>NZ_WQFE01000020.1 GCF_013033965.1 Ruegeria atlantica
TCACACGCTCACAGACCATTCAAAGATCGCTTGACACCGGGGGTATCCATATATGTTGGTGATTATCGGTGAGGACGAATACGGCGAGAAGGATGTGCCGGCGATCGCAGACGGGTTCCGGGAGAACGCCGATAGTTGGAGTAATCCGCTCAAAGGGCTGAAGAAACGGGGCCTCGTCGCGCCACCTGAACTGGCTGCTGGTGATGGGGCTCTCGGGTTCTGGACAGCGTTGCGCGATGTCTATCCAGAGACACGTGAGCAGCGGTGTTGGCTGCACAAGTCAAATAATGTTCTGGGCGCGCTGACGAAATCGATCCAGGCCAGGGCAAAGTCTGACCTTCAGGGCATATGGATGGCTGAGACCAAGAAGGAAGCGAATGCCGCCTTTGATCTCTTCGTCGAAACCGACAGGGTAAAATACGAGAAGTCAGTCGCCAAATTGGTGAAGGATCGCGACGAGCTGTTGGCCTTCTATGACTTCCCCGCAGAGCATTGGAAGCACATCCGGAGCAAAAATCCGATCGAGAGCGTCTTTAGCGCAGCCCGAAACCGCACGCGCAAAACCAAAGGCTGCCTCAGCCCCAAGAACGCTCTTGCCATGGTCTTCAGGCTGATGATGTCGGCTAAGAAAAAGTGGCGAAAAATATCCGCACCAGTCCGCTTGCCCGAACGCATTGAAGGGATTGAGTTAAGAGACGGTATCAAGCAAGCTCAAATCGCCGCCTGATAAAGGCCGTCGCCAACTTTCTGGCATAGCTCGCCTTCTCAAACGAATGATCGAACGCCATTCCATTTATTGGAATGAAGAACTTGCATCGTTTGCCACTTTAGTTTGCTAATTTAACCGTGAGTTTTTTCAGGATGGGAGAGAATTTTGCAGATGCAACTGACAAACCAACGCTATAGGCAGCATGCACAAGGAGATTTGAGAAGCACTAAGCCTCAGAATGTCCGGTCAACATATCTTGAAAATGTATCGTTAAGAAACGCTCCCAACAATTGTTCAGCGGGTTAATATTCAAGATATTTTATGCGAAACGCGCTGCGATTTCGGAAGGTTCAGAATCACCGGCTTAGACATACGGATGTTCTGTTTCCCTGCTGCCATGTACCCAAACTAACAAATACGCTGAATCCAAATCTTAAGTGAAGATCACTATGCCACATCAAATCAAAGACCTAGAAACTGGCCAATCGTTACAGTTATCGTTGAATGAAGAGCTGATTTCACTCGATGGCCCATCTATGGTCGTGCTGGATATCAACGTTGATGATATTTCAGCAACACAACGTCAGGGCGCTGACCTTTTGATTACGTTACAAGATGGTAGTCAAATTGTGGTTGAGAATTTTTTCTTAGCTTCACCCGAAGGACTTGACAGTAGTGTAATCGTTGACGGCGAGGTGATTGTCGATGCAGCAACGGCTGGATCAGATGCCGGAGGAAACACTGGGGTTGGCTTGGGGCTCGCTGGTTTGGGGGCCGCTACAGCTGTTGCTGTTGGCGGTAGTTCTTCATCAGATGTTGGACAGGCTGAAGCACCCGCCCCGAATGACATGAGTGTCCCCGCGGTGGCATTGAATGCTGATACCGGAACGTCTGCGACGGATGGAGTGACCAATGATGCTACGGTGAATGTCACATTGACTTCTGATGCGGCCTCCTGGGAGTATTCGGTAGATGGCGGCACCAGTTGGCTCACAGGCAGCGGGAGCAGCTTTGAGCTGGCAGATGGGGACTATGCCGATGGTGTCGTGCAGGTACGGCAATCGGATGAGGCCGGCAACATCTCGGATCCGGTCAACCTTGGCGCAGTCACGGTCGATACCGATTCCGCCGAAATCGATTTAGGTAATGACGCCGATGACAATGATTTAGGTCAACTGATCAATCCATTCCGATATATAGATACTAACGATAATGATAGAGTTGTGTATTTTTGGGACCGAGATGGAGATGGTGCAGCGACCGATAATGACCAAGTTGACTTTGATGCCATCGCGAACCTGATAAATTCTGAAATGGATGCGGACGTCAATCTACGTCTACTCAGATCAGGGCAAACGAACGGAACTCGCCCAGATGACGGAGTTCAGATACCCAGCGGGTTAAACCCGACCGGATCGAATGCCGATGACCTTTTTGCCATTTGGCAGCTGGTAGAGGAGAACGGAGACCGAAATGGCGTACCAGAGGGCTGGGCGCAGGGGACATATTGGTCATCATCCAATGACAGCAATGGCGAGCGAATAGCCCTCGATCTAACAACTGGAACATGGCAAACTGAAAGTGAGGATGACATGTTTTTTGTTGTACTGGAAGTGACCTAGTTTCCTCGAATACAATACACGCCAAAATTGTCATGTTCAACGCATCGCTCCCAAGAGCAGTGATTGGCTACATCGGCCAATCCCGTTTTGGAACCGACCTGAAGATCATGCAAGGCCAAGCCATGACGCCAACTACTTTCCTTCAAGCGCTCCGAGAAAAGACCTCTCAATTGACTAACGTTGGACAAATGGTGAGCGATTCGAAGAGGTCCTATAAAAGTGCCCCATGTAAAAATTTTTGGAGAACGCAATACCGGTACTAACGTGTTGCACAGACTAATTGAGAACAATTCAGAATGTCGACTGGCTCCTGGTATTGCGTTTCAACTGGATGATACCTTAGTAAATGATCTACATGCTATCGTCAAAACGCGAAACAAAAACCCAAAACTCATCGCGCACGAATATGAAAGCCGTATAGATCAAGTATTTGAAAACCAACCAGCGATAAACATGTGGAAGCATGCCGCGACTGATTTTCAAGACATCAGGTCATTAAAAAACACCAAGGTCATATTTTGCGTAAGACATCCAATGTCGTGGATAGTCTCATTTCACAAGAGGCCGTACAATAAAAAATTAGTGGCGCCCTCAAGTCTAGAGGCGTTTTCCAAAATATGGGTACCTTTGCTTAGGCGGGATAATCTAAATTATAACTCTCTAAGGCCCTTGGAGCTATACAGTCGGAAATTGAAATCGTATCTCGATTTTGCTCGCCAATTGGATGGAATTCACGTCCCAAACAAATTCATCAAACATGAAGATATTACAATAAAGCAAGAAAGCGTTATTCAAGAATTGTCATCTTGGTTAAACTTCAAGACCCGAAACCCGTACAATGCTTCAACCAAGGATCCTTCAAAAAATAGAGCATTTTATAAATCGTATTATGAAAATGAACTATGGAAAGAGCCGATAGAAGGAAGCTGGAGCGCTCTTGGAAATGAACTAGATAAAGCGCTATTCGAAAAACTAGAATATCAGGTTTGAAATCTTTGGTGCGATGGAAATGAGAAATAATTCGAAAATGATCTTTACAATAACTGGCGGCAGAACGGGCACGACTTCATTGACTAGTTTCCTTGGATCAGCATTAAATGTTCCCGCTATTCATGAGCCACTTTCTATCGAAGATTTCGGTACTCGCATGCCAGATATCAAGATTATGCGTAGTTTTAATGAGTATGGAAATAACGCGCTTGTACAGGAATTTTGGCTAAACAAACTAAAAGATATCAACGACGAAATATATGTTGAAACTAACCATACATTAAGCAAATGTGGATTAATTGAAAACTTAGTGCGTCATAATCTAAAGGATACAGTAAAAATTATCATTTTGCGTCGAAAAATCCTTGATCAATGTATTAGCTACTTGCTACGAAACGACTTTGCGAATGTGACAACCATGTGGCAATGGTACTTGCACCCAAATTATCGAAAAAACCTTGTCACGTTCGATAGATACCGCGATTTAGGCGGCCTCGGGAGAGTTATTTGGTATGTGCACGAGATGAATGCTAGGCAAGCGTACTATTTGCAAAAGTTTCAGGATCATATCGATTTTATAGAGATCAACATCGAAGAAATGCAGTTCGAGGAAGAAAGAAGAAGACTTTCCAAATGGCTGAAAGACCTAAAAAATCCTATTTTTCCTCGGATAGAAATCCTTAACGCCAATAGAATGAAGGCTTCTAAATCATTGATTTCGGCTACACGCAGAGCGATAGAGTTGGTGGGCATAGACGTCTCTGCCGTGGCAAGAGATGCCATATTGAGTGGTTTCACTTTTGAGAAGGATAAATGAATTGAGCAAGAAAGATCACAAAAAGAAACGCCATCTACCAAAGTGCGTCATAGATGAAATAATGGAACTCCGCTCAGCGACTAGGTTCTACGACATTGTTTCACTGATTGCTCCCCTGTCGCGAAAATACCGCTTTTGCCCTACGCTTTGGAATTTTTCTGGAGAAGCATTTATGAAGTTGAAGCAGTTTGATAGGGCTGTGGAATCTTTCAAAAATGTTGTGTTATTGTGTCCCAATTTCTATGGTGGTTTTGCAAATTTGGCCGTAGCGCTTTCCAAGTCTGGCGACCTCCAACAAGCTAACAAGATGTACAAAGTTGCGCTGGAAAAGAATCCAGATGCAATATACCTTGAAGCTCAGAGGCACTTCTTATGCCGAAAGATGTGTATGTGGCGAGACATTGGTGATGGCGCTCTACTTAGTGAACAAATACTGGAGACTAATATCGCTGTGCCTCCGTGGATCATGCTATATTTACAAGACGACCCCGAGCGGCAGCTTCTTCATTCCAAAATATATACTGACTTCAGACACTTGTACCCTGACATGTCAGGAAAACCGCATTACTCATTGAACAAACAGAGTTTACATAAGATACGTATTGGATATTTCAGCTCTGATTTTCATAATCATGCAACAACACACCTTATTCTTGGTCTCTTACGGGAGCACAATAGAAATTTGTTCGAAGTTTTTGCTTTCAGTTACGGTGAGACGCACGATTCGTTTTCAGAGAAAGTTCGAAAAAACGTTGATGTTTACGAGAACTTATACGGCTTGGGAGACGCTCATATTGTTGAAACTGTTTTGGCTTATGATCTAGATGTTGCTATCGACTTGAAGGGGTTTACTCAAAATGAGAGATTAGAAATTTTTAGATCTAAGTTGGCAAAAATCCATATGACATACCTTGGGTATCCCGGAACTTTGTCTTCTTCTATGTTTGACTATGCTATAGTGGATATGATTACGGTGCCGGAACCTGAGAGAAAGAACTATAGTGAAAGTTTAATATTTTTACCAAATAGCTATCAACCGACAGATTGTTCAAGAGATTTTTCCCGAAGGAAAACCTTAAGATCAGATTGGGGTTTGCCCGAGTCTGGTGTTGTCTTTTGCTGCTTCAATAGATCCGAGAAGATTTGTAGCTATGTGTTTCGGATATGGATGAGTGTCTTAAATCGGGTGGATAATTCGGTATTGTGGATACTCGAGTCGAATGAATGGATCAAATCTAACCTGCGTGAGTTTTGCTCGTCTTGTGGTATTGATCCGAATAGACTTATTTTTGCAGATTTGGTTTCGCAGGATATTCACTTGGAGCGTCACAGACATGCGGATTTATTTCTTGATACTTTTTTCTACAATGCCCACACAACCGCTAGCGATGCATTGTTTATGGGAATTCCGGTTATTACAAAGCCAGGCAAACAATTCTGCAGTCGAGTCGGCGCGAGCTTACTGGAATCCATCAACCTTTCTGAGTTTATTACGGCCAATGAGTATGAGTATGAGGAGAAAATAGTGAATTTATCACGTAATTCTGATATACTAGAAGGCGTCAAATTAAAGCTGGTAAGTGAGTTGATGACTGCCCCGCTTTTCAACACGAAATTGTTCGTTAAACACTATGAGAAAGGAATAATGGAAGCAGTCAGTATATTTAACAAGGGAGAGAGTCCGAGGGATATTTTTGTTAAGACAGATCAATAAAAAAGTTAGTTGAGGATCATTGTAAATTTATGTATATAAATTTTCGATTCTGACATCCTTAAATTGACAATTACGACTTTGCCGACCTCTATGAACCTAAAATAATGGTTTCACGGTTTCTGGTAGACCGTTTGTATGTTTATTCTATTTCTAATTTACTTGATTCACAAACCCTTGCGAATTTTACGGCCCTTCTTTACTTTTGGAGTTGAGTGCATTTCTTCATGCACGCTGATGGATGACCGGTTGCAGTGCGTAAGGTGGAGTTATGAGAGCATTGATGAAATGAAGTCATGGTTGTATATTGTGATATTCGCGTTAGTTTTGGCGAGTTGTGGTGAGTATAATCAAGAATTTCAGTCTTTTGATCCGACTACTAATCCAACTGCTAACTTAGCTCCGATGCAGCGAAAACTGAAAGGAGCTATCGTGCACACTGATTTTGCGAGATTGATACGGACTTCTGTCATGACTTCACCCAACACAGCTGCGGGTATGGTCAGTGTTTTGGCCGCTCGGTCCCGTATACTTGCAGAACAAGCGGCGACGCTACCGCTAATTGAGGCGGAATCGTCCCTTACATCTGATGGAGATGCAGTTCCGATACTTCGACTGAGCCAAATCATCTATGATGGAGGTAAAGTTAAAAGCCGAGTAGAGCTACGGCAGATTGAATCTCGAAGGATTTGGTTGTCTGAGTTGTCTGAGTTGTCTGAGTTGAGTTTCGAAGCCGTCGAAGCCATAATTGAATTGGATCGCAATCGGCGTCTCGAAGAACAGGCTCTACAGAATCTGCTTCGTACAGATCATTTAGTTAAAGACCTCCAGTCTCGATTCGATGGTGGGGCAGGGTCAATAGCTGATTTGTTAGCAGGGCAAGGGCGCAAGTCCAATGCTGAGACAGAACTGGCACAAGCGAAAACAGATGTGGAATTGGCGACTGCAACCTGGGTTGAGTTGTTTGGAACACGACCCGAGGTGATTCCAATTATTCCCTCAGCGCCTGTGTTGACCACTTCGTCTTTCCAAGAAATGATTGAACGCAGCCCACGTTTGCGTTCACAGGTTACCGTTAGCCAGATTCGCAAACAAGAACTCTTGGTTGCTGAGCGAGCGACCCGTCCAACTTTGTCAGCAATCCTTGAGACGGATTTTGATCAGGGTACTTTCAGCGATGTGGCGCAGGCTCGTTTAGGTGTGCTCGTACCAATCTATCAAGGCGGAGCGGCTCGGGCGAATGTCGCGACAGCGCGGTTTGACTTGCAACGGAGCATAGCCGTTGAAGAAGAATTGCGGCGCGAGTTACAGCGGACTCTGTCCCAATCATCGGAAGAAGCCAGTTCAATTAAACGGCAGCTATCCACTGCCCGGCATGCTGTTGACATCAACGAACAAGCGCTTGAGGCTGCACGGAGGCAGTTTGATATTGGACGTACCACTCTAGTCCAGATTTTGGATGCGCTACGTGAATTGAATCAGGCCCATGTGCGAGTCATCCATCTAGAGGCGCAGGCACGCCGAGCGGAGTATGCCATGCTTGCAGTGACTGGCGACATTCTAGATGCGTTGGGAGTGTTGCGGCCCTCTGATCCAACCTTGTGATATCTATATGGTTCCCTTTTCCACCGACACGCTCATTGCGCATCTCAAGATGCTGACTGACTATTTGGAGTATGGTTTATCCGAGGCCGACTTTTTCCGAGTATTTAAAGGCAACCACGATGCCTACGAGGTCGGCGATGCGGTTAGCGCTTTAGAAGCAGCGGGATACAAGGCGGATTTTGGCAAAGCACGATTGTCGAAGCTAGATCCTATTTTGTTTCCAGTTCTGGTATTTGACGCCAACGGGTTACCATTTTTGGTATTGGATCGGAAAGATAAGGATCGCTTTCTTGTAGTCGATGTAAGTAGCGGATCAAGCGAACCTCAGATCTGGCGGCGATGGGAACCACGTCTACGCGAGGCCCGCTGGATATTGCGCGTGTCGCGCAAGCACCGCTCAGGTGAGGACTATATTGCCCGACAAGATCACTGGTTTTGGTCCGCATTCCGAGATTTGCACGGGGTCTACATTCAGATCATATTGGCTGCGATGGTAAGTAGCGTACTTGGGCTAACGACATCTCTGTTTACTATGGTTGTGTACGATCGAATTCTGCCGAACGAGGCGGTCGACAGCTTGTTGGCACTGGTCGTGGGTGTTGCTTTCGCTTTAATGTTTGATTTCCTGATAAAAAACTTGCGGTCGCGATTCATTGAGACGGCAGGCAAACGGGCGGACATGCAAATCGCCGAGAGGCTGTTCAACCAATTGATAGCATTGAAAATGAAGGCCCGTGGAGGGCAGAATGGACGCATGACGTCAATCTTACGGGATTTTGAGGTAGTACGCGACTTTTTTACCTCGGCCTCATTGATAACTTTGGTCGATTTGCCCTTTTTGTTTGTCTTTATTGGTGTAATATGGTTTATTGGGGGGCCGCTCGCACTCGTTCCAGCGGCAGCAGTGCCAATCACATTGATTGCCGGTCTCATGGCACAGCCCTTTCTTAGCCGCTATGCGAGCGAGTCCAGTATAGATGGCCAAACAAAACAAGCGGTTCTGATGGAAACGCTGACTGGGGTTGAGACAATAAAAACGACCGGTGCCGAACCGATCATGCGGTCACGTTGGAATGAGGCTGTTAAGGCACAGGCCAATAGCTCTGGGAAAACACGCCTGTTGTCGCAAGGCACTGTTAACCTGACCCTTCTAGTGCAGCAGATCGCGCAAGTAGCGATTCTGTTCTATGGCGTTTTCCTAGTCCGTGATGGGACGATCTCAGTAGGTGCTCTAATCGCCAGCGTGATCCTGGCTGGTAAAGCTCTGACACCGCTATCTCAGCTCGCACAGGTGATGACACGCCTGAACAAGGCCCGTATAGCATATTGCCAGATCGACACCCTAATGGAACAGGAGGTGGAGCGGGAGTACGGCCGCCGCTATTTATCACGGCCAACAATTGCAGGTCAAATCGAATTCAAGGGTGTCCACTTTACCTATGATGAGGTTTTGGGATCAATCCTCAAAGATATCGATCTCTCCATCAAACCTGGCGAGAAAGTGGCCATTCTGGGCCCGGTTGGGTCCGGAAAAAGCACTGTAGCACGACTAATCCTAGGTTTGTATGAGCCCAATGACGGGGCGGTTCTTCTGGATGGGCTAAATGCGCGCAATTTAGACCCAGCAGATAAGACCCGTAACATTGGTGCTGTGTTGCAGGATTGCTGGTTGTTCTCTGGCACCTTGCGTGAAAACATCATAGCGGGCCGGTTTAAGATTACTGATACTGAGTTGCACCAAAAAGCATCAATCTCTTTGGCCGACCGGATCGCTAGCCAACATCCGCATGGTTATGACATGCGGATTCAAGAAGGTGGATTTGGTGTATCGGGTGGCCAACGTCAAACGATAGCCATAGCTCGAGCCCTGATCGGCGATCCGCCAATTTTGGTTATGGATGAACCGACTTCGGGTATGGACGTTCCAACCGAAGTGCGGGTGATTGAAAATCTAAAAACTTGGCTGTCTGACGATCGAACATTGGTTTTGGTGACCCACAGAGCCAGCTTGCTGCAACTGGTAGATCGGGTAATTGTCTTGAATAATGGTAAGATCACCTATGACGGCAGCAAGGAAGAAATACTAATGCTTAGTCGTCCCAAGTCGAGCGCAGTGAAGGAGGCATAAGACGGTGGGCTCGAGTTTTGAAGCCACAGCTCTTGAGCTTAGGGGGCGGCGCGGTGCAGCGGGAGGTCTGATACTGCTGTCGGTTGTGGCTTTATTGTTGTTCATGCTGATCTGGGCCTATTTCACCGAAATCGACGATGTAACACGAGCTGAGGCACGTGTTGTGCCGTCGAAGTTAGTGCAGGTGGTTCAAGCCCCCGAGACCGGAACCATCACAGAAATCAATGTGCGCGAAGGTGACGTGGTCGATGCGGGTAATGTGTTGATGCGCTTCGATCCTGTGCTGCTTCGGGCGGAGCTTGATAGTGCGGTTTCTGAGGCCACAGCTCTACGCTTGCGTCGCGCGCGGCTTGAGGCCCAGATTTACGAACAAGACTTTGAGCTAATAGACATGATTGAATCTGAAATGGCATTGTTTGAGGCAGAGCGAAATTTGTTCAACGCTATGGCAACACATCTGGCAGCCGATCTCGCAGTTCTGGATTCTCGCCGCAAAATTAAACTGGCTGAGATTGAAGCTGCACGAACTAATAAAGAGGTCAACAGTGACACAATAGAACTTCTGGAAGAAGAGATTGGTGTTATCCAACCTCTTGTTGAGCGGCGTATTGAAAGCCCATTGGTGATGATAGGTCTACGTCGAGAGCTCAGCCGCCAAAACGGTCAGTTAAGCGATGCATGCAATCGCATGCTTATTGCTCAGGCTGCACTGGCTGAAATTGATAGCCAGATCATCGCCCTGAAGCGCGAATTCAAGGCGACTGCTAACCGTGAATTAACAGAAGCGCAAGCTCGCCTTGTGTCGCTTGAAACACGCATTCCGGCGCTTCAGGCCCGGCTGGCTAGGGCAGAGATACGTGCGCCAGCGCGAGGGGTTGTCAATCAGGTTCTGATATCTACCCTTGGGGGCGTCGCACACCAAGGCCAGACTCTTGTTGAAATCGTGCCCTTTGGTGAAACTGTCACAGTCGAAGCGTTTGTCACTCCAGATGACATTGCTTTTGTCCGGCCGGATCAAGATGTCAAGGTACGCATTACAGCGTATGACGCGTCTCGCTATGGAACGCTGAATGGGAGCGTGACTCGCATTGGTGCTGATACGGTACTTTCGCCGGATGGTGAGACTTCTGTTTATGTAGTTGGAATTGAGTTGGGTGGAGTGTTGACAGATGCGGATGGTCAGCAATTGGATATTATTCCAGGAATGGTCGCACAGGTTGATATGCTATCGGAACCCAAAACGATACTAGAGTATCTGATAAAGCCCGTATTTCGTGTTAAGGACCGGGCGTTTCGCGATTGAAGCCTGAGACAAGCAACGCAAAGGCAGAAAACCGAATCGTTAATCGCCAATTTATTATTCACACCTGGGAGTCAGGTTTCAGGTTCTGATGGAATGGACATCCCCTGATCTCTCATCTGATAGGTTTTGGAGATGGAAGCCATCAGGAGGTTATGGTGCTGTGCTACCGGAAGTATCCCCGCTTGGGGCTAGATTTTCCGCCCTTTGATCACA
>NZ_WQFE01000021.1 GCF_013033965.1 Ruegeria atlantica
CGACCTTTGCTATCACAGATGGCATGCAGCTTGGTATTCATGCCGCCCTTGGTTCTGCCGATCAGGCGGCCACGCCCCCCTTTTTCGCGGCCATGCTGGTCGCGGTACGATGTGCTTTCAGATAGGTCGCGTCGATCATCACGGTCTTTTCCTCGCCGTTTTCGGCTGCCAAGCCGACCATCATCCGAGCGAAGATACCTTTCTCACTCCAACGCTTCCACCGGCTATAAAGCGTCTTGTGCGGTCCGTATTCTTTGGGAGCGTCACGCCACCGCAACCCATTGCGATTGATGAAGATAATCCCACTCAGCACCCTCTTGTCATCGACCCGTGGCTTGCCATGCGACCGCGGGAAGAAAGGGGACAGTTTGGCCATCTGCTCGTCTGTCAGCCAGAAAAGGTCACTCATATCACCGCTCCGTTTTCCGAGCCGTGAATCATGCAGCGCTTTTAAAATCAATGCATCCTGACCCTAATCTGTCCCACAGGAGCTGACGAAAGATATTCATCTATTTTTGATTTTTTGACGGGATTGTTACTCCTTTGTCGCATTGCGCTTGGCTTCCGTTGCTGTGTGAAAATTGTTACAATGTCGATTATAGCTCTTTATCTCTCAGAACGTTGCAATTGCGGATATTGAATACGGATTTTTTAGCAGGGTTAGCTGCCAAATAATTTCACAAATATAAGAACTTACTAAACCTTACCGCCTAAGTATCAAATAGAAACTTAGCAAAAGTCTCGTCCCCCAAAAGAGAGGCCACGCATTTGTTCACCTTAGGTTAACTCACACGTTTTCAGTAAAATTTTATTCGAAACCCAGCCTGTTTTTGAGTTTCTGATCTTAATGGCATTCCTGTTTTTGGGAAGCCGAAAACGAATACAGATATCCATGGGGCACGGTTATGGAAAACAAGACTGAATTAAAATCCCAACCTGAACGATCAAGGCTACTTCAGGTTTATGAGACGGTTGTCCGCTTTGGCCCGATATCGCTGGATTGCGCTTTCCCCCTTGTGAAGCGATCTAGATCCGCAACGTTTCGGGCGTTGAAAACGCTCGAAATATCGGGATGGATCAGACGGACATTGAATGGGCATCAATACGTTGCGACAGCTACCATCGATGAGTTGTCCGAACAGGGCACAGTTTCCCTCCCTGAACTTGATAGTTTGTGTTTGATCTTGCGTGAATGTCGGAAGCAACACCGGCTTCAGATGCAGGTGGGCTTTTATATCACAAACCGGACCTTTCATCTTGTGGAATGCTCTGAAAGCGAGCTGCGCACTGATCTGGAACTCAGACCGGATCAGGCATGTATCGCCGGTGTTGCATTCTCTCTATTGCCGAAAGCAAGAAGAGACAAAATCCTTAGAGATATGATAGGTCAAATTGATCTGATAACTTGCGAGCAGATACGCGCGCAAGTGATTCATTACAACGCACAACTCATAGAAAACCAATATGTGTTAGAGGCCTGTGGCAGAACAGCGTATATTGGCCTCAAAAGCCCGGCAGGCCAATATGGTGCCCTGTCGCTCACAGTAAGACCAGGCGCCAGCACGCATTCAATAAACAAACACGCCAAGGCAATCACTCACATCCTACAACAAAACAATTTCATTCCGCGGGAATCGGCCCTCTGACCCAGGGCAAGGTTGAGCTCTGGAAGCATCCTCTCAAGAACCGCATCCTTTTGGAAACTACTAACTGCCCGGTCGCCTCCAACAGCAGATCAATGCTATCGTCGACCACTACAATCAGATGCGCCGGAGCAGGCACCTGAATAATGCCTTCTTCGCAGGTTCGGCAGGTATACTTTGGACGGCGGGTGACGATCACCCGGAACTGGGCCGGGATGATATCGAACCGCTCGCTGATATTCTCGCCAATCACTTGCCGGTCAGCCCCACAGTCGCAGATCGTACTGTCCGGCTTGACTACCTCTTCGATACGCGGAAGATGCCCTGGTAACGAGCCCTGGTTGGCTTTGCGTGGGCGGGGTCGGCGTTCGATCAAGCGGTCGTCTGCGCCGTCCTCGGCTTGGATCGCGACCGGCGCCGTCTCAATGTCTTCAAACGCCAACTCGAATTGCTCCAGGCAGACCTTTTCGGACCTGACCCCGAACAGGGCACGCTTGTAGTCAGTGACCAACTTATCCAGCTGAACGATGCGCTCCTCTTTACGAATGATCACACCAACCTGCTGGTCAGCCCGCGATTGCGCGGCCAGCACCATCGCCTTCAGGGCATCAATATTATCGGGAAGATCAGCCGGGTGCATCATGGCGTCAACCTACCACGCCCACCCGGCTGATACCTTTGCAAAACGGAGGCCGAGTCACTCCGCCGCAGTTGGCGGGCGCGTTGTCAGCCCTTCACTTTCTGCCAGTCCAACCTCGCAAACAGCGCTTCAAACTGAGCATGGTTCAACGACATCAGACCATCCCGGATCGCGGGCAAGGTAAAAGTCCTTTCCTCAAGCCGCTTGTAGGTTATCACCAATCCAGTGCCATCCCAATAAAATAGCTTTAGCCGGTCAGCCCGTTTCGA
Source organism: Ruegeria atlantica (assembly GCF_013033965.1). Taxonomy (GTDB): domain Bacteria; phylum Pseudomonadota; class Alphaproteobacteria; order Rhodobacterales; family Rhodobacteraceae; genus Ruegeria; species Ruegeria atlantica_D. Next base: position 2,553 of record NZ_WQFE01000021.1, read on the forward strand.
GCGAAAGACAAACGTGTCCGTCCGGTGAAGCTGACCTAACGGGTTAGGTAGAGGGGGCTAAGTGTCCACCATTGATAGTGGATGGGGTGGATGGCTCCGGCTTCAATCGGCGTCGCAATGCGCCATAGTGCAGTTGATATCGACTGCTATGAGAGGAGCCATCCAATGCAGATTACTACAATTGGTCTCGATCTGGCCAAGAACGTTTTTCAGGTCCACGCCGTAGCAGCAGACGGTTCGGTTATTTGCAACCGTTCGCTACGGCGTTCACAACTACTTGCGTTTTTCCAGCGTACGCCGCCTTGTCTTGTTGGCATGGAGGCCTGTGCGACAAGTCATCATTGGGCCAGAGAACTGACCGCTCTTGGCCACGATGTTCATTTGATCCCACCGACTTACGTTAAGCCATATGTGAAACGCGGAAAGTCGGATGCGGTCGACGCTGAGGCGATCTGCGAGGCCGTGACCCGCCCGAATATGCGCTTTGTTCAGCCTAAATCCCGCGAGCAACAGGCTGTCTTGTGCCTTCATCGTGCGCGGGAGTTGATCGTTCGGCAACGGACGCAGATCATCAATGCCATTCGCAGTTTGCTCGCAGAGTTCGGTGTCACAATTCGCCAAGGCGTTCCCCAGATAATGTCGTTTGCAAAATCAGTGACATGCGATCACGCAAACTTACCCCATTTGGCGCAGGAAGTTGTTTCCAACCTTTGCCACCAGCTTTTGTCTCTTGAATACCGAGTTCGCTGGTACCAGCGCAGAATCGACCGGCACAGCCGATCAGATGAACGCGCGAGACGGCTGTTGAAAATTCCTGGAATTGGTCCTGTGACGGCCTCCGCCATTGTCGCTACAGTTGGTGACGCGTCCCAGTTTAGGAATGGAAGGGAACTTGCTGCATGGGTCGGCCTCACCCCGTTGAATAGGTCCAGTGGCGGTAAAGAACTACTGGGAAGGATCACAAAGATGGGAGATCGGTATCTTCGAAAATTGCTGATCGTTGGGGCGACGTCGCGCCTCAAATCAGTCAAGTCCGGAACAGACCGTCAAGATGCATGGGTGAATATGCTGATGGAACGGAAACCGTTTCGTCTGGTATCTGTGGCGATGGCCAGCAAAACAGCCCGTATCGTCTGGGCCGTGTTAGCAAAGAAGGAAGAGTATCGCCACCAACCTGCGTAAACAACAACCAAATATGGAATTTGCAAGACCCATGAAATGATGGAGCAAGAAGTCAGACCACAGGCTGAGACAACCCGATTAGGTGTCCAGGGGTGATACCCCGTTTAGTGGAATGGGACTGAGCCTGCGGAACCCATCAAGGCCAGCGACAAGCTGTCGCGAAAACAGGCCGAACACAGGACTGCTTCTGAACAAAGCCCATCAAAATGTCTTGCAATGCTGGAGCCATCCACACAGGACACCATGAGGCACTCTATGAGCAATCGGGAGAAGCGGTTTTGGTCGGATGAAGAGAAGCGGGAGATTTGCCATCAGGCGTCGATGGCTGGGGTTTCTGTTGCCCAGGTTGCGCGGCGTTATGCGGTGAATGCCAATCTGATTTTCAAATGGCTTAAGGACCCTCGGTTTGCGCCGGATGTGATTGACGTGGCGGCTGAGCCAGTCTTTTTGCCGGTTGAGATCAGTTCCGAGATGCCAGGGGCGTTTGACCCGACGCTTGCCACTATGGAGCCGACGCCTGCGGCAACTCCTTCCGACCGGATCGAGATTGAACTGTCCGGAGGGCACAAGATCAGCGCCGAGGCCAGGTTTGATCCCGAGGTTCTGGCCTGGGTTCTCAAAGGGATCATCTCTCGATCCCGGTACCGAACAACACGCGTGTTTGGTTGGTAGGGGGTGTCACGGACATGCGGCGGGAGTTCAACACGCTGGCAGCACAGGCCGAGAAGCTTCTGACAGAAGACCCTTATTCCGGCCATCTGTTTGTCTTCCGCGACCGTCGTGGCTATCTGCTGAAGATCATCTGGTGGGATCAGCAAGGAGCGTGTCTGTTCACCAAGCGTTTGGAGATGCGCAAAGCCGATGCGGTTGTAGAATTGGGGATAGCGCTCCAGCTTTCGTTCAAGACCGGGCCTGCCGATGGGGATTACACTGATTCCTATTCGGTCGAAGATATCGCGCACATGTTCGGGTGAGCAGCCTCATCTGACTGGTCCACGTTGATTGTTAGTGCATCATCGGCCTGTAATCCATCGGGATGATGGTTTCTGGGGCAGGTGGGCGATAGCCCAGTGCACTGTGGGGGCGTTTTGTGTTGTAGTGTTTCCCATTGACCGACAGGTGATTGGAACAATCACCGAGAGGTTCCATTGTTCGATCAGAATTTGAGCTTCGCGTAGGCTGTAGAAGATTTCGCCGTTGAGCAGCTCAATCCCTGAACCTGCCGTTGAAGCTTTCACAGTATCCGTTCTCCCACGGGCTACCAGGTTCGATGTAAGCCGTCTTGGCACCGACGGCAGCAATCCAGTCTCGGACAGCCTGGGCGACAAATTCCGGCCCATTGTCAGAACGTATGAAACTCGGCGCGCCGCGAAGTATGAACAGGTCTGTCAGGACGTCGATTACATCGGTTGAACCGCCCCGGGTTTACCGGAGACTTTTTTGTTCAAGCCTCAGGCGACCTTATCAAGGGCGTTCATGTTTGCACAGAATGCATCCTCCACTTCTTGTGGCGGCCGGTGCCCGATGGCACCGTGTAACCGCTCGTTGTTGTACCAGTTCACCCAGTCCAAGGTTTCCCATTCGACCTGTGCCACCGTTTTCCATGTGCTGAAGAAGTTGATGACTTCGGTTTTGAAGAGGCCAATGATACTCTCGGCCAGCGCGTTATCGTAGCTGTCTCCGACGCTGCCGACCGACGCGTCCATCCCGGCCTCTACCAACCGCTCGCTATAGCGGATTGACAGGTACTGGCTGCCCCGATCGGAGTGATGGATTAACTCGCCTGCTTGAGATGGCATGCGTTGGCAAATCGCCTGGTTCAGCGCATCCAGCACGAAGCCGGTCGTCATGGTGGTGGAAACCCGCCAGCCCACGATCTTGCGCGCGAACACATCGATGACAAAGGCCACGTAGACCATCCCCGCCCAGGTCGACACATAGGTGAAATCCGACACCCAGAGCTTGTTGGGGGCATCGGCCGTGAACTGCCGGTTAACCTTGTCTTGCGGGCAGGCCTGCGCAGGATCGGGGATCGTGGTCCTCTTGGTGCCACGTGTCACGCCTTGCAAACCAAGCGCCCGCATCAATCTCTCCACGGTGCAACGGGCGATCCTGTACTCTTCCCGGCGGAGCTGGTGCCACACCTTGCGCGCGCCATACCGGCCCTTGCTGTCGTCAAAGACACGCCGGATTTCCCGCGCATCCGCATCGTCCTTCCTGGCCCGATCAGACGCGCGATCGGGGTCGCGTGTGCAAGCGACATGCGCGTAGTACGTCGATGAAGCGATCGGCAGGACACGGCAGATCGGCTCGACTCCAAAGACGTCACGGTAGGCGTTGATGAAGCCGATCATTTCCGGAACGGGCGGTCGAGCTCCGCCTGAGCGAAATAAGCGGAGGCCTTCTTCAGAATCTCATTGGCCGTGCGCAATTCCTTGATCTCACGCTTCAAGGCCTTCATCTCAGCTTTCTGCTCGCTGGTCATCCCATCGCGTTCCCCGGCGTCGCGCGAGGCCTGGTGGCACCAGCTGCGCAATGTATCCGGAGAACAGCCAAGCTTGGGCGCAATCGCCTTGTATGCCGCATTGTCACTAGGATAATCTGCTCGATTATCTTCGGCTGAATATTTCGGATTTGTTTTTTTCTTCTCCATAGGGTTCATCTTTCGAGAGTTTTACTCTCCGGTAAACCCGGGGCGGTTCACCGCTGGAGAGTGGTCGAGCACTACCAAGTTTTTAGCGTGCTGAACTTGGTTACCCGCGATGGTGGTCGCGAGGTGCCGGGCCTGTGGAGCGTGCTGTGAAAGTCAGCGCCTGATGCGAAGACCCGGGTTATAGTGCTCGGTTGGTCCTGTTGCCCGACCCACATTCCGGCGCTCATGAAACTGTATCATTCCACCGAATGGCACAAACAGCTTGATAGACCGCCGAAATCTGCTGAACTTGCTATCATACACAGGTCACTTGGGAAATGTCAGATCAAACCTCTCACGGGCTCGTGTTTGTATACTGCTATGCGGATGTGCCAGTCAGCGTACGCCAAAAAGTGAAGCCGGAGTAAATGACTACTCAATCATGAAGAGGCTGAAGCCGTGAGTCAGCATTACACGTCATCTGTGTCTCAAGTAAATCATAATCTGCGTGCTGGGGTCATGATACAGGAGAAGGATTTCAAAGGCATCAACCGCGCCCAAATGGAGCATGAGGCCGAACTCAGGCGGAGGATACTGGCGCTAAACAGGCGCGTACTCGGGGATCCAGACGGGCGCAGCGATCGGCATATGAGGATCCTGTGTATATTCTCCACCGTCTTTCTGATCCTGTTCGGAGTGTACATAGTGCTGTTCACACAACCTGTATCGGACCCGCCAGCTGTGCGCCCGGTGGAAATCGGGGAAAGGAGCGCAGAATGAGCCGGTTTCAGTAGCAAAATTAGAGCGCAGCGTTAGTCATCTGATGGCAATTGGTGTTGGTGAATCATAAGGCCAGCAGTGAGATTGAACGGAAGACCTTAGCCTGTGGCGTCGCATGGTAGATTTTGTTTAGGCCACCAAGTTCCAGAAGAGAGCCTTCGGCAAGTGGTCGGAAAAGACTGAGCAACTCGGGCTGGCGCTGGATGATCTGTAGGTCGCCATGGCAGAGGCGGATGAAGCCAGTGCTGCGATTGGAGATGCCCTGGAAGATCGCAAACCGCGCCGTCGCCCACGGATATTGAAAGGTGCATCGCGTGAGCGCCGGGAACTCGACCGCGGTGGCAATTGCCCTGATTGCGGCGGTGATTTGCGGGTGATCGGGGTAGGCGTCAGCGAACTGCTCAAACCTGATCGCTGTGCAACTCAAGGTGATTGAGATTGCCCGGGTCAAAAAGTCCTGCTGCCGCTGAGAAGAAATCGTGCAGGAGCACGCAGTCAGTCGCCCGATCACGCGCAGCATGGCGGGCCCGGGCCTGCTGGCCTACATTTTGACCTCGAAGTTTGAAGATCACGTTCCGCTCTATCGCCAGCATGAAATCTTCGGGTGTATGGGCGCGGATATCCCCGATACGACCTTGGTGGACTGGTGTAGCGGGTGCCATGCGGACTCTGGCTTTTGCTTGATATAATCGAAGCCGAGATCATGGCCAGCGAGCTTTTGCATGCAGATGACACCCGATCCGGGTATTGGATTACTCACGCCGGGACAAAGGGCTTGCCAAAGGCGTGAAGCAGGGCCGATTTTGGACCTTTATCTGAGATCAAAAACCTTGAGCCGGGCAAGCTCCGCCTAGGCTATCTATTACTTCTCGCCGGACCGAAAAGGCTAACATCCCCGCGAACATCTCGAAAACAGCTGCTGGATATATGGCAGGTTAATTTAAAGTGTTTCGAGGAAAACCTGAATCGGGTGATTCCCATGGCGGTCATTGTGATTATGGGATGGCCCGCCCTTTCGGCGGCGACTGATGTACGGTCGCCTTGATCAGAAAGGAAAGGAGCGGACCGATGTCGATTGTTACCGTTGGGATTGATCTGGGCAAGACCGTTTGCAGCGTGGTTGCGCTGGATGAGAACGGTGCTGTTGTATTGCGCAGACGGCTGCGTCGTACTGGGCTGGTCGATTTTGTGTTAAAGCTTGACCCGTGCGTTGTCGCGATGGGGCCTGCTGTGGGGCACATCATCTTGGACGCGTTTTTGAGGCGGCGGGGTTCGATGTGCGCCTGATGTCGCCGGAATACGTCAAACCATATGTGAAAGCGCAGAAGAAAGATGAGCGCGACGCGGAGGCAATTGCCGAGGCAGCGACGCGCCCGACAATGCGGTTTGTGCGGATCAAGAGCCAATCTCAATCTGACGTGCAATCTTTGCACCGCGCGCGGTCCCGTCTGGTGTCGGAACGCACAGCCCTGATCAACCATTTGCGATCCCTGCTGCTCGAGCGCGGTATAGTTGTCGCGCAAGGGCGCAAGAAGCTTGAGGATGAGCTGGCAGTGTTTGCTGATGAACAGTACCCTGATCTCTCGCCGCGTATTTGCCTGCTTGTGGAAGATTTGCGCGTCCAATGGCGTGCGCTGGACCGGCGGATCGCGGCGTTTGACTCAGAATTTGTGAAGATGGCACGGGACGATGCTGCGGCGCGCCGGCTCATGACCATCCCAGGCATTGGCGCGATCAATGCGAAAGCATTTGTTGCTGCTGTCGGAGGCGCCGAGGCTTTTGCGCGAGGCCGCGATCTGGCGGCTTGGCTGGGTTTAACCCCAAGACAGGCCACGACGGGAGGGCGCCGAAAGTTCCTGGGGATATCAAAGCGCGGCAACCGATATCTGCGAAGCACACTGATTCACGGAGCGCGAGCCGTCCTGCACCGCTTGATCCACGAACCGTCACGGCTGGGTGCGTGGCTGCGGGACTTGTCTCCCGGGCACACAAAAACGTTGTCGTCATCGCCCTGGCAGCGAAGCTGGCCAGAACAATCTGGGCCGTGCTTAGGAAAGAACAAGACTACCGATCTGCGGCGGCATGAGAAATAAGGAAGCAGGCGCGCGAACCCCATCTTGGCCGGGGACGGACCCCGAGACCAGATACGTTGATGCAGACTGAACAGAGCTTGAACTGAAAAACACCTTGCAGACCGGGCGGGCCATACGTTCATCCTGTTTGGGAGGGTGGATTATGTCAGCACCTTTGCCATCAGCGCTTCGGGCACGGTTTCAGCGATACATTGAAGAAGGACTAAGCGGACGCGCGGCGGCGTTGCGTCTAAAGGTTTCGCCTGCGACGGGTGCCCGCTGGGCGCGTCGGATCAAGACCGGAGGTCACTCGGCACCTGCGCCTCAAGGCCCCTCGCGATACAGGCAAGCTGGCCCCACATTGGGCCATCTTCCAAGAGTTGGTGAGGCAAGACCCGGACATTACGCTCTTCGAACTGAGAGACGCCCTTGCCGATGCGGAAGGTGTGCAGGTACATCATTCCTCCATCGCTGATCTGTTGCTCCGCCTCGGGTTCACGAACAAAAAAGTCGTTGGTCGCCGTCGAACGCCGCGTGCCAAAGTGAGACAGTAACGGGTCGAGTGGTTCACCTATCGCGCACCAGCCATCGCAGCGGTTTCTGAACGCGTTGTCTTCATTGGCGAAACTACTGTGAAAACCAATCTCACCCGTCTGCGCGGTTGAGCCACGTGCGGCGAACGGCTGACGATGGATGCCCCTATTGGCAGTTTGGGTGACACAATCCTTGATCGCGGGCCTGGCCCATGATGCACTGATCGCTCCGTGGGTCATCAAGGGTACAACGTGCGATCCTGCCTTCGCTGCCTACATCCGCGAGGTGCTGGCACCAGAAATTGAACCTGTGACGGCGGTAATCCTCGACAACCTCGCCACGTATCGCAACAAGGAAGCCGCCCAAGCTCTGCGGGATCACGTCTGCTGGTTCCTCTACCTGCCGCCGTACTCGCCTGATCTCAACCTCATCAAACAGGCCTATTCGAAACTCAAGGCCCACTTACGAAGGATCGGTGCCGGAAACTTCACCGAAGGGTTTAACGCAATCGGGGAAATCTGCGATCCCACCGAGTGTTGGAACTATTTCAAGGCTGCCGGCTATGCAGAGGTGGTTCGGTTCGTTTGAACAGTTTCGAGCCGTTTCGTAAGTGGATTTCCC
>NZ_WQFE01000022.1 GCF_013033965.1 Ruegeria atlantica
AATCAACCAACTTACCTCCCAACTCAACATGTAAGTCGTAAAGGGGAGTGCGCTTGAGAACGTCAGACATGGCAGAGACCTTTCCTAAACCCTTGGCAACATCGCCGCATGAATGCAACGTTATCTCTGTAGTGTCGCCAATTGACACCAAGGTTCCTACGACTGCGCAACAAGTCAACAGGCTTCGTTTGCTGACAGTCTATTGTCCCCTCGAGGCAGATGTCGCAGCGGCATGTATACAGGCGCATGCAGTGACTTTGTATCCTATAGGAAACCTTTTTCCGTTAGGCAACATCGCATGTGGCGAGACATGGGCAAATTTCTGCGCCGGTCAGAAACCGTTGAACCATCATTCTGATTTTTGGACGCTTTCTGCCAAAGCGCTCTGGCACCGGACATGAACCTGCCCTAAGACTTCGCACAAGAGGGGACGCAATGGCACATATCACATTGGTGCGTCACGGGCAGGCCAACACCGCCGCACGCGACGAAGCAAACTATGACAAGCTCAGCGATCTGGGCCATCAGCAAGCGCGTTGGCTGGGCGCGCATCTGAAATCCACACAAGCGTTCTACCCACGAGTCTTTTGCGGAACCCTGTCACGTCATGTAGAAACGGCCGCCAGCATGGGCCTGCCCGAACCAATGCGAGACGCCCGGTTGAATGAAGTCGAGTATTTCAACATCGCAAAATTGTACGAAGAGCAGCACGGCGTTGCGGTTCCTACTGACCGAGAAGGGTTCGTAGAGCATTTGCCCCGCACATTCGCCGCCTGGGCCAGAGGCGAGATCGAGAATACGCCAGAAACATTTGAAGAATTCGAGACGCGTGTCTCGGACGCGCTGCGCGACATCGGAACCGACGGCGGTCCAGCGATTGTCGTGACCTCTGGCGGGTTGATCTCGATGGTGGTGCGACAGGCAATGGGGCTGGACATACCTGCAATGGCGCGGGTGGCTCTTGCCATCATGAACACGTCCATGCACCGTTTGCACCCAATCGGCGCGCAGTTGAGCCCTGTCCTGTTTAACGCGGTTCCGCATCTGGAAGCGCCCGACAGACAGTTTGCGCAGACGCATCTGTAACCCAAGCCCGGAGGTCCCCTGATGCAGCTATACTACGCCCCCCGCACCATTTCGATCGCCGTTGCCATCGCACTGGAAGAAACCGGTCTGGAATATGAGGCGGTTCGTCTGGATTTCGCCGAAGGGGAACAGACGAAACCGGCATACAAGCAGATCAACCCAAAAGGCCGGGTGCCGGCTTTAGTGGTTGATGGTGGTATCCTGACTGAAACCGGGGCATTGCTGGAGTATATCGCAGCAATTGCGCCTGCGGCAGGCCTTGTGCCCAGTGACCCTGTTATGGCGGCCCGAATGCGCGAAGTGATGTACTATCTGGCCTCAACCATGCATGTGAACCACGCGCACAAATTGCGTGGGCACCGCTGGGCCGACAAGAAAGCCAGCTGGAAAGACATGTCCGGCAAGGTTGCCCAGAACATGACGGCATCCTGTGAATATATTGTATCGAACGGCCTGCGCGGGCCATTTGTGCTGGGCGATACGGTCTCGCTGGCGGATGCGTATCTGTATGTGGTTTGTAGCTGGCTGGAAGGCGACGGCGTGGACGTGTCGGCCTTTCCCAAAATCCTCGCGTTCCGCGAGGCGATGGAGGCGCGCGCCTCGGTTCAGGCGGTGCGTGCCGCCGGGATGCTTTGAACAAAGGACGACACATGACACATCTCTGGGTCCGGGCAGAGCAGCGCCCGAACGAAGACCGGGTTGGCTTGACCCCCGAGGGGGCCGCAGCGCTGATCGCGGCGGGCATCCGTGTGACAGTCGAAGAAAGCCATGCGCGTGCCATTCCGACTGACGGATACAAAACGGCTGGCTGCGAGATTGCACCCGAGAACTCTTGGCCAGATGCCCCTCAGGACGCAATCATATTTGGCCTGAAAGAGCTGCCAGAGGATGGCACACCCTTGCCCCATCGCCACATCATGTTTGGCCATGCCTACAAGGGTCAGCACTCTGGTCGTGCCCTGTTGGAACGGTTCAAGGCTGGGGGCGGAACGCTATATGATCTTGAATACCTTGTGGATGAGGATGGTCGTCGTGTCGCGGCCTTTGGGTATTGGGCTGGTTATGCCGGTGCGGCTGTCACCCTCAAGACATGGGCAGCGCAGCAGCGCGAAGAAGAGTGCCCTGCGGTCGGTGTGTACCCAAGCAAAGATGTCCTGAACGCAGAACTTCTTGCCGAACTAGATGCAACAGATGCGGACCGCCCCCGCTCCATCGTCATCGGAGCCCTGGGACGCGTTGGCACAGGCGCCGCCGATCTGTGCGAGGCGATGGGTGTCACCGTCACCAAGTGGGACATGGCCGAAACCGCCAGCGGTGGGCCTTTCCCCGAAATTCTTGATCACGACCTGTTCCTGAATTGCATCTTCGCCCGCCCCGGCACTCCGGTTTTTGTACCGCGCGAGGCATTGAATGGCCCGCGCAACCTGACAGCCATCGGTGATGTCGCCTGCGACCCGGACAGCGATTACAATCCCGTACCGGTTTATGACCGCGCCACAACATGGGATGCCCCCGCCCTGCGGGTTGCGACCGACCCGGTTATGGACGTCATGGCAATCGACAACCTGCCTTCGATGCTGCCGGTCGAAAGTTCCGAAGATTATGCCGCGCAACTGCTACCATCCCTGTTGACCCTGACCGATTTGGACAGCGGCGTCTGGGGTCGTGCAGCGGCAACCTACAAATCTAATATCGAAGGGATCTAAACGATGACCATCCATTGGTGTGGCACCGGCCTGTCGGCCATTCCCGGCCTGCGCCGCCTTATCGAAGGCGGACACAAGGTTACCGTCTGGAACCGGACCATTGACAAAGCCAAGGCCGAAGTTGGGGATTTGACCAACGACATCCGCACATTCGACAGCGACGCGCTGGGGGCTGTGTTGGAGAAGGGCGATGTGATCGTTTCGATGCTGCCGGGCGATTGGCACGTTCCGCTAGCAAAACTGGCCATTTCCAAAGAAGCCAACTTTGTCTCATCCTCCTACATCGCGCCCGAGATGCGCGCGCTGGATGGCAAAGCGCGCGAGGCTGGGGTGGCGCTGGTGAACGAAGTTGGGCTGGATCCGGGTATTGACCACCTGATGGCGCACGCCTTGGTCACCGATTATCGCGCTTCGGATGCGTTTGATGCACAGAACCATCTGAGCTTTATCTCGTATTGCGGTGGCATTCCGAAAAACCCCAATCCGTTCCGCTACAAGTTCAGCTGGTCCCCGCTGGGTGTGCTGAAAGCGCTGCGTTCGCCGTCCAAGTCGATCCGCGATTATGCACCGCTTGACGTGGCGCGCCCGTGGGACGCGATCAGCAGCTACACCGCCCCGCTGCCCACGCCTGAAAGCTTCGAGGTCTATCCGAACCGCGACTCTTTGCCTTTCATGGAAGAGTATCAGTTCGAAGATCACTGGACCGTCAAGGAATTCGTCCGTGGCACCCTGCGCCTGAATGGCTGGGCTGATGCATGGTCCGACGTGTTCCAAGAGATTGAAAACCTGTCCGGACCCGAAGGCGATGCGCGCCTGAAGGAAATGTCGGATCAGTTCTGGGACGAGAACGCCTATGACGATGGGGAACCGGACCGCGTGGTTTTGTGCGTCGGGCTGAAGGCTGAGAAAGACGGCGTACCCGTCTGGCACAAAACCTACGTCATGGATGCCTGGGGCGACGCGCGGGGCACGGCGATGGCGCGCCTGGTCTCGATCCCCGTTTCATTGGCGGTCGAAGCCGTTTTGAACCGCGAGATTGCCGTCGGCGTTCACGCCGCACCTAGCGATCCAAAACTGGTGCAGGGCTGGATTGCCGAGATCGACAAACTGGCCCAGCATTTGCAGGTTGTGGATCACCTCGCGTAAGAAAAGCCACTCTGGCACACCAGAGTGGCTTTGTTTCGCTTTTCCTTTTTAGCTCGGCGTTTGCCAGCGGGTCATATGTAGCGCTGAATCGTATCTTCAATGTCGCTGCGGTTTATGCCGAGCTCAGACAGTTCCTGATCGGAATACCCGTTCAGGTACTGCGCGGCGCGCACAATATCGACGCTGATTGCACGCATACGCATGGCACGATCAAACAGCAGCAGGGCGCTTTCCGATATGTTCGGTTGCTTGCCGGGCGGGATGACATCAAACATGATCTGTTACCTCATAACTGGTTAAAAACGGGTACTTTTCTGTCCGGCACGTCGTTACTGCCGATAAGGTACGCCGTGATACACGCTTTGATAGGCGCGTTGCTTGATCTCGTCCCGAGGGACACCGATGTCGCTCAATTGGCGATCGTTCAACGCCTCCAGGTCCCGCACTGTGTTGGCGAAAATTCTGCGGCGGAAGTGCTCGGTTCGGGCTTCTGCGTAGTCCGCGAACAGCGTGGAAAAAACGTTGCGGTTCGGGGTTACGGTCTGTGTCGCTTCCATGGTCTTCTCCTCCTGAATTTGGATTGCGGCTTTGGTCACAATTCAAATAAAGGAACTGGTTGTTAAGGAGAGGACACCGAAACCTTAAGCTCTGTTAATGAAGCTAACTCAGGTATCGTTTGGTGTTTTCGCGCGGCACGGCGAAAAGCATGGGCCGCTACGATTGCAGCGGCCCATGGGTGTCGTCAGACTTCGTCCGGGTTCGGAACGATGAGTGTCGGAATTTTCGACCGGCGCAGGACCCGTTTTGCCACCGTACCGAGGAACGTGTGCGAAAAGCCGTGGTCATGCGCGCCAAGCACGATCAGGTCGCATCCCATCTCGACCGAGCGTCGCAGGATCACTTCGGCCGGGTGCCCGTCGGTGACCTCGACCGAGGACACCTGGTCGCGGATTTTCGCATCTTCGCCTTCGAACTGCGCCCAAAATTTTGCCTGCCGTTCTGCAAGAACTTTACGCACCATTTCATGGCGCCGCTTTGAGGCGGATTTGCGTGTTTCCTCGTTCAGGATGAACATGTCCATCGTAATCTTGGCGTCATCGGACAAGGGTTCGTTCACATGCAGCACGTGAATTTCTGCCCCCGTTGCCATGGCAATGCTCGCGGCGTTGCGCATGGCATGACCTGAATTCTCCGACAGATCGGTAGCGAACAGGATATTTGTCACCATTTGTTTCATAACATCATCCTTTCAGGTCAGTAGCCCAGCAGCCTTGGCAGCCATAGCGACAACTCGGGGAAGAACGCAATGACGAAAATCGCGATCGTGTTGGCCGCTGCAAAGGGCAATGCGCGCAGCGAAATCTGCTCGATCGTAATGTTCGAGATACCCGATGCGATGAACAGGTTCTCACCCAGCGGCGGCGTCTGGAAACCAATACCCAGCGTACAGACCATCACCACACCAAAGTGGATCGGGTCGATACCCACCGAATAGGCAACCGGCAACATCACCGGAACCAGGATCAGGATGGTGGCCAGCGTCTCCATGAACATGCCGACGAACAGCAGGAAGAAGATGATCAGCGCCCAGATCACATAGAGGTTGTCGGTGAAGCTGAGCATCGAGTCCGCGATGATCGCCGGGATCTGGTTTTCCACCAGCAGGCGGCCGAACACGGTTGCGGTGAACAGGATCAGCAGAACGCGGCCCGTCAGCCATGTGGTGGCTTCCAGCGACTGGAACAGCGACTGCCATGTCAGTTCACGGTAGATGACCACGCCAACGACTAGGGTGTAGAAGATCGCGACAATCGCAGCCTCGGTCGGTGTGAAGAAGCCGGTATAGATACCGCCCAAGATCACCAGCGGCGCCATCAGCGACCAGAACCCACGGTACATCTCGCAGCCCACGTGGCGGATCGACCAGCCTTCGGCCACACCTTTGTAGCCACGTTTCTTCGACATGAAGAAGTTGAGGATCAACAAGCTGCTTGCGATCAGGAAGGCCGGAACAAAGCCCGCGATGAACAGTTTCGAGATCGAAACCGACTGGAAGGTGCCGAATTTTTCGACCGCTTCAACAGGCGGCGCCATACCGAGCGCGGCAATGCCGAAGATCACCATCGGGATGGAGGGAGGAATAATAATCCCGAGACCACCTGAGGAAGCAGTAATCGCAGAGGCATAGCCGCGCTCATAACCGCGGTCGATCATTGCTGGAATCATCAGCATCCCCACGGCCGCAGTTGTCGCCGGGCCCGAGCCCGAAATAGCACCGAAGAACAGGCACGCCATAACCGTTGCAGCCGAGATACCGCCGGTGAAAGGACCGGCCAGACTTTCGGCGACATTGATCAGGCGTTTTGAGATACCGGCGGCCTCCATAAGAGCCCCGGCCAGAATAAACGCAGGCAGCGCCATCAGCGGGAACGCACCCACCGACGTAAAGGCAATCTGCACAAACTTGATTGGGTTCTCACCCAGGTAAAGGAACGAGAACAGTGATGCCACACCCAGAGCAACCGTGATCGGTGCGCCGATGAGCAGCAGTAGAAGAAACGATCCAAATAGGATTGTGACGATTTCGGATTCCATGGTTTTTCCTCCCTGCCTCAGTCGTGCTTGGCTGCTTCGGTGGCAGCTTTGATTTCATCGAGGTCGATCTGATCAGGATCATGGATGTCTTCACCTTTGATCAGGCGGCGATAGTTCACCTGAATGATGCGGAAGGTCATCAGCGCAAAGGCAAGAGGCAGCACCATGTAGACATATTTCATCTCGATACCCAGGGTCTGGGATTTCCAGAACTTGTTCATCTTGTTGAAGACAAAGTCCGTGGCCAGGTACAGGAAGTAGACGTTGAAAAAGAGCCAGAACAGATCCGCGAAGGCTTCGATATACTTGATCCACCCGTCAGGCAGGAACTTGAACTGGAATGTCACCCGGTTATGCGCGCCTTTCAGGGCGGCGTAGCTTGCACCAAAGTAGACAAACCAGACGAACATGTAGACCGAAAGCTCTTCGATCCAGCTGATCGAAAAGCCAAAGACTTCACGCGCGACAATCTGGGCGAATAGCAAACAAACGAAACCGGATAAGAGTATCCGGCAGATGACACTTTCTATATTGTCCAGAAATTTCCAGAACATATCGGAATTCCCTCCTCCCTGAGATGAAAAGAGCGCCGAAGCGCTCTTTCCTTTATCGCTCTATGGCGATTATTGCTGGACCGGGTCGCGGCCGATGGCTTCGAGAACTGTGTTCAGTTTCTCGACACCGCCGATGGACTCGTAGAACTGCGGCCATACGGCGCCAGTTGCCAGTTCGATGAACTCCGCTTCATCGTTCTCAGGATCGATGATTTCCATGCCTTTGGCGGTCAACTCTTCCTTGATCGCAGCTTCAGAGTCGCGCAGGAACTGTGCCGATGCCAGAGTTGCTTCCTGACCGGCTTCCAGAACGATCTTTTGATCTTCTTCCGACAGACCCTGGAATACGGATTCCGAAACGATCAGCGGCTCGATCGAGAAGATGTAACGCAGGTTGGTTACGTGGTCCTGGACCTCGTAGAACTTCATTGCGTTGATCGTCAGATACGGATTGTCCTGACCGTCGACAACTTTGGTCTGCAGACCGGTGAAGGTTTCGGACCAAGCCATCGGAGTCGGGTTGATGCCCCAGGACTTGTAGGTTTCGATCATGATTTCGTTCTTGGGAACGCGGATGATCAGGTCCTGCAGGTCAGCAACCGAGCTAACCGGCTTTTTCGAGTTGGTCAGGCGACGGAAACCTGTGTAGGTCCAGCCGATGATGCGCACACCTGCGTCACGAATGGTGTTTTCCACCAGTTCCTGACCGATCGGGCCCTGAGTCAGCTTTTCAGCATCTTCCAGCGACAGGATCACATAAGGCAGAGTGAACACGCCAACCGAAGGCGAGAACGGCGTGATGTTGTTGATCGCCAGCAGCGACATGTCCAGAGTGCCGATTGCGGCCTCGTTGACAGTGTCCTGCTCGGAACCCAGCTGGCCGTTCAGGAACAGCGTCGCGGTGTGCTCGCCGCCAGATTTTTCTTCGAGCGCCTTGACGAAAGCCAACCCCAGGGCTTCCTGTGCGCTGCCCGCGCTGTCGCCTACCGCGATCTTGAAGTTCTTCGCGTCGGCTGCGCCAGCAACCATAAGTGCCGCGACCGAAACGGCAGCAGTCATGGTGCCAAGCTTTTTGATGAATGACATAGATGTCCTCCCAGTTTATCAGGTTTCGAGGTGCGCGCCGCTCTGGGGAGAGATGAACGGTCCGATTCTGCCTCGGTTCGAAGAGAGTAGCTTGTGAAAGGTGTTTCTATGTTGTTATTCTTTGCGCGGCAGGTTTCACATATATCAAACTTTGCAATTTAGGTGAAATATGGTTGCATCACGCATTGGCGATAGCGACATTCGGTTGCTTCGCGTGTTTAAAACAGTTGTCGAAAGCGGCGGATTATCCGCGGCGGAAGTTGAGCTAAATATCGGTAAATCCACGATTTCAAAGCATGTTACGGATTTGGAACTGCGTTTGGGCCTTAAGCTTTGCAACCGTGGACCTGCAGGTTTCTCCGTGACCGAGGACGGAGCAAAGGTATTGCAGGCGGCGGATCACTTGCTTGTGTCCGTGTCTCAATTTCGGAATGAAGTGAGCGAAATCAAGGAACAGTTGGGGGGAACGATCCGCGTTTCGCTGTTCGATCAATGCGCCTCGAACCCCGAATCTAGACTTGCGCGGGCGATTCACCGATTTAACGAAGCAGCCCCATCGGTTCAGATCGAACTGTCGCTTGAGCCGCCAAATGTAATTGAGACCATGGTCATCAGTGGCCAGCTTGACATCGGGATAATCGCGCTGCATCGGCCTTCGACGAGCCTGAACTATGCTCCGTTATATGGCGAGAACATGTTCCTGTACTGCGGCCGAGAGCACCCCCTGTTCAAAGTTCCTGACCGCGACCTGACGACAAGTGATCTGCTGAGGTACAATTATGTTGGGCTCAGTGTGAACTCTCCGAACCTAATTGTAGGCCAGCAACTGGGCTTTCAACGTTCTGCAAAAGTTCAGAGCGAGCAGGCCCTGGCCATCCTTATTCTGTCGGGGCGTTACATCGGCTACCTGCCGGACCATCTTGCGCAGGATTTTGTGGACCAGGAAAAGATGCGAATTGTGTTGCCGGACGAAGCGCGATACCGAACACGGTTCGCTGCAGTGACCAGAAAGCAACCTGAACCGACGCGAGTTACAAACCTGTTTTTGGAAGTATTGCGAAGCGAGCATTCGAGTTCTTGACAAGTTCTCTGCCGACAGACGCGAAGTGGCTGCACTCCAAGCGCGGTTTTTGTATCGGATCGATGGTGAGACGTGATTTCACATTATCTTTTTCGACTTTGCCAATACACATGACTACCCACCACATAACCAGAGTTTCAAGTTATTGGTCTGCGGAGGTGAGGATGTTAAGTGATTGATCCTGGGGATCAATTGT
>NZ_WQFE01000023.1 GCF_013033965.1 Ruegeria atlantica
GATCGTGCCATCAACCCCCGCCACCGGCAACTGCCCCACGTTTTGCGGTGCTCCCCCGGGATCGAGCCAAACTGCGCGAAGCACTTGCATCGCAGGTTTCGACTTTGGGGCCCTCCACGGAAGATCTCGTTCAATTCGGCTATCAATGGGCCTTGGGCCAATCGGTGTTCATTCCATCCCGGAAGATCATGGAACGCTTGGTGCGTTCCGCGCAGTATAGTTTTCAGGAAGAACTTCTGGAGCATGCATCCAGCCGGTTGTCATTGCAAACCATTGCAGCACTGGAAGCCAGCTTAGCCAACCCACGCGGCGATCATGGCTTTCAAAGCCTAAAAGACGATGTTGGCGCAGCCACGCTGGACAATGTACTCGACGCAGCTGACCGGCTGGCCTTTATTCATGCTCTTGATCTGCCGTTCGATTTGGTCAACGAGGTTGATCCCACATGGATCAGGATATTGACCCGCCGGGTTGAGGGGGAAACAGCCTCAGAGATGCGGCGGCATAGCCGGGAAAAGCGCCTGGGATTGTTGGCGATCTATCTGATGTCGCGCAGATCGCAGCTGATTGATGGTCTTGTAGACCTGCTCATCGACGTTGTTCATCGCATCGGCACACGCTCCAAACGGAAGGTGATCAGCAAAATTGCCGCTGACATCGATAAGGTTCACGGCAAGGAACGGTTACTGGTGGACATTGCGACGGCGGCGATGATGGCCCCGAACGGCAAAGTCTCGGATGTGATCTTTCCAATCGCGGGCGCGGCCAAGCTGAAAGCCATCATTGATGAACACAGGGCCAAGGGAACACTGAATGTTCGGATTCAGACTGTAATGCGGGGTTCCTATGCCAGCCACTATCGTCGAATGCTGCCGTCCTTGTTGTCTGTCTTACAATTCCGCTCGAATAATGAGACATGGCGCCCGATCCTGGATGCGTTAGCTCTGATAATCCGCCTGAATGAGGAAGGACGGCGCTATGCCCCGGCTGCGCTGGCACCGGAGGGTTCGATTCCGCGTAAATGGCAGGAAACCGTGATCGACAAGCGCGGTCGGCTGAATGTCATTTCTTATGAGCTCTGTGTCCTGACCCAGTTACGGGATCGTATCAGGTCAAAAGAGATCTGGGTCGAAGGGGCTGATCGTTATCGCAACCCGGACGATGATCTGCCGAAGGATTTTCCAGAGAAGCGCGACGTATACTATGCTGGTCTGAAGCTCACCCAGGATGCGCGGGAATTTTCCCGATCTGTTCGGGAACAGTTGGAGTATGAGTTGCGCCAACTCAACGCCTCGCTGCCCAGCAATGACAAGGTGCGCCTGCGCTGGTCTGGCGACAACCGCATTAGCATTACACCTTTCACCCCGGCACCAGAACCAAAAGGATTGATCGGCCTTAAATCAGAGATTAGTCGACGGTGGCCCATGACCGGGCTGCTGGATGCACTGAAGGAAACCGCGCTGGACACAGGCTTTCTGGGAGCATTTGAAACGTCGGCCAGCCGGGAAGCACTGCCGCGTAATATTCGGGATCAACGCCTGCTGCTTTGCCTCTACGGCCTGGGCACCAATGCCGGTTTGAAACGTGTAGCTGCTGGCACGCCGGAAATCAGCTATGATGAGCTGTTGCATATCCGTCGCCGCTACGTCGATCCCGCGTCTCTTCGGGCAGCGGCGGCCAAGGTTGCAGATGCCACGTTGGCGGTTCGCAATCCGTCAGTTTGGGGCAATGCGGGAACCGCCTGCGCGGCGGATTCCACCAAGTTCGGAGCCTGGGATCGCAATCTGATGACCGAATGGCACGCACGCTATGGCGGGCGCGGTGTCATGATCTATTGGCATGTAGAACGGCAGGCAACCTGTATTTATTCCCAGCTGAAACGCTGCTCATCATCTGAAGTGGCTGCGATGATCGAAGGGGTTCTGCGTCATTGCACCGACATGGAGATCCAGCGCCAGTATGTTGATAGCCACGGCCAAAGTGCCATTGGCTTCGCCTTTTGTCATCTGCTTGGCTTCGAATTGGCCCCACGCCTGAAGGCCATAGCCCGCCAAAAGCTGGCCTTACCGAATTCCGGAATGCGGGGGCAACTGCCCAACCTGTTACCGATCCTGTCCGGCACTGTTGACTGGGCTGAGATCGAAAGACAGTACGACGAAATGGTCAAATATGCTTCGGCCATGCAGCACGGTACGGCCGATCCGGAAGCCATCCTGCGCCGCTTTGCACGCGCCGATGTGATGCATCCAACATACAAGGCTCTCGCTGAACTAGGGCGGGCGATCAAGACCATCTTTCTGTGCCGCTACCTCCGATCCGAGGACTTCCGCCGCGAGATTCATGAAGGGCTGAATGTAGTGGAGAACTGGAACAGCGCGAACGGTTTCGTGTTCTTTGGCAAAGGCGGCGAGATTTCCAGCAACCGGATTGCCGATCAGGAAATTTCCGCCCATGCCTTGCATCTGCTTCAGGCATCCCTTGTCTATGTGAACACACGTATGGTGCAATCCGTGTTGTCAGAACCGGGATGGGCAACCCGCCTGTCTGAGCGGGATTACCACGGTCTCACGCCACTGATCTATTCCCACATCAATCCCTATGGCCGGTTCGATGTTGATCTACACAAGCGGATCGACTTCGGAGCAATGGCCGCCTGATCCGTGCGTCACAAAAGGGTACACCCGTAAGAGGCAGATTAATGTGACAGGCCAAAATGTCACAAATAGATAGTCAACCTACTATTGTTACAGTACCAATGTGCGAGCCACCCTAATGTGACAATTTGCTATGCCCAAGATCGGATATGCCCGTGTCAGTTCCTCAAGCCAGGATCTCGACATTCAGAAAGCTAGGCTCAAGGCGGCGGGCTGTGAAGTCATCCGCTCGGAAACGGTTTCTGGCGCGTCCCGTGATGATCGCTCTGAACTGGCAACGGTGATGGAGTTTTTGCGTGACGGCGACGAGTTGGTTGTTCACCGTCTGGATCGTCTCGGCCGATCCACTCGTGATGTGTTGAATCTGGTCCATGAACTGGACGCCAAAGGCGCGTCTCTTCGTGTACTAGAACCCGAAGTCACGACCTCTGGCGATATGGGGCGAATGGTCATCACGGTATTGGGTATGGTGGCCGACATGGAACTCAAATTCATCCGAGGCCGTCAGCGTGCCGGAATCGAGGCCGCCAAGGGCAAGGGTGTCTACAAGGGGCGGCGGAAGTCCGTAGATGATAAAGAAATCCGGCGATTGGCAAGCGCGGGTGTCGTCAAGGCTAAGATTGCCCGTGATCTCGGCATCTCACGAATGACGGTCTACCGGGCGCTTGCAAACGCCGAAAGTGAAACTGGCATAGAGTAGGGTTGCAGTACGGACCGAAGACCAGTCTTTCATCGAGAGCGCTACTCAGATCACACTGCATGCTTACAGAACACAGCTAACCAAACTCCTCCAATTCCAAGAAATGGCTGCCCACAACGGCCCTTCCTCTTTTGCTATTGTATTTGCGAAGAAATTTACTCTGCTCGTGCTAACGTAACGGCTTTCCACCAAATGTGGTAGTCATTCTCATCACTTTGATGCATTGTGAAGCACGGAAGGAACGGGTTGTGGACATTCAGAGCGGAACAAAGAATATGCCCAAGCGTCGTATCACTGCCATGATTGATCAGGCAGATATTTTGCGTCTTGAAGAGATAGCTCAACGTCAACGCGTGTCGCTTGCATGGGTCATTCGTGACGCAGTGTCGGGCTATCTCGCAGAAAAATCAGAATGCGACAATGGTTTACATGGAGCTGTAAGTTCAGTGCGGTGTAAGTGAATGGAGGCGTCCTCTAAAGAAAAATGCCTCGACCATGGCGCACCTCGACGAGGTTATGTGCTTTCTAGGGTTGTTGAAGAAATTGCCGGTCCATGCAGGAAGGTTGTCGCAGGCCTTCATGAAGCGTTCGCCAAATCCCCAAAACATGCCGTGCCGCTGCTGCGTGCCCTAGAACCTGGGCGTTTTGACCGTGCTGCGTGGCTTGCTTTGTCCGCATGGTTGGTTGCAAAAACCAGTGGCCAGTTTGGTCGGAATCCCACACTTAGTGAGAGCATTTCCTGGTTCCTTGGAAGGGCGCTGACTGACGACGAAGACAATTTCTGGCAAATGCAAGACTCACAGAACAAAAGCGCGCTAGAATACGTAACTAAGAAGTCCGGTCTTCACGCTCTCTTACCCTACGTTCTCGAATCCCACGGGCCAGGATCGCGGTTGAGCGTGCGAAGTGACCCGTCGACGCTCAAAGCGAGAAATTCCAAGAAGGCTACCGGCGTCTTTTATACTCCTAGCGACGTTGCCGCTTTCATGGCACGAGAAGCCTTTCGAGGCACCAATCGGTCGGGTTCGACCAAGGTACTAGATCCAGCAGTTGGAACCGGGGTGTTTCTCCGGGCAGCACTTGCGGAGCTGCGGTTGAGAAACCCGACGGAGAACAGCTTTCAATTGGCACGCCAGAGTCTCTTCGGCTGTGATATTGATATCTTGGCGCTTGACGGAGCTGCCAGTGTGCTCTTGTCGGATACACTCACGGATGCGCTTACAATCATGGGTTCACCACTATCGGCATGGCGAGCTCTGCGAAATGGATTGAAGCATTTCGATGCACTTCTAATTGATCGGGAAGTGCGATCACCCAAAAAAAGTGATCGAATCCATTTAGATACACTCTTCCCGGAGTGTGCGAATGGTTTTGACATTGTTTTAGGCAATCCACCATATGCGGCAATTGGTGCACGCCGCGACATGCCGGAGCTCTCTGCTCAGTTTGCTACAATTGCTGCCAAGCCCCAGCCAACGGCTGATCTGTATCCGGTGTTTCTAGAACAGATGGTACAACTAGCCGCAAGTTCCGCGTCGGGGGCCATGGTCGTACCGCTTTCAATCGCCTGTAATTCGGGGCCGCAATTTGTTGCTTGTCGCTCGTTGATAGAACAGCAACCGGGTACTTGGCGCTTTTCATTTTTCGACCGACAACCGCATGCATTGTTCGGCGAGGATGTGAAGACTCGGAACACTATCCTGTTTTGGCGGCGAGAGCTCATCGACAACCATATCGAGACTGGCCCGTTGCGGAAATGGCGTGGAGATGATCGTAGAGCGATGCTCCAGCAGATCGATTTCACTCCTATCCAAGGGAGCATTCGTGCGGGTATTGCTAAGCTTCACGGAATAGAGCAAGCTAAGGTTTGGGAACGAGTTCAGCGGGAATCGATTTGCCTCCGGCACCTTGTCTCGTCTTGGGGTCGGACAACTCTTGCACAGGCACCAAGCGGGTCTCTCAACGATGTATATGTAAGTCCGACGGCCTATAATTTCCTTGGAGTTTCACGGCCATGTCCCTTAAAAACGGCAGATGGCGAGGAACTGTCCACACATCCTTTGATGCGATTGTCCGGCGAAACCGCTGAAGACGCTGCTGCATCATTTGCAATATTGTCCAGCCGATTTACATTCTGGTGGTGGTCGGTCATTGGTGACGGGTTTCACGTCAACAAAGGAGATCTCTCACGGCTGCCAATCGGTCGCGAGGCGTTAGCTGGCTCCACTCACAAACGTTTGGCAACGCTAGGTAATGCAATCTGGAACCAAGCGCGAGAGAATCCTGTGCGCAGCCTCAATCGAGGTCGGGTTTCCTACACATTCTCCTCTGCCACTGCCGATACTCTCCGAAGCGAAGTTGACGGTCTACTTCTGGAGTCGCTTGGCCTTGATGCATCGTTCGCTGACGAACTTCGACAGTTCACAAACTACATCGCTGAGGCTCGTTTGTTACCGCCCGCGATAAAACCAACCAAAGGAAAGTCGAGCATGACCAAAAAAATTCCACAGGAAATAAAAGAAAAAAGCAAACTGACGAAGGAGGAATGGCGGGAGTATACTAAGACAGTATGGTCAATTGCCAATAAGGCACGCTCAGATCACCCTGCAGTATTCCCTAAGGAAATTCCTCATAGGCTCACTAAACTGTTCAGCTTTTACGGTGAGAGCGTTCTTGATCCATTTGCTGGCACGGGTACAACTGCACGTGCCGCGATTCCACTTGGTCGCAAAGCTATCTGCGTCGAGCAGAACCCAGAGTATGTGGGAATTATTCAAAGCGAGTGTGCTAAGCTGCGGAATGGTCATGCCGATGACTTCGTTCCGCTTGAGGCGGTCGAAGGCGACAGCCGAAATATGGGCTTCCTCTCTGATGATAGCGTTGGCCTAGTGGTCACAAGCCCGCCTTATTGGGATAAGGCCGACTACGGCGACGGCGGAAACAACCTCGGCAACATCTCGAATTACAGAGAGTTTTTGGACGGCATTCGACCGGTCTTTCAGGAATGCTATCGCGTCCTCGCTCCAGGTCGTAAAATTTGCCTTGTGACCGCGAACGTAAATCAACACACCGATAAGGGATTGCTGACTTTCCCGCTTGCAACAGACTTTGCTGTGCTATTGCGCAGCCTTGGGTTTGTGATGATCAACGAGATAATCTGGTCCAAAGATGGCACCGGCGGAAAATGGGGATCTTACGGAGCGCAACGTCCGATCTTTGGCAGCTACCCGTACCCACCAAATTTCCTGTTCAAGAACGTCCACGAGTATGTGCTAATCTTTGCAAAACCTGCCCTAACCAAAACGAAGGGGCCAAAGGTCAAGCCATACAGCGATCTGATGGATGGGATCGACAAGGTAGTTCCGTTCTCTTCGATAGGTGACCCGGACGAATCGCGGTTGCCAATGGTTGAAATGCAATAATCTTGCGAGTCGCCAGTGTTTTACAATCAGCCTTTATCTATCCGTTTTGGTACAGAGCTATTAAAGCAAATAAATCACCAAGACGGAATCGAGCCGTTTTGGGATTCCCTTGATATTGCGGTTGCTTGGGTTCGAGCCTCAGGGCTCTCCTATCTGTCAGAGAGTTTTGCACGGTTTCTAGGACATGGTGGAAGGCTATCGTTTGTCGTGGGCATCGATTTGCAAAATACGACTAAGGAGGGGTTGCAAGCGTTACTCGATCTGGAGGTGCACGGCGTCTCGGAAACCTACGTTTATCACAACGAAGCGGGCAGCGTTTTTCATCCGAAGCTTTACCTTTTTCGTAACGAAGAAGAGGCGCGACTGATTGTTGGCTCGAACAATCTGACTGCGGCCGGTCTGTATGCAAACGTAGAAGCTGGGTTGCAGCTTGATACTGCTCTGACAGATGATGTCGTCACTGATGCCATGAACGCATTGGAGTCTTGGCGCGATACGTCAACCAAGTTGGCGTTCCGCTTAGATAGTGCATTTTTGCAAGCGTTGTTTGAAGAGGGATATGTAAGAGATGAGGCCGCAACACGGCCACCACGTCGTCGACCCCGTGGCGAAGAGAACGCTACCAAGCTTTTTGGGTCACGCGTGTTCACGCCACCACCACGACCAGTCTCTACACCCACTGTGACTGCAGCCACTTCAACTCCCGCTCCAACAGCTAGCCCGACACATGCTGCTTCCGCAGGCACCACTGTTTTGATGCGGCTTCGAAAGGCCAGGGGTACACAGACCCAGATCCCGTTTCGTGTTGCGGAAACCTTCTTCAAAGATATCACCTCTGTAGAAAGCGTGCAGTCAGGCATCGTGCATGGCCTCAACCCTGCGCAAGCGCATGGCAACCGGAATACAATCAAGCTGGAGATACCAGAACTCCGCGATCATACCGACACCTTTGCCCGGTTTGAGAAGGCAAGATCCGGCGTAGTGTACGAAGTCCACGATGTTGGGACACCGAAGGGAGATCAAATCAAGGCAAGCCTAGAGGAAGGAATAGCGACGGGGGTTACCCAGACAAGCATCAGCGATGTCGCGCGCGCGACCTGGTGGAGGTACATCTGAATTGCCCGAACCATTCACCATTCGAATTTTCGTTCCGGATGGAGATCCGGAAGGCGTTCGGATCATTGATCGGATGAATTGGACTGGCGTTGGCTACGTTTTCCCGCGTTCAAGTTGGGAAAGTCTGCGGTGCCGGCCTGAACTACTCACTACGGGTGTCTACATTCTTGTCGGCTACAGTGCAGACGATGAGCTACCTATACTTTACATTGGACAGGCTGATGGGATTGGCACCAGGATAGATCAGCATCAAAAAGGAAAAGACTTCTGGGACTGGGCCGTGGTGTTTACCTCAACAAGCGGTGGACTCAATCGCGCCCATGTCACTTGGCTAGAATACGCTCTCATAGCGCGAGCGCAATATGCGAACCGCTGTCACCTAGAGAATGGCACAGCACCAAGCGAACCGCGAATGACCGAAGCAGAGAAAGCGGACACAGAGGGTTTCCTGCGCGAAATTTTACAAATCTTGCCTCTTGTTGGTTTGAGGGCTCTAGAAATGCCCAAGACCGTCGCGGCGCCAAGGCAGACTTCAGCTATGCTCCCACCGTTCAAAACTGAAAGGGGCGAGCAGGACACAATCATTGTTCCCGCCCAAAAAGAGGGTTTCGAACGTGTTTTCATAGGTGAGAAATGTTGGTATGCGATTCGTATATCTGGAGGAAAACTTCCTAAAATCAAATACATCGCGGGATACCAAACCCAACCAATTTCTGCAGTTACTCATGTAGCCCCCGTCAGCCATATCGAACCCTACGGTGAGAGCGGAAAGTTCAAAGTGGTTTTTTCAGAGCCCCCACGAAAAATTGGACCTATCCCATATGGAAACTCTCCCATGGGTGCAATGCAGGGCCCTCGCTACACAACGTACAAAGAGCTCACAAACGCAAATTCCCTCGATGAAATTCTGAAAACTCGGCAGTAATTCCTTACTCCGAACCTGAGCTTGGGAGCACCGCAAAACGTGGGGCAGTTGCCGGTGGCGGGGGTTGATGGCACGATC
>NZ_WQFE01000024.1 GCF_013033965.1 Ruegeria atlantica
GGCGTGAAACCTTCGATCCCAAACGAAAAGCTGCTTGACTTATCCATTACGCAGCGACCTCGACGGAGGTCAAGGATCTGCGCCGTGAGGCTCGCGACCTGAAAGAGGTTGTTGCCGAGCAGGCCCTTGAGTTGCGGCTGCTCAAAAAAAGCATGATCGGGGATGGGGGCGACGACGAATGAGATATCCCGCATCTGAGAAGCTGGAGATCATTCGCCTCGTCGAAGGGTCGCATCTTCCGACCAGGCGTACGCTGGACAAGCTCGGCATCCCCAGAACCACTTTCTATCGCTGGTATGACCGATATCTGGCTGGCGGCCCCGAGGCGCTTGAGGATCGCAGCCCCAAGCCATCACGGGTCTGGAACCGCATTCCGCAGCCAATGCGTGAGAAGATCAAGGACCTGGCTCTGAAGGAAAGCGATCTGTCGCCGCGTGAGTTGGCCGTGCAGTTCACCGACACAGAAAAGTACTTTGTCTCTGAGGCTTCGGTCTATCGCATCCTGAAATCCTACGACCTGATCACCAGCCCGGCCTATGTGGTTCTATCGGCGGCCGACGAGTTCCACGATAAAACCACTCGGCCGAACCAACTCTGGCAGACCGACTTCACTTACCTGAAGGTCATCGGCTGGGGCTGGTTCTACCTGTCGGCCATCCTCGATGATTACAGCCGCTACATCATCGCTTGGAAGCTTTGCACGACGATGAAGTCGGGCGATGTGACCGACACCCTGGACCTGGCGCTGCAAGCCTCAGGTTGTGATCAGGCGACGGTTCTGCATAAGCCACGGCTGCTCAGCGACAACGTCCTATATGCGGAACGATCAGCAGATTTGGCATCAGGTCATTGTCATGCTGGGGTGTTCCAGCATGGTCGAATGTGTGTCAGTTCGGCGTTTTGGTCAACAACGTGTCTCTCCCATAACAAACACAGAGTACGCTTTTGCGGCTCTCACCGTCCTTAAGACGAGATCTTCGGGTCGTTGAGCAGAAGGCCTGAACATTATCTACGAGGTCAGCAACCTGCCTCTACGGCCCTGTCAGAGAAGGGTCCTTCTGCTGTCGATCACCCCTCAAAGAAGGGGCGATATGGTTCCCCGCGTTTGATGATCCCATGAACTGTGCGGGCCATCTTGGCGGCGATTGCGGTGTAGGCCTTTCGGCGCAAATGGGCGTTATGCCGGTCCTTCGTGATGTAACGTTCGAACTTGTCGCGAAAGCTGTTGGTTGGCTGCATGATGGCTACCTGACCAGCCATCCATAGTGTGCGACGCAATCTGGCATTGCCGTATTTTGATAGTTTGGTCTGACCTCGGAAGGTGCCGGACTGGATGGTCGCGAGGTCCATCCCACAGAATTTGAGAAACTGCCGGTGATGCCGGAAGCGGCGCAGGTCGCCAGCTTCGGCCAGAATGGTCAGGGCGTTGATGGGCCCGATCCCCGGGATCGAAGTCAGGAGTTTGTAGTCGCTGTTGTTCTTGAGAAGCTCAACGGCGCGATCCTCAATCTCATTACGCTGGGCAATCAGGCTGCGCCCTTCACCCAAGACCAAACGAAACATCTTGGCTGCATCAGAATCCGATGCGATTGGCAAGCCAACCGAGGACTTGGCGGTCTGATAAATATCTGCAAGCAAACGTTCTTTTGAGACTTTGCGGCCGACAACTTCCCATGCGTCGGCAATGAACGCATCTTGATCCATGGCGGAGATGAAATGCGGTGACGGGTGGCGCTCCAGGAAGGCGAAGAACCAGTCGCTGCGCGAGCTGCGATGGAAACGCTCCGCTTCAGGAAAATACAGCGGCAGATAATGGGTCAGCACCCGGTGCCATAACTCGGTTTTACAACGAGAGACGATGTCGTGTGTTTTGGATAGTTCCTGCAAGTCATTTGTGCCGCTCAGCAATGGATCGTGATAGAATTGCTCATTCCCGATTTGCATCATGTGCAGGATAACCTGCGCGTCTTTTGGATCGTTCTTGTCCCAGCTGTTGTTCAGGGCCTCGCGGGTGCGCGCCAAGGCCACGGAAGATACCAGCTTCACCTCGAAACCAGCGACGCCAAGCTGATAAGCCAGAGCGCGGTGGTAATTGCCGGTGGCTTCAAACGCCACGCGGACAGGGCGGCCATAATCCGTGAGTATGGCGATCAACCGATTGAAGTCGGCAAGCTGGTTCAGAATGGTGAAACGGCGTCGACGCTTCGTCCCAGGGATACGAAGCAGAACCTCGTGGCGGGATTTGGCAATATCGATCGCCACCAAAACAGCTTCTGACTGTGCAATAGTGGTGTCGGTCATAGTCGGTCTCCTCTTAGGTGTGGTTTGTCGCAAAACCACTGTAGAAACCTGAGAACCGGCTATGATCACCTGCTGCGCTATTTGAGGGCTGCGCAGGCAATCATAGCCTCTGCATCAGCGTCATTCCGAAGGTGTTACGGGTCCAGCTACATCTCCAGCGAGTTGGCCGATTGGCTGGAGGACCGGCAGATGGATCATATTCGAGGTGCTCCGTATCACCCGTAAACTCAGGGGAAGATCGAGCGATGGCACCAGACCTTGAAGAACCGCATCCTGCTGGAAAACTACTATCTGCCCGGCGATTTCAGGCAACAGATCGATGCCTTTGTCGATCATTACAACCATCGACGCTATCACGAGAGCCTACAAAACCTCACTCCGGCCGATGTCTACTTCGGACGCGAACAGTCCATCCTGCAACAACGAGAAAGGATCAAACTGAAGACCATCGAAACCCGGCGCTTGCTTCACCGCAAATCCGCCGCATAATCACATGAACCAGATGCGCCAGAACCTCTCTTAGCTCACGCCGCCATCTGTCCCAAAATCCCTGACAAGGGACACCCAACGACAATGGCGCGGTGCCTCAAATAGTTCTTGTCAAATACATCCGTTAGATATTTCCGCTTAATCATCTCTATCTGGATGGTGCAACCAGAGCCCGCGAGCAACTTGTTGATCACCTAAACACCCGCTGTGTAAGCACAGCTATAGTCGATAACGATCTTTCGTCGAAGACCGTTGATCTCAAGTATCCGGGCGAAGAACCTTGTGGCGGCCAGCTTGTTTCGAGGTTCGGGCAGCATGAAATTCCGGGTTTTCCGTGTTTTTCTACGGTGCGATAGAGAGATACAGTTGCATTTCACTTTGAAGTTCGTTTCATCCATTCTCCAGGAGCGGTCGCACGGTCCAGTACAACGACACGCCGTTTCATCGATTGCGCCTGCATACCGTGTCGCCCAGCGGTTCAGCGTATTGTGGTTCACTGCAACACCTCCTGCGCGGGTTGCTGTCCTCCGATCACGTGCGCATGTTCGTATCGTTGCCGCCAAAGACTGTCATCTCGGATCTGGTGCGCAGGATGAAGGGCCGTTCGTCACATAAGGCACAACGGGAGTTTCCCACGCTGCGCAGGCGCTATTGGGTTCGCATGTTCTGAGGCAGACACCGAAGGCATCGTTACAATACCTCGAAAATCACATCGCCGATCCCACCAGCGCCAGTCGTTCTGCCCGTCGAATGACACCTAGTTATTCTACCAGAACTGTATTGGCTTGCCCTTCGGCCCCCATATAGACGACAAACAGGCGCAAGGGGCCGGGCCCGTCATTGCGACCATTATGCGGGAGATTTATTGCCTCAAGCACAGAGTCCCCGGCATTATACGTCTTTTCCCCGAACTCGCCATAGTCGACGGTCAGCGAACCTTCCAGAACATACCCGGTCAGAGGAACATCATGGCGATGCCACCCAGTTTCGGTGCCCACCGGCATCTCAACCAGAGCGGTTGTCACGACGGCTTGCCCGCTAGGATATTCCACGGGTTGACCCAGAACCGTCTCCGCACTGGACATCAGTGGTCTTACGACGGGCTTGGAAATGCCATCTGCGAAAAGACTAGCAGCGGCCAGACATAGTGCCGCAATAAATGAAAGAGTACGGATCAAGGAAGATCTCCTAACGCTTCTACTATGAGGTTCGGCTCGCGAGTAAGTTGCCGGTTTTCGGCCCTGAGGGAAAGGCCAAATATCTATGAGACTTTTTGACTGATAGCATTCTGAACACGGACCGCATTCAGCAGTACATTTCCTCAATTGATCTAACCATCCATTTTGTTTGGCAACCGGCACAGTGAACCCCATCGCCACGTTGATTTTGGCCCACTCAGCCCATTTGTCGACCTCAGCTCTTTCTATGGGGTCGTCCGGCCAAAAAGAGGGCGAACCGTAGCGGTTGGCTAGGTACCTGAGAATTGCACTCGTCTCCCAGATCGCTGGACCGTCCGCGTCTTGCAGCACCGGAACGGTCCTGTTGGGGTTCAATGCAGCGAAAGCATCGGTGTGGGTGACGCCGTAACGTCCGCCTGCATCGTGGCGGACATGAGGTAGTTCCAATTCACCGACACACCACATGAGGGCCTGAACGTTAGATGATGAACGACGCCCCCAAATCTCAAGCATATCCAGTATCGCCCCGCACTCTGCTAGCTCCGACTGGTCAGCAGCTTGAACCCTGCAAAGGCAAAAAACGCTCCAAGTGTCGCCTGAATATACCGGCGCGCCTTTCCGTACAGAGATACCATGATCGGGGTCGAAAACGCGACGGCGTAGAGGACATGGATCACGATTGAAAGCAAAAACGTCCCTGTCACGATGACAACAGCCACCCAGAGTGGTGCCCCAGGCTGTAGCCCAAGCGCAATGATAGCAATCCAAGTCAAAGCCGCTTTCGGGTTGGTCATTTGGATGATGTATCCGCGTAGCGCGTAACCAAATGGGAATCGTGTTTCCCCGTCTAGCGTTCGGGCTTTTACATCATGCGCAGAGGCTGCCGATTTAAACGCCTTGTAGGCTAGCCAAAACAGATAGAGGCCACCCACGATCTTACCCACCGCTATGGCCGCTGCATAAATGGCGAGCACTGCCGACAAACCCAAATCCGTCAGCATTGCCCAAGTAAATGAACCTGTTGCGACGCCAAGAGCAAGAGAAATCCCTGCCTTCCGACTGACGCTCATCGATGTGTCTATGACTACAAGTACATTCGGTCCTGGGCTTAAGACGCCCAACAAGAAAGCCGAATACGCCAGCAAAATACCGGGGAGATAAGTGTAAATCTGTTCCATTATGAATTTCCTCGTTTTCGGAAAGCTTGCGATAGGCGACTCATTGCATCAAGAAAAACTTCAGAAGCAGACGTTTAGGGTGCCGTACCATCCGCGTCTTTCCAGTTCGATTATAGCGCGGCGAGCGTCAGGTCTGGTTGCGATTTAGGGTCTGGTAGATGGTTGGCCTGGATACGGAAAACACCTCGGCCAGATCGCTGATGGAATAGTCGCCGGTGCCGTGCATTCGGCAGAGTTCCTTCTGCTGCTTGTTAGATAGCTTTGGCTGTTTGCCGCGCAATTTTCCTTTGGCTCGGGCGATGGCCATGCCTTCACGGGTCTGCATACGGATCAGGTCAGCTTCGAATTCGGCAAAGGTGGCTAGGATGTTGAAGAACATCTTCCCTATTGGATCGGTTGGATCATAGACGGATGCACCGAGAGCCAACTTGACGCCTTTGGCTTCGAGTTGGTCTGCGATGGCGCGGGCATCGGGAACTGAACGGGCAAGGCGGTCGAGTTTGGGCACGACAAATGTGTCACCCTCACGCACGGCGGCGATTGCCTGATCAAGTCCTGGGCGTGCGCGGCTCGTACCAGTCAGGCCTTGGTCGGTGTAGATGCGATCAGTGGTTACGCCGAGCTTTTCCAATGCCTGCTTTTGCGCGGTGAGGTCCTGACCGTCGGTTGAGCACCGGGCATATCCAATTTTTGTCGCGGTCATGCATGAACTGTACGAATACAGCCCCTTCACTGCAAATATTATCGGACCATCTATACGAGACACCTCCCGCAGCAGTTTCGCTGGACAGAGCGGATCTCGAACAACCGTCCGTTCATCGGACCCCTTACGGACATAACTTTGAATGGCACACCGAGCGGTTCTGACCGCGCGACAACGCGCGGCGCTTTTTGATCTTCCCACCGATGAAGCTACGCTGTTGAAGCACTACACCTTGGACGATGAAGACATCGAACACATCCGCACGCGACGGCGGTCAGAGAACCAGATCGGCTTTGCACTTCAGCTCTGTGCTTTTCGGTATCCTGGTCGCTTGCTGAACGCGGGCGAGGTGATCCCTGAACCTTTCTTGCGCTTTGTCGCTGCCCAAATTGGGTTCAAGCCTGACGATCTGCTTCCTTACGCCAGAGAAAACACCCGCTACGAACATCTTGACGTTTTGCGCAAGATTTATGGGTACAAGATGTTCACGGGCAAAGCTGCAATGCAGATGAAACGTTGGCTCGATCAGCACGCCGAGGCCGCACAATCCTGCGAAAGCATGGTGCGCGGGTTTGTGGAAGAGTGTCGTCGGAGACAGATCGTCTTGCCCGGTCCAACTAGAATAGAACGTCATTGTGCGGATGCGTTGGTTGACGCCGAGCGGCGGGTCGATGCTCGTATTGTCGCGCGTCTCGATAGCAAGATGCGCGCACGTCTTGATGCCTTGCCGACCGAAGAGGTGGATGGTCGGGTCAGCCGGTTCATCTGGTTGCGGAAGTGCGAGGTGGGCAAGAACTCCGCCGATATGAACCGTCAGCTTGATCGGTTGGAATTTCTGCAAGGAATTGCCTTATCACTTGTGGTTCTGGACGACATTCCAGCGCATCGGGTCACACAATTGCGCCGTCAGGGGGAGCGCTATTTTACAGATGGCCTTCGGGACATCACCAGTGATCGCCGACTGGCCATTCTCGCCACATGCGTTGTGGAATGGTCAGCTGCCATCGCAGATACCGTTGTCGAAACCCATGATCGGATCGTTGGCTCGATCTGGCGGGAGGCAAAGAGGATTTGCGATGCCCGTGTTGCCGAGGCGCAATCGGAGATTGCAGCAACCTTGGCCGGGTTCGAAACGCTAGGCACGACATTGTTGCTGGCCAAAGGCGATGAAGTGGCCGTCGCCGGTGCCGTGGATGCGTCCTGTGGTTGGGGCATGCTGGAAAGCCTCGTCGCAACGGCAGGAGCGCTTGGGAAAACCGTAAAGGCAGATGCGCTGGCCTATGTTGAGAAGGGCTATCATCGCTTCAAGCTCTATGCCCCGCGCATGCTGGCGGCCTTGGACGTTACCTGCGCCAGTGTGGCCGAACCGTTGCTTACGGCAACCAATGTAATCCGCGACAAGCAAGATATCCCAAGCCGGTCTGCTCCGTTTCTGAAGCCGCAGTCAAAATGGCGAGGCCAGTTGCGGAATGCCGAGACCAACAGGGACCGGCTATGGGTCGTTGCGGTATTGTTCCATCTGCGTGAAGCCTTCAGGTCCGGAGATGTCTGGCTTTCCCATTCCCGCCGCTACAGCGACATGAAACAGGCCCTGGTTCAGATGGAAGCCGCGCAAACAATGGGCTTGTCGATGCCCTTGGAACCGGAAATCTGGATCGCAGATCGCAAACAACGCATGGAAGATGGGCTGCACAGGCTTGCGATGGCAGTCAGAAACGGAACCCTTCCCGGTGGTGTCATCGAGGATGGTCGGTTGCGCGTTGAACGAGTTGAAGCGGATGTTCCGGCCGAAGCTGGTAGCCTCATCTTAGATCTTTACCGCCGTCGGCCGGAAGTGAGGATCACGGATATCCTCACAGATGTGGACAATGATACGGGGTTCGCCGATGCCTTCACCCATCTGCGCACTGGGGCACCGTGCAAAGATAGGCTCGGATTGCTGAACGTCATTCTGGCAGAGGGCCTGAATCTTGGCCTGAGCAAGATGGCTGCGGCCAGCAGCACCCATAGCTTTACTCAGTTGGACGGCTGTCAAACTGGCATGTTGAAAGCGCGGCCATCAATCGGGCGTTGGCCATGGTGATTGAAGCGCAAGCGAAGTTGCCAATGGCAAAATACTGGGGTGTCGGTGAAACCACATCCAGTGATGGTCAGTTCTTTCCCACCACGCGACAGGGTGAAGCGATGAACCTGATAAACGCGAAGTACGGTCATGAACCCGGCCCGAAAGCTTATACCCATGTGTCGGACCAATACGGCCCATTCGCCACCCAGGTCATTCCCGCCACAGTGAGCGAGGCTCCATATATACTGGACGGGTTGCTGATGAACCCAACCGGGAAACGGATCAGAGAGCAATACGCCGATACCGGCGGCTTCACCGACCTTGTGTTCGCAGCCACTTCGTTGCTCGGCTACCGGTTCATCCCGCGTATCAGGGATCTGCCATCCAAACGGCTGCATGTCTTTGATCGCCGCAGTGTCCCGACTGAACTGAGGGGTTTGGTGGGCGATAAAATCCGCGAAAACACAATCGCCGCGAATTGGTCGGATGTTCTGCGCTGTATCGCGACCATGCTATCCGGGAGAATGCGTCCCAGTCATATATGGATACCCCCGGTGTCAAGCGATCTTTGAATGGTCTGTGAGCGTGTGA
>NZ_WQFE01000025.1:2500-6183 GCF_013033965.1 Ruegeria atlantica
GGATAAGCGGCGCAGTTTGGGTCTAGCCGGCCCTGTCTGCGTATCCCGATCGAAACGAACAGAGTTGTCCAAGTCTAATATACTAACCCGAGCGACCTGCGTTGATCAGCTGCACGGCTGAGAGACCATATGGGGTTGCTCATTTGTCCTCGTCCAAGTGGCGGGGGCGGGAAATGTATGTTTTTGGTTCAGAAGAATGACTGCCTTTAGTTACCAGCTGGGCGGTCTCGATTGACATACTTGTGCTCAAGTAGCCGAATAGGCGGTAGCACAACTATCGTGTGTCTTTCTCTTTCTGGATCAAATCAAGCGCGAGAAGGGCGTTTGGTGAATGCCTTGGCAGCAAGAGGCGATGAAAGACGTGATACTCTGCGATAAGCCATGGGGAGCTGAGAATAAGCTTTGATCCATGGATCTCTGAATGGGGCAACCCACCTGAATGTTTGTTATTGTTAGTTTTGCTAATCAATAATGAGCATGAACAGGTACTTAAGACCTGAATACATAGGGTTTTAAGAGCAAACCCGGGGAACTGAAACATCTAAGTACCCGGAGGAAAGGAAATCAATTGATACTCCCCTAGTAGCGGCGAGCGAACGGGGACCAGCCGAGCCAGATAAGTGACTAGAACACGTTGGGAAGCGTGGCCATAGCGGGTGACAGCCCCGTATAGGAAGCTTTGATGGACGTATTAAGTAGGGCGGAACACGTGAAATTCTGTCTGAAGATCGGAGGACCACCTTCGAAGGCTAAGTACTCCTTGCTGACCGATAGCGAACCAGTACCGTGAGGGAAAGGTGAAAAGCACCCCGACGAGGGGAGTGAAACAGTACCTGAAACCGAACGCCTACAATCAGTCGGAGGCTCCTTGCGAGCTGACGGCGTACCTTTTGTATAATGGGTCATCGACTTGGTCTCACGAGCAAGCTTAAGCCGTTAGGTGTAGGCGTAGCGAAAGCGAGTCTTAATAGGGCGCATGAGTTCGTGGGATCAGACCCGAAACCGAGTGATCTAGGCATGGCCAGGTTGAAGGTAAGGTAACACTTACTGGAGGACCGAACCCACATCCGTTGAAAAGGATCGGGATGAGCTGTGCCTAGGGGTGAAAGGCCAATCAAACTCGGAGATAGCTGGTTCTCTGCGAAATCTATTTAGGTAGAGCGTCATCCGAATACCCCGGGGGGTAGAGCACTGGATGGGTAATGGGGCCCCACAGGCTTACTGATCCTAACCAAACTCCGAATACCCGGGAGTACTAGATGGCAGACACACTGCGGATGCTAACGTCCGTAGTGGAGAGGGAAACAACCCTGACCTACGACTAAGGCCCCCAATTCATGGCTAAGTGGGAAAGCAGGTGGGACGACCAAAACAACCAGGAGGTTGGCTTAGAAGCAGCCATCCTTTAAAGATAGCGTAACAGCTCACTGGTCTAAATAAGTTGTCCTGCGGCGAAGATGTAACGGGGCTCAAGCCATGAGCCGAAGTCTAGGGATGCGTAAGCATCGGTAGCAGAGCGTAGTGTGACATAGTCTCATTCCTCCTTCATGCCTTCGGGCAGATTGGAGGAGAGAGGCTTTCGATGAAGCCGGGGCGTGAGCCATCCGGTGGAGAGATCACTAGTGAGAATGATGACATGAGTAGCGACAAAGAGTGTGAGAGACACTCTCGCCGAAAGTCCAAGGGTTCCTGCTTAAAGCTAATCTGAGCAGGGTAAGCCGGCCCCTAAGCCGAGGCCGAAAGGCGTAGGCGATGGGAACTAGGTTAATATTCCTAGGCCAGGAGGATGTGACGGATCACAGGTGTAGTTCAATCTTATCGGATTGATTGGGCTGCTGAGTGGTTCCTGGAAATAGCCCTCCATCAGACCGTACCCTAAACCGACACAGGTGGACTGGTAGAGCATACCAAGGCGCTTGAGAGAACGATGTTGAAGGAACTCGGCAAAATACCTCCGTAAGTTCGCGAGAAGGAGGCCCGGTTCCTAGGCAACTAGGGGCTGGGGGCACAAACCAGGGGGTGGCGACTGTTTATTAAAAACACAGGGCTCTGCGAAGTCGCAAGACGACGTATAGGGTCTGACGCCTGCCCGGTGCCTGAAGGTTAAAAGGAGAGGTGAGAGCCTTGAATTGAAGCCCAGGTAAACGGCGGCCGTAACTATAACGGTCCTAAGGTAGCGAAATTCCTTGTCGGGTAAGTTCCGACCTGCACGAATGGCGTAACGACTTCCCCGCTGTCTCCAACATCGACTCAGCGAAATTGAATTGCCTGTCAAGATGCAGGCTTCCCGCGGTTAGACGGAAAGACCCCGTGCACCTTTACTACAGCTTCGCACTGGCATCAGGATTGTGATGTGCAGGATAGGTGGTAGGCTTTGAAACCGTGACGCCAGTCGCGGTGGAGCCTCCCTTGAGATACCACCCTTCGCACTCTTGATGTCTAACCGCGGTCCGTTATCCGGATCCGGGACCCTGCGTGGCGGGTAGTTTGACTGGGGCGGTCGCCTCCTAAAGCGTAACGGAGGCGCGCGAAGGTTGGCTCAGAGCGGTCGGAAATCGCTCGTTGAGTGCAATGGCAGAAGCCAGCCTGACTGCGAGACTGACAAGTCGAGCAGAGTCGAAAGACGGCCATAGTGATCCGGTGGTCCCGAGTGGAAGGGCCATCGCTCAACGGATAAAAGGTACGCCGGGGATAACAGGCTGATACTGCCCAAGAGTCCATATCGACGGCAGTGTTTGGCACCTCGATGTCGGCTCATCTCATCCTGGGGCTGGAGCAGGTCCCAAGGGTACGGCTGTTCGCCGTTTAAAGAGGTACGTGAGCTGGGTTTAGAACGTCGTGAGACAGTTCGGTCCCTATCTGCCGTGGGTGTAGGAGACTTGAGAGGAGTTGCCCCTAGTACGAGAGGACCGGGGTGAACGATCCACTGGTGGACCAGTTGTCGTGCCAACGGCAGTGCTGGGTAGCTATGATCGGACAGGATAACCGCTGAAGGCATCTAAGCGGGAAGCCCCCCTCAAAACAAGGTCTCCCTGAGGGCCGTGGAAGACCACCACGTCAATAGGCCGGAGATGTAAGCGCAGTAATGCGTTCAGTTGACCGGTACTAATCGCCCGATAGGCTTGATTTGATCCAGTAACAGAAAGACAAATCAAAAACATACACCTCAGTAAACATGGACAGCGTCGCAGCACCTAGCCGCGATGTTGGTTGATACTATAACCGTGCGGGAACGCGCCTTTTGTAAACAAAAGACGCTGCCTCCCGCGCGTCGCGCTTTTGCTCCGCAAAAGTCGCGACGGGGATTTTCCTCGGTTTGGTGGTCATAGCGCAAGTGAAACACCCGGTCCCATCCCGAACCCGGAAGTTAAGCACTGCCGCGCCAATGGTACTTGGGCTTAAGCCCCGGGAGAGTAGGTCACCGCCAAACCTAGAAAAATCCCCAGTCTCTCTAACGATGAAAAGAACACTACCCGGTCTCAAGTAGCCGAATAGGCGGTAGACCAACGCTAAGTGTCGCGGGATGGAGCAGCCCGGTAGCTCGTCAGGCTCATAACCTGAAGGTCGCAGGTTCAAATCCTGCTCCCGCAACCAGCGTCAGAAAACCTCAGAACAGCCCGTGCAGACTACAATTGATCCCCAGGATCAATCACTTAACATCCTCACCTCCGCAGACCAATAAC
>NZ_WQFE01000026.1 GCF_013033965.1 Ruegeria atlantica
GATCGTGCCATCAACCCCCGCCACCGGCAACTGCCCCACGTTTTGCGGTGCTCCCCGCTGTTTGGCCCGGCTGGCCCGAAGCTGTGAGATCGGACAAATTCTGGAACATTTGTGAACGAGGGTTGTCTTCTGAAGGGTTCTCCCTGAGGTTTCGGCGCGAATTACGCGGCGGAGGTTACTTTGACAGGGAATATTGCTGCAGATTGGGGTCTGTCCTT
This sequence comes from Ruegeria atlantica, assembly GCF_013033965.1. Lineage (GTDB taxonomy): Bacteria > Pseudomonadota > Alphaproteobacteria > Rhodobacterales > Rhodobacteraceae > Ruegeria > Ruegeria atlantica_D. The sequence goes on from NZ_WQFE01000026.1 coordinate 219, forward strand.
TTCTGATCTGATGTTTCTGGCGGATCAGCCAGAAGATATTCGGCTGGAAGCAGGCCTTCAGCTGTGCCACTTACAGCGAACAGGGCGATTTATCGAAGATTGGTCATGCGTTCCATTCGAGGTGGCCTCTTATGTCGCCGGTCAAACCGAGCAACCCGCAGATCATCCAACTAGTTTGTTTGATGATCGCAGGTCGCGGCGCTATCGGATACGTGTTGCTGAGCATTTGGGGTTCTCCCGGTCTAGGCAAACTGATTTGGCAGAGTTCGAAACTTGGCTGCTCAATGATGTCGTTCAGCGGGGCGGTTCTGTCTCCGAGATGACAGAGTTGGGGTGTCACTGGTTTTTGGACCACAAGCTGGTCTCACCTTCGGAACAAGCACTCGAACGCATTGTACGTTCCGGGCGCCAACGCTTTCTGGAAAGTTACCTCACATCGGTTGCAGCGCGCTTGTCAGGTTCAGCAGCCTTTGAACTGGAAGCCAGCCTTGCTGACCCGCGTGGGCGGACTGGGTTTCAGCGCCTGAAGGGTGACGTTGGGGCCGCAACACTGGATAACGTTCTGGATGCAGCCCATCGGCTTGCTTTCATTCAGAAGCTTGATTTGCCCAATGATGCGATCGGAGAAATTGACCAATCCTGGGTCAAGATGTTGGCGCGCCGGACCGAGGGCGAAACCGCATCCGAGATGCGTCGGCACAGCCGAGAAAAGCGCCTTGGTTTGTTGGCTGTGTATCTGATGACCCGAAGGGCTGAATTGCTGGACGGGCTGGTCGATTTGCTGCTTGAGATTGTCCATCGCATCGGCACACGTTCCAAGCGCAAAGTCATTGGCAAGATCGCGGCTGATATCGAGAAGGTGCACGGAAAAGAACGACTGCTGGTTGATATTGCGACAGCGGCCATGATGGCTCCGAATGGCCGTGTTGCCGAAGTTATCTTCCCTGTTGCGGGGGCAGCGAAGCTGAAAGCCATCATTGATGAACACAAGGCCAAAGGCACATTGGATGTCCGGATTCAGACTGTCATGCGTGGGTCCTATGCCAGCCATTATCGCCGAATGCTGCCATCCTTGCTGTCTGTCTTGAAGTTCCGGTCAAACAATGAGGTTTGGCGACCGATCATGGATGCTTTGTCTTTGATTGTGCGCCTGAATGAAGAGGGCCGGCGTTATGTCCCAGCCTCTTTGGCTCCGGAAGGGTCTATTCCGCGCAAATGGTGGGGCACCGTCTTGGACAACCGGGGACGCCTGAATGTAATTTCTTATGAGCTCTGTATTTTGACGCAATTGCGGGAGCGCATCCGAGCCAAAGAAATCTGGGTCGAAGGGGCGGATCGCTACCGTAATCCGGATGACGATCTGCCGAAGGATTTTCCTGATCGGCGCAACGCTTACTATGCTGGCCTGAACCTCACCCAGGATGCTCGCGCCTTTTCCACTTCGGTACGTGAGCAACTTGAGCAGGAGCTACGTCAGTTGAACGCGACGCTACCAAACAATGACAGAGTTCGATTGCGTTGGTCGGGCGAGAACCGGATTTGCATCACGCCCTTTGATCCTGCGTCAGAGCCCAAGGGCCTGGTCGGTCTCAAAGCCGAGGTTGGGCGGCGTTGGCCAATGACCGGCCTGCTGGACACTCTGAAGGAAACTGCGTTGGATACGGGTTTCTTGGATGTTTTTGAGACCTCAGCTACTCGCGAGGCACTGCCACCGGAGGTGCGAGATCAACGTCTGCTACTTTCTTTGTATGGACTGGGCACAAATGCGGGCTTGAAGCGTGTGGCCGCAGGCACGCCGAGTGTCAGTCATGATGAATTACTGCATATCCGGCGGCGCTACATTGATCTGGCTTCTCTGCGGGGGGCTTGCAGCCGGGTCGCGGATGCGACGCTGGCTATTCGGAACCCAGTCATTTGGGGCGAAGCCGGAACAGCCTGTGCCTCAGACTCCACCAAGTTTGGAGCCTGGGACCGAAATCTGATGACTGAATGGCATGCCCGCTATGGTGGGCGCGGCGTGATGATTTACTGGCATGTCGAACGCCAGGCCACCTGTATCTATTCTCAGTTGAAGCGTTGCTCGTCTTCCGAAGTGGCTTCTATGATCGAAGGTGTCTTGCGGCACTGCACGGATATGGAAATCCAACGCCAATATGTTGATAGCCACGGGCAAAGCGCCATCGGTTTTGCCTTCTGCCATCTCCTGGGCTTTGAACTGGCGCCTCGACTGAAAGCAATCGCAAGCCAGAAACTTGCCGTTCCCAGTGCAAGCATCCGTGCTCAATTGCCGAACCTATTGCCAATCCTGTCCAGTACGATCGACTGGGCCGAAATCGAGCGCCAATATGATGAGATGGTCAAGTATGCCGCGGCCATGCAGCACGGCACCGCTGATCCTGAGGCCATTCTGCGCCGGTTTGCCCGTTCCGATGTGATGCACCCAACGTACAAGGCGCTTGCTGAACTTGGTCGCGCGATCAAAACGATCTTCTTGTGTCGTTATCTGCGCTCTGAGGCTTTCCGCCGCGAAATCCATGAAGGACTGAACGTGGTCGAAAACTGGAATAGTGCCAACGGGTTTGTCTTCTTTGGCAAAGGGGGCGAAATCTCCAGCAACCGCATTGCCGATCAGGAGATATCGGCTCATGCCTTGCACCTGCTTCAGGCCTCTCTGGTTTATGTGAACACACGCATGGTGCAATCGGTCCTGTCCGAACCGAACTGGATCAACCGGTTGTCTGAGCGGGATCTGCAAGGGCTGTCCCCACTCTTCTATCTTCACATCAATCCATACGGTCGGTTTGATGTGGATCTGGACCAGAGGATCGACTTTGGGAAAATAGCGGCCTAAACGCTTTACAAAGTGCGTGAACTAAAAAGTTTGAAGGTAGGCTTGCGTATAAAACAAGTGCGACGAAATTCTCTAAGAATTGCCGCCCTCTTTGCTCATGTTAAATCTCCGTCCAGAAGTCTCTGACCAGGCGCTTTCGCGGTTCCGTCTCCGTTTACGTATTCGTAAAGCGTCGTTGTGGTGATCCCGAGCCGCTTTGCCAGATCTGAAGCGTTGGTCTCACGATCTGCCATAGCCTTCATGGCCATCCGCAACATGGTCACATCCATCTTGCGCGGTCGTCCACCTTTCCGACCTCGAGCACGTGCCGCTGCCAGACCGGCGCGGGTGCGTTCAGCGATGAGTTCCCGTTCGAACTCGGCGAGGCTGGCGAAGATCCCGAAGACAAGCCGACCATTTGCGGTAGTCGTATCAATCTCGGCACCGGCGCCGGAAAGAACGCGAAGGCCAACGCCGCGCTCTCGCAGGTCATCAACCGTTGCCACGAGATGCTTGAGATCGCGCCCAAGGCGGTCCAGTTTCCAGATCACCAGAGAATTACCCGGCTGAAGCGCTTTCATGCAGGCATCAAGCCCTGGCCGATGATCCTTTCGCCCGGATGCTTTGTCTTCATAGATGCGCTCGGCATCGACACCGGCTTCGATCAGCGCATCGCACTGCAAATCGAGGAGCTGGCTTCCGTCGGCCTTTGACACTCGTGCATAACCGATAAGCATGGAAATTCACTCCGCCAGAATAGACAGGACGCACCATGCAACCTCACTATGATTTCCGCAACGGTTTTTCTGATGCTGTTCACGCCGCTGTGCCGCCACCGGTGAGACCACAAGGAAAACGCTCGCTTTCCAAGCACCGGATGGTTCCGTGAATATCCGCTGATCACTGTAAGGTTGCTGGTATACAGTGTTAGCACATCGTATCGCCGCCCAGAAAAGACAGAAACCTAATGCAACTTATAATTGACCATCCTCTGTCAGGCTTGGATCCCGCGTTCACACTTTGGACATGTTGGGTAAGGCGAGCCTGCGGAAACAACAGGTTAACGAATCCGGAGAAATCATGTTAGGGAAATGGCTAGCTATCTTTTACAAGGAGTCCACGTGAAAAAGAATACCGTCGAGTTTTTGGTCCTCTGTGGTCTCATTGTAGCCATGGTCGTCTATAGGTGGCACTCAGGGGCCAGCTATGTTTTTGTTGATCTTCTTTTTTCCTTGGTGTTCGTTGTTCTAGCATATTTCTACTTCTTTAAATTTAAGGGTAAATAACGATGGGCAATCCGTTTGATGCTTCCGCGCACTTGGAAAACCTTCCGGACTTAAACCCAGAACAATACAGTGAGCCAACAAATCCAGCGGCTCTTGGTGTGACGCTTTCTGCAACTGCAGTCGGTATTGGCACAAGTGTCCTCTCAGATGGTGTGGAGAAGGGCGCGTTTACTTCAACACTTGGTAGAACTGCCACGGCGCTGGGGGCAAATGGTATTAAGGCTGTTGGAGGTGTTGCTGGCGCTACAATTGGCACGTTGGCTGAGGCAGCTATTACACAAACCGCACCAACGTTAGGTGGTTTTGTGAAGGGTGGATTGGTCACTGGTGCCACAATTGTGGGTGGGCCAATAGCCGGGATTGTCGCCGGACCGCTAATAGATTCTGCGATGAACGCTAAGCCATTAGGGGGACAATTTAACCCAACTCAAAATTTCATTGATGAGATCAAAGAGCATTATCCTCATTTGACCGAAGAAGAAATCAAAGCAATCGTTGAAGAACATATAAATGTTCTCAATCAGCAAACTGGTTGGACGTCACCTTTGCCAGAGGCTGCCCTGCCGGATGTAATGAGCGGCGAGACGAATGTTTATGACGACTTGAACAAAGCTAACGCTGACGCTTACAGTGATGTAGTCGAAAATAATCTGGCAACTCGCCCCGGTTCATTCCGTGATCCGACGGTATCTCATTTTCCGGACAGGCCGCCTTCTGTACCGAAACCGGGTTTTTCCCAACCGAATTCAACACCTTTCGCTGAGCGCGGTCCATTTGACTTGGAAGGACCCGAGGCAGCTGGAGTTGGCAGCGGAGGAGTTTCTTCTAGCGGCGATGGCAAAATTGGCGATGGCAGAAGCGGAGATGATGGGGATGATCGCGGTGGCGCAGGCTCAAGTTCTGGTGGCCTCGGCGGTCAGCGAAGCGGCGCTGAAGGTGATGGTCTGCGTGGCGATTCTTCATCCACAAGCTCTGGCGGGTCATCCAGACCTGACCACCATTCGCAGGATAGTGGAACCACTCGCGGTCACGGTTACCAACAACCGATCATTTTGGATTTGGACGGAACCGGTGTTGAGATCACGCAGTTGTCGCAGTCGACGGTGTTTGTGGACTCAAGCGGAGACGGTCTGAAGAACCAGACGGCGTGGGCCGCTGCCGGGAATGGAGTTCTGTTTTACGACGCGGACGGGGATGGGACGATCTCTGAGACGCGGGAATATGTGTTCACGGAATGGGATCCGACGGCGACGAGTGACATCGAGGCGCTGAAAGCGGTATTTGACTCCAACGGCGACGGGGTTTTTGACGCCAATGACGAGAAGTGGTCGGACTTCAAGGTTCTGGTGACACTGCCTGACGGCTCGCGTGTGACGAAGACCTTGGACGAGTTGGGGATCACCTCCATCGACCTGACGGCGGATGCGACCAATATCGAACTGCCCGATGGCTCGGTGATTACCGGCCAGACCACCTTTACCAAATCCGATGGCAGCACCGGGACCGTGGCGGATACCACGCTTGTCAGCAACAGCCAGAGCTACCGCGTTGAGGAAAGCGAGGCCACTGACTCGGAAGGGGTGCGCACGCATATCCAGACGGGATATGGCGCCGATGGCGCCATTTCTTTTG
>NZ_WQFE01000027.1 GCF_013033965.1 Ruegeria atlantica
ACTCGGCGGCTTCTTCGTATGCTTCCATTGGGGGGCATGTGCAGATGAGGTTTCTGTCGCCGTATGCGTTGTCGACGCGGTTGACGGGGGACCAGTATTTGTCGACGCCCATGGAGCCCGGCGGGAAGCAGGCCTGTTCGCGGCTGTAGGGCCGGTCCCACTCGCCGACCAGATCGCGCACCGTGTGGGGGGCGTTTTTCAGCGGGTTGTTTTCCGCGTCGATCTTGCCGTCGATGATCTCCTGCGCCTCGGCCCGGATCGAGAGCATGGCGTCGCAGAAGCGGTCGAGCTCGTCCTGGGGTTCCGATTCCGTGGGCTCCACCATCAGCGTGCCGGCCACCGGCCAGGACATGGTCGGCGCGTGGAAGCCGCTATCGACCAGACGCTTGGCGATGTCGTCGACGCTGACCTGCGCCGCCTCGTCCAGCGGGCGGGTGTCGAGGATGCACTCATGCGCAACCCGGCCCGTGTCCGAGGTATAGAGGATCGGATAAGCATCCTTGAGCCGTGCCGCGATGTAGTTGGCGTTCAGGATCGCTACTTTGGTCGCCTGCGTCAGACCCGCGCCGCCCATCAGCAGCACATAGGCCCACGAGACGGGAAGGATCGACGGAGACCCGAAGGGCGCTGCCGAGACCGGACCCACGGCGGTGCCGTATTCCGGGTGGCCGGGCAGGTGCTCTTCCAGATGCGCCTTGACGCCGATCGGACCCATGCCGGGGCCGCCGCCGCCATGCGGGATGCAGAAGGTCTTGTGCAGGTTCAGGTGGCTGACGTCACCGCCAATGTCTCCGGGGCGCGACAGGCCGACCATGGCGTTCATGTTGGCGCCGTCGATATAGACCTGACCGCCGTGATCATGAGTGATCTGGCAAACCTCCTGAACGGTGGTCTCGAACACGCCATGGGTCGACGGGTAGGTGATCATGCAGGCAGCCAGATGATCCGAGTGCTTTTCCGCCTTGGCGCGGAAGTCATTCAGATCAATGTTGCCTTTGTCATCCGCCTGCACCGGCACAACCTGATAGCCCACCATCTGGGCCGAGGCCGGGTTGGTGCCATGCGCCGAGGTTGGGATCAGGCAGACATTGCGGTGTGCCTCACCCCGTGCGGCGTGATAGTTGCGGATGGTCAGCAGGCCCGCATATTCCCCCTGCGCGCCCGAGTTGGGCTGCTGCGAGATCGCGTCATAGCCGGTGATCTGGCACAGCTTGTCGTTCAGATCAGCAATCATCTCGTGATAGCCCTGCGCCTGATCTTCCGGGCAGAACGGGTGCAGGTTGCCGAACTCGGGCCATGTGACCGGGATCATCTCGATCGTGGCGTTCAGCTTCATAGTGCAGGACCCCAGCGGGATCATCGCCCGGTCCAGCGCCAGGTCACGGTCGGCCAGACGGCGCATATAGCGGGTGATCTCGGCCTCGGCCCGGTTCTTATGGAAGATCTCGTGGGTCAGGTACGGGCTTTCGCGCAGCGCGTAATCGGGCAGGCGATAGACTTTGTTTGAGCTGTCATCCTTACGGTCGATACCGAAGGCTCCCCAGACGGCCTCGATGGTCTCGGGGCGGGTCTGTTCGTCCAGGCTGATACCCACTTTGCTGTCGCCGACCTTGCGCAGGTTGACGCCGCGGGCCACGGCGGCCTCCATGACGACGGTCTGCAGATGGCCAACCTCAACCGTGATGGTGTCGAAGAACACTTCCGGTTCGACCGAGAAGCCTGCCTCTTCCAGACCAGCCGCCAGGCGCGAGGTCTTGCGGTGCACCGATTGCGCGATGGCCTTGATGCCGTCGGGGCCATGGTACACGGCATACATCGAAGCAATGACGGCCAGCAGCGCCTGCGCGGTGCAGACATTCGAGTTGGCTTTCTCACGCCGGATATGCTGCTCACGCGTCTGCAGGGCGAGGCGGTAGGCCTTGTTGCCGCGGCTGTCGATGCTGACGCCGATGATCCGGCCCGGCATGGACCGCTTCAGCTTGTCGGTGGTCGCCATATAGGCGGCGTGCGGGCCGCCATAGCCCATCGGCACGCCAAAGCGCTGGGTCGAGCCGATGGCGATATCCGCGCCCATCTCGCCGGGCGACTTCAGCAGCGCCAGCGACAGGATGTCGGCGGCAACAATGGCAATCGCTTTATGTTCGTGCAGCGCGGCGATTTCCTTGGTGAAGTCGCGCACGTGACCATGGGTGCCGGGATACTGGAAGATCGCGCCAAAGACCGATCCCGCATCCAGCGTGTCCGGATCGGCGACCTGCACGTCGATGCCCAGAGGCTCAGCCCGTGTTTTGATGACCGCGATGGTCTGCGGGTGGCAGTTCTTGTCGACGAAGAAGGCCGCGTTGTTGGCCTTGGACCGACCGCCGCGCTTGGCCATCGCCATCGCTTCGGCCGCTGCGGTGGCTTCATCCAGCAGCGAGGCGTTGGCCACGTCCAGACCGGTCAGATCGCTGACCATGGTCTGGAAGTTCAACAGCGCCTCAAGACGGCCCTGGCTGATCTCGGGCTGATAGGGGGTATAGGCGGTGTACCAGGCCGGGTTTTCCAGAATGTTGCGCAGGATCGGCGCCGGGGTGGTGGTGCCGTAATAGCCCTGACCGATCAGCGAGGTCAGAACCTTGTTCTTGCTCGCCACCTCTTTCATGTGGAACAGCGCATCGCGTTCCGTCATCGCCGGACCCCAGTCCAGCGGTTCCTTCTGCCGGATCGCAGGCGGGACGGTGGCGTCAATCAGCTGGTCCAGCGTCTTGAAGCCGATCACCTGCAGCATGTCGCGCATCTCGGCGGGCGACGGGCCGATGTGGCGGCGATTGGCGAAGTCATAGGCTTCGTAGTCGGTCAGTTTGAAGGCCATTGCAGCGCTCCTGTCGAATAGGTCAGGTCGGGCGGAGACTGCGTGCCAGCCTCCGGTAGTAGGGAGAGGGCCGGGCAAAAAACCCGACCCGAACGGGCGGAGCCCCAAACCGGGCTCCGGCGTGGAATTAGCCGATCAGGGCCTTGTAGCCGTCCAGATCCATCAGATCGTCCAGCTGCGCGGCATCCGCGATCTTGATCTTGTAGATCCAGGCCTCGCCTTCGGGATCTTCGTTCAGCGCGCCCGGATTGTCGGCCAGCGCCTCGTTCACCTCGGTGATCTCGCCATCGACCGGCGCATAGAGCTCGGAGGCGGCCTTGACGGATTCAATCACGCCGATCTCGCCGCCTTTTTCAAACTCATCGCCTGCTTCCTGCTGCTCCACAAACACCACGTCGCCCAGCTGTTCAGCCGCGTGTGCAGTGATGCCCAGCGTGGCGGTGTCGCCGTCGACGGTCAGCCATTCATGCTCTTCGGAATAATAGGTTGCCATGTTGTCTCTCTCCTGACTTCAACGCTTGTAATTCTGTTTGACGAAGGGCAGCGCCACGATCTGTGCCGGTTGCGGCTTGCCCCGGATGATCAGGTTCACCGTCTCGCCCGGCTCGCCATGACCCTTGCTCACATAGCCCATCGCCACCGGTCCACCGACCGTGGGGCCGAACACGCCCGAGGTGATCTGACCGATCGTGTTACCCTCGGCGCACTGGATTTCCACACCCTGACGTGCAGGGGCGCGGCCGTCGGGCTTGATGCCGACCAGCTTTTTGGCGGGGCCTTCGGCCAGTTCCTTTTGTACCCGCTCCGCGCCCGGGAAACCGCCTTCTTCCTTGCGGCGCTTCTGAATCGCCCAGGCCAGCGAGGCCTCGATTGGCGAGGTGCTCTGGTCGATGTCATTGCCATAAAGGCACAGACCGGCCTCAAGCCGCAGGCTGTCGCGCGCGCCCAGACCGGCCGCTTCGCAATCCTCATGCGCCAGGAACGCCTTGCTGACCTCGATCGCCTTGTCCTCGGGGATCGAGATCTCGTACCCGTCCTCGCCAGTATAGCCCAGGCGCGAGATGCGGCACTCAACACCGTTGATGTCGGCCACCGTGGTTTCCATGAACTTCAGATCCCGCGCCGCCGGGCAGAGCTCACCCACGACGTTTTCCGCGGCAGGACCCTGCACCGCCACCAGCGCGCGGTCAAAGATCTCGGTCACTTCAACACCGTCCAGATTGTCGCGCATATGCGGAATGTCCTGATGGCGCAGTGCCGCGTTCACCACCACAAAGTAATGATCCCCCGCGTTTGACACGATCAGGTCATCCATGATCCCGCCTTCCGCGTTGGTGAAAAACCCGTACCGCGCTTTGCCTTCCTTCAGCGTCGCGTAAGCCTGCGGGCACAAAGCTTCCAGCTTCTCACCCACATCTTCACCCCGCAGGATCACCTGGCCCATATGAGACACATCAAACAACGCCGCCTTCTCACGACACTGCTTATGCTCCCCCATGATCCCCAACGGATACTGAACAGGCATCTCCCAACCAGCAAAATCAACCAACTTACCTCCCAACTCAACATGTAAGTCGTAAAGGGGAGTGCGCTT
>NZ_WQFE01000028.1 GCF_013033965.1 Ruegeria atlantica
ATGAAGGCGACGTACACCATACCCTGCCAGCTCGAGACATAGGTGAAGTCACTCATGTCAATCGGCATTCAATCTTAACCCCTTTTAGGCGTGCAAAATTGACCCCCGTGGTGCTGAGCAGGCCCGGCGCTGTGTAGTCCTCATGTAACGAAGCTGCGCCGGGCCTGCGTTGGTTGTGGTTTGTGCTTAAGCTCTGTTTTTGAAGCGCCAGCTTTCGTTGCCGGTTTCAACGATTTCACAGTGGTGGGTAAGCCTGTCTAAGAGCGCTGTTGTCATCTTTGCGTCCCCGAAGACGGTTGGCCATTCACCGAAGGTCAGGTTGGTGGTGACGACAATGGATGTGCGCTCGTAAAGCTTGCTGATCAGATGGAACAGAAGCTGCCCGCCAGTCTGAGCAAAAGGAAGGTATCCAAACTCATCTAGGATCAGGAAGTCGAGGCGGGAGATCAGTTCGGCTGTTCTGCCCTGCTTCTCTGCGCGGGCCTCTGCATCGAGCTTGTTCACCAGATCGACGACATTGAAGTATCGGCCTCTGCGCCCGGCCCGGATACAGGCGCGGGCCAGTGACACAGCAAGGTGGGTTTTGCCGGTTCCTGTGCCACCAATCAGCACGAGATTGCGCTGGTGATCCAGGAAGTCTCCGGTGGCCAGATCGCGCATCAGCGTCTCGTTGACGGGCGTGGTCTCAAAGTCGAACTCTTCGAGTTCTTTGGCCAGCGGCATTTTGGCAATGGTCATCTGGTATTTGATGGATCGCGCTTTTTTCTCAGATATCTCCGCATTCAACAGATCACCGATAATTTGCTGTGGTTCGTGTTGGCGTTTTACAGCCGTTGCGATGATCTCATCATAGGCTGTTCGCATCCCATAGAGCCTCAATTGCTTCATCGCATCTATGACTTCTGATCTTTCCATGCTCTTGTCTCCTTAGGCTGTCATATCTTGTGCAATCGGCTGTGGGCTCACAGGCCAATTGCAGGGCATCTGGGGTGGTGATGCTCAGGGGCGGCGGCGGTTCTCGGTGCCGTGCAAGGATGTTGAGCACGACACCGGATGAATGGACCTTGTGCAAAAGGGCTTCCGAGCAGGCCCGATCCACCGCCTCGATCCCATCGGTAAGAATGGCACTAAGTATCTCAACCATCTGCCGATCACCGCCCGGCAGACGTTCCAGCTTGCGGCGCACCCGACGCACAGAAAGGGGCAAGTCCCAGTCCTTGAATGGCGCACCGTTGCGCAAGGCGCCCGGTTTGCGTTGTAATACGGGCAGATAATGCAGCGGATCATAGATGGTTTGGTCTTTGCCAAAGCAGCGCACGTGTCGCGCCACCACATCGCCTGCCTGCCAGAATTCCAATCGATCCGCATAGGCCCGTATCTCCACAGGTTGACCAACAGCACGGGCATCAACTGAGTAGCGGTTGCGGTCAAAGCGCACCAAACAGGTTTTGGATACCGAGGCTGGGACAGAATGGAACCCATCAAATGGGCCAACATAAGGAACAAGGCTGGGACGCTCTTCTTCAAACACCTCAAAGATTGTTTTATCCCGCTGTTCCTGATGCTTGTTCGCTTTGGCGTAAGCCAGGCATTGATCTTCCAGCCACCCGTTCAGATCAGCCAAGGTTTTGAACTTCAGCCGCGGTACAAAAAACCGGCGGCGCAAAACGCCAACCTGGTTCTCAACCTGCCCCTTCTCCCATCCAGATGCGGGCGAACACGCCACAGGCTCAACCAAATAATGCCCACACATCTGTTGGAACCGACGGTTATAGGCTGCCGACAAAGATCGCTTCTACCGCGGTCTTCATGTCGTCATATATTCCTCGTGCGCAAGCACCACCGAAGAGGGCGAAAGCCTTGTCATGGGCATCAAACACCATCTCTTGCGTCTCGCGGGGATAGGCCCGGACAAATGGCATCCGACTGTGTGACAGGCGAACATGCGCAACCTTTATCGTCACCGTGGCCCCGTCAATCACGACCACCTCATGGCTCCAGTCGAACTGGTAGGCCTCGCCGGGGGCAAAGCTCAGCGGAACAAACGCATCCGCTGACGCCCCCTCACGTGCTTTGCGCCACTTTGAGGCATATCGCCGAACAGCGTCATAGCTCCCGTCATAGCCCTGATTGCGCAGAGCTTCATAAATCCGAACCAGCGTTAGCCGTTCTTTGCGAGACTTTGCTGCATTCTCTGTCAACATCGCTTCGAGATCATCGCGCCAAGGATCAATTTTTGGGTGAGGCTGATGTGACCGGTCATAGCTAAACTCAGTCGCCCCCGACCGGATCACCTTGCGAATGGTGTTGCGAGACATCCTGAAGTCACGGCAAATCTGCTTGATAGGCTTCTTCTCAATAAAATAAGCACGCCGGATCTTCGCAATAGTCTCCACAACCAACATCCCTGAAACGCTCCCTCAAATCTTTTGAGGGAGACCGTGAAACAAAATATCAGGGGGGGCACTTTGGGACGCCGATCACCCCAATACAGGGGTCAATTTTGCATGCCGTTTCACATTGAAGGGGCGCCCATTCCGATCTCCGAAATATCTCGCTTGCGATCCACGATGGTTTCGTATTTATCGATAGAAAGCGATATCAACGGCGTATCTTGTTGGCTGTTTGGGAATAGATAGGGTGAGCACTTTTCGAAGGTAAATTTGAGACGATTACTTTTAAAGTTTCCTAGACGGTGCTGAAGGTCTCCTCACTCACAGAACACCTGATACCATCCCCAGAGTTCTGCTCCTCAGCAAATTACTCACAGCGCGTCTTGAGACCACACGCGCGGGGATGGTAGGCGGCGGATGCAATTCGCAACCCCGCATCCGCCGTCGCCATTTACCCTTGCCCCTCGTGTCTCAATGCGGAGAGTGGGTTGCATATTACAGCCGAAACGACCAAACGCGTGATACACGGGAAATTTGGAAATCCCTTCTGTTGGGGCCAGGATTCAAAACCAATAGATGACGAGAGGAACGCCTTTAGAGATTGGTTGTTGCCTGTCGCCGCGCGCCTCCGATCCTTGAGCCTGCCGAACATGATCTAGATGCGGTCGCGCTGTTTGTATCGTCGCTTGTCGTATTTGACTGGAGCCTTGCGCCTCTTCTGGCCTGGGATGCAGGCGCGGATTCCTTTTTTTAACGCATCTCTGACCAATCAACTCTTGTCAAACTGCTGAGTAACGCCCGTGCGTCGATGTAATGCTAACCTGCCCGGCAGTCACGAATAGATCAAACGGCCGTCCCTAGTTGTCGCAGATGGCGTGAAGCTTCGTGTTCATGCCACCCTGGCTCGACCAATCAGGCGTCCACGTCCCCATTTTTCTGCGACCATGCTGGTCTTGGTGTGGTGAGCCCTTAGGTAAGTCGCATCGATCATCACGGTCTTTTCCTCGCTATGTTCCGCAGCCAGGCCGACCATCATCCGCGCGAAGATGCCTTTCCCGCTCCATCGTTTCCACCGGCAGTACAGAGCTTTATGCGGTCCAAATTCCTCGGTAGCGTCGCGCCAGCGCAGCCCGTTGCGATTGTCGAAGACAATCCGGCTCGACTCTCTCTTGTCATCAATCCGTGGTTTGCCGTGCGACTTCGGGAAGAAATGGGACAGGTTGGCCATTTGCTCGTCGGTTAGTCAGTAATGTTCGCTCATATAACCACTCCAATTTAGAAGCCGTGAATCACGCAGTGTGTCAAAATCAATATGTCCGTGTCTGACGTCAGCACCAATGGGACAGTTTAGGTCGATTTGATAAGAGAGGGTTTCTGGCTCATCGTAACCGCCAAGGAGTGGAGATGAGAAAGAAACCCGGAACCAAGCAGAGCCACGGCGAGAAAGTTATCAAAGACATCCGCCGCGCCACACGCAAGCAATATACAGCTGAAGAGAAGATCAGGATCGTGCTGGACGGTCTGAAGGGCGAGGACAGCATTGCGGAGCTGTGCCGTCGAGAGGGCATCGCCCAGAGTCTGTACTACAGCTGGTCCAAGGATTTTCTGGAAGCCGGCAAGAAACGTCTGGCAGGCGATACGGCTCGTGCTGCCTTACCTCTTTTCTTAGCGGTATCGACGGTGCGAAGCTGTTGATACGCA
>NZ_WQFE01000029.1 GCF_013033965.1 Ruegeria atlantica
TGGGAGCGGACAGGCGGCACGGGTGACGGCTCTGTTGTTCTGAGCCGACCAGACACTGCGACGCCAAGCTTCACGGCAGATGTTCTGCAGCCCGGAGACGATCCGGTGACGCATGTGTTCGAGCTTGTGGTTTTTGATGATGCCGATGATCTGTCAGCTGTAGACAGTGTGACGATTACAGTAGCCCCGCAACAACTCGTCGAACTTGATGTTGAGGTTTCGCCCTCTGAGCTGACAGTTCAGGAAGGTTCTGGGGGGCAGTATCGAGTAAGGTTGAGCGCCGCGCCAGAAGGCCGGGTTGTTGTGGTGCCGCGTTCGAATAACGCCGATGTTTCTGCAGGAGTGGAGCGGTTGGTATTCAGCCCTGAGAACTGGAATGTCTGGCAATCTGTGTCGGTGAGTTCTGTTGCTGATAGTGATGACCGGGACGATGTTGCAACCTTCACGCACAGTTTGGCCGGTGAGGGTGTGCAATTGGGAGACGCAGGTGAGGTCATTGTCACAGTGCGTGAGGAAGATCCGATCCTGCGCCCGATTGGCGAGTTCCTTTCGACGCGGGCGCAGAACCTGCTGAATAATCAGCCAGAGCTTGTCAGGTTTCTAAAGAACGCGGGGAGCTCCGGTTCGGCAGGAAACAGGTTCAATCTGACGGCGACGGAAGGCAATGTGGCGCTGGATGGCAGTTTTGTGCGCAACGGGTTCTGGGGAGAGATCAGTGCTACACGGGCAAGTACGACCTCTTTAAGTAGCAGCTATGTGCTGGGCAGTCTCGGTGTGCACAAGCGATACTCGGAAACATTCCTTGCGGGTGTTATGTTGCAGTTTGATCGCGCGGATACCGATCTATCCGAGGAGCTTGGAACGATTGAAGGTACAGGTTGGCTTGCGGGGCCGTACTTTGTCACCCGCCATCGAAGTCACCCGCTGTATTTGGAAGGACGGCTCTTGTATGGTCAGTCTGATAACGATATCCGGTTTCGAGATGCACAATTGGGTGAGCGGCGCGGCTCTTTTGACACGACCCGCTGGCTGGCTCAGTTACGGCTGGAGGGAGAAGCGGAGCTTTCGGATGGAGGTACCCGTTTGATCCCTTACGCTGACGCTCGCTGGATTGAGGATCGGGCAAAAGGCTTTACAGATAGCCTGGAGGTCCATGTCCCGGGACAGAAGGTTGCGATCGGGCAACTTGAGCTGGGCTCGAATATCGAGATCCCCATTGCAGTCAACCAAGGCACACTAACGTTCACGGGCGGACTGGGCTTGGTTTTCACTCACACGGATGGAGAGTATACCAATGCATTCTCTCGGAACCGGGGTCGTGGAGAACTTGGTTTCGAATACAATGTAAGCGACAATGTGTATATCGAACTGGACAGCTTCTACGATGGTATTGGAACTTCCGGATACGAAGGGTACGGCCTGTCATTTACTGCAGAGATAAAGTTCTGATCTCTCTACAAAAACCAAAAGCCCCTGGCCAAAAGCAAGGGGCTTGCCAAACAGCACAAATACAAAAAAGAACTTCAACTCCCCGGCACCGGACAGATTGAGAGAGACAATCATACGGTACGGCTTTGTTGTACTTCCCCTTTCCCTTTGCGGATGTAACCTACGGGCTCTGTGACGGGTTTGCCAAGAGCAGTGTAGCGATTTAGCACGGCAACGCGAACCTGGATCTCCGCGACCTGTTGTTCGAAGGTAAGCGGTGCGCCGATCACACGTCTGCGGCGTAATTCCACGGCAGCAGGGCGTCGATATCGGATTGTTTGCGCCCGTCTGCAATGGCGGTCAGGGTTTGAGTGAGCCAGACGTGGGGATCGACGCCGTTCAACTTGCAGGTTTCAATCATTGAGGCGAGGATTGCCCAGTTCTGAGCTCCGGCCTCATGCCCTGCAAATAATGCGTTCTTTCTGTTCAATGCCAGTTCCCGTTCATTCTGCCCATGTCGGGCAAATTTATAGGGTTCACTATCGTTGGCACGCTTATTTTGGCGCGGATGTGAAAGTTCATCAGGTTCTCAATCGTAGTGACGGACAGTTTCTTCGTATTGAGCGCGACGCGGGTATTGTCATTGACGCGCCATCCTGGGTTCTTGATGCCGCGCATTGTCGTTCATTTGATCTGGGTGACGGCAGGGCCTCGCTGGAGGCTCTGTTTGAACTGGGTTCTGTTCTCACAGAGTTGGGATTTCGGCGAAGCTTCGAAGGTGATGCAACACTTTCGGAGGCCAAGGATGACCAATTCTTCGATCCCAAGACAACTCTCTCTGCCACTCCAGAAGGCGACCACGCCGCAGTTGAGCCCTTCGGACCATCAAGCGATGGTCACGGCGTTAGCACAACTGCTGCTGGCAGCGGCGACACTTCCGGGAGGACAACGCGATGAATGACATGTCCTTCTCTTTCACGCCAGAACTCTTGAGGCGGCGTGCCGTTGTTTATGTTCGCCAGTCAACACAGAGCCAGGTGATCACCAATCTGGAAAGCCAACGCCGTCAATATGACCTTGTCGAGATGGCCCGAAGCTACGGGTTTTCCGGCATTGATGTCATTGATGATGACCTTGGCGTGTCGGTAAGCGGATGTCAGACGCGGCCTGGCTTTGAGAAGCTTGTTGCAATGCTCTGCTCGGGTGCTGTGGGCGCGGTCTTCTGCCTGGAAGTCTCACGCCTCGCACGTAATGGCCGGGACTGGCATCATATGCTGGAGCTTTGCGGCCCGGTTGAAGCGCGCGTTGTGGATCATGACAGCGTCTACGACCCCAGGCATCCCAATGACCGGCTTCTGCTCGGCATGAAGGGCAGCATCAGCGAGTTTGAACTCGGTGTCTTGCGGACCCGCATGGTGGAGGCGGCACGCTCAAAAGCCCGTCGCGGAGAGCTGCGCTACAGACCACCCGTTGGATATATCTAGGACAAGGATGCCGGTGTCATGTTTGATCCAGACCTCCGGCTACAGGAAGTGATCCGTCAGATTTTCGCCCGCTTCAACGAACTCGGCAGCGCACGGCAGGTTCTTCTGTCGATGTCCGATGAAGGGATCCATTTCCCGAGGCCGTCGGACGGGGCGCGGCTGACCAGCTTTGAATGGAGACCAATTCGCTACCGCAATGTCATCAGCGTGCTCAAGAACATGTTCTACGCCGGTGTATATGCCTATGGTAAGACCGGCAGGAGCGCCGAAGTGCGTGACGGGCGCGCCCATGTGACCTACAAAAATCGCAAGGATCCTCTGGATTGGGATGTGGTGATCAAGGACCACCATGTCGGCTATATCGATTGGGAGGGATATGAACGCAACCAGGCGCAACTGGCCAAGAATACTTTCGGGCGAACGGGCGGTGTCAAATCCGGCCGAGGTGGCGGTGCGTTGCTCGCCAGCCTGCTGTGTTGCGCCAGATGTGGGCGCAGGCTTCACGTTGTCTATACCGGACGCAAGCCACGTCCGGTCTACAGATGCGACAACCCGAACCTCTTGTTGGGCAGAAAGCGCTGCCTTACCTTCGGTGGTCGGCGTGCTGAAGACCTCGTCTCTGACGCGGTGCTGGGCGTACTTGCACCACATGCCATCAAAGCTGCAACGGAAGCACGCGCCATGGTGAAGCAAACCATGGAAGA
Source organism: Ruegeria atlantica (assembly GCF_013033965.1). Taxonomy (GTDB): domain Bacteria; phylum Pseudomonadota; class Alphaproteobacteria; order Rhodobacterales; family Rhodobacteraceae; genus Ruegeria; species Ruegeria atlantica_D. The sequence goes on from NZ_WQFE01000029.1 coordinate 3,617, forward strand.
CAAGCGCGCCGTGTTGGAGATGGAACTCAGCCAGGCGCGCTATGACGCCACGCTGGCCGAACGGCGCTATGCGGCATGTGACCCTGACAATCGCCTCATTGCGTCCGAACTCGAGAAGCGATGGGAGGAAGCACTTTCCCGCGTTGCTGCGTTCGAAGACCGCCTGAACGCTGAGGCGCACACCCTTCCGGACATTGACATCGCAAAGCTTGACGGTTTGGCAGACGACCTCCACACAGCTTGGAAAGAGGTGGTTCGGTTCGTTTGAACAGTTTCGAGCCGTTTCGTAAGTGGATTTCCC
>NZ_WQFE01000003.1 GCF_013033965.1 Ruegeria atlantica
TTATGGCACATTGCGATGCCGTTTGATGAGGGCGGCAACCACCCCATCTGTTAAGGAATTCACCCGTTGTCTGGTTCGGTGCCTGACTGCAGCGCTTGTTTTGCCTGTTGTTGCAACCAGCCCAGCATCTGCCGGTACGGCACCGGGCCATAGCTGACTCGGGCAACACCCAGCGACGCAAGCGTTGCAGTATCCGGGGTGCCGGGCAGGGCGATGATGTTCACAGGCAAATCAGTCGAATCGCAAAGCTGGGCGATCATGCCCTCATCCTTCAGGCCGGGTGCGAAAAAACCGCTGGCACCAGCGTCGGCATAGGCTTTGGCTCGCGCCATGGCATCGTCCAGCATCGCTTCGTCATGCGTCTCCGGCGCGGCCTTGAGGAAGATATCCGTTCTTGCATTGATAAAGGCGGGAACACCGGCGACATCGCAGCCTTCGCGCATTGCGCTCACGCGGGCGGCCTGGGTTTCGATGTCGTACAGGTCTTTAGTGCCGACAATCTGGTCTTCGAAGTTGAATCCGACAACACCCGTCTCAAGCGCTCTTTGGACATTGGCGATGATTCCGGCCGCGTCCTCGGCATAGGCCCCTTCGAAATCCAATGAGACAGGAAGATCAACGGCCCCGACGATTCGACGGGCGTTGTCCAGGGCAACATCCAGCGGGATGTTCTGGCCGTCGCCAAACCCCTGCGCCATTGCGACAGGTGCGCTGCCTGTTGCCACGGCCTTGGCACCCGCATCCCGTACGGCACCGGCGCTGCCTGCGTCCCAGATGTTGTAGATAATGACCGGATCGCCCTTTTTGTGCAGGGCCGCAAAGGTTTCCGCGTTGGTGATCTGATTGGTCATGTCCGGTCTCCTGTCTCATGGTTGAGCACAGTTAACCGTGGAAACGGCCCGCGCGTACAGGTTTTTTCGCGCGGGCCGTCACAATGCGGTGACCGGTCTGGTGTCAGACCAAGCGAGACGTGTCTTTCGCCGCGCGCACAAAGTCGCGGAACAGCGGATGCGGATCAAACGGTTTGGATTTCAGTTCTGGATGGTACTGCACACCGATGAACCATGGGTGGTCGGACCATTCGACGATTTCAGGCAGACGGCCATCCGGTGACATGCCCGAGAAGTTCAGGCCGGCCTTTTCCAGCTTGTCGCGATACTTGATGTCCACCTCATAGCGGTGGCGGTGACGCTCCTCGATATTGGTGCCGCCGTAAACCTCGGCCACTTTCGAACCTTCGGTCAGCACGGCGTCATACGCGCCCAAACGCATGGTGCCGCCTTTGTCGTCACCCACTTTGCGTTCGACCTTGTGGTTGCCTTGCACCCATTCTTTGAGGTGGTAAACAACCGGTTCAAAACGCTTTTTACCGGCTTCGTGATCGAACTCTTCCGAACCTGCCCCGGAGATGCCCGCAGCATTCCGGGCGGCTTCGATGACGGCCATCTGCATGCCGAGGCAGATGCCCAAATAGGGCACTTTGTGTTCCCGCGCGTATTGCGCGGCTTTGATTTTGCCTTCTGTACCACGTTCGCCGAACCCGCCGGGGACGAGGATGGCATGGTAACCTTCCAGATGCGGCGCGGCGTCTTCGGTGTCGAAGATTTCCGCGTCGACCCATTCGACCTTGACCTTGACGCGGTTTGCCATGCCGCCGTGAGTCAGGGCCTCGGCAATCGACTTATAGGCATCCTCAAGCTGTGTGTACTTGCCAACGATGGCGACCTTCACTTCGCCTTCGGCGTTGTGGATGCGGTCGCTGACGTCTTCCCATTTGGTCAGATCGGGCTTTGGGGCAGGGCTGATCTGGAAGGCGTCCAGTACCGCCTGATCCAGACCTTCGCGGTGATAGGCCAGAGGGGCGTCGTAGATGGTGCTGAGGTCCTGTGCCGCGATCACGCTGTCTGGGCGCACGTTACAGAACAGCGCCAGCTTTTCGCGTTCCTTGGTCGGGATCGGACCCTCGGACCGGCACACCAGAATATCCGGTGCCAGACCGATCGAGCGCAGTTCTTTTACCGAGTGCTGGGTCGGTTTGGTTTTCAGCTCGCCCGAGGCCTTGATGTAAGGCAGCAGCGTCAGATGCATGAACAGGCACTGACCGCGCGGCTTGTCCTGACTGAACTGGCGGATGGCCTCGAAAAAGGGCAGGCCTTCGATGTCGCCCACGGTGCCACCGATCTCACAGAGCATGAAATCAACTTCATCCTCGCCGATGGCGATGAAATCCTTGATCTCGTTGGTAACGTGCGGGATCACCTGAATGGTCTTGCCGAGGTAATCACCGCGGCGCTCTTTCTCGAGCACATTCGAATAAATCCGGCCCGAGCTGACCGAGTCGGTTTTGCGCGCCGCCACGCCTGTGAAACGCTCGTAGTGCCCAAGGTCCAGATCGGTTTCCGCGCCGTCGTCCGTCACGAACACTTCGCCATGTTCGAACGGCGACATCGTGCCCGGATCGACGTTCAGATAGGGGTCCAGCTTGCGCAGACGCACCGAATACCCTCGGGCCTGTAACAGCGCGCCCAACGCCGCCGAAGCCAGTCCTTTACCCAAGGACGAAACTACACCACCAGTGATGAAAATAAAACGCGCCATGTTTTTCGGCTGCTCCCGTGAGACGTCAAAATCAGCTGCCCGACGGTTCCGAAAAACCGCTGCATCACGGGACTTCACGTATAAAGGATTCGCGCCAATAGCGCAAGAGAACCGCAAGATGCTGTTGCAGTTCTCTTTCAGGTTTCTAGGTTTTGTGGATCAGTTGGCCTGCGGGATCAGCGGCGCATTGTCGCCCTCTGCCGGAGGTAACAGATCGTCAGCCGACGGAACCGCCGGTGTGCTTTCCTCGGTCGGTGCGGGCGCGGGAACGCCCAAACGGTCGATCACCGAGCTGCCCGAGGATTTCTGTGCGGCCAAAATGGTCAGTGTGATTGATGTCACGATGAAGCATGCAGCCAGAATCCAGGTCACCTTGCCCAAAGCGGTCGCTGCTGCGCGTCCGGTCATGGCTCCGCCACCACCGCCACCCATGCCAAGGCCACCGCCTTCGGACCGCTGCATCAGGACAACGGCAATCAGGCCAAGGGCCAAGAGGAGGTGGATGATGAGAACGACGTTTTCCATGGTCTTCCTGTGCGGCGTGACGTGTATCGCGAGGTACTTATGCAAGTTTGCCAGCGGGGGCAAGGGAGGAGTTGGTATCAAGATTGATGATAGCTGAGATCACAGCAAAGGGACTGGACAGCGTGGTCGCACCTCGCGCAGGCTACGGCCATGCCACATGACGATCACGACCACCCGCACGCCCTTTTGCCACCTGATCCCGCACTCCGCGTCAAGGCGCTAGAAACGATTCTGACTCGCAAGGGTTTGATTGATCCTGCGGCTCTGGATGAGATCATCGATACCTACCAGAACAAGATCGGGCCGCAGAACGGCGCGCGGGTTGTTGCCAAGGCCTGGACGGACCCGGAATTCAAATCTGCATTGATGAAAGATGCGACGGCGGTTGTCGCTGAATTGGGCTACTATGGCCGTCAGGGCGAACACATGGTTGTCGTCGAAAATACGCCCGAACAGCACAACATGGTCGTGTGCACCTTGTGCAGTTGCTATCCTTGGCCGCTTCTGGGTATTCCGCCAGGCTGGTACAAATCCGATGCCTATCGCGCACGGGCTGTGCGTGAACCGCGTAAGGTACTCGCGGATTTTGGGGTGACCTTACCCGATAGTTCATCGGTTCGCGTGTGGGATTCAACGGCCGAGGTGCGATACCTCGTACTTCCATTGAGACCTGCGGGCACTGATGGCCTGACCGAAGACGAATTGGCGGCGCTGGTCACGCGCGACAGCATGATCGGAACCGGATTGCCTAAGGTGCCATCATGACCCGAGTTCACGATATGGGCGGGCGCTTTGGCGATGGACCTGTGCACCCTGAACCCGAAGATGCCCCGGTCTTTGCCGAAGACTGGCACGGAAGGGCGTTGGCTGTAACGCTGGCTGCGGGGTCGCTTGGCAAGTGGAACATCGATGTATCCCGACATGCGCGCGAAAGGCTGTCGCCCAAGGATTACGCCCGATTTTCCTATTACGAAAAGTGGATTTCGGGGCTTGCGGACCTTCTCGTCGAAACAGGCGTGCTGACAGATGAGGATCTGCGCGGCGAGACGGACGGCGACAAACACCCACTGGCAAGCCGCGTGCTGAAGTCTGACGCCGTTGCAAAAGTGCTGGCCAGCGGCGGGCCTGCGGATCGCCCTTCAAATGTGCGGGTGAAATTTGAACCGGGGCAAAAAGTTGTGACCGCCCGTCAATCTGCGAACCGCCTTGTCGACGGCGGGCATACACGTTTGCCCCGATATGCTGCAGGAGCGAGGGGACGTATCCTGATGATGCACGGTACACATGTGCTGCCCGACTCTAATGCCCACAGACTGGGCGAAGCCCCCGAACCGCTTTATGCTGTGGTCTTCCCGGCATCCGAGCTTTGGTCAAATCCTGAACATCCAAAGGACGAAGTGGTTCTCGATCTATGGCAAAGCTATCTGGAACCCGCATGAGCAAGTGCAATTCCTATAATGCTCCTGAGCCTGTCTTTGCAGAGCCCTGGCACGCACAGGTCTTTGCCGTAACTGTGGCACTGAACGAGGCCGGACGTTTCGATTGGCCGGATTGGGCCGCGCGCTTCTCGGCCACCCTGAAACGGAACGGTTTGGATCGTGAACTGAATGGTGGGGACGACTACTTTATTGCGTGGCTTGAGACCCTCGAGGCGCTGTTGGCCGAGCAGGGGGCTGCAGTCTCCGATGATGTCAGCCAACTACGCGACAGATGGGAAGAGGCTTATCTGACCACGCCACACGGGCAGCCGGTGCGGTTGGCCAACGCTTAGGGGGCTCTGCCCCGCCGCCCTTGCGGGCGGCTCCCCCGAGGTACTTTCAGCCAGATGAACAAGGGATCCGGGCTTCATCTGGCCCAAAATACCTCCGCCGGAGGCATCGGGCGCAGCACGATTGCTGCATGCGTCGAATTACCGGTTTCCCTGTCGCTTTCCCGCCGTTATACGAGCCGAGTTTGATAACTCAGCGCAAAAGGACCGGATATGGCCAATGTGGTTGTTGTCGGCGCCCAGTGGGGTGACGAAGGAAAAGGCAAGATCGTCGACTGGCTCAGCGAGCGGGCAGACGTGATCGCACGCTTTCAGGGCGGACATAATGCCGGTCATACGCTGGTCATCGATGGTGAGGTCTACAAGTTGCATGCGCTTCCGTCTGGCGTTGTGCGCGGCGGCAAGTTGAGCGTTATCGGCAACGGCGTCGTGTTAGACCCGTGGCACCTGATCAAAGAAATCGGAACCATCCAGGCGCAGGGCGTTGAAATCACCCCTGAAAACCTGATGATTGCCGAAAACACACCGTTGATCCTGCCCTTCCACGGAGAACTGGATCGGGCACGTGAAAGTCAAAACTCGGTTGCGAAAATCGGGACGACCGGCCGCGGAATTGGTCCTTGTTACGAGGATAAGGTTGGCCGCCGCGTGATCCGTGTGGCTGATCTTGCTGACAATGCAACCCTGGAATTGCGGGTCGATCGCGCCCTGGTTCACCACAACGCGCTGCGAAACGGGCTTGGGCTGGAGCCAATTGACCGAAATGCACTGATCGCCCAGCTGCAAGAGATTGCACCTAAAATTCTGCCGTTTGCCGCGCCGGTTTGGAAAGTGCTGAATGAAAAGCGCAAGGCCGGCAAACGCATCCTGTTCGAGGGCGCGCAAGGGGCGCTGCTGGATATCGACTTCGGTACGTATCCATTTGTCACATCGTCCAACGTCATCGCTGGGCAGGCATCAACGGGTGTCGGCATCGGCCCGGGATCCATCGATTTTGTTCTGGGAATCGTCAAGGCCTATACAACACGCGTGGGCGAGGGGCCGTTCCCGACAGAGCTGGATGACGACGATGGTCAGCGTCTTGGTGAGCGTGGACACGAGTTTGGAACCACCACAGGCCGTAAGCGGCGCTGTGGTTGGTTTGATGCCTGCCTTGTGCGCCAGACCTGCGCGACCAGCGGCGTGAACGGTATCTCGCTGACCAAGCTGGACGTTCTGGACGGTTTCGAGACCCTGAAAATCTGCGTTGGCTATGATCTGGATGGCGAACGTCTGGATTATCTTCCAACTGCGGCGGATCAGCAGGCCCGTTGCAAGCCGATCTACGAAGAAATGCCGGGTTGGAGCGAGTCCACCGAAGGGGCCCGCAGCTGGGCAGACCTGCCGGCTAATGCAATCAAGTACGTGCGCCGGGTCGAGGAGCTGATCGATTGCCCCGTTGCCCTTTTGTCCACCAGCCCGGAGCGGGATGACACCATTCTGGTGACAGATCCGTTTGCAGACTGATGGCGGAAGAGCAGAAACAAGGCCTCAGCTATAAGGCACGCCGTCGCTGGTCTCTGGTGCTGTTGCTGATTGGGTTGCCTCTGTACATTGTGGCGGTGGTGACGGTTGTGAATTGGCTTGACCGCCCACCGCTCTGGCTTGAGCTGCTGGTCTATATCGGCCTCGGCATCGTCTGGGCCTTGCCCTTCAAGTTCGTGTTCAAGGGCGTCGGACAAGCGGACCCGGATCAGTCGCAAGACTGACAAGGTACTTCATTTCCTAAACAGAAAAGGGGCCGATCACTTGAATCGGCCCCTTAATCTTTTGATTATTTGCGAGTTCAGCCTGCGGCGCGCTCATCATCGGGGCGGAACCCGATCTGTGTTGAGGCGGCAAAACGACCGCCACCGGCTTTTTCGATCTTGCCATCCCGAAGCAGTTGACCGAACGAGCGCAGGCTTTCTTCACGGTTGAAGTCGTCCTGTTTGAGAGAGCGAATCTTGTTCATCAGTTGCGGACGCGAGAATTGTTCCTGACCTTCGATGAACGACAGGTAGGCCGCAGCCGCTTCCAAAAGGTCTGGCAGAGATTGCGCGCCTTGCTCTTGCGCAAAGAGGGCAAAGCCACCTTCTTCTTCGGATTCGTCTTCAGCATTCGACGTAACGCGGCGCGGGGTTACTGGTCCGGCGTCCTGTTCCTTTGTGTCGACACGCTGTTCGGCAACCAGTTTCAGCGGAGACGCGGTATCGGATTGCGGGCGCATGCTGGTGACTTGAATCTCGGGACGGCGCGGGCTGACGACCGAGGTCAGATCGCCGCGATATCCGCTTTCCTCCGACGCGTCATCCTTTGACCGGTCCTCGCGTTCAGCTTCGGTCGCGGCCACTGCCGTGCGCAGGTGTGAATAGGTTTCTCGCTGCGAACTGGTGGCCGGGTCATCCATCTGACTGTCTGCCTTGTCCATCAAGCGCGACATATCATGATCCAGAGCCGTTTCACCTGACATTGCGGCCTCGACTTTCGAGATCTCGCTCAGAACATTGGCCTCATCCTCGGCGGTCAGATATCCCTCTTTGGTTTCTTCGGCGTCGTCGTTCTGATCCTCTTCGGCTTCTTCGCTCAGGATATTGCCGGGCTCATCAGTTTCAGCCGTTTCCTCTAGATCAGCGAACAGCGCCGAGGCAGCGGGGGCCTCTTCCTCGTCTTCGTATTCATCGTCTTGTTGCAACGAGAACGGCTGAACAGCTTCTGCCGGTTCCTCGGTTGTCGCAGCCTCTGCGACGGGCTCGGTCATAGCGGGGTGTTCATCGACTTCTTCCGACTCAAAGGCCGGTGCCGTTGGTTCAACCGTCGCTTCGGGATTTCCTGCTTCGGCAAGGTCGGACGAGTCGAGCGAGCCAGCTTCAAACGCGGCAGCGACCGCGTCCATTGGGCCGGTCGACTGATTGACTAGGCTTGTGTCTTCGTCCTCGGAATAGATCACCGAGTTTTCTTCGGAATGCGAAACGACGGCGCGAATGCGCTGCAGCTTAGCGGCGATGCTGTCCGCAGCCGGAGCAGGCGCGCTTTCAACAGGCTCAGCATCCGCAAAGAACGACTCGGCGCCTTGCGCGGGCGGTGTGGCGTTGGGGCTGGTCATTTGAGGTTCTGGCTGCGCAGGAGTGGGTACCGCAGTAGGGGGCGGCGTTGCGGCCTGCTGGGTTGCACGCAGCAACAGGCCTGATTCACTCTGGCTGGCTTCCACGTGTTTTGCGGCGTCGCGTTGGGCGATCCGGGTCAGCATTTCTGCGTCAGGCTGTGGGGGTTCAGAACCGAAGTATCGATCATCGGCAGAAAGATCACGGAAATACTCAGCGATTGCTTTCATCGTTTCGAATGAATCGTCAAACCCTTCCAAAGTGCAGGAGAAGGTTCCATAAGAAACGGTCAATACCTTGTTGTTCTGTACCATCAGACACACGTCCTCTACAAACTACGAGAGCCAACCAGCCTTGTGCAGGCACACCTATTGGCTCGGAACTCTCTGCATGAACCTATCATTTTGTGGTCTCAATGTGTCCAAATCCGGGAAAAATGATCAATCTAAGTAAAAATCGCCCAATTGTGCGGTCATTTGAGCCAATTGCACTGGTCGGAGGCGGGGAAATCGGCCCTGACGACCTGAATGTGATGCTGATTCGCGCCAATACGGTGGTGGCGGCCGATGGCGGGGCCGCCCCTTTGGTGGAATCGGGCCGTATCCCGGATGCGGTGATTGGCGATTTCGATTCGCTGCACAGCCGACATAAAGACAAGATTCCGGCAGACCGTTTGTATCCCATTCGCGAACAGAACAGCACGGATTTTGACAAGGCGCTACGCAGTATCGAAGCGCCAGTTGTCTTGGGGGCCGGGTTTCTGGGCGGGCGGCTGGATCACCAGCTTGCGGTGCTTAACACATTGGTTCAGAGGCAGGATCGTCCTTGTGTTCTGTTGGGCGAGACCGAGGTTGTCTTTCATGCGCCGCCGCAGATTTCCCTCAGCATCACGCCCGGTGACGTCGTTTCATTGTTTCCGTTTCAACGCGTGCGCGGCACCAGCAAAGGTCTGGAGTGGCCCATCGACGATCTGGTGATGGAGCCCGGCGGTCAGGTTGGCACATCCAATCGCGCGCTGGCGGATGTCGAACTGATGGTGGACGGGCCAGGATTGCTGGTGATGGTGCCGCGATACGTTCTGGATCAGGTTATGCAGGCGTTTCTGTCGGAAGAGACCGGGCGCTGGCCCGCTCGCGCAGAATGACATAAAGACCCGCCGCGATGGTGATGCCGATGCCGATCGCGGCCACACCGTCCGGAAGGTCATGGAAAATCAACCAGCCAAAGAGTGTCGCCACCGGGATCTCAAGGTATTGCATCGGGGCCAGAGTTGCTGACGGCGCATAGCGCAGCGACCAGGTCATGAACAGATGCGCGATGGTGCCCAGGATACCGATTCCGATCAACAACAAGTGACTCTCGCTGGCGGGGACAGTGAGGGACAGCTCCCAAACGTTGCCGAGTGTTCCCAATGCTAGAACGGGTATCAGCAGGACCGTCGCCATCACTCCGGAAACGGCCTGAAGTGAGACTGGGTCGGTTTCCTTGGCGATCTGTCGCGTTACCAGCATGAAAAGGGAAAAGACGACAGCAACGACCAAAGGCAACAGCGCTGCAGCGCCGACCTGAGCAAAACTTGGCTGTATGACCAGCAGAGTACCCGCGAATCCAACAGCACAGGCGATCAGGCGGCGCATGCCGACCTCTTCACCCAACACATATTTGCCCAGCAACAGCATGATGAAGGGCATCACAAAGGCGATGGCGACGGCGTCCGCCAGCGGTAGGTATTGCAGCGCACTGAACATCGCCGCGATTCCGATGATGTGCAAAACCGTCCGGACGATCACCAGTCGCAGGACACGACCGCGCATGCGCCAGTGGCGGCCAGTAATCACAACCAGCGGGATCAGGACCAGCGCCTGAATTGTAAACCGAACAAAAACCAGCATGCCCAGCGGAGTCGTCTCACCCAGCAGCTTGGCGATAGAATCGCCCAGTGGCGCAAGCACGCAAAAGCCTAGCATCAAGAAGATGCCGAAAACGGGGCGATCCTGGGTCATGAGGCGACGCTACGGGTTTTGACGCCGGGTTGAAAGCGTCTATGAAATCGGCTGGACCTTTGTGTAATCCGGCCCGATGCAGACTGGCAGGTCGTCGTCCAGTTTCAACCAATCAAGCCGTTCTTCATGCGCCACGTGAAGCGTGGGCTGCAATTGGTTGGGATCGTCCAGCGTAGCGACATACAAATGCAGCACGTCCGACATGGATTGCGACCGGAATGAAATTGGTGTGCCGCAGTTCGGGCAAAAACTTCGTTCGACGCCAGGGGAGGAATTGAAAGTCTTCGGCGGGTCTCCGGTCCAGCGCCATTGCCCGTCCCGAACGCCGAAATAGGTCGTCATCGGAGCGGCGCACTGCCGGCGGCAACTATCGCAACGGCAGCTCACGCAGGACAGGACCGGTGGATCGACCTCATACCGGATAGTTCCGCACAGACAGTGTCCTCGCATCGTTGTCCTCCGTTGCTGTCCTTGTCAGCAGTTTGGCACGTTCACCGCCAACCCGCCCAGAGACGTTTCCTTATACTTCTCATGCATATCATGTCCGGTCTGCCGCATGGTTTCGATCACTGAATCCAGCGGCACAAAGTGTTTCCCATCGCCGCGCAGCGCCAGCGACGCTGCCGAGACGGCCTTGATCGCCGCCAACCCGTTGCGTTCGATACAAGGCACTTGCACCAACCCGGCAACGGGGTCGCAGGTCATGCCCAGATGATGCTCCAGCGCGATTTCCGCGGCGTTTTCCACTTGTTCAGGTGTGCCCCCCATTACGGCGCACAGACCCGCAGCCGCCATGGCTGACGCGCTGCCGACTTCGGCCTGACAACCAGCTTCCGCACCCGAGATCGAAGCGTTGTATTTGACCAAACCACCAATGGCTGCTGCTGTCAGCAGGAAGTCCTCGATATGGCTTTCTGATGCACCCGGAACGTGATCGAGGTAATAGCGCAGTACCGCAGGCATCGTGCCCGCTGCCCCATTGGTGGGGGCGGTGACAACTTGTCCGCCAGCCGCGTTTTCCTCGTTTATCGCCATCGCATAGACGCTCATCCAGTCATTGATGGTGTGCGGCGCGTTCAGGTTCATGCCGCGCTCGGCCAGCAGCGCGTCGTGAATGCCCTTAGCGCGGCGCCGCACTTTCAGACCGCCAGGCAGGATACCATCGGTTTTCAGTCCACGTTCGATGCAGTTGTTCATGACCTCCCATAGGCGGGCGGTGCCCTTGGCGAAACTGTCGGCGCAGCCGCGCGCGATTTCGTTTTCGCGCTTCATCTGGGCAATGCTTTTGCCGCTGGACTTGGCCATCTCCAACATCTCGGCGGCCGAATGGAATGGGAAGGGCACTGGTGGGCCGTCATTGGTGGCTTTACCCTCGGCCAGTTCTTCCTCGGTCAGGACAAACCCGCCGCCGACCGAGTAATAGACCTGCCGCAGGATCACGTCGCCTTGCGCATCAGTGGCCATCAGGATCATGCCGTTGGCATGGCCAGGCAGGTTGTTGTCATAGTCAAAGATCAAGTCGGTCTTTGGATCGAACGTTAGCGTAGGCAACCCCTCGGGCGTGACCGAATGCGTCTCGGCGATAGCTGCCAGTGCGGCCTCGGCCTTGTCATTGTCATAGGTGTCGGGAACAAAACCGGCTAACCCAAGGATCGTGGCCCGGTCAGTTGCGTGACCAACCCCGGTAAAGGCCAGCGACCCGTGCAAAGATCCTTTGAGACCGGCGAATTCGAAGGGCGACTCGCGCATCAGGTCCAGAAACCGCGCGGCGGCAACCATCGGCCCCATTGTGTGTGACGAGGACGGGCCGATGCCCACTTTGAACATATCGAAGACAGACAGGAACATATCAGGTAGCAGAGCCTTCTGGAGGTTTAGCATAAGCTGGACTGGTGAAGGGGGTAACCCCCAACCCTTCTGCCGAGATGGCAGCCCGGGTTGCGGGGCGGCGTTCTAGGTTCATCAGAATGGTTTGCAGATGAGGCGTATCCGCCAGTTGAAACCAACTGCGATCGGTACTGGCCGGATAAAGGGCCATCCATCGCATTTGGCAGGCAATATAGTAGGTCAGGACCGAGGGCTGATCGGCGTGCAACCAAGTGGGCGCGGTTTTGGCGACATCATCAAGAACTCTGAGGTGCTGACGCAGGCGGGGGCGGATACCGTGTCTAAGTGCGTCGGCATGCTTCGTGTCGATGTATTTTCTCGCATAGAACAGTATGCGCAGATCGGCGTGCAAGGTGTTGGACGCAAAGAACAACCATTTTAGGAATGCGGCCCGGTCCGGGCTTTTCGGCGCTGGCGCCAGTTGCGCGTGCGTGTCTGCGAGCCACAGCAGGATGGCCGCCGTTTCAAAGATCGGGCCTTGCGGTGTTTCCAGAACAGGGATCAGTCCATTCGGGTTCAACGCCCGGTAGGTCGGTGCGTCCTGCGCGTTTTGCCGACGATCCACCAGCGCCGTCTCATACGGCAGTCCCATCTCTTCCAACACCAGTCTGATCACCAGAGAGGCGTTATCGGGGGCATAGTGCAGTCTGTAGGGCGCGTTCATGGGCTGTATGTATACACCGACCGCGTTGCCAAACGTCCCGATTGCGACGTTTCCAATAGGAAACGCGTAGTTTCGCGACAAGTTGGCATGCCGGATTGGTGATTTGGCGCTCGCAGTTGAAGCCGAGAGTCCCTATAAATTCTGTAATACCAAGGGGGAATGCAACAATGACCGGAGATTTGTCACCCATAGACAAGGCCAAATACGCAGCGGCGCGCCGGGCGGCTGACATGGTTCAGGACGGAATGAGAGTTGGATTGGGCACCGGATCAACGGCGGCCTGGATGGTCCGCCGGCTGGGGGAGCGAGTGCAGCAGGAAGGCTTGCGCATTAAAGGTGTTCCGACCTCGACCCGCACCGCGCAGCTGGCGCGTGAGTTGGGGATCGAGGTCGTCTCGCTGGATCAGGCGGGGTGGTTGGATATGACCATTGACGGGGCCGATGAATTCGATGGCGACCTGAACCTGATCAAGGGCGGAGGCGGTGCGCATCTGCAGGAAAAGATTGTCGCGACGGCCAGTGATCAGATGATCGTCATTGCAGACGCCGGGAAAGAAGTCGAAACGCTGGGCGCGTTTCCCTTGCCGGTCGAGGTGATTCCGTTTGGCTGGCAGACCACCCGAACCCTGATCCAAGAGACGCTGGATACGATGGACGTTCTTGGCACCTCTGCCGCGTTACGCATGAACGGAGAAGCACCGTTTGTCACTGATGAGGGCAATCACATACTGGACCTGCATCTTCAGCGGATCGGGAATCCTCGCCAATTGGCGTTGGTGCTTAATCAGGTGCCGGGTGTGGTCGAGAATGGTCTCTTCATCGACATCTGTGACAAAGTTGTGATCGGCCATGGCGACGGCCGGACCGAGCTGCGCGATGTAAACGAGGGCACCATCGAACTTGACCAGACGGTGGACAGCGGCGAGAACCTGTTTTCCGATCTGGTGGATTGAGCGAGGCAGTTTCATAACGTTTTGGGTGCGTTTTGTTTTGGCGTTCGGCATGGCAGCCTAGGACGCAATGGCCGCCGTTGAATAAATTGAATTCAACCATATCTGGGCGTTTGATCACAACGCTGTAGCGATTCCACGTGCAAGTTCGAGATGTCCGAGAGGCTGGAGCCCGGTGATCACTCTGGACAGCAGCGCAAGATCAAGTACACCCCTTGCGACGCCGGTGTGGCGATTGCTGAAGTTTGGAAGAGGCAGGACAAATGAGCTTTGACTATGATCTTTTCGTCATTGGCGGGGGCTCGGGCGGGGTCCGGGCCGCGCGTGTGGCAGCTGGCGAGAACGGAGCCAAAGTAGCGCTGGCCGAAGAAGACCGTTACGGCGGCACCTGCGTCATCCGAGGCTGCGTGCCCAAAAAGCTGATGGTCTTTGCCAGCGAATTCTCGGGCATGGTTGGTGACGCGCAAGCCTATGGATGGGATATTCAGGCCGGTGCCTTGGATTGGAACACCTTCCATGGCAAGCTGGTGACCGAACTGGACCGTCTGGAAGGTATCTATCGCAATATCCTGAAAAACAACGGTGTTGAGAGCTTTGATCAGCGGGCGACCGTTGTGGACCCTCATACGGTCGAGCTGGCCGATGGAACGCGCAAAACCGCCAAACATATTCTGATCGCCACAGGCGGCCGCCCGGTTGTACCTGAGTTTCCGGGCTCGGATCTGGCAATTACCTCGAACGAGATTTTCCATCTGGAAAAACTGCCCGAAAGCATCCTGATCGTCGGCGGCGGCTATATCGCCAGTGAGTTTGCCGGGATCATGAATGGAATGGGCGTCAAGACAACTCAGTTCTATCGCGGTGCGCAAATCCTGCGTGGCTTTGACGAAGAGGCACGCGGTTTGATCTGCGAAGAGATGCGCCAGAACGGCATTGATGTCCGCCTGGGCACCAATGTGCTGGAGATGACCAAAGAGGGCGACAAGATCCGCGTCAAGGCCACCGACGGAACTGAGGATCAGTTTGACGTCGTTATGTACGCAACCGGACGCGTGCCGAATGCCGACAATCTGGGCCTTGAGGCGCTGGGCGTGGAACGTGGCCGCAAGGGTGAGATCGTGGTGGATGAGTACAGCCAGACCGGCGTGCCTTCGATCTATGCCATCGGCGACGTGACCGACCGCGTGAACCTGACGCCCGTCGCAATCCGTGAAGGCATGGCCTTTGTCGAAACCGTATTCAAAGGCAACCCGACGCCGGTAGACCACGAACTGATCCCGACGGCGATCTTTACACAGCCGGAATTCGGCACCGTCGGCCTGAGCGAGGAAGAGGCGGCAGCACAGGAACCGATCGAGGTTTATGCGACATCGTTCAAGCCAATGCAAAAGGCGTTTGCCGGTGGAACACAGCGCGTGCTGATGAAACTGATCGTCAGTCAGGCCAGTCGCAAAGTACTGGGCTGCCACATCGTTGCGCCGGGCGCTGGCGAGATGATTCAGTTGGCTGGCATTGCCGTCAAAATGGGCGCGACCAAGGAAGATTTCGACCGCACCGTTGCCGTTCACCCGGTTATGGCCGAAGAACTGGTGACAATGCGGCAACCTGTGCGCACTGCTTGATTTGCAACCGCGCGCACACAAGTTACAAGGGAACCCGTGATCACACGGTCCAACACAAGGGAATAGATACACATGGCGGGCAACAGCGGCGGCCCCTGGGGGGGCGGAGGCTCATCCGGAGGCGGAGGAAATCGGGGTAACAACGGGGACGGGCGCAAGCCTCCCGAAGGCGATAGCCCGCAAATCCCAGAGATCGACGAGCTGATGAAAAAAGGTCAGGAGCAACTGCGTGTCCTGATGGGCGGTCGCGGCGGTGGTGGCCGTGGCGGCAGCGGTCAGGGCGGCGGCGGCGGTCCGATTTTCACTAAGGGTACGGTTCTTATCGGTGTCGTCGTGGCGGCGGTTTTGTGGGGTGCGGCCAGCTTTTATACGGTCAAGCCCGAAGAACAGTCTGTTGAGCTGTTTCTGGGTGAGTTCTCGGCTGTTGGCAATCCGGGTCTGAACTTTGCCCCGTGGCCTTTCGTAACCGCTGAGGTCATCCCGGTGACCCGCGAACAGAACGAAGACATGGGCGGCGCGCGTGGCAGCGACGATGGCCTAATGCTGACTGGCGATGAAAACGTCGTCGATATCGACTATCAGGTTGTCTGGAACATCAACGACCCTGCTAAGTTCTTGTTCAATCTGCGCGATCCTCGCCAAACGATCCGGGCAGTATCAGAATCAGCGATGCGCGAGATCATTGCGCAAAGCGAACTTGCACCGATTCTGAACCGGGATCGTGGTATCATCGCGGATCGCCTTCAGGAACTGATTCAGGCGACAATGGACAGCTATGACTCGGGCATTAACATTGTCCGCGTCAACTTTGACAAGGCCGACCCACCGCAAGACGTGATTGCGGCCTTCCGCGATGTTCAGGCCGCCGCGCAAGAGCGTGACCGGCTGCAGAACGTGGCCGATGCCTATGCCAACCGTGTGCTGGCCGAGGCTCGGGGTGAAGCGGCGCAGATTCTGGAAGAATCCGAAGCCTACCGCGCACAGCAGATCAACAGCGCACAGGGTGAAGCCAGCCGTTTCAGCGCGGTACTGGAAGAATACTCAAAAGCGCCGGACGTGACCCGCAAACGCCTGTATCTGGAACGGATGGAGCAGGTTCTGGGTGACGTGGACAAGATCATTCTTGATGAGAACTCGACAGGGTCGGGGCAGGGCGTTGTGCCGTATCTGCCGCTCAACGAACTGCGTCGCAGCCCTGCAGGGGAGAGCAACTGATGCGTAAGTCACCTATTATCCTCATTCTGGTTGTGATTCTGGGCGTTGTTGGGTTGTCTTCGATTTTCATCGTGGATGAACGCGAACGCGCGCTGGTTCTGCAGTTCGGTCGTGTTGTGGATGTTAAGGAAGAACCCGGCCTCGCGTTTAAAATTCCGCTAATTCAGGAAGTTGTGCGCTACGACGACCGCATCCTGTCCATCGATGTTCAGCCGCTGGAAGTCACACCTTTGGATGATCGTCGTCTGGTTGTCGACGCTTTCGCGCGGTACCGGATTTCTGATCTGAACCAGTTCCGTCAGGCTGTTGGTGTCGGCGGTATTCCGGTTGCCGAGGACCGTCTGGATCGCATCCTGCGCGCTGAAACCCGCGAAGTACTGGGTTCGGTTTCGTCCCGCGATATTCTCAGCTCGGACCGTGCGGCCCTGATGTTGCGCATCCGGAACAGCGCGATTGCCGAGGCACAGGCGCTGGGCGTAAACGTGATCGACGTGCGTCTGAAAGCAACCGATCTGCCTCAGGCCAACCTCGAAGCGACGTTCGACCGGATGAAAGCCGAGCGGGAACGCGAGGCGACGGACGAACGTGCCCGCGGTAACGAGGCGGCGCAGCGTGTGCGTGCGCAGGCCGACCGGACCGTGGTAGAACTGGTGTCGGATGCCCGTCGCGAGGCCGAGATCATTCGCGGTGAGGCAGATGCCGAACGCAACGCGATCTTTGCCGAAGCCTATGGCGCGGACCCGGAGTTCTTTGAATTCTACCGCTCGTTGACCGCGTACGAGAACGCTCTTCAAGGCAGCAACAGTTCGTTGATCCTGAGCCCGGATTCCGAGTTCTTCAACTATCTCGCCTCGCCAACCGGACGGCAGGCACCAGCTGCGGCCCCTCAGTAATGGGCTTGATCCTTCTGGCCTTTGGGCTGGTTCTGATTGTCGAGGGGCTGGCCTATGCGCTGGCCCCTTCGCTTATTGAGCGCATGTTAGAGGCGTTGCGGTCACTACCTGAACAGGCCCGGCGGCTGGCCGGTTTGTTGTGCGTGGTCAGTGGTCTTGTCCTTCTATGGGGCGCATATCAGGTCGGGTTTTGACGTGGTGACCTCACTTGCAGGTGATTTCCCCGCGATCCCGAGTTGCGGGCAGGGACAAACCGACTACATTGGTTCCTGAGAAGATTTGCCCAAGGGCAGTTTTTGCAAGACTTGTTGACAAGGAGTTCCCAAGTGCAGGCACAAGCACGCAGTATTTCGGTCCGGCAGGACGAGGGTGTTGGTTTCATGCGGCTGATGTGGCTGGTTCTGGTGGGAATGACGCTGGTTCTGGCGCAAACTGTCTCGGCGCAGGCGCGAAGCGAAAGTCTTGCGCCACTTGCCGAGAAGATCAGCCCGGCTGTGGTCAATATTACGACCTCGACACTTATCGAAGGCCAGACAGGTCCACAGGGTATCGTGCCAGAAGGATCCCCGTTCGAGGATTTCTTTCGTGAATTCCAGGATCGCAACGGCGATGAGGGCAATCGCCCACGCCGCAGCAACGCGCTGGGATCGGGGTTTGTGATCTCTGAGGACGGTTACATCGTGACCAACAATCACGTGATCGCCGAGGCGGACGAAATCCTTGTAGAATTTTTCCCCGGTGACGGGCAGCCCCCAGAAGAACTGCCTGCCAAAGTAATTGGCACGGATGAGAAAACCGATATCGCGCTCCTTAAGGTCGAGGCTTCGGGCCCGCTGCAATACGTGCAGTTCGGCGACAGCGATGTCGCGCGTGTCGGAGATTGGGTCATTGCCATGGGCAACCCGCTGGGGCAGGGGTTCTCGGTTTCTGCTGGGATCGTTTCAGCCCGAAACAGGGCGCTCAGCGGGTCTTATGACGACTACATCCAGACCGACGCCGCGATCAACCGGGGTAACTCGGGCGGTCCGTTGTTCAACATGGATGGCGAGGTGATCGGTGTGAACACTGCGATTCTGTCACCCAATGGCGGCTCTATCGGGATTGGTTTTTCCATGGCATCCAACGTCGTGGTCAAGGTGGTCGATCAACTGCGCGAATTTGGCGAGACCCGCCGTGGTTGGCTGGGCGTTCGCATCCAGGACGTGACCGAGGACATGGCCGAAGCGATGGGGCTGGACAAACCGGGCGGCGCGCTGATCAGTGACGTCCCGGATGGACCGGCCAAGGATGCTGGTCTGCTGGCCGGTGACGTGATCCTTAGCTTTGATGGGGTTGAGGTCGAAGATACACGCGGCCTTGTACGTCAGGTTGGTGAGACGACCGTTGGTAAAGCAGTGCGCGTCGTTGTGCACCGGGATGGTGGCACGCAGACTGTCCTGGTCACTCTGGGCCGCCGTGAAGATGCCGAGCGGGCCGAACAGGGCGACGAAGAAACCTCTGAGGCTCCGACCGAAGAAAATGCGGATATCCTTGGCCTGACCATTTCGCCTTTGACGGAAACCTTACGGACAGATCTAGGTTTGGAAGAGGATGCCGAGGGCCTGGTTGTGACCGAAGTCGATGAGGCGTCCGAAGCGTTCTCCAAGGGCTTGCGGGCCGGTGATCTGATCACCGAGGCCGGTCAGCAGAAGGTGACGTCAATTGAAGACCTTGAAGCGCGCATGGAAGAAGCGCGTGAAGCTGGTCGCAAGTCACTGCTGCTGCTGGTGCGCCGTGGCGGCGACCCTCGCTTTGTGGCGCTGAGCCTGAACGAGTAACGCGCCGCTTCAAATTCGATGACAAGGCCGGGGCGATGCTCCGGCCTTTTTTTGTTCTGCGTGGTTCTGAAAGAAAGTGAGCCACACGCCGGGGAAGGCGTATGGCTCTGGTACAGGGAGAGGTCAGTGGACAGATATCGGGGATGATTCTCTGACCTCCTACGGTAACAACTACGACGATAGCTTTTTCGGAATCAATCGTATGTGAAGGAGGTCACAGGGTTAGATTAAGTCGGATTCGGCCAATTCTTTCAGGGCGTTGAAGTCCTGGATCATCAGCCCGCCGCGTGATGCCTCAACCACCTTGTCCCGTTTCCATGTGGAAATCGTTTTGGATACTGCCTCGCGCGTGGCGCCAACGAATTCGGCCAATTCGCTCTGAGACAGGGTGATGCGCGTGGCCGGATCGTCCTGAAGGGCAGACAGATGCAGTAATTTGCGCGCCAGACGAATGGGCATCGGCAAGAACACCTGTTCGTTCAACTGTGACCCCATCCAGCGCATACGCAGGCCAGCCAGACGGATTATATCGACGGCAAGATCAGGATGTTGACGGATCTGGTCCATGACGTCTTTGCGGCGTACACGCAGGACACGCGATGGCTCGGCCGCTGCGATTGTTGCTGTGCGCGGTCCACTGTCGAACAACGCGATTTCGCCAAACACTTCGCCCGGCCTCATAAGGGTCAAAGACAACTTGCGCCCGCTCATTGCAAGGAAGGAAACCTCAAGCGTGCCCTCTGACACTGCATAAAGCGCATCGCCTTCATCCCCTTGCTCAAACAACACCTGCCCCTGATCCAGGGAAATCTCTGTTGCAAGTGCTGAGAGCATAGCCCTGAGACGGTCTGATGCCTCGGACAGAAATCCGCTGTTTGGGAGGGCCATCATATGGTTAAGTGGTCTCCGGCTGCTGGTGTTGAGTGGTGCCCCAATGTTCCACAGCCGGGCTTTTATTCCAAGGTTTTTATTGGTTTTCCTGATTGGCGCGCGGTGTAAAGGCACGAATAAAAGCAAACGCTAAAGCTGCGCGCCAAAGATCAGTGTTCGCCTATTGGTGGTCCGGGTCATCCATGTAGCGTTGTAGCAGGCTAAACTGGAGCATCAGAAACGCCATCAGCGCAATTGGGAAAGCAAAAGTCTCGATCTTGACCCACAGGTCCGTCGACATGGTGCGCCAGACAAATTCATTGGCAAGGGCGAGAACCGCAAAACAGCCGCACAGCCGGCGGGTCAGGATCATCCAACCCTCATGACGCATTGGCAGCATCTCTTCCAGGACATAGGCCAGATAGGATTTCCCTTGCAGCAGGCCAATTCCCAAGACGATCGAGAAGAACCCGTAAACCAACGTGGTTTTCATCTTGAAGAACCGCTCGTCATTGAACCAAGCCGTTAGTCCACCGAAGAAAATGACCATGAATGCGGTGAAAATCTGCATCCGGCTGAGTTTGCCCGTCAGATACCAAAGGATGCCCATAGCAGCCAGCATCAGCGGTACGAAGATGATCGTCGCAACGATGAAACCAGAATACTCAATGCCGCCGAACAGGAAACTGTCGTCGCGCAAGCGCAAATAGATGAAGAAGAAGGCCAGCGGAGGACCAAGCTCCAGCGCCTGCTTCAGAAACGGATTGATTTCTTTTTTGCCTGACATGTCGGTTTCCTGCTTTTTACCCTCCCATTTCAACTATTACTGCGCCCAATGCAATCAAAGCCATCAGAGCGACCCGTCTCGGTCCTACGGTTTCTTTTAACACCAGCCACCCGATCAGAGCGGCAAAGACGGTCGAGGTTTCCCGCAGAACGGCTGCTTCGCCTACCTTGTCGAGCCGGGTGGCCAGCATGATCGCTCCGAAGGACATAGGGGCGATGACACCTCCGACCAACCCCCTTATCATTAGCGGGCCGACAGCAGGAGGGGTGATCATGGCACGCCACCTTAGGAACGCATAAATCGGCATCGCGAATCCGTCGATCATGAAAAACCAAGCCAGAAAGGTGAACGGGTCGGCGGTGGCGCGTATGCCATAGGCATCGTAGGTGGTGTAGAGCGCGACGAACAGGCCGGTTGCGATGGCCAGAACCAGCGCGATACCCAATGTTTCCCGGTTGGTTTCCAGAAATCTGAGGTTGTAGGCCGCCAGCCCGAATATGCCCGTAAGCAGTACTAGAACGCCGAACCATTGCACCCCGGTAAAGGTCTCGCCGAACAGCAGGTAGGCACCGATGACCGTAAATAACGGGCCAGTGCCTCGCACCACCGGGTAGACTACCGTGTATGAGCCCTTGGTATAGGCCATTGCCTGGAGGGTTTTGTAGGCAATGTGGATCAGCCAGACGACGGCGAAGATGGGCCACATGTAGGGTTCCGGCCAGGGCACTACGAAGAAGGCGAATGGGGCGGCCATCAGGCAATAGCTGGCGTCGATTGCGCCCCGGGACAGCCAGGGATCATGGCGGCCTTTCTGCAGCGCGCCGAAAACCGCGTGCAGGAAGGCGGCCATCAGGGCGAGGCCAAGGGCCAGCTGGTGGCCGGCTTCAGTGCCTTCGAGAGAAATCAGCCAGTCGCTCAAATGTCAGTCTTTTCGCTGGATGGAGAGGCTGGGGGTTTTCCACCCCCAGACCCCCGGAAGGTATTTGGGGCCAGATGAAGGTCTGGATCAGGTTTGGCCCAGACCGGTGAGGGCGGCGGCGAATTCCTCGGGGTCGAAGGGGGCGAGGTCGTCGATCTGTTCCCCGACGCCGATGGCATGGATCGGCAGGCCGAATTTGTCGGCCAGCGCGACCAGCACGCCACCTTTGGCGGTGCCGTCGAGTTTGGTCATGACAAGGCCTGACACATCAGCGAGGTCACGGAACGTCTGGACCTGGCTCAGCGCGTTCTGGCCGGTAGTGGCGTCCAGCACAAGCAGTGTGTTGTGCGGGGCGGTATCGTCGATTTTGCGGATCACGCGGACGATCTTGGCCAGCTCTTCCATCAGGTCCGACCGGTTTTGCAGGCGGCCGGCCGTGTCGATCATCAGCAGGTCTGCGCCGTCTTGCTGGGCGCTCGACAAGGCGTCAAAGGCCAGCGAGGCCGGGTCGGACCCTTCGGGGGCGGTCAGAACCGGCACCCCGGCGCGGTCGCCCCAGACCTGTAGCTGTTCTACGGCAGCCGCTCGGAAGGTGTCTCCGGCGGCGATGACGACTTTTTTGCCGGCAGCTTTGAACTGGCTGGCCAGCTTGCCGATGGTTGTGGTTTTGCCGGATCCATTCACGCCGACGACCAGCACGACCTGCGGGCGCTTGGGGTAGATGGGTAGGGGCTTGGCAACGGGCTCCATCACACGGGCCACTTCCTGGGCCAGCAACTGCTTGATTTCTTGCGTGGACAGCTTTCGACCCAACCGCCCTTCAGCCATGTTCGAGGTGACGCGCAAGGCCGTGTCCACACCCATATCCGAGGCGATCAGCAGCTCTTCGAGCTGTTCGAGCATGTCGTCATCCAGCGTGCGGCGCACGACGGTTTTCGCTTCGCCGCGACCGAAGAGACGTCCCAATACGCCCTTGTTGGGTGTGGCTTCGGGCGGAGGCGGGGCCGGTGTTGGATCGACCGGTGCGGGTTCGGGCGTTTCCACCGGCTGTGGGACGGGTGCAGGTTCCGGTGCTTCCGGTACGGGCTGAGGAACTTCGGGAACCGGTTCAGGCTGCGGCTCAGGCTCGGGGATAATGGGATCGGGGGCGGCAGTTTCCTCGCCACCGTCTTCGACGATGGCATCCAGCCCCTGTTCGAGGCGGGACGAGGATTTGAACAGCTTGTCCTTTAGCTTTGAGAAAAACGCCATTTTTGGTCTCCGCAGGTGTTCCTCTCACCTAATGCGGAATTGCGGCAGTTGCAAAGGGTCAGGAAAGCGCAATCAAAAAACCGGCTTGCGCACCCCAGTACAAGATCCAGATCATGTAGGGCGTGAAGCGAAACGCCGGATGATCGTCAGGCAGCAAAAACTTCTCGGTCGCCAGGATCAGGTCCGATGCAATGAATGCCAGCGCGGCTGGTAAGGCCCAACGTAGCGCGCCTGCTTCCGGCAGGGCGAGGACCGTGATGCCCATGCCAAGAATGATCGGGATATAGACCAGAACAGGGACCTTGAGGTCCCCGGCGCGGGGGACGATCAGGGTTGCGGCGACGATGCCAAGGATAATCAATGACCAGAATATCCCGGGCCTGTCGAAGATCAGAGTGGTGTCACTGGATACGTGGCTCAGGAACAGGACGATGTAAGCCAGATGACCAGCTGCAAATGCACCTATCCCTGCCATGAAGGTCGTGTCTGTCTCTCGCGACAGCAGCGCATCCCCCAAGGCACATAGAACCAGGGCAAGCGTCAGGAGCGCCGGAGCACCGCTAAGAACAGCCGTCACGGCCAGTAGTGCGACAGAGGCCGTCTTGAACAATGAACGAAGGGCACTGGCGGGGCGTGGTGAAATCGGCAGATAGGCCAGAGCACTTGCAGCAGCGATCCAAAAAAGAGCGGTTGTCATAGTTTGTCCCCCGATAGGATTTTTCAGCAGCATCACCGGGATCGCATGAATAACTCAAGCGGTGACGTGAAGGCAGCCATCTGCGGGGAATTGCCTGTTGGCGCTGCTGATCAGCATCTGCCAGAATGGTCTTATGTTGACTCGTATTGCGATTCTTCTGACGATCACTGCGCAGGTGGCTGTGGCCCAGCCGACCTTGTCTGGGTCTGAGTTTGACCGCTACACGCGTGGGAAAACCCTGTTCTACGGTTTTCAGGGAACGGTGTACGGTGTTGAACGCTATTTGCCCAATAAACGCGTGATTTGGTCGTTTCTGGATGGCAATTGCAAAGAAGGCGTCTGGTACGAAAAGGGTGGCCAAATCTGCTTTATTTATGAAGACCGGATTGACCCGCAATGCTGGGTCTTTTCCAAAACCGATAGGGGCCTGATCGCCTTGTTCGAAGGTAATTCGGACGCCACTGAGCTGTACGAGGCCGAAGACATCAATGAAGAGATGGTCTGCCTCGGCCCCGAGGTTGGGGTCTAAGGGGTCGCTAGAACAGCGAGCCCTGATCTGGTGCATCTTTCTTGGGCGGTTTCTTTGATGTCGCCCGTGAAGCTGCGGGCTGACCGGTGTTCAGAAGGCCATCCGCGAACTCAATTTCGAACGTACTGTATTTTGAGGCCAGTTTCTTGGTTGTCAGAACCTCTCCCTCGGCCCGGACCACAGCGTAGCCGCGTTGCAGAGTCGCTTTGTAGCTAAGTGTTTCACGCAGGCGGTCGGCAGCGTCTAACTGTTGCCGCATCCGATCCAGACGCGTCGCCTGCGCCGTATTCATTCGTTCTGCCAACCTATTGGTATTCTGCCGCTGTTGCTCGATCTCTTTCTGGATTGGGCGCAGGGAAAGACGGGATGACAGGTTGCGCAAAGCTTCGTTTCTTGCCGACACGAGGTTGCGCAGTGTCGACGGACGTAGATGTGCGGACAGTTCAACAACTTGCAAACGCCGGTTCTGAACGCCGCGGTTCAGGGCGGGCGCCAGGCGATCTGCAATCAAATCAAGCCGTTGGCGTGGAGTGTTCAACAGGCTGTCCGGGCGCGGCAAAGCGCGGGATAGGTCACGAAGCCGTTGAGAGCGCCTTTGAACCGCGTCCGTCGCTGCACGTGACAGACGTGCGCCTTGCTCGCCGGTCCAGGCCAGTAGTTCCATGCGAACCGGAACGGCAAGTTCGGCCGCGGCTGTCGGCGTCGGGGCGCGCCGGTCCGAGACGAAGTCGATCAGTGTTGTATCCGTTTCGTGACCGACGGCTGAAATCAAAGGGATGTCCGACGCAGCCGTCGCACGCGCGACGATTTCTTCGTTGAAACCCCAAAGGTCTTCGATCGAGCCGCCGCCACGGGCAACGATGATCAGGTCGGGGCGGGGCAGTGAGCCGCCCGGTGTCAGCTTGTTGAAGCCATCGATGGCTCGCGCGACCTCGGGTGCGCAGTTGGAACCCTGTACAGCCACGGGCCAGATCAGCACCTTGCGCGGGAAGCGATCCCGCAGGCGGTGCAGAATGTCGCGGATAACGGCGCCGGATGGAGAGGTCACCACGCCAATGATCTGGGGCAAGTAGGGCAGTGGCTTTTTGCGTTCGGGCGCGAACAAACCTTCAGCCTCAAGCTGTTTCTTGCGCTTTTCCAGCAAGGCCATCAGCGCGCCTTGCCCCGCGACCGCGACCTCATCCACGTTCAGGTTATATTTGGACTGAGCACCAAATGCGGTCAGGCGACCGGTGACAACAACCTCAAGCCCTTCTTCCGGCACGACGGACAGGCCGGAGATCTGACCTTTCCACGTGGTGCAGGCCAGCACGTTCCGGTCGTCCTTGATATCGTAATACAGATGACCCGAGCGCGCCTTGAACACGCGGCCAACCTCGCCGCGTACACGGATTCGCCCGAATGCGCCTTCAAGTGTGCGTTTCACCTCGCCCGAGATGTCCGAAACGGTGTATTCAGGGGTGTTTTGGCCCGGGATCGGGTCATCAAGCAGGTCGGACATTTCAGCGCCTTGTGTCAAATGCCCGGCCAGCTTAGAACGCCCGGAAGGCGAGGCCAAGCAGATCGGAGACCTTCATGAACATCCTTATTCTCGGCAGCGGCGGGCGCGAACACAGTCTCGCCTGGGCGGTGATGCAAAACCCCAAATGTGATCGCCTGATCGTGGCGCCGGGAAATGCCGGGATTGCGCAGATCGCCGAGTGTGCTGCACTGGATATCGAGAACGGCGGCGCGGTTGTCAGTTTTGCCGAGGAGAACGCGATTGATTTCGTGATTGTTGGCCCCGAGGCCCCGCTGGCCGCTGGTGTCGCAGATCGGCTGCGTGAAGCGGGTGTGCTGGTATTTGGCCCGTCTGCCGATTCGGCACAGTTGGAGGCCTCGAAGAGTTTCACCAAAGAAATCTGTGACGCGTCGAACGCGCCCACAGCCGCCTATGCCCGGTTCACAGAGGCTGAGCCTGCCAAGGCCTACATTCGTGAGCAGGGCGCGCCGATTGTGGTTAAGGCCGATGGTCTGGCGGCGGGCAAGGGCGTTATCGTGGCGATGGATGACCAGACGGCGTTGGAGGCCATCGACGACATGTTTGGCGGAGCGTTCGGGGGGGCGGGGGCCGAAGTGGTCATCGAGGAATTCATGGAGGGCGAAGAAGCGTCCTTGTTTGTGCTGTGCGATGGCGACGATATCCTGTCCATCGGCACCGCGCAGGACCACAAACGCGTTGGAGAGGGCGATACGGGCCTGAACACCGGCGGCATGGGGGCGTATTCGCCTGCACCGGTTCTGAGCACTGAAATCGAGGCGCGCGCAATGGAAGAGATCGTGCGTCCGACCATGGCCGAGATGAAACGTCGGGGTATGCCGTTTCAGGGCGTTTTGTACGCGGGCCTTATGATCAAGGATGGTCAGCCTAGGTTGGTCGAATACAATGTCCGCTTTGGCGACCCGGAATGCCAGGTATTGATGATGCGGCTTGGTGCGCAGGTGCTGGATCTGCTGCATGCCGCCGCCGAAGGCCGTTTGAGCGAGACGCAGGTGAACTGGGCCAACGACCATGCGATGACGGTTGTGATGGCGGCAAAGGGCTACCCCGGTTCTTACGAAAAGGGAACTGCGATCAAAGGTTTGGATGCGCTTCCCGAAGATAGCAGCAACATGGTCTTTCACGCTGGAACCAAGGCTGTTGATGGGCAAGTGCAAGCGGCGGGCGGGCGCGTGCTGAATGTGACCGCGCGCGGGGATACTCTGCAAGAGGCGCGCGACCGGGTCTATGAAATGGTGGAAGGCGTGGGTTGGCCCGAAGGTTTTTATCGCCGCGATATCGGCTGGCGGGCACTTTGAAATGTAGACGGGTCAGGGGGCTTTGCCCCCTCGGCCTGCGGCCTCACCCCCAAGATATTTTTGGCCAGATGAAGGTGCGGATCAGCATTGCAAGGCACGGCTCAGGCTTTTATTTCCTGTGAACGGGCCGATATCGGTGATGGTCCATTCGGTTTTGAATGAAACGCTGATGATGCGTGTCCAGTTGTCGTTGACGACGATCAATTCCGGACTTTCGCCACAATCACGCAGGCCGCCAGATATGAAATCCTCGCCTATGCGATGATTTGTGAGGTTCGGCAGCGAGGCGATTTCAGCCAGTTTGCCGTGTTCGAAGCGCCAGATGCGCAAGGTTTTGGCCAAATGCGGGCGATCGATATAGGCGATCTCGACATTGCCATCTCCATCCAAGTCGGCGGCTCCGACCGGAGCAAGCCAGCGGAAACGGGTGCCGATATGCGGCGTGGCGGCGATCTTTTCGCCGCGAGCGTTATAAATCGCCAGCTGCGCGCCTTCGAGAACGCTGGATTCGACGACGATGACTTCGTTTGCTCCATCAAGGTCAACATCGGCCAGACGGGGCGCGAGGTCTTCGAAGACGCGATCCAGAGGGAGGCGTACTGTCAATACTGAGCGCTTGTAAACCGGCTGAACAAAGAGCGTCTGGCGCGTTAAGTTTGACGTGTCGATTTCCATCGCACCGTATTCGATGTTGTCCCCCAGAACTCCATGCGCATAACGAGTGGTCGGATCGGTAAATCGGGCAGCTGTTACAGTCTCTTTGGCTATGACAGGGCCCATCCCTGCTAGCCACAGACACAACGTTGCCAGTGCGCCGCGAGCCCGTTGTTGCCACAGGGGGACGGGCAGGCGCGGCGCTTTGCGATGCATCAGATCTGTTTTTCCGGCATTTGAACGACCAGACCATCCAGTTCGTCGGTGACCTTGATCTGGCAGGTCAGGCGGGAACGGGCCGGGTCGGGCTCATAAGCGAAATCCAGCATGTCTTCTTCCATGTCATCCTTGGCCGGAACTTTCTCGACCCAGTCGGGGTGGATGTAGACATGGCAGGTCGAACAGGCGCAGGCGCCGCCGCAATCGGCCTCGATGCCGGGGATATTGTTGTCACGGGCACCTTCCATGACGGTCAGGCCGTTGGCGACTTCGACTGTATGTTCGGTACCGCCGTGCTCGACATAGGTGATCTTTGCCATTGCGTGCGTCTTCCTCTTTCGCTTGTCGATTTCTTCCTTAGTGAAGGCATTTAGGTCTTTCCAGTCTCATTTGCGACTTGTCACGCCGCCTCTGGACTTTCCTTGCGTATGTTCTTTTTTTGTTCTCATGATTGTGTTGCCTGCCCGCCCTGTATCTACGAACCGGAACTGGCCGCGGCCGCCCGCGTGTCTGCCCGCCAACCGGTTGGACGATCCGCCCGAAGGCGCGCTGGTGGCGGTTGCGGGGCTGGTGATCCTGCGACAAAGGCCGAGTACGGCCAAGGGGGTGATCTTTGTCACGCTCGAGGATGAGACCGGCATCGTGAACGTGGTGGTCTGGCGCAAGATCTACGAACAGTTTCGCCGCGCAGTGATCTCGGGACGATTGTTGCGGGTGACGGGCCGGATGCAGCGGGCGCATTCGGTGACCCATGTGATCGCGGAAGAGGTCGAGGATATCTCAGGGCTACTGGATGTGCTGGTACGGGGCTGACCTGAATGAGATTATCTCCGTCTGCCGAATTTGATCAAAAAGATCAAAACCCATCTGGTGTCAAAAACAGGCCTAACACTCTAGCAAAAAAATCATTCCTAACCCAGGGTAAGAAATAAAACGCCTGTTTCGCCGACCCACTCTTGTGACAATGCCTGAACTAAAGTTAGATCGGTGAAAGTCAAACAAATTGAACCTGCCTAGAGTGGTTGAGACTAACGGCGGACGCCACTTTCGACTGTCCAAAAGCTAGAGAAGGAAAACTATGCAAAGCGAGATATACCCGGAGGACGCCAGGACTCGAAAATTCCGGCAGAGGCCGCACAACCGCTATTGGTGGTACAAACTGGCCGACACAGATTATATTCCTCCAGTATATGGATATTTAACTGACGAAGAGTGGTCGATAATTGACCAATGGCACACCGATAGTGGTGAGCAATTTGAAAACCCAGGTGAGATTACGGTTCCCGGAATATCGATGCTGCTTGGATTGATTGGTGGCAACGGAGTTTCAAGAATTGTTCAGTGCGGCCACTATGCCGGCTACTCAACACTATTGTTGGGCTTCATGCTTCGGCGCATGGGCAAGCCGCATAGTTTGTTTAGTATTGATATCGATCCTGATGTGACCGAATACACGCGAAGCTGGGTAGAGAAAGCCGGACTGAGCGATTTTGTTCACTTGGAGGTGTCAGACTCTGCCGACCCAGCCATACCGGAGAAAGCCGAGCAGTTCCTGACGGGAAAGCCGCAACTGGTGTTCATTGATTCGTCGCATCAATATGCCCACACGTTCAGAGAACTAGACCTGTGGTATGATGTCTTGCCAGTTGGAGGGCTATGCGTCTTGCATGACGTAAGCGAGTTTGCGAGATCCTTCGACGCAAGCGGCGAAGGCGGCGTAAAAAAAGCACTCAACGAATGGGCAGAGAAAAACGGAGTTCAATGTTTTACTATGAACGGGTTCGTTGAGAATTCGCCGCCTGACGATTTGGTTTACCGCGATGGGTGTGGTTTAGGGCTGTTGCAAAAAGTTTGAGACAGCAAGAAAAATTAACTCCACCGACAGCACGCCCTTGTCCGGTCAGGGTTCTAGGTATCCTAAATCAACGGAAATCCAGATAAAGCCAGGTTCGGAGTACGTCGTTGACGCTGACAGTTCTGTAGATTGTTATTGCTTAAACAACACCCCCTGCGCCTGTTTATCCCGGTGATCCCCACGTAACTCTGCATGCAGCGCCCGTCCGGCTTGAACCCCCGGGCGTGCGCTCACCGTTTCAAGCCATCGGGTGAAGTGCGGCTTATCCTCTAGCACCTGCTGCTGGCCTTCCCACAGGCTGGCCCAGCCCCAGATCGACATGTCTGCGATCGAATAGAAATCGCCCGCGACGTATTCGTTTTCGGCCAGACGTCGATCCAGCACGCCATAAAGTCGCCCGACTTCGGTGCGGTAGCGGTCTTTGGGATAGGGAAGGTCTTGTGGCGGATCCAGTTGAGGGGCGTATTTCAGGAAGTGATGCGCCTGACCCGCCATAGGTCCGACGCCGCCCATCTGCCACATCAGCCATTCCTCGACGGCGATCCGGTCACGCTCGGTGCTGCCGTAAAAGCGTCCAGTCTTGCGGGCCAGGTACATCAGGATCGCGCCGCTCTCAAAAACCGAGATCGGCGCGCCGTCGGGGCCGTCGGGGTCGACGATTGCGGGCATGCGGTTGTTGGGGGCGATCTTCAGAAACTCGGGGTCGAACTGATCACCCTTGCCGATATTGATCAGGTACGTGGTGAAGGGCAGCTCCATCTCTTCCAAAGCGATGGATGCCTTCCAGCCATTCGGCGTGGGCCAGAAATACAGATCGATCATGGTGCCTCCTCAGGTTGACCAGATCATGCGGTATTCTGCGCGATCGGCAAGAGGTGGTTACGAAAGCGTGACACGGAGCAAGCAGGCTTGACGGCTAGGGACGCGCGGCGTATTTGCGTCGCAGAAGCTACGTGGCGATTTGTTACCGGATTGCGGGCCACGCTAAACAACACCGCTAAAAGGTCAGGATGAAAGGCCCCTTTCGCTTGACCGCGTCTGGGGTTTTTTTGATGCCCTTGCCAGACAAGGGTCGAGAGGAATGAGATGAGCGAGAGCTGGAACAAACGCACCCAAGCCGTCCATGGCGGCACCCGTCGCAGCCAATACAACGAAGTCAGCGAAGCGATCTTTCTGACACAGGGCTTTGTCTATGAGACGGCCGAACAGGCCGAGGCACGGTTTATTGAGACTGGCCCGGATGAATTCATCTATGCCCGCTACGGCAACCCGACCGTTTCGATGTTCGAACAGCGCATAGCCGCGTTGGAAGGTGGCGAAGACGCATTCGCGACCGCGTCAGGCATGGCGGCGGTGAATGCGGCGCTGACTTCGATGCTTCAGGCAGGCGATCATGTGGTCTCCGCCAAGGCATTGTTCGGGTCCTGTCTGTATATTCTCGAGAATATCCTCACCCGTTTTGGCGTGGATGTCACCTTTGTCGACGGCACCGATTTGAATGCCTGGAAAGCTGCGATACGTCCTGAAACCAAAGCGGTATTCTTCGAGTCCATGTCGAACCCGACGCTTGAGGTCATTGATATCTCGGCGGTTGCTGAACTGGCCCATGCGGTGGGTGCGGTGGTGATCGTGGACAACGTCTTTTCTACGCCTGTCTTCTCGCGCGCGATCGAACAAGGTGCGGATGTGGTCGTCTATTCGGCGACCAAGCATATCGACGGGCAGGGGCGTGCCCTGGGTGGTGTCATCATTGGCACCAAGGATTTCATTCGCGGAACGGTTGAGCCTTACCTGAAACATACCGGCGGCGCGCTGAGCCCGTTCAACGCGTGGATCATGCTGAAGGGCCTGGAAACGATGGCGTTGCGCGTTAACGCTCAGGCAGAGACGGCACAGACCATTGCCGAAGCGCTTGAGGGGCACGGGGCGCTTGAACGGACGCTTTACCCGGGTCTGAAAACCCATGCGCAGAATGCGTTGGTGCAGACCCAATTGGGCGGTAAAGGCGGAACGGTCCTGTCGCTGGATATCAAGGGCGGCAAGGACGCGGCGTTTGCCTTCCTTAACGCGCTGACGATCCCTGTCATCTCGAACAATCTGGGCGACGCTAAGTCGATTGCGACACATCCGGCTACAACGACGCATCAGCGTCTGACCGATGATCAGAAGGATGAACTGGGCATCACACCTGGCCTTGTCCGCTTTTCCGTAGGGTTGGAGGACGCCGGTGATTTGCTTGCAGACATCAAGCAGGCACTGGACATGTCGCAACGTTAAATTGCGGAAGCTGTTTACTGCGTGCCGGGGCGAAACTAGGTGAAAATGACGTAAGCCATGCGATTTTCGCCGAATTTCGATCCGGGC
This sequence comes from Ruegeria atlantica, assembly GCF_013033965.1. Lineage (GTDB taxonomy): Bacteria > Pseudomonadota > Alphaproteobacteria > Rhodobacterales > Rhodobacteraceae > Ruegeria > Ruegeria atlantica_D. The sequence continues at coordinate 32,048 of NZ_WQFE01000003.1, forward strand.
TGTGCTTTTCAGCGTATAAAGCTACACTGGAAAGCAAGCCGAACAGGAATACAGCCCGGCGACCAACCGAGGAACCCGATCGATGAACGTGCACCCCCGCGACATTGAGGATATGCCCGACAACGACCAAGCCGCAGCCGCACTGAAAACGTTGCGCAAATGGGCCGAGTCTGCGACCGAGGCCGAGATTAGCCAGCTTGACCCGGCAATTGCGCGTCTTGTTCCTGGTCTTGTTCCTGTGAACTATCCGTCCCTGTCGCGCGAATACCCCGAAGGGTTCGCAGTCGATAGCGCGTATCGCGCGACCTTGCCGGATTTGCAGAATGGCCCGTCCAGTCTGATCCGGGGTGCCAAGCAGCAGATTCAACATGTTGGTATCTCGAATTTCCGCCTGCCGATCCGGTTTCATCGCAAGCACGGCGATGATCTGACGCTTGAAACCTCGGTCACAGGCACCGTCAGTCTTGAGGCCGAAAAGAAGGGCATCAACATGTCCCGGATCATGCGGTCTTTCTACAAGCATGCCGAGCGTACGTTCAGCTTTGAGGTCATAGAGGCCGCGCTGAATGATTATATGACCGATCTGGACAGCTTTGATGCGCGCATCCAGATGCGGTTCTCCTATCCCGACCGCGTGCAAAGCCTGCGATCCGGGTTGGAGGGGTACCAGTATTACGACATCGCGTTGGAGTTGGTCGAACAGGGCGGCGTGCGCCAGAAGATCATGCATCTGGATTACGTCTATTCTTCGACGTGCCCCTGTTCGTTGGAGCTCAGCGAACACGCGCGCTCGACCCGCGGACAACTGGCAACGCCGCATTCCCAGCGCTCGGTGGCGCGGATTTCTGTCGTGGTTGATTGCGATACGGATTGTTTGTGGTTCGAGGATCTGATTGCCATCTGCCGCCGCGCCGTTCCGACCGAGACGCAGGTAATGGTCAAACGCGAGGACGAACAAGCCTTTGCTGAGCTAAATGCAGCCAATCCGATCTTTGTCGAAGATGCGGCCCGCCTGTTCTGTGCCGAATTGCTGGCCGATCACCATATCGGCGATTTCCGTGTTGTCGCAAGCCATCAGGAAAGCCTTCACAGCCACGATGCGGTTTCGGTTTTGACCGAAGGTCCGACCTTTGTGTCACCCAGCCTGGACCCACGGCTATTCACCACTCTTTTCCACGTCGGGTGACGGGCAGGGTGGATCAATAAAGTATCAATTTTAGACTAAAAGCGGTTTTCCGCCGCACTGCGGCAATTCGTGCTGCGCTTGCATGGTTTTTCACGCTAAACTGGTGCGGAATGCAGCCGGGGCAGGCGAACTTCTGTTCGTGCGTCTGCCGCCCTGAAAGGAAGCTGGGACGTGCGACGCTCAGGACTTCGTGACTGCCTGATCCGCCCGAGCAATCGGGACGGGCAGGTCTTTTTACTCTTTTGCAGGCTGCATCGCTTTCAGAGGAGAACTAACGTATGAATCCAATTTCCCAACCGCTGGAGTTTCAGGCCGCAGCCATCCGAATGGCCGGCTATGCGGTTAGAAACCAGATGAAAATTATGCAGATTTTGACCCGTTCGGCGATGGAGCTGCCGTTTGTGTCGGTTAGTGCCCTGCACGCGTCAGCTTCGGCTCCGAACCCGGTGGCATCTTCGGCAAAAGTCGCGCCCAAGACCAAACCGGTTGCCAGGGTTAAACCCGCCGCAGCAACCAAGCCCAAGCCCGTGGCTCGTAAGAAAGCGATTGCAAAACCCAAGGTCGAATCACCTAAGCAGACCGCGACCAAAACCGCTTCGGTGGCAGCCAAGGCTTCGGAAAGAACGGCCGCCAAACCAGCTGTTGTCAATAAGACGTCAGCGCCGAAACCAAAGCCAGTGGCGGCAAAAACTGCTGCATCCAAGGCACAAGCCGCGCCAACGGCGAAACCGCAGTTCGCCGCCAGGGCAGAGGCACCGAAAGTGGCGGTTAAACCCGCTGTGAAACCGGCGACCGCCAAACCAGCCGCCAAACCAGTCACAGAGAAACCAGCGCCTGCAAAAGCAGAGGCAGCGACAACAGCGGCGCGCCGGACACGTGCACCGTCCAAACCACCCGCGATGCCGGTATCAGCGAGTAAAACGGAGGAGTAATACCCGACACCGGCTTGACACAGTCGTGCAGGCGCGCCAACGCTGCGCCTCATGACGGATATGCGCCCGGTTGGATATGTGATTGGCCTGTTGGTCGCCATTCTTGGGGCGACCATGCTGCTGCCTATGCTTGCGGACTTCATAGAAGGCCGGGGTGAATGGCACGTTTTTCTGGAAAGCGGCGTCATCACGATTCTGACCGGTGTCATTCTGGCGATGAGCTGTTCGAACGGTGTTGGCGAAGGTCTGACGATCCGTCAGACCTTTTTGCTGACCACAGGTGTCTGGGTCGCGTTGCCGTTTTTCGGCGCCATCCCGTTTCTGTTCGGCGAGACCGAGCTGCGCTTTGTCGACGCCTATTTCGAGGCGATGTCGGGCCTGACAACGACCGGTTCGACCGTGATTTCCGGTCTTGATAACCTGCCGCAGGGTTTGTTGCTGTGGCGCGGGTTGCTGCAATGGCTGGGCGGCATCGGTATCATCGTCGTCGCCATGGTCTTCCTGCCCGAGCTTCGGGTCGGGGGTATGCAGATCTTCCGCTCGGAAGGATTTGAAACCATGGGAAAAATCCTGCCGCGTGCGCAAGAGATTGCTGGGCAGATTTCTCTGATCTATGTCTTTCTGACCATTGTCTGCGCGTTGGTCTACGCCGGTCTCGGCATGGGTTTTTTTGATGCGGTGGTGCACGCGCTGACGACGATCTCAACCGGCGGATTTTCGAATTATGACGCGTCGTTCGGCACGTTTTCGGGTCCGGCGGAATATGCGGCCTCGGTCTTCATGATCCTCGCCGCGTTGCCGTTCGTGCGCTACGTCCAGTTTGCCAATGGCAATACCACGTCCATTTTCCGGGACAGCCAGATACGGACATTTCTGGCGACTATTCTGGTGTTGGTTGTCATCATGGCGGTCTTTCTGACATCCGTGTTCCCGCACCATTGGGAACAGGCGGTCCGGGAATCTCTGTTCAACATCACCTCGATCATTTCGGGCACTGGTTATGCCAGCGTGGACTACATGGGGTGGGGCAGTTTCGCGATCATGATGTTCTTTCTGATTGGTTTGATCGGTGGTTGCGCGGGCTCGACCGCCTGTTCCATCAAGATCTTCCGGTATCAACTGCTGTTTGCGTCGATCAAGACCCAGATCCGTCGTATCCGCTCCCCTCATGGGGTCTTTATGCCGCAATATGATGGCCGCTCGATCGGCCCGGACGTTTTGACCTCGGTCATGAGCTTTTTCATGTTTTTCGTAGTCTCGCTGGGTGTTTTAGCCTGGGCGCTGGCACTGACAGGTTTGGATTTCATAACAGCCGTGTCCGGAGCGGCGACTGCGCTGGCCAATGTAGGGCCGGGGCTGGGGGATCAGATCGGGCCGGCCGGCAACTTTGCGGGGCTCAGCGATACCGCGAAATGGCTACTATCGATCGGTATGCTGGTGGGGCGGCTTGAACTTTTGGCCGTCTACGCTCTGTTCACTGTCCAGTTCTGGAGGAATTGATGAAAAGACCCCTTGGCGCGCAGATTTCGCATATGCTGCGAGATCGCGGAGTGGATGTGATCTTTGGCATTCCGGGCGTGCACAATCAGGAAATGTATCGTGGGATCGAAGAGGCCGGAATAACCCATGTGCTGGCCCGGCACGAGCAGGGCGCGGGGTTTATGGCTGACGGCTATGCCCGTGCGACCGGTAAGCCGGGCGTTGCTTATGTCATCACCGGGCCAGGACTGTGCAACATCATGACGCCGATGGGCCAGGCCTATACCGACTCTGTGCCAATGCTTGTGATGTCCTCCTGTCTGGATGAAACGCAGGCGGTGCACGGCCAATTGCACCAGATGAAAGACCAGCGAGCCGCGGCTGAAACCGTAACCGACTGGTCGCATCAGGCAAACACGGCGCAGGCCGCCTACGGTCTGGTCGAGCGTGCTTTTGAGGAATTTGAACTTAGCCGTCCACGTCCGAAGCACATTCAGGTGCCGATTGCACAGCTTGAGGCCGAAGCGGACCCCGCACCCTTTCCCAACCAGCCTGGTTTGCGAACAAAGGTGCTACCGCAGGACGTTGCGCCGGTGTTGTCCATGCTGAACATCGCGCAGCGCCCGTTGTTTGTTCTGGGTGGCGGCGCCCGGTCGAATCTGTGGCGGCAGATCCTGACACAACTGGGCGCGGCATGTTTCACCACCTATGCCGGGCGCGGAATGGCGGGGTTGGGCTATGCCTTGGACTTTGGGGCCACGTTGCCACGACCGGGCAGCGCCGATGTCATCGCCTCGGCCGATCTTGTGGTTGTTGTGGGCGCGGAATTGGGCGAGGTCGACTTGTGGCGAAACACATTGGGCCACACGGCCAATCTGGTGCGTATAGATCTGGACCCGAAGGTGCTGTCGGATCAGCATCGCGCAGCGGTCAAGTTGCAGGCTGACGGGGAAAGCTTTGCCCATGCACTTTGGGCAGCCATTGATCATGTCAAACCTGCAACTGGCTGGAAATCAGGAGAAGTCACCGGTGCCCGCAGCCGTTGGCGCGCCGAAGTGGATGCGGAACGACCGGGCATCGTACCGGTGATGGATGCACTGCGCGAAGCCATGCCCGGCGACACCATGATCTATTCTGACATGACCCAGTTCGCATATGTCGCCAAAGAAGTCTGGGATATGGCCTATCCCTATCATTGGCATCACCCGACCGGGTTCGGAACGCTTGGCTATGCGCTGCCGGCCGGAATTGGCGGGGCCGTGGCGCGCCGTGGTAAGCCAACAGCAGTGATCGCCGGAGATTACGGTTTTCACTATACGATGCAAGAGCTTGGGGCAGCCGTAGAGTTGGGCCTGTCACTGCCGATCATCCTTTGGGACAATGGGAAGCTCAAAGAAATTGAGGACAGTATGGTTCGGAGTCAGATCGCCCCAAAAGCGGTTGTCGCGCGGAACCCGGATTTCTGCAAACTTGCCGAGGCGTTCGGTGCGTTGTCGTCTGCGCCCTCCAACTTACCCGAGATGCAGGAGGCGGTTCGGTCGGCTTTTGCCGCTCCGATTCCGACGCTGATCCGGGTTACACCGGATATCCTTTAGCCAACGAAAAAGCGCCGCTCGTATGAGCGGCGCTTTGAACGATTTGGCAACGGGATCAGTCCCAGCAATGAACCAGAACGGTCATTCCGTTTGCGCGGCGGCTGAGTTCATTGGGCGAGATCTGCGCCGTGGGCTGACCCGACTGACCGGATACACCGGCTTTGGTCAGAACTTCGTTAAGGCTGTTTGCCGTGGCGGCAAGGCTGACGGACGCGGGCAGGGTGCGCCCCTCGGTCGGGGTTGGCAGCAACATGCCAACAACCTGACCATTGCCGTCAAACACTGGCCCGCCTGCGTCGCCGGGCTGGGCTGCCAATGCCAGACGTTTCACACCGTCTTCTCCGTTCAGGCCGCGCACATCGGCGACTTGGCCAAAGGTAAGCGTGGGTGCGCCCAATGCGCCCTGATACGAGAACCCGGACACCGCGACCTCAGATTGAATACGCGGGGCATCAACGTTGAACTCTGCCACGTTGACCGGCACCAAATTCTTCTTGGGGCGCAGAACCGCGACACCCAGATCGGCATCGGACAATGCGACCTGGAACTCCTGGTCGTCATCCAATGTGATGCGTGTACAGCTGTCAGCGGCCTCGAATACCGTCAGAACTGTGCCGCTTACATCAGCGAAGAAGCCCGAACGGGACAGGCGCGGTGTGCGCACCTGCAGCCCGGACACCAGATCAATCCGCTGTTCCGCACCGGCACCGGCCGCCGCGTCCAGCACCGGGCCAGTTGCGGCAAAACTGGACCGCATGGCAGCCAGTACTCTGGCAAGGCGTGCGTCGTCACCTTCGGGCCAGACAAGTGTAAAGCCTTTGATCTGGCCGTCATCCAGCCGCGCTTCACTATGGGATACGATCCCATTGCCGCGTCCCTCCAGCATGAAGCTATCACTACGCAGTTGACGCGGACCGTCCAGCGGAACGATTTCCAACGACTGCATAACTTCATAAAGTGCGCGCAGCGTGGCCTTGTCGCCATTTTGACTGATCAAAAGGGCTTTCGCGCCCAGATCTGTGGTCCCTTTGAAATGAACAAACGGGGCCTCATACCGGTCGAACGCGACGACACCCAGCGGCAGGTCCATGTCGATACCGGCCTGTGGGTCGGAATAACGCTCCAAGCCCACGCTCAGAAGCGGGGCATTAAAATCGTCCATCAACACCTTGCGCTGCGCAGTCGTCAGAACGCCGGTTGCCTCAAAGCCATTGAATCGTTGCCATTCGCCCATGGACCGGCGGGTGCCTTGGCCGAATGCGCCGTCGATTGTCGAATTGTAAAATCCTGCAGCCTGTAGGGCGGACTGCAAATCCATACGTTGTTGTCTGCTCAGTACGCGTTCGTTTTGTAGTGCCTCAGAGCGTGTTTCGTCCGAAGCCTGCGGGGTCAGCTCCACAACCGGCTGCTCCGGCTGTGGCTCGACCGGTGGTGTCACTACGCCACGATCCAGAATATTTGCTCCGACCGGCCAGAATTGCTGACCCAATGAGCTGGAGAACGCGATGTAACTGTCCGCGGGAATCTGCCCCTCGGCCCGGTACACACTCAGAACCTGTTCCGCGTCGTTGCGCAAATAAGGCCCGATAACAATGGCATACCAGCCAGAGTTCAAACGAAACCCGTTTACGTCGGGCAGGGTGCTGGCATAGGCCTGCGCACGTTCCTGCGCCTCGCGCAGCGATGGTTGCGCTTCGACCTGCACCCAGACGCCAGCGTCCTGCTGTGCGAAAACAGCGCGCGCGCCGAAGAGAAAAAGAAACAAAATTGTCGTGAATATGCGAGTCATTGTCTGCCCGTGTCCGCGGTGTTCTATCTTTGCCGGACACTACGCGAACTAACGTACCGAAAGCCATGCCCGGAATACGGGGAATTTCCAGTGTGGCCGCGCAGTGACAGCATAGGCTTTGCGGCCCGTTGACGCCCAACGGCCCCTTGCATAGGAAGGACAAAACCCAACGGAACCGGGCGCAGTGGCGTCCAAAGGGAATGTCATGACCGAACAGTCCAGCGCACCACGTTCTTTTCAAGAGATAATCTTGCGGCTTCAGACCTATTGGGCCTCGAAAGGCTGCGCCATCCTACAGCCCTATGACATGGAGGTTGGGGCAGGTACGTTCCACCCGGCGACTACCTTGCGTGCTTTGGGCGCGAAAGCCTGGGCCGCGGCTTATGTGCAGCCGTCGCGCCGTCCGACCGACGGGCGTTATGGTGAAAACCCGAACCGTTTGCAGCACTACTACCAGTATCAGGTCCTGATCAAACCTAGCCCGCCAGATCTGCAAGAACTGTATTTGGGTTCGCTGGAGGCGATTGGCATCGACATGAACCTGCATGATATCCGGTTTGTCGAAGATGACTGGGAAAGCCCCACTCTGGGTGCCTGGGGATTGGGTTGGGAAGTCTGGTGTGACGGCATGGAAGTCAGCCAGTTCACCTATTTCCAGCAGGTCGGCGGCCACGATTGCGCGCCCGTGTCGGGCGAATTGACGTATGGGTTAGAGCGTCTGGCGATGTATGTGCTGGGCATTGACCATGTGATGGACATGCCCTTCAACGATCCGCAATCTCCCAGCCCTCTGACATATGGCGACATCTTCAAGCAAACCGAAGAGGAATATGCCCGTTGGAACTTTGACGTGGCCAACACCGAAGTTCTGCTGCGTCACTTCGAAGAGGCCGAGGCCGAATGCGCAACCATTCTGGCGCAAGAGCATGACGACCCGAAGACCGGCAAGCGCATCATCATGGCGCACCCGGCTTATGATCAATGCATCAAGGCCAGCCATGTGTTCAACTTGCTGGATGCGCGCGGAGTGATCTCGGTGACAGAACGTCAGGCCTATATCGGGCGGGTGCGAGCATTGGCGAAACAATGCGCGGACGCATTTCTGTTGACCGAGGCCGCCGGGTTCGAGGCTTAATGCGCCGCTCAGGCCAGTCCAGGCAACAACACTTTGAGGCCAGCCGCGATCATACCGATTGCGATGGCCGACAGGATCATGCCCATGAACCGGCTCATAATCACGCGGGCGTTCTCGGACAGGCGCTTTGCAATCGCCGAAGCGTTCCAGAAGGTCACAAAAAGCAACAGCAGAACGATCAGAAAAACACCTGCGTAAACAGCAGCATCGACGGTGTTTTTGATATGGTGAGCATACAGGATCAGCGTTGTGATGGTGCCTGGTCCGACAAGGATCGGGAAGGCCAGCGGATAAAATGCGACCGTGTCGGGTTCAGGGTAGGCTTGTCGCTCGCCCTCGGTTCCGTGATGCGACGTGCTGGGCTTTCCGTTCAGCATGTTCAGGCCGATCATCAGAACGACGAGACCGCCCGCCACACGCAGGTCATCGACGCTGATGCCGAACAGGCTGAGCGCCTGGTTTCCCACAGCCGCAAAGGATGCACCGAGGATCAGGCAATAGAGCGCCGTCTTTGTCGCCACCTTGCGTTGCTCGGCCGGGGCCAGACCATCCGTGACGCTGAGGAACACCGGCAGGTTCGTGATCGGATTCATAATAGCGAAAAGCGCTCCGAAGAATCCTACGGCAAGGGTGCTATCCATTTAAAACGTCTCTTTGCGGCCTGTAATCAATTGGAACTTGTCCTATTTTCACCGTTCGTGAAAGAGGCGTCGTGAGCAGAAGGAAAAGATGATGACGGGAAAAGTGCTTGCGATCGTATTGCTGATCTCAGCCGCGGCGGCCGGTATCGGGATGTACTACCTGCAAATCTACGGCTTTTACTATGACGTTGAGGCCAAGCCCGGGCAGGACGTCTTGTTGATGACAGATGGGGCTGAGGCACCCGCACCGATTTCCTACACGGCGTTTCAGGCGATTGACGCCGACAGCTCACCCATCCGCTATCGGGCCTGTTTTGAAACGGATCTGACGCTTGAGAAAATTGAGCAAACCTATGTCATGGTTGAGAACGCAGAGCCACTGACCGCGCCCGGATGGTTCGATTGCTTTGATGCCGTGGCGGTGGCAGACGCCCTGAAATCGGGTGAGGCCAAGGCGTTTCTGGGTGCAAAGAACATCCACTTTGGCGTTGATCGTATTGTTGCCGTGACCAAGGACGGCAAAGGCTATGTCTGGCATGCGCTGAACAATTGCGGCGAAAAAGCTTATGACGGCACGGTGATCGGCGAGGAATGCCCGCCGCGCCCCGAGAGCTGAGGAGCCAGACTTGGCCAATATCGTTCAGATCGATGACTTTCTGACCGTGACGCTTGGGTTTGCCGTCTATCTGGCTGGGGCCGAGATCAACGCTCGGGTCCCCACGCTCCGGCAGTTCAACATCCCCGAGCCTGTGACCGGAGGTTTGCTCGCCTCGATAGTGGTGTTGCTTCTGTATCTGGTGTTCGATCTGGAGTTGTCTTTCGGCCTGAACGCACGGGACTTTCTGCTTGTGGTGTTCTTTGCGGGTATTGGCCTGAATGCGCGGTTTTCTGATTTGATTTCCGGCGGTAAGCCATTGTTCTTACTTCTGATCCTGACATTGACGACTATTGTGGTTCAAAACGTCGTTGGCGCATTCGGGGCATCGCTGTTTGGATTCCCCGCGCAATCTGGAGTTCTGTTCGGTTCCGCCTCTCTGATCGGCGGGCATGGAACCGCGATTGCCTGGGCACCCGAAGTGGCCGAGGTCACTGGCCTGATCGGCGCGACAGAGCTGGGTGTCGCAGTTGCCACGCTGGGTCTGGTGTTGGCTGCGCTGGTTGGTGGACCGGTGGCCCGGTATCTGATCGAAGGGCGCGGCTTGTCGCCTGCACGCCCGGACGAAGAACACACGGTTGGACTGCCGGATTACGGCGATGAGACGGCCACACAGATCGATCACCTGACGATCATGCGCGTGCTGTTGTATCTGAACATCGCCATGTTGTTCGGTTACATTCTGTGGCAGGTGATCGACGATTCAGGTCTGAAGCTGCCTCTATTCGTGCCCTGCCTTATCATGGGTATCGTCGTTGCCAATTTGCGAGATTTTCTGGCCCCAAATGCAAAGCCGGTGGCCCGCACGCCTTCGCTGGCACTGATCTCCGAGTTTTCGCTGGGCGCGTTTCTGGCGATGTCGCTGATGAGCTTGCAGCTTTGGACCATCGCGGAACTGGGCCTGGCAATCGTGGTCATCATGTCCGCGCAAACCCTGTTCGCCATCGCTTTCGTGATCTGGGTTCTGTTCCCGGTCATGGGCAGCAATTATCGCGCTGCCGTGCTTGCCGCCGGTTTTGGTGGGTTTGCCCTGGGGGCCACCCCGACCGCAATCGCAAATATGACCGCCGTCACCAAGCGATATGGCCCATCGCCTATTGCTTTTATCGTACTGCCCCTTGTATCCGCATTCTTTGTGGATATCGCTAATGCCATCGTCATTCAGACGATCGTCAATTTCTAAGGACCGAATATGCCCGACCTGCTGATCGAATTGTTTTCCGAGGAAATCCCCGCGCGTATGCAGACCCGCGCTGGCGAAGACCTGAAAAAGCGGATCACCGATGGTTTGGTCGAGGCCGGTCTGACTTATGCCTCTGCTGCAGCATTGACGACGCCTCGCCGCCTGACACTGGCGGTCGAAGGGCTGCTGGCCGAAAGCCCCACAACCCGCGAAGAACGCAAAGGTCCGAAAGTTGGCGCTCCCGACAAAGCCATCGAAGGCTTCCTGCGCGGCGCAGGTCTGACCCGCGATCAGTTGGAAGAGCGCGAGACACCCAAAGGTGCGGTCTATTTCGCCACCATCGAAAAGGCTGGCCGCCCGGCGGCTGAGATCGTTGCCGAAGTGCTTGAGGCGACGATCCGCAACTTCCCTTGGCCCAAATCCATGCGCTGGGGCAGTGGCGGTCTGCGTTGGGTGCGTCCTCTGCATTCGATCCTGTGCATCCTAACTGATGAGGCTGGCGCGCAAGTTGTGCCGATGGAAATCGACGGCATCAAAACCGGGGACACCACCGAAGGCCACCGTTTCATGGCGCCGGGTCGCTTTGCCGTTTCCTCCTTCGAGGATTACGCCGCGAAACTGAAGCGCGCTTTCGTTGTCCTGTCGCCCGCAGAACGAGCTGAGCATATCTGGAACGATGCCCAGAACCTCGCCTTTGCAGCAGGTTTGGAAGTCGTTGACGACAAAGGTTTGCTGGCCGAGGTTGCAGGGCTGGTCGAATGGCCCGTGGTCCTGATGGGGCAGATCGACGACGAGTTTCTGGAACTGCCGCCCGAGGTGTTGCAAACCTCGATGAAAGAGCATCAGAAGTTCTTTTCCGTGAAGAACCCCAAAACGGGCCGGATTGAACGCTTCATCACCGTTGCGAACCGTGAAACCACGGACAACGGCGCGACCATTCTGGCCGGGAACCAAAAGGTTCTGTCGGCGCGTCTGGCGGATGCGAAATTCTTCTGGGAGAACGACCTGCGCGTCGCCAAATCGGACATCGCCCAATGGACCCGCGCGCTGGAGAATGTGACGTTCCACAACAAGCTGGGAACGCAGGCGGAACGGATTGACCGTATTGCCGCGCTAGCCCGGGAACTGGCCTCGGTTACTGGCGCAGATGCAGACCAGGCCGAGAAAGCCGCACGTCTGGCCAAGGCCGATCTGAGTTCCGAGATGGTCTATGAATTCCCGGAACTTCAGGGGCTTATGGGCCGGTACTACATCGAAGCCGCAGGTGAAGACGCCGCCGTGGCGGCCGTAGCGGAGGACCATTACTCGCCGCTGGGCCCGTCCGATGATGTGCCCACCGCGCCTTTGTCAGTGACCGTGGCGCTAGCCGACAAGCTGGACACGCTGACCGGTTTCTGGGCCATTGATGAGAAACCGACCGGGTCGAAAGATCCGTTTGCCCTGCGTCGGGCGGCGTTGGGGGCCATTCGGTTGGTGTTGGAGAACGGCCTCGACTTGAAGTTAGAGCAAGTTATTCGGCTGGGGTTTGCGGCACACTGTTATCGCAACACGACATTGGAAATTAAGGACAGGCTGGAACAAGATCGGCATATTGCAGAAGCGCTAAAGATAGATGCGAAGCGTGTTGATCAAATTAGGGCTGAACTGACAGAGATGTGCCGTTTGGATGAACCAGGCGCACGGGCAAAAGTGGAGTCACTTTTCGCAGAAACCGGATTGACCGGCGAAGAGTTGTCCCAGTTCAGGCGTATCGTACCTATTCAGCAGTTTATGTACGACGTTTTCGGTTTGACTGACCTCCTCTCCTTCTTCCACGATCGCCTCAAAACCTTCCTCCGCAATGAGGGTATCCGCCACGACATCATCGACGCCTGCATCGCGATGGAGGGCAGTGATGACCTCAACCTTCTGGTCAAACGCGCCCGCGCGCTGAACGCGGTGATCGCGACTGAGGATGGCGAAAACCTTGTGCAGGGGTTCAAGCGCGCCAACAATATCCTCACGCAGGCCGAGGAAAAGGATGGGGTCGAATACTCCTACGGTGCCGATATCAAGTTTGCGGAAACTGACAGCGAAAAGGCTCTGTTCGGAGCGCTGGAGGCCGCGCAGGCCAAGATCGACCTGGCCCTGAAGGCCGAGGACTTCCCCGCCGCCATGTCGGCTATGGCCGCGTTGCGCGGTCCGGTGGATGCATTTTTTGAGGATGTTCAGGTCAATACTGACAACGACATCCTGCGCCGTAACCGTCTGAACCTGCTCAGCCAGATCCGTCAGGTCTGCTCCAGTGTTGCCGATCTGAGCCGCATCGAGGGCTGACCCAGAACGCCCTTGCGCCATTGGAGCAGGGGCTTATGCTGCGTGCAAACCAAAAGGTGCCGCAGTGCAGAATAATCCGCATACCACACTCATCACGTCCGAAGCGCCCGTTGCCGCTAACACCCATGGCGGCCGGGCCAAATGCTTGCAGCGTCTGGTACGACTTGAGCTGCCTGTTCCCCGAACGGTCGCGTTGTCCTTTGATGCGGTGCATCAGATCTCGGACGGGCAGGTGCCTGATATTGCGGCCGTTCTGGAGCAGTTCGACCAGACCGCGCTGTTGTGTGTTCGGCCCAGTTCCGAAGACCCCGATTGGGGCGGTCCGGGAGCCATCCTGAACATCGGCATGAATGACGCGCGTTATGTCGACCTGTCGGATTCAATGGGGGTTGAAGCTGCGGCTGCGCTGTATCTGCGCTTTGTGCAAAGCTATGCGGTTCACGTTGCACGGTTGGACCCGGATGTGTTTGACGAGATTGATGCAGATGGTCGCGAGGGCCTGCAGGAATCTCTACGCGCGTATGAGGACGAAACCGACGAAGCCTTTCCGCAGGATCGTGGCGAGCAGTTGATCGCTGTTCTACGTTCGATGGCGCGGGCGTGGGATGGCACCTCGGCCCGGTTGCTCCGGCAGGCCAAGGGCGCGCCAGCGGATGCCGGTCTGGGCCTTGTGATCCAAGAGATGATCCCCGGCGTCGGCCAGGGGGAATGCGGATCGGGCGTACTGCAACTGATTGATCCGACGACCGGGTTGCCTCAGATCACTGGTCGGTATCTGAGCCAGAGCCAGGGACGCGATGCGCTGGGGGAGGGCGTCGCGGCGCTCTATCTGGAAAAGGACCCGCGCGGAAAGTCTCTGGAAGAGGTCGCGCCCAAGGCTTTTGCGGACCTCAAGGCGCACGCGGCCTTGATGCGGACAAAGCTGCGCGAGGAAATGCAGGTCGAATTCGTGATCGAAAATGGCCACGTGCATATTCTGGACGGCGTGCGCGTACAGCGCAGCGCGCGGGCCGCGATGCGTATTGCCGTGCGACTGGCCGAGGATGGCATCATTCCGCCACAAGAAGCGGTGATGCGGGTCGATCCGCATTCGCTGAACGAGCTGTTACACCGTCAGGTTCATCCTGATGCGGAACGGGACACCTTGACCACCGGCATTGCTGCCAGCCCAGGTGCCGCGACCGGTAAGATCGTGTTCACCTCGGCCGAGGCTCAGGCCAGTGCTGCGCGCGGGGAACCCTGTATCCTTGTGCGACGCGAAACCTCTCCGGAAGATGTCCGCGGCATGCATGCCGCCGTGGCGGTGCTGACGGAAAAGGGTGGTATGACCAGCCACGCGGCGGTGATCGGTCGCGGCTTGGGTCTGCCATGTATCGTCGGGGCGTCCGAGATGCGGTTTCAGACCAAGAAAAAGCAGTTGTCCGCTCCGGACGGGCGGGTATTCAAAACGGGCGACACGTTGACCATCGACGGCAGCTCAGGTCAGGTGCTGGCTGGACAGCCGACCATGCTTGAGGCCGCGCTGGATGACTGCTTCCAGACCCTGATGGGCTGGGCCGATGATGAGCGCGACATTGCAATCCGCGCCAATGCGGACACACCCGCAGATGCACAAACCGCTCGGAATTTCATGGCGCAGGGAATCGGGCTGTGCCGGACCGAGCATATGTTCTTTGATCCCGGCCGCCTTATCGTGATGCGCGAGATGATTTTTGCGCAGACCTCCTCCGGTCGCGCTGCTGTGCTGGAACGTCTGTTGCCGATGCAGCGTGACGATTTTGCTCAGCTGTTCCGGATTATGGAAGGTCAGCCTGTTTGTATTCGTCTGTTCGACCCACCGCTGCACGAGTTCCTTCCGACGACGCGCAGTGGTCAGCGCGAACTGGCCGAGGCATTGGACCTACCGGTTTCTGACGTCGAACGACGTGTCGAGGCGATGACCGAGTATAACCCAATGCTGGGCCTGCGAGGTGTCCGGTTGGGTGTAACGGTTCCTGAAATCTATGACATGCAGGCGCGTGCGATTTTCGAAGCAACGCTTGAGGCTAGCAAAGATGGCGCACCGGTCGTGCCCGAGGTGATGATTCCTCTGGTATCTGCCAAGCGCGAGGTTGAACTGGTCAAGGCGCGCATCGATTCGGTTGCAGCGTCCGTTGCGGCAGAGCATGGGCAAGAGTTCGAGTACCGGTTGGGTGTGATGGTCGAAACCCCGCGGGCCTGTTTACGGGCGGACGAGATCGCGCCGCAGACAGCATTCCTGAGTTTCGGAACCAACGACCTGACACAGATGACCTATGGCCTGTCCCGTGATGACGCTGGCCGGTTCATGTCGGCCTATGTGCGGCAGGGTGTCTTTGTCGAAGATCCGTTTCATGTGCTGGACCCGGATGGAGTAGGTGAGCTTCTTAAACTTGGGGCTGAACGTGGCCGACAGGCACAACCGGATGTGACCCTTTCGGTTTGCGGTGAGCATGGTGGTAACCCCGAATCAATCGCCATTTGCCGGGATTTGGGGTTTGACTATGTGTCCTGTTCCCCCTTCCGAGTCCCCGTCGCTCGGCTGGCTGCCGCTCAACTGGCGATTTCGTCCAAACTTGGGGGTTGACAGGAGGGCGGCACTCAAGAATTAGTAGGGAACAGAAAGCGCCGTCGTCAAATATTGTTGACGAAACGGCGATTTTCCACTTGCTTTTTCGTGAGATCTGGACGTAGCCGTTTGAATTCGGTAAGAGCCTCGTCGCGCCCGCCGGGGGAGGGTCTGGCGCTGAATGTGCCTGTGCGAGGTTATCTGATGCTACGATATATTCTGGCTGTTGCCACAGTGGCGGCAACCGTGCTGCCAAGTGTTTCCGTCGCCGAGAGGGAAGCTACCGATTCTGCTGAACGCGAACTTGTAACCCGGAGCGAACTGCCCGGCCAAAAGTTTCGTGATTACTTAGGTTTGTTCAAGCCACGCAAAGAGCCTGTGCTGCAAAAGGTTTCGTATTCGAAGGATTGGCTGGATCAACTGCCATCCGCCACTGGGGACGAAAACTTCAAATGCCTCGCTGAGGCGCTGTACTTTGAAGCGCGCGGCGAAAGCGTTCGCGGTCAGTTTGCCGTGGCCGAGGTCATCCTGAACCGGGTCAAAAGCAGCCGCTTTCCGAATTCGCTGTGTGGGGTGATCAAGCAGGGAACCGGCAAGAAATACCAATGCCAGTTCACTTATACCTGTGACGGTCAGAAGGAAGTGATCCGCGAGAAAAGAGCCTATGAGCGTGTGTCCAAGGTTGCCCGCGCGGCAATCGACGGCGTTGGCGTCGGTCTTACCGAAGGGGCGACACATTATCACACCAAGGCGGTACGCCCGTCATGGTCGCGAGTCTACAAAGAGACCGCTCGGATCGGCGTTCACATTTTCTACCGCCACAACTATCGGACCGCGAGCAACTGATTGACGCACCCGCGCTGGAACCTTGCTGGCGCGGGTCTTTTTCTGGCTTATGTAGCGGGCCAGGAGGTCCGCCATGATATTATCCCGCAGACGGTTTCTGCAAACGTCGACTGCACTGATGTTGCTGCCAAGGGCGGCGCATGCGGTCAGTTCTGATCTGATCGCTCTGGATTCAGAGCAGCAGATTGCGCCTGAAGGTTATCCAACAACACCGGTTTGGACCTATGGCGGCAGCGTTCCCGGGATCGAGATCCGGGTGCCGCAAGGCGGGCGTGTTCGGCGCAATCTGGTCAACAACCTGTCTCAGCCTACGGCCGTGCACTGGCACGGAATAAGGATCGATAACGCAATGGATGGCGTGCCTGGATTGACACAGGACGCGGTCGAACCGGGCCAATCCTTCGTCTATGACTTTGTTGCGCCGGATGCCGGAACATATTGGTATCACTCACACAACAGATCTGTGGAACAGGTCGCTCGGGGTCTCTACGGACCTTTGATCGTCGAAGAAGCCAGCCCGCCGGACGTTGATCAGGATCTGACGCTGATGTTGGACGATTGGCGGTTGGATCCTGAAACGGCGCATATCGTGGATGATTTCGATAATGGGCACGACCTGAGCCACGCGGGAAGGTTGGGTAATCTCGTGTCCGTCAACGGTGGCTTTGATCCGTCTTACTCGGTTGGGTCGGGAGAACGGTTGCGACTGCGCCTGATAAACGCTTCGAACGCGCGTATTTTTGATTTGGCTTTGGACGGGCTGGCCGGTTGGATCGTGGCTTTGGATGGCATGCCGCTTGCCGTACCGCTGCCTGTTGAGGACAGCTTTCCGCTTGCGCCAGCGCAGCGGGCGGACCTTATCGTGGATGTGACCTCTTCGTCCGGAGAAGTCGCGGGTCTCGCCAGTATCGAACGGGATGGCGGCTATGGCGTGGTGCGCTTTCCAGTTTTCGAAACCGCCCACACACGTAGGCGGGGAATTGCGCCATTGCCCTCGAACAATATGCCTGAATTTCAGTATGAAGAGGCACCTCTGCATCGCATGTCGCTGCAGGGCGGTGCGATGCGATGGCTTGAGGGGGCGAAGCTTGGCGATCAGGACCTCACAGGCCGCGAACTGGCGCAACTGGGCCGGTTCTGGGCGTTGAACGGATACGCGGAACGGCCCAAAGATCCGTTTCTGGATGCGCAGTTGGGGCAGATACATCGGATCGAATTTGTGAACGAGACTGCCTTCCCTCATGCCATGCACCTGCACGGTCACCACTTCCGTCTGATCCTGCCGGATGGCAGTTTGGGACCATGGCGCGATACTGTGCTGGTGGACAGGGGCGAGACCCGACAAATCGCGCTGGTTGCGGATAATCCGGGCGACTGGCTGCTGCATTGTCACATGCTGGGGCACGCGGCCTCGGGCATGATGAGCTGGTTCCGGGTAAGCTGACGCCGCATTCGGTGGCTGGAAAGACGCATGTTGCGGTGTTATATGCCCGCGCATCGTTTAATTTGCGCAAACACGTCCACAACGCCCGAAGAGGTTCGCCTGTATGAGCTCTGAAATCCGTCTTGCCTTTGCGCACCCGTCCGAGCGGTCCGAGGCGACCGCCACCCGGGGGCCGCTGGATCGTATTTCCCTGCGCGACCATATCGTCGAGGTCGAGATTGGCGCGTTTCAGGCCGAGCGGGGTACAACCCAGCGTATCTGCTTCAATATCGTGGTCGAGGTTCGCCCCCTGACCGATCCCATCGACGATGACGTGGATCGCATCCTGTCTTATGACCGGGTGACCGAAGCCATCGCCTATGAGCTTGCAGCGGAACGCCTCAACCTGCTGGAAACCCTCGCGGACCGGGTGGCGGAGCGTATTCTGCTTGAGCCTCAAGCTGTAAGAGCCTTTGTCAGAATAGAAAAACTGGACCGTGGCCCCGGTGCTTTGGGTGTTGAGATCGTACGGGGCAAAGATAAGGTTCACCACGACGTTGTCGAAGAAGAACGCCCGCATCCGCGCCTGGCCTTCCTGTCGAACGAAGCCATTGCCTCACCCGATCTGACTGGCTGGATCGACCAGTTGGAAAACCGTGAACGCCCGCTGATCCTGTGCGTTGGTGCGGCGGATATGCCGGTTTCGCAGACGGGCCACGCGATGACGCAGCGCCGAATTGACTTGCTGGCGATCGAGCAGAACGCTTGGGTTCTGGCCGCACGCGATCACCGTTGCGTTGTCGTCTCAACACGGACCGAGCTGGATTGGGCTATGAAAAACGGCCAGATCTGTGTCTGGGCGCCCTCGAAAATCGTTCTGGATGCTGTTGATGGCCCGTCTGCGGCACCATCGGACGCCGTCGCTTTGGCCGCATGGTTTGCGGCTACTTTTGAGGCGAGCGAGATGTTGGTTATCGGTGGTGCGCTGCCCGATGCCCCTAAAACACCTCTTCGCTCGGTCTCGGTGGATCAGGCACAACTGTGACTGCGTACTATCGACCTTTGGTTCAACATGAACCGAACCGTCCGTCAGGCGCTGTGTCGATTGCGGGCCAATCCCTGTGGTTTACGCATGTTGAACAGTTAACTCGACATGAGCCTCCAGAGGTCATTGCCGTGAAGGATGTGCCCGACGGCGCTCTGGACCGTCTGACGCGACCGCGCGCCAATATTGCCGGTCTTGCCATGGATCGCCCGCATATTATGGGCATCCTGAATGCTACACCGGACAGTTTCTCGGATGGTGGGGTGCACAATTCGGTCAGTGCGGCCCAAACCGCGGCTGAACAGATGGTATCACACGATGCAACCATTCTGGATATCGGTGGGGAATCGACCCGGCCCGGAGCGACCTTCGTACCCGAAGATGAAGAAATCGCCCGAACCCGCCCCCTGATCGAAGCCATCAAATCCCGCACTGATGCTTTGATATCCATAGATACGCGTAAATCCGCCGTTGCTGAAGCAGCGTGGGAGGCCGGAGCGGGGCTGATCAACGATGTAACCGGCTTTACCTTTGATCCGCAATTGGCACCGTTTTGTGCAAAAGTTGGTGCTCCGGTCTGCGTGATGCACATGCAGGGCGATCCGGCAACGATGCAGGATGATCCGACCTATGATGATGTACTGCTGGACGTCTATGATTTCCTCGACGAGCAGGTGGCCAACCTTGAAAAACTCGGGTTGGAGCGGGATCAGATCGTCGTTGATCCGGGCATAGGTTTCGGCAAGACCGAAGCACATAACCTCGCCCTACTGCAGGGGATCAGCCTGTTTCATGGCCTGGGTTGCCCGATTCTGCTGGGCGTGTCCCGAAAAGAGATTATCGGACAGATTGGCAAAGAGCCGCGCAAAGACGCCCGCGCGCCAGGATCAATCGCAGTCGGGTTAGCCGGATTGTCACAAGGCGTTCAGATTCTGCGCGTACACGATGTTGCAGAAACCGCTCAGGCCTTGCGCCTTTGGGCTGCTGTCCGGTAAGGCGGAGGCAGGCAAGAAATGACGGAGTGACATTATGCGCAAGCTGTTCGGAACAGATGGAGTGCGGGGGACCGCTAACACCCATCCAATCACGGCCGAAATGGCATTGCGCATTGGGGCTGCCGCTGGCCGTTACTTCCGCCGCGATCAATCTGACGTACACCGGGTGGTGATTGGCAAGGATACACGCCTGTCCGGTTATATGGTGGAAAACGCCCTGACAGCCGGATTGACCTCGACCGGTATGAACGTCTTGCTGTTAGGTCCGGTACCTACGCCCGCCGTCGGATTGATGACGCGTTCGATGCGTGCGGATGTCGGCGTGATGATCTCGGCCAGCCACAACCCGGCCGAAGACAATGGCATCAAGTTCTTTGGCCCGGATGGATACAAGCTGTCCGATCAGGCCGAAGCCGAGATCGAGCGTCTGATCGAAGAGGGTGTCAGCCCTGCGCAGGCGCAGAATATCGGCCGTGCCCGGCGCGTGGATGATGCCCGTTTTCGGTACGGTGAGCGGGTCAAATCCTCATTGTCTCGCGATCTGCGTCTGGATGGGCTGAAAGTTGTCGTCGATTGTGCCAATGGAGCCGCGCACCGCACTGCGCCTGAGGTTTTGTGGGAATTGGGTGCCGACGTGATCCCGGTGGGGATTGCACCCAACGGTAAGAACATCAACCTAAATTGCGGTTCGACCAAGCCGCAATTGGCCGCGGAAACGGTTGTCGCTCATGGGGCGGACGTCGGAATTTGCCTGGACGGTGATGCCGACCGTGTGGTCATGGTTGATGAACACGGGCAGGTTGCAGATGGCGATCAGCTAATGGCGCTTTTGGCGACCAGTTGGGCCGCGGCAGACCGCCTGAAAGGCGGTGCGCTGGTCGCAACAGTCATGTCGAACCTTGGTCTGGAACGGCATCTGGAAAGCCATGGTCTGCGGCTGGAACGCACCAGTGTCGGAGACCGCTATGTCGTTGAACGTATGCGCGAAGGCGGGTTCAATCTGGGCGGAGAGCAATCTGGCCACATCGTCATGAGCGACTATGCCACCACGGGTGACGGCCTGATGGCAGGCCTCCATTTCCTGGCTGAGATGGTCCATACGGGTCGTAAAGCCTCGGAGCTTTCTGTGCAGTTCGAAACCGTACCTCAATTGCTTAAGAACGTGCGCTATGGCAAAGGACAAGCCCCGCTTGAGGCCGCCAGTGTGCAGGCCGCAATTTCCGACGCCGAAACACGATTGAACGGGCAGGGGCGCCTGTTGATCCGCAAGTCAGGTACGGAACCTCTGATCCGCGTCATGGCGGAATGCGAAGATGATGCGCTGCTGACCAAAGTGGTCGACGGTATCGTCGCCGAGGTCGAAGCTGTGGCCGGCTAGCGGCCAGTCAGCATCTTTCGCAGGCTGAACCACTGGCTGATGGCCAGCCCTGTCAGGATCATGGCAAGTGCTATGTAAAACCGCAGCGGTAACGCCTCGGACAGCACCCACGCGCCGAAAACCATCGACCAGATGGGAACCTGGTAATTCACCAGCGTCATAAAGACTGATCCCGCACTGCGAATGACGGATACGCGCAGCAGTGTGGCAAATGCCGTGGGCACCAACCCCAACACGATAATGGCTATGCTTGGGCGGGTGCCTTCCCACGTTGGAATGCCCTCGGTTACGACCATGATTGGCAACAGGATTACTGCACCGACCAGCAGGGTCAGAGCTGCTAGTACCACCGGATCAATGGGTGGGCATTGTCGGGTGAATATCGACGCACAGGAATAGCACAGAGCGGCCCCGATGCAGGCCAGTTGCGCTAGTGGTTCTGATCCTTGGCCCAATTGAGCCAGGCCGGGGCCGATCAGTACCAAGGCACCGCAGAAACCAAGCGTCACGCCAACCAATTTCCTGAGGTTCAGCGGTTCGTCCGAAAAGAAATGCGCCAGCGGCAATACCATCAAAGGAATCGCGGCCATGGACAAGCCAGCAAAGGCCGATGATACGTATTGCTGTCCCCAGCTTAGCAGAACAAAGGGTAGGGCCGAGGACAAGATGCCGATCACGATGACCGAGGTCCAAAGAGCAATCGACCCGGAGGGAAGCTTGCGGTTCGTGACCGCCATCAGGCCCAGCAACATCACCGCGCCTAGCGTTGTTCTTGCAGTGGCGACGGTGATTGGCCCGTACCCTTCCAGCGCCATTGCGACGACCATGAAGGTCCCGCCCCAGATCAGACCAAGGGTGATAACGCCGCTCCAATCGCGGGATGTGGGTTGCTGGACCATCTGCGTCTCGGCTTGGGGCATGGACAAAAAAGGGCGGCCTGATGGGCCGCCCCTTCGCATTCGCTTGGTGGGATCAGTTCTTTTCCTGATCGACCAGCTTACCGGCGGAGATCCACGGCATCATGTCGCGCAGTTTCTTACCAACCTGTTCGATCTGATGCTCATCATTGTGACGACGGGCCGCTTTGATGGTCGGTTGACCAACTGCGTTTTCCAGCATGAAGTCACGCACGAACTTGCCGGTTTGGATGTCCGACAGGGTCTCTTTCATCGCCTTCTTGGTCTGCTCATAAGGCAGAATGCGCGGGCCGGTGACGTACTGGCCATATTCCGCAGTGTTTGAGATCGAGTAATCCATGTTCGCGATACCGCCTTCATAGATCAGATCAACGATCAGCTTGGTTTCGTGCAGACATTCGAAGTAAGCCATTTCAGGCGCATAGCCTGCCTCGACCAGTGTCTCAAAGCCGCAACGGATCAGCTCAACGATGCCGCCGCACAGAACGGCCTGCTCGCCGAACAGGTCAGTTTCGCATTCTTCGCGGAAGTTGGTTTCGATGATGCCCGAACGGCCGCCACCGATGGCCGAGCAGTAGGACAGGCCGATTTCCAGCGCCTTGCCGGTTGCGTCGCTGTCAACTGCGACCAGGCAAGGTACGCCGCCGCCTTTGACATACTCGCCGCGCACAGTGTGGCCGGGGCCTTTGGGGGCCATCATGATGACGTCGACGCCTTCTTTCGGCTCGATCAGGCCAAAGTGGACGTTCAGGCCGTGGGCGAAAGCAATCGCCGAGCCAGGCTTGATGTTGTCATGTACGTATTTCTTGTAGGTTTCGGCCTGCAGTTCGTCGGGCATGGTGAACATGATGACGTCGCACCAGGCTGCCGCTTCGGCGATGCCCATGACTTCCAAACCTTCGGCTTCGGCTTTTTTGGCCGAGGCGGATCCTTCACGCAGAGCGACGACAAGGTTCTTCGCACCCGAGTCGCGCAGGTTCAGCGCATGGGCGTGGCCTTGCGAGCCATAGCCCAGGATCGCTACTTTTTTGTCTTTGATCAGGTTGATGTCGCAATCGCGATCGTAATAGACGCGCATGTCGCCGGTCCTTTCTGGTTTGATTGCCGAGCGTTCTACCTGTCTATTACTGTATTGGCGATAGAGTTTCGCTTGAATTTTTGTCAAAAGGGTGAAGAATAATTCGCCAAATAACTAAAATTCGAGAAATTCATGCTTGATGACATTGACCGTCGAATCCTGCGTCACTTTCAGGCTGACCCAAGCCTGTCAGCGGCGGAACTGGCCGAGCGGTGTCGCATCAGCCAAGGCGTCTGTTGGCGCCGCGTCGAAAAGATGCAGGCTGCTGGCATTATCCAGGGGCAGGAGGCAGTGATCGACTGGGCGGCGCTTGGTTATGCAGTCGAGGTTTCGCTGCGGGTCACGCTGGACAAGACGCAGTCCCGCGCATTTGACGAATTCACTGCGGCCGCCCGACAGGTGCCCGAGGTGATCGAATTGCAGACATTTCTGGGCAGGGTGGATGTGCGCCTGTCAGTGATTGCCAGGGATATGTCTCACTACCAGCAACTCTACCGCGACCGCATCCTGACCCTGCCGCATATCGCGGATATCGAGGCCCTGATGCATATCGCGAGGGTCAAAAGCGAAGAGGTTCTGCCGGTATGACCGATTTGGATGAGCTGGACAGAAAAATTCTGTGCGCGCTGGCGCAGGATGCATCGCAGAGCGCCGGGGCATTGGGGCGTAAGTTGGGATTGTCACAACCGGCAACCTGGCGGCGAATCCGCCGGCTGGAAACCTCGGGCATTATCAAGGGTCGACGGCTGCGCCTGAATGCCGAGGCGCTGGGATTCGGCGTGACCGTGTTTCTTGGTGTCAAACTGGCCCGCAAGGGACAGGTCAGTCTGGAGGACTTCGAGCGCGCCGTAAGTGCCATTCCCGAAGTCCAGACTGTTGAGCATGTGCTGGGACTGTATGACTATCGCCTGCGGGTGGTGGCCCGCGACCTTCCAGACTTTGAGCGGGTCCTGCGCCGTCGGATCATGACCTTGCCCGGCGCAGGGGATGTCGAAGCCAACGTCCTGTTGAGCGAGGAACGTTTGCCGGGTCCGATCAGATAGACCGATTCAGTACCGTGTGCGGATACAATACCCGGGATGGTGGGTCATCCGGGCGAATGCCATCGGGTTCCCGTTTTTCCAGGTTGTGCGTTCGAGCTGGATCATCGATGCTCCGGCGGTCGTCCCCATGAATTCCGCCAGCCTTCCGTCTGCGGAAATCGCGCTAAAGGCGACTTCGGCCTCGGTAAACGGGGCGGCGTTCAACAGCCATTCATGCGGCCCTTGGTTGCTTAGGTCGGCATGCTCGATCTCGGGAACCGCATCTATGTTGATCCAGCGCTCTTCCATTTGGAAAGGGCGGTTGTCCGCGTAGTGCATACAGATCACATGCAGGACGCGCACGTTCGGCGATACCCCGATCTGCGAGGCCAGCCAGCCAGGGCTGGCGACTACGTTGCGTTCGACCAGCGAGTAACGGTAGGTTGCATTTTGACTTTCAACTGTTTGACGGGCCAGAGAAAACTCAAGCTTTGCATGCTTGCTGGGTTCCTTTTTGACCCGGGTCCCGCTTTTGCGTTTGCGCTCGACAAAGCCCTGATCGGCGAGCTCACGCAGGGCGCGGTTCACCGTCGCGCGTGCGCAATTAAATTCCTCGGCAAGCTGCGTTTCGGTGGGCAGAAGCGATCCCTGCGGCCAAACACGGCATTCGATGCGCCGTTTGACTTCATCCCGTACGACTTGAAAACTGATCCGCTTATGCGCATTCACTTGTCGAAATACCTTTCTTCCACAAAGTGAGTGCATCTGGTCAGAAACACGTCAAAGTGTAAAGAGCCGCTGACACTATTTGGCGTCATTTAGTGCCAATATCGACAGACAAATTGTCATTTGATTGAATTGTTTTTGGGTTCCCTTAGGTCAGATATTCGGGTTCAGTACGGGTCTCGGCAAATTAACCCGTGTCGTAACTCCGCTGACGACCACTTGAAAGGAAAATCTATGCCAGCGCTATTGGATACCGTTGATCCCTCGGGGCTCGAAGAGTTCTCGGTCGTGTTTACCGACCGGTCTCTGAATCACATGTCGGTTCAGTTCCAACAGGTGATGCGCGACATTTCGGGCTTGCTGAAGGATGTATACAACGCGGACGGCGTTGCGGTTATTCCCGGTGGCGGTACCTATGGGATGGAAGCTGTTGCCCGGCAATTTGCACGCAACGCCAATGTTCTGGTCGTGCGGAATGGGTGGTTTTCCTATCGCTGGAGCCAGATCATCGAATCCGGCGATCTGACGGCATCCGCCACTGTTCTCAAGGCGCGTGAAACCGGCAATTCCAGCCCGTCTCCATTTGCTCCGGCACCGATTGAAGAGGTGGTTGCGACGATCCGCGAACAACGCCCGGATGTCGTGTTCGCCCCGCATGTCGAAACCTCGGCCGGGGTTATCCTGCCTGATGACTACGTAACAGTGATGGCCGCCGCGGCGCATGAGGTTGGGGCGTTGATGGTGCTGGATTGCATCGCGTCCGGCTGCGTCTGGATCGACATGAAGGCCACCGGCGTGGACGTCCTGATTTCGGCGCCCCAGAAAGGCTGGAGCGCGTCGCCTTGCGCCGGTTTGGTCATGTTGTCGGAACGTGCCGAGAAACGGTTGGAAGAGACAACCTCGGACAGCTTTGCTGTTGATCTGAAGAAGTGGCGGCAGATTATGCAGGCTTATGAAAATGGCGGACACGCGTATCACGCAACCATGCCCACGGATGCGTTGAAAGCGTTTCGTGATACAATGATCGAAACCCGCGACTACGGGTTCGAAAAGCTGCGCGGCGCACAATGGGCCTTAGGTGATGGCGTCCGCGCGATGCTGCGGGAAAAGGGCATCGTTTCAGTTGCCGCAGACGGATTTGGCGCACCGGGCGTTGTGGTCAGCTATACGGCTGATCCGGACGTTCAGAATGGTAAGAAATTCGCCGCTCTGGGTATGCAGATCGCCGCCGGAGTACCACTGCAATGTGATGAGCCCGAAAGCTTCAGCACCTTCCGGCTTGGCCTGTTCGGTTTGGACAAGCTGTATGATGTGGACGGCACCATTGCGCGACTAAAACGCGTGCTGGATCAGGTTCTGTGAAACTTGGGCCTCAGCGCACGCCGAGGCCCATTTGCATCAATGTTTTGCGAACAGGTGGCAGGGAATAGAGCGCATTCAACCCCATTGCCCGTACATCCCTTAACGGCCGCGCTTCGATCATCGAGGCGCGGTTCAGCAGGTCAATGCCCTTGACCCGCATCTCGATCTCGGTGTGGCGGGCCTTGTGATAGGCGTCTAGCATCTGGGCGTCACCCAGGCCTTCGGGACGGGCTCGCGCAAGATCCAGCAGGCTGCGGAGATCGCCCAGCGACATGTTCAGACCTTGCGCACCGATTGGCGGCACAACGTGGGCGGCCTCGGCCATCAGGGCGATGCGTTCGCCCGACAGACGCTCGGCCGACTGGCTGATAATCGGCCAGATCGTCCGGCGCGAGGCCAGTTTCAACGGCCCGAACAACCCGCATGAGCGTTCGGTCATCAGGGCCTCAAACGCCTCGGGCTCGGTGTTCAGCAATTCTACCGCGCGCGGTCCGCGCTCCATCCACACAATCGCCGAGGACGGCTGCCCTTGCCAGTCGGGCAGGGGGACCAGGGTGAACGGCCCGCCCGAACGGTGGATCTCGGTTGAGACATTTTCGTGCGGGACCGGATGCGTAACAGCAAAGGCTAGTGCTTTTTGGCCGTAGCGAGTGGTGTGGGTTTGGATGCCCGCCGCCTCGCGCATGGGCGAATTGCGCCCGTCCGCAGCAAGCACCAATTTGCAGCGGATGCGGCTGCCGTCGCTTAGTCCAACGCGTGCTTCGGCAGTGCGAGTGAACAGGCTGGCGGTTCCGGTGCCGGGGCGGAAGTCGACATTCGGCAGTTCGGCCAGCCGTGCCACCATCTCGCGCCGCAAAAGCCAGTTGGGCAGGTTCCAGCCAAAAGGCTGATCCGAGATATCGGCGGCGTTGAAATCGCGCACAACGCGGGGTTCGGGGACATCACCGCCGGCGTCGACAATACGCATGATTTGCAAAGGGGCCGCGTGTGCGTCCAGCCGTTGCCACAACCCGCACTCCTCCAGCAACCCGTGCGCGGGTTGCAGAAAAGCGGTGGTCCGCAAATCAGAGCCGTCTACATCACGCTCAGTGATAGGAGGGGTCGGGTCGACGCAAACGATGTCGAAACCCGCGGTTCCAAATGCCGCCGCAGCGGTCAGTCCGGCGATTCCGCCGCCTGAAATCAGAATGTCACAGCTGTCTTTCATGACCTTGGCCTCCGAGTGTTGCGCAGAACCTAGTGTGGTTCTTCGTCGGGTGCCAAGTGACATCCTGTCCCGTGCGTCAACCGCGCGAGATCAGGATGAGGATCAGGAACATCACCGGCACCATCATCACCGCTGGGATGTACAGGCCCGGCAAGCCAAACAACAGGGCAGAACATCCCCACATGCTGAAAATCGCGGCGGCTGTATAACCCCAATCTTCGCCCTTTGCATGAGCGGCATCCTTGGCCATCCAGCCAAACAGGGGAATTGCAAACAACAGGCGCTGCCAGATAGGCAGGCGTCCGGGCATCTCGATCGCGCTCATGGGGTCTCCGATTCTGTTCGTCGCTCCGGCGCATATAGGGTCGATGCTGCACCTGCAGAATGTGCAGATCGTCGCAGTGTGACAGCCTATCGCAGGCGGGCCAGAAACGCGGTCAGATCGTCGGTATGGTGGTGAATATGATCGGCCTCATGGGGCTCGGGCGCGACATGGACAGTGCGCATTCCCATTGCATGAGGGGCAGTCAGATTGCGCGGATCATCCTCGAACATGGCTGCCTTGGCTGCGTCGATCCCATCCTGTGCAAAGATTGCCTCGAAGGCGGCCTGTTCGGGTTTTGGACGATAGCCCGCATGCTCCACGCCGTAGATCGCATCGAACAACCCGCTGAGACCGCGTGCTTCCAGCACCCTTTCGGCATAGGGCGCGCTGCCATTGGTGTAGACGATCCGGCGGCCGGGAAGGGACCGGATGTGGTCGGCCAATTCGGCGTCGGGGTCCATGTGGCTCATATCCACCTGATGCACGGCGTGCAGATAGGGGGCAGGGTCCAGGTCGTGTTCGGCCATCAATCCGGCCAGCGTAGTGCCGTACTCGCGCCAATAGTGTGACCGCAGACGATCCGCCTCGGCCCGGGCGACACCAATGGCCTGTACTACGTAATCTGTCATCAGAACTTCGATCTGATCGAACAGCTGCATATGCGGCGGATACAGCGTGTTGTCGAGGTCGAACACCCACTGGGTGACGTGTGAAAAGGAAGGTTTGACCATGGTTTGGGTTTAGGCCGCCGCGCCATGGTTTTCAATGCTACACTTGATTGCATTGGCCCGAGGCGGATAGACATGTCCGAACGAGGAGACAAACCACCCGATGCCCCAATCCAGACAGCCCAATAAAGACGCCTACAGCCTAATTCTCGAAGCGATTGACGTAGGCGTTTACAAGCCCGGCGACCGATTGGTCGAAAGTGAGTTGGCAGAACGGTTTGGCGTGTCGCGCACGCCGATCCGCGAAGCGTTGCAGCGTCTTGAGACGCAGTCACTGCTGGAACGAGACGGACGCTCGCTGATCGTGGCGTCGCTAGATCACAACCAAATGGCGGAGCTTTACGTGGTCCGTCGCGAATTGGAGGGTTTGGCGGCAAAGCTGGCCGCGAAACACGCCACCGAAGAAGAGATCAAAGTGCTGCAGGACATGGTCGCCGCCGACGATGCGCTGGTGGATGACCCATCGGCGCTGTCGCGGGCCAATCGGCGGTTTCACGAACAAATCCATCTGGCATCGCACAACCGGTATCTGGTGCAGCAACTGGACCTCGTGCACCGCACTATGGCGCTGATGGCGACAACGTCCCTTGCGGTGCAGGGTCGTGGTGAGATTGCCCAGAGCGAGCACAAAGGCATTGTCGAGGCAATCGCCGCACGTGATGAAGAGGCGGCAGAACGGGCACTTAAGGAACATATCTCGGTGGCTTTCATGACCCGTCTGAAACAGGATGCCGTGCTGCGCGAGAAGTGACCGCTAGAGGGGCTGAACCTCTTCGCTGGCTTGCCCATGCTGCGTTTTGTCCCAGAAGAATGGTTTGCTGGCCAGCTCCCACAGAGCTTTGTAGGCGGCCAGCACGCCAAGTGGAAAATAGAGGGGCATGGTAGGGACCCATGGCAGCAGAAACCGTCTTTCGGGCGCTGCAACGGCCAGCACCCCGACGATCAGATTTGTGATCTCGGCAACTAAGAACAGGCCGATCAGTGCGTAAAAAGTCCACCCTGGTAAGAGAGTATCAAATGGGCCTGGCAAGCCCAATGTCACCAGCCAGAACAGCCAAAGGATTGGAGCCAATAAGAACTGGCCAATCGTGCCCAAAAAGAACGCCTGAAACCCGAGAAATCGCTTGAGCCCAAGTTCGTTGAGCAGGCGCAGCGGCGCACGCATGTGCACCAGATAGGTCACCATGAAACCCTTGAGCCAGCGTGAGCGTTGTTTGACCCAGGGCCAGGCGCGAAAATTTGCTTCCTCATAGGTCGCTGTGTCGACCATCTCGGTCCGATAGCCTGCGCGGCTGAGGCGTACACCCAAATCTGCATCTTCGGTCACATTGTGGGCATCCCAGCCGCCAAGCTCCAGCAGTTTGTCCCTACGGAAGAAGAATGTTGTGCCTCCCAATGGAACAACCAGTCCCAGACGCGCGATACCCTGCAGGAGTATCCGGAACCAACTGTTGTATTCGATGGTAAAGCAGCGTGAGCGCCAGTTGGTACGCGGGTTGTAGTAATCCAACACGCCTTGCAGGCAGACAACGTCTTCGCCGACCCGCGCGAAATGCCGGACCACCCGTTCGATCTGATCCGGTTGCGGGGCATCCTCGGCATCCCAAACGCCCAGAATGTCGCCGCGGCAGAAGTCCAGCGCGTAGTTCATCGCCCGGGGCTTGGTTGTCAGGCCGTTCAATTCCGGAACTTCCACGGTTCTGATCCAACTGGGTAGCTTCACACGGTCCACGGTGGTGCGCGTGACTTCATCGGATTCTTCCAGCACCAGAATGACGTCGAGCAACGCCTTTGGGTATGTCAAGCGTTGCAGTCGCTTAATCAAAGCTCCTGCTATCTCTCTTTCCTTATACAGGGGCACCATCACCGAAACGCGCGGCAATCGGAGTGGGACAGGTTCAGGGATCGGGCACCCTTGTTGACCTCTCATTAAGTAAGAGATCAAGCCAGCTACGCGCAAAGCCATGAAAAGAAGCAGTGAAACTACGGCAGCGGCCAATAGAAGGGACAAGCCAATAGCAGGAAAGACCGCAAAAAAGAAAAGAGCCCCGGCAAGCGCCGCGATAGGACTCGCACGCGCCAATGGTGTCCAGGACCGACAACTCTGGTCCTCGTCTACCCGAGCTTCCGCACTCTTCGCCAATGTGTTCGCGAACGCATTGGCAATCGCTTGGTCAATCTGGCTTGCCGATGCAAGCACCGGTGCCACCGTGTGTTCGGTGTGGGATAGGGCGGCGCGGACGGCGGCAAAACGGTTCGGGTTTGCGGTCGCGATCAGCAGAATGGGGCCTATGCGCTGCCATGGGAGAACATTGTGCTTCAGCCAAAACTCGGCGGGTTTGATGTCACGTAAGGTCTGTTCGGGTGGCGTGTTTTCCAGATCGATAAGTTGCAGGCTGGTTTGCTCGGACAGGGCTTCCATGACGTCCTGCCGACTGACCCAACCTTCACTGACAAGGATTTCGCCCAACGGAGCCTGTTGTCTGGATTGCAGATGCAGCGCCTTTTCCAACTGCGCAGGGGTGATGCATCCGCGTTCGACCAAATAGGTGCCAAGAGGTTTCCGCGCCCGAACAGAAATTGGCGCGGCGCGCGCGAAATTCTGCAGGTTAAGTTCGACCATTAAAGAAACCCTGACACGGTAGTCCGGCGTCAGGGTTGCGCAATCAAGGTTAACAGCGCGTTAACACTAAACGATCAGACGGTTAAGCCTGTGCTTTTTGACCCGCCATTGCCTCGGCAAAACGTTCGAACAGGTAAAAACTGTCCTGTGGGCCGGGCGAGGCTTCGGGGTGGTACTGAACCGAATAGACCGGGCGATCACTCATCCGAATGCCGCAGTTCGATCCGTCAAACAGCGAGCGGTGGGTTTCGACCACACCCTCTGGCAAAGTTTGCGCATCGACGGCAAAACCATGGTTCATCGACGTGATCTCGACCTTGCCGGTATCCAGATCTTTGACAGGGTGGTTGGCACCGTGGTGGCCGTGGTTCATCTTGACGGTCTGACCGCCCAGAGCCAGAGCCAGCATCTGATGTCCCAGACAGATGCCAAAGACGGGCAGATCGGTTGTGTCCAGGACCTCTTTGATCATCGGAACGGCGTATTCACCGGTGGCCGCCGGGTCGCCGGGGCCGTTCGACAGGAAAACGCCGTCAGGGTTGTGGGCCAGCACTTCGGCAGCAGTGGCCGTGGCTGGCAGAACGGTCACATCACAACCGGCGGAGGCAAGGCAGCGTAGGATGTTGCGCTTTGCGCCGAAATCCACGGCCACTACCTTGTGGATCGGGGCGTTCTGGCGCGCGTAGCCATCGGGCCAAGCCCAACGCATTTCGTCCCACCGATAGCTTTGGACGCAGGTGACCTCTTTGGCCAGGTCCATACCTTCCAGTCCGGCAAAGCCACGCGCGGCTGCAACCAACGCCTCGATATCGAAATTGCCATCGGGATCATGCGCCAGCGCAACATGCGGCGCGCCTTGTTGGCGGATGGCGCGGGTCAGGCGACGTGTATCCACGCCACCGATGGCAATGCGACCGCGGCGGGCCAGCCAGTCCTTCAATTCCTCGGCCGAGCGCCAATTGGATGGTTCGGTCGGGTCCCATTTGACCACCATTCCGGCGGCTACGGGGTCGCTGGTCTCATCATCTTCGGGGTTCACGCCGACATTGCCGATATGAGGGAAGGTGAAGGTCACGATCTGCCCCGCATAAGAGGGGTCAGTCATGATTTCCTGATATCCGGTCATCGCAGTGTTAAAGCACAGTTCAGCCACCGTCTGACCGATGGCGCCGAAGCCCATCCCGTAGAACAATGTACCGTCGGCCAATGCCAGACATGCGGTGGGCTTGGACGGGGCGTTCTGGGCCATGGCGCGACTCTCCTGCAGGGTAAATCGGCGCATAACTAAGGGGGTTATGGCGCAGGGTCAAGTCTGTTCAATTTTTGGTCTATCGTTTTAAATCAATAGGTTAGATGTGTATGCCCCCTGTTGTGTCGCGCTTTTTGTTTCGATATGGTCGGGGTTCCTTTGCCATGGGGATGGACAGAACATATGGATATGCGATCAAGGGTGAACACGGCCCTTAAGCAAGCAATGAAAGACAAGGACGCTGAGCGCCTGTCGACGCTGCGTCTGATTAACGCTGCAATCAAGGACCGTGACATCGCCTCGCGTGCGTCTGACAACGAAGAGGCCAAAGGCTGCGGTGACGCAGAGGTGCTTGAAATTCTTGGAAAAATGACCAAGCAGCGCAAGGAAAGCGCCCGTGCCTATGAAGAGGGCAGCCGACTGGATCTGGCTGAGCGGGAACTGCGTGAGGTTGAAGTCATCGAGGAATTTCTGCCCAAGCAATTGGACGATGACGAGGTGAGCAAGGCCATTCAGACCGCGATCACGGCCACCGGCGCCGGCTCGATCCGCGACATGGGCAAGGTGATGGGTGAGTTGAAAACCCGTTACAC
This sequence comes from Ruegeria atlantica, assembly GCF_013033965.1. Lineage (GTDB taxonomy): Bacteria > Pseudomonadota > Alphaproteobacteria > Rhodobacterales > Rhodobacteraceae > Ruegeria > Ruegeria atlantica_D. The sequence continues at coordinate 65,063 of NZ_WQFE01000003.1, forward strand.
CGGCCAGATGGATTTCGGTAAAGTCGGCCCGATGGTCAAAGATCAGCTCTGTGCGTCGACAAACGGCGGTTGCTGAGCCACTTGATCTCGGAAATTGCTAAGACTGCGCGACGGGTTCGCGCAGTTTTTTTGTGAGCTCATCATAAAGCGCAATCCGCTCTTTCTCAGACAGAAACGCACCGATTTCGACCTCGCGGCCCTCTCCGGTCAAGGTGACATAGTTCGGGACAGGTCCGCCGTGTTCATGCATTTCGGGTCGCGCCCAATAGCGGTTGCAAGACCACTCTTGCTGCCCTCTTCGCGGGTGATGTTGCACCAGTCGGGCCTGCGAGCCGGTCAAGGTCAGCACCTCGAACACGCTGCGTTCCCGGTAGTTGGACTGGATCGCGAACCACAGACCCAAAACGCTCAGCAGCATGAATGGCAACAAACCCCACAGCAGAACCGAGCCGAGCACAGCCATCAGTGGAATCAAGCCAAACAAAAAGACCGACAACACCACACGCATCGCCCAGCGTGGAGGCAAAGAGTTATGCGGCCACAGGCGCAACTCTTGCTCGGAGCTTGAGGTTTGATTCCATCGGTACGGCATGGTGCGAAAATAGCGCAACACTTGTGGGTGTCTAACAGGAAAGCTTAGGTGACGTGACCGACCCTGGCCCAGGACAGCGCGTCGTCCAGCCTGTCGTCGCCCCAGAACACTTCGCCGCGCACGACCATGCTGGGAGCGCCGAAAACACCCAGCTTTGTTGCCTGTTCCGTTTCGGTCTCAAGGGCCGAAATCGTGTCTGGGCTGCGCGCGCGAGCAAGGGTCAGGCGCGGGTCTTGCTGGCACCGGTGCAAGGCTTCTGACAGAGCTGTTTCGCTGCCTGCTTCGATCCCTTCTTCGAACCAGATGCGGTACAGGTTTTGGGTAAAGGATTTGCCCCAACCGTCCGACATGCCCAGCACGGCAACCTGATTGGCCAGCGCAAGGTCCGAGATCGGATAGGGCGCGGGAAGTGTGGCGTGCAGGTGATACTTGGCCGCTCGCCGTTCGATATCGCGCCACATATATGCGGATTTGACCGGCTTGCCTGCAAAGGGAATGTTCTGTTGTTCAGACATAACGGTGCGCACGTTGAACGGCCGCCAATTCACGCTCGCGTCATGTTCATCGCACCAGTCATCCAGGCGCATGATCGTCAGGAAGCTGTATGTGCTGCCTATGGAAAACCAAAAGTCAATTTCGGGCATCTGATGGCTCCGATCCCAGGGTTTCTGGATGTATGATACCCTAAATTGATCAGATTATCGAACGCGACCAGAAATTGGCGTGGCTGACCTGCAAAATAGGGCTGCCCTAGATCAGAGCTTTTTCGAAAGGTTTCACAGGTTGGGGCGCAACGCCGCAATCGGTCATCTGACGCAGGTCGATCTCGATGGCCCGGCACAGGGCCGAGATCGGAACATCGGTCACATCCCCTTCAAACGGATCCTCCATCGAGGCGCTGACGCGTTCGGTGACAAAGAAGATCCAGCAGACCAATGCCCCAACAGGCGCGAATGTCAGCCAGTCGAAGATCACAAGCTGCCAAACGGAGAAATCTATTTCGGCGGTGACCGATCGTTCGTCGTTGAATGCCAAAGGAAGCATGAAGATGAAGATCCAGCTGAAAACCCGCCCGACCTCGGCGACCTGTCTTGGGAATGGCGTGTTTTTGATGCGCTCACACTGCCCTTGTGTCGTCGTAAACCGGGCGAGGCGATCCATTAGGGCGACATGCCAAAACGGATCAATGCTCTGAGTACGCGCCAACTCAGCAAGCTTTTCTCCCTGAAGAAATATCAGATAAGCCGCCCGATTGCTTTTTTCTTCAAGCCTTGGGAGGTCGCTTTGCAGCTGGTGCTCACGCCAGCTTTCAGGGTTTTGATGCAGTTCGGAGTGGTTAGATATCGGTTTGTGTCCAAACATCCAGGGGCGTCGGCTGCGTCCTGTCGGAGAAGGTTGGCGCAGCTGAAATGCCAGCATATTGAGCCAAGCAATGTGACGTTCGATCAGTTCGTTGCGCAGCGCGGGGTCAATTGGTGTGCCGTCGGGCAGTACCAAATTGCTGATGGTGTTGCCCCAGTCACGGCTGGCGTTGACGATCTCGCCCCAGATGCTGCGCGCCTCGGACCAACGCCCAAAGGCCGACGTATTCTTGAAGCCAAGAAAGAATGCTACAGCCAGTCCTAGCATGGTTACAGGTGGGCTGGGGTTCGAGATCAGCTCGATTGTGGTGAGTTCGTCTGCCAGTACAACCAGCAGTGTCCATGTCAGCACGATGCAGATAAAGCCGAATGAGCCCTTGACCATCTGTCGTACAGTAATTCCGTCGTGAAGGATCATGACCGATCGGGTCCTGCGCAATTGGCGATTGCAAGTCAGTCTAACGGCTTATTCTTGGGCAAGTCTATGCCAGCGCTGTTTAAATCTCGGGGGGCGAAAAAGGAAAAGCCCCGCAAATGCGGGGCTTTCCGAAGAGTGCTTCGCAGGGATTAGTGAGCGTGGCCCTTGTCCCAGTCTTCCTGCTTTGGCAGCTGCTCGAACGTGTGCTCGGGCGGCGGAGTGGGCAGGGTCCATTCCAGCGTATCCGCGTATTCGTTCCACGGGTTCGGACGGGTTTCTTTCGCGCCACGCAGAAGGGCGTAGATCACGATGCCGAAGAACAGCAGGAACGAAGCGAAGGAAATGAATGCACCGATCGACGACACGAAGTTCCACTGGGCGAACGCTTCGGGATAGTCGATGTAACGACGCGGCATGCCCTGACGGCCCAGGAAGTGCTGCGGGAAGAAGGTCAGGTTGGCGCCGATGAAGAACAGCCAGAAGTGAACCTTGCCCCAGAACTCGGAATACTGACGGCCTGTCATTTTCGAGAAGTAGAAGTACACACCGGCGAAGATCGCGAAGACAGCGCCCAGCGACATCACGTAGTGGAAGTGCGCAACCACGTAGTAGGTGTCGTGATAGGCACGGTCCACACCGGCCTGCGACAGTACAACCCCGGTTACACCGCCAACGGTGAACAGGAACAGGAAGCCGAAGGCGAACAGCATCGGTGTCTTGAACTCGATGGAACCGCCCCACATGGTCGCGATCCACGAGAAGACCTTAACGCCGGTCGGAACCGCGATGACCATCGTGGCCAGCATGAAGTAAGCCTGCTGACGCAGCGACATGCCAACGGTGTACATGTGGTGCGCCCACACGACAAAGCCCAGAACGCCGATCGCGATGATCGCCCAGACCATCGGCAGGTAACCGAAGATCGGCTTGCGTGCGAAGGTCGCAATCACATGGCTGATGATGCCGAAACCGGGCAGGATCACGATGTACACTTCCGGGTGGCCAAAGAACCACAGGATGTGCTGATACAGGATCGGGTCACCGCCACCGGCCGGATCAAAGAAGGTGAAGCCAAAGTTGCGATCCATCAGCAACATGGTGATTGCGCCCGCCAAAACCGGCAGGGACAGAAGAATCAGCCACGAGGTGACGAAGATCGACCAGCTGAACAGCGGCACCTTGAACAGGGTCATGCCCGGGGCACGCATGTTCAGGAAGGTGGTGATCATGTTGATCGCGCCGAGGATCGAGGAGGCGCCCGATACGTGCACGGCAAAGATCGCGAGGTCCATGGACATGCCGCCCTCGGTCGTCGACAGAGGCGGGTAGAGAACCCAGCCCACGCCCGAGCCGAGCTGATCGTTACCCCCCGGGCTCAGCAGCGATGCCACACCCAGTGAAGTACCAGCGACATACAGCCAGAAGGACAGGTTGTTCATCCGCGGGAACGCCATATCCGGCGCACCAATCTGCAACGGCATGAAATAGTTGCCAAATCCGCCGAAGAGGGCGGGGATAACAACGAAGAACATCATCAGAACACCGTGGTAGGTGATCATAACGTTCCACAGGTGTCCGTTGGGGGTACATGGGTCGGCCATGAAGCCTTCCAGGCACATGTACTGAACACCGGGGTGCATCAGTTCGAGCCGCATGTAGACGGTCATCAGAACCGAGATCAGACCGGCAAGTGCCGAAACGACCAGGTAGAGAATCCCGATGTCCTTGTGGTTGGTCGACATGAACCAGCGCTGGAAAAAGCTGCGCTCGTCTTCATGCTCGTGACCATGAATGGCTGCGTCTGCCATTAGGTGCCTCCTGTTGCAACTACACCGCACAGTTGGACCTCTCCAACGCGCGGGATTCCTGCTGGTTTTAGATTGCGGGGGGGCGACCTTCAATGGTCGAGTTTGATCTGGATCAAGAATAATTGTCGCGGGCAGGAGGGTACCCAGCGAAATTTTCTCCAAAATCTGCATTTATCTGGGCGTCAGTGCCCCGATTTCAAAGGCGCAGCCGTGAATTACGTTCCCCGCTTGACCCTGGAAAGCGCGCACCGCAGAACTGTCGTCAGCCTATCAATCGGAGAATTGAAATGACCGCCTATGATCCCGAAAACATCTTTGCCAAGATTTTGCGCGGAGAGATCCCTTCGACCCGCGTCTACGAAGATGACGATACAGTGGCCTTCATGGATATCATGCCGCGCGCAGATGGGCATCTGCTGGTGATCCCCAAAACCCCGTGCCGCAACATTCTGGATGCCTCGCCCGAGCAGTTGGGGGCTGTGACGGCAACAGTTCAGAAACTGGCCAAAGCCGTTGTCGCCGCGTTCGATGCAGACGGTGTCACTGTTCAGCAATTCAACGAGGCCGCCGGAGGGCAGGAGGTGTTCCACCTGCATTTCCACGTTTTGCCGCGCCATGATGGCGTTGCCGTGCGTGCGCCCGGCACGATGGGCGATTTCGACCTGATCGCGCAGCATGCCGAAAAGATCAAAGCCGCGCTGAGCTGATCGAATAACAGTTAGTTCGAGTGCGACCCCTTGCACTCGCTATGATCGCCAAACGCGTGAAGCACGGCACAGACATGGTCGTGCTTTCCGTCGCAAGCTTTGGAAATTCGGGTCAATTCCGTTTCAAGGCTTTGCAGGCGGGAAATCCGGTCTCGCAGATCAGCCAGTTGCTTCTCGGCAATTTCGTGCGCCCGGTCTAGGTCGGTGCCAGATGCGCCTTCCAGTGACAGCAAGCCCACGACATCGGCCAGTGGTAAGCCCAAGTCGCGGCAGTGGCGAATAAACAGCAGCCGTTTTAGGGCAGTTTCGTCGTACCGGCGTTGATTGCCGGCTGTTCGGTCCGGGCGCGGCAACAGCCCTTTTTCTTCATAAAACCGGATTGTTGGAACCTTGACCCGGGTCCGGCGCGACAGATCACCAATTGAAAACATCTTTTTTGTTCCGAGCACTTGAACCTCTAGTAACTAGAGGAATTACATGCGGTGTGTAGCCGAAACAAGGGACACAAAACCAAATGGCACATGATCATTCTCATAAGGGGCACAGCCACGCGCACCACCACATAGGCCCCGAGGCAGGGGACGCGCGGGTGATTTGGGCGATTGCCGTCAATATGTTCCTGACGCTGGCTCAGGTCGTCGGGGGCATATTCTCGGGCTCGCTGGCGCTGATTGCGGATGCGTTGCACAATTTCTCGGATGCCATCGCGCTGGTTATCGCCTTTTTCGCCCGCAAGATCGCCCGCCGCCCGGCAGATCCGCGGATGAGCTTTGGCTATGGCCGTGCCGAAGTGGTTGCAGCACTGGTCAATTACACGACGTTGATCGTGCTGTCGGTTTATCTGTTCTATGAAGGTGTGATGCGGTTTTTTGAGCCTGAGCCAGTCAATGGCTGGATGGTCGTCTGGATCGCTGCATTGGCCTTGATCGTGGACCTGATCACGGCTGCGCTGACCTACACGATGGCAAAGGACAGCATGAACATCCGGGCGGCCTTTCTGCACAACGTGGCGGATGCGTTGGGATCGGTGGCTGTGATTGTCGCTGGCACTGCGGTGATCCTGTTCAACTGGACTTGGGTCGACCCCGCAGTCACCATCATGATCTCGGTCTACATCCTGTGGCACGTCAAATCCGAGATCGGCGAGACGATCCGCGTTCTGATGATGGCAGCGCCGCCCGATTTGGACCCGGAAGAGGTCGCATCGGCCATCGAGGATGTACAGGGCGTGTCCGGGGTACACCATGTCCACTTGTGGAGCATGCAGGAGCGAGAACCTGCGTTGACGGCCCATCTGGTTGTGAACGCGGCGGCTTGGGCGGATGCGGAAGGGGTAAGGGACAGCGTTAGGCAATCGCTCCGCGACCGGTTTGGCATCAGCCACGCCACGCTAGAGCTGGAACAGGCCGACCGCGCGTGTGTCGAACCGTCACGCTTTGGGCATACAGAGGGGAAGGCATAGAGTGGGATGCGAATTGCCGCTCCGATTTGGGGTCGGAACGGCAGACTCGTTAACAAAAAATTTTCCGACTACTCAGGATGACCCAAGATCACCGGTTAACACACCACTCACTCTAAGAACGGTAAATCCATATTACCCCTAAACGCGTGGAATGTATCTATTTGAGTGAGTTTTTCGTTAATTTGCACTATTCGAACTGTAGCCATTGGGAAATTTTGGCTCAGTATGGAAACAGAGAGTTCGGGAATTGTGGGATTGTTAACGGTGACTTCACTCTGAACGATTCGCTGGCGCCGCTTCATGCCTATTCAGAAGCGAATATCTCTGAGAACGTTTTCTGCAAAGCTGTGTCAACATCCACCAAGGTAACCGGCAAGCCCAGATCAACAAGCGACGTGACCCCATGTTCGGTGATGCCGCAGGGGACAATGCCCGAAAAATGTTCGAGGTCTGGTTCGACATTGATCGAGATGCCGTGGAAGCTGACCCATTTGCGCAGACGCAACCCGATCGCGGCCACCTTGTCTTCGGCAGGTTGACCCAATGCGGTCAGCGGTTTGTCATCGCGCCGGACCCAAACGCCAACGCGACCGGCGCGGATTTCGCCGTGCACGTTGAACTCGGCAAGCGCGGCGATCACCCATTCTTCCAGTTGCTTGACGAAGCGGCGAACATCCTTGCCGCGTTTGTTCAGGTCCAACATCACATAAGCAACGCGCTGGCCGGGGCCGTGATAGGTGTATTCACCGCCACGCTTGGCCTCGTAGACGGGAAAGCGATCCGGGTCGGTCAGGTCTTCGATCCGGGCCGAGGTGCCGGCTGTGTAAAGGGGCGGATGCTCCAGCAGCCAGACACACTCATCTGCCTCACCGGCCGCAATCGCGGCCACGCGCGCCTCCATGAAGGCGACGGCGTCGTTGTAATCGGTCAGCCCGTCAGTGATCTTCCATTCCATGGGGGCTCCTTACCGGCAGGGCAGAGTGAAGGAAAGAGGTCACGCGGCCTCGGTCATGCACCGTTGCAAAACGTTGGAGTAGTTCTCGGCCCCCTGCGCGCCGGTCATCAAGTATTTGCCCGCGAACACCATCGACGGAACACCCGAGATGCCACGGCTGGACCAGAACTGCTGTTTTTCGCGAACCGGCGCGATGTGATCGCCCGAGGTCAGAGCCGCGCGGGCGGCTTCCCGGTCCAGCCCGGCGTTTTGGACTGAATCAAGCAGGACCTCGGTTTGGGACACATCCTGCTGATTGGTAAAGTAGGCCTCGAACAGCGCCATCTTTAACGGATGCTGGCGGCCTTGCGTTTCGGCCCAGTCCAGCAGCTGATGCGCCGCAAAAGTGTTTACCATCCGGCTGTCATCATTGAAGTTGAACGCAAAGCCAAGCTCAGCACCGATCTGGGTCAACCGTGCGCGGGCCTGCTGGCTCTGCTCGGCCGTTGAGCCGTATTTCTCCATAATATGTTCACGCAGGTTCTGGCCCTCGGGCGGCATGTTCGGGTTCAACTCAAAAGGATGCCATCTGAGATTGGCGAGCACGTTTTGCTCTTTCAACGCCAGATCCAACTGACGAAAGCCCACGATGCACCACGGGCACACAACGTCAGAGACGATATCGATCTGGACAATTTGACGGGGATCTTGCGCGGTCATGGTTGGGCTCCGGGGCAGGGTGAATTAGTCTGTGTCTGCGATACAGATATGGGGGGTAACGCGGAATTCAAACCGGCATGTTTTTTGCCTCTTCACATCCTGATCATCACCGTCTATACGCCCTCTACCAAGTCATTGGCAGTGCGGTCGTGGCGGAATTGGTAGACGCGCAGCGTTGAGGTCGCTGTGGGGTAACTCCCGTGGAAGTTCGAGTCTTCTCGACCGCACCATTATCCAACCAAAACACTCGATTTGTCAGCGCCTCTGCCGTGTAGAGTTGCACCAGTTTGCGTTGGAATGACCACTTCACTATTTCCTGTCTCGCCGATGTGGATCGGGATGTGTATGAGTGGGCAAGACTATTTGGGAAGGGTAATATGTCTCAGTCCATCACCGTGTTCACAACGATGAAGAACGAAGGCCCGTATATGTTGGAATGGGTTGCGTTCCATAAAGCGTTGGGAATCGACCATTTTGTGATTTTCACGAACGACTGTGACGACGGGACGGACAAGATTGCTGCCAGATTGCAAGAGCTTGGCCTGGCCACCCATGTCAGCAACGAAGTGAAAGAGGGGGGCAATCCTCAGCACCAGATGTTGCGCCGCGCGCGCCGCCAGCCCAAGGTCAAAGAGGCCGACTGGCTGCTGTGTCTGGACGTAGATGAGTTCTGGAATATCCGCTGTGGCGACAACGGTTTCCATGACTTAATTTCCGAAGTTGAGAACAGAGCAGGGCAACCGGTCGATGCGATATCTTTTGCGTGGAAGCTGTTTGGAAGCTCTGGAAACATCAGTTTCGAAGACCGGCCGGTGACTGACGCGTTCTTGATGAGTGATCAGGAGTTTCCCTATCATTCAAGCCGCGCTTCCGGTCTGAAAACTCTGTTTCGAAACAACGGCAAGTTCACGCGATTTGGTCCGCATCGCCCGAAGGGGTTTGACGACGAGGTAGCGCCAAATATCGCCTGGTCAGATGCCGGGGGCAAACTGTTTCCAGCTGATAAGGTGGGTTGGCGGGCGTGGCGCGGTTTCGACCATTCGCTCGGGCGCATTCATCATTACTCGGTCCGGTCGATGGATGGATTTCTGGTCAAGCGCGACCGGGGGCGAACCAATCATATCAGGGTCGATCAGGGGCAATCTTACTGGCAGGATATGAACGTCAACAAAGAGGCTGACCAATCCATTCTGCCAGCGGCACGCCGCGCGGCACCTCTGCTGGCCGATTTGAAGGCTGATCCGGAGCTGAATGAACTGCACGCACAGGCCTGCGACTGGCATCGGGCCAAGGTGTCCGAAATCAAGATGCGCCCGGAATGGGTGGAGTTTCGCGTCTGGCTTGCCGATAACCTTATCTGATCATCATGGCCGAAGACCTTTCGAAAGAGCAGCTGAAACCAGAACACCCTGATCGCAAGACAGGGTATGAGCGTATCCTGACGGATCCCGCTCCGCCGTGGTTTGTCGAGCTGTATCCCGGTGGTGACGGCACCGGATTCCTTCAGAAGCTGGAACGCCACTCGATCCTGTTCCACCAGCGATATGCCACGCGGCTGGTGGTCAGCTTTGACAACATCGCCAACGCCAATGACCTGTCCTTCGCGCGCGAACCATGGGGCTGGAAGTTCTTTCGCGACGAAGGGTGGTCCCACATGGGCGTCTTCGCGCGCACCAAGGCATGGTATCGCGACCCTGAGATCATTTCCTATTTTGAAAGCAAGGTCGCCGAAGGGTTCTTTGATCGGTTTGATCAGGTGGTTTTTGCGGGGGCGTCGATGGGTGGTTTTGGGGCTTTGACCTTTTCGTCACTTGTGCCCGGTGCGAATGTGATTGCCTTCAACCCCCAGACAACGTTGGATGAGCGGCTGGTCCCCTGGGAAACCCGCTACCGCTTTGGCCGCGTACAGGACTGGGATCTGCCGATGAGTGACGCGGCCCAGACCGTTCAGGCCGCCGGCAAGGCTTACGTTTTTTATGATCCGTTCTTTGATCTGGACAGGCAGCAGGTTCAGCGATTGCAAGGTGACAACGTGATGTTGCTCAAGACCTGGTTCTCCAACCATTTCGCGGCCCCAATGCTGCGCAAGCTGGATATTCTCAAGCCCGTGATGCTTGGGGCGATGGATGGCTCGTTGGATTCGACCGGATTTTACAGGATGATGCGCGCCCGACGTCGTTTGCCTCTGTATATCCGTGGGATCGAAGCCGTCGGTGCCGAGCGTCACCCTGATTTGGTCCGACGCGCCCGGCAGCGGTTTCGCCGAGTGCGCCGACAGGCAATGGCCGAGAAGGAAAGGGATAACTCGTGACCCCTGCCAAAGGCGTGTTTGTCGGTCAGCGCAAGGATCGCATGGGCGCGCGGTTGCTGATGATGCTGACGTGCATCCGTCTGGCCGAAGATTTCGGCACCACCTACCGGGTGAACTGGTTTCCACAAGGCGCTGATGCGCCCGAGCTCGACCACCCGCAAGAATTGTTCTCACAGGAATGGATGGATGAGCATTTCCTTACTCCAAAGGAGTTCGGAGCCCTGGCACAGAATGCCTTGCCGATCTGGTCCTTCCAAAGCGACACCTCGCCCGACCGCCTGATTGCGCATCTCAACGCGGGACGGTCGGTACTGGTCGAGGAAGGTTTCGAGGTGCTGGCCTTCCCGTGGGAAGATGTCGAGGCTATCCGACCTAGGTATCGCGACTTTATTCATAGGGTCGGGTTCACCGCAGAAATACGCGAAATAATGGATTGCGCGGACGCCAAACTGTCGGGGCAGGGCGTATCAGCCTATCATATCCGCCGCGGCGATATTCTGAACGGGCTGCCGTGGAAGCACACAACCTGGCCTGCAAAGATCGAGCCTGAAGAATTGTATGAGGCGCATCTTGAGAAAAATGCCGACAAAAAGGCTATTATGTTCTCAGACCAGCCCGAGCTGGTAGCACGATTTCAGACAAAATTCCCTAAGCTGATGCAAATGTCCGACGTTGCCGATGTGTTCGGGATGACGCGGGCCAAACGGGATTTCCTGGAACTCTACACAATGTCGCGCGCGGATCAGGTGATCGCGCCATTTATTTCAGCGTTTTCAATGGCCGCAGCTCGGATTTCGGGGCAGCAGCGCAAAGTTTTTCGCGAGGTTCTGACTGAGGAGGAAGTCAACAAAGCCAACGAAGATATGATAGATCGGCTTCGTGCCGGACCGGAAGGTTTTTTGAATCCATCCGAAGCAGCTCATATTTATTCCAAGGCGTCTTTTGCTATGCACTCACTCGGAGCTGGAGATCGCGCCTCAGAGGCGAAGGAACTTGTGGAACCTATTTTGGAGATTGGTGCGGACAACGCTTTTTTACCTCTTTTGCAGGCACTCAATTGCTTCTACTTGAAGCAAAGGTCAGAGGCACTTGAGTTAACTGAGCAGGCGTTGAAAAACCCTGGAATTTGGCCAGAAGATCATGCCGTTGGAACGGCATTGCGCGCGGGCATACTGGGGGGGCAAAAAAAGCGTTGGGCCGCTGCTCTGACTTTTAGCCGCGCGTTTTGGGCCAAGCCCATGAGGCCAGATGTCATTATCTTCGGGTCGAGATTGATCTATCGAGATCAAATCGCTCATCGGGCACTTCCACCTATGGACTGGAGAGTGTTGAGGGCCATCAGGCGCCCTTGGTTCAACTACAATTCACATGTCGCACAAAGAAAAGTGTTAGGGCGTTTGCCATGCAATTTGGATCTTGTATTGCTGGACTGGCACTGCCTGGCAATTGATCAACGCGCGCGTCGACTTGCTTCGAACCATGAGCGTCTTTCCTTGTTGTTAGAAGGGCTTTCGAACTCGACCCACCTTCCGCCGGAATCGCAACTTGCAACGGAAGAGCCCGGTTATCAGAGCCTGCTATCTCTTCTTGAATTCCGGTTGGGCGAAAGACCATTGCATAAGGCAATTGATCGCGCGCGGAGGACATCGTCTTACTTCCCGGACAGCAGTTTCTATTTCAAGCGACTTGCTGAACTTTACGAGGCGGACGGGGATTACGCGAATGGCCGTTTGGCAATGGCAGACGCTCTTGCGTGCGACCCCGACAACCCGTTTCTGGTTTTCGCCATGGGGCAATTCCTTGAGAATACTGGCGCAGTTGAACAGGGCCAAAACCAGATTGTTCAGGCGGCCGACTTGGATGACAATACCGCCGCAATTCAGGGCGCTGCCGGGCAGGTACTGCTTAAACGAGGAGAAAAAGTCAAAGCGCGCAAGTATCTATCCCGGGCGCATGAGCTGTGCCCCAAGCTCAAACGGTTTTCCAACCAACTGAAACGGGCAGGTGGGTAAATTGCGTGGATTTCCCCTTGGTAGTTCCATGAAATCAACGTAATTTGCGGGCAAATTCCGAATGATCCCGATACGTTCCGGGCAAGAACAACGAACAGGGCAGTCAAGCATGGCCGATCAGGACCCTCGATATATCAGCGTCACCCCTATGAAGAATGAAGGCCCGTTTGTGCTGGAATGGGTGGCCCATAACCGTGCGATCGGAATCGATCAGATGGTCGTGATGACCAACGATTGCACGGACGGCACGGACGCTTTATTGCAGAGGTTGGACGAAATGGGCGTCCTGATCCACGTCGACAACAATTCACGCCGCAAGACCAGTCCCCAGAAACGTGCTTATAGGACATTTCTTAAGATGGAGGTCGCGCGTCCGCAGGATTGGGTCGTGGTGATCGACGCTGACGAACATATCAACGTCAAGACCGGGGATCATACGCTGCGGGCTTTGACTGATGCCATCCCAGATGCCAAGACGATTTCTATGACCTGGCGGTTGTTCGGGAACGCCGGCGTCGTGCGGTATGAGGACAGGTTTTTGTCTGACCAATTCCGGCAGGCTGCTCCAGAAAAAATGTACCGCCCGCCGCAAGCATGGGGCTTTAAGACCATGTTCCAGCGCGAGGTTTGGGATGGGCTGGGCGTTCATCGTCCCAAAAAACCGACCGTAGAAACCATCGAAGAATGTCATTGGTACAACGGGTCAGGCCAATTGATGCCTGAACGGTACTATGAAAAAAGCTGGCGTTCGGCACGGGACTCGGTCGGGTATGATTTTGTGCAGGTCAACCACTATGCGTTGAAGTCTTGCGAAAGCTATCTGGTCAAAAAGATGCGCGGTCGCGCGCACCATCTGGGTGAAAGCCTTGGCCTGGAATACTGGAACATGATGAACCAGAACGCCGAGACGAATACTACGATCGATGCTGTCCTGGACCGAAAGCGCGGGTTTTACTACGAAATGCTCTCTGACCCCGAGGTCGCACGTTTGCATCACGCATCTTGCGACTTGCATCGTCAACAGATCACGCAATTGCGCGACATGCCGGAGATGCAAGACCTCATGCAGCAGATGACGGCGGGTTTCACGGCCAGCCAGCAGGCATGACACGGGAAAATCCGAGGACAGGAGCTAGGTAATGCTTTGGCTGCATATGGGAATGCCCAAAACCGGCACGACCGCCTTGCAGGGTTTTTTACGTCGAAACCATGCGGTTATGGATGAGATCGGCCTGCGGTACATGGAGACCGGCCGGCGCCGGCTGGATGGTGGCACCCGTCTGGCCATTAGTCACAACATTGTTGCCTTTCATATCAACCGAAGCCCTGATCCGATGGATCCGTTTCGGTCTGCCATGACCAGCGAATATGACGCGCATGCGGGTCAGACCTGTGTTGTCTCGTCCGAGATGTTCTATTTCTGCAATTTGAACCGTTTGGCTGAGGTTTTCGCTGATATCCCCTCTCGCGAACTGAAGATAACATTCTATTGCCGTCGGTATTCCGACTTCTTCGAGGCCGATTACAAGCAGCGGGCCAAAGCCGGGCGATTGCCCAACGGTGGGACCGATTACATCCGTCAACGGCTTGGCCAAATTCGCGAAAACCCGGAACAGTTGAGCTTCTCAACCAAACTGGCCGAAATCCGAACGGCCTTTCCAGGCGTCACCGTTGTCCCGCTGCTGTATGAACGCTCGGGTATGGTAAGGGGGAATGTCGTCGATGATTTCCTGTCTCGGATCGGTACGCCATTGGGGGAAGAGGTTGCGGCAGGAGCGGTGTCCAACCCCTCTCAGTCCCGCGCGGCCAGCGAAGCTTTTGGTGTTATTTCCCGTGCGCTGGGGCGAAAGAAAAGCCGCCAATTGCGCCGTGTTTTTGTCGATGACCCCGTCATGGTGCGACGGAACGACGTACTGGAGCCTGACGAGCGCGTCTGGCTGGATGAATTCCTGGCTGCGCAGGACACGGCCTTCCACCAAGAGTTTTTTTCTGACAGGACCGAACTGTTCACGCCGACGCAGCTAAGCGATGAGGACAAGATGTTTCGCCGAGACACGGCCGAAGAGTATGAAGCCTTGCGCAAGGCCTCTGAGATCGTGTTCCGGCTGGCTTTGGACAGTTGATCTCTATTCCTGCACGACGATTTCCTGGCGCTGTTTTCCGGTCGTCTTGTCAAAAATCAGGATGCGGTTGTCATCGGTCACAACGGCGTACCAGTTGCTGCCGATCGTTAGGGCCTGCGCCTTGGCACCGTCCGGCAGTTCGATCTGATCGGGCAGAGTAGGGGTTCTGTCCGATAGTCGGATGACAATCAGTGCGAATGTCAATAGAACCCCGCCAATCATCACCGCGGTCAGCAGCATGACCATGCGCCGCAGCAGGCGAAGCTGCGGTGTTTCCTGCGGTTCTTGGGGTTCGGAAGGGACAGTCATGGGCACCCGTCAGATTGAATTTCAGATCGCGGCCGATCCGCCGCCCCGCCTTGATAAGGCGCTTTCACGCGATGTGCCAGCGGATGAAAACCTGTCGCGCACCCGCCTGACTCGTTTGATCGAGAACGGCGAGGTGACAATCGGCGGCGTCGTAATTCGTGACCCCAAAGCCAAGGTGGCCGAAGGTGCATCGGTGTCGATCACGGTCGCCGAGGCCGAGGAAAGCCATATAGGGCCTGAAGACATCCCACTTGAGATTGTTTTTGAGGATGCGGATCTGATCGTCATCAACAAACCTGCGGGCATGGTCGTGCACCCTGCACCGGGCTCGCCCAGCGGAACGCTGGTAAACGCGTTGCTCCATCATTGTGGCGAAGATCTTTCCGGAGTTGGGGGCATTAAACGCCCGGGCATTGTGCACCGTATCGACAAGGAAACCAGTGGCTTGCTGGTCGTTGCTAAATCAGACGCAGCACATCACGGCCTTGCGGCTCAGTTTGAGGCGCATAGCGTAGAACGCTATTACCGTGCGATTTGTTACGGCGTGCCGGATGCAAATGATCCGCGCTTGCGTGGCGTAAAGGGCGTCAGCTTTGAGCCTGGCAATATCATGCGTCTGACCACGCAGTTGGCACGCCACAAAACCGATCGGCAGAAACAAGCGGTTCTGTTTCACGGCGGTCGGCATGCGGTAACTCGGGCGCGGTTGATCGAGACATTTGGCAACCCACCCGGAATCGCGCTGATCGAATGTTGGCTGGAAACCGGCCGCACACATCAAATCCGGGTGCATATGGCCCATGCAGGGCATGGTTTGGTAGGTGATCCGGTTTATGGAGGCAAGCGTAAGCTCGCGGCAAAGGCCTTCAGCGCGGCAACAGCCGAGGCTGTGCGCAGTTTTCCACGACAAGCGCTGCATGCTGCAGTTTTAGGCTTTGAGCATCCCGTGACGGGCGAAACACTTAGGTTTGAGGCCGATTTGCCGAAAGATATGGAAATTCTGATTGAACAATTGCGCGCGCGGCTGACATAATACGCAAACATATGTGAGTAACGCGTTCTTAGCTTTCCTTTATCAATCGTTAATTTCAAACTGTTAACGGTACCTCTTGAATGGATCGGGACCTGTTCCCATATCCCATGTTAACGAAGTAAACATTTGTCGGAGGGACATGAATCATGGCAAATTACGCAAATCTCCCCGCGCCGACGCCCGAGGGCGGCCTGAACCGCTATATGCAGGAAATTCGCAAGTTCCCGCTGCTTGAGCCGGAAGAAGAGTATATGCTCGCTAAGCGCTGGGTCGAAGAGCAAGACACTGAAGCCGCACATAAAATGGTCACGTCGCACCTGCGTCTGGCGGCCAAGATCGCCATGGGCTATCGCGGCTATGGTCTGCCGCAGGCTGAGATGATTTCCGAGGCCAATGTGGGTCTGATGCAAGCGGTCAAGAAATTCGATCCGGAAAAAGGTTTCCGGCTGGCGACCTATGCTATGTGGTGGATTCGTGCCTCGATTCAGGAATATGTCCTGCGGTCGTGGTCGATGGTCAAACTGGGCACCACATCGGCGCAGAAAAAGCTGTTCTTTAACCTGCGCAAGGCCAAGGCCCGTATTGGCGCGCTTGAGGAGGGCGACCTGCGGCCGGAAAACGTCAAACAGATCGCAACTGATCTTGGCGTGACCGAAGAGGAAGTCATCAGCATGAATCGCCGAATGTCCGGTGGCGATGCCTCGCTGAACGCGACCGTTGGGTCCGAGGGCGAGGGCACCATGCAATGGCAGGACTGGCTTGAGGACGAAGATGCCGATCAGGCGGGCGATTACGAAGCCCGCGACGAGTTGGACGCCCGGCGCGAGCTTCTGGCCGCTGCGCTGGATGTCCTGAATGATCGGGAAAAGGACATCCTGACTCAGCGCCGTTTGATGGATCAGCCCGTCACGCTGGAAGAGCTCAGCACGCAGTACAATGTCAGCCGCGAGCGTATTCGGCAGATCGAGGTACGTGCCTTTGAAAAGCTGCAGAAAAAGATGCGCGAACTTGCCCGTGAAAAGGGTATGCTGGGTACTGTCTGACCCACTTGGTTCAGCCCGCCAATATCGGCGGGCTGATATTCTTTAAGCGAAGATAAAGCTGTCTTCCGTCAGGTGTCCGACGCCAACGCCTGTCAGAACAATACTGTCACCGTCCCCTAGCTCGATCGTGGTTCGGAAGAAGCCACCAGAGATATCGTCTTCAATGTCCTCAAAGCCGGTTATCCCGTCATAGCCAGACAGGTCGATCTTGTCTTTGCCGACCTTGAAATCGACGATCCAATCGTCGCCATCGCCGTTTTCAATGACAAACATGTCTTTGCCGCGTCCGCCGAACATGATGTCATTATCGGCCCCACCGTCGATCACATCGGCCCCGCGGCCGCCAAAGATCGTATCTTCGCCTTCGTCACCGCGCAGGGTGTCCTTGCCACGACCGCCAAAGATCACGTCGTTCCCGGCGCCGCCCAGGGCAACGTCGTGTCCTCTGCCGGTATTGATGACATCATTTCCGCCGCCGCCATGCACAAAGTCCTGGCCGCGCCCGGTGAAATAGAACTCGTCCGAATCGTCGCCAAGGATGAAATCGGTGTTTTTCTGGCCCAGAATGTCTGTAACCGAAACGGGCAGTAGCACGCCGTTTAGGGCGTGAATGATCCCGTTTGTTGCACCAATATCGGTTTGGATGATGCCCGGATCGGCGATGCCGTCATCCGCATCACCAAGGCTTGGCGGGTCGCTTTGAAGGTTCAATTCTACCGACGAACCCTGCAGCGTTGTAATCTGCGCGCCGTCGCCCAGGTCCGCGACAGCGGCTAGATCGAATTCTCCGTTCACCACGTGATACTTCAGAACTTCTGTCAGCAATGGGATGGGGTCGCCTCCGCCCAGCAGGGTCAGCGCCTTGACGATATGTCCCAGTGCGCCGGCTTCGTCCGATCCGGCATAGCCCAGAGCCTGAGCAAGCCCGATAAAGGCGGCGTCGGTTGGCGCGAAAACCGTGAGGCTGGCCTCGGGGTCATCCAATACCCCGGCGAGACCGGCGGCAACAACTGCTTCTCGCAGGATGTCAAAATCTCCGCTGTTGTCATCGAACGAGCCGACGGCTCCGCTCAACAATACGGTTCCTGTTATTGTCTCTGTCGGTGTTGGCATGTCTGGTAATCTCCCACCCAGTTGGTCACAACATCAATCCCGGGTGTTTTGATTGGACAATGCCGATTACCCGGTGACATAGTTGCTACGGTGCAAACAATGAAACGGATCAAGAAATTCTTAGGTTTGCTTACGTTTCAGCATGGCGATCACCACGAACCCCCTGACTTTAAAGCGGTTCCCTGTTAGAGACAGCACAAGCCAGTAAAGGATGAGAGGGCGGTATGCAGCAACCGGTTCAATGGGGCGTTTTGGGCGCCGCGAAATTCGCACGACAGTTTATGGCGCCCGCAATTCACGCGGCCGAAGGTGCCCGGTTGGCTGGTCTTGCCACGTCGGACGCTGCCAAGGCCGAGCCGTTTCAGCAGTATTGTCCTGATCTGACGGTATATGGCAGCTATGACGCGCTTTTGGCAGACCCCAAGATCGATGCGGTCTACATCCCGCTGCCCAACCATCTGCACGTCGAATGGAGCCTCAAGGCGCTCGAGGCGGGTAAGCACGTTCTGTGTGAAAAACCTATGACGATGTCCGCGACCGAGTTTGATTTGCTCATCGAGAAACGGGATCAGACCGGCCTGCTAGCGGCCGAGGCGTACATGATCGTGCATCACCCGCAGTGGCAGTTCGTACGGCAGCTGATCGCGGATGGGGCCATCGGAAAGCTCGTGCATGTGACTGGCGCGTTCAGTTTCGACAACCGCGCAGACACTGGAAACATCCGTAACCGGGCGGAAACCGGCGGGGGTGGGTTGCGCGATATCGGTGTCTACGTGATTGGCAGCGCCCGCTTCGCCACAGGGCAAGAACCAGTTTCGGTGCAGTCGGCAATCCGGTGGGAAGACGGCATTGATGCCTTCACCGAGATCCGCGCGCAGTTCCCGGACTTTACCTATTCCAGCTATGTCTCGATCCGGATGCATCCGCATCAGGAGATGGTGTTCCACGGTGAAGGTGGCGTTATCCGTCTGACAGCCCCGTTCAATGCACGGGTATTTGGTGAGGCGCGGGTGGAACTGCATCGACCGGGGTTGGAGGTTCAGGTTACCCGTTTTCCCGGCGACGATCACTACAAGCTGCAGGTCGAAGCCTTCGGGCGATCTGTGCGAGAGGGGGCAGAGTATCCGTGTCCGCTGGAGTTTTCGCGCGGCACCCAAGTGATGATTGATCAGGTGTTTGAAGGGGCCGTATCGCTCTGACTTGCCACGCGGCTCTTGGCTCGGGTAATCTGGTCGCCACCTGATCAGGAGGGAAACCATGGCAGGCGGATGGGCGCGTGATGGCGCAGTGAGTGAACAGATTGAGGCCTCCATTTCGGACGAACTGGCCCGGATGCAGTCGCAAAAACGGCCTGTTGGCGAAAGCCTGACCCATTGCGCCGAGTGCGAAGAGCCGATCCCCGAAAAGCGCCGACTTGCCTTGCCCGGAGTGAAACTGTGCCTCGATTGCCAACAAGAAAGGGACGGGGCCTTCAAAGCCCGTTCCGGCATCAATCGGCGTGGTTCAAAAGACAGTCAGTTGAAGTAAGCGGGGCAGAGGGATGCCCGATGCCAAAGAGAAACAGCCACTCTTGCAAAACGGGCTGGTTCTTGGATTTCTGGCGGCTTTCCTATGGGGCACACACAGCGTCATTGTCCGGTATCTGACCAGCGATCTGGGCGGATTGCAGATCGCGGTTTCGCGCCTCTTCATTGCAGCACTGGCCATCTATTGCATGTTGCGCGTGATGCGGGTTTCGGTCTCAATCCAACTGGGTGACTGGAACTTTCGCCTTGCCGTTCTGTCGACCGTCGTGAACTATATTCTGTTTCATATCGGGCTGGAACACACTGGTGCAGCGAATGCCATGGTGCTTGAAAATACGGCACCGTTCTTTGTGCTGGTGTTCTTGTTCTTTTTTGCCGACACACCGGTTACACGTACAGATTTTCTTGCCACCGGCCTGGCGATTTTGGGCGTGTTTTTAACCGTCTATCAGGACTTTCAAGGGGGCGGGGAACCTCTGTTCGGGGACCTGCTTGAAATTGGTGCGGGTCTAAGCTGGGCCGTATTCCTGATCTCAAGCAGCCGTGCCATGCGGACCTCGGAATCGACCGGAGAACGTCTGAACTTCCTCTTTGGAATATTCATTTGCTCGGGCGTGCTTTTGTTGCCGCTTGCCGCGTTTGCATTGCAGGTCCCGACGGTCAACGACGTGGTCTTCCTGATCCTGCTTGGGGTGCTGCCTACTGCCCTTGCTTACTACCTGTGGTATGAGGCTGCGGCGCGGGTCTCGACCCTGACAGCGACGTTGATGTTTGCCGCATCCGTGGTGTTCACGTTCATCAACTCGGCCTTATTCCTAGGGGCCGCAATCACACCGATTACGGCCCTTGGGGCAGTTCTTATCGTGGCCGCCGTCTTCCTGACGACCAAAAGCCAAAAGTGATTAGTTTTCCATAGCTTCCAGCTCGTCGATGAAGCCGGAAATCATCGACAGGCCTTTGTCCCAGAACTTCGGATCACTTGCGTCCAGTCCAAACGGGGCCAGAAGTTCTTTGTGGTGCTTCGACCCACCGGCGCGCAACATCTCAAAATACTTGTCTTCGAACCCGTCCGAGCCGCTTGCGTAAACGGAATAGAGCGCGTTCACCAAACCGTCGCCGAACGCATAGGCGTAGACGTAGAAGGGAGAGTGGACGAAGTGCGGGATATAGGCCCAGAAGGTCTCGTATCCATCCATGAATTCGAATGCAGGTCCAAGGCTTTCGGCCTGAACGCTCATCCACAGGGCGTTGATGTCGTCCGGTGTCAGCTCGCCTTCGCGACGGGCGGCGTGCAGTTTGCATTCGAAGTCATAGAAGGCGATCTGGCGGACAACCGTATTGATCATGTCCTCGACCTTACCGGCCAGCAGGACCTTGCGCTGTTCGGGCGTTTCGGCCTTATCCAGCATCGTGCGGAAGGTCAGCATTTCGCCGAACACCGAGGCAGTCTCGGCAAGCGTAAGCGGGGTCGATGACAGCATCTCGCCCTGGTTGGCAGCCAGGACCTGATGCACGCCGTGGCCCAGCTCATGCGCCAGGGTCATCACATCGCGCGGCTTGCCCAGATAATTGAGCATCACATAGGGGTGTACCTCGGTGACGGTCGGGTGCGCAAATGCACCCGGCGCTTTACCCGGTTTCACCGCTGCATCAATCCAGCCTTTGTTGAAGAACGGCGCTGCGATTTCCCCCATGCGCGGGTCGAACGCATTATAGGCATCCATCACCGTTTTCTCGGCCTCGTCCCAACCAACGATGCGGGTGTCTTCCATCGGCAGCGGAGCGTTACGATCCCAGACCTGCATGACATCCAGCCCCAGCCATTTGCGTTTCAGCTCGTAGTAGCGATGGCTGAGCTTGGGATAGGCGGCCACGACGGCTTCGCGCAGGGCTTCGACAACTTCGGGTTCCACGTCATTAGACAGGTGACGACCGGTCTGAGCGGTCGGCATGTTGCGCCAGCGGTCGACGATTTCCTTTTCCTTGGCCTGCGTGTTGTGGACGCGGGCAAAGGTTTTGATGTTGTCCTGAAACACATTGGCCAACTCGCGCGAGGCGGCTTCGCGTTTGGCGCGATCCTGTTCCGTCAGCAGGTTCAGGGTGCCTTCGATATTCAGCTCTTCGCCATCAACTGTGAAGGTCAGGCCAGCAATGGTTTCGTCGAACAACCGTTCCCACGCGTCGCCCACAACGCCGAGATCGTGTAGGAATTTCTCAAGCTCGTCAGACAGTTGGTAGGGTTTCATCGCGCGGATGCGGCGGAAAACCGGCTCGTAACGCGCCAGATCGGCGTTTGCCTCGAAATGAGCCTTCAACACGTCATCGTCGATGCGGTTGATTTCCAGCGTGAAGAATACCAGCGGGGTGGTGAAGATGGTGATCTTTTCCTGCATATCTGACAGGAATTTGGCGCGCTCGGCATCTGTGGTCAGCTGATAGTAGCGCAAACCTGCAAACGACATGATGCGTCCGGCGATGGCGTTGATTTTCTCATTCCGCTGGACGCAGTTCAGCAGGCCCGCAGCATCCAGATCAGCCAGCTTGCCTTCGTAATCGGCGGCAAATGAGGCACATTCCTTTTCCAGCCAATCCAGATCGCGGGAAAGTTCCGGCGCGTCTTCCGATGCATATAGATCGGTCAGATCCCATTCCGGTAGATTGCCCAGATTGTCGGCACCTCCGACTGCGTTTGCGTCACGGACGGGAAAGGGAAGGTCGCGCATGGATCACCTCGATAATAGCTTTCGCCAACATCTAGGCGCGCCGGGCGGGGATCACAAGCGGTGCTTGGTTTCGTTCACGAAGACAGAGCCGGTTCCGGCACCGCATCAGACGATGCGGCCTTGAAATGTGCGGCCAACTGCTCAAAGACCGGCCCGCGCACATCGGGGGCTTCCATCAGCACTTCGTGTTCACCGTCCGGGATTTCGACCAAAGTGCCACTGGGCCAGTTCGCCATGCGGGCACGAATAGCCTTGCGGTCGACGATCTGTTCATGGCTGCCAAGGAAGGTCAAACACGGCGTATCGGGTGCAGTCTGGTCCATCAACCACGCGCATTCATCCAATGCCTCGCGCAGCCAGATTGTCGATGGCGCACCCAGCGCCAGCTCGGGATGTGCGGCCAATTGATCCTTCATCATCTGGAACATGTCCGGATCGCGGGTCAGCACATTCCCTTCGAACCCCTGAGACGCGACATAGCTTTCCAGCGACGTGGTCGGAGGCGTTCTTTCACCCAATCCGATCCGCGGCCCCCAATAGGCTGTCAATCGGCTGAGCGGTTTCATGATCGGAGTAAAGAAAATGCCCCACATCGGCCCGGTAAAGGCGCAGGCGGTAAAGCAGTTCTTTTCCAATGCCGCGCGCATGCCGATGGCCCCGCCCATGGAATGACCGATCACATACCACGGCTTTGGAAGGTTCAGTTCGGTTGCCAGATCAAGCGTCGCTTGAACGTCTTCTTGATAATCAGTGAACTGCTCGACATGGCCCACGCGTGGATCATCCAGCAGCCGGTCAGCCAAACCCTGGCCGCGCCAGTCGACGGCCAGAAAGGCAAATCCGCGATCCGTGAACTCGGCCGCGCAATCGCCGTATTTTTCGATGTATTCAGTGCGACCGGGAAACATCATCACCGTGCCGCATGCGTCGCCTTCGGGCAGCCAGTGGCCGACCCGAATGCGCGTATTGTCCGCTGTGTTCAGCCAATGAGCCTGACCACCGGCGGGGACGCCGGCCATGTCATCCAAGAAAGGGGCCGGCGACAGATCCATCAGGCCAGCGCCGATGCCAGTTGCATGGCAACGCCCATGTCGCCATCCACGGTCAACTTGCCGGACATGAATGCACCGGTCGGGTTCAGCTCACCGCTGAGGATTTGTTCGAATGTGTCTGCATCCGCGCTCATGGTGACGTCGGTTTCTTCGTCGCTGACGCGCGCGCCGCTTGCGTCCAGAACGATCGATCCCAGATCGGCGATGGCAAATTTTGCCGACGCGCTAAAATCGCCACCCGACAGTTTTTCGTTCAGCGCGGCTGCGGCTTTTTCCAGAGTGTCGCTCATGATTCTCCTCACTATGTTTGTGCGCCGGGAATGGACTTCCTCGGGCGCTGCGCTACACTGAACGTTGTTATGAGCATTGCAAGCACCAATCTCAAAGGTATCGTCGCGGCAACAGCGATTCTAGTCACGTTTTCCATCCCTTCTTTCGCTCAAACGGCGGATTCCCGGGATGAGGAACAGTTATTGCTGCAACTGTCGCAGGCAACCCCCGAACAGGCGGCCAACATAGATCGTCAGCTTAAGGCACTGTGGGCACAGTCGGGGTCGGCCTCGGCGGATCTATTGCTGGAACGCGGGCGAGAGGCACTGGAAGACGGCGACTCGCTGGCCGCGATTGAGCACCTTACCGCGCTTACGGATCACGCGCCGCAATTCGCCGAAGCCTGGCACGTGCGGGCATCGGCGTTCTTTGGGATCGAACGTTTCGGTATGGCTGCTGCCGATCTGGAATATGCCCTGACCCTGAACCCGAATAATTACGAGGCCATCTACGGATTGGGACTGATTTTTGAGATCGTCGATCGACCCGACAAAGCTCTGGACGCATATGAGCGTGCTTTGGCTATACATCCCCACCACGAGGAAGTAACCAATGCCGTGAATCGACTGAAGCCCCGGGTCGAGGGCTCAGCCCTCTAACAAGCCGGGGCAGGGGGCAAAGGTGAGCGGGTCATCCCGAATCGTGGCCGTACTCGGCCCGACAAACACAGGAAAAACCCATTACGCGATTGAGCGGATGCTGGGCCACCGAACCGGTGTGATCGGCCTACCGCTGCGTCTGCTTGCGCGTGAGGTCTATGACAAGATCGTCGCGATACGTGGACCGTCGGTGGTTGCTCTGGTCACGGGCGAAGAGCGGATCGTTCCGCCACGCGCGCAGTATTGGGTCTGTACAGTCGAGGCGATGCCCGAAGGCATGGGTGCGGATTTCGTGGCGATCGACGAAATACAGCTGTGCGCGGATCCTGAGCGTGGTCACGTGTTTACCGACCGGCTGCTGCGCTCGCGTGGAACGAATGAGACGTTGTTCCTAGGTTCTGACACCATGCGCGGGCCTATCGCGGCTCTGGTGCCCGAAGCACAGTTCATCCGACGCGAGCGGATGTCTCAGTTGGTCTATTCCGGGTCCAAGAAGATCAGCCGCATGCCCGCGCGCAGTGCCATCGTCGGGTTCTCTGTCGATAGTGTATATGCCATTGCCGAGCTGCTGCGCCGTCAAAAGGGCGGGGCAGCCGTGGTCATGGGTGCACTCAGCCCGCGAACACGGAACGCGCAGGTGGACCTGTATCAGAACGGTGAGGTTGATTACCTCGTTGCGACTGACGCTATCGGTATGGGTTTGAACCTTGATGTAAACCACGTCGCGTTTTCGTCGCTGACCAAATTCGATGGTCGAAGGATGCGTCCGCTTGCGCCAAACGAGCTGGCGCAGATCGCGGGCCGGGCAGGGCGCGGGATGTCGGATGGCACCTTCGGAGTGACTGGCGAAGCCCCACCGCTGGACGACGGGGTTGCGCAGGCGATCATGGACAGCCGGTTCACGCCGATGAAAAAGCTGAATTGGCGAAATGCCGCTTTGCGGTTTGGCTCGGTTGAGGCCCTTATCGACTCGCTTGAGGTCAGTCCCGACAGCGAACATCTGATCAAGGCGCGACCCGCAGACGACCTGAACGCACTGAAATCGCTGTCTCAGGACGCAGTGGTTATCGCCCGCGCCAGTGATGGCCCGTCCGTTCAATTGTTGTGGGATGTGTGCCGAATCCCCGATTTTCGCGGTATCAGCCACGGCGAGCACGCCAGTTTGCTTGAGGTGATCTATGGACATCTGCACGAACGCGGATCGATCCCTGACGAATTCATGGCGCGGCAAATCCGCCGTATCGACAAAACGGATGGGGATATTGATGCGCTCTCCAAAAGGTTGGCATATATTCGCACCTGGACATATGTTGCGCAACGAAACGGATGGGTGCGTGACGAATCACATTGGCGTGCGGAAACGCGCATTGTAGAAGACAGACTGTCGGACGCTCTGCATGATCGTTTGACACAGAGATTTGTGGACCGGCGCACGTCAGTGTTGCTGCGCCGGCTCAAGCAGAAGGAGGCCCTTTTGGCCGAAGTAAATGACAAGGGTGAAGTGACCGTCGAAGGAGAATTCGTCGGTCGTCTGGAAGGGTTCCGGTTCATTCCGGACAAAGCTGCGCAAGGAACCGAAGCGAAAGCTCTGAAATCGGCTTCCTTGCAGGCACTCGCGCCGCAATTCCATCTGCGTGCCGATCGCTTCTACAATGCGCCCGATACCGAAATTGATTTTACCGATCAGGGTGGCCTGATGTGGGGCGAATATGCCGTTGGCAAACTGGTTGCCGGGGCCGAGCCTCTCAAGCCCGTGGTCGAGGTTTTTGTCGATGAGGCCGCAGGCCCGGACGTCGAACAGAAAGTGCAGCGCCGTCTGCAGCATTTCATCGACCGCAAGGTGGCTGCATTGTTCGAGCCGCTGCTGAACCTGTCGCGCGATGAAGAGCTGTCCGGCTTGGCCAAGGGGTTTGCCTTCCGCATGGTCGAAGCGCTGGGAGTATTGCCCCGCGCCGGCGTTGCGCAAGAGGTCAAGGATCTGGACCAAGACGCCCGCGGCGCACTGCGCAAGCATGGCATCCGGTTCGGTCAGTTCACTATCTTCATGCCGCTTCTGCTGAAACCCGCACCGACGCGTCTGCGTCTGGTTCTGTGGGCGTTGGCCGGCGGATTGCAGGAGTTCCCTGACGCGCCGCCTCCGGGGTTGGTTACGGTTCCAGTCGCGAAAGGCGCGCCCGAGGGCTACGACACGATGTGCGGCTACCGTGACGCGGGCGAACGCTCGATCCGGATTGACATGCTGGAGCGTCTGGCAGACATGCTGCGCGCCGAAGACAGCCGGGGTGGCTTTGAGGCCAAGCCTGACATGCTGTCGATCACCGGTATGACGCTGGAACAGTTTGCGGATCTGATGCAGGGGCTGGGCTATAAGGCCGAGCGCGGTGAGCGTGAAAAGGTCAAAGCCGCGTCGGTTGAAGTTGAAAAACCTGCGACTGAAGCGACAAAACAGCCTGTCGTAGAAGAAGCTCCGGCGCCTGAGGCTGTGGCTGCCGAAGTCGAAACAACCGCCGAGGCGCCTGCCGAGGCCACCGAAAGCACCGAGGCGGCAGCTGAGGCTCCCACTTCTGATGAGACCGAGGTTGAGGTGTTTTATACCTTCACCTGGGGTCGTCAGCGCCCGGCAAACCGTGCTCCGCGCCGTGAACAGCGGCAGGGGCAGGGCAAAGGCAAGCCGCGCGGCAAACCTCAGGACGGCCGCGGCAAGCCGCAGGGCAAGAAGGGTGGCAAACCGCAAGGTGGTAAGACCTTCTCATCCCGTTCGCCCCGGAAGGAAAAGGCAATCGATCCGGATAACCCGTTTGCAGCAGCGCTAATGGGTTTGAAAGACGGTAACTGATCAGCCATGGCCGAGGCCAAGCTGCGGATTGACAAATGGTTGTGGCAGGCGCGGTTCTTCAAGACCCGCAGCCTGGCCGCCAAACAGGTCAGCGGCGGCCATGTCCGGCTGAACGGAAACCGGGTTCTGAAACCGGCGCAATCCGTCGGACCCGGTGACGTTCTGACCTTCCCCCAAGGCCGTATCGTGCGCGTCGTGCGGATCGAGGCGCTGGGGGAACGGCGCGGCCCGGCACCCGAGGCGCAAACGTTGTACTTCGATATGACGGAAAAGAAGGACGTGCCTCCTAAGAATCCGGGATTTGAGGGAAAGGGTCGTCCTACAAAGAAAGATAGGCGCGCGCTTGATCTTTCTCGCCCCCGGGATGGTTGATCCTATCTTGAAGAGAAGGCCAGACTGAATTAGCTAGACGCCCAAACCGAGAATGGGAATCCCACAATGACCTATGTCGTCACCGAAAACTGCATTGGCTGCAAATACACCGACTGCGTCGAAGTTTGTCCGGTGGATTGTTTTTACGAAGGTGAGAACACACTGGTCATTCATCCCGATGAGTGCATCGATTGCGGCGTGTGCGAACCCGAGTGCCCTGCGGATGCCATTCGTCCCGACACTGAGCCTGGCATGGAACAGTGGGTTGAGTTCAACCGGAAATACTCTGAACAGTGGCCGGTTATCGTGACCAAGAAAGACCCCTTGCCCGAAGCCGAAGAGCGCGACGGCGAAGAGGGCAAGATGGAGAAGTATTTCTCCGAAGCACCCGGCGAGGGCGGCTAAGCGATTCGGTAACTAAACCGTGTGGTTTGAATAGCGTTCTTCTGTTGTATCACTCTGAAAAGTTTAGGGTTTCTTCGCTTTAGAGGAGGCCGGACTTTCGGGCGTCGCAATTTTGTGATATAATCGGAAACTGAATAATGAATGAGATGGGGATAACTCCGTAAGTATGCACGCTTTGGAGTTCTGATTTTTTGACAAAATTGACGCCTGACCGGGCCTGATGTTGGCACGGTTTGGGGTGTTTTGTTGTCTGTGCCTCTCTCACGTAACCAAGGATGAACCTGTATGTCTAAGTCGAAAAAGCTTGAGTTCCGCCCGAACGATTATGTTGTCTACCCCGCCCATGGTGTGGGCCAGATCATCTCGATCGAAGAGCAGGAAGTCGCGGGGTATTCGCTCGAGCTGTTCGTCATTTCCTTTGAAAAAGACAAGATGACTCTTCGGGTACCGACCAACAAGGTCACCGAATCCGGTTTGCGCTCGCTCAGCTCGCCTGATGTCATCAGCCAAGCGATGAAGACGCTGAAGGGCAAAGCCAAGGTCAAACGCGCCATGTGGTCGCGCCGGGCGCAGGAATACGAGCAAAAGATCAACTCGGGTGATCTGATCTCGATCGCCGAAGTTGTTCGCGACCTGCACCGCACCGATGACCAGCGTGAACAAAGCTATTCCGAGCGTCAGCTGTATGAAGCTGCTCTGGAACGCCTGACCCGCGAAGTTGCTGCTGTTTCCGGTGCGGGCGAGGTCTCGGCTGCCAAGCAGGTTGATGAGGTCCTGACCTCGCGCGCTGCCGCCGCTTGATAGCAAGAGTTCCTGAATTCCAAGCCGCTCCTGAAAGGGGCGGCTTTTTCGTTTTGGCGTCTTGGTGAAAACTCCGTTTGCGGCTAATTTCTCAACAGGAAGAGGCACGTAGATGGCAGACGTAAAGCAGGCTGTTAAATTTCTCTATATCGGGCACGACCCCATTTCCGTCTGGTTTCGCTATGGTCTGATCCTGTTTGATGCGGTCACCATCGTGTTTTTTGTCGCCACGGCAAATGGCGAACACGGTCCTCGGTTTATTGTTGCCAGCCTGATTATCGGGTTTTTTATCATTCTGGATTTTTCGGCTCGGATGTGGATCTCGAAGGATCGATGGAAGCTGCTGCGCCAAGTCTACACGCTGGCCGATATTGTTGTGATCGTCTCGCTGTTTCTTGATCTGTTCCTGCCTTGGAATCTGGCGTTTCTGCGCATCTTGCGGGGGTTGCGTCTTATCCATTCCTATCACCTGCTGAGGGATCTGCGACGGGACAGCGATTTCTTTCGCACGCACGAGGACGCAGTGATAGCGGCGATCAACCTGTTGGTGTTCGTGTTCGCCACGTCCACTGCAGTTCTGGTGTTCTTCATCCCGGAAAACAGCCCGCACGCCTATGTCGACGCGCTTTACTTTACGATGGCGACGCTGACCACGACCGGGTTCGGAGACATCACTCTGGCAACCCCGGGGGGTAAGCTGTTTTCGGTCTTCATTATGATCGTCGGCGTGGCTTTGTTTGTCCGGTTGGCTCAGGCGATTTTCATGCCTCAGAAAGTGCGTCACAAATGTTCGAACTGCGGCCTGTACCGGCATGATCCCGATGCAATCCATTGCAAGCATTGTGGTGAAACGCTGAGGATCGAAACTGGCGGAACCACTTAGATCGCTGCGACCAGCGCTGTTAGGAATGCAAGCTCTGCCAGTTGCTGTGTCGCGCCAAGAACGTCACCGGTCTGGCCTTTGATCTTTGCTTTGGCCGTCAGGGCCAGGGCAAAGGAGATCAGCGCGGCGAAGAGAGTGGGGATCACTGTGCCAGGTCCTATCAACAGCCAGGACAAAACCACTGCTACGCCAAAACCCATGGCTGCCGTCTTGGCTTTTGGGTCGCCGACTGAGTGGCTCAGGCCGCTATTTCTGGCGTTTGGTAATGCCGACATAAGAACAGGCATGAACGCACGCGAAACGATGCAGGCGGCGAGAATACCCGTGAACCCGTTGACCGTCAGCAGCGTTGCGATCAGTGCGACGCGCAACAGCTGCGTGAAGATCAGCGTAAGAACGCCGTACGCGCCGATATGGCTGTCCTTCATGATTTCCAGCCGGCGCTCGGTCGTGTACCCGCCCCAAAACCCGTCCGCCGTGTCCGCCAGCCCGTCTTCGTGCATTGCGCCGGTCGCGATGACCAAGACCGCAACAAGGATCGCCGCGCTGGCGAAAGCAGGCAGGTTGCTAGCGACGGCAAGCCAGCCGAAAGCGCAGGCCAACAGCCCGACAACCACCCCAACCAGCGGAAATGCCCAGGCCGCATCTGCCTGCCGCGAAAACACTTTTTCCGGCAGGCGCGGTATCGGCAGGCGTGTCAACAACACCAGAGACAGCGGAAAATCCCACGCAGAAATGAGTTTGGTGTCGTTTTTGTTCACTCCCGCGCCTTTCGGGGTCTTGTTGGATCGGACGCTTCGGTTAAACACACAGGACCACTCTGATGCAACGAGGCTTTCGATGCTGCCCGAACTAAAAGACCTGAAGACTCTCCGTGACGCGCTAAGAAACGCTCCGGGACCGGAAGACTTGGCCCTGCAAGGTGCCGCCGAGCGAAACGGACAACTGACCAAACCTCCCGGCGCTTTGGGCCGGCTTGAGGATCTGGCGATTTGGTATGCAGGCTGGCGTGGGGATGCCCGGCCGCAGATCTCAGCCCCTCAGGTCATCGTATTCGCGGGCAATCATGGCGTCACTGCGCAAGGCGTGTCCGCCTTTCCGCCAGAGGTGACCGTTCAGATGGTCATGAATTTTGAACATGGCGGCGCGGCGATCAATCAATTGGCCAAAGCGGCTGGCGCGTCCATGAACGTGCACGCGTTGGAGTTGGACAGGCCCACGGCGGATTTCACCACCGGTCCGGCGATGTCGGAAGACGAACTGCTTGACGCCTTGCGTGTGGGTTGGACCGCCGTTGATCCCAGCGCCGATTTGCTGGTCGTGGGAGAGATGGGCATCGGCAATACGACCCCGGCAGCGGCCATAGCCTGCGCTTTATTCGGGGGTGAGGCGGCTGATTGGACCGGGCGTGGCACAGGTGTTGACGATGCAGGTCTGGCCAACAAAACCCGTGTTGTGGCCGAAGGCGTCGCCTTGCATGCCGGTTCCGGTGACGGGCTGGAAATCTTGGGCCGTTTGGGTGGACGAGAAATCGCTGCTATGGCCGGGGGCATCGCCGCAGCGCGGGTGTTGCGTATTCCGGTCATTTTGGATGGCTTTATCTGTTCGGCGGCCGCGGCCTGTTTGGCAAACGCATCCGAAGGGGCCCTGGATCACACGGTCGCTGGCCACCAGAGCGCCGAAGGTGCACACGGCGCCGTATTGGCCAAGCTGGGCAAAGAGCCATTGTTGAGCCTTGGATTGCGCCTCGGCGAAGGCTCGGGCGGGGCGTTGGCGATCAATATCGTCAAAAGCGCTGTCGCGTGCCATTCCGGGATGGCGACATTTGCCGAAGCGGGTGTTTCGGACGGTTGATCAAACCGCCTGATCCGGCAAGACCGGGTCAGGCTGATTTCTTTGCGTGTTTCTCGGCCAGTTCCAACAGCTCGGTTTCCAGGTCTTTCTCAAGCTGTCGGGCCCTTTCAATGTACTTCTTGTTGTCGGCTGTTGGCATTCCGGGGATCCACAGTTCTGCCAGATCACGTACAGAGGCGCGGTCATGGTGATAGAATGTCTGCTCGGCCTGCGCCGCTTCGTATTCGCTCAGACCTACGTTTTCTAAAACATAGCGGCCCGCTCGCAGCGATCCGTCGAACATCTCGCGGACAATGTCATCCGCCCCGGCCTGGTACAATTGGTAGACATGGGTGCGATCACGTGCGCGGGCCACGATATGCAAGTCCGGGCGTTGACGACGGGCAAAGCCTACCAGGCGGGTGACCTGCTTGGGGTCGTCCATTGCAGCCACTAGCACAGAAGCTTTTTCAAGCCCGGCGGCACGCAGCAATTCTGGCCGCGTGGGGTCACCCAAAAACCCTTTGACGCCGAACCGGCGCATCAACTGGATTGTCTCGATGTCATGGTCCAGAACGACGGTTTTGAAGCCGCTGGCGCGAACAAGCCGGTTAACGATCTGACCAAAACGACCAATCCCAGCGATGATGACAGGGCCTTTCTCGTCGATCTCATCGGGTTCGACCTCGGCAGCACCATCGCCCATACGGCGCGACAGCAGATCGTAGATGATGAACAGCAGCGGCGTAATTAGCATCGTTAGGGCGATGATCATCAGCAGTTTTTGAGACAAATCCGGTGGGATGACGTTTTGCTGCGTCGAAAATGCCAGCAGGACAAAGCCGAATTCACCCGCTTGCGCCAGACCCAATGTGAACAACCAGTGGTCCCGACCACGCAGCCGGAACGCGCGGCCGACCAGAAACAGGATGATACCCTTCGCCAGAATGACCAGCAAAGCCAAACCAATCAGATCAAGCGGATCGTTGAAGAAGTAACCGACATCAATCCCAGCACCGACCGTGATGAAGAACAGGCCCAGGAAGAGGCCCTTGAAGGGCTCAAGGTCGCTTTCCATTTCATGCCGGAATTCCGAGCTGGCCAGAACAACACCCGCCAGAAACGCGCCCAAAGCAGGAGAGAGCCCGACAAGGGTCATGAGGAAGGAAATGCCCACAACGATCATCAGCGCCAGTGCTGTATACATCTCGCGCAGACGCGTTGCGTGGATGAACCTGAACAGCGGGCGGGTCAGGTAGATGCCGGCCAGAATGACAAAGGCAACAGCGCCGATGGTGACCAGCGTAACAGCCCAGCCTGGCAAACCTTCGACCAGTGACAAGCTGTGATGGCCCGCGTCATGGAGTGCGTCCGCGCCGCGATCGATTGATCCGTCGCTTTCGATATGAGGCATGGCAGGCAGCGCCAATAGCGGCAGCATCGCCAGAATAGGGATGACTGCGATGTCCTGTGTCAACAGGACCGAAAACGTCGCCCGCCCTCCATTTGTCTGCATCAACCCTTTTTCCGACAACGTCTGCAACACAATCGCTGTCGATGACAGAGATAAGGTTAACCCTACGGCTAGGGCGACCGACCATGGGTGGTTTGCATAAATGGCCACGGCGGCGATGACGGCGGTGGACAGCAACACCTGCAGACCGCCCAGCCCAAGAAGTCGGTCTCGCATGTCCCAAAGGGCGCGCGGCTCAAGCTCTAGTCCGATCAGGAACAGCATCATGACCACGCCGAATTCGGCCACGTGCTGCAGGCTTTCGGTCTCGGCCCCCACAAGACCGAAGACAGGGCCGATAACGATGCCAGCGGCCAGATAACCCAGAACAGAACCTAACCCCAGACGTGCCGATAGGGGCACAGCGATCACGGCGGCAGCCAGATAGATCGAAGCCTGGTAAAGGAAATCGTCCATGTTTGTCCTCTCGGTCCGGTCAGGTGGGCAACGGCGCGTCGCGTTTAAGTTGGTCCATCACGATCTGGCTGTGCACCCGTGCCACTGCAGGATGCGGCAGTATCACCTGGTGAAGCAAGCGATTGAGCGCAGAAAGATCGTCGCAATAGACGTGCAGCAGATAATCTGCCTCTCCGGTCATCGTCCAGGCGCTGGTGATTTCGGGGCGGGTGTCTACCATGCGGGCAAAGCTCTCGGATTGTTCCGGGCCATGGGTGCCCAAATGCACCTGTATGAAGCCTTGAACCTGCAGGCCCAGCATTAGGGGATCCAGCCGCGCTGCATAGCCGGTGATATAACCTTCGGCCTCAAGCCGTTGACGGCGACGTCCTGCCTGGCTTGGTGACAGGTTCAGCATTTCCCCCAATTGATGCGCGGTCAGATGTGCGTCCTTTTGCAAGGCAGACAGCAGACGCGTATCGGTGGAATCCAGCATATGCGGACTTTCTCCATATTTCTTAACAATCGTGCGTGATTTGCGCGCGTGATCATATTTTACACAAAAACTATGCGCAGAAACAGCGCTTGGTAAGGCGTATTTTGGAATCAGCAAAGAAATTCCTGTTTTTAACGGAGACGCGCCATGGGTCCTTTCCCGCACAACGCCCCGAAATCTGTCATCAGCCCTGAAAACCCTGCCGGAACCGACGGGTTCGAGTTTGTGGAATTTGCCCATCCCGAGCCGCAAGAGCTGCGCGACCTGTTCTCGAAAATGGGTTTCGAAATGGTTGGACACCACACGGACCAGCCACTTGTCGAACTGTGGCAGCAGGGCGATGTGACCTACATCCTGAATGCCGATCCAGAAAGCTTTGCCGCTAAGTTCGTAGCAGAGCATGGCCCTTGCGCACCCGCAATGGGTTGGCGGGTTGTGAACGCGCAGAAGGCCTTTGAACACGCGGTCTCCAAGGGTGCCGAGCCTTATGACGCAGCGGACAAGACAATGGATGTTCCGGCAATCAAGGGTATTGGTGGGTCGCTGATCTATTTCATCGATCAGTATTATGAAACATCACCTTACAATCAGGAATTCACCTGGACCACTCAGTCAAAGCCGCGCGGCGACGGGTTCTATTACCTCGATCACCTGACCCACAACGTCTACAAGGGCAACATGGACAAGTGGTTCAAGTTCTATGAGGACCTGTTCAACTTCCGTGAAATCCGCTTTTTTGACATTCAGGGCAAATTCACTGGCCTCTATAGCCGCGCACTGACGTCGCCATGCGGCCGTATCCGTATTCCGATCAACGAAGACCGGGGCGAAACCGGGCAGATCGTGTCTTACCTCAAGAAATACAAAGGTGAGGGTATTCAACACATCGCGGTCGGTAGTGAGGACATCTATGCCTCGACCGATGCGATTGCGGAAAAAGGTCTGAAGTTCATGCCGGGACCGAACCAGGCGTATTATGACATGTCCAAGGATCGGGTCGTGGATCACGATGAACCGCTGGACCGGATGATCAAGCACGGCATCCTGATTGACGGCGAAGGCGTTCTTGACGGAGGCGAGACCCGGATCTTGCTTCAGATCTTCTCAAAAACCGTAATTGGTCCGATCTTCTTTGAATTCATCCAACGCAAAGGCGATGATGGGTTCGGTGAAGGGAACTTCCAGGCCCTGTTCGAATCCATCGAGCGTGAACAGATCGAAAGTGGAGAAATTTCCGCAGCTTAACCTTATGAGTTAAGGTAAGGAAGGCGGCTTGGGACATCCCTTGGCCGCCTTTGATCTTTGAATCATCAGCCCCGCGGCATTTTCAGCGTTACGTTTCTGCCGCGCTTTTGGTATCGCAACTCACTGTCGCCAATGGCGATGACATTACCGCCGTCCAATCTGTCACCGACCTTCAGTTTTTTGTAGCGACCGCTAGGCAGCCGGACTAAGGCGCGTCGGTTGGCAGGCGTACCATAAA
Source organism: Ruegeria atlantica (assembly GCF_013033965.1). GTDB lineage: Bacteria > Pseudomonadota > Alphaproteobacteria > Rhodobacterales > Rhodobacteraceae > Ruegeria > Ruegeria atlantica_D. Next base: position 100,257 of record NZ_WQFE01000003.1, read on the forward strand.
CCCCGATCAGGTTCAGTTTGCGCAGACTGATTGCGTTGTCGATGGTTGCCTGGCGCGCCACGGATGCCGTCGAGGGGATTTTCGGGGCCACAGCCTTTGGTTGGAAAGAACCAGCCTCGTCCGAGCTTTGATTGACCGCCGCAGTTGACCCCAGATTGGCAGTGTTCGTATTTGTGCTGGCCGCGCGGGCCAGCCCGGCTGGCCGTGTTTTGGGTCGGGGTACGCGGACGACTGCCAATGCTGTCGGCGTGTCATCAATCTTGGGGCTGCTTTGCAGGGACTCGGGGCGCAATTTCGGACGCAGAACCGCCAGTTCTTCGCGCGTGCGTCCGCCAAGCTGTTGGCGTTCAAAGCTTTCCAGCAAATTGGCCGGGCGGGGTTTTGGGCGATGGCGGGCGAGCCGATCGGTTGGCTCCTCTTCAATCGGCTCCTGTTCGAACCGAACCGGAACGGCCGGCGGAACCTTGGCAGGGCGGCCAAGATAAACAACCACGCCTTCGGGGTTCAAGGTCCCTTCTGCTGTTGGCGTGACGAGGCCACGATCATCCAAATCGTATTGGCCGCCGTCCGACGCGGGCAGGGCGGCTTGTTCAAATGGCAGGTCAGTTTCAAAGCTGTTGACGGGCGGCAATGCCACCGCGTCTCGCGACAAATCTGTGCTGTCCAGGGATGCCAGATACAGGTCCTCAGCGGGCTCCGGAACGGGATCGGGCAAAGTTCCGGGGGCAACAATCTCGATACCCGCTTGCGACGGAGAATCTATGGTCTCTGACTCTTGTCCCACGGGTTCGACAAGGGTCGGTGCCACGTTCAGCGCTTCGAGGATTGCGGCATCGGTCGCGCTAAGATCAGCGGGCGGTTCCTCAGTGGGTTCGGGCTGTGACTCTTCAACCGGCGTAGTTGTGGCCACCTCTGGTTCGAATTCAAGTTCGGGATCGCCTTCGCCCTTCTGAGCTTCGGCGATCTGCTCGTTTGATGCGAGGTTTGGCGGACTTTCTTCAATCGCAACCGCCTCGGCCACTGTGGGCTCAGAATCGTCAGATCCAGTCAACGACCACACGGTCAGGGAAATACCGGCGACCAGAGCGGCCGCCGCGGCCGGAACGGCGTAGCGGCTGATCGGGGTTTTGGGTTTCGTTTCAGCTGCACTGTTCGCGATGGGCGCTGAACGAAACTCTGTCGGGGTCTCGGTATCAGCGATCGCGTGAATGGCAGGGCCATCGTCTTCCTTGGCAGGTTCTTTAGCCTCAACCGGCTCCACAGCTGCGGCCGCATCGGGCGCTGAAGTCAATTCTGCCGGGACCTCGGTATCAGCGACCGGGTGAATGGCAGCGCCTTCATCTTCTTTGGTAGGTTCCTTAGCCTCAACCCGCTCCACTTCTGCTGTCGCATTGGAGGCTGAAGGCAACTCTTTCGGAACCTCGGCATCAGGGATCGTGTGAATGGCAAGGTCTTCATCTTCACTGCCGAGTTCTTCCGCCTCTACCGGTTTCACTTTGGCGGTCGTGTTGGGGGGAACTATTTCGAACTGCGGTTCGGACGGAAACTCTTGACCTTCGATCGGGGTAGAATACTGGACGGGAACAAACCCATGTTCTGCGGCGAATGCCCGCGCCTCATCCAGAGTTTGCCTAGCGACGGCGACGACATGGGTCATCGCGCCAACGGTTGCTGTGTCAAAGGCAAGTTCGTCCAGCGCATAAGGCGTGGAACTGGCCAGTTCCGCTTGTGCTTTTTCGGTGGCTTCCTCGGGGCTTAACCCATCCGTTGGGATTGCCATAAACCGCACTTGGTCCGCCGGAATCACCAGTTTGCAGTTCAGGTCGTTTTCAAGGGCAAAACCTTGGTCCCGCAATGCGATGACCTGCGCATTCAGGTCGGGCGCATCCAGGGAAACCTCGCCAATGCAGTACCAGTCGCCATCCGAATGGTGGCGCAAGGATATTCCGGTCGAAGAAAAAGACAGCGCAAAGGCGGGTTTCATAATCCGGAAAAACCATAGTTGTCAGCATCTGTGCAAACGATCATTCGTCCGCAAAGTGACATTAAAGCAGGATCCCGCCGAGGGAAAGAAAAAGCCGGGCTTTCCCCTTGTTAGGCAGACCCTCGCCACCCCATGTTGTGAGAAAGTAAATCGGAGGGAAGACCTTGAATAAAATCGCTTTTCTGGCCGCAGTCCTATCGATGTCGGTAGCAAGTATGGCCCATGCGGAAGAACGTCGCATCACCGTAGACGCGGCGGGAACTGTGCAGGCCTCACCTGACATGGCAACCATTACACTGGGCGTGACCAATGAGGATGCGCAGGCCTCGAACGCCATGAAAGCCACCTCGGACGCGGTGACGCAGGTCCTGAGCCGCCTGCAGGAACTTGGTATCGAAACGCGCGATGTTCAGACGCGCGACGTGTCGCTGTCACCAGTTTGGAACAACCGCAACAGCGCAAGCGGTGAGCGGCCTGAAATTTCCGGGTTTGTCGCCTCGAACCGGGTCGTTGTACGTGTACGTGACCTGACACAGCTTGGCACGATCATGGATGCGGTTATCCAGGACGGGGCCAATGATTTTGGTGGCCTGAGCTTTGGCGTGCAGGATCCGAAACCATTGCAAGCACAGGCGCGTGCGAACGCCGTGGCTGAGGCAACCGCCAAGGCCGAACAGCTTGCACAGGCCGCAAATGTGACGCTCGGAGCAGTTCAGCAGATTAGCGAACAGGTCGGTGGTGCGCAGCCCGTCGCGATGATGCGTGAATTCAGCATGGCTGATGCAGGCGGTGTTCCGGTCGCGGGTGGCGAGGTGTCCGTTTCAGTCACCGTAACCATGGAATTCGAAATTTCTGAGTAACCTCAGGATGTCGCCCGGGCCATCAGCGGTTGTCGTTGTTGGCCCGTCTGATCGAAATTGTCTGGCGACAGCCAAGCCTCAAAGGCGCTGCGAATCCGAGGCCATTCGCTGTCGATAATCGAATACCACGCCGTATCCCGATTGCGGCCTTTGTAGTGGGTGGCCTGCCGGAAAATACCTTCGAACGTAAAGCCCAACCGTTCCGCTGCGCGACAGGACGGCGCGTTCAACGCATCACATTTCCATTCATAGCGTCGATATCCCAACTCGTCGAAAACGCGACGCATCATCAGGAACATGGTTTCCGTCGATTGCGGACTGCGCTGCAGCAACGGCGAAAAGTGGATGTGCCCCACCTCGATCGCACCTGCCGCCGGATCGATCCGTAAATATGAAGCCATGCCCACGGGTGTGTCGTTGCTGTCCAGGACGGTGTGGAACATCGGGTCTGCATCCATGCAGGTCGCACGCGCCCAATCCTCAAACTCGGGTTCGTTGTCGAATGGTCCGTAGGGCAGGTAGGTCCAGTTGTGACCATCCGTGTCGTTTGCAAACGCCCGGAACAATCCGGGCGCATGTCTGTTAACGTCAAGCGGCACGACCGAACAATAGCGGCCTTCCATCGGTGTGTAAGGCGGTGTAGGGCGAGGGAACTCGCCCGGAACCGGCAGACCAATGGGTTGACCCAGTTCGTTTGTGTCGTGCGCGCTCATCCCTCAGGCACTCGCTTTGGCCAGCGCCTGATCAAGATCGGCGATCAGGTCATCCGCGTCCTCGATGCCAATGGACACACGCACAACGCCGGGGCCAGCGCCTGCGGCTTCTTGCTGTTCTGGGGTCAATTGCCGGTGCGTGGTCGAGGCCGAGTGAATGATCAGCGAGCGCGCGTCACCCAAGTTGGCCACGTGGCTGAAGATCTCCAGCGCGTTGACCAGTTTGATACAGGCGTCATAGCCGCCTTTCACCGCGAAGGTGAACAGCGCGCCGGCGCCCTTCTTATAGTGTTCCTTAACCCGGTCGTGGTAGGGGGAAGAGGGCAGCCCCGCGTATGTCACGTAGTCCACCCGGTCATCCGCTTCGAGCCACGCGGCGATCTTTTGCGCGTTTTCGACGTGCCGCTCCATCCTCAGGGACAGGGTCTCGATCCCCATCAGCGTATAGTGTGCCGCCTGCGGGTTCATGGTCATGCCCAGATCGCGCAGGCCAATGGCAATCCCGTGGAAAGTGAAGGCCAGCGGGCCGAAGGTCTCATGGAATTTAAGCCCGTGATATGCCTGCTCCGGTTCGCTGAGCGAGGGGAACTTGTCATTCGCCGACCAGTCGAACTTGCCCGAATCCACGATGCAGCCGCCAGTGACGGTGCCGTTGCCGGTCAGGTACTTGGTGGTCGAATGCACGACCAGTGTCGCGCCGTGCTCGATCGGGCGGCACAGGTACGGCGTGGCCGAGGTGTTGTCGACGATCAGCGGAATACCTGCCGCGTCGGCCACATCCGCCAAGGCGCGGATATCAGTGACATAGCCGCCGGGGTTGGCGATAGATTCACAGAACACCGCACGGGTGTTGTCGTCGATGGCGTCCTTTACAGCGTCTAGATCATCGGTATCAACGAACTTTGCCGACCAGCCAAAGCGCTTGATGGTCTGGCTGAACTGCGTGACGGTACCGCCATACAGACGGGTCGAGGCGACGACATTGCAGCCCGGGCCCATCAGCGGGAACAGCGCCATAATTTGCGCCGCGTGACCTGACGAGCAGCAAACTGCGCCAACGCCGCCCTCCAGCGTGGCGACACGTTCCTGCAGAACCGCCACGGTCGGGTTAGTCAGGCGGGAATAGATGAAGCCGACCTCTTGCAGGTTGAACAGGGCTGCTGCGTGATCCGCATCGCGGAACACATAGGCTGTCGTCTGATAGATAGGTGTCTGACGCGCGCCAGTTGCGGGATCGGGCCGTGCGCCCGCGTGAATTTGAAGCGTGTCAAAACCGTAGGTAGGGCCGTCAGACATCTTGGAAATCTCCTGTTGGAATGTGTGTTGCAGAATCTCTAGGCGATTGGGCGCGTGCAGACAACATTCCTGTCAGCGCATCCAAAGACCATTTTTGCGTATCGTATTGCGAATGACCTGCTCGCGTTTGGGCAGGTTTTCGCGGTCGAACATGTCCCGGATTTTGTGACCCTTGCGCTGCAACACCAGCTTCTTGATCGGATCATATCCCTTGAGCACCTTCTTGACCCGGTTTGGCGCTGCCACGGTTTCCAGCACCTCGACAACATGGTCGCTTTCGCGGGCGTAGAGCAGGGGGAACAGGCGATAGTGACAGCTGACAGACCCGTCCAGCAGGCCGCCGGGCAGGGCATCTCGACCGCCGCCGAACGAGTGGATAACCGGCGGCAATGCAGCCTGATCCAGCCACGGGTCCAAATTCTGACCTGCCATTTCTGGGATCTCGCCGTCGCGGATCGTACGGGCGTAATCCAGAAAGCGATTTCCAAAGGTATGCGGGCAGGAATAAAAGAAATATCCGGCATTGAAATAAAGGTAGCGCCGCCAGTAATCCACCGGTTGGCTGGTATCCAGTGAGCTGTCGAAATCCAGTTCGAACCTGCGATAAAGCGCCTTCCAGATTCCGTCCAGCCCGGGACCGTACAGGGTTGGCTTGGGCCAGGTTCCCTCGACCCTTAGCGACGCGCCAGGGCGGTCAAAATCGAAGGGCACGCTGTTCAGATCACCGGTGATCAGCGTATCACTGTCGAAAAACACAAACGGCTCACCCTCGGGAAGGGCCGCCAGTGCCTCGATCTTGTTGCCATAAGGATAAACGTTGCCGAAGACCTTGCTTTCGAACGGTAGGATCTCGGCATCCAACTGGCGGAGTGCTTTCAGCAGATCCTCGTCCTGAATGCTGGGGTCTTGTGGCCAACGCGGTCCGAGCTGTGGAACAGCCACGAACAACCGACCCGAAAAACTCGGGCTGGTGTGCCGTAGCGAGGCGGCAAACAAAAGGGCTTCGTATTGCAGCCGGTTGTTTTGCCCGATGATAACGATGTTGAATTTCGGGGCGCTGGCCTGCATCCGGTGACTTTCAGTTTTGTGGGTGCCGTGGTCCGGCGCTGCTCGGGTTTCTTTTCGGACGTACAGTACGCAGGCGCGCCCGTCAAAACCAGATGCGATGCGCGTAAATTGAAAACTGTCGGCGCAACACCATTTAAGTGACACGTCCCGATCAGGAGTGCCCTCATGAGGATCAACGCAGATTTCACCAAACGTGTTGCGGTTCATTTCGACCAGACTGAATGGGTCGCGTCTCCCGCGGCCGGTGTCGAACGCAAGATGCTGGACCGCATTGGCGAAGAAGTGGCCCGCGCAACGACAATCGTCCGCTTTGCCCCGGGTAGCGCATTTTCGGCCCACACCCATGACGGGGGTGAAGAGTATCTGGTGCTGGATGGCGTTTTTCAGGACGAGACCGGAGATTTTCCGGTCGGCAGCTATGTGCGAAACCCCCCGACCTCGTCGCACACACCTTCGGCCAAAGAGGGCGCGACGATTTTGGTCAAGCTTCACCAGTTTGACCCAGACGACCGGACTAAGGTGCGCCGCTCGGTCAATGGTCAGGCGAATACTCAACTGTTCAAAGACACGCGCGAAGATGTCCGTGTTTTGAATCTTGGGGCGGGTGAGGCGTTGGATCTGGACGCATCGCAGGGGCTCGAGTTGTTTGTGATCGAAGGTTCACTGACGGAATCTGACGAGGATTTCACCACCTGGGATTGGCTGAGATTGCCGCCGGGCACGCGGTCGACTGCGGTTGCAGGACCGTCCGGTGCTCGTATTTGGACGAAAACCGGACATCTGGCCCAAATGATCTGATAGGTCATTTGCAAGAAAAACAGGCAATTTTTGTGAAAAACCGGGCCGATTTGCCTGGTTTTTCTTTTTTTGACCATTTGGCAAATTTTACCATTTGATAAAAAATCAGATTGTGGCAAGCTGAGGTCACAACGAACATATCTACAGGGAGTAGAGTGATGGCACAGGGCCAGATTGCCCCCGGCATTGTCTCCGGGCGGCTGTCCAGCGATGAGCTGACCTCGAATTTCACGGATCTGCATCCGCCACTGGCCTCTCATGAGGCCGCTGTGGCAGCGGATCGGTGCTATTTTTGTTACGACGCGCCATGCGTCACAGCCTGTCCGACAGACATCGACATTCCGCTGTTCATGCGCCAAATCCAGGCCGGTCAGCCCGAAGCTGCGGGTGAAACCATTCTGGCGCAGAACATTCTGGGTGGAATGTGCGCCCGTGTTTGTCCCACCGAGACATTGTGCGAAGAGGCCTGTGTGCGCGAAACCGCCGAAGGTCAACCGGTTGAGATCGGTCGCTTGCAGCGCTACGCAACAGACAGTGTCATGGTTGGTGGCGATCATCCGTTTGAGCGGTCTGCACCCACGGGTAAAACCGTTGCTGTGATCGGGGCGGGGCCTGCCGGCCTGGCCTGTGCGCACAGATTGGCGATGCTGGGCCATGACGTTGTGATCCACGAAAGTCGCCCCAAGCCCGGCGGGCTGAACGAATACGGGATCGCCGCGTACAAATCGACGAACGATTTTGCGCAGGCCGAGGTCGATTGGCTACTGAAAATCGGTGGCATCTCTATTGAGACCGGATCAGTTTTGGGTGAAGGTATCTCGCTTGAAGGTCTGGTCGAGAGTTACGATGCTGTATTCCTGTCCATCGGTCTGGCCGGGGTGAACGCCCTGCGCTCGCAAGGGGCGGACCTGGACGGCGTCCGCCACGCGGTCGATTTCATCTCGGACGTTCGGCAAGCCTCTGACCTGTCGAACCTGCCGGTCGGTCGCAATGTTGTGGTGATTGGCGGCGGCATGACTGCCGTGGATGCTGCGGTGAAGTCGAAATTGCTGGGCGCCGAACATGTCACCATCGCTTACCGCCGTGGCCGTGATGCAATGGGTGCCAGCCGGTACGAGCAAGACCTAGCGTCTTCGCATGGCGTCAAGATCATGACCAACGTGCAGCCCGTGGCCGTGCATGGAAACGGGGCAGCGGTAGAGATCGAACTGGAGTACACGTCCAGCCACGACGGGCAGCTTTCGGGCACCGGAGAGATGATCCGCGTCCCAGCTGATCAGGTCCTAAAGGCGATCGGTCAAAAGCTGGATGGCGCCCCCGAGGCGCTGAAGCTGGACGGCAACAAGATCGCCGTGACCGGGGCCGGGCGCACATCGATGGATGGTGTCTGGGCCGGAGGCGACTGTGCAGCGGGTGGCGAAGACCTGACCGTGACCGCAGTGGCCGAGGGCCGGGATGCGGCGATGGACATCCACGCAACGCTCGTTTCGTGATAGGATGGGGCATTCACCCCATCCCATTCGCTGCTGAGGTATCCTCATGTCCCAGATCGAACAAGCTGTTGCGCAACACTATACAACTGGTGCTCTTACGGAACGCATGCGTGAGGCGCTCAAAGCCAGTGGCATTGATCCAAATGCGGCGACAGTTGCCGACCTCAAGGCAGGTGATGAGTTCCATACCGGCGGTGTTCTTGCGACGGACAACCTGTTTGCCCAGCTTTCGCCGACCCACGCGACCCGTGTGCTGGATGTCGGCAGCGGCATTGGTGGGACGTCGCGGTACATCGTGGATCGTTATGACTCGACAGTCACCGGGGTCGACCTGACGCCTGAATTTGTCGAAACGGCTACTGCTTTAAGTGAACTTGTCGGGCATTCCGAAAAGACGAGTTTTCTGGTTGGCAGCGCACTGGACATGCCTGTTCCGGATGCAGGCTTCGATCTTGCCGTCATGATGCATGTTGGGATGAACATCGAAAACAAGGCTGGCCTTTTCGCGGAAGTCTCGCGCGCGCTGGCCTGGGATGGGACCTTTGCCCTGTTTGATGTGATGGGTGGGGAAATTGCCGAGCCACTGGCCTATCCTTTGCCATGGTCAACTGTTGCCGAGACATCCTTTGTCGATGCGCCAGAGGTTTACAAAGAAGCCGCCGCTGCGGCGGGCCTCGAATTGGTCTCTGAGACAGACCGGACCGAATTCGCGCTTACCTTTTTCGAAGAGGTGTTTGCGCGCATCGCCGAAAGCGGCCCGCCGCCCTTGGGCATCCACCTGATGATGGGCGAGACGGCGCCTGAAAAGTTCCAAAACTACGTCACGAACCTGAAGGCCGGGCGCATTCGTCCGACCGAAATGATATTCAAGAAAACCGGCTGAGCCGGGAAGGGAGAAGCCATGGCCGATCTGACAACAAACTTTCTGGGTATTTCCAGCCCCAATCCTTACTGGCTTGCCTCGGCACCACCGACGGACAAGGAATACAACGTCCGCCGCGCGTTCGAGGCCGGGTGGGGCGGCGTAGTCTGGAAAACGCTGGGGTCCGAGGGGCCGCCGGTCGTAAACGTGAACGGGCCGCGCTACGGCGCGATCTATGGCGCGGACCGGCGGTTGTTGGGGCTGAACAACATCGAGCTGATCACAGACCGGCCGCTTGAAGTGAACCTGGAAGAAATGGCGCGGGTCAAAGCCGACTATCCGGATCGCGCGCTGATCGCTTCGATCATGGTGCCGTGTGAGGAAGAGGCGTGGAAAGCCATCCTGCCGCGCGTCGAAGAAACCGGTGCAGACGGGATCGAACTGAACTTTGGCTGCCCGCACGGGATGAGCGAACGCGGCATGGGATCTGCCGTGGGGCAGGTGCCGGAGTATATCGAGATGGTGACCCGCTGGTGCAAGCAGTATTATGGCCGCCCGGTTATCGTGAAGCTGACGCCGAACATCACCGATATCCGCAAGCCCGCCGAGGCGGCGCGAAACGGTGGTGCGGATGCGGTCTCGCTGATCAATACGATCAACTCGATCACCAGCGTCAATCTGGACACGTTCAGCCCCGAGCCTTCGATTGACGGCAAAGGCAGCCACGGTGGTTATTGCGGCCCGGCTGTTAAGCCGATCGCTCTGTCCATGGTATCCGAGATTTCGCGTGCGGAAGCGACGCATGGTCTGCCGATTTCAGGTATCGGTGGCGTGACCACATGGCGTGATGCGGCAGAGTTCATGGCGCTGGGATGTGGGACCGTTCAGGTCTGCACCGCGGCAATGACCTATGGGTTCAAGATCATTGATGAGCTGACTGCCGGTCTGTCCAAGTGGATGGACGAAAAAGGCTACAAAGACGTCTCGGAAATCGTTGGTCTGGCTGTTCCCAACGTTACGGACTGGCAGTATCTGAACCTGAACTATGTGGCCAAGGCCAAGATCGATCAGGACCAGTGCATCAAATGCGGGCGCTGCTATGCCGCGTGCGAAGATACCAGCCACCAGGCGATTTCCATGTCCGACGATCGCGTTTTTGAAGTCATGGACGACGAATGCGTCGCCTGTAACTTGTGCGTGGATGTCTGCCCGGTCGACGGCTGCATCTCGATGGTGCCTATGGCTGCCGGAGAGGTAGATCCGCGCACCGGACGGGAAGTTCAGCCGGAATATGCGAACTGGACGACCCATCCAAACAACCCGATGGCGAAAGCGGCCGAGTAAGGTCGATTGGCGAAACGATAAGGGGCCGCAGAGCGGCCCTTTACCAGAGCAGCCGCTGATGACGGAATGCGATCAGATCCACAGCGCCTCTAAAGACCTGCGCTGGCGTTTTGGACTCCCTAGATCAAATAGGTGGACAAGATCGGCGCATAGCTGAGCAGAATTAACACGGCTGCCACGGCAATCAGGAAAGGCCAAAGCGATTTCAGGATCGCTCCGGGTGTCGTGCCGCTCATGGATGAGGCGATATAGAGGCCAATTCCTACAGGTGGCGTCAGCAGGCCAAGAACCAGGTTCAGGCAGGCGACCACGCCGAATTGATAGGGGCTGATGTCGTAGGACCCAATTGCAATCGGCAACAAAATGGGTGTGATCAGAATGATAGCCGCGATCCCGTCGATCACCATCCCCACCAACAGCAAGGCGGCATTTACGATCAGCAGAAATATGAACGGATCGGATGTGATGGATGTGATCAACCCCGCCAACTGCTGAGGTATCTCCTCGTAGATAATGACCCAGCCAAATACGCTGGCCGCGGCGATCATGAACAGGATCATCGACGCATTTGCGGCTGTTCGCTTGAACATCTCGCCCAGATTCTGCGGCTTCAGATCTCCGTAAATCAGCCACCCGACCAGAAATGCGATTAGCGAGGCGATGGCGGCGGATTCCGTTGGTGTTGCAATGCCGAACAGAATGCCGCCGATGATCGAAACCGGGATCAGCATGGCGGGCAGCGCGGCGATCAAGGCTTGTACGGCGTCTTTTCGGGACATCCAGACACCCTTGGGGAATTGCTGAACCCAACCAATTAACGTGATTACCAGCGCAAATGCGCCAGCCATAAGAAGTCCAGGAATGATCCCGGCAATAAACATGTCGCCGATAGGAATCTGAGCCAGAACGCCAAAGATGACAAACATCATCGACGGTGGAATGACCGGGGCCAATAGGCCCCCGGCCGCTGTCGTGGCGGCAGCGAAGCCCTTGCTATAGCCCTCTTCCTCCATCGCGGGGACCATCGCGCGGGACATCACAGCGATCTGTGCGGTGGCCGAGCCGATGATGGCAGCCATGAACATATTCGCCAGCAGGTTGATATAGGCCAGCCCACCCCGAAACCCGCCCACGAACACGCGTGCCAAAGCGACCAGACGGCGCGTCATGCCGCCTTCATTCATCAATTCTCCGGTCAGCATGAACAGTGGGATGGCCAACAGGCCGTAGTTTTCCAGTCCGCCAAACATCTTCTGGGCGAAACTGTCATAGAGAACCGTGTTCCCGCTTTCCCAGATGTACCAGATTGCCGTTATCGCCAGCACGATGGCGACGGGCACCGACAGCAGCAGGGTGGCCAGAAAGACAATCGGGCTCATGCGGGTGACCCTCGTCCGGGACGCGTCAGAAGATGCATCGTGGAGTGCAGAGTGGCCCCCAAGGCAAATAGCCACATCACGAGCCAAAACAGAAACTTTGGCAGCCCAAGAGTCGAAGTCGGCTCGGCATAGATGAAGTTGAACGTATTGCCCTGAAACTCCATGGCATCGAACCCGGCACGGGCGATGTCCAATGGCAGAAACCAGCGCCAGCAGAACCACAGCATCGCGACGGCAAAAATGAAGACAACAATGTCGACCGCCTTCTGGATGATTGCCCGGGCCTTAGAAGGAACCACATCAACAAGGATCGTGATCGAGACTGAGTTTCGGTGATGCAGCGCGGCGGACGCACCAAGGAATGTCATCCACACCATCGCATAGATCGCCAGCTCATCCACCCAGAACAGCGCGTTACCAGCGGTGCGGGTGACGACATTCAGCAAGATCAGCAAGGTGACGCAAACCGCAAGTGCTGCGGCACACCACAATTCAACCCGCGCCCAAGTAGCTGACAGCCGGTACAACATCCCCGATCCCCTATGCAAAAGGGCGCAGGATCGACCCGCGCCCTTTCCCTGAAACGTTCAACTTTATTTGGTTTCTGCCGCAGTCTCCCGCAGCGCGTCAAGGGAGGAGGTCTTTTCGGACCAGATGCCGTTCCATTCCTCAATCGCGCCGCCAAAGAATGAGGCATCGACCTTTTTATAAGCCTTACCGGTGCCTTCAATCTGTTCCAGCCATTTTGCTTCGTTGGCGACATAGGCGTCGATGGTGCTGTCAACATGCTTGGCCATCAGATCACCGATCATCGCGCGGTCTTCCTCGGACAATCCAGCCCAAACCTTGGCCGAGACCAGCCCAACCATCGGGAACATCATGTGATCAGACTGAACGATCGTGTCGGCGTGATCGTAGTACTTCAGCACCCAGATCAGCTCGGCATCCATATCAATGGCGTCGACCTGCCCATTGGCCAGCGCGTCATAGACCGCAGGCAGCGGCATCGGCGTCGGAGCAGCTCCGACCGCGTTGTAGAAATCCAGGATTGGAGTGAACGGTGTGATCCGCAGTTTCAAGCCCGAGAGATCCTCTGCCGAAGACACATCACCCCGGCTGACGATCTGGCGAAGCCCCACCATACCATAGCCAACGCCGACAACGCCCACCTGACCGGGCAGGGGCTCCAGCATCGATTTGGCAGTTTCCGAACGCAGGATGCGCCCCGCGTGGCCGATGTCATCCGCCAGATAGGGGGCGTAGAAGGCCCCCAGCTCTGGCGCCCGGTTCGATACCTCGGCCACGGTCATGAAGGCCATGTCCAGCGCGCCGGTCTGCAATTGCTGCAGCATCTCGGCCTCGTTGCCCAACTGACGGGCGGGGAAAACGGATACAGAGTGTGCACCGCCGCTGGCTTCGTTCAACTCTGCCCCAAAGGACTCGGCTGCTTTGGTCCAAATATGCGGAGGTGGCGTGATCAGGCCCAGACGGAATTCATCTGCGTGTGCGGCCAGCGATGTCACAGCAAGCGCTGCAGCCGATGCGGCGATCTTAGCAAAATGTTTCATGTTCTTCCCTGTTGTTTTGTTTTTGTCAGAGTGTGACCCAGCCCTCTGGTGGCTCTTTTCCCGGATGCACTGTCTGGCAGTTCGGGCATGTTCGGTCTTCTTCCGATGCATAGAATTTTTCGTAGACTGGCGGCAAGTCTTTGACGATGGACTGCAATTGCATCTCGGCCCGGTGAACGCGGGTGCCGCATTCGAAGCAATACCATTCGATCGCGTCCAACTCGCCGGTTTGCCGCTTAGGTTCAATGACCAAACCGATGGATCCTTCCTGGGGCCTTTGCGGAGAATGGCGCACATGCGGCGGTAGCAGGAAAATCTCGCCCTCACGGATTGGAACGTCATAGAATTCCCCTCCGTCATACAGCTTCAGTACCATGTCGCCCTCAAGCTGGTAGAAGAACTCTTCAACTGGATCGTCGTGATAGTCTGTCCGTTTGTTCGGCCCACCGACGACGGTGACCATCAGGTCCGCGTCCTCCCAAATCTGTTGGTTGCCGACCGGCGGTTTCAGCAGGTGACGGTGCTCATCAATCCATTTCTGAAAGTTGAAAGCTCTTAACTTCGACATGTCCCACTCCCTGTTTGCAGAAGTTTGGCCGGTTTTTTCATAACCGCAAAGAATTTATCCGCATCTAGATATCCGATTTGCTTATATCGATGCGGTTAGGGCTTTAAGCCGCATTCCTCGAACCCTTTGCGAATGATCTCTTTTTCCGCATCCGTTAGTTCCAGCATGGGCGCGCGCACGCGCCCTCCGGTCTGACCCAGAAGCTCTTGCCAGTACTTGCCAAACGCGGTGGGTTTGTCCGCAGGTTTGGTCCGCTTCATCGCGTCGCGCACCGGGTTCAGGCTGTCAAACACCCTGCGCGCCTCGTCCGCTTTGCCCGCAAAAGCCAGTCGCGTGTATTCGTTCATGCGCTGATCGTTCTTGGTCTGGATCTGATAGGGTGGCGACGAACACAGGTACAGTTTCCAGTCCAGTTCCAGAATATTGTCCAACCATTCATGTTCGGCCGAGGTCGAGACATGGATTCTGTCGCCCACCATATGGGTCAGTTTCACGTACATCTCGCGCGGGACAGAGTATTTGATGGCCACGATGTTCGGCAGATCGGCAATCCGAGCACATTCCTCGGGCTGCATCAGGTAACCGCTGTCCGGGTGGCTCCACATCGCAATCCCGATATCGAGCTCATCGCAGAACCGTTTGTAGTACTGGTACAAAACCTCCCCACGATCCTGAACAAAGCTAAGAACAGGGGCGTGCAGGACGATGTAATCGGCCCCGCAATTTTGCGCATGTCGTGCCAGTTCCAGCGCCGTGTCCATGTTCTGGTCCGAGACCGAGACGATCACACCGGCCTTGCCCGCGCATTCATCGACCGCAATTTCAAAGTTGCGCTTGCGCTCATCAAGGCTCATCGAAAAAAACTCGCCCTGTTTCCCCGCCACGAACAGGCCCTGAATATCCAGATCGTCGATCCAGTGACGAATGTTTGACCTCAGGCCTGCCTCATCCAGTGACAAATCATCGTTGAACGGGTTCAGGGCCGCCGCCCAGATTCCGGTCATGTGCTCGCGCGCATAGGCTTTTGCATCGTGTTTAGAGTAATTCATATCAGGCGGACCTTTTAGTTATCATGCTAAGAAAGCCCGATCATATCGTCTGATCCAATGCGAAAGCTGGGAATTGGATATCAGAAATTAGAATATCCATAGAATATCAATTTAGGAATCTTTGGCGCTGGGTTAAGTTTGCCGCATGAAGATTGGATTGATTGGAAAAGGCGCGATCGCGCAGCATGTCTTGGATGCCATTCAGGCGCGAGGGCATCAGGTTCATGCGGTTCTGGTTCGCGCAAGCAGCGTTTCGCAGGATCCGGATTTATTTGTGGGTTCTGTAAAAGATCTCACTTCCAGAGCAAATCTGGTGATCGACTGCGCGGGCCATCAGGCGTTGGCGGAGTACGGTCCTCAGGTTTTGTCCCGTGGCATTGATATGATCACTGTATCCATTGGCGCATTGGCGGATCGGCAAGTCGCGGATGCGTTGGAAGCCTCTGCTCGCGGCTCGGGGGCCAAGCTGTATCTGGCCAGTGGCGCCATCGGGGCGCTGGATTGTCTTGGTGCAGCTGCGACCGGCAAGTTGGACAAGGTTATCTATGTCGGGCGCAAGTCACCGCAAGGCTGGAAGGGTTCAATGGCTGAGGACAAGTTAGACCTCGAAAATCTCATCAAGGCGGAAGCGCATTTCAATGGCACCGCTCGTGAGGCCGCGTTGAATTACCCCAAAAACGCAAACGTGGCGGCGGCAGTCGCTTTGGCTGGGTTAGGATTCGACGACACACAGGTTCAACTGATCGCGGACCCTTCAGCCACCGGCAACACTCACGAGATCGAGGCCCAAGGCGAATTCGGGCGGTTTCATTTCCAGATCAGCGGGAAGTCCCTGCCGGACAATCCACGTAGTTCTGCCCTGGCGGCCATGAGCGTGGTGGCCAAGGTCGAACAGCTTCTGGACCCAATTGTGATCTGACCATGGTGGGACGTCACTCACGCATCGTCGATCGCGCCCTGACCCGGTTGAAACTGCGCCAACTGCGCCTGCTGGTTGCGGTGGGTGCGCATGGCAACATCCAGAACGCAGCACGTGAACTAGGCATTTCACAACCCGCAGCAACCAAGATGATTCAGGATCTTGAACTGGATTTTGAGGTCAAGCTGTTTAGCCGAACCAATCGAGGCGTGATCCCGACTGTGTTTGGAGAAACCCTGATCCGTCATGGCAAACTGATCTTTGCGCAGGTCTCGAACGCCGCGCAGGAACTGGACGACCTGAACGAAGGAAATGCAGGCCGCGTTGTGGTAGGCACTTTGCTGGCAGCGTCGACCAGCCTTCTGCCAACGGCTATTGAAATCCTGCTCGCTGACCGTCCGAACGTGGCCATCAAGATTAATGAAGGCACGAACGAAGTCCTGATGCCACGGTTGCTTTCGGGCGAGATCGATATGGTGGTCGGGCGCCTGCCATCCCATCGGCATCGCGACAAGATCAGGCAGGAAAAGCTGTTTGAGGACCGCATACTGGCGATTGTCGGCAATCAGCACCCCTTGGCCGAACGTCAGAACATCTCATTCGCGCAAACCAAACCTTTTGGCTGGATTGTGCCACCGCTTGAAACCACGCTGAGGCGTCAGCTTGACCATTTCTTTGTTGGCCAGCAGCAATACGTCCCGCCCGTGATGATCGAATCCGTATCCTACCTGACCAACCGGGCCCTTCTGCAGTCGCGCGATCTGATCGGGCTTATGCCGGCCGAGGTCGTTTCGCAGGACATTGCCCACGGCTACTTGTCGCCGCTGGATTGGGACGTCCCATTTGGGCAGGGGCCGATTGGTGTCTCGTTCCGGGCGGATGCCGATCTTTCCCCAGCGGGTCGGGCCTTCAAGGCAGCGCTGCATCAGGCGGTGAAACAGAAATGAAGTCAGGTATTCGCCAAATTGATATCAGTATTCCCCCAATTCACTTGAAGTAATGCCAGCCATTGCGTGATTTGAAATGGTCAAAATCGGAGGCGTCGGTTTCATGTATCCTGAGCTTAAGCTGTTCATCGCTGGAAAATGGCGGACAACAAGCCGGGATATTCCCGTTGTGAACCCGGCAACAGAAGAGGAAATCGGACGCCTTCCTTGCGCGTCGATGCAGGATTTGGACGACGCACTGGAAGCGGCTGTCAAAGGGTTCCGTGTATGGAGAAGCACCTCACCGCGCGAACGTTCTGACACTATCCTCCGGGCCGCCGCGCTGATGCGCGAACGTCAGGAAGTAATCGCCCATGCCATCACACTGGAACACGGTAAACCTTTGAAACAGGCTCGGCTCGAAGTGATCAGGGGGGCCGAGTTCTTTGAGTGGGACGCGGGCGAGGCGATGCGGACTTATGGGCGGGTCATCCCTGCGGCTCCGGGCCACAAGTTCTCCGTTCAACACCAGCCTATCGGTGTCGTCGCGGCCTTCTCACCCTGGAACTTCCCGATGAGTCAGCCAGCGCGCAAAATCGCTGGGGCGCTGGCCTCGGGCTGCTCGATCATCCTGAAAGCGGCGGAAGAAACACCCGCAGGCGCAATACATATTGCAAAAGCCTTTGAGGATGCCGGTCTTCCTGCGGGCGTTTTGAACCTGGTGTTCGGGAAGCCGGCAGAAATCTCAGGCCATCTCATTCCGCAGGAGCCGGTCAGGCTAGTGGCTTTCACCGGTTCAACCGCTGTGGGGCGGCATCTGACCACCTTGGCCTCGGAACACATGACATCGGTTCTGATGGAACTGGGCGGCCACGCCCCTGTCATTGTCTGCGAAGATACAGATGTGCAAACGGCGGGGGTCTCTAGCGCCGTTCGAAAAATGCGCAACGCCGGGCAGGTCTGCACATCGCCCACAAGGTTCTTTGCGCATGAGAGCATCTTTGAAGATTATGCGACAACTTTCGTTGAACGCGCTGCGGCAACTGTTGTCGGAAACGGTATGGACCCAAATGTCGAAATGGGTCCTCTGGCCAATAACCGCCGGGTGCCTGCGCTGACCGAATTGGTGGAAGACGCCCGTGAAAAGGGCGCGGAGGTTGCCACGGGCGGGGCCAAACATGGTGATAAAGGGTTTTTCTTTCAGCCCACTGTCTTGCTGAACGTGCCCGACAACGCCCGGATCATGCAGGAGGAACCCTTTGGTCCGGTCGCTGTGATCAATCCCGTGTCCTCGCTGGATGACGCAATCGGTAAAGCAAACTCGGTGCCCTATGGGCTGGCTGGCTATGCGTTTACAAATCGTGCGGACTACATCGACCGGTTGATCGATGAGGTTGAGGTTGGCAACCTGTCGATCAACACGCTGGAGGCATCCATGCCGGAAACCCCCTTTGGTGGAGTGAAATCAAGTGGTTACGGTCGCGAAGGCGGTACCGAGGGGCTGGACAATTACATGATCGTCAAAAACGTATGGCATTCAGCGAAAATTAGTTGAGAACCGGGCGACGATCCCGCTATGGCGTCAAAAGTTTCCGGTAGAGGGTGTCGATAAACGGCTCGGCCCCCTCAAAGGGGTCCTCGTCGCCTAGGATCGCGCGAACCTGAACGTCAAAATCCGCGTAGTGCTGGGTCAGCGCCCAGATTGAGAAAATCAGGTGATGGGGATGCAGGCGCGCGATTTTACCCTCGTCCATCCATTGCGTGAGTATTGCCGTTTTTTCATCCACCAGTGTTTTAAGGTCGTTCGACAACGACGCGTGAATGCGCGGTGCGCCCTGAACCAGCTCGTTCGCGAACAAGCGGCTTTCGCGGGGTAAATCCCGGCTCATTTCCAGCTTGCGACGGATATAGGCGAGGATTTCCTCCATCGGATCCCCATCCGCATCCAGATCATGCAGAGGCGCCAGCCACGTCTCGAGCAGGCCCGACAGCAGGGCGGTGTGGATCGCCTCTTTCGACGGGAAGTAATACAGCAGGTTCGGCTTGCTCAGCCCAGCCTCGGTCGCGATCTGATCTACAGTCGCACCTCGGAAACCATGCGCCGAGAACACATTCAGTGCGGCTTCGAGAATCGCGGCGCGGTTCTTTTTCTGAATTCGGGTTGGGGCGCGGTCTTTGGGCATGTTTCCTGACTGTCTCTTTTTCCGTCAAGCGAGGGCGATCTAAGCCGTTTTTTGCAGCGGCACCATGCAATTTCTTGACTGATGTCGAACCCGTGATAGCGTGAGTTTGACCAGATGGTCAAATCAAGACACCAAAAGCGAGCCAAATCGCAAGCAACAGGGAAGAACAAGATGGCAGCTCCGGCGCAAAACCTCAGGATCAATGGCGACAGACTTTGGGACAGCCTGATGGAGATGGCCAAGATCGGCCCCGGCGTTGCGGGCGGCAACAACCGCCAGACCCTAACGGATGAGGATGCGGAAGGGCGCGCCTTGTTCCAGAGCTGGTGTGAGGATGCGGGCTGCACCATGGGGTTGGACCAGATGGGCAACATGTTTGCCCGCCGCGAAGGGACCGATCCCGAAGCGCTTCCGGTCTATGTCGGCTCGCACCTGGATACGCAACCAACCGGCGGCAAGTATGACGGCGTGCTCGGCGTGCTTGGTGGGCTTGAGATCATCCGCACTCTCAACGATCTGGGGATTAAGACGAGACACCCGATCGTGGCGACCAACTGGACCAATGAAGAGGGCACCCGATACGCTCCGGCGATGCTGTCCTCGGGCGTGTTTGCTGGAATGCACACTCAGGATTGGGCTTATGATCGCGAGGATGCCGAGGGCAAGAAGTTCGGTGACGAACTGAGCCGCATCGGCTGGCGTGGTGATGAAGAGGTCGGTGCCCGCAAAATGCACGCTTTCTTCGAGTTGCATATCGAACAGGGGCCAATCCTTGAGGCCGAGGGCAAGGATATCGGCGTCGTCACGCACGGGCAGGGGCTGAGTTGGACTCAGGTCACTGTGACCGGCAAGGACGCTCATACCGGCTCGACTCCGATGCCAATGCGCAAGAATGCCGGGCTGGCGATGGCGCGCATTCTGGAGAAGGTAGACGAGATAGCGTGGTCCCACGCACCTCACGCTGTTGGCGCAGCTGGGCATATCGATGTTTACCCAAACTCTCGTAACGTGATCCCCGGCAAGGCTGTGTTCACGGTTGATTTCCGCTCGCCCGAACTGGACGTCATCACTGATATGGAAAACCGTCTGCGCGTGGCGGCAGAAGATATCGTCGATGAGATGGGCCTGCAGATCGAATTTGAAAAGGTTGGCGGGTTTGATCCGGTGAAGTTTGACCAAGGCTGCGTTGCAGCGGTTCGCGATGCGGCAGAGCGGCTGGGATACTCGCACACCAATATCATCTCGGGCGCAGGGCATGATGCCTGCTGGATCAACCGTGTCGCGCCGACCGCGATGGTCATGTGTCCGTGTGTCGACGGATTGAGCCACAACGAAGCCGAAGAGATCAGCAAGGAATGGGCCGCAGCAGGTGCGGATGTCTTGCTTCACGCCGTCGTCGAAACCGCAGAAATCGTTGAATAAAAGGGAATCGGCCTGACCGCCGGGTTCTCACGTCAAAACAACATGAGGCGCAAAGCGCCCGCAGGGAGAAGAACATGTCTACTGTGATCAAGAACGGAACTGTCGTTACCGCCGATCTGTCCTACAAAGCAGATGTCAAAGTCGAGGACGGCATTATCACTGAAATCGGTCTGGGTTTGAAGGGCGACAAGGAATTGGATGCCACAGGCTGCTACGTCATGCCCGGCGGGATTGACCCGCATACACATCTTGAGATGCCCTTTATGGGTACCTATTCCAGTGACGATTTCGAAAGCGGAACACGAGCTGCTTTGGCGGGCGGCACCACGATGGTCGTCGATTTCGCGCTGCCAAACCCCGGCGAAAGTCTGTTAGACGCGCTGAAGCGCTGGGACAACAAATCCACCCGCGCGAACTGTGACTATTCCTTCCATATGGCCGTGACCTGGTGGGGGGAGCAGGTGTTCGATGACATCAAGACGGTGATCGAGACGCGCGGCATCAACACGTTCAAGCACTTCATGGCCTACAAAGGCGCGTTGATGGTGAATGATGACGAGCTGTTCGCCTCGTTCAAGCGCCTATCCGAACTGGGCGGTATTGCGATGGTCCATGCCGAGAACGGCGATGTGGTGGCGGAACTCAGTGCCAAGCTACTTGCTGAGGGGAACAACGGCCCCGAGGCGCATGCCTATTCCCGCCCGCCGCAGGTTGAGGGCGAGGCGACAAACCGCGCCATCATGATCGCCGATATGGCAGGGGTGCCACTTTATGTGGTGCATACGTCCTGTGAGGATGCGCATGAGGCGATCCGGCGGGCCAAATTGCAGGGCAAGCGGGTCTGGGGTGAACCTCTGATCCAACACCTGACGTTGGATGAGAGCGAATACTTCAACCAGGATTGGGATCATGCGGCACGTCGGGTCATGAGCCCTCCGTTCCGGAACAAGCAACATCAGGACAGTCTGTGGAATGGCCTGCAATCGGGATCGCTGAGTGTTGTGGCCACGGATCACTGCGCCTTTACGACGGAACAGAAACGGTATGGAGTAGGCGACTTTACCAAGATCCCCAACGGCACCGGCGGACTTGAAGACCGGATGCCCATGCTGTGGACACATGGCGTAAACACCGGACGGTTGACGCCGAACGAATTTGTGGCAGTGACTTCAACTAACATCGCTAAGATTTTGAATTGCTATCCGAAAAAAGGAGCCGTTCTTATCGGCGCTGATGCGGATTTGGTGGTTTGGGATCCCGAAAAGAGCAAGACGATCAGCTCTGATACACAGCAATCCTCGATCGACTACAACGTGTTCGAGGGCAAAGAGGTCAAAGGCCTGCCGCGCTTTACCCTGTCGCGGGGACAGGTGGCCGTGCATGACGGCGAAATTCGCACGCAGGAAGGTCACGGTGACTTTGTGGCGCGTGAGGCCAATACAACCGTGAACAAGGCGCTGAGCACCTGGAAAGAGCTGACCGCGCCGCGGCCGGTTGAAAGGTCGGGCATCCCGGCGACGGGCGTATGATGGGTGTCCGACAAGAGATAAATGGCCTACCAATCGACAAAGGTACGCAAGAATTGCCAGGTTGGTTTGAACAAGCATCATGAAATACCACAAACAAGGTGATATCAGATTTAAGCGCTTTTTTGTCTTTGTACTGGCGTCCGTCTTCCTGGCGTTTCAGTTCGCTCTTGCGCTTCCATTTGTCTGGCCAATCGTTGGTTGGGAACGTGTTCCATTTGTTCAGCTTGGTTCTTGGGTGCGGCTGCAGCAATTTTACGCCACTGTTGTGTGGTTGCCGATCGCCTTGGCAGCTGTATTGCCTGGGTTCTTCGTTCAAAAAGCTTTGCATGTGCTTTGCCGTAGATTTGGGCTTAAACCGGGTCCCTCCAATTTGATTGTCTCAGGGACACTGGGGATTTTGGGGTGGGTTCTTTTCGTTTTGGCTATCTACCTGGCCAATCCGGAGGGCAATATCTGGCTGCAGTTTCTTTATGACAGTGTGTACTTACTGGCGATGGTTCCGGCCGCTGTGCTTGCGGGATTTTTTGTAATCGTACGGGGAAATGCAGACGAAGAGACAGATGCTCGACCAGACAACGCAATTGTGTCTGAGACAGAAGGCCCTGAGGAAAAGCTGGTCGAATTGCGAGGGTACTGGCGCCCCGGCGTTTTTCGTTTTGCCTTCTTTTTGGTCGTGTCGGGCATCGCGGCAATCCTTGGGGCTATAGTCCTGGCTTTCGCCCAGATATTTGTTGGCGGTGCATCAATCAGTTTCGACAATGGCGTCGCGCTTGCTGCAGGGGTTGCGCTACTTTTTCCGATAGCGTGGCTGAGTTATGTGCTTGTGGGGCTGTTTCCAAGTTTTGTTGCGTATCTTGGCGTCCGGGGCTTTTTACACCAGATCGATCGCGCGAGTTCTGCCTCCGTTGTGGCGGCCTCAGGATGCGCAATTCTGGTCTGCTGGCTAACTGGCGCACTTGTGCATGGCGAGTTCTCAGAAAACAATCTCCTCCATACGCCAGGCTGGGAAAGCAGTATCTGGTTTCTACTACCATCGTCGATGCTGATTGGATTGTTGATCCTGAGGCGACAGGAAACGCGTCGCGTTTCCGAAGTAATGAAATACCAACAGAATGAATGTGCATGAGTGAAGCAGCCTCCAATCAAGCAGTGGTACAGGCGCAAGGCCTTGACCTGACCTTCCAGACCAATGACGGGCCAATTCACGCGCTAAAGGATGTGAACCTGACCGTTGATAAGGGCGAATTCGTCAGTTTCATCGGCCCGTCGGGCTGCGGCAAAACCACCTTTCTGCGCTGTATCGCGGCGCTTGAAACACCGACCGGGGGTACCCTGACGGTCAATGGTATGACTCCGGACGAGGCGCGGCGGAACCGGGCTTATGGGTACGTGTTTCAGGCAGCGGGGCTATACCCGTGGCGGACCATCGCCAAGAACATCAAGCTACCGCTTGAGATCATGGGGTATTCCGCTGCCGAGCAGGATGAGCGTGTAAAGAACGTTCTGGAACTTGTTGATCTTGAAGGGTTTGGAGGGAAATTCCCGTGGCAGCTATCGGGCGGCATGCAACAACGTGCCAGCATCGCTCGGGCGCTGGCATTTGATGCGGATATCCTTCTGATGGACGAACCGTTTGGGGCGTTGGACGAGATCGTGCGCGATCATCTGAACGAACAGCTTCTGGCGCTTTGGGCGCGGACGGAAAAGACCATCGGCTTCGTCACGCACTCGATCCCTGAGGCCGTGTATCTCAGCACCAAGATCGTGGTGATGAGCCCCCGTCCAGGGCGGATAACGGATGTGATCGACAGCCCTCTGCCGAAAGAGCGGCCGTTAGATATTCGCGACACGCCTGAGTTCATAGAAGTCGCTCATCGCGTGCGCGAAGGCCTGCGGGCGGGGCATACAGATGACTAGTGCGGGGATCAGAGCTGTCTGGGCTGTCCTTACTGTCGTGGGCGTCATTATCCTGTTTTGGTACGCCGCTAGCGTGCCAATGAACATCAAGGGCGTCCTGACGGAATTTGAACGGGCAGGAGAGCAGGTCGATCCGCCCAAGGCGGTTGATCGGCGCGATATGAGCGAGTTTGAACTGGTATTCGACAATCCTTACGCCATCGATGAGACTTGGGACCAAGACCGACCACGCTTGCCCGCTCCGCATCAGGTGGCTGAAGAGTTGTGGGAAACAACAGTCGAGAAGAAAATCACCTCGAAAAGATCATTGATCTATCATGCCTGGGTGACACTCAGTGCCACTATGCTGGGCTTTGCGATTGGCACGGGGTTGGGCATTCTGCTGGCCGTGGGGATTGTGCATAGCCGTGTGATGGACCTATCCGTGATGCCTTGGGCCATCGTCAGCCAGACCATCCCCATCATCGCGCTGGCACCGATGATCATCGTGGTGTTGTACTCGATCGGCATTCAGGGGATCATCCCCAAAGCAATCATCTCGGCCTATCTGAGCTTTTTTCCTGTCGTGGTCGGTATGGTGAAAGGGCTGCGCAGCCCCGACGCAATGCAACTGGATCTGCTGCGCACCTATAATGCCAGCCGGTCTCAGGGGTTTTGGAAACTGCGTTTGCCGGCCTCGATGCCGTATCTGTTTACCTCATTGAAGATTGGTATCGCAGCATCATTAGTGGGGGCTATCGTGGGTGAGTTGCCGACGGGTGCCGTCGCCGGGCTGGGTGCGCGCTTGCTGGCAGGCAGCTACTATGGCCAGACGGTTCAAATCTGGTCCGCATTGTTTGCAGCAGCTATTCTGGCGGCCTGTCTGGTCGGGTTGCTTGGGGTTCTTGAACGCTTGGTGCTAAAGCGGATGGGGATGTCGCAATGATCCTTGTTCTCTTTGCAGTTTTCCTGTGGCTATTTGGTTGGTGGTTGAACAGCCGTCTCGCCAGCGGACCTCAGGCTGATAGCCGCGCGGTTCGTTTTTTGGCACCGATGATATTTGGCCTGACCATCATCGCTATGTGGGAGCTGGTGGTCCGAGGGCTCGATGTTCCCTTGGTCATTCTGCCAGCGCCGTCCGTTATTGCGGTGCGTTTTGCCGACAGCCTTCCGATCCTTTGGGCCGACTTTGTGCAAACCATCATCAAGGGGGCACTCAGCGGCTATCTAATCGGCTGCAGTGCAGCATTTCTGATGGCTATCGCTGTGGATCGCTGGGATTTCTTGCGCTTGGGGCTGCTGCCTGTTGGGAACTTTGTCGCCGCGCTGCCCATTGTCGGTACGGCGCCCATTCTGGTGATGTGGTTTGGGTTTGACTGGCATTCCAAGGCAGCTGTTGTTGTGGTGATGGTGTTCTTCCCGATGCTTGTGAATACCGTGGCGGGTCTGCGCGAGGCTACGGCCATGCAACGTGACCTGATGGAGACCTATGCGGCGACATATTGGCAGAGCTTCCTCAAACTAAGGTTACCTGCCGCGATGCCCTTTATCTTCAACGGCTTAAAGATTTCTACCACCCTGGCGTTGATCGGCGCTATCGTGGCAGAGTTCTTTGGCTCACCCACGCTTGGCATGGGCTTTCGGATTTCAACCAGTGTCGGACAATTGTCGCTGGATATGGTCTGGGCCGAGATTGTGGTGGCCGCATTGGCCGGGACCGCGTTTTATGGGCTGGTCGCAATGATAGAGAAGGCGGTGACATTCTGGCACCCGTCCCAACGCGGATAACAAAAGGAATTCAACAGACCCCAATAAGGGGCGCCAACAGCAACTAGGAGAGATGAAGATGAATAAGCTACTCAGCGGGGCAATTGCTGCCTTTAGCCTGGCCGCCAGTTCGGCCCTTGCTGCGGATGAGGTGACGCTGCAACTGAAATGGGTCACTCAGGCGCAGTTCGCGGGTTATTACGTCGCTAAAGACAAGGGGTTCTATGAAGAAGAGGGGTTGGATGTCACCATTCTGCCGGGTGGCCCTGACATCGCACCGACGCAGGTGATCGCTGGTGGGGGCGCTGACGTGACCGTTGAATGGATGCCCGCCGCGCTGGCCGCACGGGAGAAGGGCTTGCCTCTGGTGAACATCGCGCAGCCGTTCAAAAGTTCGGGCATGATGCTGACTTGCTGGAAGGATGCCGGGATTTCTTCGCCCGAAGACCTTAAGAACCGCACGCTGGGCGTTTGGTTCTTTGGCAACGAATTCCCGTTCATGAGTTGGATGAGCCAACTTGGCATCGACACTGGCGGCAAAAGCGAAAGCGGTGTGGAAGTTCTGAAACAGGGCTTCAACGTCGACCCGCTGCTGCAACGTCAGGCGGATTGCATCAGCACCATGACCTATAACGAATACTGGCAGGTCATCGATGCGGGTGTCGCCCCTGAAGAGTTGGTGACCTTCAAGTATGAGGATCAGGGCGTAGCGACGCTCGAAGATGGTCTATACGTGCTGGAAGAAAACCTGAGCGACGCGGCATTCGTCGACAAGATGGAGCGCTTCGTCCGTGCCTCCATGAAAGGTTGGAAATATGCCGAGGAGCATCCGGAAGAGGCGGCCGATATCGTGCTTGAGAACGACGCCACCGGTGCCCAGACAGAAGAGCATCAAAAGCGCATGATGGGGGAAATCGCCAAGCTGACCTCTGGGTCGAACGGCGCATTGGACCCCGCCGATTTTGAGCGCACCGTTGCCACTTTGTTGGCGGGTGGGTCTGACCCGGTCATCACCAAACAACCGGATGGCGCTTGGACACATCAGATCACGGATGCCGCTCTGAACTGATCTCTATCGCACTGCGAATTTGGCGCGGTCCCAATTGGGGCCGCGTTTCCTGTTTCTTGTGTCGGAATCGTGTCTGTACTTGAGTTAGAAAAAGCGTAGAATTCTATGAATAACAGCGCATTTCGTACGAAACGTCAGATTGATCGGATAAAATGCAGGGTTTTGCAGTTGAATTCAGCGCCGCGATCGCTCTGATCCTGAATGGGGATCCAGAGCTTTGGGCGATTGTGCTGCTGTCCCTGAAAGTTTCCATTTTCGCGGTCCTGATTTCTGCTTTGATTGGCATGCCTGTTGGCGCTGCATTGGCCGTTGCGCGTTTTCCTGGGCGACGGGTGTTGATCATTCTCATGAATGCACTGATGGGCTTCCCGCCGGTTGTCGTGGGTTTGCTGGTCTATCTGATGTTATCGCGGTCGGGACCTTTGGGGGTTCTTGAACTGCTCTACACACCGACCGCGATGATCATTGCGCAGGTCGTTCTGGTGACGCCAATCGTTGCCGCCTTGACGCGGCAGGTGGTTGAGATGTTGGCCGAGGAATACTCGGAACAACTCCGGTCCTTGGGTGTATCGCGTCTGGCCTCTGTTCCGGTGCTGCTGTGGGACGCGCGGTTGGCATTGGTCACGGCCTTGTTGGCCGGATTTGGCCGCGCCATTGCAGAGGTTGGGGCGGTAATAATCGTTGGCGGCAACATCAACCACGTGACGCGGGTGATGACGACGACCATCGCTTTGGAGACCTCCAAGGGCAATCTGGCGCTGGCGCTGGCGCTCGGCGCAATACTGATCGGTATCGCCGTGGCGGTAAACGCCATGGTCAGCACGCTCAGCCTGCGCGCTGAGCGGGAGGGATTGCGCCATGCGTGATCTGGTCTCTGAAATGGCACGGCACATCACCGTAAAAGGCGTGCAGATAGCGCGCAACGGAAGCGCGTTGCTGGACGTTCCGCACCTGACATTGGGCGGCCCGGGACCGACCCTGATCCTTGGGCCGAATGGCGCTGGAAAAAGCCTATTGCTGCGGTGTCTGCACGGATTGATCGTGCCCGACAAAGGGCATGTCGAACAGGGCGGTGTCCTTCTGAATGCCAATCATAAGGCGCGGCAGGCAATGGTTTTCCAGCAGCCTGTTCTGCTGCGCCGGTCCGTTGCAGCCAATCTGGACTTTGTTCTGAAACGGCAGGGCATGCCGCGTGCAGCCCGCAAGATGCGTATCGCTGAACTGCTGGTCGAAGGCGGGTTGGAAGGTAAAGCACGGCAGTCGGCCAGATCCCTGTCAGGTGGTGAAGCGCAGCGGCTGGCCATCCTGCGTGCACTGGCGCTGGACCCGGACACCTTGTTTCTTGACGAACCTACCAGCGCGCTGGACCCCAGTGCCACTCAGGTGATTGAACGAATGATCCTGCGCGCATCGGCGAGCGGGGTGCGCATTGTCATGGTCACCCATGACATCGGACAGGCGCGTCGACTGGCATCGGACATCGTCATGATGCAGGGTGGTCACGTCGTTGAACACGGAGCTGCGCGTCAGGTATTGGACGACCCGCAAAGCGATGCCTCGCGCCGGTATCTGGCAGGCGGTTTGGTAACATAACAGTAGTTTTGGAGATCGGAATGATCCGGAATTTCCTTCGGGCAGCATTGGTTTCACTTGGCCTGTTTGCAGGCCCGGCTTTTGCCGAAGAACCGTTTATTGTGGTGCAATCAACAACATCGACCCAAAACTCGGGACTGCTGGATTCCATCCTTCCCTGGTTCGAAGCGGAAACCGGGATCGATGTGCGCGTTGTAGCCGTTGGCACGGGTCAGGCGATCCGGAATGCGATCAATGGCGACGGTGATGTTCTGCTGGTCCATGCTACGGCCGACGAAGAACAGTTTGTCGAAGATGGCTGGGGCGTGGAACGCTTCGATGTGATGTATAACGACTTTGTTCTTGTTGGGCCCAAGTCAGACCCGGCCAAGGTGAAGGGCGGATCGAACATTGTGGCCGCCTTGACCGCGATATCAGAGGCTGAAGTTCCTTTTGCGTCTCGTGGTGACGACAGCGGTACACATAAGGCCGAAATAGGACACTGGGATGCTGCCGGAGTGGATCCGGCTGCGGCATCGGGAACTTGGTACCGCGAGACGGGTTCCGGTATGGGCGCGACGTTAAATGTGGCCAGTGGCATGGACGCTTATGCACTGACGGATCGTGCGACGTGGGAATCCTTTGGCAACCGTGGAAACCTTGAGGTGTTGGTCGAAGGCGATCCGCGCTTGTTCAATCAATACGGCGTCATTCTGGTGAACCCCGAAAAGCATGCGGGTGTTCGGGCCGCGGCAGGGCAGCGGTTCATTGATTGGCTGATCGGTCCGGACGGGCAAACTGCCATCGAGGCTTTTCAGTTGAATGGTCAGCAGCTGTTCTTTCCGAACGCAAAGTAAGAACGTTCACCCACTGGCGCCATTGTGGTGAATCGTTCCCAGACCGGACAAGTCATACCCACCAAACTCATTGGCGCGAATTTGGAACCGCTCGGACTGCACAAAGCTGAGCAGTTTCAGCATGGGGTCGTCGAAATAAGCCCGTCGCCAGATCGCCAGATCCAGACGTTCGGAATGCGTGGGAACAAACCCCAGATCGTACAGCCCGGCCAAAGCGCCCAGCCCGAAGCCCGCCTCGGCCTTGCCGTCATGCAGGGCGATGGCCAATTCTTCCTCGGTCCGGGCGCAGATGGGCAGGGTTTCCAGATCGTCGTGTGTCATGTCATGAGCGTCCAGTTGTGCGTCGAACAACCGTTGGCTTGCCGCGCTGTCCTGACGCAGGATGACACGTCGACCTTTTAGCTGTTCAAATCCCTGGATATCCGATGTTCCCGGCGCCAGCAGCAAACCTCTCTGGCGATGAGCAATTTCGAAAAGAACGACCGGGGCCTCACCCAAGGCGTCCTTAAGGGTTTGGGTGTTGAACCCACCATCCTCATGAATATGCAGTGCTGCCGCCTGCGCGCTACGCTCCTGCAGGCGGGTCAGGCCGTCGAAAGAGCCGTCGTAATATGTCGCCAATCCGGAACCGCTTTCGCGTAATGCCCAATCCAATAGCGGGTCATGACTACCCGCGACAATCGGGGGCAGGGGCGGTTCCGCCACCTGTGGACCGGAGCGCGAAGCGTTCAGCCAGGCAATCACTTCAGCCCGCGGGAACAGAAGTTTACCCATGGCGCGCACACAAGGAACCTCGCCCGATGAGGCAAGATCATAGGCCTTCCGCTCGCCAATGCGCAGCAGGTCGGCCAGTTCTTTGGTGGTCAGGTATTCGGACATTCAGTCGAGACGCACAGCCGAGCCGGTCCCTGCATCTGCTGCACTGAAACCGATCTGTTGCAGCGCAAATGGCGCGGCGACAGTTATCATCGCCATTACGGCGACAGCTGCAAGAAAGGCTTTCATAGTCTCCTCCAGCTCAGTTTTCCGGTGCCGTTGCGCGGCGCAAGAAGGCGATCAGGTCGTCCCGGTCCTGGGGTTGAGTAATCCGTTGCATCGGCATCTTCGACCCCGGGATGTAATGGTCCGGCCCTTCGTCAAACAGAGCGTTTATCGTTTCTTCATTCCAAACGATATCAGAGTCTTGCAGCGTGTCCGAGTAAAAATATCCCGGTAGCGTACCTGCCTTGCGCCCAAACACGCCATGCAGCGTCGGACCTGCACGGCGTTGACCATCTGGCGTCAGGCTATGGCAAATGGAACACTTACGGGCAAACTGGCGTTCACCGTTTTCCATTTCCTTGGGGTCTTTCAAAAAGCTGGGTTCGGTAGATGCCATTTGCTCCTGATCCCCCAGCGCGGCGACCGGCCAGCTATACATGGCCTCATCAATACCGCCAGCATGCAGGTTCTCACCATCAGGGGAAAAGGCCAGCGCCCAGACCGGGCCGCGCAGTGTGGCGCGGAAGTCCTGTGCAATGCGCCAATCTACCGTGTCGATCACCATGATATAGCCTTCGCCGTCCCCCACAGCCAAACTGCTTCGATCCGGGCTGAGGGCCAAGGCAAGGATCGGTCGGCGTTCCAGCGTAAAGTCACGTTCGTCACCGTTGGTCAGGTCAAGAATGCGGGTGACGCCGTCGACTGCACCGTACGCGATCCAGTTGTCTGCCTCGTTCAGAACCAATTCGTTGATGCCAAAGCCGTGTTCAACCAAGCGATCCATCTCCTGACCGCTTGCTACATCCCAAAGGCGCAATGCCCCATCAACACCGCCGGAATAGAGGTGCGATCCATCCGACGAAAACTGCACGGCGTTCACGCCGCTACCGGTCGGTCCGAGCGTAACCGGGGTTGAACCGTCGACCGGCCACACGCCGATCGTGCCGTCCCAACTGGCCGTTGCCACATGGGTTTTAGACGCGGCGATACCGACGATCTTGCCCTTATGTTGTCCCACGACCTGACCACCGGGCCATTTGCGAAGGGTGAAATCGTCTCCGGCTGAATAGATCGCAGTGCCGTTGAATACCACGGAATTGACGGCGGCTTCGTGGCCTTCCAGCCATTTCGGAGATTGCCCGGTCCACACGCCGACCGAATTGTCGAAGCTGGCGGTGGCGATCCTGCCGTCCGAGGCTGTGGCGATGCCCATGATCGGCCCGCCGTGGCCCTTGAGCGTAAAGAACTCGGCCATCGCGGGCAGGGGCACCAACGCCAGGACCAGAGCAAGCCCGCGCATTTATTCGGCGGGCGAGGCCGCTCCTTCGCTGGCCTCTTTTGCCTGCACCTCTTCCAGCCACAGCGAGTGATGCTCGCGGGCCCATTGCTCTTCAACCTCTCCGGTTCCCATCGCGTCGAACGCGCCCTCCATGCCGACCGAGCCCAGGTAGATATGGGCCAGAATAATTGCGATGAAGGCGTAGGCGACCATGACGTGCCAAACCTGCGCGTATTGCATTTCCTCCTGCGGGGACATTTGCACCGGAAGGTTCAAGCCAAGCATCTGCGGAATGCCCGTCGCGTTTGCAATCGAGAACGTCTTGGCAAACAGCGGCATTTCAAACGGAAACAGCAGCGACAAGCCGGACAGGCTGATTGAAACGCCCAGCACGATGCAAAGCCAGAAGATGATCTTTTGTCCGGCATTGAACTTCTTGGCCGGGGGATGGCTGCCCTTGGTGAACAAACCACCACCGGCGGCAAGCCATTTGAGGTCGACGCGGTTGGGAATGTTATGGCTGATCCAATTCACGGTGACGATGATCAGCCCCAGCATGAAGGCCCAAGCGAGGTTGTTGTGCAGCCATTTGCACCCCTGAGCGATCATCGCGAACCCTTCTTTCCCAAAGATCGGGATCAGGAAGTCACGCCCATACAGGGTTAAAAGGCCAGTAATGCCAAGGATCAGGAATGACCCGGCAAACAGCCAATGGCCGAACCTTTCAAAGCCTCCAAAGCGGGTGACCGTGCGGCCGGTCTTTTCGCCGTCGATCCTGATCTTTCCACGGATTAGGAAGAAAAGCAGAAGGATGACAAGCATTCCGCCGATGATGTAGCTGCCATATTCGCGCAGCGGACCAGTGCGGAAGTTCAACCACCACATGCCACCGTCCTGAATCAGAACTCCGGCGGCTGGCCCTTTGGACGACACGGTCACATCGGCCGACCCATAGCGCAGCGCGCGATAGACATCGCTGTCCGAGGCGACGCCCCGCGTACCCAGCTGGCCCAGCAGACCTTCGGCGTTGCCCTGGCCGGTATTGTCCGAGCGATAGTTGTCATCCACCTTTTCACCGCGCTGTCGCGCCATGATATCCTCAAGCGTCGTGGCACCCCCAGTTTCCGTCCTATCAGCAGGGGCAGGAGCCTCGGTTTCACTTGATTGGGCGACAGCAGTCTGGGCCACTAAAAATGTCAGTAGCAATGCGATAAGTAAGCGGAACATCTGAACCTCGGCCAAAATCCCTGTTCAGACGACCCACTGCTGCGGGTCGCCTGGTTGGTTCATGAAAACGGTGTTACCCGTCTTTCTGGTCGTAGGCCGTGCCCCAACCCCATGCGCCCGAGCCAAACCCGCGCGCCACGACACGCTCACGGTAGATGGCGGACACTACGTCACCGTCACCGGCGAGCAGGGCCTTGGTGGAACACATCTCGGCGCAGATGGGCAGCTTGCCCTCGGCGATCCGGTTGCGACCGTACTTTGCGAACTCTGCGGTCGAGTTGTTTTCTTCGGGACCACCGGCGCAGAAGGTACATTTGTCCATCTTGCCGCGCGATCCGAAGTTGCCCGCCTGCGGGTATTGCGGCGCGCCAAAGGGGCACGCGTAGAAGCAATAGCCGCAGCCAATGCACAGGTCCTTGGAGTGCAGGACGACTCCTTCTTCGTTCTGATAGAAGCAGTCGACCGGGCACACCGCCATGCAAGGCGCGTCTGAGCAATGCATACAGGCCACCGAGATCGAGCGTTCGCCCGGGTTGCCGTCATTGATCGTCACCACCCTGCGGCGGTTGATGCCCCACGGCACCTCGTGCTCGTTCTTACACGCGGTGACGCAGGCGTTGCACTCGATGCAGCGTTCAGCGTCGCAGAGAAACTTTGCTCTAGCCATTTTCGTTCTCCTTACGCTGCCGAGATCTTGCAGAGAGTACACTTGGACTCCTGCATCTGGGTCACTGAATCATAGCCATAGGTCTGAGCGGTGTTCGAGCTTTCACCCAACACATATGGATCCGCACCGGCAGGGTATTTGTGCCGCAAATCCTCGCCCTGGAAATGGCCGCCAAAGTGGAACGGCATGAAGGCCACGCCGGCACCGACCCTGTTGGTCAGCATCGCCATCACCTTGACCTTGCCGCCCTCAGGACCTTCGACCCAGACCTGTGATCCGTCACGAATACCAAGGTTGTTAGCATCGCGCGGATTGATCTCGACGAACATGTCCTGCTGCAGTTCGGCCAGCCACGGGTTCGACCGGCTTTCCTCTCCGCCGCCTTCATATTCGACCAGACGACCAGACGTGAGGATTATCGGGTAATCCTTTGAAAAGTCGTTCTTTTGGATCGAGGCGTAAAGGGTAGGCAGGCGATAGGCCTGTCGGTCCTCGTAGGTCGGATAATCCTCCACCAGATCGCGCCGCGGTGTATAAAGCGGTTCGCGATGCAGTGGGATCGGATCCGGGAAGGTCCAGACGACCGCGCGGGCCTTTGCGTTCCCGAAGGGCGCACAGCCATGCTCGATCGCGACCCGCTGGATACCGCCCGAAAGGTCGGTTTTCCAGTTGGTCTCTGGTCCCGCAACGGCGTCGATAGCCGCGCGTTCCTCAGCCGTCAGATCACCGTCCCAGCCAAGGTCCATCAGCATCTGCATCGTGAATTCAGGGTATCCATCCTGAATTTCCGACCCGACACTATAGACCCCTTCGGCCAGCAGGTTGTCGCCGTCACGCTCTACGCCAAAGCGGGCACGGAAGGTCAGGCCACCTTCGGCCACCGGTTTAGACATATCATAGAGGTTTGGTGTCCCTGTATGACCCATCTCTGCCGTGCCCCAGCAGGGCCAGGGCAGACCATAGTACTCGCCGTCGTTCGGGCCACCGATTGCCTGCAGCGTGGTTCTGTCGAACGTGTGCTGGTTGGCCATGTGGCTTTTCAGACGTTCCGGTGACTGACCGGTGTAACCGATGGTCCAGAGGCCCGAGTTGAACTCACGCGTGATGCTTTCAACATTCGGTGTTTCCGGGTCGTCCATTTCGATATTACGGAAGAACCGATCCGCCCATCCAAACTTGTTGGCGAACTTGGCCATGATGACCTCGTCCGGCAGGCTTTCGAACAGCGGTTCCACCACTTTGTCACGCCACTGCAGCGAGCGGTTCGAGGCCGTGACCGAGCCACGGGTTTCGAACTGCGTACAGGCTGGCAGCAGATAAACGCCATCGGCGCGGTCATGCAGAACGGCGGAAACTGTGGGATACGGGTCGATCACGACCAGCATGTCCAGCTTCTCCATCGCCGTCTTCATTTCTGTCATCCGGGTCTGTGAGTTGGGCGCGTGGCCCCACAGCACCATGGCGCGGACGTTGTTGTCCTGATCCATGTTCGCGGGATCTTCCAGAACACCGTCGATCCAGCGGGAGACCGGGATGCCGCGTTCGTTCTGAAGCGGTTTGTCCTTGCCTTCCTTGTCCTTGATCGTGGCGAACTGGCCAGCGAGCCATTCCGGTTCTTCACCCCAGACACGTGCCCAGTGACCCCATGCACCTTTTGATAGGCCATAGTAGCCGGGCAGGGTATGGGACAGAACACCAAGGTCCGTCGCGCCCTGCACATTGTCATGGCCGCGGAAGATGTTGGTGCCACCACCCGAGGTGCCCATGTTGCCAAGCGCAAGCTGCAACACGCAGTAGGCGCGGGTGTTGTTGTTACCATTGGTGTGCTGCGTACCGCCCATGCACCAGATCACCGTACCGGGACGGTTGTTGGCCATGGTGCGCGCAACACGCTTCAGCTGTGAACCGGGGGTGCCGGTGACGCGCTCGACCTCATCCGGGGTCCACTTGGCAACCTCTTCACGGATCTGGTCCATACCCCAGACACGGGTGCGGATGAACTCTTTGTCTTCCCATCCGTTGTCGAAGATGTGCCACAGGATGCCCCAGACAAGCGCAACGTCTGTGCCCGGGCGGAAACGGACATATTCATCCGCATGCGCCGCAGTGCGCGTAAAGCGCGGGTCGCAGACGATCAGCGGCGCGTTGTTCTGCTCTTTCGCGCGTAGAACGTGCAGTAGCGAGACGGGGTGCGCCTCGGCCGGGTTGCCACCGATGATGAAGATGGCGCGTGAGTTATGGATGTCGTTGTACGAATTGGTCATGGCGCCGTAGCCCCATGTGTTCGCAACACCCGCAACCGTGGTTGAGTGGCAGATACGGGCCTGATGGTCCACGTTGTTCGTACCCCAATAGGCGGCGAACTTGCGGAACAGGTAGGCCTGTTCGTTATTATGCTTGGCCGAGCCCAGCCAGTACACGCTGTCCGGCCCGGATTCCTCGCGAATGCTCATCATGCCGTCGCCGATCTCGTTGATCGCCTCTTCCCAGCTGATGCGCTTCCACTCTCCGCCTTCCTTCTTCATCGGATACTTGAGGCGGCGTTCGCCATGGGCGTGCTCGCGGACCGAGGCCCCCTTGGCGCAGTGCGCTCCCAGATTAAACGGGCTGTCCCAACCGGGTTCCTGCCCGATCCAGACACCGTTCTGCACCTCGGCGACGACCGTACAGCCAACCGAGCAGTGGGTGCATATGGATTTGATGTTTTCGACGGCCTGATTGGCCGCTGTCTGGGCACTGGCTGGCGTCACGGTTCCACCCGTGGCGCTGATCGCGGCGAGGCCGCCGATCGTCAGGCCCGAGCCACGCAGGAATGCGCGGCGATCGACGGTTTTCTCGCCGACCTGGGACAGGATACTTGTCCGCTGGGGGCGTCTCGCAACCCCGTTGGTCTTTTTCCTAAGCATTTCGTTCCTCCCTTGCGCGCCGTGTAAGCCACGGCTGGCTTGGTACTGCTGATGCCGACGTCAGGGCCATTCGCAACCGTCAGTCGGGTGTGACCTCGTCCGGGTTAGAACCGGGCGCTGTCGAGGTAGGCGCGTGTATGCGCAGTGTCCTGAATGCGGGTTTCGTCCGTCGGAAGCTCAGCTGCCTCGGCCTTTCCGCTCAGGCTGGCGGCGGCGACTGCAGCGGGGGCTGCGGTTCCGGCCAGTTTGAGGAAGTCGCGGCGCGTTGCACCTTCTTCCTTTTTCTTGCTCATGGGGTTCTCCTCTCCCATTTGCGATCTAGCGCCTTTGCGTGCGCTGGCGAGTGGCGGGCTTACGCCGCCGTCATTCGGAAGGCTTCACGCTCAATCTCCATGAAGACCCGACCGGCAGTGCCGATCGAGGCATAGAGGACCGAGCTTTCGGCACCTTCCAAATCCGAATAGAAATGTGCGGCCCAAGGGCCGATATGCTTGTTCCAGAATGTTTTCTGACCTTCCAGCGAGGCCGGTGTACCGAAACGACCAACGATCATTCCGGCCATCATCTCCATCAAAGAGGCGATATTGTCCTCGGGTTCGAAAACGTTCTGAGCTCGGGTAATGCCACGCATCGCCATGTCATTGCGCAGCTGTGCCAGAGGTTTCTCGTTCAGAAAGCCAGTGAGGTAGAAACTGGCATAGGGCAGCAGCTCACCGCGCCCCAGCCCGATGAACAACGCGTTGAATTCGCGCTCCGCAGCGGCGGGTTTCGTGACCTTCGAAACGCGGGCCATCGCCTGAATGGCCTGTCCCAGATCGGTGTCGTCGCCTGTCAGACCGGACACCTGGTCCAGCAACATCTGATCCGGCGGGGCCGACAGAAGCAGCCCCAGAAAGTTGTAGAAATCCGCGCGCATGCGATCCTCGGCCGAGACATCCATTTGTTGCGCTTCGCTTGCGGTCATAGAGTTATCCTTCGAATACAAATTTCATGCGGCGCGGGGCAGGGGGGATCTCTGCATCCTCTGACGTGTCCGGTTCTATTTCAGCTTCGACCATCATCACGGGCTCTGGCGCGGGCTCTATGGGTGCCACGGGTTCATCCTGCGGTTCATCCATTTCGGGCGCTTTCGCCGCCTCGGTATCTTCGGCTTCAGCAGCCAGTGCTTCGACATGGGCGAGCATGCCTTTGCCGACCTGATAGGCAGTCTGAATGTTTTCGATCACGCAGGCCGCGTCGGTATAATCTTCGCCATAGTCCACAAGCCCATCGACATTGGCCAAAACCGGGTTCAGTCGCCACAGCCTCCGCAGTGCGCGACGTCGCAAACGGTCGGGTACTGCTTTGGCCATGAAACCCGAAACATCATCACCCGCCTGCAGTTCGTCAGGGTCGGGCAAGTTGAACTCGGCCAGAATCTCGGCGTCGGATTTCTCCTCCAGCTCGGCCTGCTGGACGGCTAGGGCCTGTTCTTCAACCGCAATGACTTCGGCCTCGGCTTCCGCTTGCACCGCCGCTTTGCGGCGGGACCAGAAATCGCGAGCTTCGGTCATTGCACGATCCTTCTTGGGGCGCGATAGACGTCTGACTCTTGCCGGATACGTGCGTCCCCCTTGCCGTCCTCGACCAGGTCGATCCGCTTTTTGTCCCGGCGGCGCTTAACGAAGACCTCGTCGCTGTGATGTTCCAAAGCAAAGTCGCGCACCCAGGCGATCAAACCTTCGGTCATCGGGATTTTCTCAACAATCTCCTCGCCGGTATCCGCGTAGTCCTGACCTTCGAAAGGCGACGCGGTGACAAGGACTGCATCCATCGGCCTTTCACCATCCAACGCATCACGAAGCACAAGGTAGATTGAAGGCTGGCCGTCCGACAGGTTCACCATATAAGCCTCAGTCTCGTCCGCCCACAAAGTCAGGGGCAGGGTGGCTGCATGGTACTCCACAGCCTCGCCTTCGCGCCGCATTTCATGCCAGTCCGCAGGCCCGGCACCGGGCAGCACAGCGACGGCGCGCCAGTTCCATTTCGCCCAGCGGGTTACACCGGGTGTTTTGCGCACGACGACGCCGATTGGCATTTCGATCTGGCTTGCGGCCTTGGCCACGGGCTCCTCCCCGGAAGGCTCTCCCCTGCCTTCCCACGGGTCCACTATGGTACACAAAGCGCTTAGGTGCCAAGCCCGCGCCCTACGACCTTAGTCGTAATTGCCGATAGCAAAACAGTGATCCCGGTAAACAGATGCCTTTGTTTGTTGAAAAGAAAGGGGTTTCAGGGGCCGAATGCCCTGCCATCCCAAAGGGTTTACATTGAAGCAACAGGGATACAGCCTACGATGAGATGAGGCGGAGATTTATCCGGGGGAGGATCATGGGCACCAAACTACTGTTGTGCGATTGCGCAGGGTCTCAACCTCTGAATGCCGACAAGATCAGTTCGGCTTGTGAGGTGGAATGCTCCAAGGTCCACACCGCACTCTGTACGCGTGAGCTGGAAATAGCGGCTGCCGCCTTGCAGCAGGGTGATACCATCATTGCCTGCGGGCAAGAGCAGGAGGTGTTTCAGGCCCTGGCGGACGAACTGAATGTGGACGCCTTGGGCTTTGTCGATCTTCGTGACAGGGCCGGGTGGTCTGATGAGGGGGCGGACGCTGCTCCGAAAATGGCCGCTTTGGCCGCCGAGGCACTGTTGCCGCAACCGGTGACGCCCAGCGTAGACGTCTTTAGCGAAGGCACTTGCCTGATCCTTGGACCGGGCGATGTCGCATTCGCACTTGCTGAA
Organism: Ruegeria atlantica; assembly: GCF_013033965.1. Classification (GTDB taxonomy): domain Bacteria; phylum Pseudomonadota; class Alphaproteobacteria; order Rhodobacterales; family Rhodobacteraceae; genus Ruegeria; species Ruegeria atlantica_D. The sequence goes on from NZ_WQFE01000003.1 coordinate 139,217, forward strand.
CGACTGGCAGGTACTCTTGCGGTGACAGTGCTGGTCACAGATGAAACCGAGCCAATGTCGCGCGCGTTTGACGTGGTGCGTGGTCGCATCAAAACGCTTGATGGAGCGCTAGGTGGGTTCACCCTGCGACTCGACGCATTCCAGCAACTAGAGCCCGGTGGGCGTGGGGCTTTTGCGTGGACCGAGACACGTGACGGGGCGCAATCGGGTTGCGACATCGTTCTGGACCTGACAGGGGACACGCCATTGGTTCAGGCCCCGGCCAAGCGCGAAGGGTATCTGCGCGCAGATCCCAAAGATTCACTGTCTGTCGAACGGTTGGTGTTTGAAGCGGCTCAGTTGGTTGGCACGTTTGAAAAACCGCTTTACGTGCGGATGGAAGAAACTCTGTGCGCCCATTCTCGTGCTGAGCAGATTGCTTGTACGAACTGTCTGGATATCTGCCCGACCGGGGCAATCACGCCCGCCGGTGAGCATGTGGAAATCGACCCGATGATCTGCGCCGGGTGCGGTGAATGCGCGGCGGTTTGCCCGTCAACGGCCATCACTTACGAGGACCCTCCGGTTTCCGCATTACTGTCGAGGGTGCATATCTTGGCGCGTACCTATCGGCGGGCCGGCGGTGTTGCACCGCGCTTGTTGATCCATGATGCCCACGGGGCCGAGATGATCCGGCTAAGCGCCCGCTTTGGCCGTGGATTGCCTGCGGATGTGATCCCGCTGGAGTTGAGCGTCATCTCGGGCTTTGGCCATGCCGAGATGCTGGCCGCGTTGGCGCATGGATTCGCCCGCGTGGACGTGTTGCTTGCCCCAACAACCGAACGGGATGCTCTGGACCGTGAACTTACGTTGGCGCAGGCAATAGCGGGGTCGGGCGCTCTCGGGTTGTTGGATGAAACCGACCCGGATGCGCTGTCGGATGTCCTTTATGCACAAGAGGTCTCGCAACCATTGGCCGATCCGGTTCTGCCGTTGGGGAACCGCAGACAGATTGCCCGCTTGGCAGCGCAGGCCTTGAACCCACAGGCCGAAGCCCCGCTGCCCTTGCCGGATAACGCACCCTATGGCGCGGTCGCGGTGAATACGGATGCCTGCACCTTGTGCCTCAGCTGTGTGTCGCTGTGCCCATCGGGTGCATTGATCGACAACCCGGACAAGCCGCAATTGAATTTTCAACAGGATGCCTGTCTGCAATGCGGGCTGTGCAAAGGCATCTGCCCAGAAGACGCGATTGCTCTTGTCCCACAGCTTGACCTAAGCGATGCGGCCCTGTCCCAGCAGGTGCTGAACGAAGAGGAACCGTTTGCTTGTGTAGAATGCGGGGCACTGTTCGGAGTTAAGTCCACCGTGGAACGGATCATGGACAAGCTCGCGGGTACGCATCCGATGTTTGCAACCTCGGACAAGGCACGGATGATACAGATGTGCGACAATTGCCGTGTGAACGCGCAGTTTCAGCAACAGGACAATCCGTTTCAATCCGCACCAAAACCCCGCGTCGTTACGACCGAGGATTACTTCTCAAAACGAAAGGATCACTGAAGCTGTAAGGGCGCACCCAAATCTGCCGCGGTAATGACCGAGACAAAAGCTAGGATGGCTTCCAGATCATCCAGCGTCATTTCGACCGGGTATATGGGCGACGGGCGCTGTGGATCAAACGGTGGGGTCAGCCCGTCAATCTGCGTGAACGCGGGGTGCGGGTTGAGGGCAAAGAACGCCTCGAATCTCTCCGACCAGTCCGGCATGGCGCGCAGCAACGCGAAAGAGGGCGTCGAGCCCAGGCCATTCATCCGGTTTTTGGGTCCGATCACATGGCACCGACCGCAATGGGTCATCGACAATTCCTCGCCGCGCAATGTATCACCGTCGATCACCGTTTCGGTTTCCACAGCTGCGATATCAAAGCTGGCCGAGAAGGGCGTTCCTTGCTCTGGTGCAAAACTCTCTACCGTCCGCTTGCCAATATCGGACAGCAACCAGTCACGGAACCGTTCATGTTTGGCGTCTTCGCCGATCCGGAGGTGATAGATCACACCATCGCGCGCAAAGACAGGATCACCCGGAGGGGCAGTTTCCAGCACCAAAACGCCCGCATCATCCGCAATAACCCGTATCCCGGTCTTGAGAGAAAAGCGAGGAAGGATATGTTGCAGCAGACCAGAGTCAGTGACCTCGTCCGGGGCGGCAAGACCAATCGCCTCTTGCGACCAAGAGGGGGTGGCAGAGAGCGTCAGGCTCAGGCACAAGAGGACAAAGCGCATGCCGCAGCCTAACGGCCCGGCACCAAATGCGTCAAATGAACTGAATGAGACGGAGACACGTGCAATGAACGGCAACCGCAGCTTGTCGATACCCAGAGCCCAGACCACCGGGTTCCAAAAGGAGAATGAAGCATGAGTGTTCGTGACGCGGTTCTGGCGAACCTGAGAAAGATCACCGACCCCGTTTCCGGACAGGACATCGTCAGCGCCGGCGTTGTCCGCGCGCTGAACGTCGAAGGCGACACAGTACGCTTTGTGCTGGAGATCGACCCCAAGCAGGCCGAGCGCATGGAGCCCGTCCGCGCCGCTGCCGAACAAGCCGCGCAGATGGTTGAGGGTGTCGACAAGGTATCTGCCATGCTGACCGCGCATTCCGAAAAAGCGCCGCCGGATCTGAAGCCCAAGCCGAAGCCATCACAGACCGGACCACAGGCCGTGCCAGGTGTCGACAGGATCATAGCTGTCGCTTCGGGTAAGGGCGGTGTCGGTAAATCGACAGTATCGGCAAACCTCGCCTGTGCCTTGGCGGCCGAAGGGCGACGTGTCGGCCTGTTGGACGCCGACGTCTATGGACCGTCGCAACCCCGGATGCTGGGTGTCTCGGGCCGTCCGGCGAGTCCCGACGGCAAAACCATCCTGCCATTGCGCAACCACGGCGTTACCATGATGTCGATGGGCCTGATGACCAATGAAGGACAGGCCGTTGTCTGGCGCGGCCCAATGCTGATGGGCGCGTTGCAACAGATGATGGGTCAGGTGCAATGGGGCGCGTTGGACGTGCTGATCGTCGACCTGCCGCCCGGCACCGGTGACGTGCAGCTGACGCTGAGCCAGAAGTTCCAGGTGGATGGGGCCATCGTTGTGTCTACCCCGCAGGACGTCGCCCTGATCGACGCCCGCAAGGGGATCGACATGTTCAACCAGCTCAAGACGCCCATCGTTGGGATGATCGAAAACATGTCGACGCATATCTGCTCGAACTGCGGCCATGAAGAGCATGTGTTCGGCCATGGCGGCGTGAAGTCCGAGGCCGAGACGCTGGGCGTTCCCTTGCTGGGTGAAATCCCGCTGCATCTGGATATTCGTGTTGCCGCCGATGGCGGTGCGCCCATCGTGGTCAGCAAACCCGACAGCCCTCAGGCCGAGGCGTTCCGCAGAATCGCGCGCGATATGATTGCCAAGGGCAAAGCATGAACGAGCCGGTCTTTCCCCCTCTGCTAACGGGCCACCCGGTGCAGGGTGGGGAAGACCCGTTCGAGCGCGCTCAGGCTATGGCCGCGCTGGGCTGTGATGCAGGTACCGTGGTCCATAACATTCAAGCCGATCGTCTGCGCGTGGCCATCGTTTTCGCACCCGAGGTTTCCTTACGCGATGCGATGGCGATGTTGCCTCTGTGCGCGGTTGGATTTCAGAACGCGCTGGGCGCGCTGGCCCCGCCCGAGGTCGCGGTACATCTGGGCTGGGATGGGTTGATTTGTGTGAACGGGGCCAAATGCGGAATGTTCCGCGTGGCGGCATCGGATACAGACCCCGAAGCGGAACCGGATTGGCTGATCGTCGGATGGGATTTGGCGCTGCTGCAGACCAGCGAGGCGCCCGGCGAAAACCCGGACGTCACTGCGCTGTACGACGAAGGATGTGCCGATGTCTCGGCGACGCAGCTGGTTGAAAGCTGGTCGCGGCACATGCTGACATGGCTGAACCGCTGGCAGGAGGAGGGCAATGCCCCAGTGCACGGCGAATGGATGGGCCTGCTGCGCGGCGTAGGAGAGCCCATTGGCGAAACAGGCGTGTTTCTGGGAACGGATGAACGGTTCGGGATGCTGATCCGCCACGGTTCAGACACGCAGCTTCGCCCGCTGACGGAATTGTTGGAGAACGGACAATGAAACTGGCCCGCGCAATCCATTTCGACGAAAGCGACATGAATGTGTTTCATTCTCCGGCCCGAACCGGTGAATGGTGCATTTCCGGCGGTTTTGAGTTTTCCAATTGGAGCGAGGGCGACCTTGAAGGCAAGGCGCGTCAGGCTTTTGCGAATGGCTGGTTAGGTGTTGAAACCTTTGGGCGCGTGACATTTGTCGCGGTCACTCAGGTGGAACAGGCCGAGCTTGATCAGATCGCGCGGAACCTTTCGGAACACTTTGTGCAGTTCTATGGCGCCCCGTCGGTTGAGGCTGCCATGGACGTTGCGCAGGCCGAAATCGCCCATATGTCCGAGCTGTGTGATGAGCATAACCCGAATACGCTACTGACCGTTTCGCGTGAACTGTCCGACGCCGGAGTGCGTGAGGCTTTCCGTGTGATCACGCCGCAAGAAACTCAGCTTGAAGCTCTGGCCGTTCACGGGTCGCTGGACGAATAGCGATCAGATCAGGTCCGCAAAACCGCCAAACTGGCCGCGCTTGAAGATCAGGCCCTTGCCGGTGCGGTGCATGACCTTTTGAACTTCGCCAACAATGATCAGGTGATCGCCTGCGTCGTGACGCGCGTGCAACTGGCAGTCGAACCGGGCCAGACACTCAGACAATAGGGGCCGACCCGCCGGGTCCTGTGTCCATTCGGCATGGGAAAAGTCCTTGCCATCGCGTGCAAAGCGCAAGGCACGATCCTGCTGATCCTGTGCCATGACGTGGATCGAGTAGTGCAGGCTGGCGTTGAAATCATCGAACCGGTTGGACTCTTTGGCCAGGCACCATAAGACAAGTGGCGGGTCCAAGGATACCGACGCGAAGGAATTGACGGTGATGGCCCGGGGACCCTGTTCGGTATTTGTGGTGATCACCGTCACGCCGGTTCCGAAACACCCCAACGCTTCGCGGAAAGCGATGCTTTGATCCGGGGTTGGGGTAAAGTGTTTTTCCGTCATTGCGCGTTCATCCCGTGGCCGCGCCTCAGGTGCCACGGCGCGCCGGGTTTGTCCATGATAAGCTGCGCTCATCTGGTGTATTTCTGGCTAGTTCAAGTCTTCCAATAGGCGACCGTGTTGGCGCGTTGCCCCAACAACGAGGCCAAAGGTTGTCATTCCACGTGCCTGCAGCATCGGTAGCATTTTGACCAGCGCTTCGGCGGTTGCGACGGCATCGCCCAGAGCTGTATGGCGCAGATGGTCGGGGATGGTGATATCCAAGCGTTCGCACAGGGCATCCAGAGTGTGCTTATCACTTGCCCCGAACAGCACGGCGGATAACAGCACCGTGTCCAGAATGGGGTGATCCCATTCGACATTCATGCGTTTGGCGTGCCGCCGCAAAAACGCCATGTCAAACGGCGCGTTATGGGCCACGATCACCGCGTCGCGGGCAAACTGATGCAGCACGCGCCCCGCCTCGGCTATGCCCGGCGCGCCCTGAACCATATGATCGCTGATCTTGTGCACCTTGGTCGAGGCCGGCGGGATCGGGATGCCGGGATCAACCAGCATGTCCAGTTGCTCTCCGTCCACGATCCGCCCGTTGACAACCCGAACAGCCCCGATCTGAACGATTTCGTCCTTGTGCGGCAGCAGTCCGGTGGTTTCGGTGTCAAACACGACAAAGCACAAGTCCTGCAAGGCAAGGTTGTCGATGGCCTCGTCCGTTGAGGTGTTCAACAAATCGAAGTCATAGACCAAGGGTCGCGCAGCCTCGGGCGCGATGTTTGCAGCACTATCCTCAAAAATCAGCATATACCCGGGGGCGCCGCCCAGGGGTTTCATGCGCGCCCTGTAACTCTGGGCGCCATCAACACTGGTCAGTGTACAGGCGACCTCCAGTCCGGTCTTCACCAATTTGGCATGAGCTTCTTCCAGCGGATCAGACTTCAGGTATTCCAGCAACGAAGCATTCAGCCGGGGATGCGCGATCTGTGCAAGCACCTCGGCAGCCTGACCATCATACAAAACGATCTTGTGGGTGGGGCTGGCCAATAACATCGCCACCGGGATCTCGGTCAGAAGGGCCGTAAGACGTTGCTTTTCTGCCGCCAGATGCGCGGTCTCCTCGGCCACGGCTTGGGCGACGTCCAAGGTTTTACCGGACAGCTGGTCAGCCAATCCGGCCGCTGCTGGCGCCAGATCACCCAGATATCGCGCTGCTTGTGTGTCCAATTCAGTGCTGACCCCGGCATGCGCGCGCGCCCTGAGTTGAGCAGATATCCGTTCGATTGGCTTGGCGACATTGTCGTCGAATAATAGCCAAACTGCTGCAATCAAAGCCAGAAAGCCAAAACCCATCAGAATCTCGGCGAAAATAAAGGCATCGAGCAGATCAGAATCCGCGACGCGCCGATAGCTGATCCACAGCGCCAGGGAACTGACGGCCAGAGCGCCAAGGGCCAGCAAGCAGAAGAACAGGAAAATCCGCAGACGCAAGCTTAACCGGTTCAGCATGTTACACTCCGCAGGTTGCCTCGACGATCGGGTCGTTCGCGGTGACGTCAATCCAGTCGGCGTTCAGCAACCGGCCGTCATCCGCGAATTGCGCCCCGTCTGCAAGGTTGGCGCGGCTGAACTCTTTGCAGTTGACGACTACTGGTAGCTTCGAAACAGGAGCCCAGCGACCAAAGAGGTACAGCTCTACCAGTCGCTGTTCGGGAACCTGTTCGTTGGTGCGAACGGAACCGGCATCGATTGCGGCAAATCGATCGACGAAGGGCACGGCATAGGTCCATGGGCGATAGAAGGCGCGGCTTTCAACCTCTTGTATGACGGTCATGCCATCGGGAAGGGTATCGCGCGTGCGGTCATACCAGGAATACTCGCTGGTGATCGTCATAGCGATCATACCCAGACCAGCGGCCACAGGTGTCATCCAGCGGGGCAGGCGGCCACCGGTCAGTTTGTTCAGCACCATTATGATGCCCGCAAATGCAAATCCTGCAAATATGGTGCCGATCAGTTCCAGAAACATGTGTCTCTCCGTATGTCTGCCGCTTTAGCCCAGCATTCCTTTGCCGTGACCAACTGCCGATTGCATGGTTTTTACCACAACGAACGCATCCCGAAGATGGCTCCGCTCAAAATCAGACAGGTCTGAGGGCGGCAGGAAATTGTCCGGCTTTTGATCGCCCTTCACAAGTCTGACCTGATGCTCAAGTCGGGTTTCTGCGATCAAATCATACGCATCCAGCAAATCACGCGCTCCCGATGGGCTGAGGATTCCGCCAGATGCAGCTGCTTTCAGGCGCGCCCTTGTGTTGGCTTCGGTCAGTTGGCCCTGAAGGCTGTAGATGCGTGCAAGGTCAACGACAGGGACCACTCCGTTGTGTTTCAGGTCCAGCGTATTGCGATGCTCGCCGGACCGGATGGTCGCAAACCCGCGCAACAGACCCAGCGGAGGGGTGTGCTTCAGCGCATTCGAGATCATATGCGCGACAAAGATCGAGTTTGCGTTGGCGGCTGACAGCGTTTCAGCCTGCAGATCGTCGAACAGATGGAAGGCCCCGCCAATCGGGCGCAGATCGAACATGACCGAGGCCAGCATCTGGGCCTCAGGATTCGGTTTGGCGATCCAGCCACTGAAATAATCGCGCCAGACACGGACGGGCTGACACCATCGTGGATTGGTCGCCATCATATCGCCGGGGCAATAATAATAACCGCAGACATCCAGTCCATCCGAGACAAATTTCGCAAGCTCCGCGAAGTAGTTCATATCGGCGTCAGTCACGCCGTCATCCAACATCAGGCAGTTGTCCTGATCGGAAACACCGGTCTGCTCCTGCCGACCTTGCGAGCCGCAAGCCAGCCATAGATAGGGAACGGGCGGCGGGCCCAGCTTATCCTCGGCCAATGCCAACAACCGGCGCGTTGCGGTATCGGCAATGTCGGTGATCAGGCGGGTGACGATCTCGTGCCGATTTCCAGCGGCCACCAGTTGTACCAAGAGTTGCGGGATTTCAGCGGTCACTGCCGCCATTTGATCCGCCGAGTCCGCTTGAGCAATCCGGCGGACAAGTTCGGCAGAATTCACGGCCTGATAGTGCGTCAGGTCCGTTTGCGTCACGATGCCGACAAGGCGTCCGCCCTCAGTGATCGGGATGTGTCCGATCCCGCGTTCCATCATCACGTGCAAAACGTCCGAGCCGATATCGGATGCAGATAGGGTGATCGGATCTGCCGTCATGATCGCTGAAACGGGTGTGTCCGCGGGCATGCCATTGGCCACGTATTTGCCCGAGATATCGCGCAAGGTGGCGATGCCCAGCAGGTTATCCGCTTCGGTGATGCACAAGGATGAAATGTGCTTGTCACGCATGATCGTTGCGGCTGCTTGAACCGGCGTGCCCGGCGAGCACGTCGCGGGGTTATGTGCCATCAGAACGTCAATTGCGCTGGTTGCCAAGCTCTGAGGTCCGGAACGGTTCGATCGGGTCCGGTTAAAGAATTTCGAAACGACGTCGTGCCCATTGATCAACTCGCGCACTAGATCTGGCGGCAGGACCAACAGAACCGACGGCGTATGCGCCCGTGCCCTGGTTGCGGCCTTGCCGTCTTTTAGCAGGCCGCGCTCACCAAACGAGTTACGCAGACCAAGATGAGACACCACAGCGTCGTTCTCATCGGTGATTTCAACTTGCCCCTCATAGATCACAAAAACGCCGGGCAGGGTGTGCCCAAGTTCGTAGACCGGAAAATCCTCCTCTACCTCCCAAACCTCGATCTGTCGGGCGATCTGATCGAGAGTTTCCGGTGGCAGGGCGTCATAAGGATGAACGGATTTCAGAAACCGGGTGATTTCGTCATGGGACAGAGGCATAAATCACTCCTTGGTTCCTAGTTTAAAAGTCCCGCCCGGTACAGTGCCGGGCGGGAATAGTCGGTCGAAAGACGCGGCACGTGGAGTGTATCCAAGCACCGCGTCATGCTCATTTATTCTGAGCTGCGCCTGCGCCACGGGGAATACGCACGCTTTCGACCAATTCGACGATCTCCGGCGGAGTCTCTTTGGTCATTCCGGCGACGACGTAGGCAACGCCGAAGTTGATCATCGCACCGATGGCGCCGAACGAGGTCGACTTGATCGGACCCAGCAGCGGATCAGCATCGGTGAACGAGTTGGTGTCCGGAATGAACAGCCAGCCCTTGTGCAGGAAGATGTAGACCAGGGTTACGGTCAGACCGGCCAGCATACCTGCAACCGCGCCGGTGTTGTTGATGCGGGTCGAGAAGATCCCCATCATCAGCGCCGGGAAGATCGAGGCCGCCGCCAGACCGAAGGCCAAGGCCACGGTTTGCGCTGCAAAGCCCGGTGGGTTCAGACCCAGATAGGTTGCAACGACGATGGCAACGGCCATGGCGATCCGCGCCGCCAGCAGCTCTCCCTTTTCCGAGATCTGCGGGTTGATCGCGCCTTTCACAAGGTCGTGGGACACCGCCGACGAGATCGCCAGCAACAGACCCGCAGCGGTCGACAGAGCAGCCGCAAGACCACCGGCAGCGACCAGACCGATCACCCAACCCGGCAGGTTGGCGATCTCGGGGTTTGCCAGAACCAGGATGTCACGGTTGAACTTAGTCAGCTCGTTACCAACCCAGCCTTTTTCTTCGGCAAGTGCCTGCATGTCGGCATTCTTGTCGTTGTAGTACTGGATCTTGCCGTCGCCGTTCTTGTCTTCCCAGTCCAGCAGACCGGTTTTCTGCCAGGTCTGCATCCAGTCATAGCGCGGATCGGTATCGATCGCTTCGACCGAAACAGCGCCACCTTCAATGCCACCGTTGGGCCACATCATGTCGGTGATGTTCAGACGCGCCATTGCGCCAACCGCAGGGGCGGTCAGGTATAGCAGCGCAATAAAGACCAGCGTCCAGCCAGCCGACCAGCGGGCGTCGGACACTTTCGGCACGGTGAAGAAGCGCATGATCACGTGCGGCAGACCGGCGGTACCGATCATCAGCGACAGCGTGAACAGAACCATGTTCAGCGTGTTCGAATGGTGGGCGGTATACTCGGCAAAGCCCAGCTCGGTTACGATCGCATCCAACTTGGTCAGCAGTGGCTCACCACTTGCAGTGTCGCTGAACAGACCCAGCGCCGGAACCGGCGTACCGGTCAGCTGCAGGGAGATGAAGATCGCCGGGATGGTGTAGGCGGTGATCAGCACGCAGTACTGAGCGACCTGAGTGTAGGTCACGCCCTTCATCCCACCGAACACCGCGTAGGCAAACACAACACAGGCACCGATCAGAAGACCGGAAGTGTTCGACACTTCAAGGAAGCGGCCAAAAGCCACGCCCACGCCGGTCATCTGACCGATCACGTAGGTCACCGACGCAACGATCAGACAGATCACTGCAACGACGCGTGCGGTCTGGCTGTAGAAACGGTCGCCGATGAACTCCGAGACAGTGTACTTGCCGAACTTACGCAGATAGGGCGCAAGCAGCAGAGCCAGCAGCACGTAGCCACCGGTCCAACCCATCAGGAAGGTCGAGTTGTCATAGCCGGTGAAGGCGATGAGGCCCGCCATCGAGATGAACGAGGCCGCGGACATCCAATCCGCCGCGGTCGCCATACCGTTGGTGACCGGGTGAACGCCGCGACCGGCGGCGTAGAACTCGGACGTGGAACCCGCACGGGCCCAGATCGCGATGCCGATGTACAGCGCAAATGACGCGCCGACAAAGAGCAGGTTGATGGTAAACTGATCCATTCCGCTTACTCCTCATCCACGCCGTATTCGGCGTCCAGCTTGTTCATGCGCCAGGCGTAGTTGAAGATCAGCACCAGAAAGACCAGGATCGAGCCCTGCTGAGCGAACCAAAAGCCGAGATCAGTGCCGCCGACGGCGATGCCGGACAGCAACGGACGCAGCAGTATGCCGAATCCAAAAGACACCAGCGCCCAGATCACAAGGCTGATGTAGATGAGACGCAGGTTAGCCTGCCAATAGCCCTTGTCGGCTTCGGCAGTCTGCGCGGAGTGGGTTGTTTGATCCGCCATTGCGGGTTCCTCCTTCGCTTCCTCCATGGGCGACCCGTTGTCCTAAACCTCCAACGCGCGGGGCCGCTTTTCGATATGCCGAATGCCCGCGTGGCATCAGGCAAGACTTCTCCGGTCCGCCAGGGCGGTCCATTGAAGTTTTCCTTTAGGAATTGGGCCCTTATTCAGGGCAGGCCGTCTTCCCTTAGCTCATGGCATCGTTGACGATCCGTTCCAGATTGCCTGCGATGTCATCGATATTGCCCATGGCGTTCAGGCCTTTCAGAACCCCATGGTCTTGGTAATAAGTAATCAGCGGCGCGGTTTGCGTGTGATACGCCGCCAGCCGCGAGGCCACGGTTTCGGCGTTGTCATCGGCACGACGCTTGAATTCCGTGCTGCCGCATTTGTCGCATTTTCCTTCAACGGCAGGGACCTTGAACGTATCGTGGAACCCTTCGCCACAACCGGCGCAGGTGTACCGACCCGAGATACGGATCACCATTTCACCATCCTCGACCTCCAGGCTGATGGCGGCGTTGATCCTTTGCCCTGTCTCCGACAGCAACGCGTCCAGCGCCTCGGCCTGAACCGTGGTGCGCGGAAAACCGTCGAGGATGACACCCTTGGCGCAGTCCGGTTCAGCTAGGCGATCACGAAGGATGGCAATGACGATGTCGTCGCTGACCAGATCACCAGCTTCCATCACGGCCTTCGCGGCTTTGCCGGCCTCGGTCCCAGCGGCGACAGCAGCACGCAACAGGTCACCTGTGCTGAGTTGAACCAAGCCGAACTTGTCCTCAAGCATCCGGGCCTGTGTTCCCTTCCCGGCACCCGGAGGGCCGAGAAGGATCAGAACAGCGGGTGTGGTGATCGTGGCAGCGTCCATCACGTCCTCACTTGTTTGCGCGGTTTTCAATCAGGTCTTCGACGACCGACGGATCGGCAAGGGTCGAGGTGTCGCCCAGCGAGCCAAAATCATTCTCGGCAATCTTGCGCAGGATACGGCGCATGATCTTGCCCGAGCGGGTCTTGGGCAGGCCGGGGGCCCATTGGATCACGTCAGGCGATGCAATCGGGCCGATCTCGGTCCGAACCCATGTGCGCAGCTCTTTCAGCAGCTCGTCCGAAGGCTCGCGGTCATTCATCAAAGTGACATAGCAATAGATACCTTGTCCTTTGATTTCATGTGGGTAGCCAACCACAGCGGCCTCGGCCACAGCGGCATGCGCAACCAGAGCGCTTTCGACCTCGGCCGTGCCCATGCGGTGACCCGAGACGTTGATCACATCGTCAACACGGCCAGTGATCCAATAGTCACCATCTTCGTCCCGGCGACACCCGTCACCGGTGAAATAGTAACCTTTGTAGTCTGAGAAATAGGTCTTCTCGAACCGTTCGTGATCGCCCCAGACAGTGCGCATCTGGCCGGGCCAGCTGTCTCTGATGCACAGGACGCCTTCGACACCATTTCCATTGATTTCGACGCCCGATTGAGGGTCGAGAACCACGGGCTGAATGCCGAAGAACGGTTTCATGGCCGAGCCTGGCTTCATCGCATGTGCGCCGGGCAGGGGGGTCATCAGGTGACCGCCGGTTTCGGTCTGCCACCAGGTGTCTACGATGGGGCAGCGTCCGCCGCCGACTACCTCGTTATACCAGTTCCAGGCTTCGGGGTTGATCGGTTCGCCCACGGTGCCAAGTAGGCGAAGATCGCTGAGGTCGTGCTTTTCTACCCACTCGTTACCCTGACCCATCAGGGCGCGGATTGCGGTCGGCGCCGTGTAGAATTGGTTGACCTTGTGCTTGGCGCAGACCTCCCAGAAACGACCCGCGTCGGGATAGGTGGGAACGCCTTCAAACATCAGCGTGGTCGCGCCGTTGGCCAGCGGGCCATAGACAATATAGCTGTGCCCGGTGACCCAGCCCACGTCAGCCGTGCACCAGTAGATATCGCCTTCGTGGTAATCGAAGGTAACCTCATGGGTCAGCGAGGCAAAAACCAGATAGCCACCAGTGGTGTGAACGACACCTTTGGGCTGTCCGGTTGAACCAGACGTGTAGAGGATAAACAGCGGATCCTCAGCGTTCATCTCGGCAGGCGCGCAATAGTCGTCGGCCTCAAGCGCCATTTCATTGTAGTCGAAATCCCGACCGTCGATCCATGTGGTCTGACCACCTGTGCGCTTGACCACCAGACATTTCACCGTGTCCTTGCAGTGCAGCAGGGCGGCGTCTGCATTGGACTTCAACGGGGTCTTTCGACCGCCACGGGGCGCTTCGTCAGCGGTAATGAGGACCTTCGCGTCGCAGCCATTCACGCGGGCTGCCAGTGCGTCCGGAGAAAACCCCGCAAAAACGATCGAGTGGATTGCGCCAATCCGAGCGCAGGCCAGCATCGCATAGGCGGCCTCGGGGATCATTGGCATGTAGATCACGACGCGGTCGCCTTTGCGCACACCCATCGATTCCAGAATGTTCGCCATCCGGCAGGTGCGGCGATGCAGCTCAGCATAAGTGATGTGCTGCGCCTGATCATTCGGATCGTCCGGCTCCCAGATGATCGCGGTCTGATCGCCGCGGGTTTCCAGATGCCGGTCCAGGCAGTTGGCCGAAACGTTCAATGTGCCGTCGGCATACCAGTTGATTCCGACCGAGCCGAAATCATAGCTGACGTCTTTGACTTGGGTATAGGGCTTGATCCAGTTGATCCGCTTGCCTTGTTCGTCCCAGAACGCGACGGGGTCGTTGATCGAGGCTGTGTACATCTCATTGTATTTTTCAGCATTTACATGCGCGCGAGCAACGGTTTCGGCGGACGGCGGAAAAGTATTGGCTTCTGCCTTGGCAGCGGTTGTCATTCTGAGGCTCCTCCCTCTGGACCATATTGAATCAGATCGATTTTGCCTGCTGAACTGGCGATGTCGATCCGTTTCCTCCCTGTACGCAATAATACGGAGAGCTGAAAACAAGGAAATAAATTACCGATTTTTCACGATTAGTTTGTAAATAATTTTTATGCCATTCTGGTGATTAGTAAACAAATTGAAACTATGTGAAAAAATATGTGGGTAATCAAGATTTTGAGTGTAACGAAATTTCGTCAGAAATTTGGGCGTGCTGTTCCAAGTAAATTGTATCTAACACTCATCTTTTAGTTGTTAGCGCATAACCGCCTCGTCCCTTAGTGACCGCGATTGCTGACCGGGGGTTGGCACATTCAAATGTTGGCGCTAGCTTTGATCGCAAGCGCCCCGGCAAGGGGGTGCAGCAATGGGAGAAATCAATATGAAAAAGATTTTGAGCGGCTCAGCTGTGGCCGCTTTGTGCGTTGCCTTCGTGTCCGAGGCAGCCGCAACCGAATGGAATGCCTCTGTCTGGGGCAAACGCCGCGCGTTCACTGAGCATGTCGAGAAACTGGCTGAACTGGTCAGTGAAAAAACCAATGGCGATTTCACCATCAATGTCAGCTATGGCGGCCTGTCCAAACCGCGCGAAAATCTGGATGGAATCGAGATCGGCGCGTTTGAGATGGCGCAGTTCTGTGCCGGTTACCATCGTGACAAAAACCGCGCGATTACAGTTCTGGAACTGCCGTTCCTGGGTGTGAACAACCTGGATGAGGAAGTGGCGGTCAGCCACGCGGTTTACGATCACCCGGCCGTCAAGGATGAGATGGCGCAGTGGAATGCGCGTATCATCATGACGTCACCTATGCCGCAATACAATATCGTCGGAACCGGCGATCCGCGGGATGAACTTGCCGAATTCGACGGTATGCGCGTCCGCGCCACAGGTGGTCTGGGCAAGGCTTTTGAGGCGGTTGGCGGAGTGCCGACTTCGGTGCCTGCAACCGAGGCTTTCAATGCGATGGAATCCGGCGTCGTTGACACGGTTGCCTTTGCGCAGCACGCGCACCTGTCCTTTGGCACCATCAACGAGGCGGATTGGTGGACGGCCAACCTGAACCCCGGCACCGTGAACTGCCCGGTCGTGGTCAACATCGACGCCTATGAGGCATTGCCCGCAGAACATCGCGAGGCGCTGGACAGCTCGATTGACGAAGCGATTGATCATTATCTGGCCAATTATGGGTCGCTGCTGGAACAGTGGGACAGCGTATTGGATGAAAAGGGCGTCAAAAAGGTACAGATCGACGACGCCGTGATCGCCGAGTTCCGTACCAAGGCCGCTGATCCGATCCGCGAGCAGTGGATCGCGGATATGTCCGCTCAGGGTCTGCCTGCGCAGGACCTGTACGACCTGGTCCAATCCACGTTGGAACAGCAGCGTAGCGGCAACTAAGCACAAAATCCGGGTGCCCATCGGGGCGCCCGGACACCACTAAAATACAGGGGACCACCGCAATGGCAGGACAGGCCACGGTGCTTGAGGACGGCAGCCTCCTTAGTTCATTGGATCGTAAATTGCTGAGGTTAGAGCGTTTTCTGGCTCTGATCAGCGGTATCGCCGTGTTTGGGCTTATGGTTTTGGCGGTGGTCTCGGTTAGCGGGCGAAATGCGATCAACGCGCCCTTGCCCGGTTATGTCGACTGGATCGAACAGGCGATGCCGTTGATTGCGTTTTTGGGCATTTCATATGTTCAGCGCGATGGCGGTCATATCCGGATGGACATTGTCATCTCGCGCCTGCACGGGAGGGCACTTTGGCTGTTCGAGCTGATCTCAGTCATTCTGATTCTGGTACTGATGCTGGCGCTGGTCTGGGGCAGTTGGTCCCACTTTGACCGCTCATTCGATTTTGGCGCGCCATTGTGGAGCCGGGACAGTTCGATCGATATCGGTATCCCGCTCTGGCCAGCCAAGCTGCTAGCACCTGTGGCATTCTCGGTGCTGTGCCTGCGGCTGTTGCTGCAGGTCTGGGGATATGGGCGCGCGCTGATCGTAGGCGCCGAAAGTCCCGTGGCCGTACCGTTGATCCAGGATGCGGCCGCGCAGGCCGCTGCCGAGGCCGAGCAATTCGAAGGGCAGGACTAGCACATGGACACGATAGAGATTGGCCTGTGGGTCACGGGTGGCCTGCTGGTTCTGGTTGTGACCGGAATGCGCGTGGCCTTTGCGGCGGGTCTTGCGGGACTTGTCGGGCTGGTTTGGATTTTCTGGGCCAAATTCGGCTACGATCCGGACCGCTTTGGCAAGGCGGTTACGGTTGCTGTTAAGACCGCAGGGCAGGTGCCGCACTCAAAGGTGGCGGCCCATACGCTCAGCCTGATCCCCACCTTCATCCTGATTGGTTATCTGGCCTACTACGCAGGCCTGACGCGCGCGCTGTTCGAGGCCGCAAAGCGTTGGGTCGCGTGGGTTCCCGGGGGGCTGGCGGTTTCGACTGTGTTCGCCACCGCCGGGTTTGCTGCCGTTTCCGGCGCGTCGGTCGCAACCTCGGCCGTGTTCGCCCGGATCGCAATCCCCGAGATGCTGAAGGTCGGTTACAACAAGCAATTCGCGGCCGGAGTAGTCGCGGCAGGCGGTACACTGGCATCACTGATCCCACCATCCGCGATCCTTGTGATCTATGCGATAATCGTCGAGCAGGATGTCGGCAAGCTGCTGCTCGCCGGATTTATCCCCGGCGCATTCTCTGCTGTTGTTTACGGCCTGCTGATTGTCGGCATTGCGGTTGTGTTCAAAACCGTCGGTCCGCCGGTCACAGGCTTCACATGGAAGCAACGTTTTGCGTCCTTGCCGGGCGCGTTTCCGATTGTCGCGGTGATCCTGATCATCATCTGCTTTGTCTATAACCCGTTTGGAGAAAAAGCCTGGGGGACACCGACCGAAGGCGGGGCAATCGGTGCTTTCATCGTCTTCTGTTTTGCCCTGTTCCACGGGATGCGGTGGCCCGAGTTGAAGTCTGCCCTTCTGGAAACTGCCAAGTTGACCGCAATGATCTTTACCATCATTTGGGGCGTATTGATTTACGTGCGGTTTCTGGGGTTCGCCGATCTTCCGGGTGCGTTTTCGGACTGGATCACCTCGTTGGAAATGTCGCCGATGCTGATCCTGATCTGCATCCTGCTCGCCTATGCGGTCTTGGGCATGTTCATGGACGCCATCGGGATGCTGTTGCTGACGTTGCCAGTGGTCTATCCGGCGGTTATGGCCCTGAACGGTGGCGAGACCGTCAGCGCCGCAGAAAGCGCCTTTGGCATGTCAGGTCCGATGTGTGCGATATGGTTCGGTATTCTGGTGGTGAAAATGGCCGAGTTTTGCCTGATCACCCCACCTATTGGTCTGAACTGTTTCGTGGTTGCAGGCGTGCGCCCGGATTTGAGCGTTCAGGACGTGTTCAAAGGCGTAACCCCGTTCTTCATCGCCGACGGAGTGACAATCGCGCTGCTTGTGGCGTTTCCGGGAATCGTTCTCTACCTGCCGTCGCTAGCCGGATAGAAAAAGCCCCCGGTGGTGAGCCGGGGGCTAGTCGACGTGAAGTGCGGGTTCTTCAGCTTGCCCGCATCAGCATCCCATACAGATCCCGTGGATCATCCGGATCGGCCAGCATGTCCAAAGGCTCAAAGAAATCAGTGCCTTTGATGGCGGACTGGATGTAGCACAGGGCCGAGAAATCTTCGATCGCGAAGCCAACGCTGTCGAACAAGGTGATCTGGCGATCATCGCGTCGACCTTCGGCCTGACCGGTCATGACTTGCCACATCTCGGTCACCGGGTGGTTATCTTCCAACGCCTGAATCTCGCCCTCGATGCGTGTTTGTTCGGGGTACTCAACGAAGATCTCGGACCGCAACAGGATATCGCGATGCAGTTCGGTCTTGCCGGGGCAATCGCCGCCGATCGCGTTGATATGCACGCCCGGGCCAACCATATTGTCGGTCAGGATCGTTGCGTACTTCTTGTCTGCCGTGCAGGTGGTGATGATGTGCGCGCCTTCGATGGCGTCTTCGGGCGTTTTGCACAGCACAACCGTCAGTCCGGAGTTCTTGAGGTTCGCCGCACATTTCTCGGTCGCCGCATGGTCAACGTCGTACAGGCGCACGGTGTCTATGCCACACATCGCTTTGAAGGCCAGGCATTGGAATTCGGACTGCGCCCCATTGCCTATCATTGCCATGACACGCGCAGATTTCGGAGCCAGATAGCTGCCTACGAGCGCCGACGTTGCTGCCGTGCGGAGCGCCGTCAGCATCGTCATCTCGGTCAACAGAGTCGGGTAGCCGGTATAAACATCGGCCAGCAGGCCAAAGGCGGTCACAGTCTGCAGGCCCTCGGATGTGTTCTTGGGATGGCCATTGACGTATTTGAACCCATAAGCCTCACCATCCGAGGTGGGCATCAGTTCGATCACGCCGTGGGGTGAGTGGGCCGGGATGCGAGGCGTCTTGTCGAAACTCTCCCAGCGTTTGAAATCAGATTCGATCTGGGCTGCGATCTGAGTGATCATCTTTTCAAGCCCGATATGGTGCACCAGCCGCATCATGTTGTCGACGGATACAAAGGGCACAAGCGCCTTGTCAGAAGGTTGCATCTTGGTCTCCTATCGGCGGGAAAGGTGGATGCCGGCGATCATGCAACGTACTGATCCTCCGGCTGTTTCTATGGTTGGAACGGATAAGGGCAGCAGGCTGGCGCTGCGTTCGATGATGCCGATCTGTTCTGGTGTCAGCGCGCCCTTGGCGCGGTTGGAGAGCGCCAGGACAAGGCCATCACGACCGCTGAGCTCAATCGTGTTTCCAGCAAAATTCGCGATCTGGTCATGCGACAGGTCGATAACGGTGCGGCCGGATTCTTCCAATCGCGCCTTAACGGTCGCGCGGCGATCCGGGTCAGTAATCATGTCGAGACAGATCAATGCATAATGCGTGCCGATCCCCATCAGGACATTGGTGTGATAGACATCTCTGCCCTGGGCGTCCTGCGCCTCGAACGCAATGGGTTCGTAGTTGAAGTTCGTGCAAAACCGCTCCAACAGAATGGGGTCAGCACGGTTGGATTTGACCGTGTAGGCAATGCGCCCGACATGATCCAGAACCATGGCTCCTGTACCTTCAAGCGCAAGGTTATCTTGCTCCAGTCCTGAATAGTCGATCACATCCTGAACGCGGTATTCCTGTTTCAGCAATTCGATGACATCTGTGCGGCGTTCGCGTCGGCGCGAGGGCGCAAACATCGGGTAGATCGCCACGTGCCCACCGGGATGAGTCGAGAACCAGTTGTTGGGAAAGACACTGTCCGGCGTGTTTTTGTGACCGTGATCGTCAAAGACATGAACCGTGATTCCGGCGTGACGCAGTTGCTCTACCGCGCGATCATGTTCCTCGCGCGCGGCCTGTGAAGTCGCCTTGGCTGATTGATGCGCCAGTGTTTGAAATGCATTGTCGTGGCTGGTTTCCGGGTTCGAGATAAACTCATGCGGGCGCACCATGACAACGGCAGAGGGTGACTGAAGGGAATTCATCAGAAACTCCGGGTTGGGCGGTCGAAGATGCGGCGGCCAAGCAGAGATGCCGCCAGATCGACCATCAGTTTTGCGGTACGTCCACGCTCATCCAGGAACGGGTTCAGCTCGACCAGATCCAGTGAACAGACAAGGCCGCTTTCGTGCAGCAGTTCCATCACCAGATGGGCTTCGCGTTCGGTTGCGCCACCGGGAACGGTGGTGCCCACGGCAGGAGCAATCGAGGGATCAAGAAAATCGACATCAAGCGACACGTGCAAAATACCATTTGCTGCGCGAACGCGGTCGAGGAACGCGATCAAAGGCGTTTTGATGCCGTGCTCGTCAATGCTGCGCATGTCTGCCAGCATGGCCTGATCCTGCTCCAGTCGTGCGCGTTCGGCCGGGTCCACGGAACGCAGGCCGATCATACCCACGCGATCTGTCGGGACCGGGGCGAGCAGGGCCGGGAAAGCGTCAAAGCCCGGCTGCCCGGTGAAATATGCGACCGGTGTTCCGTGAAGATTGCCGCTGCCGGTGCTGTCGGGTGTATGAAAATCGCTATGAGCATCGAGCCAAAGTACAAATAGCGGTCGCCCGATCCGGTCGGCGTGCGCGGCCATGCCTGCAACCGTACCCATGGACAAAGCGTGGTCGCCGCCCATGAAAATCGGTAGACCCTTTGGCGCGGTTTCCTGTGCCGCGCGGCTGAGTGCGCTGGTCCAGCCGATGCATTCGGGCAGGGCTACAAGGTGAGGGTGTTCCGGAACATCTGACGGATCGGCGTCGACATTGCCGACATCAGTCACTTGGTGCCCGAGGTCCGTCAAAGCTTGTTCCAGACCGGCCACCCGATAGGCATCCGGCCCCATGCGGCATCCCTGACGACGCTTGCCCGCATCCATCGGTGCACCGACCAGTATCACGTTTTCCATAACCATATGACTATCTAGCCACTCGCGATGGCTTGCGGAAAGGCAGCAAAATGTTCAAAATGGCATTCTGATACACGAAATGAGAAGTAGTCATGGACGATTTGGATAGCAGGCTGCTCAGCGCCTTACATCGAGATGCGCGGGCATCGCTGTCCGAACTCGCCGAAACACTAGGCGTGACGCGCACTACGGTTCGCAGCCGCCTGCAACGCCTCAAACAATCCGGCGAGATTGTTGGGTTTACTGTTCTCACCCGACAGGATGTGGCGCAAAGCCCGGTGCGCGGATTGATGATGCTGGAAATCGAAGGCCGCGGGACCGAGCGTACGATGGCCAGAGTAGCTGCCATGCGTCAGGTGCGCGCCGTGCACTCCACCAATGGAAGTTGGGATCTGATCGCGGAAATCTGGACAGAAACCCTGGCCGAACTGGACGAGGTTCTGTTCCAGATCCGGCGCATGGAAGGGATAACCAAGTCCGAGACTAACCTGTTGCTGTCCACGCGCAAAGGTCGAGTCTGACGCCCGTAGCGCTTTGAGCTTGAACGAAATTGTGCGAAAGTCGGCCTGCGCGTTTCGATCGTGCAGAGTGTGATCGCGCCTGAGAGCAGGGACAAAGCATGGCAACTCATGAAAACGCCGAAGAACTCTGGGCTGTGCGCCTGGCCGAGCGGGTATCGGGATTTCTTGAAAAGCCCCTCGTCAGGATCGCGATACCGATTCTGGTCACCCTTATCGCTCTGACCGTGCTGCATGAGCTGTCTTCGCACGTCAAATGGACCGATGTAAAAACGGACGTCGCGAACACATCGTGGAAGCTGATGTTTTTCGCCCTGTGCTGGACGGCTGTCAGCTTTTTGTCACTGTCGCTCTACGATGTATTTGCCGTGCAAAGCGTCGCGGACGGCGAAGTCCCTTTGCCTGTCGCCGGTATGGCCGGAGCCTGCGGTTATGCCGTGTCCAATTGCCTGGGTTTTTCATACATCACCGGCACGGCAATCCGGTACCGGATCTATGCGTCTCTGGGCCTTGATCTAGGGCGTGTCGCAGGAGTGATCGCCACATCGTGGATCGCATTTTGGTCGGGTTTCATTCTGCTGCTGGGCGGGTTGCTGACCTTTCACCCAGACGGGGTGTCCAAGGTTCTGCCGATAAGTGACACCGTCGAAACCGTTATTGGGCTGTGCCTGCTTGTAGGTTTTGCAACCTTGTTCATTTGGCTGTCCAAGGGGGGGCGCAGGCTGGCCACCGGTGGATTGGGGTTTAACCTACCGGGCGGCAAGTTGCCCGGATTGCTGACGCTGGCCGCGGTGGGTGACCTGTTTGGCGCATCAATGACGCTGTATGTGTTGATGCCGGATGATCTGGGGATCGGATTTCCGTTCTTCTTCACAATCTACATTGGCGCAATTGCAGTCGGAATCCTCAGCCACGCTCCGGGCGGGATTGGTGCGTTCGAGGCGACTCTGATCGCCGGGCTAGGGGCCTCGGGTCGGTCTGACGTGATCGCGGCCCTGTTGCTTTACCGGTTGATCTATACCTTCCTGCCGTTTGCAATCGCGACGTTATCCATCGCGGTGGCCTCGGCCCTTACGCACCGGCATCACATCAGCGGAGCCGCCACGTGGGTTTACCGCGTGATCCGTCCGATTGTGCCGATGGTCGCGGCCGGTGTTGCAGCTGTGGCGGGCGTCATTCTGCTGGTGTCCGGGGCACTGCCCGCAGGTAGCCAGAACCTTAGCGCATTACGGGACTTTCTGCCCTTGTCCTTCGTCGAAGCGTCCCATCTTGCCGGAAGCGCTGTCGGAGTTCTACTGATCCTTGTCTCACGCGGCCTGTTCCGCAAGCTGTACCGCGCATGGATAGTGGCCATGCTGCTGATGGTTGCCGGGTTCGTCGCATCGCTGACCAAGGGCCTCGATACCCATGAGGCGATCAGCATGTTGGCGACGATCGGCTTGCTGGCCACATTTCGCGGGGCGTTTTACCGGGTGAGCGGGGCGTCGATTTTCCGCCTGAACATCCCGTGGCTGGTCAGCGTAGTCGCCTTGCTGCTGGTCGTCTTCTGGATCGGGCTGTTTTCCTATTCGCATGTCGAATATCAGAACGCCTTGTGGTGGGAATTCGCTTGGAACGGCGACGCCTCGCGCTTTTTGCGTTCCAGTCTTGTGGTGGCGGTTATCCTTGGCGTGGTAGCCGTGAACTCGCTCTTTGGGCGCGAAGTTCCGGAACCGGTCCGGACTGAAATCCCCGAAGTTGTTGAGCGCCTGGTCATGGAAAGCGAAGACACCGAGGCGCAGATTTCACTGACTGGCGACAAACAATTTCTGATCTCGCCGGGCGAAGACGCGTTTCTTGCCTATGCCGACACGGGCAATGCGCTGATCACTAAAGGTGAACCGGTTGGCGATGAAACAGCCGGAAAGCAACTGATCTGGCAACTGCGTGAAATGGCGGATCGCGAAGGCAAGTTGTGCGCGTTCTACAGCGTCTCGACCAAGTACCTTCCGACGTTTCTGGATCTGGGCCTGTCCATTCTGAAAATCGGAGAGGTCGCGCGCGTGCCTCTGAAAGATTTCTCGCTGGACGGGAAATCCCGCAAAAGGTTTCGTCAGGCCAAGAACCGGGCCGAACGCGAAGGGTATGTGTTCGAGGTCATTCCCAAGGACAAAGTGGGCCCTTTGTTACCCGAACTGCGCAAGATTTCGGACGATTGGTTGGAGCACAAGGCGGGCGAGGAAAAGGGGTTCGCGTTGGGCGGGTTTGACGATGAGTACCTGTCTTACTTCGATTTTGCGGTCTTGAAAAAAGCGGATACCGGAAAGATCGTGGCCTTTGCCAATCTCTTTCAGGGTGGGCATAAGTCCGAGCTCTCGCTGGACCTGATGCGGTATGAGCCTGACGGTTCGAACTTTATCATGGACGCGCTGTTTGCCGAGATGATGACCTGGGGGGCAGAGCAGGGGTTCCATTGGTTCTCATTGGGTGCAGCACCGTTTTCAGGGATCGAGAACCGGCAGCTGGCGTCATTCTGGAACCGTGTCGGCGGGTTCGTGTATGAACACGGCGAGCAGTTTTATCACTTTGAAGGATTGCGGTCTTTCAAGCAGAAGTTCGACCCGGAATGGAGCCCGAACTATCTGGCCAGCCCCGGTGGTCTGGCAGCGCCTCGGATTCTGTACGAAGTGAACATCCTGATCTCGGGCGGTCTGCGTGGACTAACCAAGTAAGGGTCAGTTCAAACTAGCGCGGGTCGGGGTTTTCTCCAGCAGATCGCCCCAATCCGTGCGGTACGCCATTTCGGCCAGAACGGTTTCGGGCAGGAATTCCTGATTCTGCCGGATCTGCCATCCACCGCCCAACCCCTTGTAAACAGCGACCAGATTACTGGACACCTGCTGGCGCGCCTGGATCAGGTTCGCCTGCGACCGCAGCAGAGCCGTTTGTGTGTTCAGAATTCGGGAATAGCTGGCGATGCCGTCCCGGTACTGATCAATGGCGATTTCCGCCGCCTTGCGCGACGCGGCTACGCTGTTTTCATAGAACCCGACCTGCTTGCGGGACTGCGCATAAGCCACCATCGCGCTTTCAACTTCGGAATAGGCGGTAAGAACTGTGTTCTGGTAGTTGGCGATCAGCGCCTGATAGGCCGCATCCTGCGCACGCACGTTGTTCTTGATCCGGCCATAGTTCAGCACGTTCCAGACCAC
Organism: Ruegeria atlantica; assembly: GCF_013033965.1. GTDB lineage: Bacteria > Pseudomonadota > Alphaproteobacteria > Rhodobacterales > Rhodobacteraceae > Ruegeria > Ruegeria atlantica_D. The sequence continues at coordinate 163,431 of NZ_WQFE01000003.1, forward strand.
TCCGGCATTTGCCAGCCCGGTGTTGCTGCCTGAGGAAAACAGATCCTGCCCGCCTGACGCTTGCAGGCCAATTGCGCCAGACAAGATGAATTGCGGGTAAAGGTCGGCCAAGGCGATCCCGACTTGCGCAGATTGCGTGGCCGCCGCCAACTCGGCCGCGCGTACGTCCGGACGACGTCGCAATAGCTCGGCCGGGACACCCACGGACACATTCGTTCGCGCAGAAGGAATACGTCCAGAATTGCCCAGAAGGCCGGTCATGCGGGACGGCGTGGTCCCCAGTAGCACCGCCAAAGCATTCTTGGCTTGCTGAAGATCACTTTCGATCTCTGGGACCAATGCCTTGGTGTTGTTCAGCAGGGCCAGTGATTCCTGAACGTCCAATTCCGTTGTCACGCCGTTGTTGAACCGCAACTCGGTCAGGTCGGCGGAGTCCTGTTGCAGCTTTATGTTTTCACGCGCGACCGCCAACGACTCCTGCAAGGCACGGATGTTGACATAGAGCGCCGCGACATCGCCGGTCAGCGTCACCAGCGCATCGTCGTAGTTTGCCACCTGCAACGCCAGATTGGACCGCGCCGCCTGAACGCCGCGGCGTTGCTGTCCCCAGACGTCCAACTCCCACTGGGCATCAAAGCCGACCTGTGAGGTCGAAAACTCGGTATCCAACGGGATAATCCGACGGATATCGGAGATCGGTCCGAGGTTGTCGCTGACCTGACGGCGTTCGATGGATGCACCGATGGCCTGTGATTGCGGATAAAGCTCGCCAAATGCGATGCCCAGTTGCGCGCGCGCCTGCAGGACGCGGGCACCTGCCACCTGCAGATCAAGGTTCTGAGCATAGGCCTCGGCGATCAGCTTGTTCAGGGTCGGATCGTTGAAAGTCTCCCACCACTTCACCACAGGAGCGCTGCGCGAGGTCAGGCCGCTTTGGCCTGCACTAGGGCTGTTGACTTCAATCCACTGTTTCACGACCGGAGAGTTGGGACGCACGAAATCCGGGCCAACTGGCGCGCAACCGACCAAAAGCACGGCGCACAGGGCTGTACCCATCAGTCGGCGGTGAAGTCTGGCCCGGGTCATCATAAGCGTCCTTAGATATCCAATGGTCGAATGAAGTTGGCGAAGGAGTACAGCCGAATGTTGATCCGCCGCAGGAATTCAAAGCTTTTGCCCTGACCGGTGTAGATTGCCACAGCAGCGTGACCACCGGCGGGGAAGGTGTGGCCATCGGGTATGTCGACCGAAATCTGCACCGCGATGCGTCCGGGCAGTTTTGGCAGCTCAAAGCCGGGCAGACGGCCTGACGGCAGGTACTGTCCCTGGCGCGTGGCCCACCAGATCGCTTCGACCTTGCCGGTTAGAATTTCACCCGGATACAGATCAAGAGCGACTTCAACGGGTTGACCGACTTCGACGAATTTCAGGTTCTGCTGTCGGTAGGTTGCCAAAATGTAAGGGTTATCCTTGGTGACAAAGCTGGCGATGGCACCCAAACGGATGTCACCTACGACCAGACCGGGGCGCGCCTGCTGAGATACAATCATGCCGTCTTCGGGGGCATATATCGTTGTGTTGTCCAAGAAATACTGGGCCTTGTCCAACTGCGCCTGAGCTTGAAGGATGCCGGTGTTCACGCCGTCAATCTGAGAAGCCAGTGCAAGCTGCGCCTTTTCCAGATTGGCTGTGGCCTCCTTGACCTGCGCCTGATCCTCGGTGACTTGTTCGTTCCAACGATCCAGTTCGTCCTGACGCGCGCCGCCAGCGGGTACAAGGTTTTCGTATCGCGCTTGCTGCGTCTGTGCATAGGCAAGCTGCGCGTTGGCCCGCTCAATTGCTTCTGCCGCGGCAATAACGTCTTGTTCTAGGATTTTGGCATTCTGCTCGGCCGCGACCAGTTGCGCCGTGGCTTCTTCAACCTCCAGCGCGAATACGGTGTCATCAAATCGATATAGCGGATCCCCCTTCTTGACCTCGGTATTGGGTTCAACCAGCACCTCGGTCAGGATCGTTGGTTCCGTCAGACGGGGCACGATCTGGATGGTGGAACGGACCACGTGGCTGTCTATGGAAAACGGCTGGAAAAACCGCAGGGCGACCAGAAAGATCAACAGCAGGTGCGCACCGACCCAGAAGGATACGATGCCCCACATGATATTGAACTTCAGCCACTGGAACTTGAAGAAGATCAGCCAGACAAAAATGATGTAGAAAAGCGTAATGCCGAGGGCGACAAACATATTTTGTAGTTTCCTTTGGCCTTAGCTCTTTTTCGTCTCTTCCGGGTCTAACGGGTCTCGGTATTCTTCCGTCAACTCACCGCCCAAGCGCTTGATTTCTTTGCGAACTGCTTCGCGCTCGTCATCGGGCATGCGGCGGATATCGACCACCGTGCCGTCGTGGAATGCCCAGATGAAAGCATGAACCCAAGGCACGATGGCGAGAAACCCCATCCATCCCATGATCTTGATAGCCTCGGCATGAGGGTGGTTGCGCTTGATCGCAATCCGGCCCGGTAGTCCCATCACAAATAGAAACAGCGCCATGACGGCAGCCAGCAGCAAAATCAGCGCAACAAATGTCAGATAGTCATAGTAGCCAAGCGGCTGCCCAAGTAGCCCCATCTTCGTGCCTCCGTTCGGGAAGGTTTCCCCATCCTCAGTTGTTGGTGCCCAGTTCGTCAATCACTTTGTAGCTGGTTGGCGGGTCGGCGCAAATGCCTGGACCACATTCAAGCAGTGTCGATCCGGCATTCAGAACCGCCAAGCCAAGCATGACAAAAAACGCCACCTTGGCCAGTGAGCTTCCACCGAACCGGGGCTGATCTGACATATCGTCGGCATATTGGCGATCAAACAGCAACATGATCGCGGTGCCCAGCAGGATCAGGAAAAAGCAGATCGCGGCCCAGGTGTAGTAATGCAGCCCCAACACGGGCGAGCCGTAGTGACCGGTGCCTGGCACGATATGCAGAAGAATCTGGCGCACAGAAACGCTGCCGCCGTAAAGCGCCGCGATCAACATCAACGCGTAGTGCTGCGGTCGGGCGCCGTATAGCAGGTTCAGCCCCAGACCAACCCCCACCGCGACAAAGCCAACGCGCTGCAGCAGGCAAAGCGGGCAGGGCAGTTCGTAAAGTGTCAGCTGGTAGACAAAGGCCAACAGCAGCACGAGGCTGACGGCCAGCATGCCTATGGCATTCAGGCTTCGGGACAATTCTGGTGTCATCATCGCCCCCTACAACTGGATGGTCAGTTGGCTGGTGGCATGGAATTTCAGCCAATACACACTCAACGCCAGCGTGAAAAAGAACAGCACATTGGCTGCAGTCCTTAGTCGAAAATAATTCAGCCCCATGGTGGCTGTAAGTAACGCAAATAAAAGCGCTATCATGGCCCGGTTCTCCCATTCCGTGCAACGATCGCAATACCGCGATACTGTCAGGCGCGGGCGGGCCTGGCAAGGAAAGTCTCGCAGGTTCTCCTTTTAAGGGAACCACTTAGAGGGTTATCGGCATACACGCAGGTTGGTGTTCCACTCCTGACACCGCTTGCTGAGACGATCCGGCAAAGGCTGGTCGGTGTAGAGCGTGTCGATTTCGGCCAATGAGGTGATGCGCGCGGGGGCTGCACGCTGAAATTTTGAGTGATCGGCCACAAGAAAGGTGCGCCGTGTCTGGGCCAGAATCGTCTGGCTGACCTGGACCTCTTGAAAGTCGAAATCCAGCAAATCGCCGTCAGCATCCAGTGCCGAGCAACCGATTACCGCGTAGTCGAACTTGAATTGCCGAATGGTCGAGACCGTCAGGTTGCCCACCAGTCCGCCATCTGACCTGCGCAGGACACCGCCCGCAACGACGATTTCGCAGTCGGCATTCTCTGCCAGAATGTTGGCGACGTTCATGTTGTTGGTGACGACCATCAGGTCCTTGTGATTAACCAACTGGCGCGCGACAGCTTCGGTCGAGGTGCCAATGTTCATAAAAACAGACGCGCCATCCGGAATGTCTTGGGCACAGGCCGAGGCAATACGCGCCTTCGCTTCTTCGTTCAGGGCGCGTCGATCCTCATAGCCGATATTCGAAACGCCCGAGCGTATGACTGCCCCGCCATGAACCCGGTCCAGCTTCCCCATATCCGATAGTTCCGAAAGGTCTCGGCGAATGGTTTGAACCGTAACCCCAAACCGCGCTGCCAAGTCATCCACCATCACACGACCATCCAGCCTTGCGATGTTCAGAATGTCGGACTGACGAAAGGATAGGGACATGGTTGGCTCCGAAGCGGTAAGTGTGTTCGTTTTTGTTCTAATATTTTGGTTTTTCCAAGAGTTTCGTTGGGCGGGACGTAACAAACATCTTCGTATATAGCTGAAAAGCGAAAAAAAACGAATATAAGCGTTGACGAAACGCGCTTCTGTCGGGTTAATGACCTCGGTTTTTCCAACAAAGAGAATCATCCGGACATGGAACGGAACACGGGTAAGGTCACGGACCTTTTCATCATTGGCGGCGGGATCAATGGGTGCGGGATCGCGCGCGATGCATCCGGGCGCGGGTTGTCCGTGACATTGGCCGAGATGAACGATCTTGCGTCGGCAACGTCATCGGCGTCGACCAAGCTGTTTCATGGCGGCTTGCGGTATCTGGAGTATTTCGAATTCCGTCTGGTGCGCGAGGCGCTGATCGAACGAGAAACACTGTTGCGGGCAATGCCGCACATCAGCTGGCCGATGCGCTTTGTTCTGCCGTATCACAAAGATATGCGGTTCGATTCTGAAACGCCCACCTCGCGACTGCTCAGCACAGTTATGCCGTGGATGCGGGGACGACGTCCGGCGTGGCTGATCCGTTTGGGTTTGTTCCTGTATGACAATCTGGGTGGGCGTAAAATCCTGCCGGGGACAAGCTCACTGGATCTGCGAAGCGCGCCTGAAGGCGGGCCGCTGCAGGACAAGTTTCACACAGCCTACGAATATTCCGACTGCTGGATCGAGGATTCCCGGCTGGTGGTGCTGAACGCCCGCGATGCTGAGGCACGTGGGGCGAATATTCTGGTACGGACCGAAGTTCTGGCGGCCAAACGTGTTGATGATCTGTGGGAGATCACCATGCGCGATAAGCAGAGCGGCGAAACGCATGTGGTGCAGGCCAAAATGCTGATCAACGCTGGGGGGCCTTGGGTTGGTGATATCATCCAGACCAAAATCCACATCAACTCTCGTGAAGGTGTGCGACTGGTGCGAGGCAGCCATATCGTGACACCCAAGCTTTACGATCATGACAAATGCTATTTCTTTCAGGGTGAAGATGGCCGCATCATTTTCGCCATTCCGTATGAGCGCGACTTTACGCTGATCGGCACAACAGACCAGGATCACCCGGACCCCGCAGAACCCCCGACCTGTACCGAGGCAGAGCAGGATTATCTGTGCGCATTTGCCTCGAAGTACTTCCAAAAACCGGTCACGCGCGATGACATCGTGTGGACCTATTCCGGGGTACGCCCGCTGTATGACGACGGGGCCAGCAGCGCCACTGCAGCGACGCGCGATTATACGCTGAAAGTTGACGCGCAAGGTGGGGCGCCTGTGCTGAATGTCTTTGGCGGCAAAATCACCACCTATCGGCGTCTTGCCGAAAGTGCGATGGGCAAAGTGGCCGAGCATTTCCCCGATCTTCCCGGTCCCTGGACGGCGGGCGTTTCTCTTCCAGGCGGGGATTTTCCTGTAGACGGTGTGCAGGATTTGGTGGGCGCGCTTCTGGTCGACTACGTGTTTCTGGATCGCGTCTGGGCCGAGCGTCTGGTTCGGGCTTATGGCACTGAGGCCAAAACAATTTTGGGTAACGCCAAGTCTGCATCGGACCTGGGCGAGGACTTTGGCGCGACGCTGACCGCGCGGGAACTGGCGTGGCTGATGGACAAAGAATACGCGCGCACGGCCGAGGATGTCGTCTGGCGCAGAAACAAGATGGGCTTGCGGCTAAGTGTCGATCAAATCGCGCGAATACAGGGCTGGATGGATCAATACCAAACGCCCGCCGCAGCGACTGCCTGAGCTGATGAAAAAAGCCCCGCCGGATTGGCGGGGCTTTTGATTTGGATCACGCAGCCTCTTCCGATGGGCCTGGATCATCTTTGGTGCCCTTGATCCATTCCCGGAACCCCTGCAGCAGGGCATAGAGAACCGGCACGACGATTACACCGACCAATGTGGCTGCCAGCATCCCACCAAACACGGCGACACCGATCGCTTTTTGGCTGGCGGCACCCGCGCCGCTGGCCGCCAAAAGCGGAACAACACCCAGCAGGAAGGACAAAGCCGTCATCATCACCGCACGGAAACGCTGATAGGCGGCTTCGGCGGCGGCATCTTTGACCGACAGACCCTTGGCACGTTGCTCCATCGCGAACTCAACGATCAGAATGCCGTTCTTCGAGGCCAACCCCACAAGCATGATCATCCCGATCTGCGTATAAAGGTTGATGTCACTACCCACGATGGCCACAGCCGCCACCGCCCCGAACAAGGCGACGATCACCGATAGCAGGATCGACACCGGCAAGGTCCAGCTTTCGTATTGCCCAACAAGGAACAGGTAGCCGAACAGGATCGCAAGCCCGAGGATGACGACCACAAGACCGCCGGTTGCCAATTGCTGCTGCGCAGTCCCGGTCCACTCAAATGCATACCCAGGGGGCAGGGCGGTTGTGGATTCCTCCGTCATGACGGTGATCGCGTCACCAGTGGAAAGCCCCGGGGCCGGAACCGCCGTTACGGTTGCCGAACGGAACAGGTTATGGCGTTTCAGCAAGACCGGACCCAGTACGTTTTCGACGTCGATGAGAGTACCCAGAGGCACCATCTCACCCTTGGTCGATCGCACATACAGGTTCGCGATATCCTCGACATTGTCACGGTAAGAACCGTCGGCCTGGATCATCACGCGATAGACCCGACCAAAGAGGTTGAAGTCGTTCACATAGTACGACCCCAACTGAGCCTGCATTGTCTGGAAAACCTCGGCCACCGAGACTTGCAGAGTTTTGGCCTTTTCACGGTCCAAATCCACGAACAGCTGAGGAACGTTGGCGCGGAAGGTGGTATAGGCCTGACCGATTTCAGGCCGTTGGTTGGCCGCGTAGACGAACGAACCAACTGCTGACGCCAGATCCTGAGGCGTGCCGCCTCCGGTCTGCTGCACCTCCATCTCGACGCCGGCCGAGTTGCCCAGGCCCTGAATGGGTGGTGGGTTGAACGCGATTATCGACGCAGCGGTTTCACCGTAGGCAATCGCCAGAACTTTCTGCAAGATTGCATCAGCGCTCAGGTCATCTTCCTTCCGTTCGTCCCAATTGTCGAGGTTCACAAAGATCGCGGCACCATTTGTCGAGGTTCCGTTGAGGATCGAGAATCCGTTGATCAGAACTGTGCTGGCGACGCCCGGAATTTGCTGAATTTGCGCATCAACACGTTCCGTGACCGCTTCGGTCCGTTCCAACGTCGCAGCATCTGGCAGTTGCACGTCCACAAAAAGGTATCCGTTGTCCTCAAGCGGAAGGAAGCCGCTGGATGTATTGGACATGATCGTGCCCGTGCCCATGGCCAGCGCAACGATGATGCCCAGACCAACGACAGGCAGAATTAGCAGCTTGCGGACGATGGCGACATAGCCGGTGCGAACGGAACCGATGAAGTTTTCGAATACGGCCAACAACCCTTTGGGCGGGCCGGACCGTGCCTTCAACACCAGGCCACACAACGCAGGCGACAGCGTCAACGCGTTGATCGACGAGATTACCACAGCGGTCGAAATTGTCACAGCGAACTGTGAATATAGCCGTCCAGAGATTCCGGGCATAAACGTAACCGGAACGAAGACTGCCAACAGAACCAGAGTGGTTGCAATCACCGGACCGGTGATCTGCCCCATGGCCTTGCGCGTTGCCTCGGCAGGTGGAAGACCTTCGTCTGCGATGATGCGTTCGACGTTTTCAACCACAACAATCGCGTCATCCACCACGATCCCGATGGCCAACACCAGCGCGAACAATGAGATCGTGTTTAGCGACATGCCAAAAAGCAGCAGGAACGCGAAAGTCCCGATCAGCGACACTGGGATCGCAACCGCCGGAATGATTGTCGCGCGCCAGCTTCCAAGGAAGACGAACACGACCGAAATCACCAGAATAAAGGTCAGGATCAAGGTCGAGACCACATCGTTCAGAGACTGTTCTACGAAATCCGTGGTGTTGAAGGGAATGGCGTATTCCACATCTGTCGGGAAGGTGCGGGACAATCTCTCAAGTTCGGCTTCGACGCGCTCCGATACGGCCAGCGCGTTTGCACCGGGTGCCTGATAGATACCGATGACGGTGGCCGGGACACTGTCAAAATAGCCCGAGGCCGCATAGTATTGTGCACCCAGCTCGACCCGCGCGATGTCCTTGACCCGCACGATTGAACCGGCATCCCCGGTCCGGATGACAATATCGCCGAACTCGGCGGCAGAAGTCAGACGCCCTTTGGTTTTGATCGTGTATTGAAATGTCTGACCTTCGGGGACCGGAGGCGCGCCGATGGAACCGGCCGAAACTTCTGCGTTTTGTTCCCGAATGGCATTGATCACGTCACCCGGCGTGATCGACAGGGCGGCCATCTGGTCCGGGTCCATCCAGATACGCATGGCGTATTCCAGATTGGTCAGAACGTCCGCTTTGCCTACACCCTGAACACGTGCCAGCGCGTCTTTCAGGTTGATCGAGGCGTAGTTGGACAGAAAGACACTGTCATACGTCTCGTTCGGCGAGGTCAGCGTCACGAGCAACAGCATGTTGGTGGATGCTTTTTGAGTGACCACACCAGACGAGGTCACTTCGGCGGGCAGGGATGACATGGCCTGCGCCACGCGGTTCTGCACGTTGACCGACGCGATATCCGGGTCGGTCCCAACTTCGAACGTGACGTTGAGCGAATAGGACCCGTTATCTGCCGAGGTCGACGTCATGTAGATCATGTCGTCCACACCATTGACCTGCGCCTCGATCGGGGCAGCGACGGTATTTTCCACGGTTTCGGCATTGGCGCCGGTGTAGGTGGTCGTCACACTGACCACCGGCGGTGTAATGTCCGGGAACTGGGCGACCGGCAGAACCAAATAGCCGATACCGCCCATGATCGTCAGGACAAGCGAAATAACAAGGGCCAGCTTGGGCCGACTAATGAACAGGGCTGAGAACATCCGTTATTCTCCCGGCTGTTCAGAGGCGACAACGGCATCCACCGCAACGCCCGGGCGAACCCTTTGCAAACCCTCGACGATCACACTTTCGCCTTCGCGAAGCCCGTCCAGAACGATTATTGCCGTGCCGACCACGTCGCCGGTTGTGATATAGCGCTGTTCGACCATTTGCTTATCATTCACCACCAGAACAAACTCGCCACGCTGGTCACGTTGTAATGCGGCCTGAGGGACCAGCACTTGAAGGGTGGGCTCAAGCGCTTCGATCTGAACGCTCAGGAATTGGCCGTCGATGATAAACCGGTCCGCGTTGGGGAACTCGGCGCGCATGGTGATCGCACCTGTCAGCGGGTCGATGCGGTTGTCGACAAAAACAATCTCGCCTGTTTCATCCAGCTTGGTTCCGTTGGGCAAGGTCAGGTGCACATTCGGGCTTTTGTTGCTTTCAGCCAGCGAGGCCGCGCTCTCTCCGTATTGCTCGAGGACCGAGGTGAATTGTTTTTCGTTCAGCGAGAAGTTCACGTAAATCGGGGATTCACTGACCAGATTGACGAGCGGGGGATTGGTCGGCCCCACAACGTCGCCGACACTGGTTGCCACGCGCCCAATCCGCCCGTCAAACGGTGCGTGGATTTCGGTATAGCTCAGATCCAGTTCGGCCTGCTGAATGGCAGCATTTGCGGCTTTCACCTCGGCTTCGGCTACCAGTTCGTTGGCGCGGGCGGTGTCACGCTCGGCTTCCGGCGTCGCATCGCGTTGATAAAGCTCTTCCTTTCGGGCCAGATCGATCTTGGCCAGTTCCAGATTGGCCTCAGCCCGTTCGAGATCGGCTTTGCGGGCCTCGACGTTGGCTTCGTAAAGGTCGGGCTCGATTGTGAACAGCAGGTCGTCTTTTTTGACCAGTGCGCCGTCTTCTACATCCTGAGTTTCAAGAAATCCGTTCACGCGGGCAACAATGTCGACCTTGTTGATGGCCTCGGCGCGCCCGATGAACACGGCCTGATCTGTGATTTCCTCGGTATAGGCCGCTGCAATCGACACTTTTGGCGGCGGCGCGTCGCCTTGATCCTGTGCCAGTGCCGCGTACGAGACGCCCATGCTGGTCAGCGCCGCGATGGCCAGGACCGCACCTCTGTGTCGAAAAAGGGAGTTCTTTAATGCAGGGGACATGGCGGGCGCCTCGTTATACCTAAGAATATTGCGACGGGGCAGCACTGATGCCCCGACGAGTCGTACTGATTTCGTGGCAGGATGGCCGTTTTGGAACTTTATCTCAAGCTTCTTGAATGCGTTGGTCAGTTGACCGACCCGGAAAATATCCCGGTTTCAGGCAGGTTTACGCCGTGATCCCATAGGATTGGGGCGGCAAAGCCTGTGATTATGCCCCGCTTGAAACGAAAACGGAGGCCATTTGGCCTCCGTAAATTTTGAGTCGCGATCTGGAGTTTAGTCGCGCAGTCCAGAGAACCTGGATTGCCAGTCCTCGCGCTGTTCGTCCGTGATTTTGGCAAACAGAACGTCCGGCACGGTAAACGCGTGACCGGCGGGCAGGGCGTTCAGCGCGGCCGCGACATCGTCGGGCCAGTTCGTGTCCGACGTGTTCATTGCGCTCAACATTTTGGCCGTGGTTTCAGGAATAAACGGCGCGCTGAGTACAGCATAAAGGCGGATCAGATTCAGGCCCAGACGCACCTGCGCAGCAGCTTGTTCCGGATCTTCCTTGAACGTCGACCAGGGAGCGGCGGCCTGCAGGTATTCATTGCCCGCAACCCAGATTGCGCGCAGTTCTTGCGCAGACTTGCGAACCTCCATCGCCTCCATATGCCCCTCATAGGCCCGGACGCGTTTGGTGAGTTCATCGATCAGCGCCTGCTCGCGGTCGCCATAGGAACCGCCCTCGGGCACGGCTTCGCCGAATTTCGAGCGGCAGAACTTAGTGATCCGGCTGACAAAGTTCCCCAGAACATCTGCAAGGTCTTTGTTCACCGACTGCTGGAAGTTTTCCCAGGTGAATTCGCTGTCGCTGCTTTCCGGCGCATGGCTCAGCAGCCACCAGCGCCAGAAGTCGGCAGGCAGGATGTCCAGCGCCTGATCCATGAATACGCCACGGCCTTGCGAAGTCGAGAACTGACCGCCGTCATAGTTCAGGTAGTTGAACGATTTCAGGTGATCGACCATCTTCCACGGCTCGCCCGACCCAAGAATGGTCGCGGGGAAGCTCAGCGTGTGAAAAGGCACGTTGTCCTTGCCCATGAACTGAACATAGCGCACATCATCCGCGCCCTTGTCAGTGCGCCACCAGCGCTCCCAATCAGCATCGGTCTTGCCGTTTGCGTCGGCCCATTCCTTGGCGCAGGCGATATATTCTATGGGCGCATCGAACCAGACGTAGAAAACCTTGCCCTCCATGCCCGGCCAGTCCTGATCGCCCTTCTTGACCGGAACACCCCAGTCCAGATCGCGGGTGATGCCGCGATCCTGCAACCCGTCGCCGTCATGCAGCCATTTCTTGGCAATAGAGGTGGTCAGGATCGGCCAGTCTTTCTTACTGTCGATCCACGCGTCCAGCTGATCCTTCATCGCCGACTGACGCAGATACAGGTGCTTGGTCTCGCGCACTTCCAGATCGGTCGATCCGGAAATGGCCGAGCGCGGCTCGATCAGGTCGGTCGGATCCAGCTGCTTGGTGCAGTTCTCACACTGATCCCCTCGCGCGCGTTCATAGCCGCAGTTGGGACAGGTCCCTTCGATATATCGATCGGGAAGAAAGCGGCCGTCTGCGTTGGAATAGACCTGTTTTTCCGTGACTTCGCGGATCAACTCGGCCTCGTCCAGCTTTCCGGCGAAATGCTGGGTCAGTTTTTTGTTCTGCTCGCTGGAGGAACGGCCAAAGTGATCGAAACTAAGGCCAAACCGCTTGGCGATGTCTGCCTGAACGCCATACATTTCGGCGCAATACTCGGCTACAGGTTTGCCGGCTTTGGCGGCCGCCAGTTCAGCCGGAGTGCCGTGTTCGTCTGTGGCGCACAGGAACATGACTTCGTTCCCCCGGCCACGCAGATAGCGCGCGTACAGATCAGCCGGCAATTGCGAGCCGATCAGGTTGCCGAGGTGCTTGATCCCGTTGATGTAAGGGATCGCCGAAGTGATGAGAATCCGAGCCATGTTCCGTTTCCGCGTAACTGTCTGCGCGCCCGTCTACATTATGTTACGGGTCAGCAAAACCCCGGCTTTTGTCGGGATGTCATTTTAGGCACGGCTGGCTGGGAAAATCGACTTGAGTTGCAGCTGTAGATTGCGCGCCTTTCAATGTCTGCAATACCCATGGGTTGTAAATTAGAATCACAACCTCTTGAATTTCCGCAATGACTTCCCATCTAGTGTGTATACCAAAGTATACAATAACGAGGGCAAACAACTGATGTTCGACTTTCTGCTCGAGGGTGCTTTTGTACCCTTTACCTTGGCGCTTGCGCTTCTGTTCGGCCTGCTTGGGCTGGAACTGATCGCGTTGGTCCTTGGGGCAAGCCTGATGACGGGCGAGGGCGAGGTCGATCTGGACGTTGTTGACGCCCCGGATCTTGATGTCGGCGATTTTGATCTGGATATCGATGCCGATGTCGATCTAGGTGACTTTGAGTTGGCCGAGGTTGAGGTGGACGCGCCGGGCGCGGCCCCTGCGGGACCCTTGGCGTGGCTTGGGATCGGCAAAGTGCCGTTCATGATTTGGCTGGTCGTTCTGCTGGCGGGCTTTGGTCTGTCCGGTATGGGCCTGCAGTTGGCGCTGCGTGATCTGGTGGGCTTTGACCTGCCGGCCTGGGTGGCCGCGATCCCTGCCGGAGCCTTTGGCCTTTGGTTTGCACGTGGCTTTGGCGGTGTCTTCGCCCGCCTGCTGCCCAAGACCGAAACCGAAGCGACGTCAGAACGGATGCTCGCCCGCCGCCGTGGCGTGATCACTCAGGGCACTGCTTCGCGTGGACGCCCGGCTGAGGTGCGCGTCTTGGATCGCTTCGGCAACACCCACTACCTGCGCGCTGAGCCGTTGCAGGATAAGGACGCGCTGAAACAAGGCACCGATGTGCTTGTGCTGCGCGACCGACGGCGCGACCGGTTCGTTCTGGTCGGCTTGTCTGAATAACCAAATTTTCTAACCCCATCACGGAGGATTTTGCATGGAACTTCCATTCCTAGCCGTCACAGTTGTGACTATTTTAGCGGTGCTTTTGTTTATCGGCCTTGTTCTGGGTCGTCTCTATCGGCGTGCAACCCGAGAGATCAGCCTGGTGAAAACCGGTGCTGGCGGCAAGAAAGTCATCATGGATGGAGGCGTAATCATCGTGCCGCTGCTGCACGAGGTGAGCCCGGTCAACATGAAGACCCTGCGCCTTGAAGTGCAGCGCAGCGGCGAGGCTGCTCTGATCACCAAGGACCGAATGCGTGTGGACGTGGGCGTCGAGTTCTACGTCTCGGTCATGGCGACCGAAGAGGGCATCGCACGCGCCGCGCAAACTCTGGGCGACCGGACATTCGATGTCGAGCAATTGCGCGAGATGATCGAAGGTAAGCTGATCGACGGTCTGCGTGCTGTGGCCGCTCAGATGACCATGGACGGTCTGCACGAAAACCGCGCTGACTTTGTGCAAGAAGTGCAGAATGCGGTGTCCGAGGACCTGCTGAAAAACGGTCTGTCGCTGGAATCCGTCTCGCTGACGGCGCTGGACCAGACTCCGTTTGAAGCGCTGGACGAGAACAACGCCTTTAACGCCGTCGGTATGCGCAAACTGGCTGAGGTCATCGCGACCTCCAAGAAAGAGCGTGCGCAGATTGATGCGGATGCTGAAGTCGAGGTACGTCGTGCGGCGATGGAAGCCCAGCGTCAGAAGCTGTTGATCGAAAAGGATGAAGAGCAGGCACGCATCGAACAAGCTCAGCAAGTTGAAACCCTGCGTGTGGCGCAAGAGGCCGAGATTGCCGCGCGAACCGAAGACTCGGTGCGTGAAACAGAACGCGCCCGGATTGCACGGGAAGAAGCGATCCGTTCGGCGGACATTGAGCGTGAGCGCAAAATCCGTGAGGCGGAGATTTCGAAAGAGCGTGAACTGGAAGTGGCCGAACAGGAACGCCAGATTATCATCGCGCAGAAATCCGAAGAGGAAAGCCGCGCACGTGCATCTGCCGATCTGGCCCGTGCCGAGGCAACCAAGGCGACCGAAGCTGTTGCGACCGCTCAGAAGGTGGCTGAAGCCGAGCGTATTAAGCAGATCGCTTTGATCGAAGCCACGCGTGAAGCTGAGCGTCAGGCAACCGCGATCCGCCTGGCTGCGCAGGCTGACAAAGAGGCCGCTGCGGACCGTGCCGAAGCCCGCCGTGAAGAGGCTCAGGCTGAAGCAGACGCCCTGAACATTCGCGCCGAGGCCAAGAAGAACGACATGCTGGCTGAAGCCGAAGGTAAGCGTGCGATCGTCGAGGCGGACAATGCGCTGTCAGTCGACCAGATCCGCATGAAGGTTGATCTGGCACGGATCGAGACCATGCCGTCGATCATCTCGGAAATGGTGAAACCTGCTGAGAAGATCGACTCGATCAAGATCCATCAGGTTGGTGGTATCGGTGGCACCAATGGCGGTACTGCGTCGAATGGTGACAAGCCGGTGGTCAATCAGGCGCTTGACTCGATCATGGGAATGGCGGTGCAGATGCCGGCGCTCAAGAAGCTGGGCGAAGAGCTTGGCCTGTCGATGGAAAACGGCGTCGGCGGTGTCGTCAACGGCGCGCTGGATTCTACGGTCGAACCCATCGAAAAGGGCGGTGTAATCGAGGAAGAACAGCAGACAGAGCACTAATAAAAGGGCCGGGATTTTCCCGGCCCTTTTTATTGCCGTTCGCGCGACCGTTTCAGCAAACGACCAATGGTGAAAGACGTGCGCGGCGCATAGACATAATTTGTCCGTTCTTCCGGCGTTGGACGGGACCGCATCCGGGCGAGGCCAAAGACGATCAGGAACACATGTCCCAGCGCGACAAAGGCGAACAGGGCTCCGGGGCCGTATTGCTGTATCAACGTCGAAGAGATGTAGGGCGAGGCAATCGCGCCCAAGGCATACCAGAACATCAGGGCGGCTGATAACTCGACCCGTTGTTCGGTCGTGGCAAAGTCATTCGCGTGGGCAGAAGACACCGAAAAGATCGGGAAGGTTGTGAACCCAAAAATCCCGGCGGCAAGCATCACGCCGACCGTTCCTATCCCACTGGCGGCCATCGTAACACCGCAACTCAGAACAGCCGCGACGGACAACCAGATCAACACCCAGCGCCGGTCGTACTTGTCCGCAAGCCAGCCCATTGGGTACTGAGCAAGCGCGCCGCCCAGAACGAAAGAGGCCAGAAAGAAAGCAATCTGGTCCACGGCCAGACCAACCTCCTGCCCATAGACAGGACCGACCATTCGGAAGGACGCCGAACTTAGTGCGGCGACGATCACCCCGGCAACGGCCAGCGGCGAGCTGCGCCAAGCCAGTTTCGGACGTAGCCGTGGGGCGTCCGGTGTCTTGGGCTGGCTGGCCCGCGTTAACGTCAGGGGCAAAAGTGAAGCGCAGCACAGAATGGCCAACAAGTTGTACGAAACGTAAGACGCGGGCGGCAAAACTGCGATGATCAGCTGCGCGCAAAGCGATGCCCCCATGTCGACAATGCGATAGGTGCCCATCGCCCGTCCGCGTGTTTCATTTGTGACTTTGGCGTTTAGCCAGGCCTCGATCACGGTGTAACTTCCGGCCACACATGTCCCGGATGCGATCCGTAGGGCTGCCCAGATATAGGGATTGTCCGTCAAGGTGTGTCCGATCAGCCCCATAGCCCCCAAAGCGGTGCAAACCGCGAAAGCGCGGGAATGGCCTATGGTGCCCATCAGTCGCGGGGCCCACCAGCAGCCAACAAAGAAACCTATGAAATGCGCAGATCCCAGCATACCGATCTGTTCGGTCGAAAACTCAAGCGTGATGCCCGAGATCGCATCCAATGGGCCAACGCCGCCCGTCGAGAGCTGCAGAAGAATGACAGAAAGAAACAGGGCGGCAAAAGAAATGATCGTGCGCATAGTGAGCCCAGCATTACCGCATCAGCCAGCGCTGCGCGTGATAATTCGACCTCTGCGCGTCGTTTTTTACCCTTTGATGGTCAGGTCCTGCGGATCAGCTCGGCCCGGATGTTCAGTGACACCATGTTGGCGACCAGTTCGGGATAGCCGGAGGCACCGAACTCGTGACGGTTCAATGCCCCGGACAGCCGAATCGACAATACGTTCAAATCGTCAGCCTTGGTTCCGGGTTTGCGGAACAGGTTGGCCTGGAGGGTCACCGGGCGGGTGACACCGCGAACTGTCAGATCACCGGTGATGGTCGCGCCTTCGGAGATGCGACCGGTGGGGCCAAGCTGTATCCGGGTAGATGTGAACGTGATGGTCGGAAAGTCCTGCGCGTTCAGCACGCTTTCGCTCAGCATCGGGCCGCGGGCAAAGGGCAGTCGGGTGCGTGCTGCGGCGACGTTCAGTACAACGGTGACTCGGCTGTCTTGCAACCGATCTGTATCGATCCGGATATCTGCCGACTGGATTGGCATTGTTCCCGACTGTGCGACCCCTGACAGTATGAAAGAAAAACCGACGGACGTCCCGGTCGGTGACAATGCATACTGGACCAAAGCGGCTTGTGTTGCCCGCGCCAGGGGCATTGCCACCAGACCCCCGATAAGAAAGCGCCGCGTCAGTAATCTCATGCTGGAACCTCTTGCCTGCGGGAGCGGGGGCGCGAGCGGCTGAGCAGGAACAGAAGAATGCCGATGTTCAGGCCGTTCCATAAGATGCCATTCACGAAAGCCAGTTGGTAATTTCCGGTGACGTCGTAAATCCAGCCGGACATCCATCCCCCCAGCGCCATGCCCATGATCGTCATCATCATGACAAACCCCACGCGCGCGCCGGCCTCCTTCGGGGGCATGTATTCGCGCACCACAAGTGCATAACCGGGTACAATGCCGCCTTGCGACAGGCCAAAAAGCAGGCTGATTAGGTAGAGCGAGACCATTCCGTCATACGGAAGGAACAGAAACAGTGCGAGACATTGCAGGACCGAGCCGATCAGGACCGTCAGAACGCCGCCCAGTTGATCGGCGACAAGACCCGAGATTATTCGACTGATCACACCTCCGAACAGCATTAGGGACAGCATCTCGGCACCAACGGTGGGTCCATAGCCCAGCCCGACGCAATAGGACACGATATGCACCTGAGGCATCGACATCGCGACACAGCACGAAATCCCTGCCAGCCCGAGGATGTATTGCAGCGCCCGGGGGGAAATGCCGACACTGCGCGCCTTGATTTGCGCGGCAGAGGCGGCGGTTGTGTGTGCTTCTGCCGGGACCTGCCGGCGTAAGAGCAGGGACAAGGGAATGACGACAAGCAGCGTCATGATTGCCAGCGTAAGGTAGACCTGCTGCCAGCCGTCGCGCTCAAGTATGCCCGACAGCAGTGTCGGCCAGATGGCCCCTGACAGGTAGTTTCCGCTTGCCACCAGTCCCACGGCAATCCCGCGCCGTTTCATGAACCAGTGTGAGATGTCGGCGATCAGCGGCCCAAAACCGATGGATGCCCCGAGGCCCAAAAAAAGATGCGCGATGGACAGCATTGCAATACTGGGAGCCCATGTCGCCAGCAGATAGCTGACCGCGCTGAGGGTTGCGGCGCCGATCAGAGCCTTGGTAACGCCCAGCCGGTCCACCAATTGCCCCATCCAAAAATTGCCAAGGGCGAACCCGATCATGGCCAATGTGTAAGGCATTGCGGCCTCGGCGCGTCCGGCCCCGAACTGGTCCTCAATGGCGGGCATCACGACGATGACGGCCCACATTCCCACATTTGCCACGGTTGCGATAATCAGGGTGATCGCAAGCCGCAGCCAGGAGTATCGACTATCGTGGATCGCGTGGCTCATCCCGAAACGCTAGGGCTCGGCCCTTGCTTTGACCAGTCACAAACCCCGTGAGAGGGGCATGATCACACGGGTGTGTCTTCTGTGGCGATCTGCTGCAGATGCAGACCGGCGCGCGGTTTGGTCTGTGTGGCGTGCCAACTGACCGGGGGCAGGGCGCGGGCGCGGCGGCGGGTCAGGGTCCAGCGCCGGGCCCCTGCGTGATGATCTGCGGCCATGTGCCAGCGCGTCTCGATCCCTTGTGCACCACCGTCACCGGGGGTCAGCAGCACCCCCAGCGGAGCACGCCCCATTGCGCCGCCCTGTTCCGCAGCCAGATGCATCCGCCGCACCGGCGTCAGCCCCGGCGCACCCGGTAGATCACCGATGACCAGCGGGATGGCCCCACTGCGCAGCGCCTCTTCCATGCACCACAATAGGTCTTCGGATCGGGTCGGGCGAACAAAGATGAACCGGGCGGGATCGGCAAAGGCCATCATGCCATCGGGGTTGAGCTGGCCGGGCTCCCATGCAGGTGTGATCCACAGCACCGGCCCCTGCGTCCGCCCCGCCAGCCACACGGCAAAACTGCGCCGGGCGGGGCCGCAGGCCTCGTGCACGCGGGCCAGTTGCAGTCTGATTTGCGGATGAAGATCTATCCCCGGCACTTCACGTGCGGGTTTGCGGCCAAGAAGGTGTGTAGACATGCTGTCAGATTAGCATGTTCTCATTTTGTTCTCAATTGTGGAATTGTGGCAGTTGACGTCTTAACGCGACAAAAGCAGACGACCGTTGGCGAACTGGATATTCGAAAACCGATGCAGATAGTCCATACCCAGCAAGGATTTGTCCAATTCCCCTTCGTTCACCCAGGCCGAAATGTTCTTGTCCGTGATTGGCCCCAATGCCAGCGTGTCCAGACGCACCGGCGCGGTCCGCACAACGCCATTGGCAGTGTTTGCCCGGCCGAAATAGTTCAACTGATCGGCGTCGATGCCAATACGTTCGGCATCCCGCGAGCTTAAAACAATCTGGCTTGCGCCGGTGTCGACCAGAAAGGTGATCGGTTCACCGTTCACCTCAAGGGGTAAATAATAGTGCCCGTCGGCGGCGCGCGGAACTTCTACGGTCTGGCCGGTGACAGTCATCTGCGGGGCCGGGCCTACGGTAGTGCGGATGTCTTCCCACAGCCCAACAACGGCGATGACGCCGATGAAGATGAAAACCCAGGCCATTGCCTGTTGCAGCGTTTTGTTCAGTGACTGGCGGTTTTGCGCGACAAACCACGCAACAACGGCCGTACCAAGCACTGCCAGATATACCAAACGTCCAACGCTGTCGCCGTCCATAGCGCTCCCCACTATATTCACTAAAGGGTATATGGGGATTTACGACGCAAAACCAAAGGCCTTTAAGCCATCCAGGATAAACTGAACGGACAACGCCGCCAGCAGCATCCCCAACAGCCGTGTCAGCACGTTCAGTCCGGTTTTGCCCAAAAGGCGTGCAATCAGGCCCCCGGACAGGAAGAAAGTCAAAACCACGGCCATGACTGCCAACATGACGATACAGGCCTCAACAATGCCCAGAATACCGGGATGTTGCCCGGCCAGCAGGATGATTGTCGCGATCGAGCCCGGCCCGGCCACCAACGGAATGGCCAGCGGAAACACTGATGGGTCGTGGTGATCTTCTTCCTCGACCCGGTCTTCGCGGCGTTTGGTGCGGCGCTCGAACAGCATGTCGAGCGCGGTCAAAAACAGCAGTGCACCGCCGGCGACCTTAAAGGCCTCCATCGAGATTCCAACAAAGCCCAGCACCGCTTCGCCAAAGGCGGCAAATGCGATCAGGATACCAGAGGCCGTGGCACAGGTGCGCAAAGCGACCTTGCGGCGCGCGCGGGCATCCATGTCCTGCGTCAATGCCACGAAGATCGGCGTTGTGCCAAACGGGTCGATCACCACGAACAGGGTGGTAAAGGCGGTGATGAAAAAGGCAAAATCCATCATGCGATATTCTCGGCGTTTTCAAGTCGTTCAGCGGCGGCGACCCACAGGGCCTCGGCTTTTTGCATGGCTTCGACGACCTCGGTAAATTTTCGGTTCCACGTTTCAAGATCGTTGATCTTGTCGTCCTCATAGAGCGCCGGATCCGCCAGTTTAGCTGACAGCTTGTCATGCATATCCGTCAGCTTTTCGATCCGGTCCTCGCATTTGCGAAGGTCCGCCCGCAAGGCCAGTACCGCCTCGCGCGAGGGACGCTTGGGCTTGGCCACTTGCTGTTTCGCTTTGACCGGTTTGTCGCGCGCCAGCAGCATGGTGCGATAGGCCTCGAGGTCTCCGTCGAAGGGTTTGACCGTCCCGTCCGAGACCAGCCACAGCCGATCCGCAACCAGTGACAAAAGGTGCATGTCGTGGCTGACCAGAACCACAGCGCCGGAATAGGCGGTCAACGCCTCGACCAGCGCTTCGCGGCTCTCGATATCCAGGTGGTTGGTCGGTTCGTCGAGGATTAACATATGTGGCGCGTCGATGGTCGCTAGCAGAAGGGATAACCGCGCTTTTTGACCGCCCGACAGGCGCCCAACGCGTGTTTCGGCTTGATCCGCGTTCAGCCCGAACCCGGCCAATCGCGACCGCCACTTGCCGGGCACTTCCTCCGGGCGCAGGCGCCGCAAGTGGTCCAGTGGTGTTTCGTCCACGTAAAGCTCATCCACCTGATGCTGGGCGAAATACCCAATTCGCAGCTTGTTGCTGCGGGTCATCTTGCCCGCCATCAGCGGCAGGCGGTCGGACAATAGCTTGGACAGGGTCGATTTGCCCTGACCGTTTTTGCCCAGCAACGCGATGCGGTCGTCCTGATCGATGCGCAGATTAAGGCGACGCAGAACTTCGGTGTCGCCATAGCCCGTCACGCCGCCTTCCAGATTAATGATCGGAGGAGACAGTTCCTCGGGTTCAGGAAAGGTGAAGGCTCGTAAGGCGGCTTCTTGCGGAGTTGAGACCAGTTGGATGCGCTCGATCATCTTCAAGCGGGATTGGGCCTGTACGGCTTTCGAGGCTTTGGCGCGAAAACGATCCACAAAGCTCTGCAGATGCGCGATGCGGGCCTTGGCCTTAGCATTCTCCGATTCCGCCTGTGCCAGCCGCTCGGCGCGACGTTCGGCGAATTTGTCGTAGGGCACCGCGTAATAGGTCAGCTTGCGGTCTTCCAGATGCAGGATCGAGCCCACCGCGCGGTTCAACAGCCCACGGTCGTGGCTGATGATAATGACAGTGTGCGGGTACTTGGCCAGATAACTTTCCAGCCACAGCGCGCCTTCCAGGTCCAGATAGTTGGTCGGTTCGTCCAGCAGCAGCAGATCGGGCTGCGAAAAGAGCACCGCCGCCAGCGCCACGCGCATCCGCCAACCGCCCGAGAAATCCGAACAGGGACGCAACTGGTCTTCGTCATCGAACCCCAGGCCCTTGAGGATCGAGGCCGCGCGCGCCTCGGCCGACCATGCGTCGATATCAGCCAGACGAGTTTGGATTTCTGCAATCCGGGCAGGGTCAGTGGCGCTGTCGGCCTCGGCCATCAACGCGCTGCGTTCGGCATCCGCAGCCAGTACGGTATTGATCAACGAGATATCAGAGGACGGAACCTCCTGCGCCACTCCACCAATACGGGCTCGTTTCGGCAGCACGATATTACCCGATTCCAAAGCCAGTTCGCCCCGGATCAGCCGGAACAGGGTGGTTTTCCCCGTGCCGTTCCGCCCCACAAGACCGACCTTATGCCCATCGGGAATAGTTGCACTGGCCCCGTCGAACAGGGGGCGGCCTTCAACCGCATAGGTTATTTCTTCGATCCGTAGCATGACGCGCTCTTAGCAGAGCCTTATTGCCGCCGCCAGCAGGTTGATATTTTCAACATCCGGGCAATCTGTTAGCGCTGATCCGGTTAGACTTTCTCGTCGGTTTTCATCATGCGCGCGGCTCAGACGCCTCCATCTTTGGTCACTTTGATCTTCGCCACGGCGTTGTCGGTGCTGTCGTTGAACATGTTCCTGCCGTCGCTTGCGCGGATGGCCGAGGGATTTCAGGTCGATTACGGCCTGATTAATCTGTCCGTCGCCGGGTATCTGGCGGTGTCCGCCGTTTTGCAGCTGATCGTAGGGCCATTGTCGGACAGGTTTGGTCGCAGGCCGATCTTATTGATTTGTATGAGCATTTTCGCTGTTGCCTCGGTCGGTTGCGTACTGGCCGAGTCGATCGGGACGTTCCTTGGCTTCCGTTTGCTGCAAGCAGCGGTGGTGGCTGGACCCGTGCTGTCCAGTGCCTCGATCCGAGATATCTATGCCCCGAACGAGGCCGCCAGCAAATTGGGTTACGTCGCAATGGCAATGGCATTGGCGCCAATGCTTGGCCCGATGCTGGGTGGTGCTCTGGATATGCTGTTTGGCTGGCGCGCCGGGTTCGTTCTGTACTCGGTGCTGGGGGCGGGAATGCTGGCACTGTTATGGGCAGATTTGGGTGAAACGAATACGAACCGGTCCGCTACATTCTCGGCCCAGTTGAAAGAGTATCCACACCTGTTTCGCGCGCGTCGGTTCTGGGGCTACGCGCTGTGTGCCGCGTTCTCGATCGGTGGTTTTTTCAGCTTCATAACAGGTGCGCCTCTGGTTGCCGCGGTCTGGTTCGACCTGAGCCCAGCCATGCTGGGGCTGGGGATCGGAATTATCACCGGCGGTTTCATGGTGGGCAACTTCATCACCGGGCGCATCGCGGCCAGAACACAATTGACGACCATGATCCTGATCGGCCGGATCATTGCGTCAGCCGGGCCATTCTTCGGTTTGCTGCTTTTCCTGACGGAAATGGGGTCAGTCTGGGTGTTCTTTGGTTCGGCTATTTTCGTGGGTTTCGGGAACGGCCTGACCAACGCCAACGCGTCGGCAGGGGTAATGTCGGTGTGCCCCAAGCTGGCGGGCAGCGCGGCAGGTTTGTCCGGGGCTATGATCGTGGCCTTGGGAGCGATCATCACTTCGATGACGGGCGCATTTGTCAGCCCCGAAAACGGGCCGTATCTGGTGCTTGGAATGATGTTTGCCAGCAGCTTTATCGGTCTGCTCGCCGTACTTTACGTCCGCAGGGTCGATGCGTCGGAACCGCTGCCTGACACAATCTGACCGCCAAAACCCACAGGCGCAATCATTCCACTTTTCATGAGGCACATACCATGTTAGGCGGCGCGCGATGGATTTCGGCGCGGACCCCGCGCCATATAGTAAGGAGAGGCCGACATGGCACTGGAACGCACATTCTCGATCATCAAACCCGATGCAACCCGCCGCAACCTGACTGGCAAAATCAACGCCAAGTTCGAAGAAGCGGGCCTGCGCATCGTTGCGCAAAAGCGCATCCACATGACTAAAGCTCAGGCTGGCAAATTCTATGACGTGCACGCCGAGCGTCCGTTCTATGACGAACTGTGCGAATTCATGTCGTCGGCACCGGTCGTTGTTCAGGTTCTGGAAGGCGAAGGCGCCATTGCAAAGAACCGCGAAGTCATGGGCGCAACCAACCCTGCAGACGCAGCACCCGGCACCATCCGCGCCGAGTTTGCTGAGTCGGTTGGCGAAAACTCGGTCCACGGTTCTGACGCTCCGGAAACTGCTGCGGTCGAAATCGCATACTTCTTCTCGGGCATCGAACTGGTCGGCTAAACCGCCGTCAAACAAAGTTCAGGGCCGCATCCCAACCGGGTGCGGCCTTTTTCGTTTCAAATCTGTTTGAGATCTTTCGGCGCAATCCGAACACCGATTGCGTCCAGGTCAGAAATCATCTGGGTTTCCGGCGCAGCGCTAACGCTGGATTTTATTGCGTCGAACTTTTCGCGCAGGGCCTTCTTTTCTTCGCCCTTGCAGTCGTTCCAGGGGCGCCCCTGCAAACCCATCACCAATACATAGTATCCGATGAAATGCGGCCGGGTGCCCGCTTGCAATAGCCGTGCATAGGCCTCATCCGCCCCCAAATCGCGCAATTCCTGCGCGGAATGAATGCCCGCACGGGCGCAGGATTGCTCAAAGGCCGGGCCGAGATTTCGGATTGATGAAACAGGTTCAGTCATACCCCCGTCTTATCCAAATGCCCAACCAGAGTCATTCGGTGTTCGAGCGATATCTGATGCTCGGGTCATTGCTTCTGATCAGCAGAGTTAGTCGTTGATCGGTTTGGAAGAATATGAATTCATGATGAGGTATTGAATACTCCGCGAAAGGGACGTTCTTAATGGTTCGGGTCAAAAGCAATTTTGTTATCCCGGGTGTTTTCGATGAAGCGGGTTTTGCGAAAGTCCTAAAGAAAAGGATTCCACGGTTAGACGCCGCTGAACCCCAAGCGCGATTTGATATTCTGGATAGTCACGATCAGTCCCTCAGGGCTTCTGGCAAGGCGTTGATTCAGATTGATGGGACTTTGATCTTGCTGCACGGTCCCCGAGCCGAAACCCAGTATTGCCAGGGTAACGGCAAGTTCGTGAAGGACTTGCCTGATGGCCCCGTCAAGGCTGGCCTTATGGGCTTTCCCAAGTTGCGCGCGTTGATGACTGTCGGGGCAGGTCGGGTTGAACGCCGTGCGTTTGCCATTTTGGACAACCTGCAGAAGACACAGGTACGCGGTACGATGAAGTTGATGTCCTCGGAGCAGGGACAGGTAACGGTCTTAACGGTTCAACACATGCGGGGGTATGACCGAGCGTACAAGGCAGTCTGTGAAAAGCTAACACAAATCGAGGCGCGTAATGGCAAGGCTGAGCCTGTGTTTGACGGGTTGTTTCCAGATGCGATCATTTACAAGGCCAAGCCCGAAATCTGCATTGGCAAACAAGAGCCGTCAATCGAAGTCGCCAGAGACATCATTCGCACCTACCTGACAGTCGCACGCCAGAATGAGGCCGGAGTGATCGCCGATATCGACACCGAATTTCTGCATGACTACCGCGTATCAATGCGCCGTGTTCGATCTGTGATAAGTCTGTTCAAAGGCGTTTTCTCGCCCGAACAAACTGCTGCTTTTAAAGGCGAGTTTTCGGATTTGATGGCCCCCACGGGTTCTATGCGTGACCTGGATGTCTACTTGTTGGAAAAAGACAATTATTTCAACTTGATACCACCTAACCTTCACCACGGCGCCAGGGCCATGTTTGCGCAATTTGAAAAAGATCGCGCTCAGGCGTTTGAGCGCTTGTCCCGGCGGTTTCGAACGCAGGCTTATGACAAGCAGATGAAAGAGGTGACTGAACTATTCGCAGACCCGAGTGGCATGCAGCCTGGCCCGAATGCAGATCGACCTGCCTATGAATATGCGTGTTCTCTGATCTGGAAACGATACCGCAAAACCTGCAAACTTGCGCGAAGCATCACACCGGACACGCCTGACGAAACTGTGCATAAGCTGCGGATCGACTGCAAAAAACTGCGATATCTTATGGAGTTCTTTGCACTGCTTTTCGACCGAAAAGCATTCAAAACGATCATCAAGCCTTTGAAAAGGCTTCAGGATAATCTGGGCTTGTTCAATGACTTTTCAGTCCAACAGGACGCGTTGCTGAAAATGATCGAACTCCACAGCAACACACATGGTCGCACTGACGCGCAATTGGCCTTGTCGGTGGGCGGTCTGATTGCGGTTCTGGATCAACGCCAAAAGGCGGAACGTGATCGAGTGGTCGCAAATTTCAAACATTTTGACAGCCCGGACATCCGGCATCTGTTCCGCAGTTTGTTTCACCAAAAGGAGGACTGAGGAGTGAAGATCATTGCCTGTTACAGCAACAAAGGCGGTGTCGGTAAAACCGCGACCTCGGTCAATCTGGCTCATGCCTACGCCGGGGCTGGGCACAAGGTTCTGCTGTGCGATCTGGATCCACAAGGTGCGTCCAGCTTTTATCTGCGTGTAAAGCCGTCCAAAAAACTGACAGATGCACGGTTCTTCGAGGATATCGCGCGTTTTACCAAGTCCATTCGCGCCAGTGATTTCGATAACCTGGACGTGCTTCCCGCAAACATGACGTTCCGGGATTTTGACGTCTTCCTGTCGCGAATGCGGAACAAACGGTCGAGGCTGAAAAAAGCGCTGGTCTCGGCGGGCAGCGACTATGAAGTGATCATTCTGGATTGCCCGCCTAACTTTTCGACCCTGTCCGAAAACGTCTTCAAAGCTGCTGATCAGATCGTTGTGCCGGTCATCCCGACAACACTGTCCGAGAGGTCTTTTACTCAGTTGGTCGGGTTTTTCGCGGCCAATAAGCTGCCCAAGAAAAAATTGAGGGCGTTCTTTTCCATGGTGCAACAGCGCAAGAACCTGCACCTTGAAACGATGGCTGCGATGCGAAATCTCTACCCCAAGCGGTTCCTTTACAGCACGATCCCGTTTGCGGCCGATATTGAACGGATGGGGCAGAACCGTGCGCCGGTTGGAGAATACGCGCCGCGCAGCGTTTCTGGTTCCGCCTATCGAAGGCTGTATGACGAGTTAGAAAACGGAGTTGTTTCAAAGCGATGAGCACTGAAATTGAACGCAAGTTTCTGGTGGAGAGCTTGCCGGACCTGTGTGGAACACACAAGGCAGTTGTTCGCCAAGGCTATCTGACCGCACCGGACGATTCCACGGAACTGCGTCTGCGACAGAAGAACGACAAGTACTTTCTGACCCTCAAAGGGGCGGGTTCTTTGGTGCGGGTTGAACGCGAGGCAGAGATCACCGCCGAGCAATTCGAAACCTTCTGGCCGGAGACTGAAAGACGCCGGGTGGAGAAAGAGCGATACACCGGAAAGTTACCGGATGGACGGGTGTTTGAGCTGGATATCTTTCTGGGGAACCTCGCGCCGCTTCGGCTGGTCGAGGTGGAATTCAATTCCGAAGCCGAGGCGCGGTCATACACGCCGCCCTCGTGGTTCGGAACTGATGTAACAGCAGACAAACGCTATAAGAATAAGATGATGGCAATCAATGGCCTGCCCGACTAAGGCTTGCGCGCCAGCTTGATTGTGGCCTCAAGTCCGGGGTGGCAATTGCGCGCCTCGAATGCGCCTTGATGCATGTGGGAAATCGCCGCGACCAATGCCAGACCCAGACCCGAGTTGCGCTCGGTCCTTGCTGGATCAAGCGTCACAAAAGGCACCTGCAAACGCGGTAAATCCTCTTCAGGTACTCCCGGGCCGCGGTCACGCACGCTCAGGCACGTAAAGGGTCCGTTTTCTGAAAGGGTGATCGTGATTGCCGTCTTTTCCGGTGCATAGCGCATGGCGTTTTCCAGCAGGTTCGACAGCGCCTGTGATAGAAGCGGGCGGTGACCCCGAACAGTGTCGGCGGTACCGACAACTTCCAGTGAGATACCTTGATCAGCCGCAACCGGTTCATAAAGCTCGACAACGTCACCGATCAGTTGCTGCAGATCTACGGGTTCGAACTGTTCCCGCCCCACACCGGCCTCGGCGCGAGAGATTTCAGTCAACTGCCCAAGAACGCGCAGCACATGGTCGATTTCAGCTGTTGCGCGGGCCACGTCGACCTCGCGGTCCAGATCGGTTTTGGACGGATCGGACAGCGACTCGACCCTTTGGCGCAGGCGGGACAGGGGGGATCGCAGGTCATGGGCGATTGAATTTGAGGTTGTACGCAGATTGCTGATCAGTTCTTCAATCCGGTCCAACATACTGTTCAGGGTTCCGGCCACCTGATCCAACTCGTCCCCGGTTCCGCGCAAAGGCATGCGGCGGGACAGGTCGCCCGACACGATGTTTTCCGCCGTACCCGCAAATTCAGACAGGCGGGTGAATACCAGCCGGGTGAAAAGCCAGCCCGTCAGAAGGCTTAGCGCCAGTGCAATCGCAAGCGCCAACCCAACCGCGCGCAACAGCGCCCGGTCGAATTGTTGCCGCGCAAGGGCATCGCGCCCAACCAGCAGGCGTTCGCCGCCGGGCAAGCGCACCGAGGCGGCCGAGATCGGCACCAACTGGTCGTTATCCGCCCTGCGAAGGTCCAGATCGACCCAGCCGCTGCCTGCCGTGACATCCGCGGGCCAGTGTTTAAGGTTGCCGGCCAGCTTCACGCCGAAACGGTCGGCTAAAAGATAAAGCGCATCCCGCTCGGACGCAGTTGGAATCCTGCGCTCAATGGCTTGTAACAGGCCAAACAGGCCGCGCCGTTCATATTCATCGGCCAGGCCGGTCAATTCGGCGGACACCACCGAACGGGTCTCGCCTTCGATGCTGCGATTGGCGGTGAAGTAGACCAGCCCCAGCACGATTGCGGTCAACAAAGTGCTGAGAACCATGCTGGCAAGAACGAGGCGGGTGCGAGAATTATTGAACGAAAGTCGTAGGTTATCCATCAGATATCATGTAACCTGCGCCTCGAACCGTTTCAATCAAGGGCGTCTTGCCACCCTCATCCAGCTGGCGACGCAGTTTTGAGATATGGACGTCGACCACGTTAGTATTCGGGTCGAAATGGTAATCCCAAACACCCTCCAACAGCATGGTGCGCGAAACCACGCGGTTCTTGCGACGCAAAAAGAACTCAAGGATCTGGAACTCACGCGGGGTTAGGGAAATCTCTTGTCCATCGCGTGTGACTTTGCGTGTCAGCAGGTCCATCTCAAGATCGCGGCAGGTCAGCGTCGCGGTTTCCTCGGATTCCTGCGGGCGCCGCAACAGGGCTTCGATCCGCGCGTGCAATTCCTGAAAAGAAAACGGCTTTACCAGATAGTCATCCGCACCCGACCGCAGGCCCTTGACCCGTTCGTCAACCGCGCTCATCGCGGTCAGCATTAGGGTAGGGGTTTTGACCCCGGCAGCCCGCAAGGACCGGATCATAGACAAGCCATCAAGGCCGGGAAGCATTCGGTCCAGAACAATGGCGTCGAACCCACCATCCGTGGCGTGGTACAGACCCTCGCGCCCGTCTGCGGCCTGCTCGACCACATAACCTTCCTCGCCAAAGCCCTTGGCGATGAACTCACGAGTGTCCTCGTCATCTTCGACGATCAGCAGGCGGCGGCTCATATTTTGCGTTCCTTTCTAGCGGGATTTAAACACAAAAATCCGGCAAAGCACATGATTTGCTTAAACTACGTGCCGGGTGCGTTGCAGCGCACCCGGCAGTCTCAGCGGAATGCGGACAATTCAATCCGCCGAGAAGGCGCACACCAGAAATCCCCATCAAATGGCGTGCGCGGACTTGGGATCAGGCGATTTCCACCGCCACGAAGATCTGATTTCCGCCCCGGTTGATCAGCACCAGTGCAGGGTCAGTCTTTTCGCTGTCCAGCGCGGCCTTCAGCGCGTCCGGTGAGGCGGTTTCCTGGTTGCCCAGTTTCACGATCACGTCGCCGCGTTGCAGACCGGCTTTGGCCGCAGGGCTGTCTGGCTTCAGATCTGTCACAACGACACCATCGACGTTTTCACCAACGCCCATCTGGGCGCGGTTGCTGTCGGTCAGCGGCGCGACGGTCACACCCAGAGCAGTGCCCGAGATACCTTCGTCCACCGATTTGTCGATCTCGGTCGAGGCGCTTTGATGCTGGCCGATTGTCAGCTCAACCTGCTGTTCCTTGCCATCGCGCAGAACGGTCATGACGCTGTCGGTGCCGACTTTGGTTGTGCCGACAAGGATCGGCAGGTCGCTGCTGGAGTCGACGGCTTCATCATTGAAGGTCAGGATGACATCACCCTGTTCCAGCACACCTTCTGCCGGGCTGCCTTCAACGACATCCGATACCAACGCGCCGGTTGAGGTATCGATACCCATGGCTGCTGCGATTTCTGGGCTGACATTCTGGATCGACACGCCCAGCCAGCCGCGGCTGACCTGACCGTCATCTCGCAGATCTGCAGCGATGTGTTCAACGATGTTCGAGGTCACGGCAAAGCCCAGACCAACCGACCCGCCGGTAGGAGAGTAGATGGCCGAGTTCACGCCGATCACTTCGCCTTCCATGTTGAACAGCGGACCGCCCGAATTGCCTTTGTTGATGGCAGCATCGGTCTGAATGAACTCAGCGTAGGGTCCGGCCGAGATGTTGCGGCCTTTGGCCGAAACGATACCGGTGGTCACGGTTGAATGCAGGCCGAACGGGTTGCCGATGGCCACCACATCCTCGCCCACACGGATAACTTCGCTGTCACCCATCTCTACGGCTTGCAAGGTTTCTCCGGCGTCGATCTTTAGAACGGCGATATCGGTCAGCGGGTCGGTGCCCACGATCTCGGCCTCAAAACTGCGATCATCGCTCAGGCGGACGGTCACGGTCGACGCATTGTCAACAACATGGTGGTTGGTGATGATGTATCCCGCCTCGTCGAGTACGAAACCCGATCCCAACCCCTGGGCCGGTCCGCGCTGAGGTGCTTGAAAGCCTTCGGGTGCGCCGAAGCGTTTGAAGAACTCACCGAACGGGTGGTCTTCAAAATCAAAGTTCTGTCCTTGTCCCTGTGCTTGTGCGGGCATGATGTCCTGCTCGGCGATGATGGTCACCACCGAAGGGGACACGCTTTCGACCAGATCGGCCAGGGCTTCGTCTGCCAGCGAGGGCAGAGCGGTCGTGGCCAGTAGCGCGGCACTCAGCGCGGACGCGCCAACGAGGCCGGTTGCGCGT
The DNA here is from genome assembly GCF_013033965.1 of Ruegeria atlantica. Classification (GTDB taxonomy): domain Bacteria; phylum Pseudomonadota; class Alphaproteobacteria; order Rhodobacterales; family Rhodobacteraceae; genus Ruegeria; species Ruegeria atlantica_D. The sequence goes on from NZ_WQFE01000003.1 coordinate 194,283, forward strand.
GGCAAAAGCAGTGAGGATTTACGGATGCTCATTTTGGTCTCCTGTTTATTTCGCGCGATTGCAGCCGCGCGTTATCCGAGGAGATGAGGCATCAGTCTGTGAGTTTCCTGTACCGAGGATTAAGAAATCTTAATTTCGCCACAAACAGGTCGTTCCATACCGGCGATCAATTCAATACGCAGCGAATCGTTTGCTACGAATCGGTCGATTGTTGCCGATTCGAAAGTCAAACCCTGAATAAATCAGAATTGATTCAGTTTTGTTAACAAAGGGTCCAATGAAGGCCTCGGCGAAAAACCGCTCATCTCTTGGTTGTTGGATGTTTTGGCGAGCTGACCATATCAAGTGTATATGCGCCCGATTAGGTTTATATATGCTCAATAAAGAATATGCATAATGCCAAATTTGGCCCAGGGTTGGTAAAATTGCGATCTACTATAGGTAGAATCTATCTCGGCGGGTTGTTGCGCAAAAACCATTCCGACACCCAAAAAATTAACCGTTCTTTCCAATTTTACATTGTTTGGATGAGCCGTTTGGGTGACGATGATCTTGCCCAAGCGAAAGGGGGAGCCGACGGCACTAGGGGGTGCCAACGGCTTGTCACAGTCACTGGAAGCGCTGAGCGGCATGTTAACGAGGGGGTCTTGTTTAGGTTCAGCGGCGGAATAGCCAGGGTGCCATAGGCATTTTTGGCAGCGTTTTCAGGATTGGTGAAAAGTGGTAGTCCTGTTTTGGGTAAGCGGCCCGGTCGATATCGACCGGGCCGCCTTTCATTTTGGCAGACGTTTTAGGAGGACTTCTGGGATCGCCAACGCGCCCAATCTTCAGGTGTGTCCAGATCCAACAAGGCGTTTTGGTTAGGCAACAGCTGAAGGTGCACCGCATCTTTGTGAGCCTTAACAACAGACTGCGCACCCTCATCACCGGCCAGCTGACTGAGCTCACCGAACAGCGGCCGGGCGAACACAACCGGATGGCCGGGCTTTCCCGCCGAACTCGCTCCCCGCCAGATCAAGCAATCGGGATAGTCATGAACAGACTCCGTGACCTTTCTCAGATCGTCAGCAGTGATCTCGGGTAAGTCTGCCAGCAACACCATTACTGCTTTGGAACCGGCCGGCACATGCGCCAGGGCACCGCGCAAACTGGCGTTCATGCCCTCATCGGCGTCGGGAATACCAACAGCAACAACGCTCAGTCCTTTTAGGGCGTCATGGCGGGGATGCGGAGCAGGGGGCAGCGCAACGATCACTGGACCAACCTGCAATGCTGTTTGCGCAGAGCGCCGAAGCAGGGGCAGGCCATCGACGCTTTGCATCAGCTTGTCTGCGCCCGCCATGCGGCGGGATTGACCTGCGGCCAGAAGGATGATGGGAATATCGCTCATGCAACCACATAGCCGTCGTGGCCGTCTATTGTCATCCCCGCATACGCGCACCGTCCGCGTCGAATAGTGGGGTAGAGATCACGCGCGCCTTGTGCATTTGGCCCAGTATCTCAATCTCGATTTCCAAACCGTCACGCGCGCGGTCCGAGGGTAGGAAGCCCATGGCGATTGACTCCTCGGCACAATGCGAATACCCGCCCGAGGTGCAGAACCCGACGACTTCACCCTCCAGCCAGATCGGCTCATAGGCATTCACGTCGGCGTCGTCAGCGTCTACTACAAACGAAACCAACTTGCGCGCTGTGCCTTCGGACCGTTCCTGTTCGGCCGCAGTTCGACCGATAAAGTCCGTGTTCTTGGTGAAGGCGATAAAGCGATCCAGTCCGGTTTCGGCAGCTGTGTAATCGGGTGAGAATTCGCGCATCCAGGACCCAAAAAACTTGTCCAGACGCAGGCTCATCATCGCGCGCATACCGAAGGGCACCATACCATGGGGCTGCCCGGCTTGCCAAAGAGTCCACCACAGTTGCCGTTGCGCCATCGGATCGCAGTAGATCTCATACCCCAGATCTCCGGTGTAGCTGACCATTTGAACAATGCAGTCGGTCATGCCGACAATCATGCGTCGAACGTCCAGAAACCTGATATCCGAGATGTCCATCCGGGTGCATGCTGCCAGAACCTCGGCGGCCTTTGGCCCTGCGATCTGAAACCCGTTCAGACGGTCACTGATGTTGTCGATTGTGACTCCATCGTCCTGGTGCTGCAGGAACCACCGCATGTGGAAAGCCTGGCTGCCGTATGATGCGGTCAGCTGGAATTCGGTATCAGCTAGGCAGGACACGGTGAAATCCCCGATTAGCTTGCCCTTGGGCGACAACATGGGCGTCAGCGACATCCGCCCCGGCATTGGGATGCGTCCCGCCATGATCCGGTCCAGCCAACCTCGCGCACCCGGACCGGTGATACGGTATTTTCCGAAATTGTGGATTTCGTTGATCCCGACACCGTTTCGGACAGCGCGAACCTCACGACCGGTCGCTTTAAAGGCATCCGAGCGGCGGAACGAGGGCGTTTCATAGCCGGGCTCATCTCCCTGCGCAAAATAGTTGGGGACTTCCAGCCCGTATTGCTGCCCCCAAACTGCACCGAGGTCGCTGAAGATATCGTACATTGGTGTGGTCCGGTTGGGACGCGCTGCAGGTAGTTCTTCGTTTGGATAGGCGACGCTAAAGCGTTTTTGGTAATTCTCGATCACTTTCGGGCGGGTATAGCCGGGGCTGATCCAGTCGCCGAAGCGGGCGACATCCATGGCGAACACATCGCGTTCCGGCTCTCCTTCAATCATCCACTGCGCCAGCGTCAGTCCAACGCCGCCACCCTGACTAAATCCGGCCATCACACCGCAGGCGGACCAGTAGTTGCGCATGCCCGGCACTGGCCCGACCAGAGGGTTCCCGTCCGGCGCAAAGGTGAACGGGCCGTGGATCACCGATTTGACGCCCGCTTCGGCCAAGACAGGAAAACGTTTGTACGCGAACTCGATGCTGTCGGTGATCTTGTCATAGTCGTCGGGCAGCAGCTCGTGCCCAAATTCCCACGGCGTGCCGTCCACAGCCCAAGGCTTGCAGGGTTGCTCGTAGAACCCGATGCACAACCCGCGGCCTTCCTGCCGCAGATAGCTTTCGCCCGCCGGGTCCATCACGTGCGGATGTTCGCCGCCCGCGTCGATGATCGCCTCGATCTGGGGGATGTTGTCGGTGACCAGATACTGGTGCTCCATTGGGTGCAGCGGGAAGTAGATGCCCGCCATCGCGCCCACCTCGCGCGCCCAGAGGCCGCCCGCGTTGACCACATGCTCGGCATGGATCGTGCCCTTGTCGGTGACCACATCCCAGGTGCCGTCCGGGCGCTGATTGGTCTCGCGCACCATGCAATGGGTTTCGATGGTGGCGCCGCCCATGCGTGCAGCCTTGGCATAGGCGTGAGTGGTACCCGAGGGGTCCAGGTGCCCGTCGAGCGGATCGTACAAAGCGCCGATGATGCCGTCGGTATTGGTGATCGGCGCGATTTTCTTGATCTCGTCGGGGCCGACGATCTCGGTCTCAAGCCCCATGAAGCGGTGCTTGGCGCGTTCGGCCAGCAGCATATCGAACCGATCCTGATTGTCCGCCAATGTCACACCGCCCACATGGTGCAGGCCGCAGGACATGCCGGTGATCTCTTCCAGTTCTTTGTAAAGCCGGATCGTGTATCCCTGCAGCGCCGCCATGTTGGTGTCGCCATTCAAAGTGTGAAACCCGCCTGCCGCATGCCAAGTCGATCCGCTGGTCAGCTCAGAGCGTTCCAGCAACATCACATCTGACCAACCCAGCTTGGTCAGGTGATAGAGAACCGAACATCCAACGACTCCGCCGCCGATGACAGCAACTTGGGTTGTGAGTTTCATGTACGTCTCCTGATGGCTATGCCGTCAGTCTCAATAGGAAAATCGCCATTGCAATAGCGTCAGCGACAGAAAGTGTCGCGGAATGCGATCCGGGCAGTGTGGTTGGCAGGGCTTGTGCTCTGGCAAAATAAAACCGGCGCTCAGGTCTGAGCGCCGGTGTTTTCGGTGCTATTTCGCGCTCGTCAAAGAGGGCGCACTTTCAGTTCCGTAATCCGGTTGCCTTCACGCTGAGTCACCTCAAAGCGGAAGCCGTGGAAGGAAAACACCTGACCCACGATCGGGATCATCTGCGCCTCGTGAATGACAAGGCCCGCAACGGTGTTGGCCTCTTCGTCTGGCAAGGACCAGTCCATCGCGCGGTTGGCGTCGCGAATCGTAGTGGCCCCATCGACCAGAAACTGCCCATCGTCCGTCCGGGTCACGCCAACCTCTTCGTCGATGTCGAACTCATCCGCGATCTCGCCCACGATCTCTTCGAGGATATCCTCAAGCGTGATCAGACCGCGCAGCGATCCGTATTCGTCCACTACCAGCGCAAAATGGCTGTGCATTCGAAGGAATTCGCGCATCTGATCGTCCAGAGTGGTCGTCTCGGGCACGAAATAAGGGTCATTGGCGACCTTGAGGATGTCGAATTCTTTCAGCCGGCTATCGGCGCTTTCGCTGCCTCCGGCATGGGCATACATCGCGCGGAACAAGTCCTTAGCATGGACAACACCCACGATATTTTCCTGTTCGTCCCGAAAGACGGGCAGGCGGGTGTGGCTACTTTTCAGACATTGCTGAAGGATAGATTCGGGCGCGGCGTCGGCATCAATCATCTCGATGTTCGAGCGGTGCAGCATGATCTCTTCAACCGTGCGGTCGCCCAGATCCAGCGCGCCAAGAATACGATCGCGATCCTCTTTTTCGACCACGCCTTCCGAATGGCCAAGCTGCAGTGCACCGGCGATTTCCTCGCGCACGGCCAGAATGTTGCTGTCCGGGTCGATCTGCACGCCGAACAGGCGCAGAACACCGCGCACCAGCAGCCGTACAGCCGCAACGATAGGCGAGAACACCGTCACGACGATGCTGATGATTGGCGCCACGGCGGCGGCGGCCTTTTCCGAGTTGGTGATTGCGTAAGTCTTGGGAAGAACTTCGGCGAAGATCAAAACCAGCAGGGTCATCACAAGCGTCGCCAGCGCAACACCGCTTTCACCGAACAACCGTGTGAAAAGGGCAGTCGCAAGCGATGCGGCAAGGATGTTGACCAGGTTGTTGCCCAACAAGACCGAGCCGATCAGCCGTTCGTTGTCGTCGGTGATGTCCAGCGCCTTTTGCGCACCGCGCGACCCCTTGTCGGCCTGTGCACGCAGTTTTCCGCGCGAAGATGCGGTCAATGCTGTTTCAGAACCCGAGAAAAAGCCCGACAGGACAAGCAAAAGCAGAATGGCGCCTGTGGTAAACCAGAATGCGCCGTCGATCAGAGAAGAAGAGGGTTCCATCGGTCCTTGGTTGTTCGTGTTTCTGCAATCGTTATGGGGTCGCTGGCGCGGCGGATCAAGGGGTTAGCCCGCGTCATCGCTGTCTTTGGCCAGCGGGTGATGCTGCAACACAAGCTCTGACAGGCGTTCGTCCAGGACATGCGTGTAGATTTCCGTGGTTGCGACATCGGCATGGCCCAGCAGGGTCTGGATCGACCGCAGATCAGCGCCGTTGGCCAAAAGATGCGTGGCAAAGGCGTGGCGCAGGGTATGCGGCGTCACTTTTTCTGGTGAAACGCCACCCTCCACAGCCAGTTCCTTGACCAGCAGGAAAAACCTGTGTCGGGTCAGGTGGCCGGATTTGCCACGGGACGGAAACAGGAATTTCGAGCGCTGACGCCCATCTGCGACCTGCTTGTCTTCGGTTTCATCCCTGACAAGCAGCCACGCTGCCAATGCATCCCGCGCCGGAGGGGACAGTGGCACCATCCGTTCCTTGCCGCCTTTGCCCATCACAAGCAACATCCGTGGATCACCGCGGGCCGAGGAAACCGGTAGTGAAACCAATTCAGTTACCCGCATCCCGGTGGCGTACAGAACCTCCATGAGGCAGGTGTTGCGGATCCGGTCTGCTTCCTTACGGCCTGTTCGACGCGCGGCTTCGAGCAAACGGTCCACTTCGGCCACGTCCAGCGTTTTAGGCAGGCGTTTTTGCCGTCCCGGGCCTTTGATCTGTATGGCTGGGTTGGTTTCAAGCCAACCTTCTTCGAACGCGAAACGGAACAGTTGCTTGATCGCAGACAGCCGACGCGCGCGCGTGGAACGGGACAAACCCTGCGCGTCGCAGTCTATCAGGTATTGCTCGATCTGTTTTCTCTGGGTGTTTGAAAAGTCCGCCTTTCGGCGATCCAGCCAGGACGAAAACTCCTTCAGATCGCGCCCATAGGCCAGCAGTGTATTTGTTGCAGCCCCTAATTCAGCGGCCTGAGCTTGTAAGAATGTGGAAATCCATAGCTCTTGAGTCGCCGGGGCTGTCATGATCAGCTGTCCTGCAGGATCAGCAAGTTCAGCGCGGCGCGGCGGGCGGAGTCCTCAAGACCCACACGGCGCAATGTCGCGATGGCCGCCGTTAGATCGACAAGATTGCCGCGTGAGCCATGCGCGAACCGCTGCATGGTCTCCAAAATCGCTTCGCCCAACTGATCGTTGTTCAGCATCGTTTCGATGTTCGACGGGATCGGGGCAGCCCATGCAAACCCTTGCGCCACCGCGTCCGCCATGGGTGAAGGTGAGCGCGCACGGCCCGGATCGCCTTGCGCCAGCGCAGCCAGAAAATGACTTTCATCAGACGGATCGGGAACAGACAGAGCTGCCGTCTCATACATCTCGGACAACAGAAGGATATGCCAGCGCAGTTGGTCCGCAGACTGGTCCGTCAGTTCGAACTGTGACAGGCGTTCTGCGAACAATTCCGCAAAGGGCACTTCAAGACCGACGAGACGCATTTGTGCCCACACGACCTTCAATGCCTTGGCGATCTTTTCGGGATTGCGGGAATCCAGCGCAGCTTCGAACCGCTGAACGGCCGAGACCCTGTCCCAAACCGCACCGGATGCGGCCGGAGAACGCTCGGTATAAAGGCCCAGCAATTGATTGGGTGTCAGCGCGCCGATCCGGGTCAACCGCTCAGCCGCTTCGATCTGCGCCTTCCATCCGGCCACGTCTCGCAGGTCGGCATTCGCAAAAGCACGGGGCAGAGGGGCCGATGGCAGGCGTTCCCCGATTGCCTCAAACAAGCGAAAGGTCAGCGGGCTTGGGTCATCCGGTTGCGGCAGGTATTCGGCATCCTCAAAAAGCTCGGGGCTGAGAAAGCGATCCAGCACATCCAGCTCTTCTGGTGGCAAAATCTGCAGCGCATGCGCTGCTTCTAGCGTCAAGGCGGCAGACGGCCAGTCTCCGCGTCGGGCCTTGCAGAAAATCTGTGCGGCGTAATCCTGTGACAGGTGCGGCTTTGCGATTAGCGACGTACAGCTGCGATCCTCATCTCCGGTCAGCAAAGTTGCGTCAAACCAACGCTGGAACCGGCCGCGTGTGTCGGTCGGACCGGCCAGTTGGACCAGCGATTGTGCGGGGTCGGCTGCGCCAAGCTGCATCAAGCGGTCGATCCGTGCGAGCAGCAGCGTCTCTTCGGCACCTGTACCCGCCGGCGCACGGGCCTCGGACAAGATCAGGGTAAACAGCAAACGCTGCATGGCGGGGTTATAGCGAACCGGCACATTGGTGATCAGTTCGGCCAACCGGTGGGCATCACTGTTCTGCCAAAGGTGCACCGGCAGGCCAGTAACGGACGACGACACAAGGCCCAGCGGCTGCGATAGAGCCTCAAGCGGAGAGACCTCGATATCCGGCTGAATGCCTGTCTCTGTGACTGGGGGTTCCAACAGAACAGTCCCCGGCAGATTTTCCGGAGGGTCCGTCAGCCAATCGATGACAGAAAGAGGAGCCTGCTGCGCCTGTGCTGAGCCAGCCAACAACAATGCAGCCAGTGCGGCTTTATTCAACATTCAGGATTACCGGCTCTCGGATCTCGTCTTGTGGGGCCGAGAAATCCACCCCGAAAATCGGACCTAAATAGGCGTATCCCGCCAGCCCGACAAAACACAGGCAAACAATATATATCAGGAACTTGATCAGACGGCCCATTGCTCAACGCTGCCCCAATTTTGTCTTTTGCCATAGTTATAGCTGGCATTTTTCTTAAGATCACGTCATTCACGTTGAAATGAGCGAAATTAAGCATAACACCGACACAGAAGGTACTGATGCGGTCTTTGAACTGCACAAAACTGTCGTTCTCGTTGGCATGATGGGGGCAGGAAAGACAGCCGTAGGCCGTGCACTGGCCGCAAAGCTTGGCGTTCCGTTCCTCGACAGCGACGCCGAGATCGAATCGGCCGCCAATATGACCATCCCCGAGATATTCGAGCGCGATGGTGAGCCGTTCTTTCGTGACAAGGAAAGTCAGGTCATCGGGCGTCTGCTGGACGAGGAAAAAGGAATCTTGTCCACCGGCGGCGGAGCCTTTCTGGGTGAACAGAATCGTCAAATGATTTCAGAGCGCGGCGTCTCGGTCTGGTTGCGGGCGGATTTGAACGTGTTGTGGAACAGGGTCAAACACAAGGACACACGCCCGCTGTTACGCACATCTGATCCTTATGCGACCTTGCGCGCCTTGTACGAAGACCGCGTACCGGTCTATGCGCAGGCGGGTCTGACGGTTGAATCCGATGGCGAAACCTCGATTGAGAATATGGTGGACCGGGTGGTTGCTTCATTGTTGACGCGCCCGGACGTATTGGAACGGAAGTAAATGCACCAAACCGTACATGTAGAGTTGGGCGAACGCTCGTATGACGTGGAAATCGGACCCAACCTGCTGGCACAGTCCGGAGCGATGATCGCGCCCTTGCTGCACCGGCCCAAGATTGCCGTTCTGACGGACGAGAACGTGGCCGAGCTGCATCTTGATGCGTTACGCGATGGTCTGGCCTCTGCCGGTATCGAGATGACCTCGCTAGCCTTGCCTGCGGGTGAAGCCACTAAAAGCTGGCCGCATTTTGAGCGCGCGGTCGAGTGGTTGTTGTCGGAAAAGGTGGAACGCCGCGATGTGGTTGTTGCCCTGGGTGGCGGTGTCATTGGCGACCTGGCGGGATTTGCTGCTGCCGTTTTGCGACGGGGTGTCCGTTTTGTCCAGATACCGACGTCTTTGCTGGCGCAGGTGGACAGTTCCGTTGGCGGTAAGACCGGAATCAACGCGCCGCAGGGAAAGAACCTTATTGGGGCATTCCATCAGCCGTCACTGGTTTTGGCGGACACGTCGGTTCTGGGCACAATGACCCAGCGGGATTTCCTGTCCGGTTATGGCGAAGTGGTCAAGTACGGCTTGCTGGGGGATGCCGAATTCTTTGAATGGCTCGAGGCCAACGGCCCCGACGTTTCAGACGGCGAAATGGCCGCGCGGGTGCGCGCCGTGACACGTTCGGTTCAGATGAAGGCCGATATCGTGGCCCGTGACGAGACTGAGCAGGGCGATCGGGCGCTTTTGAACCTTGGGCATACCTTCTGTCACGCGCTGGAAGCCGCCACGGGATATTCGGATCGTCTGTTGCACGGGGAAGGCGTCGCCATTGGCTGTGCGCTGGCGTTTGAGTTGTCCTCGCGCCTTGGGCTGTGCTCACAGGAAGATCCAAGCCGGGTTCGGGCGCACCTGCGTGCGATGGGAATGAAGACCGATCTGGCGGACATTCCCGGAGATCTGCCGGGCGCCGAGGCGCTGGTGGACCTGATGGCGCAGGACAAAAAGGTCATCGACGGCCAGTTGCGGTTTATTCTTGCCCGCGGGATCGGACAGGCTTTCGTCACTTCGGATGTCCCTCGCGAAGCTGTGCTGTCAGTGCTGGAAGACGCCTTGACGACAGTCTGATCAGCGCCCTCGGATCACCATCAGTTCCCCGATGTTTTCGCGGGTTATGTAACCGACCATAGCCCCGGCCTGCGTGCAGACGGCCACGGCGGGGGCGCCCTTGTGCAGCTTTTCCAGCACGGTTTCCAAGCCGGTGGTCAGTTCAACGCGCGGTATTTCTGTTTCCATGATCGTGGTTGCAAGATCCGAACGCGGAGCTTCCTGTGCGAGGGCGGCAAACAGCGTACCACGCGCCAAAAAGCCCAGCAGATCCCCATTCGGGCCCAACACAGGGAACTCGTGTTGGGTGGTGTGGATAACGGCCTGCGCGGCGGTTGCAAGCGTGTCCGCTGGTGACAAGGCATGGAACTCGGTGATCATCGCGTCCCGAGCCAGTACCCGTCGTGCGACCGAGCGCATAGCTACATCCTGGCTTTCCGCATTAGCCGCAACGAATACGAAGACAGCAATCAGAACCAGCAGAGGGTTACCTGTACTCAACCCAAGAAAACCAAATACAACCGCCACAACCTGACCCGCGAGGGCAGCGACACGTGTGGCATTTACCCGGTTCATCTTCAGGCACAAAAGCGCGCGGAAGACCCGGCCACCATCCATGGGGAAGGCCGGGATCATATTGAATACCGCCAGCAGCAGGTTCACATAGGCCAAACGGTTCAGCAGCCCTGCACTAGTTGAATCGATCTGTGCCAAGGAATCCAGCGACATTCCGGCCCCCAAAGCTACCAGAACGATCCAGATCACGATGTTCACCGCCGGACCGGCCAGAGCGACCCAAACCTCTTCCATGGGCTTCTCGGGCATCCGTTCGAGCCGGGCGAGCCCTCCGATTGGTAGTAAGGTGATGTCAGGGGTTTTGATGCCGTAGCGCCGCGCCATTAGCGCGTGACCGAACTCATGCGCAACAACGCAGGCAAACAGGGCCAGAACGAATATCAGGTTGTCGATCGCGGCGGGCAATCCGCCTTTGGAATAGGCCGCAAAGGCGACCCAGCCCAACAGCAGGAAAAAGGTGACATGGACCCTCAGTTCCGACCCCAATAGTCGGCCGAGTGAGAAGGACCATGTCATGTTTTGTCTCCGTTTGCCTTAGAACGGAATCTCGTCGTCGTCGATTCCGCCGGATGCAGGGGCTGGGGCAGGGGCGCTGGATTGCCCACCATAGGGATCGCCATAGCCGCCGCCTGCCTGACCGCCGCCATAACCACCGCCACCGCCGCCTTCGCCGCGGGCATCCAGCATCACAAGGGTAGAGCCAAAGCCCTGCAGAACCACTTCGGTCGAATACCGATCCTGACCAGATTGATCCTGCCATTTGCGGGTTTGCAGCTGGCCTTCAAGGTACACTTTGGACCCTTTGCGCAGGTATTGTTCGGCAACGCGGACAAGCCCCTCGTTGAAGATCGCGACCGAATGCCATTCGGTGCGCTCGCGACGCTCACCGGTGTTGCGGTCTTTCCAGGTTTCGGATGTGGCGATGCGCAGATTGCATACTTTTCCACCGTTCTGGAATGTCCGAACCTCGGGATCGCGGCCTAGATTTCCGACCAGAATGACCTTGTTAACTGAACCTGCCATATATTTCCCCGTTCTTGTCTGACTCGAATGCGCCCGAATCTGGCGCTATGTTTCTATGCGACCCTATACGGCCTGCGTCATGGTTAAAACACAGTTGATGTGTGCAACGGTTGGCAAGAAATCCCGCGGGTTCCATTTACCAAGCTTTCATTTTTGCCTGAAATATCTATACTCATTCGGGTTCGAGAACGAGCGGGATTGGCATTAATGCGTTTTCTAGTTGGTTGTTTTTCAGTTCTTTGCCTTGCGCTGGCTTCGGTTCCGGCCGTGGCTGACACCCTGTCCTCCAAAAGCCGTAAGGATATTTTCCTCAAACAATCCAAGATTTTGGACACACGTGCGGCGACCCAATATCGCGATTCTGAGCGACTAAAACCGAAGACTGCGCAGCCAAGGCAGTTCAGTAAGCGGTACAATGGTAAGTATCGCGGCCAATATCTGGCGCTGGCGCGGCAGGCGGCCCGGAAGCATAGTGTCCCCGAAGAGTTGTTCCTGCGGCTGGTTCAGCAGGAAAGCGGATGGAATCCTCACGCGGTGTCCCACAAAGGGGCTTTGGGGCTGGCACAGTTGATGCCTGGCACTGCGCGTCTACTGGGGGTGAATCCGCATGACCCCAAGCAAAACCTTGAAGGCGGGGCAAGGTACCTGTCCTGGCAGTACCGCAAATTCAAATCCTGGCGTCTGGCGCTGGCGGCATATAACGCGGGGCCGAAGGCCGTGGAAAAACATGGCGGTGTGCCGCCATACAAAGAAACTCAGAATTATGTGAAGGTTATTTGGGGCGGCTGATACTACGCCCCAAACAGTAGAACCGGCACCGGGCCGGTTCTTTGTGTTTGGCATTTACTCCGCCGCAATTTTGATGACAGGCTGCATTTGGGCCAACACTTCCTCGGACAGATGGCATTTGACCTGGTGTCCGTCTGCCAAAGTTTTCACCGGTGGAACATCTTTTTCACACAAACCGCCCGGCACTTCGGACTTCCAGCGGCAGCGCGTCTGGAATGGACACCCCGGCGGCGGGTTCATTGCCGAGGGGATATCGCCTTCCAGAACGATATGTTCCTTCTCGACCGACGTATCCGCGATGGGAACGGCGCTCAGCAACGCTTCGGTATAGGGGTGATAGGGCGGCGAGAACACCTGATCTGTAGTCCCCAGTTCGACCACATGCCCCAGATACATCACCATCACCCGGTCGCTGAGATAGCGCACGATCGACAGGTCGTGGCTGATGAACAGCAGGGTGGTCTTATGCTCGCGCTGGATCTCCATAAGCAGGTCGGTCACAGCCGCCTGAACAGATACATCCAACGCTGAAACAGGTTCGTCCGCAACGACGATCCGCGCATCGCCAGCAAAGGCGCGCGCGATGCCCACACGCTGTTTCTGGCCACCGGACAGCTGGCGCGGCATCCGCTCGGCAAAGGCGCGTGGCAGCTTCACCAAATCCAAGAGTTCCAGCATGCGCTGCTTTCGTTCAGCTTCGGAGTTTCCGACGCCAAAGATTTCCAGCGCGCGGATAATTTGCCGCCCAACGGTCATCGAGGGGTTCAGAGTGTCAAAGGGGTTCTGGAACACCATCTGGACTTCGCCAACGGTCTTGGCATCACGCTCTTCGATGGGCACGTCTTCGATGTTTCGGTTGTCCAGCAAGATCTGCCCATCCGTAGCTGTTTCCAGCCCCATCAACACTTTGGCAAAGGTCGATTTTCCACACCCGGATTCGCCCACGATGGCCAGCGTCTCGGACTCATGTGCTTCGAAACTCAGTGTCTCGTTGGCTTTGACAACCTTCTTCTCGCCACCGCCGAACAGCGCGTTTGCGGCAACCTCATAGTACTTCTTGAGGTTATCCATTTTTAGAACAGTTCGGCCAATCTCACCTTTTTCTTTCTGTTCGCCCACGGTAATGGGCGCGTTCCAGTCAATTTCCTTGAACTTCAAACAGCGCGTGTGATGGCGGTCATTGCCGGGCACGGGCTCCATCAGAATGTTTTGGGCGTCGCAGCGGCCTTCCTCGAAATAGTCGCAGCGTGGGCCAAAGTTGCATCCTGGCGGGCGCTCATGGGGCAGGGGAAAGTTCCCCGGAATGGCCACCAAGGGCCGCGCGTTCTTATCTGCGCCCGGCAACGGGATCGAGCGGAACAGCGCCTGCGTATAGGGGTGCTGCATTTCATCAAACACGTCGTGGATCGAACCGCGTTCGACCGCCTCACCCGAATACATCACACACAGCCTATCGCAGGTTTCCAGTACCAGCCCCAGATTGTGAGAAATGAACAGCATCGAGGTGCCGTATTTCTTACCAAGATCCTTGACCAGTTCGACCACGGCGGCCTCGACCGTCACGTCCAACGCGGTGGTCGGTTCGTCCAGGATCAGCAAAGCCGGTTTCGACATCAACGCCATAGCGATCACGATCCGCTGTTGTTGACCGCCTGACAGCTGATGCGGGAATGAATTCAGCATCCGCTCTGGGTCGGGCAGGCGCACATCCGTGACCACCTCCAACGCGCGGGCATAGGCCTCGTCGGCACCGACGCCTTCGTGAATCATCGGCACTTCCATCAATTGCTTTCCGATCTTCATCGCCGGGTTCAACGAGGCCATCGGTTCCTGGTAGATCATCGCGATCTCATTGCCGCGAATATCCCGCAGTTCATCCGAGCTCATCTCAGCCAGATCGCGCCCTTTGAACTTGATCGTACCTCCGACAACCCGTCCGTTCTTGCCAAGGTCCTGCATGACCCCAAGCGCAACGGTGGATTTGCCGCACCCGGATTCGCCAACCAGCCCCACGGCCTCGCCGGGCTGCACGCTGACCGAAAAATCCATCACGGCAGGTATTTCCCGAAGGCGGGTGAAGAAAGAAATCGACAGTTTGTCGATTTCTAGGATTGGGCCGTCATATTCCGCCAGTTTGTTCATCTTGTATCTCCTCGCGAGAATCCGGGGATCCCCCTTCATCTGGCTAAAAATATCTTGGGGGTCCGGGGGCAAAGCCCCCGGCCGCTCTCACATCAATCCTTCAGGCTTTCTTCGCGCAAGCCGTCCGCAAGCAGGTTCAGACCAAGAACCAGCGACAACAGGGCAAAGGCAGGTGGAAGGGCGGGGTGGAGATAGATCGACAACAGCTTGCGCCCCTCATTGATCGTAGATCCCCAATCTGGGCTTTCAGGCGGCAGACCCAGCCCGAAGAAACCCAAGGTTCCCAACAGGATGGTGGTGTACCCGATACGCAGACAAAAATCGACGATCAGCGGCCCACGTGCATTGGGCAGGATCTCCCACAGCATGATGTACCACGGACCTTCGCCACGTGTCTGGGCTGCGGCCACGTAGTCTCGCGTTTTGATATCCAGCGCGAGGCCGCGCACGATACGGAACACCGTGGGCGAGTTCACGAAGACCACCGAGACGAACACCACGAGGATACCCCCGGGGATATCGAACAGATCCAGATAGGTCGGCAGGCCCCAAATGCTGTAATCATCCGTGTTGATGACATAGCCGCCCGACGAAATCAGCGACAAGTAAAGCCATAGCGCGATACCCAGAACCCCGATCAACAGCGGTGTGCGGAAGTTCGGGCGGGTGTAATAACGCGAGTTCAAAAGAACGCCGATGAACAGGATCGGGAATATGAACAGAACCGCTGCCATATAGTTCGGCACGCCTGTTGCCACGATTTCCGGTGTGACCAAAAGGTAGAACAACAGGATGACCGGGAAGGCGAGGATAAGGTTGGCCAGAAACGACAGGAACGTATCCAGACGTCCGCCATAGTACCCGGCTGGCAGGCCCAGAGTGATCCCGACCATGAAAGCAAACATGGTCGCAAGCGGAGCGATCTGAACCACGATCCACGCACCTTTGACCATTCGGCTAAAGACGTCGCGGGCGAGGTTGTCGCCGCCCAGAAGGTACCAGGCATACTCACCTTCGTCGGGACTTGGCAGCGGTGTTCCCGGCACTTTGTTCTTCATGCCCGATACCTGAACTAACGGGTCATGAGTGATGATCAGATCCAGCGCACCGAAGATGCCGGTGAAGACCCAAAACATCACAAGACCAAAGCCGATCATACCGATGGGGCTGTCAAACAACTTGCCGTAAAGGCCGAGGCGGCGTTTGAAGGCAATCGACATTGCAAACAGGATGATCAGTGACAACCACACAGGCAGAAACTGCTGCGAGATCGCTCCGATTATCCCGGCACTGGTCCCCATGAGGATGCCAAGAACGATATAGGCCAAGGCAAGCGCAACACAGGCGGAAAAGCTGTATCTCAGGGCCTTTTGTGTTAGCCCACGTAGCCCGTTGCCGCCGCTTATGGTGCCGTCGATATTCACGCTCATCGGGGATTCGGGCAGCACAATACTGCCGATAATCCAAACGACGATTGATACGATCAACGCAGCAAGCGCGATCATCAGGATAGGGTTCAGAATGGCGATAGAGCCGGTCCAGCTTAAAGGTTCCATGATCTATCTCCCTTACGAAATACGGATGCGCGGGTTGAGGTAGACATAGCCGATATCGGAGATCAGCTGCGTCACCAGCACCACAAAGACCGACACGACCGAAATCGCCAGCAACAGCTGAATGTCGTTGTTGCCCGCCGCCTGCACCAGCGCCCAGCCAAAGCCCTTGTAGTTAAACAAGGTCTCGACAATCACCACGCCATTCAGCAGCCATGGGAACTGCAGCATGATAACTGTAAAGGGCGCGATCAGCGCGTTGCGCAGCGCATGTTTCATGACGATGTTGCCAAAGGAAACACCCTTAAGGCGGGCGGTTCGGATGTACTGCGCGGTCATGACCTCGGTCATCGATGCGCGGGTCATGCGGGCAATATAACCCATGCCGTAAAGGGCAATGGTCAGAACCGGCAGGAAGAAGTTCTCGAAGGTCGGGTTATCCATTGCCTGTGTCGCGGTGCCCTTGAACCATTTCAGGCCAACGGTGGATGAGGTGAAGATCGCGATGAAAATCACACCCGATACGTATTCCGGCGTCGCTGTCGTTATGATCGAGAAGGTGGACAGGGACCGGTCCAGTGCGGATCCTTCGCGCATCCCGGCCAACACCCCGACCAACAGCGCTGATGGCACCATCAGAACCAGAACCCAGAACATCAGATAGCCGGTGTTGCCCAGACGCTTGCCCACGATACTGCCGACCTCGTCCTTGAAAACGGTTGAGTAACCCCAGTCGCCCTGCAATACGCCGCAATATCTGGGCGTCGTTTCCTCGGTCGATCCCGGGCGGGTACAGGTGCCAAGGAATGTGCCGTCATCAAGCGTCTTGGTGTAACCCGGCAGAACGCCCAGCCACTGCCCGTATTTGACGAGAGTGGGTTGCAAATAGCCGCGATTATCCAGCCAGGTCTCAACCTGTTCGTCGGACATCCGCTGGTTGCCCTGCGTTTTCGCAAGCTTTTCCAGGTTCGGGTAGAGGTTGGTCAGAAAGAAGACCACGAAAGTCAGGCACAATGCAGTGAGTAGCATGACGCCGAACCGTCGGAGGATGAATAGTCCCATGATGGCCCCTGTTGTTCGGGTGTTCCGCAGACCATTGGACCATTGTCTGGCCTCGGACATCCGACCCCGTGTCGGCCTGTCTGCGGCTGGAAAGGGGCGCCCTGATCAGGCGCCCCCGTTTGTCGAATGGCAGATTTAAGCTGCCCAGCCCCACTTGTAGTGGTGATGCTCGAAGGACACGTGCATGTCGGTGCCGACAAGACCGTCCTTCATGTGGCGGTACAGCGAACGCCAGTAAGGCTGAATGGTGACGCCTTCTTCCTGGATCATGGCCTCGCCCTTAGCGACCACTTCACGGCGTTTGTCTGCATCCGCGATGGCCAGAGCTTCGGTCAGCAGGGCATCGAACTCGGCATTGGACCAGCCAAACTCGTTCCAGGCTTCACCGGTACGATAGGCCAGCGCCCAGATTTGCACGCCCAGCGGGCGATGGTTCCAGTTGGTCGAGCTGTAGGGATACTTCGCCCAGTCATTCCAGAACGTGTTGCCCGGCAGAACAGTCCGTTTGACTTTGATGCCAGCGTCGCGCAGCTGCGCTGCAACCGCGTCGGTGGTGTTCCGGCGCCAGTCGTCGTCGATCGAGATCAACTCGTGCTCAAAATCGATCATTCCGGCTTCTTCCATCAGCGCACGTGCACCTTCCGGGTCGACCTTCTGCGGGGGCAGTTCAAAGTAATCCGGATGGATTGGACCAACGTGGTGGTTTTCCGCAGGCGAACCGCGGCCGCCGTAACCCAGTTCCAGACAGATCGAGTTATCAACAGCCATCTGCAGGGCCTGACGCACGCGCTTGTCTTCGTAGGGCTTCTTCCCGTCGATCTCGGCCAGCTGGTTCGGACGGATGACAATGGTGTTCATGGTCACAACTTCGGATTTGATGTACCCGAGGCTGTCCATCACGTCGATGAATTCACCAACCGATTCATACAGCATGTCGACTTCGTCGGACTCCAGTGCCGCCAGCCATGCGGACGGGTCGGTGCCGTAGTCAATGTAGACGATGCTGTCCAACGCCGGGCGACCAAACACCTCTTCACCCCACCATGTGTGGTTCTCGTTGCGAACGAGGGTGGCTTTAACGCCAACCTCCAGGTCCTGGACCAGGTACGGCCCGGTCCCAACGTTGTTGAGAAGGTCCGTTTCGCTGAATGAGCTATGAACAATCGCCGCCGGGTAATCTGCCATGCCCGCAATCAGCGAGATGTCAGAAGCTGGCAGATTCAGTTTGACGGTGTTGGCATCGACAACTTCGATTGCGCCGTCGATCGCCTGACCGGATTCCGGGTCGATCAGTGTCGCAAAGCGACCGGCCATCGAGTTGGTTTCCGAACTCTTGTCGCACCAGCGGCCGATATTGCGGGCCACATCATCTGCAGTGAAGTCGTCACCATTGTTCCATTTAACACCGGGGCGGACCTTCAGTGTGTATTCGGTTGCGTCGTCGTTGACTTCCCAACCCTCCAGCAACATGCCGCGGAATGTACCGTCCGAGTTGTACTCGACCAGATACTCCAGCGTGCCGCGCGTGACATTCGCGATTTGCGACCAGTCATAAGTGCGCGGGTCTTTCAGCGCGCGCACTTCCTGCTGAACGCGCAGCGTGCCACCTTCTTTCTTTGCGTCTTCACCGGCTGCATGCGCAGGTGCAGGCAGGCCGATCATGCCATAGGCTGCTGCCGCGGTGACACCAAGCCCGGTGGTGCGGGTCAGAAATTCGCGTCGGTTGAGTTTGCCGTCCCGATATTCCTGTGCGTGCATTTCTGCCGCCCAGTGCACCGGTGCTCCGGTCATTGTCTGATTTTTCATTAACATTACTCCCTGTGAGTCAGTATTTTTTTGATGAAGTGTCGAACCGCTCAGGCCGGAATGCTCCGGACGGCAGGTTCAAGGATTTTCTGATCTCGGATTCTGGACATCCCCATGGCGACATTCGGCACCAGAATTTGGGTCAGGTCAATGTTCGAAATCGTCATTCATGGTACAAAAACGACATTGACGGGCAGAGTTTATCGCTGTCAGCTTTTTCAGCCTCAAGAGATTCCCATGGCAAGTTCAGTTTCGCGACAGCAGATTCGCCACGAATTTCTTGCACCTGCGTTCTCGGCCAAAGCAGCTTCAATCGCGTCAGGTATCACTTTGATAAATCGACCCGATTCCAACTTTTCATGCGTGCGCGAAACCATGTTCGCTGTCGCTTGGCGAATTGGCGAGTCGAAATTGTGGCGCGTTCGCGGGCTTCATCTAAGGTCATGCTACCATCGATGAAGGCCATCAGCTCGGGTACTCCGATGGCCTTGAAGGCCGGAAGCGACGGATCATAACGATCGCGCATCCTTTCAACCTCGGTCAGGGCACCAGTGTCCAACATCAGGTCAAAGCGACGCGTGATACGATCCAAAAGCCATTGTTTATCCACGTCAAAAACAATAGGCACCGTGTTCTTCACGTCCAGAACCGCAGGCGGTGTTTCGTCTTGCCAGTCGCTGAGGTTGCGGCCAGTGGCTTTCTGTACTTCCCACGCTCGTTGAACACGCGCACGGTTCTGCGTGTCAATCCGAGCGAGCGTACGGGCATCTACACCTGCGATCAGGGCTTGCAGGCCCAGGCTGTCGGCTTCGGCCCGAATTTCAGGCGGTGTCGCGGGGATGTCGGCCATTCCTTCGGTCAGCGCCGAAAAATACAGCCCGGTGCCGCCAACAATAATAGGACGGGCGCCGCTTTTCAGCAGCGGTTTGACTTCGCGTAACCAATGCCCGGTGGAATAGTCCTGATCATAGGAGATATGGCCATACAGCAGATGCGGCGCTTGGGCCTCTTCTTCGATCGATGGGCGCGCAGAAATCACCCGCCAGCAGTCGTAAACCTGGCTGGCATCGGCATTCACAATGACACCGCCGAACTGCTCGGCGATTAGCAAGGCAAGCGCGGACTTTCCTGACGCAGTCGGGCCTGCGATCAACACAGGTTTTTCGTCGGGAATAGGGGGCAGGCGGTCCAAAATATGCGTTTCTGCAGGTTCGGTCATTTCGGGCGGCCTCATTCCTTACCAACCGCATTGAACCTGCGGAGCTTTTGCTTCATTTTGCGCCGGAAAATAAACCCGTGCCAGCCCGGAGCGCAACATGAGCCTTTCCCCCACAACCGACACTGCCGAAACACCAAAGACAAAATACGATCGCGTGATGCTGAAAATCTCGGGTGAGGCACTTATGGGCGATCAAGGATTTGGCCTGCATCCGCCCACCGTTCAGCGCATCGCACAAGAGGTCAAATCCGTGCACGATCTGGGCGTCGAGATCTGCATGGTGATTGGCGGCGGCAATATCTTCCGTGGTCTCAGCGGATCAGCACAGGGGATGGAACGGACAACGGCTGACTACATGGGCATGCTGGCGACGGTCATGAATGCGTTGGGGATGCAGTCGGCTTTGGAAGAGATCGGGGTGTTCACCCGCGTGATCTCGGCCATCCGCATGGACGAAGTCTGTGAGCCATACATTCGCCGTCGCGCAGTGCGCCACCTTGAAAAGAAACGGGTCTGCATCTTTGCCGCCGGGACTGGCAACCCCTATTTCACCACCGACACTGCCGCGACCCTGCGCGCTAACGAAATGGCATGTCAGGCGATCTTCATGGGCAAGAACGGCGTTGATGGGGTGTATGATAAAGACCCCAAGGAGCATGCCGATGCCGTGCGCTATGATACCGTCAGCTATGACGACGTGCTGGCCAAGCGACTGCGCGTCATGGATGCTTCGGCCATTGCCCTTGCGCGTGACAACAATCTGCCGCTGATCGTCTTTGGGCTGGACGAACCCGGCGGGTTCCGGGGCATTCTGGCGGGCGAGGGGACTTACACCAAAGTTCAGGGATAACGCTGGCCTCAACGTTCAGGATCAGGCCGGGCCAGGTTGCCCGGCCTTTTTGCTTAGGTGCCTTCAAAGAAACCGACGGAATTGCCATCGGGATCTGTCGCGTAGAAGAACCGACCGGCCGGTATTTGGATTGGGTCGGAAACGACTTTTCCGCCTGCTTTTTCTACCCGTGTCATTACGTCCTCCAAAGCACCGTCAGCGGCCAGATGCAGTGTAGGACCCTGACCTTGTTGCGCGGGTTTGCCGGGATAAAGGTGCAGAGCGACACCGGTGGCGGGATCGGCGGGTTTGAAAACAGCCATCGGGTGCGGGGCATTCGGATCAAGCTCGGGTGTCGCACCGGTCACTTCTGCGTAAAAGGCGATAGCCTTTTCCATGTCCCGTACGGGCAATTCGCCCCAAACAAGAAAGTCCTTGGGTTTATAACTCATGTTTGTACCTCACAGGCGTTTGAATGTGGTTACTGTGCCAAAGCCCGATGACAGAAACTGGCATCAACAGCTGCGCTTGACCGGGTCGCGATCGTCGGGTTATCTGAGCCCGTCGCAGGAGCGGGAGGAGTTCTGTCCCTGGGGCTGCCGCCGAACCATGAACGTGTGTCTGGACCGCGGCTTGGCTGGAAGACCTGCCATGTTTTCGGAGCGGTCCGGGATCATGAGCGGACCGACAATCAGGACGTGGACAAAGACCAAGGAGTGAGGCGGGATGACATCCCTTGATATCGATTTTGTACGTGGGCAATTCCCCGCGTTTTCCGAGGCCAGCCTGCAGGGGCAGGCGTTTTTCGAAAACGCTGGTGGGTCATACACTTGCAAGCCGGTGCTTGATCGGCTGACGCGGTACTACACGCAGCGCAAAGTTCAGCCCTATGCGCCCTACGAGGCCAGCCGTCTGGCGGGTGAGGAAATGGATGAAGCCCGCGCACGCATGGCGGCCATCCTGGGTGTTGAAACAGAAGAGCTGAGCTTTGGCCCTTCGACCACGCAGAACACCTATGTTCTGGCGCAGGCTTTTCGCCAATGGATGCAGCCGGGTGAGGCCATCGTTGTCACCAATCAAGATCACGAGGCGAACTCAGGCCCGTGGCGGCGGCTGGCGGACGAGGGGATTGAAGTTCGCGAATGGCAGATTGATCCCGAAACAGGTTCGCTAAACCCGATGGATCTGGAAAACCTGCTGGACGAAAGAGTGCGTCTGGTGTGTTTCCCTCATTGCTCGAACGTGATCGGAGAGATCAATCCGGTGACCGAGATCACCGCCATCGCCCATGCCGCCGGGGCATTTGTTTGTGTGGATGGCGTATCCTATGCCCCGCACGGCTTTCCGAACGTGGGCGATCTGGGGCCGGATATCTATCTGTTTTCGGCCTACAAAACCTACGGTCCGCATCAGGGGTGCATGGTCATACGGCGTACGGTGGGTGAAATGCTGCCGAACCAGGGGCACTACTTCAACGGCGACGTGCTGTACCAACGGTTTACTCCAGCGGGGCCGGACCATGCCCAGATTGCGGCCAGCGCGGGCATGGCGGACTATATTGATCTGCTGTGCGACCATCATGGCGGGCCAACCGGCGAAGCGGCCGAGCGAGGTTCATTCGCCCATGATCTGATGCGCTCGCACGAGGTCGCATTGCTGCAACCGGTTCTGGATGCGGTCAAAGACCGCAATGCCGTTCGCCTGATCGGAACATCTGATGCCAGCCGCCGCGCCCCAACCGTGGCCTTGGCGCTGAACCGCAATGCCCAAGCCGTTGCCGCAGACCTGGCCGGATATGGCGTCATGGCTGGCGGAGGTGATTTCTATGCCGTGCGCCCGTTGACAGCGATGGGCGTCGATCTGGATCAGGGTGTGTTGCGGGTCAGTTTCACGCACTACACGTCTCAACAGGAAATTGATCAGCTTTTGAATGCACTTGACGACGTTTTGTGATCCAATGTCCGCCCTGCCTCGTAACCGAAGAAAACACCAGGGCGGACATGAAAAACGAGCGGTCACCGATCATCATGTGGTTCCGACGGGATTTGCGCCTGTCGGACCACCCAGCATTGAGCGCAGCTGCTGAAACCGGGCGGCCGGTCATACCAGTATTCATTTTGGACCAAGGTGTCCAAACTTTGGGCGCAGCGCCCAAATGGCGGCTTGGATTGGGCCTTGAGGCTTTTAGCCGGGCATTGGAGCAGGTTGGCAGCCGCTTGATCCTGCGGCAAGGGTATGCACTGACCGTTCTGCAAGAACTAATCGCCGAAACCGGCGCAAAAGGTGTATTTTGGTCCCGCGCATATGACCCTGATGCCATCGCCAGAGATACGAAAATCAAGGCTGCGCTGAACGACCAAGGTGTCGAGGCCAAATCCTTTTCCGGCCATCTGTTGTTCGAACCTTGGACGGTGGCGACAAAAACTGGGCAGCCATTTCGCGTTTTCACGCCGATGTGGCGGGCTGTACGCAACCGCAACGTCCCGGTGCCAAACGACGCTGTGTCTCATTTCGGATCGCCTATGACGTGGCCTGTTTCCGAAGATCTCGAGCGGTGGAATCTGGGTGCGCAGATGCGACGCGGGGCATCTGTGGTAGCGCCCCATGTCCGGCCAGGCGAAACCGCAGCGTTTGAGGCATTGCATCACTTTCTGGACCGCATCTCCGACTATTCGGATCAACGGGACCGGTTGAACGTAGATGGGACATCCAACCTGTCCGAATACCTGAATTTGGGCGAAATCGGTCCGCGCAGCGTATGGCATGCCGTCCAGAGGGCTGGGATGACCGGAGTTCAGGGAGGCGAACCATTTTTGCGTCAGTTGGTTTGGCGCGAATTCGCATATCACCTGATGTATCATACGCCTTCCTTGCTCAGCAGCAATTGGAAGCCCGATTGGGACAGTTTTCCCTGGAACACCGATCCTGAACGGCCTGAAGTGATAGCCTGGAAGCAGGCTAAAACCGGGGTGCCGGGCGTCGATGCCGGGTTGCGGCAGATGTACGTGACCGGGCGAATGCACAATCGGGCTCGGATGATTGTGGCAAGCTATCTTACCAAGCATCTGATGACCCATTGGAAAATCGGAATGGACTGGTTCGCGGATTGCCTGATTGACTGGGATCCAGCTGCGAATGCGATGGGCTGGCAATGGGTCGCGGGGTCGGGACCGGACGCTTCGCCATTTTTTCGAATCTTTAATCCGCAAACTCAGCAGGAGAAGTTCGACCCGCAATCGGACTATGTTCGGCAATGGATTGCCGAGGGACAGTCCATCCCGCCAGCAACGGCACTGGCTTATTTTGATGCGGTGCCGAAGTCGTGGAACCTCAGCCCGCAGGACCCATACCCGCAGCCCATTGTTGCTTTGGTAGCTGGTCGGGCGCGGGCATTGGCAGCCTATGAAGGCCGAAAAAACCAGTAACGAATTGAAAACTTGCCACAAACACAAACTCGGCCTAGCCTGTTTGCGCGGCCGCACAGAGGAGAGCGGATGACTTTGACGACCACGGATGGGCAGAAAGACCTGCCCAGATACTTTGTACAAGTATTCAAAATGGTTAGCCGGATGAAGTCCGGTCGGTTGGACATCGCACTGCCGGATGGCCGTGTGTTCCGAACCGAGGGCGCGAACCCGGGGCCTGTTGCGCGCGTGGATATTCATAATCCGGACGTTTTTGCCCGTTTGGTCCGTGAGGGCGAGCTGGGATTTTCCGACGCCTATCTGGAAGGCGACTGGAGCACGCCGGATCTGAGGTCCTTCATGGATCTGGTGCATGTGGGCAATGAAACGGTCTATGACGATTTTACCGGAAAAGTCCTTGTTCAAATGTATGAGCGGCTGCGGTTCTGGCTGCATCGCAACAACCGGTCACAAGCCAAAAAGAACATCTCTTACCATTATGATCTGGGTAATGATTTCTATAGTCTGTGGCTTGATGATACGATGACCTACTCCAGTGCTCTGTTCGAAACAGGGCAGGAAAGTCTGGAAAAGGCACAGACCGCCAAATATGCCAGTCTTGTTGATGAAATGGGCGCAAAACCCGGAGATCATATTCTTGAGATTGGCTGCGGCTGGGGTGGATTTGCTGAATATGCCGCAAAAGAGCGTGGCCTGCGGGTCACAGGTCTGACAATCAGTCAGGAACAGTTGAAGTTTGCGAAGCAGCGTATTGAAAATGCTGGGCTTTCAGACTTAGTTGAACTCAAGTTGCAGGATTATCGGGATGAACGCGGCCAATATGACGGCATAGCATCGATCGAGATGTTCGAGGCTGTTGGTCAAAAGTATTGGCCGGTTTACTTCGATACGGTGCGCGACCGGTTGAAACCCGGGGCACAAGCGACGCTGCAGATCATTACAGTCGCAGACCACAGGTGGGATGTTTATCGTAACGGCATTGATTTCATTCAGAAATACATATTTCCAGGTGGTATGCTTCCGGCGCCTTCCGTATTGAAAGAACAAGTTGCGCAGGCGGGTTTGAAAGTCGTCAATTCGAAGGAATTCGGTAAAAGCTATGACCTAACCCTGCGCCGTTGGTATGACACATTCAACGACAAGTGGGATGAGATCTCGGAAATGGGCTTTGACGAGCGTTTTCGCCGCATGTGGAATTATTATTTGACCGCCTGTGGAGCAGCCTTTGACACCGGCAATTGCGATGTGACACAGATCACTATAGCGAAACCGAGTTAAGGAACGGACTTCAGGAATGCCCACTGCCTCAAAGCTTGTTGCTGCCTTCTGCCTTTTGATCGTGGCGTTTCTGGTTTCGAGCATGATTATCGAAAACGGTGAAGAAGGCAAAAGCTACGGAAGTTTTACCTATGTGAACATGGCCTTGGGCGTAATCTGCGGTTGGTGGATTATGGGTAAGCGTGCCGGGCGGGGTTGGACGGCCGCAATCAACAATGGGTTGACCGGGATGGTGGCGCTGGTGTTCTGGGGGCTGTTTGTTCAGGGTGTTAACGAAATGCTCCGTCTGGCCATGCGCCATCGCTACGACGGTCCGTTCGAGGCACTGATTTCCATATTCAAAATCGGCGTGGAATATGGTCACCAACTCGTCGTACCCGAAATCTTATGGACTTTGGCCATTGGGGCTTTGGTCGCGGGGCTTGCGACCGAAGAAGCCGCACGTCGCTGGCGCTGATCTAACAATAGCAAGCACGAAAGAACCAAACAGTGTCCGATCTGTTCTTTTATGGCACGCTACGGCACATGCCATTGCTGGAGCTTGTCTTGGGACGTCCTGCGTCCAAACTTGAATTTGCCCAGGCAACGCTGAACGACCACGCGGTCTATAGCGTGAAGGATCAGGCGTTTCCTATGATTGTGCATGAGAATGCCAGCATTGCCAAAGGGCTGTTGGTCCGGGGATTGACCGAAGAGGATCACGGTCGATTGACCTTCTACGAAGGTGGCTTTGACTACGATCTGAAGGCCCAGACAGTTGATCTGAGCGATGGATCGAAAGTGCAAGCGCTCGTGTTCTACCCCGAGCCCGGTCTTTGGACCCGCGCGCAACTTTGGTCACTGCAAGACTGGGTGGATGAGTGGGGCGCGATGACATTGCTCGCTGCGCAAGACGTTATGGGGTATTACGGCAAGATCGATGCGGAACAGATCGCACGCAGCTTTCCGGCGATCCGAATGCGCGCATGGGCAAAGCTGGCTGCGCATCAACGCATGACAGGTGATGCAAGAGAAACCGCCAAAGATGTCATCTTGCACGACCACAGACGCGCCTATGTAAACTACTTCGGGATGGAAGAAGTCGCGTTGCAGCATCGCCAGTACGATGGCTCGATGGGCAATGTGCTGAACCGCAGTAGCCTGATGCAGGGAAGCGCTGTGATCGTCCTGCCATATGATCCCGTGCGGGATACGGTGCTGTTGGTCGAGCAATTCAGGGCACCGATCTTTCTGGCTGAGGATCCTGAACCCTGGATGTGGGAGCCTGTCGCTGGAATGATCGATCCTGGCGAAACGCCGGAACAAGCTGCGCGACGCGAAGCCGAGGAAGAAGCTCAGATTTTTCTGGACCGCCTGGAATTTGCTGGCGGCGCTTATTCTTCCAGCGGTTCTTCGACCGAATACCTATATCTCTATGTCGGGCTGGCCGATCTGACCAAGACTATTGAAAGCGGCGGGCTTGCATCAGAAGGCGAGGATATCCGAACCCAGATTCTGCCATACCAGGATTTCATGGACAGGGTTGACTGTCACGGGTTCAAAGATTTGCCGCTTTTGGCGGTGGCCCATTGGCTTGCACGTCACCGAGAGCGTTTGCGCGGATGATTTTCGCCGCTTGTGGTCATCGCGCACCACGGGTAAATCTGCGTTGATCCGAAATGAAATGAGGGCGCCATGCGCATTGCACGAGACCTTGCCGACGCAGTCGGGAAAACACCGTTGATCCGGTTAAAGCGCATTAGTGAAGAAACCGGGTGCGAAATTCTCGGCAAAGCCGAATTCATGAACCCGGGTCAGTCAGTCAAAGATCGTGCGGCGCTGTACATCATCCGTGATGCCATCGCGCGCGGCGACCTGAAACCGGGCGGAACAATTGTCGAAGGCACCGCCGGTAATACCGGGATCGGTCTGGCGCTTGTTGGCGCGTCGATGGGTTTCAAAACTGTGATCGTCATACCGGAAACGCAGTCCGAAGAGAAAAAGGATATGCTGCGACTTGCAGGCGCTCAGTTGGTTCAGGTTCCGGCCGCGCCATATCGCAACCCAAACAATTTCGTACATTATTCGCGCCGGTTGGCCGAAGAACTGGCGCAGACGGAACCCAACGGTGCGATTTGGGCCAACCAGTTCGACAATGTCGCCAACCGTCAGGCGCATGTGGAAACCACCGGTCCCGAAATCTGGGAGCAGACCGACGGCAATGTTGACGGTTTTGTCTGCGCTGTGGGCTCTGGCGGTACATTGGCGGGTGTGGCCGAAGCGTTGCAGCCCAAAGGTGTCAAGATTGGTTTGGTCGATCCGATGGGCGCGGGGCTGTTTTCATATTACACCACTGGCGAGATCGCGATGGAAGGCGGCTCGATTGCCGAGGGTATCGGTCAGGTGCGCATCACCAAGAACCTTGAAGGGTTCAATCCAGATTTCGCCTATCAAATGACGGACAACGAAGCACTGCCTTACATCTTTGATCTGCTGCGCGAGGAAGGCCTGGTCATGGGCGGTTCAACTGCCATCAACATGGCGGGGGCCGTGCGTCTGGCCAAAGATCTGGGACCGGGCCACACCATCGTGACCATCCTGTGCGATTACGGCACGCGCTATCAGTCCAAGCTGTTCAACCCTGAGTTCCTGCGTGACAAGGAACTGCCGGTTCCTGACTGGATGACCGAAGCACCGCGCAGCATCCCCGGCGTTTTCGAGGACGTATGATGCTGCGGCAGGTTCGCCTGTTCCTGAGCCTTGCCGCCGTATGCATTGCGATGCTGTGCGGCCCTGTCGCTGCGCAGCTGACCGATCGTCAAAGCGAGTATTATCAGGGCTGGGTCAAAACGGCGGACCGGGCCGAGACGGTGATTGAGGACAATCGCGCATCGAACGCTTCGCTCGAAAATCTGCGCGCCGAGATCAATGATTACCGAGACGATTTCAATCGGGCGCGCGGTGCAAATACCGAACGTATCCAGACACTTGAAAATCAGCTCAAAGCTCTTGGTGCCGCACCCGAAGGCGATGCAACCGAACCCGAAGATATTGCCACTCTACGCAAGCATCTGAACGAGCAGTTGAACAGTCTGCGCGTCCCGCAGATCATCTCGGAAGAGGCGTTCAGCCGTGCCAATGGTCTGATATCCGAGATAGATAAACTATTGCGGGACCGTCAGACGAAAGAGCTTTTGGAGCGCGGTCCTTCGCCCCTGAACCCCACCCACTGGCGACCGGCTTGGGTTGATGTGAACGAAGCTGCGCAAGCGTTGTTTAACGAAGCGCGCCGGAACCTGAAAACTGACGTGGTCCATGAACGCTTGCGGTCCCGCGGTCTGGGCATTCTGGCCTTGGTTTTCGTGGCTGGTGTTTTGTTGCTTTATGGCAAGCGCTGGTCCGAAGCCGCCGGAGAGCGTATGCGAGCCTTGGGCGGGCAGGGAAGTGGCGTGTGGACGTTCCTGACCTCGTTGTTTCGTATTATCCTGCCTTGGTTTGGTGTCTGGCTTCTGGTTCAGGCGGTTGTGATGACCGGCGTTCTGGGGTTGCGCGGGACGCTGTTGATAGAGAATGTGCCGTATTGGGCTGCGATCATCCTGTATTATGACTGGATTGGCCGGCAGGTTTACGTGCTGCAAGCGGCGCAGGGATTCAAAAAACTATCCCGGCAAAAAGTCACTGAACTGCGCGTCTATCTTGATATCCTTGCGGGTCTCATGATCCTGCACGAACTGGTGAACCTGTTCGATCAGATCGAAAATATCTCGGACGCGACGCGCGCCGTTGTCGCGTTTCCGGTTATCGTTGCTACCGCTTTGGTTCTGTTGCGCGTCCGACGTGTCCGCACGGTCGATATCCCGGTGGATGCAGAAGAGCCGTCTGCAACAGCACGCGCTGCAGGATTCAGCCAACTGGTCGAATTCATTCGCCGTGCTTTGTTTTTCCTTGGCATCGCCAGCCCGGTACTTGCGGTTTTGGGGTATACGAATGCAGCCGAAGCAATCGTTTTCCCAGCCGTGCGTTCGCTGGTTCTTATCGGAGCTCTGGTCATTGTCCAACGGTTCCTCACTTCTGTTTACGGATGGCTAAGTGGGCAGGGCGACAAGGCCAAGGACTCGCTGTTTTCGGTGCTCATCGGATTTGCAATGGCCATTCTGGCAATGCCGGTGCTCGCACTGTATTGGGGTGCGCGTGAAACCGATCTGCAAGAGGGCTGGTCGCGCCTGCTGCAGGGGTTTGACATTGGCGGGGTAACAATCTCGCCCAGCAACTTCTTCACGTTCCTCGTTATTTTTGCCATCGGCTATGGCCTTACACGGATGCTGCAAAGCGGTTTGCGCAACTCGCTGCTGCCAAAGACCAGCATTGATCCCGGCGGGCAAAACGCGATTGTGTCTGGGACCGGGTATGTTGGTATTTTCCTGGCGGCGCTGATTGCGATCACGATCGCAGGGTTCAACCTATCGTCGCTGGCCATTGTTGCTGGTGCTTTGTCGGTCGGGATCGGCTTTGGCCTGCAGACCATCGTGTCGAATTTTGTGTCTGGCATTATTCTGTTGGTCGAGCGTCCAATCTCGAAAGGGGACTGGATCGACGTGAATGGGATGATGGGCTACGTCCGTGATATCTCGGTTCGCTCCACGCGGATTGAGACGTTTGACCGCACGGATGTGATTGTCCCGAACTCGGACCTGATCAGCGGCGTTGTCACGAACTATACACGCGGCAATACGATTGGGCGGGTGATTGTTCCGGTTGGGGTCGCCTATGGAACGGATACCCGGGTGGTGGAAAACATCTTGGGCGAAATCGCAAACTCACATCCAATGGTTCTGGCGAATCCTGCACCAAGCGTAGTGTTCCAGGGGTTTGGAGCGGATTCGCTGGATTTTGAAATCCGTGCCATCCTGCGAGATGTGAACTGGGTGTTGTCAGTCAAATCCGACATGAACCACGAGATTAATCGGCGCTTTGTCGAAGAAGGGATCGAGATCCCATTCGCACAGCGCGATGTCTGGCTGCGTAACCCCGAGGCGTTGCAGGGCGGTGAAAGTCAAACCGGCAAGAAAGCTGACGCAACACCGCCGGCAAAGCCGTCCTCAGCACCTGTCGAGATGACCGAGGCTGACTTAGCCGACGGTGATGGGGATGAGGTTTAACCCCCTTTAAGTGGCGTTCGATTTCAGGTGAAATTTCACCTCAATCGGGCCTTGCAAATCCCCCGGCGATAGTCCAAATATCGCCGGCACGGAGAGGTGGCCGAGTGGTCGAAGGCGCACGCCTGGAAAGTGTGTAGGCGGGAAACCGTCTCCAGGGTTCGAATCCCTGTCTCTCCGCCACTATCCCCCAGCGGTATTCCTCCGATTTCGTTTGAAGGGCGACTCCCTCATTCCCTGGAATTCGACCAGCGTAGAAGAAGATTGGCGGCGATTGGCGCGCCGATGATCACGACCACAATGCGCGCCAGATGGTGCGTGACCACAAATCCCAGATCCGCACCCGAAACGATGGCCAGCACTGTCATTTCGGCCTGACCGCCGGGTGCAAAGGCAAGGAAGGCTTCCACCGGCTGGCCCAGACCAAGCGTCGTAACCACAGCCGTGAAAGCTGCGGCCAGAACGGCGAGCAGGATGACATATGTGAAGCCTGCCGCCACGACGCGCCTGAGTTCCGACCACGTGACGCCGACGAATTTGACGCCGATCCCACAGCCGATGAAGAACTGGGCAAACAAGATCGCCTCACGTGGGGGGCGGGTATGGATGAAGTCCCCAAGGGATAGGGCTGCCGTCAGTATCAATGGTCCAAGTATCGAGGCACCAAAGAGCCCGATTTTCTCTCCGCCTTTCCAGCCAACTATTGCTGCGATCGCCATAAGCATGAGTTCATGCAAGGGCAGAGCCGTGGCGGGTTCACCCAATGGGCTGGTCAGTTTGGCATCGAAAAACACTGTCAGTAACACGGGGGCCAGAGTGACGATTATCAATACGCGTGTGCCGTGGATCAGGGAAAGGGTCCGCGGGTTGGCACCGGCCTCGGCTCCGAAAATAACCATGTCCTGAAACCCGCCGGGCATGGCCGCAAAAAACGCGGTTTTGTCGTCAAACCCCCAGATTTTCCGAAAGAACGGCACACCAACCAAAGCAATCAGCAGGATAAAAACCGGGATCAGCAAAAGGGATGTCGCCATCTTTGGCAATTCGGCGAACAGGCCGGGTGTGATCGAAGCGCCGACCGCGACGCCAAGAATGGTTCTGGATGCGACCGAGATCTGTCCGAAATCTCGTATGGGCGCGTGCGCCAGTGCAGCAATCAGACAGGCCGACATTGGACCGAACAAAAACGGCAGGGGAAGGTTCAATGCCCAGAAAACTCCGGTCCCCGCGAAAGCCAGTAACAGTGTAACTGACCTTTGCATCAGAAGGGACAAAGGAGGGCTGGAAGCGGTCAAGATTGGTGTCCGATTTCGTTGACTAAATAATGTATCCAGTTGTATACATCTGTGATCAATATGCAAGATTGAGAGCGATGAAACCTCGGGACGATACGAAACAACCCGGCCCACAGGGCGATTCTGCATATCTGCGTTTGCTAACAGAAATCCGCGAGGGGTCTTTGTTGCCTGGCAGTCGGCTCAGAGAGATCGAGCTGTCCGAAAGGCTGGGTGTCAGTCGAACACCTGTGCGCGAGGCGATCCGGCAGCTGGAAGCAGATGGGTTGGTGACACACGTCCCCAGACTGGGCGCGACGGTCCGAAGTCTGAGTTACTCGGAAGTCATGGAACTTTATGAGATGCGCGCTGTGCTGGAAGGAACATCGGCACGGTTGGCGGCGCGGGCGGCTTCGGATGTGGAGTTGGACGAGTTGAACGTTCTGAATGATCGCCTTGCCAAGGCAGGCACCGGCCCCGAAGCCGCGCAGTTGAACCGTATTTTCCACGCCACTCTTTTGGATGCCGCTAAAAACCGTTTTCTCGCAAAGTCCATGCTATCGCTGCAAAAGGCGTTGTTGATCCTGGGTCCATCCCAAATGTTGGACGGTCAACGCGCGGACAAGGCTGCCGGTGAACATCGCCGTGTGATGGAAGCCTTGCAAGCCCGCGACGGCGACGCGGCCGAACTGGCGATGCGTGCTCATATTCACGCCGCTCAGCGGATGCGCATCCGCGCATTGCAGGAACGAGATCGCGCAATTGATCACGCTTGACTAAAGGCGCTTTGGACACCTTCAGATCTGATGTTCAACTGACAGCTTTCAGGGGTTTGGCGCTTCCAAATTCGCGGCCGATTTCTTGTACTAGTGCCATCGCAGCAGGGTTTCGCCGTTTGATATGTAAACGCACGACAAACGCGATGGTTGGTGGATCCGGGAACACGCCGTCAATAACCTCCATGTCTGTCGTGACATGCATACCGTTCAGCAGAGCGACGCCCAGACCGGACCGAACGGCGGACTGAATGCCAGCAGCGCTAGGGCATTCCAATACATTGTCGAGGCGGAGTCTTTGCATCCGCCCGTCTCCAAATCCCCACATTCGATAGAAACACTGTTTGTCAAAAGACAGGAACGGAATCGGTGCTGCCACGTCCAGCTTGAAATCCGGTGACTTGACCCAGTGCACAGTGTCTTCGAACAGGATCAGGTCATCAGGTTGCGCATCGTGTTTGAATATCTGCATGACGGCGACGTCAAGCTCGCCCGCTTTCAGCCACTCCTGAACGTTCAGACTTTGGCTGGTCCGTGTGCGGACCTGAACATCCGGATACAGCCGTGTGAAGCGGCCCAATATGCGGGCGATATCGCTGGTTGCCGTATCCTCGGTCATGCCCAACCGGATCGCACCGGCCAAGGGTTTCTTGCCCAAGCTGGAAAGCGCCTCGTCATGCAGAGCACAGATTCTGCGGGCGTAGTCGCATAGGCGCAAACCGGCATCGGTTAGCAGAGGACCGCCTGTCCGGCGCGCCAGCAGATCACAACCTAATGCGTGTTCCAACCGTCGGATTTTGTGGCTCACGGCCGATTGCGACAACGCCAGATGCTGGGCTGCGCGTGTCACGCCGCCATGGGATACGATGGCCAGAAGGGCACGAAGGGCGTCGATTTCCATTCTTTCGGTCATTTATTATCTCATGACAAAAATAGATCGAACTATTGATATCATTCATTTGAGTCACTTGCTAGCGGTGAGCTATTGATCAGACAAATCAATACTCAGGAGCTGTCGAATGGCACATCTCGTCTCGGACCACACGCTGATCAAAAACCTGCGGATTGCGCACGGAACCCATGGCGAAGGCGTTCCGGTGGTTCTGATCCACGGCACACCATCATCATCCTACATTTGGCGCGACGTGTTGCCGGAATTGGTCGCGGCGGGTTACAAGATTCACCTGTTCGATCTGGCAGGCTTTGGTCTGTCCGAACGCCCCTGGGACCGGGCGATTGATACGTCGGTCACCGGTCAGGTTCCGATCCTTGAGGGGTTGCTGGATCTGTGGGGGCTGAAGGATGCACATATCATCGCCCATGACATCGGCGGGGCGGTTGCGCAGCGTTTTGCCTTGCAGACGCCGCAGCGTGTACGCTCTTTGACTCTGATCGACATCGTTAGCTTTGACAGCTGGCCGTCGAAGCGGACGCGCCAACAGATGCAGGCAGGGCTTGAGACCCTGATCAATGCCTCTGACGCTGATCACCGTGCCCATTTCAGCGAGTGGTTACGGTCTGCGGTTCAGAACAAGCAGCGTTTGGAGGATACGTCGCTTTCGACCTACCTGGAGTTTATAAGCGGGCCGATTGGGCAAAGCAGCCTGTTCCAGCATCAGATTTGTCACTACAGCCCACATCACACGAATGATATTGCACCACGCTATGGCGAACTTGCCGCGTTGCCCGTTCAGTTAATCTGGGGGGCGGATGATGCTTGGCAGGTGGTGGATTGGGCCTATAAGCTGCATACCGCGATCCCCGGATCAGAACTGCATGTGCTTGAAGACTGCGGCCATTTCGCGATGGAGGATCAGCCCGAGCAGATTTCCGCGCTGTTGATCGATTTCCTGCAAAGAAAGGGCTGAAGCATGACGGATCAAATCACTGCCCGTAACCGGCGCGGTCTGACGACCGTTTTCGAAATCACCGGATCGGTGCTGGCCATGGCCTATGCCTTGCTGATCGCTTCGAACACCGGAGCAGAGCTCTTGGGGTTTGCGCTGCTTTTGCTGTCCTCAGGTCTGTTTGCAGCATGGGCTGTGATAGATCGCCGCTGGACGTTCCTGTTATTGCAAGGGTTTTATGCGGCTTCGGCGATTATCGGTTTGATCCGCTGGGCGTGAACTTCGCATGGGGCTGACACGGAATTCCTGCTAGGAAAGTCTCATGCGCAAGAAAGACAGAATCGAAATCGGCTTTTTGCTGTTTGACGGCTTTCCCATGGCTTGCCTGACTTCGGTGATCGAACCGTTGCGGGCGGCCAATGAAATCGCCGGGCAAGAGGCGTTCTGCTGGTCGCTGGTCTCCGAACACCGGCAGAAGGTTCAATCCAGCGCCGGTGTCCGGTTCGAGGCCGAGAAGTCTTTGGCCGACTGCAAAGACATTGATATTCTGTTCCTTCTCAGTAGCCCGACGTCCGGCTTCGACAACCCAACCGTCGGCAACGGTGCTCTGCGCAGCCTTGGACGGCATGGTACCGTTCTGGGTGGAATCAGCGGAGGAGTTTTTCCATTGGTCCGATCCGGGGTCATGGGCGGGCAACCTGTTTCCGTCCACTGGTGCTACGAGGCTGCATTTCTGGCCGAGTTCCCCGAGATCGACTCGCGCAGCGAGGTGATCGTGAAGACGTCCACACGCTACACCGCAGCCGGTGCCGCAGCCGGGTTCGATCTGGCGCTGCATCTGATCGAGGATCGGTTGGGCGGCGAAGTCGCGCATGAGGTCGCCTGCTGGTTCCAACATCCGATGATGCGCGGGGCAGGGGTGCGGCAACAGGTTCCCACCACGACCGCGCCGGAAACCGGCGACAGCCTTCCGCCGTTGGTGTCGCGCTGTGTCGACCTGTTTGCGGGTCATATGAGCGAACCGATTTCCATCGCAGAGGCCGCACAGCGGATCGGTGTTACACCGCGACAGGTGGAACGCGCCTTTAAACAGGCGACAGGCCAAAGCCCCAGCCATTATTACCGCGCCATGCGCATGAAAGCGGCGCGGCAGATGGTGGTCTATACCAAGGACCCGATCGCAGATATCGCCGCAGCGATTGGATATGGCTCAGTGGCACCGCTTGTGACGCATTACCGTTCGACCTTTGGGTTAAGCCCCAGCGAAGACCGGCGTCGGATCAACCGCTTCCGTGTCGAAGGCAACGCGCCGCTGCCGTCAGTCTAACGTTGCTTCACAGAGCCGACCGCATTGCGGCGACGATTGCATGATGCAGAGAACCGGCGGATGAACGGGGGCCATAGACACTGCAGGATTCCGGAGACCTGCAAAGGACAAAGCATCCGACATGGTGGATTGAACATCTGGCGACACAGCCCGCATCGAACTTGCGCAGATCCAACATGCACAACAGTTCCAGCACCGCTGGTATTTGATCGCCATTCAGGTCGAACCGTGTCCAACCGTCGGTTTGTTCTGTCACCGATGCAGTATCGCCCATTGCGGATTTCACCTGATCAGCGAGGTCTTCGTGGGTCTCGAACGGCGCCTCGATCATCCATTGATCCGGACCGGCCCAAAAGGCAGTGATGGTCTCACCGGCATGCTGGCCGACATCGGGCGTCGGAGCACCAATCAGTTTGGCCAGAGCCTTGGAGGCGCTGGCTTCCTGTCCCATCCGCGATGCAACTGAGGCCAGCGCAACAGCCGGAACTTCCCTGCACGTAACCCCGCCGACAGTGTCGACTTGCGGCTCAGACCCGCCCAATGCGGTTATTGCAACTAGATCATGCACGCAGACGCTCTCCTTCGGGGTCAACGAAATGGGCCGAGACGATTTCGACCTCGACAGTCAGATCGGTCAATGGGGACACAAGGCGCATTTTTTCGCCCATTCGGTTTGCGCCGTCCTTCAAAAAGCCCAGCCCGATACTGCTGTTCAATATTGGCGAATACGCAGCCGAAGTGACATAGCCCTGATCGTGGGCGGCATCCACCGGTCCGGCGCTATTCATCAGATGGCCTCCAGCGGTGATTTTCTCTTCGGATGATACTGGCTTGATCCCGACCATACGCAGGACGTCGGGTTCAACCAAAGCCTCACGCTCAGAGAGGATCGAGCCGATGCTGTCTTTCTTTTTCGACACCATCTTACCCAATCCAAGGTTCAGTGCCGTTGTGGTGCCATTCAGTTCATTTCCGGCTGCGTGGCCTTTTTCGATCCGCATGACGCCCAACGCTTCGGTGCCATAGGGGACAACGTCAAATTCTTCGCCTTCGGTCATCAAACGTCGCATCAGGGCATCGCCATAGCGTGACGGCACCGCGATCTCGAACGCCAGCTCACCCGAGAACGAGATTCGGAACAGCCGCGCGCGAAGCCCGCCGCAGACTGTGATGTTGCCGCAGGCCATGAATGGGAACGCGTCGTTCGAGATGTCGAAATCCGGGTCGACAATCTTTTGCAGCAGTTTACGCGAGTTTGGACCGGCAACCGCATACTGCGCCCAGGATTCGGTTGTTGAGATCAACTGCACGTCCATGTCGGGGAACAGGCACTGGCGCACAAATTCCATGTGACGATAGACACTTACGGCGTTCGCCGTGGTGGTTGTGACAACAAAATGATCTTCGGCCAGACGCGCGGCCGTGCCGTCATCCATAGCCATGCCGTCTTCACGCAGCATCAAACCGTAACGGGTTTTACCGACAGCCAGCTTGGCGAAACCGTTGGCGTAGACGCGGTTCAGAAACGCAGCTGCGTCCGTGCCCTGCACGTCGATTTTGCCCAACGTCGTACAATCGCAAACCCCGACAGACGCGCGGGTCTGTCGCGCCTCGCGGTCCACGGACTCGCGCCAATGCGTCTCACCCGGCAGGGGGAACCACTGCGCACGCAGCCAGTTGCCGACCTCGACAAACACAGCGCCCCGTTCCTTGGCCCAGTAGTGTGAAGGTGTCAGGCGGGTGGGGTGAAACTCCTGCCCCTTCATCCGACCTGCGAAGGTGCTGATGGGAACGGGTGTGTAGGGCGGGCGGAAAATTGTCGTCCCTGTTTCGGGGATCGACTTTCCGGCGACTTCGGCCATGATCGCCAAGGCGCTGATATTCGAGGTCTTGCCCTGATCGGTCGCCATGCCCAGTGTGGTGTAACGCTTGAGGTGTTCTACCGAGCGGAACCCCTCCTGATAGCTGAGCTTGACGTCTTTGACGGTCACGTCGTTCTGCTGATCCAGCCAGGCGCGTTTGCATCCTTCGACATACCAGAAAGGTTTCTGCGAGGCCGGGGCATCTTCGGCTTCGGGCAGGTCGGGCAGTTTGCCGGACAGTTCCATCGCTTCGACAGCGCCATCCATCCCTGACTGCAATGCACCTTGCGTAGACATCACCCCGTTCGCTGCACCCGCGACAGTCAATCCGACGGGCAGGTTTGAACCAGGGACAAAAGCGGCCAGATCCTCGTTCCAGACGGGTCTACCGCGTTGATGGCAGGTTAGGTGGACATTCGGGTTCCACCCGCCCGAAACGCCCAGCGCGCCACATTCCAGCGTTCGGGTCGAGCCGTCGGGCAGGGCAACTTCGACAAAGGTCAGACCAAGGCGCCCCTTGGTGTTTACAACCTGCGCGCCGCTCAGGACTTCGTAGTCATAGTTGACCGGAGCATCCTCACGCACGTCGATAACGGCGCAAATGTGAACGCCCTTGGCATGTAGATCAGCGGCGGTTCGGTGGCCGTCGTCATTGTTGGTAAAGATCGCCACGCGCTGAGAGGCAGTGACGGCAAACCGATTGGCATAGGTTCGCAAAGCGCTGGCCATCATTATGCCGGGGCGGTCGTTGTTTTCGAACGCAATTGGCCGCTCGGTCGCGCCAGCACACAGCAAGGCCTTCTTGGTGTAGATACGCCACAGGATCTGGCGCGGCTTACCAGCGGGCAGAGTAGGCAGATGATCTCCGGTCCGCTCGACCGCGCCATAGATGCCGTGATCAAACGCTCCGATGACGGTTGTTCTGGCCATCAAGCGGACATTCGGCATGGTCGACAGCTCAGCTACGGCCTGCGCGGCCCAATCGCTGGCGCTTTGATCTCCGACCGAGAGGGTCTCGCTGTTTAGGCGCCCGCCGAACTGAAAATCTTCGTCTGCGAGAATAACATCCGCACCAGCACGCCCGGCGGTCAGAGCGGCCATCAAGCCGGACGGGCCCGCACCGATGATCAGCAGATCACAATGACGGAAACCTTTGTCATATTCGTCTGGATCAGCCTCCATTGAGAGTGACCCAAGACCCGCAGCGCGGCGAATAATCGGCTCATAGACCTTTTCCCAAAAGGCAGCGGGCCACATGAAGGTCTTGTAGTAGAACCCGGCGGACAGGAAGTTCGAGAACAGATCGTTCACGCCCAGCGCATCGAACTTCAGGCTGGGCCAGCGGTTCTGCGATTGTGCCTCAAGCCCCTCAAACATTTCGATTGTTGTGGCCCGCGTGTTGGGTTCCTGCCGGTTGCCGGTGCGCAATTCGACAATGCCATTCGGTTCCTCGGACCCTGCGGTCAACAGCCCACGCGGGCGGTGGTATTTGAACGACCGCCCAACCAGGCGCACGTCATTAGCCAGCAAAGCCGAAGCTAGCGTATCGCCGGGATGGGCGGTGTAGCTGCGGTTATCGAACCGGAAGTTCACTGTGGTGTTGCGGTCGATCTGGCCGCCGCTCAGCCTGTTGTTCTGGGTCATTTGGATCGTCCCCGCGCGCGGGCCAAGTCGCGGGCCAGTTCTACCTTGGAAATCTCATGTGTGGTGGTGTCGCGGGTTACAACCAGCCAGGATCGGTCGCCTGCCTCGTGAAACCACAACTCCTGATGCTTGCCAGCGGGATTGTCGCGCAGATATCCGTATTCATAGAACGCTTCGGCTGCGTTTTCGGCCTGCCAGTCCGGGCGGTCGATCAGCGACGCGTCACCAAGATAGGTGAACTCTGATGAGTCGCGCGGACCCAGAAGGGGATGGTTGATAATCATTCTCGTGCTCCCCTCAGTGCAGGTTGGGCTGGTTGCCCACGCCTTTTTCGTCGATCATTCGGCCCGTCCGGAACCGGTCGAGACGATAGACCGTGGTCGTTGGATGTGGTTCGTCTTTCGCCAGCAGATGTGCAAAGCAATGGCCCGAGGCCGGGGTTGCCTTGAACCCGCCATAGCACCAGCCGCCATTGAAATAGAGCCCTTCGACCGGGGTGCGGTCGATGATGGGCGAGCCATCCATCGACATGTCCATAACACCTCCCCACATGCGCAGAAGTCGGGCGCGCCCGATCATCGGCATTAACGAGACGCCGCCTTCGCAGACATCCTCGACCACGGGCAGGTTTCCCCGTTGGGCATAGGTGTTATAGCCGTCGAGATCGCCACCAAAGACCAGTCCGCCTTTGTCGGACTGGCTGACATAGAAATGCCCGGCGCCATAGGTGATGACGCTGGGCAAAACCGGCTTCAAACCCTCGGACACAAAGGCCTGCAACACGTGGCTTTCAATCGGCATACGCATTCCTGCCATGCCCATTACGCGCCCCGAGTTTCCAGCAACGGCGCAGCCGACCTTATTGGCCCCGATAAAGCCCTTTGACGTCTCGACACCCAGACATTTGCCGTTCTCGATGCGCAGCCCCGTGACTTCGCAATTCTGAATGATGTCTACACCGTGGGTGTCCGCGGACCGAGCATAGCCCCATGCCACCGCATCATGGCGCGCGGTTCCGCCGCGACGTTGGACGAGACCGCCTTTGATCGGGAATCGCGCGTCATCGAAATTCAGATAAGGGTGTTCCTTGCGCACCTGATCGGCATCCAGCAGCTCGGCATCTGCACCGTTTAGGATCATGGCGTTGCCGCGCCGGATGTAAGCATCGCGTTGACCGTCCGTGTGGAACAGGTTGATGATCCCGCGCTGGCTCATCATCGCGTTGTAGTTCAGGTCCTGCTCCAGCCCTTCCCAAAGCTTCATCGAGAACTCGTAGAACGGCTCGTTCCCGTCCAGCATGTAGTTCGAGCGCACGATGGTCGTGTTGCGCCCGACATTACCGCCGCCGATCCAGCCTTTCTCGACCACGGCAACGTTACGTTGGCCATAGACCTTGGATAAGTAATGGGCAGTTGCCAGTCCATGACCACCACCGCCGATGACGATGATATCGTAATGGGCCTTAGGTTCAGGGTCTCGCCAGACCGGTTTCCACCCTTTGTGGCCGGTAAGCGCCTCTTTGATGACTCGAAAGCCGGAATATCGCATGAATCGGACCTTTTTTGCCAGAATTAACTATTTTTCCGCGCGAAGATATCCTCAGATGCGACATCGGCATGTCTGAATCAGACCCTTTGCGGTGACGCGACGGGGACCAGCTGTGAAAACCAAGATACAAATGCTTCAACCTCGGATGAGGCGCGCTGTATGGCCAAAAAATACCCCTCGGCCGCCGGAGCCGTGGCGTCGAAAACACGCTCAACCTGGCCGGTTCGCAGAGCGTGATCTGCGATCAGGGCATTCACCAGAGCCACGCCGTTACCAGAGGCTGCCAGTTGCAAGGCCAGCCCATAGGAATCAACGAAATAGGCGGGTGTGTGGATGCTGTGGCCGGTGACATCCGACCAGGTGGACCAGTTGTCCGACGTT
Source organism: Ruegeria atlantica (assembly GCF_013033965.1). Taxonomy (GTDB): domain Bacteria; phylum Pseudomonadota; class Alphaproteobacteria; order Rhodobacterales; family Rhodobacteraceae; genus Ruegeria; species Ruegeria atlantica_D. The sequence goes on from NZ_WQFE01000003.1 coordinate 235,549, forward strand.
CCAACGGCTTCGATCAAGGGCAAGTCCTGAAATCGGCCAGTAAGACCGGGTGCTTTTACCGTGATCAGTTCATTTGGTCGCAACGGTTTTGCATCCCGTCCGACCTGTTTCTCTGACCCGAACCGGATTTCGACATCGGCGCGCAGGGCCGAGTATTCATCCGGCCAGATCGTGCTGACAAAACGAATGGACGTATCTGGGTTTTGCTCTCGGAATTGGGGCAGGGCCGGGGAAATCAACCATTCGATGATACTGATCGACGCCGCAACCGTGACGTGCCTGGCGCGTTCCTCTGCCAAATACGGGGACGCCGCAGATTGCAGCATCTGCAACGCGGCTTCGACTTGCGGCAGCAGCTTTCGCCCTTCATCCGTCAAGGACAGGCCGCGCGGGTGCCGATGAAACAGAACGACACCAAGCCGGGATTCCAGCGACCTGATTTGCTGGCTTACGGCGGATTGGGTCAATCCGATTTCATCCGCTGCGGCAGTTGAACTCAGCCTTCGGGCTGCGGCCTCGAAAGACCTGAACCATGTAAGTGGTGGTAGGGTTTTTGCCATCTGCAACCGACCTATTAGTGTTGTTAATACCTAAGACCAAAGTTCTTTCGTTTGTCAAAGAGCATGCTCGTAAAAGATATTTCCCAAACTCAAGATTGGGGGAAACTGTGCAGCCGGAAATTCGAAAAATCGTGACGTTCGACGAAGAGGTGCTTGTCGAAGGATATCGAAAAGCAGACCGACCCTGGCGCATGTTCGCCGTGGCGGCCGTAGTAAAGAACCCTTGGGCGGGTCGTTTCGTTGAAGACCTGCGGCCCGAAATCTTGGCTTATGGTCCGATTCTGGGCGAAGAACTAACCCGCAGGATGATCGCGCTTGCCGGAAGTGGTGACGCAATCGAAGCCTATGGCAAGGCCGCAGTCGTGGGGCTGGACGGAGAGGTCGAACATGCCTCGGGCCTGATCCATACGCTGCATTTCGGGAACATATTCCGGCAGGCGGTTGGCGCCAAATCCTACCTGTCCTTCACCAATACGCGGGGGGCAGCGAACGCGCCGATCATGGTGCCGCTAATGGACAAGAATGATGCTGGCCGCCGGTCGCACTACCTGACGCTGCAATTTGCTATTCCCGACGCGCCGCGCGCTGACGAGATAGTCGTGGTACTTGGGGGCGCAACCTCGGGCCGTCCGCACCACCGTATCGGAGATCGTTATCAGGACCTGAAGGATCTGGGCCATGACGTGGACAATCCGGCCTCGGTCTGACATCGGCGGTCTCGCCGCAATCGAGGCGGGCGAGGGGCCCCTTGTGGTCCTGCTGCACGGCGTCGGGTTGCGGGCCGAAGCCTGGGGCGCGCAAATCGATGCGCTGAGTGCTGCAGGCTACCGGGTTCTGTGTCCGGATATGCCCGGACATGGCGAAACGCCGTTCCTCAAGCCCATTGGGTTGGAAGATTACTGTGAACCCCTAGCAGCACTTTTGACCCAACCTGCGGTTCTGGTGGGCCATTCGATGGGCGCATTGATCGCGTTGCACATCGCAACAAGCGGGCACGATCAGGTCAAAGGTGTGGTGGCGCTGAACGCGATCTATCGCCGTACTCCCGAAGCACGGCATGCGGTAACGTCGCGCGCTGCAGCATTGGATGTGGACCGCGTGAATGATCCGACGACGACTTTGCAGCGCTGGTTCGGCGACAATGAAACGACAGAAAGCACTGCCTGCGAAAGTTGGCTGAATGAGGTGAACCCGGCCGCATACAAAGCAGCCTATACTGTTTTTGCAGAAAGCGACGGGCCGTCTGATGCGCAACTGACACAAATTCGATGCCCTGCGCTCTTCATGACGGGCGAGGACGAGCCAAACTCAACCCCACGCATGTCGCAGGACATGGCTGGCTTGGTTCCAAACGGCCGGGCCGAGATCCTTCCGGGTGCCGCTCATATGATGCCCATGACCCATCCCGCAGAGGTCAATTCCAGTTTGCAGCAGTTTGTCCGGGGGTGCCTGCCATGACAGGGATCGACACACGCGCCTTGCGCGATGCGTTTGGGAATTTCATGACCGGCGTAACCGTTGTCACAACCCGCGATAAATCCGGGGAACCGGTTGGATTCACCGCGAATTCTTTTACTTCGGTCTCCCTGGATCCGCCGCTGTTGCTGGTGTGCCCGGGTAAGTTCTTGTCCAGCCACGACGTATTTTCGGGTTGCACACATTTCGCTGTGAATGTCTTGGCGGATGGTCAACAGGATGTCTCGAATACCTTCGCAGGCTTCAAAGGCGATCGCTTTGCCAAGGTGGCACATCGCGACGGCCCGAATGGTGTGCCGTTGATCGATGGCGCGCTGGCGCAGTTCAGCTGTGAAACGCATCAGGCATTGCCCACAGGCGACCACACAGTTCTGATTGGCCGGGTCACGGAATTCACTCACAACAGAGGCAACGGCCTTGGTTACGTGAACGGATCCTATTTCAGCCTTGGTCTCGAGCGAGAGATGGATGCCCGGGTTCCGACGATCTGCGGTGCAATCGTCGAGGCAAACGGCAAGGTATTGCTGGAACAGCACGACGGTGCATTCCGCCCGGTTCAGATGACTGGTGTCGAACCTGGTGGCCAACGTAACAGACTGGCGCAGGGTTTGTCCGACAGGGGCATCGATGCGCGGATCGAGCAGGTTTATTCGTCATATAACGACGCCGAGACAAACCTGCATTACACGTTCTTTCTGGCATCGTCGGATCAGAACGCACCTGCAATCGGGGCCGAGTGGATCGACGTCAGCGCGCTGCCGGATCTGACCTATGCCAGCAAGAGTTTGCACCACATGATGTCGCGCTACGCCCTTGAAGCCCGCGAGGGCGTTTTTGGGCTGTATCTCGGCGACGCCGAGCGCGGCGAAATTCACAGTTTTCGATAAAGGAGCGCTTTGATGGAGTTTTCACTGTTTGCCCATATGGAGCGTCTTTCTCCGGATCAGCCGCACGACGTTTTGTACGATGAATTCGTGAGCCTGGTGAAAATGGCCGACGAAGGGGGGATGCGCGCCGTCTGGACGGGCGAACATCACGGGATGGAATTTACCATCGCTCCGAACCCGTTCCTGTCATTGGTCGATCTGGCCCATCACACGCAAAACGTGCGGCTAGGGACCGGAACCGTGATTGCGCCGTTTTGGCATCCGATCAAACTGGCGGGTGAGGCCGCCGCAGCGGATCAGATAACAAAGGGACGCATCGAATTGGGGATCGCGCGCGGTGCGTACTCCTATGAATACGAGCGTCTGATGCCGGGAATGGACGCGTGGGAAGCGGGGCAGCGCATGCGCGAGTCTACGCCGCTGTTGCCTCAGATCTGGAAGGGCGACTGCGCCCATGAGGGCGAATTTTATACATTTCCGGCCGCGACTTCGGCGCCAAAACCTTATCAAGCGGACGGCCCGCCGATCTGGATCGCCGCGCGGGATCCAAACAGTCATGAATTCGGCGTTCACAATGGGTTCAACATTCAGGTCACTCCGCTGTGGCAGGGGATGGAAGAGATCGAGACCTTGATGGGACGGTTCAACGACGCCTGCGATAGCTATTCAGGGCCGCGCCCCAAGATCATGCTGTTGCACCACACCTATGTCGGCAAAGATGACGACGACGTAGCACGGGGCGTGCAAGATCTGCGCAGGTACTACAATTACTTTGGTGCATGGTTCATGAATAAACGGCCGGTTGAACAGGGCTTGATCAAGCCGATTACCGAGGCCGAGATGGACGCGAACCCGATGTATACCAAAGAAAAATTGGGCCGTGATCTGACAATTGGGACTGCGCAACAGGTGATCGACAGGATCAAACGCTATGAGGATCTGGGATATGACGAGTTTTCGTTCTGGGTCGACAGCGGCATGACCAATGAACGCAAGCGCGCGTCTTTGGCGCGGTTCATAGACGACGTCATGCCGGCATTTCAGTGAGGACCACCATGGGAAACCTTCCGCATTTTCAGCTTTTCATTGATGGCGTCTGGACCGAAGGGTCAGCCTCGCAGGTTATGACGTCCGAAAACCCTGCGACTGGTCAAGGGTGGGCCACCTTCGCTTGCGCTTCGTCCGAGGACGTCGACCGTGCCATCGCTGCTGCCAAACGTGTTTTGGATGATCCTGAATGGCGGGATTTGACGCAGACCCAGCGGGGCAAACTGTTGTATCGCCTGGCTGAACTGGTTGCTGAGAATGCAGCTCGGCTGGGTGAGTTGGAGACGACAGACAGCGGAAAGCTGTTGGCAGAAACTTCGGCACAGACCGGATATGTCGCGGACTACTACCGTTACTTTGCGGGGCTGGCAGACAAGATCGAAGGCACGGTCTTGCCCATCGACAAGCCCGACATGCACGTCTTTACCACACGCGAAGCGATCGGCGTTGTTGCCGCCATTGTGCCGTGGAACGCGCAAATGTTTCTGACCGCGACCAAGCTGGGCCCGGCGTTGGCTGCAGGTTGCTCTGTGGTGCTGAAGGCGTCGGAAATTGCGCCAGCGCCGATGCTGGAATTCGCAAAGCTAATCGAACAGGCGGGGTTCCCGCCCGGTGTTGTGTCGGTCATCACCGGTGACGCGGAAAACTGCGCAATTCCGCTGACCCGCCATCCTGATGTCGACCGAATTGCCTTTACCGGCGGGCCTGAGACTGCCCGCCATGTGGTGCGTAATTCAGCCGAGAACTTTGCGGTCACCTCACTGGAATTGGGTGGAAAATCCCCGATCCTCGTGTTTGAAGATGCTGATCTGGACGGCGCCGCAAATGGCCTGATTGCGGGAAATTTCGGCGCATCTGGCCAAAGCTGCGTGGCGGGTACGCGCGGGCTGGTGCACCGGTCGATCCTGGGACCTCTGGTCGAACGGATCGCCGAAAAGGCCAGCGCCATCCGGTTGGGTGATCCTTTGCAGCCGGAAACGCATGTTGGTCCGCTTTGTACCGCAGCGCAGGTGCGCAAGATCGAAGAGACCTTGAACAAAGCGCGGGCGCAGGGAGCTGTAATTCATCTCAGCGGAGAAGCTGCAGACCGTCCCGGAAATTACATGAACCCCACGTTGGTTGAGTGCAAATCGCCAGAAACCGAAACACTGAAAATCGAAATGTTCGGCCCCGTGATGTCTTTGTTGCCGTTTGACACCGAAGAAGAAGCCATCGCACTGGCAAACAGCACGCCTTACGGATTGGGGTCGGGTGTATTCACGCAGAACCTTGCGCGCGCGCATCGTGTGTCGAAACGCATTCGTGCAGGAATCTGCTGGGTGAATACCTATCGCGCGATCTCTCCTATCGCGCCGTTTGGCGGGTTCAATCAGTCGGGATATGGCCGCGAGGCCGGCGTTGAGGCGATATTGGATTATACCAGAACCAAGACCACCTGGATCAGCACGGCGCAAGAGCCGATGGCGAACCCCTTCATAATGCGCTAAAGATTCGGCAAAGCAGGGCATTAAGCCGGGAAGGGAGGCGATCATGAAGCTAGAAAAACCAAACTTCCTACCGCCGTCGGATGCCGATGATCGCAAAGCCATTGCGCCGGTAATATGCTACCCGCCAGAAACGCTCGATCCACCAGACCTGACCACTTTGGCGATGCTGCGGGAGGGTGCGGCCAAAACGGCCGAGGTCACAGCAGCACCGCGCGATGCGGCCTGTATCGAAGTTCCCGCAGGCGCTTTTGTCAGGGTGGTATCGGTCGATGGCCCTCAGGTTGGCGATCTGAACATGTGGAACAAACATGACCTGACCGAGCGGTTCTATTCGGGCAAAACCCGCGCGCTGCATGGCACGCATCTGTCGACTGGCGACCGGATGTGGTCGTGCTTTCCCAACATGCGACCGATGGCGACGATCGTTGCCGATACTCTGGACTGGTACGGGTTCGATACCTATGGCGGATCGGTCCATGACGTGATTGGCACACGGTGTGATCCCTATACCGGGCGTTTGCTTTCGGGGGACGACTATCACTATTGCTGCCACTCGAACCTGACCCGCGCGCTGGCCAGCCATTGCGACCTGCCGCTGCATGATGCCGAGATGCTGGTGCATGACGTGCTGAACGTGTTCATGTGCACTGGATTTACCCGCGATACCGGCCAGTATTTTATGAAAGCCAGCCCGGTTCGCCCCGGCGATTATCTTGAGTTCCACGCTGAAATCGATCTGATCGTCGGCCTGTCTGCGTGCCCCGGAGGGGATTGTTCCTCGGAACACTCCTCAGACGCGGCGGCCTGCTATCCGTTGGTGATGGAGGTCTACGACCCAGGCGAGGATGCACGGGCTGCGCATGTGCAACCAGATCGGTCAAAATATGACCGCACCCACGGATGCGGTTAACGGGTGAGGCGATGACCTAATCGGGTTAGCATTCTGCAGCACATGTCCAACTGTTCAATCTCGAGGAACTCGTCCGCCTTGTGCGCCTGTGCGATTGAACCTGGCCCGCAAACGATCGCGTGAACGCCAAGCTTCTGAAACAATCCGGCCTCGGTCGCAAAGGCAACAACACCTGTACCGTTGGCCCCGGTCAGTTCGGCGACCAGATCACGGGCTGCGTTTTCTTCCATGGGCTCAAGGCCTTCGACTTCGGCGATAGCCTCTTGCGTGATGCTCGAGTCACTGTGGACCGCTTGCATTTCCGGCAAAAGCGAATGCTGTACGTAGTCCGAAAGGGTCTTTTTGACGAGGTCGGCGTCGCTTGCTTGCACAGGCCGCATCTCCCACAAAACCTCGGCCTTGCTGGCGATGACATTGTGGGCAACACCCCCGGTGATTTGCCCGATATTGACAGTGGTCCAGGGCGGCTCGAACCGGCTGTCTGCCGGTGCGCGAGACTTGAGAATGTGGCGCAACTCCAGCAGTTTTCCGATATATCGTGCAGCATATTCCGCAGCATTCACCCCGTCATCGGGGGCAGAGCTGTGTCCCTCTAGCCCATAGAAGCGGGTGGTGTATTCAAAGCAGCCCTTATGACCCTCAATCACGCGCATCTCGGTTGGTTCGCCGATAATGGCGATGTCCGGGACGATGCCGCGATCAGACAAATCATCAACCAGTGTTTGGGCACCAAGGCAGCCGACTTCCTCATCATAAGTAAAGGCAAAGTGCAGCGGCTGGGTCAGTTTGCTGACATCCAACGTTTCGCCGAAAGCCACCGCCGCAGCGATAAAGCCCTTCATGTCGCACGTGCCGCGACCGTAGAGCTTGCCGTCATTTTCGACCATCTGAAACGGATCGGTCGTCCAGTCCTGATCGGCCACCGGCACCACATCCGTATGGCCTGACAGAAGGATACCGCCGGGTTGATCGGGGCCGATGGTGGCAAACACATTGGCCTTGGTGCCAGTCTTGTCCCGCGTGACGATGCACCGTGCGCCCAATGCCTCAAGCTGTTCGGTCAGATAACCGATCATTTCCAGATTGGAATCTGCAGACACCGTCTCAAAAACAATCAGATCGGCTAGTATTTCCTTGGTTCTCGCTAGAGTCATGGCTTTACAAACAGCTTTCTGGGGCGGTTGCAGAAACACTCGGCAGGTCCGGACTCAGTGATGAGGATCGACTCAGTGATCTCCAACCCCCAATCGTCCATCCAAAGGCCGGGCATGAAGTGAAAGGTCATACCGGGTTCCAGTACGGTCTCATCCTCCGGCCGCAAGGATATCGTGCGCTCGCCCCAATCGGGTGGATAGCTGAGGCCAATTGGATACCCGCATCGCGCGCCGCGCTCGATGCCGGCCCGTTCCAATGGAGCAGCCAGAGCCAAGGCAATATCACGCGCTTGGTTGCCGGCACGCGCGGCTTCTAGTCCTGCCTCAAGCCCTTCTACCAGAGCGGCTTCAGCACGAAGCAAATAGTCGGGTGGCTTACCCAAAAAGACTGAGCGGCAGAATGGCGCGTGATAACGGCGATAGCAGCCCGACAGTTCAAAAAATGTGCACTCACCGGATTTGAATGGCTCACCATCCCAAGTCAGGTGTGGTGCGGCGGCATCCGGACCGGACGGGAGCAGGGGCACAATGGCCGCGTAATCGCCCCAATCGTCGCCAACTCCGGTGACTGCGTCATGGTAGATTTGTGCGACGAGGTCATTCTTTCGCATACTCGGTTCAATGCGCTCCAATACACCGTCGGTCACATGCTCGGATATCCGGGCCGCCTTTCGTATCAGCACGATTTCTTCATCGGATTTAACCGCACGTTGCCAGTTGACCAAAGCATTTGCATCGACAAGTTGTGCTTCGGGTAGCTCTGCCAGCAAAGTCAGATGCGCCTTGGCTGAGTAGTAATAATTGTCCAACTCGACACCAATGCGCCCCTTGGCGATACCGGTGTCCGCAATCAGTGCGGCCAGGTCCTGCATGGGGTGACGGACTGTGGATTGTACGTATTCGTCGGAGTACCCGCGGATTCGGTCGTTGGGCATCCATACTGTTCTGCGCGCGCCATTGGCGTCTTGACTGCGGCCCCACCAGATCGGGTCGGCGTCGTGCAACACCAGCACCCCCTGATGCACGTAGAATGACCAGCCATCATACCCCGTCAGCCATGCCATGTTCGAAGGGTCCTCGACGAACAAGGCATCCAAGCCCGCGGCTGCCATGGCGGCGCGGGTCTTTGCCAACCTGCGGTTATACTCGGCGCGGCTGAAGGCCGGATCAGAATGGGGCATTTTAGGTTCCTGCCTGGGGCGAGTTTTGTTGACAGAACTTGACGAATGCGATCACGTCAATGGGCATCATAAGAAAGACACCAAATTGAGAATCTCACCATACTCCCGTTGCGGTGGCCAAAGGCTGATGGACGGTACCCCCATGAGAATTGGCATGGACGTGCAGGTTCTGCGCGTTTTTCCTGAGGTCGCAGGGTGAGGGGGTTCGAGGTATCAGAGTTCGCTGCGCGTACCGAACGCGCGCAACGCAGGATGCAAGCCTCGGGCCTGTCCGCGCTGCTGCTGACCACGGAACCGGAAGTCCGTTACTTCACCGGATACCTGACACGGTTTTGGGAAAGCCCGACGCGCCCCTGGTTTCTGATCGTTCCCGCCAGTGGCAAGCCGATTGCGGTGATACCTTCGATCGGTGCTGCGCTTATGGCGGAGACGTGGGTTGAAGATATCCGAACCTGGACTGCCCCTGATTTGACTGACGATGGGGTCAGTCTTTTGGCTGACGTGCTTTGCGAGGTTACGCCCCGCGACGCGAAGATCGGATTGCCCGACGGACATGAAACACATGTCAGAATGCCGTTGTCAGATCTTCACCGTTTGCAACAGACTATCGGTCCACGGGATCTTTGCGGCGACGACGGATTAATCCGCTCTCTGCGGATGGTGAAATCGTCAGCGGAAATAGCAAAGATCGAGACGGCATGCGCGATCGCCGGCCGTGCGTTTCAGCGGGTTCCTGAAATTGCCGGAGAGGGCGTAGCGCTGGATGCCGTGTTTCGCCGGTTTCAGATGCTGTGCCTGGACGAGGGTGCTGATTGGGTTCCCTACCTCGCGGGCGGAGCGGAGCAGGGCGGGTATACCGACGTGATTTCCCCGGCATCTGATACGCTGCTGCAACAAGGCGATGTCCTGATGCTGGACACCGGTCTGGTTTGGGATGGGTATTTCAGCGACTATGACCGCAACTGGGCCATAGGTTCTGCGAGCGCTCAGGTTAAGTCGGCCTACAGTGCGTTGATTGAGGCGTCGGATGCTGCGTTCGAGATTGCGCGCCCCGGCGCCACGGCGGCGGACCTGTTTGAGGCAATGAACTCTGTGCTGTCGCGCCACGATGCCGATACGGGGGCAGGGCGATTGGGGCATGGTTTAGGTATGTCACTGACAGAATGGCCTTCCCTCATTCCAACTGACCACACCGTTTTGGAACCCGGTATGGTCCTGACGCTTGAGCCGGGTATTTCGGTGGGTGGAAAGATCCTTGTCCATGAAGAGAACATCGTAGTAACCGAAGGAGAACCCCGATTTCTGAGCCCCCGTTCTGACAGGGAGTTGCCCGAGATATGACGCGTCTATCCTATACCGTTGATGCGGATGATCCCGCCACATCGCCGATGGGGCTTATCGTCTTGCAGACAGATGAAACGCTTGAGCCGGAGTTCAACGCGTATTTTTCAGATCGTAGCTGTCCAATTTACGTCTCCAGAATTCCCAGCGGCAAAGAGGTGACGACCGATACGTTGGCGGAAATGAAAACAGCCCTTCCAGCCGCTGCTGATCTTTTGCCCAAGACCCGACCATATCGTGTGGTCGGGTACGGCTGCACCTCTGCCAGCTCGGTCATCGGGTCGGAACAGGTTGAGAAAATGGTTCAACAGACGTGCGAGACGGCGATAGTCACGAACCCATTGCGCGCAGCGTCTGCCTGTGCCCACGAACTTGGCGTGGCAAAACTCGCGCTTTTGTCGCCATATATCGAAGAAGTGAACGATCCCTTACGCACTGCTTTTGCGCAAAACGGTATTTCGATGGATGTTTTTGGCACTTTCGGGGAGGCCGAAGAAGCCAAGGTCGCTCGGATTTCCCAAGAGTCTCTGATCGACGCAGCAGTTAAACTTGGCCAGGACGATTCGGTTGAAGCGATCTTTCTAAGCTGCACGAATCTAAGAACTTTTAACGTTATTCCGATTGTGCAGGAACGGTTAAGAAAACCTGTACTATCCAGCAATCAAAGCCTCGCGTGGCACATGCGCAGGTTGAATTGTGCCTGAAAACTCTGCTGCTTATTTTTTAATCGTTACCCGTGCGTCACATTTTGGTTGCGTGCTGCACCCTGCATGTCCTTAAATGGCGCAGACAGGTCTTTGAGATCCGGATGAACCGGGCATGCAAGGACCGTACAGGGGAGACTAATCGGTAAATGTCTAATGACGCAGCGTTCGTCGAGTTTCAGCATGTCCAAAAATCCTATGATGGCGAGATCCTTGTTGTAAAAGACCTCAACCTTTCCATGCCGAAGGGTGAGTTTCTTACAATGCTTGGGCCCTCGGGGTCCGGCAAGACAACTTGCCTGATGATGCTGGCAGGGTTTGAAACAGCCACTCATGGCGAGATTATGTTGGACGGACGGCCGATCAACAATATCCCACCGCACAAGCGCGGCATCGGCATGGTTTTCCAGAACTACGCTTTGTTCCCGCATATGACGGTGGCTGAAAACCTGTCCTTCCCTCTGGAAGTACGAAAAATCGGCAAGGACGAAAGAGAAGAAAAAGTCCGCCGTGCGCTCGACATGGTTCAAATGGGAGCCTTCGGAAGCCGTCGACCCGCACAATTGTCGGGTGGTCAGCAACAGCGGATCGCTCTGGCCCGCGCGCTGGTGTTCGAGCCTGAGTTGGTTCTGATGGACGAACCGCTGGGCGCGCTGGACAAACAACTGCGCGAGCATATGCAGTTTGAAATCACGCGTCTGGCGCATGAGTTGGGGATCACGACCGTCTACGTGACGCATGACCAGACCGAAGCTCTGACAATGTCTGATCGCGTCGCTGTATTCGATGACGGGCGTATTCAGCAACTTGCGCCACCGGATCTTCTATACGAAGAGCCGGAAAACAGCTTTGTTGCTCAGTTTATAGGTGAAAACAATACCCTGGAAGGTGTTGTTAAATCTATCAACGGTGACGAATGCGTAGTTGCACTGGATGATGGATCTGAAATTGACGCGAAGCCGGTCAACGTCCACGCGGCTGGTGATCGGACCAAAGTGTCGATCCGACCTGAGCGTGTGGAATTCAATAAAGACCGACTGCACGCCGATGCGCATACACTAAAGGCAACGGTGAAAGAGTTCATCTATATGGGTGACGTATTCCGTTTCCGTCTTTCGGTGGCAGGAAATGATGACTTCATCATCAAGACCCGAAATGCCCCGGATGCTATCAAGCTGTCACCAGGCCAGGAGGTCGAAATCGGCTGGCTTGCGCGCGACTGCAGGGCTTTGGACGCCTGATCAGGAAATACCCCGCTCATGTCGCCAAGGTGCGCGGGGAAAGGCATGGGTGGGTTACCCCGTGGCCCAGCCGCAAAGATCAAAATCAACGGGAATAACAGGGAGTTAACGATGAAAGTTACTAAAACCACTCTTATGGCGGGTGCGATTGTGGCTGTTGCCGGCGCTGCGTCAGCTGAAGAGATGACGATCGTCTCTTGGGGCGGAGCCTATTCCAAGTCGCAGCTAAAAGCTTATCATGAGCCTTATTCGGAAAAGACCGGCGTCACGATCCTGAACGACGACAGCTCGGCCGAGGCGGTTGCGAAGCTGCGTGCGATGAACGAAGCGGGCAACGTCACCTGGGACGTAGTTGATGTTGTGGCTGCCGACGCCATTCGCCTGTGTGACGAAGGCCTGGCGCTGGAAATCGACTTTGACACTCAGCTTGCACCTGCGCCGGACGGTACATCTGCATCTGACGATTTCGGGGACCTGCTGGTCAGCGACTGCTTTATCCCGCAGATCGTTTATTCGACCACATTCGGCTATCGCACGGATCTGGTAGGCGACAATCCTCCGAGCGACATCTGCGCGGTGTTTGATCTTGAGACCTATCCCGGCAAGCGCTCGTTGGAAAAACGCCCCATCAACAACATGGAATGGGCACTACTGTGTGACGGCGTTGCCAAGGACGACGTCTATGATGTTCTGGCGACCCCAGAAGGGCAGGATCAGGCGCTGGCCAAGTTGGGTACGATCAAGGATAACGTTGTCTGGTGGTCTGCGGGTGCTGACACGCCGCAGCTGCTGGCCGATGGCGAAGTTATCATGGGCTCGACCTATAACGGCCGTTTGTTCAGCGTGATCGAAGAGCAGAAACAGCCGGTCGCAATGCTGTGGGACGCGCAAGTGTTCGATCTGGATGGCTGGATTATCCCCGCCGGTCTGAGCGAGGAGCGCCAGAAGCGTGCGCTGGACTACATCATGTTCGCAACCGACACGCAGCGTCTGGCGGATCAGGCCAAGTACATCTCGTACGGCCCGGCCCGTGCATCCTCTGCTCCACTGGTTGGTCAGCACGCCGATCTGGGTATCGACATGGCCCCTCACATGCCGACCGATCCGGAAAACGCAAAGAACACATTCCTGTACAACTACGAGTTCTGGGCTGACTACCGCGACGATATCGACGCGAAATTCCAGGCATGGCTGGCACAATAAGCCGGTTTTGAAAAACACGGTCGGGGCTGCCATTGGCCCCGGCTTATCTAAGACCAAGGGACGCAGATGACTGACGCAACTCAATCCGGTCCGATGCTAGCTGCCGACGGCACGCCGCTGAAGAAATCCCTGGCGCGATCATTGCGCCGCCGAAAACTCCGGGCTTTGGCACTGATTGCGCCGTTGCTGTTGTTCGTTCTGCTGTCCTTTGTGGTACCGATTGTGTCGATGCTGTTCCGTTCGGTCGAGAATGGTATCGTGGCCCAGACGCTCCCCCTGACGGTGGTTGAGCTGCAGAATTGGGACGCAGAAAGCGGAGAGCTTCCGGACGAGGCGCTGTACGCTGCCTTCACAAAGGATATGATCGCTGCAATTGAGGCGAAAGAACATACCAAACTCGGGACACGTCTGAACTATGAACAGACGGGTATGTCCTCGATGTTCCGGAAATCCGGGCGCAAGATCAAGCGGTTGGATCCCGAAGCTGATGCGCCGTTCAAGGAAAAGCTTATCGAAATACACGACGGCTGGGGTGACGTAGACACTTGGCGCGTGATCAAGACGCATGCGGTGCCGATCACCAACGGCTACTTCCTGAATGCAGTTGATATGCGTCGGACTCCGGAAGGTGCGCAGGCGCAACCGGAAGATAAGCGCATTCTCATCAAGCTGTTCGGCCGGACCTTGTTCATGTCGCTGATCATTACCGGCTCCTGTATTCTGCTGGCATACCCGATTTCATACTTGCTCGCTAACCTTCCGATGCGCGTTTCGAACATGCTGATGATTTTGGTGCTGCTTCCGTTCTGGACATCGCTGCTGGTGCGCACGTCAGCGTGGAAAGTGATGTTGCAACAGCAGGGGGTGATCAACGAAACGCTGGTCTGGCTGGGGCTTGTTGCCGATGACGCGCGACTGGTGATCATCAACAACCAGTTTGGCACGATCATCGCGATGACGCATATCCTGCTGCCGTTCATGATCCTGCCGATGTATTCGGTCATGCAAACGATCCCGCCGTATTACACCCGTGCGGCCAAATCCATGGGTGCAACCAACTGGACGACCTTCTGGCGGATTTACTTCCCGCAATCGATACCGGGTATCGGAGCGGGCTCGATCCTCGTGTTCATTCTTGCCATCGGCTACTACATCACGCCCGAGATCGTAGGCGGCACCAAAGGTGTCTTCATCTCGAACCGGATTGCCTACCACATCTCGTCCTCGTTGAACTGGGGACTGGCTGCGGCGCTGGGGACGATCCTGCTGGCGGTCGTTCTTCTACTCTACTGGTGCTACGACAAGATCGTGGGCATTGATAACGTCAAGCTGGGATAAGAATTATGGCTGCACTTACACCAATATCCCGCAAACCCTTGTCCGTGGTTCTGCCAGCTGTCGCAATTGCCGGAGGTTTCCTTGGCATGTTCGTCGGGGCCGGGCAGGGCAATGTCCTGCTGGGCATCCTGATCGGTGCTGCTTTGATGGCAGGGTTGGCATGGCTGTATATCAACGTGCTCGACAACGAGCGTGTCGCGCGCTGGATGACGATCCTTGGCCTTGCTGCAATCGGTTTTTTCTTCGCAGGCATTACAGGATTGATCGTTGGGCTGCTGGCGGGCTGGTTCTTTGCGTTCTTTATCTTCTGGCTTTACGAAGGACGCTATCGCCAAAAACTACTGCCTTACATGACCGCCGGTCAGGTGTTCTGGCATTACGCGTTCCGGGTCATCTGCGGCGCGATCTTCGTGTTCCTGATCACACCGATCCTTGTGGTTCTGCCCCTGTCGTTTAACGCGCAGGACTTCTTTACCTTCACGCCCGAGATGCTGCGTCTGGACCCCGAGGGGTATTCGCTGAAGCATTACCGCGATTTCTTTACTAACAATGAATGGCAGAGAAGCTTCAAGAACTCGCTGATTATCGCACCTATTGCGACCTTCATCTCGGTTACATTGGGGACTTTGGCGGCGATCGGGCTGAGCCAATCGCATGTACCGGGACGTCGGGCGATCATGGGGATTCTGATTTCGCCAATGATCGTGCCGTTGATCATCTCGGCGACGGGGATGTTCTTTTTCTACAGCGACATCGGCCGCTTTCTAGAAGGCACGCTGGGCATGAACAAGAACTTCGTCGGCTATGTGAAAGTTGTTCTGGCCCACGCGGTTCTGGGAATTCCCTTCGTCATCATCACTGTGACCGCTACTCTGGTCGGCTTCGATCAATCGTTGACGCGGGCCGCTGCGAATATGGGTGCGGGTCCGGTGCGGACGTTCTTCAAAATCCAGATGCCGCTGATCCTGCCAGGTGTGATTTCGGGTGGCTTGTTCGCCTTCATCACCTCGTTTGACGAAGTTGTCGTGGTTCTGTTCGTTGGATCGGCGAGCCAGAAAACACTGCCTTGGCAGATGTTCACCGGTCTGCGTGAGCAGATCAGCCCGACCATTCTGGCCGTCGCGACCATCCTTGTGGTGATTTCGATCGCATTGCTGACCACGGTCGAATTGCTGCGCCGCCGGTCGGAACGCCTGCGGGGCCTCAGTCCGGCTTGACGCGACTCAAAAGCTGATTTAGCGATTTCACCATGCACCCCGGTCACGATGGCGTCGTGACGCAAGGCGGGGTGCATGGCTCTCGGATCCCGAGGCCGCTCGTCCTGAACGCCGGGACTTGTGGCCGGGCGATGCCAGTCCGGCATTGAGGAGAGTCAAAGATGAATGACCTGAACAATCGCCCCGAGTTCTTCACCAGCCATAATGGTGACAAGGCGCCTTTGCCGTTCAGCCGGGCGGAATACGACCGCCGCCTTGCCAGCCTGCGCGCCACGATGGCCGCACGGGATATCCCGGCGGTTCTGCTGACGTCGATGCATAACATCGCTTACTATTCGGGGTTTCTGTACTGCTCGTTTGGCCGCCCTTACGGGTGCGTGGTGACGCAGGATGCCTGCACGACGGTTTCTGCGAACATCGACGCAGGGCAGCCGTGGCGGCGTTCGGTTGAAGAGAACGTGATCTACACCGACTGGAAGCGGAACAACTACTGGCGTGCAGTGGCCAACCTGATCGGGTCGGCGCGCCGGATTGGCATTGAAGGCGATCATCTGACATTGGCGATGCGCGACACTGCGCTGGACATGCTGGGCGCACCTGAACTGGTGGACATCGCACCTGACACAATGGCTGCGCGCATGGTTAAGTCTGCTGAAGAGATTGAACTGATCAAAGGCGGCGCAAGGACTGCTGATGTTGGTGGTGCGGCAATTCATGCAGCGATCCGGGAAGGCGCGACCGAGATCGAGATCGCTATGGCCGGGCGTGATGCAATGGAAGCCGAGATTGCACGTGCTTATCCCGACGCCGAGTATCGCGACACATGGGTGTGGTTCCAATCGGGTTTGAACACGGACGGTGCTCATAACCCGGTCACCAAGCGCGCGCTGGAAAAGGGGGATATCCTGTCGCTGAACACCTTCCCGATGATTTCAGGTTATTACACCGCGCTGGAACGCACTCTGTTTCTGGGCGAGCCGGACGCGGACAGCCTGCGCATCTGGAAGGCCAACGTCGCCGCGCATGAACTGGGTCTGAGCCTGATCAAACCCGGTGCGACCTGTTCCGGCATCTGTGAGGAAATCAACCGTTTCTTTGCCGACGAAGGGCTGCTGCAGTACCGTTCATTCGGCTACGGTCACTCGTTCGGTATTCTCAGCCACTACTACGGTCGCGAAGCCGGGCTGGAGTTGCGTGAAGACATCGACACGGTTCTGGAGCCGGGCATGGTTGTTTCCATCGAACCAATGCTATGGATTCCCGAAGGTCAAAAAGGCGCTGGCGGGTACCGGGAACACGACATTCTCGTGGTCGAAGAAACCGGTGCCGAGAACATCACCGGCTTCCCCTATGGCCCCGAACACAACACGATCAGCGTGTAATTGATCCGGCGGGAGGGGCGATCAGCCCTTCCTGCCACGCTCGTGAAAGATGAACCCGATAAAGTTCAGCAGAACCTGAGCGGCCAGTATCTGCGTGCTTTCGGTCGGGTCGTAGTTTGGTGCGACTTCGACAAGGTCTATTCCAACGACATCGCCGCGTTTCGAAAGCCCCTGTAGGATTTCCAACACATCGTAGTACAGGAAACCACCGTGGCTGGGTGTTCCGGTGCCCGCTGCGATGGACGGGCAGAAAGCGTCGATATCGATCGTAACGTAATACCGTGCGCCATCCGGAATACGGTTCAACACACCTTCGGTCCCAAGCTTGCGCACTTGTCGCACAGACAGAATATCTGATCCTCGGGCGCGTGCATCTTCGTACCCTTCCTTGGCGGTCGAGGACACGTTCCGGATGCCCAGCTGCGTCATGCCTGATACATATGGTTTTTCAATTGCGCGCCGCATGGGGTTGCCATGGCCCGCGGTCACGCCGTGGCGTTCGTCCACAAAATCCAAATGCGCGTCAATTTGAACAACGTGGATTGGCCCGTTTTTCTCGCAATCGCTTTCGAAAGCGTTGATGCACGGGATGTTGACCGAATGATCACCACCAATAGTGACGGGCAGGGCACCTGCGTTCAGCATCTTTTCCACACCGAACTGGATATTGGCATGGCTTTCGTCCGTTTTGGTATGGATGATATCCGCATCACCAATATCGACCATACGCACTGAGCCATCCAGGTAGGTGGCATCGTCCTCGTGATCATACGCGCCTGCGTGCCCAAAGCTGAAAAGGGTCGACGCCTCTCGCACCGCCCTTGGGCCGAAACGCGCGCCCGAACGCCATTGCGTGCCGAAATCAAAAGGGGCGCCCATAATCGCTACATCAGCTTCGATTTGGTCCCAATCGTCAACATACGGAGCCTTGCCAAAGGTCGAAATGCCCACAAATGGAAGGTTGAGGCGGCCGCCGGAATATCCGTGTGACGTCATTGCAAGAATCCCGTTTTTTGTTTTACCCACGCAGCTTAGTCAGGACGTCTGGCTCTGGATAGGCATAAAGGGATGCATGTTGCGCAAGCGCAGGCTTGATTGTCGGCCTCACCGTTGTGTAACTGGCGCAATCACTTGAAAGGAAACGCCGTGGGACGTCATGAACTGCCACCAGAAACGGGTGCCTTTTTCATCAATCTGGATCGGGTTCCTGGGCGCTGTGCCTTCATGGAAATGCAGTTCGATCATGCAGGCTTGGTGGGCGCCACCCGGTTCAGCGCGACAGATGCCCAAGTGGCCGGTGTGCTGGACGTCAACGGTTACGTTCCCGGATCGGGCAGTCGCTGGGGTTTGACACAAAGCGAAATCGCCTGTTTCGAAAGCCATCTCGCAGTTTGGCGGACGGCCGTAGATCAAAACCTGAAAGCAGTGGCCATTTTCGAAGATGACGTTGAAATGTCCACCCATGCAGGATCTGTGATTTCAGCACTGTTGGCGGACCCAGATGCCTATGACATGGTCAAGCTAGACTTTTCCCCCAAATCCCTTCGTTTTGGACCAGAAACGCGGATCGCGGGTGTAACCGTCCGGCCTATGCTGGAAATGGCCCCGAGCGCCGCCGCCTATGTGCTGTCCCAACGGGCCTGCCAAAAACTATTGAACTTGTCCGAGAAGTACTCGGATCACCTCGACGATTTTGTTTCCCTCCCTCGGCCGGACTGGCGGATGTATCAGTGTTTTCCGGCTGTTGGAGTGCAGATGATCTGGTCGAAACAGCAGGATCATACATTCGAAGAGGTAAAGGTCAGCGAGCGTTCGCAAGACCAAAAGACCAACAGTGGCCTAGATAAGGGCCCGTTTTGGTTTCGCCTTAGGCGAGAGCTTATGGCGGCACGGCGCAAGCTGTATTGGCGTAATGGCGGCCAGACAAGGCTACTGAAACATGGTGGTTACGTTGGGTTTATTCCAGTCACCGACGATCTGAGTGTTTGAATGCACGCAGCAACAAAGCCACCTAAATGGTCACCTCGCAGACCATCCGCGTCATAAGCGTTAACAAAACTGTCAATATGATATAACCTCGTGACGTCAGTGGTGTTTAACGTTTGGGTTTTGTGTCGTGGGGCAGACAATTTATGAAAGATACGGTGGTTTCAAAACGATCTCGCGGATCGTGATGACCTTTTACGAGATGGCGTTGGAATCCGACCAGATCGGTGGCCATTTCGAGGACATAGACATGCCCCGTTTGATTGATCATCAAACGAAGTTCGTTTCGTCTCTGGTTGGTGGTCCTGCGTCCTTTAGCGATGACCGGATCGAGGCGGTGCATCGTCATCTGAAAATCTCTCACGCCGATTTTGACGAGATGGCCGCGCTTTTCAGCGAAGCCCTGTCGACGCATGGAATGGAAGACATACATATTAAGATTGCCCTTGATGCCATTGAATCAAAACGGGCAATCATCGTGGCTCGCGACGCCGCATGAGCATTCTGGCCATAAATGAGCAGCTGCTGCGCGCGATCGGTGTGGGTGTCGCCGTTGTGCGGGCGTCGGATCTGGGTTTCGTGTTTCACAACGGTCCATTTGCCGAATGGTTCGGGGCGCCAGCCGAAGGGCAGACTCTGTTGGATTATTTCCCCGATCTTGATCCAAAAGAGCTTGAAGACGTCAAACAATCCGGCCTTCGCTATTCGGCCGAATTGCAGGTCAAACCCAAACGCAGGACGCTGATATTCGCGGTCGCGGTGTCCCTGGCCAATGGTCTGTCCGAACAGGTGCTGGTGGTCGAATTTCAGAACATCACCCGTATTCGTGAGCTTGAGAGCATGATCGACAGCTATTCGACCATGGTCGAGCGGAACACGCGCGAGTTGGAACGTGAGAAAGAGCGGGTGGAACGGTTGCTGCTGAACCTTATGCCACGCGCTGTGTACGAGGAATTCAAAACTTTTGGTGTCGTCACCCCGCAGCTCTACGATCAGGTCTCGGTCGTAATGCTGGACTTTGTGGGCTTTACCGATTTTGCGGCCAAGACTGACCCCACAGTTACGCTCAGTGAGTTGAATGACATTTTCACGGCCTTCGACCGGATTGTTGAGCAATATGGATGCGAGCGGATCAAGACCATCGGGGACGCCTATCTGGCGGTTTCGGGTATGCCGGACGCAACGCCGGATCACGCGACGGCCGTGGCCCATTGCGCGGTCCGGTTCCTGCGTTACCTCGAGCGGCGCAACGAAAGCCATCCCCACAAGTGGCAGGCCAGGATCGGTCTGGGCATGGGCCCAGCGGTGGGCTCAGTCGTGGGCATTCAGAAATACGTCTACGACGTGTTTGGTCCGGCCGTGAACATTGCTTCACGCCTGCAAGTCTTTGCAAATCCAATGAATATCGTCGCCCCCGAAGAGATGAAATACGCCCTGATCGACGAGTTTCAGGTCTCGGATATTGGTCCGGTGGATATCAAAGGCATGGGCCAGATGGATCTGATCAACGTCACATCAGGCCTTAGCGCACCGGCGCCACGGCCGATGTTTTAGACGGCGTTCAATCGTCTTGAGGAACCAAACCTAACCCCCGCAAATAGATCCCGATACCACTTTCCAGTAGATCCTCTGGTGGAAACGGAGAGCTGGCACCGGTATTACGAGCGTAGAGTTCAACGACGCCATGGCTCATGGCCCAGATATGAGCACTGAACATTGACGCGGGCGGGCGTTTTTCAGGTGGGATATGCTGGGAAAGGTCCGCAGCGGCTTTTTCCAGAACGTTCTTGGCCCGGTTCGCGGCCAGCGCCAATTCCGGCGTTCGGTTCACGGATATCCCGCTTTCGAACATGGCGATGTAGTGCCCGGGATGCTTGCGGGCAAAAGCCAGGTACGCCCGACCGGTTGCCTCAAACGCTGCAAGCGCTGAGGGTTGTCCTGTGTCGTAGGCGTATTGCATCAGGTCCGCGAACATATCGAAACCCTGCCGGGCGGCCTCGGCGATCAGGTCCTCACGCCCCTGAAAGTGCCGGTACACCGCTGCAGGTGTCACCCCGGCGGTCTTTGCGGCCTCGGACAGTGTAAAGCCAGTCGGCCCTTTTTCTTCGATCAGCGAAAGAGCGGCCTCAATCAGGGCTTGTTTGAGATTGCCGTGGTGATACCCGCGTTTCGCCATGCCTGTTTCACGAGCCTTTTTTTGTTTAAGTCTTATATAACCAAGACATAATCCACGTATACCGGATCGTCCAACCGATGGCAGCAATGGAACGCGAAAATGTCATCACGCGTCCAAAACTTCGGGTCCGCCACAGATCATAGGATCGATCTTGCCAATGGCTTTCTTGTCCTTCTCGTCATAGTCCAGCGCATGCAGAACGGTTCGGATGGCTGCTATACGAGCGCGTTTTTTGTCGTCCGAGCGAATTATGGTCCAAGGACAGATGTCTGTATGACTACGGGTCAGAGTTTCTGCGATCGACTGCGTGTACTCGTCCCATTTGCTGAGTCCTGCAATATCGATTGGGCTGAGTTTCCATTGCTTTAGCGGGTCTGTTTCACGTGCCAGAAAGCGGTTCAGTTGTTCAGCGCGCCCAACGTTGAGCCAGAATTTGAACAGTTTGATCCCGTCATTCACCAGTCCGGTTTCTAGGGGCAAAACCTGCCTGAAAAACCGCTCACGTTCTTCGGGTTCGCAAAAGCCAAAGACGTTTTCGACGACACCGCGATTGTACCAACTACGGTCGAAGAACACGATTTCACCCGCTGAAGGCAGGTGTTGAATGTAGCGTTGAAAATACCATTGGCTGCGTTCGGTATCTGACGGTTTGCTCAGAGCCACGTTGCGGGCGCCACGGGGATTAAGGTTTTCGCGAAAGCGCTTGATTGTACCGCCTTTTCCTGCGGCGTCGCGGCCTTCGAAAATGATCGCAATGCGATCACCCGTTTCCCTGACCCAGGATTGCATTTTGACCAGTTCGATCTGCAGCAACTCCATTTCTTTGCCGTAATCCTTACGCTTCATTCGCTCTTCGTAAGGATAGGTCGGGTTCAGGATGTCGTCTTTCTTGGCGTTTTCAATGGCAGATCGCACCTCATTTGGTGCGTCCTTGCGGAAGTATTTTTCAATGGAACCTTTGTCCGAACGGGCCATTAGTTACCTCGCCATAAAACCCATATCCTACTATGGATTAGCTGGCGGATTAACGCAAACCCGCGCGCTCTGCGGCACGGTCGATTGCTGATGCAACCTCGGGGGCAGCCACAACCTGTGGCATGTGGCCAATACCCGGAAGCTCGACCAGTTCGGCGTCAGGGATTTGATCGACCAGTTGTTCTGCATGCCAGGCAAATTTGACAGTGGTGTCAGCCGTTCCGTGAACGACTTCCGTTGGCACTGAAATCTCGCCATAGCGCGGCTGCAACGCTCGGACTTCGTCCAGCAGATTGGCGCGCTGCTTGGCATTTGCATGCATCGAGGCGCGCCGCATCGTCAGGCCCGGGCCGAAGTGCTGCGAATATCCTTCGGGTGCGGTCTGAGGGGCAAAGACTTTGTCCAACGCCTTTTCCACGTACCATTCGGGGACAAACGCGGTGATAAGGGGGAGGGCCAGTGTATTGCCAGCCTCGGTCGACGCCAGCTGGTTAAAGCCATCCAATGGCGTCTCCCACGGGATTGCGGCCGGTGCAATCAGAACTAGGGCCGAAATGTTTTCGGGCCGGGTGACGGCCCAAGCCAGCGATACGGACCCGCCATAGCTTTGCCCCGCAACAATGGGCTTTTCAGCTCCCAATTGCGCTGCGGCCTTTTGCAAGATTAACGCTTGCTCCTCAATAGTTTCCCCGTTTGAGTTGAAGCTGTCGCTATAACCCAAGCCGGGGCGGTCGAACACGATCACACGGAAGTTTTTAGCCAGGATCGGCGCAAGGGCAAAAGTCATGTCGCGGGTATTGCCGCTGGACCCATGGATCAGAACCACATCGGGGCCTTCGCCCATGACCACCGCATGTACAGCGACGCCGTCGACCATGACAATCTCGCCCTCGGGGGGGAAATCAGCCTCGGCCGCAGCCTCGTTCTGTGCTGCGCGCCAGGCGGTCAGCAGGGTTAGGCCCACCAAGACAAGGCCAAGGGATATCAGAATTTTAACGGCCAATGTCTTCCATGTTGAACGGTGTGGACTGGTAAATTTCGTTAATCCAGTTGCCGTAAAGCAAATGCGCATGGCTGCGCCACCGGTTTTGTGGGGGTTGCGACGGATCATCATCTGGATAGTAATTCATCGGCACATTGATGGGTGTCCCGTTCGAGACATCGCGGTCATATTCCTGCTTCAACGTATCGCTGTCATATTCGAAATGGTTGAAGATATAGATCGCGCGGTGCGCGCGGTCTTCGACCAGACAGGGGCCAACCTCGTCGCTGCCCAGCAATGTGATCAGGCCAGGCGCGTCGTTGATCTCGACCTGCTTCATTTCCGTCCAGCGGCTGACAGGGATCACGCAATCATCTGAAAAACCGCGTAAAAACGGGGAAGCAGGGGCCAGGTTCTGATGTCGGTAACAACCAAAGGCCTTGGCATCCAGCATGTGCTTTCGAACACTGTGGAAATGGTTGATCATCGCCATCCCGCCCCAGCAAACGCCAAAGGTTGAGTGGACATTGGTCTGCGTCCATTCAAAGACCTCGGTCATTTCGTCCCAATAGGTGACGTCATCGAACTCAAGATGCTCAATCGGCGCGCCGGTGATGATCAGGCCATCAAACTTCTGATCCTTCACCTCTTGGAAAGGATGATAAAACTCGGCCATGTGGTCGGCGGCAGTGTTCTTCGTGCGGTGCTCAGTCATGCGGATCAACGACAGGTCGATCTGTAGCGGAGTCGCACCGATCAGACGCGCGAATTGGTTCTCGGTCTGAATCTTCTTGGGCATCAGATTCAGCAAACCGATCCGCAAAGGGCGAATATCCTGACGCATTGCCTGATCCGCAGCCATGACCATGACGCCCTCTTTGGTGAGAACGTCGTAAGCGGGCAGGTCGGAAGGGATCTTGATCGGCATCAGGTGCAAGCCTTTGGAGTTACTGTGTAGAGGCGGTAATTAAGCCCGGTTGGTCCGGGTCTCAAGGGTGCGTTCGATCAACTCATCGAAATCACCGGCGTCGCGGACCTTATGCATGTCGTCAGCGGTGACTGTGACACCCCAATTGTCCGCCATAGCCTGATAACGCGGCTGACGATGCGCCAGGGCACGCGCATAGGTCCAGCGTATGAATGCGTCGGGATCGACCGCCTCGGGTGCGTAGCCATTTTCTGCGAGGTATTCATCCCAGACTTTGGTAAGAAACTCTGGCTGGTAGGACATCGGCTTGGGTGCTTTGTCGAAACGGCGGATAAGTTCTGCGGTATGATCCTCATCGCCCTTGATCCAAATCATCAGGGTTTGCCGCGACAATTCGGACAGGACGTGATCTGCCGGGTCCTCGGGGTCAACCCATTCGCAGATCGATCCGCCGGTATCGCAAATGAAATTTGGGTATTGGTACAGACGCTTGGCCCGGTCAATGAAATACTCGGTGTCCAACAGAGAGTGGATTTCGGCCAGGCGGAACTGCTCCTGCCGGCGGCGATACTCTGTCAGTTCCAACCCGCCCAATTCCGGGTTTCCCGGTTTGCCCAGATACGTGGCGACCGGTGTCAGATTTTCGAATGAAATGTTCGAGCCGATATAGATCGAATCCGACAGAAGCAGGTCGCGCAGGAAGGGAACTTTCATCGCTTCGGCTTTGGCATTGTCGATGATGTATTCGCCCATATAGCGGGTACCGATACGGTAATCGATCGAGTAGTGAAACCAGTCGCCGGAATCGCGCAGCACGTTTGACACATAGGTCTTGCCCAGCCCCGACATGCCGAAGAACAGCACTTTTTTCCGGGCCGCTTCGCGCCAGTCCTTTGCCGAGCTGTAGATCATTGTCCGCTGTCCCTTTTTCTGACCTAGCTAAAACGGGCAGGGGGCGGCGTCAATCACGTGAGCGGGACCAGTTTAGAATCAATAGCCCGACTGCCAGCACTGCAAAGCCCAGAAAAGCCTGTGGCGGTAAGGCTTCGTCGCGCACCAGCGTGCCCAGAACGATGGCCACGGGCGGAATGACAAGTGTCACAAGCATCAGATTTCCGGCCCCTGCCATGGCGAGAACGCGGTAGTAGAGCAGATACGCCCCGGCCGTCGCGATCAAAGCGTAGTAGGCAATGGCCGCCCATGTAATCGCCGGCAGGTCCAAGACAGGAGGGCCGTCAACCATAAGCGATACAGGCAAAATCAGTAGTGTCGAACCGGTAAGCATGCCTGCAGCGGCGACGATGGGAGACAGACCTGACAGTTTGCTACGGCCCCAGGCACCGGCCAACGCGTAAGAAATGGTGCCCGCGATGATCGCCAGTTGAGCCGCGCTTTGAAGGTTGAAGGTCGCGAAGTTCTTTAGGCCAATTGCAATTGCAACGCCCAGAAAACCCAAGCCGACGCCCACGCCGCGTGCAAGGGTCAACCTCTCGTCTTTGAAAAACACTGCTGCGATCAGGACGCCGAAGACGGCAGTTGCAGCATTCAGGATCGAAGTCAGCCCAGTCTCAATGTAAAGCTGCCCCCACGCCATCAGCGAGAATGGGATGGCATTATTCAACAATCCCATCATCAGAAACGCACCCCAGACGCGCGGACTGGTCGGAACGCTCAGCTTTTTGACCCAAACTACGATCCAAAGCGCCAGCATTGCCCAGAAAACACGGTGAAGAACCGAGGTCATCACCGGAATCGTGTCCAGTGCGATGCGGATCGAGATAAAAGAGGCGCCCCAAATGACGCCCAAAAGTGCCAGTTCAGCCCAAGCCCTTGGAGAGAGATGTTTTTGAGGTTCCATAGCCCGTTCTTACACTCGCCAAGGCATTGTTCGACCCGAAACTTGCGCAAAGAAAAACCCCGCCGAAAGGGCGGGGTCTAGTTGATTTCTCTAGAGGCGTTTAGTTCAGAGCGTAAGTGATTTGGAACCCAACGCTCCAAGCGCTGTTGCCTGAGAAGTCTGCGGTTTGACCAAATCCGCCGTCAGCAGTTGCGTCACCGATGTCTGTATAGCGGACACCGCCCGAAATTTTGGCTTTTTCGAGCGAGTAAGTCCCGCCAAGACCGATACTCCAGAAACCGTCCGTTGGGCCAAGATTGGTAACAGGTTCGCCTTCATCGGTTTCGTAGCCAAGGGTCACAGCACCAGAGAACTGTTCCGAAAACTGATAGCCGAGACCAAGAGTATATGTGTAAGTGGCGTTATCGTAGTCAACCAAAGCAGTGGTTGGCGGGTAGTTTGGTGGATTGTAAACCAACTGCGGCCAATCAACCCAACGGATCGAGCCAAACAAGAGTGTTTTGGGTGCAATACCGGTTTGGAAATCCAGGTTTACGGACTGAGGTGTTTCAATTTCGCTGCTCGTTTCAACGGTGCCGATCAACGTACCACTTTCTGTCTGCGAAAGGTCGTGCGAGATCTTAGAGTTGTAGGTCAATGCGACACGCGCGGCGATTTCAGGTTTTTCCCACGCAACGCCAACAACATATCCGAATGCTGTATCTGCATCTGTATCGACAGAATATCCAAGAGCAGCTGGAACATCTACGTTTGCCTTTACGCGTTGAGCGCGCAAGCCAGCAATCGCGCTGAATCCATTGTCGAATTTGTAACGAAACAATGCCGTAATCGCGTCAGTATCTGCTTTTGCGCGCAGCGAACCGACGGTAGTTGGCGACACTGGGTTGATCGAAAGCGGATAGCTTGACGCATACGCAATGTCTGCACCAAAAGGTTGGTCGTACATAATCGCAAAGTCGATTTTCTCGGTCAGTGACGTCTTGTAACCAAGATGCGGCGTGAAGAAGTCGTTGGTCACGTTCCCAGAGTCTACAACTTGTCCCCTTGTCGGACTGGCAGGGTTCGCGTCTAGCAGAGAGCCACTAACACTTGGGTTAGTGTAGCCCAGCCGGAACTGTACAACTGATCCTTCTTCGAAAATTAAGTTGATGCCCTGACCACTGCGATCAAGACCGCCCGCATAAGCTCCGGTCGCGCCAACGCATACCGCGCACGCCTGTAGAAGCGCTTTTTTCATTAGTTCCTCCCTCTAGGTCTCCTGAAGGTCGGTGCAAATGAATTTTGTGGTGCGGACCGACCTGCATTGTGGTGCTCGATACTTTCTTAAGGTTTACTTTATCGTCAACACGTGACCATGCGTTACTTGTGTTGAGTGTCCTGCCGAAGTGTTGCCAAACTGTTACGATTCTCGGCGTGAACGTTCATAAATATACCGCAGAAGATCACCGCAGCCCCCAGCAAGGTCCAGTGGTCCAACGGCTCGTGATACAAAACCATGCCGACGACGGCGATTGTCGGCAGACGCGCAAAGTCAAACGGCACCACCACGGTTGCCGGGGCGATAGCAAGTGCGTTTGTGATGCAGTAATGCGCCAGCAACCCGGCCAGTCCCACCAACAACAGAAACGGAGCGGTGTTTGCGGAGGGCAGGGTGATTTGGCCATCGATGCCGGATGCGATCAGCCCTAGTGCGGCTTGCATAACTGTCAGCCAGAACATGATACATCCGATGCTGGCAATACGCGTGAGGGACTTCGTCGATATTGTTGTTAAGGCAAAGAAAACAGCGGACAAGGCAGCGGTCAAAACACCCGCGCTGAGCGGCACGGCACCGGGGCGGGCAACCAGTAAGATCCCTGCAAAACCAATCAGCGCGGACATCATACGCACAGTTGTCAGGCGTTCATTCAACAAGAGCGGAGACAGCAGGATGACCCATATCGGTTGGGTGAATTCCAGCGCAAACACCTGTGCTAATGGGATGACGCTGACTGCATAAAACCAAAGGTTTTGCCCTGTGAAATGCAGTACGTTGCGAACCCCATGCAACCCGATCCGATTGGTCGAGACCTGGTGCCATTTTTGCGTCAGCGTCAGGATCAGGGCGACCACGCAGATTCCAACAAGGCTGCGGTAAAACATGATCTCGAACGTGTCGTGTGTCACGCTCAGTTCACGGCCAGCGATCGCCATAGCCGAAAATGACGCAATTGCGCCCGTCATCCAGAGCGCGGCTTTGAAAATATTGCTGGGCGAGCGCGTCAACGCGGTACAGGCTCAACACAACCGGGCGTCAGGGCCAACCACTGGCCTGACTCGTGCAGTTTCAGCGATAAAGGCAAGAGCATGGATTGAGCCTATCGGTTGTTGCGGAAAAGATAATCATGCTCGGTCAGAGCAGTTTCCAATTTGTAATCGACGGTGCCCAGAAATCCCTGCAGCCGATCCAGGTTCCGGCACTCGATCAACATAAAATCAAAGCGAAACCGGTCGTGATCAACCCCTTTGAGTACATTGAGTTCCGCCCCTTCGACATCCAGAGACAGCAAGTTTATCCTATCGGGGGCCTGAGCCTCGATGAGAATTTCATTGAGCGGGCGCGCGACCGCACCGAACGAGAAACTGACCTCGGTTTCTTTCATGTGCAACTGGGCATTTCTTAAATGCTCGTTTCGATCCGCAAGGTCCAGGTCCTGTCCGACGCTGACGCTCATTAGGTTTGCGTAAACCATCTCAATCAGACGATCGGGAAATCCGAATTCGACGCAGGCATTGCAAAAAACCTTGCTCCGGCTTCCGCGTCTTGAAAAACATTTTAGGAAGTTATGCGGCGCTGGTTCGATCAGGACGCCCCGCCACCCCCGCTCTTTTTCGAAATGATAGGTATTGGATTGCGTAACGCCGTCATTGGCACCGAGTTCCACAAAGAAACCGTTGTTGAAATCCAGATAGGGCTCAAGCTTTTGATCCAGAGCGTTCAGCCCATAGTATCTGGTCTTTTGAGGGTTGAGCCGCTTTGAAACCGAATTTCTGAACCTGTTGAGTATTTTCAAAACGCTCATCCTATCACGTGTCGTCGGCACCACATCCGTGGTGTCCTAACTGTCGTCCGCGCTCACAACACCAAGCCCGCCTATAGGGGCCAATGGTTTCTTCCTGGGTAGTTGCCGCGATGGATTGAGATAGACAGATGTGGTCCATGTATAGGAATTGATCGGGCCAAAGCCGTTAAAATCGCATCTGTTCCAGCCTAAGGCCTCGTCCAGCAAGGTGATGCAGTCCGGGTGCCTGTCCGAATTGTCGAACACGATCATAATCGGGTCGATCCGTTTCTGTTGAAACTGTTCCCGGACAAACCTGGCGCAGGCGTTGCGATAGCGTCCATCGATGACGATGACATCAGCATTTCGTATCTCATCGCGTTGAACGTATTGCGTTTCTTCCTGCTCGAAGAAGTAGGTGAAATGCGGCCTGTCGGCGAGTGAGGCAGAAATCTTGTCGAACCAGCCTTTATCATTTTCGACCGATGCAACCTCTGCACCCGCATTCAGATAGAAGATCGAAGAGTTCCCGCTGCCATATTCCAGAACGCGAACGCCATTCAGGTCGAAACCGTCCAGATATTCGATGGCCGGATATGTGTACCAGGGGATCTCACGGCCTTCACCATCGCGGCAATCCCAGTTTTCTATGGAATTGTACTGGCCATAGGTCTCACCCAGAATCCGATAGGTCTTTACCTGCTCCAGTGACGCTTTTGACGCACGTTTCAGGACCTTTCGCAATAACCAGAAATGGGTGTTCGTCATGAATGGCCTCTCGCGGATGAATGTGGAAAAAGAGATTCTAAGCGCACAAATGACACAATCTGACGTCTATTCCCACTCAATCGTGCCCGGAGGTTTCGAGGTGATGTCATAGGTGCAGCGATTGATTCCCTTGACCTCGTTGATGATTCGCGTGGCCGTTTCGCCCAGGAATTCGTGGCTGAACGGGTAGTAATCTGCCGTCATGCCGTCCACCGATGTCACCGCGCGCAAGGCGCAAGCATAATCATATGTGCGCCCGTCGCCCATGACACCGACGGTACGCACCGGCAGGATCGCAACAA
Organism: Ruegeria atlantica; assembly: GCF_013033965.1. Lineage (GTDB taxonomy): Bacteria > Pseudomonadota > Alphaproteobacteria > Rhodobacterales > Rhodobacteraceae > Ruegeria > Ruegeria atlantica_D. The sequence continues at coordinate 265,693 of NZ_WQFE01000003.1, forward strand.
AAGCTTGCCAGATGTCATCATAAAGGCCGTGCTTGCGGATCTGGTCGATGTAGACCGCGTCGGCCTCGCGCAGGATGTCCAGCTTTTCGCGGGTGATCTCACCGGGGCAGCGAATCGCCAGACCGGGACCGGGGAAGGGGTGACGGCCAATGAAGCTCTGCGGCAGGCCCAGTTCACGACCCAGCGCGCGGACCTCGTCCTTGAACAGCTCGCGTAGGGGTTCGACCAGTTTCAGACCCATCTTTTCCGGCAGGCCACCGACGTTGTGGTGCGACTTGATCGTGACCGAGGGGCCGCCCGAGAAGGACACCGATTCAATGACGTCCGGATACAGTGTGCCTTGCGCCAGGAATTCGGCTCCGTCGATTGTGTCGGCGTGTTTTTGGAACACGTCGATGAACAGCTTGCCGATGATCTTGCGCTTGGTTTCGGGGTCACTTTGACCTTCCAGCTCACCCAGGAACAGATCGCTTTCATCTGCATGGATCAGTTGGATGTTGTAGTTGTCGCGGAACATGCCGACGACTTCTTCGGCCTCGTTCTTGCGCAGCAGTCCGTGGTCAACGAAGACACAGGTCAACTGATCGCCGATCGCCTCATGGATCAGGATCGCCGCGACCGAGCTGTCGACACCGCCCGACAGACCGCAGATCACTTTCTTGTCGCCGACCAGCTCACGGATCTTTTCGATCATCTGTTCGCGATAGGCACCCATCGTCCAATCACCCTTGAAACCGGCGAGTTTGATGAAGTTCTCATACAGCTTCGCGCCTTTGGGGGTGTGGTGCACCTCGGGGTGGAACTGAACCGCATAGAAGTGACGCGTGCTGTCTGCCGTAATCGCGAAAGGCGCATTGGGAGAGGTGCCAAAGACGTCAAACCCGGGCGCGATTTCGCTGACGTGGTCGCCGTGGCTCATCCAGACCTGCTCGTCGCCATCCGCAAACCAACCATCCAGAATATCCAGCTTTGCCTGCGGGGTAACAAATGCACGCCCAAACTCTGCCGTGCCGTGCCCGCTTTCAACCTTACCGCCCAGTTGATGCATCATCACTTGCTGGCCGTAGCAGATACCCAGGATCGGCACGCCGTATTCAAAAATCTCTTGCGGTGCTCGTGGCGACCCCTCGCGCGTCACGCTGTCCGGACCGCCCGAGAATATCACGGCTTTGGGGGCCATTTCCCGAACGAAGTCCATCGTGACGTTCTGATAGGGGTGGATTTCGCAATAGACATTCAGCTCGCGCAGGCGGCGGGCAATAAGCTGCGTAACCTGGCTGCCGAAGTCGATGATCAGAAGGCGGTCATGGGTGTCTTGGGTCATGGTTGGCTATTAGGTTGCAAGCCTTGCATGTGCAAGCGCTATGACGTCATTTGTGCAATTGTGCTTCAGGATTAAACAGAAAGGCCGCGAGATGTCCGAGATCGAGTTTCGCCGCGCGGGTGCCGCTGACACCGAAGCCGTCACTGATTGCATTGCGGCGGCCTATGCAAATGCGATGCGCGATATTCCTGATCTGCCCGACGTCACGGACGGGGTTGGTGACGATATCACGGCGCATCAGGCTTGGGTTGCCACGATGGATGAGGGCATCGTCGGGTTCATTGTTTTTGACCAGGTTGATTCTGCGATGATGATCTTCAATCTCGCCGTATCGCCAAAGGCACAAGGGGCAGGGCTGGCGAGGCGGTTGATCGAAATAGCGGAACAGGAAGCCAAGGATTCGGGCGTCACAATCCTCAGGCTGCGAACGCATAAAATGATGCAGAGGACAGTGTCCATGTACCTGCATTTGAGCTGGGTCGAGAAAGAGATGAGTGGGAACACAATTCTGATGGAGAAAGAACTTTCCTGACGGGGGCAATTGTCTGACGGTTTTGGTTCCTTCGGATGTCGCTTTTCCCCCTATAGCGCCGTTAATTAGATGCTGTGCATCAAATGCTTCCTGTAACAAACTGACCAAACCAACCAATAGACGGGATCTTCTCATGGCAGAGGCAAACACCCGGCGTCGGGCAAGAGGTGGCGGTGGCGCCGCCCGCCGGGCCGAACGCACCGCGGTACGCATCGAAACCGCGAAGTATATCGAACGGAATATTCCGAACTTCGAGGTTCTCAACGAAGAAGCGTTGGAAATCATCGAAACCAATGCAGAAACCATTCTGGCCGAAGTCGGCGTGAACTTTGTCGACAACCCAGAAGCGTTGAAGCGCTGGAAAGATGTCGGTGCCGATGTGGACGGTGAACGTGTGCGCATTCCGCGTGGTCTGGCGCGTCAGCTGATCAAAACTGCCCCCAGCGAGTTCACTCAGCACGCGCGCAACCCTGAGAAATCGGTTGTCATCGGCGGTCGCAATCTGGTTCTGGCCCCGGTTTATGGCCCTCCGTTTGTACGCGACGCACAAGGTGGCCGTCGCTACGCGACCATGGACGATTTCAACAAGTTCGTAAAACTGGCCTATATGTCCAAGTGGCTGCACCACTCGGGCGGAACCGTGTGCGAACCCACGGACGTTCCGGTGAACAAGCGTCACCTGGATATGCTGATGGCGCACATGACTTTGTCCGACAAGCCGTTCATGGGTTCGGTTACCGATCCCAGCCGCGCGCAGGATTCGGTCGAAATGTGCGAGATTCTGTTCGGCAAAGAGTTCGTGCAGAACAATACGGTGATGACCTCGCTAACCAACATCAACTCGCCGATGACCTTCGACGATGTGATGATGGGATCGCTTGAAGTTTATGCAGCCAACAATCAGGCCTGCATCATCTCGCCCTTTATCGTTGGCGGTGCGATGGCACCGGTATCGGTCGCCGGTACGCTGACGCAGGTTCTAGCCGAAGTGATGGCCGGTGTTGCATACAGTCAGATCATTCGTCCGGGTGCACCTGCGATCTTTGGCGCCTTCGTGTCGTCGATCGACATGAACTCAGGCGCGCCGACCTTCGGTACCCCCGAGGCGTCAATGGTCACCTATGGTGCGGGTCAGCTTGCGCGGCGTCTGAACTTGCCGTTCCGCTCGGCCGGGTCGTTCTGCGGTTCGAAATTGCCGGACGCTCAGGCGGCCTACGAAACGGCAAACTCGCTGAATATGGGGCTGATGGCTGGCGTGAACTTCATGCTGCACTCGTGCGGCTGGCTCGAAGGTGGTCTGGTTGCTGACTTCGAAAAGTTCGTCATGGATGCCGACCAGTTGGGTGTTCTGCACGGTCTGGCCAAAGGCGTGGCCTATGACGAGAATGCACAGGCGATGGATGCGATCCGCGAGGTTGGTCCGGGAGGCCACTACCTGGGCTGCGCCCATACGCAGGCGAATTTCAAAGACGCGTTCTGGAAATCCGAGGTTTTGGACTACAAGCCATTCGAGACCTGGGAAGACGAAGGCGGCCGCGACACGCGCCAACTGGCGACCGCGCGGGTCGAGCATTTGCTGGCCAACTACCAGCAGCCGCAACTCGACCCAGCAATCAACGCCGCACTGAACGAATACGTGGCGGAAAAGAAAGCATCCATGCCGGATGCCTTCACCTGATCACTGATACTGCGTGGCGCGGCTGGCCTTGAACAGTTGCGCCTCGCCCAACAGCGCGATCAACAGGTCCAAGTGACGGACCAGCGAATAGGCGGCGTCTTCGGCCAGCCTTTGCGCGTTAACCTCTCGTTCCATTTCTAACAGACGAACCAGTGCGGACCCTGTGCCGGGCAGTGATCCGTATCCCAAAACGCGCTGCAGGTGACGATCCCGATCATAGTCCTGAGCCCCGAATTTTGCGGCCCGGGCCAACAGGCGTGGGCGGCGGAGCGTTGTAATCATGGTCATCAAGTCCTGCATATCGGTGTTCCCTTGGTTGAACAGAAGATAGCCCTTTGTCACACAACCTAAGCGAGTGTTGCCTTGCGTGGGCTCCCCCCGAACTCTGACTTCATGAGTGTTTATGATTTTGAATCAAATCTGGTGCTTGCCTCTGTTGGTTAACGAACGAGTAACGAAAGCGGCTCTAGTTAGGATTGGTTAACAAATTCATCGGGGGCGATTGAGAACAGATTGTTTTGTCGACGAGGGCAAGTAACTATGCAAGAAAACATGGCTTTCACCATTCCGGCGTGGGTTCCCGAAGGGGCGCAAAGGTATTTGGCACATACCGAAACCGGTCAATCAATCCGCGACATTGCGCGGTCTGTGGGGTGCCATGCGTCAACTATACTCAGACAGATCCGACGCATTGAAATGCGTCGGGACGACCCGTTGGTAGACGCCGCGCTGCAAGCGCTGGCAGAAGTCCATTTCTCGGATCAAAAGGATCGAACAGGGTCCTTGAACGAGGCATTGGGGGCACAGGCCCACGATACGGCGACCAAGGACGAAGAATTCAACCGCGAGGCGCTTCGAATACTTCGCCGCCTATGTGAAACCGGCGCGGTTTTGGCCGTAGCGGAAGAGATGGACAAGGCCGTAGTCGTCCGCGACACCGGCGACGGTGGGACCACAAGAACTGCTGTTGTCGATTGCACGATTGCGCAGGCACTGGCTCTGAATGATTGGATTTCCTGCGACAATCCCGGACGTATATCCCGTTACCGCATCTCGTCATCCGGGCGGTCGGCGCTAAGCCAGCTGATTGCCGAGGCCGAGAACAAAGCCCGCGCCAGAAACGAATTCGGCATGGCCGAAGCACAAACTCCATTTCAATCGCAGTGCGGACACAACCAGAGCGGCGCACCGAACCGCGCCAGACGTATCCGGTACAGCGCAGCCGAAAGCCCGCTGATCGCGTTGGCGCGCAGACGGGACCGGGATGGCAAATCCTTTCTGGATGAAACCCTTGTCAGCGCTGGTGAACGTTTGCGTGAGGATTTTGAACTGGCACAGATCGGACCGCAGGTTGCGCAAAACTGGGATCACTTTCTAACAGCCGGAGGGCGGGGAAGTTTCGGCAATGGTGCCAGTGCCGGACAAGGATCGTCAGATGCGCGTGCTCGGGTCGAACGTGCCCTGTCGGATCTTGGACCGGGGTTGAGCGATGTGGCGCTGCGGTGTTGCTGCTATCTGGAAGGGCTGGAAATGGCTGAAAAACGCATGGGTTGGTCGGCGCGATCCGGGAAGATCGTGCTTCGCATCGCCCTGCAACGCTTAAAGCGTCATTACGAAGATCAGGCAGAAAAAACGCGGCTGATCGGGTAGAATGGTCATAATTCAAGGTTGAGGTTTCGGAGGGTAGTGATAGGAATTGCCTATGAATTTTACCCTCAGACAACTTCAGTATTTCAGCGCGGTGGCGGATCAGCGCAATTTTGGCCGTGCGGCGCAGGTCTGCCATGTCTCACAACCTGCGCTGTCAGTTCAGATCAAAGCATTGGAAGAAACCATGGGCGGACCGCTGTTCGAACGTCAGGCCCGGGATATTCTGTTGACGCCGTTGGGGCGCGATGTTCTGGACTATGCGCGCCAGGTTCTGGGAGCGGCGGACAGACTGGACCAGTTCGCAAGGGATCATTCCGTTGGGCATCGGTCTTTGGCGATCGGGATCATTCCGACGATTGCACCTTATCTTTTACCCGGAGTGCTTGCTGGGCTGCGTACTGCAGACGTCTCGCTAAGGGTACAGATCCGCGAGGCTCGGACCGAGCGCTTGCTGGCCATGTTGCGGGCAGGGGAAATCGATGCCGGAGTGATGGCGTTGCCAGCCGGTGGCAGCGAATTGTTCGAACTGCCGCTGTTCGAGGATCGCTTTCTGCTTGCCGGCAGCGCCGGGCGGCTTGGGACTGTGCGCTCGGACCCTGACGCTTTGCGTCCGGTGGACTTACAAACTGCACAACTAATGTTACTGGATGACGGGCATTGTCTGACGGATCAGGCGCTTGAGGTTTGTGGTCAGGACAGAAGTAGCGGACTGATCAATATGGGGGCGTCTTCGCTGGCGACCCTGTCGCGACTGGTCGCCGAAGGTTTCGGATTGACGCTTATGCCTGAATTGGCTGCGCGCGCGGAAACCGATGCCGTGCCAGAACTCAAGCTCATGCGTTTTGGGGCACCGCAGCCTGCGCGAACGGTGGGGTTGGTTCGGCGCCTTTCGACAGGGCACGAAGATTGGTTCAACAGTTTGGGCGTTGTCATTCGCCGCGTCGGGGAAGAAATCGTGACTGCGACCCGTCACTAAAAAAGGCCCGCCAGAGGCGAGCCTTTTAAAGTTTAAGCCAGTTGAGACTTAGGCCAGCGCCGGCTCTTTGGCTTCGTCCAGATGTTTCATCAGGGCCTCGGGCGACGAAACACCATAGGGGTCTTCGGGGCAGTTATCCATCAGGCCAGGCTCTTCGAACCACGCTTCGACCACACCGTCGTTAACGATGGCGGCATAGCGCCAAGAGCGCATTCCGAAGCCCAGATTGTCCTTGTCGACCAGCATACCCATTTTGCGCGTGAACTCGGCCGAGCCGTCCGGAATGACCTTGACGTTTTTCAGACCCTGATCCTGTGCCCATTTGTTCATGACAAAGCTGTCATTCACCGACATGCAGTAAATTTCATCGATGCCTTTGGCGGTGAAATCGGCATAACCGTTTTCAAAACCGGGCAGTTGATAGGTCGAGCATGTAGGTGTGAAAGCGCCAGGAAGCGAGAACAGGATGACGCGCTTGCCTGCAAAGTAATCTGCAGTGGTCTTATCTTCCCAACGGAACGGGTTGGATCCTTCGATTGCTTCATCGCGGACGCGGGTGTGGAAGGTAACGGAAGGCAGTTTTGCGCCGGTTTTCATCTACGGGCTCCTGTGATTCACATTTGAATTAGAGGTGACTTAAAACAGTTCTAAACTGTCTTCAACGTCAGAAATGCCGCATTTGCAATGTGTCTTTAAGTGTCCGTAAAAAATTGGTATTTCTTTCTTTAGCATCTAAATCTTGGCGCTGTTTCTGCGGATGCGAACCAGCCTTGCATGGCGGGTATGCCCGGGTAGCATAGTACCTGAAGGCATACTATGTTAGGGCAAAGCAAATTGACCCAAAGTCAGGAAAGCCAGCCGTGCGCGATCTGAAGATCCCAGAACAACGTCATCCCGAAAAAGCGCATCGCCCGGACAATGCGCAGCCCAAAAAGCCCAAGTGGATACGCGTCAAGGCACCTGGCGGTAAGGGCTATGCGGAAACGCACAAGATCATGCGCGAGAATAATCTCGTTACCGTCTGCGAAGAGGCAGGATGTCCGAATGTCGGCGAGTGTTGGAGCCAGGGTCACGCCACCATGATGATCATGGGCGAGATCTGCACACGCGGCTGCACTTTTTGCAATATCGCCACCGGGCGGCCCGATGATCTGGACGCGTTCGAACCCGGTCGCGTTGCGCACGCGGTGCAAAAACTGGGTTTGAACCACGTTGTGATCACCTCCGTAGACCGCGACGATCTGAAGGACGGCGGGGCCGACCATTTCGCGCAGACAATTCGTGCAGTCCGACACCGGTCGCCAAAGACGACGATCGAAATCCTGACACCCGATTTTCTGAAATGTGACCCGTCTGTCCTTGAAACAGTGGTCGAAGCCAAGCCGGACGTATTCAATCACAATCTGGAAACAGTGCCGGGCCTCTACCCCGAAGTGCGCCCCGGAGCGCGCTATTTTCACAGCTTGCGGCTGTTGCAGAAAGTGAAAGAATTGGACCCGTCAATCTTTACTAAATCCGGTATCATGGTCGGCTTGGGTGAGAATGAACAAGAAGTACGGCAGGTCATGGATGACATGCGTGCCGCCGATATCGACTTTCTGACCATCGGCCAGTACCTGCAGCCGACGCCCAAACACCACGGTGTGGACCGTTTCGTAACGCCCGAAGAGTTCGCCTCTTACGAAAAGGCGGCTTACGGCAAAGGGTTCCTGATGGTGTCTGCAACACCGCTGACCCGGTCGTCGTATCACGCAGGGGATGACTTTGCCCGGTTGCGAGAGGCGCGGCAGAAAAAGCTGGGGCAAGGGTGAACCTGGAAACGCTCACTCGGCTGACACGCCTGCGCCACGACCTGCACCAATATCCGGAACTTTCCGGGCAGGAACGTGAAACCGCTGCCCGAGTGGCGCAATTGCTGCAGGGATACAGTGCCGATCAAGTGCTGACCGGGTTGGGGGGGCACGGAGTCGCGGCGGTTTTTGACAGCGGACAAGCCGGTCCGACCGTGGGTATCCGGTGCGAGCTGGACGGGTTGCCGATCCAGGAACTCAGCACACAGCCCCATGTTTCGAAAATTCCCGGCAAGGGGCATCTTTGCGGGCATGATGGACACATGGCGATGGCACTTGGCGTTGCCGAAGATTTGGCGCGCCAGCGACCGACAAAAGGCCGCGTGGTTCTGATCTTTCAACCGGCTGAGGAAACCGGGCAGGGTGCCATTGCCTTTCGCGCGGATCCCCAATTTGCCCAGATCGCACCGGACTACGTGTTCTCTCTGCACAACCTACCGGGATTGGAGCTCGGGGCGGTTGAGTTGTGTCAGGGGGCGGCCAATTGCGCCTCGCGCGGGATGAAGATCGCGTTGAGCGGTAAGACGTCACACGCGGCTGCGCCTCAGGATGGGATTTCCCCGGCTCGTGCAATGTCTGAATTGATGTCGAAACTGGCGGGCTTGGGCGTGGGCGGCGCGTTGGATACCGATTTCGCACTGACAACTGTGACGCATGCCCAATTGGGAGAGCCGACCTTCGGCGTCGCTCCGGGTCAGTCCGAGATCTGGGTGACCCTGCGCACCGTCTCAGATGCCCGAATGCAAACTCTGATGACCGAAGCCGAAGCGCTGGCACAGGATGCCGCGTCCGCCGACCGTTTGAGGGTTGAGATTACCTATGACGATGTCTTCGAGGCCTGCGTCAATCACGGTGATGCCGTGACTGCCATCGCAAAGGCATGTGCCTCTCGAGGTGTGAAGTTCAACTTGACGGAGACGCCACAAAAGTTCTCGGAAGATTTCGGGCAATTTGGCAAAGGTGCAAAGGCGTCCATGTTCTGGTTGGGCGCGGGGCGCGGTCACCCGCAATTGCATAACCCCGACTATGATTTCCCGGACGCTCTGATACCCATCGGAACCGGTATCTTTCTGTCAGCCATCCAGCAGGTTTTGCGAGACAATTAGGACTGGACCGGCTCAATCCTCGACAAATCGAACCTTGCCGATGAACGGCAAGTTGCGATTGCGTTGTGCATAGTCGATCCCGTAACCAACGACAAACTCGTCAGGGATTTCAAACCCGATCCAGTCCGAGCGGAAATCGACTTCGCGCCGGCTGGGCTTGTCCAGCAGGGCGATGGATTTCAGGCGGCTTGGCTTGCGGCTGAGCAGCAGTTTCGTGACGTGGTTCAGCGTGTGACCAGTGTCGACGATATCCTCGACCACCAGAACGTCCCGGCCTTCAATCGCGCCCCGCAAGTCCTTGAGAATGCGCACTTCCCGGCTGCTTTCCATCGAATCGCCGTAAGAGGATGCCTCCAGGAAATCCACCTCGATCGGCAGGTCCAGCTCACGCACCAGGTCTGCGATGAAAACAAAGCTGCCGCGTAGCAGACCGACCACAACCAGCTTGTCCGTTCCCCCAAATTCAGCGGTGATTTCCCGGCATAACTCCTCGATCCGCGCGGCAATCGCCTTGGCTGAGATCATCGTATCTATCACATATGCGCGGTCGCTCATCGCTGCCCCCTTGATCTTTGGCGCGCAACATACGACATGACGCGCCATTGTCACCTGAAAAACCGGACGCCATGCCAACACATTCGGAAACACGTCACCTTCCTTACACTGCACAGCAGATGTACGAGCTGGTCGCGGATGTGGCCAAGTATCCCGAGTTTCTGCCTTGGTGCGCTGCTGCCCGCATTCGGCGGACCTATGCGGCGGGTGAGGCACAGGTGATGGAGGCGGATCTGGTGATCTCGTTCAAGGTGTTTCGCGAACGGTTCGGCAGTCGGGTGACCCTGTTTGCCGATCAAAAACGGATCGACACCGAATATCTGGATGGCCCATTCAAATACATGAAATCAGACTGGCAGTTCTCGGACGCGGACGGCGGTGGATGCAACATCTCATTCCATGTGGATTTCGAATTCAAGAACGCCATCCTACAGGGCATTATCGGTGTGGTCTTCAACGAGGCCATGCATCGGATTGTTCAGGCATTTGAGACCCGCGCCAAGGACCTTTACAGCTAAGCCTTTACCCCGGGTTGGCGGTTGTTAGACTGCGCCCATGACCGATTTTACCGCATCTTTGGCAGCCTTCGCGGCGGGGCCCATCACGACGACCTTGCAGACGCGGGTTGTGACATCTCTTTCTGTTTTGGACTGGATTGCCGTAGGGCGCGCCGGCGATGAGGAACCCGTATCCCAAACCGTGCGGAACCTTGTGCTTGGCGAACAAGGCGCGGAACAGGCACACTTGTTTGGCGGAGGCGCCGCCCCCTTGCGCGGAGCCGCATTGGTGAACGGAACCGTGTCACATGCCCTAGACTACGACGATACGCATTTCGCCCATATCGGTCATCCATCGGTTGCCGTTTTGCCAGCAGCGCTGGCCGCAAGCGAATGGGATGACCGAATACTGGTCGATTTTCTGGAGGCGGCGCTGGTCGGGATGGAGACGTCCATTCGGATCGGTCTCTGGCTGGGGCGGGATCACTATCAGGCGGGCTTTCACCAGACGGCCACCTCTGGCGCATTTGGCGCAGCCGTGGCTGCTGGTCGCATTCTGCGGTTTGACGTTGAGCAGATGCAAAGGGTTCTGGGTCTGACCGCGACTCGCGCGGCCGGTCTAAAGGCCCAATTCGGGACGATGGGTAAACCGTACAACGCGGGTTTGGCGTCGTCAGCCGGAGTTGAGGCTGCTTTGTTGGTGGCATCGGGATTCGATCCCAATTCCGACGCGCTGGAAGGGCCTTACGGGTTTGGCGCGACCCACAACGGACAGTCAGACATTGCGGCCTCGCTGGATGGGCTGGGCGAGGAATGGCTGTTTGAAAGCGTCAGTCACAAGTTTCACGCTTGTTGCCATGGATTGCACGCGGCGCTTGAGGCGGCACGCGATCTGGATATTGCCGAACCCGAAGTGGCCGAGATCAAAATCAAGACGCATCCAAGGTGGATGAGCGTTTGCAACCAGACATCCCCGACAACTGGCCTTGGCGCCAAATTCTCGTATCGGACGGTAATCGCGATGCAGGCGCTTGGGTATGATACGGCCTTGCCGAACAGCTATTCGGACAAAATATGCGCCGACCCACGGCTAGTATCCTTGCGGGATCGAATCTCTGTCGAAGCGGATGACAGTTTGTCGGAAACGCAGGCGCATCTGACCTTGTTGCGCCGGGATGGGGCGAGGCGCGAGGCCACCCATGATCTTTTGGCCCCAATGCCTCTGTCAGACCGTGAGGATCGAGTACGCGGCAAGGCCAACAAGCTGATTGGGGCAGAGGACGCGAACGCGATCTGGTCGATGTTGCGCACCGGCGGTCGCGCCCGCGATCTGTGTAAGTTCCTAACGGGCTAAGCCACGCGCCAGTGCAACGGGAAGCCTGGTTCAAAAACCGTAACCGGACCATCGTCCGAGTCGATCTTGTCCGGGTACTCTACTGGTTCGCCCTTGGTCAGGGTAATCGTTTCCTCGTTCACCGGAAGGCGATAGAAGGCCGGGCCGTTCAGCGAAACAAAGCCTTCCAGTTTGTCCAGAGCCCGCTCGCGGTCGAACATCTCGGCCACCAGTGACATCGTATTGGTCGCGGTGAAACACCCGGCGCACCCGCAAGCCATTTCCTTGTTGGCGTCGGTATGCGGTGCGCTGTCGGTACCTAGGAAGTACCGTGCATCGCCCGAAGTTGCAGCAGCCAGCAGCGCAAGCCGGTGTTCTTCGCGCTTGGCGACGGGCAGGCAGTAGTAATGCGGCTTGATTCCACCCACGAGGATATGGTTGCGGTTGATAATCAGGTGATGCGCTGTGATCGTCGCGCCCAGATCCTTGTCATTGGATTTGACATAATCGACACCGTTCGCGGTCGTTATGTGCTCCATAACCACGCGCAGTCCGGGAGTGGCCTTGCGGATCGGATCAAGAACGCGGTCGATGAACACAGCTTCGCGGTCGAAGATGTCGATCTCGGCGTCGGTGACCTCACCATGTACGCACAAGGGCAGGCCGATCTCGGCCATCTTTTCCAGCACCGGACGCACTTTGTCGAAGTCCTGCACGCCCGAGGCAGAGTTGGTTGTTGCGCCCGCCGGGTACAGTTTGACCGCTTTGACCAAACCGCTGGCATGGGCTGCTGCCATATCATCGGGGTCCGTATCCTCGGTCAGGTACAGGGTCATCAACGGCTCGAACGTCATACCTTTGGGCAGCGCGGTCAATATGCGGTCGCGATAGGCAGCGGCCTGATCGCTGCGTACGACGGGCGGTACAAGGTTCGGCATGATGATCGCGCGGGCAAAATGACGCGCGGTTTCGGGCAGGACGGCCTGCAACATTGCGCCATCGCGCAGGTGCAGATGCCAGTCGTCGGGGCGGCGGATCGTGAGGGTATCGGTCATGGCCTTCCGCTAGCACAGCGGACCCGGCGGTGAAAGGCCCTCAATTTGGAAGCAACCCTTGTCAACTTGTCCGATCGTCGTAAGTCCCCGAAAGAACACGGTCTTGACGCGCGCGGGCGGGCGTGACCTGTTGTGGCAAGGGAGAGACCAGAACATGACGCAGCCAGATTCCATCGATGCCGTTCAATCCATGCTGGGTGCGCAGGGCTATGTCTGCGGGCGTGCGCTGGCTACGGTGGTGTTCTTGTCCCTTAAACTGGGTCGACCGCTGTTCTTGGAAGGTGAGGCTGGGGTTGGAAAGACCGAGATCGCCAAAGCCCTTGCCGCCGGTCTGAATCGCCGCCTGATCCGTCTGCAGTGTTACGAAGGTCTGGATGCCTCTTCCGCTGTATACGAATGGAATTTTCCAGCGCAGATGGTTGCAATTCGCACGGCCGAAGCATCGGGTGGGGCGGACCGGGGCGCGCTGCAATCCGAGCTGTTCTCGGACGAGTATCTGATCGAACGCCCATTGCTCCAGGCGATGCGCCCAGATGAACATGGCGCGCCGGTCCTGCTGATCGATGAGTTGGACCGCACGGATGAACCATTCGAGGCCTTCCTGCTTGAGGCGCTCAGCGACTTTCAGGTGACCATCCCCGAATTGGGCACCGTGAAAGCGCCGGAACCGCCCATCGTCATCGTCACGTCGAACCGAACGCGCGAGGTGCATGATGCCCTCAAACGGCGTTGTCTGTATCACTGGGTCGACTACCCCGATTTTGACCGCGAGATTGAGATCTTGCACGCCCGCGCGCCGGAAGCCGCCGAAGCGCTGAGCCGCGAGGTCGTAGCCTTTGTTCAGCATTTGCGCACTGAGGATCTGTTCAAGAAACCCGGTGTGGCCGAAACGATCGACTGGGCCAAATGCCTGCTTGCGCTGGATGTGATCAACCTCAGTCCTGAGGTTATCGGGGACACTCTGGGTGCGATCCTTAAATACCAGGACGACATCCAGAAACTGCAGGGGTCCGAGGCGAAACGGATACTGGATGAGGCTAAAGCAGAATTGGAGCCCGTCTGATCCAATGCCTGTCGCACCTGTTGTTCATATCGGCGGCTGGCCTGGCGTTGGAAAAATGACGATTGGACGGGTTCTGGCAGAGCGTTTGGGTGGGCGCTTGATCCACAATCACCTGATGCTAGACGCGACGCGTGCAATTTATGCGCGCAACACGCCTGAGAGTGTTGCAATGCGTGAAGAGGTGCGTGACCTCATTCTCAGTCACGCCCGCAAGCTACCCAAAGAGGTACCCATTGTTTTTACGGACGCTTTAGCGGATGAACCGGCTGCGGTTCCTTTGTTCCAACCAACACTTGATTTTGCGAAAGACCGCAACGCGCCTTTGCATCTTTTTGTGTTGGACGCCTCGCTTCAAGAAAACCAAAGACGGCTGCAAGATCCGGCGCGTATTGGTGGGGACAAACTGACAGATGTCGGCATTCTCAAGACCATTCGGCATTCAGAAAAGTTGTTCATTCCCGAGGCAGCAGTGGTCTTGGATGTAACAAATATGACGGCGCAGGCTGCAGCGGCGGTCATTTTCCAACATTTGGAGCAGCCGCGTGGCTGAACAACTTGACCTTGATATCCCCGACGACCCAAAGCTGGCGCAAAACATCACCCATTTTGCGCGGGCTCTGCGCAAAGCCGGGCTACCGATCGGGACTGGCCGAGTGGTAGATGCCATACGTGCCGTTCGGGCGGCAGGTTTCACGCAAAAACAAGACTTTTACTGGACGCTGCATGCCTGTTTCGTGAACCGTCCAGAGCACCGGACCGTGTTCGCGCAGGTCTTTCGACTGTATTGGCGTGATCCCCGGTATTTGGAACACATGATGTCGATGATGCTGCCCGCCATTCGTGGTGTGCAGGAAGAACGCAAGGCGGATGCGGCCGAAAAGCGAGCTGCTGAGGCGTTGCTGGACGGGGTTGAACGTGATCTGCCCGAGGTGGCGGAGCAGAAGGAAGAGACTGAACTCGAAATAGACGCCTCACAAACCGCATCGTCCGAGGAACGGCTACGCAGCCTGGATTTCGAACAGATGAGCACCGCCGAGATCGCGCAGGCCAAGCGCATGTTGTCCCGTCTTGCTTTGCCGGTGAAGCCGATAGAATCTCGGCGCGGTCAGGCCAGCCATCTAGGGCACCGTATCGACCGGGCGCGGACCCTGCGCGCTTCGATGCGTCAGGGAGGGGAGCTGCGAGATATCGCCAAGCTCAAACCCAAACCCCGATGGCCCAATCTTGTTGTACTCTGCGATATCTCGGGGTCGATGAGCCAGTACAGCCGGATCGTTCTGCATTTCCTGCATGCTGTGTCGAACGACAAAGGGGCGGGTTGGGCCAAGGTTCATGCGTTCACCTTCGGGACGCGCCTGACGAACATCACCCGTCATTTGCAGCAACGTGATGTAGATGCCGCCTTGGCCGCCGCCGGGGCGGAGGCGCAGGATTGGGAAGGTGGTACGCGGATTGGCGAATGCCTGCATGCGTTCAACCGCGACTGGTCGCGGCGCGTCTTGGGGCAGGGTGCAGTGGTCCTATTGATCTCGGATGGGCTGGATCGTGGAGACCCCGAAGCACTGGGGAATGAGATGGAACGGCTGCACCTGTCCGCGCGCCGTCTGATCTGGCTGAACCCGTTGCTGCGCTGGGATGGCTTTGCGCCAAAGGCGCAGGGTGTAGCGGCCATGTTGCCTCATGTAGACAGTTTCCGCGCCGGGCATTCGATTGCGTCGCTGGAAGATCTGGCCGTCGTCATCTCAAAACCCGATGACGTAGGTGAGAAAGCGCGGTTGATGACCGCACTTTCCGCTTGAATATCAGCTTAGCTGTTCTTCGTTGCACTTGCGCGCCATTTCCATGGCTTTGTAAGTGCCGGTCAGGTCAACAGTAAAGGCAAATTCCTTTTCCGGAAATACAACCATGACCTTCTGCTTGGCGAGGTCGTCTGCGAATTGGGGATCGTCAGACAGGACGTAGCCACCGGAATACCCCTTGGTGATGTTGCCCTTCATTCCGGTCGCTTCGCCAACATAAATGTTGTCACCCAAAAGGATCGCCACGGCTTCTTTCTCGCCACGCTTGATATCGGTCTTGGCTTTGGTGAAAACACCGACATAGCCAACGCCGCGATCTTCGGTCAGGCCCATTTGAACGACGTTTTCAGCGTCATCAACAGCTTCTATCAGGCAGGATTTCTTGTCTTCGTCTACGAAGACCTTCCAACCTTCGACTTCGCCATAACGCAGGAATGTGTCTGCGGATGCAACGCTTGCGGTGAACAGGCCAAGTGCCATTCCGAGTGTAATAATGCGTTTCAACTCTCTGTCTCCGTTGTGAAAAATATATATGCGCATACTGGAATGCAGCAGCAACGCGTGTAGGCTAGAATCTGGGTCCAGTGCAATCAATGATTTGTGGGCTGGGTGACAATCTGGGCTTGTATATGCCGATGTCCACCCGAGGGTCAAAGACGGACGCTGCAGCCGGCATTCGCCTTAAGGCTTACTTTTCATTGCGCCAAACCTGCCTATGTTGGATCAGAACACGCCGGGAGGGTGCAATGGACAGATTCGACAACAGCCCAGAGACGGCCCTGAAATGGCATGACGAAGGTCTCCTAACCGCTCTGGCCACGGTGGTTGAAACCTGGGGCAGCGCGCCGCGCCGCGTAGGCGCTCAGCTGGTGATTGCAGCGGACGGCCGGATCGAGGGGTCGGTGTCCGGAGGTTGTGTCGAAGGTGCGGTCATTGTCGAGGCGCTTGAGGCGATGGACGAGGGCGAGGCCCGATTGCTGGAATTTGGTGTCAGCGACGAAGACGCCTTTGCTGTGGGGCTTGCCTGCGGGGGGACGATCCGCGTTTTGGTGGAACCTATTGGTTCGGTCCTGCCTGAATCCATGTTGCGCGATTTGGTCAAAGCTCGGGCACAACGAGAACCGGTGGCTTATGAAGTAAATACAGAAACCGGTCACAGGGCTTTGCGTCGCAATGCCTACCCGGATCGACTGCGTATGGACCGGTCCGGGTTTGAAGAGGATGGGCAGACCTTCGTTGCTGTCCATAACCCTCCGCTGCGTTTGATAATTGTGGGCGCGGTTCACATTGCTCAGGCCTTGGTCCCGATGGCCCGGATCGCCGGATATGATCCGGCCATCATCGACCCGCGCGACGCCTTTGCTTCCGGCGCCCGTTTTCCGGGCGAAACCATTTTGGCCGATTGGCCGGACGAGGCGGTGGCCAAGCTGGGCATGGACTCGCGAACGGCAATTGTCTTGCTGACACATGACCCAAAACTGGACGACCCAGCCCTGGAAGCCGCGTTGAAGGCCAACGTGTTCTATATCGGAGCGCTGGGGTCTACGCGGACCCACGCCAAGCGCGTCGCGCGGATGAAAGAGTCGGGCTTTTCCGACGAACAGATTGCTCAGATCCATGGGCCGATCGGATTGGATATTGGCGCGGCTGATCCGTCTGAAATTGCCGTGGCGATTCTGGCGCAGATGACAGCCGTGCTGCGGGGCAAAGCGTGAAGTTCGGCCCTGTTCCCGTAGCCCAGGCCACCGGCGCGATCCTGGCCCATTCTGTTCAGGTTCAGGACAACAAGCTGCGCAAGGGGCTGTTGTTGACTGCCGAACATTGCGGTCAACTTACCGCAGCCGGGTATGACGAAGTGACCGTTGCACAGCTTGAGCCCGGAGATTGCCACGAGGACGAGGCGGCGGAAATGCTGGCCGCAGCGCTTGCGCCTAATCCGCAGGCGGCAGGATTGCGAGTAACACAACCGTTTACAGGGCGGGTGAATTTGCTGGCTGGCGGACCGGGTGTTGTCGAATTGGATGTCGGGGCGTTGCACGCGTTCAACTGCGTCAATCCGATGATCACGGTTGCGACGGTGCCGCAATATCAACAGATGGGCGCGGGCGGGATGGTCGCCACGATCAAGGTGATTTCCTACGCCGTTCCAAAAGGTGATGTCGAGCAAGCAGCGGGGCTGGCCAAAGCGTCGATCCGCCTGACAACGCCGATTCACAAAACGGCAGGCCTGATTGTTACGGATATTCCGGGCGGTCCCCCCAACGACAAAGGCATCGCCGCCATTCGTGGCCGGGTCGAAGCCCTTGGTATGGACCTTGGCGATGTGCGGATAGTTCCACACAAAGCCGAACCGCTGTCGCAGGCTGTTTCAGAGGCTGCCGGTGACATTGTGATGATCCTGACCGGCTCTGCCACCTCTGATGTTTTTGACGTCGCACCTCAGGCCGTTCGTGCCGCAGGCGGTCAGGTGGACAGGTTTGGCATGCCCGTCGATCCCGGTAATCTGCTGTTTCTGGGAACGTTAGGTTCAAGGCCGGTGATAGGACTGCCCGGATGCGCCCGTTCCCCGGCATTGAACGGAGCGGACTGGGTCCTGTCGCGCGTTGCGTGCGGGGTCGAAACAACCGGCGCAGACATTGCGGGGATGGGTGTTGGCGGATTGTTGAAAGAAATCCCCACACGACCGCAACCAAGAGCTTCGCGCAAAAGATGATGTGGCGGAAATTGGCCGTTCTTCTTAGGCCGCCGAGATAGAAAAGACGACCCCTACGAACGTCGGATATTGGCGCTAAATATTTTTGTTCTCAAACAAATTTTCCCGTGTTTAACTCGACGATAGCGATAAAAGCCAATAGGGGAGGATCTTATGACCAAGGTCTCAATGACCGTGAACGGTAAGACCGTGAGCGGTGACGTGGAAGGGCGGACGTTGCTGTCCGGTTTCTTGCGCGATCATCTCAACTTAACTGGTACTCATGTGGGTTGTGACACAGCGCAATGCGGCGCGTGTGTAGTGCACGTGAATGGTGAAGCGGTCAAATCCTGCAACATGCTGGCGCTTGAAGCTGACGGCGCGGATGTGGGCACAATCGAAGGTCAGGCCAACGCGGACGGATCGCTAAACGTGATCCAGCAGGCGTTTCAGGATCATCACGGACTTCAGTGTGGCTTCTGCACGCCGGGTATGGTGATGAGCGCGGCTGCGCTGCTGAAAGAAAACCCGCGCCCGACTGAAGCCGAAGTGCGCAAGTATCTGGAAGGCAACTTGTGTCGTTGCACCGGCTACCACAACATCGTCAAGGCGATCATGGCCGCATCCGGTCAGGACGTCAGCAGCATCGCTGCCGAATGATGCCGCTGCGGGCGTCAGGGGAGACGCCCGTGGGATGAGACAGGATGCGCAGCATCCGTTTATGGGAGGAGAACAAGCAATGCCCAAAGACAGTGGCATCGGAGCCAGTTCCAAGCGGCGCGAAGACGTACGCTTTCTGACCGGAGCGGGCAATTATACCGACGACATCAACGTACATGGCCAGGCCTATGTACATTTCCTGCGGTCTGATATCGCGCATGGACGGATCAAGAGTATCGACACCTCTGCAGCTGAAGGCATGCCGGGCGTGGTCAAGGTCTTCACCGGTAAGGATTTCGAAGGCGTGGGCGGGATGCCCTGCGGCTGGGAGGTGACCGACAAGCACGGCGCGCCGATGCAGGAGCCGCCGCACCCCATTTTGGCACAAGGCAAGGTACGCCATGTGGGCGACCCGATTGCGGCCGTTGTGGCCGACAGTCTCGAACAGGCCCGTGATGCGGCCGAGGTGATCGATCTGGATATCGAGGAACTGCCGGCTGTCATGAACATGAAAGCTGCTGCTCAGGATGGGTCGACGCTGGTTCATGACGATCTGAAGAACAACATCTGCTATGACTGGCAACTGGGTGAGACGGACGACGCCAAGGTCGATGAGGTCTTTGCCAACGCAGCCCACGTAACGACGCTGGATCTGGTCAACAACCGCCTCGTCGCCAACCCGATGGAGCCGCGCGTGGCGGTGGGTGAGTATAAGCGTGGTACGGACGAATACACGCTCTTCACCACGTCGCAGAACCCGCACGTGATCCGCCTGCTGATGTGTGCTTTTGTTCTGGGCCTGCCCGAACATAAAGTGTGCGTGGTGGCCCCGGATGTGGGTGGTGGTTTTGGGACAAAGATCTTCCATTATGCGGAAGAGGCGTTCTGCACCTTTGCCGCCAAGGCCTGCAACCGTCCGGTCAAGTGGACGTCCAGCCGGTCTGAGGCGTTCATGTCCGATGCCCATGGCCGCGACCATGTCAGCAAGATCGAACTGGCGCTGGATGCAGACAACAACTTCATCGGCCTGCGCACCAACACCTATGCGAACCTTGGTGCGTATTTGTCGACCTTCTCCAGCTCGGTTCCGACTTGGCTGCACGGTACCTTGATGGCAGGTAACTACAAGACACCGGTCATTCAGGTGAATGTGAAGGCGATGTTCACCAACACGGTACCGGTGGACGCCTATCGTGGCGCTGGCCGTCCCGAAGCGACTTATCAGCTGGAACGTGTCGTCGATAAAGCAGCACGAGAGTTGGGCGTCGATCCGATTGCCCTGCGCCGTCAGAACTTTGTCACCCAGTTCCCCTATGACACGCCGGTCGCGCTGACCTATGACACCGGGGATTACAACGGGACGATGGACAAGCTTGAGGCTGCAGCCGATCTGGCCGGTTTTGCGGCACGCCGTGCGCAAAGCGAAGCCAACGGCAAGCTGCGCGGTTTGGGCGTCAACTGCTATATCGAGGCTTGCGGGATCGCGCCTTCGAACATTGTCGGTATGCTGGGGGCCCGGGCAGGTCTCTATGACGCCGCGACGGTGCGCGTGAACGCCACCGGTTCGATCAGTGTCATGGTCGGTGCACACAGCCACGGTCAGGGGCATGAAACCGCCTTCCCGCAAGTTGTGGCTGACATGATCGGTATCGACGAGTCGATGGTCGAGATCGTTCATGGTGACACCTCCAAGATCCCGTTTGGTATGGGCACATACGGTTCTCGCTCGCTGGCCGTCTGTGGCTCGGCCATGGTGAAGGCGACCGAGAAGGTGATCGAGAAGGCCAAGCGGATTGCGGCGCATCTTTTGGAGGCGTCTGAGGCCGATATCGAGCTGAAGGACGGTCAGTTCAGCGTCGCGGGCACCGATAAATCGGTGGCCTGGGGTGATGTGACCCTGACGGCCTACGTGCCGCACAACTATCCGCTGGAAGTCGAACCCGGGCTGGAGGAAACCGCGTTCTACGACCCGGCCAACTTTACCTTCCCGGCAGGAGCCTATGCCTGTGAGGTCGAGGTTGATCCCGAGACCGGTCAGGTCACTATCGAGGCCTTCACCGCAGCGGATGACTTTGGCAACATCGTTAACCCGATGATCGTGGACGGTCAGGTCCATGGCGGTATCGGTCAGGGTATTGGTCAGGCGCTGCTGGAGAACTGTGCCTATGACGAAAACGGTCAGTTGCTGAGCGCGTCCTTCATGGACTATGCGATGCCGCGCGCGGATGACGTGCCTTTCTATGGTGTCGATCATTCCAGCCAGACGCCCTGTACGCATAACCCGTTGGGTGTGAAGGGCTGCGGCGAAGCCGGAGCAATCGGTTCACCGCCTGCAGTAGTAAACGCGGTGCTGGATGCGCTGAACTCGGGCGGCAAGGCGGTCGATCACATCGATATGCCGGTGAGCCCGTCACGTGTCTGGGCGGCGATGAACAGCTAAGCGACAAGGGTGGACCGGGGGCCAGCCCCCGGACCCCCGAGGTATTTTTAGCCAGATGAAGGGCGGATCCGCGCCTTTCGGAAAGGAAGACGAAATGTACAATTTCGAGTTTGAGAAGCCCTCGACCATTGCTGATGCCGTTTCGGCGTTGGGAGGCGAGGATGCGCAGGCGCTGGGGGGCGGTCAGACCCTGATCCCGACGCTGAAACAACGTTTGGCCGCGCCATCCACGCTGGTGTCGCTGGGTGGGATTCCCGATATGCAGGGTGTCTGCATTGAGGATGACGGATCGGTGGCCATTGGTGGCGCAACAACGCACGCGACAGTGGCGTCAGAAGCCGCCAGCAATTATCCGGCGCTGGCTGCGCTGGCTGGACAGATCGGAGATCCAGCAGTGCGTAACCGCGGAACCATCGGTGGGTCGCTGGCCAACAATGATCCGGCCGCTTGTTATCCGGCAGGCGCCTTGGCGTCCGGTGCTACGATCATCACCAATACACGCCAAATTGCGGCGGACGATTTTTTTGAAGGAATGTTCACCACGGCCTTGGACGAGGGTGAGATCATCACTTCGGTCAATTTTCCGGTGCCGCAGGCGGCGAGCTACCAGAAGTTCCTGCAACCCGCATCGCGCTTTGCGCTGGTCGGCGTTTATCTCGCACGTTTCGCGGACGGTGTTCGCGTTGCCGTGACCGGCGCCAGCGAGGACGGTGTATTCAGGTGGTCCGAGGCCGAAGAAGCCCTGAATAAGGAGTTTCGGCAGGATGCCCTGACCGGGCTGAACATCAACCCTGCGAACATGATTGGTGATTTGCACGGCAGCAAAGAATATCGCGCGCATTTGGTCAGTGTCATGACCAAGCGGGCCATTGAAGCCTGTATGTAAGGTGAAGCCAGCCAAAAAAGCCCCGGCGCTTGCGCTGGGGCTTTTTCATCTGCGTCGTATTCTGGGCGGCTTAGACGGTCGCCAGTATGCGCCTGTGTCTTCTCGGGATTTTTGGTATTCGTCTACTCGATCGCGCGCAGCGTCTCCGCCTGCCTGAAACAGGTGGCCCAGAAGACATTCCAGAACCACCATGGCCCCGGCATAGCTTGAGAAGTGATGCAGAGACCGCGTGCTGACCGGGAAGACCACGTTCGGTTCGATCCCGGGTGCGATTACTTCGCTATCGGCAATCAGGATGATCGGCATGCTCATGCGCCGCGCCAGTCGCATCGATTGGATGGTGTCGGCGGAATAGGGGTGGACGGTGATGGCGATCAGGCAGTCGTTTGGGTTTGCATCCAGCAGATCGTCTGACGCGGACCCCATGTGGCGGGGAACAAGCTGGAGACCGGGATGCGCCATGCGCCCGGCATAAGAAAAATAGTAAGACAAGGCATAGCTTGCGCGCGTGGCTGTGACAAAGCACCTGTCTGCAGACGTCATGATTTCAACGGCCTGCCTGACGCGTTCAGGGTTCATTAACCGCAGGGATCGCATTACGACGTTCTGTGCGTTCTGTGCGAATTTCGACTGCGCAGCACTGAATGTGTCATCGTCCTGCATGTCGGCAAGCCAGCTTTGGCTGAGGTTATCCTCGCTATCCGTGACCAAAGCACCGCGAAACGGAGCACGAAGAGCGTCGAAGCCATCAAACCCCATCCGATGCGCCAGCCGCACCAGGACGTTCGAGCTGACGCCGATCTTTGCTGCGGTTTCCCGGATTGGATCCAGCCCGAAATCTGCGGGATGATCCAGAATGTACTTTGCGGCCATCTGCAAACCAGGAGGCAGCTGGTCTATCTGCCGTCGCAAGATGTCGGCGAGCTGGTTCGGGGTTATGGCCATGCGGAAAAGAAAAACAAATGTTATGAAAAATGTAAATTGAAAACGGACGTGAGGTCATTAACTGGATCAACAGTCGCAAAGGTTATTCTTATGTCCGAGACACTGTCACAAACACAAATGCCCTATGTTTTGGTAGCGCCGAACGGTGCACGTAGGGGACACGTAGATCACGCCCAGCTTCCAGTGTCGTTGCTCGAAATCGTATCCGCCGCGCAAAGCTGCTATCAGGCAGGAGCGGATGGAATTCACCTGCATGTGCGAGATGATCAGGGGCAGCACTCTTTGGATTCCGGGCGTTACCTTGAGACGATGTCCGAGTTGCGTCGTGCGGTGCCCACGGTGGACATTCAGATTACGACTGAAGCAGCAGGTGTATTTGATGTCCCAGCCCAGTTTCAGTGTTTGCAGCAAGTGAAGCCGAATTGGGCCTCGATCTCTGTCCGCGAAATTGCGCGAGCGCCAGATTTGGCGGACAAGGTTTATGGATTGTGCGCGGAGCAAGGGACGCGCGTTCAGCATATTCTCTATAACGATGAAGACGCGGCTTTGCTGGTGGACTGGCAGGCCCGTGGGATCGTACGAGACGGACAAACTGATCGGTTGTTGGTCCTGGGGCGGTACACCTCAGGACAGGAATCCACGCCACAAGACCTTGACCACTTTCCGCAAAACCCGTCCCGTTGGATGGTTTGTGCGTTCGGAAAGCAAGAGCATGCTTGTCTTTTGGCAGCAGCGGAGCGCGGTGGGGATGTACGGGTCGGATTTGAAAACAGCCTGACCGACCGGGACGGCAATACCTGGGCTAACAACGCAGCGTCGGTATCGGCGCTGATCGCGGCTTTGAAAGGAACTCAGCCATGAGTCACGTTTTTCCTCGTCATACCAAATCTGATCTGCCGATCGCCGTTGGCGGCGACGGATGCTACCTGATTGACGATCAAGGGAAGCGTTATCTGGATTGTGGTGATGCGGCAGTGTCCTGCCTTGGTCATTCAAACCCGGCGGTTATAGAGGCCGTGCAGCGGCAGGTCGAACAGATCGCATTTGCGCATACCGGTTTCATGACTTCCGAACCTGCCGAGGCGCTGGCTGATCTGCTGGTGAAACATGCGCCGGGCGATCTGGATGGTGTGTACTTTGTCTCAGGCGGTTCCGAGGCAACCGAGGCAGCGATGAAACTTGCCCGGCAGTACTTCCTTGAAATCGGTCAGCCCGAGCGTCGCCGCGTTATTGCGCGGCGTCAGAGCTATCATGGGAATACTTTGGGGGCATTGTCGGCAGGGGGCAACGAATGGCGGCGGGCGCAGTTTGCGCCGATGCTGATCGAAATGACTCATATCGCTCCCTGTTTCGAATATGCTGAAAAGCTTGATGGCGAGAGCAGCTTTGACTACGGCCAGCGTGTCGCCAATGAGCTGGAGGCTGAGATTCTGCGCTTGGGTCCCGAAACGGTCATGGCCTTCATGGCAGAGCCGGTGGTGGGGGCAACACTGGGCGCAGTTCCTGCTGTTGAGGGATATTTCAAACGTATTCGCGAGATTTGTGACCAGTATGGGGTGTTGCTGATTTTGGACGAAGTCATGTGCGGCATGGGACGAACAGGGCATCTGTTTGCCTGCGATCATGACGGCGTAGCCCCGGACATCCTTTGCATCGCCAAAGGGTTGGGGGCTGGATACCAGCCGATTGGTGCCATGATGTGCACAGGCCGGATTTACGATGCGATCCGGGATGGATCCGGGTTTTTCCAGCACGGGCACACCTATATCGGCCATCCGGTTGCAACCGCCGCAGCCCTGGCCGTTGTCACCGAACTGACCGCGCGTGAACTACCGCAACGCGCCGGTGTCATGGGCGACAAGCTGCAAGCTGCTTTGCAGGCCGCGTTTGGTCAGCATCCGAACGTCGGCGATATCCGCGGCAGGGGCCTGTTCCGAGGGCTGGAGCTGGTGGCCGACCGTGACACAAAAACGCCGTTTGATCCTTCCCACGGTGTTGCGGGCAAAGTTAAGAAGGCGGCGCTGGCCGAGGGACTGATCTGCTATCCGATGTCCGGCACGCGGGATGGGCGACTGGGCGATCACATCCTGCTTGCCCCACCGTTCATTATTGAGGATGCGCAGATAGACGAGCTTGTCGGCAAGCTTGGCCGGGCGATTTCAGCTTCGATCCCCGGCTAAGGTGTCCTGCGCCCCGTGAACCTTCGCACGGCGCGGTGCCTCAAAACCAATAAAAAACCCTGTCAGAGCGGATCTGACAGGGTTTCCAAATAGAAAGCACAGCGCTTACTTCTGTGGCAGTGGGCCGATCATCATGATCATCTGACGGCCTTCCATCTTCGGCATGTTTTCCACCTTGCCGATTTCCTTGGTGTCGGCGGCAACACGTTCCAGAAGCTCACGTCCAAGGTTCTGGTGCGCCATCTCGCGGCCACGGAAACGCAGCGTGACTTTGACCTTATCGCCGTTTTCAAGAAACTTGAAAACGTTCCGCATCTTCACGTCGTAGTCATGGGTATCGGTGTTGGGGCGGAATTTGACCTCTTTCACCTCGATGACTTTTTGCTTTTTGCGGGCTTCGCTTTCGCGCTTCTGCTGTTCATACTTGAACTTACCAAAGTCCATGATCTTGCAGACTGGCGGGTTCGCGTTGGGCGAAATCTCGACCAGATCAAGTCCGGCATCTGCGGCCATCTGCATGGCTTTGGCGGGATGAACCACCCCGACGTTTTCGCCTTCGGCGCCGATCAGGCGAATTTCAGGGGCACGGATCTTGTCATTGACGCGGGGGCCGGTGTCTCTCTGCGGCGGCGCGTTGTGAGGTCTGCGAGCTATGGGTTCATTCCTTTGATGATTGCAGAATTTCGAGGTCGGAATTTAGACTGGCCTGCACGCCGTTTCAAGCGGCATAAGTACAGGCCAGTCCGAAAATTCCGGGTTTTGTCAGGGGTTTTTCGCCAGTCCGGGGTAAATTGCCCCGGACTGGCGTGTTGGATTAACCAACAAAGGCTTTTTCGATGACAAATTCCTTGGGTTCGGAATTGGCACCTTCGCGCAGGCCGAACTCTTCCAAAATCTCTTTGATGTCGAGGTTGAAGGCCAGCGAACCACAAACCATCGCCCTGTCAGTATCCGGTTTGATGCCGCCTTCGATGCCCAGATCGGTAAAGACCGTGCCGTCTTTCAGCAACTCGGTGATGCGACCCATCTTGGGGCTCTCTTCCCGCGTCGTGGTGGGGTAGTAGCGGATCTTGTCGGCAAAGCCTTCGCCCATCAGCTCGGCCAGCATTTCGTCCTGACGGATGCTTTCGATCAACTGACGGCCATATTCCAGCTCAGCCACTTCCCGGCAGGTATGGGTGATGATGACCTCGTCATAATCCTCATAAGTCTGCGGCTCGCGTAGCAGCGAGGCGAAGGGTGCGAAACCTGTTCCGGTGGCAAAGAACCACAGACGCTTACCGGGCAGCAGGGCGTCGTGGACCAGCGTACCGACGGGCTTTGGCCGCAAGATGATCTGATCACCCGGTTTGATGTGCTGCAACTTTGAGGTCAGCGGACCGTCCTGGACCTTGATCGAGTAGAACTCCAGCTCTTCGTCCCAGGACGGCGAAGCGATCGAATAGGCGCGCAGCAGCGGTTTGCCGTTGTCGCCAAGCAGGCCGATCATAACGAACTCGCCTGAACGGAACCGCAGCGAGGCAGGACGCGACACCTTGAAGGAAAACAGGCTGTCGGTCCAATGTTTGACGTCTGTTACGGTCTGTGCGTCCGGAAGGACGGGGGCCTTGACGGCGGTTACTTCGGTCACGGGTTTCATCTCTGTCATCGTTTCACTATCGGCTGGGTAAACCGACATCTCCGTTTAATCTTTGATCCAAGTCAGGAAAAGGGGCTAAATGCCCCTTTGAAGTCACAAGCTGGCGATTGGCGATCTTAGCCGCGCAGGCGGGCCTGATAGTTGTGGTCTTTCCAATCGGCGCGGGCCAGCCACTGATCTTCGGGCTGGCGGCTGGCAAGTGCGTCGTCGATTTCGACCTCATCAAACCCGCTGCGGCGCGCCATGGCGTATTGGTCGGCCAGAACATGGCCCTTGGCCCGCAGACGACCGGTGTAGCCTTTCAGGCGCAACACGCGCGCGATGGTAAAGCCGCGACCATCCGCCGAAGACGGGAAGTCCACGCGGACCATCCGGGCGCTGCCCAGGCGGTCGACAAGCTCATCAGGGTCAGTGTCCGAGGCCACGTCCAGCGCAACCACATCATTGGCTGCGTCCTCGAGCGTGACAAAGCCATCTGTCCAGTCGTCTGGGGCGAACCCCTCATCCGTTACGATTACGTTCATGTTTTCTCTCCAGCGCGAACCATTTTGCCGTCGACAAAATGGATGCCGCATTCTTCTTTGTTCTGATCGCGCCAGCGTCCGGCGCGGGGGTCTTCGCCTTCTTTGACCGGCGAGGTGCAGGGCGCACAGCCGATCGAGGGGTAACCTTTGGCCACCAGCGGATGCCGGGGCAGGTTGTTTTCGTCCATATAGGCGCGCACATCCTCGGGCGCCCAATGGGCCAGCGGATTGACCTTGATCCGGCCAGTGCCGTCTTCGACCTCAAAGAAGTCTAGCGCGGCGCGTGTGCCCGACTGAAACCGTTTGCGACCGGTGATCCATCCGTCATACCCCGCCAGTGCCTTTTGCAGCGGGAAGGTTTTGCGCAGATTGCAGCACGCGTCAGTGTCCCGCAGGCGCAATGCGCCATAGGGGTCGTCGCGCTGCACGTCCTCATCCTCGGCGTGGATGATGCGGACATTTTTCAGCCCCAGACGTTCACTGACCTCTTGCTGATATTCCAGCGTTTCGGTGAACAGCATCTGCGTGTCCACGAACAGCACCGGCGTCATCTTATCGACTACCGCCGCCATGTGCAGCAACACCACCGACTCCGCACCGAAACTGGACACTAGGGCCAGTTCTTCGATCTCTTCCAGCGCGCCGTGCATAACATCATGGGCGCTGTGGTGGCGGAACCGGGCGTTCAGCGCTTCGACCTGTTCGGTCAGCTCTGCGCGGTCTTTGCCCAGTTCCGTCTGGATCAGGTCAAGCGGCATTGGCCTGTGCCTCGGGGTAAAGCGCCGCCTTGAACGGTGCCATGCCTACGCGGCGATAGGTTTCCAAGAACGTTTCTTCGGCGCTGTCACGCTGTGTCAGATACGTGTCCACGATGCGTTCGATGGCTGGCACGATCTCATCATAGGCAAAGCCCGGACCGGTGCGGTCGCCAACGGCGGCTGTTTCGGTCGCGTCACCACCCAGAGTGATCTGGTAGTTCTCGACGCCAGCACGATCCAGACCCAGGATGCCGATGTGACCGACGTGGTGGTGACCACATGCGTTGATGCAGCCCGAGATCTTGATCTTTAGGTGGCCGATATCATGCTCGAGCTTCAGGTCGTCGAAACGGGTCGCAATCTCTTGCGCGACCGGGATTGAACGCGCCGTTGCCAGTGCGCAGTAATCCATGCCGGGGCAGGCGATGATATCGCTGATCAGGCCGATATTGGCAGTTGCCAGTTCGTACTCTTTCAGCTTCGCATGGATCGCGGGCAGGTCCGATTTGTGGACATGCGGCAGGATCACGTTCTGCTCATGGCTGATGCGCAGTTCGTCATAGGCGAACTCTTCGGCCAGATCAGCCATCACGCGCATCTGCTCAGCTGTCGCATCGCCCGGCGTCTGGCCGTGCTTCTTGATCGAGATGGTGACGATCGCGTGGTCCGCGTTCTTGTGCGGCGCGATGTTGGTGTCGACCCAAGACCGGAAGACCGGATCGTTGGTGTAGGCACTTTCGAACGATGCAACCGAGGCTTCGCGGAAGGTTGGCGGGGCAAAGTGGCCCTTGATCTCTTCCAGCAGGTTCATATCCGCGCCTTTGAATTGCGGGCGGACCTTCAGGAAGCGCTCGTTCACCTTGGCGCGGATCGCGTCGATGCCATGTTCATGCACGGTAATCTTGATGCGGGCTTTGTACTTGTTGTCGCGACGGCCGATCTGGTTCCACACGGAAACGGTGGCTTCGAGATACGCTAGCAGGTCGTCGAAGGCGACGAACTCGGACAGTTCCTTGCCGATCATGGGCGTACGGCCCAGACCGCCACCAACGATTACGCGAGCGCCCAACACACCGTCACGCTCGACCAGTTGCAGACCGATGTCATGCGCCTTGATCACGGCACGGTCGTTTTCCGAGCCGGTGATGGCGATCTTGAACTTACGCGGCATGAACTGGAATTCCGGGTGGTCGGTCGACCATTGGCGCAGTAGCTCGGCATAGGGCCGCGGATCGGCAACCTCATCTGCGGCAGCACCGGCGAAATGGTCGGCGGTCACATTGCGGATGGTGTTGCCTGAGGTTTGGATGGCGTGCATGCCAACCTCGGCCAGCGCGTCCAGCATGTCCGGAACGTCGTTCAGTTTCGGCCAGTTGTACTGGATGTTCTGACGGGTGGTGAAATGGCCATAGCCTTTGTCCCACTTCTCAGCCAGCAGGGCCAGTTGGCGCATCTGCGCGCTGGACAGTGTGCCATAGGGGATCGCGACCCGCAGCATGTATGCGTGCAACTGCAGATACAGGCCGTTCATCAGGCGCAGGGGTTTAAATTCGTCTTCGGTCAACGAGCCGTCGATACGACGCTCGACCTGCGCGCGGAACTGCGCATTACGTTCTGCCAAAAATGCTGTGTCGAACTCGGAGTAGCGATACATGTTTAGCTGTCCTTAGTTGCAGCCCCGAACCGTGGGGCCTTTAGAAGGGGAGAGAGACGGGCCAGAGGTCAGGCCCGGGGCTGCGTGGATGTTTCTTGTTTGCCGTGGGCATAGTTGGACGGGCCGGTGCGGCGGAAGTCTTCCCGGAAGTGGGTCGGCTCAGGGCCGTTGTCACCGGCGACGGCGTCGGCCAGATAGGCGCCGACGATCTTGTTGGCCTGACGCGACGCATCCAACAGACGCACCTGCGCATGGGCCTCGTCCGTGATCAGCTCGGCCTCGGACAGTTCACGCGACCAGCGGTCGTCTTCGGTTTGATAGATCACGTCACCTTCCAACAAATCGTTGGCAGTGACCACTTTGGGGGTAAAAGCGCGGGCCATCAGGCGTGCTCCTTCTTGAATTCGGTCAGGGCCTGGGCCGCTTGGCGCGGGGCGAGGCCATAAAATGTCAGTGTTGGGCCGTCCATCTCGGCGGCGTTCAGATCGGTCGGAAGCTGATCCAGAGTCGTTTCCAGAAC
Source organism: Ruegeria atlantica (assembly GCF_013033965.1). Taxonomy (GTDB): domain Bacteria; phylum Pseudomonadota; class Alphaproteobacteria; order Rhodobacterales; family Rhodobacteraceae; genus Ruegeria; species Ruegeria atlantica_D. Next base: position 296,009 of record NZ_WQFE01000003.1, read on the forward strand.
GCGCTGATCGGGTCGCGAGGCGTTCTCGATCAGGGTCACAGGCGTCTGCCGGTCGGCTCCGTGCATGATCAGGCGGCCCTGGATAAACCGGGCGGATTTCTTGCCCATATAAATCGCCGCAACCGAACCCGCGCGTGCCAGCGCAGTCCAGTCGTGATCGGCAAATCCCTTCATGTCGTGGCCGGTCAGAAACCGAACCGAAGAATTGCGTCCGCGACGTGTCAGGCTTTGACCAATTCCGGCCACTGCTGCGGATGCAGCGGTGATACCCGGTACGATCCGCCACGAGATGCTAGCAGCCTCAACTGCCTCGATCTCTTCATCCAAGCGACCAAATACGGTCGGGTCGCCGGATTTCAGGCGTACGACGCGCTGACCTTTCAGGGCGTAGTCGACCAACAGGGCGTCAATGTCTTCCTGCTTCCACGACGGGCCGAAACCAGCCTTGCCGACATCGACCAGTTTGGCGGTCTTGCCGGCCAATGCCAGAACCTCGTCGCTAATCAGGCGGTCATGCAGGACAACGTCTGCACGCTCGAACGCATTCAGCGCCTTGAGCGTCAGCAATTCCGGATCGCCGGGACCCGCGCCGACAAAGTCGACATGTCCTGTGCCATCATATGATTGCGTAAGCTGCATTTCGTGTCCCGAGTGTGGTTTGACTTGAGTTGCAATATAGGAAATATTCCCGCCAATGCGCCATATGGGCGGGTAAATAAGGACAAATGTTCTGAGCTGATAACAAATTGGGACATTGGTTTCGAAACGAAAGGAAAATTGGAATGTCGGTGCGGATTGACGATACGGATCGGAAAATTCTGGTCGAGCTGCAGCGGGACGCAAGCCAATCGCTGGACGAAATAGCCGCCCGTGTTGGCAGTTCCAAGACCCCGGTCTGGAATCGGATACGCAAGCTGAAAGGGTCCGGGGTGATCGGTCAGCAGACCGTTTTGCTGGATGCCGAGGCGCTGGGGTTTGAGGCCACGTTTTTCGTGCTGATTCGCACATCGGAACACGAGGCTGACTGGCAGCACAAGTTCCTAAAAGCACTCCGAGACAGGCCCGAAGTGCAAGAGGCGCATCGGCTGGCCGGAGACATCGACTATATCCTCAAGGTGCGGGTCAAAAATGCGCGCGCTTATGACGAATTCTATCAGGCGCTGATTTCAGAAGTGCGCGTTCACAACGTGACCGCCTTACTGTCGATGGAAGAGATCAAGTCCACTACCATGTTGCCTCTGAAAGCGCTGATTGAAAGCTAGGTCTGCACCATCAATTTGGTCAGCCCGTGAAAATGGTAGGTGTTCGAATATTCTGGTTCGGCGGCCAGGCGAAGGTCAGGACAGCGTTCGAACAGAGCCGACAACGCGATGCGCATCTCCATGCGGGCCAGCGGTGCGCCAACGCAAAAGTGCAGACCGGCGCCGAAACTGGTGTTCGTGACAATGGTGCGGGTGGGATCAAATCTGTCCGGTTCGTTCCAGACCGCGGGATCGCGGTTCGCCGCGCCCAACAGCAGCGCGACCTCATCTCCGCGTTTAAAGCAGTGTTCGAAAACCTCTATGTCCTCATAGGCATAGCGGGTGAACATGTGCAGCGGCGGGTCAAAGCGCAGAATTTCTTCGACCGTTCGGTCGATGTTGTCCGGCGCAATAGCCTGAAGTCCAATGCCAAGTTGCAGAACGGTCTTCACGCCATTTCCAAGTGAGTGCACTGTGGCTTCATGCCCGGCATTCAAAAGCAGGATACAGGTGGCGACCAACTCGTCTCGCGAGAGCTTTTCACCGTCCTCCTCAGCCACAATCAAACGTGTGATCAAATCGTCCTGCGGGTCGTTGCGGCGTTGTTCGATGTAGTCGAGCAGAAAATCGGTGAATTCCTGAGATGAACTTGCAGCGACAGCCTCGGTCTCAGGCGTGCGGCTGGCTTGGTACATCGCCACCATGTCATGCGACCAGCGCAGAAGGTTGGGTGCCATCTCCTCAGGCACGCCCAAAAGGCGGCAGATCGTGATGACAGGAACTTGCGTGCAGAAGGCGGTCAGCAGATCGAAAGGCTGGTCGGGAAATGCATCTATCAACGACTGTGTCAGGTCGTGAATCGAAGGTTCAAGCGCCGCAATGGCGCGCGAGGTGAACGCCCGCATCACCAGCGCGCGCAAACGCGTATGTCGTGGTGGTTCCGCTTCCAACAAAGAGTGCGCCTCGACCGCTAGCCACGGCGCTAGATGTGCTGGGCCAAGGGTTTGCATTTCTTGCGGCATTTCCCGTCCAAAACGACGGTCTTTCAGAAGGGCCGAAACAGCCCGCTGCGAAACTGCGGCAACCTTCCCATAATCCTCCCAAAAGACGAGATCGCCACTCGCGCGGGCCTGATCATAGAACGGGTAGGGGTTTTGTACGAAACCCGGATCGACCGGAGATTGAAATACCTTCTTCATGCGGCGCAGACTTGCCATGCCGCGCGCCGAATGCAAGACCCTATGTCATGCAACGCGTTTGGCTCATTTTGGGATTTTTGTTTGCAGTCGGCCTGTTGACGGCTGGCGTCTGGTCCTATGGCTACCGCCAGGCATTGTTGCAGCTCAGTGAAAAGGCCGAGGCCGACCTTGAGTTGGCAGCAGACCGTCTCAGCACTCAGATGCAGGTTTATCAGGAACTTGCAGTTCTGATGGCCACGCATCCAGTCCTGCGCGATCTGGAAACGCCCGCGCAACAAAGGACAGCGCGGGCAATATTGCTTGACGTGGCCGATAAGACCTCGGCCGTTAATATGGTGTATTTGGACCGAACCGGGCGGGTTCTGGCCGCGGCGCAGCCGGTGGTGCGGCCAGACATGGCTGACCATCCCGCATTCCAACGCGCAATGCAGGGTGCGATGGGCAGCGCGCATGGTGTTGCCGAAAGCAGCGGTGATCGCACGTATTCCTATGCCGCCCCCGCATTTGGCGCTGCTGGTCAGGTCGAAGGCGTGTTGATCGTTGTGGCCGATGTGCAGGATGTGGAACAGACCTGGCGAGGCAGCACCGAGGCGGTGTTTTTCATCGATGGGGACGGCGTCGTTTTTATCTCGAACCGATCGGACTTGTTGTTTTGGCGTCGAGATGAAGGGCAGTTGGGCTTGTCACCTCCGGACGGCGGGGAAGTCGATTTCGCCTCGGTTCTGGTCGGCCCGCATGAGGTGTGGCAGTTGAACTGGGGTCGATACCTGCCCAGCCGCGCGTTGCACCTGATGTTGGATCTACCAGTCATCGACATGACGGCCGAGGTTCTGGTCGATGTGGCCCCAGCACGGCGTTTGGCGAGGCTGCAGGCCGCCACCGTTGCAGCAATCTGTCTTGCCTTCGGCGCGCTCTTGTATCTGGCAACCGAACGCAGGCGCGCGTTGGCTGAGGCCAACACAGTTTTGGAAAGCCGCGTCGCGCAACGTACCCAGGCGTTGACGGCTGCGAATACTGCTCTGCGACGTGAGGTGCGCGAACGTGAAGAGGCTGAAGCCGCGTTGAAACATGCGCAGGAGGAACTGATCCAGGCAGGTAAACTCAGCGCCTTGGGGCAGATGTCGGCAGGGATCAGTCACGAGCTGAACCAGCCGCTGATGGCGATCCAGCAATTTGCGGATAACGGTGCCGCCTTTCTGTCCCGCGGACGGGATGAGAAAGCGTCCGAGAACCTGACGCGTATCTCGGCAATGGCGGCGCGTATGGCGCGTATCATCAAGAACCTGCGCGCCTTTGCGCGCAACGAAAGCGAGCCGATGGGCAAGGTCAATCTGGTTCAGGTGATCGACACGGCTGTGGAATTGACCGAAGCGCGGTTGCGGAGCGATGACGTCCGCATGGACTGGGCTGCACCCAACAGCCCGGTATACGCGTGGGGCGGTGAAGTTCGGTTGGTCCAGGTGTTCGTGAACCTGATAAATAACGCCGCCGACGCCATGAGCGGGCAAGACGATCGCCTTATCCGCATCCGGATCGAACGCGCAAGCAAACTGGCTGTGACGGTTAGGGATATAGGGCCGGGCATCGAAAACTCGGAAAAACTGTTCGAGCCGTTTTATACAACCAAGGCCGTTGGTTCGTCTGAGGGGATGGGGCTTGGGCTTTCGATCTCGTATGGTTTGGTGCAGAGTTTCGGGGGTAATATCCGGGGCACCAATCTCGAATCCGGTGCACTGTTTACGGTCGAGCTTGAGCCTTTCACGGAACACGAGGTCGCATGACGCGGAAAATTCTACTGGTCGATGATGACGCCGCCATCCGCGAGGCCTTGGCGCAAACGCTTGAGCTGGCTGACTATGACCCTGTTACGGCGGGGTCTTTCGTGGCCGCAAAAGACCACATTCGCGAGGATTTTCCCGGCGTTATCGTATCAGATATTCGTATGCCCGGCCGGGACGGGTTTCATCTGCTAAACTATGCGCGCGAGGTGGATCCCGATTTGCCGGTTGTCCTGTTGACCGGAGAAGGCGACATCCCGATGGCGGTGCAGGCCATGGGGCAGGGTGCGTTCGATTTTCTGGAAAAACCATGTGCAGCAGCGGACCTGCTGTCCGTACTAGAGCGTGCTCTGGCTGCGCGCGCGCAGGTGATCGAACAACGCGCGATGAAATCAGAGCTTGAGCGGGGCGATCCGGCTGCGCGGCTTTTGTTCGGCCTGTCCGCACAGGCCGAGGCCTTGCGCGAACGTGTTCGGTCGGTCGCTCCAACTGGTGCAGAGGTTTTGGTCACAGGGCCGCCGGGCAGCGGAATATCGAAAGTGGCCGAGGTGGTGCATCTGATGTCGCCCGTTGGCCAAGGACCATTCGTCAAGCGCCCGGCGTCAGGGCTGACACCTGAAGGATTGGTGCGCGTGTGCGAGGATGCGGCTGGTGGGTCGCTGTTTCTGGATGAGGTTTCGGCCATGCCGGATGCCACGCAATACGCCGCACTTGAGTTGGTAGAGCAGGGTACAGATTCAAGGATCGTTGCAGGAACGACCGCCGATCTGGCGGTCTTGTCGGATCAGGGCAAATTCAATGCCGACTTGTTCTACCGTCTGGACGTCATGCGTGTGCGCATCCCCTCGCTTGCGGAACGGCCAGAGGATATTCCGGTTATATTTCGCCACTATGTCGCACAGGCGGCTGAGCAAGCGGGCATAGCTGAACCCGAAGTTACCCCGGAACATATGGCGTCACTGATGGCCAATGACTGGCCGGGCAATGCCCGGTCGCTGATGTCCGCCGCGATGCGGTTCGTGTTAGGGATGCCCGAAGAGGTATCGCGCGCCGCCGATCTGGGGCTGAGCGAACAAATGGCGCGTGTAGAACGCTCGTTACTGATTGCGGCATTGGGTCGACACAATGGCAAAGCCTCGGATGCCGCAAAAGCGTTGAAGCTGCCGCGCAAGACTTTCTACGACAAACTTGCGCGCTATCAGATTCGCCCCGAAGACTATCGGCGCTAACGGGGGCTCAAGCCGCCTTTGGCCGCATTATCATGCGTTTAAAGGCGTTGGGCCAGACAGCCCGCGGATGCGGGCTGCGGCTGGTCACAAGGGAATCAAGACGTGAGTCGGCTCATCTGATTCGAAGCTTGTGCGGAATTCCGCACATTGGGAGGGATGGATGTGCGGAATTCCGCACGGCCAGATGCGCACCAGCGAGGTGGCAGCAAATGGATGTTCTGTAACAATCAGAAAACAAACGATAAATATCAAGTTTCGGGATTCGTGAACAAAAAGTTGAGCGGTGGTCATTGATTCGCTTCACTGCGCGCCATGCGACGTCGATCCGGCGTCGACGAAAGGTTTCTGGAAGTCTGGGAGGAAAAGACAGATGAAATTCCTTACAACTGCTGCCACCGCGCTGGCGCTGAGCGTTTCGGCCTCGGCCGCCATGGCGGCCTGTGACGACGGCGAGATCGTGGTCAAGTTCGCGCATGTAACAAACACTGACAAACACCCCAAAGGCATCGCGGCATCGCTGCTGGAACAGCGTGTGAACGACGAGATGAACGGCGTGATGTGCATGGAGGTCTATCCGAACTCCACGCTCTATAACGATGACAAGGTGCTTGAGGCGATGCTGCAAGGTGACGTCCAACTGGCCGCGCCGTCGCTGTCGAAGTTCGAAAAATTCACCAAACAGTTCCGTCTGTTCGACCTGCCGTTCATGTTCAAAAACATCGAAGCTGTGGACGCGTTCCAGGCTTCGGCTGACGGTCAGGCGATGAAGGACAGCATGCAGCGCCGCGGCCTGCAGGGCCTAGCCTTCTGGCACAACGGTATGAAGCAGATGTCTGCAAACAAACCGCTAGAGGATCCGTCGGATGCAAACGGCCTGAAGTTCCGTGTGCAGTCCTCGGACGTTCTGGTTGCACAGATGGAAGCCATCGGTGGCAGCCCGCAGAAGATGGCGTTCTCGGAAGTCTATGGCGCGCTGCAGCAGGGCGTTGTGGACGGGCAGGAAAACACCTGGTCGAACATCTACGGCAAGAAGTTCTTTGAGGTGCAGGACGGCATCACCGAGACGAACCACGGTATCATCGATTATCTGGTTGTGACCTCGGTCGACTGGCTGGACAGCCTTGACCCCGACGTGCGGGATCAGTTCCTGACCATCCTCGGCGAAGTGACCGAGACACGGAACAAAGAAGCCTTCGCAGTGAACGAAGCGGCCAAAGCCTCGATCACAGACGCGGGCGGCATCATTCGGGAACTGAACCCCGAGCAGCGTCAGGCTTGGGTCGATGCGATGAAGCCAGTTTGGGACCAGTTTGCAGGTGACGTTGGTCAGGACAAGATCGACGCCGCTCAGGCCATCAACGCCGGGTTCTAATCCCGAAACACAGGCCGCGCGTCCGGGCACTGGGGAGTAATCGACGCGTGGGCCGGGCGGGCCGTCTAAAGGCCCGCCAACCTTACTCTCATCACCAATAATGTGGGGACAGATAAATGTCTGGTTCGAAACCCGGCCAAGGCGGGCTGGTCGACCATATCGAAGAGACCATGATTGCGGCGTTGCTGGGCCTGATGACGGTCGTGACCTTCGCCAATGTGATCGCGCGCTTTGTTTTTAATTCCAACATCTTGTGGGCGCTTGAACTGACGGTGTTCACCTTTGGCTGGCTGGTCCTTTTGGGTGCTTCGTATGCGGTCAAGAAACACGCGCATCTGGGTGTGGACGCCATCCTTAACATGTTGGCCCCGGCACCACGCCGCATTCTGGCGCTGATCGCGGTGGCGTGCTGTTTGGTATTTTCGCTGCTGCTGCTGAAAGGCTCATATGACTATTGGGCCGTGTTTGCGGACTTGCCGCCCACCTCGGGCCGCTGGTTCCCGACCGGGTTTAATTTCGACGCACGCAGCCAAAGCTTTTACGAAGTTGACGATATTCCCATGGTCGCGCCACTGCGCTTCCTCGAGGACCTTATCAACTATGGCGAAGGCTATGAAAAGCTGCCCAAGGTGGTGCCGTATCTGGTGCTGCCGGTGTCGATGCTGCTGCTGGTGATCCGCTTTGCGCAGGTCGCAGTACAAATCTGGCGTGGCGAGACCGATCGCCTTGTCGCCAGCCACGAAGTTGAGGACGAGATCGAAGAAGTCCGCGCTCAGCAAGGAGAGCATGACTAATGGACGTCGTACTTCTATTCTCTATGGTCATCGGCCTTCTGCTGATTGGTGTGCCGATTGCGGTCGCTCTGGGCCTCAGTTCGACCTTGTTCCTTCTGATCTATTCCGACAGTTCGCTGGCGTCGGTCGCTGGGACGCTGTTCGAAGCGTTCGAGGGGCACTTTACCCTGCTGGCCATTCCGTTCTTCATCCTTGCCTCGTCCTTCATGACGACTGGCGGTGTGGCGCGGCGCATTATCCGCTTCTCGATTGCCTGCGTTGGCCATTTGCCGGGCGGTCTGGCCATTGCGGGTGTATTTGCCTGTATGCTGTTCGCCGCGCTGTCGGGCTCCTCTCCGGCCACTGTGGTCGCCATTGGTTCGATCGTGATCGCAGGGATGCGGCAGGTTGGATACTCGAAAGAGTTCGCCGCCGGTGTGATCTGTAACGCGGGTACACTGGGCATCCTGATTCCGCCGTCCATCGTGATGGTCGTTTACGCGGCGGCTGTCGAGGTTTCGGTGGGCCGGATGTTCCTTGCGGGCGTCATTCCGGGCCTGATGGCGGGCCTGATGCTGATGGTCACGATTTATGTGATGGCCAAGGTCAAGAACCTGCCGAAGGGCGACTGGAAAGGCTGGGGTGAGATATTCACGTCGGCACGCGAAGCCGGTTGGGGCCTGTTCCTGATCGTCATCATTCTGGGTGGCATCTACGGCGGTATATTCACACCGACCGAGGCTGCTGCCGTTGCCGCAGTCTACGCCTTCTTTATCGCCAGCTTTGTCTACAAGGACATGGGGCCGCTCAGCACCAATGGGGATGGGCAGAATATCCCGTTGCTGAAAAAGCCTTATGCTCTGATTACGGCGTTTTTCCACCCCGACACCAAGCACACGCTGTTCGAGGCTGGCAAACTGACAGTGACATTGCTGTTCGTAATCGCCAACGCGCTGATCCTGAAGCACGTTCTGACCGATGAACAAGTGCCGCAGCATATCGCGAGTGCCATGCTGTCGGCGGGGCTGGGGCCGGTGACATTCCTGATCGTGGTCAACGTGATTCTGCTGATCGGCGGTCAGTTCATGGAGCCTTCGGGCCTGCTGGTCATCGTGGCACCACTGGTGTTCCCGATTGCTATCGAGCTTGGCATCGACCCGATCCATTTGGGCATCATCATGGTGGTGAACATGGAAATCGGGATGATCACGCCTCCGGTTGGTCTGAACCTGTTCGTGACTTCGGGTGTGGCCGGAATGCCGATGATGAGCGTTGTGAAGGCGGCGCTGCCGTTCCTGGCGGTTCTGTTCGTCTTCCTGATCATGGTGACATACATACCGTGGATTTCGACCTACCTGCCCAATACCTTCATGGGGCCGGAAATCGTGACCAACTAGCGGGTCTACCCGCGACAAGAAAGGCCGGGTCTTTGCCAGACCCGGCCTTTTTTATGTGCCGTATTTCTTGAGGTAATCGGCGACCCATTCGATCCCACCATAGGCGCGGCGACGGCGCGAACCCCAGTAGCCGATGCTGTCATCCAGCAATTCATTCGGGTTCGGGCGACCATTGAAGATCACGATCTTGGGCCTCTTTGGGCGCTTTTTGTATTTCTTGAAGATCAGGCCAAACGGCCAGTAATAAACCAGATGGATAATCCCGATGCACCAGTTCTTGGGATAGCATTTCCGATCCGTGGCCAGAGCCGAGATATAGTTCTGGTCGTTCTCGTATTTCGGCAGATCCCTTGCCCCGTCAAAGTCATCATATAGGTGAAACTGCTCGGACGGGACGTAACCGACGATCGAGGAATTGCCCCGCGTAACCTTGTTCATGAACCACGGAATCTGATCCCAGATTACTGCCGGGATCATGCGCCAAACAAACCCACGGAATTTGGGCATCAGGTACAGACCACCTCTTTCAAGCATGATCGTTAACAGCGGGTCCAACTGGCCGGTGACCACGAGATCCAGATCAAGAAACAGTGCCGCGTCATAATCGCCTACGATCTTCCGGTCAAACATCAACAGCTTGGGCCATTTGCCATGAACCCACAGATTCCTGTCCAGCTGTGGGAACGCAAGTGGGGCGACTTTGACACCCGGATTCAGTCCCTCGGCATTGTCCGTGATACAGATGAAATCGTGATCCAGCGCCATGTGGTCTTTGACGGCCGCATACAGCAAATTGACATAGTCGGGGCCGAACGCATCCCCCCATTTCATACAGATTATGCAGGTCTTGGGTGCTTTCAGGTCGGCATTAGTCATTCTTGTTCCTTACCTAAGCAAGCTCTTTTCAGGGCAGGTCATGGAATACATGCTTAACGGCCGTTTCTAGCTGCTCTGCCTGTGCGATCCGGACCTCGCATCCTCTTGAATATCGGTCAAGAGGATTTATGTACGGGCAAGAGGACGACCTCGCCATATTGGCTGATCATTCGGGACGACCCGAACAGATATGAGGTGTCCTTATGCACTGGATATTCTTGTTGTTTGCCGGTCTGTTGGAAATTGTTTGGGCGGTTGCCATGAAGCAATCTGCCGGATTTTCGCGCCTTTGGCCCACCGCCGTGATGGGCGTGTCGATGATCGGGTCATTCGGCCTGCTGGCGCTGGCGATGCGGGATCTGCCATTGGGCACGGCCTATACGATCTGGACCGGCATCGGCGCCGTCGGAGCCTTCATGGTTGGTGTGATGTTTTTGGGTGAGGCCATAACCGCGCCCCGCCTGATCGCGGCGGCCTTGATCGTGGCTGGGCTGGTGACGATGAAACTGGCCTGACCTCAGGCTTTCTGCAGGGCGTCGATAATGCCTGAGAAGTCCTCTGCCTTCAGGCTTGCACCGCCTACCAACGCGCCGTCCACGTTTGAAACAGCAAAGATGTCGGATGCATTGCTGGGCTTCACAGAGCCGCCGTACAGCAGGCGGACCGAGCGGCCAACGCCTTCGCCAAATCGACGTTCCAGCCGGTTGCGGATGAAGTCGTGCACTTCTCCGATCTCATTCAGGGTGGGGACCTTGCCGGTGCCGATGGCCCAGATTGGCTCGTAGGCGACGATCAGGTTTTCACCGGTCGATTGGTCGGGGATCGAGCCGGACAATTGACCGCCAATGATGTCCAGCGTGTTTGCAGCTTCGCGCTGTTCCAGACTTTCGCCGACACAAATGATTGCTTTCAGGCCTGCGTCCATCGCGGCGCGGGCCTTGGCGCGCACGTCCTCATTCTGTTCGCCGTGATCCTCGCGCCGTTCAGAATGACCCAGAATGACAGCGCTTGCGCCTGCATCCATCAGCATCTGAGCGCTGATATCGCCAGTATGGGCGCCGGACTCGGCTGCGTGGCAATCCTGGCCTCCGACTGTAATCTGAGTGTCTTTCACCGTCTTAGCCGCGCGATGCAGCAAAGTTGCGGGGGGACAAATCAGGACATCTACGGATGCGTTTGGAAACGATGTTGCCAGCGACTGAAGTTCGGGCAATTCCGACGCAGTCCCGTTCATTTTCCAGTTTCCAGCTGCCAACTTGCGTCGCATAACGCATCCCCCAAGATAAGTCGTTGTTTCGTCACCGGATAGCACCACCAGCCGGGTCTGACAATTCCGGTTGCAAAGGTCTGGCCACAAGGGCAGGTTCCGCGTCAAAAGCGAGGGGGCAGTATGATCGACGATCTGGACCTGAAAAAACTGGACAAACGTGACGATTCAGAGCTTGCCAAGCTGCTGCATGCCGTTGGTGAAGTCGGGTTTTTGACCGTGTCGAATACCGGGTTACATGCCGATCAAGTCCGTAGCGTGATCGAGATGTATCGGGCCTTTTTCCATTTACCTGTCGACCAGAAAAAGGTCGTTGATATGGCGAAGACCGGTTCAAACCGGGGGTGGGGCGCGCCGCGATCCGAACAGGTCGACCCCAAGGCCAATCCGGATTTCAAGGAAGTGTTCGATTGCGGGTATGAACTGCCTGCGGGAAATTCTTATGCCAAAAAGGGGCTGAGCGTGTATGCGCCGAATCTATGGCCAGAGAATCCCGCAGAATTCCAGAATGTTATCCGGGTTTACTACACCGATGCCTGTGCGGTGGCGATGCGGGTTCTTCGGGCTATTGCCGTTGCTTTGGGCCGGGATGAAACAAGCTTTGATCGCGCCTTTGATACGCCGATGGCCCTTTTGCGCGGGAACTATTACCCCGAACGCCCGACATGGGCGGGTGATCGGGATTTTGGCATTGGGGCGCACTCGGACTATGGGTGCCTGACTCTGTTGGCGACAGACGGAGTGTCCGGGCTTGAGGTTCGCATGCCGGATGATAGCTGGCAGCCGGTCTCGGCCACGCCGGGTACATTCATCATTAACTTTGGCGAGATGCTGGAATTCTGGACAGCCGGGAAAGTCAAAGCTACCGAGCACCGTGTCGTTGGTGGGGTGCAGGAACGTGTTTCAGTCCCGCTGTTCTTCAACCCATCCTATGACACCAATGTTGCCCCGCCGAATTCCGACAAAACAATAAGCGCCGGCGATCACCTGACACAGCGGTACAATGAAACCTACGTGCACCTTCAGACGACTTAGTTTTGCGGGGAAAGCGTCTCATCAAACTTGATGGATTCGCCACATCCACATGCGTCCACAACATTTGGATTGCGGAACTTGAAACCTGACTCCAACAACGAAACCTCATAGTCGATTTCGGTTCCAAACAAGAACATTTGCGCCATCGGAGCGATCATGATACGCGCGCCGTCCTGCTCGACCACTTCGTCGTTGGCATCGGCCTCATCCACGTAGTCCATGGTGTATTCCATGCCTGCGCAGCCACCTTTTTTGACGCCGATACGAAGACCGGTATGACCGCCAGACGCCATCAGGCGCGCGATTTGCTCGGCCGCTTTGGGCGTCATGGTCACGGCCTGCTTGCCGGGAATGCCAAACATGGTGGTCTCCGTTGCGCTACGTTACCCCAATCTAGGGCCGGCAGGCGCCAGGCTCAAGACATAGCAGGCCTGCTGACCTAACTTTTACCGGAGGTGACGCAACCAGACGACCAGTGCCCAATGCAAACTTGCGTCACTCCCGGTCTTCACCTTAGCCTGCAAGTTGTGACAAGACATTTACGCAAGGGGCGAACAAAGATGGTGAAAATATGGGATTTTCATAATAAATTCAATATGATGAATGCTGTTGTTGCAGCCATTATGACGACAGGAATGGCGCATGCAGCAACGGATGACGCCCGGCACCCGGTAAACTGCGCGACAGCCGAGGGTGATCTTCGGGCCATTGCGGCCGAAAAAAAGCATGCAGAGGACCAACAGGCCGAGAGTATCTTTGCGATTACTCCGGCAGGTGCATTGTTGGGCCTGGCTACGGGAACCGAGAAGAAAAGGCTCAGCATGTTGAATGGCGACTACGTCAAGGAACTGGATCAACGCGCGGACGAGATAAAGACGACTTGCAATATCAAATAGGCCGTATGTGCCCTTTAACGCGAAAAGGCTGCCCCGAGTTCAGGGCAGCCTTTTTAATAGTTCAGCGGCCCAATCAGAGGACCAGAACGTCGTATTACATAAAACCCAGTTCGAGACGTGCTTCGTCAGACATCATCTCCATGCCCCACGGGGGTTCCCATATCAGTTCTACGTCAACTTCTTTGACGCCAGCGACAGGTTCGATTGCTTCGACGATCCACCCCGGCATCTCGCCGGCAACAGGGCAGCCGGGCGCCGTCAGTGTCATGATGACCTTGACCGCGTTTTCCTTGGTGATGTCGATCGTGTAAATCAAGCCCAGGTCATAGATATTCACCGGGATCTCGGGGTCGAAGACGGTCCTGCAAGCTTCGACCACGGATTCATAAAGTGGATGATCGATGGTCGAAGGCGCAATCAGCGGCGTACCTTCGAACTGTTCACTAGGATGCGTCATTCATGCCTCGGGGATGTTACCTGAGAAATTATATAGGGAAAGGCTGGGGCAGCGTCCAGTAGTGCCGTGCGGTCCACGGACGCTGCGTCGATTTGGATCACTCGTTGATATCGTGGCGGAAGGTTTTCACCTGCCCGTGGGGTAGGGCAAACATGCGCCGCAAAATCAGCCACGAAGCCAGCGAAAGGGCCGCAAAGATCAACAGCAGAACCGGCAGGCCCGGGGCAATTCCGGGGATCGCAAGCAAAATCCCCGTTACTGCCGCACCAATCGCAAAGCCAAGAAAGATGAACCCCGGCAAGACGATCTCAAGAATGCCCAGAGCGAGCGCCCCGGCAAGCCAGAGCCACCATGTCAGCCAGAAGGGATCAGCCATTACTTGCCTCCTTTCAGCATCTTAAAGGCATCGCCGAAGGCCTCCAGCGCATTTGCCGGGACCACGATGGTTTGCGAACCCGTGCCATTGCCCAGCGCATTCAGGGCTTCGACTTGCTTCAATGCTACCTGATACTGGGCGGCCTCGATACCATTGTCCTGAATGGCCTTGGCGACCACACCGGTTGCATAGGCTTCGGCCTCGGCCTGAATGCGACGGGCTTTAGCGGTCTGCTCGGCGGCGTACAACTCTGCGTCGGCTTGCAACTCGACTGAGCGTTTCTGACCTTCGGCCTCGGTCACCTGCGCACGACGGGCACGCTCTGCATTCAACTGCTGCAACATCGCATCGCGGGTGGCCTGATCGAGGTTCACATCCAGAATCTCGGCGCGGGTCACTTCGATGCCCCAGTCATCAACGGCGGTCTCGACGCTTTCCTGAATGCGTTCAATCAGTTGCGCACGATTGGACTGCACCTCATCCAGATCCATCTTACCGATCTCGGCCCGAACGATACCTGCGACGGTCGTTGCAATCGCGCCATCAACGTCGCGAATCCGGTAAACGGTCTTTTCCGGCTCAAGAATGCGATAGAACACCGACGTATCAATCTGAACCAGAACGTTGTCCTTGGTGATTGCGTCCTGTGTCGCATTCGGCAGCTGGCGTTCAAGAATGGATATCTTGTGACGTGCAACATCGAGAAAAGGAACGATAAAGTTGATGCCGGGGCCAAGCACCGAGTGCAGGCGGCCAAAGCGCTCAACCACGTATTTTTCGGATTGAGGCACGATTTTGATGCCTTTGAGAATAACGACGACAATCAGGGCCGCCGCAAGCAGGTAAATAATGTTCGATGTTAGTAGGCCAATGATCTGGTCTTCGGTCATAACTGTCCTCTGTATTATTGTGTACTATGGTATACACTTGGGGATTGACTCGCCCGATTTCAACTCTGGTATGGCGGGTATGTCATTGGATGCAAATCTCTGAAAACAGGAATGTCGCCCGGAAAATTTAGAATGTGACTGCTTTGCATCCTGCGCTGATTGCGCTATCGGGCAGAGATGAAACTGATAATTGATACAGATCCGGGCATCGACGATGCGATGGCCATTGCCTATGCCGCCGCTGCACCTGAAATCGACCTGATCGGCCTGACCACCGTTTTCGGCAATACCCATGTGCACCAATCCAGCCGCAACGCGCGGTTCTTGCTGCATAAACTGGGGATTGACGCTCCGGTCGCTGAAGGCGCACCTTTTGCGCGTGGCACCGACGCCCACACTCCTTCCGAACATGTGCACGGACCCGAAGGGTTCGGCGACGTAACCGAGATTCCCCAAATTGGGTCAAACCACTCATTAACAGCAGCCGAATTCCTTGTGGATCGAGCGCGCGAACATAAGGGTGAGCTGGTCGTCTGTGCCGTCGGCCCGCTGACCAATATTGCTGACGCCATGCAGCTGGACCCCGAGTTTTCCAGCAATATCAAGCGGCTCGTGATCATGGGCGGTGCCGTCTTTAGCCCCGGAAACATTACAGAACATGCCGAGGCCAACATCTATCATGACGTGCACGCCGCGGATGCTGTGTTTGCGTCGCCGCCCGACACCGTTCTGGTTGGTTTGGATGTCACGCTGAAGACTTTGTACGAGACCGCAGACTTCGAGGCGCTGGCCGCACGGTCTGCAGAAATGGGCGGGTTCCTGCGCGATATCTCGAAGTTCTATCTGAAGTTCTACAGGGATATCGGCGGGTTAGAGGGATGCGGCCTTCACGATTCGACAGCGGTGATTGCCTGTACGCATGAACCCATGTTCGAGATGGTCGAAACCGGGCTGCGTGTGGTGGCGGATGGTGCGCAGTTCGGGGCGACCCGACCAGATGCGAACAGGCCGGCGGTGCGTGTTTGCCGGGATGTGAACGGGGCAGGGGTCGTCAACCTGTTCACGGACCGCGTCGCGTCACTGCCCTGACGTCTTGCAATACATGCGAAGATCGGGCAATTGCTGCCCGGTTCAGCGACCCTGAGGCATTCACATGACAGACCGTTTCTCATTTGACCTGAAGGCCACAGACGGAAAGGCCCGCACCGGAGTCATCCACACTCCGCGCGGTGAAGTGCGCACGCCTGCATTCATGCCTGTTGGTACGGCGGCGACGGTCAAAGCGATGATGCCGGAAAGTGTACGCGCCACAGGGGCGGACATTCTACTGGGGAATACGTATCACCTGATGCTGCGCCCGACCGCTGAACGGATCGATCGTCTGGGCGGGTTGCACAAGTTCATGAACTGGGACCGCCCGATTTTGACGGATTCCGGAGGGTTTCAGGTCATGTCGCTGGCCGGGTTGCGCAAACTGACCGAAAAGGGCGTGACCTTCAAATCTCATATCGACGGATCACGCCACGAACTGACGCCCGAACGGTCGATGGAGATTCAACGCCTGTTGGGCTCTGACATCGTGATGTGCTTCGATGAATGCCCGGCGCTGCCTGCGGACCGGGATCGAATTGCAGACTCGATGCGCCTTTCGATGCGGTGGGCGCAGCGGTCGCGCGACGCCTTTGGGGATCGTCCCGGCCATGCCCTGTTTGGTATCCAGCAGGGTGGGCTGGAAAAGGATTTCCGAGAGGAATCAGCCGAGGCGCTGACAGAGATTGGTTTCGAAGGTTATGCCGTCGGCGGTCTTGCAGTGGGCGAAGGGCAGGAAGCGATGTTCGACGTGCTGGACTTTGCGCCAGACATGCTGCCTGTCGACAAACCTCGTTATCTTATGGGTGTCGGAAAACCTGACGATATTGTCGGCGCCGTCGCACGAGGCATTGATATGATGGACTGCGTGTTGCCGTCTCGGTCCGGGCGCACTGGGCAGGTTTTCACCCGTTACGGCGTGGTGAACATCAAGAATGCCCGCCATGCCGATGATCCGCGTCCGTTGGATGAACATTGCACCTGTCCGGCCTGTTCAAACTATTCCCGTGCCTATCTTCACCACGTATTCCGCTCGAACGAGATGATCTCGGGCATGCTGCTGACCTGGCACAATCTGCACTATTTCCAAGAGATCATGCAGGGTATGCGGGACGCGATCGCCGCCGGAACCTTCGATGCGTGGCAGGTCGAATTCCATGCGCAACGAGCGCAGGGCGATATAGAGCCTGTTTGATAGGCACATCGCGTTTTGATGGTCAAAATCGCCGAATAGTCCATCAGGTGCCTTGCAGTCCTGAACACGTCAGGTCATTCTCACCCCGAGAAATGGCGGTAAGGTTGAAACAGGGCGCATACAGCCCCACCTTTATCGTCCAAGACAGGAGACGGCCGGGCGTTGCCTCGATGAGGGACCAGAGCCGTCTTGCCAATGATAAGGATTGAGCATGCAAGAGCCCCTGAATTCCTCGTACCCAGTGCTGCCGCTGCGCGATATCGTGGTTTTCCCGCATATGATCGTGCCGTTGTTCGTCGGACGGGAAAAATCCGTCCGCGCGCTGGAAGAAGTGATGCAGGACGACAAGCAAATTCTGTTGTCCAGCCAGATCGACCCGAGCGACGATGATCCTACTGAGGACGGAATCTATCGGTCGGGCGTGCTGGCCAATGTATTGCAGCTGCTGAAATTGCCGGACGGTACCGTAAAGGTGCTGGTCGAAGGCCAGGCGCGTGTGAAAATCACGGAATTCCTTGAAAACGAAGAATTCTTTGAGGCCCGCGCCGAGTACCTGACCGAGATTCCGGGTGACGTGACCACGACCGAGGCATTGCTGCGCACCGTCGCGGACGAGTTCGAGCGTTATGCCAAAGTACGCAAGAACATCCCCGAAGAGGCCTTGACCGCCGTGGGCGACACCGCCGAACCAGCCAAGCTGGCCGACCTTGTGTCGGGCCATCTGGGTATCGAGGTCGAGCAAAAGCAGGAGCTGCTGGAAACCCTCAGCGTCAGCGAACGGCTTGAGAAGGTCTATGGCCTGATGCAAGGCGAAATGTCGGTTCTGCAGGTCGAGAAGAAGATCAAGACGCGCGTGAAAACTCAAATGGAGAAGACGCAGCGCGAGTACTATTTGAATGAGCAAATGAAAGCCATTCAGAAGGAGCTTGGAGATGGTGAAGACGGCGGCAACGAAGTCGCCGAGCTGGAAGCCAAGATCGAAGAGACCAAGCTGTCGAAAGAGGCGCGCGAAAAGGCCGAAGGCGAGCTGAAGAAGCTGCGCAACATGAGCCCGATGTCCGCCGAAGCGACCGTTGTGCGCAACTATCTGGATTGGATTCTGGCCCTACCTTGGGGTACGAAATCGCGTGTCAAAAAAGATTTGGGTCGTGCGCAGGATATTCTGGATGCCGATCACTATGGGCTTGAGAAAGTCAAAGAGCGGATCGTTGAATATCTGGCGGTGCAGCAGCGTTCGAAAAAGCTGAAAGGCCCGATCATGTGCCTTGTTGGCCCTCCGGGTGTGGGTAAAACCAGCTTGGGTAAATCGGTTGCCAAAGCCACGGGGCGCGAGTTCATTCGCATCTCGTTGGGTGGTGTGCGTGACGAATCTGAAATTCGGGGGCACCGTCGGACCTATATCGGTTCGATGCCGGGCAAGATCATCCAGGCGCTGAAAAAGGCGAAGACCACGAACCCGCTCATTCTGCTCGATGAGATCGACAAGATGGGTCAGGACTTCCGTGGGGACCCGGCCTCGGCAATGCTCGAAGTATTGGACCCGGAACAGAACAGCACGTTTATGGATCACTACTTGGAGGTCGAATACGACCTGTCGAACGTAATGTTCCTGACCACGTCGAACAGCTACAACATGCCTGGGCCTCTGCTGGACCGGATGGAGATCATCCCGCTGGCCGGCTACACCGAAGAGGAAAAGAGCGAGATCGCCAAGCAGCACCTGATCAGCAAGCAGGTCAAGAACCATGGTCTGAAGGCCAAGGAGTTTGAACTGACCGATGAGGCGCTGCAGAAGATCATCCGCACTTACACCCGTGAAGCCGGAGTGCGGAACCTTGAACGTGAAATCGCCAAGGTGGCGCGTAAATCGCTGACTAAGATCATCAAGAAAGAGGCGGAAGAGGTCACTGTGACGCCTGGCAACCTGGATGAATTCCTGGGTGTGCCAAAATTCCGCTATGGGCTGGCCGAACAGGACGATCAGGTCGGCGTTGTCACCGGCTTGGCTTGGACCTCAGTGGGTGGCGACCTGCTGCATATCGAGGCGCTGAAACTGCCGGGTAAGGGTCGGATGAAGACCACCGGTAAGCTAGGCGATGTGATGAAGGAATCCATCGATGCGGCCTCGTCCTATGTGCGGTCAATCTCGCCTCAGATCGGGGTGAAGCCGCCGAAATTCGACTCGCTGGATATCCACGTCCACGTGCCGGATGGGGCGACGCCCAAAGACGGCCCGAGTGCTGGTCTGGCAATGGTGACCTCGATCGTGTCCGTGCTGACGGGCATTCCGGTGCGCAAGGATATAGCCATGACGGGTGAGGTTTCGTTGCGTGGTAACGCAATGCCAATTGGTGGTTTGAAAGAGAAACTGCTGGCGGCCCTGCGAGGCGGAATCAAGACTGTTCTGATCCCGGAAGAGAACGAAAAGGATCTGGCCGAAATCCCGGATAACGTGAAGGAAGGGTTGAAGATCATCCCGGTCAAGCACGTCTCCGAGGTCCTCAAAGAGGCGTTGGTGCGGGAACCGGAAGCCATTGAGTGGGATGAGGCCGCCGAAGAGGCTGCCGCAGCCGCTGCGAAGGCCGCCAAAAGTTCAGGCCCATCAGCCACGACGCACTAAGTTAAGCTGAATAGAATGACAAAAGGCGGGGTTTTCCCCGCCTTTTCGTATTCAAAAGCCGATAACGGGCTTCTTCGGGTTCAAAACCTCTTCCTCTGAGATGTAAGTTTGGAACTTTTTAGCAGAAAGCGATGACCGGACCGCAAGGCCGAAAATGACTGCCGAAAAGAGAACGCATAACGCTATGTCCCAACCAAACGGGATCTGCTTTTGCGCTCCTTCCCCGAATTGTCCGAGAAACGAGATCAGACCGATCCCGGCGAAGTAAGGAACCAGCCACAAGGCCTCGGTCACGTCCATTTCGTCCAGCCGGCTGTGGAAACGCACCAAGAGCAGAGCCATCCCAACGGCCAGAGCAATCCCCAACCTCCAGACCGTGTCCCAACCGCTCCAGTAAACGATCAGGGTTGCGATGGCGAAAGCGGTCATGGCGACAAGTTTTACGGCAGGGATGCGGATCGATCTTGGATGGTCCGGCATCAATTGACGAAGACACACGACCGCGATGGGGCCAACTGCAAACGACATGACGATCGCGGCGCCATTCAGGGCGATGACGGTTGTGAAGGGGACCGTCAGCAGGAACAGTATTCCGATCAGAAAGTTCAGCGCCAACGCCCATAAGGGCACCCCGAATGAGGATAGTATCTGCAGACGCTTTGGCAGGAACCCGTTCTGTGACAAGGCCAGCGCGATCCGAGCGTTCGAGCCGGTAGACACCAACCCGTTGCCGAAAGGCCCGATGACCGAGCCGATGTTCAAAAAGCTCAGGAACCAGACAATTCCAACTGACAGGATGACGCCGTCCAATGGCCCCTGACCGCCGAAACTCAGGTTTGCCCAGCCGCTCTTCACCATCGCTGGGTCAAGCGCGCCAATAAACGCGATTTGCAATCCGACATAGATGGCCGCGCACAGAATAATGGACAGCACCAGAGCGGCCGGAATGGCTACTTTGGGATTCCGGACTTCGCCGGCCATATCGACCACATGGCGAAAGCCGATAAAGGAAAAGATGACCCCTCCGGTCGAAACGGCCGCCATGATGCCGTGTAGCCCGTAGGGCGCAAAACCGCCTGGTTGGGCAAAGTTTGCGGTGTCAAACCGACTTGCGATCAGCAGGCCCGACAGCACGATAGGGATGCCGATTTTGGCCCATGTCAGGGTTGCGTTGACCTGCGTGAAGAATTTGACCCCCAACGCGTTGATGACAACGAATAGCAGCATGAAGAACAGGGCCACTGTGACGCCTGCGCCTGTCAAATCGCCGGTATCGGCTGTGTGCAGCCACGGCGCGTAAGGCGCGAGGTACTTCAACATCGCCTCAACTTCGATCGGGGCAGTGGTGTTGTACCCAATCCACGCGGTCCAACCCATAGCCATAGAAACGATGTTACCGTGCGAGAACTGGGGGACACGCGCGATCCCACCGGGAATTGGCAACATGGCCGAGATCTCGGCGAAAGTTATCGCAAGGATGAACATCGCGACCGCGCCAATGATCCACGACAGAATTGCTGCAGGTCCTGCGTGTTGAACCGCAAGAAGGGGGCCAAACAGCCAGCCCGAACCGATGATACCGCCGACCGAAATGAAGGTCAGGCCAACAAGGCCGATATCCCGCTTCAATTTGGCCATGCGAAACCCCGTGCAACAGCGCCGATTGATCACACGGCAGATGTAGGAACGATACGCAGTTGGATTACGGGCTGGCAAGCCTTGTAATTTCAAGCGTTTAGAGGGCGTCGATTCTCAGTAGGGGAATGGTGGGTGATAAGAGATTTGAACTCCTGACATCTTCGATGTGAACGAAGCGCTCTACCACTGAGCTAATCACCCGTGAGAGGGGCTGATACAGCGACTCGGATTGCTTCGCAAGATGTCCGGGACTGAAATCGATCATCATCTGAAAATAGCCAGTGCTTTAGGGCGGCGGGCCGGTGGCCCATTCGGAAAAAATCAGGTTCTTTGAAAAAACTTCAAAACGCCGCTTGACGATGTCGGGGCGTAGCCATAATACACCCAAACGTTCAGCGATGAACAGACAGCGGGCGGTTGTAGCTCAGTTGGTTAGAGTACCGGCCTGTCACGCCGGGGGTCGCGGGTTCGAGCCCCGTCAACCGCGCCACTGCTGTCAGCCTGGATCCGGGTTAAGGGATCACGAAAATAGATGCGCGGTTGTAGCTCAGTTGGTTAGAGTACCGGCCTGTCACGCCGGGGGTCGCGGGTTCGAGCCCCGTCAACCGCGCCATTTTCCTTCGATCTTACCTATTTATGCGCAAATTGAGTGTGTCTAGCCGTGCAGTTGTGCCTGATGTCAGGATGTGTCGGCAATAATCGGTTCGTTCACACTTTGTTCTAACTTTTCTGTTGGAGACTCAGCCCGGCTCGCCTATCTCTGAGGGACGTGTTTGTTGGGGGCCAGAATGGCTGAGCTGAAGAATATCGAGGTGCGCGGCGCGCGCGAGCATAATCTCAAAGGGATCGACGTCGATATCCCACGGGATCAGCTGGTGGTGATCACCGGGTTGTCTGGTTCGGGCAAATCCTCGCTGGCCTTTGATACGATCTATGCCGAAGGGCAGCGCCGCTACGTTGAGAGCCTGTCGGCCTATGCGCGGCAGTTTCTGGATATGATGGAAAAGCCTGATGTGGACCACATCAGCGGCCTGTCGCCCGCCATTTCTATCGAACAGAAGACGACGTCCAAGAACCCGCGTTCTACTGTTGGAACTGTCACCGAGATCTACGACTACCTGCGCCTTCTGTTTGCCCGCGCGGGAACACCGTACAGCCCGGCCACCGGTCAGCCAATTGAGGCCCAGCAGGTTCAGGACATGGTCGACCGCATTATGACGATGGAGGAGGGGACGCGTGGATACCTGCTGGCCCCAATCGTGCGTGACCGCAAAGGCGAATACAAAAAAGAGTTTCTGGAACTGCGCAAACAGGGCTTTCAGCGCGTCAAAGTAGATGGCGAATTCTACGAGCTGGACGAACCGCCCACGTTGGACAAGAAGTTCCGCCATGACATTGATGTGGTCGTAGATCGCCTTGTCGTTCGCGAAGGTATGGAAACGCGGCTGGCCGACAGCTTGCGTACCGCGCTGGATTTGGCAGACGGTATCGCCATTCTGGAAACTGCGCCGCGCGACGGTGACCCAGAGCGGATTACGTTCAGCGAGAATTTTGCCTGCCCGGTTAGCGGCTTCACGATTCCTGAAATTGAACCCCGTTTATTTTCGTTCAACGCTCCGTTCGGCGCGTGTCCGGATTGTGATGGTCTTGGGGTCGAGCTGTTCTTTGACGAGCGCCTTGTGGTGCCGGATCAAACCCTGAAACTGTACGACGGTGCATTGGCACCCTGGCGTAAGGGAAAGTCGCCGTACTTCCTGCAAACAATCGAAGCGATCGCGCGGCATTATGAATTTGATAAGAACACGCCGTGGAAAGACCTGCCGCCGAAGGTGCAGCAAGTGTTCCTGCGCGGTTCCGGCGAGGAAGAAATCCAGTTCCGCTATGACGAGGGCGGTCGAGTCTATCAGGTAACCCGCAGCTTTGAAGGCGTGATTCCGAACATGGAACGCCGCTATCGCGAGACTGACAGCGCGTGGATTCGTGAGGAGTTCGAGCGGTATCAGAACAACCGCCCATGTGGCGCATGTGAAGGCTATCGCCTGCGGCCCGAGGCCTTGGCCGTCAAAATTGCAGGTCTGCATGTCGGTCAGGTAGTGCAGATGTCGATCCGCGAGGCTCTGACCTGGATTGAAGAGGCCCCAAACCATCTGAGCGTTCAGAAGAACGAAATCGCCCGCGCCATTCTCAAGGAAATACGTGAGCGGCTGGGATTCCTGAATAACGTTGGTTTGGAATACCTTACGTTGTCGCGTTCGAGTGGTACGCTGTCTGGTGGCGAAAGTCAGCGTATTCGTTTGGCCAGCCAGATCGGGTCGGGTCTGACCGGGGTCTTGTATGTCCTCGACGAACCTTCGATCGGACTGCATCAGCGGGACAATGACCGCCTTCTTGGGACACTCAAGAACCTGCGCGATCAGGGCAACACGGTGATCGTCGTCGAACACGACGAGGAAGCGATCCGCGAGGCGGATTATGTCTTTGACATTGGGCCGGGGGCCGGTGTGCATGGCGGTCAGGTTGTCAGTAAGGGAACACCTGACCAGATCGCATCGGACGCGGCCTCAATGACCGGGCAGTATCTGGCGGGCACACGTGAAATCTCGGTCCCTTCGGAACGCCGGAAGGGCAACAAAAAGAAGGTAACGGTCGTCAAAGCGACCGGGAATAACCTGAAAAAGGTAACGGCGGAGTTTCCGCTGGGCAAGTTTGTCTGCGTCACCGGAGTCTCCGGCGGGGGCAAGTCGACCCTGACGATTGAAACTTTGTTCAAAACCGCTTCGATGCGTCTTAACGGTGCACGCCAGACTCCGGCACCCTGCGAAACGATCAAAGGGTTGGAGCACCTGGACAAAGTTATCGACATTGACCAGCGCCCCATCGGGCGAACTCCACGTTCGAACCCCGCGACTTACACCGGGGCTTTCACCCCGATCCGCGACTGGTTCGCGGGCCTGCCCGAGGCCAAGGCGCGAGGTTACAAACCAGGGCGGTTCAGCTTTAACGTCAAGGGCGGCCGGTGCGAGGCGTGTCAGGGTGACGGTGTCATCAAGATCGAAATGCACTTTTTACCCGACGTCTACGTCACCTGCGAGACCTGTAAAGGCGCGCGGTACAACCGCGAGACCCTTGAGATCAAATTCAAGGGCAAATCCATTGCTGATGTCCTTGATATGACTGTCGAAGACGCGCAGGAGTTCTTTAAGGCCGTGCCGTCGATCCGAGACAAGATGGATGCGCTGGCGCGGGTCGGGCTTGGCTATATCAAGGTCGGGCAGCAGGCGACAACGCTTTCGGGCGGTGAAGCGCAGCGCGTGAAGCTGTCAAAGGAATTGTCCAAACGATCGACCGGCCGCACGTTGTATATTCTGGACGAACCGACTACCGGACTCCATTTCGAAGATGTTC
Source organism: Ruegeria atlantica (assembly GCF_013033965.1). Classification (GTDB taxonomy): domain Bacteria; phylum Pseudomonadota; class Alphaproteobacteria; order Rhodobacterales; family Rhodobacteraceae; genus Ruegeria; species Ruegeria atlantica_D. Next base: position 320,742 of record NZ_WQFE01000003.1, read on the forward strand.
GTAAGTTGTTGGAAGTGCTGCATGAACTGGTTGATCAGGGAAATACGGTCGTCGTGATTGAGCACAATCTCGATGTGGTGAAAACGGCCGACCATATCATTGATATTGGCCCTGAGGGTGGCGATGGAGGTGGTGAGATTGTGGCAACCGGAACACCCGAGGACGTGTCTGCCGTCGAGCGGAGCCATACCGGGCGGTATCTGAAACAAATGCTGGATGGCGCGCGGGTCGCTGCAGAGTAAGTGGCGTAATTCAGTTGAGGATATCGGCCACAGCTCCAATCAGGTTCAAAACCTTCTGTGTGTCGGGGTCGACACGGTACACGTAGTCCTCGGCGCGCACGTAATAGCCGCCGCGATTCAGGCCATAGCGATATGGATCGTCAATCAAACGATAATCGCGGGTAATGTAGTCACCTTTTTTGTACAGGTTCTTAACCTGTCCGGGCGGCACACATGGCACGACTTTTTTTGCCAGGCCCGGCGGGCAGTGTCCGGCATTTGAATTGCCGTTCCCTGCCATTGCTGTTGCCGGACTCAAAGCAAGCGTGACGATGGTCAGTGTGACAGACAGAATTCGCGACATCATGTTCCCTTTCGCGTTAAAGCGCGGTTTGGAAACAAATGGCCTTAGTTTGCCAATGGATCAACCCGATGGGCAGGAAGCTACCACCCTATGGTGATTAGCTCCTGTTACGCTTCTCAAAACGTGGCAGCATGGCGGAAAAGTCCTTACCCAAGCCGCCTTCGGATTCGACGAACTGTTCGTAGAGCGCTGTTGCGATCTGTCCCATTGGAGTGTCTGCATCCGAGCTTTCCGCAGCTTGCTGGCTGAGCCGCAGGTCTTTCAACATCAGTTCAGCCGCAAACCCGGGTTGGTAGTCATTGTCCGCCGGGCTCGCAGGCCCGACGCCTGGGGCAGGGCAGTAGGCGTTCATTGTCCAGCTATAGCCCGAGGACGTGCTGACCACGTCAAACATCTTTTGCCGGTCCAGCCCAAGTTTGTCAGCCAGTGCGAAAGCTTCGCAGGTGGCGATCATGGTCACGCCGAGGATCATGTTGTTGCAAATCTTGGCGGCCTGCCCGGCGCCGGATTCACCGCAATGAACGGCTTTCTGGCCCATAATGTCGAACAGTGGCGATGCTTTCTCAAAAGCTGCATCGCTGCCGCCTGCCATGAAAGTCAGAGTACCCGCCGCCGCACCACCGATGCCACCTGACACTGGGGCGTCGACTGCCAGAACGTCCGCTTCCTTTGCCTGTTCAGCGACGGCGCGGGCGCTGTCGACATCGACAGTTGAACAGTCGATCCAGACCGCGCCAGGTGTCATGGCGGAAATAATCTCACTTGCCACCGCCCGCAGGATCTGGCCGTTCGGAAGCATGGTCACGACGATATCGGCACTGGTCGCGGCCTCAGGGCCGGAACCGACCATGGTGACACCCGGCACAGTGACATCCGCCATATCAAAGCCGCTGACATCATGCCCAGCTTTGGCAAGATTGGCCGCCATCGGATTGCCCATGTTTCCCAGGCCAATAAACCCGATTTTCATTTCTTAGTCCTCCTCGAATGTCAGCGTGTCCGCACCCAATGGTTGCAGCATTTTTGATACGGCCACGGCCGGTATGTCTTGGTTTTGATGGCGCCAGCTCGGGTTGCGATCCTTGTCGATGATCTGCGCCCGGATACCTTCCAGAAAGTCCCCGTGTTCCATCGCGCGATAGGTAAAGCGATACTCCAGCTCCAACGCCTTGCGCATGGTAAGGTTTGGGGTGCGGAGACGATGCAGCATTTCGACCGTGCAGGCCATGGAGAGTGGCGAATTGCGCCCGATCAACTTCAGCGTATCAGCGGCGGTGTTATTGTTCGAGTTTCGCAGGCTGTTCTGTACATCTCCAAGAGTTTCGCCACCGAAATCAGACTCAATCGCGTCCTGCATTGCAGCCAACGAGCCTTCGGGCGGTGTTTCGGAATGGCTTTCAAGAATGCCGGCGTCGCCCGATGCTTCGACCATGTCGATCAGATCCGGCCATTGCCGGATCGGAATGTAGTGATCTGCGAAACCGGCCAGAATGGCATCAGCTGGCCCCATACGATGCCCGGTCGTGCCGAGGTATTCACCCAGCCGTCCGGGTGCGAGAGCCAGCATGAGCGTGCTGCCAACATCCGGAACCAACCCGATCGAGCATTCGGGCAGGGCGATTTGCGACGTTTCACCCACGATGCGATGGCTGCCGTGGCACCCGATGCCGACGCCTCCACCCATTGTGAATCCTTGCAGAAAGCTGACAACCGGCTTTGGGTATTCGAAGATCAGCGCATTTAGACGATATTCATCGCGCCAGAATTTTCGGCCATAGTCGAAGTCGCCCTTGGTTCCGGTCTCATAAAGCTCGGCAATGTCGCCGCCCGCGCAAAAGGCTTTGTCGCCTTCGGCATCCAGAATGACCAAATCGACCGCATCATCCTCGCGCCAATTGCGCAAGGCAGTGTCGATGGCCAGGCACATATCATAGCTGAGCGCATTCAGCGCCTTGGTCCGGGTCAGGGTGATACGACCGGCACGGCCAGCGGTGCGAATATAGATGTCCGACATAAAGTCCTCAGCGCTGAGAGAGCATCTGGCGCGCAACGATGACCCGCATGATCTCGTTCGTGCCTTCCAATATCTGGTGCACGCGCAGATCGCGCACAAGCTTTTCAATGCCGTAATCGGCCAGATAACCATAGCCGCCATGTAGCTGCAGGCACTGATCCACCACTTTCGATCCCGTCTCGGTCACAAATTTCTTGGCCATAGCGCAGAACTTTGTTGCATCGGGCGCGCCCTGATCCAACTTCCACGCCGCCTGACGTAGAAATGTCCGGGCGGCCTGCAATTCGATCTCCATATCTGCCAGACGGAACTGCAGAGCCTGAAATTGGTCGATGGACTGCCCGAAAGCCTTCCGCTCGGACATGTACTGTAGTGTCATGTTCAACCCGGTTTGCGCGGCACCCAATGAACAAGAGGCGATGTTCAGGCGTCCGCCATCCAGCCCCATCATTGCGTATTTGAAACCGTCGCCTTCGACACCGACAAGGTTGTCGGAGGGGATCTTGCAATCGTCGAACTGTACCTGAGCGGTAGGTTGGCTTTTCCAACCCATCTTTTGTTCCAGCGCACCAAAGCTTAGGCCGGAGGTGCCGTCTTCGACATAGACCGTTGAAATGCCCTTGGGTCCATCCTGACCGGTGCGCACCATGCAGACGTAGGCATCCGAGTACCCGCCGCCCGAGATAAATGCCTTGGTGCCGTTCAGAGTGTAGCCTTCGTTCGTGCGTTCAGCGCGTGTTTTCAATGCGGCTGCATCGGAACCCGATCCGGGTTCGGTCAGGCAATAGCTCAGCACTGTATTCAGGCTTAGAACGTCGGGCATGATGCGGGATTTCAGCTCGTCATTGGCGAAGTTGTCCAGCATCTTGGCGCACATGTTGTGGATCGACAGAAATGCTGCGACCGAAGGGCAGGCCATCGACAAAGCTTCGAACACAAGCGTGGCGTCCAGACGCGTCAGGCCGGAGCCACCGCTGTCTTCAGACACATAAAGACCGCCGAAACCCAACTCACCAATGCGCGGCCACAGGTCTTTGGGGATAGTGCCTTCGGCCTCCCACTGGCGGGCATATGGAGCGATGTTTTCCTGCCCGAAATCATGGGCCATGTCGAAGATCGCATTCTGCTCTTCGGTTGTTGCGAAATCCATGGCTTGCCTCCCACGCTGCCCGGTGAATTGAACGAGTGTTTATTTCCCAATCCTTACAGAAATTTTGCATGGCCAGCAATCACTGGCACAATCATCTGCAGGAAATGTCAGGGGCGTTCAGAGATCCTGATGAAACTCGTCGATCAGGTGCTGAACAACGGCCTTGCCCGGGTCATCACCTTTTGCGGCAGCTTCGGCATGTACCCGGCGCTGGCGGGTGGCCGAGGTGCCGTTCTGGGCAATCTGCTGCAGTTTGGCCAGCTCGGACATGGTGCCCAAGGCTTCGGCATCTTCGGCGAGCAAGCCCATCAGTTCGCCCATGAGTTCCGGCATGGGTTTGATCGAGCGGTCTCCGAAATCAATCATGCCTTCGCCGACACCATAACGCTGCGCGCGCCAGCGGTTTTCACCAATCAGGAACCGATCATATTGCCGCCATCTGAGGTTTCGGTCTTTCAGCCGGCACAGCATTCGCGTCAACGCCTGCACCATTGCGGCCAGCGAAAGCGCATGCTCCAGCCGGGGTTGCACATCCATGATCCGGGTTTCCAGCGTTGGGTATTGATGAGAGGGCCGCAAGTCCCACCAGATCTTTGTGGTGTCCTCGATCACGCCCAATTCGACCAGAATGCCAGTGGTGCGTTCATATTCGGACCATCCGGAAAAGACCGGTGGCAGTCCAGTCCGGGGCAAGTTGTCGAATACCGTCAACCGGTACGAAGACAGACCGGTGTCCTCACCATTCCAATAGGGCGACGAGGTCGATAGGGCCAAGAGATGCGGAAGGAAGTAGGACAGCTGAGGAATAAGATCCGCGCGCAAGGCCGCGTCAGCCACCCCGATATGGACATGCATGCCACAGATCAACATCCGCCGAGCGACACCCCCCAACGCGTGTTGCAGCGCGTCATAGCGGTCTTTCCGCGTGTGTGTTTGTTTTTTCCAATCAGCAAAAGGGTGGCAGGATACCGCAATTGGGGCAAGGTTGTGCTCCGCCGCCCGTTTCGAGACACAGGACCGTAAGCGTTTCAGATCCTCGCGCGCGGAACTGATGGTCACATGTGGGCGCGTACCGACCTCGATCTGGCATTGCAGGAATTCGGGGCTGACCTGGCCTTCAAAATCAGCCTGGCAGGCTTCCATCAAGGCGGCAGGCGCTTCGGCGAGTTCCAAACTGTCTCGATCGACCAGCAGATACTCTTCTTCGATGCCCAGCGTAAATTCCTGCTGCATTCCGGCCCTCGCAACTGTGTTCGGACCAGTGAATACGGAAATTGTCTTTTTGCCAAGTGTTTGCCAGCTGGGTTCTTGCGAAGCCCCTATGCGCACAGGTAAGGAGGCGTCCAGATTGTTACCAAACCCGGAGCCCCCCGTGAAACCCAGGAAATTCCCCCGGCTGAACGCCGTGCTTGACCGGTTTGGTGTGAAACTGATCGATAAAGTGACCGAACGGGACGAGCGTGCGCGCCTTGAGGCGTTTGAACGGGCAGGGGGACTGACCCGCCCAGCCTATGCCTTGTCACCGGGAATGGATGGGTTCGACATCAGCCAGTTGGTGTCGGAGTACCAAGAGCATTCCGCTTTGCTGGAAGCTCTTAAAGACCCTGCGCGCAACAAGACCGGATATCGTATTAACAACGGCTACTACGACAGCCCGGATGCGGATGCGTTGTATCTAATGATACGCCGATTCAAACCCAAGCGTGTGATCGAGGTGGGTTGCGGAAACTCGACCCGTGTGACGCGCCAGGCGATAATCGACGGCGGATTGCAGACCAAGGTCACCGCAATCGACCCATATCCCCGGGCAGATATCGCGCATGTGGTGGATCAGTTCGAACAAAAACGTCTGGAAGAGGTCGATCCGGCGCTGTTCGAGCAGCTCGAGTCGGGTGACGTGTTGTTCATCGACTCCAGCCACGTCGTCCGCATGAGCAATGATGTCGCTCACCTGTTCTGCCGCGTCATTCCGGCGCTCAAACCCGGTGTGGTCATCCATGTGCACGATGTTTTTCTGCCCTACGAATATCCGAAAAGGTTCTTCTATGACTGTCCGGGCTGGGGCGAGCAGTACATGCTGCATTCATTGCTGCAATCTGATGCGTATTCAATGCTTTGGCCCGGCTATTACCTGCAGCAAGACCGCCCTGATGCGATCGAAGCCCTGCCGTTTTTGAAAAACGGCCGCGCACAGAGCATATGGGTACAGGTCAAAGAAAATTGATCTGATAGTGATCCGGTGCAACAAAGCGCCCGTACCCCTTTCCATAACAAGCTGGAGAGGAGATGACAGCCATGTTTCGTCGTACGTTTATGGGCGCCGCCGCCGCACTTGCACTGACCCTGCCTGTAAAAGCCCAGGCCGCGGACATCGTGGACACCGCAGTTTCGGCCGGCTCCTTCAATACCCTGGTCGCCGCTGTTCAGGCCGCTGGTCTGGTCGATACGCTGAAAAGCGACGGTCCGTTCACCGTCTTTGCGCCGACGGATGAAGCCTTCGCAGCTCTGCCCGAAGGCACTGTGGAAACACTGCTGTTGCCGGAAAATAAGGATCAACTGGTCGAAATTCTGACCTATCACGTGGTGCCGGCCAAGGTGATGTCTGGTGATATCGCGGGCAAACGCGCCAAGGTTCTGACCGTGCAAGGCGACCGCTTGAGCGTTAATGCCAGGAACGGTGTCAAAGTGAACGACGCCGAAGTCATTCAGGCCGACATTGAGACCAGCAATGGCGTCATCCATGTCGTCGACGCTGTGATCCTGCCGGAATAAGATACTTTGATTTTATGAAAAAGCCCCGGTCCATGCGGCCGGGGCTGTGTCGTTAAACCAGTCTGACCTGGGTTCCGACCTGAACCAGAGGATACAACTCCTCGACGTGTTGATTGTAAAGGCCAATGCACCCGGACGAACTCTGGCGTCCGATCTTTCGCGTATCGTGAGTGCCGTGCACCAGATATGCCGGCCAACTCAAATACATTGCGCGGGTGCCCAGCGGATTGCCGGGATCGCCACCTTCCATACGCACCGGCAAAAGCGGATCACGCTCGCGCATCGAGGCGGTCGGTGTCCAGCTTGGATTCTCTGCCTTGCGCACAACTTTGGTGTAGCCGCGTTTCGTCAACTCTTCGCTCATCGGTACCGAGCTGGGATACAGCTTGTAGGTGCCATCGGGACCCCAGTAGTGCACTGCGCGGCTGGTGATATCGGCTAGCAACGCTCCAACACCCAGTTCGTCGAAATGGTCCTGCCAGCTCTGCTGCGAAAAGGACGAGACATTGCGGCGTACCGGCAATTGCGTGCTGATCGCCTCTTCAGTCGTTGGGAAAGCATCTGTGCTCTGGGCGCGCAAAAGCGTCGGTGTCGCAAGGACGGACGCAGCACCCAGTAGAACGGTACGACGATTAAAACGGGAACTGGACACGGATGCCTCCTGAAGGACTGCTCGAGAGTTCCCGGCAATTTAGGTACTGCTTTCCGTCAGGGCCAGACGTTTAGCTTAAATTTTCCGTGAGATTTACACATTTGACGCAGTTTTTTGCTTGCCCGGACGATGAATAGTACCGTGTCCGGACAGGTTTTTACTGTTTGCCGGACACGGCTTGGGGTATTTTTTCCGACATGTCTGCTCCAATTCCAAGGGACAGGCCCAAAGCAGTTCGGAGTCCACACGATATGACCAAGAAATCGGAAACCTTGGAAATTCGCGTATCTTATGAGTTGAAAAGCAAATTGGCTGATCTGAGCGAGCAACGCGGATCGTCGATGAGCGAGCTCGTGCGCGGCGTGATCGACCGCGAGCTGGCAGGGCCGTCACCAAACACAGTTGGAGAAGATGATATGCCCGTTCGTTCACTTAGCCGTTTTGCCCCCAAGACCCTCTATGTTCTGCCGGTTCTGCTGCTGGCCGGTTTATACTGGGGATCAGGTCAGACACCTGCACAAGCAACGCCGATGGCGCGGATCTTCTTTGCCGAACTGGATAGAAACGGCGACGGGCAGATTACCCAATCCGAATTCCATCAATTCCTGTTGGAAGAGGACGCGTTGTTTGTGCCCGATGATTGCGACGCGGCTTCCGAATCCTGCACTGCCGAAGCCATCGCCGCAGAAGAGATCGAACGGGCGGATTCCAATGCGGACGGCCATGTTGAGTATTCCGAGTTCGAGATTTTCTATCTGGCCGAGCGTGCGGTGGAGTTTCTCGAATATGATGCCGACGAGAACGGTGTTGTGACGCCGGACGAATTTGTGGCGATGGAAGTGCGGGATCTCATCGAGTTTCCCGATCCGGAAATGGATGAACCATTGTCGGCTGAATGCCTGACCATGGTTGAAAGCGAAAAGATTGATGGCATTGCCAACGCCTGTGTGCCCCCGCACGAGTTGCGGATGGTCATGGCCGAATTCGACGCGAATTTTGACGGCAAAGTTACGCTGCGCGAGTTTCTACAGAACTAGACCCCTCGTCGCGCAACGAAAAAGGCCGCCCGGTTGGGCGGCCTTTGGTCATGTCGATACTGGAAATCAGTCCATCGCTTTGAAGTTGAACTCCCCACCTTCTTTGATGCCCGATGGCCAGCGCGCGGTAACCGTTTTGGTGCGCGTGTAGAACTTGAAGCTGTCGGGGCCGTGCTGGTTCAAGTCACCAAACATGGATTTCTTCCAGCCGCCAAAGGTGTGATAGGCCAGCGGAACCGGGATCGGAACGTTGATACCCACCATGCCGATGTTCACGCGGCTGGCAAAGTCTCGCGCCGTGTCGCCGTCGCGCGTGAAGATTGCTGTGCCGTTACCGTATTCGTGATCCATCGCCAGCTTCAGTGCTTCTTCATAAGACCCTGCGCGTACAGTCGACAGAACCGGTCCAAAGATCTCCTGTTTGTAGATGTCCATTTCAGGCGTCACGTTGTCGAACAGGTGCGGGCCGACAAAGAAACCGTCCTCATAACCCTGCAGGCTGAAGTCGCGATTGTCGACAACCAGCTTTGCGCCTTGCTCGACACCTGAGTTGATAAGGCCGAGAATACGCTCTTTGGCAGCACCGGTTACGACAGGCCCCATATCGACGTCGTCGCCAGCAGTGTAGGGCCCAACCTTCAACTTTTCGACGCGCGGGATCAGCTTTTCGATCAGTGCGTCTGCGGTTTCCTCTCCAACCGGTACAGCAACCGAGATCGCCATGCAGCGTTCGCCTGCCGCGCCGAACCCGGCACCGACCAGCGCGTCAGCGGCCTGATCCAGATCCGCATCGGGCATGACGATCATGTGGTTCTTGGCACCGCCAAAGCACTGCGCGCGTTTGCCGTTCGCGGTTGCACGGGAGTAGATGTACTGCGCGATCGGAGTCGAGCCCACGAAAGACACGCCTTGGATGGTGTCACTGTCCAGCAGGGTATCCACGGCCTCTTTATCGCCGTTGACGACCTGGAAAACGCCCTTGGGCAAACCGGCTTCGACGAACAGCTCGGCCAGCATCAGCGGTACGGACGGGTCACGCTCGGACGGCTTCAGCACAACCGCGTTGCCGCAGGCCAGGGCCGGTCCCACATGCCACAGCGGCATCATGGCGGGGAAATTGAACGGCATGATCGCGGCGACAACACCCAGAGGCTGACGCATCGAATACATGTCGATGCCGGGACCCGCGCTATCTGTGAACTCGCCTTTCAGCATCTGAGGCGCGCCGATGCAGTATTCGATCACTTCGAGGCCGCGTTGCAGATCGCCCTTGGCGTCAGGGATGGTTTTGCCATGCTCGCGGCTCAGCGCTTCGGCCAGCTTGTCCATGTCACGGTTCATCAGGTGAACCATCGCCATCATGACCCGCGCGCGTTTCTGCGGGTTGGTTGCGCCCCAGGCCAGTTGCGCGGCAGCCGCGCTTTCGATTGCGGCGGTGGTTTCCGCAACACTGGCCATCGGGCACTTGTACTGCACCTCGCCGGTGGCAGGGTTGAATACGTCGTCAAATCGTCCTGAGGTTCCGGCGACATTCTCACCGTTGATGAAATGGGACAGCTCGGTCATTGCAGATCTCCTCCGATGCGTTTGCGCGCACAATAGGCTTGCATAAATTACTTGAACAGAGGCAATGTCTCAAAGATGTTTTGCAAAAATGCAAAGGATAGGTGGTGACACCGAACTGGGATGATATGCGGGTCTTTCTGGCCGTCGCGCGCGAAGAAAGCTTGTCGGCCGCCGGACGGCAGTTGAAGATCGACCCCGCAACGGTCGGACGCAGGATCGCCCGGCTAGAGGCGTCGCTGGATGCACCGCTGTTTACCAAGTCGCAGCAAGGCTATCTTTTGACGTCTGCCGGCGAACGCCTGATGGAACATGGTCAGAAGGCCGAAGAGGCGATGCGTGCGGCGGCAGGCGCGATGGCAGGCACATCGAAAACGTTAAGCGGGCAAATCCGGATTGGCGCACCAGACGGGTCGGCCAACTATCTTTTGCCGCAGGTCTGCGCGAAAATCAGCGATGCAAACCCCGATCTGGATATTCAGATCCTGGCCCTGCCGCGTGTGATCAACCTGTCCCGGCGTGAGGCCGACATGGCGGTGACAGTCAGCGCACCAACGGCCGGGAGCCTTTTGGTTCAGAAAATCACCGATTACAAACTGCACCTCGTCGCGACGCGCGATTATCTGGCCTCTTACCCGGCAATCCGCACGATCCAGGACCTGAGTGGTCATCGTATGATTGGCTACATTCCGGATATGATCTTTGATCGGGAGCTGGATTACCTTGTAGATATCGGTGTTGACCGTGTTGCGCTTGCATCGAATTCGGTCTCGGTGCAGCTGCGGCAGGTGACGCTTGGCACGGGGATTTGCGTGGCGCATGACTTTACCCTGCCATTTCATCCGAATCTGCAGAAAATCCTGACGGATCAGGTGAGTTTGACCCGAAGTTTTCATTTGGTTCGTCATCAGGGAGATCAGCGAAACGAAAGGCTGAACCGTTTTGCGCAGGCCCTATCGCAAGGCATTCGCGAAGAGGTTGAGCGACTTGAGGCCCAAGTGTCACCTTGACAGGTTTAAACATTCCGGCAACGCTTTGGAAAACAGGACATTATTTCGGAGGTTACGCTTATGCTCGTTCAGGCCATTCTGAAATCCAAGGCCACCGTTGGGGTCGAGACGGTCAGCCCGACAATCACTGTGGCTGACGCCTCAAAAATCCTGGCGGAAAAGCGGATCGGGACGGTTGTTGTATCTGAAGATGGCGGCGAAACCGCATCTGGTATTCTTTCAGAGCGGGATATCGTACGGGAACTGGCCGCAAGCGGTAGTGGCTGCCTGACGCAGCCTGTCAGTGCCTATATGACCCGTGACCTTGTTACAGCCACTCAGCAGGATACGGTTCAGGATATCATGACACGCATGACCGAAGGACGTTTTCGCCACATGCCCGTTCTCGAAGACGGCAAGCTGGTTGGGATCGTAACACTGGGGGACGTGGTCAAGGCACAACTGGCGGAACTGGCCATGGAAAAAGACGCGCTGCAAGGCATGATCATGGGGCATTGAGGCCTTTGACCTCTGAAGCTGCCTCTTGCACCTGCGGCGAAGTTATGTTTGCTTGCGCAGAAATTTTGTTGCGCAGGAGGCCGCGATGAGGGTTGGATTATATCCCGGAACTTTCGATCCAATCACCTTGGGTCATATTGATATCATCCGGCGCGCCGCTGCTTTGGTTGATAAGCTTGTCATCGGCGTTGCCATCAACCGTGACAAGGGGCCATTGTTTTCACTTGAAGAACGTGTGGCCATGATCGAGGCGGAATGTGCGCATCTGACCGAACAAACCGGCACCGAAATCGTTGCGCATCCCTTTGAAAATCTGCTGATTGACTGCGCCCGCGATGTCGGGGCGCAGATCATTGTCCGTGGCCTTCGCGCGGTTGCGGATTTTGAGTATGAATTCCAGATGGTCGGAATGAATCGGGCATTGGACGACTCGATCGAGACGGTCTTTCTGATGGCCGAGGCGCGGCATCAGGCCATTGCCTCCAAACTGGTTAAGGAAATCGCCCGGTTGGACGGGGACGTGTCGAAATTCGTCACGCCCCGCGTTAATGCTGCGCTGCGTGACCGTTTAGGATAGGGCTCCCATCGCCGCGGCGGTGTCCAGCATCCGGTTCGAGAAACCCCATTCGTTGTCATACCACGCCAGCACACGCACCAGTGTGCCGTCGGTCACCTTGGTTTCCGGCAATGAAACGGTCGAACTGTGTGAGTCGTGGTTGAAGTCTACCGAAATCAGCGGGCGGTTCTCAGCTGCCAGAACCCCAGGGATTTTGGCCGCTGCTTCGACGAACAATGCGTTCACTTCTTCTTCGGTCGTCGGGCGCGAGACTTCGGCGACCAGATCAACCACGGAAACGTTCGGTGTGGGCACGCGAATGGCTTGGCCAGTCAGTTTGCCGGCCAATTGAGGCAGCACGAGCCCAACGGCAGAGGCTGCGCCCGTTGTGGTCGGGATCATCGACAAAGCAGCTGCGCGGGACAAATAGGGGTCTTTGCCTGCGGTATCGTGGACAGGCTGGCTGGCGGTGTACGCGTGAACGGTGGTCATGTTGCCGTGCACGATGCCAAGGCCCGCGTCCAAAGCGGCGGCAACCGGTGACAGGCAATTTGTGGTGCACGACGCATTGGAAACAACGGTATCCTCTGCCGTCAATTCCTTATCGTTAACGCCGAACACGATCGTTTTCACCTTGCCATCGCCGCGGGCAGGGGCCGAGATCAGGACTTTCTTCGATCCATTCGCGAAATGGCGAGACGCGGCTTCGCGTGTGCGGAATACGCCGGTGCATTCAAGAACGACATCGACATCGGACCATTCCAGCTTTTCCGGATCACGTTCGCTGGTCAGCCGAATTGGGCCAGCACCAACGTCAAGGCCGGCGTCAGACAGAGTTACCGGCTTGGTGTAACGGCCGTGAACGCTGTCAAACTCAAACAGATGCGCGTTCATCTCCGGCTTTGCCAGATCATTGATTGCAACGATTTCAACGTCTGTGCGTCCAGATTCCATAACCGCCCGCAGAACCCCGCGTCCGATCCGTCCAAATCCGTTGATTGCCAGCTTGAGTGTCATGTCCTGCTCCGTCCGAATAGCGATCAATACAAAGTTAGCGCTAACAAAGACAGATTAGAGAAAATGTCAAGTAAAACCTACTTCACCGCCAGAAGGCGAGCCAGTCCAGAAAGGCGTAAAGTTTCTTTCCAAGGAACACGAATTGTTCAGTTCCAAAGAGGGCATAGCTGATAAGGAACAAACCCAGAATGAGCAGGGCAAGCCAGATGGCGATTTGATTGGTCATGTAGGCCCCGGACAAAAACGCCCGCCCAGATAACCTGAGCGGGCGAAAAGGTTCAAGATTTCTTAGGTGCCTTAGTTAAGGCGACCCATAGCAACGGCGACGTCGGCCATACGAACCGAGAACGCCCATTCGTTGTCGTACCACGCCAAAACGCGGACCATACGGTCTCCGACGACGCGGGTCTGGTCGGGCGCGAAGATCGAGCTTTCTTCGGTGTGGTTGAAATCGGTAGAAACCAGCGGGGCGGGCTCGTAGCCCAGAACGCGCTGCATCGAGCCTTGCGAAGCTTCGCGCACGACGGCGTTCACTTCTTCTACAGTGATATCGCGTGCGGCGCGGAATGTCAGATCAACAGCCGAAACATTCGGGGTCGGTACACGGATGGCCGAGCCATCCAAGCGACCCTTCAGGTTGGGCAGAACCTCACCCAACGCCTTCGCAGCACCCGTCGAAGTCGGGATCATCGACATAGCCGCAGCACGTGCGCGGTACAGGTCGCTGTGGCGCCGGTCGAGGGTCGGCTGGTCGCCGGTATAGGCGTGAATCGTGGTCATGATGCCGTGCTCGATGCCGATACCTTCGTCCAGCACCTTGGCAAGCGGAGCAAGGCAGTTCGTGGTGCACGAGCCATTCGAAACCATTTTGTCCTCGGTGACCAGGCTGTTGTGGTTCACACCATAGACGATGGTCTTGTCGACGTTCTTACCGGGGGCAGACAGCAGAACTTTTTGCGCGCCGCGCTCCAGGTGCGTGTTGGCTTTCAGGCCGTCATTGAATTTACCAGTACATTCCAGAACGACGTCGCAGCCATCCCAGTCCAGTTCGTTCATGTCATAGGTCGAGAACATTTCCATCGGGCCGCGGCCCAGATCCATGGTTGTGCCTTCGATTGCGACGTCACGGGGGAAACGTCCGTGGATGCTGTCATACTTCAACAGGTGCGCCGTGGTTTCCAGCGGGCCGGTTGCATTGACCTTGATCACTTCGATGTCGTTGCGGGCAGATGCCGCGATATGCGACAACGTGCAGCGGCCAATGCGGCCAAAACCATTGATACCGACCTTGATGGTCATGTGCTGTCTCCAAATGCGCTTGCGTTGGACGCCATATAGCCGTCAAAACGCATTCTCAAAAGACCAAAAGTGACATATTTTTAACGTGTTAGCGCAAACCTGCGCCGATTGCGCTAACGCTTGCGCTAGCCGTCGGATCGGGTAGGCTCCGGGTGCGGCAGGTGAATAGAAAGGAAACACCATGAGCGGTCTGTTGGCCCTGTTGGATGATGTGGCAGGTATTGCAAAGGTTGCGGCATCGTCTGTGGATGATGTGGTCGCGGCTGCCGGAAAGGCGGGCGCAAAGACCGCCGGCGTGATTATCGACGATGCCGCAGTGACCCCCAAATACGTTCAGGGATTCGCCCCCGCACGGGAATTGCCGATCATCTGGCGCATCGCGCGTGGGTCGATGTTCAACAAGATTATTCTGCTGCTGCCGGTTGCCTTGCTGCTGGCGAATTTTGCGCCATGGCTGATTACACCTTTGCTGATGATCGGCGGATCATATTTGTGTTTCGAGGGGGCCGAAAAGATATTCCATGTCCTCTTCCCCCATGGCAGTCACGTTATCGAAGAAGATTTGGCCAATCGTGATCCCGGCCATCTGGAAGAGCAGAAAGTCAAAGGGGCGATCAAGACGGATTTTATCCTTTCGGCAGAGATCATGACGATTGCACTGGCCGCGATTGAAGCGCCAAACCTATGGATGCAGGCCGCGACACTGGCGGTTGTGGGGATTGGGGTCACGGTGGCCGTCTACGGATCAGTTGCCCTGATCGTGAAGATGGATGATGTCGGGCTATACCTCGCGCAAAACGCGCCTACGCCGATTGGCCGGGGGCTGGGCCGGGGGTTAGTCAAGGCGATGCCGGTCGTGATGAAGGTCCTGTCCATTGTGGGCACTGCAGCGATGTTGTGGGTCGGTGGCTCCATCATCATCCACGGGATGGAGGTTCTGGGCTTTGGTTGGCTGGGGCACCACATCCACGACTGGGCGTATGCCATCGGTCACTCCATGTCAGAGCAATGGACCGGTGTCGTCGAATGGGTCTCTAAGGCGACGATGGACGGTGTGTTCGGTTTGGCGTGGGGATTTGTCCTGATTCCGGTTGCCACGAAGGTGATTGCGCCGATGATCGGGAAGTCTTCAAGTAAGCCCAATGCTCACTGAAACGACGGTCTGAAGTGACGGATCTAAGTCATTTACCAGCCCTTCGACCGGTTCAGATCCGGACCCGGTTTAAGCTGATGGGGCTCGCTGCCAAACGCAAAGCAACGGCTTTGGCCGCCATAAACCTTGGCGCGGAGCAAATGCCGTATGACGCGAACGCGCTGTATCGGGTTCTGCATTTTCGGATCGACACGGCGGACAAAGCTGCCGAACGTGCCAAATGGACGGGCGGGCGAATGTTCAACCTGCTCACGGGCCAATCCGCGCATTTCGTTCCGCTTTATGGAACGCATGTGCGGCAAGTTTTGTCCTGGGTCGGGCAAAGCGTACCCGGAGGGATTGAGCCAGCGGAACGGTACGAACTGCGATTGGACTTTGCGAAACTGGCATATAAGGCGCTAAGGGCCAATCTGGACCAGCCAGAATAGGAAAGGGCGGCCGAGAAAGCCGCCCTTTGTATCTCTGATTGTTGAGCCGAGTGTTTACAGCCCCAGCAGTTCCTTGACCTTGGCGACGGCCGCCTCGGCGGTGATGCCGAAATGCTTGTAAAGTTCACCGGCGGGGGCCGATGCACCGAAGCTGGACATGCCGATGAAACCCGCCTTGGCTTCGCGGCCACGTTCGCCCAGCAACCAGCGATCCCAGCCTCCGGCGCGGACTGCGGCCTCGATTCCGACGCGGACAGGGCCACCCGGCAGGACGCGCTTGCGATAGGCTTCATCCTGTTCGGCGAACAGCTCCATCGAGGGCATGGAGACGACGCGGGTGCCGATGCCTTCAGCTTCAAGCATCGCCTTGGCCTCCATCGCCAGCGAAACCTCTGAGCCTGTGGCGATCAGGATAGCCTGACGTTTGCTGTCCGCATCAGCCAGAACATATGCACCTTGCGCTGTGAGGTTCTTGGTTTTGTGGTCTTTACGAACGGTCGGCACGCCCTGACGGGTCAGCGACAGAACCGAAGGGCTGTCTTTGAAGGTCAGCGCAAGTTCCCACGCCTCGGCCGTCTCGACCACGTCGGCGGGGCGGAACACATAGGTGTTCGGCGTCGCGCGCGAGATGGCCAGATGTTCGACCGGCTGGTGGGTCGGGCCGTCTTCGCCCAGACCGATCGAGTCATGGGTCATCACGAAGACCGAAGGCACCTTCATCAAAGCGGCCAGACGCATCGAAGGGCGAGCATAGTCGGTGAAGGCCATGAACGTGCCGCCATAGGGGCGGATACCGCCGTGCAGCGCCATACCGTTCATCGCTGCGGCCATGCCGTGTTCGCGGATACCGTAGTGAATATAACGGCCCTTGCGGTTTTCCGGCAGGAACACGCCCATGTCGGCCGATTTGGTGTTGTTCGACCCGGTCAGGTCGGCCGAACCGCCGACGGTTTCGGTCATGATCGGGTTTACAACGTTCAGAACTTTTTCCGAAGATGCGCGGGTGGCGAGTTTCGGCTGATCCTCCGACATCTGCTTTTTGAATGCGCGGATGGCACCGGCCAGTTTTTTGGGAGCTTCAAGGGCATAGGCTCGGTTGAATTCGGCCTGCTTGCGCTCAGAAATCTGTGCAAAACGCTCTTCCCACGCTGCGCGCTCGGCAGCGCCGCGGGCGCCGATGGCCTCCCAAGCCGATTTGACATCAGCGGGAACCACAAAGGCGTCGTGGGGCCAGCCATAGCCATCTTTGGCGGCTTTCAGCTGATCCTGATCGGTCAATGCGCCGTGTCCCTTGGAAGTATCTTGTGCAGCGTGACCTAGCGCAATATGGCTTTCGCAGGCGATCATGGTTGGTTTGTTCGACGATTTGGCGTGCACAATGGCTGCATCAATCGCGATCGGATCATGACCATCGATTTCAATCACGTTCCAGCCCGAAGCCTTGAAACGGCGCACCTGATCGGTGCGATCGGCGATATCCACCGTGCCGTCGATGGTGATGTTGTTGTTGTCCCAGAAAACGATCAGCTTGCTCAGCTCATGACGGCCAGCCAAGGTGATAGCCTCTTGGCTGACGCCTTCCATCAGGCAACCATCGCCCGCGATCACGTAAGTATAGTGGTCGACAACCTTTTTACCGTAGTGTGCGCGCTGGATTTCTTCGGCCATGGCAAAGCCCACAGCGTTGGAAATACCCTGACCCAGCGGACCGGTAGTGGTCTCGATACCCTCCACCAGGAAGTTTTCCGGGTGCCCGGCAGTTTTCGCGCCCAGTTGGCGGAAATTCTTGATCTCGTCCAGCGTCACGTCAGCGTGGCCTGTGAGGTAGAGCAACGAGTAGACCAGCATCGAGCCGTGTCCCGCGGACAGGATGAACCGGTCGCGGTCGGGCCAGTTTGGGGCCGAGGCGTCGAATTTCAGGTGCTTTTCAAACAGCACGGTCGCAACGTCGGCCATGCCCATCGGCATGCCGGAATGGCCGGAATTGGCGGCGGCGACGGCGTCAAGGGTCAGGGTGCGGATGGCCGCAGCCTTGTTCCAGTGTTCAGGATTGGCATTGCGCAGCGCAGTCAGGTCCACGGGCGTTGTTCCTTTGGATTACAGGCAGATGACGCGCTCAATACCATCCACCCCCCAAAGTGCAAGCAGAACTGGGGATTGCGTTGTTTTTGTGGTTCAAGAATGCTTTCCAAGTGGTTGAAAGCAAACAGTGGGTATTTTCCGTTTCATTCGGTTAGACTAGGCCAATACCCGGCCCGTATTGATTCGGATGGGCCGCGAAAAAGTGAACCTTGGTAAAGAGGTGGCAGGGGCATGAGCCAGATCGAAGAATTACAGCGCCGTATCGTTGCCGCGATGGAGAGGATCGGAACGGGAGTCGACGCTTTGCGTGACACGGTGCCCGTCAGCGGCGGTGAAGACACCACCCTTCGCACGGCATTAGAAGACGAACGCGTTGCCAATGCACAGCTGGAAGAGCGGCTGAAATCCCTAAAAGAGCGGCACGAGAAAGAAGTCGACGCAATGCGCGCCGACATGGACTCATTGAAAGCAGCGCCTGCCGAAGATCCCGAAAACGGCGCGTTGCGTCAGCAACTGTCGGAGGCTACCGCAAAACTGGCTGCGGTCGAAGCGGCCAGAGCCGAGTTGGCAGAGGCCAAAGCTGCGTTAGAAAACCAGGACGAACTGGTTGTTTTGAAAAAGGAAAACGATGAACTTAAAGCGGTTGTGAGCAGAGCTCGGCCGCTTGAGGAAGAGAACAAACGCTTGCGGTCTGAATTGGCAGACAGCGAAAGGGTCGCAGAGTTGAGCGCAGAACTTGAAATGCTGCGCGCCGAACGTGCCAGCCACGGTGCCGCCATGTCTCGTTTGGACGATGACTTGCAGCGTATGCGCAAAGCGAATGAGCAATTGCGCAATTCGGTGGATGAATTGCGGGCGGCCAGCAAAGACGGTTTGGCGGATGCCGAATTGCTAAACCGCGCCACAGTGGCCGAGCTTGAGGCCACGAAGGCCGCGCAGGCCACCGACGCTGCCGAAGCCCAGGCTGTTTTGGCCCGGCTTGAACCGTTGCTATCGCAGGCAAAGCTGGCTGAGGGAGAGGTAGAGTAATGCCCGAATTGACCATTTATATCGGCGGGCGCGGCTTTGATGTTTCTTGCCAGGACGGTGAAGAGACATTCCTGCAGGCTGCCGCAAAAATGCTGGACGACGAGGCGCAGGTTCTGTCTGATCAGATCGGGCGGATGCCCGAGGCCCGAATGCTGCTGATGGCAGGGTTGATGCTGGCCGACAAAACTGCGGCCACCGACGACAAGCTGAAAAAGGCTGAGGCCAAACTGGCTGAGATTGAAGCCGAGCTTCAGAGCCTGCGAAATAGGCCAGAGCCCGAACCCGAAAGGGTCGAGGTGGCGGTTGTCCCGCCTTCGGTAACGGATACACTGGCCGAGTTGGCCGCACGCGCCGAGGCTTTGGCCTCGGTAGTCGAGGAGAAATCGGCGAAATGAATGCGTTGAAAACCGCCGCATTGGCCAGTTTGATCAGTCTGAATGGCGGCTATGCCTGGGCAGATATGGACATCCTGCCGGTTACCTTCACCTGCGAAAACGGCGTTCCGCTGCAGGTTGCATACTTTAATGCACCTGACGGTTCCAGCGCGGCGGCGATGTTGGTGGACAACCAGTTGGTTACCTTGCAGCAGGTACCCAGCGGTTCTGGCATTCGCTATGAATCCCAAGGGGTGGCCGGATCGTATATCCTGCGCTCAAAGGGGTGGGATGCGACCGTCAGCTTTCTGGCGGCCAGTGGGGCCGCCAGTGAGCAGGTTGTACTAGAGAATTGTACCAGCCGCTGATCAGGCGTTTGCTTCGCGGATCTTGTCGGCGGCTTCCTTGTTGAACTCAACACCGTTCTCGTCAAACAGTGTGTCCAACTCACCCGACAGGGTCATCTCGGTGATGATGTCACAACCGCCGACAAACTCACCTTTGACATACAGCTGAGGAACGGTCGGCCAATCCGAATAGTCCTTGATGCCCTGACGGATTTCTTCGTCAGCCAGAACGTTAACATCGGCATAGTCAACACCCATGTAGTTCAGCACGCCTGCAACGCGGGACGAGAAACCACACTGGGGCATTTCCTTGGTGCCTTTCATGTATAGCACCACATCGTTGGCTTTGACGGTTTCGTCGATTTGAGTCTTAACGTCGGTCATTCTACTTGTCCTTTTCACCCGTATCCGGGGCGGTCGTTTCATCCTGTGACGGGTCAGGGACCCAACCTTCTTCCTCTAACCGCCGATGCTCGGCCTGTGCCAAAGCAAGCGGATCAAGCCCGTATCTTTCAATGCCGCCAACTTTGCTGATCTTGTCCGGGTCGGGGCGCATGTCGGTCAGCTTACGCTTTCTGTTGCGCTTCACATAGGCTTCGATCAGCGCTGCGGCAACTATCAATGTTG
Organism: Ruegeria atlantica; assembly: GCF_013033965.1. Lineage (GTDB taxonomy): Bacteria > Pseudomonadota > Alphaproteobacteria > Rhodobacterales > Rhodobacteraceae > Ruegeria > Ruegeria atlantica_D. Next base: position 340,935 of record NZ_WQFE01000003.1, read on the forward strand.
CGAGTGTGCCTATCCAGAAGAGCCACCCGTTCATTTTTTAGGGGCCATCGCCTTGGCATACTCCCGAGGGTCTCTGGTGACCCGAGACACTGTCACGTGACCGCCTCCGCCGCCCAAAACGGTTCCATGGTCTATCAATTGCTCGCCTTGACCAGGTTCCACGCCCCGAATTTTCTCAGAACGCTTATTGTTCACCACAGATCTTACAATAAGGACACTGCCGATGACGGCAATTACTCCGCAAATGCCGTATATCCAAATCGTTGTGCTCATTCAGGCACTTTGGTCGTCAGCGCCAGCGCGTGCAGCTCTCCGTCCGAGCCGTCCATCTTGCCCTTCAGGGCTGCATAGACTGCGCGCTGCTGTTGCACCCGGTTCTTGCCGCGAAAGCTTTCGTCAACGACCATTGCAGACATATGTACGCCATCGCTGCCACCAACCTGAATTTCCGCATCCGGAAAGGTTTCACGCAGTAGGGCTTCGATTTCGTGGGCGCTCATCGGCATGTAGGTTTCTCCTGAAGGTCTTTCTCAAGATGTAGAGCGCCGGGACGGGGCGTGCAAGGGTAGGATAGGGGCCTTGAAACGACAAAACCTGCGCCGGTTCGGGCGCAGATTTCGTGTTTCAAAGATCGGCTTGGTGTCAGGCGACCGCTTCTGCAAAGCTACTGCGGAATGTAGCGGCCAAATCCTCCAGCGAGGCTTCCGAGTTGCCGACACGAACGCTGTCACCGGTGAACCGGCCCACAGACACCAGCGGAACATCCGCCTGACCAGCTGCGATCATCAGAGCCTCGGCCTGATCAAAGTTGCAGGCAACCAGATAGCGGGCCTGATCTTCTCCGAACAGGAACTCGGTCGAGGCTTCGTCGAGGTGGACGCCAACGCCTGCGGATTCTGCCAGTTCAAATGCAGCCAGCGCCAGACCGCCGTCGCCCAGATCTGTGCAGGCCTTGATCATCTCGCGATTGGTACGGATGAAATCGCCGTTGCGCTTTTCGGCATCCAGATCAACATGCGGCGCGTCGCCGTCTTCGCGGTTGAACACTTCGGCCAGCAGGGCGGATTGACCAAGATGACCGTTCGTCTCGCCAATGACCAGCGCGACATGGCCCTCGCGGACCTCATTGCCGATGATGTCGTCCGTGTGATTCAGCAGGCCCACAGCACCAATGGTCGGCGTCGGCAGGATCGCCTGACCATCAGTTTCATTATAGAGCGATACGTTGCCCGATACGATGGGCATGTCCAAGGCGGCGACCGCCTCGCCGATGCCCTGGATCGCGCCGACGAACTGACCCATGATCTCAGGTTTTTCGGGGTTCCCGAAGTTCAAGTTGTCGGTGGTCGCCAAAGGATTGGCTCCTACGGCAGTCAGGTTGCGATATGCCTCAGCCACAGCCTGCTTGCCGCCCTCAACGGGGTTTGCACGAACATAGCGCGGGGTGACATCGCTGGTGAAGGCAAGCGCCTTGTCCGTGCCATGAACGCGGACCATGCCGGCGCCCAGGCCCGGCGTACGGGCGGAGTCGGCCATGACCATTGTGTCGTACTGTTCGTACACCCATTGCTTACCCGCATAGTTGGGTGAAGCGAGAAGGGCGCGCAGGCCGTCGATGGGGTCAATCTGGGGTACCTCGGCCAGCTCTTCGGCTTCGGGTGTTGGTTCCCATGGGCGGTCATATTCGGGTGCAGTCGAAGAGAGTTTGGACAAGACCAGATCGGCTTTGACCTCGCCATTATGGACGATCAGAAAGCGGTCTTCGGCGATGGTCTCGCCCACGATGGCGAAGTCCAGATCCCATTTTTCGAACACAGCGCGGGCCTCAGCCTCAAGCTCGGGCTTGAGAACCATCAGCATGCGTTCCTGAGATTCCGACAGCATCATCTCATAAGCCGTCATGTTTTCTTCGCGCTGCGGAACGTTTTCCAAGTCCAGACGTACGCCAAGGCCACCCTTGTCGCCCATTTCAACGGCAGAACAGGTCAGACCCGCAGCGCCCATATCCTGAATCGAGATCACGGCACCGGTCTGCATCAGCTCCAGCGTGGCCTCCATAAGGCGCTTTTCGGTGAAGGGATCGCCAACCTGAACCGTGGGACGCTTTTCTTCGATGGTGTCGTCGAACTCGGCCGAAGCCATCGTTGCGCCGCCCACGCCGTCGCGGCCTGTTTTTGCACCTAGATAGACGACAGGCATTCCGACGCCTGATGCCGCCGAGTAGAAAATCTTGTCGCTGTCTGCCAGACCTGCAGCAAACGCGTTCACAAGGCAGTTGCCGTTATAGGCGGGATGGAACCGAACCTCGCCGCCAACACAAGGCACGCCGAAACAGTTGCCATAGCCCCCGATGCCTTCGACCACACCGTTGACCAGTTGGCGTGTTTTGTGGTGGCCGGGCTCACCAAAAGACAGTGCGTTCATGGATGCGATAGGACGCGCGCCCATGGTGAAAACGTCGCGCAGAATGCCACCAACGCCAGTGGCCGCGCCCTGATAGGGCTCGATATACGAGGGGTGGTTGTGGCTTTCCATCTTGAACACCACCGCCTGACCGTCGCCGATATCGACGACACCGGCGTTCTCACCCGGCCCGCAGATCACCTGAGGCCCCGAGGTGGGCAGGGTGCGTAACCATTTTTTGGAAGACTTATAGGAACAGTGCTCGTTCCACATGGCCGAGAAGATGCCGAGCTCGGTAAATGTCGGCTCGCGCCCGATGATCTCGAGGATCATGTCGTATTCGTCGGGCTTTAGCCCGTGTGCGGCAATCAGATCCGGGGTGATGGCGGGCTCTTGCATCGTGTGTCCTTGTCCAGGTTGGCCGGGATTGCGGGCCTTTTAGGGCAAGGTGCCGCCTGTGGAAAGGGTCAAGTCAGCGCAGTCCAATTGTGAAAGTAAAAAACGGAACCGGCGAGGGGGCCGGTTCCGTCCATTGTTTTGTGTGTGCGGGCTTCAGCTACTGACCAATCAGCAGTTGATCTGGTGTCGCTAGGCCGGGTTTTGCGCCTTGGACGCATCTGCAGCCGCAGCGCCAACTGCCGCCTTTTGCTCTTCGGTCAGGTTTTCCGCTTCATCCAGTCCCGGGATCGCAACACGCACTTCGCGACGGGCAAAGTCGATGCCGTTTTCTTTGAAAGCGGCTTTGACCCGGTTGAAGATCTCTTTGCGCAGGGTGAACTGCTTGCCGGGTTTTGCCATGAACTTACCGCGGATGATCATGCCGACATCGTCAAAGTCGAACACACCCTGAGATTTGAAGGGTTGCAGGAAGCCGTCCTTGTGAACTTCGTCCTCCATCATCTCGGCACCGATCTTTTTGAAGATCTTCTTCACCTTGTTCGGGTCCGTATCGAAGGGAACGGTGAATTTGAGCTTCATGATGACCCAGTCACGGCTGAAGTTCGTGATCTTTTGAATCTCACCATAGGGGATGGTGTGAACCAGACCGCGGTGATGGCGCAGCTGCATCGAACGGATCGAGATCTTTTCGACCGTTCCCATGGTGCCGCCGATATCGACATATTCACCTACCCGGAACGCATCGTCGATTAGGAAGAAAATCCCGCCGACAATGTCAGAGACCAGTTTCTGCGCACCAAAGCCGATGGCCAGACCAAGAATACCGGCACCAGCGAGCAGCGGCGTGATATCAAGACCCAGTGCACCGAGTGCGAGCAGGGCAAAGATCACTGCAATGGCGACCTGTGCTGTCACACGCAGCAGGGGCAGAACCGTCGCCAAACGTGATCCGCCGGAACCGCCGCCTTCGCCCGCTTCTTGATCGGCACTTTGTTCAACAGCAGTCTGCTCTTTCGCAAGGCGACGGTTGATCCAGAGCGACACAATTTCGTTCAGGATGTAGCCGACGGCAATGATGATGAAGAACTGGATGACCTTGCTGCCGGACTCATCCGCACCGCCCGCAATTTCACTGAGGTCGAGGTCCCAGGCCCGGGCGATCATCAGGATGACAAGGATGCCAGCCAGTACCCGACCAATCCGGATATAGCTGCGTTTGGTAGATTTGTATGCCTGCTCGGCCACCGGACCTTCACCCAACATGGGCGGTTGTAGATGGCGAACCAGCCCACGTATCAGCGTATCCAAGGCAGGCGCGACCAGCAGCCAAGCCATGGTGGTGAAATGTGCGCCCTTGACCAGCAGCGCCAAGGACGAGGGATTACGCTGCGCAACCACAAACTCGACCAGCAGCCAGATCACCGCCGAAACGCCAATAGCGAAATAGGGGTAGTAGTGGGCAACTTCCTCATCAAATTTGGTGTGATCAGGGTCAGTTCCCAGCATCATCTGCGACAGGCCTTCACGCGCGGTCCAGGCGATGACGCCGATATATATGTGGATCGCGAGGTTTAGCCAGAAACCAATGCGTGTTTCGTCGCTGGTAATACCGTTCAGCCTGTTGAAATGAAGTACGAACAGCGTGAAGCCGACCAGTATAAGTAGACCGATCAGATTGCGGTGCAGGTATTTCGCCCAATGATCATCGATGTTGACCAACCGGTAATGAGGCTTGCTTGGCGCAAGAACAAACCGCGAGGCCGCCGCACCCAAACGTGGAATCCAGATCAGGTAGAAAACGAAAGGTGCCGCATAGGTGATTTGTTCAGGCGTCAGAAGGCCGCGACCAACCGCACGGATGACGACATAAAATACGACCAACCCCGCAATCTCGCGGCAAAAGCGACGGAACAGGTAACTGACGGCGCCCCAAAGGTCGTTTTCATCGCCAATTTCTGAATGTTCGTGCCACCGTCGGGTCAGGAATTCGAACAGCTTTTCCGCCAGAAAGCCAACGACGAGCACGCTGAGGATCAGGCCCAGCAGCTTAAACGCGCCGGTTGTGCCAAAGGTTGCCGAGAAGTTTTTGAAAGCTTCGGCTTGCGCACTGAACAAGTTTGGAATTGTGACGATCACCTGAGTCCATGACGCCACCATTTCGGCCCAAATCTCATTGATTTCCGTGATTGGGTCTTCGCGCTCTTCCGCTTCGGCGGCGTTTTTTTCGGCGACTGCGTCCAATCGCTCCAGCAAGATCGCGCGGACCTGGTCGTCGGACATACGAGCGACCATGCTATCGACTTGTTCGGGTGTCAGATCCTCGGGGATCGTGACCGTAGAGGGTGTGCTTGAGGTACTACTGACCTGAGCCAGAGCGGGACCAGACAAAAGCGCAATGGAAAACAACGCCATCAGCAGGCGAGTGAGGTGAAACATCGAATCTGTCCTCGACCATAAGTCTTGATGATTTTTTCGTGATCATAGGCTTAAGTGCCCGATTTTCCCAGATGTTTCACTCATTCGGATATGAGTTTTATGTTGTGGCCAAAAAAAAGGCCGAGCACTAAGCTCGGCCGTAGTCCAACAGGGAGGTATGAAGATGATGAGCGTTTCAGCATCACCGCCTTCGATTGCTCATTTAGGGAGCGGTCCGTGGACTATCAAGGTTTTTAAGACTGACCGTAGATCAATCCCGCTATGCCATTGGTGCATAGCTACAGTTTTCCCATCTGCTTCAACTGCTTGCGCTGCGCAATGATCTCATCCTGAACAAAGTCGCGGAACGCCGCAACACGCTTCGAATGACGTAGTTCCTCGGGGTAGGCGAGATAAACCGGGACATCGGCCGTCTCGATGTCCGACAGGATTGACTGCAGATGCGGAAAGTCATGGGTCACGTAGTCTGGCAGGACGCCGATGCCAAGGTTGTGCAGAACCCCCTGCAAAACGCCAAAGTAGTTGTTTACCGTCAACAGCGAGGTCGGATTATAGGTCATCAAGTGCCGGACCATCATCGCGCTTGCGCCGACCTGCGGGGCCGAGGGTGTCTGGCAGATCAGTCTGTGTTTCGAGATGTCCTCGGGGCTTTCAGGGCTGCCGCGTTCGTCCAGATACTCTGGTGTTGCATAGAGTTGCATCTGAACGGTCATCAGGCGTTTTCGAACCAGATCCGCTTGGCTGGGCTCTTTCATTCGGATGGCGACATCCGCCTCGCGCATCGGCAAGTCGAGAACACGTTCCTCCAGCATCAGGTCGATGTTCAGATCGGGGTATTGTTCGTAGAGTTTTGGCAGGCGCGGTGCCAGCCATAATGTGCCAAAGCCAAACGTGGTGGTGACGCGCAGAACCCCGAACACCTCTTCTTCGCTGTCGCGAATGCGAGCAGCAGCCGCATCCAGACGTTTTGACATGGCTGATGTTGCGTCGAACAACAATTCACCCTGTTCGGTCAGAATCAGGCCGCGGGCGTGGCGGTGAAAAAGCGTCGAATCAAGCGACTCTTCCAGCGCACGGATCTGCCGACTGACCGCGGATTGGGACAGATTCAGCTTGTCCCCCGCATGAGTCAGGCTGCCCGCATCCGCAACCGCGTGAAATATCCTTAACTTGTCCCAATCCATCGCCGCAACTTTCGTTATCCTTCCGAAGCCCTATATGAAATAGGTAACAAGTTCTACATTCAAACTGTTGAAACGTTACAATAACAGGGTGGTAGGTCCTATACAGGTCAGCTTTTTTGACCTAAAATGCGTATGAAAGAAGCACACTGATCTGACGAGGGGAGGCGTCTGATGAGTCAGCCACAAATATCGCTAAACGACCGGTTTGATCTTGAGAAAAACCCCGTTCTTTTGAACGGCACGCAGGCGCTGGTGCGTCTCATGCTGATGCAGAAGGCTCGGGATACCGAGGCGGGTTTGAACACCGCCGGTTTGGTTACCGGATACCGCGGGTCGCCGCTTGGGGCGGTGGACCAGCAGATGATGCGGGCCCAGAAGCAACTCGCTGAAAGCGATGTGACCTTCCAGTTCGGTCTGAACGAAGATCTGGCAGCTACAGCACTGTGGGGCAGCCAGCAGGCCGGGCTGCGCGGCGATGGCAAGTTCGACGGTGTTTTTGGGCTTTGGTACGGCAAAGGGCCGGGCGTGGACCGATCCGGTGACGTGATGCGTCACGCGAACATGGCCGGAACCGCCAAGCATGGCGGCGTTCTGATGGCGATGGGCGACGACCATACCGGCGAAAGCTCGACCGTACTGCATCAATCCGAATGGTCGTTGGTTGACATGTACATGCCCGTGGTCAGCCCCGCTGGTGTGCAGGAAATACTGGACTATGGCATCTACGGGTTCGCGCTCAGCCGGTTTGCGGGTGTCTGGGTCGGCCTGAAAACGATGAAGGATACGATCGAGGTCACCTCGGTCGTGGATGGTAGTCCGGATCGTATGAACGTGGTTGTACCGGAATTCGACATGCCCGAGGGCGGGCTGAACATTCGATTGGGCGACACACCGCACCTGCAGGAAGGGCGGGTCATTGACTATAAACGGTTCGCGGCCGAGACGTTTTCGCATGCGAACAAGATGGACAAACGGGTCTGGGGCAAGCCGGGCGCAAAAATCGGTTTTGTGGCGGCAGGCAAGAACTGGTTGGACCTGACCCACGCCATGTCGCTGCTGAATATTGATGAGGCCGAGGCCGAGCGCCTTGGCATCACGACCTACAAGATCGGACAGACCTTCCCGCTGGATATGGCAGGGTTCCATGACTGGGCCGAGGGTCTGGACCTGATTGTAATCGTTGAAGAAAAGCGAAAACTAATCGAGGTTCAGGTCAAAGAGGCCATTTTCGACGACCGTCGCGGCCGTCGTGTTTATGGCTGGTACAAAGGCGGGGCTGGGACTTTGCACCGCGAAGAACTATTCCCAACACGCGGCGCACTGGACCCGATCATGATCGCCGAAAAGCTGGGCGATATCCTGATCGAGGAAGGGCGCGATACAGATGGGGTACGCGCCGGGATGGCCAAACTTTCCGAAGCGCGCCGGGCGGATAACGCGGAGGAGATTGCAACGCGTCTGCCGTATTTCTGCTCGGGCTGTCCTCATAATAGTTCAACTAAACTGCCCGATGGCAGCCGGGCCTATGCGGGGATCGGATGTCATTACATGGTGCAGTGGATGGACCGGGAAACCACCGGGTTCACCCAGATGGGCGGAGAGGGTGCGAACTGGATCGGCGAGGCGCCGTTCTCAACGACCGATCACGTGTTCCAGAACCTGGGCGACGGAACGTATAACCACTCGGGCGTACAGGCGATCCGGGCGGCACTGTCGGCTGGAACAAACATCACCTTCAAAATCCTGTTCAATGACGCCGTCGCCATGACAGGCGGGCAGGACAACGAAGGCGACCTGAGTGCAGAGCGGATTGTGGCCGAGGTCAAGGCAATGGGCGTTCAGCACGTGGCGGTGGTTTACGACGAAAAAGAAGACGTGAACTTCAAGGCGATGCCGTCCGGCGTGGAAACCTTTGAGCGCGCCGAACTGATGAACGTACAGAGGAAGTTCCGCGAGATCGAAGGCGTTTCGGTCATCGTTTACATTCAGACTTGTGCTGCAGAAAAACGTCGCCGTCGCAAACGGGGGACATTCCCGGATCCGGACAAGCGCGTGTTCATCAACTCGGACATCTGCGAGGGATGTGGCGATTGTGGTGTTCAGTCGAACTGTGTGTCGATTGTTCCGAAAGAGACAGAGTTGGGGCGCAAGCGCGCTATTGATCAGTCCAGCTGCAACAAGGATTTCTCTTGCCTGAAGGGGTTTTGCCCGTCTTTCGTGACGTTAGAGGGGGCCAAAATCCGCAAAGAGGCCACGACCGAGATCGATCTTCCCGATCTGCCGATGCCTACGCTTCCAACGATCAAGGGCACCCACAACGTGGTCATCACCGGCATCGGAGGAACCGGTGTTGTTACCCTGGGCGCGGTGTTGGCGCAGGCGGCTCAGATCGACGGCAAGGGAGCCGGGATGATGGAGATGGCGGGACTGGCACAAAAGGGTGGTGCGGTGCACATCCACTGCCGCCTTGCCAACCGACCCGAGGATATCAGCGCCATTCGCGTGGCCACTGGCGAGGCGCATGCCTTGATCGGAGGTGATCTAGTTGTGTCTGCCGGGGCCAAGACGCTCGGTTTAACACGCACGGGACAAACCGGTGCGGTTGTAAACAGCCATGAAACGGTTACAGGCGACTTTACACGCGATACAAACTTCCAAATCCCAGGGGATCGGCTTGAACTTGCGCTGCAGGCGCGGCTGAAAGAGGGTCTGTCGCTGTTCGACGCCACCGATCTGGCACGCGCAGTGATGGGCGACTCGATCTATTCGAACATGATGGTCTTGGGCGCGGCTTGGCAGCGTGGTCTGTTGCCGATTAGCCATGAAGCGATGATTGGTGCGATCGAGTTGAACGGGACCGCGGTTGAGCGCAACAAGCGCGCGTTTGATATCGGCCGCTGGGCAGTTCTGCACCCGCAGGACGTCACCGCAATTCTGAAACCAAAAGTGGCCGAGCTGCCGAAATCACTGGGTCAACTAGTTGATTTTCGGGCGCAGCATCTGACCGACTACCAAAGCACCCGTTTGGCAAAGCGGTATCGCAAGCTAGTCGACAGCTTCGAGGATGAAACCGTCAAAGAAGCTGTCGCAAGAGGATATCATAAGCTGTTGTCCTACAAGGATGAATACGAAGTTGCGCGGCTATTGTTGCGCAGTCGTGAACAGGCTGCGGCTGAATTCGATGGCGACTTCAAAATGACCCTGCACCTTGCGCCGCCGATTTTGGGTGGCAAGGACGCAGAAGGTCGGCCACGCAAACGCGCCTTCGGTGAATGGATGTTGGGTCCACTAAAGCTTCTTTCCAGATTGAAAGGTCTGCGTGGTACGCCATTGGACATCTTCGGCTACAGCACCGAACGGAGAATGGAGCGCGCCTTGATCCGACAATATGAACGCGATCTCAAAGAGATAGCGCCCTTGGTTACAGCACAAACCAAGGATGCGGTTGTTGCTTTGGCCAAGCTGCCACTTGAGATAAAGGGCTTTGGCCCGGTACTGCAGGAAAACGAGGCTAAGGCCGCGAAAAGGCGCGAGGAATTGTTGGCAAACATTCGGAACGGTGGTCCAGAAATGCAAGCGGCGGCCGAATAATACGTCACAAGCTTGTCACGATAGCTAGGCAAAATTGTTACTTGGCACTATCTAGCAGGTGCCAAGTATCGGAGCCCGAAATGCCATCGCGCCGCCACGTTGCTCGTGACATCTCTTATGCCTATTCCGCCGAAACCAAAGGCGGGCGTATGGTCATTAAGTTGATGGAAAACACAACGGGCCGCATGCGCCTGATCAAGCGCGCGGATGGTTATGAAAAAGAGGTGGCCGAAGGGCGCGATTTCTGGTCGGTCATGGTTGAGAGGTACGGGCTTTCGCTGGACGTGGTCGGCGGTTCGCTGTCCAACATCCCCCGAACAGGGCCACTAATCCTGATTGCCAACCATCCATATGGCATTTTGGACGGGATGATGATGGGGCACATCTTGTCCGAAACGCGCGGCGATTTTCGCATTCTGGCGAACCACGTGTTTCGGAAAGCGGAAGACTTAGACAACATTATCCTGCCGATATCGTTTGATGAAACGAAAGAGGCGATGAAGCAGAATATTGAAACCCGAAAAACCGCGCTGAACTATCTCGGTGAAGGCGGCGCCATAGGGATATTTCCGGGCGGCACGGTCAGCACGGGCCTAAAACCGTTTTCACATCCGATGGATCCGGGTTGGCGTGGGTTTACCGCAAGAATGGTGGCCAAATCTGAGGCTACCGTAGTGCCCGTTTTCTTTGACGGTCACACCTCGCGCCTATTCCAGATCGCCAGCCATCTGCACAACACATTGCGCATGGGGTTGCTGATCAAAGAGTTCAAGAAACGCGTCGATACGCCGGTAAAAGTGGTCATCGGAGAGCCGATTTCCCGCGACGTTTTGGACCCGTTAGCCACGGACAAACGCAAGATGATGGATTTCTTGCGCAAAGCCACGTATGAGCTGTCCCCGAAGCCGCTGAAGTCTTATGACTACGGCTATGAATTTGAGGAACGGCATCGCGCCTGAAGGGGCAAATGGCAGTAGGCATCTTTGATTCCGGGTTGGGCGGCCTGACCGTCTTGAACGCCGCGCAGAAACGTCTGCCGGACGTGGATTTTCTGTATTTCGCGGACAGCGCGCACGCGCCTTATGGGGTGCGGGACGCCGAAAACATCTATGATCTTACACGCAAGGCCGTGCACGATCTGTGGAATCGGGGCTGTGATCTGGTGATTCTGGCCTGCAATACCGCTAGTGCTGCGGCGTTGCGCCGGATGCAGGAAGAGGGGGTGCCCGAAGGCAAACGCGTGCTCGGCGTCTTTGTGCCGCTGATCGAAGCACTGACGGAACGGCAGTGGGGCGACAATAGCCCGCCACGCGAAGTTGCCGTCAAACACGTCGCCTTGTTTGCAACGCCCGCCACAGTGTCCAGCCGGGCATTTCAGCGGGAACTGGCGTTTCGGGCCATCGGCGTTGATGTCGAAGCGCAGGCCTGTGGTGGTGTCGTTGACGCAATCGAAGACGGTGACATGATCCTGGCAGAGGCGCTCGTGCGGTCTCATGTGGACGCGCTGAAACGCAAGATGCCCGAACCTCAGGCAGCGATTCTTGGCTGCACCCATTACCCACTGATGGCCGAAACCTTCCAGAAAGCGCTTGGCCAAGATGTTCAAGTGTACAGTCAGGGTGATCTGGTTGCCGAAAGCTTGGCGGATTACCTGCAGCGGCACCCGACCATGCAGGGTGAAGGCGAGGGTGGTTTTCTGACCACGGGCAAGCCCGCTTTTGTCAGCGACCGAGCGACGCAATTCCTCCGACGACAAATCACCTTCGAGACCGCCTGACTTAGGTCAAGGACTGTGCCCATCTGATTCCGTAAATCAACGACCGTCACATCGGCGGTCGTACTCTGTGACAAACTGAAGCAAGAGGTCTCACATGACCCACAAAATCGCAATTCTGGGCGCTTCCGGCTATACCGGCGCAGAACTGGTGCGGCTGATCGCCGAGCACCCGAATATGGACATCGTCGCTCTGGCCGCCGAGCGTAAGGCTGGCCAGTCGATGGCTCAGGTCTTTCCCCATCTGCGGCACATGGACCTGCCGGATCTTTGCAAAATCTCTGAGATTGATTTCTCGCAAATCGACCTGTGTTTTTGTGCGCTGCCGCATAAAACCAGCCAAGAGGTCATTCGCGATCTGCCCAAGACTCTGAAGATTGTCGACTTGTCTGCTGATTTCAGGCTGCGCGACCCTGATGAGTATGAAAAATGGTACGGAAACCCGCATGTGGCGTTGGAGCAGCAGCAAGAGGCCGTCTATGGCCTGACCGAGTTTTATCGGGATGAGATCCGCAATGCCAGGCTTGTAGCCGGAACGGGATGCAATGCCGCGACTGGGCAGTATGTGCTGCGCCCTTTGATTTCTGCAGGTGTCATTGATCTGGATGATATTGTTCTGGACCTGAAATGCGCCGTGTCCGGGGCAGGGCGCTCGTTGAAGGAAAACCTGCTGCATGCCGAACTGAGCGAGGGGTACAATGCCTATGCTATCGGTGGCACACATCGGCATTTGGGTGAATTCGACCAGGAATTCTCGGCCTTGGCCGGGCGGACCGTTCATGTTCAATTCACTCCGCATCTGATCCCGGCAAACCGGGGCATTCTGGCGACGACTTACGTCAAGGGTGATCCGAGCAGCGTATATGAGACGCTGGCAAAAGCTTATGAAGAAGAACCCTTTATCCAGATGCTGCCCTTTGGCGAAGCGCCCTCGACCCATCATGTGCGGGGATCTAACTTCTGCCATATCGGAGTGGTGGCTGACCGGATCGAACGCCGGGCCATTGTAATCGGCGCATTGGATAACCTGACAAAAGGTAGCAGCGGGCAAGCCTTGCAGAACGCCAACCTGATGTTAGGTGAAGACGAAACCCGGGGTCTGATGATGGCCCCCCTGTTCCCGTGAGGACGGTATGAAAACGCTCAAGAAACGTCGTCGAATTCAGGTCATTGTTCTGGCGGCTGTCGCTTTGGCTCTATCGACGGCGTTGATTGGGTATGCCATGCGGGATGGTATCAATTTCTTCCGTTCACCCAGCCAGGTGATCGCTGAACCACCCCAGCCGACCGAAGTGTTTAGGATTGGCGGGTTGGTCGAAGAGGGCTCGATCGTGCGGGGGCAGGGCGAGACTGTGCGCTTTGTCGTGACCGATGGCGGCGAAAGTGTCCAAGTCGCATTTACCGGAGTTCTGCCGGATCTGTTCTCGGAAAACCAAGGGATGATAGGTACTGGATCGTATGTGAACGGCGTCTTCGAAGCCACTGAAATACTTTCAAAACATGATGAAACCTACATGCCCAAAGAGGTGATGGATGCCCTGAAAGAGCAAGGCGTCTACAAGGGCGACGAACAAAGCTGAGCTAATCCGCCTATTGGAAAACCAACAGGGCGTTGCGTGCGACAGACATGCAGCGCCCTCTTTCATTTCCCGCGGTTAACACATTTGCCCGAGCCTTTGCGTAACCATAGGCGGAGGGTTTGATGCAGACGGTTCAGCAGATTGCGACTGATATCGTGGGACGAGAAGGCGGGTTCGTGGATGATCCTGATGACCCGGGAGGCGCGACAAAGTTTGGCGTGACGGTTCACACGATGCGGCGTCTGGGTCTGGATTTGTCCGGCGATGGTGTGGTGGATCGGGTGGATGTGCGACGTCTCAGTAAGGCTCAGGCCATTGATATCTTTGTTCGGCACTATTTCGAGCTTCCGCGCCTGGCGCTTTTGCCCGCGATCATCCAGCCATCGGTGTTCGACATGTATGTCAACGCCGGTGCGCAGGCAGTTCGCATTCTGCAGCGTCTATTGCGAGAGATGCGCTTTAACGTGGCGGTCGACGGCGTTGTCGGCCCTCAGACCGTCCTGGCGTGCGAAAACGCGGCAAAGCCAGATCCGGTTACTTTCGCGGATGCCTATGGGATCGCGCGCCGCAATTACTACTTCCGCCTCGCAGATCGTCGGGCCGCATCCAGAAAATACGCGCGCAGCAGAGCGGGCGGAAAAGGGGGATGGATAAAGCGAGCGGAAGAGTTCGTTTCGCCTTCTTATCACCTGACAGAAGCAGAATTTCGAAAGAGGGTTTCAGGATGGGACTGATCTCGGGCCTGTTGGCATTTTTGTTTGGAAATGAGCGTAATATCATACGTGAAACGGCCGAAATCTTTCGGGAAAACGCCGAAAGCGGTGCCGAAAGAAGTTTGCTGACCCGACAGCAGGCCGTCAGTCAGTTCGGGGCAGAATTTCAGGGCGCTGTGAAAGCTCCTTTTGATCGGTTTATCGACGGCCTAAACCGTCTGCCTCGACCGGCGATGGCGTTAGGGACGCTGGGTCTTTTCGTGGCGGCCATGGTCGATCCGATCTGGTTTTCGGCCCGTATGCAGGGGATCGCCCTGGTGCCCGAGCCGTTGTGGTGGTTGTTGGGGGTGATCGTGTCTTTTTACTTCGGCGCGCGGCATCAGGCCAAAGTACAGGAGCTGCACCGGGAAATCTCGACTACTATGATGCGCACGCCGCAGGTTTTAAAGAACCTCAAGGTGCTTGAAGCGATGCGCAGCGACAGCGTTGGCGCGGCTGAATTGGGACCAGACGCGGATTTGGCTGATGAAGTCGTGAAACCTGACGATAACCCTGCGTTGGAGGCGTGGCGGCGCGAGCGGCCGGTCTGACCCGCGACACTATGTTCGCCGTAAGGGGCCGAAAGTGATTGGTGCTTGTCACGCAACAGGATTATATCCGGGGCATGATTACAGAACTCGGCCACTTTGCCCTGATCCTCGCGTTCCTCGTCGCCATCGTGCAGTCGGTCGTACCCTTGATCGGCGCAGCCAAACGTTGGGTCGGTTGGATGAATTTCGCGGAACCTGCCGCGATCGTTCAGTTCCTGCTGGTGTCTTTTTCATTCGGTGCCCTGGTCTGGGCTTTCGTGACGTCGGACTTTTCCCTGCGCGTGGTCGTCGAGAACAGTCATTCGGCCAAGCCGATGCTGTACAAGATCAGCGGAACATGGGGAAACCACGAGGGTTCGATGCTGCTGTGGGTTCTTATCGTGTCGCTGTTCGGAGCGATGGCGGCCTTTTTCGGTGGCGGCTTGCCACCGACGTTGAAAGCGCGGGTTCTGTCGGTTCAGTCGATGATTGCGGTCGCTTTCTTTGCGTTCATCCTGTTCACATCGAACCCATTTGATCGCCTGATCGTCGCCCCATTTGACGGTCGCGATCTAAACCCGCTGTTGCAGGACCCTGGGTTAGCCTTCCATCCGCCGTTCCTGTACCTGGGCTATGTGGGTCTCAGCATGGCATTCAGCTTTGCTGTTGCTGCCCTGATCGAGGGGCGCGTCGATGCCGCGTGGGGCCGGTGGGTACGTCCGTGGACACTGGCCGCATGGATATTCCTGACCATTGGGATCGCACTTGGGTCGTGGTGGGCTTATTACGAATTGGGTTGGGGCGGTTTCTGGTTCTGGGACCCGGTAGAAAACGCCTCGTTCATGCCATGGCTTCTTGCCGCAGCGCTGCTGCATTCTGCCATCGTGGTCGAAAAACGCGAAGCCTTAAAAAGCTGGACCATCCTGTTGGCGATTATCGCATTTGGCTTTTCGCTGATCGGGACGTTCATCGTGCGGTCAGGTTTGCTGACGTCGGTTCATGCCTTTGCAAATGACCCCGAACGCGGTGTTTTCATCTTGATCATTCTGGTGCTTTTCATCGGCGGGGCACTGACCCTATTCGCAGCCCGCGCGCAAGCGATGGAGGCGAAAGGTGTGTTCAGCATGGTCAGCCGTGAAAGCGCGTTGGTTCTGAACAACATCTTGCTGGCTGTCAGTTGTTTCGTGGTGTTCTTCGGGACGATGTGGCCGATGGTGGCCGAGATGGCGTTCGACCGTAAACTCTCGGTCGGAGCGCCTTTCTTCAATGCGGCCTTTACGCCCTTCATGGTGGCCCTGGGCATTGCATTGCCAATAGGGTCCATGTTGCCGTGGAAGCGTGGAAAACTGGGCAAATCGGCCTATTCCCTGCGCTATGTGTTCATCTTGTCTGTCGCACTGGCCCTGTTGGTATGGGTTATGCAGACCGAACGCAGTGCTCTTGGGCCAATCGGGCTGTTTTTGGGGGCATGGGTCACCTTCGGTGCGGCCGTAGACCTGTGGAGTCGCACGGGGCGCAATGGCAGTCTCCAGCGCTTGTTCCGCTTGCCTGGCGCGGACTGGGGCAAGGCTGTGGCCCATACCGGTTTAGGTGTGACAATCTTTGCCATCGCCGGTCTGACCGCTTGGGAGGTTGAAGATATTCGCGTGGCACAGCCCGGTCAGCCGTTTGAAGTTGGGCAGTTCACACTGACGCTTGAAAATGTCCGCGACGTGCAAGGGCCCAACTATTTCTCAACCACTGCGGATGTACAGGTCGAAAAGAACGGGCGGCCCATGGGCACGTTGCATCCTGAGAAACGCAATTACCCGGTGGCGCGGATGCCAACCACCGAAGCAGCCATCGACTATCGTTTCCTTGGTGACCTCTATGTCGTGATCGGAGATCAACAAGCTGATGGCGGCTGGGTCATGCGGACTTACATCAAACCACTGGCCAACTGGATCTGGGGCGGCTGTATCCTTATGGCTCTGGGCGGACTCCTCAGCTTGTCTGACCGCCGGTTCCGGGTGGCAGCAGGTGCGCGCAAAACACCCCCGGGCGGAGTACCGGCAGAATGACGCGTTTGATCCTCATTTTCATTTTGATCGCATCGCCTTTGTTTGCAGTACAGCCGGACGAGGTGCTGGAAGACCCGGTTCTGGAACAGCGCGCGCGCGACCTAAGCACGGGTCTGCGCTGCCTAGTTTGCCGCAACGAAAGTATCGACGAAAGCAATGCCGAACTTGCCCGTGACCTGCGCCTGCTGTTGCGTGAGCGGCTGGTTGCAGGGGATACGGACAAGGAAGCGGTCGAATTTATCGTGGATCGTTATGGTGAATATGTCCTGTTGAAGCCGACGGTCACCGGCTCGAACCTGATGCTTTGGCTTGCTGGACCGATCATGCTTTTGATCGCCGCCGCAATGGGTTGGAATTTTCTGCGCAATCGATCTCAGGCTGCAGGCGTTGAAGGCAAAGACAGTCTCAGCGAAGCCGAGAAAGAGCGCTTGCGCCAGATTCTTGACGACTGACCCCCCGTATTTCTTTCCCTTCGCCTGTATTTGAGTCAGGGTTCACCAAGTCGTGAGCATGGGGAGAGGACTACATGGACTATGAGGCTATACTGCTGGATATCACTGACAATCTGGCTGTGGTAACCCTGAACCGACCCGACAAGCTGAACGCGCTGACGGCGCAGATGCGGGCCGAAGTCACTCATGCGATGACCCATGCTGCCCGCCACGCGCGGGCGATCGTTCTGACCGGGGCGGGCGGTGCCTTTTGCTCGGGTCAGGATCTGGGAGATTCGTCCAGCACAGGACGGATCGATCTGGAACGAACGCTACGCGACGAATACGATCCGATGCTGGAATCCATCTACAACTGCCCGGTCCCAACCATCGCAGCAGTCAATGGACCGGCAGCCGGAGCCGGGGCGAACATAGCGCTCAGCGCTGACGTGGTTATTGCGACCGAAAGCGCATACTTCCTGCAGGCATTTTCCCGCATAGGCCTGATCCCGGATGCAGGGGGTACTTGGTTCCTGCCACGCCAGATGGGCTTCGCCAAGGCCATGGGCGCAGCGCTTTTTGCCGACAAGATCAGCGCCAAACAGGCGGACGAATGGGGTATGATCTGGGAAGCGGTGGCCGACGACGATTTCGCCACGCATTGGCGCAAGCGGGCTGCGTATCTGGCCAATGGCCCGACCACAGCGTTTGGCGCAATCAAACAGGCAATCCGCGGAACCTACGACAATACTCTGCCGCAGCAACTGGAGATGGAGGCGCATTTGCAGGGGGATTGCGGCCGCTCACGCGACTTTGCCGAAGGCGTCGTTGCCTTCATGGAAAAACGCCCCCCGAAATTCGAGGGGCGCTGAACGATTTAAGCGCGACGACGGCGACGACTGCGCCGCTCGGGCGCGGCCGCATCGGCTTCGGTGCCGTCCGAGGCCGATGAGAACGGCCCCAAGGCGTCCGTGATCTGTTCGAGCGTCGGGCGCGTACCACGGCTGGTAGAGTCCAACGCTTCGCGCATTTTGCGCAGGTGATCCGGCATGGTGCCGCAGCAACCGCCGATGATCGTGGCACCTGCATCCCGTGCCATTTGTGCGTACTGGCCCATCAATTCGGGTGTGCCGTCATAGTGAATGTGGCCATCGACATATTTCGGGATACCCGCGTTGCCTTTGGAGATCACCGGGCGTTCCGTGCCCTGCGCCGCAAATCCAAGCACGGTGCGCAGGATGTCTGACGCGCCTGTGCCGCAGTTGGCCCCAAAGGCAATCGGCGGATTGGGTAGTGTTTCGACCAGTTGGGCCAGATCAGCGGATGTCACGCCCATCATGGTGCGCCCGGCGGTATCAAAGCTCATGGTGCCGCACCAGGGCATGTCGGCCAGCGCAAAGGCCTCGGCCGCCGCTCTGAATTCCTCGGGCGCGCTGATTGTTTCGACCCATAGAACGTCAGCGCCGCCTTCTTTCAGTGCTTCAGCCTGCTCATGAAACATCTCGACAGCGCCAGCGTGGGACAGGCTACCGACCGGCTCCATGATCTCACCGGTCGGACCGACCGAGCCGGCGACAACAATTGTGCGTCCGGCCTTGTCCGCCACTTCACGGCCCAGTTCAGCGCCGATCCGGTTTAGCTCGCCAACCCGATTGTGCGCATCGTGCAGTTTCAGGCGGGCAGATGTGCCGCCAAAGGTGTTGGTCAGAAACAGGTCGCTGCCTGCGTCCACCGAGCCCTGATACAATGCCCGAATTTTGTCCGGTGCGTCGACATTCCACAGCTCAGGCGCGTCACCTGATTGCAGACCCATATTGAACAAGTTCGTGCCCGTGGCACCGTCAGCCAGCAAAGCATCTTTTGTTTCCAGAAGTTTATTGAGCGCATTTGTCATGGGGGTATTCCCAAAAGGCCATTAGGGGCCGTTAAAAATAGAGACGCCCCGTGTCTCATGACCGGGGCATCAAATCAAATTCATAAAACTCATGAAGATCATGAGCCGAGCAATGCTCACTCGGTTTCGCTCAGGACCTGTGCTTTGGCCTCGGGCAGAAGCTCGGCCATTTTTGCGCGGATTTCGTCATCGGACGAAAGCGCGCCCAGATCGGCGGAAACCTTGCGGACGACGTCTTCGTGACCAGCCTCTTCGAAATCGGCGATTACCACGGTTTTGGCATACGCTTCGGCGTCATCGCCGGATTTGCCCATCTTTTCTGCGGCCCAGAGGCCCAGCAATCTGTTGCAGCGCGCCTGTGCTTTGAACTGCATTTCCTCGTCATGGGCGAATTTCGCTTCAAAAGCATTTTCGCGTTCGTCAAAAGTGGTCATTGGTTGCGGACCTCATGGATTACATCTTCTTTCCTGATGATATGACTATAGCTTGCCCCGGGTGCAAGAGATTTGCGCTGCGTCAAAGCCTCTCGGTCCGCCGAACTTGCGGGAAAGAGGGGCTTGGACTATGAGGGCGCCAACGCGAAGGGACTCATTCCCTCGCCCCGGACTGGAAAGGTCGCTCATGGCGCGTCGCAAGAAGATCTACGAAGGTAAGGCAAAAATTCTGTATGAAGGCCCGGAACCAGGGACCATTGTGCAGTATTTCAAGGATGATGCCACCGCGTTCAATGCGGAAAAGAAGGACGTCATCGACGGCAAAGGCGTGCTGAACAACCGCCTGAGCGAGTTCTTCATGACCGGCCTCAACCAGATCGGCGTTCCGACCCACTTCATTCGTCGCCTGAACATGCGCGAGCAATTGGTGCGCAATTGCGAGATTGTTCCGCTGGAAGTGATCGTTCGCAACTATGCCGCAGGAACAATGTCGAAACGTCTTGGCATCGCCGAAGGTACACAGCTGCCGCGCCCGATTGTCGAGTATTGCTATAAAGACGATGCGTTGGGTGATCCGCTGGTCACCGAGGAACATATTGCCGCCTTTGGCTGGGCCAGCCAACAGGACATGGACGATATTCTAAGCCTCGCGCTGCGCGTCAATGATTTCATGAGCGGTATGATGTTGGCTGTCGGTATCCGACTGGTCGATTTCAAAATCGAGATCGGTCGCGTGTTCGATGGGGATTTCCAGCGTCTGATCGTAGCCGATGAAATCAGCCCTGACAGCTGCCGTCTGTGGGATATCGAAACCGGTCAAAAGCTGGACAAAGACGTATTTCGCCGCGATCTGGGCAGTCTTACGGATGCTTATTCCGAAGTCGCGCGTCGTTTGGGTGTCCTGCCCAAAAGCAACGTCGCCAAGCCGACGCTGATCAACTGATCGTCTTTAGGGTCACTTAAATTGGAAAAGCGCTGCCCAAACATCGGCAGCGCTTTTTCTTTTCCCGGTGAAATTGACAGACAGATAAAATGTCTTTCATTGTCGGCCAGAGCATTGGACGGTGACCAAAGTAATGGCTGAACTATTCGATCAGGCAGTTTTTCTTAAGTTTCTTGCGGCCCTGCTGGCGATTTTTAATCCCCTATATGGCATCCCAATCTTTCTGAGCATGACCGAAGGGTATTCCCCGGCTGAGCGAAAACGCGTGGCGCTGGTCGTGACGGGCACGGTCGTAACGGTTGCCTTGATTTCCGTTGCAATCGGCGAAGAAATCCTGGCCGTTTTCGGCATTGATATTCCCTCTTTCCGGATCGCCGGTGGCCTGATCATTCTGGGCGTCGGCATGTCGATGCTGAATGCCTCTGACCGACCTCAGGGCGACCAGCAGGCTGTGCAAGAAGGAGCGCGCAAGAAAAGCAATATTGCCGTTGTGCCGCTGGCCATTCCGCTGACGATCGGTCCGGGTACGATTGCAACGACGATTGTCTTTGCCCATACATTGTCCGACGGGGCCGAGATTGTGACGCTGGGATCAGCGGTGTTGATCGCCTGCGCCATCGTTGGGCTGGGGCTTTTGTTTGCTGACCCGATCTCGCGTTTCTTTGGACCCACGATGATCAACGTTATCACGCGGGTCATGGCGATCATTCTGGTGGCCGTTGCCGTGGAAATGGTCCTGACCGGTACGTTCGATGCAATAGACAAACATTATCCGGGGCTGTTGGGCGGCAGTTGATCAAGTCAACCTGCGGCAAACTGCGTCCTGACAAGGGTTGTCGAACGCCCTTTGGCACGTTATCCCCCGCGCAACGGAACGGGCAGAAAACATCGGCCCTCAGTTGGAGTTGCGAGAATGAAAGCACGTGTGCATGTGATGCTCAAGAACGGGGTCCTGGACCCGCAGGGTGAGGCGGTGCGTCACGCATTGGGTGCCATGGGCTTTGATCAGGTCGAAGGTGTGCGTCAGGGCAAAGTGATTGACCTTGAGCTGGCCGAAGGCGCGACCGAGGCGGACATCACCGAGATGTGCGAGAAGCTGTTGGCCAACACGGTCATCGAACGCTACGAAATCGAACTGGTCTGACCCTTATTCCCGGAGGCCTCGCCATGCGCGCAGCTGTTATCGTATTCCCAGGCTCAAACTGTGACCGGGATCTTGCCGTCGCTTTTGAACAGGCGGGCTTTCAGGTCGATATGGTCTGGCATAAAGACGCCGCGCTGCCCGAGGGCGTGGATATCGTGGGCGTACCGGGGGGCTTTTCCTACGGGGATTACCTGCGGTGCGGTGCCATCGCTGCTCAGTCACCGATCTGCAAGGCCGTGGTTAACCACACCGAACGAGGCGGCTATGCCGTTGGTATCTGCAACGGCTTTCAGATCCTGACCGAAACAGGCATCCTGCCGGGCGCTTTGCTGCGTAACGCCGGTTTGAAATACATCTGCCGCACCGTCGGATTGAAGGTGGAAACCAGCGACAGCGCATTCACCGAAGGGTACAACGCGGGTGATGTGATCAGCATTCCAATCGCGCACCACGACGGCAACTATTTTGCCGACGACGCCACGTTGGCCAAACTGCAGGATCAGGACCGGATCGCGTTCACCTATACCGAGAATCCCAACGGCTCGGTTGGGGATATCGCCGGTATCCTGTCTGAAAACCGTCGGGTGTTGGGAATGATGCCGCACCCTGAACGTGCAGCGGATGAGGGCCACGGCGGAACAGACGGAACGGCATTGTTCCGCGCATTGTCCGGCGTTCTCGCTCCGGCGTGACTTGAGCTTATGATCCAGCCCGCGTAACTTTCCGGGATGAGTTCCGAAGTTCGCTCAGGCTGGTCCTTTCTGACAAAACCTTTTCGTGGCGCGCCATTGGGTTGGCGGTTGCGGCTGGCGGTTATTTTTCTTTTGATTGCCACTGTTACCACGGTTTATGTGACGAACCGGCTGCTGACGGACCGCTTTACCGAATCCACGCGAAACCGGGCCGAAGTGCGGCTGGCCCTGTATTCCGGCAATTTGCTGAGCGAACTGCGCCGAAATGCGATTGTTCCGCAACTATTGGCACGCGATCCCACGTTGATATCCGCGCTGCAGTCCAGCGACTATTCCTTGTCTACCCAGCGCCTGATCTCGTTTGTCGAAGAGATTGGCGCAGCGTCATTGATGCTGCTGGACGGCGATGGGCGCACTGTTGCGGCCACTGATCGCGCGCGCTTGGGAGAGCCGCACCGAAGCTCGCCGTATTTCATTGATGCGATACGGGCGAATTCGACGATCTTTACCGTGATTGCAAGAGAATCGGGCGGCTACAGCTTTGTTTATTCGCGAAGAATGGAGGCCAATGCCGAGGTTCTGGGCGTCATCGTCGTCGAGGTTGACCTGCAGAAGTTCGAGCGCGCCTGGGCGGGTATTTCCGACGCTGTGATGGTGACAGACAGTACCGGCACAATAATTCTGTCGACCGAACCGCAATGGCGGGGGCTTGAAGAAAACGCCGCGCTGCTTCGCCAACCTGCACAGGGCGCAATTCAGCGGGCAATTCGCGCCACAACCGACTGGACCGCGTTGCCGCCGGACGCCTATCTGCAGGGCGAGGCAGTGATGCGGATGGAAACACGCATCCCGTTCCGAGGTTGGAAAATGACCTCGTTCACCTCCTATGAGTCGATTCGGGAAAAGGTGAACAGTGTTATCGCGCTCGAAATCATGGGATTTGCGATTCTTCTGGCGCTGGCATTCTACGCACTTAGCCGCCGGGCCACGTTCCGCATGGCGTTGTTCCAGCGCGAGTCGGCAGAGCTTCGCGCATTGAACTCACGCCTAAAGCGGGAAATTGCTGAGCGGGAACGGGTTGAAAAGACGCTGGAAGTTGCCGAGCAGACCCTCGCCCAAAGCTCGAAATTGGCCGCATTGGGCGAGATGTCAGCCGCGGTGAGTCACGAGCTAAATCAACCTCTGGCTGCAATGAAAACCTATCTCGCCGGCGCGCGTCTTTTGCTGCGTCGGAACCGACCCGAAGAGGCGCTGGCAAGCTTTGGTAGGATCGATGGTCTGATCGAGAGAATGGGGGCAATTACCCGTCAGCTAAAATCCTACGCTCGGAAAGGGGCGGATGCGTTTTCCCCAGTAAACCTTAGTGAAGCGCTGGCTGCATCCCTGTCCATGATGGAACCACAACTGCGGCAGCGTCACGTCAAGATCACTCAGATCCTGCCCGACGAACCGGTGACGGTCATGGGCGATCGTATGCGGATCGAGCAGGTGATGGTGAACCTCCTACGCAACGCGCTGGACGCCACCAAATCGGTGTCTGAGCCGGATGTTGAAATCATACTGGCGGCAGGCGATATGGCAGTGCTGACCGTGCGTGACAACGGCTATGGAATCGAGGACATCGAAAACCTGTTCGAACCGTTCTATACTACGAAACAACCCGGCGACGGGGTTGGTCTGGGGCTTGCCATCTCATCCGGGATCGTGAACGACCATGGCGGACGGCTGACAGCACGAAACAGCCCGCAAGGCGGGGCCGTGTTCGAGATGCAGTTGCCGATACTAGGAAGTGACGGCCTTGAGGCCGCGGAATAACGAGGAATGACTATGGCACAGGCCATGAAGATCGCCATTGTGGATGACGAACAGGACATGCGCCAGTCGATCAGCCAATGGCTGGCACTGTCGGGATATGACACGGAAACCTTCGCCAGCGCCGAGGACGCGCTGAAAGTGTTGGGGCCGGAATATCCGGGTATCGTGATCTCGGACATCAAAATGCCGGGCATGGACGGCATTCAACTGCTTAAAAAACTGATGGGGGCCGACAGCACCTTGCCCGTCATCATGATCACCGGCCACGGCGACGTGCCCATGGCGGTTGAAGCCATGCGTGTCGGGGCATTCGATTTCCTTGAAAAGCCCTTTAACCCTGATCGCATGTCGGAACTGGCTAAACGCGCCAGCAACGCACGCCGACTGACCCTGGACAACCGTGCCCTACGGCGCGAGCTGTCGGGTGGAACGCAGATCATGAACAAACTGATCGGGGCGAGCCCCGTTATGGAACGTCTGCGCGAAGATATCCTGGATCTGGGGCAGGCGGACGGGCACGTCCTGATCGACGGCGAAACCGGCACCGGCAAGACCCTAGTAGCACATGCGCTGCACGCCGTTGGCAGCCGTGCTGGCAAGAAGTTTGTTCTGGTGTCCTGTGCAGCGCTTGAGGAAGAGGCGCTGTCGAAACGTCTGTTCGGCCCGATGATGCCGGAAGACGCGCAATTGCCGGCAATCGAAGAAGCCCGGGGCGGAACGCTGGTGCTGGAGGATGTCGAGGCGCTGAGCGATACGCTGCAAGCCCGTCTGCTGAGCGTGATGAACGATCAGGGCACGCCGGCCGAAACCCGTATCATCGCGATTTCCAACCTGCAGGAAGCGGGAAAGACCAGCGAGGATGTTCTGCGCCCGGACCTGTTCTATCGTCTGGCTGCATTGCGGATAACCATGCCACCCCTGCGCCAGCGCGGTGAAGACATCCTGACGCTGTTTACCCGGCTCAGCGAACAGTTCTCTGAGGAGTATGGCTGCGAAGCGCCTCAGGTGAGCGCTCAAGAGGCGGCTCAGTTGTTGCAAGCACCATGGCCGGGCAATGTACGGCAGTTGATCAACATTGCAGAACGGGCCGTCCTACAGTCACGGCGCGGTTCCGGGACGATAGCATCGCTTTTGATGTCCGATCACGAGGAAATGCAGCCCGTGATGACGACCGAGGGCAAGCCGCTCAAGGAGTATGTCGAAGCGTTCGAGCGGATGCTGATCGATAATACCATGCGTCGGCACAAGGGATCGATTGCATCCGTGATGGACGAGCTTTGCCTGCCTCGCCGGACCTTGAACGAGAAAATGGCGAAATACGGACTGCAGCGTTCGGACTATTTGTAAGAAAAGGAGAGGGGGCCAGCCCCCCTCTTGAGCCTGTCGTTGAATTCCGGGGCTTCGCCAGTTCGCTGCGCAATTCGTCCACTGGACGATTTTTTCATCGCAGTTCACCCCCGGGGATATTTTGGGCCAGATGAAGCGATCCCGGGGCCTAGTATTGATCTTCTCGCAGTTTGCCCATTGTGTTTTCCACAGGACTGCTTTTATTGTGTCCGAACGGGCAGGGCTAATTTGCGCCCAAAAGTCCCGAATCTTTGAGTTTCGCTGCTCTGCCGATGATGGTGATCAATCCCGCATGGCATAGCAGGCCGATTGTGCCCCTAAGGGGGCAGCTGAACGCCTGAGCCCGCAACAGCGGGCGAAAGGAATAAATGGGCAGGCTGCGGCTGGATCTGCGCCTGTCGGAGAAGAACCGCGATGACGCGCGCGCAACGATTGAGTGTACGGGCAGGGGGCCACAGCGCCAGACCCTGCCGCGCGCCGTCCGATATCGCCCTGACAAGACACCACCCCAAAAGCGCCTGTCCCCCCGGACGGGTAAGGACAACGCGTTTGGCGCGGTGCACCAAGGACACATGGCTAAGAAAATGCTTATCGATGCCACCCACGCGGAGGAAACCCGCGTCGTGGTGGTTGACGGAAACAAGGTCGAGGAGTTCGATTTTGAATCCGAAAACAAACGCCAGCTTGCTGGCAACATCTATCTTGCAAAAGTAACCCGGGTTGAGCCGTCTCTGCAGGCGGCCTTTGTAGATTACGGCGGGAACCGGCATGGGTTCCTGGCGTTTTCGGAAATCCATCCGGATTACTATCAGATCCCGGTTGCTGACCGGGAAGCGCTGATGGAAGAAGAACGCGCCTATGCCGAGGCGATGAAAGCGCGCGACGAAGCCGAAGAGGCCAAGCCGAAAAAACGCCGTTCGCGTTCCCGGTCGAAAGCAGCGGATGTAAAATCTGACGATGCGGTTGAGTCGATCGAGGTTTCGAACGAACCCACCGGCATGGAAACAATCGATCTCGACGAGGGTGAAGAAGGGGCAGACGTCCCTGTCCTCGAGGGGACATCCCCCGCGGATCGGGTCGCGGAAACACCGGTGGAAGAGCCTGCTGATGAAGCGGACTCATCGGATCAGCCTGAAGCGTCTGAGGCAGATGCCGAGGGCAGCGCCGAAGGTGAATCGTCGGAGAACGATGGCGAGCCTGAGAAAGAGGTTGATATACCTGCAGAACCCGATAACGCGGAAGCTGCGGAAGAAACGGTGAACGAGCCGGAGGCAGAAGACGCAACCACTGTCTCGGCGGAAGCGACCGAAACTTCGGAAGACGCCACCGAAGAGGAAGCGGGCAAAGCTGAAGAAGAAGCCAGACCTGATGCGACCGCGAAGGACGACTCCATCGAATCTGTCGCCGACGAAGACGACAGCGAGGACATTCGTCCTGTTCGCAAGCCGCGCCCGCGCCGCTACAAGATTCAGGAAGTCATCAAGGTTCGTCAGGTTCTTCTGGTGCAGGTTGTCAAAGAAGAACGCGGAAACAAGGGTGCTGCCCTGACCACGTATCTGTCGTTGGCGGGTCGGTACTGCGTTTTGATGCCAAACACGGCGCGTGGCGGCGGGATCAGCCGCAAGATTACCAATGCTCCGGATCGTAAGAAGCTTAAAGAAATTGCCGCGGAAATCGATGTGCCCACTGGTGCGGGTTTAATTATTCGTACAGCCGGCGCCAAGCGTACCAAATCCGAGATCAAGCGAGACTATGAATACCTGCAACGCATGTGGGAACAGATTCGTGAGCTGACGCTGAAATCGATTGCGCCTGCGAAAATCTATGAAGAAGGCGATCTGATCAAACGGTCGATCCGCGATCTTTATAACCGCGAAATCGATGAAGTTCTGGTCGAAGGTGAAGGCGGGTATCGCATCGCCAAGGACTTCATGAAGATGATCATGCCGTCGCACGCGAAGAACGTGAAACGGTACGAGGATGCGCTGCCGCTGTTCGCGCGCTATCAGGTGGAAAGCTATCTGGCCGGGATGTTCAACCCGACCGTTCAGCTAAAATCGGGTGGTTATATCGTGATCGGCGTGACAGAGGCGCTGGTTGCGATTGACGTGAACTCGGGTCGGGCGACCAAAGAAGGCTCGATCGAGGAAACCGCGCTCAAGACCAACCTGGAAGCGGCGGAAGAGGTCGCGCGCCAACTACGTCTTCGCGACCTGGCCGGTCTGATCGTCATCGACTTCATCGATATGGACGAGAGGAAGAATAACTCGGCCGTCGAAAAGCGTCTGAAAGACAAGCTGAAAACCGATAGGGCCCGCATTCAGGTTGGCCGCATCTCGGGCTTTGGATTGCTGGAGATGAGCCGCCAGCGTTTGCGTCCCGGTATGTTGGAGGCCACGACACAGCCGTGCCCGGCGTGTCACGGAACTGGTCTGATCCGGTCCGACGACAATATGGCGCTGTCCATTCTGCGTCAGATCGAGGAAGAGGGCACACGCCGCCGTTCGCGCGAGGTGCTTGTCCGCTGTCCGGTCAGCATCGCCAACTTCCTTATGAACCAGAAGCGCGAGCATATCGCGCAGATCGAGGCGCGGTACGGCCTTTCGGTACGTGTCGAAGGTGACGTGCATCTGGTCAGCCCTGATTTCTCGATGGAGAAGTTTAAGACCGCCAGCCGGATCGTACCGGAAGCAACAGCTCCGGTTGTTTCGGTAGACGCGTCCCTGATGGATCTTGTTGACGCCAGCGAAGAAGAGCAGGTCGAAGAGGAAGCTGTTCAGGCTGAAGAGGACACCAAGCCTAAGCGTAAACGTCGTCGCCGTCGCCGGAAAAAGGGCAATGGTTCCGGCGAATCTTCCGAGGCGAACGCTGACGAAGGTGATGCGGCAACGTCCGAGGTATCGGATGAAGCTAAGACCGACGTGGCAGATGAAACAAAGCCTGAAGGTGAAGCCCCCGAGCCCGCTGAGGAGGAAAAAGCCGCCAAGCCCAAGCGCCGCCGTGCGCCGCGCCGCAAAAAGAAGGATGCGGAACCTGTTGAGGTAGCGGAAGAAACAGTCGCTGAGGCCACGTCGGAAGAGACGGTGAGCGAACATTCGGAAGCACCGGCTGAAGAAAATGGTGTGTCGGAATCGCCGGAAGAAGCGCCTGCAGAAACTGCCGAAGTTGCCGAACAGGTTGAAGCGGCGGTAGAGAAGTCTGAGCCTGAGACCGATATTGCCACCGAAGAACAGGCTGAACCTGCGGCGGTTGAACAACCAGAGCCTGTGGCTGAGGTGGTGACTGACGCCCCGCAGGAGCCGGCGGAAGTCGTGGTAGAAGAGACGCCCGAGCCGGTTCTGGAGGTTGTAGCCGAAGAGCCTGAGCAACCCGCCAAGCCCAAGCGGCGTGGCTGGTGGTCATTGGGCCAGTAACAAAAAATAAGGCGGGCCAAGTGCCCGCCTTTTTCATTTTAGCTGAACTCACGAAGACTTCTGGATCAAGTAGATCTGATGGCCGTCTGCCTCTTCCTGCGAGAGCAGTTGGTGCCCGCTTTCAACACAGAAATGTGGGACATCGATTATGGCGGCCGGATCGTCTGCCAGCACGCGCAGAACGGCCCCGGCCGGCATGGATTTCAGTCGCTTGCGCGCTTTGAGGACGGGCAGAGGGCACAACAGACCCAGCGCATCGAGTGTTTCGGATGGATTTGACATAAGGTTCAGATATTTCCACTTTGGCGGGGTGTCCAGCGTGCAACCACGAGGATGTGACCGAATGGCCCCGTGACGCGCGCCGCCTCATACCATATGTGCTGGAACATGTTCGGAATAGATATCATAGACGCGGGCCTGCTGCCTGCCATGTTCATCGCGATGCTGGGCGGGCTTATCAGCTTTCTGTCGCCCTGCGTTTTACCCATCGTTCCGCCGTATCTGGCCTACATGAGCGGCGTGACGATCAACGAAATGCAGGATGAGGCGCAAGCGCGGCGCAAGGCAACATTGGCGGCCCTGTTCTTTGTGCTGGGCCTGTCCACTGTGTTTTTGTTGTTGGGCTTCACAGCATCCGCGTTCGGGGCGTTTGTCCTGCAGAACCAGGTGTTGTTCGCGAAGGTGTCTGGCGCAGTGGTCATCGTCTTTGGCCTGCATTTCCTGAATGTCTTCCGTATCCCGTTTCTGGACCGCGAGGCCCGGATCGAGACCGGTGATTCCGGTGGATCTGTATTTGGCGCTTATATTCTTGGTCTGGCTTTTGCCTTTGGCTGGACGCCGTGTATTGGGCCGCAGTTGGGGGCGATCCTGTCACTTGCGGCGTCTGAGGCATCGGTCGCGCGTGGGACCCTGTTGCTGGGCGTTTATGCGGCTGGATTGGGCATTCCGTTCCTGCTGGCGGCGATGTTCCTGAACCGATCCATGACCGTGATGAACCGGATCAAGCCGTACATGGGCACAATTGAAAAGGTTATGGGAGGCTTGTTGCTCTTCGTGGGCATCATGCTGATCACCGGCCTGTTTACAGAGTTCAGTTGGTGGCTGCTGGAAACGTTCCCGGCGCTGGCGAATTTCGGATGATCTGCTGATCTGACTTACCTTGACGCTCAGGCTGCGTTAACCTGCGCAGCAGAAGGTAAGGCCATGAGCAGTCAGAATAATCATCCTCGGGTGCGTAAACGCCGGGTATTCTATATTCCCGGCTATGATCCGATACCACCGCGGCGGTATCGTGAGCTTTATCGTACCGAAGGCAAGCTGCAGACTGAGATATCCGGTTATGAGATTTCAGTGTCCGCCAAGTCGGGCGATGGTCCGTATGGGTGGCATGTCACTTCCCGGCAGGATGGCGATGAAGTTCAGGCCGATGTGGATGTTCTGGTCTGGTCGGATCTGGTGCGTGACAGCATGTCCAATTCGATCCCGGCGACCTATCTGCAACTGGTGCAGACCGCATGGATCTATATGTCCTCTGGAACTCTGTGGCGCCTGATGCAGCTGCGCAAAGGGCCTGTGATTGCCGCACTGTATCCGGTTGGAATGTTGGTGGCTCAACTGCTGCTGGCGATCTTGCTGGCCGGGGCCGTGACATGGGTTTTGATGCCGTTTATCGGCTGGCTGGGCGTAATCTTGGCGGTTGGGGCCGCGTACGGTCTGATGCGCTGGTTTCGCCAACAAGACGGCCAGCTTTTTGCCTACTACTTGATGCACGACTATGCCTATTCCGCAAAACTCAACGGGGCGACCCCAGTTGAATTGCGCCAACGCTTGCGCGAGTTCAGCGCGTTGATCCAAGAGGCGCTGAATTCAGACGCAGACGAGGTGTTGGTCGTCGGCCATAGTTCAGGGGCCCATCTGGGCGTCAGCGTTCTGGCCGATGTCATCCGCGAGTTTATACAACGCGACGACTGCCCTGAATTTTCGTTCCTGACATTGGGGCAGGTCATGCCGATGGTGTCCTTTTTGCCCCAAGCGCATGAATTGCGCACCGATTTGCAATTCCTGTCCACGCAAGAAAACCTGACATGGGTCGATGTCTCGGCCCCCGGCGATGGCTGTTCTTTTGCCCTTTGCGATCCAGTGTCAGTCAGCGGCGTGGCCACTGTTGAAAAGAAATGGCCGTTGGTTTTGTCTGCGGCCTTCACACAGACCCTGTCTCCAGAACGATGGAAATACTTGCGGTGGAAATTCTTCCGGCTGCATTTCCAGTATCTTTGTGCGTTTGATAAGCCTGATCGGTATGACTATTTTCGTATCACTGCGGGGCCACAAACCTTGGGGCAGAGGTTTGCTGGGCGGGCACCGTCGAAATCACGGGTCGATATGGCCGTCTCAAAATACACGTCGATAAAATCATGACACCGCCCAAGCCAACACCACGCCCGGATAAGGTTTCGCTTTGGCGGTACCTAAAGCTATTCCGAAAGGATATTTTGTCGGCCCAGCCTCAAAGGCTGTACCGAGCCTGGATGGCCGAATTTCGAACACCGTTCTTTCGGTCATACTTGATCAATCAGCCGGAACTTGTTGAAACAGTTTTGAAAAAACGCCCTACTGAATTCCCAAAGTCAAACCGCATAAGTGAAGGGTTGCGCCCGCTATTGGGAGAGTCCGTCTTCCTAACAAATGGCGATACATGGAAACGGCAGCGTAGGATCATTGATCCCGCGTTCGAGGGGGGGCGTTTGAAAGACACGTTTCCTGCGATGCGCGCGGCTGGCCAGGCGGCGGTGGAGCGGTTGCGTTCGCAAACAGGTGAAGTTCTCGAGTTCGAAGAGATCACCAGCCACATCGCTGCGGATGTTATTTTCCGAACCCTGTTTTCGGTGCCAATCGAAAACGAGACAGCTGCGCAGGTCTTTGACAAATTTCGCGGCTATCAGCGCGAACAACCCATTTTGAACATTGCGGCCTTTGTCCCATTGCCCAAGTGGTTGCCTCGGTTACACACGAGACGCACCAAGGTAAATGCAAACGATATCAGGGGTCTAATCAAGGAACTTACGGAAGAACGTGCCGGGCTGATCGAACGTGGTGAAGCACCGGACGATCTGGCCACCAAGATCATGACGACACGTGATCCCGAAACCGGGCGTGGTTTTGACACGCAGGAAATGGTCGATCAGGTCGCGATCTTCTTCCTTGCCGGCCACGAAACCAGCGCGTCCGCACTAGCCTGGACGCTGTACCTGTTGGCCATGTACCCCGAATGGCAGGACAAGTTGGCCGAAGAAGCAGGGGCGTTGGACACTTCCGATTTCGCCGCTATGTCGCGCCTGAAACTCAGTCGGGATGTGTTTCGCGAGGCTCTGCGGCTATACCCCCCGGTGCCGATGATGGTGCGTGAGGCAGCATGCCCCGAACGTTTTCGGGGCAGGGATATCCCCGAAGGCGCGCAAATCGTGATCAGCCCTTGGCATTTGCACCGGCAGGAGAGGCTTTGGGAACGCCCGGACGAATTCGATCCGACCCGATGGGGGACAGAGAACGGAAAGACGTGTCAGCGTAACGCGTTCATTCCATTTTCAACAGGTTCCCGGGTATGCCCGGGCGCAGGGTTCGCCATGATCGAAGGGCCGCTTTTGTTATCCATGCTGTTACGACACTTCCGGCTTGATCTGGTTGAGGGGCGCCACCCCGTACCAGTGGCGCATTTGACCGTCCGATCGAAGGATGGAATTTGGTTGC
Source organism: Ruegeria atlantica (assembly GCF_013033965.1). Classification (GTDB taxonomy): domain Bacteria; phylum Pseudomonadota; class Alphaproteobacteria; order Rhodobacterales; family Rhodobacteraceae; genus Ruegeria; species Ruegeria atlantica_D. The sequence continues at coordinate 373,504 of NZ_WQFE01000003.1, forward strand.
GCTTGGTTGAGCGCTAACAAACTACCATCCTATCACGCCTTGCTGTATGCGGTTTGAAAAAGCGGAATCACATTGAACGGGAAAGTCATATGTCATCAGCAGAACAGCGCGCGCAAATGTCTAACGGCGCAGGTTTCATCGCAGCATTGGATCAAAGCGGTGGCTCGACCCCCAAAGCGCTGGCGCTTTATGGCGTGGACGCATCGGACTACAGCTCGGAAGAAGAGATGTTCGGTGAAATCCAGAATATGCGTGCGCGGATCATTCTGGCAGATGATTTCACCAAGGATAAAGTGATCGGCGCAATCTTGTTCGAGCGCACTTTGGGCGAAGAAATCGATGGCCGGAAAGTTGCAGACTATCTGTGGTCGGTCAAAGGTATCGTGCCTTTCCTTAAGATTGACAAAGGCTTGGAAGACGAAGCGAATGGCGTTCAGATGATGAAACCCATTCCGGGTCTGGCCGAGACTCTGGCCAAAGCTGACGGTGTTTTCGGCACCAAGGAACGCTCGGTCATTCATGAGGCTAACGCCCAAGGCATCGCGGCAGTTGTTGCACAGCAGTTCGATGTTGCACGCGAAGTCGTGGCCGCAGGCATGGTTCCGATTGTCGAGCCTGAGGTGAACATCGACTCGGCGACCAAAGCCGAAGCCGAAGACATCCTGAAGGCTGAAATCCTGAAAAATCTGGATCAGTTGGATGAAGGGCAGGACGTCATGCTCAAGCTGACGATCCCCAGCCAGGCCAATCTGTATGACGAAGTGGCCGATCACTCACGTGTTCTGCGTGTGGTGGCCCTGTCGGGTGGCTATTCGACCGAGCAGGCATGTGATCTGCTGGGCCAGAACGGAAAGATGATCGCGTCGTTCTCGCGTGCGTTGACTGAAGGCCTGTCGAAACAGCAATCCGAAGCTGAGTTCAACGCGGCCCTGGGCGGCAATATCGACAAGATCTTCCGCGCGTCGGTCTGATCGCGCTACACAGGTTTGGTGAACTCGCGGCGCATTTGCGCCGCTTTTTCACGCATGACGCAATCTTTGGCGTGATCGTTAACCAGCCCCATTGCCTGCATAAAGGCAAATACGGTCGTTGGTCCGACAAACTTCCAGCCTCGTTTTTTTAGGTCCTTCGACATCGCCACGGATTCCGGCGATGTCGAAGCCGTTTGCGGGACAGGTGGCGTGTTCGCCTCATATCGCCATACATACGCGGCCAAGGACCCTTCAGCGGCGATCAACTCTTGCGCTCGACGGGCGTTGTTTATTACGGCCTCGATCTTACCACGATGTCGGACAATGCCCGCGTCCTGCAATAAACGTTCGGTGTCTGCATCGTCAAATGCGGCTATGGCGTTGATATTAAAGGCTTTGAATGCTTTGCGAAAATTCTCACGCTTTGACAGGATGGTGCGCCAACTCAGGCCGGACTGAAAGCTTTCCAGGCAGAGCTTTTCGAACAGGCGTTGATCGTCGCCAACCGGATATCCCCATTCCTGATCGTGATACGCAAAGAACTCGGGCGCAGCCTGACACCAAGCGCAGCGCGGTTTTCCGTCTGGTCCTTCAATTGTGTTCGCCATCGCGATGTACCCTTTTTGTTCTAAGGTACTGTAGGCCCTTTCGGAAGGTCAGAGCAAGGCAGATTTACTTGGATTGATACCAGTTCAGAATGAAAACCCGAATGGCAGATGCAAGTCCGACTTCCGGATCGCGTTCGACATCGATTTCCGCCGCCAAGGCATTGATTGGCAGGTTTTTTTCCTTCGCAATTGCGCGGAATGCCTGCCAGAATTCATCCTCCAGGGAAACAGATGTCCGGTGACCCTTGAGTGTCAGGGATCGCTTGACCGGGCGACCACTCATTTATCCAGCTTACGACCATCAAGGTCTTGGCTCAGCTTTTGCTGCTGTTTTTTGGCAAGATCCTTTTCGGCCTTGGTACGGCCAAACGCGATGGCGTTCTGATTAGCGCGGGCCTTGGATTCGGTCCGCTTCTTTTCTTTTCTATACTTATTCAGATTGACCGGGGTCGTCATTGCGCATGTCTCACCTTTGTCAGACTATCGAACAATTCGGCGCGGCTGTCATCTGACAGGCAGTCAACATTCACAGTGTCCAGAAAATCGGCCTGCGACGAAGATGATACGGGCGGTTGATCAGACAATGTCTCAAGGATTTGTCCGCCTAGTTCCAATAGCGCAGGGCGCACTTCGGTTGTCAGATCCGCATATCTCTCTGGAACAGAGGCTTTATCCTTCCTCCACCGTTCGATCCAGCAAGACTGAATTTCCTTGGCGGCTTGGATCTGCGCTTCGAAAAACAGCTGCGCGCTGTCGGGGTCAACGCCCGCAAGTGCTGCTTGTTCCAGCGTCTTGTCAATCACGACCTTCTCACGTGCAAGGTCTTCGACCGGACGATCGTTTGCGTGCTTGAACGCGGCGACGTCCTGCATCCACTCTAGTCTTGCGTCAATCAAGTCGAACAATTCCGCTTGCGCGGATGTCGCCGCGCCCGCCAGAAGCAGGCACAGAAACAATGGCTTGCGCCCAGTGATCATTTGGGGCCGATCATGTGTTCAGGCCGGACGACGGCATCGAACGTCTCTTCATCGACAAAGCCCAGGGCGATTGCCTCTTCCTTGAGGGTCGTGCCATTCTTATGGGCGGTCTTGGCGACGGTGGTGGCGTTGTCATAGCCGATGGTTGGGGCAAGCGCCGTCACCAGCATCAGAGATTCCTTCATCAGCTTGTCGATGCGCGGTTCATTGGCCTTGATGCCCAGCAGCATGCGTTCGGTAAAACTGTCGGTGGCATCGCCCAACAGCTGAATAGATTGCAGCAGGTTGTACGACATCATCGGATTGTAGACGTTCAGCTGGAAATGACCCTGCGAACCAGCGAACTTCATTGCCGCGTCGTTGCCGATCACATGCGCGGCCACCTGCGTCAGCGCTTCGGCCTGTGTTGGGTTCACCTTGCCCGGCATGATCGACGAGCCAGGCTCGTTTTCAGGCAGGATCAGTTCGCCCAAACCCGACCGCGGGCCGGAGCCCAGGAACCGGATGTCGTTTGCGATTTTGTAGCAAGAGCCCGCAATGGTCGCTAGCGCACCCGACAGGAAAACCATGGCGTCATGGGCGGCAAGGGCTTCGAATTTGTTCGGTGCTGTTACGAAGGGCAGGCCGGTGATGTCGGCCATGTTCTTGGCTACAGCCTCATCCCAGCCATCATGGGTATTCAGGCCGGTACCGACAGCAGTGCCACCTTGCGCCAGTTCATAGATGCCGGGCATTGCGGCCTCGACCCGGGCGATACCTTGGCGGATCTGGTGCGCATAGCCACCAAACTCCTGTTCTAGCGTCAGAGGGGTCGCATCCTGAGTGTGCGTCCGGCCGATCTTGATAATGCCTGCGAATTCTTTGGCCTTGGCTTCCAGTGCCGAAGCAAATTTCTCAAGCCCGGGCAGCAATACGTCCCGCACGCTCATCGCGGTAGCGATGTGCATTGCGGTCGGGAAGGTGTCGTTTGACGACTGCCCCATGTTGCAGTGATCGTTCGGGTGAACAGGGTCTTTGGAGCCGATCTCACCGCCCATGATCTCAATCGCGCGGTTGGCGATGACCTCGTTCGAGTTCATGTTCGACTGTGTGCCCGAGCCTGTCTGCCAAACCACCAGAGGGAAGTTGTCGTCGAACTTGCCTTCAATCACCTCGCCCGCAGCCTGAATGATTGCATCAGCGATATTGGCGTCCAGCTTGCCGATGGCCTTGTTTTCCATCGCACAGGCCTTTTTGATGACGCCCAGCGCACGCACGATGGCGACGGGTTGCTTTTCCCAACCAATCGGAAAGTTCATGATCGAACGTTGAGTTTGTGCACCCCAATACTTGTCGGCGGGAACTTCCAACGGGCCAAAGCTGTCGGATTCGGTGCGGGTCTGAGACATCGGTCACTCCGTCTAGTATGCAGTCGTATGCCGTTTACCCGTGACGGCGTCATCGCGCAATCGGCCAGTTGCGCGCACCATAAACTTAAGGTCAACAAAGGTATAGGCGCGGGGATGCGTCATTTTTCTTTTGCGCGCCGCCATTCGTACCATTGTGTGCGCCCACCGCTGGGTTAGTATACCCAGATCACAGCGCTGGAGGTTAAAGTGCTCCTACATTCCCGGATTCATCCGCTGAAACTAATCGCATTTTCACTGGGCGCGTTGTTTTGGATCGCTTTTGCAAGCCTTCAGGCCCATGCGGATAGTATCGAACCGTTTGTCGGAGATTATGTCGGCTCGGCAAATGTCGTTGACGATGACGGCAGCGAAACCCCGCGTGACATGAGCGTGTCGATTCATGAGACCAAAGACGGATTCAACGTCAGTTGGAAAACCACAACCTACAAGCCGGATGGCCGCGTCAAAGCGCAGTCCTTCTCGATCGATTTCAAGCAATCTGACAGGTCTGACGTCTATTCGGCGGCGATGAAGCGCAATGTGTTCGGGCACGAGGTGCCTTTGGACCCCATGCAGGGTGAACCGTTCGTCTGGGGCCGGATTGATGGTGAGACGCTGACCGTGTTCTCGTTGTTTATTGATGAAAACGGCGGGTACGAGTTGCAGCAGTTCGATCGCACATTGGCCGACGGTGGGCTGAACCTCTCTTTCTCACGCTTCCGCAACGGGGTGAAATCCCGCTCTGTCGATACGTTTCTCAAGAAAGAATAAACCCCGAGATAATCGGGGTTTCTAAGCCGAAGTTTATTTTCTGAAACTGTCCAGCGAAACGACATCTGCGTCTTGCTGGACCTGAGGCTCTTCAACTTCGATCGTGTCTTCAACGATATGGGTCGCAACCTCTTCTTCGTCTTCCGGGCTTTCAAAACGCAGTCCGAATTCAACTGAAGGATCCACGAAGGTTTTGATCGCATCGTACGGAATATAAAGCGGCTCGGGCGCGTCCCCAAAGTTCAACGTGATCGCAAAACCGTCGTCGCCGACTTCAAGATTTTCGAACCAGTGCTGCATGACAACCGTCATCTCTTCGGGATAGCGTTCGCGCAGCCAGTCAGCCAGTTCGACACCATCCTGCCGTGTGTCGAATGTAATAAAGAAGTGATGCGCCCCAGGCAGACCGTTTTCTGAAACGTTGGTCAGAACCTTCTTGATGAGCCCGCGCATCGCGGTGTGCATCAGGGTTCCATAGTCGATGTCCTGCGACATGTTTCATCCTCAAAAGTGGTTATCCCAAGCATAGGGGATTCGTTCGGAAACGAAAGACCGAGTGTGAGCGGATTGTTCAAAGGTAGTGAAATCCAACTCCGGCTGCGGCCATCAGGGCTAGTGTCGCTCCCATGCCGAATTTTAGCTTGAATATCAACACCCCAGCTATGGCCGTTAATACAAGTGCCGGCATATTAAGAGTAGCCAACTCGGGCCAAGGGATGGTTAGGACGCCCCATGTCAAATCGGGGACAGTTCCGAAAAGAACGTTAAGGGCGAACCACACGGAAAGGTTGAGAATCACGCCAACAACCGCAGCTGTTATCCCGTGCAGCGCCGCGGACAACCGCGGACGCCTGGCCAATTGGTCCAAATAAGGCGCGGTAAGGAAGATCCACAGAAAACACGGCACAAACGTCGCCCAGAGAGCGACCGCACCGGCGGTAAGCGCCAATGAGAAGCCGCCCGAGATCTGACCCGTCAGCATAGCCACGAATTGTGTGACCAGGATCAAAGGACCCGGCGTTGTTTCCGCCAGCCCTAATGCGTCAATCATTTGATCAGTGCTGATCCATTGATATTTGTCCACGACGGTCTGGGTCATATAGGCCAGGACCGCATAGGCACCGCCAAATGTAACAACGGCCAGGCGGGCGAAGAACCAGCCGAGGTCGCTCAGCAACTTCTGACCGGTCACGCTCAGCAAAACCAACGGACCAAGCCACAGCGTCAGCCAAATGGCGCAGGTGCGCAACGGGCGCGTGGCGCTGGGGGCAGGGGGTGTAACGGTAGGGTGCGCTTTACCTTTGAAACTCAGGTATCCCCAAAGTGCGGCAGCCAGAATGATCAGAGGGAAAGGCAGGTTGAACACAAAGATTGCAACAAAGCCCAATCCGGCGATTGCCCGGTGTTCCACATCTGTCAGGGCTTTGCGTGAAAGGTTCCTAAGAGCCTGCAGGACAATGATGATAACCGTGGCTTTGACCCCAAGGAATCCGGCCTGAACCAAGGGCAGGTCGCCAAAAGAAGCGTAGAGACCGACCAATATGGCTATGATCAGCGCACCGGGTATCACAAACAGGCCGCCCGCTATCAATCCTCCGGTCACGCCGCGCAGACGCCAACCTGCGTAGGTGGCAAGCTGCATGGCCTCAGGCCCGGGCAAAAGCATGCAAAGGGAGAGGGCCCTCAGATACGTTTGCTCGTCCAGCCAGGGGCGTTTTTCCACCAGTTCCTGGTGCATAAGCGAAATTTGCGCGGCGGGGCCCCCAAAGGATAACACTCCGATGCGTCCGAAGATCCTGACCAGATCGGATAATGTGGGGGTCATGATTTGCGATCCGTCGGCCAGTCGTGTCGTTCTTCGAACCCATCGCGTGCCCAGCGATACAGCGCATCATACAGGTGCATTCCCGCAGCGAGGTTTTCGTGATCGTCGCGATATTGCCGGGACAACCCGACAGAGACCGCAAGTAGTCCGGCTGCTTCTGGCGCAAGGTCATGACGGTCGGTATCCGCGGCACGAATAACGGTCGCAAGTCGATCCAACGCGGGCGTGCGTAGCGCAAATTCGTCCAGCATGGTGTCAAAGGTGCACCGGTCCTGCCGGTGGCTCCAATAGGTGTTTTCGATGTCAAACGGGGTCGCGCCGAACATCTCGGCTGCTGCTTCAACTTCACCCGGTGCAACAAACAGGAACCGGGCATTGGGGTCCACAAACCTGCGGATCAGCCAAGGGCAGGCGATGCGATCGATCTTTGGACGGTGCCGCGTTATCCAAAGGGACCCTTCGGGCCGTAGCATCGACAAAGCTGCGGCAGGCACGCGTGGTGCCTCGGGCATGTCACGCCAGGCAAACATACCGCCTTCCAGATACTCGGCCTGCACACCTTCGCTCCGCAGCCCCGACACGACGGCCTGGCTAAGCTTCTTGCCTTTTTGGCAAATCACGACGGTCGGGCCGTCGCCAATCAAGCTGGCCAGCCCTTTGAAATCCGTCGCGGAATGGCGCGTAGAACCAGGGATCAAGTAAGGATCAGCCTCAAAATCTGCATCCATACAGATGTCGATCAATCTGGGGGCCTGAGGTGTACCTATCAGCCTGAGCAACTGCTTTGGGGTGATCGAGTTTGGCGCGGGCACAGCATGTCTCCTGGTTTTGTCGGATACATGCGAAACTTGGGCTGACGCCTCACGGGGTGTTCGCAATCTTACCCCATGGCCCTAGCTACCGCGTAAGCGCCGAGGGGGTCAAGATTGCTTGATAATTCAGGCCCAATCCAGCCTTTGTCCCGTCATGCACACAGGCAGGGTATCCTGCGGAAACTGGCCGAGCTGTTCGAAGAGTGAGATGAAATCGAACTGGTTATATGCCTCAACCATACGGCCATTTTTGATCCGGCCCATGACGCTGCCAGTGGCTTGCAAGGGTGCGCCATTATCGGCGCGCGTGGTGCGCAAGTGTATGATGGCCGAGACCCAATCGCCGTTTTCGATGATTTTGGGCATGTCGACCTGTATGTCCCCAAGGATATGACGAAAGGCCATGACCAGATCGCGGAAGTCATCTGCACCGACCTGCATTTCCGGAATTAGCCCCTCGGCCATCGCTTCGGGGGCGAAATATTGGTCAATCGCGTCCGTATTGCCGTTTTCCCAAACCTCGGAATACCATTCTCTGAGTAGATCTGCGTGCGCCATCCCAGCACTCCTTATTCTGCTGGCGTCAGCATGAGACCAAAACGTGAAAAAACTCTGAACATGAACATGCTCAGCAAAAAACTCAGACTTTTTGTTGAAAGTGCAGGTTTCTGTTGCCAGGTACCTGCGAACCCCGCCTTACGCGGCTAGGCGCAAGGGCTTAAGTTTCGGTCTTGTTACTGCTTACGCAGCAACTGCAACCGGAGCACGATTGTCGTTTGCAATTGTACTATTTTCGCCGGTAACGGTGGCAGACAGCCGAGACAAAGCTAACCCCTTTAGACGTTCGTCGATCCTATTTCGGCCCCATGATCTTCAAACGAAAGATTTTGGTGGAGCCGCCGGGTACCGCCCCCGGGTCCGATCCGCTTATTACGAGCGCGTTTATGTCCATAGTCCCGAAGGACACTCTCTATATAGGTGAGCGTGCGGGCGGATGCAAACCGGGAATTCAACTGGACGCGCAATGCAATTCCAATGGGTTAGGTGGCCCTGTTGATGTTGGCCAGGATCAACCAAAGCGCAATGACCAGCTCGATTCCACCAAAAGTCGCGGCTTTGACCAATGGCGGGTTGTCCAGAACGACCGATACAAAGCGTCCCAAAGCCGCGCCCGCATAAACAACCCCCAGCATGGTATAGGCCATTGGGTGGTTCAGAAACAAAACCGCCAGACCGGTCACGACGAAAAGCCCACCGACCGAGGCGCGCATTTCACTCAACCCCATATTGCTGTCGGTTGGGGTCAGATCCAACGCGCCTAGGGTAAAGCTGGGCGCCAGAAACCCGAACAGGCCAAACCCAATGGTTAGAAGAGCTGCAATCACGTTCACTGCGGGTGTCATCCTGTTCTCCTCACGCGGGTTTGCGCCGTTGTTGCGCCACATCCTGCGCCAGCTGCCGGGTATAGTTCTCAAGCGAAACGAGTGCCGCGTCCACTTTGGTCGAATCGCCGTGTTCCAGCGCGTCGGCGATTTGATTGTGGAATGCGATGATTGCCTCGCGCGACCGCGCCGTGAAGGTGATCATGTTCATCAGGGGCTGCATAGCCTCGACCGCGCCGGCCAATTGATAAGACAGCACGGGATTGCCTGCGCCATCCACCAATGCCCGGTGAAACGCCACGTCTGAGGCGCAGAATGCCTCATCCGTCAGGCCTGGTTGGGACTGGCGGTGGATTTCAGCCCGCATGGTTGCCAACTGATCCGCTGTACGACGTTGCGCAGACAAGGCGGCGCAGGCGCGTTCGAGTGCGAAGCGCGCCTCGCATGCCGTGTCGAAACTGACCGCGTTCATCGACAACAGCAGGGTCGAGGTTGTGATTTGCTGAGAATACGCACCCTCAAAACTCAACCGATTTACAAAAGCGCCACCGCTTGCGCCGCGTTGCGTGCGGATAAGAGATTGAGCAGCAAGCCTTTTTAGGGCTTCGCGCACGGTTGGCCGCGAGACTTGGAATTGCTCAGATAATTCCGCCTCGGACGGCAGGCGTTCGTCCACGATCAACTCACCCGAGATGATCGCATCGCGAATGGCCTGAGCGATCTGAGCCGACAGATCAGCAGGTTTTTTAGGGTCGATTTTCATATTCCGGGGACCGTTGGTGAATTTTTATTTGTCTGACATTTAAAAGTCTGACATTTCAAAAGCAAGGACTGAGTCGGGAGGAGCGCGTGAGTCGCACAGTTCTACGCAACGCATTTTGGCTGGGTTTCTACGCCCTGATCCTGTCCTCGTGGTGGTTCATGTTCACCATGAGCCGCGACATGGATCTGGATTGGATCGGTCGCCCCGGCCCAATGGGACAGGCCATGGCCGCGATGGACCCGCGGATGAACATGTATATGCCCATGGCCGAGTTTGGTCCGCTGTTTTGGATGTGGGCTATCATGATGGCGGCTATGATGTTGCCGACGCTCGTGCCGACGTTGCGCAGCTATGACGATCTGATCCGCAGCGCCAATGGCTCGCGTGCAGGTTGGTTGGGTGTACTGACCGGATATCTTACCGTCTGGGTCGGCTTCGCGGCTTTGATCACCGGTGTTCAACTGGCATTGTTGTTCGGTGGGGCCATCGACATGCTGGGCATCGGTAAATCTGGTTACTTCGCCGGGGGGCTCATGATCGTGGTCGGCGCCTTTCAGTTCTCCCGCGCGAAAGAGGTCTGTCACGGCGTCTGTCACGCTCCTATGACCTACTTCCTTGGCCATTGGAAAACCGGGTTCCCGGGCGGTTTGCGCATGGGGCTGGGCTTGGGGGCATTTTGTGTGGGGTGTTGTTGGGGGTTTATGGCGCTTGGTTTTGTTGGCGGTGTCATGAGCCTTTTGTGGATGGGCGTCGCGACCTTGTTCATGGTTTTGGAGAAACTTCCCCAGATCGGGCACGCAGTAACCCGTCCGATGGGATTTGCATTGATTGCGGGTGGTCTTGTTCTGCTCGTCTACCCAATAAGCTACGGAGGATAAGCCTATGGCTAAGAACAGAAAACCCGAGGCCGACAGGCTGCCGATCAGCCAGCGCATTGATAGCCGTATGCCAAATCCCAAGCGGCGCGAGATGAGCCCGACGGAATGGGCAATAAAAGGCGAATTGATCCTGAACTGCTCGTGCGATGTGTTCTGCCCCTGTGTGGTGTCATTGGGTGCGCATCCCCCGACCGAGGGGCATTGCCACGCGTGGATGGGTGTCATCATTGATAAAGGCCACTATGAGGGCGAAGATCTGTCCGGTCTGAACGTCGGCTTGCTGGTCGATATTCCGGGCCGCATGGGCGAGGGCCAGTGGAAAGTGGCCGCCTATGTGGATGAACGGGCCAGCGGCAAGGCCTATAACGGACTGCTGCAAATCTTCAGCGGTCAGGCGGGCGGCACGACGGGGCTGTTCACCATGCTGGTCAGCGAGATCATCGGGGCCGAGCGTGCTCCGGTCCAGATCGAGCGCGACGGCAACAAGCGCCGCATCGCGATCGGCCGGAAAATTCAGGGTGAGATCGAGATGCTGGGCGGCAAAGACCCGGAACACCCGGTCATGGTGTCGAACTCGAAGTATTGGATGGGGCCAGACATCATCGTTGCCCGCGGCACCAAATCCAAAGTGCGTGACTATGGCCGTGTTTGGGATTTTGGTGGCAAATCCGCTGAAATCTGTCCCATCGACTGGCACGGGCCCAAGTGATGATCACCGCAGCCTATGCCCAAGAAATGGCGCGGTATAATCACTGGCAAAACAGTCAGTTAAAGGGGTTTCTTTCGGCGTTGTCGAATGAGGAGCTGACCCGCAAGCGCGGAGCATTTTTTGGGTCCATCCTGGGCACGGCAAATCATCTGCTTTGGGGGGACTGGATATGGATGTCGCGATTTGACAAGGGCGATGGTCCCGGCGGCGGTATTCCGGAAAGCCCGTCATTGTGTGCCGATCTGGCGAAATGGCTGCCGCTGCGGGACAAGATTGACGATAGGATCACGACGTGGAGTGCGTCGTTGAATGACACGGACCTGAGCGGCCCGTTCACCTGGTTCTCGGCTGCAAAAGAAGCCGATGTCACGAAACCCTATGCGCAATGCGTTGTCCATTTCTTCAACCACCAAACACATCACCGGGGTCAGTTGCATCAGATGTTGACCGAGACCGGTTCGACCGCTCCGGTGAGCGATCTGGTTTTTCTGCCTGAGGAGGCTTAAGTGGCTCGGATCTCACTCTCGCGTCGTCTGCGCCGGACACCTTTTTCGGATGGTGTCGAGGCCGCAGGGGTAAAAGGATATACGGTTTATAACCGTATGTTATTGCCTACTGTTTTTGAGTCCGTGGAGGCGGATTACCGGCACCTGAAGAGCCATGTGCAGGTTTGGGATGTGTCCTGCGAACGGCAGGTCGAGTTGCGGGGACCTGACGCTGCCCGCCTGATGCAGATGCTGACGCCGCGAGACCTGCGGAGGATGTTGCCCGGCCAGTGTTTTTACGTTCCCATTGTCGATGAAACCGGTGGTATGTTGAACGATCCGGTAGCCGTGAAACTGTCAGAAGACCGGTGGTGGATTTCGATTGCCGACAGCGACTTACTACTGTGGGTCAAAGGTATTGCCAACGGGTATCGTCTGGATGTGCTGGTTGATGAACCCGATGTCTCTCCGCTGGCGATTCAGGGGCCGAAGGCGGATGACCTGCTGGCCCGTGTTTTTGGCGACCGGGTGCGTGACATTCGCTTTTTTAAGTTCGACAAGTTCGAGTTCGAGGGGCGTGAACTCGCAATCGCACGGTCTGGTTATTCCAAACAAGGTGGTTTCGAAATCTATGTCGAGGGCTCGGACATCGGTATGCCCTTGTGGAATGCGCTGTTTGCGGCGGGCGAAGACCTGCAAGTCCGTGCGGGCTGTCCCAATCTAATCGAACGGATCGAGGGCGGGTTACTGTCCTACGGCAACGACATGACCGACGACAACACTCCGCATGAATGCGGATTGGGTAAGTTCTGCAACACGCATACGGCAATCGGGTGTATTGGCCGGGACGCTCTGTTGCGCGTCGCCAAGGAAGGCCCGGTTCAGCAAATCCGTCCGATCGCTATCGACGGCGACGCCTTACCGCCATGCGACCGCCCTTGGCCGATTGTTGCGGGCGGAAAGAGGATTGGCCAGATCACGTCGGTCGCGTGGTCGCCTGATTTCAACACGAATGTGTCCATCGGGATGGTCAAGTTGAGCCATTGGGAACCCGGCACACGGATCGAAGTTGAAACACCGGATGGAATGCGTGGCGCAACCGTGCGGGACAAGTTCTGGATTTGAACGGTACATCTCGGATCAGCGCAGGCTGGTGACTGATTGAAAAGAAAGGAAAGTTGAAAATGTTCAATGCGTTGGTAATGGATAAGGACGAAGACAGCGGACTGGCAGGCGCTTCGGTCAAACAGCTTTCCGAAGGGGATCTGCCCCACGGCGAAGTCACAATCGCAGTTGAGTATTCGACCGTAAACTACAAGGACGGCCTGTGCTTGTCGCCCAAGGGCGGCGGGCTGGTGCGCAGCTATCCACACGTGCCCGGTGTTGATTACAGCGGCACGGTCGAGGCGTCTTCGGACGGTCGCTACAATCCGGGCGACAAAGTTGTTTTGACGGGTTGGCGTGTGGGCGAGGCGCATTGGGGCGGGTATTCCCAGAAAGCCAACGCGCTGGCCGACTGGCTGGTTCCGCTACCCGAAGGTCTGGACACGCGGCAGGCAATGGCCGTAGGCACTGCTGGATTCACCGCGATGTTGGCGGTTATGGCGCTTGAGGATCAAGGCATGCAGCCTGGAAATGGGCCAGTGCTGGTCACCGGGGCCGCCGGTGGTGTTGGTTCGGTTGCAACCGCCATTCTGGCCAATTTGGGATATGAAGTGGCTGCTGTAACGGGCCGCCCTGAAGCCGGTGAGTATCTGAAATCACTTGGCGCTACGACGATTGTCCCGCGCGAAGATATCAATGAAACTGTAAAACGCCCGCTGGAAAGTGAAACCTGGGCAGGCTGCATTGATGCGGTGGGCGGCGAGATGCTGGCCCGTGTTCTGGGTCAGATGAAATACGGCGCCTCGGTCGCAGCCGTTGGCCTTGCCGGAGGCGCAGGGCTGCCCGCCAGCGTCATTCCGTTCCTGTTGCGCGGTGTCAATCTGCTGGGCATCGACAGCGTGATGCAGCCCTATGACAACCGGGTTCGTGCATGGCAGCGGGTGGCAACCGACCTGCCGATGGACAAGCTTGAGGCGATGGTTCATCCGGCAACCTTGGGTGATCTGCCACAATTGGGCGCGGATATCCTTAAAGGACAAGTCAAAGGCCGCGTTGTTGTCAACGTAAACGGCTGATTCCTATGCGCTTGGTTGAACCGACTGACATTCGTGTTGGTCGGTTCATGTGCCTTTGAAAGAACCCGAAAATACCAGAAACACCTCTGGTCATTGGCGCAATTACGGATCATCATTGCTATACATCCCAATTGCGATGGACTATGAGCCATGCAAACAGCACCTGAAGACGGGGAGTGAGCAGCATGTCTGACGATTTTGAACTGGACACCGACGATCTGAAGCGCCGTATGGATGGCGCCATGGGCAACCTGAGAACTGAGTTCGCTTCGCTGCGAACGGGGCGCGCATCGGCCTCGATGTTGGAACCAATCATGGTTGACGCCTATGGGTCGATGACCCCAATCAATCAAGTCGGCACCGTAAACGTCCCGGAACCACGTATGGTGACTGTGAATGTCTGGGACAAGGGCCTTGTGGGCAAAGTTGAAAAGGCGATCCGTGAAAGTGGTCTGGGCATCAACCCACAGCTTAATGGCACAATCATTATGCTGCCGATCCCTGAGCTGAACGAAGAACGCCGCCGCGAGCTGGGCAAGGTTGCAGGGCAGTATGCCGAGCACGCCCGGGTTTCGATCCGCAACGTTCGCCGGGACGGTATGGACCAGATCAAGAAAGCCAAGGCTGACGGTATGTCCGAGGACGATCAGAAGTTTTGGGAAAGTGAAGTTCAGGACCTAACGGACCAGATGATCAAGAATGTAGACGCCGCGCTTGAAACCAAGCAGGCAGAGATCATGCAGGTCTGAGCCCACATCATGCCTGACACCACGCAACCCTCACCTGAAACCGGACCGCGCCACGTCGCCATCATCATGGATGGAAACGGGCGGTGGGCACAGGCGCGCAACCGGCCCCGGCTGTTTGGGCATCAGGCTGGTGCCCGGCGGGTTCGGGAAGTGGTCGAGGCCTGTCCGGGACTGGGCGTCAAGTATCTGACCGTCTTTGCATTTTCGACCGAGAACTGGAAACGGACTCAGGTCGAAGTTGCGGGACTGATGAGCTTGTTTAAACGGTATATCATCAAAGAAGCGCGCAATCTGACCAAAGCCGGTGTGCGTGTACGCTTTATCGGCGATAGGGTGCGTTTGGATTCCAAGCTGACCGACCTGATGGATACGCTTGAAGCCGCCACTCAACACAATGATTTAGTACACCTGACTATTGCGATAAATTACGGCGGTCGGGATGAGGTTGCTCGGGCGACCAAACGACTGGCACGTGATGTGGCCGAAGGCCGCCTGCGCCCCCAGGATGTGGACGAGGAAACCCTTCCCAAGTACCTGGATACACATGTTCTTCCCGATCCGGACCTGGTGATCCGGACCAGTGGCGAAGCCCGTATTTCAAACTTTCTTTTATGGCAGTCCGCCTATTCGGAATACGAATTCATCGACACGCTCTGGCCCGACTTCACATCGGCCGAACTGGAACGGCTGTGCCGTAACTTTGGCACGCGTGACCGGCGGTTTGGAGCGGTTCCGGCATGAGTGAAGGCCGATGGTCTGACTTAACCGCCCGTGTCCTATCAGCTGCGGTGCTTGTGTGCATCGGCTCGGTCGAGGTGTGGCTGGGCGGGCTGTGGTTTGAAGCCTTTATCGCGATTGCCTGCGGTTTGATGACCTGGGAACTGGTGCGGATGATCGACCCGGACCGCAATGGTGTGGCCATCCAACTGGGCATCCTCACCGGAGTTGCGGTTGTGCTCAGCTATCATCTGCCGCCACTTTACACACTGCCATTCCTGCTGGCTCCGGCCTTGGTTGGGGCAGGGCAGATCAGTCGATCAAAAGGGATCTATGCGCTATTCGCGCTTTGGATCGCTGCATCAGGTCTGGGTTTTATCTCGATCCGCGAAAACATGGGCTTTGGCTGGATGGTCTGGCTGATTTCGGTAGTCGTGGCCACCGATGTTGCCGGATACTTTGTTGGCAAAACCTTCGGTGGCCCTAAGTTCTGGCCAAAGGTAAGCCCAAAGAAAACATGGTCGGGCACCGCGGGCGGATGGATTGCTGCGGCGATCGTCGGAACGTTCTTTGCCATATATGCCGGGTTTGGCGTGGTGTTCGTATTGATCTCGGTGATTGCCTCGATGGCCAGTCAGGCCGGTGACATTGTCGAAAGCGCGACAAAGCGCAAGTTTGGGGTCAAAGACAGCTCGAACCTGATCCCGGGCCATGGTGGGTTTTTGGATCGCTTTGACGGCATGATGGGCGCGGCCCTGTTCGTTTTGATAGCCGGGATTCTTTATTCCCCCGGAGCGATGTGATGCGCAAAATCTCAATCTTCGGCGCGACCGGATCAATTGGACAGAACACGATTGATCTGATTGATCGTGACCCTGCCGCGTATGACGTCGTCGCGCTTACCGGTGGCGCGAATATCGAGAAACTGGCCGAAGACGCCCGGCGTTTGAAAGCGGATGTAGCGGTTACGGCGTATGACGATCAACTGGATGAGTTGCGCGCAGCGCTGGCGGGTTCGGACGTTGAGGCAGCAGCAGGTCAAAAAGCGCTGACCGAAGCGGCGGCGCGGCCTGCTGATTGGGTCATGTCGGCCATTGTGGGCGCAGCCGGTCTGGAGCCGGGTCTTGAGGTACTCCGGCAGGGTGGCACATTGGCATTGGCCAACAAGGAAACGCTGGTCTGCGCCGGCGCATTGGTTCTTGAGACGGCCAAGGCAAACTCCGCGCGGCTCTTGCCGGTCGACAGCGAACACTCGGCTGTGTTTCAGGCACTTGTCGGCGAGGATATGACCGCTGTCGAGCGGATCATCATCACTGCAAGCGGCGGCGCGTTCCGTGACTGGCCATTGAACAAGCTGGCCTTTGCCACAGTGGAACAAGCCTCAAGCCACCCGAACTGGAACATGGGGCAACGGATCACAATCGACAGCGCGTCGATGTTCAACAAAGCGCTGGAGCTTATTGAAACCAAAGAGTTCTTCGGTGTGTCCGCGGACCAAATCGAAGTTCTGGTGCACCCGGAATCCATCGTTCACGCCCTGGTCGGATTTCAGGATGGAGCTGTCATGGCTCATATGGGTGCTCCGGACATGCGCCATGCCATCGGATATGCGCTGCACTGGCCCGAACGGAAGGGCTTGCCGGTCGAACGCCTGGACCTTGCGAAATTAAGGCAATTGAGGTTCAACGAACCTGATGAAGCGCGGTATCCGGCGCTGCGCCTTGCGCGCGCTGTGATGGAACGCGGCGGCTTGTCGGGCGCTGTTTTTAATGCCGCGAAGGAACGCGCATTGGACCGGTTTATCGCACGCGAGGTCGGATTCCTTCAGATGGCCGATATCGTCGAGGCCGTACTTGACAGGTTCGAGGCCGCCGACGGTCTTATTGATGCCCCTTTAACCCTTGATAACGTACTGCGAACGGACCATTTGGCACGTACGTGGGTAGATGACATCGTCATCCAACGAGCAGGATAAAATTTTGGACGTACTTTCTCTGATCCCTCAGTTCGGCAACTTGCTGTACACGATCATTGCGTTTGTTATCGCGCTTTCAGTGATCGTCGCAGTTCACGAATACGGCCACTATATCGTTGGGCGGTGGTCCGGTATTCATGCCGAGGTGTTCTCGATCGGGTTTGGCCCGGTTCTCTGGAGCCGAACGGACAAGCGTGGCACGCGTTGGCAGATCGCAGCGCTGCCATTTGGCGGGTATGTCAAATTTCTGGGCGATGCCAACGCAGCGTCGGGCAAAGACGAAACTGCGATGACCGAAATCATCGAGCAAAGCCCGGAGGATCTGCGCCGCACCATGCATGGTGCACCTCTCTGGGCGCGATCAGCCACAGTTGCGGCAGGGCCGGTCTTCAATTTCGTGATGTCGATCCTGGTGTTTGGTCTGATTTTCCTGACCCAAGGCGTGACCAAAGATCCTCTGACCGTTGGAACTCTGTACCCGTTGCCGGGAACCGTTCAGGAATTGCGGGACGGAGATGAAATCGTCGCCATTGCCGGTATTCCGGTACCGGATTTCGATCAGGATGGCGCATGGGCCGGCTTTGTTGACACGTTGCCGGTGGAACCGATCCTTGACTACACGGTCATACGCGATGAACAGACAATGGATGTTTCGGGTCCCTGGCTGTTTCCACCGCTTATTCAGCAAGTAGCACCCCGTAGCGCTGCCATGGATATCGACCTCAAGCGCGGCGATGTCATCACGTCGGTAAATGGCGATCCGATCTTTGCGTTCGACCAGTTGAAAGAACACGTCGAAGGATCCGACGGTAAGGTTCTGTTGCTGAATGTCTGGCGCGATGGGGCCGATCTTGAGTTTGCCCTTGCCCCGCGCCGCACAGATGAACCCAAACCAGAAGGCGGGTTTGTCACACACTGGCGCATCGGCATCGTCGGAGGCATGATGCTGGAGCCCGCGACTGAATCGGCCGGTATTCTGGACTCCATTTCGGGTGGCGCACGCCAAACTCTGCGAGTCATCGAGCGGTCGCTGTCGGGAATGTGGCACATGGTTACGGGTGCAATCAGTACCTGCAATATGTCAGGCCCGATTGGCATTGCCGAAACTTCGGGGGCCATGGCCAGCCAAGGCGCGCAAAGCTTCATCTTCTTTATCGCCGTGCTGTCTACCGCCGTTGGCTTGTTGAACCTGTTTCCGATCCCGGCATTGGACGGTGGTCATCTGGTGTTCTATGCGTACGAGGCGGTGACAGGCAAACCGCCAAGCGATGGCGCGCTGAAGGTTTTGATGGGGGTTGGGATATCCCTGATTCTGGGTCTGATGATTTTTTCCGTGTCCAACGATCTGTTCTGCTGATTGTGGCCGATCATCCCTAACAAAAGCCGCAATTTCGCCTCAATCCAAGCATAGGATTATTGCGTCTTAATTTCTGTGTCAGAGGCTAAAAATGACAAAGGCGCTGCGAAAATCATATCAGAGTTTTAGCTTCCTGTTCCTCCTAAACTGGGACCTGTTACTATTTTTTGGCGCAACGGCACTGGCTCTCGGCGGCTGGACGCTTGTCGCTAACATGTGATTCTTACCAAGAATTGAATTCAACGCGCAGCGGCCCACAGGGCCGCTTTGTTTTTTCGTCTTTTGACAAGGAAACCTAATCTCGCTACTCAACAATAAAGTCCTAAAATTCTGGGTAGAGAAAAAAATGACTAATAGGCGAGGCGCAGGCACATCCTGCGGGGGGCAGAAGCCAGCAAACAAGATTTTGTGGCAGACGCTACGTGTTTTTTCCTTTGTATTTATAGCTTGCTTTACCTTCCTGCCGGAGGCTGCTCGCGCGCAAAGCTACACGATCAATTCGTTCGATGTTGAGGGCAACAGACGCATTGAAAGTTCGACAATTATTGCCCGAACAGGCATCCAGCCGGGTCAGACAGTAACTGCCGGACAGTTGAACGACGCTTTTCAGCGTTTACTTGACAGTGGTGTTTTTGAGACAGTTGAACTGACGCCGCGCGGGAACACTCTGGTTATCGAAGTCGAAGAATATCCGACGATCAACCAGATCAGCATCGAAGGCAATCGCCGCGTAAAGGACGATGTTCTGCTTGAAGCGATCAATTCTCAACCCCGCCGCGTTTTCACTCCTCAGGTGGCAGAAGCTGACGCGGATCAGATCGCAGCGATTTACTCGGCGCAGGGCCGTGTGTCGGCGACGGTAATCCCGCGCATCATTCGCCGCAGCGATAACCGCGTCGATCTTGTTTTTGAGATCGCCGAAGGCACAACGATCGAAGTCGAACGTGTCAGCTTTGTCGGCAACCGGGCTTACTCGGACCGCCGCCTGCGTCGGGTTCTGGAAACCAAACAGGCTAACTTCCTGCGTACCTTCCTGCGGGGCGATACATTTATCGCAGACCGGATCGAGTTCGATAAACAGGTCATTCGCGACTTCTATTTGTCGCGTGGCTATATTGATTTCCGGGTCAACAGCGCGAATGTCGAATTCACCCGTGAACGCGACGCGTTCTTCCTGGTGATGAACATCACCGAAGGGCAGAAATTCTCGTTTGGCAAGATTTCGACCGTCAGTGAAATTCCCGGTGTTGATCCAGCAGCCTATCAGGCTGCGTTGAAGATCCGTCCGGGTGTGACTTATTCTCCGTCGCTGATTGAAAACTCGATCGCACGTCAGGAGCGGTTGGGCCTGAAACAGGGCGTGGATTTCCTGCGGGTTGAACCCCGTGTCACGCGGAATGCGCGAGATCTGACGCTGGACGTTCAGTTTGTGCTGACAAGAGGTCCGCGGATATTTGTTGAACGCATCGACATCGAAGGCAACACAACCACATTGGACCGCGTGATCCGTCGCCAATTCGACACGGTCGAAGGTGACCCGTTCAACCCGCGTGAAATCCGCCAGAGTGCCGAACGTATCCGCGCCCTTGGTTTCTTTGCCGTGGCCGATGTAGAGCCGCGCGAAGGTTCGACGCCCAGCCAGGTGATAGTGGATGTGGACGTCGAAGAACAACCCACAGGCTCGCTGAGCCTTGGGGGTAGTTACTCGATTTCGGACGGTTTCGGGATTGCGATCGGCCTGAACGAGTCAAACTTCCTGGGGCGTGGTCAAAACCTTGGGGTAACGCTTTCGACAGCGCAGGACGCCGAGCAATACACGATCAACTTCACCGAACCGTACTTGCTGGGCCGCCGGTTGCAGTTTGATTTGGGCTTGGGTCTGGCATCGACGAATTCGAGCTTTGCCAGCTACGATACTAAACGGGTCTTCTTCGAGCCGCAGTTGAGCTATGCAATCAGCGAATTGTCGTCGGTCCGGTTGCGCTATGGTTGGGACCGCAGCGAGATGACGCAGCAAGATGACGAGGTGAACGGTGCCGTTATCGCTTCGGAGATTGCGCAAGGTAAGCGGACTTCCAGCACGCTGGGCGTATCTTACCTCTATGACAGCCGTCGTGGCGGTCTGAACCCGAATGCCGGCGTTCTGTTTGAAGTAGGCGTCGATGCAGCCGGTCTTGGCGGCGACAACGAGTTCTACAAGACCACAGCGCGTGGTATCGCTCAGACCCGGGTCCTGAACGAGGAAGTTGTCCTGCGGGCGTCGATGGAAATTGGTGCGCTGCATTGGCGGGGTGATGACTTCAGCCGTGTGGTCGACCGTTTTTTGATTGGTCCAAACACGTTCCGAGGCTTTGAACCTGCGGGTCTGGGTCCACGTGACCTGTCCAACGGTCAGGACGACGCAATCGGTGGTAACTACTATTGGGTTGCCCGCTTTGAATCTGACTTCCCGTTGGGGCTGCCCGAGGAACTGGGCTTGCGGGGCGGCGTGTTCTACGACGTTGGCAACGTGTACAACATCGACAACGTGAATACTGCCGGTGCTGACATTGTCGGCGCGGACGGCTCCATTCGCCACGTGATCGGCGTATCGGTTCTTTGGGATACGCCATTTGGACCGCTTCGTTTCAATTTCTCGCAAGCCTTGAAGAAAGAGGACTTCGATAAGGAACAGAACTTTGACCTGACCGTTCAGGCACGGTTCTGATCACGGAATGCGGAACGATATATCTTCAATAGTGCAGGGCCCATTGCGGGCCCTGTGCGTTTTTCTGGTGTTTGCCTGTACGCCAACAGTTCAGGCACAGCAGTTGGGTGTACCTCAGGCCGATGTCCTAACCCTGTCCAGCGACCGGTTGTTTACCGAGTCGCAATTCGGACAGCGTGTTCTGCGTCAGATTGAAAGCGAAGGCGCGTCGCTGGCCGCCGAGAACGAACGGATCGTGGCTGAACTAAGCAAGGAAGAAAAAGACCTTACCGAAAAGCGCGCGGAATTGACGCCCGATGAATTCCGTCCGTTGGCCGAGGCCTTCGACAACAAGGTTCAGTCGCACCGCGAAGGTCAACGGGCCAAACTGGATGCCCTCGCACGTCAAAGCGAGGATGCGCGTCAAACCTTTCTGGTTCTTGTGCAACCGATCCTGATTGAGCTGTTGCGCGAATCCGGTGCATCGGTCGTAATTGAACGGTCGAACGTTTTTCTCAGCTCGGACCGGACCGATGTAACAGACGCGGCAATTGCACGGATCAATGAACAGATTGGCGATGGCAGCCAACTTGAAAACGGCGGCAGCGACTAGGTTCGCTTGCCCTTAGGGCGCGGTGTTGCTAACCACGCGACAAAGAGAACAACTCCACAACGGGACAACTGCACTATGACCACGGAAACCAAAAGCGCAGACATTCAGCTGATCCAGCGGATATTGCCCCACCGCTATCCGTTTCTGCTGGTCGACAAGGTGGTGGATATCTCTGGCTATCATTCGGCGGTTGGCATCAAGAATGTCACCATGAACGAGCCGCACTTTCAGGGCCATTTCCCGGGCACACCGATCATGCCGGGCGTCACCATCGTCGAGGCGATGGCGCAGACGGCTGGTGTCATGCTGGGTGTCGGTATGGACGTGATCGACAGCGAGCTGCTGATTTATTTCATGAACATCGACAAATGCAAATTCCGTCGCAAGGTGATTCCGGGTGACGTACTTGAAATGCATGTCGAAACGGTTCGCGGCAAAAAAGGTGGCAAGATCTTCAAATTCGCTGGTCGTGCCACTGTTGACGGAGAGGTTGCAGCCGAGGCTGAATTTTCGGCCTATGTAGACTGGGATATGGAAAAGACCACATGAGCGGTATCCATCCAAGCGCAATCATCGAAGACGGCGCGCAGATTGGTGAAGACTGCGTCATTGGCCCGTTTTGTTATGTGGGCTCTCAGGTCAAACTTGCCGACCGGGTCGAGCTGAAATCGCATGTTGTGGTGACCGGTGATACCCTGGTCGGTGAAGAGACTGTGATCTTCAACTTTTCGGTTATCGGAGAGATCCCGCAGGATCTGAAGTTTGGCGGTGAAAACACGCGGCTTGAAATCGGCAAACGCAACCGGATACGCGAACATGTCACCGTGAATACCGGGACAGATGGCGGTGGTGGCGTAACACGGATCGGAGATGATTGTCTGCTGATGGCGGGCGTACACGTGGCCCACGATGTTCAGATCGGTAACCGTGTGATCATGGTAAACCATGCCGGTGCCGCAGGCCACTGTATCATTGAGGATGACGTGATTGTCGGCGGTATCTCCGGGCTACATCAATTTGTCCGCGTCGGACGTGGCGCGATCATCGGCGCACTGACCATGGTTCCCAACGACGTGATCCCGTATGGCCTGGTCCAGGCACCGCGTGGGGAACTGGACGGTTTGAACCTCGTTGGCTTGAAACGGCGCGGCGTGTCGCGCGAAGATATTGCCGCTTTACGGGCAGCTTTCCGCGAATTGTCTATGGGCGATGGCACGTTTATGGAACGGGCGCATCGGGTTGGCGTCGATAACGAAAGCGAATATGTTCAGCGGATCGTCGATTTTGTGACCGGGCACTCGGATCGGTCTTTCCTGACACCGGGGAAATAAACCATGCTGGCGCTGATTGCGGGAACAGGCGTTTTGCCGGGTGAAGTTGTTGCACAGTTGCCCGACCGACCCGTAGTTTGCTCCATGGAGGGCTTCCGCCCGGATACTCTGACCCCGGATGTTGAGTTTCCATTGGAACAGGTCGGAAGCTTTATTGCTGACATCAAATCGCGAGGGGTGACCCAGATTTGCATGGCGGGCTCGGTGGGTCGACCACCCATTGATCCTGCAAGGATCGACGCGGCAACGATGCCTTTGGTTCCAATCCTGCAGCAAGCCATCATGTCGGGCGACGATGCGGCGCTGCGCGCAGTCATCGGTGTTTTCGAGGACGCGGGTCTGGAAGTTAAGGCCGCCCATGAAATCGCACCAAATCTTCTTCCCAAACTCGGGTGTCTGACGCAGGCGCAACCTTCTGAGGCGGATCTGGCCGATGCCGACCGCGCCTCGGGCATCGTGCGGGCGATGGGGGCTGTGGATGTGGGGCAGGCTTGTGTCGTCTCAAAGCGGCAGGCGCTTGCGATTGAGGGTATTTTTGGCACCGCATGGATGCTGCAGTCGCTAACACAACGTCCCGACGCGGGCGGTGGCGTGTTGTTCAAAGGACCAAAGCCCGATCAGGACACCCGCGCTGATCTTCCCGCGATCGGTCCAGACACTGTGTCCGGTGCCGTCGCAGCCGGATTGTCGGGAATTGTGATCGAAAAGGGCGGTGTCCTCGTGCTTGAGAAAGAGCGTGTGATTGCCGAATGTGATCGGCTTGGCCTGTTTCTGTACGTTCGCGAGCGGACGAACTGATGCGGGTCTTCGTGGTTGCCGGTGAACCTTCGGGCGACCGGCTTGGCGGAGCGCTGATGGAAGGCCTGCGATCTCTGATACCCGAGGTTGAATTCCAGGGTGTTGGCGGTCCGCTGATGCAGGCGCAGGGTTTGGACAGCCTTTTTCCCATGTCCGAATTGTCGGTGATGGGGTTGGTTGAAGTTCTGCCCAAGTTCTTTCACCTCAAACGTCGGATTGCCGAGACTGCGCAGGCGGTGCTGGAGTCGAATCCAGACGTTCTGATCACCATCGACAGTCCGGATTTTTCGTTGCGGGTCGCCAAGCTGGTTAAGGCGCAAAGCACCATTCGAACGGTTCACTATGTTGCCCCCAGTGTCTGGGCCTGGCGTCCCGGCCGAGCAGACAAGATGGCAAAGGTCATCGACCATGTGCTGGCCCTTTTGCCATTCGAGCCACCCTATATGCAGCGTGCGGGGATGGAGTGTGACTTTGTGGGTCATCCTGTTGTCAGCGAGCCCGTGGCGACGCAACAAGACATTCAGGCCTTTCGTGACGCGCATGACTTGGGCCAAGCGCCCATCGTGTTGGCCTTACCCGGCTCGCGGCGGGGGGAGGTTGATCGTCTGGCCTCGGTTTTTGGTCAGGCATTAAGCCTATTTTTGAAGCAACGGCCCGACGCGCGCGTTGTGGTGCCGGCCGTTGCGCATATGGTGGATGCGGTCGCCGAGCATGTTCGGGATTGGCCGGGGTCTCCGGTCGTTGTTGACCCGCGTGATTTACCGTCCGATCAGGCGCAAGCGCAGAAGAGGGCGGCATTTGCCGCAGCCGACCTTGCGTTGGCGGCATCCGGGACAGTCTCTTTGGAACTGGCGGCACAGGCCGCGCCCATGGTGATTGCCTACAATCTGAACTGGCTGACCACCCTGATCGCTAAGCGCATGGTGGATCTGGACACCGTGACGCTTGTCAATCTGGTGTCAGACACGCGAGCGGTTCCTGAATGCCTTCTGGACGATTGTGAACCGGAAAAAATTGCCGCGGCGCTGGTGGATGTTGCCACCAACCCGGACGCGCAGCGTAGCGCGATGGACGTGACCATGGAACGTCTGGGGCGAGGTGGTGAAGCACCGGGGCTACGCGCCGCCCGAGCAGTTTTGAACAGGCTGCCCAATCGCCATGATTGAACACATCCTGTTCGCCTTTTCTGCTGCGATCGTAACCATATCGACCAATCTGGACAATCTCGTCGTCTTGTTCGGCCTGATCATGGTGATGGAGACTCGCAGAGCTGTATTTGGCTTTGCCGCGGCTCAAACGATAATCCTGATTGTGTCGCTTGTGATCGCCAGCGGACTTGATCACAGCCGGTTTTTGAACTGGGTCGGCTATCTTGGGATTATTCCACTGTCTCTGGGTCTTTATGGCATCTGGCAGCAACGGCAAGGCGCGGACGTGCGCCAATTGCCGGATACCGGCGCGGTCACCTCGGTCGTAGCTCTGTTTCTGACTCTGTCGATTGACACGCTTGCAGCAATGACGCCGCTGTTCGCAGATTCCACGCCGGCGTTTCGTTTGACGGCCTTGATCGGGGCCGCCTGTGCACTTGCAGCGTTAAGCGCAATTGCAACCTGGGGCGCTCCACGCGCACAGGTTTTAGGGCCTCGTTTTGCCCGACTCGACCGGATTGCGCCTTACATCATGGTGGCGGTCGGACTGTACATTCTGGTGAACAGCCCGACGGATGCTTTGTAGGTTCGATCGCTTTAGTACCCGCGCCAGATCCAGCCGCCGCCGAATATGCGGCTGCCTTCATTGGCATAAAACACACAGGCCTGACCGGGTGAGATGCCTTCTTCGGGCGTCAGCAACTCGACTTCGGCAGTTGTGTCAGACAACGGTCGGACAATCGCCTCACGCGGGGGGCGGGTCGAGCGCACTTTGACTGACAGATGCCATTCGTCGCGCGACGTAAATGGCTCATCCCCCAGCCAGTTGATCTCACGCACCGGAACCGTGCGGGTGGCCAGCAATTCCTTGGGACCGACCACAACCTGCTTTTTGTCGACATCCAGCTTCACGACGTAAAGCGGCTCGCTCAGCCCGCCAATGCCAAGGCCGCGACGCTGACCAATGGTGTAGTGAATGACGCCGTTATGCTGCGCCAGAACCCGACCGTCTGTATGAACGATCTCACCCGGTTCCGCCGCACCGGGGCGCAGCTTTTCGATCACGCTGGCATAGTTGCCATCAGGTACAAAGCAGATGTCTTGGCTGTCGGGCTTGTCGGCTACCGACAGGCCGTATTGTGCGGCCATCTCGCGCGTTGCGTCTTTTGAGGGGAGGTGACCCAGCGGGAAGCGCAAAAAGTCCAGCTGCTCGGGTGTGGTCGAAAACAGGAAATAAGATTGATCCCGGTTCGCGTCTTCGGCGCTGTGCAGCTCGGGACCGTTCGCGCCCATCTTGCGCTGGATATAATGACCGGTTGCCATGCAGTCGGCCTCAAGGTCCTTGGCGGTTTCCAGCAGATCCTTGAACTTCACGCGTTCATTGCACCGGATACAAGGCACTGGCGTCGCCCCGGCCAAATAACTGTCGGCGAATTCGTCGATCACGGCGTCTTTAAATATGTTCTCGTAATCCAGAACATAATGGGGAAAGCCACGTTCTTCCGCCACACGCCGCGCGTCGTGGATATCGATCCCGGCGCAGCAGGCGCCTTTTTTCGCCAAGGCCGCACCGTGATCATAAAGCTGCAAGGTCACGCCAACGACATCATAGCCTTGATCAGCCAGATAAGCAGCGACCACTGAACTGTCCACACCACCGGACATGGCAACAACCACCCGTGTTTCCGACGGGGGTTTGGCAAAGCCAAGCGAGTTCAGCGGTGTCTCGGTATCGAGGGCCATGACGATTCCATTGCGGGTTAAGAAAGACCGGCAGAATATAGGAAAATTCTACACACTCTCAAGAGGCGGTTTCACCCGGCATTAAGTAGGCTGTTGGCAGCTTTGTCGCAGTTGGAAAAGGGTCGAGAGATGTATTTGCACAAAGTCGAAGGGCCAAGGTCTGTAACCCTGCCGGATGGAACGGTTTTATCACGCGCCGATCTGCCGCCGAAAGATACGACCAGATGGGTCGCCTCGCGCAAGGTGATCGTTGTGCGCGGCGTTCTGTACGGGCTGATTTCATTGTCAGACGCCAAAAAACGCTATGGGCTTAGCGATGAAGAGTTCAATTCCTGGGTTTCGGCGGTCGCTGAACACGGTGCCGACGCATTGAAAGTGACGGCGTTAAAAAAATATCGACAACCTAAAGATGAAAGTGAATAAATGATTCAACGGTAACGTCAGATTAACCATTTTTGAGCAGTCTCAATTTGAATTGTTAAATTGACCAAAATTGGAGCAGTAAATGCGTATACTTCTTGTTGAGGATGATCCGACCACGTCGAAAAGCATCGAACTGATGCTGACGCACGCCAACCTCAACGTCTATGCGACGGATCTGGGCGAGGAAGGCATCGATCTTGCCAAACTGTACGATTATGACCTGATCCTATTGGACCTGAACCTGCCGGACATGAATGGTCACGAGGTGCTGCGACAACTGCGTATTGCACGGGTTGAAACGCCTATCCTGATCCTGTCCGGCGCTGACGACACCGAAAGCAAAATCAAGGGCTTTGGTTTCGGCGCTGACGACTACATGACCAAACCCTTCCACCGCGAAGAGCTGGTCGCCCGCATCCACGCGATTATTCGTCGGTCCAAAGGGCATTCCCAGTCCATCATACATACGGGCCGGGTCGCGGTGAATCTGGATGCCAAAACGGTTGAGGTCGAAGGCAAGGCCGTTCATCTGACTGGTAAGGAATACCAGATGCTGGAACTCCTAAGTCTGCGCAAAGGAACCACCCTGACGAAAGAGATGTTCCTGAACCATCTCTATGGCGGTATGGACGAGCCCGAGCTGAAAATTATCGACGTTTTCATCTGTAAACTGCGCAAAAAACTCAGCAACGCAACCGGCGGCGAAAACTACATCGAAACCGTCTGGGGCAGGGGCTACGTGTTGCGGGATCCCCAAAGCAATAGCTTGGATGAACGTCGGATCGCTGTTGGAGCCTGACTTAAAATGAAATCTGGTCGCCGTTGGTCCAGGGCGGCCCCCTCACTCATGGAACAGCACATCTGGACCTAGCCATGGCCTCGCCCTATCACTGGGTTCAAAGACTATGTGACGGGGCGAGGCCATGAGCGACTCAATTGCGGTAACAGAGCTGACGGAAGATCAGGCACGTGCCGAGCTGGCGCGGCTTGCGGAGAAGATTGCGCATGCCAACAGGCGGTATCACGCAGAGGACGCACCTGACATCTCTGATGCGGAATACGATGCTCTAAAGCGGCGAAATGCTGACATCGAGGCGCGTTTTCCTCAATTAAAGCGGTCCGACAGTCCCTCTGAGCAAGTGGGCGCAAAACCGGCGGAAGGGTTTTCTAAACTCGTACACGCCGTCAGGATGATGTCCCTTGGCAATGCGTTCAACGATGAGGATGTCGCAGATTTTGATCGGTCGATCCGCAAGTATCTGGGATTGAGCGACTCTGCCGATCTGCTTTTTACCGCCGAGCCCAAGATTGACGGTCTGTCACTGTCGCTAAGGTATGAACAGGGAAAGCTCGTGCAGGCTGCGACCCGCGGCGACGGAGAAGTCGGCGAAAACGTCACCGCAAACGCGCTGACGATTTCTGACATTCCACACAGCGTCGAAAACGCGCCCGATATACTGGAGGTGCGCGGCGAAGTGTATATGTCGCACGAAGAGTTCGAAGAGCTGAATGCGCGGCAGACAAAGCAAGGCGAAAAGACCTTTGCAAACCCCCGAAATGCTGCAGCAGGGTCGTTGAGGCAGCTGGACGCAAAGGTCACGCGCTCTCGCCCGCTGCGGTTCTTTGCATATGCTTGGGGAGAGTTGTCGGCACCTTTGGCTGAGACTCAAATGGGTGCCATCGAACGGCTGGCGGAATTCGGTTTCTCGACCAACCCGCTGACAGCGTTGTGTGAAACAACAGATCAGATGATCGGGCACTACCGTAGCATCGAAGAGCAGCGCGCCATGCTCGGCTACGATATCGATGGCGTCGTTTACAAGGTGAACGATTTGGCGTTGCAGGCCAGGTTGGGGTTCAGATCCACGACCCCCAGATGGGCCATCGCGCATAAGTTTCCTGCTGAATTGGCGTGGACAAGGCTTGAAGCCATCGACATTCAGGTGGGTCGCACGGGCGCGCTCAGCCCGGTTGCTCGGCTGCACCCCGTAACCGTTGGCGGCGTCGTGGTATCTAATGCTACGCTGCATAACGAGGACTATATTGCTGGCCGCGATGCAAAAGGCGGCACGATCCGGGACGGAAAGGATATTCGCGTCGGGGATTGGGTTCAGGTCTATCGCGCGGGTGACGTGATCCCGAAGGTCGCCGATGTTGATGTTTCAAAACGCCCTGAAAATGCGCAGCCTTATGTATTTCCCACATCCTGCCCGGAATGCGGCAGCGATGCCGTGCGAGAGGAAGGCGACGCGGTCAGGCGTTGCACCGGCGGGATCATCTGTCCAGCGCAGGCTGTTGAAAAGCTGAAACATTTCGTATCTCGAAAAGCGTTCGATATCGAAGGGCTAGGCGCGAAGCAGATTGAAATGTTCTACGATGACCCGGACTTGCCAATAAAATCTCCGGTGGACATCTTTACTCTGCAGAACAGAGATACAGCCAATCTGAACAAACTCGCCAATCGAAAAGGTTGGGGTGCGCAAAGTGCCGGGAACCTTTGGGCAGCAATTGACGAAAAGCGGCGGATCCCATTTGGACGCCTTCTGTTTGCCTTGGGCATTCGTCACGTCGGAGAAGCCGCGTCGAACCTGATCGCCAACCACTATGGCAACTGGGCTGATTTTGAGCGCGCGGTCACCGCAGCCGCAGGTTTCGAAGGACCCGAATGGGATGAACTTCTGGGCATCGACGGCGTTGGGGACGTTATGGCGCGCGCGTTGGTTTCCACTTTTGCGCAAGCCGCCGAACGCGCAAGCATCGACGCTCTGGTTGCGCAACTGGACGTGCAGGATGCCAAACGGCCGGATACATCGGGTAGCCCGGTGGCCGGTAAAACGGTCGTCTTCACAGGGACGCTGGAAAAGATGACCCGCGCCGAAGCCAAAGCCCGGGCCGAAGCGCTTGGTGCCAAAGTCTCTGGCTCAGTCAGCAAGAAAACCGATTTTCTGGTTGCCGGACCGGGCGCGGGGTCCAAAGCCAAGAAAGCGGCAGAGCTTGGCATTGAGACGTTAGACGAAGATGAATGGCTGCAACTGATCGGCACCGCATGAGCGGCCGTCCTGAAATCCTGTTTCCCCTGTTCGCGGGGCTGGAGACGCTGGAGGGTGTGGGCCCCAAGACTGCGCAGAATATGGCGCAGGCAGGGATCGAGTCGCCGCGCGATGTGCTGTTCGGATTGCCCTATGCGGTCGTGGACCGCAGGCGGCGCGATACGATCCAGGGGGCCGATCTGCCAAGGACGTTGACGGTTGAAGTCACGGTTGGCACCCACAGACCACCCAGAAACAAAGGTGGTGCCTATCGGGTTCACGTAGAAGATTCGCAAGCCGACTTTCAGTTGGTCTTTTTCCATGCGCGCGGCGATTACTTGAAAAAGGTACTGCCGCAGGGCAGCCGTCGTGTGATTTCCGGCAAGCTTGAGCTGTTCGATGGCTTGACGCAGATGGTTCATCCAGATCACATGTTACCCGTGGAGAACGCGGGAGAAATACCTGAGTTCGAACCGGTTTATCACCTGACGCAGGGCGTCACCCAGAAAACGGCGTATAAGGCCGCCCGCAGCGCTTTGGCCCGTGCGCCGGAACTGGCCGAGTGGATTGACCCCGCGCAGGTGTCGAGACAAGGCTGGGCGGATTGGGCGACCGCCATACACGCGGCCCACAACCCCCAAGGTGCAGATGATGTGGCAGCACACGCGCCGGCCCGGGAACGCCTTGCTTATGATGAGCTGTTTGCCCATCAGGTTACATTGGCTCTGGCACGGCAGCGCGAACGCAAAGCCCGGGGCATTGTGAGCGTCGGCACCGGTACACTGCAAGCGAAGGTTCTTGCCAATCTGCCTTACACACCCACCGGCGCACAGATGCGAGCTATCAAAGAAATCACGGCCGACATGGGCTCGGACGCGCGAATGAACCGATTGCTGCAAGGTGATGTTGGAGCTGGGAAAACCCTGGTCGCATTCATGGCGCTTCTGGTCGCGGTCGAGGCGGGCGGACAAGGTGTTATGATGGCACCGACCGAGATTCTGGCCCGACAACATCTGGAAGGTTTGCGCCCGCTTGCCGAAGAAGCCGGGGTGGTTCTGGAAATCCTGACTGGGCGGGACAAGGGCGCAGAGCGACGCGCCAAGCTGGCTGCATTGAAACAGGGCGATATTCAAATACTCGTCGGCACTCACGCGGTGTTTCAGAGCGATGTTGAATTTCACGCCCTGCGACTGGCCATTGTGGATGAACAGCACCGATTCGGGGTGCGGCAGCGGATGGAGCTGTCCGAAAAAGGGCAGGGCGCTGATGTTCTGGTGATGACGGCAACTCCGATCCCTCGCAGTTTGGCGCTGGCGCAATACGGTGACATGGATGTCTCTGTTCTTGATGAAAAACCACCAGGGCGAAAGCCAATCAAAACGGCCATTATTAGCACCGAACGGATGGACGACGTTGTGGCGAACCTGCGTCGAGCGATTGATGAAGGGCGTCAATGCTATTGGGTCTGCCCGCTGGTCGATGAATCCGAGGTTTCGGACCTAACGGCTGCGGAAGAACGGTTCAAACGGCTGCGCGCGGTGCTGGGCGAAGGCATTGTAGGGCTGGTCCATGGCCAGATGCCCGCAGCGGACAAGGATGCCGCAATGGCTGCGTTTCAAGAGGGCCGGACAAAGGTGCTCGTGGCCACGACTGTAATCGAGGTTGGAGTGAATGTACCCAACGCCTCGATCATGGTGATCGAGCGGGCCGAGATATTCGGGCTGGCTCAGTTGCACCAATTGCGCGGGCGCGTTGGACGGGGTGAGGCCGACTCGACCTGTTTGCTGATGTACCAACCACCGCTCAGTGAAGGTGGGCGCAAACGACTGGAAGTTTTGCGTGAAACCGAAGACGGGTTCCGGATTTCAGAGACCGATTTGCAGATGCGCGGTGCGGGTGACCTGATCGGCACGGCCCAATCCGGGTTGCCAAAGTTCAGGATTGCGGATCTGGAACGGCAGGCCGGGTTAATGGTCGTGGCCCAAACTGACGCTCGTAACTTGCTAAGCAAAGACGCAACCCTGGCCACGGAACGCGGGCAGGCCGTGCGTGTTCTGCTTTGGCTCATGAAACAGGATCAGGCAATCCGTTTGATTTCAGTGGGTTAGCGGTTATGTTCCAGAAAGTTCACAAATGTTCTCAAAAAGTTCTTTACCGACTCGGCGAAATATGAGAACAAAAGGTCAACAAAGGATTAAAACCCGACCGGAGGTGAGACCATGCTGACCCAGATCAAGACCGCCATTAGCCGTTCGCATTCAACGCTATTGCAGGATGCGGCAGGTGCGGTGTCTCTGGTGGTGATGCTGGTGGTTGCCCTTCACCTGCCCGGAGCGTTCTGACCCTTTCTGCCTGCGATCTCGTGCCGAAAACACCGTGCTGTCGTCCCCATTTCAGTCAAGGGTGACCTGCCTGTCCCAATTCCCTTGAAAGGGCCATGCCTCGGCCCTGCACGGAAATACGGATCCCACGCGAGACACGCATTGCCTGCCGCCGCCCTTTCCGCCCGGAAGGAGCGGCGGTTTTTTTATAGCTGTCCGGTTTTGAAGATTTCCAGCATCGCAGACAGTACTGAATTCACGGCAACCGACGCCAGGATCATTCCCATGATACGGCTGATAATGGCGGCGCCTGAATGGCCAATCAGTCGTATGATCGGCTCGGCCAGAAGCATCAAAACAAAGGCGATGGCCACGACAGACAGCATGACCAATGCCGTGATACCCTGATCCGCGGCGCTGTAGCGATTGTTGTCTGTCAGGATCACCACCGCCAACATCGCACCCGGAGACGCCAGTGACGGCACCGCCAGCGGAAAGATTGCCGGGTTGTGCTCGTGAAACGTATCTTCCTGATCGTCTTCAGCCTCGCGCTGTTCAACGTCCTGCTTGCTTTCACCAAAGATCATGGTCAGGGCAAACAGGAACAGGATGATCCCTCCGGCCACCTGGAATGAGTTCAGACCGATATCCAGCGCCTCAATCACCATTTGCCCAAAGACAAGAAAGAACAGCAAAACCCCGGCGCTGATAATCGCAGCCAGGAAAGCCGTTTTACGACGCGCAGCAGCGCCAAGACCAGCCGTTACCGCGATGAAAACGGGAATTGTTCCAATCGGGTCAATGACCACCCACAGTGTAACGAAATGTTCCAGCAAACTATTCAAACCAAATTCTCCCCAAACTATGGCGGAGGTTAGATGGGTTTGAACTGAATTACCATCGTCAGGCGCAGTTGGCCTGTTCGGCTTGTTCCATCGCTTCGGCAGTGGCATCCAGTGCCAGCAGGATCGAAGCGTGTCGGTTCTTGTATTCACGCGCAGGCATGAGGACCTCCAGCCCGTCAAACGGAGCGTCCGGGGCAGCGCCGTCTTTTTTTAGCATCGCCGACAGCTGGTCCCGCGCGGTTTCGATCTGTGCGCGTGTGGTGCCGATCACAGCTGACCCAACGACAGAGGCTGAGGCTTGACCCAGAGCACAGGCCTTCACGTCCTGGCCGAAATCGGACACCCGTCCATCCTGAACCTTAACGTCCACTGTTACGGTCGACCCGCACAAAGGCGAGCGCTTCTTTACCGTCGCATCGGGATTTTCCAGCCGTTCCAGATGCGGAATATCCGCAGCCAAGGCCAGAATGCGCCCGGAATACAGCTTTATCAGGTCGTTCTCGCCAGACATGGCTTTCCCTCGTTGCGTGTTCCCCATACATAGTGGCCATCCACCGGGATGCAAAAGGTTTTTACAATGTCCGAGACCGTCACTTTTGATCTGTCGAGCCTGAAGTTCAACGACGCCGGTTTGATCCCGGCGATTGCCCAAGACGAAGCCTCTGGCGAAGTTCTCATGATGGCGTGGATGAACACGGAAGCGATAGAAAGAACGCTTGAAACGCGCCGCGTGACGTATTGGTCGCGGTCACGTCAGTCGTTCTGGATCAAGGGCGAAACTTCAGGACATGTGCAGGAGCTGGTCGATTTTCGCGTTGATTGTGATCGCGACTGCCTGCTTGTTCTGGTGCGACAGACCGGCGCTGCCTGCCACACGAACCGACGCACCTGTTTCTACACCGCAGTGCGGGATGGCGAAGAGGTCGAGTTGATGAGGCCGATGGAGTAAAGCGGTCACAGCCCAACCATAGCCCTTATCTGTTCTGCCGAAACGCCATCGGCGCGGTATCTGGAAATGGCACGCGCATCGTCGCGCTTGGCCAGGCGTTTCCCAAACTCGTCCCTGATCAATTTGTGATGGTGGTAGACGGGTGTCGGTAAGCCAAGCAGAACTTGAAGCAGAACATGGATGCGCGTTGCCTCGAACAGATCCTGACCGCGTACAACGTGGGTCACACCTTGTGCGGCGTCGTCCAGAACAACAGATAAGTGGTAGGAAGTTCCCATATCGCGCCGTGACAATACCACGTCTCCGATCGTGTCCCGCAACTCATCAGCAGTGAATGTGACGGGTCCCGTTTCCCCATTCGGTCCTGCACCGGTTTCTTCGTAAAAAGGTTTCTTTACAAATCTTTGAGCGGATGACTTAAACATATCAGGCGCTACACGCGCAGCCATTTCAATGTCCAGTCGAAGGGGTGTGTTGTGTGGTATTGGCCCCGTTCGGTCAGACACTTCCCTGCACGTGCCCGGATAAATGATCCCATCCGGCCCATGCAGAGGAACACCTTCCTGCGGCGCCCCGGCGGCGGCGGCGATATCTCGACGATTGCATGTGCAGGGATACAGCAGGCCCCGCGACCACAATGCCTTCAAGGCCTCTTCATAGGCCGATAAGCGTGATGATTGCCGCATCACCGGCTCCGGCCAGCTCAGCCCCAACCAGCTCAGGTCGTCATAAATTTGTTCCTCCCAATGCGTGCGGCAGCGAGAGCGGTCGATATCCTCGACCCGCAACAGAAACTGACCACCTTCAGCGGCGGCCATATCACTGGCGAGAAGTGCGGAAAAGGCATGGCCAAGATGAAGCGGCCCTGTTGGAGATGGGGCGAATCTGGTTACGAATTTCACGTCTTCTCAACAACATATACGTCAGATTTAAGGTCCATTCCGGGAAGGTGCGGCCCGTATTCCCGAAACAGCAGCCGCGCAGCGCCCATATCCAGCCAATCGTTCAAACGGGTGGTATAGGAAGGATCGTCAAGCGTGTGATCATTAAAGGAAAAGGCCAGCAAGCCGCCTTTGGGCAGTGCCTTCATCAACAGGTCGAATGTCTCTGGTGGAGCGGCCCCGGTTCCGATTACTCCAATCGCCGTAATTGCCCTGTAGGCATCTTGCTCCAGTGGCTCTGGATCGGTGATCTCAAATGTTGTGAGGTTTCTGTAGACCCCTTTGGCCTTAGCCCCGTCAAGCATTTTGGGCGTGGGGTCCACGCCGTCGATTACCTGAAAACCCGTATCGTGCAGGGCTTTGCCCGACAGACCCGTGCCACAGCCGTAGTCCAGAACGGGTGTCTGCGGTTCCGGCATCTGAGACCAAAGCGCCTCGGCCACACGACCGGGCGTGGCATATCCGTGTGACCCGACTTCGGCGTCATAAGATGAGGCCCATTTCTGGTAATGCGCACGGGTATCTTCGGGGGTTTCCAGCCCATAGGCGTCTTTGAGGTATTTGTCGCTCATACCCGCATGTTAGGCCGGTTCGTCGCAATGTGCCAGCCAGTCGGTCCATTCCGCTTTGGCCCGGTCGGTGTAAGCCTTGTACCGGTCTTTTCGCCCACGTCGGCCACCCTTAAGTCCATCGACAGGCCGGAACAGGCCAAAATTGACGTTCATGGGTTGAAAGGTCTTCGCCTCAGCCCCGCCGGTGATGTGGTGGATCAGCGCGCCCATCGCACTGTCCTGCGGAACTTCGGGCAGGGTACGCCCAAGGATCTCGGCGGCGGCCAGTCGACCGGCCAACAATCCCATGGCCGCGCTTTCTACATACCCCTCGACACCAGTTATCTGGCCAGCAAACCGAATATTCGGCTTTGACTTCAGTCGCATTTGCGCGTCAAGCAATGTCGGCGAATTGATGAACGTGTTGCGATGAATCCCGCCCAAACGGGCGAAGCTGGCGTTTTCAAGACCGGGAATCATCCGAAACACCTCGGTCTGCGCGCCGTATTTCATCTTGGTCTGAAAGCCGACGATGTTAAACAGCGTACCCAGCGCGTTGTCGCGGCGCAGTTGAACAACGGCATGAGGTTTGACGTCAGGCCGGTGCGGGTTGGTCAGGCCGACCGGTTTCATCGGCCCGTGGCGCAGTGTTTCGCGCCCGCGTTCCGCCATAACTTCGATAGGCAGACAGCCGTCGAAGTACCCGGCGGTTTCACCTTCATGGAATTCGGTCTTGTCGGCAGCCAGCAGGGCATCGATGAAGGCCTCATACTGATCGCGGTCCATGGGACAGTTCAGATAGGCCGTGCGCTCTTCTTCGGTTTCGCCTTTGTCATAGCGTGATTGCATCCACGCCTGGCTCATGTCGATGCTGTCGGCATAGACGATTGGGGCGATTGCGTCGAAAAACGCCAAAGCCTCGGCACCTGTCTGTGCCCGGATCGACTCACCCAGAGACGAAGCCGTCAACGGACCCGTGGCGATAATCCATTGGCCGTCATCGGGCAGGGCGGTGACCTCTTCGCCTGTCACCTCAACCCGCGGATGGGCTTGCAGTTTCGCTGTCACGGCTTCGGCAAAGGGATCGCGGTCCACGGCCAGCGCGCCGCCAGCAGGCAGGCGATGCGTATCGGCGGTGGTCATGATGATCCCGTTGGCTGCGCGCATTTCCCAATGCAGCAGACCGACAGCGTTTTGCTCATCATCGTCCGAACGGAATGAATTTGAACACACCATCTCGGCCAGATTGCCGGTCTGATGCGCAAAGGTGCCCACCTTGGGACGCATTTCGTGGATTACAACGTCCACACCCATTTCCGCTGCCTGCCAGGCCGCCTCGGACCCTGCCATGCCGCCGCCAACTATATGCAATTTCTGTGTCATGTGATGCCACATAGGGCACAGCATTGAGCAACGCAACACACGCCACGTTTCGCTTCAATCAGCTAGCAATTTAAGGAGGGTACTTGGGGTCGCCGCAGCGGGAATGTCAGCGCCGGTGAGAGAAACCAGCTTGGAGGGACCTTCCGCCTACAGCGACCCAAAAGCGCATTTGGGCCGAAGCCATGTCTCAGCTTTGCCACAGTATGGCCCTTTTGAAAAGTCCAAAATTGCGAACAGTAGCGAAAAATCCCCTAAACAATCTCGTTATTGTTCCCAATTTGGCGGTCTTTTTTCGATAAATGCAGATATTCCTTCTTCAGTATCCCGATGCATCATATTCTGTGCCATTACCTCTCCGGTGTAGGTGTAGGCCTGTTCGATCGGCATATCCAATTGCTTGTAAAACGCCTGTTTGCCCACTTTGACGGCTGATCCAAGCTTGTCCGCCAATTGCTCGGCCAGCGCCATCGTTTCGTGTTCCAAAAGCATCTCGGGCACCGCGCGGTTAATCAATCCCAGCTCCGCGGCACGGTCAGCCGAAATGAAATCGCCTGTAGTCAGCATCTCAAACGCCTGTTTCCGGGGGATGTTCCGGCTTAGGGCCACCATGGGGGTTGAGCAGAACAACCCGATATTAACCCCATTTACTCCAAATCGCGTGCCTTCAGCCGCAATGGCCAGATCACAGGTGGCCACTATTTGACAGCCGGCGGCGGTGGCAATGCCGTGGACCTGCGCGATCACGGGTTGGGGCAGGGTTTGGATCGACAGCATCATCTTGGCGCATCGTGCGAACAGGTCCTGAAAATAGGCTTTTCCCCCGTCCTCACTCTGACGCCCGGCAGTCATCTGCTTCAGGTCATGCCCCGCGCAAAACGCCTTACCTTCGCCCGACAGTATCACAACGCGAATACTTGGATCATTGCTCAGGGCGTCGAATTCGGTCTGAAGTGCAGCCAACATCTCATCACTCAGAGCATTCAGGCGTTCTGGTGCGTTCATTTTCAACCTGGCGACCCCATTCGTGTCGTTACGTTCCAGAATTCCCATCTTGCTCTCCGATCTGATGTCGGGCCAACTCTAGGGCGGCAATTCGAGGAGGGGAAGTATGTCGTTGGTTTTGAACCGCGAACAACTGTCAGACTATCTGACCAAGGTGTTTCCGCAGGTTGAACGGGACTTTGTCATAGACAGCCTGAACGAAAACTCCATCACCATGCGCCTAATGGTCGAGGACAGACACCTGCGTCCAGGAGGGACGGTTTCGGGACCATCAATGTTCGGCCTCGCTGACGTCAGTGTCTATGCCATGATCCTTGCGTTGAAGGGACGTCAGTCGCTGGCTGTGACGACCGGATGTTCGATGGATTTCATGCGCAAACCTGATGGTGCCAACGACATGATCGCGCGATGCAGCTTGCTGAAATTGGGCAGGACGCTTGCTGTCGGCGACGTTCTGATGTTCTCGGAAGGCTCTGACAAGCCGGTTGCGCGGGCAACGATGACCTATTCCTTGCCGCCCGAAGGCTCGGCGGCTGCGGCGTTCGGATAAAAAAGGGCCGGGTATGAAACCCGGCCTAGGAAGAGGTCCCGATAGGGACTGGGGATATTTTAATACTGCCAGAAATAGCGTTTGATCTCGCGGTCAGCTTGAGGGCGGGTCAGGCCCACATCCTTAAGCATCCGATCGTCCAGCTTTGACAGGTTGACCCTGCTGCGGCGCTGTCGCTCCCACTTTGTGACAGTCGCCGCAAACCGCACGGCCAGCGCGGCGATCATCGGCAGCCGGGGGCTATCGTTCAGCAGCATGAGGGCGGGGTTGTGCATATGGCGTGTCATCTTGGGTATCCTTTCAAATTGTATTGACACAAAGCATAAGTGTTCGGTACATATGTGTGATACATTCAAGATTGTGTCAAAAGCAAAGGAAGAATTGTAATGGATACAATTTGGCCAGAGGCGCTCCCGAAATCCAAAGGCCCCAAGTACACTCTGGTTGCTGACACAATACGAAAAGCGATTGAGAACAAAGCGCTGGAGGTTGGGGTCAAACTGCCTCCGGTCAGGGAACTTGCGTATCGATTACAAATCACGCCTGGCACAGTTGCCCGGGCTTATACAATTCTAACGGAAGAGGGATTGTTACAAGCCGAGGTTGGGCGTGGTACATTTGTCGCCCCTCCAAAATCACCGCTTCTGGACGACGTGTGGGCAAGACAACTCCACTTACGTGATGACAAGTACAACGCCGATGTCAGCCTTTTCAGCCCCAGATTGCCGGATGTGGGGCAAGTGGCGTTGATCAGGGAATGTCTGAAAAAAGTGTCGCACGCCGATCCGCGGTTGCTGATGAACTACCCGACGCGCGATGCGTACCAACCCATGCGCGAGGCGGTCGTTGAATGGCTCTCGGACCTGCCACTTGGCGTGTTGACCCATGATGATGTTGTTCTGACGCATGGTGGTCAAAACGGCCTTTGCCTGGTGTTTCAAACGATCCTGAGGGGCCCAAGGCCGGTCGTTCTTGTCGAGGATCTTTCATATGCCGGTTTCCGCCGGGCAGGAGAGTTGATGCGGGCCGAGGTTGTCGGCGTGAAAATGGACAAATGGGGGATCGACCCGCAAGCCATGGATCACGTCTTGCGCCAGACATCTGCGCAAGCAGTCTGCGTTTCACCCGAAGTGCAAAATCCCACCGGCACACACACGCCGTTGGAGCGCCGAAAAGAGGTTGTCGAAGTCGCCCGCCGCTATGATTTGCAGATCATCGAAGACGATTGTTATCGAATGGGGGACGCGCGCGAGCCCAGTTATCGTGCGCTGGCGCCTGAACGGGGCTGGCATGTATCGTCTATTTCTAAAATCCTGACACCGGCCTTGCGCGTTGGATTTGCCATTGCGCCGCGCGAACGCAGTGTCGACCTGAGGCGCTCAGCCGAATATGGCTATTTCGGATTGGCGCAACCGCTTGCTGAACTGACCCGGCTTCTACTCTCCGACCCGCGAACACGGCAGATCGCAAAAGATGTCCGGGTCCGGATGGGGGATTATGTCAGGGTGACAGTCAATGCGTTGGGGGGCTTTGATCTGAATTGGGCACCGGATGTTCCGTTTGTCTGGCTGAACCTGCCATCCGGCTGGCGCGCAGCCGCGTTTAGCCGTGCGGCCGAGCGCGAGGGTATTCAGCTGCGGTCTGCAGACGAGTTCGCCCTGCGGGACGGGCGGGCCCCCAATGCCGTACGCATCGCAATGAACGGTCACGTGTCGCTGGAACGCTTCGAGGCCGCAATGCAGCGCCTCAGGGCGCTGCTGGATAATCCGCCGGAACAGATCAGCGTCTGACGGTTCAACCCAATGGTTCAGGGTCCCCAAAGAACCCGGCCAGATGTGCGATCTTTCCCTCGGCATCCAAACGCGCAAAATCATGTCCGGCGACAACGATGCTGCCATCGGGACCAACCAGGCGCCAATTGAAATGGATGACATCGTTGTGGCCGTTGGCCTTGCTGGTCAGCTCAAGCTTGCCGCCTGTGCTCTGCGCAACTTCTCCAATATGATCGCAGAGGTTTGACCGGCCCTTCACCTTGGCCATGGGATCGACATATATGCCATCTTCGGCAAAACAACGCGCCAGAATCTCAATCCGTTTTCCCCGGTCTGCTTCTTGCCATGCGGCCCCGTAGTCGGTCACGGTTTGTTGCCAGTTCATTTCGCGGTTTCTCCCATATCGGATGTTACCAGGTTATTTAACGTTCACTCTGTATGACGATTTACGTGATGGTAGATGGGGTAAATTAATACCTATTTTTTAACCAATTGATTTTCCATAATTTAAATAGGATTAGTGCGGTTGACCTGCGCGGCGCGGCCTTCTAAATACGCTCCATCGAATTCGGACCGCTCCGCACGGGGGCGGTCTTTCACATCAAACAGGACTATCCTGCCATGAAAACCTTTTCTGCAACACCTGCAGACATCGACAAGAAATGGATCCTGATCGACGCCGAGGGCGTTGTTCTGGGCCGTCTTGCCTCGATCGTCGCCATGCGCCTGCGTGGCAAGCACAAAGCGTCGTTCACCCCGAACATGGACATGGGCGACAACGTCATCGTAATCAACGCTGACAAAATCCAGATGACCGGCAAGAAGCGCGAAGAGAACTTCTACTGGCACACTGGCCACCCGGGCGGCATCAAGTCGCGCACCAAGCAGCAGATCCTTGAGGGTGCGCACCCCGAGCGCGTCGTGACCCAAGCGGTTAAGCGCATGCTGCCGGGCAACCGTCTGGCGCGTCAGCAGATGACCAACCTGCGCGTCTATGCCGGTGCCGAGCATCCCCATGAGGCGCAAGCGCCCGAAGTTCTGGACGTTAAGTCCATGAACAAGAAAAACACCCGGAGCTAATGACCGATGGCTGATCAGATCAATACTCTCGAAGAGCTGAGCGCCGTCGCAGGCGTTGAAACCGTGGCCGAAGAAGTCATCGTGCGTGAACCCGTACGTGATGAACTGGGCCGTTCGTACGCCACCGGCAAGCGTAAAGACGCTGTTGCCCGCGTTTGGATCAAGCCGGGTTCCGGCAAGGTCACCGTGAACGGCAAAGATCAGGACAAGTATTTCGCCCGTCCCGTTCTGCAGCTGATCCTGCGCCAGCCGTTCCAGGTTGCCGGTGTTGAAGGTGAATTCGACGTGGTCGCAACCGTCAAAGGCGGTGGCCTGACCGGTCAGGCCGGTGCGGTCAAGCACGGCATCTCGAAAGCGCTGCAGCTGTACGATCCGTCCCTGCGTGGTGCTCTGAAAGCTGCTGGCTTCCTGACCCGCGACAGCCGCGTTGTGGAACGTAAGAAATACGGTAAGCGCAAAGCGCGTCGTTCGTTCCAGTTCTCGAAGCGTTAATTCGCTGCCGAGTGCACAAATTCAAAGGGCTCGCATTTGCGAGCCCTTTTTCGTTTGAGATGTAGATTGGACGCTATTCTTCGTACACCATCTTCCAGGCACCGTTTTCGACAACGTTCACATAGACTGAATCGGCCCCCTGATGGTCATCAGGTCCAAAGGTCATGTGGTTTCCGACCAGTTCATCCTGATAGTCCAGCGTTTCCATGGCCGCGATAAAGCTTTCATGAGTCAGATCGGGGCCAGCAGCCTCAAGCGCTTTGACCATCGTTTCAGCAGCAGAATATCCCAGCATTGCGAACCCGACGGGATCTTCACCGGTTGCCGCTTTATACTCTTCAATAAAGGCGGCAGGGGCAGGTTCATCGGCTCGGGACCACAGATCTTGCCAGGATGCGGCGGCATAAAACCCGTCGGTCACACCGCCCGGCACTTGTGCAACGACGGTCAGGAAGCTGGCCGAGGTGCCAAGGAATTTCATATCCGCAAGGCCCATCTTTTTGGCGGTGCCGACAACGGTAATGGCCTGACGTACGCCCAGAGCGATCGTTACGATATCGCAGCCTTCTTCTTTGAGCTTGCTGAGTGAGCCCACGAAATCCGTTTCATCGGGTTTGTGCGTGGTCTCGGCGACGAAAGCGATACCGGCTTCTTCGGCACCGGCCTTGGTGCCTTCGACGATTTCCTCACCAAAATCGGTTGGCAGATACATCGAACACACGGACTGACCGCCAAACTGCTCAGCGAGATATTTCACACCGACACGGCTTTGGTCGAAATATGTGGAAAAGGCCGTGAACTTGTTGTCCATCGGCTCCTGCAACATCTGCCGTGCAGCTGACAAAGGGGCGACATTGGGAATACCTTTTGGATCCAACAGCTTGAACCCCGCGACATTCATCGGCGTTCCCAGCGACTGCAGCATTGCGAACACCTTGTCGCGGTTCAGCAGCTTGTTATAGCCCTGCATCGCACGCGGCATCTGATACCCATTGTCCTCGACAACATAGCGGATCGTCCGCCCGTGTATGCCACCATTAGCGTTCACGCGGTCAAACACCACATTTGCGCCCTTGGTCGCCGGAACACCGACGGCTGCGAAGATACCGCTCAGGTCATTGACCGACCCGATGATGATCTCATCATCCGTGACACCTTGGGTCTGTGCATTGGCAAGGGTCGCCGAAGCCGTCAAAGCGGTGGCCGCCGCCAGCCGCATGATCACATTCTTCATCTTTCTCCTCCCTTTAGGTTATCTCTTTTGTTAATTGTACATGTCTTCAATAAGATGGCCGTGTTTCTTTTCGACAAAACTGCGTTTCAGCTTCATCGTTGCAGTCAGTTCATCGTCATCTGCGGTCAGAAGTACATCAATCAGGCGAAAGTCCTTGATCTGCTCGACCCGTGCAAAATCCTTGTTCACCGCGTCGATTTCCCCCTGAATCTGATCTTTGATTTCAGGGGCCGCACAGAGGGATGCAAAATTTGAAAACGGAATCTTCCGATCCTGCGCAAATTTTTCGACGTTTTCCTGATCAATCATGATCAGCGCGGTCAGGAACTTTCGCTTGTCACCGATTATCACCGCATCCGAGATGTAGTGGCTGAATTTCAACCGGCTTTCGATCTCAGCCGGGGTGATGTTCTTGCCGCCAGCAGTGATGATGATGTCTTTCATGCGGCCTGAGATGGTGACGTAACCATCCTCATCGATATAGCCCAGATCCCCGGTTCGCAGCCAACCATCGGCAGTGAACGTTTCGGCCGTCTTGGCGTTGTTACGCCAATATCCCTGAAAGACGTTGAGCCCCTTTAGCTGAATCTCACCGTCGTCGGATATCCGGATGTCATTTCCGGGAACCGCGCGTCCGATGGTTCCGACCTTGTTGTTTTCGATTGTGTTAAGCGTCGCCAAGCCCGAGGTTTCGGTCATCCCGAACCCTTCGACCAACGGCACGCCAATGGCCCAGTACCATTTTAACAGGTCCGTCGAAATTGGGGCCGCGCCCGAGCCGCCGCGACGCATCTTGTCCATCCCCAACATACGGCGCAAATTACGCAGAACCAGCCTGTCCCACACCCAGAACTGTGCAGCAACGCCAGCAGGAACGGGTTCGCCAGCCAATATGTATTCCGCGCGCTTGAACCCCGCTTTCAGCGCCATGCCAAAGGCTGCGCGGCCAGTGGGCGTTGCGTCCTGCGTCATGATCTGAACGTACGAATAGATCTTTTCCCAAACCCGTGGAACGGCCGTGAAGGTGGACGGTGAGATTTCTTGCAGGTTTGCAAACACCGTCTCGGGGCTTTCGGCAAAGTTAACGACGCATTTTGCAGCCAGCGGGAAATAGATTGAAACGTCGCGTTCAAGGATATGGCACAGCGGCAGAAAACACAGTTGTTCGTCTGTCTCGAGCGCGGGCAGAGCATGCGCTCCACATTCAATCGCAGCCAGAATGTTTTCGTGGCTCAGCATCGCGCCTTTCGGCAT
This sequence comes from Ruegeria atlantica, assembly GCF_013033965.1. Lineage (GTDB taxonomy): Bacteria > Pseudomonadota > Alphaproteobacteria > Rhodobacterales > Rhodobacteraceae > Ruegeria > Ruegeria atlantica_D. The sequence continues at coordinate 418,196 of NZ_WQFE01000003.1, forward strand.
TCCTGTGGTGCCCGAGGTGTAAATCAGAAGTGCTGTGTCCTGCGGTGATGCCAGAGCTATCTCTGCCTCAAAACGATCGGGTTCTTCAGCCTCTGCCTGCTGGCCCAAAGTATATAGCGCGTCGATCATCATACAGCGCGCGTGGTCCAGATCGTGCAGTCCCTCATCGTCCAGAATGATGACATTCAGAAGACCGGGAACCTCATCTTCGACCTGCAGGAACTTGTCCAACTGCTCTTCGTTCTCGACGATCAGAAAGCGGCTGTCGCTGTCATTGATCAGGTATTTCAGTTGGTTGGCAGAGTCGGTGGTATAGACGCCCGACGCGATGCCCCCAACGGCCTGAATGCCCATATCGAACCAGGCCCATTCTTTGCAGTCCTCTGACAGGATCGAGACAACCTCGCCACGCTGCAGTCCGAGTTTGCGTAAAGCCAGACCAATCCACTTGGCGTGCTGCCAGTAGTCCGCCCAGGAATACGACCTCCAGATGCCAAGGTCCTTTTCGCGGTGGGCCGTGCGTTCGCCAAGTTCGGCGCAGCGTTTCCGGAACAGCTCGCAGATCGTCGTACATTCATCGACACAAACCGGGCGCTGGCCGGGGGTTGCGTTCAGGCGAACGCCGTTGACCGTGATCTGAGGGGGCAGGGTGCTGATATTCATCTGGCTCACCTCCACGTTTTTTTCCGCTTCCAGCGGCGGTTTTCGCGCGCGCCTTCCTCCTGCACGCCCAGATAGAAGTTCTGGATGTCCTCGGACTGCATCAAAACATCCGCCGCGCCATCCATGACGATGCGCCCGACCTCCATCACATAGCCATGATGGGCCAACTCCAAGGCGGCGTTGGCATTCTGTTCGACCAGCATCATGGTCATGTTCTGTTCATCGTTCAGACGCTTGAGGATGCCGAAAATCTCTTGCACCAGCAGCGGTGACAGACCCAGAGATGGCTCATCCAACAGCATGATCTTTGGGTTGGCCATCAAACCACGACCAATCGCCAGCATCTGTTGCTGACCGCCGGACAGGGTGCCAGCCTCTTGATTGCGGCGTTCTTTGAGGATCGGAAAGTACGAGAACACCAGATCCCGGTCGTGGTCGATCTGGCCCTTGTCTTTCAGGGTATAGGCTCCAAGGCTAAGGTTTTCGTCGACCGTCAGCAGCGGGAACACCTCACGCCCTTCCGGCACATGAACGATACCTTTTTGAACGACTTTATGCGGCTCTGCCCCCTGAATTTCGTCGCCATCGAAAGTGATTTTGCCCTTTTCCGGGTCCATCACGCCGGAAACGGTTTTCATCAGGGTCGTCTTACCCGCGCCATTCGCACCAAGGATCGAGACAATCTTGCCCGGATGCACATCCAGAGAGACCCCCCGTATCGCCATAATAGGACCATAGAAGCTTTCGACATTACGGACTGTCAGTATCGGCGTGTTCATGAGGCTTTTCCCAAATAGGCCTCAACGACGGCGGGGTGAGACTGCACCTCGGCAGGCGTTCCAAGCGCCAGTTTCGCACCGTCCGCCATAGCCAGAACACGGTCCGAGACGCCGGACACCAGTCCCATATCATGCTCGACCATCAAAACCGTGATCCCCATCTGCCGCCGAATGTCGTCGATCCACCAGCGCATGTCGGTTGTTTCTTCGACCGAGAGACCCGAAGCCGGTTCGTCAAGCAAAAGTAGCTTTGGATCGGTCGCCAGCGCGCGTGCCACCTCGACAACCTTTCGCACCCCATAGGGCAGGCCAGAGATCATCTTGTCGCGGAATGCCTGCAGGTCGAGGAAGTCGATGATCTCTTCTACTTTTTCGCGGTTCTCCAGTTCCTGCCGCCGGGCCGAGGGCAGAAATAACACCTCGGACAACAGGTTGGTTTTCCGGTGGCGGTGCCGCCCGACAAGAAGGTTCTGCAGGACCGTGGCGTGTTCGAACAGTTCGATGTTCTGAAATGTTCGTGCCACTCCGTATGCGGCCACGCCTGACGGTTTCACGGCAAGCAAGTCATGCCCGTCATAGTGGATACTACCCGCAAAGGGATCGTAGAACCGCGAGATCAGGTTGAAAACCGTGGACTTCCCCGCGCCGTTAGGTCCGACGATGGCAAATACCTCGCCTTCCTCGACCTCAAAGGACAGATCATTGACCGCTGTCAGCCCGCCGAATTTCAGGGTGACGTTTTCGAACTCAAGCAGGCTCATCTCAGGCGCTCCGTCTTGAGGTAGGATTTCTGACGCTTGAACATGTCTTTGCGGTAAAAGGGGAACAGCTCGAACCACGTCCGGATTTTCAGCCAGCGCCCGTACAGACCCATCGGTTCAAACAGGATGAAGGCGATTAGGATCATTCCGAAGATACCGAATTCGAGCCCCGGAATGGCGACAGTGTTGCCACCGAAAATAGCCCCCACATATTCCTTCGAGATGGAAAGGAACTGAGGCAGAAATCCGATCACAATAGCGCCAAGGAATGCACCGTGGATGGACCCCAGACCGCCGATCACGATCATCATCAGCAGCTGGATTGAAATCAGGACGCTGAATGTCTCATTATTGAATGCGCCTGAGAACATGCCCATCAACGCGCCCGCCCATCCGGTGACAGCGCAAGAGAGAGCAAATGAGATCATCTTGGTCCGGGCAATATCCACGCCCATGGCCTGCGCTGACACTTCTGAATCCCGAACGGCGATAAAGCTGCGCCCCAAGGGCGCGCGCATCAGGTTGATGTATCCAAGTGTCACCAGCACCGCTACGCCAAGAACCAGCCAGAAAAACTGAACCGGGGTGCCCCAGCGGTCGACCAGAAACCCGAAGATCTCGACGCCGCCCAGATATTTGCCTGCAACGCCGCCCGTGATCGGTTCGGCCAGAACGATGACGTCATCCATCAGGATGGACAGGGCCATAGTGAAGATCGCAAGGTATATCCCGTGCAGACGCAGGGCCGGGATGGCCACGGTTACCCCTGCCAATCCGGTGAGAACACCAGCTAAGGGGAAGGCGACCAGGAAAGGTACGCCCGCTTCCAGAAGAATGACATTGGCATAGCAACCAAAGGCCAGAAAAGCAGCGTGCCCTAGGCTGACTTGACCAGTGTGACCCGTCAGGATCATCAACCCCAGCCCGGCTATGGCCCAGATCAGCACATTTGTCAGCTCACCCAGATAGAAGTCGTCCAGCCACCAAGGCGCGGCAGCGACGAGCGCCAGAAAGATCAGGTACAAGCACAGCTGATAGGTGTCCTTCCAGGGGCGGATATCCTGCATGTAGTTGGTTTTGAACACAATCCGCATGGCTTAGACCTTCTTGACCCGAACCTGACTGAACAGCCCGTTCGGGCGGAAGATCAACACCGCCAGTAACAGAGCATATGGCGCGATCTGACTGTAGCCCGCTGCGATGTAGCGGCTGGCAAACGGCTCGATCACTCCAACGATAAGCCCCCCGGCCAATGCCCCCGGCAGACTGCCAAACCCACCGATCACGGCTGCGGCAAAAGCCTTGATGCCCAGCAAACCAGTGGTTGGATCAACCGAGCCTTTGGCTGCGAACAAGATCCCCGCTACGCCCGCGACAACGCCAGCCAGTGCCCAGATAAAACCCTGTACGCGCTTTACGGGGATGCCCATGTAATACGCCGCCAACTGATTTTGCGACGCGCCCTGCATCGCAAGACCCAGCTTGGTCCGGCTGAAGAATACATAAAGACCCCAGGTCAGCAGGACGGTTACGACGATGACAGCAACGTCCTCCATCCCCAACACCAGACCGCCAAAGCGGACTTCCTTGCCTGCCAAAGGGTTCTGCAACGTCTGAGGCTCATGCCCCCAGATCAGCCCGGCCACGAACCGGATTACAAACCCCAAAGCGATGGTCAGAATGACAACTGCCGTTTGGCTTTCTCCGAACAAACGCCGGATGATCAGTCGGTCCACCAGATAGCCCAAGGCCCCCATGATCCCCAGCGAAATCGGTAGAGCCAACCAAAATGGCAAGCCCATATATTCGGTATTCGTAAGCCCGATTGTCACAAAGGCGCCCAGCATCATGAAATCGCCCTGCGCGAAATTCACGGCCTCGGTGGCTTTGTAAATCAGAACAAAGCCAAGCGCGATCAGGCCGTAGACACAGCCATTCGCCAGCCCGCTGATCAGCAGCTGCGCGTTATCCAAATGTATCCTCCCATACCGGTTTGCCCGGCGTTCTTTGTGCCCCGGACATCCTCCTTCGTCCGGGGCTTTGTTCTACTATGGCGTGATAATGACCTTCCCGTCACTCTTTTTCAGAGCATTAGCAAGATTTGCCACCACATCGCGCAAGCCAAGCCGTTCAGAAACATCCGTTTTCCAGCGTCCGTCGGCAAACCGGGCCTGGACTTCGCCAACCACCCGCATCTGGTCGGCGGGGGGCGTCGAGGTCATCCATTGTGTCAGCCAGAAGCCCTCGATCCGTTTGCTCATAAAGATCAACTGCCCGGTCTGCGTCAGTTGTGGCAATTCGGGGCTGAGCTTACCATAAACAACCCATCGCGCACCGTTGGGCATCGCGCAGAAGATCTGCTCAGACACTTGATCTGCCACGGCGTCCAGGAAGACACGCGGTTTCAATTCCATGCTGAGTGCTGCGAGTTTCTGCATCATGTCCGGGTCGGATGTGACCAGAACCTCATGCGCGCCAAGTTCCTTCAAAGTCCCCACGACCTCGGCCCGACGCACGATCGCGATGGGTTTGAGCCCCAAGTCGCGCCCAAGCGAGCACATGAGTTTTCCCAATTGGCTTGTCGCCGCTGAAACGATAAATGCGTCGCCTGCGCCCCGCGCAATATCAACCATGGCCATCGCGGTCATGGGATTGACGATCTGGGCCGAACCGTCCTCGTCTGAGATATCGGGCCGCAATGGAATACACATCAATGCCTGCGTCACGACATATTCGGCCCATGCTCCGGAACCAGCCGCCACAAAGGCGACCCGTTGGCCTTGCAACGCTTCGGCACCGGTGCCGGTGGCAACGACGTCGCCGCAACCTTCGAACCCAGCGGGCGTGCCTTTTACACGCGGCTGCCCGTATTCGCCTTTGATAAAGTGGATGTCAGACGGGTTCACTGACGATGCCCGCAGTTTGATCAGGACCTGACCAGGGCCGGGTTCGGGCAAGGGAAGCTCAGCCTCGGCCAGCCAATCGGCGGCATCTTCGATAAATGGACCAGAGGCCGATCCGGAATATCCGTCATGAGTTTGAATGACGGCGAACATGTTCGAGGGCAGGGTGGTCATGATGTCTCCTATCTCCTGTGCGGACACAACACAGAGCGGCTCTGCTGCAATTGGTGTCGCGTTGGATTTGGGGACAGCCAATCAAACGGTTGTGGGAACGTCAATCAGAGTGCCGGCTGACGTAGCGCAAGCCTGAGTCCTGCAAAGAAAAAGGGCCGTTCGGAGTTGAACGGCCCTCGGAACTTACTGTTGTCCGGTCAAAAGAACGCGGAGCTCTTCGATCTTCTGAGCAATCAATTGCGGCGATGCCTTGATTTCATCCAGGATACCCAAGGCCTGTGTCTTCAGGTCTTGTGATAATTGGCTCTCCTGAACCGAAGCCACGATGGCGTCATAATCAAAATTCTGGACGGACAGCGTGCCGTCTTCGATCCAGGAATTCATCAGCTCTTGCCCTTGATTGGCCAGAGATGCGACCTGATCACCCGCCTGATTGGCCAGGTCGGTAGCCGCCTGGCCAGCTTGTTCAGCCGCTTCGGTGGCCTGATCGGCAATTGAAGACGCGGCTTCGCTTGCCTGCTCGGTTGCCGCATTTGCGGCATCATTCACTGCCTCGCCCGCCTCTTGAGCCGCGGATTGCAGCTGTTCGGCAGGGGTGGGTTCGGATTGGTTAAGGTAATAGTAAATTCCGGCGCCAAGACCGGCGACGATAACAGCGAGTATGAGTGTACGCGACATGGGGTTCTCCTTGAAATATGTGCCGCTCAGATGTGGGTAAATTATCAGTGATCAAAGGGGAAATACCCGAAATTCATTTCAATTCGGGGGTTTGAGCCAGCCTGCGCCGATCTGGTGAAACCAGATGGCAATAACACGCCGTCACGCGGGCTGTATCGGCACAGAGATTGATAAACTGCCTAAATCCGTGGGGGGATAGTGGCGGAGAGACAGGGATTCGAACCCTGGGTGGGCTTGCACCCACAACGGTTTTCGAGACCGCCCCGTTCGACCACTCCGGCACCTCTCCGCGGGGGTCTGTGAGGGGGGGATTTAGTGATGAACGCGAAAGGGTGCAAGCAGAAAATTCCTGAATTTAACAAAGCCATGATTTTCCGTTGCCTGACGCCGGAAATCCCCTAGGCTCATGTGTATGACTTATACTCTACGCCGCACCATCCTGCCGCTATTCGCCGCCGTTTTGTTCGTGATCTCTGGGTCGCAGCACACATTTGCTGCCGGACGAGACCGGATCGAGGCCTTTTTGGCAACAACCGGGTTCGACGTTGCGCTTGAAAGCATCGCGCTGGCGTCAGCCTCGGCCCCCCAGATGCTGGGAATTGACCCTGAAGGGTTTGGTTCCGACTGGAAGCGCCTGACCGAAGAGGTTTTTGATACCGAAGACATGCACGAAACAGCCGTGTCCATTCTGGAGCAAACACTAAGCGACGAGGCGCTGACCCACGCGGTTGAATTCTATGCATCCGACCTTGGGCAGCGGCTGGTCGTAGCCGAGAATGAATCACACATGATTGAGAATGACGAATCCAAGCAACTGGAAGGTCAGAAAATCGTCTCGGACCTGATCAAGGACGGATCCAAGCGGGTTGAGAATCTGAAACGCATGAACAACGCAATTGATTCCAGTGGGACGGCGTTGCGTGCACTGCAGGAAATTCAGGTGCGTTTTTTACTGGCCGCCAGCGCGTCGGGGGTGGTCGATTTGCAAATGGGCGCGGATGAACTGCGTCAGATGATGAAGCGCAATGAAACAGGTATGCGGCAGGCTCTGCAACTGTCTGCACTTGCCGGGGCAGCTTACACATATCAGGATTTTTCGGATTCCGAGGTCATCGCCTATGCCGAGGCGCTGGAACAGCCCTTGATGCAAGAAGTCTATGAGTTGCTGAATGCCATCCAGTACGAGATCATGGCCATGAAATTCGAAGATCTGGCCGCACGGATGGCAGAACTGCATCCGGCTCAGGATATCTGATGCGCCTGATTGTTGTCTGTTTCGCCATCGCGCTATCCGCCGTGCCGCTCGCGGCGTCCGAGCGGGTAGAGCGCCTTATGCAGGCGGTTCAACTGCAACAGGTCGTTAACATCCTGCGCGACGAGGGCCTGGCGCAAGCAGCAGATCTGAACGAAACATTTCTGGGTGGCACCGGAGGGCCTTTGTTCGAAGATCGGGTGGATAAGATCTACAATCCGGACTGGATGCAGGACCAGATCACTCAGGTTTTTGAAACCAGCCTGACCGACAGCCAACTGGATCGCGCAATCCTGTTCTTTGAAAGTGACGTTGGTCAAACCATTGTCACGCTTGAAAACTCGGCCAGAGAAGCCTTCGCCGATGAGACCATCAAGGAAATGGCACGTGAAAACTATCTGAACGGAGGAGGCGGCACCCAACTTTATCGTCTGGTCGGAGAGTACATCGAAGTTAATGATCTGATCGAAAAGAACGTTCAAAGTTCGTTGAGCTCGGACTACAACTTTTTTCGCGGTCTAAGCGCGGGTGCCGGAACCAGTTCGGAAGATATTCTGTCTCAGCTCTTGTCCGACAAGGATAGTATCGCCGAGGAAAACCGCATCTGGCTGTATTCTTTCCTTCTGGTGGCGTATCAGCCGCTTGAAGAGGCACAGATGCGCGAGAACATTGCCTTTTCCAGAACCCAGACCGGACGCGCCGTGAATGAGGCCTTTTTCGACAGTTTTGACAAGATGTATAACCAAATCTACTTCCAACTGGGGCAGGCGGTCTCACAAGCGCTAAGTGCATCGGAACTTTGACCCGGTATTTGATGTTGACTTTCCCAACCAATCTATGGATAAGCGCGCATCCCGGCCGGTTTTCCGCGCCGGGTATCGTTATTATTTGACCTATTGGGTGTGTCCAAGGGTCATCCACACAGCCCGAAAAAGGGCGCGCTGTTCGAGGTGGCGAAAGCCAAAAACACCCATGTCGGGGACCACAGAACGCGATTAGACAAAGGAAAGACGCATGTTTGCGGTCCTCAAGACTGGCGGCAAGCAGTACAAGGTTCAGGCGGGCGATGTGCTCCGCGTTGAAAAACTGGCTGCCGACGCAGGTGAAAAAGTTCAATTCAACGATGTTCTGATGCTGGGCGGTGACGCTCCGGTTGTTGGTGCACCGTTCGTCGATGGTGCTGGCGTTCAGGCCGAAGTGATCGAACAGATCAAAGGTGACAAGGTCATCAAGTTCGTCAAGCGCCGTCGTAAGCACAGCTCGAAGCGTACCGTTGGCCACCGTCAGAAACTGACTCTGGTTAAAATCACCGACATCCTGTCGTCGGGCGCTGACAAGTCTGGCATCAAAGCTGCAACCGGTTCGGCTCCGGCCGGCGAAGCTGCTCCGGCGGCGAAAAAGCCTGCTGCGAAGAAAGCTGAAGCCAAAGCAGAGGCACCCGCCGCTGCTGCCGCTGCCGCTGACGATCTGACCAAGCTGAACGGTGTCGGCCCTGCCGCCGCCAAAAAGCTGGCTGAGGCTGGTATTGAGAGCTTTGCCGCTCTGGCCGCCTTGTCGGACGAGCAGATTGCTGCTATCGAAACGGTCAAAGTGAAACCCGAATGGGTTGAGCAGGCCAAAGAGCTGGCCAAAGGCTAAGGAGAGAGAGAATGGCACATAAAAAAGCTGGCGGTTCCTCCCGTAACGGTCGCGACTCAGCTGGTCGCCGCCTTGGCGTGAAACTGTATGGTGGCCAGGCCGCCATCGCAGGCAACATCATCGTGCGTCAGCGCGGCACCAAGTTCTGGCCGGGCGAAGGCGTAGGCATTGGCAAAGACCACACGATCTTTGCAACTGTTGATGGCGCCGTGAAGTTCCACAAGGGCCTCAAAAACCGCACCTTTATTTCGGTCCTGCCAGTGGCGGAGGCCGCAGAGTAAGCCGAAACCCAGAAGGTTTAAGAAAATTTCATGGGGGACCGGCACAAAGTGCCGGTCCCCTTTCTCGTTTTCAGGAGTGGTCTTATGACCGAAGTGATTAAAACAGAGCGTCTTGTCCTGCGTCGGTTCCGGCGTGAGGATTCGTCGCGCATGGTTGCGCTCCTGAACGATCTGGACGTGGTGCGCTGGGTGAACAGCATTCCGTTTCCCTTTACCATTGAAGACGCGGAGAACTTTGTCACCAATCTGGCATCACAAATTTATGATGCGTTTGCGATTGAAAGAGATGGCAAACTGATCGGTACTGTTTCTGCAGGTAATGAACTCGGGTATTGGTTGGGGCAGTCCTATTGGGGGCAAGGTTTTGCCACCGAGAGCGCAGGGGCCGTTGTTCACCGTCACTTCAATGGCAACAGCGACAGCCTGAAGGCTTCTTACCATCTTGGCAATGAACGCTCGCGTTTGGTGCTGTCAAAGCTTGGCTTCGTTCCAACTTCGCGGTCTGAAACCGTTGTGCGTTCGACCGGCGAAACCGTGACGCTGCAATGGATGGAACTGCATAGGAACACATGGGAGGGGCGGAAATGACGGTCGCAACTGCCAGTTTCCTTGTCTTTGCCGCCAGTCAGGTCGGCACACCGGGACCAGCCAACATGGTCCTGCTGGGCACTGGCGCGCGTTATGGTTTTCGGGCGGCACTGCCGTTTGTGGCTGGTGTGATCCTGGGTAAACAGCTGATCATCTGGCCGGTTGGCTTTGGTCTGTTGCAGCTCGCAGATCAGGCCCCGATGGTCTTTAGCATGCTGAAATACGCCTCGGCGGCGTATATCTGCTGGTTAGCCTGGAAAATCGCCAACCTGCGGTTGTCGCGCACCGATACCACCGGAGAGGTGCCCGGTTTTTGGGCTGGGTTGATCGTTCACCCTCTTAATCCAAAGGCCTGGGCTATGATCATTGCCGGGTTTACTGGGTTTGTTGCCGCTGGCACGTCCAGCTTTAACGCAACGTTCACGATCGCTCTCTGTTTGTTGCTTTGCCAGGTGATTTTACACCCGATCTGGACATTTGCCGGAGATAGAATTGCCCATGTGGTTGAAGGTCGGCCCGTGGAAAAATATCTGATGTGGACGTTAGCCAGTCTCACTGTTGCGTCCGTACTTTTTGTGTTGTTCGGAGGAGGAACGCACTCATGAAACTTGAGACAATAATAAACCAGCCGGTCATCGAAACCGAGCGGTTCGATCTGCGCCCACTGCGCCGTTCGGATATGGGTCTCATCGAGCATTATGCAGGTGATGAGCGGGTGGCACGTATGACCACGTCGATCCCGCATCCCATCCCACCGGGTTCAGTAGAGGCGTTTGTCACGCGATCAATGTCCGAAGACCGGACTGAAGATGTGTGGGCAATGGACGCCACCAAGGACGGTGGTCCCGAACTGATCGGGCTGATCTCGCTGGAAAAACTGGATCGTAACCAGTCCGAGGTCGGTTATTGGGTTGCACCTGTCTACTGGAACACCGGCATCGCATCGCTGGCGGTGGAGGCATTGGTTCTGGCCAACCCGTTGGAAAACGCGACGATGTTTGCCAGCGTGTTTCAGGACAATCCGGCCTCAGCCCGGGTTCTGACCCATTGCGGGTTCCAGTATCTGGGTGATGCCGAAAGCTATTCGGTGGCGCGCGATGCAAATGTGCCCACCTGGACTTACAGTAAAAAACTCTGACTTGTGGCCGATGGGGCCTTTGCAGTAGGGGACAGTCATGAAATTTCTCGATCTTGCAAAGGTCTACATCCGGTCCGGGGCCGGCGGTGGCGGGTGCGTCAGCTTTCGGCGCGAAAAGTACATTGAATATGGCGGTCCCGATGGCGGTGACGGCGGTAAAGGCGGGTCCGTCTGGGCCGAAGTTGTGGATGGGCTGAACACTCTGATCGACTTCCGCTATCAGCAGCATTTCTTTGCCAAGAACGGTCAACCCGGTCGCGGTCAACAGCGCACCGGCAAGGATGGCGACGACATCATCCTGCGTGTGCCCGTCGGGACTGAGATTCTGGACGAAGACGAAGAAACCGTCATCTGCGACCTGACCGAGGTTGGCCAGCGGGTATTGCTGGCCAAGGGCGGCAATGGCGGCTTTGGCAACCTGCATTTCAAATCGGCCACCAACCAGGCCCCGCGTCGGGCCAATCCGGGGCAGGCGGGTATCGACCGGACTATTTGGCTGCGGCTGAAACTGATTGCTGATGTGGGCCTGCTGGGCATGCCAAATGCGGGCAAGTCGACTTTTCTCGCGGCGACATCCAACGCGCGACCCAAAATTGCTGATTATCCGTTCACGACTTTGCATCCTAATTTGGGGGTCGTGGGCGTCGATAACGTGGAATTTGTCGTCGCTGACATCCCAGGCCTGATCGAAGGCGCACACGAAGGCCGCGGCATCGGGGATCGTTTCCTTGGTCACGTCGAACGCTGCGCGGTTCTGCTGCATCTGGTCGATGGCACCTCGGAAACCGTGGCTGAAGACTACCGAACGATCATTCACGAGCTTGAAGCGTATGGTGGTGAATTGGCGGAAAAGCCGCGGATCACGGTGCTGAACAAGGTCGATGCGCTGGACGAAGAAGAACTTGCACTACAAAAGGCCGAGTTGGAGGAGGCCGTTGGCGGCCCCGTGATGACTATGTCTGGCGTCGCGCATTTGGGCGTGACCGAAGTGTTGCGCGCTTTGCGAGCGCAGATTGATGAAAACCGCCTGCGGCAAAAGCCTGTTGAGGAGACCAAGTCTTGGCAACCCTGACCACCGCGCGCCGATTGGTTGTCAAAATCGGGTCTGCCTTGCTGGTGGATCGCGACACCGGTTTGCTGCGGTCGGATTGGTTGCACTCGCTGGCGCAGGACGTGGCCTGGCTCAAAGGGCAGGGGACGGACGTTATCCTGGTCTCATCTGGCTCGATTGCATTAGGGCGTGGCGTTTTGGACCTGCCCATGGCGGATTTGCCGTTGGAGCAATCTCAGGCTGCCGCTGCCGTGGGTCAAATACGTCTGGCACGGGCATATGAAGAGGCGCTGACGCCGTACAAAATCACGACCGCACAGGTTCTGGTGACGCTGGAAGACAGCGAAGACCGCCGGCGGTACTTGAACTCTCGCGCGACGCTGGAAACGCTGTTGAGTTTGGGCGTGGTTCCAATTGTCAACGAAAACGATACAGTTGCCACGGATGAGATCCGATATGGCGACAATGACCGCCTCGCGGCGCAGATTGCGGTGACCGTGGGGGCCGACCAATTGATACTGCTATCCGATGTCGACGGCTTCTACACCGGCAACCCGAACGAAGACAGCGCGGCCAAACGGTTTGACGTTATTGAGACCATTACGCCCGAGATCGAAGAGATGGCCGGTGACGCTGGCTCCGGCCTATCCAAGGGCGGAATGAAGACCAAGCTGCTGGCCGCTAAGATGGCGACGGCCGCCGGTTGCGATATGGCGATCACTGAAGGTTCGACGCTGAACCCGCTGAAATCTCTTGAAAATGGTGCAAATTGTACTTGGTTCACAGCAACGCTGGACCCACATGCTGCGCGAAAACGCTGGATCTCGGCCATGAAACCGCGTGGAGAGATCGTGGTGGATTCGGGTGCGGCCAAGGCGTTAGGCAATGGCAAAAGCCTGCTGCCCGCTGGTATCGTTGAGGTGACAGGCGATTTTGGGCGCGGTGATCCGGTTGCAATCATGGACCCGCAGGCGAGGCGGCTGGCACAGGGCCTCAGCCGATACACCGCGCAGGAGGCGGATGCGATCAAGGGGCGAAAGTCCTCGGAAATCGAAGAGACGTTGGGCTATCCGGGCCGGGCCGTCCTGATCCACCGAGATGATTTGGCGCTGTAACGCCGCGATGTTAAAACGCAAAGACCGACCGAAAGGCACCTGAGATGAAGGATTTCGACAACATTCCCGCCCTGATGGCCGATCTTGGAAAACGTGCCAAGGCGGCGTCGGCCGATCTGGCCTTTGCAAGCGCCGAGCGCAAACACGCTGCGCTGATCGCAGCGGCAGATGCAGTTTGGGCCAATCGCGCCCAAATCATCGAGGCAAACAAGAATGACCTGGAGTTCGGACGCGAAAAGGGCTTGAGCCCGGCGATGATGGATCGGCTGATGCTGGACGAAGCGCGTGTTCAGGGCATGGTCGACGGTTTGCGCACGGTCGCGGATCAGGCAGATCCGGTGGGTGAGGTTCTGACCGAATGGGACATGGCTTCGGGCCTGAACATCCAACGTGTTCGCACACCTCTTGGCGTGATCGGAGTGATTTACGAAAGCCGTCCGAATGTGACGGCGGATGCAGGTGCGCTTTGCCTGAAATCAGGGAATGCAGTGATCCTTCGGGGCGGCTCTGAAAGCTTCCACTCCTCAACCGCCATTCACGCCTGCCTGGCCCAAGGGCTGAAGACGGCGAATTTGCCTGAAGATGCCATCCAACTGATCCCGACACGTAATCGCGCGGCGGTGCAGGAATTACTGACCATGACCGACTATGTGGACGTCATCGTTCCGCGTGGAGGCAAAGGTCTGGTAGGGCTGGTTCAGCGCGAAGCACGCGTTCCGGTCTTTGCGCACCTTGAGGGCATCGTGCACATCTATGTCGACAAGGCCGCGGATCCGCAGAAAACCCTCGATGTGGTGCTGAACGCCAAAACCCGGCGCACCGGGATCTGTGGTGCTGCCGAATGCCTGCTGATCCATCAGGACGTGGCTGAGACACTGGGTCGGGATATCATTTCGGCCTTGCTCGCAGCGGGCGTCGAAATCCATGCCGAAGGCGCTTTGGCCGTGGACGGCACCCTAGCAGCCACGAGCGACGATTGGGGCAAGGAATTCCTCGACAGCATCATCGCGGCCAAGCCTGTGGCGGATATCGATGCGGCGATTGCTCATATCCGCCAATACGGCTCGAACCATACCGATTGCATCATGACCGAGGATTCAGATTCTGCCGCCCGTTTCTTTGAGCGTCTCGACAGCGCAATCCTGATGCACAACGCCTCGACCCAATTTGCCGATGGTGGCGAGTTTGGAATGGGCGCCGAGATCGGAATCGCGACCGGCAAGATGCATGCGCGCGGCCCGGTTGGGGCCGCTCAACTCACCAGCTTCAAGTATCTTGTCCGCGGCAACGGAACCGTACGGTCCTAAAACCGGATCGCGACGCGGGTTGAGGTGGTTTCCGCCGCAACCCGCCGCCCCATGGACACGGCCGTTTTCGGAAGTAGCGCGAATTGCACCTGCGCCGGTGTCACCTTGTTGGGAAACTGGCCCTTGGGCAGGTTTTTCCAAAGATCTGCATCAATATTCAGCTTGTCTGCGACACCGACCACTGTCCAACCGCCGCCGTCATTTGTCACGGTGACATTGCCCCCCATCGGCATCGCGCTTTCACAGCACATCAGCGCCAGAAAGGTGAGTTTCACCTGATTGCGTGGTACAGCCTCGGTCACATGCCAGTTGACACGTATCCGGCCAACACTTTCGACGTCTTTCAACAGCTCGGAAACCTCAGTTCGGCCCAACGGTTGATCGCTGGCAGACCCGAAAGCGACGCGAAAGAACCGAATTCTCGCACCGGCGCTTCCGACACTGCCCGAGATCAGCTCCATCTCGGGGCCTTGCACGGATCCGACCATTTCAAGAAGTTCGAGCCCGTTGTTGATTGCGCCAATGGGGCTTATCAGATCGTGACATATCCGCGACCCGATCAGCTCGGCCAGATTGACGTTGGTGTCGCCCATGCGTACCTCTCCTTACATCTGCCGCCGGACCGGAGCCCGATCATGACAGACCTCAATGCCATACTTGCACCGGGCATGTATGTCCGCCACCCCGATTTCCCCGACTGGGGCGTCGGACAGGTGCAGTCCAACATTGGGGGCAAGATCACCGTGAATTTCCAAGAACAGGGAAAAGTGGTGATTGACGGAACCCGCATCGCCCTGACGCCCGTCTTTGATCCGTGAAACTGGTTTAAGAATGGTTAACGATGGGCCGCCGCCGTGCTGGTTGCCATTTCACCGAAAACTGCGGTATCAGCGCGCAAACAAAAGCGGAAACTCCGATGCCGGATGCAGGCCCTTCTTTCACCGTTAAACTTGCCGAAACAGAGGCTGAACTGCGCGCAGCCCAGCGGCTTCGTTATGACGTGTTTGTGCGGGAGTTGGGCGGCGGCGGAGAGATGGTTGACCATGACGCGGGGTTGGAAAAGGACCGGTTTGATCCCTATTTCGATCACATGCTGGCCTATGACGACGCAACCGGCGAAGTTGTAGGTGTTTACAGGCTGTTACCGGGCGAACGCGCCATGGAATTGGGGCAGTTCTATTCCGAGGACGAATACGACCTGACCGTTCTGAAACAGAGCGGTCGCAAACTGCTGGAGCTTGGGCGTTCCTGCCTTCACCGCGACTATCGGGGAGGAACAGCGATGTACCACCTTTGGAACGGTCTGGCGGGCTATGTAAACGAACGCAAAATCGAAGTGTTGTTTGGCGTCGCCAGCTTTCACGGCATCGATGTTCAGGAACTGGCGCAGCCCTTGTCGATGTTGCACCACAATCATCTGGCCCCACCGGACCTTCGAGTCAGGGCTCAACCGGATGTGTTTCAAAGTATGGATCTGGTCGCTCCGGATGTGTTGGATCGCCGTGCGGCAATGGTGCAGGTGCCCGCACTGATCAAAGCGTATCTGCGTCTGGGCGGCTTTGTGGGCGAGGGGGCGTTTATCGACCATGCGTTCAACACGACCGATGTCTGCCTGATTCTGGACACGGAACGGATGAACGAACGCCAGCGGCGTATCTACGGCGGGACCTGAACCAGTGAACGATCCGCTTTGGAACAGTGACGACGCGCCGGACCCGCTTGAACTGGGTGTGTTGGGCTGGGCTTTGGTGATCCTGCGCGGTGTTCCGCTGGCGATACTGGTGTTTGGTGGTCTGCTGGTCCTGCTGTCCATCCGCCTGATCGAATACCCCCTGTTTGGTGTGCGCCGACCGATCACTCCGTTCATCGCGCAGTTCGTCTGTCGCAATGCGCTCAGACTATTGGGGGTCGGATTTCGCAGCACCGGAGAATTGATGCAGCAACGGGGCGCTGTCGTCGCGAACCATACCTCATGGCTGGACATTTTCGCGTTGAACGCACGCAAGCGCGTCTACTTCGTGTCCAAGGCCGAGGTTGCCAAGTGGCCCGGCATTGGCTGGTTGGCCCGCGCAACGGGAACCGTGTTCATCGAGCGGGATAGGAAAAAGGCGCGCGAGCAAACGCTGATCTTTGAGGAACGGCTGAAAGCTGGTCACAAGTTATTATTTTTTCCCGAAGGCACGTCTACGGACGGGCTTCGTATTTTACCTTTTAAAACAACGCTTTTCGCCGCATTTTATTCAGAAGAGTTGCGGGATTTCATGTATGTCCAGCCAGTTTCCGTGATCTTTCACGCGCCGGCAGGACAGCCAGACAGGTTCTATGGCTGGTGGGGTGACATGGATTTCGCCCCGCATCTTCTCAAGACTCTGGGCGCGCGTCGCCAGGGAACGGTCGAGTTGATCTACCATACACCGGCCAAAGTCAGTGACTTTGCTGACCGCAAGGCGCTGGCTGCACATTGCGAAGCGGCCGTCCGCCACGCACACGCGCTGACGCGCCTTGAAAAATAAGGGCGAAATGCCCTTGCACTGCATCAAAACCTGCCGTATACGCGCGCCATTCAAACCCGCAGGCGGGGTTTGGGCTTTGTAGGGGAGACATCCTTACCTGGCCCGCCGGTTGGAGCATCCGCTTCTTTCACCCCCGCCGAGGCGTAAACCGGAAAAGGAAAATAGCATGGCTCTTCCCGAGTTCACCATGCGTCAGCTGCTGGAAGCTGGCGTTCACTTTGGTCACCAGACACAGCGTTGGAATCCCCGCATGGGCCCGTTCATCTACGGCTCGCGCAATGGCATCCACATCATGGACTTGACCCAGACCGTTCCGATGCTGGACCAGGCTCTGCAGGCCGTTCGTGACACCGTTGCAAAAGGTGGCCGCGTTCTGTTCGTTGGTACCAAGCGTCAGGCAGCTCAGCCGATCGCTGAAGCCGCTGAAAAGTCGGCTCAGTACTACATGAACCACCGTTGGCTGGGTGGCACGTTGACCAACTGGAAAACCGTTTCCCAGTCGATCAACCGTCTGAACCAGATCGACGAAGCGATGGAATCGGGTGCAGAAGGCCTGACCAAGAAAGAGCGTCTGGGCATGGAACGTGACCAGGGCAAACTGCAGGCATCGCTGGGCGGTATCCGCGAGATGGGCGGCGTTCCTGATCTGCTGTTCGTCATCGACGTCAAAAAAGAAGCACTGGCCATCGCCGAAGCCAACAAACTGGGTATCCCGGTTGTGGCTGTTGTCGACACCAACTGCTCGCCCGACGGCGTTGACTACATCATCCCCGGCAACGATGACGCAGCGCGCGCGATCGCTCTGTACTGCGATTTGGTTGCTCGTGCCGCTCTGGACGGCATGACCGCTCAGATGGGTGCCGCAGGTGTTGACCTGGGTGCATTCGAAGAAGCACCGGTTGAAGAAGTCGTTGCGGAAGAGGCACCTGTTGCTGAAGAAGCCGCGCCGGAAGCCAAAGCCGAAGCGTAAGCTGCCCGTCACGTTATTGACATATGGGGCAGGGTAGACCTGCCCCAATTCCGTTTGAATTGAGGAGAGCCAAAAGATGGCAATCACAGCAGCAATGGTTAAAGAACTGCGCGATCAGACCGGCGCAGGCATGATGGACGCGAAAAAAGCGCTGACCGAAACCGGCGGCAACATGGACGAAGCCGTTGACTGGCTGCGGACCAAAGGCCTGGCCAAAGCGGCCAAAAAATCGGGCCGTACCGCAGCAGAAGGTCTGGTTGCAGTGCACGTCGACGGTGGAAACGGTGTTGCAGTCGAAGTGAACTCGGAAACAGACTTCGTCGCGAAAAACGCCGAGTTCCAGGAAATGGTCGGCAAGATCGCTTATGCAGCCGAAGGCGTCGCTGATGTTGACGCTCTGCTGGCGGCTGATCTGGGCGGCAAGTCCGTTGCAGACACCCTGACCGACAAGATCGCTACTATTGGCGAGAACATGTCGGTGCGCCGTATGGCCAAACTGTCGGGCGACACCGTTGTGTCCTATGTCCACAACGCAGCCACCAACGGCATGGGCAAAATCGGCGTCCTGGTTGCTCTGTCCGGTGGTGATGAAGCGATCGGCAAGCAGATTGCGATGCACATCGCTGCTGTGAACCCGGCTGCTCTGTCCGAGGCCGATATGGATCCGGCGATCGTCGAGAAGGAAAAGCAGGTTCAGATGGACATCGCCCGCGAATCCGGCAAGCCGGAGCAGGTGATTGAAAAGATGATCATGGGCCGTATGAAGAAATTCGTCGCGGAATCGACCCTGCTGAACCAGCAATTCGTTGTGAACCCTGACCTGACCGTGGAAGCCGCGGCCAAAGAAGCAGGCGCAACCATCACCGGCTTTATCCGTCTGGAAGTTGGCGAAGGTATCGTGGTCGAAAAAGAAGACTTCGCAGCCGAAGTTGCCAAAGCTGCACAAGGCTAAGCCCGGCAGAGGCCCTGAGAGGGGCCTCGACCTGAACAGAATGGAAACCGGCTACATTTTGTAGTCGGTTTTTTTGCGCCATCCGGCGCAGACACAAAACATAGACGTTTGGAAGGAATGAGGGGCCCCGCAGATGGGGATGGTCGAGGCCCCCCAAAATTCCGACTAAGAGACGCGTACAAATAGACGCCCTTTTGTCAGAGCGACCGGAGAGCTTTGTTATGCAAAGATCCGATCAAAACGTTCCCAGGCTAAAGCCACCACTCACGGAACAATAACACTGTGCAACTGGGGCTCAGATTCGGGAAGTCATGATTTCCTTACCTTACGTAAATTGACGCAAATTAGCGTCAAAAAAGGCACATCATGCTTCCATGATGAACATCTGATTTTGCAGGGATGCTTTGAGCACAGCCTGGGCAGTTGTTTCGACGGACAGAGCCTCACGAGCAAGCCTCAGATGCTTCTCAACGGTGGCAGAGGTGAGCCCCATCAACAACGCAATGTCCTGCGTTGTCTTCCCATCCCCAACCCATTCAAGCGCCTCGCGCTGACGCTTGGTCAGAGCCCGATTGGGTGTGTTGTAGGGCAGGGTGAGAATTTTCAGATGCGCGACATTGTTCATCAGCAGGATGTCATCACCATGTTCCGCCCAGATGGCGTCGACCTCGTCCTGACTGACGTCCCCACCAGCTGAAAGAGAGATTGCGCCCTTGGAGCGCATCGACACGGACGTGAAACTGATAGTGTATCCGGCCACCACACCCTTGGACCGGTTGAATTCGTAAACCTGGCGTTCCTGGGCGGTCATCGTGCCATCAGAATTCATGTCCTGGATCATTTTCCAGCTGGCAGCGCCCTCGTTGTGCAGCGCCCATTTCAGCATAGGCGCATGAAAGTACAGCCCGTCCCGCACGAACCCATCAATATATTCTTTGCCGTGGTTCGTCAGGATGGTGAAATCTTCGGGATCACCCAAAGACGTTTCGGTCCTATAGCGCGTGTAGCCGTATAGCAGGCGATCGAATCCGAAAATTGCCATCTGCCGGCAATGAGCGTCCCAAAGCTCCTCCAAAGTTTTGACGTAACTGAGGAAATTCAGATACTCGTCCAGCTTCATGCAGCCCCCTCATTTTGCAAATGAGCCAACAGCCCATCCAATGCCATCACATAGCTATGAAGTCCAAAGCCACAGATCTGCCCCAGCGCAACGGGCGCGATATAGGACTTGTGCCGGAAGGCTTCGCGCGCATGAATATTCGACAGGTGGACCTCGACAACCGGCAACCCAACCGAGGCAATCGCATCCATCAAGGCGATGGAGGTGTGCGTATATGCCCCAGCATTCAGAACGATCCCGTCCTGATTGCCTTTGGCTGCGTGGATTGCGTCAATCAGCGCGCCTTCGTGATTGGATTGCTGATGCGATACGTCCAACCCGATCTTCGCGCCATGGCTCACGCAGGTTTCTTCGAGCATTTTCAGTGTCGTACGGCCATAAACCTCGGGTTGCCGTGTACCCAGCAAGTTCAGGTTTGGACCGTTCAAAATCAGAACTTTATGCATTCACTCTCCATCCCATTACTGGTTGATAAACGTGAATAGGTATGGATGTCCACCAACCTGCGCACTCATCAGGCGAGTATTGGTCAACAGACACCATCTCATCTTGAAACTTGCGCTGGAAAACGGTCAGGTTTCGGGCATCGTGACGACAACTTTACCGAGAACAGTTCGGTCGTTCAGCATGGTCAGGGCGTCGCTTGCATCCGCCAATGCAAACCGGGCACGGATTTGTGGTTTTATCTGACCTTTTGCGTATAGATCAAACAACTCTTTGACATTTTCGGCGTTACCCTTCGGATCGCGATACACTGAGGCCCCCCAGAACACGCCAACAACCTGGCACCCCTTCAACAAAGGCAGGTTGAGTGGAATTTTGGGGATACCGGCCGGAAACCCGACGACAAGAAACCTGCCGTTCCATGCCATGCTGCGCAAGGCTGGCTCTGCATAGTCACCGCCGACAGCATCATAGACGACATCCACGCCATCTGCCCCTGCGACTGCCTTGATTTCGCTGGAAAATGCTTTCTGAGCGTCGCGATCCATCTGACGCGAGTAGATGATGGTTTCGTCCGCCCCGATCTGACGGCAAAAATCCGCCTTTTCAGTTGAGGAAACAGCGGCGACTACACGGGCACCCATCGCTTTGCCCAATTCAATGGCGGCGCTTCCGACGCCACCCGCGGCTCCCAACACCAAAAGTGTTTCGCCGGGCTGCAATGCCGCGCGATCCTTCAGAGCGTGATATGAGGTGCCGTATGTGAAGATAAAGCACGCGGCGTCCTCGAAAGGCATCGTCTTTGGAAACTTGACCGCCGTGGCCGCCTTGACCGTCGCCTGGGTTGCAAAACCGCCATATCCGGTCAACGCCAGAACCCGGTCGCCAACCTCGAACCCGGTTACGCCTTCGCCAACGCCTAAAACCTCACCCGCGATTTCACCGCCCGGAGCGAACGGTCTGGGGGGCTTGATCTGATACAGGTCCTGGATCATCAGCGTGTCGGGAAAATTGACGCCTGCAGCTTTGACCCCGACCAGCAATTCCCCTTTGCCTGGTACCGGGTCGGGCAGGGTTGTGAGTTCCAGAGTTTCCGGTCCGCCCGGAGCGACGCTGAGTAACGCTTGCATAATGACTGTGTTGTCCCTGTTATTTGGTTGGGAGGACCTTTGGCGCAGCGGCGGATGTTGTCAAGAATTCCGCTGGGTGCAAAGCTCGGCTGCAACCACCGCTTGAGCCACCACTAAAATAGCGAGGAGCAGATCATGACCCCTGAAACTTTATTTTCTCTGCAGGGAAAAACCGCGTTGGTGACAGGCGGTGCCACCGGGATTGGCCGGATGGCTGCGGAATCGCTGGTTCGGGCAGGGGCTCGTGTGCTGATCGCTTCGCGGAAGGGTGACGCCTGTGAAGCCGTCGCGGCCGAGTTGAATGCATTGGATGCACCAGGCAGCGCAGAGGGCTTCAGCGGCGATGTCGGGACCGAAGAAGGTGTTCAGGCTATGGTGGACGAGGTGAAGAATCGCACGGATATCCTTGATATCCTTATGAATAATGCGGGAATCTCATGGGGATCGCCTCTGGGACAGTTTCCCTATCATGCGTGGGAAAAGGTCAATTCCGTGAATGTCGCCGGGCTGTTCGAGTTGACGCAGCGCCTTTTGCCGATGTTGATGAAATCCGGAACCGCGGACGATCCGGCGCGCGTCGTCAACATTGGATCCGTAATGGGAGAAGTTCCAATGGGCGACGGTGCCTACAGCTATTCCGCGTCCAAAGCTGCGGTTCTGCATTTGACCAAGATCCTGGCCAAGGAATTGTCGCCGTACCATGTCACCGTCAACGCGCTTGCGCCCGGGCCATTCGTGTCCCGCATGACCGCCTTTGCAACGGCAGACGAAGGTACACGCGAAAAAGTTGGCAAGACTGTACCGCTGGGCCGTGTGGGTCGTGACGAGGATATTGCCGGGTGTATGTTGTTCCTATGCGGTCGCGGCGGCAGCTATGTAACCGGAGCCGTCATCCCGGTCTCAGGGGGCTTAAACGTGGTAACAGCCGGCAACCTCTTCGCCGAAGCGCTTTAAATAACGAAGTATAGTAGGCTGAAATGGAAGCGAAATCACAAATCGATCTTGAAGCGCTGGATACTTACCTGAGTGCAAAACTTGACGGTTACCAAGGCCCGCTGGAAGCCACGAAGTTCGACATTGGCCAATCCAACCCAACCTTCGAGCTACGCACGCCGAGCAAGACTTATGTACTGCGCCGGAAGCCTCCCGGCGTTTTATTGAAATCAGCCCATGCTGTGGAACGAGAGTTTCGCGTCCAACGCGCGCTTGCGGATAGCGCGGTTCCGGTTCCTCGGATGATGCTGCTATGCGAAGATGACGATGTCATCGGCTCCGCGTTCTATGTCATGGAGCGTCTGCAGGGGCGTGTGTTTCTCGAGCCCACGATGGATGAGGTCGACAACGCGACCCGCACCGCCGTGTTCGACGAAATGAACCGCGTTCTGGCCAATCTGCATGAGGTCGATGTCGATGAGGTAGGGCTGTCTGATTATGGCCCTCCGGGGAACTATTTCGAGCGTCAAATCGCACGTTGGACAAAGCAGTATCGCGCGTCCGAGACAACGACCATACCCGAGATGGACTCGCTTATCTCGGAACTAGAGGCGTCTGTTCCGGGCGATGACGGGCAGCGAACCTTGGTGCATGGCGATTATCGCATCGACAATCTGATGTTCGAACAGAACGGATCGCGCTGTATCGGCGTTCTGGATTGGGAACTATCGACGATCGGGCACCCATATGCCGATTTGGCTGCTGTCATCATGCAATGGCAATTGCCGCCCGGAAAGGAGGGGCGCGGGTTGGCTGGTGTAGACCGCCAAGCCCTAGGAGTACCTACAGATCAAGAGTTTATCGGGCGATATTGCCAGCGCCGTGGACTACCCGGGATCGAAAATTTCGGATTTTATCTGGCGTTCAATTTCTTCCGAATGGCTGGAATATTGCAGGGTGTGTACAAACGCGCATTGGACGGCAATGCCTCTGACCCCAAACGTGCACAAGTGTTTGGCGCCTATGTATCAGTGTTCGCCAAGCACGGGCTTGCTGCACTGAAGTCTTAGCCCCCATCAGCTCTGCGATTGGGAGAGCTCTAATTCCAGATTGCACAGGCTGTTTTTGCCAAAGAACATCTCGGTGCCGACAAACATTGTCGGCACTCCGAACGCGCCGCGTTTTACTGTAGCCTTGGATTGCTCTTTAAGCCGCTGCTTTACTTCGGCACCCGTCATAGCCTCGTGAATCTTGCGCGCGGGAAGCTTGTTTTCCTGCAAAATATCCATCAGGACACCCAGTTCATCGACTTTCTGACCATGAACCCAAATCGCGTCAAAAACCGCGTTTACATACTTGTTTTCCCACGACTTACCCGAAGCAAAGACAGCGCCGCGCATAGCAAACTTGGTGTTCACCGGGAAATGCGGGCTCATATGAAAACTCAAACTGCGTCTTCGCGCAAAACGATGAAGATCGTGGGTCAGATACGCCGTCTTCTGACGATTTTCCGAGAATGCCTCGAACGGATTCTGGTTATGCGTTGCCTTGAAAATCGTTGGAAGCAACACGGGCACATAGTTCACTTGCATACCATTTCGTTCCGCCAGTTCGGGCAGGACCTTATGGGCCAGAAATGCGTTAGGGCTGCAGAAATCGAAAATGAAATCTATGGTCTGCGTCATTGTTTAACTCCAGTACGACGATCTATGAAACGAACTCTGAACCACCGGACGAATCTGTAACGCGTCCAGTGTACAGGCGGGAAGACTGTCGCGCACTGCCAGTTGATTGCGATACGCAAATTCGGGAATTCCTCTGTCAATTCAGTGTGTCACGGGTAAAGATCGACGAAACCGCCCGAGGAGGTTCTGAAACCCATGTGCAGCCTGACAACACTAGATCCTGCCCGCCTGAACCGCATACGGGACTGGATGCAGCGCTATGTTGATGAACGCAAGTACGCTGGCAGTTCATTACTGTTGAACCACCACGGGTCCGAAGCGTTTTTCCACGCCTGCGGCCGCAGAAGTGTCGAAAGGGACCTGCCGTTCCAGCGTGATACGCTTGTGCGTATCTATTCGATGACAAAACCAATCACCTCGGTCGCGGTGATGATGTTGGCCGAGCGCGGTTTGTTTCATCTCGACGCGCAACTCTCTGAATTCTTGCCCGAATTTGCCTCAATGCAAGCTCTTGTACCCGGAGCTGAGAGACTGGATCAAATCGAGGAGGCGACATCCCCGACACTGCATCAGCTTCTGACACACACAAGCGGTTTCAGCTATCCGTTCAATCCTGGTGTTTTGCCGGATGCGATGGAAGAACAGAAACTGATATTTGCACCAAATCAGGGGCTGTTGAAGGACAGGGTAAGTGTACTGTCGAAACTGCCGCTTGCCTTCCAACCCGGAACCCGCTGGGAATACTCGGTTTCCACGGACGTATTGGGACGTGTGGTCGAGGTTGTTTCCGGCAAAACCTTGGATCAGTTTTTCGCGGAAGAGATCTTTGAGCCGCTTGCGATGGCTGAGACCGGGTTTTCTGTACCCAAAGGGGCAGGGGATCGGTTCGCCTCTCTCTATACGCCACTGGCCGGAGATGCGATGGCGCTGAATTCGGCCGAAACGGGCGATGACACCCTGCGATTAACCGATTGGGCAGGCAACTCTCCGTTTGAAAATGCAACGACCTATTCGGGCGGTGGCGGTTTGATCAGCACGATCGATGATTACGCCAAATTCGCTGAAATGATCCGGAATCGGGGGCAGGGTAACGGACAGCGCTTGCTCAGCCCGAAGACAGTGGATTTCATGCTGCACAATCATTTACCGGGCGACATCGCATCGATGGGTCCGCAGAGCTTTGCCGAACAACCGATGGAGGGCATGGGGTTTGGCCTGGCTGGTGCCGTCATCATCAACCCCGGCAGAACCCGGACGCCTGGATCGCTGGGGGATTTCAGTTGGGGTGGTATGGCCTCGACCTTTTTCTGGGTCGACCGCTGCAACGACCTGTCGGCGGTGTTCTTTACGCAATTGTCCCCATCCAGTTCCTATCCGTCCCGTTCCGAGCTTAAGGCGCTGGTCATGGGCGCATTGATTGAATGACCCGCGCGGCACTGATACGCCTAACCAAAAGCCAATCGGAGAGTCGCCCATGACCGAAGCAGAACGTGTTCTTCTTGACCTTTTGAACCTTGAAAGGCTCGAAGTTGATCTGTTTCGGGGTACCGGTTCAGGCGGTGAGACTCCGACGCGAATCTTTGGCGGGCAGGTGGTGTCACAGGCGTTGGCTGCGGCATACCGAACCGTGAATGATCGGCTATGCCACTCACTGCATGCTTATTTTATTCGCCCAGGAGACCCATCTATTCCCGTTGTTTATCAAGTTGATAGAGCGCGAGATGGAGGTTCTTTCACAACGCGACGCGTTGTAGCCATTCAGCATGGAAAACAAATCCTGAACGTGTCGGCGTCGTTCCATATTCAGGATGAAGGCTGGGATCATCACCACCAGATGCCGCAGATGGAAGCACCCGAGACTTACCCGTCGCGCACAGAACTGCGCAAAAAATATGTGGATCTCGTGCCCAAACACCTGCGGGGCGAACTGACACGCGAGCGGCCGATCGAAGTCCGTGAAGCAAGCCATCTGGACCCGTTTAACCCTGACAAGACGGATGATCACAATCAGGTCTGGTTCCGCATGCCAGGTGCGTCAGGTGCCGATGCGGCCACTCAGCAGTTGCTGCTGACTTACGCGTCAGACATGTACCTGATGGGTTCGGGCATGCGACCGCACGGTCTCAGCTGGTTTACGGGTGAAGTCAATGCGGCCAGCCTGGATCACGCTATGTGGTTCCACGCGCCAATCCATTTTGAAAACTGGCATCTGTACTCGATGGATTCGCCTTGGAGCGGGCGAGGGCGCAACTTCAACCGCGGGTCGATTTATGCGCAAGACGGCACTTTGGTTGCGTCGGTCACTCAGGAAGGTTTGATGCGCAAAGCGCAGAAGAAACCTTAATCACCTTCGATAAACTTTTGATTTAGCTTACGCATTCCGCCCAACCACCGGTCATAGTCACCAGCTTTGTGCCGCATGTAATCCAACACCTGCGGATGTGACAGCACCAGAAACTGCTCTGTTTCAATGGCTTCGACACAGGCCTGAGCGACATCTTCAGGCTCTAACAAACCGTCGATAGACGCAACTGAATCCTTAAAGCCGCGTGTCATTTCCGATCGAACCGCCTGCGGGCACAAAACGGACACGCGCAAGCCTTTATGGCCATATGTCAGCGACAGCCATTCGGCAAATCCAACGGCGGCGTGTTTCGAGACGCCATACGGTGCTGCACCGGGCTGGTTCAGCAAACCCGCGGCAGAGGCCGTTGTCATGATGTAACCGCCGCCACGGGCAATCATGCGAGGCACCAAATGACGCGCGGTCCAGACATGGGACATGACGTTGATCTTCCAGATCCGGTCCCAGTCTTCGTCCGGAACGTCCAGACCGCCAAGCGTCAGGATACCGGCATTTGCACAGAACAGATCAATCGGGCCAATCTGATCTTCGACATGATCAATCAGTGCCTTGATGCTGGTTTCGTCTGAAACATCGCATGTGACTGCGTGGCCGTGGATTTCGTGAGCTAAAGAACACGCGGCTTCGGTATCTATGTCGGCGCAAACAACTGTTGCACCTTCGCGGGCAAACCGAGTTGCCAGACCTTTACCGATACCTTTAGCTGCGCCGGTGACGACCACAGTTTTGCCATTCAGGTTCATCCGATACTCCAAACTGAGTGTTTAGAAAGGCACCGTAAGACATTGGCGATTAGAGGAAACCCCCAATCGCGCAATGCTATTTATTTACCATAATACCGATTATACGAAATCTGTAATATCCTAGTAGAAGGCCTGTAGCCCGGTCTGCGCCCGCCCCAGGATCAGCGCGTGAACGTCGTGTGTGCCCTCATAGGTGTTCACAGTTTCCAGATTGACCATGTGGCGGATCACTTGGAATTCCAGCGAGATACCGTTGCCGCCGTGCATGTCACGCGCCAACCGCGCGATGTCCAGCGCCTTGCCGCAGTTGTTGCGCTTCACAATCGAAATCATCTCGGGCGCCGCTTCGGCCTGATCCATCAGGCGGCCGACGCGCAGGCTAGCTTGCAAACCCAAGGCGATCTCAGTCTGCATATCGGCGAGTTTGCGCTGGAACAATTGGGTCTGCGCCAGCGGCTTGTTGAACTGTTTGCGGTCCAGACCATACTGGCGCGCACCGTGCCAGCAACTTTCAGCTGCGCCCATGACGCCCCAGCTGATCCCGTAACGTGCACGGTTCAGACAACCGAACGGACCTTTGAGGCCCTGAACATGTGGCAGCAGTGCGCCCTCGTCTACTTCGACGCCGTCCAGGACGATTTCACCCGTGATCGATGCCCGCAGGCTCATCTTGTTCTGGATTTTGGGCGCGCTCAGACCTTTAAGCCCCTTATCCAAGACGAACCCACGGATTTTGCCGTCATGCGCGTCGGATTTAGCCCAGACAACAAAAACATCTGCGATGGGCGAGTTCGAGATCCACATCTTGCTGCCGGTCAGCCGATAGCCGCCATCAATCTTTTCAGCGCGGGTTTTCATGCCCGCTGGGTCCGAACCCGCATCGGGTTCCGTCAGACCAAAGCAGCCGATCCATTCGCCACTGGCCAGTTTCGGAAGGTATTTCCGGCGTTGTTCTTCGCTGCCATAGGCATAGATCGGGTACATCACCAGCGAGCTTTGGACCGACATCATCGAGCGATACCCGGAATCAACACGCTCAACCTCGCGCGCGACCAGACCGTAAGACACGTATCCTGCGCCCAAGCCGCCATATTCTTCGGGGATCGTGGTGCCCAACAGGCCCATTTCGCCCATTTCGCGGAAGATTTCCGGGTCGGTCTCCTCATTCTGAAAGGCTTCCAGAACCCGCGGTTGCAGCTTTTCCTGAGAATAGGCCTGCGCACTCGCGGCAATCATGCGCTCGTCTTCTGTCAGCTGATCCGCCAGGCGGAATGGATCGTCCCACGAGAACGCCCCCATGTCAGGTGCATCTTTTGCGCGCAAAGTCGGTTTGGTGTTCGGGGCGTTCATTTTGCTTCTCCGTAAAATCGGCTTTGTCGCAAAATACCCTGCCATAACCGCAAATAACAGCTACAGTTTCGCATCGTTCCATGAGCAAACCGCATAAAACAGGGCGGCGCACCCTGCCCCGTGCTTTACCCCAAGGCGTATCCAGCGCCGCGAACGGTACGCACAGGATCCTTGCCACCATGCTGCGTCAGCGCCTTGCGCAAACGACCGATGTGAACATCGACCGTTCTGGTATCGACATAGATGTCGCGCCCCCAAACCCGATCCAGCAATTGTTCGCGGCTCCAGACACGGCCGGGCTTCTCCATGAACGTACTCAGCAGACGAAACTCTGTTGGACCCAATTTCAACGGTTTGCTGCCGCGGCTGACCTTGTGGGTTTCCGAGTCCAGAATGATGTCATCGAACTCCAGCTTGATCCCGACCGTCGCCGGGCGGACCCGCCGCAATTGAGTGCGGACCCGCGCCATAAGTTCGACCACCGAATACGGCTTGACCACATAGTCATCCGCCCCGGTTTCCAACCCGCGCACCTTGTCGACTTCTTCGGACCGGGCCGACAGCATAATGATTGGAATTGCGCGCGTATCTGGCCGCATTTTCAAGCGGCGGCACACTTCGATCCCGCTGAGATTGGGCATCATCCAGTCCAGAACGATGATGTCCGGGCTGTCCTCGTCAACCAACAGCAACGCCTCGTCGCCATTGGCCGCTTTGGAGACACGAAACCCTTCAGCTTCGAGATTGTAGGCCAGCACCTCGCGCTGTGCCAGTTCATCCTCAACAACGAGTACTGTTGGCTGATCGGCGGACATAGCCATTGCCCCCTAGGCGGTTTGCGAGGTGGTATCGGCTTTGGGTCGCGCTTCCGACGGTCGCTCTCCGGTCACCAGATAGACGACCTGCTCAGCAATGGCCGTGACGTGGTCGCCCATACGCTCGATATTTTTGGCGATGAAATGCAAGTGCATGCATGACGAAATGTTTCGCGGGTCTTCCGCCATAAATGTCAGAAGCTCACGGAACAGACCGTTATACATCTGGTCAACCTCCTCGTCCCGGTCGATCACGTCCGAAGCCAGCTCGGCGTCACGCTGAATATAGGCGTCCAGTGCGTCGCGAAGCATCCGCTCAACTTCGCGCGCCATACGGCGCAACGCGGCGGCGCTGCCGTTGATCTCACCCGCGTCCACCAGAACCGTGGTGCGTTTGGCGATGTTTTTGGAATAATCCCCAATTCTTTC
Source organism: Ruegeria atlantica (assembly GCF_013033965.1). Taxonomy (GTDB): domain Bacteria; phylum Pseudomonadota; class Alphaproteobacteria; order Rhodobacterales; family Rhodobacteraceae; genus Ruegeria; species Ruegeria atlantica_D. The sequence continues at coordinate 447,973 of NZ_WQFE01000003.1, forward strand.
AAGGTTGGCCGACACCTTCAGAACAGACAGAACCAGACGCAGGTCGCCTGCTGTCGGTGCCCGCAATGCGATCACCCGCGCGGTTTCTTCGTTGATCAGTTCCTCAAGCGCATCAATGGCCTTGTCGCCCTGACGCACCTCTTGAGCCAGTTCGACATCGCGGGTCTCAAGCGAGCGTGCGGCGTTCATGATCGCGGCCTCAACCAGCCCTCCCATCTTCATGATATAGGCCTGAACCGCTTCAAGGTCGCGGTCGAATGCGGATGCAATATGTTGTTCGGTCATGTTCAAATACCTGTCCTCAGCCGATACGGCCGGTGATGTAGCTTTCCGTGCGGGGATCTTCAGGGTTGGTAAATATCTGGCCGGTTTCGCCAAACTCGACCAAGTTGCCCAAATGGAAGAACGCTGTTTTCTGACTGACCCGCGCGGCCTGCTGCATCGAGTGTGTCACGATCACCACCGAATAGCGCGAGCGCAACTCGTCGATCAGTTCCTCGACCTGCGCGGTCGCAATCGGGTCCAGCGCCGAGCACGGCTCGTCCATCAGCAGAACCTCGGGCTCGGTCGCGACGGCGCGCGCGATGCACAGACGCTGCTGCTGACCGCCTGATAAGCCCGTGCCGGGGGCGTCCAGACGATCTTTGACTTCGTCCCAGATCGCGCCTCGACGCAGCGATTTCTCAACGATGTCATCCAGTTCCGCCTTGTTCTTGGCAAGGCCATGAATCCGTGGACCATATGCGACATTGTCATAGATCGACTTGGGGAACGGGTTGGGTTTTTGGAACACCATTCCCACCTTGGCGCGCAGCTGCACGGGGTCGACACGCTTGTCATAGATATCCTCGCCATCCAGCAGGATGTCACCTTCGACACGGCAGATGTCGATGGTGTCGTTCATCCGGTTCAGGCACCGCAGAAAGGTGGATTTGCCGCAACCCGACGGTCCGATAAAGGCCGTTACGGTCTTGTCCTCGATCTCAACATTCACGTCTTTGATGGCGTGCGTGTCAGCATAGTAAACCTGAACATTGTTGGCAGCGATCTTGATGGCTTTGGAGTCCACGGTTCTCTCCACTCGTGTCATATCATTCATAGTAGCCCCCATTTACCAGCGGCGTTCAAAGCGGCGGCGAAGCAGCACCGCAATCGTGTTCATTGTGACGAGGAAGATCAACAGGATGATGATGCCCCCCCATGCGCGTTCATAAAAGGCCGGGTCGGCGCGCTTGGACCATTCGTAGATCTGCGCCGGCATAGCCGAGTTCGGCGACAGGAAGCCCGCGACGATGCCATCGGGCGGGTTCGAGGCGATAAAGCCTACCATCCCGATCAACAGCAACGGTGCGGTTTCACCCAGTGCCTGCGCCAGACCAATGATGGTGCCGGTCAGAATACCGGGCGCAGCCAGCGGCAGAACGTGGTGGAATACGGCCTGCATTTTCGAGGCCCCTACCCCAAGCGCCGCATCGCGGATCGACGGCGGCACCGCCTTGAGCGACGCCCGGGTCGAGATGATGATGGTCGGCAAGGTCATCAGCGTCAGCACCAGACCGCCCACCAGCGGCGCGGACGTCGGCAGGTGCATGTAGTTGATGAACACAGCCAGACCCAGAATACCGAATACGATGGACGGCACAGCGGCCAGGTTCGAGATGTTGACCTCGATGATATCCGTCAGGCGGTTCTGCGGCGCGAATTCCTCAAGGTAGATCGAGGCTGCAACGCCAATCGGCAAGGCCAACGCCAGAACCACGAACATCATGAACAACGATCCCAGCATGGACACCCCGATCCCCGCCGCCTCGGGCCGTTGGTCAGAGGCGTCAGCACCGAAAATGAAATCCGGGTTGAAGGCTTTGTAAAGCACGCCTGCGTCCCGCAACTGATCAACGAAATCAAGCTGTTCGACCGAGATGCTCTTGTCGTTGGCGATCGACTCGCGGCTGACGCGGCCTTTCATATAGCCATCGACCCGGCTGTTGGTGAGAAAACGGAAGCTGACCGTCTTGCCGATCTCATCAGGGTTGGCGAGGACATAGTTCCGTAACTCTGCTTGAGCGGCTTTGGACAGGATCTTGCCCATTGCCTTGGGTTTCAAGTCGGTCTGAATGCCCAGTTTTTTCACTTCGCTTTCCAGCGCGGCAGAGATCAGAGGCGCATAGCCAAAGGTCGAAACCTTCTTGATGTCTTCGATATTGCGGTTGCCCTTCTTGTCCAGCTTGTCGGCTTTCAGGTCGACATCCAGCTCAAGATATGTTTGCTGAAAAGCCCCGGTGCCGGCGGTCACGATATTCGTCACCAGCACGATCAGCATCAGCAGACCGATACCGATGGCAGCGATACCGTACATCTTGAAACGGCTTTCGGCCGCATTCCGCCGTTTGGTCCGCGCGTCCTTTTCGAACAGCGATCCGCCCTTGGGCTTCGCGGTCGGAGCAGCGCCAGGTATTTGTGACATATCGGTCATTCGTACTGCTCCCGGTATTTGCGTACGATGTAGAGGGCGAAGATGTTCAGCCCCAGCGTGATGATGAACAGGGTCAGACCCAGCGCAAAGGCCACCAGCGTTTCGGGGCTGGCAAAGTCGGTGTCCCCGGTCAATTGGCTGACGATCCGCGTGGTGATGGTCGTCATCGCCTCAAACGGGTTACCCGAGAATTTGGCGATTGCACCGGCGGCCATCACAACGATCATCGTTTCTCCGATGGCGCGGCTGGCCGCCAGTAGGATAGCGCCGACGATACCCGGCAACGCAGCCGGAAGGATCACATTGCGCACAGTTTCCGAATGCGTGGCACCAAGGCCAAGCGAGCCATCCCGCATGGATTGCGGCACCGCGTTGATGATGTCATCCGACAGAGATGAGACAAACGGGATCAGCATGATCCCCATAACCAGCCCGGCGGTCAGAACCGCGTTTGAGCTCGCCATCCAGCCGACACCCAATACGCCGCCGTCGCCGAACATGGACACCAGCGCGGGACCCACGGTCAGCAAGGCAAACAGGCCGTAAACGATGGTCGGAATACCGGCTAGGATTTCCAGCAGCGGTTTCGCGATGGACCGCGTCACGCCGGACGCATACTCGGACAGGTAGATCGCCGCAAACAGGCCAATCGGGACCGCCACAAGCAGCGCGATCACCGAGATATAAAGCGTGCCCCAGAGCAGCGGCAGGATCGACAATTCACTGCCACCGCGGAAGTTCGGAGCCCATGTGCTACCGAAGAAGAAATCCTTCCACGAATGCAGTTGGAAAAAGTTCATCGTCTCAAACAGCATCGACAGAACAATGCCGATGGTCGTCAAGATCGCGATCGATGCGGCCAGCAACAGCAGGGCAAGAACCCCCTGCTCTACCACGTTGCGCGCCCGGAATTCCTTGTGCGTCCGCACATAGGCAAAAGCGGCTCCAAGCAGAGCCAGCGCCAGAACGACGACCTGCATCGCAATCGTCCCGGTCGACGTCATGCTGCGGAATTTCTGTGCCGCCACCAAAATGGGCTGCGTGACATCCTGCGTCAGAACCTGACCGGCGTCTTTCAGTGATTTGGTCAGAATTTCGATGTCCGCATCACCGTCCTGAGCCTGCGCCTCGGTCATCGCGCCACTGGAGACAGCGCCGTCCAGACCGTAGGCGACACGGCGTACTTCGCTCATGATCAGGCCGCGATCAGATCCTTCGGGGATTGCCTGATCGGGAATGAGACCGGACACCGTGCTGTTCACGATCATCGGCTGGGCAAGCAGCCAGACGATCAACACGCCAATTGCGGGAACCAGAGCCGTCAGTGCAACGTTGTAGCCATAGTAAGACGGCAGAGAATGCAAGTCGCGGGCGTCACCCCCCACACTTGCCAGTGCGCGGGACCGACCCGCGAAATATCCGATCACTGCCAGCGCAAGCAGGATAAGCAACAGCCAGGATAACGCCATAAGAACTCCGTGGGGATGGCAGAGATGGAGTCAAAGGAACCGGGGCGCACAGTCGCCGCCCCGGTCCTGTTCGTAAGAGTGATTAGGAACCGCCGCCCAGAACGGTTTCGTTGGCAACAGCTTCCTGTACTTTGACCAGCTCAGGGTCAGACACCAGGCCGTATTCCGCCAGCGGACCATCGGGGCCTGCGATCTCGTCAGCGACGAAGAACTCAGCATATTCTTTCAGGCCGGGGATCACGCCGATATGCGCTTTCTTGACGTAGAAGAACAGCGGGCGCGAAACCGGGTATTCGCCGGATGCGATCGACTCGGTGGAAGGAACGATGCCAGACATGGTCGCGACCTGCAGCTTGTCGGTGTTGTTCTCGTAGAACGCCAGACCAAAGACGCCGATGCCGTCTTTGTTGCTGTCGATGCGGGCCAGAGTTTCCGTGTAGTCGCCGTCGATATCAACCGAAACGCCGTCGGTGCGCAGAGCGATACAGGCTTTCTCGGCGGCTTTCTTGTCGTCGCCGTTGGCAGCCTTGTAGACGTCGAAGTCGCCCAGATGCTCACAACCAGCCAGGATCACTTTGTCTTCGAACACTTCACGGGTGCCGTGCTTGGTGCCCGGGATGAAGGCTGCGATTGGCTGTGCCGGGAACGCAGGGTTCACGTCGGTCCAGGTTTTGTTGGGATTGTCGACCAGTTCGCCGTCAACAACGATTTGTGCGGACAGGGCTTTGTACCAGTCTTCCGGAGTGAACTCGAAAGAGTTGCCGTTGATGTCGGATGCGAAAACGATGCCGTCATAACCGATCTGAACTTCGATGATGTCGGTCACGCCGTTTTCGGCACAGGCTTTGATTTCTTTTTCACGGATCTGGCGCGAGGCGTTAGCAACGTCGATGGTGTTTTCGCCAACACCTTCACAGAAACGCTTGAGGCCAGCCGACGACCCACCCGATTCAACAACCGGTGTCGGGAAGTCAAAGTTTTCACCGAAGGCTTCAGCTACGATCGAGGCGTATGGCAGCACAGTCGACGAACCAGCAACCTGAACCTGATCACGCGCGGCGGCCGCGGTGGCCGATACAGCAGCAATGGTAAGCGCCGAAGCCGACAGTTTTACAAAGGACATTTCAGTCTCCCTGAAAAGATAGATTGTGATCACCCCCATGATGATCTTGCACGAACTCCTAAGCAGCGCGCGTAAGCCTTTTGTGACAAGTACGTAACGGTTTTATGACACGTAACGATTTTCTTACGTTTTCTTAACTTGACGACAGACTTGACCTGCAAACCCGCAAGGAACCTGTGTCAGAGCCCAAATTTCAGCGAGGCAAAATCACAGTAAATACAGCGCCCTTGCCCAATTCGCTTTCAACACGCAACCGGCCCCTGTGCCGATTGACGATGTGTTTCACAATCGCAAGGCCCAGCCCCGTACCACCCAACTCGCGTGATCTGTGACTATCGGCGCGATAGAATCGCTCGGTCAGACGCGGCAGGTGTATCGCATCAATACCGGGGCCTTTGTCCGCGATCTGCACCCGGATAGCAGGTCCACGTATGGCTGTGTCACGTTCAGATGCCTGAATGCGCACATCTACACTGCCGCCACTGCCTCCATACTTGATCGCGTTTTCGATCAGGTTCGTGAATACCTGACGCAATTGATCGCTGTCACCGGTGACCGAGATCGGTTCTGTTGGCGCATCCAGTGCAAGCTCTACCTTTGCTGCCTCGGCCAACGGTCGCAGAGATGTCAGCGTCGACTGCAGTAAACCTGTCAAATCAAGCCGTTCCTTGGGGCGCACCCGCTCTTCGCTCTCAACGCGATTCAGGGATAGCAGATCGCCGACCAGCCGGTTCATCCGGTTGGCCTCATCCGTCATGATCTGCAAAAACCGCTCTCGCGCGGCGGCATCATCACGGGCGGGACCACGCAAGGTTTCAATGAAACCCATCAAAGCCGTCAAAGGCGTGCGCAACTCGTGGCTGACATTCGCCACAAAATCGCGCCTCATCTGACCGGCTTGCTCCAGATGCGTGACGTCCTGAAAAACGACCAAAACCGTGCCAACGCCGTTTACATAGCGGCACTGAACTTCAAAAGTTGTGTCCTGAGCGCCGTCATTGGCAAGATGCCGGGTTTTCGCAGGACCTTTGCTGCGCAAGCTCTGCTCAATCGCGTCAATGACCTGCGGCTGCCGAAGGATCGTTGCAAAATGGCGTCCTTCAATGTTTTGTCCCAGCAAGGTCCTGGCGTCGATATTGGTCGCGATGATCCGCTCGGTCTGATCCACCATAAGAGCAGGCATGGGGACGGCAGACACGATTTCGGCAAGCAGGTCGTTTGGCATTTCCATTACTCGTTATGGGTTTGGAAGCGGCCTAAAGCAAATGTTTCAAAGTTTTGCGAAACTGACGCATATTCTGCTGATAATGCAGCGCACTGAAGGTGATCCTTTGCGCCGCAGCCTCATCAAGTTCCCGCACAACCTTGCCCGGTGACCCCATGACCAAGGAATTGTCAGGGATTTCCTTGCCCTCGGTGATCAGCGCCCCTGCCCCGATCAAGCAGTTCTTCCCGATCTTTGCACCGTTCAGAACGATTGCCCCCATCCCGATCAGCGTGTTTTCCCCGATCGTGCAGCCATGCAGCATGACTTTGTGCCCGATGGTGCAGTTCTTACCGATGGTCAGCGGATAGCCAGCGTCGATATGCATGACGCAGTTTTCCTGAACGTTACTGCCCTCACCCACGCGGATCTCTTCGTGATCAGCGCGGATTGTGCAGCCGAACCAGACCGAGGCCCCCTGCTCCAGCACGACCTTGCCGATCAGGTTGGCGTCCGGTGCGACCCAGGTGTCTTCATGGATTTGCGGTGCGTTTTCACCCAAGGCGTAGATTGTCATGCCAGGCCCTCAAATTCGTTTTGCAATGTGCGGACGTGGTTCTGCAGGCTGGGCTGCTGGATTCGGCGCATGCGTTCAGCGCTGACGATGGTTTTCAACTTTTCCTCGGTGGCATCCAGATCGTCATTGATCAAAACGTAGTCATAATAGCCCCAGTGGCTGATCTCATCCCAGCTTTTCAACATCCGCTTGGCGATCACGTCCTCACTGTCCTGACCCCGGCTTTCCAGCCTGCGACGCAGTTCAGGAATGGACGGGGGCAGGATAAAGATCGACAGGGCGTGCTTACCCAGATCCGAATTGCGGATCTGCACCTCACCCTGCCAGTCCACATCAAACAGCACGTCTTTACCGCTGTTGATGGATTCACGCACCGGGCCTGCAGGTGACCCATAGAAATTGCCGAACACGTGCGCGTGTTCCAGCATCTGCCCTTCGGACACCTGCTGCCGAAAGGCATCCTCGCTCAGGAAGTAGTATTCGCGCCCGTCTTGCTCACCCGGACGTGGCGCACGAGTCGTAGCCGAGACGGAAAACTCCAGCTCAGAATCCCACTGCATCAGCCGCTTGGCCAAAGTCGATTTACCAGCCCCCGATGGCGAGGACAGAATGATTAATAGGCCGCGTCGATCCACCATTTGGGCGCTCCTGTGGTTACTCTACGTTCTGCACTTGCTCGCGCATCTGATCGATTACGGCCTTCAACTCAAGGCCTACCGCTGTCAGGTCCGCGCTTTGGGCTTTCGAGCACAAGGTGTTGGCCTCGCGGTTGAACTCCTGCATCAGGAAATCCAGCTTGCGCCCGACCGGCGCATCCTGCGCCAGCAGATCCCGCGCTGCCGCAACATGCGCTTTCAAGCGGTCGATCTCTTCGGTAATGTCAGCCTTGACCGCGATCAGCGCTAGTTCCTGCGCAACGCGGTCGGGATCGGCCCCCTGCGCGTTATCCAACACCCGCGCCAGATTGTCCCGCAGCGCCTCGGCCATCTTGTCCTTGCGCTGCTCGGCCAGGTCCGCTGCCTGAGCGGTCAAGGTGGCCACCTGGCACAGTTGTTCGTCCAGAACGGTCGCCAGCGCCTGGCCCTCGGACTGGCGCATTTCGATAAAGTCGCTCAGCAGACTGCCGAACTCAGCCGTTAGCTGACCAACCAAAGGACCGGGATCGTCAACATCGCTGCCCGCATCCAACATACCCTTGAGCGAGATCAGATCAGCGGCCGTCGCAGGTCCAAGCGTTACGTCGCGCGCGATGGCCATTTCCTGCGTCCGCGCGACGGCCTCAAGAACGGCACCCATGGCTGCTTCGTTCAGAACAAGGTCTGGCTGCGTCTCATCGCGGCTGATGCGCAGGGACAGGGTCACATTACCCCGGCTCAGCTGTTTCGAAATCGCGGCGCGCAACGCGGCCTCAAGGCCTGTCAACCAATCTGGAACGCGCAGGCGCATGTCCAGCCCCTTGCCGTTTACACTGCGCAATTCCCACGTCCAGCTATGCGGCCCAAACGCCCCTTTGCCCGAGGCGAAACCCGTCATGGATTTGATCATGCCTGCCCTTTCCGTAGCTGCCCGTTTTCAGTTCGCTGGGCGCACCTAATGCGAACTGCGCGTACAGGGCAAGAGTTTGCTGACTCTGCCTTTGTCCGCCAGACGTTAACCATTCGTTAAAGATTTGCTCCAAAATTGAATTAACCCGCGTCAATCTTATACCTGCGAACGCTGGTCTCCGCGGAGTGTTCCCGGTAGTTCGCACTTTAGGAAAATGACGGTCGATAGACGCCAGGGTGATAGTGATGAGAACCTTTTTCGGGAACGGTTTCGGGTCAAGTTGTGGAAAGATCGTCGCAATGGATCGTTTTGATAGCGGGCGCAGCCTTTCGCCCATCCGGCAGGCCGAGGCATATTGGACCGCACTTCTGACAGGTGACAGCGTTCCCATGCGGTCGCAAATCGACCCGCGCGGACTTGAGAACATTCTGGAATATACTTTCGTTCTGGAACGCATTGCCCCCGGCCTGGCCAGGTTCCGTCTGGCCGGAAGCCATTTGAACAAGCTGGCCGGGATGGAAGTGCGTGGCATGCCGCTGACCTCTTTTTTTGATCCCGCGGCGCGAGATCAGATCAAGGCCGTTTCCGAACAAGTCTTCGCCGAACCTGCAATTGCCAATCTTCACCTTGAATCATCGGGGCGGTTGGGACGTGTGCAACTGCAGGCCCGCATGCTTCTGCTGCCGCTGAAAAGCGATCTGGGTGATGTCAGCCGTATTCTCGGGGTGATGGTCAGCGACGGCGCAATCGGCGCAACACCCAGACGGTTCACGATCACAGAAACCAATCTGCGCCCGGTGACGGATGTGCGGGTGCCACAGAACCAACCGCAGCAAGTCGAGGTTGGTTTCGCCGAAGAACAGGATAAATTTGATCGCCCCGGCTCCCATCTGCGGCTGGTCGTGTCGCGGGACGACTGAGTCGGAAAGCTAAGAACGGCAGGCCAATAAGGCCCACCCCAAGCTGAAATTGCTGAAACGAGGATCCGGCCATGTCCCATCCAGAAATTCTTGTGTTTCGAGAAGTGGACTTCCAACTATTTTGGTCAGATGTCCACGCAGATCTCTTTGCGGGCCTAAATTGAGGAGAATTCAAGTGTGATCTTGAGCATTCCTGCAATGGTTTCTTGACCCCACGCTTAATATCGAGATATTTCGAATTATGGACTTAGAGAGATCGATAGCAGCGCTGAATAATCCGATCAGGAGGAAGATTTTGGAATGGCTCAAAGACCGCTCAAACTTTCCGCCAGCATTGCCCGAACATGATGGATTGGATGGTGTTTGCGTAGGTTATATCCAGGAAAAAGCCCAGCTATCTCAATCCACAATATCGAACTACATGGGGTTGCTGAAACAGACGGGTTTCGTGATCGCCGAACGCCATGGTCAGTGGACGTTTTATCGGCGTGACGAGGAAAACATCCAGGCTTTCCTAACCGCATTCCAAGACGAACTCCTGAAGACGTAGTGCGGGCTTGCTATTCTTCGAAGGTGACAAAGGTCCACAAGTAAAACGATAAATCGAAATATAGCGAAACGATGATGGCATGGCCCAAGAAGATCAAAACGCAAAGGCAACCTTAGGGCAATCCCTGACTCTGCCATGCGGTGGGCAGTTAAAGAACCGGTTGGTCAAGTCAGCAATGTCGGACAGCCTCGGAGATGGCGAGGGAAATGCCACCAACGCTCAGATACGGCTCTATGAACGATGGGCAGAAGGTGGCGCAGCTTTAAGCGTTATCGGCGAGGTGCAAGCAACGCCACTGTTCCCGGAGAAGCCTGGAAACCTTGTTCTCGCGCCGGACGCCGATTTGGAAGCACTGTCGAAACTTGCCTCGCGGGGATCAGCCAATGGTGCACAAATCTGGCCCCAGCTTGGTCACGCTGGCGCTCTCTCACACCGGCCGATAAGCAGGCCCAAAGGACCATCCCCTCTGAGTGTAGAGGGGTTGAAATGCGAAGGGATGACGGTTGCCGATATCGAGGAGTTACCCGGCACCTTCGCGCAGGCAGCAATTCTTGCGCAGGAAGCAGGGTTTGGTGGTGTGCAGCTACATGCCGGTCATGGCTTCCTGTTTAGCCAGTTTCTCTCCCCATTATTCAATCAGAGAAAAGACAACTACGGCGGTTCCGTTGCCAATCGCTTCCGAGTTATCGGCGAGACAATTGATTCTGTGCGGCGAGCTGTTGGACCTGCTTTTCCCGTCGGCATCAGGATCAATGCAACGGATAAATTGGTTGGCGGTCTGACCGAAGAAGAGGCGCTTGAAGTTGTCGAGTTGCTTGCCAAAGCATCGATTGACCTGATCGACGTGAGTGGAGGTACCTACTTCCCTGGCGCACCCTCCAGTTCCGAAGGCACTTCTTCTTCTTCGGGCCCGTATTTCCTTGATTTTGCCAGACGCGCAAAGGCGATCACAACTATCCCGATCATGCTGACAGGCGGGTTCAAAAACCGGAAAGAAGCAGTTTCCGCTATCGAGACCGGTGCCGCAGACGCTGTCGGCTTGGCTCGATCAATGGCTCTTAACCCATCGCTTGCAAAAACGTGGCTGGGTGGAACCGGCATTGACCCAGATTTTCCTCGGTTCGAGACAACAACGCCGGGTGGCGTCACTGCATGGTATTCAATGCGGCTGACGGCAATTGGAGGAGATGCTGAAGCAGATTTCGAGAAAAGCCTCGAGGAAGCATTGGCAGACTACGAAAAGCGGGATGCAGAACGTTGTGTCAGGTGGCAAAAACGGTTCACATAATCAAAGCTACTGAACGACAGAACTTTCCGCAAAGCGGTTGATGATCGGCGTCTTGCGACTGTCCGGTTTTCAGGATTGGGGAAAACTCTCGAAGCAATCTTCGAGACAAAACGCTCGGTAACAACCCGCCGACAAAGCTATGGCTCGTGTCGTTTCAACATTTACTGCATAGGCAGGCCAACGTGGCCTGCCTTTTCCTTTTACGCTCAATGATCCTAGCTGGCCGCGCGTTTGCTTCCATTGCGACGCAGGTTGGTCAGCTCTTCCGCGACCAGGAACGCCAGCTCCAAAGACTGCGTTGCATTCAGACGCGGATCGCACGCTGTGTGGTAGCGATCCGACAGGTCCTCTTCGGTCACTGCCCGCACGCCGCCGGTGCATTCGGTGACGTCCAGACCGGTCATCTCAAAATGCACACCGCCGGGGATCGTCCCCTCAGCCTGATGAACGCCAAAGAAATCGCGCACTTCACGCAGGACCGAGTCGAAGGGCCGGGTTTTATAACCGGTGGCCGATTTGATCGTGTTGCCATGCATCGGGTCGCAGACCCAGGTGACGTTGGCGCCCTCTTCCTTAACGGCTTTGATCAGACGTGGCAGGTGCTCACCTACATTGCCGGCACCAAATCGGGCGATCAGGGTCAGACGGCCCTCTTCGTTTTCCGGGTTCAGCTTGGACATAAGAACTTTGAGGTCTTCGGCCGTTGTAGTCGGGCCACATTTCAGACCGATCGGATTCAACACGCCACTGCAGAATTCGACATGCGCGCCGTCCGGTTGCCGCGTGCGGTCGCCGATCCAGATCATGTGGCCGGACCCAGCCAGCCAGTTACCTGAAGTCGAATCGAGACGGGTCAGCGCCTCTTCATATTCCAGCAGCAGACCTTCGTGGCTGGTGTAGAACTCCACCGTTGAGAACTCATGCGTAGTGTCCGCCGTGATCCCGGCGGCATTCATGAAGTCGATGGTGTCCTGAATGCGGTCTGCAATTTCGGAATATTTCTGAACGTCCTGCTCATCTGTGAAACCCAAAGTCCACGAATGCACCATGCTCATATCGGCAAAACCGCCGGTCGAGAAAGCGCGCAGCAGGTTCAAAGTCGCGGCGGCCTGCGTGTAGGCCTGCAGCATCTTGCCGGGATTCGGAATACGGGCTTCGGGCGTGAAGGCCAGTTCGTTGATGATGTCACCGCGATAGCTGGGCAGCTCGACACCGTTCAGAACTTCGGTCGGTGCGCTGCGCGGCTTGGCGAACTGGCCCGCCATACGGCCAACTTTGACCACGGGCACCTTGGCACCATAGGTCAAAACCATCGCCATCTGCAGCATCACCTTAAAGGTGTCGCGAATTGCATCCGCGCTGAATTGCTCAAAGCTTTCAGCACAGTCCCCGCCCTGCAATAGGAATGCCTCGCCGCGACCGGCGGCGCCAAGATGTTGCTTGAGACGCCGCGCTTCGCCAGCAAAGACCAGCGGGGGATACTGTGAAAGCTGAGCCTCGACTTTGGCCAGCGCGGCCGCGTCGGTATAATCTGGCATCTGAACCCGGGGCTTGTTGCGCCAGTTCGTTTTTTGCCATTCGGTCATAGCTTTGATCTCCGCTGAAGTAGTCAGGTCGTCTCTATACAAAATGCATTGAAGACTGACCATATGCGATTTGAACCTCTTGACGGCGCAAACAAGCTTTGATCATGGTGGCTGGCAACACCGACGCCGGACGCAACGTTACAACGCGCCGAATCAAGGACACCAAGCCATGCAAGAGCAACGCCAAGTTGTCACAGTGGAAGGCACTGAGGCCAATCCTCGCCATTTTGTCTTTGTCCTTTTGGACAAATTTTCCCTGCTGTCTTTTGCCTCGGCACTGGACAGTCTGAGGATTGCAAACCGCATGGCGGATAAGCAGCTCTATACGTGGACGCTTGCAGGTGAAAGTGGCGAAACCGTCAGTTGCTCGGCCGGAACCACATTCAAACTGGATTCCGATTTGAATGAACTGCAGCGTGACGACGTCGTTCTGATCTGCGGCGGCGTGGACGTTCAGTTGGCGACTACCAAGAAAGTTCTGAACTGGGTCCGCCGCGAAGCGCGTCGCGGGTTGCGGATCGGTGGCTTGTGTACTGCGGCTTATACATTGGCTAAGGCTGGGTTACTGGACGGTAAACGCGCGACGATCCACTGGGAAAACTCGGACAGTTTTATCGAAGAGTTCGACGAGGTTGAGCTGACAAAATCCGTGTTTCAGATCGATGGCAACCGTATGACAACGGCGGGCGGCACGTCTTCGATCGACCTGATGCTGAAGATCATTGCCGACGATTATGGTGAGGATCTGGCGAATGCCGTTGCGGATCAGATGATCTATTCTTCCATTCGCACCGATCAGGACACACAGCGCCTATCGACCCCGACCCGAATTGGCGTGCGTCACCCCAAGCTAAGCCAGGTTATCCTGATGATGGAAAAGAACATCGAAGAACCGATCTCGCCTTCGATTCTGGCCAAGGATGTCGGAATGTCCACGCGCCAGCTGGAACGTTTGTTCCGCCGGTACCTGAGCCGGTCTCCCAAACGCTACTATATGGAGTTGCGCCTGCACAAAGCGCGCAACCTCCTGATGCAGACGGATATGAGTGTGATCAACGTGGCTTTGGCCTGCGGCTTTGCTTCGCCCAGCCATTTCTCAAAATGCTACCGGGCGCATTACAACACCACGCCCTATCGCGAGCGTGGCGCACAAAGCGGGCGGTTGTCCGTTTAAGATCTTCAGAACTTCTTCAAGAGTTCCTCAGGGCTGGTGTTAATGTAGAACTGGATAGGCACCAACCCGTCATCGCGTTGGTGAAGCAAGGCATATAGGAAGATGTAACTGTTTTTGTCGTTCCAATAGGCTCGCAATTCTTGCGAGTAGCCGTTTTCCAGTTCAACGCGTTTCACAATATCCGCGTTTGTCAGGTAATACGGGGCCACCTCACGCAATTGAATTTGGATGCGCGCAAGCTCTTGTTCAGAGTATTCGTCTGCTCCCCCCATCTCCCGGACCACATTTGCGAATTCCCGATTTTTCATCTTCTTATCGAGAATGCTTTGGTAGGCCTCATAAGATGAGAAGTTTTCCGCCAAAGCAGGCGTCGCACAAAACAACGCGACGACCAAAGTTAAAATTTGCTTCATGGAGCACCCCAATAAATTGTAACAGGAATTGACTATCTGGACGGCGATAACCTGTAAACCGCCCCCTGCCCGACCGAAATGAACCAGATCGCACCGTCAGGGGCTTCGACAATGTCACGCACACGTTCCGTTTCGGCACCTTTGATCTGCTCAACCTCGCGCAACGGTGATCCTTCAAGGCGAGCGATGTAGTCGAATTTGAGCGAGCCGACAAACACATCACCTCGCCACTCGGGCCATAATTTTCCGGAGTAGACCAACAAACCGGACGGTGCGATAGACGGGTCCCAATAATGCTCTGGCTGCTCCAGTCCGGGTTTCGAGGTGCCCTCGCCGATCTTTTGCCCGGAATAGTGGACGCCGTAGGAAATCACCGGCCAGCCATAGTTCCGGCCCGGACGGATCAGGTTCACCTCGTCACCGCCTTTCGCACCATGCTCTGAAATCCACAAGCGCCCCTGCCGGTCTAACCCGGCGCCCTGCGGATTGCGGTGACCGTATGACCAGATCTCGGGCCGAATTCCGGCTTGCCCCACAAAAGGATTGTCGGTGGGCACAGAACCATCCCGATTGATACGAATGACGGTGCCCATATGATTTGATCTGTCCTGCGCAGTCGGGCGGTCGCCACGATCGCCGATCGTCACGAACAGCGTTCCGTCCTGTGCTTCGACCACGCGCGAGCCAAAGTGCCGACTGGTCGAGCCGCCAGGAACCGCCTCGAATATGACCCGCACGTTGTTCAACCGGCTCCCGTTTTCGGACAGACGTGCCACGGCAACCGCTGTTCCGGCGCCGCCGCTCTGAGGTTTGGAGAAGGTTAGAAATACTTCGCGGCTTCGTACAAAATCCCGCGCCACAGTGATGTCCAGTAACCCGCCCTGCCCGTTCGCAGCGACTTTGGGCACACCGGCAACGCGTTTAGCCTTGCCTTTCGAGACAAACAAAAGCTCTCCGTCCCGCTCAGTCACCAAAATCCCACCATCAGGCAAAAGCCCAATCGCCCAAGGTGCGTCTAACCCCTCGACCATAGACGTGACTTGCACCGTCCCGGCTGAGGTTTGCAGGGTATCGGCGCCGATCGGGCCAGCAAAAACCGACAGGACCAGAATCGCGGCAGCTCTGAACATGAGAATCTCCAACTCCGGCAAAACGTGACAAGCTCATCAAAACAAATAGGTTTATTCTTGGCAAAAACACATTTGCGTTAGGACTTTTCTTTTCCAGACAGCTTGCCTAGGGTCTTGCCCAGAACGAATACGTTCCAATTAGGGAGTAACCATATGAAAAAGCTGCTTACTGCAACTGCAGCATCCGCGCTGCTGGCTGGTCCGGCATTGGCCGAAGACGTCACTCTGGGCGTTCTGTTCGGGTTCACCGGCCCGATTGAATCGCTGGCACCGGCCATGGGCTCGGGTGCGGAACTGGCCATCGCCGAAGTAACCGACTCCGGCAAACTGCTGGATGGTTCCAAGGTCAGTGCATCGCGTGCCGATACCGGCTGCATCGACAATGGTCTGGCCACGTCGAACGGTGAACGCATGATCGCTGACGGCGTTGCCGGCATCATCGGCGGCGACTGCTCGGGCGTCACTGGCGCGATCCTGCAGAACGTTGCGATTCCGAATGGCATGGTCATGATCTCGCCATCTGCAACCTCGCCCGGCCTGTCGACCATGGAAGACAACGGTCTGTTCTTCCGGACCGCCCCGTCGGATGCGCGCGAAGGCGAAGTGATGGCGGACATCCTGAAAGACCGCGGCATCAACTCGATCGCACTGACCTACACCAACAACGACTACGGTAAGGGTCTGGCAGACGCGATCCAATCCTCGTTCGAAGCAGCCGGTGGTGAAGTGACCATCGTTGCCGCGCACGAAGACGGCAAGGCTGATTATTCGGCCGAAGTTGGAGCGCTGGCGTCTGCTGGTGGCGATATTCTGGTCGTTGCGGGTTACCTGGACCAGGGTGGTCTGGGCATCATTCAGTCGTCGTTGGACAGCGGCGCGTTTGACACATTCGGTCTGCCCGGCGGCATGATCGGTGACTCGTTGCCGTCCAATGTTGGCCCCGATCTGAACGGCTCGTTTGGTCAGATCGCAGGTTCCGGCGGTGAAGGTGCTGAGAAGTACTTTGCCATGGCCGAAGCCGCAGGTTTCGACGGCTCCTCGCCCTACTCGCCTGAATCCTACGACGCTGCGGCGCTGTTCATGCTGGCCATGCAGGCCGCAGGTTCGACCAACCCGGCTGAGTACGGCGCCAAGATCATGGACGTAGCAAACGCTCCGGGTGAAAAGATCTATCCGGGTGAGCTGGCCAAAGGTCTGGAGTTGCTGGCCGCAGGTCAGGACATCGACTATGTCGGCGCATCGGGTGTTGAGCTGATCGGTCCTGGCGAAAGCGCGGGTTCCTACCGTGAGATCGAAGTGACCGACGGCGAGAACAAGACCGTCAACTTCCGTTGATCCGGCGCAAAACGCCATAAAATCAAGCAGCCCGGGCCTTGTGCCCGGGCTGTTTCAGTGAAAAAAGGCCGCACCTCGGTTTCGGGGATGGGACAACAACGCCGAAAACGGCGGCAAGGGGAAAAGATGATCGTCGTCGAAGACGTGCACAAGCATTTCGGCGGGTTTCACGCGGTGGATGGGGCATCGCTGGAAATCCAAAAAGGTTCGATCACCGGTCTGATCGGGCCAAACGGAGCGGGAAAAACCACTCTGTTCAACGTGATCGCGGGCGTCCTGCCGCCGACCAGCGGCAAAGTGTTCATGGATGGTGAAGAAATCACCGGCCTGCCCCCGCATGACCTGTTTCACAAGGGTCTGCTGCGAACATTCCAGATCGCGCACGAATTCTCTTCGATGTCATGCCGTGAGAACCTGATGATGGTTCCCGGCGCACAATCCGGCGAGTCGCTGTGGAACACTTGGTTTGGCCGCAAACGGATTGCTGACGAGGAACGCGCGTTGAAGGCCAAGGCGGATGAAGTTCTGGAGTTCCTGACCATCGAACATCTGGCAGATCACAAGGCGGGTCAGGTCTCAGGCGGTCAGAAGAAACTGCTGGAACTCGGCCGCACCATGATGGTCGACGCCAAGATTGTGTTTCTGGATGAGGTCGGCGCAGGTGTGAACCGCACCCTGCTTATGACCATCGCCGACACAATTCTGCGCCTGAACAAAGAACGCGGCTACACGTTCGTCGTCATCGAGCACGATATGGATTTCATTGGCAAGATCTGCGACCCGGTCATCTGTATGGCCGAGGGCAAAGTTCTGGCCGAAGGCACTCTGGACGAGATCAAGGCGAATGAGCACGTGATCGAGGCCTACCTAGGCACTGGCCTGAAAAACAAAGACAAGCTGGAGGCCGGGGCATGAGCGACAATCCTTATCAGGATGACAAGGGCAACAAGGACGCCTCGATTACCAATACCCACGGGGTTGGCACCATGACGCCTGCGCACACGAAAAGCGGCGAAACGCATAAGGTTGAAGGCGGCCCCTTCCTGATCGGCGACACGATGACCGGCGGTTACGGCAAAGGGCCGGATATCCTGCACGACTGCACGATCGCCGTCGACAAGGGTGAGATCGCCGTGATCGTCGGCCCCAACGGCGCTGGCAAGTCCACCGCAATGAAGGCCGTTTTTGGCATGTTGGATGTCCGCTCGGGCGCGGTGCGGCTGGATGGTGAGGACATCACCAACCTCACCCCGCAGGATCGCGTGATCCGAGGTATGGGCTTTGTGCCGCAGACCTCGAACATCTTCACGTCGATGACAGTCGAAGAAAACCTCGAGATGGGTGCCTTCATCCGCCGCGACGACATCAGTCAGACGATGGAGCAGGTTTATGACCTCTTCCCCATTCTGCGCGACAAACGCAACCAACCGGCCGGAGAGTTGTCGGGCGGCCAACGCCAGCAGGTCGCCGTCGGCCGCGCTCTGATGACGCAGCCGAAGGTCCTGATGCTGGACGAACCGACCGCTGGTGTCTCGCCCATCGTGATGGATGAGCTGTTCGACCGGATCATCGAGGTGTCCCGCACCGGGTTGCCGATCCTGATGGTTGAGCAAAACGCCCGTCAGGCGCTGGAGATCGCGGACAAGGGATACGTGCTGGTTCAGGGGCGGAATGCTTATACCGGCACGGGCAAGGAACTGTTGGCTGATCCTGAGGTTCGGAAGAGTTTCTTGGGCGGGTAAGATGAAGTCCTTAGTTGCCTCGACGATCCTGGCATTGGTAGGCGAGCACGCGTTCGCTGGTGAAGTTACGAAATGTACGCTCGAATTCACATGTGCAAACACGCACCCATGTCAAACTACAAAGACAGGTAATGGCATGGATTTCGAATTTGAGAAACTGGACTCCGATCGGCTTCGAATTGATCTGGGAGGTCGTGGGCTGCCGCACCTGAAAGTGGTTCAGGTTTCTGAAGATCTTATGACAGCACATGGATGGGATGAAGACCGCTCCGCTTCGTACACGTTCAGCGTATTTGCAGACGGCATTGTCGCCTACACAACTCATGTATTTACAGGCAAAGGCATCAGTCTGACAGGACTTGGCAGGTGCAAAGTTAACAACTAGTGGTGTGATACGGAGCAGGCAGAACGCATCTCAATGGTCCTGCCTTCGCCCTTATGAGGTCGGCCTTCGACTATCCTATCGGATCACCACAAGTCCCAAAGTCCTGCGCAGCATGTGGGCCCTTGATCGACATATCATAATTCAGATTCTCAAAGTCCACGACAAAGGTAACCACATCCTTGTCCATGATGTGCAGAAACGTCAGTGAGTTCAGCCCGCCGATGATCGTGGCCTCGCCCTTGACCTCATCGGTCACAATGAACCCCTTGTCGGTTGCACCAGACCGCGCCAGCGTCACCGCGTTG
This sequence comes from Ruegeria atlantica, assembly GCF_013033965.1. GTDB lineage: Bacteria > Pseudomonadota > Alphaproteobacteria > Rhodobacterales > Rhodobacteraceae > Ruegeria > Ruegeria atlantica_D. The sequence goes on from NZ_WQFE01000003.1 coordinate 467,192, forward strand.
CCCGTACTATCCGAGACGCAGTTCACCACGAAATCCTCACCGTTCAGAGGATCGTTCTGAGCAACCGCAATACCCGGCACTGCCAGCCCCAAAAGCAAAATCGTCACGTTTTTCATTTCTTGCCTTTCTGTTCCCCGGACCAATTGGGTTTGCGCCGCAACGTGATCCGTATTCTGTAAGTCGGGCCGCACACAGCCATGCGAGCCATAGTGAAAAACTAGGGACATCTCTCATGGATCAAAGCGTCTGACTGCGCGCATCACCTCATCTTGAGGTTGTGTGAAGCTTGCTGGCTAAAAAACCCTTTGCTTACTTGAAATCTGAGCTGCCCACGAATCTGATTGTTTCAACTCAGAAAGCCAAAGTGTCCGCAAATGTTGCAGGCAAAGTATTGAAATGTGGCGAAAATTCGGCACGCACACCGGTGTCGAAGCTGCTGAATTCCGCCGAGGCCGAATAATTCCTGAGTTTTCAATGCATAATTCCAGCCACGCTAAACAGCTTAGATTTTTGACATTCAGAATTCTGTCCCCGGACGGATCAATTCTCGCCATTTTCCCAACCTAGTGAGGCGCCGAAACCAAGCCATTCCAGAGCTGGTTCAACAACAAATCGGCCGATCTGTTGGCCAACACCTTTTAGGAGATCTTATATGAAATATCTGGCTGCTCTTGCTGCCTTGATCCTGCCCGCTGTTGCGCAGGCCACAACGCAGAAAACGCCGGGGGCTGAGTTTGTTTACGAGTGTCAGATTGAAGAAGTTTGCAAGTCCGGCAAATGTAACCCTGCAGGCACCTCTCAAACGATCACATTGAAACGTATCGAGGGTGAATCCAAAGGAACCCTGACCATTGATGGCGAGGCGGCTGAGCTGCTCGTGTACAAAGGACTTGGCGCACATGAGTTCATGCAAATCACCGGTGGAGGCAGCGTTGGCTACACTGTAAACGACGAAAACGGCGTGCTTGCGATCCGGGCAACTGGCGCCAACAGCCGTAACGAGCGCGGCACCTGCGTGATCAACTGACGGCATCTGATCCGCGCCACTGGATAGCCGAGTAACAACCGTTCAGGCGGATAAGCCCCGCCTGAGCACGCCCAAACATAACGGCACAGTCAACAGCGAACGGACCAGCGCCGACATTGTCGTTTCCGGGTCATAAATTTCCCAGTTTTACGCCAGAAAAGACGCGGGAATGATTGTGCAAATGGCAAAACGCATGCCATAAAGCCGCACCCGAAAGAACGAGACGATCAAATGGACTTATTGAATGCGTTAGTCGCGCTGGCAAACTTTGTCATCGTGCCTGCGGTTGCTTACGGCAGTCAGTTGGCGCTTGGGGCGCTTGGGGTCACACTCATCTACGGCATACTGCGATTTTCAAATTTTGCCCATGGCGACACGATGGCCTTCGGCGCGATGATCGCAGTGCTGGTCACATGGGGCCTCCAAGCCGCCGGGGTGAGTTTCGGCCCACTGCCCACCGCCCTGCTCGCCCTGCCCTTTGCGATATTGGGCTGTATCGTTCTGGTTCTGATAACCGACCGATTGGTCTATCGGTTCTATCGGGAACAAAAGGCCAAACCAGTGATCCTTGTGATCGTGTCGATGGGCGTCATGTTCATCATGAACGGTCTTGTTCGGTTCATCATCGGGCCGGATGATCAACGGTTCTCGGACGGCGCGCGTTTCATCGTATCTGCCCGTGATTTCAAGGCCATGACCGGACTGCGCGAAGGGCTTGCGATCAAAACCTCTCAGGGCATCACATTGGTAGTTGCTGTTGTTGCGGTGGCGCTGCTGTTTTGGTTTCTCAACAAAACCCGCACGGGCAAGTCGATGCGGGCTTATTCCGATAACGAGGATCTGGCGCTGCTGTCCGGTATCAACCCGGAACGCGTGGTGATGATCACATGGATTATCGTTGCGGCCCTGGCAACCACGGCAGGCGTTCTCTACGGGTTGGACAAAAGCTTTAAACCGTTTGTCTACTTCCAGCTTCTGCTGCCGATTTTCGCATCCGCTATTGTCGGCGGACTTGGCAATCCGTTGGGGGCCATCGCGGGCGGTTTCATCATCGCCTTCTCCGAGGTCACCATCACCTATGCCTGGAAAAAGGTGCTCACGTACATTGCACCGGAAAGTCTGGCACCGTCGGGTTTGGTTCAGTTCCTGTCCACCGATTACAAATTCGCCGTCAGCTTTGTCATCCTGCTGATCGTGCTTCTGTTCAAGCCTACGGGCCTGTTTAAAGGAAAAGCGGTATGACCGAATACGTCAAAAACACGCTGCTTTTCGTTGTCGTCGGCGGCCTGATCCTGCTGACCGGTTTCACACAAAGCTGGAACTCTGCGATCCTGATCCTGAACATGGGGCTGATCTCGGCCATTATGGCGATTGGGGTGAACCTTCAATGGGGGTTTGCGGGCCTCTTTAACGTCGGCGTTATGGGATTTGTCGCGCTGGGCGGACTGGCGGTTGTGCTGGTTTCGACCCCGACAACACCCGGAGCTTGGTCTTCAGGCGGCTACGGAATTGTCCTAGCGTTGTTGTTGGGCGCCGCGACGGTTGTGGCGGCTGTTCTGGTTGCAACCCGAATGCCAAAGGGCCGTACCCAAACCCTGACGATTATCGCTATTCTGATCGTCGGGTTCTTTGTCTACCGCGCCGTTTTCGATCCAAGCGTCGCCGGGGTCGAGGCCATTGACCCGGCCATTGCCGGAAATCTTGGCGGTCTTAACCTGCCGGTCCTGCTTGCCTGGCCTGCAGGCGGTCTTCTCGCCGCTGGTGCAGCGTGGCTGATCGGCAAAACCGCCTTGGGTCTACGCTCGGATTATCTCGCGATTGCAACGTTGGGCATTGCCGAGATCATCATCGCAGTTATGAAGAATGAGGACTGGCTGGCCCGAGGCGTCAAGAACGTCTACGGCATCCCGCGCCCCTCACCTGTCGTTGGTTACGAAGTCGAACTTCAAAACGATCCCGGCTTTGTTGCGCGGGCTGATTGGCTGGGGCTGGATCCCGTCATTGCATCCACCCTTTCGGTCAAACTGGGTTATTCGCTGCTGTTCATGATCGTTCTGCTTGTCCTGCTGTGGATGGCGCAGATGGCGTTGAAAAGTCCCTGGGGCCGCATGATGCGCGCCATACGGGACAACGAGGTCGCAGCCGAGGCGATGGGCAAAGACGTCACCCGGCGACACCTGCAGATCTTCGTGCTCGGCTCGGCCATCTGCGGCATTGCGGGTGCAATGATGACAACTCTGGACGGTCAGTTAACGCCCGGAACCTATAATCCACTGCGCTTTACCTTCCTTGTCTGGGTGATGGTCATCGTTGGTGGATCGGGTAACAATTTCGGCGCTGTTCTGGGCGCGTTCCTGATCTGGTTTCTGTGGGTTCAGGTCGAGCCGATGGGATTGTGGTTCATGAACCTGATCACCTCAAGCATGCCCGATGGCAGTGCCCTCAAATCTCATTTGATCGAAAGCGCTGCGCATATGCGCCTGTTCACAATGGGGCTTATACTGCTGGTTGTTCTCAGGTTCAGTCCGAGGGGTCTGATCCCGGAAAAGTAGGATCACAAACCATCAAATCTTGAAGCCGCGCCAACTGATTGGTGCGGTTTCTTGATTTTGTGGGATATACCGACTAGACGAAGCCCAGTACCGCCTTGATCCAGCCCTCTTTTTGGCCAGTATTTACGCTAAATTGATGCCTGGCCCGCGATCATTCGGGAAATCTACGAGTATAAGAAGAGTGCACATGAATAATTCCCTCACAAAAACAATCCTTATCGTTCCGCTGTTGGTTACGCTGGCCGGTTGTATTCCCACACCGGAAGATCTGGAAACCACTCCGGTCCAGGTGCAAACGCCCAAAGGTGTGGTCACCTGCCAACTGTACCGTCAGGACCGTGTGACATGGGATCGGGCGATCGACTTCCCGGCAACCAAAATGTCAGTTCCCGAGGCAGATTCCTATTGCCGGCAGGAAGGCCAGCGCCGTCTGAAGTAACAGATTGCGCGCCGGGCAGCAGGTTCCTGCCCGGCGCCGAACTTATCTGGCTTTGAACAAACCGCCCAGTATTCCGCGGACGATGCGGCGTCCGGTTGTTCCTTTCAGCTCTTTAATCACAGCCTCGCTCATCGCGGTAGCAAACGTGTCTTGCTTGCGCATCGCACGAGAGGTTGACCGTCCTACCCGGCTGCCGGAATAGCGCCTGGCTGTCGCAAACTCACGCTCAGCCGTAGATTGGGTTTCCAACTGTTCCTCGGCTTCTGCCGCCGCTTTAGCCGCCGCATCGGCGCGGGACTGTAGAATTTCAAAGGCCGATTTCCGGTCCTTCAACGTCCCGTATTTCGCTTTCATTGCTGAGGCATCTATAAATGCCTTCCGCTCGGCCTTGGTAATCGGACCCAATTGCGATCCGGGCGGGCGGATCAGGGTTCGTTCAACGATCCCTGGCACACCCTTTTTCTGCAGCATGGACGTCACGGCCTCACCCACGCCGACCTCACGGATCGCCTGTTCGGTGTCGAAGGCAGGGTTCTCACGATAGGTTTCGGCAGCAAGCCGAAGGTTCTTACGATCCCGTGCCGTGAATGCGCGTAGGGCATGCTGAACCCGGTTACCCAACTGTCCCAGAATATCTTCTGGAACATCCGCAGGGCTCTGCGAAATGAAGTAAACGCCAACCCCTTTGGACCGAATGAGCCGTGCGACCTGCTCGACCTTGTCCACCAAAACCTTGGGCGCATCATCGAACAGCAAATGCGCTTCGTCGAAAAAGAACACCAGCTTGGGTTTGTCCGGGTCTCCGACTTCGGGCAGTTCTTCGAACAACTCGCTGAGCAGCCATAACAGGAAAGTGGCATAAAGGCGCGGTGAACCCATCAACTTGTCTGCCGCCAAAATGTTCACGACGCCCTGCCCGTTTTCATCCACCCGCATCAGATCGGCCAGTTCCAGCGCGGGTTCCCCAAACAATTTGGTCCCGCCCTGGTTCTCGAGCACCAGCAGTCGCCGTTGAATGGCCCCTATGGAAGAGGTCGAGACATTGCCATAACGCAATGACAGCTGCGCCCGGTTTTCCCCGATCCAGACCAGCAGCGCCTGAAGGTCTTTGAGGTCCAATAATGGCAAGCCTTCTTCGTCGGCCACCCGGAACGCGATGTTCAGAATGCCTTCCTGCGCTTCGCTCAGATCCATCAGGCGCGACAGCAAAAGCGGCCCCATCTCGGTCACGGTTGTGCGAACGGGATGCCCCTGTTGCCCAAACAGGTCCCAGAATGTGACCGGACATGCACTATACACGTAATCGGCAAAACCGATCCGCTGGGCCCGATCCTGAAACGCTTGGTGAAGTTTGTGGTTTTCACTGCCCGCCTTCGCCAGACCAGACAGGTCCCCTTTGACGTCAGACAGGAAAACCGGAACACCGGCCTGGGAAAAGCCCTCGGCCAGAATTTGCAGTGTCACCGTTTTCCCGGTTCCGGTCGCCCCCGCGATCATGCCGTGGCGGTTGGCATATTTCAGCGTCAACGACTGCGGTTGGCTGTAACCGTCCCCAGCGCCGCCCAAGAATATGTTTTCGTCCATGAGTGTAAGGCCTTATATCCACCGATCTGCAGCCAGCATACAAAGTTAACCTTTATCTGCGAAAGTCTAATTGCTGCCTTCGTGGTTCAGGTTACGGGGCGGCATATTTCCTCCCTGTCGACTGACCGCGCCTTCGGGCGCGGTTTTTTTCACAAATCATGGCCATTACATTAAAAATTCAGGTTAGCAGTTGACCGCTGCGCCCGCCTTTCGTAACGTCTGCGCATAACTAAGTCGGCCAGTCCGACGGGGAGAAAATTATATCGAAGGGAGCCGCTCCACCGGCTCCCTTTGTCATTTGTGCGGTCGCACGTCATTTCCCTGTCTACGGCGAAAAACCGTTCACGTGATGAAATGATCCACCTTAGCCCCTGACAGTGTCGGACAAGGGTGATAGACGAATGAAAAAGTCCAACACATTGCCGAGGCATTCATGATCAAGAACACCCTATCCGTCAGCCTGATTTCCGCTGCCATGTGGTGCGGGGCCGCGTACGCTCAGGAAACGACACAGGACACCGAACAACAGCCCGAGACCTCGCAAACCGAGGCCGGAAGCAACCTGGACTTGGGTGAAACCGGTCCGCGTCTCGGCGAGCAATACATCAAGGAAGAAAAAGGAGATTGGTCGATCCTGTGCATCAAGACCGATGCCGAAGAAGACCCCTGCGCGATGCGTCAGATCCTGACCGGCGAGCAAGGCCAGCCGATTGCAGAAATCACTCTGGAAAGATTGCCTGAAGGTGTCGCCGCCGTTGCTGGCGCAACTGTGGTTGTGCCACTGGAAACGATGCTGCAAGCACAACTGGCACTGTCGGTCGACGGTGCTCCGGGCAAGCGTTACGACTACCACCACTGTAACCCCGTTGGCTGTGTTGCGCAGCTGGGCTTTACCGAAGGCGACGTAGACGCAATGAAGGCCGGAACCAAAGCGACCCTTTCGCTTGTTTCGGTTCTTGCCCCCAATCAATTGCTGCAACTCGAAGTTTCACTGGCGGGCTTCACTGCAAGCTTTGACGGCCTCGAAGTACTGCCGAACTAAATGTTCGCAAAAAAGACGCCGCCAGGTATTACCGGCGGCGTCTTTTGTTAGTTTGTCAGAGCTTAGACGCGCTTAAGCGCAAGAACGGCATTCAGCCCACCAAAAGCAAACGCATTGCTCAACGCCACGTCCACCTTCGCCTCGCGGGCCTCGTTCGGAACAACGTCCAGCGCGCATTCGGGGTCCGGTTCTTCATAGCCGATGGTTGGCGCAATCACACCATCCCTCAGCGCCATGATACAGGCCAAAAGCTCGACAGCACCAGTGCCGCCGATCAAGTGGCCGTGCATCGATTTGGTCGACGAAATCATCAGTTCGTCCGCATGAGGGCCAAACACGTCGGCCACTGCCGCACATTCTGTTTTGTCGTTGGCTGCGGTGCCGGTGCCATGCGCGTTGATGTATCCAACACTGTCCGCACTCAAACCAGCATCGGCCAGCGCGCCCGACATGGCGCGTGCAGCGCCCTGTTTGCTGGGCATGACGATATCCGAGGCATCTGACGACATGGCAAAGCCTACAACCTCGCACAGGATATCGGCCCCACGGGCGCGCGCGTGCTCGTATTCTTCGAACACGAAGACACCTGCACCTTCGCCCTGCACCATGCCATTGCGATTCGCGCTGAATGGGCGGCAGGCGTCCTTGGACATGACGCGCAGCCCTTCCCAGGCTTTGACGCCACCAAAGCACAACATGGATTCCGAACCACCGGTCAACATTGCCGGAGCAGCCCCGCTGCGGACCATCTGGAACGCCAGCGCCATTGCGTGGTTGGACGAAGCACAGGCCGTCGACACCGTAAAGCTAGGCCCTTTGAGGTTATGCTCCATCGAGACGTGGCTAGCCGCGGCGTTGTTCATCAGTTTGGGTACGACAAACGGGTGAACCCGGTTTTTGCCATCCTCATAAACGGAACGGTAATTGTCATCCCAGGTCGAAACGCCGCCACCTGCTGTGCCCAGCACAACGCCCGAACGGGCGGCAAGATCACCGTGGAATTCGATCCCGGATTGATCGATCGCCTCTTTCGCAGCCGTCAAAGTGAATTGGGTGAACCGATCATACAGCGTCATTTGCTGGCGGTTAAAACGACCCTCGGCTTCAAACCCGCGAACTTGACCGCCAATCTGGATCGCAAGCCTTTCCACATCCCGAAACTCAAGCGCAGAAATACCGCAGCGCCCTTCGCGCATAGCATCCAACGTATCAGGCACCGAATGGCCCAGTGAATTGATTGTACCGGCCCCGGTAATGACGACGCGTTTCATGGGAATATGTCAGACCTTCTCCGACACCAGCTTTTCGATACCGGCGATGATTGCCGCAACATTCGAGATATCGAAGTCGCTGGCGCTCGGCTCGTTGGCATTGAACGGAATCGAGATATCGAATTCTTCCTCGATGGCGAAAATACTCTCGACCAGACCAAGGCTGTCGATACCCAGATCTTCAAGCGTGCTCTCGGGTGTCACATCCGACGGCTCCAGCACGGCCTGCTCTGCAATAATTGCGATGACGCGGTCGCTGATGCTCATGTCGATCCTCTGATTATTCTGTTGAGGGTGATTTAATCGCTCGGAGGCAATTTGGAAACAACCTTTTTTAACGCCTCAACGTCACGTGCCAATCGCGGCAGTCGACGTTGTGCTTTGTAAATGTCTGTATGCGTTTCCATTTTGATGCCCGGATAGCCCATAATCACACGCCCTTTGGGCACATTGGACAGGATCTTTGTGCCCCCGCCCGAAATCACGCCATCACCGATAAAGATGTTGTCCACGACGCCGGTCTGCCCGCCCAACACAACGTTGTTTCCAATCTCGACCGATCCGGACACGCCGGTTTGCCCACACAGCAGACAATCCTGTCCGACGCGTGTGTTGTGCCCGACGTGAACCAGGTTATCGAGTTTTGAGCCATTGCCGATACGCGTATTCCGAATTGTCCCATTGTCAACGGTGCAATTTGCGCCAACTTCGACATCGTCGCCGATCTCAACGGCACCCAGCGAATGGATACGAAGCCAACTTTGGGCGCGAACCTCACCCTGATCGCCCATGGTTTTGCGCGCGTTTTCGGCACCGGATACCTCGGGTGTTACAAAGCTGAACCCATCTCCACCGATCCGCGCACCCGGTTGCGCAATGAAACGATCACCGATCTGAGCGCGAGCCCCGATACTCACCATCTCGCGCAGAACCGCGTCGTTCCCAAGAACGGCATCCATACCGATCACGCAATGAGGTCCGATGATCGCGCCTTTACCTATGCGCACACGCGCGCCAATGACTGCCAGCGGACCGATCGAAGCACCTTCACCGATCTCCGCCGTCGGGTCGATAACGGCCGAGGAGTGAATACCCGGCTCAACCCCCTGCCCGCGATCCAGCATCGCGGTGATCCCAGCCATCGCCATGCGTGGGCGCGGCACGAAAATTGCGGCCTTAAGCCCCAAGGCTTGCCAATCCGCACCCTCCCACAGAACAGCAGCACGGGCTGCCCCCGCGCTGAGCGCATCTGCGTATTTCGGCGACATTGCCATTGCCAAATCTGACGGTCCGGCATCAGCCGGTTCTGCAGCACGCTCTATGGTGACGCTAAGATCGCCCTGGCTTTCCGCGCCCAAGGCTTCGGCGATTTGCTTAATAGTGTACTGCATGACGGGCTTCCCGGATTTAGGACCTGCCCCCGGTGATTACCCCTGAACGTCCGGCAGGGCCACCCCTGCTTTCTGCAGAGCATCCCAGATTTTCCGATCCCGGTCATACACATCGCGGCGATACTGGACGTCTCCCTTCGGGCCGATATAGGCCGTACGATAGATCAGGTGGACTGGAACGTGCTGTTCAAGTTGAACAGTTGTTTCCTTGCCCGTCGCCAGTATCCGCTGGAAGAATGCCTTCGGATTTTCTTCCTGCTTGGCCAAAAGCGCATAAGCGAAGTCAAATGGCTGCGCCAGACGAATACACCCGTGCGAGAACGCACGCGTTTCACGCGCAAACAGAGATTTCTGAGGCGTATCATGCAGATAGATGTTGTACTTGTTGGGGAACATGAACTTCACCAGCCCCAGCGCATTGCTTTTGCTGGGGGGTTGACGCATGGCAAATGGGAAATTCTTGGTGTTGAATTGAGTAAAATCAACCGCTCCACGGTTCACAAGACGGCCACTACGATCAGTGATCTGGATGTGACCGACGGCGTTCGGGTTTGACTGCAGCTTTGGCAGATATTCCTTGGTGATGATCGAGCGCGGCACATACCAACTTGGGTTGATGACCATATGCTCCATCTCGTCCGAGAACTCGGGGCTGCGTCGGTCATGCACGTTCTTGCCAATCACGGCACGGGTTTCAAAGGTGACCAGGCCATCGTCCACGATCTTTGCTGAAAAATCCGCCTGATTCACCAGAATGTGCCGCTCACCCCGTTCGCGCGGCAACCAACGCTCGCGTTCCAGTGCAACATACACGGCCTTCAACCGCTCGGACGCCGTTCGGTTCAACTCGGCGATGGTCCCCTGACCGGCGACACCGTCTGGGGCCAGGCCATGCGATTGTTGAAAATCCTTGACGGCAGCAAGCATCGCTTCATCGAAATCGGGGCTAGCCGTTGGTTTGAGATACCCCATAGTAATCAATCTGTTACGCAGCTTAATTACATTGGGACCGGCATCGCCGTATTCCAGCTTGTCCGCGGGCACACCAGCGCCCCAGCCGCCTTGGTTTACCAAAGCCTCCAGCGCGATTTTCTGCTTCATCAACGCGCGGTATTGAGTGGACTGCGGTGCCAGCTGATCAAAATACGCGTCACCCTCGGCAGCAAGCAGGCCCTGCAAATGATCATCGGCCGAACGGCGCGACACTTTGCGGACCAGCCCATCGTCGATCTGAGAAGGACGCAATGCGCCCGAGTACAGATCATTTGCGTATCTGACAAACGCCTTGCTCAGCGCGATTTCAACCGCACCCAAATCCCGCAGCGATCTGGCGTCCTGCATCTGTGACACAATCGACTGAACGTCATAGGCCCCTTCAGGCAAACCATGCAGCTTCGTGGACGATAACGCCTTAACCAACCGCGCCCTGCGGGCCTCGTGCTCAGGCGTGTCGCCGACCCAGACCGGCGCAAACGCGTTGGAACGATAAAACTCAGCAAGGCCCGATCCGGCGGGCGCAAACTCGGCCACAGCCATCTGGAAGGCCGTCCCAGGTGCAGACTGGGCACTTGCCACAGAGGCTGACGCCGAAACACAAGCGGCGAAGATAAGACTTTTAGGCAACCGATAAAATGCTCGCATGGGATGACCCTGATTATTCAATACTTTGCGCGTTCTGAGGCGCGTTCTGAACGAATATGGTTTTCGGCTGGACCTTTTGTCCATTCACAAATACATCAATTTGAACCATCTATCCGAGCCTGATGCGCGTTTGCATCGGCCGCGCAGCGCCAACGGCTAAATTCCTCAATATTATACCGATTTGCATCACCTGCGCAAAAAATCGCCGAAAATTCCCCCTTGAAAAGATGAATGTGAAAGATTTCTTGGCTGCCTTTTCGGACTGTGTCATAAATCCCGCATCTGGGATGGGAAAAAATTAAGATCGCGCGCGTAACATCGTGTGCAGGCAGGAACAGTACGGGACGAAACAAAAATGACCACGAGCAGTACATCGGGTTTAACCCGGCGTGCCCTACTGGGCGCATTCGCGGCAACAGCAGTTGTAGCAGCACCGACTTATTCCAATGCAGCAGGTTTTTTGCGCGGCAGCGGTGATATCCGCCGCATTCGCATGTATTCAGGTCGTACCGGCGAACGGATCGATATGATCTATTGGGTGGACGGCAAATACATCAAAGATGCAGTCAAAGAAGTGAACCACTTCATGCGCGACTGGCGTACGGACCAGAGCAAGTCCATGGACCTGCGCACCATCGACATCATGGCGGCCTCTCACAACCTGCTGGACGTGAACGAACCCTACACGCTTTTGTCCGGCTACCGTTCCCCTCAAACTAATGCAATGCTGCGATCGCGTTCGCGCCGCGTGGCCAAGAACTCGTTGCACATGAAAGGCCAGGCTGCCGACTTGCGCCTGTCCTCCCGTTCCGTTTCTCAGATGGCTAAAGCGGCCATGTCCTGCCGCGCTGGTGGCGTTGGCAAATATTACCGCTCGAACTTTGTCCATATGGATTGCGGTGAGGTTCGCAGCTGGGGCGGCTAAAAGTCCCGCTATCTGTTTAGCAACAACGAGCGCCCTTGGGCGCTCTTTGTTTTTTTACGCCCCAATCACATATTTTACCCAAAAATGAGCTTGCCGACCATCGCACCGTTCGAACCGGAAATTGGTCGATCGAAGGCGTTCTCACGACATCAAAACCATCCTTCTATCGAAAAAACGCACCGTATTTTCCTGTACATGTTTGGGACACGAGAAAAACTTGAACGATATTGAAAGGGGTATTTCCAAAAAAGAGGTATACTGAGACGGTAGGGTAGAGAGTAATGATTTCGGTTGTCGCCAATATCGTAGCGTTTTTTTTGTTGGGTGCCGCGCTTTATTTGGCATACCACGCCGGTTCGTTTCGACGAGAATTCAAGAATACTAAAAACCCACCCCCGGTGGTTGTGTTTTCCATCGTAGTAGCATTCGCTGCCTATTTAATAATGGTGCTGATTTAGTTGCTCATTCAGCATCCAGACATCTGTTTTGACAATCCATCAAGCGCCGGACGGAAAGCTCATCAATCTAACAATAGAACTTTGGGGAACGTTAAATCCTGCCAGAGCTCAGGCATGGTTCCGCGATCACTGCAAAAAAGTCTTCAATTCCGCGGAGAAGCTAAAAAAGACCTGTGGCCCCGGAAGCGCAACACGGAACAGCATGCCAGCGACTCTGTTCAGAAATGGCGCACCTGAGAGGATTCGAACCTCTGGCCTCTGCCTTCGGAGGGCAGCGCTCTATCCAACTGAGCTACAGGTGCCTTGGCCGTTAGCTAACCTTGTTCCGATCCGGGCGCAACTGCAAATCCACCCGGAACGGACAGGTTTCATGCAAACAGATCGTGTGCCAATTCCAGAGCGTCGATGAGTATGTCGACTTCATCCGTGGTGTTGTACAAACCGAAGCTTGCACGGCAAGTCGCAGTGACACCGTAGAAATCCATAAGCGGTCCGGCGCAGTGGTGACCAGCACGGACGGCCACACCTTTCTTGTCCAGAATGGTCGAGACATCATGCGCGTGCCCTGCCCCATCCAGCGTAAAGCTGAAAATCGCGGCCTTGTCGGGGCGCGTGCCCTGAACCTGCAACCAGTTCAGACCGGTCAGTTTTTGCATCGCATAGTCGCGCAGATCGGCTTCGTGCGCGGCGATGTTTTCCATCCCCAGATCCATCATGTAATCCAGCGCAACACCCAAACCGATGGTCTGGACAATACCGGGTGTTCCGGCCTCAAACTTCATTGGCGGATCGTTGTAGATCACCTGATCCTTGCTGACCTCTTTGATCATGTCGCCACCGCCGATGAAGGGGCGCATCTCGGCCATGCGTTCGGATTTGATGTAAATCGCACCCGACCCCGAAGGGCCATAAAGCTTGTGCCCGGTGATTGCATAGAAATCGCAGCCGATATCGGCGACATTGACGGGCATGTGCACGGCGCCTTGGCTGCCATCAACCAACACCGGTACGCCCTTCGCGTGCGCGCCTTCTGTGATCGCTTTGACGTCGACCACCGTGCCCAACACGTTCGAACACTGCGTTACCGCAACCAGCTTAGTTTTGGGGCCGATTGCGTCGATCACCGCCTGCGGATCCAGCCCGCCGTCGGCGTCGACATCGACCCATTTCAGGACAACGCCCTGACGTTCGCGCAGGAAATGCCAGGGGACAATATTTGCGTGGTGTTCCATCACGCTCAGCACGATCTCATCCCCGGCCTGCATGCGCGGCATGGCCCAGCCATAGGCGACCAGATTGATCCCTTCGGTCGTGCCTGAGTTCAAGACGATCTCATCCTCGCCCCCCGCGCCAAGAAAACGAGCGATGGTTCCCCGGACGGACTCGTATTTCTCGGTCGCCAGATTGGACAGAAAATGCAGGCCACGATGAACGTTCGCGTATTCTTCGGAGTAAGCCCGCGTCACCGCATCGATAACGGCCTGCGGTTTTTGTGCCGATGCACCATTGTCCAGATAGGTCAACGGCTTGCCGTTTACTTCCCGAGACAGGATCGGAAAGTCCGAGCGGATTTTCTGCACGTCATACATGGTCTTCTATTCCCTATACGGGGCCGCCGGGCGTTAATGCGAGGACAAAGGGCACTGCGATCAGAGCAGACAACACGATGACCCCGAAGGATTTAGCAAGCGAACCGAACTGGTGTGCTTCATTCAAAAAATGAAGCGTGACGTAAAGACTGATTATTGCTGTGGCCAGTAAAAACATCAGCATCAAAAACGGCAGCACAATTGCGGCGACCAGCGTGATCATCATCGCTGCGATCTGAAGGTATTGCAGCCAGATCGTCAGTGTCAGGATGTCATCGAACGTTGCACGGCCACCCAGAAACCGACCCACGAACAGGAAGGCCCCGACGCTCAGCATCATGGCGCCGGCAGATCGGATCAAACCCAGAAACACAGGCTCTGGTGTGGGTACGGGTTCGCCAGCAGGGACCGGGATCAAATGATCAATGCCCAGTTGCACAAGGCCATTCAGCACCACTGCCAGAAAGAACGCCAGCCACAAAACCTCGCGCCCTGGACGCATATCCAAAAGTCGCCGGGCCGCCTGGGCCGGGTTTGTCAGGGTCAGTATCGCAAGATCGACAAAGCCAGTGGGATTCATTCTTGCTGCCTTTGTGCTTGTCTGAGACCTGCCAGCCAGAACCACAGGAAGACTGCGAACCAGACAATCCCCACGATTGTCAGGGCCGGGCCAGACCCTATGAAACCGGCGACCAAACCATTCAAAAGGACCAGAGGCGTCGAGGACAACAGCGCCCAAAACAGCGCCAACCGTGCGCCATAGGACGTTCCCTGACCGCCGACCAGACGGGCGGCACCATATGAAACAAATGCCAGCAGGTAGAAAAACAGCGGCAAGATAAAGACAGTGCCCATCAGGGCACCACCCATCAACATATCCAGCTCCAGCCCTTCTATGTGCGCGCGCCGCGCAAGGCCGGGCAGCTGAGCGATGAATGCCACGACACAAAAGGCCATGACAAACACCAGCGCCCTGTCCTCGCGCGGGCCAAGGTCAAGAAGCCGCCGCACGACCCGTCCCGGCCCCCGATAGGTGGCCACGATATCCGCGGTCAAAGGCATCAGATATGCCGCGACAACCAGCCTTCTAGGCGGTTCACGATGGCCTCGGCCAATGCCGCATCTTCGATCTCATCGACCGCTTCGGCCAGAAATGCCAGCGTCAGCATGTTGGTGGCGTCCTTCACTGGCACGCCACGTGAGCGAAGGTAGAACAGCGCCGTCTCGTCAATCGCGCCCGAGGTCGATCCGTGCGAACACGCAACATCGTCTGCATAGATTTCAAGCTCGGGTTTGGCGAGAAACTGGCTGTCGTCATCCAGAAGCAAAGATTGGCTGATCTGATAACCGTCTGTCTTCTGTGCACCTTCCTTGACCAGGATTTTGCCCTGGAAAACGCCGGTCGCACCGTTGCGCAAGACTTTCTTGAACACCTGACGGCTTTCGCAGTTTACCGCGTCATGCGTGACGAAAACCGTGTCATCATGGTGGAAATCGCCATCGCCAACACACGCACCCGCCACATGGGCGACCGCATCATCACCGGTCAGTTCGACGACTTGCTCGTTGCGGGTCAGAATGCCGTTCACCGTAAGCGTGAAGGATTTATAGACAGATTCCTGCCCCAGACGCGTGAACATGTGTGTCGCGGCGCGGCGTTCGTGATCCCTGCCCTGTGCGCGAACGTGATGCAAAATGCCGCCATCGGCGATGTCGATCTCCATGCACTTATTGAAACGCGACGCGGCTGGTCCGTTTTCGAGGATCGTCACCTCTGCACCGCTTTCAACGCGGATGATGTGATGCAGCATCGCGTCAGAGGTTTCAGACGCATGGCGATAAATCAGGCTGATCGGCTTCGACGGCTTACCGGTCACATGGATTGCGACACCGTCCGCAGCAAAAGCTGTATTCAAAGCCGCCAAAGGCCGTTGTACTGGAGATTGCCCACGCGCTTCGAGGACGCCATACAGCTCTTTAGCCCAATGGATATCCTTGCAGCAGATGTCCTCGATCCGGTCGATGCTGACGCCTTCCAGTTCCAGATCATCCGAGTCCTCGGCGCTAAATACACCGTCGATGAAAACGATCTTCAATCGATCCAGATTGCCAAACAGCAGCGGCTCGTCCGAATTGAACAGCGCAGCACGTGGCGCTTCGGGCGAAATCAGCGTGTCGGGACGCGTGTATTTCCAGTACTCGTCGCGCCGACCCGGCAGACCCATTTCCAGCACACGCGCCAGCGCGTCTTCACGCGCAGCCCGGGTACAACCGGCGTCGGGCATGGTCAACGTGGCCAGCCGCGCTTCGGTCGCGGTTTGTTTTACTTCGGGCAGCGCCATCAGTTCACCTCGGCCAGGATGTCGGCATAACCGTTGTTTTCAACTTCCAGCGCCAGATCAGGACCACCGGTTTTCACGATCCGACCATCTGCCATGATGTGCACGACGTCGGGTTTGATGTGGTCCAGCAGACGCTGATAGTGGGTGATCACCAGGAAACCACGGCCTTCGTCCCGCAGCGCGTTGACACCTTCGGCCACCAGCTTCATCGCATCAACGTCCAGACCCGAGTCGGTCTCGTCCAGGATGCACATCTTGGGTTCCAGCATCGCCATCTGCAGGATTTCGTTGCGCTTCTTCTCACCACCCGAGAAGCCAACGTTTACCGGACGCTTGAGCATGTCTGCGTCAATCTTCAGTGATTTCGCCTTGGCACGCACTTCCTTCAGGAAGTCCGCTGCCGAAAGCTCTTCTTCACCGCGCGCCTTACGTTGTGCGTTCACGGCCGTGCGCAGGAAGGTCATGTTACCAACGCCCGGGATCTCAACCGGGTACTGGAATGCCAGAAAGATGCCGGCAGCAGCGCGTTCTTCCGGCTCCATTTCCAACAGGTCCGCACCTTCCAATGTGGCCGAACCCTCGGTCACTTCATACCCATCACGACCCGACAGAACATAGCTGAGCGTCGACTTGCCCGAACCGTTCGGCCCCATGATCGCGTGCACTTTTCCAGCCTCAACCGTCAGATCGACACCTTTGAGGATTTGCTTTTCTTCTTCCTCAAGTTTCACGTGCAGGTTTTTGATTTCAAGCATGATGGAGTTCCGTTTCTTGCGTGATTGTTGAAAAGCTCTCCAACAAGTTCAACTGGCTCTGTTCGATACCATTCTGGTAGGCCAGTGAACCCGGAGGCTCGTTCTTTGCTAGTTTCGCGATCTCCCCCACGTTCAATGGCGGGGGCAAAGCGCGTTCAATTCCGGTTGCATAGTCGTAAAACTTCAATCCGGGTTTCTTATGTATTTTGTTCAGTTTGAACCAGTGGTTGGCCACACCGTAACTGTCCGCAACGATCAGCCCATGCAGGCTGGAAGAGAAGATTTGCGCACAAACGGCAATTTCAGCACAAACGACATCGGCCGGTCTTCTGGTGTCTATCAGTTTGAACCTGGGGTCCGATGCGACCAGAGCCACGATTTTCGGATCTTCGACCTCGCTATGGTGTGGTACGATGCCGATGATGTCATCCTGCGCCTCAGTTCTCGGATGGACTCGGCTGGCCAAAACTCCGGGATCGCCAAAGGTTACGTTCCGCAGGTCCAGAAGAGATGCCGTAATTGGACCGCGCACAGTCTTAGGACTTCGCACCGATTTCACAAAATCCGTTGCCAAAGGCTCGATACATCCACTTCCCCAAACGAACGGTTTTACAGGCGAACCACGCCCCAGAGCGCCGCGGCTGACAAAGGACATGATCGAACCGATCGCGAACAGTTCAGCCCGAACAGGTTTTGCCCACACCACGGGCCGACCAGACTCATGCGCCACAACGTCACGAGAAAGATCATCCCCGAAATTTGGGCTATTGTTCCACCAAAAAAGCTTGATGGGGACAGCCTCTTTTTGAGGTTCAGACTGTTCCATACCTACGCTTGCCTTATGCCCGAGCAAGGACCAGCAACAATTTTCAATGCTGTGAAAAACACGGTCACGACGATCCTCGTTTCAAGTACGCGGGTTATCCCACAGATCCCTCTAGGCTGATCGCCACCAGCTGTTGCGCCTCCATGGCGAATTCCATCGGCAACGCCTGCAGGACGTCTTTGCAGAACCCGTTAACGACCAGCGCCACGGCCTCTTCCTCGTCCATACCGCGCTGACGGCAATAGAACAGTTGATCATCGTCCACCTTGGACGTCGTCGCCTCATGCTCAACCCGGCTCGAGTTGTTGCGAACCTCGATGTAAGGCACCGTGTGGGCCCCGCATTTGTCGCCAATCAGCAAGCTGTCGCACTGGGTATAGTTGCGGCTGTCCTTGGCCTTGGGGTGCATCGAGACCAGCCCGCGATAGGTGTTCTGGGCTTTACCCGCGCTGATCCCTTTGGACACGATGCGCGACTTGGTGTTCTTGCCCAGGTGAACCATCTTGGTGCCAGTATCGGCCTGCTGATAGTTGTTGGTAATCGCGATCGAGTAGAACTCACCCTGGCTTTCGTCACCGCGCAGAATGCAGGACGGGTACTTCCAGGTTACGGCCGAGCCAGTTTCGACCTGCGTCCACATCACCTTTGACCGATCGCCCCGGCAATCGGCGCGCTTGGTCACAAAGTTGTAGATACCGCCCTTGCCTTCTTCATCCCCAGGGAACCAGTTCTGGACGGTTGAGTACTTCACCTCGGCGTCTTCTTCGATGATGATCTCGACAACAGCGGCGTGAAGCTGTGCCGTGTCGCGTCGCGGTGCGGTGCAGCCCTCCAGATAGGACACATACGAGCCCTTGTCCGCGATGATCAGCGTACGTT
Organism: Ruegeria atlantica; assembly: GCF_013033965.1. Classification (GTDB taxonomy): domain Bacteria; phylum Pseudomonadota; class Alphaproteobacteria; order Rhodobacterales; family Rhodobacteraceae; genus Ruegeria; species Ruegeria atlantica_D. The sequence continues at coordinate 485,913 of NZ_WQFE01000003.1, forward strand.
CGAACTGACCGGTGTTTTCCGCGTTGATGCGGAAATATGTGCTCAGCTCCATCGGGCAGCGAACACCCGGCGGGATGTAGACGAACGAGCCATCCGAGAATACGGCCGAGTTCAGCGTGGCGTAGAAGTTGTCTGAAACCGGCACGACCGAACCGAGGTATTTCTTGACCAGTTCCGGGTGCTCGCGGATCGCCTCGGAGATCGAACAGAAGATCACACCGTGTTTCGCCAGTTCATCCTGGAAAGTCGTACCAACAGAAACCGAGTCAAACACCGCGTCCACAGCGACCTTGCGCCCCTCGGCGGGCATATCTTCGGCGCCTTCGACACCCGCCAAAATCATCTGTTCTTTCAGCGGGATACCCAGCTTTTCGTAGGTGGCCAGCAGCTTGGGGTCGACCTCATCCAACGACTTCGGCTTTTCCTCCATCGACTTGGGACGTGCATAGTAATACTGGTCCTGAAAGTCGATCTTGGGATAGTGAACCATAGCCCAGTTTGGTTCTTCGATCTGTGTCCAGCGTTCGAACGCGGCCAGACGCCATTCCGTCATCCACTCGGGCTCTTCGTTCTTTTCCGAGATCAATCGAACGATATCCGGGTTCACGCCCTTGGGGGCGTATTCCATCTCGATATCTGTATCCCATCCGTATTTGTAGGTTCCGACCTCGCGTACCGCATCCACGGTTTCCTGATCGACACCTTCTTTTACCTGGGTTTGGTCCAAAGCGGCCATTTGACACCCTCCGTCAGATCACGCGGCACGCGCGCGATGCTTCTTTTCTTTTTCAAGCCACGTTTCGGCGAAACGCAGCACATCTTCTTCAGTGGTCATAGGCCCCAGAGACACGCGGATCGCGCTGGCTGCTGTAACCTCATCAAAACCCATTGCGGTCAACACCGCGCTGGCCCGGACCTTTCCGCTGGAACAGGCAGAACCTGCGCTGATAGCAAAACCCGCCAAATCCATCTGCATGACTTGCGTTTCACCCTTCCAGCCCGGAGTTGCGAAACAAGAGGTATTTGGCAGGCGATCCTGACCTTTCCCGACAAAAATAGTAGATTTAGAACCAGCCTCAAGGGCATTTTCTAGAATATTTCTAAATTCACGAACCTGTTCCCAAACACCGCTGGAGAGATCCCGTGCCGCAGCCTCAGCTGCGGCCCCGAACCCAGCGATTCCAATGACATTTTCCGTGCCCGAGCGCCGGCCCATCTCCTGACCGCCGCCCTTGATCATTGCAGGCAGATCCGTGCCACGTTTCATCACAACGGCACCGATACCTTTTGGCCCGCCCAGCTTATGCGCCGAAATCAATGCCATTTGGGCGCCCATCCAGTTAAAAGCCACGGGCAATTTGCCAAACGCCTGAGTCGCATCGGTCACGGCCAATCCGTTGGGAATCGATTGGACAATCCCGGTCTCGGAATTCGCCAGTTGCAGGGTTGACTGCACAGGGTTTGGAACATCCACCTGACCGGACTGCGACGCGGGCAAGTCTTCGATGATCCACGACCGGATCGCATCATGCTCAAGTGCGGACCCATGCAGTTCCCGTCCCGCCAGGGTCAACGCGGCCCCTTCAGTGGATCCGGACGTGAACACAATGTCTGCGCCGTCAGCTCCAAATGCCGCAGCGATCTGCGCGCGGGCGCGTTCTACCAAAGCCTTGGCCGCACGACCCTCGGCATGCACGGATGAAGGATTTCCGCACAGGTCCATCGCCGCAACCATGGCGTCGCGCGCCTCGGGGCGGAGCGGCGTTGTGGCGTTATGATCCAGATAAATACGATTCATGGATACATCTTTTTCCTGATGGAAAACCGGTGAAGTGTGGGTGACATAAAGGGCAATGGATCACTCATCAACCACGGCAAACAGGCTTGGTACGGCAGGACATGGGGCCAGGTCGTTCTTGATCACGTCGGACAATCGCGTCTGGTGCAGAAAGACATAGACATGTGCGCTTAGACCTTCCCACAACCGGTTGGTCAAGGATTGCGCCCTGCTGCCCGACGACGCACCCGAAGCCCCCGCGCCCTTCTGCAAGGCATCAACGGTTTCGTCCACCGCGGCCAGAATTTCGACAACGCGAATCTCGGATGCCGGGCGCGCCAATCGGTAGCCGCCACCAGGTCCGCGCACCGACGACACCAACTCGGCCCGGCGTAGCTTGACAAACAGCTGCTCGAGATATGGCAGAGAAATATCCTGACGCTCAGATATTTCGCTAAGAGTTACCAACCCTTCAGTCGGCTGCAATGCTATATCAGCCAAAGCAACCATCGCGTAACGACCCTTCGTCGAAAGCTTCATTGTCTTTCCCTTATGGCAGGTTATACGCGAAAACATTGACGCCGCCGCCGCCAGTGCGTATCTCCGACAAGCAGCGCCTTGCGCATAGCATCACAATTAGAACCGTTCTAAAGTGCCATACGATAACCGTCAAGTATATCGTGGCATCAGGAAGAAAAAGACAGGACCAAAGCACACATGCCCGAGGTGATTTTTCCCGGACCCGAAGGCCGCCTGGAAGGCCGCTACCACCCGCAAAAGGAAAAAGACGCACCGATCGCCATCGTGCTGCACCCGCATCCTCAGTTTGGCGGGACCATGAACAACAAGGTGGTCTATAACCTGCACTACGCGTTCTACAACATGGGCTTTACCGTGTTGCGCTTTAACTTCCGCGGCGTAGGCCGCAGCCAGGGCGAATACGATCAGGGCGTCGGAGAGTTGAGCGATGCCGCCTCGGCGCTGGATTACCTGCAGTCGATGAATAACAACTCGAAACACTGCTGGGTCGCGGGTTTCTCGTTTGGTGCATGGATCGGCATGCAGCTGTTGATGCGGCGCCCGGAAATTACCGGTTTCATCAGTGTCTCGCCGCCCGCGAACATGTATGACTTTTCATTTCTGGCGCCCTGCCCGTCATCTGGCCTGATCATCAATGGTTCCTCTGACCGTGTAGCACCACCCGCCGACACCACATCTCTGGTCAACAAACTGCACGAGCAGAAGGGCATCACCATCACTCATAATGAGGTCGAAGGTGCTGATCACTTCTTCCAGGATCGTCACATGGACACGCTGATCACCGATGTCAGCGACTATGTAAAACGTCGCCTGACCGAGAACACGCGCTAATGTCCGACACCATCAGTAACCTCGCCTCCAAACTGGCTGAGGACACGATGAAGGTGATGGATGAAACCGGCGATGATCGTTTCTTTGTCGAAGTGGGAGAGCTTTTGGGTGCGTCCTCACAGACTCTGGAAGAAGCGTTCCTAACTGAGATTCGTGTGCGCATGGCAGAACGCAAGGCGCGCAAATTTGTCATCGATAGACTGACCAAACACCGATCCCAAGTGAAAGCGATTGAAAAGAAATGACTGAAAGACTGTCCGCGCAACTTGAATTCCTGAAACGCGCGGACAGGCTGAAGTCGGTCGATCGCGCGAATGCATTACTAGATCAGTCCCGGCCGGAAAACGCCGCAGAGCACAGTTGGCACCTGGCGTTATGGGCGCTGACAATGGAGCCGCTGGCGGGTGACGACGTCGACATCAACCGCGTCATACGCATGCTTCTGTTGCACGATCTGGTTGAGATCATCGTGGGCGATCACCCCATTCATCTGGACACCGACTGGAGCGCGGTAGAGCAGGCCGAGCGGGTCGCTGCGGATAAGTTGTTCGGGCTTTTGCCGGACGACCAGACAATCGTTTTTCGTGCCCTCTGGGAAGAATTCGAAGCCGACACGACGCCAGACGCCAAATTCGCCAAATACCTCGACCGATGCCAACCGCTGTTTCAAGTCATGTGCGCACCAACTCCCAACCCTGACCATGTCGAGGTTGTCCGAGAAAACCTCAGCACTGGTCGCGCTGCATATCTGGCGCAGGAATTCCCTGAAGCGCACAGCTTAGCCAGCGCCCTGCTGAACAAGCAATCAGCGTCCGAATCCGCGTTTTCCGAGCGGCTGGCTTTTTTAGCTGAGGCAGACCGCCTTAAATCCGTTTACCGCGCTTCACGCCTGTTGTCCGGAGAGCGGTTTGAAAACTCGGCCGAACATTCCTGGCACATCATGCTGTTTGCCTGGGTATTGGCGGAATACGCGCAGCCTGGCGTGTCTCTGGAACGTGTCCTGAAGATGCTGCTGCTGCACGACATTGTCGAGATCGACGCCGGAGATCACCCCATCCACGGTCAGGTGGACCACGCCGCGCAAGAGGCTGAAGAACAGGCCGCTGCCGACAGGCTTTTTGGTCTGCTGCCCAAGGCACCTCAGTTGACTTTCCGGACACTTTGGCAAGAGTTCGAGGACGCCGAAACTGCAGATGCGCGCTTTGCCAAGGCCATTGATCGGTTTCAAACCCCGGTCGGAAATCTTGAAACCGGCGGAGGATCCTGGGTGGATTACGACGTAACCTTTGCCCAAATCGAACAGCGCGTGGGAACGCCGATCAATCGCGGCGCACCAGAACTGTGGTCGTGGCTGCGGCCGAAACTGAGCACGTACTTTTCGGAAAATGCTGTCGGCTGAGCCAAAAGAAAAAGGGGCGCTAAGGCCCCTTTTCCAATCGTTCCGGCAGGCACTTAAACCTGAAAACTTTCGAACCGCTCAACACCACTGGCTGCGTTTATGTCGACGGACCCCCCGCCCGCAAGCCACCCAAGCGCCACTATCAATGCCGAAGCGACGATCACGGATATCGCAAATTTCGTCATAGAAAACTCATAAAAGAAAACTAAAAAACATCTGCTTCATATCAGAATCTATCTCTTTGAAATAGTATGGTTATCCTGACCTCACCGGCACACCACCCCATTTGCCAGGCGGTCGTAACTTTCCTGATTTTCGCCCAAATTCTTCTTGCCGCGAAACGGAATATCGTGCTCAACCCTTCCGCATCGCAACTAAACTCGAGGCACACATTGCCCAAAGCCTATCTCATCCTTTTGCTGGCGGTTATCGCTGAAACGATTGGCACCTCGGCGCTGCAGGCCAGCCAGCAGTTCAGCCGGTTTTGGCCCTCTGTTCTGGTAGTTGTTGGATACGGAGTGGCCTTCTACCTGCTCGGCCTCACCCTGAAATACATGCCGGTTGGCATCGTATATGCCATTTGGTCAGGCCTGGGGATCGTGCTGATTGCCATTATCGGATTCATCGTTTTCGGTCAGCGCCTCGACTGGCCCGCTGTGGTTGGATTGGCCATGATTTTGACCGGAATCCTTGTCATTCACCTGTTTTCCAACACAGCCGGCCACTGATGACCGGTTAGGGCTGGCCTATTCAGTCAAACCGCGTTATGCGCGCGGCAACTTCCCGTTCAAAGGCTGACCTCTCATGGACCTGCGCAATATCGCAATCATCGCTCACGTGGACCACGGCAAGACGACCCTGGTGGATGAGCTGCTCAAACAATCCGGTGCGTTCCGGGAAAATCAGGCGGTGGCGGAACGCGCCATGGACAGCAACGATTTGGAGCGCGAGCGCGGCATCACCATCCTTGCCAAGGCGACTTCGGTCGAGTGGAATGGCACCCGGATCAACATCGTTGATACCCCCGGCCACGCCGATTTCGGTGGCGAGGTTGAGCGGATCCTAAGCATGGTGGACGGCGTTGTCCTGCTGGTGGACGCAGCCGAAGGTCCGATGCCGCAGACCAAATTCGTGACCTCCAAGGCGCTGGCGCTTGGCTTGCGTCCCATTGTCGTTCTGAACAAGGTCGACAAACCGGATGCCGAGCCTGATCGTGCACTCGATGAGTGCTTTGACCTGTTCGCAAACCTTGGTGCCGATGATGATCAGCTGGATTTCCCGTCTATGTATGCCTCGGGCCGTTCGGGTTGGGCGGACATGGAACTGGATGGTCCCCGCAAGGACCTGACCGCGCTATTCGACCTTATCGTCGATCACGTTCCCGCCCCCAAACAGGCCGAGCGCAAAGACGAACCCTTCCGCATGTTGGCCACGACGCTGGGCAGCGACCCGTTCATCGGACGCATCCTGACGGGCCGCGTCGAAAGCGGCACCTTGAAGGCCGGTGACAACCTCAAGGCGCTGAGCCGTGACGGAACACAGATCGAAAACTTCCGTGCGTCGAAAATCCTGGCGTTCCGCGGGTTGGCACAGCAGCCAATCGACGTGGCCGAGGCAGGCGACATCGTCACCATTGCAGGCATGAGCAAAGCGACCGTGGCCGACTCGCTGGTTGCGCCGCAGGTCGACGAAGCCCTGCCCGCGCAACCTATCGATCCGCCAACCATCACCGTGACCTTCGGCATCAACGACTCGCCCTTGGCCGGTCGCGACGGCAAAAAGGTGCAGTCTCGCGTCATCCGGGATCGCCTGATGAAAGAGGCCGAATCGAACGTGGCGATCCGCATCACCGACACCCCCGGAGGTGAAGCCTTTGAAGTCGCCGGTCGCGGTGAACTTCAGATGGGAGTTCTGATCGAGAACATGCGTCGCGAAGGGTTTGAGCTGAGCATTTCTCGTCCGCAGGTTCTGTTCCGCGAGGAAGACGGCCAGCGTCTGGAACCGATCGAAGAAGTCACCATCGATGTAGACGACGAGTATTCTGGCTCGGTAATCGAGAAAATCACTGGTGCCCGCAAGGGAGAGCTGGTCGAAATGCGCCCTGCAGGCGCAGGTAAAACCCGCATCATCGCGCATGTGCCGTCACGCGGGTTGATCGGATACCATGGTGAGTTTCTGACCGACACACGCGGCACTGGTGTTCTGAACCGTGTTTTCCACGACTGGGCGCCTCATAAAGGCGCAATCCCTGGTCGTCGCGCGGGCGTTCTGATCTCGATGGAGAAAGGTCAGGCCGTGGCCTATGCGCTCTGGAACCTGGAAGAGCGCGGCCGGATGTTCGTGGCCCCACAGACCGATGTTTATCAGGGAATGGTTATAGGTGAGCATTCACGCGACAATGACCTTGAGGTTAACCCGCTCAAAGGCAAGAAGCTCACCAACGTGCGTGCCAGCGGTTCCGACGATGCCGTTCGTCTGACACCTCATGTCCAGTTTTCCCTGGAAGAGGCGATTGCCTACATCGATGATGACGAATTGGTTGAAGTCACGCCAAACGCCATTCGGCTGCGCAAGCGTTTCCTTGATCCGCACGAGCGGAAACGGATGGCAAAATCGGCTTGAACCAGCTCCGGGCATTGTTTCCAAACGCTCCACAATGCCAAGATTGTGACATATTTGCTTCCAAATCGACTAAATTAACCAAAATAAAGCCCGTCCGTCCGACGGGCTTTTTTGTTGTTTTTCATACAGTTTCACCAATAGGTTGCACAGTTCCTTGCAATTTTTGCTGACACTCGAATGAAAAATGAGACAAGATGTGGCTGTATTTTTGTCAAATCTGTGGCACAATTACTTAATTCTAAGGTGTAGGTAATGAGTTTAAAGGAGTAGCGCTATGCGCGTAAGGTCCCGTTTGTATTCGTTTGTATTTTTATCCGCGGCATTCCCATTGATGGCAACAAGCGCGGCTCATGCGGCTGAGGTTTGCAAAGTCAAAACAGCCCGTCAATCTGTATCCACTGAAACGCTTTGTAGTTGCAAAGTCGTCGACAAGCGGATGCTGCGTTACATTCAACGCCGCGCCGACTTCGAGGATATCCTGGCCCGTACGTCTCAGGCGTGCCCCCTGTTCGCGGCCATTTTGACCGACATTCCAACAGCGACTGTCCTAACCGATCAGACCAACCGCGGTAACGACAACGAATCGGTTAGCCGCAGCAACACGTCGGCCGGCGACGCCGGTGGGAACGGCGGCTCTGGCTCGTCGACCAATGGCGGCGAAAACGGTGAAGGCGGTGGCGGCAATGGCGGCGGCGGCGGTGACGGCGGCGGCAATGGCGGTGGCGGCAATGGCGGCGGCAATGGCGGTGGCGGCAATGGCGGTGGCGCTGGCGGCAGTAACGGCGGCGGCAGCAACGGAAGCGGCGGCAGCAATGGCGGTGCAGACACTGGCAGCGGCAGCGGCGGCGGCGGTAGCAACGGCGGCGGAAACTCCGGCAGCGGCGACGGTAACGGCGGCAGCAACGGCGGTGGAAACTCCGGCAGCGGCGACGGTAACGGTGGCAGCAACGGCGGTGGAAACTCCGACAGCGGCGACGGTAACGGTGGCAGCAACGGTGGTGGGAACTCCAACAGCGGCGACGGTAACGGCGGCAGCAACGGTGGCGGAAACTCCAACAGCGGCGACGGTAACGGTGGCAGCAACGGTGGCGGTAACGACGGCGGTGGCAGCGATGGCAGCGGCGGCGGTGACGGCGGCGGTGGCAGCGATGGCAGCGGCGGCGGCGACGGC
>NZ_WQFE01000030.1 GCF_013033965.1 Ruegeria atlantica
CTTGGTCCTCCGTTTCCTAAACATAGCGGTGGACCAGTTCAGTCGGGGTGGCTCAAGGGGGTCAGATGCACACGATCTTTGAAATAGCTATACCTTCGAGCGGAACGTCTGACCGCGCCGACAATGACTCTTTGAAACGTTGACAAACAATTTGGTAATGCTTTCTGCGTGAACCGTTGAGAGAACCAGATATTCTTATGTGTCATGCAGGTGTTTCATATAATGAGATGTGGGCCTCACTCACCATCCAGATCGAGACGCAGAGGGCACCAGATCGAGACGCAGATGGCAAAGGTGATAGGCGACGGCGAGTGCGGGGGCGATTGCACCCGCCGTCTGCCATTCCCGCGCGTGGGGGTCTAAAGACGCGCTGTGAGTGATGGGCTGGGGAGTACAGCTGGGAATGGCATAATGGATACCGTGAGTGAGGGGGCTCTCGCAATGTAGCGTAAACTCCAAAAGTAATCGTCTCAATTCTGCCTTCGAAAGCGTCCACCATATGGTGGCCAACAAAATCGCACCAAAAGGAGTGGGATAACTCGATATCAGTAGTTAAATATGATTCCGACATAAACCACTAATGAAGGATTTCGGAAAGCGAAACAGGAGCACGAACGAGTTGAGCAATGCCCAACCCACTCTCAGCGTCGCAAGCTGAGATATCTGTCAGTTCAAGTCTGAAGTTTTATGGACCTGTCGCGGTTTGATGTCGCTCCTTTGATAGCATTTTTTGCGGCAAAGGAGGCGAACTATGGGAATGAAACGGACAGACAAATTCCGCGCTGACGCCGTGCGAATTGCGCTGACGAGCGGGCTGTCACGCAGGCAGGTTGCTTCAGATTTGGGTGTTGGCCTGTCGACGCTGAACAAATGGGTCACAGCGCATCGAGACACTGATGTGGTTTCCCGACAAGGAACTAGACCTTGCCCGTGAGAACGAGCGACTTCGACGGGAGAACCGCATTCTCAAGGAGGAGAGGGATATCCTAAAAAAGGCCACGGCCTTCTTCGTGAGCCAAAAGCCATGAGATTTCGGCTCATCGAAGAGCATGGCTGCGATTTCCCGACCAACCGGCTTTGCCAGGTTCTGGATGTCAGCGAACAGACAGGGTCGTGCTGGCCCATATCAAGGAACAATCCCGGCTCAGCCTGGGCAGCTATGGACGTCCACGAATGACCGAAGAACTTAAGGAGCTGGGTCTGAACATTGGCCATTGCCGCGTTGGTAGGTAGATGCGTGAGAATGGCATACGGGTTGAAAGGTCAAAGAGATACAAGGTTATGACCGATAGCAACCACGCTTTCAACATCGCACCGAACCTGCTGAACAGGGACTTCCGCGCAGATCAGCCGAACCAGAAATGGGCGGGCGATATCAGCTATGTATGGACCCGTGAAGGTTGGCTCTACCCGGCTGTGATCCTTGATCTACATTCCCGGTGTGTCATTGGCTGGGCGATGAGCAACCGCATGAAGCGTGATCTCGCAATTCGGGCTTTGAAGATGGCTATCGCACTGCGGCAACCGCCTTGGGGGCTGCATCCATCATACGGACCGTGGGTCGCAATACTGCTCACATGACTACCGGAAGATCCTGCGCCAGCACGGCTTCAAAGTGTCGATGTCAGGCAAGGGCAATTGCTATGATAATTCGGCCGTCGAGACGTTCTTCAAAAACGATCAAGGCTGAGCTCATTTGGCGCAGGTCGTGGCAGACGCGCAGAGATGCAGAGCTGGCCATCTTCCAATACATAAACGGCTTCTACAAACCGCGACGGCGGCACTCAGCATTGGGATGGAAAAGCCCGGCCGCATTCGAACGGAAAGTGGCCTAAACGAGCACTGGGGGCGGCACGAAAACGGGACAGGTCCAGTCGACATTTGGCAGACTGCTGATCAATGCTCTCGCACCAATGTAGTCGCTGACCTGACCTGCAGTGACAAACAGATTCAAAGTGCGTCCCTGACTGTCACAAACCGCATGTAATTTTGTGTTCATGCCACCCTTGGTGCGCCCAATCAGACGTCCACGTCCCTCTTTTTCACCGCAAGACTGGACGCTGTGCGATGGGCTTTGAGGTACGTAGCATCGATTATGACCGTCTTTTCTTCGCCGTGGTTGGCAGCCAAGCCGACCAACATCTGGGCAAAGATACCTTTGTCACTCCATCGCTTCCAACGATTATAGAGCGTCTTGTGAGGTCCATATTCCCTAGGTGTATTCCGCCGCCGTAACACGTTACGATTGATGAAGAAAATCCCACTCAAGACACGGCTGTCATCAACGCGAGTTTGCCGTGCGACTTGGGAAAGAAGGGCTCACAACTCTTCATCTGCGCTTATGTTGGCCAGAATAGATCTGACTTTGTAACCGTCTAGTTTTCTAGCCGTGAATCATTTTGCTAGATGAAGTAGATGGGTCCTGAGCCTTCTGTATCTCGAGTTTGCTAACTTGACCCCCGTCAGCCACCTTTGCCGAGGTTACTGACGGGGCGGTGTATGGCGTCTGAGCCTTGTGGCATGACCACGTTTCCTAGCGAGCCAGCACCGTCTCTCTTCATCGTCTCGAACAGTTGAATGCGGCCGGTCTGGACCGCGGAGCAGAAGGAAGAGGGTATGAACAAAGTATCACACGAGCAGATCATCGGCATAGACGTCAGCCGCGATTGGCTTGACGTTCATTGTCTCCCGGACATTCGTAGGTTGCGGCTTCCGAACAGCGATGAGGGCCACGCGCAGCTTGTTGGTCTGGCACAATCAACGCACGCGCTTGTTTGTTTCGAGGCGACTGGAGGGTAGGAATGGCGTCTGTGGACCGCGCTGGATGCAGCCGGAATCGCGACCCGGCAGTTACCGCCAGCTCAGATCAAAGCCTTCGCCGCCAGCCGTGGCACACGCGCCAAGATGGATCGGATCGACGCGGAACTCATTGCGTGGTTCATGGCATTTCGACCAGACGCAGGGCGCGAACTGCCACATGGGAAATTGCGCCTTCTCAGAGCCTTGGCATCAAAGCGTGCGCAGCTTGTCGAGACGCGCAAGAGACTTCTGGCGCAGATCAAGGCGCATGAGAAGTTGGGAACGGATGGGATATTCACTGAAATTGATGCTGAGCTGAGGGCGCTGTTGGATCGACAGATCGGTAAATTGGAAGACCAGATTGCGCAGACGATCGCTGCAGATCAGGGCCTTGCACAAACCGCTGGTATCTTGCGTTCTATCCCTGGGATCGGCCCCGTTGCCAGCACTATGCTGATCGCGAAAATGCCAGAACTGGGCCAACTCTCGGGAGAACAAGCTGCTGCGCTCACGGGCCTGGCTCCCATTGCTCACGACAGCGGTGCGATGCGCGGCAAGCGCGCCATTGGTGGCGGACGGCGACAGGTACGACACGTCATGTTCCAGGCTGCTCTCGTCGCGAATCATCACAATCCGCATCTCAAGATCTTCGCAGATCGTTTGCGTGACGCGGGCAAGCCACACAAAGTCATCATCACAGCAGTCGCTAGAAAGCTCGTCACAATCGCAAACGCACTCCTCAAATCTCAGCAAAACTGGTCGGCTCAGACCCCCTGAGAAATACAGTTGCTAGTTCGATCCGCAATCCAAGCGAAACCCTCTAGGGTCAGGATTCATAGCCAATAGATGACGGTTGCTGCGAGTGCGATTGCGGAGAGGAAGACCTTGGGACAG
>NZ_WQFE01000031.1 GCF_013033965.1 Ruegeria atlantica
ATGAAGGCGACGTACACCATACCCTGCCAGCTCGAGACATAGGTGAAGTCACTCACCCAAAGCTGGTTTGGCGTATTGGCTGTGAAGTCGCGATTGGCCTTGTCATCCGGGCACGGCTGAGAGGTGTCGGGGTTGGTCGTGATCGGCTTTTGCCCTCGTACAACACCCTGCATTCCCATCGCTTTCATCAGCCGTTCAACTGTGCACCGTGCGATGTCATGGCCGTCGCGTCGCAGATCATGCCAGATTTTACGCGCGCCATAACGCTTGCCGCTTCCATCAAAGGCCGCTTTGATCTTCTCAGCATCAATGATGTCACGCTTGGCCCGGTCCGATGCCAGATCAGGATCATTGGCAATGGCGGCATGGGCATAGAACGTGGACGGGGCAATCGGCAGCACCCTGCAGATCGGCTCGACCCCGTGGGCCACTTTGTGATCCTCGATGAAGGCAATCATCGTTTGAATGGGCGGTCGAGCTCCGCCAGGGCAAAATACGCAGAAGCTTTCTTCAGGATCTCATTGGCCTGGCGCAGCTCCCGAACCTATCGCTCAAGATCTTTGATCCGATCCTTCTCGGCGCTCGTCAGGCCCGCACGCTCTCCGGCATCACGTTCCGCCTGCTGACACCAAACCCGTAGACTATCGGGCGAGCAGCCAAGCTTCGGCGCAATCGCACGATAGGCCGCATTATCGCTGGTGTGCTCGGAGCGGTTCTCGCGGAAAAGACGGACGTCGCGTTCACGCAGCTCGGCCGGATAGGCGGGGGTATGTTTCTTCTTCGTCATAAGGCTCACCTTCGGAGTGTTTGACTCTCCGGTAAACCCGGGGCGGTTCATAGTGACTATTCGTCCCCTGCCGAGGCGTCCACCGCCGTTACAAGACGAATTGTTATCAAGTTGGGTCACGCGGCTTGCTGCGGCCAACTATTGCTCTGCTCCTGAATTGCTTGGCTATCTCGGGTTTTCGGGTGATAAGCCGCCGGAGACCAGTCACGATCTGCGACGCGCAAATATCGAACGGTTCGGTGCTCTGACTCATCTGCCGTCGAGTGATATACAGGGCATGTTGCTCGTACACCGCGCCGGATTTCCAGTCGAATGTGTATCCTGTTCAGACTTTCAATACTGTCCGACATGTACGCAAAAAGTGCCCGGCATCTCTCTGCGTCATTGGCGCTACGCATGGTCTATGACCTGTAAGTCCTGTGGTACTGGCTTATTACCTCTCGGCACAGCGTCAAGTGAAGAGTTTCAAGTTCCCTTACGGTTGGAAGCCCGAGCTTCAAAGGGCGCTGGGTGGTTGGAGCAAATGTATTGGCGCGGAAGTCAGCAAGTTGGTCGGCAATTGGACTTGGCGCCACAGGTTGTACGGGTACTTGCGCCAGAACTTCGTCACGCGGGGTTTTGCTCCAAATCCCGCCAGAACCGGTATGCAATGCTCGCTGCTGTTAACCTGTTGATGACGCGACCATTGGTGGCCGTATCTATTGCGATGCGTCGTGATCCTACCGCACGAGATAGGCTGCGCATGGCATTCCCTGGTCAACGCAATTTATTGGATCAACTCGTTCACCTTTCATGCAGTCCGTCGAGTCACGAGCCAGATGATCGCAAAACTCAGAAGGCCCGGTTCCCGGCACGGAAATCCGACAACACAACTAAACCCGACTTTCTGACGGTGGCGAAAATAGCAATCGAACAACTCGGTGTGAATGCGGACCGTGCGGAGTTGCTCCGATGCGCAGATCGCACCCTCGAAAAAAGTCGCCGCTAGCCTGTGGATATCCGAGAATTAAGGGCACAAAACCGGGCCAAATGTCCGGCAATGTGTCTGCGTCCAGTAATTTAGGGCACAGTGACAATGATCCCGGTGAAACCGTCCAGCTTCGGGCGCCGGATCGGTGCAGTCCGCCGATAGCCCGGCGGCACCGAAAACACGATCATCTTGTCAACGCTGTCCCGCGAGATCCCGAAATGGCGGACGATGGCTCTCTTGCTCATGCCTTCGCGGAAATACGCATGGCGAACCTTCCGATAAAGTTCCACGGTGAAAATGCTCCCGCCCTCCCTGAAACCAGAAAGGGCCAAAACTGGCCGGCTTTTACGCCGCCCGCAGCAGGATCATCCTGCCGCTGCCGTGGCTGACTTTCGCACCGCCGCTTACAGAGCGCTTGTAATCACCCAGACCAACAGCTTCTTGTTGTTCAGCATTCCCTACCGTTGAATCACATGCTTGCACTAGGCGATGAATGGCCCGCCCGGTCGAATATGCTGGGGCAACTTCTGAACTAGTCCCCAACATTCATCGAGAAGAAATAGGTCGCGCACATCGTCTGGTCGGCAATGTTTGTAGGCGCGTCTATCCCTGTGAACATTGCGATGCCTAGATAGTTGAAACCGGAGCCTTCTTCGTCCCAGGCTGCCATATAGGTTATTGGCTGGTCGCCACAAAGCGTGTTTCCCCGCCGCAAGGTTCCGACATCCCCTGACACACGGAATACCTGAGCAATAGGCACATCACCTGACGCGCCCCAACTGCCGTCAGCTCGAGGGTCATGAACTTCGAGATCAAGAAATCTGCCGGTTTCGAAAACCATTCGATTGGTGGACAAGATCACTGGGCCGGTAATTGCCATCGCCGTCTCGCTGTAGGGATTGAAGGCCTCGGATTCTTCCAAAAGCGGTTGGGACGATGCGGGGCCGCCCAATATCCCCATTGCCATTAGCAGCGTTAGGATCGATCGACGCATTTGATTCTCCATTGTGCGAAATGATCTGACAACCTTAAATATCCTTTTTCTTCGTCGTCGAATCCAGCCGAAAATCCTAGCCAAACGTTTCGAATGCTGCGCTCGCGATCAATTTCCTGCTGGGCCGATGTTGTAAAAAAACTCTGGTTGAACGGGTGGCAAGACGCTGTTTCAAATCCCGCATTGGGCGGAAGTATTTGCGATGATGGGACCGAGGCAGGAAGCACAAGCGGCGCTGTTTTACGAGTTCTCTCTGGAAGATCATGTTCCTCAAAATCATCTGATACGGTCGATTGATCTGCATCTCAATCTTGTCCCTTGTCAGGGATTTTGGGACAGATGGCGGCGTGAGCTAAGAGAGGTTCTGGCGCATCTGGTTCATGTGATTATGCGGCGGATTTGCGGTGAAGCAAGCGCC
>NZ_WQFE01000032.1 GCF_013033965.1 Ruegeria atlantica
CTGACATCCCCTTCTGTAATGGGGCGTTAAAGATCAAGAAGAAAATGTCTTACAAAAACAAAGTATTGGGCGACACCCATACCATTCTTGTTCATACAGCTGTAGCAGCTTGCAATTTTCCGCTCGTGATAGCTCTGGCTCATCAACCGGATCGAGGGTTGCGGGTCTCTCGGGTTGGCATCATGTTAAACCAAATTGGCCATACCAAAATTTGTTTCACGCAAATGATTTGCAAACACGCGACTGAGGGCGGACGACATGGATCAGAATGTTGTTATCTATAGCTATTACTTGAACATAAACTTTGGATTTATTGACCATCAGGCTTTTCAAATGCGTGTGGATGGCTGGGACGCAGTAATATATTTCGAAAAACTCGAACACGCATCCTTTCACCCGTACAAAAGTAAGAACCCTAATTGGGAGATCCAAAATGGGGTCAGCTTTGACCCCAGTGTGCCCAATAGGTCTGGCGGCCAAGATGTTATCGGAAACTACTTCATAGAGAGAGCGGATATCTTCTCAACAGGTTACACCCGAAACGGAGTAGCGAACTTGGTAAATATTAGATTCTGCGCCAGCATACCGCAGGAGAATAGAGAGGCATTCGCGGAATCCTGCCTAGCTCGCTTCCTTGATGTATACCGCGTCATGACTTTTCATGGGTACGGGGACAACTACCTAAACAACAAGAATCCGGTCTATAGGGTTCAAGAGGGCTTGCTTAGTGGGGAAACTCAGTTCCGACAGGATGCACTAGATCATGGCGTAACACTTACTTTGCCACCAGAGGATGCACTAAGCTCGTTTCGCCAGAGAAGCGATGCAATTGACAGGATCGCCGGGCGGCTACAACTTGATCGCGGAATACAAACGTTCGAAAAAATGCTCAATGCTGGTAAGAAACTCATCGTTTACGATGAGGATTACCCACTTGCCATCGTTATGTTCGGAACAGCATTTGAGACATATGTGCAAACTAGACTGTTGAAACTGTGTGAAGATCAAGGCATTGCGACGCTGAAATCAAGCAACGGCAAAGATAAACCCTATAGAGAGGCCATAGAAAAGGGAAACATCGGCTATCTATTGGAAAAGCACTTGTGCGACCTCACCAATATTCAAAACATACGCGCGCAACAGGTTTGTTCAGTATGGAACACGGATGCGTACGAAAAGCGCAACAGGGTCATACACCGAGGTGATACGAGTTTCACAAGAGAAGAAGCTGAACAAGCATACCTTGCTGTCATAGGATTTATTGAGTTCATCCACGCCGCTTCATGATAGCCCCCTCGATCAATGCATTGCACAAATGATGTGATCAAAAGCACTGTTCTTCGACTAAAACCTGCCGAATGCCTTGGCGGCATTTTGGTTGGACGGAAATGGCGGCTTCGGGCTCTGAGCAGCCATTCATACCTTGCTGATCCCAAGTCTCAGGAATGTGAGCCGGTCTCAGAAAATCTGCGCCCGGTCGAAACTATTTTGAGCCAGACGCGATTTACAGTCTCAAACAATCTTAGCCGAAATTTGCGATGATCTCGCGCCCGACACCAGATAATCTCAAGCCACAACAGCGACATGTAGCCTTCGATTTGTGTGAATCAAAATCGGATTGAGCAAGGCACCCGCGATCCAGTCTTGCGCAGTGATTTTCCTTCGCCGGGTAAATGCTTCTGTCCGTAGTCAGCTCCAAGAATTGGACTGCCACTTGATACGTTGTCCTTAAAGGATCCATGTGCCCATCTTAGTGTCGTGCTCAGTGTTGTTGACACGGGGGATGTCACGGCATCATGGTTCCACGTCCCAGCGAGGGACCTCAGTTGGAGACCGTTTCCTCAGTCGCCTGTTCTCCTATTTTGAAAGAACTATTTGCTTCGCTTTATACTTGCGTCGACATGGCACCGGCACGCGTGAGTTCGAATTTGGTTCTATGCTGCCACATATTGTGCAGGACAACGCAGATCCGCCGAGCAAGTGCGACCGTAGCCCGTTTCTTGCCTCGCCGACTGGCGACGCGTAGTGCCCAGGCTGTTAGCCAATTGTGCTTCGCATTATTGAGCATCACCGTCGCTGCTTGATAGAGCGCCGCTCTAAGTGATGTATCGCCAGCCTTGGTAATGCGTCCAACGATGTCCGTTTCGCCAGATTGGTTTCGTTTTGGCGTGAGGCCGGCCCAGGGACCAACATCTTTGGAAGATTTGAAGCGACCCGGATCATCAATGGCAGATTTGACCGTCAGGGCGACAATTGCACCCACACCGGGCATGGTCATCATCAGTCTAGAAACAGGGTCACGCTTGGCAAGGGCAAGCAATTGCCTGTCCAATTCAGCAAATTGGTCTTTCATTGTTGCCCGGGCATTCAATGTCGCTACCACCGCCAATTCCAGCATCGGGTTCCCGATAGCCAGCTCTCGAATACGGGCTTCATATTCTCCTTTTGAAACCTTGCCGACTTTTAGGCCGAAATTGCGCAAAACGCCTCGGATTGACAGTTCAAGATTTAGAATGCCTCTTTGCAAAGACCTCCTGGCGGTCAGCAAAGCGCGCGTTTCTTGCGCAGAAGCTGACTTACAATGCACAGATCGGTACCATCCTGTCTGAAGTAAGCGCGCGATCCCTTCTGCGTCACGTCGATCTGTCTTGATCGGCATAGCTTTCAACACGCTCTTGACGTGTCGCGTTTCCATCAGAACTGTTTCAAAGCCAGCATCAGTCAGATGTTTATGGAGCCACTGTGATAGAGGTCCGGCCTCCATCCCAACACACAGAACATTACTTTTGGTTTCTTGCAGCGCCTTGACCAACGCTTCCGGTTCACTTGCAACCGAAGTCGCCTGTGAGATTTTCCCATTCTCTGTCACCACGCAGATTGCGGTGCTCTCCAAAGATACGTCCAATCCAATAAACACGTTCATGTCGATGACCTTCCATTCTTAGGGATTGAGGGCACATCGTTACACGAGTCGGTACTCACGTTAACGCGCATCAAGAGAACCGACATTTCTCATCAGCAATCAGAGCAATCACCAACGGTAATGAGTAGCGTAAAGCCCCATTACCGTATCTT
>NZ_WQFE01000033.1 GCF_013033965.1 Ruegeria atlantica
GGAGAGCACCGCAAAGTGTGGGGCAATCAGGCTACCATTTGCGTTTCTTCGTGAGATTTCATGCCTAGATACCATTGCTCGAACTTGGCGCGGAGGGTTCCATCAAGCGTACGGGTCCGGGTTTGCAGCATGAGATGAGCCCCCTGTTTTGACCAACGCATCTGCTGTTTCTTGCCAAAGCGCTTTCCAACGACCGTGTTGACAGTGCTCTCGACAAAGCCGGTAGAGACGCGCTCGCCGTATCGCCGCCGTTCGGCATAGTTCGGGATCATATCCTTGTTGTTGGCAATGTAGGTTTCGAACTCGGCAGCGGTTTTGCGCAGGGCCTTGATGCTGGCGTAATCTGTCTCGACCTCGTCGAGATCGACGACGAGATCTTCGATCGCCCATTGGCCGTCGTGCAGATTGCCGTTCCACAGGAAGCCCTTGATCTTGCGGAGCTGCCTGGCCAAATTTTCCGCATCGTCCTCGTTATGATGCGCTAGCCCCTTCACATATTGCTGCATAACGGTGATGCGCATGGTGACGTGGAACCAGTCGAGAATGTGTTCCGACGCTGGTGCCATGTCTTGAGCGATGTTGATGACGGTGTCGCCGCCATCGGTCATGAAGGTCACCGGCTGGTTCTCCTGCCAGCCCTGATCTTGCAACACCTCGTGCAGCCGCCGTTTCGGCTTATCATCATGGCTCTGAACGAGACCAAGATACCGGCTTGGGCGGTCAGTCAGGATCGATTTGCCCACAGTGACCTCAAAATGCGACTGTCCGACATCGCGGGATCGAACGTATCCGCCATCGATCCCGACGGTGATTGGCCCCTCTGGGTTTGGCATCTGTTCCCGTTGGCAAGCGCTGGTCTCAATGAAGCTGAACCGTTCTTCCGCCAGTTCTGCTTCCATCCGTGTGGCGGCCCGACCGTGGTGCCTGCGGATCGTATCCGAGCTAAGCCGAACATCAATTGGCAGGACATCCTTCAGAATGTCAGCCGTAATCCCAAAGGAAACCAGCGAAGCCCATTTCGTTTCCAGCCATAGCAGTTCCGGCGCGACGTGGTCCGGCAGAAGCTCTGTCAGCGGGCTGAAGGTCTGGGCGGGGCCGTCGTGGCACTGGCAGCGATAGAAACGCGGGCTCGCAACGGTGACATCGCCGAAAACGGTGCGGTATCTGATGTCGCTGCGCCCCTTGCATCGAAGTTTTCGGCCACAGTTAGGGCAGCATGTGCGCGTCGCGCAATATGCCACGCATTGTGCAGACACGATTTCCTGCTGCAGATGCAACAGCAGCTCTTTGCTCTCGGAGATTGAGAGGCCAATCTCACCAATGGTGTCAGATGCCTTGGTGATTGTACCAATCTGTTCGGTGTGGGCTGTGCCGTCCGGCGCGGTAATTTTGACTGTTATCTCGATGTCCATGTGTTTTCCTGCCTGCTTGGTTTTATGATGTCTGCGCGTCTCTTGCACGCATGATCGTCTGTCTGCTTGTGTCCATGTCCCGGGCGATTGCCGAGACCGTCTCGCCTGCAGCGATCCGGGCACGCACCTGAGCTTGTTGGTCAACCGTCAGTGCCGCTGGTCTCCCGAGGGGTTTGCCTTGCGCTTTGGCGCGGGCAAGACCCGACTGGGTGCGTTCGATCAGCAAATCGCGCTCGAATTGCGCGACGGCATTGATCACCCCCATGGTCAGCTTGCCTGCCGAACTGGTCAGATCGACGCCGCCAAGGGTCAGGCAATGGACGCGAATGCCCAGCTTTTCCAGTTTGGCCACGATGGTGCTGACATCGATGGCATCCCGGCCAAGCCGGTCGAGCTTGGTCACGATCAGGATATCGCCCCGTTCCATCTTATCCAGCAGACGGCCGAACCCTTTGCGGCGCGCAATGGCCACGGACCCGGATACGGTTTCTGCAACAATACGATGCGGTTCCACTTTAAATCCCGCCGCTTCGATCTCCTGAAGCTGGTTTTCCGGGATCTGCTCTGTGGTTGAGACCCGGGTATAGGCAAAGGTTCTGGACATGGACGCACACTGCAAAGAAATGGGTGTCCAGAATCATAGGCATGTTCAATATGTCGTCAATATAGTTTTAGGACAGGTCTGGAGCGCCTGTCCGTAACCGAACCTTTCTGAACACCCCTACCACATCTGCTGGCGCATCAGGTCGCGATGATCTCCGGCCCGGAACCGCTTGTTCACATCACCACGCGAAAACTTCCCCTCCACGAACGGCTTGCGCGCCGCGATCCGTTCCATCGCCGCTTCCACATCGGGGGACAGGAAATCGGATACCGGCCGGTCCGGCGCGTCGGCAGCCACAACGTCTTCGAGAAAGCCAGTCATGATGTCCATGTCTCTCCAGGCGTCATAGCCGTCAGCCTCGTCTCGGCGTTCATGGTAGCCATGCGGCCCACCACAATCCTCGGGCGGGCAGGCACCGGAACCGCCGATGCAGACCGGATAGGATTTCTTCGGCGGTGGGTTGATCGCCTCAATGCGGATCTCGTGTTCCCAATGATCACCCATATCGTAAATGTACGAGAACCGCTTATTCTCGCGGAGCCCGAACCGATGCAATGGCGCATCCGGGTTTGCGGCAAACAATTCAAACGAGCCATATCGCACCGCGTGAATGTCAAAGACAAACAAGTGAATGCCTTCCCAGCCCATTGCGACTTGCAGCAACCCGTGCAACTCGCGCAGGGTCATCGAGGCCGGCACAAGAACCCGCCGCCAGATCATCGGGCTGATCCCAAGCAGGCGCACTTTCAGCTGAACAATATCTCCGGCCACATCCATATCTCGATCGTGCCATCAACCCCCGCCACCGGCAACTGCCCCACGTTTTGCGGTGCTCCC
>NZ_WQFE01000034.1 GCF_013033965.1 Ruegeria atlantica
GGCGTGAAACCTTCGATCCCAAACGAAAAGCTGCTTGACTTATCCATTACGCAGCTTCTTGCTCTCCCAAGCCGGTCCAATATGCCTCGTTGGGCGTCCGCCGATCAAGCGCGGAATGGGGTCGCTCGGTGTTGTAGAATGTCATCCAATCCTTGACGATCCTTCGGGCCTGGAAGCCGTCATTGATCTCTTCGAGGTAGATCGCTTCTTGCTTCAGGGATCGCCAAAGCCGCTCGATGAAGATGTTGTCGAGGTAGCGACCCCGACCGTCCATCGAGATGCGCACGCCAGCCTCGGTCAGCGTCGTGATCCAGGCCGACCCCGTGAACTGGCTGCCTTGATCCGTATTCATGATCTCAGGTGGGCCGTATTTGGCGATAGCTTCGTTCAGAGCCTCCACGCAGAAGTCCGCGTGCATCGTGTTTGACAGCCGCCAGCTCAGAACTTTGCGCGTCGCCCAATCCATGATCGCAACCAGATACAAGAACCCGTTCCGCACCGGCACGAAGGTAATGTCGGCACACCAAACTTGGTTTGGGCGGTCGATCGCCATTTTTCTCAGCAAATACGGATAGACCGGATGCTGCGGGTGGGGTTGGCTGGTTCGAGGGCGTTTGTAGATTGCCTCAAGACCCATCTTTGCCATCAATCGCCTGACGCGGTGACGGCCCACGATAACGCCTTCACGACGCAGATAGGCCGCGATCTGGCGGCTGCCGAAGAACGGGTATTTGGTGAGGACCCGGTCGATCTCTTTCATCATCGCCAGCGTGTCCGCGTCGATCCCGACCGGTGTGTAGTAGAACGCAGACCGCGACAGCCGCACCAGTTTATACTGCTGACGGATGCTCAGTTCGGGGTGATCGCGTTTGATCATCGCGCGTTTCTTCTCAGGGCTCACCGCTTCAGCCCTTCCGACAAAAAATCGTTCTCGACCGCCAGCCTCCCGATCTTCGCATGGAGCTCTTTGACCTAAGCTTCCGTCGGACCGCTCTGCTTACCGCCCGAGAACACATCGGCCATCCCGTCGATAGCTTGCCGCTTCCATGTGCTGACCTGGTTCGGGTGCAACTGATGCTTCGCTGTGATCTCCTGCACGGTCTTGTCGCCACGCAGCGCTTCCAAAGCCACTTTGGCCTTAAACTGATCTGTAAAATTCCGGCGCTTCGCCATTCTCGTATCCCTTCAAAGGTTTGGGATACACCTTATCTGACTGTCCAGTTTTCTGGGACCACTTCACTGCTCACCAACTCCACTGATACTCGGTCATCCAAAAAAGTTGTCTAGGTTCTGGACCCATTAATTTGGTTGCCGCCATCTCGGCTGCGTGATTCAAACCCCTGAGTTTCAGGGGTGTATCATGAGCATTCTATTCTGGTTGACCGACGAGCAGATGTCGCGGCTTCGGCCCTACTTTCCGAAGAGCCATGGCAAGCCGAGGGTTGATGATCGACGTGTACTGAGCGGGATTATTTTCATCAACCGCAATGGGTTACGTTGGTCGGATGCGCCTAGCGAATATGGGCCGCCAAAGACGCTCTACAGTCGTTGGAAACGGTGGAGCGATATGGGTGTATTCGCTCGGATCATGAACGGGCTGGCTGCTGAAGGCACGGATCACAAGACGATCATGATTGACGCAACATACCTCAAAGCGCACCGCACGGCCTCCAGCCTGCGGTTAAAAAAGGGGGGCGCGGCAGACTGATCGGACGTACCAAGGGCGATATGAATACGAAACTGCATGCAGTTACTGACAGCCTCGGACGCCCCATCCGCTTCTTCATATCCGCTGGGCAGGTCAGCGATTACACGGGAGCCAGGGCACTGGTGAACAGTCTGCCATCGGCTGATTGGTTGCTGGGTGATCGAGGTTATGATGCGGACTGGTTCCGCGAAGCTCTTATAGACAAGGGAATAAGGCCTTGCATCCCTGGTCGAAAATCACGCGACAAACCCGTCCGGTACGACAAACGGCGCTATAAACGCCGTAACCGCATCGAGATCATGTTCGGGCGCCTGAAGGATTGGCGGCGGGTTGCCACCCGATATGACAGATGCCCGAAGGTCTTCCTATCAGTAATCGCACTCGCGGCTACCATCTTGTTTTGGGTGTAAATCAATGAGTCTGGAGCCTAGACACCCCTTGTTCTTAAGATCCTGAAATTACGCTTCTAAATCTAAAATCGATGATGAAATCGAGTACAGATCATACAATATTGTCGAGGGTGGTTTCAGCAGTGATACTACTGCTTCGAAGTGTTTTAAGTGAAAGAACAGCTCAAAACTTGTGGTTCCAGACGCACCATAGCTATTAAGTACGACTATAGATGCAAAGGGCTTTGAGCGTTTCATGGGGTTTGTGAAAATTTCTTGGCCAAAATTTGAGATTGATAAGCGAAATTTCTCTTGTGCCAGGTTTTCCACAAAGTAAAGAAGCTCTTCCATTGCTTGCATTGGGTTTCTGCAGTTGGAAACACCAGAGGTAACTGAAATATCTTGATTGATATGAATGAATGTTACGCATTCAATATACCCATTGTCTTTCAATTTTTTAAGTTTAACCAAAAAACTTCTCGACGATGACGGAAGGTGCTCTTCAAGGTCAACAATATACAAATATCTCTCCAATTTACATTAGTTAAGCAAATTGACCAGCCTATTTTAGGTTAGTTCGTAATGTGTCTGATTGCTAGTTCTACACGGTCTGCCACTGTAAAACCGCCATTATCTGTTTACTGAACAAGAATTTCTCAAATATTGTTTCCAAAGATTGTAATGATTTGCTCCACTATGTAAGAGGTGGCCTGAGGAATCTGAACAGTTGAGTTAGGTGGATTTTCCGCTCCTGAT
>NZ_WQFE01000035.1 GCF_013033965.1 Ruegeria atlantica
ATCTGCCGGTCCTCCAGCCAATCGGCCAACTCGCTGGAGATGTAGCTGGACCCGTTGTCGCTGAGCAGCCGTGGCTTTTGCGCATTCCATTTTTCGAAATGACATCTTTGCATGCGCCGCAAACTTTCACCAAGAAACCTAAAGGTTAATCTGAAAGGTGGGTACGGTGAAAAGCGGTCTTTCGTATAGATTCGAGTTCCGGGCGTTATGCGCGGTGTTGGGGCGCGGTTTTTTTTGGTTGCGCTCGGGAGTGGGGCTAAGAGAGCTTATTCTGCGACAGGCAGTAGCTGCTTTTTTAGCAGTATTATTGTGCACTTTGACCCTTCCCAGTCAGGCTTTTGCGCAGGATACAACGCGCCCGGAAGGCAATTTTACGCAAGTCCCGGCGACGCATGACGGATCGACGCCGTTTGACGTCGAGGTTACATTCTCAGAAGAAATTAGGTTTCTGAATTTGTCGGACTTTTCTAGCGTCGTCTACAATGCCAGCGGGGTGCCAAAGGGCGGAGGCTTTAGTATCTTTGAGGTTGCTCCAACCTTCTCGAATCTGCGCAGGGCTCCTTCGGATCCACGAGTTTACACTGTCACTGTTACCCCTAGGGCAAACTTGGACTTTGTTTTGGGAATACCAGCTGGAACATATCAGGATCTGGCCGGAAATTCTGGCTTTGGAATAGGTCAAGACCAATCTCAGAAATCCGGAGTTCCGATGCGCGTGACGGCTACGGAAAATGATGCACCAATCGCTGATGCGGGTGCTGATCAGTCTGTTCAATCAGGGGCAGAGGTAACGCTGGATGGCACAGGCTCATATGACCCGCTTGGCGGAAGAATTACGAACTACCGTTGGGAGCGGACAGGCGGCACGGGTTCTGGATCTGTTGCTCTGAGCGGGGCGAGTACGGCGACGCCAAGCTTCACGGCGGATGTTCTGCAGCCCGCAGACGATCCGGTGACGCATGAGTTCAGCCTTGTGGTGACAGACAATGACGGTGCGGAATCCGTAGCGGATACGGTAACTATTACTGTGGAGATTTTATCTGTCACACGACCCGCCCCGGAGATTTTGGTAGTCTCTTTAGAAAGCGGAGTAGTTGAAGATTTGGATGTATTTGAGGTTGGTGAGTTGCCCATAGGTGAGCCCTATACCGTAAATTACATTGTGCAGAACACTGGAAACGCGCCGCTTATCTTAGGAGATCCTCATCTCAACTTTGACATGGATTTAGTTTCAGCTTCGATCGGTGGTTTTGAAAGAACTATCGAACCGGGAGTGTCAATTAACATCGAAGTGACATTGATACCGATGACTACCAATTTATTTACCTTCCATCTGTCTTTTCCAACGAATGACGAAGATGAGGATTTTTTCTCGATAGGGCTTACAGCGAGGGGAGTGGATGTCAACATTGTCGCCCCCATAGCCGATGCTGGTGTTGATCAGACGGTTGCGTCCGGGGCGGTTGTGACGCTTGACGGGACGGGTTCGTCGGACAGCGATGGCACGATTACGGGATATCGTTGGGAATTGGTGGATTCGGGTGGTGGGATCCTGAATGTGTTTGAAGCCACTTCTGCTCAACCGACGTTCACGGCTGATCCGTTGCGGGCATTTGACAGCCCGGTAACCTATGAGTTCAGTCTTGTCGTGACAGATAATGATGGCGCGGAATCCGAAGCGGATACGGTGCGCGTGACGGTTACGCCCCCTGAGAATGCAGCGCCTGTTTCTGATGCTGGTGTTGACCAGACGGTTGTGTCCGGGGCGGTTGTGACGCTTGACGGGACAGGCTCGACTGACAGCGATGGCACAATCACCGATTATACCTGGATACGTACCGGAGGCAGCGGCACGTTTGATATGTTGACCAATCCGACCTCGGCCATGCCAACGTTTACTGCAGATGCGCTGCAACCCGGGGATAACCCCGTAACCCATGAATTTGGTCTTCTGGTGACAGACGATCAGGGCGCGACCTCCGCACCCGATAGGGTTACTATCACCGTCGTACCGGCTGCCGAAGAGATACGGCAATTTGAGATTTCAGGTTTTTCCGCGTCGCGCCTTGTTGAGGGTAGCATTGTACGCGCCAACGTAAACCTGATTGGCCCACGTTTCCCTGCCGGAACGCCAGAAGAAGACAGAACGTTGACTTTGGAGATTGATCAGTTGTCATCGAACTCTGCTACCGCATCGGATGTCGTCTCGCAGGATTTGACCTTCGTGTTTCCTGTAGCGGAGGAGGATACAAGCTTCAATTTCTCCACAGTTGATGATGATATTCCGGAAGAACTAGAGGTTCTGACACTGCGTCTTGGAAGCTCCCGTACTTCCATAGAAATTGTTGATAACGAACCTTACGACATCAGTTTTTCACCCTCTCAGACTTCGCTGCGTGAAGGAGAAGAGCAGACGGTAAACGTCATCTTGGACAGGGTTTTCCACGCATTGAACCCCCAAAGTTTCCTGTCTCTAAGATTTCAATTTGAAGCTGATCTTGGCGATGCGACTATAAACGATTTGCAGAATGAGGACATCGTTTTTATGGGGGGATCGCCACAAATCGGTGTTGACTTCAATGATGGCGAACAAGAGCAGAGCTTTACAATCGAGGCATTAAACGACCAACGACGAGAGGGAAGAGAAACCGCCGTTGTTCGACTCAATCCAATTTTGGGTGACGCCGATTTGATTAGTGTCGACTCTTTGTCAACACAGTTGAACATAGAAATTTCTGATAGCGTTCTGGATAATGTTGTTCCTGTTTCTGATGCTGGTGTTGACCAGACGGTTGTGTCCGGGGCGGTTGTGACGC
>NZ_WQFE01000036.1 GCF_013033965.1 Ruegeria atlantica
GCATCCCCATCCAGATCAAAACCCAGGGAACGTTTGGCTTTGTTTGCGGATTCAGCCTCGGTGACAACACTGGTGGCAAAACCACGTGTGTTCAGATCACGATGCGTTGTTGTGACATCCTGATCTGTGTTGATATGCGTGGTGACACCCCGATCTGCATGGCCGTCCCCATCCGTATCCGTGCGTGTGGCCCGGGTACGTCCATCAGCTGACTCAGAGATCTGGGTGGACTGGACCAGCGTCGCGTTTGCCCCGAACTGCTGATCGGTCCGGGTCCAGGCGCCATTGGCCTGTTCCACGACAGTGTTGATCCGGTCTGTAGTGCCGTCTCCGTTCATATCCGTTACGGTGGATGTGTTGAGCCCGTTGCCGGATGTTGTTGTGGTGACGCTGCCCACGGTTGCACCAGCGCCGTTGACGGTTGTAGATGCCTGTACCACGTCGCCATCCGCTTCAAACGTGGTTGTGCGGGTGGTGACAAACTCGTTGGTTCCGTCGCCGTCCAGATCGGCAGTCCAGGTGGAATTGATACCATCATCGCTGGTGGTTGCAACGATCTGTGCCTGAAGCGCGCCGCCACCATCGGTGTAACTGGTGGTTGTGGACCTGCTGCCATCTGCAGCAAGTGCCGTTGTAGCCGTTGCAACCAACTCATCCGTGCCGTCCCCGTTCCGGTCGATCCGGGAGGTGGTGGTCAGCCCATCGTCACTGACTGTATTGACCTGCGTGGCGATCAGAGCACCTGCGCTGTTGAAGGCCTGCGTCTGGCTGGTTTGTGTGCCGTTATCTGCGATAGTCGTGGTGATGACCTGGTCATTCACCCCATTGCCATCCGCATCAATGCTGCGCGTCACGATGCGCTCATCCGCGCTGACCACGGTTGTATCCGCGCTGAGCGTGGTGCCATTGGCCGCTGTTCGGATCACGGATGTGGTCTCGACACCGGCTGCATTCAGATCAACGGATCGCGTTGTGGTCAGGTCGTAATCGCCATCATTGTCCCGGTCTTCCCGGGTTGTTGTGGTCCGGCCGTCGCGGGAGGTCTCGGTGATCGCACGGCGATACACCGTGCCATTCTCTGTTTTCTCCTCCACCGTTCTGGTGGTGGAGCCATCCGCATTGAGTACGGTAGTGCTGTGTCCGCTCCGCTCAAACGCGCCATTGCCGTCCGCATCGTAGCGGGTTGTGGTCTCCAGCCCGTCATCGCTCGTGGTCGACACCATCTGGCTTTGGGTCGCGCTGGCATCGTTCAGGCGTGTTTCCGTCACCGTGACCTGGCCATCATCCCCAACAACGCGATGAATGCGCAGATCCACATTGCCATCGCCATCCACGTCCCGTGTCTCCAGGACATCGCGGCCATCATCGCTGCTTGTGGTCACCGTGCGGGACCGCAGCACGTCACTGGAACCGGTCACATCGGTAACCTCGGTCGTAACGGTTCGCCCGCCGTCCGCGTTCAGCGTTGTCACGCTGGAGGTGACAATATCCGCCGTCTCATTCCCGTCCCGATCTGCCCGGGTTTCAACGGTCAGCCCGTCATCGCTCACCGTGGTTTCCGTCCGCGACAGCAACGACCCATCACTGGACTTCAGATCTTTTGTGGTTGTCTTTGACCCATTTGCTAGGAGCTCGGTGGTGGAGGTCACCACACGCTCCGACGTGCCATCTCCATCCCTGTCCTCAGACGTGGTAGTCACCAACCCGTCATCACTGACCGTTGTCACTGCCTGGCTACGCAGGCTATCGTTGCCGTTTTTGACAGTGGTGGTGGTTGTTCGGCCACCATCAGCATTCAGGACGGTCTCTGTCACCGATTTCGTATCAACTGTGCCGTCCCCATCGAGATCAGCCGCAATCGTCACCGTCAACTTGTCGTCGCTGACATTGGTCTGCTGCGTTGACCGCGTCGATCCATCCGCATTCAGCCGGGTCTCAAGCTCGGTCCTGCTGCCATCGGCATGCTGTTCCGACCGCAGAGTCACATCACTCGCGCCATCGCCATTGGCGTCCGTATCTGTGATCGTCAGACGGCGGTCCGCGCTTTGAGAAACGGTGGTTTGTGAGAGCAACGTTGTCTGATCACCAGCATGGTTGGTCACCGTGTGCAACGTGCTGCCATCGGCATTGGAGACCCGGGTCGAGACAGATTTCCCATCCCAAGCCCCATCGCCATCAATGTCACTCAGCGTTGTCACCGTCAGCCCCTCGGCGCTGGTCACGCTCTGCTGCTTGCTTATAAGTGCGCCGTCCTGTGCCTTTTCCGTGACGGTGCGGGTCGAAGTGCCATCCGCATTCTCGACCGTCACATCAGAGATCAATAAATCCGCATCGCCGTCCCCATCCGCATCGATGCTTGTGTTTGTCACCAACCCGTCTTCGCTCGTCACCGAGACCGATTTGGCACGGTACGACCCATCCGCATTGCGCGCCCAGCTGGTTGTGGTGCGTTCGCCGGTTGTGCTGTCCACGGTCACGCTCCGGCTCAGATCCGTGGCCTGGAACACCCCGTCCTGGTTGTGATCGATCCAGGTTTCCGAACTGACCTTGTCACTGCCCAGCGTGACTTTCACCTTGTCGCGGACAGATCCGTCCGTATTGGTCTGTGTCGTCACCGTCTCGCGGCTGTCATCACCATGGATCGTGGTGGCTTCAACCTTGGTCAGATCCACATCCCCGTCACCATCCTGATCCACGGCGGTGGTTTTGGTCAGCGCATCTTCGGACTGGTTCTGCGTCGTTGTACTGCGGATGCTGCCGTCGCCATTCTTCACCGTCACGGTTGAAAATGTCGATTTGTCCGCATTCA
>NZ_WQFE01000037.1 GCF_013033965.1 Ruegeria atlantica
TACAGGCCGATGATGCACTAACAATCAACGTGGACCAGTCAGATGAGGCTGCTCAAAGAAATTATATATTAAATCTAAACCGTATCTGTTCCTGATTTATTAATCAGTTCATAAATGAGTGCAGTTACCTCCATTAACTGATCCTCAATCCCCTCTAATCTTGCCTCAATTGCAGAAATTCTAGCCTCCATAGCATCCCTCCTAGCTTCAGAAGCCCTGCTCCTCGCCTCTATTGCCTTAATTCTCATCCTGTTAGAAGAAACATTACTTCCATTATCTACATCATGCATTTTTTTAATCGATTCGTTCGACATGAATTACCTCTTTTTCTATCGGGTACATTTTTTGAAGTGTATCTTCAACACACCCATTCCCAATATTGGAATATAGATCGAAGCCTTAACAATTTGGAGCAGTGATCCATTCCTCATAAATGCCCTTACTATCAAATTTAGCATTTGATCTCAGAATCTGATGAAGAGGATTTGAGGTCTGGACCGGCTTTGTTGCACAAATCAGGGTTTGATTGCACTTCCCCTTTCCCTGACCGGACGTAGCCTACGGGCTCTGTGACGGGTATGCCAAGAGCAGTGTAGCGATTGAGCACGGCAACGCGAACCTGGATCTCTGCGACCTGTCGTTCGAAGTTGCGCCATGAGGCTTTACCCCAATAGCTTCACACAATGCATCTTGGTCTCGACGCGGCTTCGGCGGTGGTATCTACTCCACCGTTGCCAAATGGCGCGGCCTAGGTATTGCGAGGCGTTGACTGCTTGGTTCCGAACGATAGCCCCGGCGCTGGTGAGTTTCCACGGCTTGGCGTTCTTGCGCGGCGGAATGACGGCCTGGGTATTCCGGGCAGCTATAGAATCATGGCATTTACGTGTATCATAGGCCCCATCTGCGGTCACCGAACTGATGTCCTGATCGGGCGGGATTTGATTGAGCAGATCTGGCAGTATGGGTGCGTCACCGATGTTGCTGCTGGTGACTGCGACCGCGCGAACTTCCAGTGTTTCCTCGTCAATCCCTATGTGGATCTTGCGCCAAAGACGTCGTCTGGGTCCACCATGCTTGCGGGCGTTCCACTCGCCTTCACCCTCAGCCTTGATGCACGTGTTATCGATCAACAGGTTTAAAGGGCCGGTTCTCCAGCGATACGGAAGGCTGACGTTTAGCGTTTTCTGGCGGCGGCACAGCGTACTGAAGTCCGGCACAACCCAGTCCAGTCCAACCAGCCGCAACAGGCTTTGTACAAAGCCGGTGGTTTGTCGCAACGGCATTCCAAACAGCACCTTGAAGGTCACACAAGTTTGGATCGCGGCATCGCTGAAACAGCACTGGCGGCCACGCTTTCCTGTTGGTGGTGGCGCCCATTCGAACTCGGGATCAAACCAGATCGACAGTGATCCACGCTGCTTTAGCGCGGTGTTGTACGAAGACCAGTTCCTGGTCTTGTACTTCGTAGGGGATCAACTGCTCATGCCCCTCAGCTATCACGCTGGATTCACACAGTGAATCCCACCAGCCGATTTGTGCAACAAAGCCGCCACCGGTAATAGGCTTGTTCGGCAACGCCAATCTGTCTGATCGCATCAAGGCGGGACATGCCTTGCCCCATCAGAACTTCAACCTGCCGTAACTGCGAGACAATCTCTTCGGGCTTTGGTCTCTTGTTTGCCATTCTTGGTCCTCCGTTTCCTTAGCATAACAGTGGACCAGTTCAGTTGGGGAGGTCAAATTTCTATAGTATGTGATATAGTTGCTAGCAAATCATATTTATTGAATTCCGCCGCAACTTGGCTTGCAACTTCTTTTATCTTGGCTGTAATGTCGCCGTTGCTCGACTTGCACGAAAATGATAGCGCCCCATAAATATTTCCGTTAAACTTCAATCCTATTGAAACACTGCCGTCAAATGGACAGACATAAAATTTGGTGTTTTCTATTTGCTTTCTGCACTCATTAATTCTTTCAAGCAAAATGACATTATTCCAATGAGAATAATCTCTGTCCGCTTGTATGAAATCAGTTATTTTCCTGATC
Organism: Ruegeria atlantica; assembly: GCF_013033965.1. Taxonomy (GTDB): domain Bacteria; phylum Pseudomonadota; class Alphaproteobacteria; order Rhodobacterales; family Rhodobacteraceae; genus Ruegeria; species Ruegeria atlantica_D. Next base: position 2,047 of record NZ_WQFE01000037.1, read on the forward strand.
GATGGATTACAGCAGAATCCCGTCAAAGCATTAGCGCTAAATAGTGGGAATATCTCATTGTCATCTACGAGAATTCCACTTCTATCCTCAACTAATCGGTATGATTTTTTTGAGATGAATATTCCGAACTCGAAGATACAGTCTTTTTGGAATTTAACGCCTAAATTAGATATTATTTGGTTTACAATATCCGTCTCAACCATCGAAACGGCACCAACTGAAAGAGCGTTATCAACGACCGACGATGCTATATAGCTATGCCGATTCAAGGCTCGCCTTATCCAGCCGGAGGTTTCTAATTGTTTAATCGCGCGATACGTTGCTGATCGAGAATACGAAGTCGACGAATGCAATTCATCGAGAGTAATAGGACCTTTTTTTAGGATAGCTTCGAAAATTTCTAGAAGCTTCGGTTTATTTCTACTGGTTGCGGGGGACTCATCTGCTCTCAATTTTGGCTGCAAAGCCTCGATAAATATTTTTTTCTCACTCTTCATCTATCTGCACTTCTTGCGTCGTATCTTACCCTAAGTAAACTACACCACTATTTTCGTGGTGAGGATTTTTGCATTCCGAATTATGGAATGCCGTCGGCAGAGGTCCTCGTTGGGTTCCGGACTCATTGATTTACAGCCAGAACAGGAGTGGAGCAGCAAGCGCGATGGCCGAGAGGAATACTGAGCAGCCTCATCTGACTGGTCCACGTTGATTGTTGGTGCATCATCGGCCTGTAATCCATCGGGATGATGGTTTC
>NZ_WQFE01000038.1 GCF_013033965.1 Ruegeria atlantica
ATCAGGAGCGGAAAATCCACCTAACTCAACTGTTCAGATTCCTCAGGCCACCTCTCGTAGCCTTCGCAAATAAGCTCGTCACAATCGCGAACGCGCAGTGCAAATCACGACAAAAGTGGAACGCTCAGCTCGCATGACAAGTACAGTTGCTAAATCCTACCCCAATAACTCCTGGTATTACTTGGTTAGTTTCAATTGCCTGATTGAAGCTGCAATCAACACAAAAGCATCTTCAATTGACAAGTTTTCACTACCTAGGTTACCGGTATTGTTCACTTCAAAATTATGTCCGGTCGAACTTGCACAATCTCTTAAGAGGCTCCGACCACGTGCCGGAGCTTCAAAAGCAATGGTAAAAATGATAACGCCCTCGTCCTTTAATGCCTTGCAGATATTTTTAACGTAAATATCCTTGGCGTCAGGACCTATATAGTCAAATGAATTTGTATACCAATTCTCAGTGTTATTGGGTTGCCATTCGTAGTTCTTTTCCGCGTTCCAACCTAGAGATACCATATTAAATAACTCAGGATAGGTCAGGCGTATAGCGTCTCCTGCTTCTAAGTCCCCGTAAGGATGATCACTAAAATTTTGTTGACGCGTCCAATAATACTCGGGAGGGGAGCTTGACACCAAGACACTGTACTCGCCCTTTTCACCGTTTTCGCTAGTGTAATTAGGGTTAAACCAGACACCCGAATTTCCACTTCGAAGTGATGGTTTTAAGTAAGGTTGTTCTGTGTTTTCACCGTCAGTCATGACAATCATAACCTTCTTGACATCGTCCTCACCATAATCCGTTGGACGACCATTAAATTTGGCCGGTACAATTTCTTGCCGGGTCAATTGAGTGACAAGGTCTCTAAATTTTGGATCCAATAAGGCTCCGCCCCACTTCACCCCGATTTCAATTGATGTATTTCCCCCTGTTCGCAATAGATCAATTCGATTATGCAACAGCTCAAGATCGTTAGTCACGGGAGTTATTTCACTGCCGGCACGGGTTGGGCAAGTTGGGAACCGATTTTCTTCCCATTGATTTTTTCTCCTATACCGGTCAAAATGCGCGGTACGATCCAGCGGTTTAGTGGGATCTAAAGCTGCATTTTGAAATTGATTGGGCGAAAAATTCACACAGTGAGAATAGTTGTGTTCTGTCGATACATTTGTAAACTTATTTAGTATGTTTTTCCCGGCATTCACCTGGGTTGCATAGGGGATAACAGATATAGAGACATCGCCACTATTTTCTCCATCCAACATCACTGAAACAAACGTTTTTGCAGCCTCTTTGAGTGCATCAATCCTCCTTTTGCCTTCTACTGAAGATTGCCCGTACATTGAAGCGGATATGTCTAAAATTAATGAAATTTCGACTATTCCGACCGATTCTTCAGCAGCGCTCGTCGCCTTGGCAACCAATTTTGGAATTCCGAGAAACTTCATAAAGTTTGTATTTACATCCGTTTGAGCTGTCGCTGTAACGGCTCTCGATGCAATGTTACTGACAACTATCGGCTCTCCGGACAACTTACCTTGAAGCCCACTCTTCTCTAAGTACGCTTCTACTACTTGCTTAGGAGGAAGCTTTTGATTGATGGCCGCAGCAGCAAGAACCGCACGGTCTAACGTATTCTGAAGTTGTACGCGGTCGCGCTCGTGGTTCATAATGTCAACACCTATTCCGGCAGTCCCAAGGATGATTAGAAACCCAATCAGCACAAAAATCGTGAACACGCCGCCGTCTTCATCTTTAGCGAAACGTCGGGCGCAAAGTACTTTCGTATTATCATTCTTGCTGTGTTCGGAAGTATCGACAGAGTCCGAAAGCATGGAAAAATAACTGCCATCTGGAGGTGTGTTTCGCTCCAAGATTAGCTGCTTTGATGTTGCCACAGTCATCGAAACAATTCCTAGTACGTTATTTTCGCGAGCTTCTGAAGAATTCAGCCTTTTATCAACCGCCTCGTTTCATTATTAGGAATGCTGCGATGGGTGGGTTATTGAATGCAGATGGGGGAGACCGCGAGAATCACCCGTCGTTGTTTTTTGACTATATCTTTCGACAGATCTCTGTGTTTGCAGAACTATTGTTGTCCATTTGGGCACTTGGTAATTGAAATTGTGAGGCTAAAGCACTTCGGGAATAACCTGAGGCATAGAGGTGGCCTGAGGAATCTGAACAGTTGAGTTAGGTGGATTTTCCGCTCCTGAT
>NZ_WQFE01000039.1 GCF_013033965.1 Ruegeria atlantica
TACCGATATGTCCGCGGATCGAACCGGATAAACCCACAGGCCCTCCGGATCGATACCCGCCAATCAGCCCTGTTCTCGTCTTCCAATTCACGCAGCTTCTTCATGTCCGTCGGCAACATCCCGGCATACTTCTTCTTCCAATTGAAGTATGTTGCCTGGCTGATCCCGGCCTTCCGACAGACCCCAGGTGTTCCTTCTTCGCCTTGCTTGATGATGAACGCCTTTTGCGCGTCCGTGAATTTAGATGCTTTCATCGCCATCCGCTCCTCTCCCAACCAAGGGAAATCTAGCGGAAAACTCTATCCATAAACGAGGAGGTTTTCAGGGATCACAGCATTTCAGATTTGAACTGACGGACACCTCAGCTTGCGACACTGAAAATGGGTTGCCAAAGGATAAGGCAGGCTTCTTCGTGTTCCTCACTCTTACTATCCTCCCTAGTTGACTCAGCCGTCGAACTGGAAAAAATCCAAGCGTCAGTAGTGATGGAAGCCATCAATTTTGCCTAGAATGCCTCGCATCAGGTCATTCGGCTTTTTTGAGAACAATCTTCGAAAATTCAAATCGTCAGATCATCGATGGATTTTCCGGCTTCTAGAGCCGTTTTGACCCAGGCAGGTTTACGACCTCGTCCGGTCCATGTTTGAGTCGGATCGTCAGGGTTGACGTATTTTGCAGCCGACTTGGTCACCGCTTTTTTACCCTTTCCGCTATGCAGAGCAATCACATCTTCAAAACCCACGCCCAGCTTAACCGCAATCGCGCGCATTTCTATCAAAGCGGTTTGCAGGGTTTCTATTTCTACTTCCACTGCGCGCTTTTCAATCTTCACCGCAAGCTCTCTAAGCTCAGCCGCATTCAGGCCGCTAATGTCTATCGACATCTCATTCCTCTTTTTCTCTGTCCAACGGGGACAAAACAGAAAACCAATCTAAGAGCAAGCAAAGCTAAGGATGCACCACCAACACCGGCATAATCAAGCCAACAATAAGGAGCCATTGGCCTCTCACCCTAACTGATAAATCAACTGTTGCCCTGAGACTTAGTTTCCGAATACCCTTTAGTTGTAGCGCATGCGACTTGATCTGACAATTTTGCTCATTTGGAGCGCGGCAGGTAAAGATACCAGCTAGGGATTAATGCATCCTGACCCTTCTGCAACCCGATTTTGCTATTGATGTTCCCATCACCTGTCTGACGTCAGCACCAATGGGACAGTTTAAGTCGATTTGTGGTTGGACAAAACTCGGCCGGGGCCAGCCGCCTTCTGGATCGGCTGGAATTCTTGCAGACGCTTGGTGTTCCAACCGAAACTCTGGATGAGGTGCCCCCTCATCGGATTGCCCAGTTACGCAGACAAGGTGAACGGTATTTTGCGGATGGGTTGCGCGACATTTCCAGTGGCCAACGATTGGCAATTCTGGCGGTCTCTGCAGTGGAATGGCAAGCAGCCATTGCTGATGCCGTTGTCGAAACCCATGACCGGATCGTTGGATCGACGTGGCGCGATGCCAAGAGGTTGTGCGATACCCGCGTTGACGACGCAAAGGGCGCTGTCCAACAAACTATGCGCTCCTTCACCGAGTTGGGAACCACCTTGCTTGCCGCGCATAGCGATGGTGTATCCTTCGAAGCTGCCGTTTCGGACACACCTGGATGGTCAGTCCTGGAGAAGCTGATCGCGACATCGGCGCAATTAACCAACACTTTGGCAGCGGACCCGCTTGCTCATGTCGGGCAAGGTCATCGCCGGTTTCGGCGCTATGCCCCACGCATGTTGAAAGCGCTGGATATCAGGGCGGCCCCAGTCGCTATTCCCTTGGTGAATGCCGCAGAGTTAATTGGCGGAATAATCGACCGGATAAAACCGGCAGATTTTCTGCGCAAGAACTCGAAATGGCATCGACACCTTAGAGCGCAGCCGGAAGATGACCATCGTCTCTGGGAGGTTGCAGTGCTGTTTCATCTTCGTGATGCTTTCCGATCCGGGGATATCTGGCTGGGACATTCAAAGCGCTACGCCGATTTGAAGCAGGCGCTTGTGCCAATCTCAGAGGTGGTTCGGTTCGTTTGAACAGTTTCGAGCCGTTTCGTAAGTGGATTTCCC
>NZ_WQFE01000004.1 GCF_013033965.1 Ruegeria atlantica
GCCGGAACCGAAGCCAGCGCAAGGCAAAGAACTGAAAAACAACCAACTCGAAAACACCTCGGCATACGTTCTGAAAAACAAAGGGGCGACAACATCGTCGCCCCTTTTGCTATGCGCAAGCTGATGTTTCAGCTCAAATTGTTAGCTTCGTCCGTAAACGCCAACCCAATTTCTGGGCTGCGACGGGTCCTGCATCCGAAGGAACAAATACCGCGTGGCCGACCAGGGCTTGATCTGATTGGTCAGGTTGTCCAGCACGAGGTCTCCCTGAGCCGAGCGGTAAACCAGTACGGCATGCGCATTGCGCCGCGTATCCAATACCGTCGCGATCAACAATTTGTTTGGATCAACACCCGCCCTGATCAAATCTCTTTTCTTCAGCAGAGCAAAGTCTTCGCAATCCCCGCCCCGAGACGTCGGCAAGGCCCAGCGTTCGGTCGTGCTGTATTGCGATTGATCGGTGACCGCGCGCGTCGTTGCATTGACCTGTCGGTTGATCCGCTGAATGATCCGCATTTCCTGTTGAGAGGACATGCTCGCTGACGCCTTGCTGGCACACGCCCATGCGTATTGCCGGCACAATTGCTGTGCACCCGAAGGCGGAGGGGACGCAGCGAGAGTACGGATGAAGTTGCCCTCACTCGCATCTACCTGAGGCGCGACAAGCGATGCCCCGCAAACCAAAGCAGCAATCCCCACTGCCCGACCTGAACATGTTAGCAACCGCCCGAGAGCGGCCTTGAGTCCGATATCTTCCGATTTCATGCCTGTACCTCGATCCCTGTTCGCTCGACGATTGACGACAAACGGGACCGTATTCGATTAGAACCAACTAACGGTAAACGGTAGCGCTTGTACAATCTGGGGCGAACGTGAAGGGGAAAAATGGCGGGAATTCGTCACTCAATATGACCATTTCGCGCTAGAATTAAGGGAACAGCGCCACAATCAGGGCGGGAATTTACCCGACAACTCGCGCTAAAATAATTTAAGGCGCTGGAATCACAAGGATTCCGTGCGCGTCCAAAATTGCCACAATACAGTTCACTTCACTTGTGAACTGTTCGGCTGAATTCCGCGCATGAATGGGTTAGATCGGCAAGAAAACCGCCGATCAAGCATGATTCACTTTTACTCGGTGATTTCCACAACCACCAATTCACGCTCACTTGCACCCCGAGCGTGGTCCAGAGCCTGCTGATACTCGGGCGATTCATAGCACTCGACGGCGGCTTCTACGGATGGGAATTTGGCGACCACGTTACGCGGACGCTCTTTCCCTTCCAGTTGGACATAGCGCGCCGCGCGGGCAATGAATGCCCCGCCATGCTTGGCAATCGCGGGACCGGCGAGTTCCGCGTATTTCGCGTAAGCATCTGCGTCGGTCACGGTGACGTGGGCAATCCAGAGTGCGGCCATGTTATCCTCCCAAAACCTGTTCCGCGGCTTTGATCGCCGCCTCTGCGTTCGATGCATCCTTGCCGCCGCCCTGCGCCATGTCGGGGCGACCACCGCCGCCCTTGCCGCCCAGTTCCGCGACAGCAGCGCGGACAAGGTCAACCGCCGAGACCTTATCCGTCAGGTCAGCCGTCACACCAGCAGCCACAGCGGCTTTACCGCCCGCATCCGCGATCAGTAGTACGGCCCCGGACCCCAGTCGGCTTTTGTGCTCATCAATCAGCGCCGGTAAATCCTTGCCAGATACACCGTTCAGCGCCTGCGCAAGGAAAGAGACCCCGTTCACGTCACGTGCCTCGCTTCCGCCCTGCCCGGCTCCACCGGCCATGGCCAGATCGCGGCGCAACTGCGCAACCTCATTTTGCAGAGATTTGCGTTCGTCCATCAGGGATCTGACGCGGTTGACCACGTCATCAGGCTGCGCTTTCAGGTCCAACGCTATTTGGCTCAGCCGCTGATCCTGTTCGGTCAGATGCCGCAGGGCTTCGTCACCGGTCAGGGCTTCGATGCGGCGCACACCGGCGCTGCTGGCACTGTCTCCGAGCACAACAAAGGTGCCGATATCACCTGTTTGGCGCACATGAGTCCCACCGCACAGTTCAATCGACCAGGTTTCGCCATCCTGCCCCTTGCCCGTGGGCGCCTTGCCCATCGACACAACGCGCACTTCGTCGCCGTATTTCTCGCCAAACAGCGCCTGAGCGCCCAATTCACGTGCGTCATCCGGGGTCATGATCCGGGTTTCGACGGTCGAGTTCTGACGGATGAAATCATTCACATCACGCTCAACCTTCTGGATCTCCTCCCGGCTCAGAGCCTTGGAATGGCTGAAGTCAAAACGCAAACGATCCGACGCGTTCAATGATCCACGCTGCGCAACATGATCGCCCAGAGTTTCGCGCAACGCCTCATGCAGCAGGTGTGTGGCCGAGTGATTGGCGCGAATTCCTGTACGGCGTGCGTGATCAACCTCTAACTCGACCGCGTCACCCTTGGTCAACGTGCCCTGTTCTACAGTCACCTTGTGTGCGTACACTTTTCCGTCCGCGAACTTTTTGGTGTCCTCAACCCGCGCCGTGTCTCCGCGTTCTTCGAGACGGCGGATTTCTCCTGTGTCGCCGACCTGACCACCGGCCTCACCATAGAAGGGGGTCTGGTTCACCACGACCCAGCCAGAGCCGCCTTTTTCGATTTTTTCGACCAGCGCGCCGTCTACGACCAGAGCCGCAATCTGCCCCTCGGCCATTTCCGTATCATAGCCCAGGAAATCAGTCGCTCCGGCGGTATCCAGTACATCAAACCATACCGCCTGATCCGCCGCTTCACCCGAACCGGCCCATGCTGCGCGGGCCTTGGCCTTCTGTTCTGCCATAGCCGCATCAAAGCCGTCCGTATCCACAGTGCGGCCTTTTTCACGCAAGGCATCCTGCGTCAGATCCAATGGGAAACCGTAGGTGTCGTATAGCTTGAAGGCCGCATCACCCGGCAACGCCGCGCCTTCGGCGAGGCCGGCAACCTCGTCATCCAGCAATTTCAAGCCACGATCGAGGGTCTGCTTGAACCGCGTTTCTTCCAGCAGAAGCGTCTCTTCGATCAACGGCTGGGCCTGACCAAGCTCGGTATATTGCGCGCCCATCAGCTGCACCAGGCTTGGCACCAGTCGGTGCATGACCGGATCTTTCGCTCCCAGCAGATGCGCGTGACGCATAGCGCGCCGCATGATCCGACGCAGAACATAGCCGCGCCCGTCATTTGATGGCATCACGCCATCCGCGATCAAGAACGAAGTCGAGCGCAAGTGGTCCGCGATTACCCGGTGGTGCACGTTCTGTTCGCCATATGGATCAACGCCTGTCGCGTCCGCCGACGCCTCGATCAGCGTCTTGAACAAATCGGTGTCATAATTGTCATGGCTGCCCTGCAGCAACGCGCCAATCCGCTCCAATCCCATGCCGGTATCGATCGACTGCATGTCGAGCTCGACCATCGAGCCATCTTCGAACTGCTCATTCTGCATGAAAACGATGTTCCAGATCTCGATGAACCGGTCGCCGTCTTCTTCAGGTGATCCCGGAGGGCCACCCCAGATGTGATCGCCGTGATCATAGAAAATCTCGGTACACGGTCCGCACGGGCCAGTCGGACCCATCTGCCAGAAGTTATCACTGGTGGCGATGCGGATGATCCTGTCCTCGGGAACGCCAACTTTTTTCCAGATCTCAAACGCCTCGTCATCGGTGTGATAGACCGTTGTCAAAAGGCGATTTTTGTCGATACCAAATTCCTTGGTGATCAGTTCCCAGGCAAACGGGATTGCCTCGTGCTTGAAGTAGTCACCGAACGAGAAGTTGCCCAGCATTTCAAAGAACGTATGGTGGCGCGCGGTGTAACCTACATTGTCCAGATCGTTGTGCTTGCCGCCTGCGCGCACACATTTTTGCGATGTGGTCGCACGCTGGTAATCGCGGGTTTCAACTCCGGTGAAGAGGTTCTTAAATTGCACCATGCCCGAATTCACGAACATCAACGTCGGGTCATTGCGCGGGACCAGCGGGCTGGACGCAACCACTTCATGCCCCTGTTTGGCAAAGTAATTCAGAAAGGTTGAGCGGATATCGTTCAGCGTGGGCATAAGGCTCTCTCAGCGCGCAATCATCTTGTTATGAAACGGGTTTATATCCGCGCCTTCAGAGTGTCCACAGCGTTGGTCCCCTCGGACGAAACAAGGCGGCCCCGACGGACCGCCTTGATCAGATGTAATTCGCCGGGACACTGACGGCCCGGCGTCGGTGTCTCTTATGCTTCGAGGATGTCGTCTTCCTCGGCAGCACCGGGCGGCATGTCGAACTCCAAACCATGCGCGGCTCGAATTTTGTCTTCGATCTCCAGTGCAATGCGGCTGTTGTCGCGCAGGTATTGCTTGGCATTCTCACGCCCCTGCCCGATCCGTTCGTCGCCATAGCTGAACCACGAGCCCGACTTCTCTACCACACCGGCCTTCACGCCCAGATCCAGCAGCTCACCCATCTTGCTGATGCCTTCGCCATACATGATGTCGAATTCAACTTGTTTGAACGGCGGCGCCACCTTGTTCTTAACGACCTTGACACGAGTCTGGTTGCCGACCACCTCGTCGCGATCCTTAATCGCGCCGATGCGGCGGATGTCCAGACGGACTGAGCTGTAGAATTTCAGCGCATTGCCACCGGTCGTCGTTTCCGGGCTGCCGAACATCACACCGATCTTCATCCGGATCTGGTTGATAAAGATCACCATGCAGTTCGAGCGGCTGATCGATCCGGTCAGCTTGCGCATCGCCTGGCTCATCAGACGGGCTTGAACACCGACATTACTGTCGCCCATGTCGCCCTCAAGTTCGGATTTCGGCGTCAGTGCCGCCACCGAGTCAACCACGACCATATTCACGGCACCCGAGCGCACCAGCGTATCGGTAATTTCTAGCGCTTGCTCACCGGTATCGGGCTGCGAGATCAGAAGTTCGTCCAGATCGACGCCCAGCTTGCGTGCGTATTGCGGGTCCAGCGCATGTTCCGCGTCCACGAACGCGCATACACCGCCACGTTTCTGCTGTTCTGCAATACAATGCAGCGTCAGCGTGGTCTTGCCCGAGCTTTCCGGGCCGTAAATCTCGACAATCCGCCCCATCGGCAGACCGCCGATCCCCAGCGCGATATCCAGGCCCAAAGACCCGGTCGAGCTGGCATCGATATCCTGCTTGGCATCCTCGCCCAGCTTCATGATCGAGCCCTTGCCGAACTGCCGTTCGATCTGTGCCAGCGCGCTGTCGAGCGCCTTTTGCTTGTCTGCGTTTTTCTTGTCGCTCATTGTCAGAAGATCCGCCATTGTCCTGTCGCCTTCTCTTTTGTCACACCCTTGGTCGGGCGGCAATCGCTGCTTTGTTCGCCTCTTGTTCCTTATGGGACCAAAAAGAGAACATTTCAACTAAAACTTACAATACTTACTGTTCTGCAATTGTGTTAAAGAGTCGTTTACGCCAATCTGCGCCTGTCAAATAACTCCACGAAGGGCGATTAAATGCTTGTTTTCTATAAGGAACGCCTTGCGTTTCTGGCTGTTCCCAAAACAGGCAGCACGGCTTATCACACCGCCCTTAGCGCGCGCGCCGACTTTGTTGTCACAGGTCCGCCCGAGCTGAAACACGCGCCGGTCCGCCGTTACGACAGATTTTTTCAAAACATTTTTCGGAAAATGTACGACGCCGAGATGGAGATCATGGCGGTGGTTCGTGAACCGATCGATTGGCTGGGCAGTTGGTACAAGTACCGCAGCCGCGACGACCGTATCGGGCATACGCATTCCACCCGCGACCTGAGCTTTGATGACTTCGTTCGGGCGTATATGCAAAACCCACGCCCGGAATTTGCGGATGTTGGCAGTCAGAGCCAGTTTTTTCGCACGCGGAACAACGGGTTCGGAGCGACACATGTCTTCAAATACGAAAACCAGGACAAAATCCTGAACTTCTTGCAAGACCGTCTGAACATGGACATCACACTACAGCGCGAAAACGTTTCTCCTCTGCGCGACCTTTTCTTAACGCCAGAGACGGAAAAGAAGTTCCGAAAACACCACGCTGCCGAGTTTTCCTGCCATGATGCGGCACTTTAATCAGTTCAATTGCTGGAATACGGCCTCGGTCAATTGCGTCAGAGAAAACGGCTTGGGCAAAAAGGTAGAATGTTCAATCTCGGGGCCTGAATCCCCAAAGGCCCCTTCGGTATAACCCGACATAAAGATCACCCGGACATCCGGGCGCGTTTCCATCGCTTTGCGTACCCAGGTTGGCCCATCCATGCCGGGCATGACCACGTCTGTCACAATGGCATCCACATGCACGGATCCATCCTCCAGCAAGTGCAGTGCTTCTTCAGCTGATCCAGCCTCGAGCACGGTATAGCCCTTCAGCCGCAATGCGCGCGTAGCAAAGGCCCGGACCGGGGCTTCGTCCTCGACAAGCAACACCACGCCTTCCCCCTGCCGAGATGTAGAGCTTTCAGGATGGCTGGCAGGATCCTGTGCGATTTTCTGGGGTGCGGTTGAAACCGGTAAAAACACGGTAAACTCAGTTCCCGTGCCTTGTACGCTGTCGACAAAGATAAACCCGCCGGTCTGCTTAACGATGCCATAGACCGTCGACAGCCCAAGGCCTGTCCCTTCGCCAGTGCGCTTGGTCGTATAAAACGGCTCGAACACTTTTTGCAGTTTGTCCGCAGGGATACCCATGCCGCTGTCTATCACTTTTACGGTGACGTATTCGCCGGGTTGAACCGTTGCTCGATCCCGCCTGAACGGTTCGGTCAGTGACACAACCTCGGTCTCGATGCGTACTTCACCGCCTTCGGGCATCGCATCGCGCGCATTCACGACCAGATTCATAAAGACCTGTTCCAGCTGTCTCTTGTCGGCTCGCACGGGTTTGAGCACAGGATCATGGCTTAACGTCAGGCGGATCTTTTCTCCCACCAGACGGTTCAAAAGATGGATCAGATCGGAAATCGTATCCCTTAGGTCCAGAACCTCGGGCTGCAAGGTCTGCTTGCGCGAGAAGGCAAGAAGTTGGCTAACCAAGGCCGCAGCCCGGTTGGCGTTCTGGTTGATCTGAACAAGGTCGCCATAGTTCGGATCATTCTGATCGTGCCTCAACAGTAACAGATCGCAATGACCTGAGATCGCCGTCAGTAGATTGTTGAAATCATGTGCCACGCCCCCCGCCAACTGGCCGACAGCCTGCATCTTTTGACCCTGTACGAACTGAGCTTCCAGCGTCTTCAACTCAGTCGCATCGTTCAGGACGGCAATCAGACAAGTTTGCCCCATGCTTGTCACACGGTTCAGCGTGACCTGCACGAAAACCTCTTTGTCTTTGCGCGTCAGACGCAAAAATTCCGACCGGGGACCGATATTTTCTTCGGTCGCGGTGCGTGTCAGCCAATCAAGAATGGGATAGCCAAGCCCGTGCATGATTTCGGCGACGTTCGACTTGCCCGGATGGATCTCTCCGATCAGACTGACCGCCATCCGGTTCGCATCCAGAATTTCGCCAGCGGGTGACAGACACATCACCGGCACGGGCAGATCGGCGAACGGAGCAACGCCCCCGGATGGATCAACGGAATTCACGGGCATCAGAAGCAGATCGCGCACAGTGCCCGAACGGGACAGTTCAGACACCGTCACAGGCACCTGCCCATCCGAGGTTTCGACCAACGCGATTTCACCCGGCTGCGGAACGTCATTAGCGAACACCTTGCTCACGACGTCGGGTTTATGCCCGAGCATGGCCTCCGCCACGCCGTTTACACGTAAAACAGCCCCGTTGCGCCCCTCTGTCAGAACCGGAACAGGGGCATCGTCCCATTGCCCACCGTCTTCCACGTGGAACCGCCAGCAGAACACATCGTGCCCGACGCTGAACACCGAGATCGGGACAGTCGAGCCAACGGTCACGATGTCTTCTCGTGCGCGCTCATGGATTTCCGCGATAGATTGCAAGCGCAGCAGGATTGCAGCGGGATTTGCAAACATGGACTTCAGACAGTGCTGCAATTGTGCGCCCGGAAACGCATGTATCTGCGACCTTGCCCGTGTGTTCGCGCTCAGAATGTCCCCATTTGCGTTGGCGATCACGGTCGGACACAAGTCCTGCTCGGCGAAGGTGGCCATCACTTTGGCAGAACTGCGAGTTAACCGATCGGCCGCGACCCCTTGCAGAACAACCAAAAGCCCGGCGGATAACAGCGAAACACCGGCGACAATAAGTCCCGTATCCCATGCGGTCGGAAAAATATCTGTCAGCGGCGTTAAGCTGAGCAATACACCAAGAATAGCCAACGGAACGAGCCGCGTGATGGCTGGCGTTTTTCGATAAGTCGGCTCAGAAAAGATTTCTGCAGTGTCAGACATCAACAACTCAAGTCAAAAGGCTTTGCCACACTCAGCCCTAATTTAGTTAACGCTCCCTTAAAGAAATTGGGAACTTCTACCTGAGGTTGTTATTCAATGACGCGCTACCGCGTCAAGTGCGCTGCAAAGAACCCGTCTGCACCGTGTGTCACAAGCCACGACTTGCGCAACGTTTCGGTCCATTCGGGGTGCGCCTTTAGATATGCGTCGACGATATCGCCATTTTCATCATCCAACATCGAACAGGTCGCGTAGGCCAAAATCCCACCCGGTCGAACCAAAGGTGTGGCGGAATTCAGGATGTCGGACTGAAGCGCGTTCAGCGCCTGCAACCCCTCCTCGGTCAGCGCCCACTTCCCTGCCGGAGCGCGTCGCCACGACCCGCTGCCAGAGCATGGCGCATCCGTAAGGACAATATCGAAGGAGGCGTGTTGGCCCACCTCCTCCGGCTGTAGGCAGGTGATGTGTACCCCGGCCCGTTTTGCCCGCGCCGGCAGATCACGCATACGCCCTGTGTTCACATCATGCGCAAAGACCTCAACACCCGAATGGGCCGCTAATGCCAGAGCTTTGCCTCCACCGCCTGCGCAATAGTCTAGAACACGCAATCCCGGCCGCAGTTCCAACGCTGCAACGACCGCCTGACTGGCTGCATCCTGCAGCTCGACCAGACCTTCGGCGTAGGCCCGACTTTGGGCGATTTTTCGTGCGCCTTCAGCGACCTCCATGGCGGTATTGCAGGCTGCATGTGCCTGGGCGTTGATCCCCTCAGCGCTCAAAGCGGCAATCGCACCCGCCCGATCGGTCTTGGCAAGGTTGGCCCGCAAATGAACAGGTGCACGGCTTTGCAAAACTTGTGCCGCTGCCACCGCCTGATCACCAAGCGAGGATTGAAAACGCGGCCAGAGCCATTCGGGGATGTCGAACCGCTCGGCATCTGAGCTGAACGCGCGCAGGGCATCGGCGAGGGTTATCGGATCCGGCGCAAAACGTTCGCCGGTGAACAAAGCCTCAGGCTCGCCACCGGTTGCCCGGATCGAACCGATCATCAAACCGCGTCCGGTAGCAGACCCGCCCAAAGCCGAGAAAGACCGTTTGCAACGCAGCGCTTCGAACACGTGATCACGCACGGCTGCGCGGTCTTTCGAACCGGCAAACCGGCTGCGCCGCGCCCACCCTGTCAAAGCCTTTTCGACCGGTGCGCCAGCAAGGATGTCATCAAGGATTTCAATCGAAGCCTGAACACGCGCTGCTGGGATCATGGAGTTTTCCGATTTCGTTGCTAAGCCCAAAAAATGCAAAACGGCGCCCGTGTCGGGGCGCCGCGCTGCAAACTCGGTTGCGTCACATTACCCGATAGTTCGGGCTTTCGCGCGTGATCTGCACATCATGCACGTGGCTTTCTTTCAGGCCAGCACCAGTGATTTTGACGAAGTTGCAGTTCTTGCGCATTTCTTCGACCGTCGCGCAGCCGGTATAACCCATTGCCGCGCGGAGCCCGCCAACCAGTTGATGAACCACGGCGCTTGCCGATCCTTTGTAGGGCACTTGCCCTTCAATACCTTCGGGCACCAGCTTGTCGTTCGCAGCATCCTTCTGGAAATAGCGATCAGCCGAGCCACGCGCCATAGCGCCCAGGCTGCCCATACCGCGATATGATTTGAACGAACGCCCCTGATACAGGATCACCTCGCCCGGGCTTTCATCGGTGCCTGCGATCATCGAGCCAACCATTGCACAGGACGCACCCGCCGCGATGGCCTTGGCGAAATCGCCCGAGAACTTGATACCGCCATCTGCGATCACCGGAACGTCCCCGGCCGCGGTCGCACAATCCATGATGGCTGTCAGCTGCGGCACGCCGACACCGGCAACCATCCGAGTTGTACAGATCGAGCCCGGCCCGATTCCCACCTTGATCGCATCCGCGCCCGCATCGATCAGCGCCTTGGTCGCGTCACCAGTTGCCACGTTACCCGCGATGATTTGAACCTCGTTCGACAGGGATTTCACCCGCTTCACCGCGTCCAGAACGCCTTGCGAATGCCCGTGGGCCGTATCCACCACGATGATATCAACGCCCGAATCCACCAACTGTTCGGACCGTTCGAATCCGGCATCGCCAACGGATGTCGCCGCAGCAACGCGCAAACGGCCCAGACGGTCCTTGCAAGCGGTCGGGTTCAGCACCGCTTGTTCCGTGTCTTTCAGAGTCAACAAGCCGGTCAGCTTGCCCGCGCCATCGACCACCAGCAGCTTTTCGATGCGGCGGGCGCGCATAAGGCTCTTGGCTTCTTCCAGATCGGCAGGTTCCTGCAGCATCGCCAGATTGTCAGCGGTCATCATCGCCTTGATCGGGGTATCGTCCGAAGTCGCAAAGCGCATGTCGCGGTTGGTTACGATGCCAACCACGCGGCCCTCATCGTCGACAACCGGGAAACCGGTGAAGTTATAGCGCCGAACAAGTGCTTGCGCATCCGCCAGCGTCTGATCCGCGCGCAAGGTCACCGGGTTGTATACGATCCCGGATTCAAACCGCTTGACCCGCCGCACTTCGCGCGCCTGTTCGTCCACGGTCAGGTTCTTGTGAATGACCCCGATTCCACCCGCCTGCGCCATTGCAATGGCCATGCGCGCCTCGGTCACCGTGTCCATGGCCGAGCTCAGCAGCGGGATGTTCATGGTGATTTCGCGCGTCACGCGCGTTGTCGTATCCGCCGTCGCAGGCAGCACTGTGGATGCGCCCGGAACCAAGAGTACGTCGTCAAAGGTAAGTGCCTCACGAATCTGCATCTGCTAACCCCATGCAAAAGCCCGTTTGGCGGTGACCCTATTGCATGGATTTGAGGTAAGGAAAAGCCCCTGACCCAAACTAGTTCCCCCCTACGGCCCGATACCGCTGCAAAAAACGACGCAAGACGTGCAAAACGTGCCGCTGAATGGCTTTCCCTTTGCGCACAAACCCATATCTTGCCCGGCATACGCGCGAATACAAAAGGCAGGCCAAACATGACCACCGACCCCCTTGTCGTCTTTACCCCGTCGGGCAAACGCGGGCACTTCCCCGTGGGTACTCCGGTTCTGACCGCTGCGCGGCAGCTGGGGGTAGATCTGGATTCTGTCTGCGGCGGCCGCGGGATTTGTTCAAAATGTCAGATCACGCCCAGCTATGGCGAGTTCCCCAAGCACGGTGTGACCGTATCCGAAGAAGCGCTTAGCGAATGGAACGCGGTCGAGCAGCGCTATGACGACAAACGTGGTTTAAAGCCGGGCCGTCGCCTGGGATGTCAGGCGACAGTCCAGGGCGATGTTGTGATCGACGTCCCACCCGAAAGCCAGGTCCACCGTCAGGTTGTCCGCAAAGCCGCCGCAGCGCGCGCCATCACGATGGACCCGGCGACTCGGCTGTATTTTGTTGTGGTCGAAGAACCCGATATGCACTCACCCACCGGTGACCTTGAGCGGCTGGAGCGTGCCCTGCGCGAGCAGTGGAACATAGACACGGTCACTGCGGATTTGTCGCTGATGTCCAAGCTGCAAACGGTTCTGCGCAAAGGCAAATGGGAGGTCACCGTGGCCGTTCACAAAGGTCACAAGGATGAGGTGGCGCGTGTGGTCGAAATCTGGCCGGGCCTGCACGAAAGCGGCCTTTACGGTCTGGCCATCGATCTCGGCTCAACCACCATTGCGGCCCACCTGACCGATCTGGAAACGGGTGAAGTCAAGGCGTCCTCGGGCCTGATGAACCCGCAGATCCGCTTTGGCGAAGACCTCATGAGCCGCGTGTCCTATTCCATGATGAACCCCGGCGGCGATCGGGAAATGACCAAAGCCGTGCGTGAGGCGATCAATGACCTGACAACGTCGATTGCTGACGAGGCCGGAATCGACGCCGCGTTGATCGTGGAAACGGTCTTTGTGTGTAACCCGGTCATGCACCACCTGCTGCTGGGTCTCGACCCGGTCGAACTGGGTCAGGCGCCCTTTGCCCTGGCAACATCGGAAAGCATGTCCCTGCCCGCGCGTGAGATGGATTTGACCAAGATGAACCCCCGCGCACAGGTTTACATCTTGCCGTGCATTGCAGGTCACGTCGGCGCTGACTGCGCCGCGGTCGCCTTGTCCGAGGAACCGGGCAAATCCGAAGACCTCGTGCTGATCGTCGACGTGGGCACAAACGCAGAAATCCTGCTGGGCAACACCAGCCGCGTTCTGGCCTGTTCTTCGCCCACAGGTCCAGCGTTCGAAGGCGCCCAGATCAGCTCCGGCCAACGCGCAGCACCCGGAGCGATTGAGCGCATCGAAATCGACCCCGTCACCAAGGAACCCCGATTCCGCGTCATCGGGTCCGAAAAATGGTCCGACGAGGAAGGTTTTGATCAGGACATCGCCACGACCGGGATCACCGGAATCTGCGGCTCGGGCATCATCGAGGCCGTGGCCGAAATGCGTATCGCCGGGCTGCTGGACGAAGGTGGCCTGATCGGTTCGGCCGCACAAACCGGCACGCCCCGTTGTGTGCCCGAGGGCCGCACCCACGCCTATATGATCCACGACGCCAGCGCCGAAGGTGGTCCGCGTATCACCGTCACCCAAGGCGACATCCGCGCAATCCAGTTGGCCAAATCGGCGCTTTACGCCGGTGCACGTCTGTTGATGGACGAAATGGAGGTCGACAAAGTGGATCGGGTGGTTCTTGCAGGAGCGTTTGGTGCGCATATCTCGACCAAACACGCGATGGTTCTGGGCATGATTCCGGACGCGCCGCTGGACAAGGTCTCAAGCGCGGGCAACGCCGCCGGTACTGGGGCACGGATAGCGCTGTGTAACATCGCGGCTCGGGCCGAGATCGAACGCGTTGTCCGCGAGATCACTAAGGTCGAGACAGCCATCGAGCCGAAATTTCAGGATCATTTCGTCGCCGCAAACGCCATTCCGCACAAGACCGACCCGTTCCCGGAACTGGCCCAGGTGGTCACATTGCCCACGCCGTCCTTCAATGCCGGTGGTGGAGAAGAAAGCTCTGGCCGCAGGCGGCGCAGGCGGTCATAGTCACCCCCGACACAAGGGGGCGGCATGCAGATCGCAAACGAGGAACAGGCTGAATACTGGGGAAAATCTCCGTCCGGGGCCAAATGGCTGACCTACGAGGATCAACTGGATCAGCTGATGGCGCCGGTCCTTGATCTGGTGTTGGAGCGTGCCGATCTGAAGCCCGGCCTGCGTGTTCTGGACATCGGCTGCGGTACGGGCGCAAGCGCGATCGCAGCCGCACGCGCCGTGGGACCGGACGGCCATGTTCTGGCGGCAGATGTCTCGGAGCCATTTCTCGATCGTGCATCGGCACGGGCATCCGAAGCCGGAGCGCAAAACATCGCCTTCCAATTCGCTGATGCCCAGACGCACGCTTTTGACGAAGCAGACCGGGACGCCATGATCTCGCGTTTCGGGGTCATGTTTTTTGAAGACACGGTCGCGGCCTTTGCCAATATGGCCCGCGCACTTAAACCGGGCGGCACGATGACCTTTGCCGCCTGGGGTCCGTTGCCCGGGAACCCATGGTTCAAAATACCGCATATCGCAGCTACAGATCGGTTGGGCACACCTCCTAAGGTCGACCGAAATGCACCAGGCCCTATGGCGTTTCATGATCGTGAACGGGTCACCGGGTTGCTCGAGCAGGCTGGTCTGAGTGATGTTCGCGTCGAAGCTGTTGACCTGATGCTGCATTTTGAGGGCCCTTTGCTGGATTGCGCTGCTCTATGCACCCGCGTTGGCCCCGCCGCCCGCGTCATCACCCATTTCGATGGCAAACCCGAGGACGTGGCCGCGATCCAACACGCGGTCGCTGACGCGTTTCTCCCTTTTGCTACCGAGGGTTCGGTACACATCCCGGCGGAAATCAATCTGTTTCAGGCATGCCGCCCGGATTGAGCCAACTTGAACGCCGCACACTATCGCGCTGGTTTCCAAGCATTTTCCGGGAAGAATTTGATTTTGGAGCGGGTAGCGGGAATCGAACCCGCGCGTTCAGCTTGGGAAGCTGACAGGCTACCATTACATCATACCCGCCGCGCCAGTCACGGATATCACCCGATACTTACCGCTTTCAAGCGCCCATCATCGGAAAAAGCCACTGCCTTATTCCGTCCTGGCGCGCAGACTGTCGATCAAATCCTGATCGACCTCCAGCACCTGCTGTGCGGCCTCAAGGGTTCGTTGGTCGAGGTGCTGAGGATTCAGGTCAATATCCATTGAAAATGCTTCAACAATGATCCGCATCGCATTGATGCGCGCATATTTCTTGTTGTTCGAAGGAATAACATGCCAGGGCGCTACCTCGGTCGAGGTGCGGGCCAGCATTTCATCCACGGCCACCTCGGCCTCGTCCCATTTTTCGCGGTTTCGAAAATCCTCGTAAGTCAGCTTCCATCGTTTCAGTGGATTATTCAGGCGTTCGGTGAAACGCGCCATCTGCTCGTCCGGTGATATGTGAAAGAACAGCTTTACGAGCCGGGTTCCGTCATCCACCAACATCCGCTCAAAATCGTTGATTTCCTGGTAGGCTGCGCGCCAGCGTTTTTCCGGTGTCAGGTTTTCCAGGCGTTCAACCAGAACTCGCCCATACCAACTGCGGTCAAAGGCCGAGATCGCACCCGCGGGGGGCAAGCGTTCCCAAAACCGCAGCAGGTAATGGCGGTTCAGGTAATAGTTGCGCGGGGCACCAATCGGCCAAACTTTGAAACTGCGCGGGTCCAGTGCCTGGCTGATCCTGCGGATCGTCCCGCCTTTCCCGGCCGCATCCCAGCCTTCGAAAACGATAACGCCCTTGGTTCCGTGGAACAGGAAGGCTTGCTGTATCAGTGACAACTGGGCCTGTAACTCAATCAGTTCTTTGAAGTATTCCTTTTTGCCCAGACGCTTGGAAAGATCTGCATCTGCGAGTTTGGACGGATAGTGTCTGACCATTTTTGCACCTGAGCATTGTTGCGACATCGCTATCACTATCATG
The DNA here is from genome assembly GCF_013033965.1 of Ruegeria atlantica. Lineage (GTDB taxonomy): Bacteria > Pseudomonadota > Alphaproteobacteria > Rhodobacterales > Rhodobacteraceae > Ruegeria > Ruegeria atlantica_D. The sequence continues at coordinate 15,416 of NZ_WQFE01000004.1, forward strand.
CCCCGGTCAGATCTCGGCATTGATCGGCATCAAGGAAAAAGGCCGGGCGATTTGCCCGGCCTTTACATTTTAATCAGATCAGAGATCAGGCCCGGCGGCGACGGCCACCACCGCGACGGCCACCTGCAGCACCGGCTGCTCCGGCTTCTTCCGGGGCTTTGTTGAATTTGATCCACTCACCACCGTGCGGATCGTTGTTGGTCAGCAAGTTAGCGGCGCGAATGGCCTCCATCTCTTTACCTGCGCGTGGCTTGGTCGAACCGAGACCGAACAGTTGGCAGAAGGTCTCATCATCCATGTCTGCTGGCAGGATGATGCCCTTTGCCTCGATCTCTGCTTTTTTCTCGGCCAGCTTCTTAGGCCCGACAGGCAGCGCAACGGGATTCATAATGGCCGAAGTCATGCCTGCACCCATCGCCATCGGAAGGAACGCGTTGTTGATGCCGTGGCGGTTTGGCAAGCCGAACGAAACGTTCGACGCACCGCATGTCGTGTTCACGCCCAGCTCTTCACGCAGACGACGGACCAGAGCGAATACCTGCTGACCGGCGGTTGCCATCGCACCGATGGGCATAACCAGCGGGTCAACAACGATGTCATGCGCCGGGATGCCAAAATCAGCTGCGCGCTCAACGATTTTTTTGGCCACTTCGAACCGCACATCGGGGTCTTCCGAGATACCGGTGTCGTCGTTCGAGATCGCAACCACAGGAACGTTGTATTTCTTTACCAGCGGCAGAACCAGCTCCAGACGCTCTTCTTCCCCGGTAACCGAGTTCAACAGCGGCCGGCCCTCGGCGGCCTCAAGGCCGGCCTCAAGCGCACCGGGAACGGACGAGTCGATGCACAGCGGCACGTCAACCAATCCCTGCACCAGCTCAACGATCTTGCGCATCAGCGGCGGTTCAGTCTCATTCGGGTTTGGGTTCGAGTTGTAGACAACGCCCGCATTGATATCCAGAACGGTTGCGCCTGCCAGAACCTGCGCCAGCGCGTCTTTCTCGACGGTCGAGAAATCGCCTGCTTCCAGCTCAGCCGCCAGTTTCTTGCGGCCCGTGGGGTTGATCCGCTCACCGATCACGCAGAACGGTTCGTCAAAGCCCAGAATGGCTGTTTTTGTTTTTGATTCGACGACTGTACGGGTCATGTCCGTTCCTTAGGAGTTTACAGGCTTTGCCGAAGCGCCGCCGTTGTTGATTGCCCAGTTGGCGTTGGTCTTTATGCCGCCAAGCGGGAAGAAGTGTACGTTGGTGATGTTGAAGTCCGGGTTGGCCGCTTTGTGGTTGGCCAGTTCGGTGATCACATCTGTCGGCTCGTAAGGCAGCAACAGCTTGGAGACATCCATCGCGCGCTTTTGCAGAACCTTCAAGGACGGGCCAACGCCGCAAGCGATGGCAAACTTGATCAGCGTCTGCAGTTTGGCCGGACCAGCGATCCCGATATGGATCGGCAGATCGATACCCGCTTCTTTCAGGCTGTCGGCCCACGCGATGATCGGCTTGGCGTCGAATGCGAACTGAGTAGCCAGCGCCATTTCCGCATCGGTTGTTTCGTTGAACCTTTGTTTCCAACGCAGCGCGTCATCAACGTTCTTATTCGAACCGTCAGGATCGATATCCTTGTTGCCCTCGGGGTGGCCAGCCACGTGCAAGCGCTTGAAGCCCGCTTTGTCGAACAGACCACTTTCCAGCAGTTGCATCGAGCTGTCGAAATCGCCATGCGGCTTGTCCACACCACCGGCGAGCAGCAGAGCCTGCTCAACACCGGCTTCGCCCTGATACATGGAAATCCAGTTCTCGAGCGTCGCAGCGTCCTTGATGATCCGCGCCGGGAAGTGCGGCATCACCGGATAACCTTCGTCAGCGATCCGCTTGGCGGTCTTGACCATATCCTCGATCGGCGTGCCTTCGATATGGGCGATGTAAACACGGGTGCCTTCGGGCAGCAGCGCGCGGAAGTCTTCGACCTTTTCGGCGGTGCGCGGCATCACCTCGATCGAATAGCCTTGCAAAAAGGCTTCGACGGTCGGATTCACCGGTCCGTTTTCGACCGCATCACGTTTCTTGAAGTTCAGCAAAGCCATTGCGGCCTCCCATAGATGTCTCGGGCTCATGCCCAACCGTCATTGGCGATCAGGGCTTTGATGCGGTCCTGATCGTATTCTGTTTCCAAACGCACGGCCTCGGTCTCGGCAATTTCAGACGGATCGCCATCCACTGCAAAAGGTTCGGCCTTGCGCCATTCGGCCAGGTAGGCATCGCTGTCCTTGGCGTTCACCTTCATGGCCGCGCGGTCGATGGCTTGTTCGAACCGTTCCTCCAATTGCCGCTTTGCGCCACGACGGCCCTTGCCGACGATGACTTGGGCGGGAATGTCGCGCCAGTATACAATGGTGACGTCAGGCATTGCCGTTGATTCCTCCTAACCAGATGGACCGGTTCTAAACGTCTATGTGGGGGCAAGTCGGTCGATTTTCGACACACGGCGCTTTTCCAGCGACGTTTTTGCCCACGATGGGATATCGGGGTTGTAACGAACTTGGAACCAAACGCGCATATCAAAATTCTCATCACTTTAATGAGCGTCTTGCACGACGCAATCGCCCGACCTATGGTCGGGGTAACTCGAAAATCGGAGGGCGTTTAAGATGGCGCCCAAGCGTCCCAAAGGTGCGGGCGCGTTCCCGAAGGCGGTCGAAAGCCCCGCGCCAGCAAGACCCGATCCAGATGCGTTATATGCGGCGCTGGATTTGGGAACGAATAGCTGCCGCATGTTGATAGCCCAGCCCAAGGGCAGCGGGTTCCATGTGGTCGACAGCTTTTCCAAATCCGTGCAATTGGGCGCGGGTTTGGAACGGACCGGACGGTTGTCCCGGTCCTCGATGGCGCGCACCATTCAGGCGCTGCGCATCTGTCAGCAAAAGCTGAAACGCAACAAGGTCAGGCGCATGCGCCTGGTTGCGACCGAGGCATGCCGACGCGCGAAAAACTCGCGCGATTTCATTCGACAGGTGAAACGCGAAACCGGCCTGAATCTTGAGATCATCCAGCCCGAGGAAGAGGCGCGCCTTGCCGTGATCTCTTGCGCCCCACTTGTGTCCACCAAGACCGAGCAGTTGTTGGTCGTCGATATCGGTGGTGGATCGACCGAACTGGTGTGGATCGACATCTCATCCGTGCCACGCCGGGACCGTCCCGCTGCGATCATGCGGTTGCATCACGGGTTTCACACCACCGAAAGCCCCTTTCCTGCGGCTAAAGTCGTCGACTGGATCAGCGTGCCCCTGGGTGTTGCAACACTGCGCGATCAGTTCAACGACGTCGAAGATGACTCGGCCCGCTTTGCCCTGATGAGTTGGTTTTTCGAAGAGAACCTAGCTGATTTCGCGCCTTACAAGGACGAACAGGCCCGATTGGGATTCCAGATCGTCGGCACCAGCGGCACTGTTACAACCGTTGCCGCCTCACATCTTGGGCTCAAGCGCTATGACCGCACCAAGGTGGACGGTTTGCGCATGACCAGCGATCAGATTGACAAAGTGATACGAGGGTATCTAGAACTCGGCCCTCAGGGTCGGCGCCGGGATCCGCGTATCGGCGATGACCGGCAGGCCCTGATCATGTCCGGCTCGGCCATTTTGCAGGCGCTGTTAAGATGCTGGCCCACCGACCGCCTTTCCGTGGCGGACCGGGGGCTGCGCGAAGGCTTGCTTTATGCGCAGATGAGTGCGGACGGTGTATTGGAAGACGGACCGTTCTGATGGCGAAGACACCAAGTGGCAAAAACACCTCGGGTCGCGGACAGCGTGACCTGAAGGTCAAGGTTAAGACTGCACGTGGGCGCAAGCTCAGCTCGACCCGTTGGCTCGAGCGGCAGTTGAACGACCCTTATGTGAAGCGTGCGCAGGTCGAAGGGTATCGTGGGCGGGCTGCGTTCAAAATCCTCGAGTTGGATGATAAATTCCGCTTTCTCGTTCCCGGAGCACGTGTCGTCGATCTGGGCTGCGCCCCCGGTGGCTGGCTGCAAGTGGCCGTCAAACGTGTGAACGCGCTGGGCGAAAAGTCCGGCAAACGGATCGGCACAGTTCTGGGCGTTGATCTGCAAGAGGTTGAACCCGTGGCTGGTGCAGAGGCACATGTGCTGGACTTCATGGAAGACGATGCCGACGAAAAGGTCAAAGAGTGGCTGGGCGGCAAGGCGGACGTGGTGATGTCTGACATGGCAGCGTCGTCCTCGGGGCACAAACAAACCGACCACCTGCGGATCATGGCGCTGTGTGAAACAGCGGCCTATTTCGCCTTTGACGTATTGGAAGAAGGCGGCACGTTTGTCGCCAAGGTTCTGGCTGGCGGCGCCGAAGGCGATCTGCAGAAGCTTTTGAAACAGAAGTTCGACAAGGTTGCGAATGTGAAGCCGCCCGCATCACGCTCGGACAGTTCCGAGAAGTTTGTTGTCGCAACCGGTTTCCGCGGCTAGATCAGTCGTCCAAAGAAATCCGATCCTCGGTCAGCACCTGTTCGCGCAATGAAGCCGCGGCAATACCTTGGATCAACAGTGCTTCGCCGTGATTGATGTATTCGGGCGGTCTTGCCCGCAATTCCTCTATCCGTTGCAGCAAAGCCAATGGCTTTTTCAGCGCCGACGTGTGGACCGGTTTTAGAAACATGTGTCACCTATGGTCTGAGGCAAACGCCGCCTCAGCCCAATCGGTAACTTTGAAATTTGCCGGGAAAATGACGGAAACCGGGCCAAGCCATGCCGTTTCAGCGGCCCAGCTGTTCCTTTAACTGTAAAAGGTTAGGGTCCTCGGGGATGAACTTTAGCCCCCGCTCCAGAACATCGCGCGCGGCCTGGGGACCGCGATTGATCTGCGCCAGCTGCACCAGCATTGGCCAGGCTTCGGCGCGTTGCGGGTCCAGCGCGACGACCTCTTGAAACGCCTGCTCGGCAGCCGCCGCGTTGCGGAACGTCAGGGCCATCCCGCCAAGCACAAGATGCGTTTCGGGAAAATCCAGACGGTTGGAAATCGCAGCCTGCCACTCAGACATGCCCTGCCCCGACAACTGACGTTGTTCGGTCGTTAGGGCCTGCGGTTGAATGTTCAGGAACTCTTTTGCAGCCGAAATGCGAACATTTTTCAGCGGGTCGGACAGCAGCGGCTCAAGCCGTTGAATTTGATCGGACAAGCTCGCCTGCCGCTGCAGCGGTGCCGCGTTTGCGCGAACCAGAGCGTCCTCATCTTCCAATAGCCCAGCCATTCTGGCCGCTACATCAACGGACCCAAAAGGTTGAAGCAGATAGGCGGCTGTGGCGCGCACGATACCGGGTTGATCACGGTCGGTCGCGATGTCCAATAGTTCCTCAGGTCCTTCCGCGCGACCCAACGTTGCGGCCTGAAAGGCCGACCCGAAATGCGGCTTTCGATGCGCGCTGTCCGGGAACCAGCGTTCGATTTGTTGGGCCGCCCATGTCTGATCCTGATCCGAGTGGCAATCGGTACAGGCATCCTGCCCCAGCCCCAAATCAGGACGCGGCACGCGAAAGCTGTGATCGCGCCTGCCGTCGGCACCCATATAGACACGCTCGATCATGTGGCAGGATTTGCACTGCGCACCCTCGCTGCCATCTGCGTGGTAGTGATGTTCCGGCGTGTCGTAGTCTTTGGCCGTCAGAGTGGGAAACCTCGGGTTCGCGGCCAGCGAATGACACTGCGTACACACCCCGTTTCCATCCGCCTTTAGCGTTGCGCTATGCGGCTCGTGGCAATCCATGCAGCCCACGCCGCGATCGTACATTTTGGACTGCAGAAACGAGCCATAAACATAGACTTCATCCAGAATCTGCCCGTCCGGGTGGTACAGTCCCGGTCGAAGTACCGCCAGATTATATGCGTCATGGTAGGGCGTCCCGGGCAACGGATTGCCGTCCCCATGCGCCTCGCGACGGGAATGACAACCCGCACATTGCTGAATCTCGGCCTCAGTCTGGCCCTTTCCCCAATCTACCGGGAACCCCGTGTCGCCAAGCCCTGAGGGCAGGCTTTGCCCGCGGACCCAGTCGATATGTGTGGACCCGGGACCGTGGCATGCTTCACACCCTACCCCGATCTCAGCCTGGGTCGAGTTATAGGTGCGCGTTTCGGGCTCGTAATTCTTTTCAAAACCGGTTGCATGGCATTCAGCACAGCGTGCATTCCAGTTCTTATACGGCCCGGTCCAGTGCAATCCATCGTCAGGGGGTAAATCCTGATCGGGATAAAGGTGAAACCACCGCTTGTTCCGGGTATCCCAGACAACATCGAAACTTTGCAACCGGCCGGGTTCCGTTTCGAACAGGTACTGCTGTAACGGTTCGATACCAACGACGGAGTGTACGCCGTATTCTGTGGTCACCCCGTCCTTTTCTGTCACCTTTGCATTCAAACCATCTTGGGCGCTGGAAAACTCCACCGACATCCCGTCATGGTCGAACCGCGTTCCATCAAAATCGGCGACAACCGCGCCGTCTTCGACTTCGGTCCAGGCCAGCGCGTGATGAGATTTGGACCACGCTGCCGCCTCGTCCTTATGACATTCGGCACATTGATCCGACCCGACATAGGTCGGAGACTGACCAAAGGCGGCCACAGGCACTAGCAACCCTGCGCAAAGTGCCAGAAATTTCACTGAGAGCTCCGATCCTGATTGTCTTCAAGATCCATCAACGCACCGTTGTATTCGGCCCCAAGAATCAGAATGGCCGCACACAGGTACAAAAAGATCAGCGCCGCCATGACCCCGGCCAATCCCGCATACGTGGCGCTATAGGTGGCGAATTGAGCGATATAGATCGAGAACCCCCACCCGCCTGCGGCCCACAAGGCCAACGTCAGCATAACACCTGGAAGGATTTGCATCAGCTTGTGTCGCCGCGTCGGCAGAATCAGATGCGCCAGCAGAACGGTCCCGGCCGGAACCGCAACGGTAAAAGTCCAGCGCAAGCGGTCCACCGACAACCAGTCTGAAACGTTCACATCGGTCTTCTCGCTCACCAATTGGGTATAGGCAGGCAATACAACCTCGACCGCGGCAATGCCCAAGATGGCCACTCCACCAACGATCACAAGACCCAGACACAGTAACCGGGTTTTCCAGAACGGCCAGACGTCACTGTCGTGGTAGGCCTGGTTCATGGCCGCCCGCACCGCCATCACACCGTTCGAGGCGAAGAAAATCGCCAAAAGACCACCAAGTGTAATAACGCCCGAGCCGGATTCTTGCAGAACAGCCCGCAATTCAGCCACGATTGGCCCCGCAACGTCCTTGGGCCACGCCCCGAAAACCAGCTCAATCAATTCGTCGGTGACATACCCCTGGGACAACGACCCCGCCAAAGCCACGGTGAACAGGACAAAAGGAAACAGCGCCAGCATCAACGACATTGCGACGTGGCTGCTCATGACGAACCCGTTTTTGTTGTTGAACCGAACAACGGCCAGCCACAGCGCCTGAACCGGTCGGCCAATAGAGGGAATCACACGTGCATTCATGCGCTCAGCCTAACCCGCCGCGCCTTTCCTCTGAAATGGCAAATCCCTTCATAACGTAAAATATCCCGCACAAATATCTGGGCACATTGCAGAATCCTATCCAGCTATGCAGGTTCGCCTTCCAGACTGACCACCTTTCGGTGTAACGTTCTACGCGGCATCACAGGCGGGCTAGACGATGATTTTGGAACCTGATCAGAATACGGGCGGCCCGCGACTGAAACTTTCGGTTGTTCGGGACACGGCAATTGTCGCCACGCTGATCGTGCTGGGACTTTATGCAGGTTCCGCGTTTTTGATTCCGCTGACCATGGCATTATTGATCAACGTTTTGATCATTGCGCTGAGCGACCGGGTTATCGCGATGGCGCGGGTGCCCGTCTGGCTGGCCAACATCGCTGCCGTCACGGTCGTCCTGGCCGGTTTGTTCGTGATCATGTACATCCTCGGCAGTCAGGCGACGCAGTTCGCCCGCTCTATCAACACATATGAAAATCAGTTCGACGGCGCAGTGAACCGGATCACCGGGCTGGTTGGCAATGACGTCACCACGTTCATTCGCGACAATCTGGTCAGTATCGACATGTCCTATGTCGCGCGCGTGTTACTGAGCAGCGCAACATCGTTGCTGAACCAGTTTTTCCTGATCAGCCTCTACGTTGCCTTCCTGATGGCCGAACGTCTGGCTTTTCGCAAAAAGATCCAACTGGCTGCGGGACACCCTGAAACCGGGGCTGAATTCACAGCCATTCTGGATGCGATCACGTTCAGCCTGCAGCGCTATGTCGGGGTGAAAACCTTCATCAGCCTCGTCACGGCGGGCATCAGCTATAGCGTCTTCAAGGTGCTTGGCCTTGAATACGCCGAGACATGGGCCGTTTTGACCTTTGCGCTGAACTTCATCCCGTCCATCGGTTCGATTATCGCGGTGATTTTTCCGGCCATGATTGCCCTGGTTCAATATGAAACGATCGGCCCCTTTCTGATCATCGTATTGGGCTGCGGAACCATCCAGTTCCTGATCGGCAATTTCGTGGACCCCGCCTTGCTGGGCCGGTCACTGAATATGTCCACGTTTCTCGTGATCCTCGCGCTGACTTTCTGGACAACCGTCTGGGGCCTGATCGGAGCGTTCCTGAGTGTTCCATTGACCGTCTGCATTCTGATCATTTTCAGCCATATCCCCGCGCTTAGGCCGGTGGCCATTCTGATGTCTCTTGATGGCCGCCTTGGTGACGACAACGTGCCCGCGCGGACCCAGTAACCTGTGCACAACCCCATTTTCATAGGGTCCGAGATCTATCGCCACTCGACCTATGGCTCAAAGCACCCACTGGCCATTCCACGTGTTTCAACCGTCATGGACCTTTGCCGCGCATTGGGCTGGCTTAACTCGGGGAACTACAGGGTCAGCCCCTGCGCGAAGCCCAGTGCGCTGCACCGCTTTCACACGCCGGACTACATCGAGGCGTTGCAGGCTGCGGAGAAGGCCCAAAGCGTATCGGATGACGTCCGTGCGACCTATGCGCTGGGCACATTGTCCAACCCGGTATTCCCCGAGATGTATCGGCGTCCGGCCACCGCCGCCGGAGGGTCCATGTTGGGTGCCGAACTGATCCGCGATGGCGGGATCGTGTTCAATCCTGCTGGCGGAACACACCACGGCCTGCCCGACCGCGCCAACGGGTTTTGCTATCTGAACGACCCGGTGCTGGCGATCCTTACACTGCTGCAGATGGGTTTGGATCGGGTTGCCTACATCGATATCGACGCCCATCACTGCGATGGGGTCGAGGCCGCTTTCCAAGATTCAGACAAGGTCCGGATGATTTCCATTCACGAATGCCGCCGATGGCCATTTACCGGAAGGCTCGAAGATGACGCGGGTGGCGCAGCATTTAACCTGCCGGTGGCCCGCGGCCTCAACGATGACGAGTTTGATGCCATACTCGACCAATTGATCCTGCCCGCGACCGAGGCGTTCAAACCGCAGGCCCTTGTCCTGCAATGTGGTGCTGACGCGGTTGCCGAGGACCCGCTATCGCGCCTAACGCTGTCCAACAACTCTCATTGGAAAGCCGTTGCCGCGCTGAAAGGCCTTGCGCCCCGCGTTCTGGTTCTGGGCGGCGGCGGGTACAACCCCTGGTCGGTTGGTCGCTTATGGACCGGTGTTTGGGCCACGTTAAACGGATTTGATATTCCCAAGACACTGGCAGAGGACACCCAATCCATTCTGAGCGCACTGAACTGGAAGCGGCGTGCTGGCCGGAACCGTCCTAATCATTGGCTTCGAAGCCTGCGCGACGCTCCAAATCACGGCCATATCCGGCCGGAACTGAAGGAAGATTTGCGTCAGCTGCGCGCGCGGATTTCACAGTAGATCAGCGAGACAAAGGCTGCTAACATACCGCTGTTACAGGACATTTTCTAATCACCACTCAAAATACAAATTCAGTTTCAAATGCTGATGTCGATTGGATCCGCCAAATGAATGCACTTAATCAGATAAATGATCTTAAAACCCGCATGGGACAATCGATCATCGGACAGACCGACGTGATCAACCGATTGCTGATCGGGATTCTGGCCAACGGCAACTTGCTGATTGAAGGGTTGCCCGGTCTGGCCAAGACCCGCGCGGTCAAAGCAATGGCCCGCAATCTGGACGCGCGTTTCAGCCGTATCCAGTTTACCCCGGACCTGCTGCCCTCGGATGTCACGGGCACTGAGGTGTTTCAACAAACCGATGACGGCGGCACGTTCCGGTTCGAACCCGGCCCGATCTTTGCCAATATCGTTCTGGCCGACGAGATCAACCGCGCCCCCGCCAAGGTTCAGGCTGCCTTGCTTGAGGCGATGGAAGAACGGCAGGTAACTGTCTCGGGAACAACCCATAAAATGGAACCGCTGTTCATTGTGATGGCGACCCAAAACCCAATCGAACAAGAAGGAACCTATCCATTGCCCGAGGCGCAGATGGACCGGTTCCTGATGCACGTTCAGATCACTTACCCTCCGGTCGAGGACGAGGTTGAAGTGATCCGTTTGGTTCGCGGGGAAGAGATTGCAGCGGGCAAAAGCGGATCAAAAGAAACGCCGCCGACAATCCCTCAGGACGCTGTATTCGCTGCGCGGGCCGAAATCGGCCAGATCCACGTGTCCGACGCTATGGATCGCTATATGGCCGATTTGGTGCAGGCCACACGAACTCCGGGCGCCCTGAGCGAAGAACTGGCCAGCTGGATCGACATCGGCGCCAGCCCACGCGCCTCGCTGGCGTTAGACAAATGCGGGCGAGTGCATGCCTGGATGAACCAGCGCGACTATGTCGACCCAGCCGACATTCGTGCCATCGCACATGACGTGTTACGCCACCGCATCACTCTAAGCTTCGAAGCACAAGGTAGCGCCAAAACGGCAGATGATGTGATTTCGGAATTCCTGCAGCTTGTTGCGCTGCCCTGAGACCAAAGGAACGCCGCGTGTCCCAGACCGCCGCATATCCCAATGACCCTCGCATTCACGTTGATGCGGACCACCTGTTGCGGTTGGGTCTAAACTCGCGCGCGCTCAGCCTTTTGCCCCGCCAACCAGCCCGATCCATCCTGAACGGCCGGCATGCCTCGCGCCTGCGGGGACGCGGTCTGAACTTTGAAGAGCTGCGAAACTATTTGCCCGGAGATGATATCCGTACCATCGACTGGAAAGTGACCGCGCGCACCGGAAAGCCCCACGTTAGGGTCTATACTGAGGAACGCGACCGTCCGGCCCTTTTGCTGGTGGATCAGCGCGTTTCGATGTTTTTTGGCACAAAAGTCTACATGAAATCGGTCATCGCGGCCGAAGCAGCGGCAATCGCGGCGCACCGCGTGCTGGCTCAAGGTGATCGTGTTGGCGGGATCGTCTTTGGCGATTCCGATTTGGCCGAACACCGACCCCAACGCCACCCCGCCGCACTGACACGGTTTCTGTCATCCGTGGGCGCGCTGAATTCAAACCTCCGCGCGACGTTGCGGTGTGAACCAACCGTGGCTTTGAATGATGTCCTGAAACAAGCCGCGCAGATTGCGAATACCAATAGCTTGGTGTGCGTCTTTTCAGATTTCGATGGGTTGAATGATGTGTCAGAGAAGCTACTGAGCAGACTTTCCGCGTCGAATGATCTGATATTGTTCAATATTTCCGACCCCAGCTCACGTGAACTTGCCCCGAACCTCCGGCTTACAGTGTCCGATGGCGACCGGCAGATTGAACTCGACAGCTCGGACCCTGACTTGTCGCGCCGAATAAGAACAGCGCTGGAAGATCGCCTTGCTCAACTGCAAACGTGGTCGCGCCGCTATGGCTTTCCCGTTGTACCGCTGACCACAGCGGAACCCACGCTGGACCAGTTGCTTAAGTTGTTTGGTCACTCCGGAGGCCAAAGATGAGTGTCGATGTCGAAGGCAAATCGCTGGTGGACCTGCTGGATATGCTGGAACCCGCCCCGGTGCCCGAACCTATTTCCATGGTGCCTCAAACCTGGGGATGGGGTGTTTTGGCCATAGTCCTTTCTGGGCTTATCATCCTTGGCATTTTTGCCTTTCTTCGCCACCGCCAAACGAACGCTTACCGGCGCGAAGCATTGGCCGAATTGGCGGCGTCAGACAACGATGCCGCAAAGATCGCCGAAATACTCCGCCGGACGGCTTTGGCTGCATACCCACGTAAAAAAGTCGCAGCATTACATGGGGGAGATTGGGCAAACTTCCTGAACCAAACATCTGACAATGTTAGCTTTACTGATAGCGATGGTCGCCAACTTGCGGAGGCGCCTTACAGAATGATCAAAGCCAATCCTGATCTTGCCGCCCTCGCGCGAAACTGGATCAAGTCTCACAAGCGGGACCGGACAGCGTGATGTTCTCCTTTGCTGCTTCTTGGGTCTTCCTGCTGCTTCCATTGCCCTTGTTGGTGTATTGGCTTGTCCCACCGCACCGCGAAAAAAGCAGCTCAATCCGTATCCCGTTCTTTCGCAGTGTGGCGCAGGCCGTTGGGGTTGAACCCAGGTCAGGATCCGTCATTCCAAAACGCGCGAAGATTCAGACCACCGCGATCGCATTGATCTGGCTCCTTTTAGTGACGGCCATGGCCCGCCCCGAAAAACTGGGTGAACCTTTGGTTATCGAGAAGTCGGCGCGCGACGTGGTGCTTGCCCTGGACATTTCGGGATCGATGGACCAGCGGGATTTCACGACAATAGATGGCGCTCCGAAACAACGACTGGCCGCGGTTAAGGATGTTTTGCGTCAGTTCATAACAGAACGCCAAGGCGACCGGATGGCTTTGATCATCTTTGGCACCCGGGCCTTTGTCCAAGCTCCCTTCACCGAAGATCTGAACAGTTTGAATGGGTTCCTGGATCAAACTCAAGTCGGCATGGCTGGTCCCAATACCGCATTGGGGGACGCAATCGGTCTGGGCATACGCACCTTTGACGCCAGCGAAGTTGACCAGCGTCTGATGATCGTTCTCAGCGACGGCGCGGATACGTCCAGCCGCATGACGCCGGTAAATGCCGCGGCAATTGCGGCCGAGAAAGGCGTCGTCATCTATACGATTGGCGTTGGTGACCCAGACGCCTCGGGCGAGGATCGGGTTGATTTGGATGCCTTGCAAGAAATCGCAGACCGTACGGGCGGCGAATACTTCTTTGCGGACGACGAAGAAGCATTGGCTGATACATATGCACGGATTGACGAACTCAATCCCCGGGTCGTGGAAACGCAAAGCTACAGGCCACGCGAAAGCCTAGCTCATTACCCGCTTGTGTTGGCGTTGCTGACAATGCTCATCTCCATGACCAGCCAGCACATCATCCAGCGGCGCAGAGGTATAGCATGAGTGGCCCGTTGGCAGATTTCCATTTTTTGCGCGCCACTTGGCTGCTGTTCCTCATTCCCATTGCGGTCATGTGGTGGATGATGCGACCCAAGCCAAAATCAAACGCCCAGTCCCTTGCAGGTATCGCGCCGCACCTTGCTGTCGCTCTGACCCTGGGGGCTGAGGACAAAAGGCGTGTGTACCCGATAGACGTCGCGATGATCGCTGCAATCCTCGTAACACTGGCGGCGGCAGGACCAACATGGTCACGAGCGCCAAACCCATTGGTCGCCGACACTGCGCCTCTGGTCATTGCGTTGAAGGTCACGGACAGCATGGAGGCACCGGACCTTCCGCCATCCCGACTGGAACGGGCCAAATTCAAGGTGACTGATCTGATCAACGCGCGCGTCGGCGCTCAGACGGCGTTAATCGCTTATGCCGGGACCCCACACCGCGTCGCACCCTTGACCGAAGACGCCAACATTCTGCGCCCGCTTTTGGAGGGTCTCGCGCCCGCGGTCATGCCAAAACAGGGGGACGCCGCGGCTGACGCATTGGCCCTTGCCGAGACGATCCTGAACGACAGCGAAACGCCCGGCGCAGTCTTGTTCGTTCTGGACGACCTCGACCCGTCTCAACTATCCGCATTCGAGACTACGACCGCACCTGTGTTTTTTCTGACTATGCTGCCGAACGGTCAAACTATTGCTCAGTTAAACGGCTTACGGAATACAACTGTTGTTCCTTTTTCGAATGACGAACGTGATATCAATCGCTTAGAGCGCCAAATTCAATCGGCTTACACGGCAGCACTGGACGATGACGACCGATTGGATTGGCAGGACAAAGGCTGGTTGCTGGCTTGGCCCGCCGCGCTTTTATCGTTGCTTTGGTTCCGCCGCGGTTGGGTTATCCGGTTGGCACTTCTGGCGGCGTTCCTTGCATCGCCATCGGGACCTGCATCCGCCGATGGTTGGCAAGATTGGTTCTTGACCCCGGATCAACAGGGGCAAATCGCCATGAATCAGAAACGCTACGCGCAAGCGGCCGAGCTGTTTCAAGATCCTTATCACAACGGGTACGCACAGCTGAAAGCTGGTCAGTACCCTGAGGCAGCGGCCGTCCTGGTCGAACTGGACACACCCGAAGCTGCGTTTTCCGAGGGAATGGCGCGAATTCGAAACCGCGAGTACCGACCGGCCATAGCGGCATTTGAAACGGCGTTGGAGCGACGACCCGATTGGCCCGAAGCACAACACAACCTCGAGGTTTCCAAAGCGATCCTCGAATTCGTCGAAACAACCCGAGAACAGTCGGACACAGGCGAAGAGGCTGGCATCGGAGCTGACGACACAGTCTTTGACAATGAGGCTGGGCGCGGAGAGGACACGACCATTCAGGCCCCGTCCGACGGCGCGCAGGCCATGTCTGCCGACCAATGGATCAGCACGATTGACACGGACATGCAGGACTTTCTGCGCAATCGATTTCTGTTGGAAAATCAGGAGCAACAGCAATGAGATACTTGACAGTCCTCATGCTATTTATCCCGGCACATTTGGTGGCTCAGACCGATACTCAGCCGCAGGTCACGATTGAGGCGCCCTCTGATCCGGTCACTGTCGGGCAACCGGCAATCGTCCGGATAAAGGTCCTTGTGCATACGTTCATGCCGTCTCCTCCGGTGTTTCCGTCGCTGGAGCGGGAAAACCTGCTTGTTCGCTTGCCCGAGCGAGCCTCGGGGCCAATCAGCGAAACTGTCGATGGAAAGACCTGGTCCGGTATCCAGCGCAGCTATCGTCTGTATCCGCTTCAGGTTGGGCCAGTCGAATTCGGCGCGCAAAAAGTGGTTGTGACCTATGCCGATCCCGAAACGAACGCACCGACGAAGGCCGCTGTCCCCCTGCCCCAGGTCGCCTTGAGTGCCGTCGTACCGGAGGGCGCGCGTGACCTGAGCCCGTTGATCCTGGCAACGGGATTCACAGTCGACCAACAGATCGACGGATCAACCGAAATGGAAAACGGCGGTGCCATAACGCGCCGACTGACTGCCAAAATTACCGGAACGACCCCATTTCTGTTGCCAGAATTGATCCCCGATATGCAGGATCCATTGCTGAGCGCTTACCCAAAAGAACCGCGATTCACCGAGAGCGAAGATCGGGGTCTTCTATCCGGCGAGCGCGTTGATGAGATCGTTTATCTTGCGCAAGACGGCGGCCAGACTCAACTGCCGCCCATCACGATCCGATGGTATAATCTGGGCACCAATCAGGTTGAAACGATTGATATCGACCCGGTTGCACTGACGCTTGCACCGCCGAAATGGCAGCCGCCTGACACGGATACATTGATCAGGATGTTTGCCTGGGTGGTCGGGTTGCTCTTTGCTCTTTGGGCCTCAGTACGGTTCCTTGGCCCACGTGTCAGAGAATGGAACCAAACGAGGCGCGGCAGATACCGCGCTTCCACCGACTACGCACTGGAGGCGTTGAGGAAAGCCCTGCAAGATCATGATATCTCATTATCTTATTCATGGTTAGAGATCTGGAAATCGCGCAGCAACGACCCGGACCGGGCTAGCGACCTGGAAGAGCAACTAACGCGGATCGGGGCGGCAAGGTATTCATCTCACACAGATCCAGAATCCAACGACTGGGCTGCAGCTTTGTCCGCGCTCAAGGCGATGAAAAAGGCGACGCAATGCCCGCGGACGCCGCTACCACCGCTTAATCCCTGAGTTCAGCACTGGCAGGACGCGATCAGTTTTCGCCTATCCATCAGGCGTACGCGACCGTAACCAAGCTCGATCAATCCCAACGCGGCCAAACTGTGCAGTTTTCGGTGCAGAGTTGGCTGCGATACGGCCACCATCTCGGCCAGTTCATCTTGCGAGACGACAATCCACCCGTCGGATTTCGAGGCCCCCTCATCCAGATGCAGCAGGCGCAGAACCAACCGTTTTTCCGTGCCTGTCACCGCCAGATTCGCCATGATGCGCAACGCGGTTTGCATGTTTTCGTGCGATAACGCATAGAAATCACGAATGTATTCGGGTTTGTCACGAACAAGCCGCTCCAGCCGGAGAGACGGAAAAAACAGTGTTCGTGTGCGTTGTGTCGCAACAACGCTCACCAACCTGCTGGACTCGGCGAACAATGCAAGGTCACCAATCCAGAACCCACCACCCTGTCTGTGAACCACGAATTCCTGGCCGTCATCGGCAGGTGCGGTGATTTGAACTGCGCCCTCGAGAACCGCGTAAACCCCGTTGGCGATGTCCCCATAGTGATACAGGGCCGCGCCCTCATCGAATAATTTTGCGATCCCACAAGCCAGCAATTCCGATTGAAAATCTGGGCGGCGCGCCCCGAACCAACCAGAGGCCAGCAATAGCTGTCGGTCATGAGGATTTTCAAACATTAGTATTCTTCAATCTCATCATATGATAGGTTTCCAGACATTATCATAGCCTAAGCTACGGCTATTCGATTCCCGACGTAATTCGAATTTTTCTTGCCGGGAATCAATACCTTGTTGGCAGATCGAAAACCACTGATCGCCTACTATTTCTTTCAAATCCCGGGTCACAGGAACTCGGTCAGTTCAGGAGCACACTATGTCACCACCCCTTACGATTGCAGAAAGCTGGCGCGGCACATTGCGCAAATTCGCTGTCGCATCCGTCGCTGTTGCGCTGGCCCTGCCCGCCTGGGCCCAGGACCAAAAGCCCAATATTCTTGTGATCTGGGGCGACGACATCGGGCAATCCAACATCTCGGCCTATACGATGGGTCTGATGGGATACCAAACGCCAAACATCGACCGTGTCGCGAAAGAAGGCATGATCTTCACCGACTATTATGGCGAGCAATCCTGTACCGCTGGTCGATCATCCTACATCATGGGCCAGTCGGTTTTCCGTACAGGTCTTTCCAAAGTTGGTCTGCCTGGTGCTGATCTGGGTATGCAGGTCGAAGACCCGACCATTCCGGGATTGCTGAAAGATCATGGTTACGTGACAGGTCAGTTTGGCAAGAACCACCTCGGCGACAAAGATGAGCATCTGCCGACAAACCATGGTTTTGATGAGTTTTTCGGCAATCTCTATCACCTGAATGCTGAAGAAGAACCAGAGAACGAAGACTATCCCGGCGACGCGGTTCTGGCAGACGGTCGTACCTTCCGTGAGGCTTATGGCCCGCGGGGTGTGATCAAGTCCAAGGCGGACGGAACCATCGAAGACACCGGTCCGTTGACCAAGAAGCGCATGGAAACCGTTGATGACGAAACCGTTGCGGCGGCAATCGACTTCATCAAACGGGCACATGAGCAAGGCCAGCCCTTCTATGTCTGGTGGAACGGCACGCGCATGCACTTCCGCACCCACGTCAAAGATGAAATGCGCCAACAGGCCAATGAGATCTTTGGTGGCGTTGCCGACGAATACACCGCTGGCATGATCGAGCATGACATGCATGTCGGGCAACTGCTGGACCTGCTGGACGAGCTTGACATCGCAGACAACACCATCGTGCACTACTCGACCGACAATGGTCCGCACATGAACACTTGGCCGGATGCTGCTGCTACGCCATTCTGGGGTGAGAAAAACACCAACTGGGAAGGTGGCTGGCGCGTTCCGTCGATGGTCCGCTGGCCTGGTCAGATCGAGGCCGGATCAGTCACCAACGAAATCGTGCATCACATGGATTGGCTGCCAACATACCTGGCGGTTGCCGGCGACGCGGACATCAAGGAAAAGCTGAAAGCTGGCTACAGCTCGTCCGGTATGGGCCGCGACTACAAGGTGCACTTGGATGGCTACAACATTCTGCCCTTGCTGACCGGCGAAACAACTGAAAGCCCTCGCTCCGAGATCTTCTATTTCTCGGATGATGGCGATCTGACCGCGTTGCGCTATGACGACTGGAAACTGATCTTCCTTGAGCAGAAAGCTTGGGCAACCCTGCGTGCCTGGATCGAACCCTGGACCGAACTGCGCATTCCGCTGATCGTGAACCTGCGCCGGGATCCGTATGAGCGCGCCTATCGCACCTCCAACACATACTATGACTGGTTGTTGGATCGGGCCTATTTTCTGGTTCCCGCGCAGCAATACGTTGGTGACTTCCTGGCGACATTCCAGGAGTTCCCACCGCGCCAGAAAGCGGCGAGCTTCAACCTGGATCAGGTCATGGAGAAGCTAACGACACCGACAAACAACTAAGTCGCGTGTAAAAGCAAACCGGGTCGCCACATGAAAGGCGGCCCTTTTCATCTTGAAATTGAATGAGAAATTCATGCGACATATAATTCTAAGCGCCCTGCTGTCCTGTGTGCCGCTCGCTCTGTCCGCAGACCCGTTGCCCAGTTGGAACGCGGCCGACAGCAAAGACAGAATTATCGAGTTTGTCACGGCCGTAACTGACCCACAGCGCCCCGAATATGTGACACCCGCTGAACGGATCGCAGTCTTCGACAACGACGGTACGCTTTGGGCCGAACAGCCAGTGTATTTTCAGCTGATCTTTGCAATAGACCGGCTGGCTCAAATGGCCGAAGACGACCCTTCGATCCTGACCACGCCTGTATTGCAGGCGGCTGCGAAAGGCGATCTGAAGGCAATCGCGGAAGGCGGTCATGACGCCTTGATCGAGGTTTTGAACGCGTCGCACTCGGGCGTTTCGGTCGACGAATTCCAAAGCGCCGTAGCCGACTGGCTGGAAATCGCCCGGCACCCGGAAACCGACCTGCCCTATGATCAGATGACATATCAGCCGATGGCGGAATTGCTGCGGTATCTGCGCGATGAAGGCTTCAAGACGTACATTGTCTCTGGCGGCGGCGTACACTTTATGCGCGTCTTCGCCGAGGAAGCCTATGGCATTCCGCCCGAACAGGTTCTGGGAACATATATGGAAACCGCCTACGACAGCGCGGAAAGTGAACCGGTCATTGTCAAGGCTGACGGCATCGCATTCGTGGACGACAAGGAAGGCAAACCGATCAATATCGAACGTACGATCGGCAGGCGCCCCATTCTGGCCGGGGGAAATTCTGATGGCGATTTTGCGATGTTGGAATGGACCACCGCAGGTGATGGGCCGCGGCTGGGTGTTCTGGTTCATCATACGGATGCCGAGCGTGAATGGGCCTATGACCGGGAAAGCCCGATCGGAAAACTGGTCGATGGATTGGACAGGGGGCCAGACATGGGCTGGGTGATCGTAGATATGGCGCAAGACTGGTCGCGCATCTACACTGGGGCGAACTGAACCACCCCGGAGCCCAACAACCCAATGTGGACACTGCTTTTTTCCGCCCTTGTCTTTGCGCTCTATACAACGGCAGTTGTCTTCGCGGTGCGCGCGGCCCAAACCGCGCGCACGCCTCAAGGTGCCGTCGGCTGGGTGGTCTTTCTGATCTCGGCCCCGATGTTTGGTGTGCCGCTTTACCTGTTTCTGGGACACCATAGATTTCGGGGTTACCGCATCGCGCGGAAGGAAAGCCAGCGCGTTGTCGAGGGGATCAAAACTTTCGCCGATTACTCAAAGCCCAACGCCGACAAGATGCTCATCAACCCCAGACCGTTCGAGGCATTGGCGCATATGCCGGTGTCGCGGGGCAACGGGGCAGAGCTGCTGGTTGATGGTCAAGCCACCTTTGATGCGATCTTTGATGCTATCGATGCGGCCAAGGCGTATGTTCTCATCCAATTCTACATCGTGCGCGCAGATGAACTGGGGCAAAAACTGAAGGACAAGCTGATCGAAGCCGCCAAACGCGGTGTCAGCGTCCGGTTCATGATGGATGCCGTCGGAAGCTATAGCTTGTCAAAAGAATATATCGAAGAGATGCGCGAGGCAGGTATCGCCGTTTCAGATCCCGGTGAACAGCGCGGGCCGAGATTCAGGTTTCAATTGAATTACCGCAACCACCGCAAAACAGTGGTTATCGACGGCGAAACGGGTTTCATTGGGGGTCACAACGTCGGGGTCGAGTATCTTGGTCAGGACCCACATTTCGGACATTGGCGCGACACCCATGTCAGGTTGACCGGCCACATTGTCCGGCAATTGCAGTTGATCTTCATTGAAGACTGGCACTGGGCGCATGAAGAAGACCTGATCGACCAGTTGGACTGGGCCGGGACCGAGGCCGATCAGGACATGAACGCGCTGCTGGTGGCCACAGGACCAGGGGACGAGACAGAAACCGGCTCAATGATGTTTTTTGCGGCCATTACTGAGGCGCAGAAACGGATCTGGATCGCGTCGCCCTATTTTGTACCTGACATTGATATTATGGCCGCGCTAAAACACGCGGCTTTGCGCGGTGTCGACGTGCGCATTCTGGTACCTGACAGCATTGATCACCGCCTGCCGTGGTTGGCCGCCTTTGCCTATTTTGACGAGATCCGCTCCTGCGGGGCACAGATTCTGCGCTACACGGATGGCTTCATGCATCAAAAGGTTTTTGTGGTGGACGACTCGCTGGCCGCTGTTGGGACAACCAATCTGGACAACCGGTCATTTCGATTGAACTTTGAGGCAATGGCCTTGCTGTTTGATCCTCAGGCCGCCGCCGCAGTCGACGCGATGCTGCAGGAAGATTTCGCCAAAAGCTATGAGCTGACGCGCTATCTGGAACAGCAACCCATACACATACGTCTGGGCGCTCCGCTGGCGCGATTGTTCGCACCGATCCTTTAGGCCATAAACCTTTCCTGAAACACCCGGGTCATCAGGGCGACCATGTAGGCTGTGGACAACCCAAAGGCCAACAGGCCAGTGACCGCAGCAAACGTTCCGAAAATTCGAAGATTTTCTCCCAAAACGATGTCGCCGTAGCCAAGCGTGGTAAACGACACTAACGAGAAATACAGGGCTGTGTTCCAGTCGGGCAGTACATCATACGCGACCCAAACAATTGCCCAGATCCAAACCTGAATTGTGTGGGTCGCGACAATAAAGGCCAACGCGGTTGCAATCGGACCGGCGGTTGCCAGCATGGCACCGCTGTTCTCCCAACGCTCGACCAGCTTGTTGATGGCCAACGTGCACATTGTCAGAAGGATAATTTCGACCACAAAGCAAAGTCCAAGAAACGTACTGCCCCAAAGGATTTGCTGCGACAAGGTCATGTTTTTGCATCCTGAATTGTTCCGACGACGGATCGCTTCACAATGACCTGCACAGCGGGATGAGACAACCCGCTCGACCTTACGCATAGTGCGGCGAAAGGAACCTATGGCGTGTCAACGCTGGACAGTTAACGAAACTGTTGCAAATCCTTGTAAAAATGAGGACGAACATGCTGCTGACATTTGACAGGGTTCAGAAATCTTATCCCGGCGGCCGACCGGTTTTGCGCGACGTGTCCTTGTCGTTGGATCGTGGTCAAACGCTGGCTCTGACCGGTGAAAGCGGCAGCGGTAAAAGCACATTGCTTAACCTTGCCGCAGCGCTGGACACAGTCGATGGCGGGGAAATCACACTGGACGGAGCAGCCCTGTCGCAGCTGGATGATCCGGGGCGAGCCGCCCTGCGCCGCACATCCTTGTCTCTGGTGTTTCAGCAGTTCAACCTGATCCCGTCTTTGACCACAGGTCAGAACCTGACGTTTCATGCACGTTTGGCCGGATGTCATGATCCAGATTGGTGCGCGCATCTGGCCGAACGACTGGGCCTTTCCGATCTACTTGATCGATATCCCGAGAATTTGTCAGGCGGTCAGCAACAGCGCGTAGCGATCGGTCGCGCAATGGCCGCGCGGCCAAAATTGCTGCTGGCCGATGAACCCACAGGGAACCTTGACGAAACCGCCAGCGCAGCCGTTCTTGACCTGATGTTGGCCCTTGTCGCGGATACTGGCGCTGCGCTGCTCTTGGTTACTCATTCACACGATATTGCGGTCCGGTTGGATCGACGAGTTCATCTGGCCGGTGGGCGACTCGTATGACGGCGGCCGTTATCCAGGCGCTGGCCTCTCATTGGCGGACGCACCGGCTGCAATTGGCGACCCTTCTCGTCGGATTGGCGTTAGCGACCGGGCTTTGGTCAGCGGTTCAGGCCATCAATGCCGAGGCACGCGCCAGCTATGACCGGGCCGCTGATCAGCTGGCACT
Organism: Ruegeria atlantica; assembly: GCF_013033965.1. Taxonomy (GTDB): domain Bacteria; phylum Pseudomonadota; class Alphaproteobacteria; order Rhodobacterales; family Rhodobacteraceae; genus Ruegeria; species Ruegeria atlantica_D. The sequence continues at coordinate 37,939 of NZ_WQFE01000004.1, forward strand.
GGGTCGGTTTGACGAACTGCACGATCCTGCTGGTCCGATTCCCCTGTCACGTTATGTCGAACTCAGGCGCGCAGGCTGGCAGGTTGCCGCCGTGCTGGAGGGACCAATCCGGGTCGGGGGTCAAACCGTTCGGGTCCTTGGCGTTGACATGGTGGCCTATCCTGCCCTGCCCGCCATCACGCAAATGGAACAAAGAGGTACCCCGCCGAACCCCGCCGATATGTTAACGGCGCCAGGGCGATTGCTGACAACGCCTGCTTTGGAGCCACTTTTGACGGGTCAAAGCGGGTTGCCTCCAGTCCTGATCAGCGACGCCTTGCCCCCCGACCTGATCCTGACCGACATCGGCGTTGCAGAGACTCTGCTGAAAAAACCGGGAGAGGTTTCGCACCTGATCATTTTGCCGGATCAGCCCGGCGTGATCCCACCGCTGACGGAAATCGCCCCCGAGCTGGACCGAATTCCGGCGCAGGCGCAATTAGATACGGCTCAACTTACCGACAGCTTTCACCTGAACCTGTCCGCATTTGGCCTGCTGTCCTTTGCGGTCGGCCTGTTCATCGTGCACGGAACCGTGGGGCTGGCTTTCGCCCAACGGCGCAGCATGATCCGAACCCTGCGGGCATTAGGTGTTTCGATGCGACGTATGGTCTGGCTGATCATGGCCGAGCTATCCGTGCTGGCAATTGTCGGCGGGACACTAGGTCTGCTGCTGGGCTATTTCCTTGCAGGTGCCTTGTTGCCAGACGTGGCAGCGACCTTGCGCGGGCTATACGGCGCACCGGTCAGCGGCCAAATTTCCTTGCAACCGAAATGGGCGCTGTCGGGTTTGGCGATGGCGCTAGGTGGCACGTTTCTGGCCAGTGGGCAGGCCTTGTATCGCCTGTCGAAAATGCCAGTGCTCAGCGGTGCAGGTTTACAGGCATGGCGGGGCGCTGCATCCGGCAGCTTGGTCGTTGCCCTTGCCGGTGTCGCCGCCATTGTCGGAGGCATTCTGACCCTGCTGTTGTTCGGAGGGTTGGTGGCCGGCTTCGTCATGGTCGCCGGGTTGCTGGTCGGCTCTGCCTTGGTGTTGCCCTATGCGTTGTCGCGCGTCCTGATCCTGTTTCAGCATTCGGCAAAGGGGCCGATTGCCCAATGGGTCTGGTCTGACATGCGCGCGCAGCTGCCGGGTCTGTCATTGGCGTTGATGGCCCTCTTGCTGGCGCTTGCAGCGAATATTGGCGTGGGCACAATGGTTTCCAGTTTTCGGCTAACCTTTACCGGTTGGCTGGACCAGCGCCTGACATCCGAGGTCTACATCACGGCCGCCTACGATCAGCAAGGCCAGGAAATCGCGAAGTGGTTGGCCCCCAAGGTGGATGCCATCCTGCCGATCCGGAGTGTAGAGTTGGCGCATTCGTCGGGGCCTTTGTTCCTTTATGGCATCATTGACGATCAGACCTATCGTGAGAAATGGCCGTTGATCAGTTCTTCGGACCGGGTCTGGGACCGGGTCCACGACGGCACCGCTGTGCTGATCAACGAACAGCTCGCCCGTCGGGAAAATCTATGGCCCGGAGATTCTCTGGCGATCACACCCACTGACACGTTGACCATAGCGGGAGTCTATTCCGATTATGGTAATCCAACCGGTCAGGCCATCGTTTCCATGGCCCAACTGGATCAGATTGCGCCCGGGGCTGAGACGCGCCGGTTCGGCGTTCGGGTTGCGCCCGATCGCGCAACGGATCTGGCCCAGGCCCTGCGTGATCAGTTCGACCTGCCTCGCCGTGCAGTTGTTCAGCAGGCCGCAATGAAAGCGCAATCCATGCAAGTGTTCGAAAAGACATTCGTTGTGACCTCGGCCTTGAACATCCTCACGCTGGGGGTTGCGGGGTTCGCCATTCTGACCAGCTTGCTGACGCTGTGGACGCAGCGCCTGCCACAGATTGCGCCAGTCTGGGCACTTGGGTTGACCCGTGCGGAGCTGGCGCGGCTGGAGGTTCTGCGCAGCGTATTGCTGGCCGTACTAACAGCTCTGCTTGCATTGCCGCTGGGGTTGGCCTTGGCCTGGGCGTTGTTGGCCGTCATCAATGTCGAAGCATTCGGCTGGCGGCTGCCGATGTACCTGTTCCCGGCGGATTGGGCTTATCTGTTTGGTCTGACCCTGCTTGCAGCTTTCATAGCAGCAGCACTGCCGGCCGCCCGTCTGCTGCGCCTGCCGCCGGCGGATTTACTGAGGGTGTTTGCCAATGAACGTTAGGATCTGGCTGATCGTTTTGTTGCTGGCCTTGCCGGGCTTTGGCCGGGCGCAGGGTTACGCAGGCTTGGGCGGCTCGGCGGAAGGGTTCACTGTGCCGCAGCCCGGTTACACGTTTCAATTCCCGCAGGATCACGGCCCCCACTCGGACTACCGAATCGAGTGGTGGTATCTGACGGCCAACCTCAAAGGTGAGGATGGGCGCGACTATGGCATCCAGTGGACCCTGTTCCGATCAGCGCTGAAACCACATGAGGCCGAAGGGTGGCAAAGCCCGCAGATCTGGATGGGCCATGCTGCAGTGACCACTCCCAAAAAACACTATTTCGCGGAACGCCTTTCGCGCGGTGGCATTGGTCAGGCTGGGGTTACGGCTAAGCCATTCGAGGCCTGGATCGACGAATGGCACATACGCGGCCCCGACCTGAACACGGTCAGCCTTTCAGCAAACGGCGCGGAGTTCGGCTACGACCTCAAACTCACGGCCAAGGGACCGCTCGTATTTCATGGCCAGAACGGGTATTCGGTCAAATCCGCAGACGGACAGGCCAGTTACTACTATTCCCAGCCATTTTACGAAGTCGAAGGCGACTTGCGCCTGCCGGGTGGAAAGGTCGCCGTCACCGGACAAGGGTGGCTGGATCGTGAATGGTCGTCCCAGCCCTTGGCCGCAGATCAAAGCGGCTGGGACTGGTTTTCACTCAGCTTTAACGATGGCGACAAGATGATGGCCTTTCGCCTGCGCGGTGAACGTAGTGATTTCACTGCTGCCACCTGGATCGCCGCCGACGGTACGACAACCGCAATCCCCGACGGCTCTGTAGCATTCGAGCCGCTGACGACCACGCCCGTCGCTGGCCGTGAAGTACCTGTCCGATGGCGCGTCACATTGCCCGACCGGGATTTGGACGTCGAAGTATCGGCGCTGACAGCCGACGCCTGGATGGCCACCCGGTTTGAATACTGGGAAGGTCCCGTCCAGATCAGCGGCAGCCATTCCGGACGGGGATATCTTGAAATGACCGGGTACTGATCCGTTCGTTCGCCCTAGCGGACCACGTAAACAGAGACGTTCGAATGCCGCACGACCCGTGCCGCATTCGGCCCCAGCAGATAGTCTTTGAAGTCCGGTTTGTGCGCGCCGATCACAATCAGATCGCTGTCGGCGCCTTCTGCGGTTTTCAATATCTCTTGATAAGCCGTGCCAGTCGCAACCACATGACGAATCTTTTCGTTCCGATCCGCCCCAAGAGCCGAGACGCACATCTCGGCCAATTGAGAATGCGCTTTTTCCAATGCCTTGTCGTGAAAATCGCTTTCGAAAAAGCCAGAGACCCAGCTTTCTCCGAAGTCCGGCAGGACGGTGACGACATCCAGCTGCGCGCCTTCCTGATCGGCCAGAGCGGCCGCTTTCTTCAGGACATGCGTATCAAGATCGCCGTTGCTGATATCGACGGCACAGAGAACAGCGTTTGTCATGCGGTCACCTCTTGTCTGGCGGCACGGCCGCGCTGAAGGAAAGCGATCAGGCCCAGCAAGAGCATTGCCGGAATATAGATCAGCTGTTTTGGCGGCTGGCTGGATGGCAAGCTGACCGAAGTCAGGCGCACGGCCTCATCTCCGTAGTAGTCGAAGATATCCAGGTCATCCGCGACCGGTGTCCCAAACAATGGCTCTTCCAGTTTTACAAGACCGTCTTCTTCAATCAGCAGAAGGCCCATCGCGTCTACACGTGCCTCGCCACCCTCTTCGCTGCCGACGGGTACGACAACGGTCGTGTCCGTCATTTCAAGCGTGTCAAAGTCCGGCCCGCTTATGACCATCCGCACTTCGGTACCCGGAGGGGTGTTTCCAATGGTTTCCACGAACGCCGCCGGCTCGACCGAGGTAAACGGTGGAGAGATGCGGTTCATGAAGAAGTCAGGCCTGAACAGCGCGAAGGCCACCAGGATCAGTGCAATGCTTTCATAGATGCGGCTGCGGGTCAGGAAGTACCCCATAGTACCTGCGGTGAAGACAAGGATGGCTATCGTTGCGAATATCGCCACCGTTATCCCCTCGATCCACGTAACATCGATCAGCAGCAGGTCGGTGTTGAAGATGAACACGAAAGGAAGCGCTACGGTGCGCAGCGAGTAGAAGAAGGCTGTGAACCCCGTCTTGATCGCGTCGCCCCCCGACACAGCGGCCGCCGCAAAACTCGCCAGACCCACAGGCGGTGTGACGTCCGCCATGATGCCGAAGTAGAACACAAACAGGTGGACCGCGATCAACGGAACGATCAGGCCGCTTTGCGCGCCCAGTTCCACAACCACACCGGCCATCAGCGAGCTAACGACGATATAGTTCGCCGTCGTCGGCAGGCCCATGCCCAGTATCAGGCTGAGAAGGCCAACCATAACCAGCATCAGGATCAGGTTGCCGCCCGACAGGAACTCGACCAGATCGGCCATCACCTGTCCAACACCAGTCAATGTCACGGTGCCCACGATCACGCCTGCAGTTGCCGTGGCAAGTGCGATACCGATCATGTTCCGCGCCCCGTCGATCATGCCCTGCCACAGATCAGCGACACCATCGATGAATGTGTTGTACACATTGCTCTGCCCACGGAAGATCGCCTTAAGCGGTTTCTGCGTCAGCAGGATCACGAACAGCAGCGCCGTAGCCCAGAAAGCCGACAGACCGGGCGACTTCTGTTCGATCATCAGGAAGTAGACCAGAACGATGATCGGCAACAGATAGTGCAGACCGGCTTTGTAGATGTCCGCAATGACCGGCAAAGTGACTTCTTTGGCGTTCGGATCGTCCGGTTCAAGGTCCGGCACGGTGGCCGCCAGTTTCAGCAGTACCACATAGACCGCGCAGACAATCAAGCTAAGGACAAGACCCGCCATCGACGGCACCCAATTTGTCACCGCTTCGACCGGGAATTGCGAGCCATAGCAGAGCCCGGCAAACATAACGAAGAAGGACAACATCCCGATGACGGTCCGCGCCAGATGCACGTCGCGATCACCCAGCGTGGGCATGTTCCGCTTCACGGCTTCAAGGTGCACGATATAGACCAGCGCGATGTAAGAAATCGCCGCAGGCAGGAAGGCGTGGGTGATCACTTCGACGTAAGAAATGCCCACATATTCCACCATCAGGAAGGCCGCAGCGCCCATCACCGGCGGCATGATCTGGCCGTTTACCGATGAGGCAACCTCGACCGAGCCCGCCTGTTCACTGCTGAACCCAACACGCTTCATCAGCGGGATGGTGAATGTGCCGGTGGTGACCACGTTCGCGATGGACGAGCCCGAGATCAGACCGGTGGCAGCTGAACCAACAACGGCCGCTTTGGCCGGTCCACCACGCAGATGACCAAGGGCGCCAAACGCCATCTTGATGAAGTAGTTCCCTGCCCCGGCCTTATCGAGCAACGCGCCGAACAGGACGAACAGGAACACGAATTTGGTGGAAACGCCCAAAGCGATGCCGAACACGCCCTCAGAGGTGATCCACATGTGGCTCATCGCCTTCTTCAGGCTTGCGCCCTTCCACCGGATAACCTCTGGCACCCAGTCGGACGAGCCGAAGAAGACATAGGCCAAAAAGATCGTCGCAATGATCGCCATTGCTGGGCCGAGCGCACGGCGCGCGGCTTCAAACAGCAGCAGCAAACCAACCAGAGCGACCCATTTGTCCGTGTCATCCGCAAGACCGCCCGCATCGACGATCTTGTTGTAAAAGAAATAGCCATAGAGCGCGACAAACGCGCCCAGCAGTCCCATGATCCAATCCTGCACCGGGATATAGTCGCGCGGGCTGGATTTCAGCGCTGGATAGGCTGCGAAGGCCAGAAACATCGCGAAGGCCAAATGAAACTGCCGCGCGTTGTTCACAACGCTGCCTGGCAGCACATAGTTTGCCAGAGGCGAAGCCAGTACGACCTGAAAGATCGACCAGATCGCGGCCACAACGGCCAGAAAAACTCCGACATTACCGACCGGATTGCGCCCACCCGCATCGGATGAGGCTACAAGATCCTGTAGCTCTTCTTCGGATAGCGGACGATTGGATTGTGTGTCGGAACTCATAAATATGTCTCCCCGTCGCGGCCTTTTTGGCCTTCTGAACCACCCGATTTGTTCGGGTTTGGGTTGCAGGGCGCCGTTAGGCACCCTGCATCAGGTCTGGTTTACTGAATCCAGCCTTTTTCTTTGTAGTACTTCTCTGCGCCCGGATGCAGAGGAGCCGACAGGCCGTCCGCGATCATCTCTTCGGGCTTGAGGTTGGCAAATGCCGGGTGCAGCTTTTTGAAGTCATCGAAGTTTTCGAAGACCGAGCTTACAACCGCATAAACCGCGTCTTCCGACACGTCCGCCGAGGTCACGAAGGTCGCGCCAACACCAAAGGTCGAGGTGTCGCCATCCGAACCACGGTACATGCCACCGGGGATGGTTGCGGTACGGTAGAACGAGTTGTCGCCAACCAGCTTGTCAACCGCATCGCCACTGACATTCACCAGAACCGAGTCACATGCAGTGGTCGCTTCCTGGATCGAACCCGACGGGTGACCAACGGTGTAAACCATCGCGTCGATCTGGTTGTCGCACAGGGCTGCGGACTGTTCCGCCGCTTTCAGCTCAGTCGCCAGTTCGAAATCGTCGGTGGTCCAGCCCATCTCGCCCAGCAGAACTTCCATGGTGCCGCGCTGACCGGAACCGGGGTTGCCGATGTTGACACGCTTACCTTTCAGGTCCTCGAAGTTGGCGATGCCGGAATCGGCACGGGCCACAACAGTGAACGGCTCGGGGTGGACAGAGAATACAGCGCGCAGACCTTCGAAGGGGCCGGCCTCTTCGAATTTCGAGCTGCCGTTAAACGCGTGGTACTGCCAGTCGGACTGAGCGACACCGAACTCCAGCTCGCCTTCGCGGATGGTGTTGATGTTGTAAACCGAACCACCTGTCGACTCGACCGAGCAACGAACGCCGTGCTCTTTGCGGCCTTTGTTCACCAGACGGCAGATTGCGCCACCGGTCGGATAGTACACGCCGGTCACACCGCCGGTGCCGATGGTGATAAACTCTTCTGCATAAGCGGCCGGAGCCATAAGAGCAGCGGTTACGACCGCGCCCAGGCTAAGCTTGCTGCTGTTTTTCATTTTTGAGAACTCCCAACTCTTATTGTGGATGAGAGACAGATCAGCGGTCCCATCCAGGGACCTTGCCGGTACGGCAAGCGCACCCGTCTTGCAACGGGTCAAGCATCTGAAATTTAGAAGTCTCCCAACATGTTCGACGTTTCATTCAGACACTCCGCTTGTCAACCCCTGCAACGGGCCTGATGGCCCCGATCCGCAGATGTGAGGAGATTTCCGAAAGTTTCCCCCTTCAACAGGGCGGAATTGTCCAGATCGACATCCGCCGACCGAAAAATCAGCTGTCCCGCTTTCCAAACACGCGGTTTCCTGCCCTGCACAACAAAGTTGTAAGCAATCAAATCGCCCAAAAAGAAAAAACAGAGAGCAGGTTCCCCTAACCCTCTGTTTTTACCTTGGTACCCAAGGCCGGACTCGAACCGGCACGGTATCACTACCGGGGGATTTTGAATCCCCTGCGTCTACCATTCCGCCACTTGGGCCACGAACACTGGATTAGCGTTCAAAATCGGGAAGGTCCAGAGGCAAAAAACAACCGATATTCAGTTTGTTTTCTCCGGGTACGGTTGACGCCCCATCAGGCGCATGGTTTGGCTTGGCCAACAAGAGAACGGGATATTAGTACCTTATGTTGCGATCGCTTTATGACTGGACCATTCGTCTGGCCGAACATCCGCACGCCCTTTGGGCGTTGGCTGTTGTGGCGTTCGTTGAAAGCTCATTCTTTCCGATTCCCCCGGATGTGCTGATGATTCCCATGATCCTTGCGCGCCCGTCACGCGCATGGTTGATCGCAACGGTCGCCCTGGTGGCGTCTGTGCTGGGGGGCATGCTGGGATATGCCATCGGCGCGTTCTTCTATGAAAGCATCGGTCAACCCATCCTTGAATCGATGGGCAAGGCGCACGCGATGGAAGAGTTCAACACCCGGTTCAATGACTTCGGATTCTGGGCCGTGTTGGGCGCAGGCATTACGCCCTTTCCCTATAAGGTCATCACCATCATGTCCGGTTGGACCGGCATGCCGCTGGGCACATTCATCGCTACGTCGATACTGGCACGCGCGCTCAGGTTCTTTGTGGTCGCTGGCCTGCTGTGGGGGTTCGGAGAACCCATTCGCAACTTCATCGAAAAGCGATTGGGTCTTATGTTCACCCTGTTCGTTGTCCTTCTGTTCGGCGGTTTTCTGGCGGTGAGATACCTATGACGCGCAAAAGACTATTGATCCTGGTTGCCGCTGGCGGCTCTGCAGCACTTTTGCTGGGTGCTTGGGCGTTTCAGTATCTGGGCGGAATGGCCCCGTGCAAGATGTGCATCTGGCAACGCTATCCACATGGCGCAGCCATTTTGATTGGCGTTTTGGCCTTCGCGTTTCCTGGAATTCGACCCTTTCCGCTTTTGGGTGCGGTTGCTGCAATGGTGACCGCGGGAATTGGCATTTATCACGCAGGTGTCGAGCAGGCATGGTGGGAAGGTCCCAGCAGTTGCACGTCTGGCGACATAGGCGGGCTTTCGACGCAGGAATTGATGGATCAGATCATGTCCGCGCCTCTTGTGCGCTGCGATGACATTCCATGGGAAATGTTCGGCCTGTCGATGGCGGGCTGGAACGCTCTGCTCTCGGCGGGACTGGTTCTGATCTGGCTGGCCGCGTTTCGTGCAAAATAAGCGTTACAGCTCGTCCAGTTCTGCATCCCAATACAGAAAGTCGATCCAGCTATCGTGCAGGTGGTTTGGCGGAAACTTACGGCCGATGTTCCGCAAAGCCTCGGCATCGGGCTGGCGCGGTGGCTTGCGCAATGTCATGCCTGCCTGTCGCAACGATTTCGATCCCTTGCGCAGATTGCAGGGGCTACAGGCCGCCACCACGTTCTGCCAACTGGTCACACCACCTGCCGCGCGTGGGACAACATGATCAAAGGTCAGCTCGCCGCGACTGCCGCAGTACTGGCAGCGGAATTCGTCCCTCAGAAATAAATTAAAGCGCGTGAAGGCCACGCGCTTTCTAGGTTTTACATAGTCTTTAAGGACAACGACCGACGGTATTCGGATCTCGGTACTCGGGCTTCGGACGACCTCGTCATACTCGGCCACGATGTCCACCCTGTCCAGCCAAGCCGCCTTGATCGCTTCTTGCCAGGGCCACAGGGACAACGGATAATAAGACAAGGGGCGATAGTCGGCGTTCAAAACCAATGCCGGATGATGCTTTAGCGCACCGGGTTCCCTGACAAAGTCGGTCCTGAAATCTCCATCCATATCGGAATCGCTCCTCGCTCTGCTCTGCCCGTTTTTGACATCAGAGCGGGGAACACCCGCCCCGGCCTTAACTTAACTATATATCGTGTTAAAACTCTGACAAGCCCTGAGTTTCCACAATATCTCGGGGATTGGTTACGCCGTGTCAGTAACAGAGACGTGACACTTATCCACAGGTTGCGTTCGCTGTGTCCGGCAGGCTATGGCGAGATCATGAGCTGGTTCATACGATTCAATAAGCCGTTCGACGTGTTGCCGCAGTTTACCGACCGTGCAAACGCCGATTCGCCGCGCAGCACTTTGTCGGATTTCATTGATCTGCCCGGTGTCTATCCGGCGGGCCGATTGGATCGCGACAGCGAAGGCCTGATGTTGCTGACCGACAATGGCCGGTTGCAGGCCCAAATATCAGACCCAAAGCACAAGATGCCCAAAACCTATTGGGTTCAGGTCGAAGGTCTGCCCGATGCGGCCGCCCTGAAAGCGCTGCGCGACGGGGTCGATCTGAAGGATGGGAAAACACGGCCGGCCAAGGCCCGGTTGATGGACGAGCCTGAGGGCCTGTGGCCACGAAACCCTCCGATCCGGGTCCGTCAAACCGTCCCGGATTGCTGGATCGAATTGACCCTGCGCGAAGGCCGTAACCGGCAGGTCAGGCGCATGACTGCAGCTATCGGTTATCCCACCTTACGCCTGATCCGCGCCCGGATCGGGGACTGGACGCTGGACGGGCTAGAGCCCGGCCACTGGGACAGCCTTCCGGCCCCTGCCTTGGAAACTGCACCACAACGCAAACGGGACCGCCGCCCGCGCAGGTGACAAAAACGTCCTTTTGTGATAGGCTTAAGGCATGAAAGTCACCCGAAGCACTCCGCCGCCAGAGGGTATTCTTGAGGCCGCGCTTTACGTCGATGATCTGGACGCGGCCGAACGGTTCTATGGTGAAATTCTAGCGTTGGAGCGCGTTCAACGCGTCGCGAACCGACACGTGTTTTTCCGCGTGGGCGGATCGGTTCTACTGTTATTCAACGCAGATGAGACAGAAAAACCACCGGGTAATCCGGACCTGCCCGTCCCTCCACATGGCGCCCGCGGACCTGGTCACGTATGCATGACATTGACCCGAGTGCAGATCAACGAAATGCGCAAGCATCTGCTGGAATGGAACGTCCCTATAGAGGCAGAGTTTGATTGGCCAAACGGCGCACGATCACTGTATCTTCGTGACCCGGCGGGCAATTCCGTCGAATTCGCCGAAAGCCACCTTTGGACCTGACCCTTCAGCGCAGGGGCTGCTTCTCACCACCGACGACCCGGTAGATATCGCTTGAGATAACTCCCACCTCGCCCAGAACCGCTTGAAACTCTGCCATGTGCGGGGCTGCGAAATGCGCCTCCAACGCCGCCTGGTCCTGCCATTCTTCATAGACGCGAAACCGGTTGGACTGTCCGAGTATCTGGCTGAATTCGTAGACCAGGCAGCCGGATTCCTTCACGGTTTCAGCAACCATTTTCTGTGCTGCTTCAATGGCTTTCTGGGTGCCATTCGTCGACACTTCGACCGTTCCAGTGACTATCAGCATGCCGTGTCCTTTTTCAGTTCATACCGCTTGGAAATCCTGTCGACCGGAGTGCCGTCGCGCAAAGGAACCCCATAGGCGACCGAGTAATCCCGGAAACCCATCTTGTCGTAGTAACTCAACCCCATGCGGTTATCGGCCCGTATGGTTGCATTGATCGAGTGAAACCCAAGTGCGGTAGCACGGGTAGAGGTTTCAGCGAATAATGCCCGCCCTGCCCCTTTCAGCGCGGGCTCTCGCCGCGAGAAGGTGGCGATGTCCGCGCAATCATCCGGCAATTCCTCATGGGTGCCAAGCCACTGAAACCCTGCCACCTCACCCTGTTCGTCCAGGGCAACGTGGCAACAGATCTGGTCTGCGCCGGTCAGGTAGGCTTGGGCAAACAACGCCTCAGAGAACGGGGTTTCAAACGCGGTCGTCCCTCCGATTGCGATGATGTCATTGAGGATTTGGCAGGCAACTGCCACGTCTTCTTGCATCATTGGGCGGACCGCGATCATCTCTACAGGCTCAGTTTGTCGCGCATGAAGGCCAGCGCCACGCTCAGGCCGTCGGGAGCGATCCCGTGGCCGGTGCCCTTCATTACGTGCGCATAAACTTCTTTGAAATCTGCGGCCTGCAGCGCTTCGGCGGCTTCCGGCAGCGATTGCGGCGGCACCACATCGTCCATATCTCCGTGGACCAGCAGAACCGGCATGCGGCTAACGGTTTCGTCGGGCAGCAGATCCGGCTCCAGCAACCGACCCGAGAAGGCAACAATCCCGGCCACCGGATCCTCGCGACGTGGAGCGACGTGCAAGCTCATCATCGTGCCCTGGCTAAAGCCAAACAGAACCACCTGTTCGGGCAGCACGTCCTCATCCACCATCAAGGCATCAAGGAACGCATTGAAATCCTCGACCGCCATTTCCATGCCGCGACGTGCTTCTTCCTCGGAAGAGCCGTCAATCCACGGGATCGGGAACCACTGGAACCCGTTGGGCATTCCAGGGATCTGCTCAGGCGCATCAGGCGCCACGAAAAGTGTATCGGGCAGATGTTCACCCAGCGGATCGGCCAGCCCCAGCAAATCGGCCCCATTCGCGCCATAACCATGCACGAACACCACGACCGAGCGTGTGTCGCCCGAAACCGGCTCTTTCCGGAGCGCATTCAAAACCCGTGTCATCTGATACCCTCTCGTTCTTTTGCCACCCGGTAATAGGCCCACAACACGCGGGCCGCAACCGACCGCCAGGGCGACCATGCTTCGGCCATCTGGCGCAATTCCTTATCGGTTGGTCGGTTGGGCAGGTCGTAGAGGATTCGCGCCGCTTCTTGCAGCGCCAGATCGCCGGGTGCGATCACATCGGCGCGGCCTAGCGAGAACATGGCATAGATCTCTGCTGTCCAGACACCGATACCCGGCACCTCTGTCAGGATCGCCACCACCTCGTCGTTGGAGGCACCCCGCAAGGCTTTGTAATCAATGCGCGCCTCGGCCAGAGCCTGCGCATATCGGATCTTCTGCCGGCTCAACCCAACCGCACGCAAGTCGTCATCTGTAGCCCACATGATCTTACGCGGACCCGTCAGTTTCGCGTCCTTCAGCCGTTTCCAGATAGCATTGGCCGAAGCCACGCTGACCTGCTGGCTGACAATCGCGCTCAGCAATTGGGCGAACCCGTCCGGACGCCTGCGCAGAGGCAACGGCCCGGTCTGATCCATCGCATAAGCCATCCGCGGGCAGCTTTCGGCCAGCCAGGCTGCCCCTTCCGTCACGCAGTCGGGTGTTTCGATGATCCGTCCAACGGACATGTGCCCTCCGGCCTCACTGTTCGAGTGCACGTTAGGCCGCTTTGCCGCAGATGCAACCCGCTTGTGCACAATCGTTTTCGCCGATACGCATGTGCGCATGACGATGACCGCCACAACCCCGGACAACAGTCAGGCCAAACGCAATGTCGCGGTTTTGGTGGCCGCGCAGGCCTTGCTTGGCGCACAGATGCCGATGATTTTCATCGTTGGGGGACTGGCCGGGCAGTCGCTGGCAACCAACGCCTGCCTCGCGACGCTGCCCATATCCCTGATCGTCCTTGGATCGATGCTGGCCGCCACACCGATCTCGGCCATCATGCAACGCTGGGGACGCCGCGCAGGGTTTCTGGTTGGGGCAACCGCCGGGGCTTGCGGTGGGCTTGTCGGCGCATACGGCTTGTTTCTGGGGTCATTCCCGGTGTTTCTGGCTGGCAGCCTACTGACTGGCATCTACATGAGCGCGCATGGTTTCTACCGCTTTGCCGCCGCGGATACCGCCTCTGACGCCTTCCGTCCCAAGGCGATTTCCTATGTCATGGCAGGCGGGCTGGCAGCAGCCATTATCGGCCCGCAGATCGTCAAGCTGACGTCTACGGCTTATGTCATCCCGTTCCTCGGCACATACATTTCTGTGATCGCGGTGAACATCATTGGTTCGGCCCTGTTCTTCTTCCTCGACATCCCGACCCCACCCAAACCCGCGGCTGACGCGCCAAAGGGCCGGTCCCGGATCGAGTTGTTGAAGACGCCGCGCATAGCGGTTGCGATCATCTGCGCCATGGTATCCTATGCGCTGATGAACCTTGTCATGACCTCGACGCCACTGGCCGTCGTGGGTTGCGGGTTCAGCGCCAATGACGCCGCTGATGTCGTCACCAGCCACGTGTTGGCAATGTACATCCCCAGCTTTTTCACCGGTCAGCTGATCGCCCGCTTTGGCGTCGAAAAGATCGTGGCATTGGGCCTGCTTATTCTTGCCGCTGCCGGAACGGTCGCATTGCAGGGGGTTGAACTGGGCAACTTCTTTGTTGCGCTGATCTTGTTGGGGATCGGTTGGAACTTTGGCTTCATTGGCGCGACAACCATGCTGGCTGAATCCCACGACGTCAGCGAACGTGGACGTATGCAGGGGCTTAACGACCTGCTGGTGTTTGGCGGCGTGACCTTTGCCTCACTGGCTTCGGGCGGGCTGATGAACTGCTCGGGCGGTTCCCCGGTTGAGGGCTGGACCGCGGTAAACGTCGCAATGGTGCCACTGCTGACACTAGCAGGTGGCGCGCTTTTGTGGCTCACGATGCGACCCCGGACCGCCTAGTCGTCGAGACGCGTTATCGGGGCAAAGGCACCAGATTTTTGCGCCTCGGCAATACCTTCGTCGATGTGCTTGCGATAAATGCCCCACATTTGTCGTCTCAGACTGCGTCCTTTGTCGGTGATCCGCAGCGTCTTCCCCCGCCCGTCCCCTGCCGCCGAATGCCGCGTAAGCAAACCGTCTTCCGCCATTCGCGCAACTTGCCGGGAAAAGCTGGACTGATCGAACAGAAACTGCTGCTCGAGCTGCTTGGGCCGCAATCCGTCGGGGGCACGCTCCAACTCCCACAGCACATCGTACCAGTGCAATCTGGGATATCCGGCAGCCACCAGGGCACGCTCTGCCCGGGAAAAGATCCGGGTGCGTGTCTGGTTCAGGGTGATCCAGGCCGCCTCTCGTTCTTCAAATCCGCTCATCACGCCTCCACGAGGATTGTGCTTTTTCTTTTCTCACCGCTTTAGATGCATTTGCATGTTTATTTATCAACCTGGCAAATCAGGAAAACACCATGAAACTGCTTCACGCAACCGCACTATCTTTGGCACTTGCCACGCCTGCATTTGCAGAAACCTATCATTTTGATCCCGGCCACACGGAAGTTCGGTTTTACTAAAACCATGCGGGACTCACCGAACAATCGGGCGAATGGACCGGCGTTTCCGGCACTGTCGAGTTTGATCCGGAAAATGCACAGCGACCAGCGCGGATATCACAATCGACGCCTCAAATGTCGGAACTGGGTGGGGGCCGCTTGACGACCACCTCAAAAGCAGTGACTTCTTTGACATCGAGACCTTTCCGGAAATCTGTTTCGTATCAACCTCAGCCGTGCAAATCGGCGCAAACACGCTGCGAATGATCGGCGACCTGACGATCAAGGATCAAACCAAGCCCGCAGCGCTTGAAATCGATCTGACCTTTATGGGCGCACACCCTCTGGCCGGTTTCTTTGACTATTACAAAGGTGACTGGGTGGCCGTTGAAGCCGCTGGCCAGCTTTAGCGTAGTGACTATGGCGTCGGAATGTTCGCGCCTGGAACATCAGACATGGTCGATCTGAAGATCTCTGCCGAAATGAGCGCCGGGGGTTGGGAATAACTACCAGCGTCCCGTTGCCGCCTGCGCCATCAATGACAGGCGGCGACGGATTTCGCCCGGACCAAGTGTTCCAGCAGCAACCCGGTTCGGGCGCACAATAGCCTGCTTCAGAACCAATTCGGTTTGCCACCCGGCATGCAGCGCAGCAGCTGCTTTAGTCGACACCGAGCGCCGCCGTGTCCGCGCCCGTTTCAACCGCTCATATGCCTTTTCAGCCAATCGTTGAACACCCGCAGGCGTCCCATCCAGCAGTGGAATTCGCCCGCGCGCTTCCAGGTCCGGGATGGCGCGCAGCCAGTTAGCGACCCCAACGGCATAGCCAAAGTCCCGCACGACCTCTTCATCCGCCGACCCCAGCGCCTGTGCCGCGACCACCATAAGTGTACCTGCGCTGTGGTTTATGTACGCGTCGAAATGATCTTCGTCCTCGAATGGGTCGCGATATATATCCCAACGCCTTACGGCCACATATTCATCCATCATCGACGCAAGATGCGGAGACAAGACACGCGACAGCGGTGTGACGACCTCATGCCGACGCACGGTTGGACCTTCGGCAATCTCCTGCAACGCATCACGCCACCATTGCAGGCGCATCTCGGCAATCATCGGTTCCTGCGTCACCCAAGGTGCGCGTGCCACTTCGATGTTGAGCGCATAGATCGGAAACAACACCGCCCGCGCCGGAACCGGAGCCGCCATGGCCGCCATAAAGCGGTCAGGATCCGCCCGATGCAATAGTGCGGCACAGGCCTTGACGTCTTCGTCAAATGGCGCGCTCACTCAGCCACCGCAGTTTGCGGACCACAATCACGCACCAACTTCCATTGGATCGCGTCCAGCAGCGCTTCGAACGAGGCATCAACTATGTTCGCGCTGACGCCAACAGTGGACCACCGCCGCCCCTGCCCGTCTTCGCTATCGATGATGACGCGGGTCACAGCCTCGGTGCCGCCCTGCGTGATGCGCACCTTGAAGTCGACAAGGTGCATATCATCCAGAATGCGCGAATACTGACCAAGATCCTTGGCAAGCGCCTTGGCCAGCGCGTTCACCGGACCGCGGTCACCGCCGGATCCGTCCAACGACTCGCTGACCGACAACTTCTTTTCGCCATCGACCTTCACCACAACGACAGCCTCGGACAGGCTGACCATCTTGTTGTACTTGTTCTTGCGCCGCTCGACGGTGACTTTGTATCGCTTGACCTCAAAGAACTGTGGCAGTTGCCCCAGCTCATCCCGCGCCAGCAACTCAAAACTGGCCTGCGCCGTGTCGTAGGAGTACCCTTCTGCCTCGCGCAGCTTGATCCGCTCGAGAATACGACCAAGGGCCGGATCACCGACCTCGACCGACAAACCAGCCTCAGTCAGGCGCTTGCGCAGGTTCGACTGCCCCGCCTGGTTCGACATCGGAATGATCCGCGTGTTCCCAACCGATTCGGGCTCGACATGTTCATAGGTCGTCGGATCCTTTAGGATCGCGCTGGCATGCAGACCTGATTTATGCGCAAAGGCCGACGCACCAACATAGGCCGACTGCTTGCTGGGCACCCGATTCAGAATGTCATCCAGCATCCGGCTGACACGGGTCAGCCCGGCCAAGGCCTCGACACTGACCCCAATGTCGAATGTGGACGCATAAGGTTCTTTCAGCAACAAAGTCGGTATCAACGAGGTCAGGTTTGCATTACCGCACCGCTCACCCAACCCGTTGAGAGTCCCCTGAACCTGCCGCGCGCCCGCATCGACAGCAGCCAAAGAACAGGCCACCGCATTTTCCGTATCGTTATGCGTATGGATACCCAGTCGGTCCCCCGGCATACCCGCCGCGATTAGTTCGGACACAATCCGCGACACTTCCGCAGGCAAGGCCCCGCCATTGGTGTCACACAAAACAACCCAGCGTGCGCCGGCATCCAGCGCGGCGCGACAAACCTCAAGCGCATAGGCAGGATTGTCCTTGTAACCGTCAAAGAAATGTTCGGCATCAAACAGCGCCTCGCGCCCCTGTGCCACGATATGCGCGACCGAGGCGCGCACGTTCTCGACATTCTCCTCCAGCGGGATGCCAAGCGCATGGGTGACGTGATAATCATGCGATTTGCCCACCAAACACACCGCCTGCGTGCCCGCGTTCATCACTGCCGCCAGAACATCGTCATTCTCAGCCGACCGGCCCGACCGTTTGGTCATCCCAAAGGCGGTCAGACGGGCCTTTGTTTTTGGTGCAGCATCAAAAAATGCACTGTCCGTTGGATTTGCACCGGGCCAGCCGCCTTCGATATAGTCCACGCCCAGCTCGTCCAGCGCCTGCGCGATCTGCACTTTCTCAGAGGTCGAAAACTGCACCCCCTGCGTCTGCTGCCCGTCGCGCAGGGTGGTGTCGTAGAGGTAGAGACGTTCTTTGGTCATCGTTTTGGCTCTATGGCTATTCGGCTGTTGGCAATTTTACTTAGGATGAGGCGCGATCCGCAAAACTCGTTCAGGTTTCCGCAAGCAACTGTTTATAGTGAACTTCATAGCCTTCACGATGCTTTTTCATGCGTTCCAGCGTTTCAGCCCAATGATCGTTTCGAACTTTAGCAGCGTCCACATTCGAGAGATCGCCTGTAACGGATCTGATAACGTTAACTCGCGACAGCATTGGCCTGAGTTCCCACTCAAAGCCATCCTTTGTGTCTTTTAACGTGAACCCAAAGTAAGGTAAGTCTTCGTCCCTCATCTTGTCTGCCCACTGAAACAGTAAGCCACCCTTCTCTTTGTCGCCGCTTTTCATCCACTCTCTAGCTTTCGTTTTAAATTGAGAACGCAGATGGGCCCAACTCTCAATCTCTTTCGCAAAGTAGGATTTATCTATCGTTCCCTTTTGGTCCGACCATGCACCCATTTCAGGCGTCAAAAGACCCAACAATTGTGCCGATGCCAAAAAGTTAGACAGCAAGCCTCCGTGCAAATCCACCGGCTCATTTGATGCGTTCTTTTGGCGACTGATCTGTCGCTCCAGACGGTGCAGTTCGGCAATGGCGCCCGCTGTGTTCAGGTCGTCCCCCAACGCAGCGACGACCGCGGGTGCCGCGCTGGCGGCGGGCTCGATGCCCGCTGTCAGCGCCCGCCATTTGCGTAGCGTCGCTTCGGCCTCGCGCGCCTTCTTCTCGGTCCAGTCCATCGGCTTGCGGTAGTGGGTCTGCAGGAAAACAAACCGGATCACCTCGCCCGGCACGCCCTGCTCCAGCAGATCGTGCACCGTAAAGAAGTTGCCCAGAGATTTGGACATCTTCTTGCCTTCGACCTGCAACATCTCGTTATGCAGCCAGACCCGCGCGAACTCACCGTGCGGGTGGGCGCACTTGCTCTGTGCGATCTCGTTTTCATGATGCGGGAACATCAGGTCGTTGCCGCCACCATGAATGTCAAAGCTTTCGCCCAGCAGCTCATAGCTCATGGCCGAGCATTCGATGTGCCAGCCCGGACGACCACGGCCCCAAGGAGAATCCCACCCCGGCAACTCATCGGTCGAGGGCTTCCACAGCACGAAATCCATCGGGTTCCGCTTGTATGGCGCAACCTCAACCCGGGCACCGGCGATCATGTCATCGACGGATCGACCGGACAGCGAACCGTACTGCTCTTTCCAGCTGTCCACCGCGAACAGAACGTGCCCTTCGGCCGCGTAAGCGTGACCCTTGGCAATCAAATCCTCAATCATCGCAATCATTTGCGCGATGTACTGAGTCGCGCGCGGCATCTCATCGGGCTCCAGTGCGCCCAACGCGCCCATGTCGTGCAGATACCAGCCGATGGTTTCATCCGATCGCTCTTGCACCAACTGCTCCAGCGTACCCTTGGCACCCGCCTTTTGGCGTGCCAGCGCGGTCGCGTTGATCTTATCATCCACGTCGGTGAAATTGCGTACATAGGTCACGTGATCCGCGCCGTAGACATGGCGCAGCAACCGATAAAGCACGTCGAAAACCACCACGGGCCGCGCGTTACCCAGATGGGCGCGATCATAAACCGTTGGACCACAGACATACATCCGCACGTTTTCAGGATCGATCGGAACGAAATCCTCTTTCGTCCGCGTCCGGGTGTTGTGCAGTTTGATCGTCGTCATCAGTCGGCTCCTAAGAACAACAAAGCGTGTCGCGTTGGCGCGGGCTTAGCAACTTGTCTCAGGGATGAAAACGAAAGAAACCGGCCCGCTTGATAAATCAGCAGGTAATGCAGCAGATAATGATGCAGGTCATACGGTTCATGTCCTTCCCCTAGCATGGACAACGCGTCCAGCCAAGACTTGAGTTCAATCTCAAGGTGGCGCACCCTTTCGAACATGAGCCGAGAATTCGTCAATTCCATCTGCCGCACATTTCCAGGCGCTGACCTTTCCGACCCCTGGGGCGGCGGGCACGACGCCTGGAAGGTTGGCGGCAAGATGTTTGCCTGTATCGGCACAGCCAACGATGGCGTGTCAGTCAAAACGCCGGATATCGAGACGGCTCAGATGTTGATCGACGCAGGTGTCGGCACCAAAGCCCCCTATTTTCACCGCAGCTGGATCCGGCTGCCGTTTGACTGTGCCGAAGACGAGCTGCGTCATCGGCTGGCCACATCTTACGATCTGGTGCGGTCGTCACTGACTAAAAAAGTGCAGTCAACTTTGCCGCCACGAAGCTGATTGACATTTTTCAACACCTCTGGCCCTGTCAGCAAAAAAAGACCAAACCGGAGCGTGCCATGAAACTGTCGCAGCGTATTACTCATCTGACCGAGGGCGGCAGTGATGGGTGGGATGTTTTTTACCGCGCGCGTCGGATGATCAGCGAGGGTCACGCGATCACCGAACTGACCATTGGTGAGCATGATATTCGCACGCACCCGAGCATTCTGGATGCCATGGACCTGTCCACCCGACAGGGAAACACGGGCTACGCGGTGGTGCCTGGCTCGGATCTGCTGCGCGACACCGTTGCCGCGCGTATTCAGGCCCGCACCGGTCAGAGAACGTCCCGGAACAATGTGCTGATCACTCCGGGTGGCCAATCCGCGCTGTTCGCAGCCCATGTGGCGGTGTGTGACCCCGGTGATGTCGGCCTGTACCTTGATCCCTATTACGCCACCTACCCCGGTACTATCCGAGGCGCAGGCGCAACGGCCCGCGCCATCCAGACCACAGCAGAAGATGCCTTCCAGCCACGCGCGCCGCAGGTCGATGCGGTCGCCGATGGCGCAGTGTCGCTGTTGATCAACAGCCCAAACAATCCCACCGGCGTCGTGTATTCGCGTGAGACACTTAACGGCATCGCGGATGTTTGCAACGACCGCGACCTCTGGCTGATTTCAGACGAGGTTTATGACACGCAGGTCTGGGAAGGTGAGCATATCTCGCCACGAACCCTGCCCGGAATGGCTGAACGCACGCTGGTCGTCGGCTCCATGTCCAAATCGCACGCCATGACCGGGTCGCGTTGCGGTTGGGTGGTCGGCCCCGAGGACGTCATTGCGCATCTTATTAACCTGGCAACCCACACAACATACGGCGTTCCCGGCTTTATTCAGGACGCAGCCAGTTTTGCACTGAATGCGGGTCATGATCTTGAAGAGGAAATCGCTGCGCCATTCCGCCGCCGTCGTACTTTGGCCGTCGACATATTGGCCCAGCAAAACACCATCGGCTTGGTCCCCGCACAGGGTGCGATGTATCTGATGCTGGACATCCGCGCCACGGGGCTGAGCGGCGATGACTTTGCAAATGCGCTGTTAGACACGCACGCGATTGCCGTCATGCCCGGAGAAAGCTTTGGCGCAGCAGCCGCCGGTCATGTCCGTGTTGCGATGACAATTGACGATGAACGTTTTGCCGAAGCGTTGAAAACAATATGCGATTTAGCGAGCGCATTGGCAGAAAGTCATGCGGCGGAATAGACGGCGTCAAAACCGGAAGGTTGTACGCAGGTTGAATACGTTGGCGTCAATATCGCCCTGA
Source organism: Ruegeria atlantica (assembly GCF_013033965.1). Taxonomy (GTDB): domain Bacteria; phylum Pseudomonadota; class Alphaproteobacteria; order Rhodobacterales; family Rhodobacteraceae; genus Ruegeria; species Ruegeria atlantica_D. Next base: position 59,364 of record NZ_WQFE01000004.1, read on the forward strand.
CCTCGAGTGACGTCGTTAAAATCCTGACGCAAGGCCTCACCACTGATGACGAAACTGTCGCCGATGGGATAAGCAATTCCAATGCCATACACTGCAGCGGTGTCATTTTCGGGTGATGCGTCCAATCGCGCTGCGCCCACGACGACATAGCCCAAGGCCGAGCCAAAATCGTAACCACCACGCAGTTTAAGGCGGGCAACACTGTCCAAACTACCTTCGCCCTGTCCCAGATCCAGCGAGAGCCTGTTATATTCCAGCTCCCCACCCAGAACAAAGTTGCCGAAGTCATAGTCATAACCAACATGCGGACCAAAAGTCGTATCGTTTCCGCCTGATCCATTTGGACCATCGACATCTGCATAGCCAAAGCTGAAACCCGCATACGCCCCCGTCCAATCCTCTGCGTATACCGGCGCAATGCCGATTGTCACGCAACTGGTCATGAGGGCCATCAGGGCTTTCATCAACCTCTCCAAAATTCCTTGCAGCTCACCCAACACACAACGGGCATCGTCACATAAAACTTGGTCTGCAATCGTTAAAAATCTATTGAGATCACGAACCACTCTTAAATAAGTGATAGAAGCATAACAGATTTTCCCGCATTCGGGAAAAAACTTTACCCAACGGCAAGATCTGATGCGCACAGGGCACAATACTTCGCTTTTGGACTGTCAGGTCGCAAACAGGACAGATTGTTACCCCTCGTATTGGAACAGTTCTGATCACCAGTTGAGGAACCGCATGCAAAGTGACGTTTGGAAGATTCGCCTGATCAGCCGTACCATTGGTGCGGATCGCGGGCGTGCCGCACGGGGGCGGCCGGTTGTGGTCTGAGTACACTCACCCTGAACGTACTATCTCGACCGGACTCAAAATTATGAACGAACAAACCCGAAATACATCGCGCAGCGGCGGACGTGCCGCGCGCCGTGCGGCCCGTGCAAGCGCCCTGCCCGAACATCTGCGCCCCGTCCGCCCCGGAATGGAAGGCGGGACGCTCAAAGTCCTGACCCAAGCCCAGATCGAACGCATCCATGAGGCGGCGCTGACGGCGTTGGAAACCATAGGTCTGGCAGACGCCCCACAAAGCGGGATCGACTATCTTGTGGCAGCAGGCTGCACCTTGGGTGACGATGGCAGAATTCGTTTTCCCCGCGCATTGGTCGAGGACACGATTGCCAAGGCTAACCGCTCGATCACTTTGCATTCCCGTGACGGTAAATCCGATCTGGAGCTGTCGGGAAACCGTGTCCACTATGGCACCGCCGGAGCGGCTGTCAGCATGGTTGATGTGCATGGGCAAGAGTACCGGGACTCAACCCTACAAGACCTGCACGATGCGTCCCGCATCTGTGAACAGCTTGAAAACATTCACTTTGTTCAACGACCAATGGTCTGCCGCGATATCGCCGACAACTTGGAAATGGATCTGAACACCGTCTATGCCACCACGAGCGGCACGTTCAAACATATCGGCACCTCGTTCACCGAACCCAGCCACGTGGCTCCTGCAATCGAGATGCTGCACATGATTGCTGGCGGCGAAGACAAGTGGCGCGAACGGCCCTTTATGTCGAATTCGAACTGCTTTGTGGTGCCCCCGATGAAATTCGCGACCGAAAGCTGCGAGGTGATGGAGGAATGCATCAAGGCAGGAATGCCCGTTCTTCTGTTGTCAGCCGGAATGGCCGGCGCGACAGCGCCTTCAACCGTCGCTGGTGCAATCACGCAAGCCACCGCCGAATGTCTGGCTGGATTGGTTTATGTAAACGCTGTAAGTCCCGGTGCGCCCGCTATTTTTGGCACCTGGCCCTTCGGTTTGGACCTGCGCACAGGCGCGATGTCCATCGGTTCCGGTGAACAGGCGTTGTTGACTGCAGGTTGCGCACAGATGCACCACTTCTACGACCTGCCGGGCGGTGCCGCCGCAGGTGCGTCAGACGCAAAGCTACCCGACATGCAGGCCGGTTGGGAGCAAATGTGCTCAAACGTCATGGCCGGACTTTCGGGTCTGAACATGGTGTATGAAGCTGCGGGCATGCACGCCTCGCTGCTGGGATTCTGTCACGAAAGCCTGATCCTTAGCGATGACCTGATCGGACAGGCGCAACGCTGTGTGCGCGGGATTGAGGTGACGGATGAAACGTTGGCACTGGATCAGATGGCCGAGGTTTGCATGGGCGGGCCGGGTCATTATCTGGGGACCGACGCGACGCTCAGCCGAATGCAGGCGGATTATGTCTATCCCACTTTTGGCGACCGGTCGTCTCCGAAAGAATGGGTGGAAATTGGCAAGCCGGACCTGATCGAAAAGGCAGTGAAACGGAAGGAAGAGATTCTTGCGACCGCATCCCCGGCCAGATTCGATCCGCTGCTGGATGCTGAGTTGCGCAGCAGGTTCAACATTTACTTGCCCGCGTAACACATTGAAATATGGCGGCCCGTTGGGGGTACGGGCCGCCGATGCCTTCGCGGGATTAGCCGTTGCTGGGCGGTAGCAACCCTGCCTCCTGCGCGACGGCAATTTCATCCGCGTCCAGCGAACCGTCGCCGTTGGCGTCCATCGCCGAGAAACCATCAGCGTCGACCTCGGGCAGAACGGCTTGAACTTCTTCGATGGTCAGAACGCCGTCACCATTGGTGTCCGCCGCGGACTGTGCTGCTGCCATGGCCGGCAGACCCAGTACGAATGCGGAAAGGATTGCTAGGTTTTGCGGTTTCATTGTGATGCCTCCTAAGTGGTATTTGTGTGTGTGTTTACGTCCGGACAGGCACCAGAGACACCCAACCGGAAAACATCACCAGCCCCACCTGACAACATGTCCGGTTTCGCGCCATTCTCCGCGTGTTTGTCCGAGTCGCGTCCGCAATCAACCGCTGGGCGAAACGTCCAATCCGCGTTTCGGCGGTTCTTGCCCGATGCGTTTGCGCCGTTCCGGCAAGGCCCTGCCTAAATCACCGACTCGAGACGCAAAAAGAAAGGGGGCCGAAGCCCCCTGTCAGTTTCGCCTTCCAGGCTCATTTCGTTGACCGCCCGGTGTTTTTTTGCCTGCGGCCTGGACTGCGCATGGGACGAGCGCACCCGTCCCGTGAAAGAGTGGGAAAGAGCAAATATTCCGCCCCACCCTGTTCCCGGCCAACACGGGCATGTCGGCCGAGTGGACCAAGGCATCGAAGGTAAGTCTCTGCGCCTTGCTCCGTATTCGTCGGGGTCGGTACCTGTGGCAGCTATCCGACCCCTGCACCCCGGGTTGCCGGGGCGCTAATTTCAGAAGAATTACTTCTTCTTGTTCGGACGCTGAGTTAGCGCCGACGCTGCTGCCGTCTTGGCAGCTTTCGATGATTTCGGATTTCTGAGAACCTTTGCTGCGGCAGATGCAGCTTTTGCACTCGTAACTTCCGAATTCCTTCGACGAGACATAGTTTGTCCCTCCTTATCCACAGACTACTTGAGGACAACTCATGTATTTCCTGTGGGTTGGCAGCGCGTCATTGATCGCCAAACTCGAACGTGTTTTCTCCTTTCTATCGGTTTTTGAACCGAGTCGGTTTATCCCTCTCCCGCACTGGTGAAGCGGGGGAAAGCCGGGGCGCGAAACTGGTACTTTCGCGCCCCAACCCTCATTTCTTAGCTACACCCGCTGGTCGCGCCGCAGGTGTTGCATTTCATGCAGGTGCCGTTGCGCACCAGCGTGTAGTTTCCACACTCACTGCAAGGATCTCCTTCGTAACCTTGCATCTTGGCTTTGGTGCGCGCATCCATACCGGTGGCTACGGCAGTTTCCGCAACCGGAGCTTCGAATTGCGCGGCGGGTTCCGCCATACCGTTCACTTCGGGTTGGCCACCGTTGAATACCACCAGGTCCTGCGGCAGACGCTTGCGAAGATATCCGGTCGAGCTGATTTGTTTCAGTACTTCCAAGGACTTGGAGGCCGCGCTTTCGCTGATTTCCGAGACGTTCGACAGACCATCTTCTTCACCGCGGCCAAGATCATCGAAGGTTGCACCTTCGGGCTTCACATGCGCCAGATCGGTGCGGTCCAGATAGGACACGGCCAGTTCGCGGAAGATGTAGTCCAGGATTGACGTCGCGTTCTTGATCGAGTCGTTGCCCTGTACCATCCCCGCCGGTTCGAACTTGGTGAAGGTGAAGGCATCCACGAACTCTTCCAGCGGTACGCCATATTGCAGGCCGACCGAGACCGCGATGGCAAAGTTGTTCATCATCGCCCGGAAGCCAGCGCCTTCCTTGTGCATGTCGATGAAAATCTCGCCCAGCTTGCCATCTTCGAACTCGCCTGTCCGCAGATAGACCTTGTGGCCACCGACGATTGCCTTTTGGGTATAGCCCTTGCGGCGATGCGGCAGTTTTTCACGATGGCTGCGGATCATCTCTTTGACCACAACCTTCTCGATCACCTTCTCGGCCAGAACTACGGCTTTTTCCTGCGCCGATCCGCTTTCCAGCACTTCTGCTGCTTCGTCATCATCTTCGACCAGCGCCGCGGCCAGAGGCTGCGACAGTTTCGAGCCGTCCCGATACAGCGCATTAGCCTTCACACCCAGCGACCAGCTGAGTTCGTAGGCCTTCTGGCAATCCTCGATGGTCGCGTCATTTGGCATGTTGATCGTCTTCGAGATCGCACCCGAGATGAAGCTCTGTGCCGCTGCCATCATGGTGATGTGGCTATCAACCCCAAGGAAACGCTTGCCTTTCTTGCCGCACGGGTTGGCACAATCGAAGATCGCGTAGTGTTCCTCTTTCAGGTGCGGGGCACCTTCCAGCGTCATGGTTCCGCAGACGTGGTCGTTCGCCGCGTCGATATCCGCCTTGGTAAAGCCCAGGTGACGCAGCAGATCGAAGGTCGGGTCGTTCAGCTTAGTGGCCGGGATGCCCAGAACGCCGGTGCAGAAATCCTCACCCAGTGTCCACTGATTAAAGACGAACCGGATATCAAACGCGCTCTCCAGCGCGGCATCCACTTTCGCCAATTCATTCGGACCAAAGCCATGTCCGGTCAGCGAGGTGTGGTTGATCCCCGGCGCGTTGCCGATGGTGCCGTGACCTACGGCATAGCCCACGATCTCTTCGATCTGAGACGAGGAATAACCCAGCTTCTCGAGCGCCGAAGGCACCGAACGGTTGATGATTTTGAAGTAACCGCCACCCGCGAGCTTCTTGAACTTGACCAGAGCGAAGTCCGGCTCGATCCCGGTCGTGTCGCAGTCCATCACCAGACCGATTGTGCCGGTTGGCGCGATCACCGTGGCCTGCGCGTTACGGTAGCCATTCTTTTCGCCAAGGCTCAGCGCCTCATCCCAAGCCGACATCGCCAGATCGACCAGACGTTTGTCCGGGCAGTTGCCATGGTCCAAAGGCACCGGCTTGACCGCCAGTTTCTCATATCCATCGGTCACACCTTGCGAGGCACGGCGGTGGTTGCGGATGACGCGCAGCATGTGGTCGGCGTTGCGCTCATAACCTTTGAACGGACCCAATTCGCCCGCAATCTCGGCCGAGGTCGCATAGGCCACGCCTGTCATGATCGCCGTCAGCGCGCCACAGATCGCACGACCCTCATCCGAGTCATAGCTGTAGCCCATATTCATCAGCAGGCCGCCGATATTGGCATAGCCCAGACCCAACGTGCGGAAGTCATAGGACAGTTGCGCGATTTCCTTGGACGGGAACTGCGCCATGGTCACCGAGATTTCCAGCGTCAGAGTCCACAGGCGCGAGGCGTGCATGTAATCCGCAGCCTGGAACTCGCCATCCTTGAGGAAGGTCAGCAGGTTCATCGACGCCAGGTTACAGGCCGTGTCGTCTAGGAACATGTATTCCGAGCACGGGTTCGAGCCGCGAATCTCACCATCCGTCGGGCATGTGTGCCATTCGTTGACGGTGTCGTGGAACTGAATGCCCGGATCGGCACAAGCCCATGCCGCATGGCCTACCTTTTCCCACAGGTCGCGCGCCTTGACGGTCTTTGAGACCTTGCCATCGGTGCGGTTGATCAGCTCCCAGTCGGCGTCTTTCTCGACAGCGGTCAGGAACGCGTTGGTCACGCGGATTGAGTTGTTCGAGTTCTGGCCCGAGACCGAGCTGTAGGCTTCCGAATCCCAGTCCGTATCGTAGGTCGGGAACTCGATGCTGTCGTGGCCCTGCTTGGCATAATCCAGAACACGCTTGATGTAAGTTTCTGGGATTGCGACCTTTTTGGCTTCACGAACCGCTTTCTTCAGGCTGTCATTCTTGTTGGGATCATACGCATCGTCCTGCGCGCCGTCCCAGCTGCGGATGGCCTCGAAAATGCCGTTCAGCATCTTCTCGTGCATCTTCGATCCGGCAACGATCGAGGCCACCTTCTGCTCTTCGATCACCTTCCACTCGATGAATTTCTCGATGTCAGGGTGATCTGCATCGACGATTACCATCTTTGCTGCCCGACGGGTTGTTCCGCCTGATTTGATCGCGCCAGCGGCGCGGTCGCCGATCTTGAGAAAGCCCATGAGGCCCGAGGACTTGCCGCCACCCGACAGCGCCTCGCCTTCTGCGCGCAGGTGGCTGAAGTTGGTCCCGGTGCCCGAGCCGTATTTGAATAAGCGCGCCTCGCGCACCCACAAGTCCATGATGCCGCCTTCGTTCACCAGATCATCATCGACGGACTGGATGAAGCACGCATGCGGCTGCGGATGCTCGTAAGCGGATTTCGATTTGGTCAGCTTGCCGGTTTTGTAGTCGACATAGTGGTGACCCTGCGCCGGGCCATCGATTCCATAAGCCCAGTGCAGACCAGTGTTGAACCACTGCGGGCTGTTCGGCGCGGCGCGCTGCGTCGCCAGCATATAACGCATCTCGTCAAAGTAGGCGCGCGCGTCTTCCTCGGTCGAGAAATAGCCGCCCTTCCAGCCCCAATAGGCCCATGCGCCTGCCAGACGGTCGAACACTTGCTTCGAGGACGTCTCGCCATCGAATTCAGCACCGTCAGCGGGAACCGAGCGCCACAGGAACTCAGGAACGTCTTTCTCTTTTACTTTCTTCAGCTTGGATGGCACGCCTGCTTTGCGGAAATACTTCTGCGCGATGACGTCGCTTGCCACTTGGCTCCAGCTTGAGGGGACTTCGATATTGTCCAGGCGGAAAACGATGGTGCCATCCGGATTTCTTATCTCAGACGTCGCTGAGACAAAGTCCAGTTCCGCATAAGCATCTTGCCCCGGTTTCGTAAATTTCCTGTCAATCTTCATGTCCGCCGCCCTAGATTCAATCAACTTGTCCTTCGGCGTCAGGTCCTCAGACGTGGACCGATCGCCATGCCGAATAATATTGGGCGCAATAGACCAGCCGCTGCATTCGGCAGCGCAAAACCGATCAAACGGTTGCACGTTAGTATGATGTGCTTTCCGACCCTCGCCCTGTGCCCTATTCTAGTTTTTCTACCAGATTTAGTGGCAACCCTTCCGGCCCATACAACTTGACGTATCTGACCATAGATCGTCAACGCCATTTTTAAGTCATTTTTGATATCTTTTGTGTTGACCCGTTGTTGCGAACTGGTCGGCGAAAGCGCTGTTCTGATTCCTCCACAGGTTCATCCACCGCGGTTAACCATCTTTTCCCAAAAGCAGCAGAGAAATTAACTGTGTTTCCCGGCATAGTTATCGGAATTTGATAATCTAAGGTTAAGGTGCTTAGGCTGGATAAGAATCACGATGCGGTCATTTTGGTCTGAGAGGTCGGCTAAAGCACTGAACGCAATCAATCAAAGGGAACAGGGCTGATGTCGTTGTTACGTATACTTCCGGTTCTGGCCCTGATCGTGGCCTGCACACCACAAGATGTGCCCGCGCCCGCACGCAGCGCTCAATTCGACAATTTCCCCAAAAGGCTGTTCGACACGTTCGAGATCAGCTGTGACGGCCCCGGAGAACGCTTTGAAAACACAGGGAATCGGGTTTTCGAATGTAGTGAATTTCTACCTCCGGACATGACTGCATTCCTGATTCTCAACTATGACGGATACCCACAGGATCTGCCCAAAAGCGTGATGCGACTGACGACGACAAAGAATAATTCCGGCTACCGAGTCGACGCCGAGTTGTACTTCAAAGTCCCACGCAGAACGGGACCCGCAGTTAAAGTCCCGGTGGAAAGTGAAACACTAGATAAGGCGCTTGGCGAACTTTACCAAGCGTTGGGTGGCTCACCAGCGTAAGTGAAAGAAGTGGTCGGGGCGGCAGGATTCGAACCTACGACCCCCTGTACCCAAAACAGGTGCGCTACCAGACTGCGCCACGCCCCGGACCGTGCGCCTTCCTAACGATGCCGATCTGATTTGAAAAGCCCTAACAGGACCAAATTGCAGGCCCATTCGAAAAAACTTTGTGCCGCATGATGGTTCCGGGCTTAATCGAGTAGCGCGCGGCCAGTCCCGCATTGATTTCGAGAACCGCAAAGACGGAATCGCCACCCTCAATGGGTGTCAGATCACCGGGAATCGCACCTTGATGGACGTGCGTCACTGTCCCCGCCCGATCCAGGAAAATGATATCCAGGGGAATCAGCGTGTTCTTCATCCAGAACGCTACGGGCTGTGGCGGGTCAAAAACGAACAGCATGCCCGAACGGTTTGGCAGCGACTCGCGAAACATCAATCCACGCGACCGCTCCTGCGGAGTAATGGCCAATTCGATATTGAAACGAATCTGCGCCGAGTCGTTTTTGACGTCGATCTGATCAGGTTTGCACGCGGCCCAGGCCATCCCGGACCAAAGCAAGAAAACCGCCAGAAGACCCGGGAAAAATTTAGGCATGAATCACTCAGTCGTCCAGAGCAGCTTCCCAGGCCAGAACCTGTGCTGCCATACGTCCACGCTTGCCACTGATGACCCGCATCGCAAGGGCTTCGCCCGGCTGCAGATCCGACAATCCAGAGCGGCGCAGAACCTCGATGTGCAGGAACACATCCTCGCCACGGCCAAAAACATTAGCGAACCCAAAGCCTTTGCCCTTGTCGAACCATTTGACCCGCGCAGCTTCTAACGGCGCAGCGGCGATCTCAACGGGATCCAGCTCGGCAAAATCAGCCAGCATCATGGTGTCCGTCCGCGCCGGCGGGTCGACACTGATAACTTCGACCGCCTGAACGCCACGATCCGTGCGATGAGTCATTATCTCAATGCCTGCGCCGTCCGCGACCGAGCTTTGGCCGAAGTTACGCAACACATTGACGTGCAACAAGATATCCGGACCGCCCTCATCAGACACAACAAATCCGTAGCCCTTTGCAGGGTCGAACCATTTCACGTGTCCACGGACGCGGTACATGTTGTTCAGATCTTCTGGCACGGCGTTCCCATCGCGAAAATTATCATTTCGTTAAGGGTCCGATGTGTATGGGAATGGCCCGCAAATTCAAGCTGAAAAATTCCTTTGCTTTCAGTCGCTTGCATTTCACGATACGCGAACGTCATGGATTTAACCTCTGTATCTGCCAGTCGGAACCCACTTGATCCCGCTGCCACCGGAACCTGTCGTGCAACCGAAAGGCCCCATCGGCCCAGAATTCAATCTCGGTTGGCACCAGCCTATACCCACCCCAAAATGGTGGGCGCGGCGGATTTGGGCCAAGTTTGGCGGTCACTTTCGCCACCTCGGCCATCAGAGCTGAGCGGCTGCTAAGGGGTTGCGATTGCTTTGACGCCCAAGCCCCCAAACGGCTTTTCAGCGACCGGGACGCATAATATTCATCCGCTTGCGGCCCGCTTTCTTTGGTAATTGTACCACGAACTCGGATTTGGCGCCGCAGAGATTTCCAATGCATCACAAAAGCGGCTTTCCCGGCATTGTCCAGCTCGGCCGCTTTGACACTTTCATAGTTAGTATAGAAGACAAACGCTGCTGGTTCGATTTCCTTCAGCAGCACCATACGTACATTTGGCATACCGTCCGAATCTACGGTTGCCAATGCAATCGCGTTCGGATCGTTCGGTTCATTCTCTGTGGCCTCAGCCAGCCACCGCTCCGCTATGACAAACGGATCGGTGCCGGCAAATATGCCGTCACGTTCGCTCATTCCCATCCCCTGGAAACTATTAAAGTCCACCCTAGGGCGAGAACCCGCCACGGGCAAGAGCGCGCGGCCTTGATGCAGCGCACCCAATGGCATAAACCATCCCAACATGACGCGAAGACAGGCGGAGAACCGAACATGTCAAATCAGTTGATGGCCGGCAAACGCGGCCTCATCATGGGACTGGCCAATGATAAATCAATCGCATGGGGAATAGCCCGCGCCTTGTCCGAATCCGGAGCAGAGCTGGCTTTTTCTTATCAGGGCGACGCACTTAAGAAACGCGTCGATCCGCTGGCAGCGCAGCTTGGCAGCGAGATCGTCCTGCCCTGTGACGTCAGCGACGAGGAATCGATTGATGCGCTTTTTACCGCGCTGGAAGAAAAATGGGGCAAGCTGGACTTTGTTGTTCATGCGATCGGTTTCTCGGACAAGAATGAACTTCGGGGCCGTTACGTCGACACGTCGCGCGCGAACTTCAAGCTGACTATGGATGTGTCGGTTTATTCTTTCACAGCCGTGATGCAGCGTGCGGAAAAGATGATGGGAGAAGGCGGCAGCGCGATCACCCTGACCTATTATGGCGCCGAACAGGTGATGCCGCACTATAATGTAATGGGCGTCGCCAAAGCCGCGCTGGAAGCATCGGTCAAATACCTGGCCGAGGATCTGGGAAAGGACGGTATTCGCGTCAATTCGATTTCGGCTGGTCCGATCAAGACATTGGCCGCCAGCGGCATCGGCGACTTCCGCTATATCATGAAGTGGAACGAGTATAACTCGCCCCTGCGCCGCAACGTGACCATCGACGATGTCGGTAAATCGGCGCTGTACTTGCTGTCCGACCTCAGCAGCGGTGTAACAGGTGAAAACCTACACGTGGATTCGGGCTATCACATTGTCGGCATGAAGGCCGTCGACGCACCGGATGTCGAAAAGGGGTAACTACATGAGCGCCAAGGACCGTCTGCCCCACGAAAAAGGGTTTCACATCAGCTGGGATCAGATCCATCGTGATTCCCGTGCTTTGGCTTGGCGTCTTGACGGGCAAGGCCCGGATGACGGCGCATGGCGCGCGGTTGTGGCCATCACGCGCGGCGGCATGGCCCCCGCGATGATCGTCAGCCGCGAGCTGGACATTCGAACCGTCGATACGATCAGCGTCCGCTCGTACCATCATCAGGATCAGGGCGAGGCCGAGGTTCTCAAATCCCCGGACGCGGAACTGATGGGCGATGGCACAGGCGTTCTGATCATTGATGACCTTGTCGACAGCGGCAAAACGCTGGAGCTGGTGCGCGCGATGTACCCCAATGCGCATTTCGCGACGGTTTACGCCAAACCCAAGGGTCGTCCGATGGTGGATACGTTCATCACCGAGGTCAGCCAGGACACCTGGATCTTTTTCCCGTGGGACATGGCCCTGCAGTATGTCGAGCCCTATCGCGGCACGGACTGAGGGCAATATTGCCCTCAATCTCTACACATATATTATCGTTTGCTGTCGGGAGTTCTCTTCACTCGCTCCCAAGTCGCACCCGGTTTTGTCGTTGGCGGAAGCGGCTTATTGTCTGGCACTGTCGAATAGTTATCAGATTTTCCGCCACGCGGCCCTACCTGTCGGTAGATACCACCATCTTTGCCCGTACTGGTTCCTGGCTTCTTGCCCAATAAAATCACCCCCTTTCTTTTGGACAACCCCGAAGTATCACTCTGAAACTCGGAGAACAAGATATGAACAAACGTAAAGGAAGTTCTTTTTTCTCAGATGGTTGCCAAGCCTCCCGAACCGCGGCCACCTTCGCCCCTCCGGTTATGGAAGCGCGGCGATGGTTGGAAGGGGTTGAGTTTCCTGCTGACCGCCCCCTGATCAATGTCAGTCAGGCGGCCCCTGTCGATCCGCCGCCGCTGGCGCTGCGCGAGGCGATTGCCGATTTTGCGGTGACCGAAGACAGCGCCCATCTCTATGGCCCAGTGCTGGGCAATCCCGACCTACGATCCGAACTCGCTCGCCAGATCAGCGCGCACTATGGCGCACAGGTGTCCAGCGCGCAGGTGGCGATCACCTCGGGCTGCAACCAGGCATTTGCCGCCGCCGTCACAGCGATCACCAGTCAGGATGACGAGGTGATTGTGCCGACGCCCTGGTATTTTAATCACAAGATGTGGCTGGACATGACAGGTGTCCGAACCGTGGATCTGCAGACCGATGACACTCTGTTGCCCGATCCGGATGCGGCCCGTGCTCTGATCAACGACAAAACCCGCGCCATCGTTCTGGTTACTCCGAACAACCCCGGCGGAGTGGAGTACCCTGCCCCGCTGCTCCGCGCTTTCTTTGACCTTGCGCAAGAGAGCGGCGTCAAGTTGATCGTGGATGAAACCTATCGGGATTTCGACAGCCGCAGCGGTCCACCGCATGACCTGTTTCGTCAGCCCAACTGGGACGAAACTCTGATCCACCTGTATTCCTTTTCCAAGGCATACCGGCTGACAGGCCACCGCGTTGGCGCAATTGCGACCAACCCGGCTCTTCTGTCCGAAATCGAAAAGTTTCTGGACACGGTCGCCATCTGCCCCGGTCAGATTGGTCAACGCGCGGCGCTCTGGGGTATGCAAAACCTGTCACAATGGCTCGCTGGGGAGCGGGATGAAATCCTCGACCGCCGCGCAGCGATAACCGAGCTTTTGCCACGTCTGACCGAGAAGGGCTGGCGGCTGTTGGGTCTGGGCGCTTATTTCGCCTATTTCGAACATCCGTTCGATATCCCATCGGACGAGTTGGCTCAGCGTTTGGTTCCTGAGGCGGGCATTCTGCTTCTGCCCGGCACCATGTTCATGCCCGAAAATGATCCGGCCGGAAAACGCCAGGTTCGCATCGCATTTGCCAATCTGGATCGCGCCGGATTGGAGCAATTGTTCGAACGTCTGGCCGCTCTGTCCTTCTGAGCTTGCCCCCCGACGGTGCGCGTCGTATTCAGGGCCGCAACCGACAGGGCAGTTACCTGCCGAAAAAGCACGAAGAGGGCACTATGGCCGCAGGCATGAAAAACCTATCGAAGACCTTTGTCTGGATTCTCATGGGCCTTTTGATGCTCGGCCTTGCAGGGTTTGGCGCGACCAGCCTGACCGGAACCGTGCGCTCGGTCGCGCAGGTCGGGAACGAGGATATCTCGGTCGAAGACTATGTCCGCGAGCTTCAGCGCGAAATCCGCGCGGTGGAACAGCAGACCGGTCAGCCGCTGCAGATGTCGCAAGCGATGGAATTCGGTCTGGATCGGCTGGCATTGTCGCGCTTGACGGCTTTGGCAGCGCTGGACAACGAGGTAGGCTTACTCGGCATCTCGATCGGCGATGAGAATCTGCAGGAAGAAATCGTAGCGATCCCTGCATTTCAGGGCGTCAACGGCACATTCGACCGTGAGGCGTACCAGTTCCAGCTGGAACAGGTTGGCATGTCCGACACCGAGTTCGAATCGGACCTGCGCAAGGAAACCTCCCGCACCATCGTGCAAAACGCCGTTGTCAGCGGTGTGAAGATGCCTGAATCCCTGACGCAAGTCTTGACCGATTACGTTGGTGCCCGCAGAAGCTTTACTGTTGCAACCCTGGCACCGGATGCCCTGCCCGCGCCCGTCCCGGCTCCGACCGATGAGCAAGTGCAAACGTTTTACGATGAGAACACCGAGCTGTTCACATTGCCGCGGACCAAAAAGCTGACCTATGCGATCCTGTCGCCCGAAATGCTTCTGGACGACGTGGAAGTCGACGAGGATATGGTAAAGCGCCTTTATGAACAGCGCGCAGCGGAATTCCAACAGCCCGAGCGTCGTCTGGTTGAACGCCTGACATTCCCGAATGAAGAGGAAGCCCAAAACGCGATGGCCCAGCTTGAGGTCGGCGGTAAAACGTTCGAGCAACTGGTTCGGGATCGTCAGCTGGAGCTCAGCGATATCGACCTTGGCGACGTAACCCGTGAGGATCTTGGCGAGGCAGCCGACGGTGTTTTTGCGGCCGACTTGGACGCCGTTGTCGGCCCGCTGCCTTCAACCTTTGGACCGGCGCTGTTCCGGATAAATGGCTCGCTTGCCGAAAACAACACGCCGTTGGAGGACGCGGCCCCTGCCCTGCGCGAGGAACTGGCGGCCGACCGCGCCCGCCGTCAGATTGAGGCACAGGCCGAGGACATCAACGACCTGCTGGCCGGTGGAGCGACCCTGGAAGAGCTGACATCCGAAACGGAAATGGAATTGGGCCAGATCGACTGGACCGCCCAAACCGGAGAAGGCGTCGCCGCCTATGAAGGGTTCCGCAGTGCCGCCGAAGCCGTGCAGGATGGCGACTTTCCCGAAGTCGCGTTTCTTGAGGATGGTTCGATCTTTGCCCTGCGTCTGAATGAGGTTCTCGAACCGCGACCAGAGCCGCTGGAGTCTGCTCGTGATCGTGTCGTTGCCGCTTGGACGCAGACTGAAACCAACAAAGCTCTGGAAGAACAGGCAAATACTGTTCTGGAACAGGTTCAGGCCGATGGTGACTTCACCGCCACCGGATTGCCATTCCGCGTTGAAAACGCCCTGACCCGAACAGCCTTTCTGGATGATGTGCCCGCAGATTTCATGACTCAGGTCTTTGAAATGGAACAGGGCGACCTGCGCGTCATACCCGGTGCCGGAACCGCGTTTATCGTGCGTCTGGATGAGCTGCTGCCACCCGACGAAACAGATGAGCTGCGTCAGGTACAACAAGCCCTTGCTGCGCAGATGGATCAGGCTTTGGCCCAGAACATCTTTGACGCTTTTGTCCGGGATGCACAGCTCCGCGCGCGCCCCGTCGTAGATCAGCAAGCTTTGAACGCCGTTCAGGCCAGCTATTAAAAGAGACTGGATATGGCGCTGACCCCCGAATTCGACAGCTTCGCCCGCGCCTATGAGGCAGGCGAGAATCAAGTTGTCTATACCCGCCTGGCCGCCGATCTGGACACGCCGGTGTCCTTGATGCTCAAGCTGACAGGCGCGCAGAAAGACGCGTTTATGCTGGAGTCGGTCACTGGCGGCGAGGTCCGCGGCCGGTATTCGATTATCGGGATGAAGCCGGACCTGATCTGGCGCTGCCGTGGCGAGGCGTCCGAGCTGAACCGCTCTGCCCGGTTCGACCCTGACGCATTTTCGCCCCAAACCGGCAACCCGATGGATAACCTGCGGGCTCTGTTGGCGGAAAGCAAAATAGATCTGCCCGACGACCTGCCCCAAGCAGCGGCTGGTCTGTTCGGGTATCTTGGCTATGACATGGTGCGGCTGGTGGAATACCTGC
Source organism: Ruegeria atlantica (assembly GCF_013033965.1). Taxonomy (GTDB): domain Bacteria; phylum Pseudomonadota; class Alphaproteobacteria; order Rhodobacterales; family Rhodobacteraceae; genus Ruegeria; species Ruegeria atlantica_D. The sequence goes on from NZ_WQFE01000004.1 coordinate 74,751, forward strand.
CCGACGTGAACCCTGATCCGCTCGGCCTGCCTGATGCCATCATGCTCCGTCCATCCGTCATAGCGGTACTAGACGGTGTGAAAGGCGAAGTCACGGTTGTATCGCCTGCCTGGGTCAGCGAGGGGCAATCCGCCAAGGCAGCTTATGCGCAGGCCGCAGAGCGTGTCATGGATGCGGTGCGCGATCTTGAACGGGCCATGCCCGCCGAAACGCGCGATCTCGGAGATGCGTCCGAAGTAGCCGCACCGGTGTCGAATTTCACCAAATCCGGCTACATGGAAGCCGTTGAGAAAGCCAAGGAATACATCCGTGCGGGCGACATCTTTCAGGTCGTCCCGGCGCAGCGCTGGACGCAGGATTTTCCACAGCCTCCCTTCGCGCTGTATCGCTCACTTCGGCGCACGAACCCGTCGCCCTTCATGTTCTATTTCAACTTCGGCGGCTTTCAGGTCGTGGGTGCAAGCCCAGAGATTCTGGTACGCGTCTTCGGAGATGAGGTTACGATCCGCCCCATCGCAGGCACTCGCCCGCGCGGTGCGACACCCGAGGAAGACAAGGCCAACGAGGTTGATCTGCTGGCTGACAAGAAAGAGCTGGCTGAACATCTGATGCTGCTGGATTTGGGCCGAAACGACACCGGACGCGTAGCAAAGATCGGCACCGTGCGACCGACCGAAGAGTTCATCATCGAGCGCTATAGCCACGTGATGCATATCGTATCCAACGTTGTCGGCGAATTGGCCGAAGACAAGGACGCATTGGACGCCTTCTTTGCCGGGATGCCCGCAGGCACCGTGTCGGGCGCGCCGAAAGTGCGCGCGATGGAAATCATCGATGAGCTTGAGCCTGAAAAGCGCGGTGTTTATGGCGGCGGTGTTGGCTATTTCAGCGCGGGCGGCGACATGGATATGTGCATCGCCCTGCGAACGGCCATCGTCAAAGACCAAAAGCTCTACATTCAGGCGGGCGGAGGCGTGGTCTATGACAGTGACCCCGAAGCCGAGTTTATGGAAACGGTCCACAAATCGAATGCCATACGACGTGCCGCTGCGGACGCGGCTCGGTTTACCGGCTCGGGCAATTCCTAATGCATAGCGGCTGACCTACCCGGTCAGCCGTTTTTGGTTGAGGTATTATTGAGCTTCTTGTGTCATGACCGCCGAAATCGGGGCCATGGCGACACGGCCACCGCGATCTTCCAGTCCCCAAAGCAACAGGGCCGAAATCGTATCGGGGCGCAGACGTCCCAACATGACGACAGTTCCTTGCTGACCGGCACGAAACGCAGCCTGATCCAAAAAGCGTCGCATGATCGCGGGGTCCTGACGGGCACCGTCGATGTCACGAAAGATGACACCCGAGGGGATACCGTTGCGGGCCGCCAGTTTCTGGACAGTATTCAGGCCATTGTCCTGGGTGATAAGCCCGCGTCCTGTATCTCCGGCAATGGCAGCGACCTGATCAGCCAGCTTTCGGTTACCCTGAATGCCGGTATCCACGCCTTCCAAAATACCGACTGTCTCTGGCAAGGTATCCAGCCACACAGCCATCGAAACCTCGGCATCCTGCGCGCTGGCTGCCTCGGGCAGATCAGCAAGCGCCAGAACTTCGAAACCGGCCTTGCGATGGCGCGCCATTTTTTCAACCGCTTCTGGGTCCGACGGGCTGACGGCAAAGCTGAGCGGGTATGGGAAATCCTTCAAGGCTTCGGCCCCAAAAGCCCCTTCATCATCAATCAGAATGATCGACATAAGCGGCTTGGATTCGGGGTTTTCGAATTTGGCGGCATAGGCTTCAATTGGTTTGCCGGGCTGAAGCGTCACGATCTGTTCATCCGCCGCGACCGGTGCATCATCGCGTTCAGTGAGAGGCACGACTCGCTTGCCGACGGTCACACTGGCGGTAACCGGCTCTTCACCACCGATTTGCGGGACTGCCGCAATCCGGGGCAGTTTTTTAAGCTGCGGGTCTTCTTCCCCTTCTACCGCGATCGGGTTGTTCTCAGGCGAACTGACCTCGGGCGCCTGAGGTTCAATAGCGGTGGGTTCCGGCTGCGGCTCTGGTTCCGGTTGAACTGCCGCGACTTCTGGCTCGGGCTGGGGTTCCGGTTCAACCTCCGTGTCGGCGATTTCTGGCGACGGCTCTACGACATCTGGTTGAGCCTCTGTAACTTCGGGCTGCACCTGCTCCACTTCCGGTTCGGGCAGTACTTCCAGAATTTCGGGCGCAGGCTGCGGCTCGACCTCGACGATGGTTTCCTCTTCTTCCACCGGTGCAGGGGGTTCCGGCGCGGTTTCCGAAACGATCGGCTCATTTTCGGTGCCGGGCGATGGTTGCAATTGCGCTGGTGCCTGCGGCACAACCGGTGCCTCGTTTGCAATGGCTATCTCAGTCGCGTCGGGTATTTCAGCTTCTTCAACCTGAGCGTCAATCTCACTGATCGTAGGCTCGGTGTCCGGCAAAACCTCCACTTCTGCCAATCCCGCAAGATTGTCCGTTTGATCCCCGGACGCATCGGATGTAACCGGCGGCGCGGTCACCAGATCGGCATCCGCAACCGTCTCGGCAACCTCAGTACTGACCTCAGGGGCCGCCGCCGGAGCAGGCTCAGGAGCCTCGGCGTTTACAACCGGTTTTCGGGTCAAAGGGGTATTCAGGGATAATACCGCACCGAGCAGCACAACAACGACCGCCCCCGCGATCATCCCGCCTAAAAATCCGCCCATTTTAACTGCCTCTCGCCTTCATCCTGCTTCGATCGCCTCAACGCCGTTTACCGCGCCTTGGCCCGCGATTGCGCCCGGAACAGGATGTCCTCTTGACGCTGACCCGCAAGCCTGAGCATGTATGTCCCGACATTATACCGTGGCCAGGGGCTGTATCGCCAGTCCGAAATGCCCAAGCCGAGACAAGTGCCCAAATGCTGCTGCTGATCGACAACTACGACTCGTTTACCTACAACCTGGTACACTATTTAGGCGAACTTGGTGCCGAAATGGTCATTCGGCGGAATGACGCCTTGGATGTCCAAGAAGCCATGGCGATGAACCCGGCGGGGATCCTTCTCAGCCCCGGTCCGTGCGATCCCGATCAGGCAGGCATTTGTTTGGCGTTGACCGAGGCTGCTGCGGAGACAAAGACCCCATTGATGGGCGTGTGTCTTGGTCACCAGACGATTGGGCAGGTGTTTGGCGGAAAAGTTGTCCGCTGCCACGAAATCGTTCACGGCAAGATGGGCATGATGCACCACACCGGGAAAGGCGTATTCGACGGCCTGCCTACTCCATTTGAGGCGACCCGTTATCACTCGCTGATCGTGGAACGGGACAGTTTGCCGGATAGCCTTGAGATCACGGCAGAACTGGAAGACGGCACGATCATGGGCCTTCAACACAAAGAGCTGCCCATTCACGGCGTCCAGTTCCACCCGGAATCAATCGCGTCTGAGCATGGCCATGCCCTGCTCAAAAATTTCCTGTCCGAGATGAAAGTACCTGCATGAGCGACGCTCTGAAGCCATTGATCGGAGCCGCAGCCGATCGCCCCCTGACTCGCGCCGAGGCCGAACAGGCTTTTGCCATCCTGTTTGACGGCGAAGCAACACCCAGCCAGATTGGCGGGCTGCTGATGGCAATGCGCACGCGCGGAGAAACGGTGGACGAATATGCCGCCGCTGCCGCCGTGATGCGTGCAAAGTGCAATGCAGTCGAAGCACCGGCAGGTGCGATTGATATCGTGGGTACGGGCGGCGACGGCAAAGGCACCCTGAACATTTCGACCGCCACGGCGTTTGTCGTGGCTGGGGCTGGCGTCACCGTTGCAAAACACGGCAATCGAAACTTAAGTTCCAAATCAGGTGCCGCAGACGCGTTGGGGCAGCTTGGCATTAACGTGATGGTCGGACCGCAAACCGTTGAAAAGGCTCTGCAAGAAGTCGGCATTGGTTTTATGATGGCGCCCATGCACCACCCGGCAATTGCCCATGTAATGCCCAGTCGGCAAGAACTTGGGACACGTACGATTTTCAACATCCTCGGCCCGCTGACCAACCCTGCCGGGGTGCGTCGCCAGTTGACCGGCGCATTCAGCCGCGATCTGATCCGCCCGATGGCGGAAACGCTGGGCCTTCTGGGGGCCGAACACGCTTGGCTGGTGCATGGCTCGGACGGCACTGACGAGCTGACGATCACCGGCGTAAGCTGGGTTGCAGCGCTGGAAGATGGCGTTGTGAAAGAGGTTGAGCTGCATCCAGAAGACGCAGGCCTGCCCGTTCACCCGTTCGAGGATATCATCGGCGGAACGCCCGAAGAAAACGCAGTTGCGTTCCGCGCGCTGTTAGACGGTGCGCCGTCGGCGTACCGCGACGCTGTGCTGCTGAACTCTGCCGCAGCTCTTGTGGTTGCAGGTCACGCTGACGACTTGAAAGACGGCGTTGCCAAGGCGCGGGACAGCATCGACAGTGGAAATGCCAAAGAAAAAATCGCGGCCCTGGCCCGAATTACGCAGGAGGCCGCATGACCGAAACGGTTCTGGACAAGATCAAAGCCTACAAACTCGAAGAAGTTGCGGCAGACAAGACACAGAAATCGCTGGAAACGCTGGAAAATGAGGCCCGCAGCGCGCCCGAAGTCCGCGGCTTTGCCGATGCGCTTCGGACCGCTGCACGTCGGGGATACGGACTGATTGCCGAGGTCAAAAAAGCCAGCCCGTCCAAAGGTCTGATCCGCCCCGATTTTGACCCTCCAGCCCTGGCCAAAGCCTATGAAGACGGCGGTGCCGCGTGTTTGTCGGTGCTGACCGACACGCCCAGCTTTCAGGGCGCAAAAGAATACCTGACCGAAGCACGGGCTGCCACGTCTCTGCCGGCGCTACGTAAGGATTTCATGTACGACCCCTATCAGGTCATCGAGGCGCGCGCTTTGGGCGCGGATTGCATCCTGATCATCATGGCGTCGGTAGATGACGCCCAAGCAGCCGAACTGGAACAGACTGCATTCGACTGGGGCATGGATGTCCTGATCGAAGTTCACGATCAAGAAGAGCTGGAACGCGCAGCGCAATTGAAGAGTTCGTTGATTGGCATAAACAACCGCAATCTCAAGACCTTCGAGACATCTCTTGATACCACTCGACACCTGTCCAAACTTGTGCCGGCGGGTCGCACGATCGTCTGCGAAAGTGGTCTGAGCACGCCCGAAGACCTGGCCGACATTGCACGTTACGGCGCACGCAGTTTCCTGATCGGTGAAAGCCTGATGCGTCAGGACGACGTGGCAGCAGCCACCCGCCACCTTCTGGCGAGCCCCCTGATTCCCGGAGTCATGTGATGCCGCTGACCCATTTTGATGCTCAGGGACAAGCCCATATGGTCGATGTCTCGGACAAAGAAGTCACTGACCGTGTCGCCGTGGCGGCTGGACACATCAAGATGGCGCAGGACACCTTTGACCTGATTTCCGAAGGCCGCGCCAAAAAAGGGGATGTTCTGGGTGTGGCGCGCCTTGCGGGCATCATGGGTGCAAAGAAAACACCGGATCTGATCCCCTTGTGTCACCCGCTTCCGGTCACCAAGGTCGCTGTTGAACTGACACTGGATCCCGACTTGCCCGGAGTGTTGGTGGAAGCCACAGTCAAAACCTCGGGCCAGACTGGGGTCGAGATGGAAGCGCTGACAGCCGTATCTACCGCCGCGTTGACGGTTTATGACATGACGAAAGCCGTTGATAAGGCCATGGAAATCGGCGGAATCCGCGTACTGCTGAAAGATGGTGGTAAATCAGGGCGTTACGAGGCGAAATGATCACTGTCGAAGAAGCTCGCGCGCTGCTGTTTGATCTGGTTTCGCCCCTGCCAGCCGAGACAGTCATTTTGTCCGACGCCGCAGGTCGCGTTCTTGCGCAAGATGTCGAGGCGACCCGCGACCAGCCGCCTTTTGAGGCATCCTCGATGGACGGCTACGCTCTGAAATCGACCGAGGTTGAACTGCACGCCATGTTCAAGGTCATTGGCGAATCGGCTGCCGGAAATCGATTCAACGGTCGCGTTGGCCCCGGACACGCGGTGCGCATTTTCACCGGCGCGCCGGTTCCCGAAGGCGCGGATTTCGTTGTCATTCAAGAAGATACCGATCGTCGCGACGACCTGATCACAATCATTGACCTGCCCGGTCCAAAAACGAACATTCGACCCGCGGGCGTCGATTTCCGGGCTGGAACAAAGGTATCGGCGCCGCGCCAGTTGCGAGCAGAGGATGTCGCATTGCTAGCGGCCATGAACGTCGCCACAGTGCCTGTGACGCGAAAACCTGTCGTGGCTCTGGTCTCAACCGGTGACGAGCTTGTCATGCCGGGCGAAACGCCTGGCCCAGATCAGATCATCGCGTCCAATACGTTTGGCCTGAAGGCACTGTTGGAAGGCGCTGGTGCACACGTTCGGATCCTTCCTATCGCACGCGATACGGTCTCATCGCTTGAAACCGCGTTCGGACTGGCCGAAGGCGCTGATCTTGTTGTCACAATCGGGGGGGCTTCGGTCGGGGATTACGATCTTGTCTCGGATGTCTCCGCAGGGCTTGGGATGGACCGGTCCTTCTATAAGATCCGAATGCGCCCTGGCAAACCTCTGATGGCGGGTCGTTTGGGCCAGACTGCGATGGTCGGATTGCCCGGAAACCCTGTCAGTGCAATGGTTTGCGGCTATCTCTTCCTGCTGCCTATGGTTCGGCGCATGCTTGGTGTGGAACAGGTTTTATCCCCGCTGCGAATTGCACGACTTGTTGAACCGCTGGGGGAAAACGGCCCGCGTGAACATTACATGCGGGCCATGTTGGATGAAACCGGCATCCGCGCCTGCGCAGATCAAGACAGTTCGCTGCTTAGTGTTTTGGCACAGGCAAATGCCCTGTTGGTGCGCCCGCCGCATGATCCGGCCCGGCCTGTTGGCGATGAGGTTCACTACCTTCCGATCTAGGCGTCTCTCAAATCCGTTGACACAAAACGTGAACATGCGTAGAACAAAAGAAAACGCATGACCGACGAGGTGTGAGCAATGCTGACCAAGAAGCAGTTGGATTTGTTGGAATTCATCCACAAACGCGTTCAGGCGGACGGTGTTCCGCCCAGTTTCGATGAGATGAAGGCCGCGCTGGATCTCAGATCCAAATCTGGCATCCACAGATTGATCACGGCATTAGAGGAACGCGGGTTCATCCGGCGTCTGGCGCACCGCGCACGGGCCATCGAAATCGTGAAACTGCCGGAAAGCCTGGGAGGAGAGCCTACGGCAGCGTTCAAACCCCGTGTGATTGAGGGCGACAAGCCCTCTGGCCCCCGCCCCGCGAATTTTGAACCGGTCACGGTGGATGCCATGGAGCTGCCGGTAATGGGCCGCATCGCCGCTGGCGTTCCGATTGAGGCGATCAGCCATGTCTCGCACCGCGTCGCTGTACCCGGAACAATGATCTCCGGAAAAGGAGAGCACTACGCTTTGGAAGTACGCGGGGACTCGATGATTGATGCCGGGATCAACGATGGTGACGTGGTGGTGATCCGGGAAACCTCGGTTGCCGACAACGGGGACATTGTTGTCGCTCTTGTTGAAGATCAGGAAGCCACGCTGAAGCGGTTCTTCCGCCGAGGGCAAGCCATCGCTCTCGAGGCGGCGAACCCCGCCTACGAAACACGCGTCTTGCCGGAAGAAAAGGTCAAGGTGCAGGGTCGCCTGGTTGGACTGATCCGTAGCTACTGATTTTGCTTTGATTTCCGGTCCTCGGATGCGTTCGGGGACCAGAGCCTGTCGCCCATCGCCGCCTTGGTAGTGGTGATCTTGCCTTCTGACAGCGATAAGCTTCCCGTCGTCAGCAATCGTTTGGGATCGAATACGTCACAGTTTCCGGTGAGTTGCAGGGCGACGGCAGAAACAACGATCTGGTTCGCATTGCAATCACTGAACTCGCGCGCGGCACGTTTGCCCGTGATGTGCAGCACCTCCTTACCTTGCCAGTCGTACCGCCGAATACCACCCGATCCTTGCGGCCATCGGCCGGCGGCGTGAACCTGATCCACACCGTCACCGTCGTTTTCCAGCCAGACGGTCGCAACAAAGCCGCTTCCCTTTTCCTTGCTCAGCGCTCGCCCTTGCTCAGTCATAACGCCGACAAGACCGCCGTTATCCGCGACCAGTACATCGGGGCGGGTTCCCTGCCCCCACAGCATCAGCGCCGCGGCTATTGGTGCCACGCCAACCCATTTTGCCCGCCCTTGCCACAGCGCAAGCCACAGACCGCCAAGCGCAATCAGGGGCAGGACATAAAACGGCGGGCTGACAACATACCCCAACGCGCCGTCCAGCCCGGACACTTTTTGAGAAACCATCAGTATCCACTCTAGCCCCAGCCCCATAACCGTCAGTGGCACCACCTCAAGCCCAAAGGGCGCCAACAGTGCGGCAACAACCGCCGAGGGGACAACAATCATTCCCATGACCGGAACCGAAAGCATGTTGGCCGGAAGGCCATAGTGGGACATCGTGTTAAAATGCGCGGCACCAATCGGTGCGGTCGCAAGCCCTGCGATGGCAGATGACATCAACAATCCTACAACAGGTTTCAGCCACTTTGGCCCTGGCATTGGCCCAACGTCGCGCAACGCTCCGAATACCGCCACCAGGGCTGTCGTAGCGGCAAATGACATTTGAAATCCCGGACTTAGCAAAGATTCAGGACGCAGGATCAGAACGATCAGTGCAGCGACGGAAACGGCCCTGAGGGAAATCGCGCGTCTGTCGATCAGTATCGCCATCAGCATGACGCTGGCCATGACAAAGGCGCGCTCCGTGGCGACGTTGCCCCCGGACAGCAACAGGTAGATCGTAGCTGCGGCCAATGCACATATGGCCGCCAGCTTGCGCACGGGTACCCTGAGGGCTATCGGTGGAATGGTCAATAATGTAAGCCTGCACATCAGGTAGACGAACCCGGTGAGCAAACCCATGTGCAGGCCCGAAATCGCCAACAGATGTGCCAGGTTGGATGCGCGCAAGGATTTCAGAGTCTCTTGCCCCATTCCACTGCGATCACCGGTGGTGACGGCAGCTGCAAACCCGCCAATCTCGCCCGGCAGGATCGTGCGAACATGCTGGGATATCGCCATCCGCCACGCCGTTATGCGGATACCTTCGGACTGCGGGGGCGCGGCGATCAGCACCGGGACGCGGGTGTACCCCACGGCCCCCAGCCGTTGAAACCACGCGTGTCGTCGAAAATCGAACCCGCCCGGTTCGACCGGGCCTTGCGGGGGAGACAAGTGGGCGGTGGTCATGATCCTCTGGCCGGGCGACAGTGACCGCGCACCGCCGTGTAAGGAAAGTCGGACGCGCTGCGGTCGCTGGTTGCCCGGCACGTCCCCTATTCGCACCTGATCCAGCGTCACCCGCAACGCGTCCGACGCAGAGCGATCCATAGCAACGACCCGCCCCTCGACCGGGCCGTAGTAGCGCCATGACAAGACCGGCTCTGCCACCGCATGGGCGCGCGCGCCCGCCAGAATGAACCCGGCAGCGATCAGCGCCCCCCCTGTTGTCAACGCAGCCCATCCGGACGGCAGTTTGCGCGCCATCCCCAGGCAAATGGCAATCGCGGCAACAAGGCCAACATAAGCCTTCCAGTCCGGTTCGAACCGAAGACTGAAATACAGACCTATACCGACTGCCAGACACACCGGAGACCACTGAAACAAATACCCTGTCTGGTTCAGTAAAGCGGTCTCGACCCGTGCCAGAACACGCATGGTTGCCCCCGTCCTTCCGGCTCGTTAGACAGGCGCCAATCTATGCCCGACACGGTTACCAAAAGGTTAATCCACACAATGTCCGATCAGGTCGTCACTCGTTTCGCTCCGTCCCCAACCGGCTTTCTGCATATCGGCGGGGCACGCACCGCACTGTTCAACTGGCTTTATGCCCGCGGACGTGGTGGCAAGTTCCTGTTGCGGATCGAAGACACCGACCGCGAGCGTTCGACCCCCGAGGCAACGGCTGCGATCCTGCAAGGCATGGAGTGGCTGGGACTGGATCACGACGGCGATGTGATCAGTCAGTTCGACGGTGCCGCACGTCACGCCGAGGTAGCACATCAGTTGCTGGCCGAGGGCAAAGCGTACAAGTGCTTTTCAACGCAGGACGAGATTACAGCCTTCCGCGAACAAGCGCGGGCCGAAGGGAAATCGACCCTGTTTCGCAGTCCGTGGCGGGATGCCGAAGAGTCCTCTTATCCAGACGCCCCATTCGCGATCCGCATCAAAGCGCCTCAGGATGGTACAACCGTGATCCGCGATCAGGTTCAGGGCGACGTCACCATTCGCAACGATCAACTGGATGACATGATCCTGCTGCGTTCGGACGGAACTCCAGTCTACATGCTCGCGGTTGTAGTTGACGACCACGACATGGGTGTGACCCATGTGATCCGCGGCGACGACCACCTAAACAACGCGGCGCGACAGATGATGATCTATGAGGCGATGGGTTGGGACGTCCCGGTCTGGGCACACATCCCTTTGATCCATGGGCCAGACGGAAAAAAGCTGTCCAAACGCCACGGCGCTTTGGGTGCACAGGAATATCAGGCCATGGGCTATCCTGCCGCCGGTATGCGCAATTATCTGGCGCGCCTGGGCTGGAGCCATGGCGATGATGAATTCTTTACGGACGAACAGGCCAAGGAATGGTTCGATCTGGATGGAATCGGCAAAAGCCCGGCCCGTTTCGACCTGAAAAAGCTGGAAAATCTGTGTGGACAGCATATTGCAATCGCGGATGATGCTGCGCTGCGGCAAGAGATTGAAGCCTATCTGGCGGCGGCCAAATTACCTGACCTCACGGAAACACAATCTGGTGATCTTGAACGTGCGATGTATTGCCTCAAGGATCGCGCGCGCATGTTCCCGGAACTTCTTGAAAAGGCTCACTTTGTGCTGACGTCTCGCCCAATTCAGCCGGACGAAAAGGCCGTCAAGGCGCTCGCCTCAGTATCCGATGGTATACTGAATGAATTGACGCCGCACGTGCAAAATGCTAGCTGGACGCGAAACGAACTGGAGCAAACCCTAAATTCGTTTGCAGAAGCGAAAGAGGTTAAGTTCGGCAAACTGGCCGGTCCGTTGCGGGCCGTGTTGGCAGGTCGGGCAGTGACGCCTTCGGTTTTTGACATGATGCTTGTGCTGGGGAAGGAAGAAACCCTGGCCCGGCTTTCTGACGCAGCGACGTAAACCCAACCTTCATATTTGGGTAACGCTGCTCCGCTAACACCCGGACTGCGCGCCCGCGCGCAGCCGTTGCCCGCAAGGTCGGACAGCGATCCGACATGCGTAAGAATGAGGAAGGGACACTATGACCGACAGCAATAAATCAGCCACTCTGACAGTCCATGGTGAAACATACGAATTGCCAGTTTATTCTCCGACCACTGGACCTGACGTCATCGACATCCGCAAGCTGTACAGCGATGCTGGCGTGTTCACTTACGACCCCGGTTTTACGTCGACCGCAAGCTGTGACAGCACCATCACTTATATTGACGGTGAAAAAGGCGAACTGCTGCACCGCGGTTATCCGATCGACCAACTGGCGGGAAAATCGCACTTCCTCGAAGTGTGCTATCTGCTGCTGTACGGAGAGTTGCCGCAAGCCAAAGACCTTGAGCAGTTCGAAACCACCATCACACGCCACACCATGCTGCACGAGCAGATGCAGTATTTCTATCGCGGTTTCCGTCGGGATGCGCACCCGATGGCGATCATGGTGGGTGTCGTTGGCGCTATGTCGGCCTTCTATCATGACTCCACCGATGTTTCGGACCCGCATCAGCGCGAGGTTGCCTCGCACCGTCTGATCGCCAAGATGCCAACCATCGCGGCCTGGGCTTATAAGTATCACATCGGCCAGCCTTTCGTTTACCCGCGCAACGATCTGGACTACGCGTCGAACTTCCTGCGTATGTGCTTTGCCGTGCCTGCAGAAGAATATGAGGTCAATCCGATCCTCAGCCGCGCGATGGACCGGATTCTGACATTGCATGCGGACCACGAACAGAATGCTTCGACATCGACCGTGCGTCTGGCGTCATCCTCAGGCGCAAACCCGTTCGCGTGTATCGCGGCTGGTGTTGCTTGCCTTTGGGGCCCTGCTCATGGCGGTGCGAACCAAGCATGTTTGGAAATGCTGGAAGAGATCGGTTCCGTCGATCGCATTCCGGAGTACATCGACCGCGCCAAGGACAAGAGCGATCCGTTCCGCCTGATGGGCTTTGGCCACCGTGTCTACAAGAACTTCGACCCGCGCGCGACGGTTATGAAGCAATCGGCCGACGAAGTACTGGACCTGCTTGGCGTCGAGAACAATCCCAAGCTGCAGGTTGCCAAGGCACTGGAGAAGCAGGCGCTGGAAGATCCGTATTTCGCCGAGAAGAAACTGTTCCCGAACGTGGACTTCTATTCTGGTATCATCCTCGAGGCGATGGGCTTCCCCACCTCGATGTTCACACCGATCTTCGCACTGTCGCGCACCGTTGGCTGGGTCAGCCAGTGGAAGGAAATGATCGCCGATCCTCAGAACAAGATCGGTCGCCCGCGCCAGTTGTATCTGGGCGAAACGACCCGCGATTACGTGGACATCGAAAACCGCTGATTGCCGGTTACAAATTCGAAACGCCTCGGACCTCTGTCCGGGGCGTTTTTCGTTTCAGAAAAGGGTCAATTGGTCCCCCGCCTGCGCTGGCCTGGAAAACAGGTCACATCGTAGTGGCGATGTCTTTGTGGCCAACCCCAAACGTTTGACTGCCAATGCAAACCGCTTGGCAACTATCCCTGCATACTCGCCCTCACCCCGCATGCGGTGCCCCCAGCGCGGGTCATAGTCACGACCGCCGTGCATCTCGCGGAGCTTGGACATGACCTTCTCCGCCCGCGCCGGTTCATGCTGCTGCAACCAGGCTTGCCACAACTCCGAAACTTCACGTGGAAGGCGCAGCATGATCCAGCTTGCCGCATCTGCACCGGCAGCGGCCCCGGCTTCCAGCAAGGATTCCAACTCGTGATCTGTCAGCCCCGGTACTAGCGGCGATGTCATGACGCGCACCGGCACGCCCGCATCGGTCAGTCGCCGGATCGTCGCCAGCCGTCGCAACGGCGATGGCGCGCGCGGTTCCATCCGCCGGGACAGGTCCGGGTCCAAAGTGGTCAACGAAATGCCGACCCGAACAAGTCCAAGCTGCGCCATTGGGGCAAGGATATCCAAGTCCCGCTCGATCATCGCGCCTTTGGTAACGATCGCGACAGGGTGCTGGAACTGCTGCAGGACCTGTAAACATTCCCTTGTGATGCGATGTCCTTTTTCGATCGGCTGATAAGGGTCGGTGTTTGTCCCCATCGCAATGGTCGCAACTTTGTACCGCGCCGAGGACAGTTCTTTCCTCAGAACCTCTGCCGCGTTAGGACGAGCGATCAATCGGGTTTCAAAATCCAACCCCGGCGACATCCCCAAGTAGGCATGTGTCGGACGAGCAAAACAGTACACGCAGCCATGCTCGCACCCCCGGTACGGGTTGATCGAGCGATCGAACGGCAGATCGGGCGATCGGTTGTAAGTGATTATGCTGCGCGCGACCTCCTCCCGAACCTCGGTTCTGAGCGTCGGAAGCTCCTCTTCTATCTCCCAGCCATCATCGCAGGATTCGGTTGCAAAACGTTCGAATCTGCCTGTTTCATTGCTGGCCGCACCTCGAGCCTTTATGTTGACTACAGGCATATTTGTTCCCGTTATGTTCCGCTCATCTATTGATAAACACCGAAGCGCCATTCGGCAAGAAGAACCGCGTACGCCGCTGTCGTATCCCAGAGCCCTGCCCGCCTGGTTTTTCCTTCGGTTGTGAACAGATTGCAGGATGTTGTTGCAGAAAATTCCATCGTGATCGCAATTAATTTGACGTATAGGTCGGTCTCGGAACCGCCGAGGTCGCAATCGTCACAGTCTAACTGCGACGAAATGGCCAAAACGGAAAAAATGCCACCACGGGCCGATGGCCCGCCCAGCACAGGGAAATACCCCATGTCCGATGAAGAAGACATCGTCCTGTCCGAACTCAACGACGACGAACTTGTCGAACAGATGTTCGACGATCTTTATGACGGCCTGAAAGAAGAGATCGAAGAAGGTGTGAACATCCTGCTGGAACGCGGATGGACACCCTATGACATCCTGACCAAGGCTCTGGTCGGTGGCATGACCATCGTGGGCCACGACTTCCGCGACGGCATCCTGTTCGTTCCCGAAGTTCTGCTGGCCGCGAACGCGATGAAGGGTGGCATGCACATCCTGAAACCGCTGCTGGCCGAAACCGGGGCGCCGCGCGTTGGCAAGATGGTGATCGGCACCGTGAAGGGTGATATCCACGATATCGGCAAAAACCTGGTGTCGATGATGATGGAGGGTGCCGGTTTTGAAGTCGTGGATATCGGCATCAACAACCCGGTTGAAAACTACCTGGAAGCGCTGGAAACCGAACAGCCGGACATCTTAGGCATGTCGGCCCTGCTGACCACAACGATGCCTTACATGAAAGTGGTCATCGACACGCTGGTCGAACAAGGGCTGCGCGAGGATTACATCGTACTGGTCGGCGGCGCCCCTCTGAACGAGGAATTCGGCAAGGCCATCGGCGCAGACGCCTATTGCCGCGATGCGGCCGTAGCAGTGGAAACCGCAAAAGATTTTGTATCTCGCAAGCACAACCAACTTGCTGGATAATCCTGCTCACAGGGAAATGATCAGGGCCGCCCTTTCGAGGGCGGCCTTTTTTCTTTAACTGCTTGATAAGCAGTTTAGGGTTGAATACCTGTCAATTGTGATAGTGCGAATCTGTTGTTACGCACTTGTTGTTAACGAGTACATTTAGGGTGTGTTATGCCTAGAACGTTTAATGCCATTTTTCTTGGCGTTCTTCCGACTCTTGACCCGACTGAGGGCAACAATACCGTAGAAAACGCAGGCGCAATTGTCGGGCAAACCTTCGGTGGACCCGGCGCTCCACTTCTGAACAATGCAGTTGAATGGGCGGCTATCGGAAATCCCGGTCAAACCTACGAAAACGATGCTACAGTAGACCGAGATTTCTTTTCAATTGACGGCCAACAAACCGAATTCGATGCTGCCGTCGAATACAACGCCACTATTACATATGTCGACGGCACCACAGCCAACATAACGGCTGTCATTGCCCAAGATACAGACGGCAATACCTTCTTGGTGCCTGAGTTATCAAACAATTCGGACCAGGCCGCGTTAGAAGAGCAAGGGATCAGATCCCTCACATTAAACAGCGTCAGAACCGACGACGCATCGGGATTGCGCTCGAACCGGCAAGAGTGGGAAATCGCCAGATGTTTCACGACCGGCACTTTGATCAAGACCGAGCACGGTCTGGTCGAGGTCGAGAATCTGCGCGTGGGTGACAGAATACCGACGCTGGATCATGGATTGCAATCACTACGCTGGATCGGGTCGCAAACCGCGCGTGCCTCGGGGGTGTTTGCGCCTGTGCTGATTAAGGCCGGCGCGATGGGAAACAATCGCGACCTTTTGGTCTCGCAACAGCACAGGATGCTGATCAGCGATTGGCGGGTCGAACTGCATACGGGCCACGCCGAAGTGCTGGCGCCTGCCAAGCACTTGATAAACGGCCGCGATATCGTGATGCGGCCCGGCGGTCTTGTAACCTATTATCACCTGATGTTCGATCAGCATGAACTGATTTGGGGCGAAGGTTGCCTGAGCGAAAGCTTCCACCCCGGCATTCAGGCATGGAACAGCTTTGAGGATGCCACGCGACAAGAGATTCTGTCGCTGTTTCCCGAACTGGCAAATCACGGGATCTCGGCCTACGGCCCTCCTGCCCGCCCCTCGCTTCAATCCTTTGAAACACGTGCGTCGGTGGCCTGACACGGGATGTCGGAAGCGGGCTTGCCTTGATCCGGCATTCATCCTTTGATGCTGTAATCCTTCAGGGAATTAGCCATGCAGCAGAACAGCACACCGGATGACACAAGCCTGACGACACAAGGCTATACCGAGAATGATCGGCAAGGCGGCATACTGCTATTGGCCTGCGGTGCGCTGGCGCGTGAAATCCTGCACCTTAAAAAGCGCAACGGTTGGGATCACATGACCCTGACCTGCCTGCCCGCCATACTTCACGTATACCCCGAACGGATTACGCAGGCCGTCGAAGAAGCCGTTGCTAAGCATCGCGGCAACTTTGACCAGATTTTCGTCGTCTATGCCGATTGTGGCACCGGAGGCCTGTTACAAAAGGCCTGCGAAGAGATGGGCGTTGAGATGATCAAAGGCCCGCACTGCTATTCCTTTTTCGAAGGGAATCAGGCTTTTGAAGATCACGGCGATGATGAAACGACGGCTTTCTACCTGACGGATTTTCTGGCCCGTCAGTTTGATGCCTTTGTGTGGAAGCCGCTGGGCCTGGATCGCCATCCTCAGCTACGGGACATGTATTTCGGGAACTATACCAAGCTTGTGTATCAAGCCCAGACGAACGACCCGGACCTGACGGCACGCGCCCAGGAATGCGCCGAACGGATGGGATTGACATTTGAACGCCGCTTCACCGGCTATGGCGACCTGGAAACGACCCTCACCGAGTGGTCCGCCCGCAAGCCGACCGCCTGATCGTCAGGCGTTCTCTTGCGCGACCTCGCGGATACGCTCGATCATCGAGCGCAAACCATTGGACCGTTGTGCGGACAAGTGGTCATTCAACCCAAGACGCGCCAATTCGCCACCGGCATCGACCTTTGGTACTTCGGCTACGGGCAGCCCATTATACAAAGACCGCAGCACTGCAATCAAACCGCGCACGATCAGCGCGTCGCTGTCGCCGTCAAACCGGAATACACCGCCCTCGATCATGGGGTGCAGCCACACCTGACTGGCGCAGCCGTGCACCTTGGTGGCCGGCACTTTGAACGCGTCATCCAGCGGTTCCATCGCCTTGCCCTGATCAATGACGTGGCGATACCGGTCTTCCCAGTCATCCAGAAACTCGAAATCTTCGACGATTTCCTCAAAGGCAGGCGTTGCCATTTTACGGCGATCCTCTTCGTTACGTTCACATTTGTGACCTATGCCTCTGTTGGGCACCTGTCCAGCCCCGCTGTGGGTTTTCAATCTATGGAATTTGCGATAACCCATTGCTGAAAATACTTCTCTGGGCATTGGGACCATGAAAAAATCAATACCTCTTCTATTGGTCAGCACTCTGGCACTGGCGGCATGTAGCGGCTGGAGCGACTCGCGAGTAAATCCGACCAATTGGTTTGGATCCAGCACACCTGCGCCTACCTCGGTATCGCCGAACGATGCCAATGCCCTAGTGCCCGAAGACAATGAAGGCCCCAGACTTTTTTCGCGTCCCGAAGAGGAACTGATCAGCTTTCCCATTGCCAAAGTAGATGAGCTGCGTATCGACCCCACTTCAACCGGGGCAATCGTTTACGCCAAAGGCACGGCAAGCAGACAGGGGGCCTATAATGCTCGTCTTGTCCGCGTGGAAAGCGAAGAGAACGAAAAGAACGGCGTTCTGGAATACACGTTCGAGGTCAGCTACCCGGATTATGCAACCAATCAGGGCACCGAGAGATCGCGTGAAGTAAGCGACGCCGACACGCTTGGACGGTCCGAGCTGCGAAACATACGTCTGGTTCGGGTTCGCAGCCAGAGTAATACGTTGGAATCCCGGCGGCGCTGACAGCCTCTAAAGCGAAACGACCTCTACAGATTGCCCCTTGGCGGCCAGAGCAATCTTGCCGTCACACAGTTTCAGGGCATCCTCGCCAAATACCTCAAAACGCCAGCCTGACATCGAAGGCAGCTCACGCTCGCCCGCAGCCAACTGATCCAGTTCAGAACTGGTCGCGATCAGTTTGGCCGCCACCCCCGAGCTTTCGGTTTTGGACTTAAGTAACACGCGCAGCAGATCGGCCAGCGCAGGGTTGACCTTTAGCTTGTCGCGGCTGTTGTCAACGCTCGGCAATTTATCGGCAGGGCAACTCACGCCCCGTTTCACTGCCGCCAAAATACCATCCGCAATCGCACCCTTGCGCGCCTCGCGCAGCAGCAGGCGCGAGCCGCCTAGATCCGACGGGGTTTTTGGCTTGGTCGAGGCAAGCTCGATCAGGGCGTCATCCTTGAATACCCGGCTTCGTGGTACATTATTCTCTTGCGCATAGGCTTCGCGAAACTGCGCCAGCTCTCTCACCACCGCCAGGAATTTGGCCGAATTCGTCCGCGTTTTCACACGTTTCCACGCATCTTCGGGGCGTATGTTGTAGGTCGCTGGCTGTGTCAGAGTGCGCAATTCTTCGGACACCCAATGGCTGCGCTGCGATTTCTTCAACTCGGCGGCCAGATATTCGTAGATCTGCCGCAGATGGGTGACATCCGCCAAAGCATAGGTTTTTTGTGCGTCTGTTAGCGGCCGACGTGACCAATCGGTGAACCGCGAAGTCTTGTCGACGCCCTGCTTGCAGATCTTGCGCACAAGTGTCTCGTATCCGACCTGCTCACCAAAGCCGCAGACCATCGCCGCGACCTGAGTGTCGAACAAAGGTTGCGGGAATACAGAAGCTTCGACCCAAAAGATCTCAAGATCCTGTCGCGCGGCGTGAAACACTTTGACCACGCTTTCGTCGCGGAACAGCTCATAAAGCGGTTCCAGCGACAGGCCATCGGCCAAAGGGTCGACCAAAACCGCGCTATCCTCATCATCAGACGGAACTGCAAGCTGCACCAGACAGAGTTTTGAATAGTAGGTCCGTTCGCGCAGAAACTCGGTATCTACGGTGACATAGTCGTATTCCGCCGCGGCCTTGCAAAAATCGGCCAGCTCTTGCGTCGTCGTCAGGGTTTTCATGCGCGGTGCTGTTCTTGCTCTTGTTCTGTGCGGCTGATTATCTGTTTCATACCGTACCCAGCCGTATTGCGGACCATAGGCTGAATGTCACACGCGTGTAAATCATCCTAAGACGTTCAGGGCAGCAACACCGGAGTCCGATCCCCACTGGCGTAACGGCGCAACACTGCGGGGTAGAGTTTATGTTCCCACACCAGCACCCGGGCAGCCAGATCCTCTGGCGTGTCAGCTGGTTCAATATTCACGCGCGCCTGACCCAGGATTGGACCGTCATCCAAAGCTGCGGTGACTTCGTGGACCGAACATCCATGTTCGCCATCCCCGGCCTCGATAGCGCGCGCGTGGGTGTTGAGACCTTTGTATTTAGGCAGCAGCGAGGGGTGGATGTTCAGCATCCGCCCCTGAAAACGCGATACGAAATCGCCCGTCAGAACCCGCATGAACCCGGCGAGGCAAACGATATCGGGTTGCGCGGCTTCCAGTGGTTTCAGCAACTCGGCCTCAAACGCTGCGCGGTCGCCTTTGAACGGGCGGTGATCGACTGACGCCGTTGGGATGCCACGCTCGGCCGCCTTTTTCAGCCCACGCGCGTTCGCGTCATTCGACAGAACCAGACAGGGTCGCGCTGGATGGTCGCCGGTCATGCCGTCAACCAGCGACACCATGTTCGAGCCCCCGCCCGAGATCAGAATTGCGACGCGCTTGTGGTTCACAACAGCTTGCCTGAATAGGCCATGCCCGGCGCCCCGGTCACAGTTCCGATCCGCGCAACTGTTTCACCTGTATCGGCCAGCAAAGTTGCCAGAGCATCCGCGCGATCCGCGTCACACGCGACGATCATGCCAATGCCACAGTTGAACGTCTTCAGCATTTCGGCCTCAGCAATACCACCGGTTTCGGCCATCCAGCGGAATACAGCTGGCAGGTCCCAGGAATTCAGGTCGATCTCTGCACCCAGCCCCTCGGGCAGCACGCGCGGCAGGTTTTCAGTCAGACCACCGCCAGTGATATGGGCCAGTGCATGCACGCCCCCTGCTCGGATTGCCTGCAACGCCGGTTTCACGTACAGACGCGTGGGCGTCAGCAATGCCTCACCCAGCGAACCGTCACTGAACGGAGACGCCGCGTCCCAGCCCAGCCCCGAAATCTCGACCAGTTTGCGCACCAAGGAATAGCCGTTGGAATGCACTCCGTTCGACGCCAGCCCCAAAAGAACGTCGCCTTCCTGAACGCCTGCGGGTAAATGCGCACCACGCTCCATTGCTCCAACAGAGAACCCGGCCAGATCGAAATCGCCATCCGGGTACATGCCAGGCATTTCCGCGGTTTCACCGCCGATCAGAGCGCATCCGGATTGAACACAGCCTTCGGCAATGCCTTCGATGATCCGTGCGGCCGTTTCGGTATCCAGCTTGCCGGTTGCAAAATAATCCAGGAAAAACAGGGGCTCAGCACCCTGACAGATCAGGTCGTTGACACACATGGCCACGAGGTCGATTCCCACACCATCGACAACGCCGGTATCAATAGCGATGCGCAACTTGGTGCCAACACCGTCGGTGGCACCAACCAGAATTGGGTCCTGATATCCGGCATCTTTCAGATCGAACAGAGCGCCAAAACCGCCCAGCCCGCTCATTACACCCGATCGGTTGGTGCGTTTTGCGGCCGGCTTGATCCGGTCGACAAGAGCATTCCCCGCATCAATATCAACGCCTGCATCGGCATAGGTGATTCCGTTCTTGCCCGTCGTCATGGCCAGCCCCTTATGTATGGTTCCCGCGCGGGTTATTCGATTGTGCGACTTGTTGCAACGGTCAGGCTTGACGCGGCTGTTCACCGTGGTACTCAAAGCGCTCAGACGGGCCTGTAGCTCAATTGGTTAGAGCAGAGCGCTCATAACGCTTTGGTTGCGGGTTCAAGTCCTGCCGGGCCTACCAAAATCACCGTCCAAAACATCACAATCCAGAACATCACCGTCCTATGATGATATCTGCGCAAAGGCCACCCAACCGCTCGCTATGGCCAAGGCGAAGTACGCCGCCATGTGCGCGAGCGATATCCGATACAATTGCCAACCCAAGACCAACGCCGCTGCCTTGATTCTGGTTGCGCGCGGGATCAAGGCGCGAGAACGGCTTGACCGCCTCGGAGCGCTGTTCGGCCGGGATGCCCGGACCGTCATCTTCGACCCGGATGCGCATGGTTTTGGGCGTCAGGGACAGGCTTACCTCGGCCCGGTTGCCGTATCGCACCGCATTGCCAATTAGGTTCTCGACCGCACGGCGAATGGCCATCGGGCGCAGCATCGCGGAGCCGTCACCTTCGACCGAGACCAATTCTGCCTGATGACCTGCGCGCCGCGCGTCTTCGGTGATCTGACGCAACAGCACAGCAGGCTCGATGGCTTCGGCGGCACCCTCTGCGGCACCGCGTGAGAAATCGAGAAACGCATCCAGCAGCAATTGCATTTCATCCACGTCCTGTTTCAGCGGCGCTGCCTCATCCTCGGGCAGCATGGAAAGACCCAGCTTCAGACGCGTCAGCGGCGTTCTCAGGTCGTGACTGACACCCGACAGCATCATCGTGCGCTGTTCCATCTGACGCTCGATTCTTGCCCTCATTTCCAGAAACGCACTGCCGGCTGCACGCACTTCAATTGCCCCTCCCGGCGAATACGGCACCACCCTGCCCCGACCAAAGGCCTGCGCGGCGTCGGCAAGACGGGTAATGGGCCGCAACTGGTTGCGCATATAAAGAAACGAGATCGAGGTCATGACTACGGCAAAGAACACCATAGTCACAATCAACTGATGCGGTGCCGCGGGCGACAGGCGGCGGCGATCCAATGTCAGCTGCAGAATCCCCAGATCGGTCTCGAGATACAAACGCGCCTCGTCGCCCGACGGCAATGCCACAGCCGTCAGATCAGGCAGCCCCGCGCGTAAATTGGCCTCGACCTGCGGCGCGATGAAGTCGTACCAACGCCGCCTGTCTGTCGCAGGATCCTGATTGGCATCGACAAAGCGGGCCTTCATGTCGAGCGCGGACAAATCCTGACGTATGGCCGCCAGCGCCTGCTGCTGCGTTTCAGCGTTTTGCATGGTTTCAAGGATCAACATTACCTCACGCGTAGCCGTTTTGGTCATCTGCGCGGTGACGTCCTCGAGATGCTTTTGCAAAAAGGCAATCCCAACCACCAACAGCACTACGACAACCGGCAGAACCAGAATCAGCGCTGCGCGGGCATAGAGGCTGCGCGGCATATAGTGTTTGAGCCATCGACTGGACATGCGCTAAACCTAACGGGCTGATCCGCCAAGAGAAAGAGCTCAGAATGCAGGCGCCCGACGATTTCAACCCGCCACCCGGTCAGGCGATGGACTTACAACCCGGGCTGCGGCGGATACTGGCCCCAAACCCATCCCCGATGACCTATCGCGGCACGAACACGTACCTTTTGGGTGAGCGTGATTTGGCGGTCATTGACCCCGGCCCCCTGAACGACGCGCATCTTGATGCGATTCTGGGCGCGTTAAGGCCCGGCCAACGGATCAGCCACATCATCGTTACCCACAGCCATCTGGACCATTCGCCGCTTGCAGCACCCTTGGCCGCGTGTACAGGTGCGCCAATATTGGCCTTTGGCGGACCACAGGCCGGGCGCAGCGAAGTGATGACGCAACTAGCGCGCCAGGGTCTGGCCGGAGGTGGCGAGGGAATCGACACCGCGTTCCGCACCGATATCGAGGTGGCCGATGGTGAGATTATTGCAGGCGATGACTGGCAACTAGAGGTCATCCATACGCCCGGTCATCTGGGCAATCACATCGCCCTGGGGTGGGGCGATGTCTGCTTTACGGCCGATCACGTCATGGGATGGGCCAGCTCGCTGGTCTCTCCTCCGGACGGGGATCTGACGGACTTCATGCGGGCCTGCCAGAGGTTGCGCGCCCGCGACTGGTCGGTGTTTCACGCGGGCCACGGCGCACCGATAACCCACCCCACTGATCGGTTGGACTGGCTGATCAATCACCGGCTGACACGCGAGGCGCAGATACTGGCGGCGCTGGAAGACCAGCCCGGAACCGCCCGCCAAATAGCCGAGCGCATCTATACCGACACGCCAACCGCGCTTTTGCCTGCGGCCGAGCGCAATGTGTTTGCGCATCTGGTTGATCTTTATGGAAAATCACAAGTCACAACGCCTACGCCGCTGTCGGTGGATGCCAAGTTTTTCAGGCGAGCATAAACTGTTAGAACTTTTTTTCCGTTTGATGCAGTTCCCCTCTGGACGGGCAAAAAACGGGTTGTTATACGCCCCTCAGTTCCGGCGTAGCTCAGCGGTAGAGCAGTTGACTGTTAATCAATTGGTCGTAGGTTCGATCCCTACCGCCGGAGCCAAAAACCCCCACATATCGACGAGTTAACGCGGCCACGATTTTGGTGCTTTTTGGATTGATGTCCTTTTGGCGAAAAAAGTTCTGCCCCCCTCTGGACGCGGTAGAAACAGGTTGCTATACGGCGCGAACCGTTCCGGCGTAGCTCAGCGGTAGAGCAGTTGACTGTTAATCAATTGGTCGTAGGTTCGATCCCTACCGCCGGAGCCATTTATACCAAAATCAGGCACTTAGCCCATCAGGGCATCCTCAAAGTCCGCGCGCAGATTGCGTTTCAGGACTTTGCCTGTTGCGTTCAACGGTAGTGCGTCCACAAAGACGACCTTGTCGGGCACCTGCCATTTGGCGATTTTACCGTCGAAATAAGCCAGTAACTCCTCTTCGCTTGGATCTGCACCTTCTGCTTTGACGGCCACCAGCAAGGGGCGTTCATCCCATTTCGGGTGGGGCACACCGACAACGGCTGCCGTGGCCAGCTGCGGGTGGGCAACGGCGATATTTTCCAATTCGACCGAGCTGATCCACTCACCGCCTGATTTGATGATGTCCTTGGACCGGTCGCGAATTGTCATGTACCCGTCCGGGTCCAGCGTTGCGACGTCTCCGGTCGCGAACCAGCCGTCCTGCAGAAGGTCTTCGTCCTGCATCAGATAATAGCTGTCCAAAACCCAATGTCCGCGCACCATCAGATCGCCCTGCGTGACGCCATCATGGGGCAGATCCTTGCCGTCATCATCGACGATCTTAAGCTCGACACCATAAGGCGGGCGGCCCTGGCTTTCGCGCAGCTTGTGTTGTTCTTCGGGCGGAAGATCGAAGTGCTTTGCCATAGGATGGTTTGCAGTTCCCAGCGGGCTCATCTCGCTCATTCCCCAGGCGTGAACAGTATCGACACCATAAGTCTCGCGGAAGGTTTCGATCATCGAAGGCGGGCATGCGGCCCCGCCAATGACTGTGCGACTCAGGCTCGCCAGTTTGCTGCCCGATTTCTCGGCATGTGCCAGCAAGCCTTGCCAGATCGTCGGAACCCCCATCGCCAGCGTCACGCCGTAGGTGTCGACCAGATTCACCAGGGCTTCGCCATGCAAGCCGGGCCCCGGCAGCACCATGCGTGAGCCCGACATGGCGCAGGCATAGGGCGATCCCCAAGCGTTGACGTGGAACATCGGAACGACAGGCATCACAACATCCATGGCCGAGAATCCGATGACGTCCCGAGTGTTCGATCCAAAACTGTGCAGAACAGTCGAGCGGTGGGAATACAGAACCCCTTTGGGATTTCCCGTTGTGCCAGAGGTGTAACACAGGCTGGACGCCGTGTTTTCATCAAAACTAGGCCATCGGAAATCGTCGTCGCCTGTTTCGATTAGTTCATCATAGAATTCAACGCCGGGGATTTGAGCAATGGCATCCTCATTCCGTGGCCCCATCAAAACGAAATGGCGGACCTTGGACAGGTGTTCCTGCAGGGCCGCGACCAATGGGATGAATGTCGCATCAAAGAACAGAACCCGGTCTTTGGCGTGGTTAATGATGTAAGTCAGTTGTTCGGGAAAAAGCCGGGGGTTCACCGTGTGGCACACGAATCCCGTGCCAGACGCCGCATAGTAGATCTCAAGGTGCCGCCTGTTGTTCCAAGCAAGCGTGCCAATGCGGTCCTGAGGTTCCAACCCCAGCTTGGTCAGCGCTGATCCCAGCTTTCGCGCGTTTTGCGCCACCTGTGCCCAATTGGTCTGCGTGACCGAACCATCGGTTTCGACCGAATAGATCTCGGTCTGACCATGATAGCGTTCGGCGTGATCAATCAGCGACGAAATCAGCAAAGGCTGCGTCATCATCTGTCCCAGCATGGACATCCTCCCATTGTCAGCACCGCTCTGTTGGGCAGTGCTGTCTGCTTGCCCGAAGCCTCTTGTCCGCGTGCGCAAAGCAGAGAGTTCAGGGCGTTCCCTAGTAACCGACCCTGCCAATCATTTAATTGTCTGACAATAAAAGAATGCAGCCTGCCTTTACGGCAGGCCGCCAAAAAACACGTTACTGATCGCGGTGACGCATGGCATAGGCGACCAAAGCAGCGGTCGAACCGTCCTTGCCGGATGTGCTTTCTTCACCGTCAACGATCGGGCCGAGAGATGTGGCAAGTTCCTTACCCAACTCAACGCCCCACTGGTCGAATGAGTTGATGCCCAGCAAAACACCTTCGACAAACACCCGATGTTCGTACAGCGCGATGATCTGGCCCAGAACAAACGGCGTAAGCTTTGGATACATCAACGTTGTGGAAGGACGGTTACCTGGGAAAACACGGTGACGGGCTTGCCGTTCCAGCTCGTCCCCTTCCAGCCCCTTCTCCGCCATCCGTTGTCGTGCTTCACCCAGCGACCGGCCGCGCATCAGCGCTTCGGACTGTGCAAGGCAATTGGCCAGCAACAGGCGGTGATGGTGGGTCAGTTCCGGTTCGTGCCCTTCGGCCGCAACCATGAATTCACACGGGATTACATCGGTGCCCTGATGGATCAGTTGATAGAACGCATGTTGCCCATTTGTGCCTGGCTCGCCCCAGACGACGGGACCCGAAGACACGGTCAGAGTGCTGCCGTCCATGGCAACAGACTTGCCGTTCGACTCCATCTCAAGCTGTTGAAAATACGCGGGCAATCGCAAAAGGCGTTGATCATAGGGCAACACAGCCCGGCTGGCATGGCCCAGGACCTGACGATGCCAAACACCGACCAAGGCCAGCATAACCGGCATGTTCTCGGCCCAGTCGGCGGCGCGGAAATGTACATCCATCGCCTCGCCGCCGCGCAGGAACGCGTCAAAGGCATTTGATCCGACGGCGATCATCACCGGCAAACCAACCGGCCCCCAGACCGAGTATCGCCCGCCGACCCAATCGGCAAAACCGAACACGCGCTCTTCGGGGATGCCAAAGGCTTGGGTTTTGTCCAGCGCGCTGGAAACGGCAGCAAACTGCTTGCCCGGATCGCCACCGCCGTCTTCCATCCATGCCCGTGCGGTTCGGGCGTTGGTCATCGTTTCGATCGTCGTGAAGGTCTTGGAGGCGACAATTACCAAAGTCCGCGTCGGATCAAGCTGGCGCAGCGTATCGGCGATATGTGCGCCGTCCACATTCGAGACATAATGTAGCCTTGGTCCGTCGTGATAAGGTGCCAGCGCATGCGTCGCCATCACCGGACCCAAATCCGAACCACCGATGCCGATATTCACCACATCGGTAAACGCGCCCCCTGCCCCTGTGAACGCTCCACCACGCACTTCTTCGGCAAAAACCCGCATCCGTTGCAACGTGTCCATAACGTCGGGCATGACGTCCAGCCCATCGACCTCAACCGGACCACCGTCCAGATTGCGCAGCGCGGTGTGCAATACCGCACGACCTTCGGTTTCGTTGATCTTTTCACCATCGAACATTGCCGCGCGTCGTGTAGCCAGATCCGCATCATTACACAGCGCGATCAGGGCATCCCGGACTTCGTTGGTGATCTGGGTTTTGGAGTAATCAAACAGCAGATCCCCGGTGGACGCAGAAAAATTCTGCGCGCGGTTCGGGTCGCTTTCAAACAGCCCGAGGATGGCCTTGTCCTGCGCGTCGGATGCAAGATTTTTGAGCGGGTCCAACTGCATCTGTGTTACTCCGCCCAATGAACCGTCATTCCGGTCAGCGCCGCAGCGATCGGTGCCTCTTCCGGTGGCAGAGACATGGCCTTATCCAACGCATCACGCTTGGCGGCGCCAAAGATAATCAGGTGTTTCGACAACGCTCCGTCCAGCACCGGGCCGGTCAGCGTGATCCGCGCCTCGGGTTGGGTTTCGGGACGGGCGACTGCAAGCGGCGGCGCGTGGCTGTCCAGCGCGGTCTCAAGCCCCTCCATCCCCGGAAACAGAGAAGCTGTGTGCATATCCTCGCCCATTCCAAGAACCAGAACCGACAAGGGCAAGACTGGTGTAATCAGGGATTCGATTTCCGGCAGGACATCGCCCGGCTCTTTACCTTCAACATACAGCGGCACGTATTGAGCTGCCGAAGCCCGGTTCGTCAGCAAACGCTGCCGGATCAGCCGTTCGTTAGAACGATCACTATCGCCGGGAACACAACGTTCGTCAGTGGGCAATACCCGCACCCGATCCCATTCCAGATCGGCTGCGCAAAGGCCGTCGAACACCGGCCCGGGGGTCGTGCCGCCCGGCACGGCCAACGAGACCGTATCGTGATGCAGCAAGGCGGCCTCCAACTCTCCGGCCAAGGCGTTTGCGACATCAATTGCCAGCATGTCGCGATCAGCATATTCCTGAATCTTCATGGGTTTATTCCTTGCCAGCGGCGACCATCTCGTTTCATCAGCAGCTCGGCGTCGCCCGGGCCTGTGCTACCGCTTTCATACGGTTTCGGAACGTCGCCGCGTGTGTGCCAGCCGGCGATGATCGGATCTGTCCAGGCCCACGCGGCCTCAACCTCATCCCCGCGCATGAACAAAGTCTGGTTGCCGCGGATCACATCCATTACCAGCCGTTCATAGGCATCCGGTGGGTCCTGGTTTCCAGACCCCAGCGCCTCGGCAAAGCTCATGTCCAGGGGGACATCGACGAGCCGCATACCGCCCGGCCCCGGTTCCTTGATCGTGACCTTCAAGGTTATGCCTTCGTTCGGTTGCAAGCGGATCGACAGGACGTTCGCGTGGCGTCCGGCTTCCTCGCCAAAGATCGAATGCGGCGCATCCTTGAACATCACGTTGATCACCGAAGACCGCGCCACCAGACGCTTTCCCGTGCGCAGGTAGAACGGAGTACCCGCCCACCGCCAATTGCTGACATGCGCCCGCAATGCCACGTAGCTTTCAGTGGTCGAGCGTGGGTTGCCCACAATCTCGCGGTATCCTTTCCCGTTGCCGCCGCCATCGAACTGTCCACGCACGATGTGGTGCGGTTCAACCTGATCCAAGGCGCGAATGACCTTAAGCTTTTCGTCCCGCACCGCATCCGGATCAAATTTTGCCGGAGGTTCCATCGCTATCAGGCACAGAAGCTGCATCAGGTGATTCTGCATCATATCGCGCATGGCACCTGCACGCTCATAATACTCTTCCCGCCCGTCGATCCCTACGGATTCGGCCACCGTGATCTGAATGTGGTCGACATACTGGCTATTCCACAGCGGTTCGAACAGCATGTTGCCAAATCGAACGGCCATCAGGTTCTGAACGGTCTCCTTGCCCAGATAGTGATCGATCCGGTAAATCTGGCTTTCCCTGAAATGCTCCGCCAATGTCGCGTTCAACGCCCGCGCACTTTCCAGATCGTGGCCAAACGGTTTTTCAACAACAATCCGCGTGCTTGGCGTTGCCAGATCATGCGCCTTGATACGCTCGGCTAACGGCCCGAACAGGCGCGGGCCGACTGAAAAGTAAAACGCCCGCACCCTGTCGTGGCTCAGCTTGTCGGCAAGCTGCTCCCAGCCCTCATTCGAATACCCATCAAGGGTCACATAGTCGACGCGGTCCAGGAACGCGTGCAATGCGCCCGCGTCCTGACACTGCGCAGCGGCATGGGTGTGAAGCGATTCGGCGACCAGAGCCTGAAACCCTGCACGGTCGTGGACCGTACGCGCCGCACCAATAATTTGAACGCCTTCGGCCCATTGCCCTGAACAAAAGCGTCGGAACAGAGCCGGCAAAATCTTACGCTGCGCCAAATCACCCGTCCCGCCAAAAATGACGAGATCAAACGGATCAACGGGTATGACGCGAGAAACCATGGCTTTTCCTTATCTTGCCCCGCCGGGCATGTCCAATGTTAGCGCAATCAACCACAGCAAAAAACACAACATCAAAACTCTGTCAGGTGCCATCTGCCTGACTTAACTAATCCGAGTCGACCGGCTACATCATAAGTAACTTCAAAGAACCGGATACCGGAATGAAAGACAACGCGCCTCAGACCGCCAATATCGGCAAGTTTCAGAACAAATTGGTGACAGCAGATGGGCAAACCCGCGCCTCAGTCACGCTGAAGAACCCTGAGACGTTGTGGTTCAATACTGGCACCCTTTGCAACATCGAATGCGTCAATTGCTATATCGCCAGCAGCCCGACCAATGATGCGCTGGTCTATATCACCACAGATGAGGTGCGCGATTACCTGGATCAGATCGAACAGCGCAAATGGCCGGTGCGCGAGATTGGCTTCACAGGTGGCGAGCCCTTTATGAACCCTCAGATGATCGACATGACCCGCGCCGCGCTGGAACGCGGCTATGAGGTCCTGATCCTGACGAATGCAATGCAACCGATGATGCGCCGAAAGATGCGCGAAGGATTGTTGGATCTGCAGCGCGAATATAATGACAAGCTGACCTTGCGGATTTCCGTCGACCACTATCGCCCGGAACTGCATGACGAGGAACGCGGCAAAGGCAGTTTTGACAAGACCGTCACCGGAATGGAGTGGCTGCGCGACAATGGGTTCAATATCGCCATCGCAGGCCGCACAGTTTGGGGCGACAGCGATGCCGACAGCCGCGCCGGGTATGATGCGTTCTTCAAGCAGCACAGCTTTGACATCGACGCGCAGAACCCTGGCCAGACCGTGCTATTTCCTGAAATGGACGAAACCGTCGAAGTCCCTGAAATCACAACCGCTTGCTGGGGCATTCTGGACAAATCTCCCGAGGCGGTCATGTGTTCGAATGCCCGCATGGTGGTCAAACGCAAGGGCGCGGACCGCCCCGCGGTTCTGGCCTGCACCCTTCTGCCCTATGAACCGGAGTTCGAAATGGGCGCGACACTGGCCGAGGCCGAGGCGGACGTGCACCTCAACCACCCGCATTGCGCCAAGTTCTGTGTTTTGGGTGGAGCCAGCTGCTCGGGCTAATTCAGCTCGGGTGACCTCCAGTACTTCGCGTCTGAAGCGTCAGCCTTTTTTGCTGAGTACGAAGAACGTCCGCCCATTTGTGGACCTGAGAGGCTTATCCTCGCGTTCATCGCCATACATAGCGCCGGCTTCTGCGGCGGCGTCGTAGCCGTGGGTAACGAAATTGTCCAAATCCGACTGCGTTCCAAACAAGATCACGAATTTGGTCTCGGACCCACCGGTTCCAATATTCATGTAAGTGTGCTGGCCGGTTTTTTTGTCCACTGCCTGGCCGCGACCATATCCTGCGGCTACCGGAAAGACGACGACTTTGCGGGAAGCAATCGCAGTAAAGCCTACGTCCAGCCTGGCTCTGCGGGCGTCGCTTCGCCGGACAACAGATCAGAAGTGGGCGTGAGGTTTTCAACAACCGCATTCACCCATTAATCAAGTGCTTGTCCAACGTTCTCTGTTCAACATCCGACAGCGTTTGCCGTGTTGGCAGCGCCTTTCCAGATTTTATCAAAATACCTTCGGTCCACTCAGGCAGATAGCGGCTGTAAACAGCAAACCTCTGAGCACGCCATTTTCCGCTTACGATCAATGGCTTGCCCGCCAAGATACCGGATGCACCGAATTGGATATGTGTTTGGGCCTGATGCGCCCAAGAGTCAATTCACGCGGAATTCGCCCACCACGTTGCGCCATTCGCCCGGCGCGATCATCTTGCGATGGGTAAATCGCACCGAATGCAGCGGTCCTTCTATCTCACGCTGCCAGAATTCAATAAAATCGAATAACTTGGGGTGATCTGGTGCAAGGTCGTAATCCTGCCAAATGAATGTATTGAGTACGTGAATATAATCGGGCATGTGATAAAAAATTTCAGCTGTTGTCAGCCCATACCCTTTGAGCATCAGTTCTGTTTCACTTTGCTCCATGCAGACCTCCAAATTTGTTGCAAGGTCTCTTCAGCATAGCACGAAAACCACCTAACCCTTGATTAACAATATGTTACCCCAGTGTTACGGGTGTTTTTTGCACAGAATGCGCTGCTTGCTTGCACCTTATGTGCCGGGTCTGATAAGGTACATCCACAAGATATAGACCCAGCACAATAAACGGGCAGTTTACGTGAGCGATACGCCAGAAACCCCAGAAAACATGGATGAAACCCCGCCTCAGCGCCCCGTTTACGACGGCCCGACGGTATCCATCGAATCCGAGATGCGTACGTCCTATCTGGACTATGCCATGTCGGTCATCGTGTCCCGCGCGATCCCCGATCTGCGAGACGGCCTGAAACCAGTGCACCGACGCATCCTTTACGCGATGCACGAGACGGGGAACACCCATGACAAGTCATACCGCAAATCGGCCCGTCCGGTTGGCGATGTGATGGGTAAGTACCACCCGCATGGCGACAGCGCGATCTATGACGCGCTGGTGCGGATGGCACAGGACTTCTCGATGTCGCTGCCTTTGCTCGACGGTCAGGGCAACTTTGGCTCGATGGACGGGGATAACCCGGCAGCCATGCGTTACACCGAAGTGCGGATGGACAAACCTGCCGCAGCCTTGCTGGCCGATATCGAAAAAGAGACGGTCGATTTTCAGGATAACTATGACGGTAAAGACCGGGAACCGACCGTCCTGCCCGCCCGTTTTCCGAACATGCTGGTCAATGGTGCCGGTGGTATCGCTGTAGGTATGGCAACCAACATCCCGCCACATAATCTGGGCGAAGTAGTCGATGCCACTTTGGCGCTGATCGACGATCCGGATTTGACGTCCGAGCAGCTGATAGAATACGTCCCCGGTCCTGACTTCCCGACCGGTGGTGTGATGCTTGGCCGGTCTGGCGCGCGCAAAGCGTATCTGGAAGGCCGCGGCAGCGTTATCATCCGTGCCAAGACCCGCGTCGAGGAAATCCGCAGGGACCGCTACGCGATTGTCGTGGATGAGATCCCTTATCAGGTGAACAAAGCCTCGATGATCGAAAAGATTGCCGAAGCGGTGCGCGAAAAGCGGATCGAAGGCGTCAGCCACGTACAAGACGAATCCGACCGTAACGGTGTGCGCGTTGTAGTCGAACTGAAGCGCGATGCAACGCCAGAGGTGGTTTTGAATCAGCTCTATCGGTTCTCACCAATGCAGACGTCCTTTGGCTGCAACATGCTGGCGCTGAACGGTGGACGCCCCGAGCAGTTGACCTTGCGCCGGTTTCTGACCTCTTTCATCGACTTCCGCGAAGACGTCGTTGCCCGCCGCACCGCTTATGACCTGCGCAAAGCGCGCGAACGCAGCCATATCCTGTGTGGTCTGGCCGTGGCCGTATCGAATGTGGACGAAGTGGTCGCTACGATCCGTTCATCGGCAGACGCCGCACAAGCGCGTGAAAAGCTGATGACCCGCCGCTGGCCCGCAGCCGAGATCGAAGGCTATCTGCGCCTGATCGACGATCCTCTGTCCAAGATGAACGACGACGGCACCTATAACCTAACCGAAATTCAGGCCCGCGCCATCCTTGATCTGCGCCTGCAACGTCTGACCCAGATCGGTGTCAAAGAGGTCACGGACGAACTGGAAGAACTGGCAGGTAAGATCAAGGAATACCTTGATATTCTGTCCTCGCGCGAGCGCATCATGTCGATCATCGGCGACGAACTACGCGATGTACGCGAGCAGTTCGCAGTACCTCGTCGCACCGAAATCGTCGATTGGTCCGGCGACATGGAAGACGAAGACCTGATCGAACGTGAAGACATGGTCGTGACCGTGACTTCGGGCGGCTACATCAAGCGTACTCCACTGGCCGATTTCCGTGCTCAGAAACGCGGCGGCAAGGGCCTGTCAGGGATGCAAACCAAGGAAGAGGATGTTGTTACCAACCTCTTCGTAGCCAACACCCACACGCAGCTGCTGTTCTTCACCACCGAAGGCATGGTCTACAAGCTTAAGACCTGGCGTCTGCCGCAATCCAGCCGGACTGGCAAAGGCAAAGCCATCGTCAACATCCTGCCGATCCCGACCGGGGTATCGATCGCGGCGATCATGCCCGTCGACGTGCCGGATGAAGAGTGGGAAAACCTGCAGATCGTCTTTGCCACCAGTGCCGGAGATGTGCGGCGTAACCGCTTGTCGGACTTCACCAATGTCCGCCGCAACGGCAAGATCGCGATGAAGCTGCCCGAGGATGTTGAGCTGGTGAATGCCCGCATTTGCTCGGAAGACGAAGACGTGATGCTGGTCACCAATTCGGGCCGCGCAATCCGGTTCCGCACCACTGATGTGCGCGTCTTTAACTCACGCGAATCCACCGGTGTGCGCGGTATCAGGCTGTCGAATGGCGACCGGGTTGTGTCGATGTCTGTGATCCGCCATTTCGAGGCTACCTCGGACGAGCGCGCCGCCTATTTGAAGATGCGCCGCCTGATGGCTGGCGTCACGGATGATACCGGCAGCGACGAAGACGAAGGCAACGCTGACAGCGTGCTTCCTCAAGAGCGCTATGCCGAGATGTCGGCGGCCGAGAACCTGATCCTGACGATCACGGCGGGCGGCGCGGGAAAACTCAGTTCCAGCCACGACTACCCAGTGCGCGGACGCGGCGGGATGGGCGTGGCCGCCATGGACAAGGCGATGCGCGGTGGCGAACTTGTCGCCTCGTTCCCGGTCGACATGGAAGATCAGATCATGCTGGCCACATCCAAAGGCCAGTCGATCCGTGTCCCTGTCGAGGGGATTTCCTTCCGGTCACGCAGCGCAGGTGGTGTGAAGGTCTTTAACACCGGCAAGGGCGAAGAGGTCGTCAGTGTGGCCTGGATCGCCGATCAGGGTGACGAGGACGAAACCGAAGAGTAACTCTCTGATCCAGAACATTATTCAGGCGCTTCACCTTCGGGTGTGGCGCCTTTTTTACGTCAAACAATCCTCGACGGCCCAAAGGCGATCTTGCCCCCAGACACTTTCCCCGGCGACGCGGAAACTTGGGACGCCCCATAGCCCTATCTCTTGCAGACGGTTCTGGTTGGTCTGCACCCGATCTCGCCAAAGATCTGGATTCAGGAACGGTTTCGCAGCCAGCCAATCCAAATCCGCGTTATCGACAATTGTCCGAAGCCCCCGATCAGTTGCGGCGTTCAGACCCTCAGCCCAGACCCCGCGCAGGAAGGCGGAACAGAATTCGGGTAGCTTGCCCTGCCCCTCGGCATAGTCCAGCAGGGCATAGCCACGCTCGACCCCTTTGCCCAAAGGATCGCAGATACGTCCAAACGGGATCCCCAGCCGCCGTGCTTCGCGCGCGCAATCATAGAGGATGTAGGAGGACTTGGACGGAGGTACGGGTAAACCGCGCATCAACATCGGCAAAACCGGGCGCAGAACTAGCCTTGCGCCATAGTGGTGTGCTAAATCGACGGTCCGGTCAAACGCCAGATACGAATAAGGGCTGCGGAATGAAAAGAAGAACTCGATCTCCTGGCCTTGAGAAACCCTCTTTGCCGGTTGGACGGAAGGCAAAGGCACAATTCGCGGCGAACCGCCACCCAATCCCGCGTGCTGCAACCGGTTTTCGAGATAGTGAAGACGATCAGCGCCCCAATACCATTCGCCGTCATAATAAAACGTTCCGCCCAGATAGTGACCCAGCGCAGCGAGCGTTTGGTCACCATCGCTGATCAGTGCAGCGGGTTTGGCGTGATCTGATGATGGCAAGCCCCTGCCCGACCACAGGTTCGTGCTTGTATCCCTGACGTTCTCAATAAAGCTTCCGTTCGCCAGATCGGCTGCCATCAGTTTTTCAGCATCCGCAATCGCATCATTGGCAGGAACAGAGCCTTCAGGAGCGCTGAGGCTAAGTTTTCGGGCCAATCTTGTTGCATCAGTGATGGCGTTTTTCCGATGCGCCACGGGGTCTGGCAACGCTTCAATCGGTGGGCCAGAAATCAGATGTGGGCGCAGCTCGACATCATAATTGTCTTGAAACCGCTGCAAAACCTGTGCGGTGAGGTGGCAGTATGGGTCGGAAACATCATGGAAGTAATGAACAACGCGCGGGCGCTTTAGCAGCTGATGCTTTGCCTCCTGCACGCGTCTGCGCGCCATTAGCCGGATGTTGCTGGTCAGAATAGAAGCTATGTGTGGTTTGACATGTGTTGCAAAGAACAAGGTGGTTCCTTCGGTAAAACCGTTCGAACCACCCTAGCTGCATTCAGATCAAAGCCAATGCCATACACGGCAACTTGACGAAACGTTTCCTGACTTCAGAGCCCGTATAACCCGCCGAACTTCTGCTCCAGGTAACCAAGCAACGGTTCAGGTCCAGGTTCCATACCGCTTGCGCGCTGAATGGTTTCGCGCGGCGCATAAAGCCCGCCATGTTGCTGCACATTCTCGCGCAACCACGCCGTCGCGCCCGATGTGTCCCCGCCCGCCAATTGCGAATCCAGATCCGGCACCGCCGCCCGAAGCGCCTGATAGAGGCACCCGGCATAGACATTGCCCAGCGAATAGGTCGGGAAGTAGCCGAACAAACCCACTGACCAGTGCACATCCTGAAGACACCCGTTTGACGGTTTGTCGACCGCATAGCCAAAATCTGCATTGAACCGGTCATTCCACGCGGCCTCAAGATCATTGACCTGCAGGTCCCCGGCCATCAGGGCACGTTCAAGATCAAAACGCAGCATGATGTGCAGATTGTATTGAACCTCATCCGCCTCGGTGCGGATATATCCGTTGTGGACGCCATTCACCGTTGCATAAAAGGCGTCTTCGTTCGCAATACCGAAATC
This sequence comes from Ruegeria atlantica, assembly GCF_013033965.1. Taxonomy (GTDB): domain Bacteria; phylum Pseudomonadota; class Alphaproteobacteria; order Rhodobacterales; family Rhodobacteraceae; genus Ruegeria; species Ruegeria atlantica_D. Next base: position 110,792 of record NZ_WQFE01000004.1, read on the forward strand.
GCCGAACGCATCTTTCATTTGGCCATACAGCCAACCGGTGAAGGCACGAGAACGGCCCAATTGGTTCTCGTAAATTCGGCTCTGGCTTTCGTGAACGCCCATCGAAACGCCCCGCCCCAACGGCGTCAGGGCGTATGCCGCATCGATACCCTGTTCATAGGCGGCATGGCCGACCTCGTGGATTGTCGAATAGAAACAGTTGAACGGATCGGTTTCACTGGTTCTGGTGGTGATCCGAACGTCCAGCCCGCTGCCCGAGCTGAACGGGTGCACAGCCTTATCGATACGGCCTGTGTTCAGGTCATAACCAAAGGCAATGGCCAGTTTTTGCGACAGACCTATCTGGGCCAGTTCGTCGAATTTCCCGGTCAGGCCATCGGGCGCAGGTTTGTCCAGAACAGCGGCGCGCAATGCCACCAGACGTGGGCGCATCTCATCGAATATTTCGGCAATCTGCACGCCAGTTGTATAGGGCTCATAATCCTCGACCATCGCGTCATACACATCGCCACCCTGGGCCAGCGCCGCGCCTTCTTCACGCTTCAGGGCAACGACCTCGTCCAGAACTGGCAAAAACGCGGTTACGTCTTCGTCAGCGCGGGCCTGCGCCCAGATTCCCTGGGCTGCGGACGTCACCCGCGCAATCGCTGTTGCCAGATCGGCGGGCACCTTGACCGTCCGCTCATAAGACCGGCGAATTTCGCGCAATTGCGCCTGTCCGACTTGATCCTGAGGGTCGGCTTGATCCAACCACCCAGCCACGCGTGGGTCGGATCGGCGGGCATGCAAAACCGCCTCAATCGCGGCCATCTCTTCGGCCCTCTGCGGCGCGGCGCCGCGCGGCATCACCGTTTCCTGATCCCAGCCCAAGCGTCCGGCAATCTCTCCCAAAGCCGAGGTTTCGCGTTGGAACGCCATCAGATCGTCAAAAGCAGTCATGGAAATCAGGCTCCGCGCACAGAGGTTGCAATTGGGTATGCTGTCAGGAAACGAGCCCGCAGGATCAGCGTCCAGACGACCACTGCCATGAACTGATGGAAGATGGCGATCTGCCACGGGGCCGCATAGATCACCGTCGCGATGCCGATCACCACCTGCAGCGAAAGTACAGCGAAGGCTGTGTTGAAGGCAAAGCGCGTTTGCGGGTGGGCGCTGCTGCTGCCGCGTCGCCAGACGATGATCGCGAAGATGAACAGCAGGTATCCCACACAACGGTGGATGAATTGAACCAGACCGGGGCTTTCGAAGAAGTTGCGCCACATCGGTTCGAGCATCGTCATATCTGGCGGCAAAAGCTGTCCGCCGATCAACGGCCAATCCGTATAGGACCGTCCTGCGTCGATCCCTGCAACAAGCGCGCCGATGAGTATCTGCAAAAAGGCGAAATGCATCAGGCCGGTGGACAATGAGAACAGACGCGCCTCTTTCGCGCGCCTGGCCTGCATCAGGTCACGCTCCTCGCGGCCCAGCTCAAAGATGTACCAGGCAAGGAAGCCGAGGATCACAAAAGCCAACCCCAGATGGATCGCCAGTCGATAACTGGCCACGGCAATCATCCCCTCGCCTTGGGTTACGCCCGAGGCGACCATCCACCAACCAACGGCCCCCTGAACACCGCCCAAAAGGCCCGGAATCAGAAGCTTGCCAGTCCACCCGGTCGGAATTTTCCGCGCAATAAGGAAGCCAAAGAAACCAAGCGCCCAGACCAGTCCAATCACGCGGCCCAGCTGACGGTGGCCCCATTCCCACCAGTAGATCGATTTGAAGTCATCCAGCTCCATCCATTGATTCTGGATGCGCCATTGGTCGATCTGCTTGTACTTGTCGAACTCGGCCTGCCAGTCCGCCTCGTTCATCGGTGGCACCGCTCCGGTGATCGGACGCCATTCGGTGATCGACAATCCGCTGTCGGTCAGGCGCGTCAGCCCACCCACCGCGATCATAACCACCACCAGCGCAAACAGGATCATCAGCCAGATACGAATGGCCTTGCGCGCGCCGCCGCGGCCGCGATCGAGCATACCCGGCTGAACGGCCTGTTGTTTTTCAGTGTCTGAGACGTCTTCGAAGATGCTGCGCTTACCGCTCATGCCGTCCTCTTGTGCCTTGGATTTCGTCGCAAGCTAGGGTGAAGCGGAACATAGGTCCAGCCTCAGCCTTTGTCTTTCCAGCGGACCATCTGCCGCATGACCCCATGCAGCATCTGCACGTCGGCCCGCGTCATGCGCATCCGCGACCAAAGGTTGCGCAGGTTCGTTTTCATACCTTCGGCCTTTTCAGGCGGGTAAAAGAACCCGGCCTCTTCCAACCGGTCTTCATAGTGTTCGACCAGTTTCTCGACCTCGATGCCTGTAGCCCAGTCGCCCTTGCCCAGATCTGTGGCCTCATGCACCACATCCCCAGTTTGACGCATCCACTCGTAAGCGGTGAGCAACACACACTGCCCAAGGTTCAGCGAGGCATATTCGGGATTCACCGGAACCGAGATGATGGCGTTCGCCTTGGCGATGTCTTCATTTTCAAGCCCCGCGCGTTCGGGACCGAACAAGACTGCAACCTTTTCACCCGCTGCGACTTTCTCCGCCGCGATCTGCATCGCACGCTCGGGGCTAAAGACGGGCTTGGTCAACCCGCGTTGCCGCGCAGTGGTGGCGAAAACAAAGGTGCTGTCGGACAGCGCACCCGCCAGATCGTCAAACAGCTGCGCCTCATCCAGCAGACGCCCGGCCCCGCTGGACATCGCGACCGCCTTGGGGTTCGGCCACCCGTCCCTCGGCGCCACGATCCGCATCCGATCCAGCCCGAAATTCCACATCGCCCGCGCGGCGGCGCCGATGTTTTCACCCATCTGCGGGCGCACAAGCACGAATGAGGGTTGGGATTTATCGCTGGGCATGGCTGTCTCCGAAAGTTCCGCCTGCTCTAATCTGCGCGCTAAGGCAGGGCAAGCCGTCCTCGCCGTCATTTGGGCCTGAAATCGGCATAAAAGTTTGCTTCCCCGCCGCAATCCGCTAAACCGCGCAAAAGACTGAAAGCGAAGGACGCGCCAATGGACACCCCCGAGCAGCCACAGATTTACCTGATCACACCTCCGACCATCGAACTAAGCACCTTCACCAATCGTTTGGCCAGCGTTCTGGACGGGGCCGAGATCGCCTGCATCCGCCTGGCGCTCGCGGGCAGTGATGAGGACACGATCGCGCGCGCGGCCGATGCCTGCCGCGAAGTTGCACATGCGCGCGATGTGGCGTTGGTGATTTCGAACCATGTCCTGCTGGCGCAGCGTCTGGGTCTGGACGGGGTGCATCTGGACGACGCGGCCCGCTCGGTGCGCGCAGCACGCAAAGAACTGGGCGCAGACGCGATTGTTGGCAGCTTTTGCGGGGCCTCCAGCCACGACGGCATGACCGCTGGCGAAGCAGGTGCCGACTACGTGGCCTTTGGTCCGGTTGGGAACTCCACACTGGGTGACGGCACCACTGCAGAGAAAGACCTGTTCCAGTGGTGGTCGGAAATGATCGAAGTGCCAGTGGTGGCCGAAGGCGGGTTGACGCCTGACCTGATCCGCGACCTGGCCCCACATACCGATTTCTTTGGCATCGGCGAAGAGATTTGGGCCCAGGACGACCCCGCCGCAGCGCTCAAGGCACTTACCGACGCGATGTGAGCGTTGACCCTTGCACCTGCGCGGGGCCTGCGGCATGACGATCACATGACTCAGAACAGCGACATTCTCTGCATCGGCTCGGTCCTTTGGGACGTGATTGGTCGATCCGCCAGCGCCATGCGGCAAGGCTCGGACGTGCCGGGGCGGATCACCCGCCTGCCCGGCGGTGTGGCCATGAACATCGCCATGACGCTTGTGCGTTTTGGCATGACCCCCACTCTGCTGACTGCCATCGGGCGCGATCCCGAAGGTGATGAATTGGCAAACGCCTGTGCGCGGTTGGGAATGGTAACGGATCATATCTACCGCTCGCAGGATTTGCCGACGGACCGGTATATGGCGGTCGAGGGGGCCAACGGTTTGATCGCAGCCATTGCTGATGCGCATTCGCTTGAGGCAGCAGGAGCCAAGATTTTGCGGCCTCTGATGCACGGACCGCTGGGATATGAGAACGCCCCCTTCGCAGGCCCCATCGCGCTGGACGGCAACCTGACGCTGAACCTGCTTGAAGAAATTGCCCAAAGCCCTGCCTTCGCGCGCGCCGATCTGCGCGTGGCTCCGGCCTCGCCCGGCAAGGCCGAACGGCTTCTGCCGTTTCTGAAACATGCCCGCGCAACGCTGTACGTGAACCTCGAAGAAGCTGGCATCCTGTGCCAGCGCGAGTTCGCGGACTCGGAAAGCGCCGCCAAAGGCCTGTTGGATCGCGGCGCGCTGCGCGTGCTCGTTACGGACGGCGGCAATTCGGCCACCGTCGGCAACGCTGACGAGATTCTGACCCAAACACCCCCGTCCGTTCTGGTCACGCGCGTGACCGGCGCCGGGGATACCTTCATGGCGGCGCATATCGCGTCAGAATCTGGTGGCGCATCCAGCGCCGAGGCTCTGACCCGCGCTCTGAACGCCGCCGCAACATACGTATCCGGAGAGACTCCCCTGTGATCGACATTCAATATTCCGCCGAGGTCCGCGCCGCCAAAGAAGCAGGCCAACCCATCGTCGCGCTGGAAAGCACCATCATCACCCACGGGATGCCCTACCCTCAGAACATCGAGGTGGCGGCGCAGGTCGAACAGGACATCCGCGATGCGGGTGCGGTTCCGGCCACGATGGCTGTGATCAAGGGCAAGCTGCACGTTGGCCTTGAGGCCGATGAACTGAAGTCGCTGGGTCAGGCACAGGGCGTTGCCAAACTGTCCCGCGCAGATATGGCGGCCTGCATGGCAACCGGCGGCACCGGAGCGACGACGGTCGCGGCCACAATGATCGCCGCGCATTATGCCGGGATCGAGGTCTTTGCAACCGGCGGTATCGGTGGTGTGCATCAGGGGGCTGAGACGACTTTTGACATCTCGGCCGATCTGCATGAACTCGCCCAATCCCCGGTGACGGTCGTGGCTGCGGGTGCCAAAGCCATCCTCGATCTGGCCAAAACGCTTGAGGTTCTGGAAACGCTGGGCGTCCCGGTCATCGCTTATGGGCAGGACGAGTTTCCGGCCTTTTGGTCGGCCAAGTCGCCCTATGCCGCGCCGCTGCGTATGGATAGCGCCGAAGATATCGCCAAGGCACATGCCACCCGCCGTGCGCTGGGCCTACCCGGCGGACAGTTGGTCGCCAACCCGATCCCGGCTGATGAACAGATCCCGGCCGAGGAACTGGCCCCGATCATCGCATCCGCCCAGGCTGATGCCGATGCTCACCGGATCACCGGCAAAGGCGTCACACCCTATCTATTGCAACGGATTTACGAACAGACCGAGGGGCGCTCGCTGACGGCCAATATCGCTTTGGTGCGCAACAATGCGCGTCTGGCGGCTGGAATTGCGCGCGCTCTTTCTGACCGGACGGATTGACACAAAGCTATTGTACCGACGCACCGGACTGCTTAACTAACTCGGCAGAAAACCGCTCAGGACCGCAATGAACACACCATTTGACGAAGAACCGCATCGCCGCCCGGGGCTTTTGTCCCGACTGCGCGCGTCGTTCCTGACGGGCATCGTCGTCATTGCACCGGTGTGGCTGACGATCTGGCTGATCTGGTCGGTCGTCGGTTGGATCGACAGCGCGGTTCTTCCGTTGATCCCTCAGCAGTTCCAGCCTCAGCAATATGTTGGCATCAACCTGCGGGGCGTGGGCGTCATCATCTTTCTGACCTTCACGGTGATCGTGGGCTGGATTGCAAAGGGCATTCTGGGCCGGTCGCTGATCCATTTTGCAGAAAGTCTTGTGAGCCGGATGCCTGTCGTCCGGTCGGTCTATTCCGGGATCAAGCAAATCTCGGAGACGGTATTCGCCCAGACCGAAAGGTCGTTCGAGAAAGCCTGCCTGATCCAATACCCGCGCAGGGGCATATGGGCGATCGGCTTTGTGTCAACGACGGCAAAGGGCGAGGTCAGCGAACGCGCGGAAACCAGTGGCGACCTGCTTGGCGTGTTTGTCCCGACCACACCAAACCCGACTTCAGGCTTTCTGCTGTTCTTTCCGGCCGAGGACGTAATCCTGCTGGATATGACCATCGAAGATGCCGCGAAACTGGTGATCTCCGCCGGGCTTGTCTATCCCAACGAAAAAGATCCGACGCAGCCGCCGGAATGATCAGCCGAACATCTCGGGCAGGTTGACCGTACTACGTTCGCCCAAATCACCTTTGTTTTCCGCTAGGAACCGGTGTGCCGCCGCCCGACCGGCTTCTTTCAGTTTGTGCAGGATCACAGGGTTCGGAACCGTCTTGGTCGCCACAGAAAGGTCATTCATCAAGTCGTCATCTGCGATCATGTGCACGAATACGCGGCTCATCTCTCCGGCCTTCAACTTGCCTTCCGCTAGCAGACGCTGAACAAAACTGATCGCCCGCAACTCGCGAAACAGGGATGAGTTAAAGCTGATCTCGTTGATCCGGTTCTGGATCTGCTGCGGTGTTTTTGGCACCTCATTGCGTTCCAGCGGGTTGATGTTCACAACCACGACGTCTTCGGGCAAATCTGCGTTGAACAGCGGGTACAAAGCCGGGTTGCCCGTATAGCCACCGTCCCAATACGCCTCGGTCCGACCCGATTTGGGGTCGAATATCTCAACCGCCTGAAACAGGTTCGGCAGACAGGCCGAAGCCAGTATCGCATCCGTCGAAATCTCATCCCCGGTGAACACCCGGATCTTGCCGCTGCGCACACAGGTCGCACAGACGAACAATCGCGGGCCTTCATCGGCGCAGATCTCATCAAAGTTGAACCGGTCCACGACCGGCTCCAGTGGATTGCGATAAAACGGACCGTAGGCATAAGGCGACACTAATCGGGACCACGCGTCGCCGACCGAGAATGGCAGCGAATACTCCATCGACTGAGCGATCTGCGCCGGCTCCAGCGCTTGCATCCAGTTGGCAAGCCGCATGTCCCCCACCGCGCCCATCCGCGCCCACAGCCCGTCCATACTGTCGCGTGCCCCGTCGCGGCCGTTGTGGACCATCCCGGATTTGAACGCCGCCCCGTTCAGCGCCCCGGCCGAGGTCCCGGTGATGGCCGCAACCTCGATATCCTCTTCGTCCAGAATCCGGTCCAGAACGCCCCACGTAAAGGCCCCATGCGCGCCACCGCCTTGCAGCGCCAGATTGATCCGTTTCACCACGTGGCTTCCTTGTTCAGAGAGCTGTCCATCCACCATCAACCGATATGGTGGTCCCGGTGATCTGCGCCGCAGCGTCCGAGCACAGGAAAATCGCAGTGCCGCCCAACTGCTCAACGGTCGCGAACTCTTTCGACGGTTGCCGTTCGAGCATGACGTTCTTGATCACGTCCTCACGGCTCATGTCGTATTCCTTCATGGTGTCCGGGATCTGAGCCTCAACCAGCGGAGTCAAAACATAGCCGGGACAGATCGCGTTGCATGTGATCGGCTCTTGCGCGGTTTCCAGAGCGACCGTTTTGGTCATACCGACCACCCCATGCTTGGCCGCCACATAGGCCGCCTTGAACGGAGAAGCCGTCAAGCCATGCGCCGAGGCGATATTCACGATGCGGCCCCATCCGGCCGCGCGCATCATAGGCAATGCGGCCGCCATAGTGTGAAAGGTCGAGTTCATGTTGATCGCGATAATCGCGTCCCACTTTTCAACCGGAAACTGATCGACGGGCGCGACATGTTGAATGCCGGCGTTGTTCACAAGAATGTCGCAAGCCCCCGCTTGCTCGATCAACGCGCGGCATTCCTCAGCTTTTGACATGTCCGCCTTGATGTAGCGCGCGCTGGTGCTGGTCTCCTGCGAGATTTCGGCTGCCAGCGCGTGATCTTCGTCGCGGTCGGTAAAGGAATTCAGCACCACGTTGGCCCCGGCCTTCGCCAGCTCGCGCGCGACGCCCAATCCGATCCCTGAATTCGATCCGGTGATGATGGCTGTTTTTCCCGAAAGGCTCATGGCCGAACTCCCACAAAGTCAACTTTGGCGACACAGTGCCATGCTGCAGCTGCAAAGAAAACGGGGAAACATCCGGGCGACGCATCCTATGTCAGACCCGCACAAAAAAACGCCCGCACGAAGCGGGCGTTAAGTTATTGAGGCAGGTTTCATACAGGCAAGAAACCTATCGAGCAGTGCGTCCTTTATAAGCAATTCCGTGCCTTCGTCCAAGCTAAAAGTTTGAAAATAAGAAAAATCATCGCTACGATGAATCCCAACAAAATAAGGCCAGAGCAGGATTGTTTCCAAAATGAGCCCCGATTTTCTCCGCCCCGTTCGACCATTGATCGCGGGAATCACCGCGCTTTTGGGCACTTCAATTGCTCATGCAGAATCGGCTCATGGCATAGCTATGTATGGCGACCCGGCCCTACCACCGGATTTTGTGTCCCTGCCCTACGCCAATCCGGATGCGCCCAAAGGCGGGAAAGTCGTATTTGGAAACACGGGCGGCTATAACAGTTTGAACCCGTTCGTGCAAAAAGGCAGCTCGCCCTGGCAACTGAGATTTTGGACTCATGAGAGCTTGATGGGCCGTTCCTGGGACGAACCTTTTACTCTTTACGGGCTATTAGCCGAATCGGTTGAGACTGCACCGGACCGGTCTTGGGTGGAATTCACCCTGCGTGAGAATGCCGAATTCTCGGACGGTACGCCGGTGACGGTTGATGATGTCATCTGGTCATATGAGACTTTGGGAACTGAAGGTCACCTGCGCTATCGCGGGTTGTGGGGCAAGATCGACAGCATCGAACAGACCGGCCCCCGCTCGGTACGCATAACCTTCAATGAGCCTGACCGCGAGCTTGCCCTGATCGCTGGCCTGCGACCCATCCTGCAGAAGTCCCAGTGGGAGGGCAAAGACTTTGCCAATGCCGGGCTGCATGACATCCCCGTCGGCACTGGCCCTTACGTCGTCGACGGCTATGAGGCTGGCAGATACGTGACCCTGAAACGAAACCCGGACTATTGGGGCGCGGATATACCATTTCGCCGTGGCACTATGAACCTGGATGAGATGCGGATCGAGTTCTACGGCGACGGCACCGTTCTTTTCGAAGCTTTCAAAGCCGGGGAACTGAGCGCTGTGCGCGAGTTCAATGCCGACAAGTGGGAAAACCAATATAGCTTCCCGGCGGTTCAGCGTGGAGACGTGATCAAGACAGAAATCCCGCACGGCAAGCCCTCGGGGATGACCGGATTCGTTATGAACACGCGTAAGGCACCTTTCGACGACTGGCGTGTCCGCGAAGCGCTGACACTCGCATTCAATTTCGAATTCATCAACGACACGATTACCGGCAATGCGCAGCCGCGTATCACTTCCTACTACTCGGGCTCGGATCTTGCGATGCAACCCGGTCCGGCAACTGGTCGCGTTGAAGAACTGCTGTTGGAGTTCAAAGATGACCTGCCCCCCGGAACGCTTGAAGGCTATACCCTGCCGGAAAGTGATGGATCGGCCCGCAACCGCACGAACATCCGCGCCGCCACCAAATTGCTGGCCGAAGCTGGTTGGACTATCCAGGACGGTGTTCTGCGCAACGAAAACGGCGATGTCTTTGCCCTGACCGTGCTGCTGCAACAGGGCGATACTGAAAGTCAAACGGCAATCGACATCTACTCCCGCGCGCTAGAGCGCTTAGGCATTCAGGTGACAACAGAACAGGTCGACAGCGCCCAGTTCACCAGCCGGACGTCCGAACTGGATTTCGACATAACGTTCTTCCGTCGCGCCCTGTCCCTGTCTCCCGGCAACGAGCAGCGCCTGTATTGGGGCAGCGAAAACGCCAACACTCCCGGCACACGCAATCTGATGGGGGTGGCCTCGCCAGCCGTGGACGGAATGATTGACGCCATGCTGGCCTCAGAAAGCCGTGAGGATTTTGTTGCCGCGACACGGGCGCTGGATCGGGTTCTGACCGCCGGTCGCTATGTCATTCCGATCTGGAACTTCGATGTTGGCAGGATCGCCCACGCCAGGGAACTCAAGCAGCCGGAAACCTTGCCGATCTATGGTGACGGGCCGGAGTACATGCCGCAGGTCTGGTGGTACGAAGAGTAGACGGTCAGGCGCGGCGTCCAACGCGTCGGCGGAAAATAGCACACAGTCGATCGACACTAGATACCGCGGCTTTGAATTTCGTCGCGGCAACATATTGTAGTTGCCCCTACGTCAAGTAGGGAATCGAAAAACTCACACAAAAAGCTTTACTGAACAGGGCCTAACGATATAGCTTGTGCATATACCGCAATGCATTGCGCGATTTGATTATTGCTTTGAATTTCAAACCATAACTCTTCGTCCGGTGCGTTGCGTATCGAATTTACGGACCGGCCTCCACTCACTCAAAAATCAGGTCCGTCTGCCCGTTGCGGGTTGGCTGCAACGGGCACTTTCGGTTTCGTCAGAAACCAATCCCATCCCCAATCATGGTGCGACATTTTGTCATGGCCGAACGTCCACACCGCGTTCGTACGCTGAGCTATGGGCCGAGCAGTTGTGAAACCAATTAACCGGAAAGCTCGTTTATGTTGAACTGGACCGATCTGACGCAAGACTGGGACGCAATGTATATACGCGCCAAACGGCGTTTTCCGAACCTGCGGGATCAAGACAAGGTGCGGTTGAGCCAAGACCGCAAACGATTTGAGGCGTATCTGGCCGAACGCCACCAACTGACTATGAACGAAGCCCATGAAGAGCTTGAGGACTTTTTGTTCACAGAAGGTTTGAACCGCGAATTTAGCCGCTCGTTAAGTAAGTGATGTCACCCACAGGATCATAGCGTCTTCGTCGCTGACCGAAATTACATTATGACCCATGCTACCGTCGTAGTACGCGCTGTCGCCACGACGCATTTCTACTGGTTCGTAAAATTCGGTGTACAGGCGCACGACGCCCGTCAACACATACAGAAACTCTTCGCCATCATGACGAACCCAACCGTCGAACTCGTCCATTGACCGCGCACGGACGCGCGCCCGATAGGGCAGCATCTGCTTTTTAGTCAGCGTATCGGCCAGCAGTTCATGCTCATAAGTGGTCGTGGGATGCGCAGAGCCTTCGCCCATGCGCGTCACCGCCATCCGACCAATCACTTGATCCCGCTGCGGTGGAGTGAACAGTTGCGGCACCGAAATCTCCAAACCGGTCGCCAGCTTCTTCAGCGCGTCATAAGTAGGAGACATCTGTCCATTTTCGATCTTGCTGAGCGTCGAACGCGCCAAACCGGCCTGAGTTGCGGCCTGTTCAAGCGTCCATTTCCGAGCTTTCCGCAACTCGCGCACACGCGCGCCAAGGTCCAGCGGTTCGACTTCGGTATGGTCGCCCGAGTCCCGGGCAATGCGGATCAGAGATGTCTGGTCTTGGGTACTCATAGGTCATTCTATAGGCGCAGCCCGTCCCGCTTGCAACGCGGCAGTGGCCGCGCTAGCCAGTTGCTATGCTTTCAATATTCGATCAAGGGCCACCGCCGGCCTGTCCATCTCCGTTCAATCTGGCCGCGCATGTGTTGCGCCATGCGGATCAGTTGTCGGACAAGACCGCCCTGTCTGTGGTCGGGCCTGCGGATGCGGCGCATTGGACGTATCGACAGTTACAGAAGGCCATTCTGGGCACTGGTACAGGATTGCTGAAGGCCGGATTGAAACCCGGCGACATCGCATTGATGCGCCTTGGGAACACGGTCGACTTCCCGATTGCCTATCTTGGGGCAATTGCCGTTGGCATCATCCCGGTCCCAACATCATCGCAGCTGACCGAACCGGAAACACAGCGCATGATCAAGGACCTTAAGCCAGCCGCCATTCTGCGTGACCCACAGGTTGCGTGCGCCGCGCACCCGGTTCAGATTGACCTGTCCGATTTGGCCGGAATGCGCGACCTGCCTGCGGCCGAGTATCAAATGGGTGACCCGGAGCGGATGGCCTACGTTGTCTACACATCTGGCACGTCGGGGAAACCGAGGGCCGTAGCCCACGCCCACCGCGCCATCTGGGCACGCCAGATGATGGTAGATGGCTGGTACGGTCTGCGTAAGAGCGATCGTTTGTGCCACGCGGGGGCCTTCAACTGGACATACACGCTGGGCACGGGGTTGATGGACCCCTGGACCATCGGCGCAACAGCTCTGATTCCGGAACCGGGCACCGATCTGGCCGCCCTGCCCGCGCTGTTGCGGGACCACCGGGCGACCATCTTTGCCGCCGCCCCCGGCGTGTTTCGAAAAGTATTGAGCGCGCAAGCCGATCTGCACGCGCCGGACCTGCGGCATGGGTTGAGTGCGGGCGAAAAACTGTCGCGCCATCTGCACCAAAAATGGACCCAAACCACCGGCACCGAGCTCTATGAGGCCTATGGCATGTCCGAGTGTTCGACCTTTATTTCATCAAGCCCGACCCACCCGGCGCGGGGCGATGCGTTGGGTCAACCACAACCCGGGCGTCGCATAGCGATCCTGGGTCCGGAAGGGCCAGTACCTCAGGGTCAGGAAGGCACCATCGCCGTGCACCGGTCCGATCCCGGCCTGATGCTGACCTACCTCAACGCCCCGGACGAGGCCAGCGCGCGGATGCAGGGCGAATGGTTTTTGACGGGCGATCAGGGTGCGATGGCTGTCGACGGCCAGATTACCTATCTGGGCCGCGACGACGACATGATGAACGCGGGCGGGTATCGAGTCTCACCGGTTGAGGTCGAAGCCGCGCTGTCCCGATATCCCGGCATCGCGCAGGTCGGCGCTGCGGCAGTCGAGGTCAAACAGGACACATTTGTGATAGCAGCCTTCTATACAGGGCCGGAAAAACTGGACGAAGCAGCCCTGCGCACCTATGTCGAGGCAAATCTGGCGCGCTATAAACAGCCGCGCGCCTTCATCCATCTGCCTGAACTGCCAAGTGGCGGGAATGGGAAACTTCTGCGCCGGGCGCTGCCGGCCTATTTCAAGGCGACCAACGAATGACCCAGACCGTCAAGCTTGACATCATGTCCGATCCGATCTGCCCGTGGTGCTATATCGGTAAAACGCATCTGGATAAGGCGCTGGCAGCAGTACCCGACCACCCGTTTGTCATCGAGTGGCACCCGTTCCAGCTGAACCCCGATATGCCCGACGCCGGCATGGATCGCCGCGAATACCTTGAGCGAAAGTTCGGTGGCAAGGACGGAGCCGTACGCGCCTATGCTCCGGTGGTCGAACACGCCGAAAATGCAGGTCTGAAGATCGACTTCGAAGGCATGAAGCGCACGCCCAACACGCTCGACGCCCACCGTCTGATCCACTGGGCCGGGATCGAGGGTAAACAGAACGCCATCGTAGACGCCCTGTTCGATGCCTATTTCGTGCAGGCCCGCGACATCGGCGACCATGAGGTTCTGGCCGATATTGCCGACAATGCCGGAATGGACGCCGCGGTCGTTCTAAAATTGCTGAAATCCGAGGCCGACCGCGAGGATATCAGCAACCGCGACACGCATTCCCGGCAAATGGGCGTCAACTCGGTCCCGACCTTCATCGTGGCCAATCAGCACGCCGTCCCCGGCGCACAACCTCCTGAAATGTGGGAGAAAGTGATCGCCGACATCATGTCTCAACTTGAGGCTTATCCTGCAAATTAGCACAGACCCTTGTGCAAATTGACACCTAGCGTCACCTGACCTGCCGTGATAGCGCAATCAGGTCAGGAGGGCGCCATGGTCAATCGAATGTCTCGCGGCGAGTTCATCGCACTTGTTGCAATGATGTTTGCAACGATAGCGTTTTCGATCGACTCGATGTTGCCCGCGCTGCCAAAGATCGGCGCGCAGCTAAGCCCTGACGACATCAACAAAGCACAGTTGATCCTGACTTCGTTTGTGCTGGGCATGGGGATCGGCACGTTTTTTACCGGTCCGCTGTCCGATGCCTTTGGCCGTAAGCCGGTGATCTATGTCGGCTCTGCCTTGTACATTGTCGCAGCGGCAGCTGCCTGGGCCAGCTCCTCGCTCGAGATGCTGCTGATCGCCCGGATCTTTCAGGGGATCGGATGCGCAGCACCCCGCGTGGTGGCGATGGCGATTATCCGTGACCTCTACTCGGGCCGTGAAATGGCCCGCATCGTGTCCATCGCCATGATGATCTTCACGCTTGTTCCTGCAATTGCACCGATGATGGGGGCCGGAGTGATCGCCTTGACCGGATGGCGCGGGATCTTTGCCTCATTCATCCTGTTTTCACTGATCACCGTTGTCTGGATGGGCCTGCGCCTTCCGGAACCCTTGTCGGTCGAGAACCGTCGCCCGCTGCGCTTGCCCCTGATACTGGACGCCGCGCGACAGATGTTCACACACCCAACAGTTCGCTTGTCGATCATGGTGCAAACCCTGTGTCTGGGGATGCTGTTCACCATGCTGACGATGGTGCAGCCGGTCTATGATGTCATCCATGACAGTGCAGACAGTTTCCCGTTCTGGTTCGGTGTCGTGGCATTGATGGCAGGCTCTGCCAGCCTGTTGAACGCGGCACTTGTGATCAAACTGGGTATGCGGCGGATCGTGACTTGGGCCCTGGGCGCGCAGGTCATCTTCACCGCCGCAGTCATCGCCCTGAATGCGACAGAACTTTCGCCCTCATTGTCCTTTGCCGTTTTCGTAAGCTGGCAAACAGCCGTCTTCTTTATGGCGGGCATGACGATGGGCAATCTGAACGCCATCGCGATGGAGCCGATGGGCCATATCGCGGGTATGGCAGCTTCGGTGATCGGGGCGGTCTCGACTGTGTTTGCAGCCGTGATTGCAGCCCCTATCGGGCAGTTGTTCGACGGGTCCATCATCCCTTTGGCCCTAGGTATCCTGACCATGAGTATCCTGGGCTTCGGCCTGATGCTGCATATGGGGCGGATCGAAAACCGGCTGCCCGCCTGATCTGTGCAGAACCGCTGAATCAGGGTAACCTTCCCCCAATGTGAGGGGAGATTTCCAGTGAGCGACTATTACGATCTTGGCGCATATTCCTGTCCGATAACGACCGCCTCGACGGACGCGCAACTTTGGTTCGACCGGGGATTGAACTGGACATACGGATATAACCACGACGAAGCGGTCGTGTGTTTTCAGCGCGCGCTTGAATACGACCCTGACTGTGCGATGGCCCACTGGGGCGTGGCCTATGCGGCAGGGCCGAATTACAACCTGCCCTGGAACCTGTTGGATGACCGTGGGCAGCGAAAGGCGCTGGCGCTGGCCTTTGATGCCACACAGAAAGCCGTGGCTCTGGTCGATAACTGCACATCGGTTGAACAGGCCCTGATCCGCGCCCTGCCCGCGCGGTATCCTCAACGCGATCCCGTCGGCGACATGCACAGCTGGGACCATGACTTCGCCGATGCAATGCGGACGGCCTTTGGCGAGCAGCCGGATCACCTAGATTTGCGAACCATCTATGTCGAGGCGCTGCTCAACCTGACCCCTTGGCAGATGTGGGACCTAAAAACAGGTGAGCCCGCCGCAGGTGCCGCGACATTGGAGGCGCAAAAAGCACTGGAAGACGCGATGGCCGACGACCCTGCCGCCATGTCGCATCCCGGTCTCTTGCACCTCTATGTGCATCTGATGGAGATGTCGCCGACACCGGAAAAAGCGCTAAGGGCCGGCGACGTGTTGCGCACATTGGTACCAGATGCGGGGCATCTGGTTCACATGCCTACCCATATCGACGTGCTGTGCGGGCATTATCAGAATGTCGTCTACTGGAATGAAAAGGCCACCGAGGCCGATCTGAAATATTATGAGCGCGAAGGCGCGTTCAACATCTACACAGGCTATCGCCAACACAACTATCACTTCGCCATCTACGGCGCGTTGTTTCTGGGTCAGATGGAACCCGCATTGCGCGCAAATCAGGGCATCTGGGACACAACCCCCGAAGAGATGCTGCGCACCGAAAGCCCGCCCATGGCGGATTTCTTCGAAAGTTACATGTCGATGGGGCCGCATATTCTGATCCGGTTTGGTCGGTGGGAAGAGGCAAAAGCCCTGCACCTGCCCGAGGATCAGGACCTCTACCGCACTGTGACCGCGACCACCCACTACGCGCGTTCTATTGCTTATGCCGCCACGGGTCAGGTGGCCGAAGCAGAAGCCGAAGAGCAACTGTTTCTTGCCGCCAAGGATCGGGTTCCGGAAACCCGGCTGCTGCACAACAACCGCGTGATCGACTTGCTGGACATCGCCCGCGAAATGCTGCGCGGAGAGATTGAGTATCGCAAAGGCAACTATAACGCCGCATTCGCCCATCTGAGGCGTTCGGTCGAGTTGGACGACACGCTGCCCTACGACGAACCTTGGGGTTGGATGCAACCCGCGCGCCACGCGCTGGGCGCATTGCTTTACGAACAAGGCCACGTGGCGGAAGCCGAAGCAGTGTACCGCGAGGATCTAGGCCTGGGCGGAACTCTCAGCCGCGCCTCAATCCACCCCGACAATATCTGGAGCCTGAAGGGCTTGCATGATTGTCTGAAAGCACGCGGTGAAACCGTCGAGATCAAACTGATCAAACAGCGTCTTGATCTGGCGCTTGCCCGGGCTGACCGGGCCGTCGGGGCCTCGTGTTTTTGTGCGCAGGCTGCGATGAAGGCGGCAGAATGATCCGCGCGCTGCTGCTGTGGCTGTTAATTTACGGCCCGGCCCTTGCCGACCGCCAGACCTTTCCGCCCGCCGATGAGGCAGAACGCGACCCAACCCTTGTCGCCTTTCGCAATGATCTATTGGCGGACGTGACAGCGCAAAACACAGACGCCTTGATCGCGGCGGCCTGCCCAGACATCTACCTTAGCCACGGCGGCGAGGGCGGCCCGGAAGAGCTTCGCGAGTATCTCACCGCGAATGACACCCATTGGGGCGATCTGGAAACCACCTTGTCCCAGCCTGGTTACTTTGATGATGAGGGCGAATTCTGGATGCCCCATCAATGGCAAATCACCCTACCTGCCTCGCTGGACCCTTATCTGGCCTACTTTGTGACCGGCAAGAACGTCAGTCTTCGGCAAGCCGCCGAACCGGGCGCCCCTGTGCTGAGCCTGATCAGCCACGAGATCGTCATCATCACAAGCTATCGCAACGACGCCGACTATCAGCCCATAATGCTGACCGACGGCACACGCGGGTTCATGCACAGCGATTTCCTTTGGCCCATGACCGGCCACCGCGCCGCGTTCGTGAAATCGGACGCGGGCGAGTGGCAACTATGCACATTTGTCAGCGGAGATTAGGCTTTAGCTTTTTTCTTCTTTTCAGCCATGACCTTTTCGGCCAGATCGCGGGCGATTGCGAATGCGCCTTTGATCTTGTCGCTGTCCTTTTTCCAGTCGCGCCTGACAACGATCTTGTTGTCTTTGACCTTGGCCAGCCCGCGTTGGTTCTGGATGAACTCGACCAGCCCCTGAGGTGACGCGAACTTGTCGTTGTGGAACTGGATCGTCGCCCCTTTGGGTCCGCCATCCAACTTGGCAATTCCTGCTCGTTTGCACATCGCCTTGATACGAACGACCAACATCAGGGTATTCACCTCTTTCGGCAGCGTCCCGAAACGGTCAATCAGTTCAGCGGCAAAGCCTTCCAATTCGACCTTGGTCGAAAGCGACGACAGGCGACGATAGAGGCCCAAACGCACATCCAGATCGGGCACGTAGTCTTCGGGGATCAGAACCGGTACGCCCAGATTGATCTGCGGCGCCCATTGGTCGTCGGCATCGGACAACCCCTCCATCTCGCCTGCTTTGATCTTGGCAATCGCCTCTTCCAGCATCGACTGGTACAGCTCATAGCCGACATCACGCATCTGGCCGGACTGTTCCTCACCCAGCAAGTTGCCCGCACCACGAATATCGAGATCCTGCGAAGCCAGCGTGAAGCCTGCTCCGAGTGTATCGAGTGACCCCAAAACACGCAGACGCTTTTCGGCGGTGGCGGTTAGCTTCTGGCGCGGCTTGGTGGTCAGGTACGCATAGGCACGGGTTTTGGACCGCCCTACCCGACCACGGATTTGATACAGCTGCGCCAAACCAAACATATCCGCTCGGTGCACGACCATGGTATTGGCCGTAGGAATATCTAGCCCGCTTTCTACAATAGTCGTCGCGAGCAGGACATCGTATTTTCCGTCGTAGAAAGCGTTCATACGATCATCAAGCTCACCCGCAGCCATCTGACCGTGGGCCACGACATAAGTCAGCTCGGGCAGTTGTTCTTTCAGGAACTCCTCGATCTCTGGCAGGTCCGAGATGCGCGGGACCACATAGAAACTCTGCCCGCCGCGATAATGCTCGCGCAGCAACGCCTCGCGGATGGTGACCGCGTCAAACTCGCTGACATAGGTGCGGATGGCCAACCGGTCGATGGGAGGCGTACCGATGATCGACAGATCGCGCACACCAGTCAGCGACAGCTGCAGCGTCCGCGGGATCGGCGTGGCGGTCAGGGTCAGAACATGAATGTCGCTGCGCAGCTGTTTCAGGCGCTCCTTGTGACCGACACCGAAATGCTGTTCTTCGTCGATGATCAACAGACCCAGATTGTTGAACCGGATACCTTTGGCCAGCAAGGCATGGGTTCCGATAACGATATCCACCGTGCCGCGCGCCAGACCATCGCGAGTTTGTTGCGCGTCTTTGGCGGACACAAACCGCGACAGTTGCCGCACCTCTAACGGAAAGCCCCGGAACCGTTCCCTGAAGCTGGCTGCATGCTGACGGGCCAACAAGGTGGTCGGTGCGATCACGGCCACCTGTACGCCGGACATCGCAGCAACAAAGGCCGCTCGCATGGCGACCTCGGTTTTGCCGAACCCCACGTCGCCGCAAATCAGACGATCCATCGGCGCGCCGGAATGCATGTCCTCCATCACCTCGGAAATGGCGCGCAACTGGTCGTCCGTTTCCTGATAGGGAAACCGCGCGCTGAACTCCTCCCACGCGTGGGGCGGAGGGTCCATGACCGGAGCCTTGCGCAGCGCCCGTTCCGCGGCGATGCGGATCAGCTTGTCCGCCATCTCGCGGATGCGCTCTTTCAGCTTGGCCTTTTTCGCTTGCCATGCGCCACCGCCAAGTCTGTCCAGCAAGCCCTCGTCATGGCCGTATTTCGACAAAAGCTCGATGTTTTCGACCGGCAGATACAGCTTGGACTGTTCAGCGTATTCCAACAGCAGGCATTCGTGGGCAGCACCGGCCGCCGTGACGACCTCCATCCCCATATAGCGCCCGATCCCGTGGTCGACATGAACCACCAGATCGCCGGGGCTGAGCGATTGGGTCTCGGTCAGGAAATTCTCAGCCTTCCGGCGTTTCTTGGGTTGGCGAATGAGGCGATCGCCCAGCACGTCTTGCTCGGCGATCACGGTCAATCCGGGCGTTTCAAAACCGTGCTCAAGTGCCCAAACCGCCAGATGCAATCCACGCTTACCAATGCGGGTGCCGTCTGTGACGGGAATGGCTTCGGCCAGGCCTTCGTCCTCAATCAGTCCGGTCAGTCGTTCCCTGGCACCTTCCGAATACGAGGCAATCAGAACCGGCCCCTTGGCCATCTTGTCTGTGATGTGGCCTGCCAAAGCTCCAAACAGGCTGATGCTTTCCTGTTGCCGCTCGGGCGCGAAATTGCGCCCGATCCGCCCGCCTGCGTCGATCACTCCGGGGCCACTGGCCTGAGGCAGCGGGCTGAACTGCATCACCCGTCGGTCCCCGACGGCCTGTTCCCATGCGACATCGTCCAGATAAAGCAGTCCGGGCGGCGTAGGCTTATACACGGTATCCATGCGCGACCGGTTTTCCAGCGCAAGACGTCGCGTTTCATACTGATCGGCAATCGTATCCCAGCGCGCTAGCCGCGCCGGCGTCACCTGATCATCCACGGTGATCGTTGCATCCGGCAGATAGTCGAACAGGGTTTCCAGCTTTTCGTGGAAGAAGGGCAGCCAGTGTTCGATGCCCTGGTGCTTGCGGCCTGCGCTAATCGCCTCGTACAGCGGATCGTCGGTGCCTGCTGCGCCAAACTCGATACGATAATTCTGGCGGAACCGTGTAATGGCAGCCTCATCCAGAATAACCTCGGACACCGGGGCCAATTCGACCACGTCCAGCTTCTCGGTTGTGCGCTGCGAGACAGGATCAAACCGGCGCGCGCCATCCAGCACGTCACCGAACAGATCAAGACGTACGGGGCCGGATTCACCCGGCGGGTAGATGTCGATAATGCCACCTCGGATGGCATAGTCGCCGGGTTCCATCACCGTGGGGCTTTGGGTAAATCCCATTCGAACGAGGAATTTCCGCAATGCCGTTTCATCAACGCGATGGTTTACGCGGGCGGAAAAGGCCGCTTCGCGCAGAACATCACGCGCGGGCACCCGCTGGGTCGCGGCGTTCAGCGTTGTCAGCAGGACAAATCGGTCCGGCATCTGATGCACCAGCGCCGCCAATGTCGCCACACGCGCCGCAGCAATGTCGGCGTTGGGCGATACCCGGTCATAGGGCAAGCAGTCCCAGCCCGGGAACACGAAGACCGGCATGTCGGGGGCAAAGAAAGCCAATGCGGCCCGCATCGCCTCCATCCGCTTGTCATCACGCGCGACGTGGCAGACCGGCCCGCCAACGCGCGCGATCTCATTCAGAACAAGCTGTGCGTCATACCCTTCAGGAGCGCCGCCAACCGTCACATGGTTCGGAGCCGTCATCGCCTTACCTTTCTGGTTTTCATCCCCCGAGAACACCAATCGAGATGTTCTGGTACATCCCCCAAAGTGACGTGATGACAATTGAAATCATGCCGATGATTTGGGTGTAAATTCTACAGCGCACAAGGATCTTGGACACGCTCTCGACCGCCGGCTCGATGCTTTGCAGCTTTCGCGCGGCGCGAATGTTGATCAGCATCACCAGACACAAGGGAAACAACAACAAAAACACGGCCTGCGCAAACTCCACACCATAGTAGAAACCCAGCATCGCAAGACCGGTAAAAAAGAAACAGCTCAGGGCAAAAATAACCAAGCCTGACATATCAACGATGTACAGCATCCTGTTGCGGTTGATCCTTACGATGTCCAGCAGGTCCTGCTCGGATTGTCCGCCAACTCGGCGCGCACGCACAAGCAGATCGTAGGGAACCCCCATCGCCCAGTGGCTGGCCGACGACCAAAGCACCGCCAATGCGATCCAATACCACAGATTCGAGAAGCTGCGCATGTCTATGAGTTCGAAAATCGAAGAGTGTAAGTCCACGCATCAGCCCTTTGTTCACTGTCCTTGGGGCGTTCTTCGCACTGGCGCGTCCATTGATACCCTTGAGACCACCGGGAATTCATGCCACCCAATGCATGAATATTCAAGGAGAGCGCGACATGAAACCGACCATCGCCCCCTACCCTCTGACGCGATTTCGAAGGGCACGCCAATCTGATGCCATTCGTGGGTTGGTGCGGGAAAACGCGCTGACGACGGATGATCTGATCTGGCCGGTTTTTGTTCGCGATGGTGAAGGGGTTGAAGAACCCGTTCCATCAATGCCCGGCGTTGTGCGCCGCTCGGTCGACCTGATCGCCAAAGCTGCGGTTGAGGCGCAGGCAATTGGTATACCTGCGATCTGCATCTTCCCCTACACAGATCCCAGCCTGAAAACCGAAGACTGTGCCGAGGCCTGGAACCCAGACAACCTGTCGAACCGGGCCATTCGGGCGATCAAAGCTGCGGCTCCGGATATTGCTGTGATGACGGATGTGGCGCTGGACCCCTATAACATCAACGGCCATGACGGCTATGTCGTCGATGGCGAGATTGTGAATGATCAGACCGTCGAGGCGCTGGTCAAAATGACACTGGCGCAGGCCGAGGCTGGGGCCGACATCATTGGTCCCTCGGACATGATGGATGGCCGCATTGGCGCGATGCGCCGCGCGCTTGAGGCTGCGGGGCACCACAACGTGATGATCCTCAGCTATGCAGCCAAGTATGCCAGCGCATTCTATGGCCCCTTCCGCGATGCAGTAGGCGCGTCGGGTGCGCTGACCGGTGACAAGAAGACCTACCAGATGGACCCTGCCAATTCGAACGAGGCGCTGCGCCTGATCGAACGAGATCTGACAG
Organism: Ruegeria atlantica; assembly: GCF_013033965.1. Lineage (GTDB taxonomy): Bacteria > Pseudomonadota > Alphaproteobacteria > Rhodobacterales > Rhodobacteraceae > Ruegeria > Ruegeria atlantica_D. Next base: position 133,024 of record NZ_WQFE01000004.1, read on the forward strand.
AAGGCGCAGACATGGTGATGATCAAACCGGGCATGCCATACCTGGATATCTGCCGACGCGTGAAGGACACTTTTGGCGCGCCTACTTACGCCTATCAGGTGTCCGGCGAATACGCGATGATACAGGCCGCGGCGCAGAATGGCTGGATTGATGGTGAGAAGGTCATGCTGGAAAGCCTGCTGGCCTTCAAACGCGCAGGCTGCGACGGAATCCTGACTTACTTTGCTCCACAGGTCGCACGCATTTTTCAGAGCTAAATCCCCGGACGGTCGCGACTTTTCGCCTATTATCTACGCTGTTGGATCAGCTTTCCCGTGACACACGGCCGCAATCGGCGTATTCTTGCACACAAGATCGGGAACACCCGGCAATTCAGGCAGACAATACAGAGAAAAAACATGAGCAGTTCCAATTCTCCCCGACTAAACCGTCGTGGCTTTGCGCTTGGCATGGCCGGGCTGACACTGACCGCAGCATGCGGAAACGGTGTGGGCAATTCGAACGCGGCGCAGATTGACGCCCGCGTGAACGTCACTTTGAACGAAATGTTCACCAAGTACCCAAACACCGTCGAGATCGCCAACAAAGCCAACGGCATGCTGGTGATGCCGCTTATAACCGAGGCGGGTTTCATCTTTGGCGGTGCCTATGGCCAGGGCGCGCTGCGCATTAATGGTGCAACGGTCGACTACTACTCGGCCTTGTCCGGCAGTGCTGGCCTGCAGATTGGCGCGCAGCAATATGCGCATGTCCTGTTCTTCATGACGCAGGACGCACTGGATGACTTCCGCCGTTCGAGCGGTTGGACCGCAGGGGCGGATATCGGCTATGTGGTCGACGCCACCGGCGAGTCGATCTCAACCGACACGACCCAATTACGCAAACCGGTGGTCGCCGCCGTTTTCGGACAGGCCGGCCTGAAGTTCGGTGCCACGGTCGAAGGCACGAAATACACCCGCATCATCCCCTAATACCAAATACCACCCCCCTTGCCGCGGACCCCGCCACATGTTCAAAATCATGTGGCGGGGTTTTTCGTCTGAACAAGTTAACTCAACGTTCGCGGGCCGTTCCTCTTTCGATTACTCAGGCCTTCCAGTAGTGTTCACGCAACAAATAATTATGGGGACATGGGGCGTTCATGGGTCTTGTCTTTCGCTGGCTGGTTCGGATTGCTACGGGCCTGATCCTGTTGGCCGTCGCGGCGGTGGGTCTTGTCTATTTTCTGGCCAGCCAGTCCCTGCCGGATTATGACCAGACCGTCGAAGTCAACGGGCTGCGCGCGCCGGTCGAGATCGTGCGTGACACCGCCAATGTTCCACACATTCTGGCCGAAAACGACGCGGACGTATTCTTTGGCCTGGGTTATGCCCATGCGCAGGATCGTCTGTGGCAAATGACTGTGATGCGCCGAACGGCGCAAGGTCGACTTTCCGAAGTCTTCGGCAAGCGCACCGTCACCATCGATAAGCTCTTACGCCGTTTTGACCTGTACAGCCTGGCTCACCGCTCGGTCGAAGTGCAGGATGACTACACCAAGGCCGCGCTGCGCGCTTATTCCGCGGGCGTCAACGCCCGGCTGGATGAGATCAATGAGAACGCACTGGGACGCGGTGCGCCCGAGATGTTCCTGTTCAATGCGCCTGTTTCGCCATGGCAACCCGGCGACAGCATTGCCATCGTCAAACTGATGAGCCTGCAACTGTCCGGCCACTTGAAGGACGAGGTTCTGCGCGCCCGCACATCCTTGATGCTGAACGATCCCAATCGGTTGTCCGACATCCTGCCTGACGTACCGGGTCCGGGCATTGCGGCGCTACCGGAATACGCAACACTTTTCCCGGGGCTGCCACGCTATGCGGAAGGCACGCCAATGCCCGATACGCCTTTGTCGCCGTTCCTGAAACGCGGCTTGGCGGGGGCATCCAACGCGTGGTCGGCAGCGCCTTCGCGTTCAGCAATCGGAGGCACCCTGCTGGCCAATGATCCCCATCTGGGCCTGACCGCACCCGGTATCTGGTATCTGGCCCGGCTTGAGCTTGCCAAAGGCGGCGTAATCGGCGCGACCATTCCAGGCGTTCCCGCGATAATGACGGGGCGCAGTGACCGGCTGGGCTGGGGCCTGACGTCGTCCTACCTGGACGATCAGGATGTTCATATCGAACAGCTGAACCCTGAAAACCCCGAAGAATACCTGTCGCCCGACGGCTTTAAACAGTTCCGCTCCCGTCCCTCGATCATCGAGATCAAGGACGAAGCCCCGATCACACTGACCCTGCGCTGGACCGAGAATGGACCCGTCTTGCCCGGCAGCCATTATGACCTGGAAACGATCACTCCGCCCGGCCATGTCGCGTCATTGTCCTGGGCCGCGCTCAGCCCGCGCGATACGTCAATGACAGCTTCGATGGCGTTGATGAATTCGGACACTGTGCGCGAAGCGATCGAAGTTGCCGAGTTGTTCATTGCACCTTCGCAAAACCTGTCGCTAGTCGACAAGGACACGATCGGCATGAAGCTGATTGGTGCGATGCCCAAACGTGACATCCGCAACCAAAGCCGTGGGCGTATCCCAACACCCGGCTGGTTGGCCGAGAACCTATGGCAAGGACGCTTGCCTTACGCAGACAACCCCGAATTCGTGGCCCCTGCGGGGGGAATTCTGGGCAATACAAACAACAAGGTTATCGACCGCCCCTTCCCCAACCATGTCTCGTACGAGTGGGGCGACACGCAGCGGGTGCATCGTTGGGAACGCCTGATGCAATCGCGCGAGGTCCACACCCGCGACAGCTTTATCGAGGCGCAGCTTGATACGGTCAGCTTTACCGCCCGCTCCCTGCTGCCGCTGATTGGAGCGGACCTTTGGTTTACCGAAGCATCCGCCCCCGATGGCACCCCCGAACGACGGCGTCAGGTCGCCCTGTCCCTGTTGGCCGAATGGAACGGTGAGATGAACGAGCACCTGCCCGAGCCGCTAATCTACGCCGCGTGGCTGCGCGCGTTGCAGATCCGGTTGATCTCGGACGAGTTGGGGCCGCTGGCTGCCGAATACAAACATGTCGAGCCGCTGTTCATCGAACGCGTGTTCCGCGACATTGACGGCGCCTCGGTCTGGTGCGATGTGCGTCAGAGCGCGCCAGTGGAAACCTGCACCGACATGGCGCGGCTGGCGCTGGACGACGCACTGATCTGGATTTCCGAGAAATACGGCGGCGCGCTGGAATCGCTGCGTTGGGGGGATGCCCATCAGGCCACGCACGACCACCCGGTTCTGGGCACGGTCCCGGTTCTGCGCTTTTTCGTCAACATTCGCCAGTCCACCAGCGGAGGTGACAACACCCTGCTGCGCGGGCGCACATCGGGTGAAGGCCCCGACCCCTTCCAGAACGTGCACGGTGCTGGCTATCGCGGTGTCTATGATTTTGCCGATCCCAACAGCTCGGTCTTCATCACGGCAACGGGTCAATCGGGGCACTTCCTGTCGCGCTACTATGATGATCAGGCGCAGCTTTGGCGACGTGGCGAGTATATCCCGATGTCGCTGGACATGGATCTGGCCCGCGCCGCAGCGGTCGGAGTCACCAATCTGATCCCCCGTTGATTTCCAACGCTTCGGCAGGACCTTGCCCCTTTTTCGCCCTGCCGTGGACGCGCACGGGTGTTTTCGCCTACGATCTGTTGGCCGACTATTTGGAACCGGGGGTACAGATGGCCAGTATTCGGGATATGATGAACAATCTCGCACGCGACTACGCAATCGCGTGGAGTTCGGGCGACCCTGAATCGGTCGCCAGCTTTTACGCTCCCGACGGGCAGATCACGATCAACCGGGGGGAACCTATCGTGGGCCGCGCTGCCGTTGCCGAGATGGCGCGCGGCTTTCACGCCGATTTCCCGGACCTTGAAGTACGTTGCGACATGCTGCGCTGGGCCGGGACACACGCGATTTTTGTATGGACGTTAGAAGGCCAACACTCCGAGACCGGCAATCACGTCGTCACACGTGGCTGGGAAGAATGGGAATTGACCCCTGACAACAAGGTGCAATCATCGCTTTTCTGGTATGATGCCGATGACCATCAGCGCCAGATAGACGGACAGTAACCAACTATCCGCTTATTCGCGCGCAATCTGATAGTGACGTGGAATGCCTTCGGTCACTTTGAACCAAGCCGAGGCTTTTGTTCGCGCCTGATGGGCGTCAAAGGCGGTCTGGCTTTCAAAGACTTCGCTCACATTGAACCGGCCGGGAGTGTCCGCGTCTTCCGTCACTTCGAATGAGATGCATCCTGGCTCGGCCCGCGTCAGGGCAACATGTTCTGACAAAGCGTCCCGTACTTGCGCAATCCGCTCGGCGGGTACTGAAATATGACCGCGCAGGACAACCTTAGATTTTGCCATTGAAACCTAGCTGACTGATCAAAGCGCGGCGAACTGCGCTGCTTGCTTGTCGGTCCACAGGACGGTCAGTTGAAATCCGTCATCCGTTTGTTCTTCGGATCGCACCACATCCTGCCGGAACAGCCACGCGCGCTTGTCGCCCTCGGCAAAGCCCAGCGTCAGAACCGTCTCGTGCCGGACGCCTTGCAGTTTGATCGCAATCTCGGCCAATAGCGGTTTCAGCCCTTCGCCCGTTACGGCGGAAATGGCAAAGATCGACGGATCGCGATCGGCCCGCGCAAACGTTGCCTCGCGCTCGTCATCGTTCAGCAGGTCGATCTTGTTCCAAACCTCCAGGCGGGGCCGTTCGTCATCGACACCCAACGAGGTCAAAATGGTTTCGACATCCTGCGCCTGCGCTTCGGTTTCCGCGTGGCTGATATCGCGCACATGCACGACGATATCTGCCCCCAGCACCTCTTCGAGCGTGGCGCGGAACGCCGCAACCAGTTCGGTTGGAAGGTTAGAGATAAAGCCTACCGTGTCCGACAGGATCACCTCGGGGCCGTCAGGCAATTCGACCCGCCGCATGGTCGGATCCAGCGTGGCGAACAGCATGTCCTTGGCCATCACCTCAGCCCCGGTCAGGCGGTTGAACAGTGTCGATTTACCGGCGTTCGTATATCCTACCAAAGCCACAATCGGATACGGTACCTTGGCGCGCGCGGCGCGGTGCAGCGTCCGGGTCTTGATCACCTTCTGCAATTGTCGACGCAAGCGCACGAGTTGATCATCAATCGCCCGGCGGTCGGCCTCGATCTGCGTTTCACCGGGACCGCCGACAAAACCCAATCCGCCCCGCTGGCGTTCAAGGTGGGTCCAGGCGCGGACAAGACGCGTGCGCTGATAGCTGAGCGCGGCCATCTCGACCTGCAACACACCCTCGCGGGTGCGGGCGCGGTCGCTGAAAATCTCCAATATCAACCCGGTCCGATCGAGAATCTTGACCTTCCAGGCCTTTTCCAGATTGCGTTGCTGAACGGGGGTCACCGGGCCGTCAATCAGAACCAGCTCGACCTCGGCGTCGTGAAGCCGCTCGGCCAGCTCTTCGATCTTGCCACTCCCGAACAAGAGCCCCGGTTGGGCGCGCTGAAGGCGCACGACCTCGGACCCAATCACGTCAAGATCGGGCAAAGCGGCAGCCAGCGCCACCGCCTCTTCCAGCGCCGGTTCGGGGACACGGCGCTGTTCATCTGATTTGATTTCCGGATGCAGCACCCAAGCTCGGGTGCGCGTCCTGTCATGTTCCATCAAGAGGCGTCTTCGCCCTCATACAGGCTGATCGGCTGCGACGGCATGATCGTCGAAATCGCGTGTTTGTAGACCAGCTGCGACTGTCCGTCGCGGCGTAGCAATACGCAGAAATTGTCGAACCAGGTGATGACACCCTGCAATTTCACACCGTTGATCAGGAAAATTGTGACCGGGACCTTTGCTTTCCGTACATTGTTCAGGAACGCGTCCTGCAGATTCTGTCTGTCCGAAGCCATATTTTTATAATCTCGCCATTGTTCTTGCTACGCGCTGCGGACCAACGCGCTCCCTCCGGCAGAGTATGGAGTGTCGTTAACCGATATTCCAGATGAAAAATAAGGCGTCAGTAAAGGTGAGGATTCTCAGTCTCGCCAGAGGGTTGGCGTAATCAATGCAATGATCGCCAGTGTTTCCAGCCGTCCGATCACCATCGCCGCGCACATGGTCAGCTTAGCACCCCATGGCAAATCCACCAGACGAATGGGGACATCAGTGGCCAGTTCGATCAACGGCCCAGTCGTGCTGAGCGCGGCAACGCTGAGGACCATGGCCTGTTCAAACCCCGACCCCATCGCGGCCAGCAACAGGTTGAACAGCGCTGCGGTCAAGGCAAACATCATCAGGAAGATCCAGGCGATGAATGCCCCGTCACTTTGAATCCGCCGGTTGCCGCCGCCAATCCCGCTGACGGATGAGGGATAAATCAACCGATCAATCTCGCGCGCGCCATTGAGGTACAGTGCAAAGACCCGCAGCAGTTTGACCCCACCGGCAGTCGTGGCCACGCCCCCACCGATCAGGGCCAGGCCCATCAGGATCAGGCCCGGAGTACCAAGGCCTGACAATTGCTGCGCATCGTTCCAGTTGGCGCTTTCAAACCCGGCCGTGGTCAGGAAAGACAGCGCCGTAAACATCATACCCCAGATCACACCAAGCGCCTGAAGCGGTTCCAACTGATTGCCAATCTCAAGCACACCCGCCCAGACGCGCGCGAACAACAAGGCCGCCACAAACGCCACGATCATCAGGCCAATGCGAAACTCGGGGTCCTTGTCCAAACGGGAATAGCCGGACGTCGCCGTATCGGTGGAAAATGTCAGCCGGGACAAGGCAAAGAACAGAAACAGAAACAGAATCGCCTCACCCGTTATTCCGGCCTGCGCGCCCTCTAGCCCACCAACCGGAGAAATCCCGGACGTGGCCATTGTCGACATCGCGTGACAGATTGCGGTCAAACCGTTTTCGCCGGCGATCAGAAGCAGGATCCAGATGACGGCGGTCAGACCGGCATAAACCGGCGTCAACGTCCGGGTCACTCGGATCAGACGGCCCCGGGGATCGACCTCTTCGCTTTGCGCCACGCCCGAAACCGGTCGTCCGGGCTGGCCACGGGCGGTAATTTCGAACCCACCCAACGACAAAGGTGCCAGAATTGCAGCAGCCGCAATCCACATCAGCAAACCACCCATCCATCCAACCAAAGCGCGCCACAGATGCAGCGGTGCGGTCAGGCGGTCCGGGTCCGGAAACAGGTCCGCTCCGGTTGTGGTCACAGCACTGACCATATCGAAATACGCATTCAGAAAGGTGGTCGTGCCCAAGGCATCATGCAGCGGAATTGCCAGAAACAGCGGCAGGACAGTGAAACACCCCAGCAACACGGCTAATTGCCCCAAAGTCCCACGGCGAGGCACGCGGTTCGATGCGGCCACAGCGATGGTGGACACCACGAATAGCCCCAGCAAGCCGGAATAGAAAAATGATCTGGACGTATCGTGATCATCCAAAGCCAGCGCATAAACCGCCGGAATCCACATCGACAGCGCAACGATTCCCCAGATCAAAAGGAACAGCGGCAACCGCTGTATCATCCTGATCTGCTGTCTCCGAGCGCGCGCCATCAGAAGAAATCGATTGAAACCTGCATCAGGCGCTCGACCTCGGGTACGTCCTTGGCCATGGCAAAGATCGCCACCACATCTTTTTCATCGATCCGCAGGCTGCCGGTCGGGCGCAAAAGCTCATCGCCTTTTCTTACGGCACCAACAAGGACACCCTCGGGGAAATCAATATCGCGCAGCCTCTGCCCTGCCATGGGTGAGGTGGAAAGTACCTCAGCCTCGATCACTTCGGCCTCGGCGTCCCCGATAGAATAGACCTGCCGCACCCGCCCGTGGCGAATGTGGCGCAGGATCGAGCTGACCGTGGTCGCACGCGGGTTAATGTAGGCGTCGATCCCCAACGGCCCCATCAGGGCAACCATGCTGGGATCGTTGATCAACGCAATCGCCAACGCACAGCCTTCGGCCTTGGCCCGTACCGCCGCCAGCATGTTGGCCCGATCATCATCAGTGACCGCCAGCATCGCATCGGCGCGTTCGATCCCGGCCTCGCGCAGCAAGGCGGCGTCCAAGCCATCGCCATTCAGAACAATCGTCCGCTCCAGCGTTTCCGCTGCTATTTCAGCGCTTCGGCGGTCCCGCTCGATCACCTTAGAGCGCACACGGCTTTCACGCTCTTCCAGCGTTCGGGCGACTTCCAGCCCAACATTGCCGCCGCCCACAATCACCACGCGGTCCTGCTTTTTCTGGGCCTTCCCAAAAACCTCCATCGTGCGATCCACGTCTTTTACATTGGTAAAGACATAACATTCGTCACCGACAAACAGCTGGTCCTCGGATTCAGGCGCAAACAACGTGCCTTCGCGCCGTACGCCAACAACGATCGAACTGAGCGTCGAAAACAGATCCGTGAGCTGCCGCAATGGGGTGTTCACAATCGGGCAGTCTTCATCGATGCGAATGCCCAGCAACTGCGCCTGCCCGTCCATAAACATCTCAGTATCAAAGGCCGACGGGGCCGAAAGGCGGCGCATCGCAGCGGCTGCGACTTCGCGCTCAGGGCTGATCACAACGTCAATGGGCAAATGGTCACGACGGAACAGGTCCGAATGGATCGCCTGCAAATATGATTTTGCTCGCAGTCGCGCGATCTTGCGCTGGATGGAAAAAATCGAGTGTGCCATCTGACAGGTGACCATGTTCACCTCGTCCGAATGGGTCGCCGCGATGATCATGTCTGCATCCCGCGCGCCTGCGCGTTCGAGCACATCTGGATAGCTGGCAAATCCGGCAATTCCCTGAACATCCAGTGTTTCCGTTGCCCGGCGTACCAGATCGGGATTGTTGTCCACCACCGTTACATCATTCAGTTCGCCCGATAAGTGACGTGCGATCTGCCAGCCGACCTGACCGGCACCGCATATGATGACCTTCATGTTTCTGGCCCTTCTGCCTGAAATCCTTGAATGACAGATGCCCCCAAAGCGGTCAATTGAATTGTCATACCTGCGAGACTGAGGCAAGATAAGCCTATGAAATCAGTACTTCGCCTGATCATTCCCGTGATGTTCCTGTCCGCCTGCACCGGCCCCCTGTCGCTGTATTACCGCGAGGGTGAAAGTGTATCGCGCGCGCAGTCCGAGACCACGCAATGTCAGGTCAAAGCGGTAAACGCAGTACCAGTCGCCAATCAGGTACGGCAGAGCCCGCCCACATATTGGCCCGGGCGCACGTATTGCGACGGCCACGGGCATTGCTATCGCTCGCCGGGTTGGTGGGAACCCGGGCGAGTCTATACAGTCGACGTTAACGCAGGTCTGCGCGATCAGGTCGAGGCGCAATGCATGGCTAAAAAAGGGTTTCGCCCGATTAGCCTTCCGCCCTGTAGACAGAGCATAAAGTCACAGGTTACGCCTGCACGCACAACGAAATTTCCGCCGCTGAGCACCCAATCCTGCTATGTGAAGTTTGACGACGGGTCTTTCCAGATCATCACAGCCGGCCAAACCTGACGGGATCAGGCAGACCCGGCCTACTGTCGCCTTTTCGCAAACCACACGTGAATTGCGATGGCCATAAGGTAAATGCAGACCACCACTGCCAGCATTATAGCCTCATCTGAGCGCAACAGGATTGCAAGCAAAAGCGGCGTGCCCAGCAGATTGCCGCCATTGCCCATCTGCGCCATCGCTCCGTAACTGAGCGCTTGCGCCTCGGCGGTCGCGTTCAGTTGCGGTACAGCTGCGAAACTGCCGCCCTGAACAAGGCCCAGCACCGCGAACAGTGCGATGCAAACGACAGACAACGGAGCGCCCAAAAACAACGCTGAAATCGTGAGGATAGCCAATCCAAACCCAAGGTTGACAACGGTGATACTGGTCACGAAGTTCAACAGCAGTGGAACGACCAGCCAAGACAACACAATCCCCGCAAGCGGCATCAGACCGGCAATCGACGCTTGGGTCGCCTCGGGCAACTGACCGGGCAGTATCGCCAGCAGAGAAACAAAGGTCAGCGTGTAAAAGAACCAACCCAGCGCTGGAGCAGCCACAAATGCCGAACGGTAAGTTTGCAAGTGAACCTGGGCAATGTACCTCAGATTCCAATGCACCGTTTCCGGTGGATGCATGTCCAATTGCAGCCGGGCCAGTACGATCAGCACCGCTGTCGCCAACATCAATCCGCCATGCAAGCCAAAATAGGCAGCCAGCCCAAACTGATCGACGAATGGCAGGCCAATCCAGGCGTTCATGGCAAAAGCCACCCCAAAGAAACTGCTCCACAGAACCATCGCCGCGTTGCGGGCTTTGCCTTGTGTGATCTGCGCGATCAGCGTCGGGGCGGCGACGACGATCGCGAGATGAGACATCCCTTCAAGCACGCGACTGATCAGCATCGCGTAAAAGCCGGGTATCGTCGATTGAAACACCGAGATTGCGCCGCCGAGAACCAGACCAAAGACCAATAGCCTAACGGGGCCTACCCGCCCTGTGACCGCGCCGGATACAGCCCCCAGAACAGCGCCGATCAGACTAATGATTGATAACAACCACCCGATGGAACCCGTGTAATCAGGGTAAAGCAGCCCGACATCAGCGAAAGGTACCGCAATCTTGGCAAACTGCGTGGCTGCGCCCAACCCGGCAAGCCACAGGATAAATACTTGTGCAAAAACGCGAACAGGCTGAGTCATGAACTTGTTCTACAGGCCACTTTGTTCCACGGACACGCATAAATTATGCGCGGCTTTTACGCGTCCCGCTGACCAACCGAACCGGCGTACCATCGGACAGGTAAAGCCGTTCCCAAATTATCTGGCCCGCACTAATCCTGATCTGATCATGCCGAACCTCAGAAGTAACAAAGGCTTTGGGTTCCGGGTGCTGCAGATCCCACCAACCGTCATTCTGCAACTCAGCCTCGGCCTGCCGGATTTCGTCTGTCGCAAACTGCCACAGTGGTACGCCCAGCAATGCACTCTGACTGGTTTTCCAATCGCGCGCACGACTGGCCGAATATGCCAGACACTTGTGGCTGGCCTCTTCCACCAGATGGATACAGTCGCTTGACGTTTCCACCAACCTCTTCAGGGCGCTGTCATCTCGTCTGGATGAACCAATGGCAGAAAACACCGCGGCCTGTACCTCTGGATCCGGGGTTTGAACGCCGTTTTCCCATCTTGAGATGGTAGTTTGGTCAACCCGCAACAACTCGGCAAGCGCTGACTGCTTGAACCCCACAGACCTGCGTATCCGTTTCAAACGCGGGCCGAAGGCCGGATACCCTGACCCGATTGGTCTGCTTTGGAGTGTGACTGTGGGCTCTGCCATCAATGCCTCCCGGCGGATCACTCCGCCGGTTCTGGTTCGTCGATTTGCGCAACCCGCGCTCCGGATTTGTTCGACGTCACAACACCCAGCGACTTCAACTTGCGGTGCAACGCGCTGCGTTCCATACCGACAAAGCTGGCGGTCCGGCTGATATTGCCGCCGAAACGGTTGATTTGTGTCAGCAAGTACTCGCGTTCGAACGCCTCGCGCGCTTCGCGCAGCGGCAAGGTCGCCAACGCACCGGACAACACCACGCGGCCCGAGTCGTCGGTTTTCTCTTCTTCGGTCGGCAATTCACGAGCTTCGATCGGGCCTGTTCCATCGCCCAGGATCAGGACACGCTCGATCAGGTTCTTCAGCTGACGCACATTGCCGGGCCAGGTCATGGTCTGCAACAACGCCACCGCCTCTTCCGAGATCTCGCGAATGGGCAAGCCCTGGGATTCGTTGCACATTTCAATGAAATGCTGTGCCAGAACGGGAATGTCCTCACGCCGTTCCTCCAGCGACGGGACGGCAACCGGCACAACGTTCAGACGGTGATACAACTCTTCGCGGAACCGGTCGGCTTCGATTTCGTCCTCAAGATCGCGGTTCGTGGATGAGATAACCCTCAGATCCACACGCACTTTGTCGGACCCGCCTACCCTTTGGAACTGCTGGTCGACCAGAACCCGCAGGATCTTGGATTGTGTCCCCAACGGCATGTCGGCCACTTCGTCAAAGTAGACCACGCCGCCATGGGCCTCTTCCAGCAAGCCGGATTCGATCCCGCGTTCGGATGACTCGCGCCCGAACAGCACCTCTTCAACGCGCTCAGGTTCGATCCCCGCGCAGTTGACGGTGACGAACGGCGCATTGGCACGGTTGGAATGGGCGTGGATATAACGGGCCGCAATCTCTTTGCCCGACCCGGCCGGACCACTCAGCATTACACGGCCGTTTGACTTGGTAACCTTGTCCAACTGGCCCTGCATCGCCCGGAACGAGGCCGATTTGCCGATCATGTCCGAGTTGGTAACCTCACGCCGCTTGAGCGAGGCATTCTCGCGACGCAGGCGCGACGTTTCCATGGCGCGGCGGATCACAACCATCAACTGGTCTATGTTAAATGGCTTTTCGATAAAGTCGTAAGCGCCCTGCTTGATGGCTGCGACGGCAATTTCGATGTTGCCATGGCCGGAAATGATCACCACTGGAACATCGGGATTGTCGCGTTTGACCGCCTTCAGGATGTCGATCCCGTCCATGCGGCTGTCCTTGAGCCAGATATCAAGGATCAACAGTCCCGGTGGCTCGGAGTTAATTGACGACATACACTCATCCGAGTTTGCCGCCAGTCGGGTTGAATAGCCTTCGTCCTCCAGAATGTCGGACACCAGCTCGCGAATATCGCGTTCGTCATCTACGATCAGAATGTCGCTCATCTTTGGCCTGCTTTCAGTTTGTTAGTATGAATTGCCTGCTGTTGTGGCGCTGAATTCTGGGGTGATTTGCCCCCCGGCAAACGGATCACGGCCATCGCACCGAAATGGTCCTGTCCGTCGAAAACGGGCGCATCTTCCAAAGTCAGCGCTCCGCCATGTTCTTCTATGATTTTTTTGACGATGGGCAGGCCCAGACCCGTGCCCTCGTCGCGAGTGGTGACATAGGGTTCAAACAAACGCGCTCGATCTTCGGGCAGCCCTATACCATTGTCAGCAATTGTTATGACCGTACCCGCATCATCGTTGGATACATCCACTTTGATCTGTGGCTTCAGGTTACCAGGCGGACCTTTTTTCTTAAGTGTTTCAATGGCCTCACCCGCGTTCTTGATCAAATTCGTCAATGCCTGGTTCAACATTGTCGCATCTACATCCGCCAGGATGGGTTTGTCCGGCAGGGTCGCGTCGATCTGCACATCCGGCTGTCCGGCTTGCTGCAACAAAACGGCTTCGCGCACCAGTCCGACGATGTCTTCTTCACGCCGGTCGGGTTCAGGCATCCGCGCGAATTTTGAAAACTCATCCACAATCCGCCGCAGATCATTGGTCTGCCGCACAATCACATCGGTCATGGATTCAAGGCTGTCACAATCCTCTTCGTCCAGTTTGCGAGAGAACTTGCGCTTGATCCGTTCCGCACTGAGTTGGATCGGCGTAAGCGGGTTCTTGATCTCATGCGCAATGCGGCGAGCGACGTCGCCCCAAGCCGCCATACGCTGTGCACTGACCAGATCGGTCACATCGTCAAAGGCCACCACGTAGCCTTCCAAACCGCCATCCTCGCCACGCCGGATCGCCATACGGACCAACAGGTTTTCCAACCGCCCCTTTCGCGTCACCTTAATCTCACCCTGCACGGCCTCTTGGCCGCTGTCCTTCAGGCTTTCAAATAAAGGAAGAAATTCCGGAACCGCGATGCCGATGGCCAAGTGTTCTTCCCCGCGCGACCAATCCAAAAGACGCTCAGCCGAGCGGTTTACGAAAGTAACACATCCATCTGAATCAACGCCAACCACACCGGAGGTCACAGAACTGAGCACCGAGTCGAACAGCCGACGACGGCGTTCGATCTGGCGCGTGTTTTCAAGAAGCGTGTCGCGTTGTCCTTTAAGTTGTCGCGTCATCTGATTGAAATAACGGCCTAACATGGCAATCTCGTCATCGCTGGCCTCTTCGATGACTTGAACGCTCAGATCCCCGGCGCCGACTCTTTGTGCGGCTGTTGTCAGACGGCCGACTGGGCGCGACAGGCGTTCGGCGAACCACATTCCCAGCGACATCGCAGCAAGGATCAGGATGACGGCAAAGCCTAGGTACAAAAGCCCGAACTCGAACAGAACCCGCCCTCGTTCGCTTTCCAGTTGCTGGTAAAACTGAACCGTTTCCTTGGTGTCATCCAGCAGCGTCAGCAGTTCACCGTCCACTTCGCGGCTGACATACAGATAGCGATCGAGATAGGCCTGCAACGGCACCAGCGCGCGGAATTCGTTGTTTTGCCAATCTGCGATGATGATCAGGCCACTGTCGGTTGCCTCAACCATCTGCTCCGGCGTCGGCTCCTCATAGTTGAACAAGTACGAGCGGTCGCCGCGGGATTTGATTTCGCCACTGCCATCAATAACATACGCCTCGCGCAGGCCCCGCTGAATCTGCGATTGCCCCTGCGCCAGAACCTCACGCAGTTCCGCGTCCGAGATGTAGTAATCCAATGATCGCGCGTTATCGAGGAAACGGGACAGAACAATTGCGTCCTGTGTCAGACCGCTGCGGTGTTCAAGCTCATAAGCTTCGGCGGCGGACAGGGATGATCCGACGACCTGCCGAACCCGATCCGAAAACCATCCCTCAAGCCCGATATTCACCGTCAGACCGGCAAAAATCGCAACGGTCACCGTTGGCACCAAGGCCAGCAACGTAAACGCCCCGATCAGCCGCAGGTGCAGACGGGACCCGGCAGATTTTGCCCGGCGCGCAGCGATCAGGCTGCCGACCTGACCCAGAACCAACGCCGCAACAACGAGCACATAGACCAGATCGGCCAGCAGAATCAGCCGCAGCGTCGGCGCTGCCGAACCCAAGTCAAACGGACCGATGACCAAATACGTAGCCAGCGCCAAAAGCGGCCCCAAAAGGACCAGCCCCAAGGTGCTAAAATTGCGCAGTTTTCGGGATTTCCGCCACCGATCAATCGATAGGATCAGCCCGCTCTGTGCTCGGGTTGCCACCGTCTGCCCTCATCCTGATGTGCCGCTTTCGCGGCTTACCGCCATATCTCGTGGTCGTTGCCGGGCCTGTACCCGGATGCCACGCTTTGTGTGGCGATATTACATCAGTTTGCGTCGACGTGTCACCTGAATATCGAGTTCAGTGATTTTTTTACGAAGCGTATTCCTGTTGATCCCCAGCAAATCCGCACATTTCGCCTGATTTCCGCCGGTTGCGTCCAACGCTTGCTCGATCAGTGGAGCCTCAACCTCTCGCAGAATGCGTTGATACAAGCCCGGAGGCGGCAATAAATTGCCGTGCAAATCGAAATAGCGGCGTAAATGACGGGCGACAGAGGCCGAAAGTTTTTCACGCTCACCGCCGCCCAGAATCGGTTCGGCTTCGGGTTGGCTGCCCAAAACCATCTCAACCTCGGACTTCGAGATTTCTTCAGCCCGGCTGGTCAGGCTCAGACGCCGGATTGCGTTTTCAAGCTGCCGAACGTTTCCGGGCCAGGAGTATCGCCGTACCAGTTCTACGGCCTCGGGGCTGAGCCAGCGCTTTGTGCCGTGTTCGCGCTCTTCTCGTGCGAGGAAATGGTCGGCAAGCAGAGTGATATCGTCCACCCGTTCCCGCAGAGCAGGCACATGGATCGTTGCACCGCACAGCCTATAATACAGATCCTGACGCACGCGCCCGCTCTCCATGGCCTCGGTCAGATCAGATTGGCTGGTCGCCATGAAGCGCGGGACATGATCGCTGGGCGTGTCCATCATCCGGACAATACGCGCCTGCACCTCATCCTCGATATCAGCGATCTCATCAATCAGCAGAGTACCGCCGCGAACCCTTGCCATAACGCGAGCAGGCCCTTCGAGGTCACGCAGGTCGCCGGCGGTTGCGGTGACAAAGGGCAGCGTGCGCCGATCCGAGAAATCGTGAATGGCCCGTGCGATCAAAGACTTGCCGGTGCCACTTTCACCAGAGATCATGACGGACAAGTCCGTATTCATCACCCGCGCCACAAGCCTGTAAAGCGCTTGCATCACCGCAGTTCGCCCAACCAGCGGCAATTCCTCCGGCCGGTCTTCCGCAGGCACCACCGCGTCGGCCTGCACGCGTTGCTTTTGTTCCAAAGCTCGTGCAGTCCGCTTCATCAGGTCCGGCAGATCAAATGGCTTGGGCAGATAGTCATATGCATCCGCTTCTGCCGCCTGAATAGCGGTCATGATGGTGTTCTGTGCTGAAATCACGATGACTGGCAGCCCCGGACGGTCCTGCGCGATCTTGGGCAGCATCTCGAGCCCATTGCCATCCGGCATGACCACGTCCGAGATAACAACGTCCCCTTTGCCCTCGCCAACCCAGCGCATCAGAGTTGTCAGCGAGGATGTCGCATGCACCTTGCACCCGGCCCGTGTCAGGGCCTGGGTCAGAACGGTTCGAATTGTCCGATCGTCATCTGCGACAAGTACTGTGCCATCCATCGTTGCTCTCCTTACTTTCTCTGCCCGGCTGGTCCGCCTCAGGTTTCACCGCGGTGCTCGCCTGAGGGACAAACGAAATACTGTGTGTCCCGGAACCGACTCGGCCAAAATCCAGCCGTCATGGTCCGAGATGATTTTACTGACCAGCGCCAGCCCAAGGCCGGTGCCGTTTTCCTTGCCCGACACAAACGGATCGAAAATGTCGCTGCGGATTTTCTCTGGTAGCCCCGGACCGTCGTCGATGATTTCGATCTGCAGCGGAAGGGAATGCCCCGAACCGTCACTGCGACGAAGGCGGAAGGAATGCTCAAAATAAGTGCGCAGACGGATTGTCCCGCCTTTGGGAGACGCCTCGGACGCATTCTTGAGCAGGTTCAGGACCACCTGCAAAAGCTGATCCGGGTCACCATAGGCCATTGGCAGCGATGGATCGTAGTCCTCGATAATCGTCATATGCGCGCCAAATCCCAGCAGTGCCGAGCGCCGCGCGCGGTCCAGAACGTCGTGAATATTAACCGGTTTGAAATCAGGCTGGGACAGGTTTCCAAACTGCTCAACCTGCTCCAAAAGCTTCACGATCCGGCGGCTTTCGGCCACGATAAGATCTGTAAGTTCAAGATCTTCCTGACTGATATTCATACTCAAAAGCTGCGCGGCCCCGGTAATCCCTGCCAGCGGGTTCTTGATTTCATGCGCCAGCATCTCGGCCATGCCAATCGCGGATTGGGCGGCTGACTTCACTGTGTTTCCGCGCGTCATCCGTCCGGCCAGTTCGCGCGGTGAAATGGTCATGATCATTGACCCCGGATGCCCAAGCAGCGGTGCAATCTGCAGAGCGCATTGCAACGGAGCCCGGTTGCCCGACCCGACATCCACATCATTCACAAACAGCGGAGTGCCCTGCTCGCGTGCGCGCAGAAACGCTTCTTCCAGCGGGGCATCAACTGCGATCTGGTCCCAAACCGGGTGACCGATGACCGCCTTGCGGGATGCGTTCAGAAATCCCTCTCCGGCGGAATTCACATCTGAGATCCGATCATCAGAATCAATGATGAATGCCGGAACAGGAAGCGAGGCCCAGATGCTTTGATCCGAGTTCATGCCGCTGCCTCCGTATTTCCACCCAACGCATCGCCCAACAGGCGCAACACCTCGGCGGTGTCCCTTGAGGTCAGCACTGCACGGCGCAAGGTTGCCGGGGTCACGGCCTCATCCATGTACCAACCCAGATGCTTGCGCGCCACACGCAGGCCCAGATCGGTGCCGTAGAAGGCCAGCATCGCCTCATAGTGGCCGCGCACCATGTCGATCAGGTCGGCATTGGCAGGAACCGCTGGTGCCTGTGTTCCATACAAGTCGTGGCAGATTTGAGCCAACAACCACGGCTTCCCCTGCGCCCCGCGTCCAACCATGACGCCATCCGCGCCAGATTGATCCAAAGCCGTGCGTGCCGCATTGGAGCCCACGATATCTCCGTTCGCGATCACAGGAATCGAGACCGCCTCTTTCACCGAGCGGATCGCCTGCCAGTCTGCATGCCCCTTGTAGAACTGGCATCGCGTCCGACCGTGGATCGTGACCAGTTGGACGCCCGCGTCCTGAGCCCGACGCGCCACGTCTGGCGCGTTCAGCAGGTTGTCATCCCAGCCCAGTCGGGTTTTCAGAGTGACCGGGACATCAACGGCCTCGACCACCGCCTCGATCAGCGTCAGCGCGTGATCCGGCGTTTTCAACAGCGCCGAGCCGGAATAACCGTTTGTCACTTTCTTAGCTGGGCACCCCATGTTGATGTCGATCACCCGTGCCCCACGATCGGCCACCTGACGCGCCGCTTCGGCCATCCAATGCGCATCGCGCCCGGCCAGTTGAACGGCGGTGTTTTCGACGTCGGCAGACAACTCGGCCCGTTCCCGCACCCCCGGTTTGGCCTGCACCATCTCCTGACTGGCGACCATTTCACTTACGACCATGCCTGCGCCAAAGCGCATCACCAGATCGCGGAACGGTCGATCAGTGATCCCCGCCATCGGGGCCAACATGACCGGCGGGTTCAGGGTTTTGTCAGCGAGTTGCAGAGTCAACGTGCTTAATCCTTGGGCAGTTGCGACTTAGATATCGAATTCGGCGCATATGAACAACAAAACTGAGGGAAACAAGCCTGCAAAATCATCACCTGCCCATTTTTTAGGCAACTTGACGCGGGTGATTGCCTCTACATTCACCGCAGCTTAAACACTGCGCTCAAATCACCGGAGAATTCGCCTAAATGACCACCGCCGCCATCATCGTCGCCGCAGGACGCGGACTGCGCGCCGGGGGCGGCATGCCCAAGCAATGGCGCCCCCTTGCCGGGCGTCGGGTTGCGGATTGGACGATCGACCGGTTCCGTAGGCAGGTCGACCATATCGTTCTGGTCCTGTCCGAGGATGACCAAAACGCATGGGATGAGTTTTCCGGCTCGGATCTTCTGCTGGCAATAGGTGGCCGTGATCGCGCTGGATCGGTGCGGAATGGGCTTGATGCACTTGCCGACCTTGGGGTCGAGCATGTCTTGGTTCACGATATCGCCCGCCCCTGCGTCAGCCGCCGGGCCATTCAGGACGTACTGGCGGCCCTGATCCGGCATGAAGCTGCGGCCCCTGGCCTGGCAGTCACAGATGCGCTTTGGACCGGCGATGGAGCCGTCGTAACGGGAACGCAGGACCGAGCCGGTCTTTTTGCAGCACAGACCCCGCAGGGCTTTCATTATGACGCGATTGTTGCGGCACATGCCGCCCATCCCGGCGGCGCAGCGGACGATGTCGAGGTCGCCCGTGCTTCAGGCATGGACGTGGCCATTGTGCCCGGCGATGCGGACAACATCAAAATCACTAGGCCCGAGGATTTTGACCGGGCGGAACGCATATTGAGGACCGATATGGATGTAAGATTGGGCAACGGATACGACGTGCATCGGTTCGGCGACGGGGATCATGTGATCCTGTGCGGCGTCAAGGTTCCGCATGATCGGGGCCTTCAGGGTCACTCAGACGCGGATGTTGGCATGCACGCCGTAACCGACGCGATCTATGGCGCGCTGGCACAGGGCGATATCGGCCAGCACTTTCCGCCATCGGACCCACAATGGAAAGGCGCGGCAAGCGAGATCTTCCTGCGCCACGCGGTCGAGCTGGCCGGGCAGATGGGCTACAGCATCTCAAACGTCGATTGCACGCTGGTTTGTGAGTATCCCAAGATCGGCCCTCACGCGCCTGCAATGCGCGAAGAAATGGCCCAGATCATGGGGTTGCGCGACGATCAGGTCTCGGTCAAGGCGACCACGTCTGAACGTCTGGGCTTTACCGGGCGCAGTGAAGGCATCGCCTCGCTCGCCACAGCTTGTCTGGTGAAATCATGACCGCCGCGCGCCTGATCGGAACTGTTTGCGGCGTCGGATATCTGCGCCCCGCGCCCGGAACCTGGGGATCGCTGGCCGCCCTGCCCTTGGCTTGGGGTCTGCATACGCTGGGTGGGTTTCCCTTACTGGTCATCGCCACTGTTGCCGTTTTTGTTGCCGGCCTTTGGGCCACCAAGGTGATGACCGCAGGGCAGGACGATCACGACCCGTCCGAAATCGTCATCGACGAGGTTGCCGGACAGTTCATCGCACTCTGGGCTATTTCCTACCCCTCTTGGGCGCATGGGATTGATATCACCGCCCTTTGGCCCGGCTGGATCGCGGGTTTCCTTCTGTTTCGCTTGTTCGACATCACCAAACCCGGCCCTGTCGGTTGGGCGGACCGCAAGGGTGATGCGATGGGGGTGATGCTGGACGATGTGATTGCAGGCGTTTTTGCCGGGATCGGTATTTTGATCCTTGCTGTTATCTCACACGGGGTTCTGGGCCTGTGACCGTTGCGGACCTGCTTGACCGCGCCAAGGCGCAAGGTGTGATGATCGCTACAGCCGAAAGCTGCACTGGCGGTATGGTCGCCGCTGCGCTGACGCATATTCCAGGCAGTTCGGCCGTGGTGGATCGCGGTTTTGTCACTTACACCAATGATGCTAAGCAACAGATGCTGGGCGTAAATGCCGAGACTCTGGAAACCCATGGCGCTGTGTCCGAAGAAGTCGCGCTGGAGATGGCAGAGGGTGCATTGAAGAACTCGCAGGCCCAACTGACCGTTTCGATCACCGGCATCGCAGGCCCCGGCGGATCTGAATTCAAGCCAGAAGGCCGCGTTTGCTTTGGGCTCGCTGCCGACGGGCAGAAGACAAAGACCGAAACGGTCGAATTCGGGGCGTTGGGACGTGACAAGGTCCGCATTGCGGCCCGCGATCATGCCCTGAACCTGCTGTCGCACGGCATTTCGTTGTTCGCTCAAAAATAAAGCACTCTGTACCTTTTGACGCCCATTTAATCATCGGTTGATAAAAGGCCCTTAAAACAGGCACCCAAAACCACCTCTGCCTCTTTTTTCCCCGCCCTCTCTCCGCTTCAACGCCAGCTACGCAAGCTGAAGACGCCAAAGAGGAGACCGGCTGATGAATGGAGCCGATACTGCCTGGATCATAGTTGCAACCGCACTGGTCCTATTCATGACATTGCCGGGCCTCGCCCTGTTCTACGGCGGCCTTGTGCGCGCCCGAAACGTGCTGAGCGTTTTCATGCACTGCTTCTCAATCGCCTGTTTGATGAGCATCCTGTGGTTGGTCGCCGGATACTCGATCGCATTTGGTGACGGAGGCTCGGGCCTGTGGGGCGGTCTTGGCAAAGCCTTCCTGAACGGGGTCGATGCCGACAGCCTGTCGGGCACACTGCCCGAGGTCCTGTTCTTTGCCTTCCAAATGACCTTTGCGATCATCACCCCGGCTCTGATTATCGGCGCATATGTCGAGCGTGTGGGCTATGGCTTTGTGATGATCTTCTCGGGCCTGTGGATGCTGCTGTGTTACGCACCGGTTGTCCACTGGATCTGGGGTGGCGGCATCCTGACCGATGGCGGAATTTTGGGTGAGATCGGCGTCCGTGACTTTGCCGGTGGTATCGTAGTGCATGAAACCGCAGGTCTGGCAGCGCTGATCATCGCCGTGGTGCTTGGCCCGCGCCGCAATCGCACGACGCCGCCGCATAACCCCGGCTATGTCATGATCGGTGCCGCGATGCTGTGGGTCGGCTGGTTCGGCTTCAATGGCGGCTCGCAATTGGCAGCCGACGGTGGGGCGGCGATGGCGCTGACTGTCACGCATATTTCGGCCGCGACCGCATCGCTGACGTGGGCGCTATACGAACGTATCAAATACGGAAAAGCCTCGATGGTGGGCCTGGTCACCGGCACGATTGCGGGTCTGGCCTCAATCACTCCTGCCTCGGGCTATGTCGATCCAGTTCAGGCGCTGATCATCGGTGCCGTGGCGGGCGTGCTATGCCAAGAGGCCGTCAACGTCGTTCGCAACATGCTGAACATCGACGACACGCTGGACGTTTTCGCGGTGCACGGTGTCGGTGGCATTTTCGGCACCATCATGATCGCCGTCTTCGGTTTGGGCGCATGGACCGCGCAGCTTGGCGGGCTGGTGATTGTGGGTGCCTTTACGGCAGTTGTCACATTTGTGTTGATCAAGGTGGTTGCGCTGATCACCCCGCTTCGCGTAGACGCAGAAACCGAAACAAACGGGCTCGATCTGTCGGTACACGGAGAACGCGCCTATGACATGAGCAGCTAAGCCCACCTTGGCTGCCTTGTGCCCGCAAGGGCAAAAGCGGACCTCTGCGTGAGGTCCGCTTTTCTTTTACGCGCACCCTCTCGACTCTGGGTCGCAGGACGGGCTATCAGCCCGCAATGCCATTCAGCCCAGAGGTACCGTTATGATCCCCAGTTCATTCCCCGACAGCACCGAGATTGCCCGCCTGACCGCGCGGATGCTGCTGGAGATCGAGGCCGTCCACTTCAATTCCCGCGAGCCGTTCACATTGGCCTCTGGTCTGCCCAGCCCGACCTATATCGACTGTCGCAAGCTGATCTCTTACCCGCGCATCCGGTCGACCCTGATGGATTTCCTGACTGTCACCGTAATGCGTGACGCGGGCTTTGAGGCGTTCGACAACATCGCGGGCGGTGAGACTGCGGGCATTCCATTCGCCGCAATGGTCGCAGAGCGTATGGCGCTACCGATGACCTATGTCCGCAAAAAACCCAAAGGGTATGGCCGCAACGCCCGTATCGAAGGCGCGATGAGCGAGGGCGAGCGTGTGCTGCTGGTCGAAGATCTGACCACCGATGGCGGCTCTAAGCTGTCCTTCGTAGATGCCATCCGCGAAACCGGCGCCACATGCGGGCATACGGCGGTGATCTTCTATTATGGCATCTTCCCCGAGACCGAAAAAACACTGGGTGATCACGGTGTCCGACTACATCACCTATGCACATGGTGGGATGTTCTGGCCGAGGCGAAAGCACAGAAAGCCTTTGATCAGGAAACACTTGAGGGTGTTGAAGCCTTCCTGAAAGACCCGCGGGGCTGGCAGGAAGCAAATAAAACCACGTAAACCTCTTGTGGACAGATTGGGGATAAGTCTCGAAGAATCGGTCGCCGGGCCACGATATCTGGTGACTTTTCCCACAATTCCTACATAATGAGCTACGCACATGCAGGCATCCAAACTGTTTGGAAAGTTATCCCAAGGCTTTATCCATAGTTAGCCACAGGTATTTCCAGATAGCCGAGATAGCCTTGACGCGTGTAAAGAACACCGTGGGCAGCGGGGACAATATGAACGAGATCAGCAGTATCGAACAGGCAGTGGCTCAGATTCAGAGCGCAGAAACCATGCCGCATTCCATTGAAGCCGAACAACAGCTTCTGGGTGCGATTCTGACCAACAACGATCTGTATGATCGCGTGGCGTCGATCATCGGGGCCGAGCATTTCTACGACCCGGTCCACGCCCGCATCTATGAAGTTGCGGCCACGCGCATCGCCAAGAACGCGCTGGCCTCGCCCGTGACGCTGAAATCCTTCATGGCCGAGGATGAAGGCCTGAAGGAACTGGGCGGTCCCGCTTATCTGGTCAAATTGGCTGGTGCTTCGATCAGTGCCTTTGCCGTGCATGACTATGCCCAGATGATCTATGACCTCGCCATTCGTCGCGAGCTGATCCGGCTGGGTCGGGATATCTCGGACAAGGCGGCGCGGGTCGATGTCAGCAGCGAGCCAAAAGAACAAATCGTCGAGGCCGAGCAGCAGCTTTATCAGTTATCCGAGCAGGGCCAGACCGAACAGGGATTTCAATCCTTCCTCAAGGCGGTCACAGAAGCCGTCAACGTCACCAACGAAGCATATCAGCGCGGTGGCGGCATGGCAGGGATTTCCACCGGTCTGGCCGACTTGGACAAACAGCTTGGCGGATTGCACCCGTCTGACCTGATCATTCTGGCAGGTCGTCCGTCGATGGGGAAAACCTCTCTGGCGACCAACGTGGCGTTTAACGTGGCCAAGGCCTACAAGCGCGGGCTTAAACCGGATGGCACCGAAGGTGCGATTGACGGCGGTGTCGTTGGGTTCTTTTCACTCGAGATGAGCGCGGAACAGCTGGCTGGACGTGTTCTGGCCGAAGCGTCCGAGATTTCGTCTCACAAAATCCGTCAGGGTGACATGACCGAGGCCGAGTTTCGTCGCTTTGTCGACGCAGCCAAAGAACTGGAAGCCTGCCCCCTGTTCATTGACGACACGCCTGCCCTGCCGATCTCGCAATTGGCGGCGCGGGCACGCCGTTTGAAGCGGACACATGGCCTTGACCTGCTGGTCATCGACTATCTGCAGCTTTGCCGGGGTATGGCCGAGAACCGCGTCAACGAAATCGCCGAGATTTCGATGGGGATGAAAGCCATCGCCAAGGAACTGAATATCCCGGTCATCGCGCTGTCGCAGCTGTCCCGTCAGGTCGAAAACCGCGACGACAAACGCCCGCAACTGTCCGACCTGCGGGAATCGGGCTCGATCGAGCAGGACGCCGACGTTGTGATGTTTGTATTCCGCGAAGAATACTACAAAGAGCGTGAAAAACCCGGCGATCACGAGCTGGAAAAGATGGAAGAGTGGAAGCAAGCGATGGAACGTCTGCACGCCAAGGCCGAGGTCATCGTCGGCAAGCAGCGTCACGGCCCCATCGGCACGGTAGAACTATCGTTCGAGGCGCAGTTCACCCGCTTTGGCAACCTCGTCAAACCCTGGCAACAGGACGGTCAAATCGAAGGGTATTGACCCTTACCAAAGCTCGGGCCGATTGAACGCGCTGACACAGCAAGACGACCCTTTGAAAGGAACCATCTCTGTCCCGGTCAAAGATTGCCCCAACCACCCATGCGGGTGGCTTAGGGGCAACGGCGCACGGGCGAATTCTTCGTTTATTGGCTGAAACCCGGTTTTGCTATAGTAGCCCGGATCCCCATAAGTGAAGGCAAAATCAACCTCGTGGCGGCGTAGAGCGTTCAATCCGAATCCAATCAGTTTCCGCCCAATACCGGCCCGTTGCCGATCAGTTTTGACGGCAACCGGTGACATCAGAAACACCAATCGCGGATCCTGATCAAAGCGCAGTCGCGAAAACAGGATGCAAGCCTGCACTTCGGGACCGTCATGAGCGATGGCTGCAATCAGGTCGTCGTCAGGCGTTGTGGCCAGAAGATCCGAGACCAACGCGCCAATCACTGCACCCTCTGCATTGCTTTCCGAAGCCGCAAAAACCTGCCTGAAAAAGTCTGGCAGATTGTTCGCCCAGCCTTTTTTCTCTGTCGTAAACTCCACGGTGATCTCTTTCTAATCTCTCTTGGGTCTGTACGCGGCTCAACGATCCCACGCAAACGCCCGCAGTTGAACATAAGGCGGACACAATACCGTTGCGCGGGCGAGCTTATCCTCTTTTTTCGCCAATGCCTTGCGCGACAGGCCGGAACTTGCCCAAGTTCCAGCCTAAGATTGCAATAATCACAGTAAACCCCCTTGACCTGCCGTGATCCAATGTCATGAACGGTGCCATGAGTACCGCACGTTTGACGATCAATCTTCAAGCGCTGGCCAGTAACTGGCGCGCGCTCGATGCGAAAACGGATGTCGAAACCGGCGCCGTGGTAAAAGCCGACGCTTACGGCCTGGGGGCCGAGCCAGTGTCCGCCACCCTGGCCGAGGAAGGCGTTCGCAAATTTTTTGTGGCAGTGGCCGAAGAAGGCGTCGCCGTGCGCAAGGCCATCGGCCCCGGACCGATGATCGCCGTATTCTCGGGTCATATGGAAGGCGACACCGACCTGCTGCGCGATCACGATCTGACGCCGCTGATCAACGCGCCCGAGCAATTCCAGCGCCACCAACAGGCGCTTCCGGATCACCCCTTTGGCATCCAGTTGGACAGCGGCATGAACCGGCTGGGCCTAGAACCTGCGGACTGGGCTGAACTGCGCCCAAAGGCCGAGGCGCTGAACCCGGTCGTAATGATGTCGCACCTGGCCTGCTCGGATGAACCCGATCATCCGATGAATCGCCAGCAGCTTAAGGCGTTCCGCGAGATGACCGACGGCACCGCCGCGCCGCGCTCGCTGGCGGCCACGGGCGGTACGTTGCTTGGCCCGGATTTCCACTTTGATTTCTGCCGCCCTGGCGTCGGCCTATACGGCGGCATGCCTTTTGCGGACGCGAAACCTGTTGTGACAGTCGACCTGCCGGTCATCCAAGTCCGTGCTGTCGAAGTTGGTGAATCGGTCGGATACGGCAACAGCTGGACCGCTCGCCGCCCTTCACGTATCGCGACGGTTGCGGCAGGATATGCCGACGGTTTGCACCGGGCCATTGGAGGCGGCATCGACGCATTTTCCGGCAGTCAGCCCTGCCCGGTTGTCGGGCGCATCTCGATGGATTTGATCACGGTCGATGTCACCGACCTGCCTGAAGACCCGGAACGCCTGCGTATCCTTAATGGCCACCAAACGGTCGATGATCTGGCCGAGGCTGCAGGCACCATTGGCTATGAAATCCTGACGTCGCTGGGCGCGCGTTACTCCCGGGGATACGTGGAATGAACCCTTTGGCCGCGCTGGGTGGATTGGGCCGCGCTGTCCTGACGCTGTTTGCCAATTTCGGCAAGGTGGCGATCTTTGCGCTGGATGCGATCTCGCACATTTTTCGCCCGCCCTATTACCCGCGCGAGTTCGCGGTCGCCCTGATGAATGTCGGCTGGTTGTCACTGCCGGTTGTAGGCCTGACCGCCATCTTCACCGGCGGTGCGCTGGCCCTGCAAATCTATGCTGGCGGCGCGCGATTCAATGCCGAGGCGGTGGTGCCACAGATCGTCGCCATCGGCATGGTGCGCGAGCTTGGGCCGGTGCTGGTCGGCCTGATGATCGCCGCGCGTGTGACCTCGTCCATCGCAGCCGAAATCGCGACCATGAAAGTGACTGAGCAGATTGACGCGCTGGTCACCCTGTCGACCCACCCGATGAAATACCTGACCGCCCCCCGCGTTCTGGCGGCCCTGATCACCGTGCCTATTCTGGTCGGGATCGGAGATATCATCGGCATCGCAGGCGGCTATGTGGTCGCAACGGAAAACCTGGGCTTCAACGCGGCGACATACCTGCTGAACACGGTCAATTTCCTTGAGGTCAAGGACATCGTGTCGTCGCTGGTCAAAGGCGCTGCGTTTGGTCTGATTGCGGCAGTCATGGGCTGCTACTACGGCATGAACTCGGGCCGCGGTGCGCAAGGTGTGGGCCGGGCCACCAAGTCCTCGGTCGAATCCGCCGCGATCATGATCCTGGCTGCCAACTTCATTCTCACAGGGGTGTTCTTCTCGGTATGATCAGGATGGAGAACGTAACAAAAGCCTTTGGCGACAATCAGGTTCTGCAAGGCATGAGCCTTGAGATCCCCAAAGGCACCTCGATGGTTATCATCGGTGGATCGGGCACCGGGAAGTCGGTGGCTTTGAAGTGTATTCTCGGCCTGATCAAACCGGACAGCGGCATGATCTACGTGAACGGCAAGGACGCCACAAAAGGCGACCGCGATAAGTTCCTCGCCCGTTTCGGAATGCTGTTTCAGGGCGCGGCCCTGTTCGACTCCCTGCCCGTCTGGCAGAACGTCTCATTCCGCCTGCTGCGCGGCCCGTTGAAGCGCCCCGCCGAATACGCCCGCGAAATCGCCATCGAAAAACTGCGCCGCGTTGGGCTGAAATCCGATGTGGCTGACCGATTTCCGTCCGAACTGTCGGGCGGCATGCAGAAGCGTGTGGGACTTGCTCGCGCCATCGCGGCCGAGCCCGAGATCATTTTCTTCGACGAGCCCACTACCGGCCTCGACCCGATCATGTCCGGCGTCATCAACGACCTGATCCGCGAGATCGTGACCGAGATGGGCGCCACCGCGATGACCATCACCCACGACATGAGTTCCGTCCGCGCGATTGCCGACAACGTGGCCATGCTGCACGGAGGCGTCATCCAATGGACCGGCCCGGTTGGGCAGATGGATGCCTCGGGTGATCCCTACGTGGAGCAGTTCATCAGCGGGAGTGCGGAGGGGCCGATTGAGGCGGTGCGGTGACTGAACCCATTGAGGAAATAGTAGATTTTTTTGACTACGCCGACGCATATTTTTCGGCGTGTAAGACACTATTTCCTGAGCAGCATTGGGCAAAAAGTGTAAAGGAATACTCGGATCACAAAGATCGTGTATTTCGTGTCGGGCCAGTTTACCAAAACGTAGGTCTAGCAACCGAGTTAACATTTAAGACAGCGTTACTACTAGCTGGCCATTCAAAAGAAAAAATAAAGAACCTAGGGCACAACTTGGAGAAACTACTTAGCCAAGTTCGAGAAACCAGGGACTTAGAAAAAGTTGAGAAAACCGCTTTTGAGGCCGCTCGCATTGTTGGACCGCCCGATGGAATGCTGCGACGTCTGGAAGACATGGGTCAATCACCACATAAGTGGTATTTCTTGGACACTCACATCCTTTCGCTGAACAGCAATTACAGCTTATTTAAAATGCAAAACGGTGAAAACCACGAAGAGAAATTTAGGGCACGCTACCCAGCTAAAGACCGAGTTTACAGGGAGGTTTGCGTTGAGGCAGTTTTGGCAGGAATCGACACTTTGCTGTCAGAAGTGCAAGTTGAATTGAATAAAAAACTCTCAAAGTAGGGAAGTGAAACGCTGTCGCGCACTTTAGGAGTGCATAGTTCGCATAATCGAAGCCGCATTCAGCTCAAAATTTGCTTGCCCAAGGTGCTCTAACTCGTGACCCTCCGCTTCGCCACTCTCTCGCTCCTGATCCTCTACCCCATCGCATGGTTCGCCCCGCTGATGCGCGCGGGTCTGCTGCCAATCTTCGGCCTCAGCGAGATCAGCGTCATCACCGGTCTGCAATCTCTGTGGAAGTCGGACGTCTTCCTGGCGCTGATTGTCACCATCTTCGCCCTGTTTGCTCCTTACATCAAAACCATCGGCACTGCCCTGATCCAGTGGGACCTGCTGGACCCGCGTGTGCAACCTGCGCTGAATATCCTCGGTAAACTGGCCATGGCCGACATTTTCCTCATCGCGCTTTACATCACATTGGCGAAGGGAATCTCCTACGCGACCATTGAAACTGCGTGGGGTCTTTACCTGTTCACGGCCTGCATTCTGGCCTCGATCGCATTGGGCCACATTACCGAAATGACACGCAGATCACGAAATTCTCAGAGCTAATTGATTGAAAACGTTTATCTGAGTATCATCTTAGTATTTCGAGCAGTAAATTTTTGTAGTTTCGGTCCTGAGCGGATCATTCTGTGTGTTTTAGGTGTTCCCCGCTTTGGGCCGGTGTGTTCCGGTTTCAAAAGGAGTTCGTCTAAGATGACTGCCCTCCATAACATTACATTGCAATTTCAAAATGCCTTTTTACGACTGACTTTTTTCCTCATTTGCACTGCGGCCCTTTTCTCGGTCGGCGCGTGTCTTCTGTCCGCTTTGGGGGTTCTGCCTTGGCTGTCCATGCAGGCCGGTTTCGGCAACGGCCCGGTTGTGGATGCTGGCATGTATATCCAGATCGGTCTGACGGTGCTGATTCTCATGCTGGCCTTCTATCTGCCCGCAAATGCGCGGATGATGGCGCTAGAAACATCACATCGTAAGTTCTCGCTGAACATGCATGACGTGTCGCACGCCTATCAACTGGCTCATACGGCGGATCGTGGCGATACGTTTCTGATGTCCTCCGAATTCGACGCAGTAAAAGAAAGAATGGCCTTTTTGCGCCACCACCCCGACCTGCAATCGCTCGAACCCGAAGTTTTGGAACTGGCGGCGCAAATGAGCCATATCAGCCACGAGCTGGCTGAAACCTATGGCGATGCCCGCGTGAACCGCGCGCGCACGTTCCTGCAACAGCGCCAGGAAGAGATTGAGCTGTTCCAGAAGCGGATAGAAGAAGCCCAAGTCATTCAGCATGAACTGCGGCAATGGACCCACGACATTGAGATGGAAGAAACCATCGCAAAATCGCAATTGACCCGTCTGCGCGATGAACTTTTCGAGCTGTTGCCCGAATTGTCGGCGCAGCTGCAACCGCCCAGTGTTGAACGCGATTCAAAGAAATCGAGCGTCATTGCGATGTCGCCGCCCCGCGCCGCGGAATAGGCGCGACAGCGCCCGCCGGGGACGATGGCCCATCGGGCCTGAGGACACGGCGCGCCACCGGCGGCGATGAGAGCCCTGCAAGGGCTTGAAGAACCGCCCGTCCTCGGGCACCAAGGCCGAATGGCAAAGACAACTTTCTCCTGCTCGGCCTGTGGCGCAACGCATTCCCGGTGGTCCGGGCGATGTGACGGCTGCGGGGAATGGAACACAATCGCGCAAGACGTGCCTCTTTCGGCTGGCCCTGCAAAGAAATCCCTCGGCGGCAAACGTGGCCAGTCCATCGCACTCACGGACCTGTCGACCGAGGAAACACCACCGCCGCGCACCTTGTGCGGCGTAGAAGAGCTGGACCGCGTTTTGGGTGGCGGTCTGGTCCCGGCCTCGGCCCTGTTGGTTGGGGGCGATCCGGGTATTGGCAAATCGACGTTGCTGTTGCAGGCCGCAGCCCGGTTTGCACGTGCGGGCGTCAAGACGATCTACGTGTCCGGCGAAGAAGCCAGCGCACAGGTACGCATGCGTGCGCGGCGTCTGGGGCTGGAGGACGCCCCGGTGCAGCTGGCCGCTGAAACCAACCTGCGGGACATTCTGACGACGCTGGAGGCCGAGAAACCCGGGCTGGCTATTATCGACTCGATTCAGACCATGTGGGCCGACAACGTGGACAGCGCGCCGGGCTCGGTGTCACAAGTACGTGCCGCGGCACATGAATTGACCACGTTTGCGAAACGACACGGCGTTTCGGTCATCATGGTCGGCCACGTCACCAAAGAGGGCCAGATCGCAGGCCCCCGTGTCGTCGAACATATGGTGGACACCGTGCTTTATTTCGAAGGTGAGCGCGGCCATCAGTTTCGCATTCTACGCGCCGTCAAGAACCGCTTTGGCCCGGCAGATGAGATCGGCGTGTTCGAGATGACGGGCAAAGGGCTGGCACAAGTGACCAACCCATCGGCCCTGTTTCTGTCCGAGCGCGGCACACCCAGCCCCGGATCGGCAGTCTTTGCCGGAATCGAAGGTACACGCCCCGTTCTGGTTGAATTACAAGCACTTGTGGCGCCTTCCCCTCATTCGCAACCGCGCCGTACCGTTGTTGGTTGGGACAGCGGTCGACTGGCGATGATCCTCGCCGTACTCGAAGCGCGCTGCGGCATCCCTTTTGCGGGTCTCGATGTCTACCTCAACGTCGCTGGCGGCTTGAAAATCGGTGAACCCGCTGCGGATCTGGCCGTTGCCGCAGCCCTGCTGAGTGCCCGAGAAGACACAGCCCTGCCCGCAGATACCGTTGTTTTCGGAGAAATCTCGTTATCTGGGGCACTTAGACCGGCCCCGCAGACAGAAAACAGGTTGAAAGAAGCCCAAAAACTTGGTTTCACATCGGCAATCGCTCCGGCGGGCGGCAAAACCGGTACTGTGGCAGGTCTGACACTCACCCGACCCTCTGATTTGGTTGGGTTTGTTGGCGAAACCTTCGGAGCAGGTTAAGGTCGCGCCCTGAGGGGCAGAAAAAGAACAGGCGAGGGCCATGGAAGGTTTTACAATAATTGACGGGGTCGTTGCCCTGATCATCGTCGTTTCGGGCATTCTTGCCTATTCGCGCGGCTTCTT
This sequence comes from Ruegeria atlantica, assembly GCF_013033965.1. Taxonomy (GTDB): domain Bacteria; phylum Pseudomonadota; class Alphaproteobacteria; order Rhodobacterales; family Rhodobacteraceae; genus Ruegeria; species Ruegeria atlantica_D. The sequence goes on from NZ_WQFE01000004.1 coordinate 164,828, forward strand.
ACGTGAGGTTCTGGCCATCGCTGGCTGGGTCGCGGCCGCGGTGTTGGCATTTATCTTTGCACCTCAGGCCGTGCCACTGGTCAAAGAGATCCCGGTGGTCGGAGATTTCCTGCGTGACAGCTGCGAATTGTCCGTCATCACGGGTTTTGCTGCGGTCTTTGCAATTGCTTTGATCGTCGTCAGCATCTTTACCCCCCTGTTCTCGTCCATTGTGCAGCGATCTGCATTGGGTGGCCTGGATCAGGCACTTGGCTTTTTCTTCGGCATCGCCCGCGGCATCCTGTTGGTTGCCATCGCCTTCTTTGTCTACGACACGGTGATGACGGGTCAGTCCTACACGATCGTTGACGAAAGCCGTTCGGCCAAGGTGTTCGAACAGTTCAGCGACAAGATCGAAGAACAGAACCCCGAAGCGGCCCTTGGTTGGGTGACCCGCCAATACGAAGAACTGGTCGCCAGCTGTGCCGAAGGTTCCGCACCTTCCGAAGAGCTGACAGCCCCCTCAACGACAGAATAAACAGACGTCAGAATAAGACAAAGCCCGGCATCAGCCGGGCTTTTTTTTCGCTGCTGCGGGATGGAGACGCACTGCGAAGAACGTCTGCGGTGAGCCCATTGTGTGCATCCTGATTGATCTTGATTGGTCCGTGCGCAAAAAAGATGACATTCATCAATGAAGAGTTGTTCAATGCCTCTGCCTGCGGTCATTTTCGACATGGACGGCCTCCTACTAGACACAGAGAAAGTCTGCCTTGACTGCTTTGTAGATACGCGGCGAGCTTTCGCGTTGCCCGACAGTCCGGACACATTTCTCGACTGTGTTGGGCTACGAGGAGAAAAACCTGAGCAGATTATTCGTGACAGTCTCAGAGGGGCCGTCAGCTTTGAGGAATTCAACCGAGAATGGGACCGACGCATCGATACTGCAATGGCACTCAAAATTCCAACAAAGCTAGGTGCATTGAAGCTGATCCAAGTGCTTGCCAATAAAGGTCATTCATTGGCGGTTGCTACATCAACGAATACTGATAGAGCCAGCAGTCAGCTAGAGCGATCAGGCCTTTTGATGTACCTTGATTGCGTCATTGGTGGCGATAAAGTTGAAAGGCATAAACCAGACCCGGAAATATTCCATATGGCCGCTGCACGGTTGGGTTTTGACGCCAACGACTGCATTGCCTTTGAGGATAGCGAAACAGGTACACGCGCTGCTTTAGCGTCAGGTGCACGAACCGTGCAGATACCCGACTTGATCGCCCCATCCAACGATTTGAAGGCAATGGGCCATTTGATTGCCTCAAACCTCATAGAGGGAGCGATAGGTGTCGGCCTTTTGACTTCTTCGGACACATACTGAGGGTCAGCAAAGTCCGCACAACGTTCCTTGGGTCAGTTTTCCTGCTTAAGATACAGCAGCGTCACACAAACCCTTCGCCTGCACAAATAGTGCATCGGATCGTTTTCAATCCAAAACAGCCATCGCAGCGATTGAATATCGGTTTTCCGTGAATGTCGCGGCTTTTGACGACTTCTCCCGATCCGTTACAGATCTGGCAAGGTGCCCGCCCCATGCCTCTGCAGCGGTGGCACCGACGCTTAACAGGTTCTTCTTTCTTACTTCCTTGTTTGTGCTGCCACATGGCGGGTATCCAATCGAACTTTAGTCATTGCTGAAACACTGGTTACGCCCACCATGACACCACATGCCTGCGGCCCCTGTCACCTTTTCTTGTAGTTTTTTGGCAAAATCCGCATGCGTCAAATCGCGAATGTGATCCTTTGATGACACAGGCGCGCTAAGGCATTATGTGAGTGGCGAACTGACATGGAATCGGAGCTGCCGATCTTGCTGTATCTGTTTTCTTACGCGCTTGCCCTTGCGACGCTGGCGTGTTTGCGCCCCGATCCGGTCGGGCGACAATGCGTACAGATACAGCCGTGCAGGCCTTCCGACCCGCAAACCTAATCAACATAAACACGTCATGGAAATTGGAGCCCGTACATGTGTGGCATTTTAGGGATCGCAAGCAGGACGCATGATGTCTTTGCGGAAATCTATGACGGGCTGTTGATGTTGCAGCACCGGGGTCAGGATGCCTCGGGGATCGTGACCTATACCGGTGAGTTCTTCCGCGAGAAAAAGGCCAACGGGCTGGTCAAGGACGTGTTTAACTCCAACGACGCCGAGACGCTGCTGGGACAAATCGGCATGGGGCATGTGCGTTATCCAACGGCAGGATCGCTGAGCGCGACCGAGGCCCAACCGTTTTTTGTGAACGCACCCTACGGGATCTATTTGGTCCATAACGGTAATATTACTAACACTGCCGAACAGCGTGAAAAGGTGACGGCCAAGTACAGCCGCCATCTGCGCACCACGTCAGATTCCGAGATTCTGCTCAACGTTCTGGCCGACAAAGTGGCCGATGCCATCAAGGTCAACGGCAACGCCGAGCCGATCCGAAACCTCTTTGCCGGTGTGAAGATGACGATGGAGCGTGTTCAGGGCGCCTATTCGGTGATCTGTCTGGTGGCTGGCGTTGGCATGCTGGCCTTCCGCGACCCCTATGGCATTCGTCCCTTGTCCGTTGCTAAGCGCGATGTGGATGGCGATGGCGACGATTACGCATTTGCCTCCGAAGACGTGGCGTTCGGCATCAATGGCTTTGAAAAGTTGCGTGATGTGAAACCGGGTGAGGCAATTCTGATTGACCTTGACGGCAATATGCACACGTTCCAGGCGGTCGAAGGTCAGCTGACACCGTGCATCTTCGAGTACGTGTATCTGGCCCGTCCGGACTCGCTGCTGGACGGTGTCTCGGTCTACAAGACTCAGATGCGCATGGGCCAGACACTGGCGCGCCAGATCGAGGCGGCGGGCCTTGAGATCGACCGCATCATCCCTGTTCCCGACAGCGCCCGCCCCGTGGCGCTGGAGGTCGCCAAGGCGACCGGCATTCCCTATCGCGAAGGTCTGGTGAAGAACCGCTATGTCGGGCGCACATTCATCATGCCTGGTCAGGAAGAGCGGCAGAAATCCGTGCGCCGCAAATTGAACGCGGTTCCCTTGGAATTCAAAGGCCACAATGTGCTTCTGATCGACGATTCCATCGTGCGTGGCAACACCATCAAGAAAATCGTTCAAATGTGCCGCGAGGCTGGTGCCAAGAAGGTCTTCATCGCCAGCGCCTCGCCGCCGGTAAAGTTCCCCAATGTCTATGGTATCGACATGCCCACGAAGCATGAGCTGATCGCCAATGGTAAAGAGATTGAGGAAATCCGGCAGGAGCTGGGCGCGGACGCCTTGTTCTATCAACATCTCGACGACCTGATCTGGTCGGCCAAGGAAGGCAACCCGGAGATCGAGGCCTTCGATTGTTCGTGCTTTAACGGTGACTACATCACTGGAAGCGTCAGCGAAGACTATCTGGACAGCCTTGAGAACAGCAGCCGGGTCAGCAAGAAAAAGCAGGATATGCAGGTGCCCGGCGGGTCCTGGAATGCGGCCAAATTGGCGTCCGGCTAAGACTCCTCCAGCGCGTTCAACCGCGAATCAAATTTTGGTTCTGGCCCGTTTCGCAAACGCGATGCGGGCCTTTTTTTGGCGCAGACTACGTCTGATCGGACAGTATCCGCGCACAACTTTTCGATGAAGAAACCGCAATTGCAAGGGCTTCGGTGATGCAGATTTTCGTTACGCCAAGGCACATTCCCTGCCCCTTTTTTTCAGCTACATCGTTTGATAGCCCCTCGGACAAATCACTCGCTAAACAAGGGGTCGGGTCGACGTGACCGGGCCGGAAATCATGTCAAACGCCAACGTCAAAAGCGCGGCCACGCAGAAGGGCGCGTTGAAGAAGAATTCCGTCTCTGTTCTGGGTGTCTTTGGCTCGAAAACTGATATGCGCGCGCTGGTCCGCCTGTCGTCGGGCCGTGTCAAAGAGGTCAAACCCGGCAGCCGCGTGTCCTCGGGCACCGTGATTGCCATTGATAACGAAGGCGTCATGCTGCGACAAAGCGGCCAGACCAAGCGGATCGTGATCCCCGGCAGCTAATCTGCTTGACGCCCTGCGCGCTTGGGTTCAAACCGCCCTTATGACCGATCAGACCAAAATTGCCCTCATCACCGGGGCCTCGCGTGGTTTGGGCGCTGCCCTGGCCGAAGCTCTGGCGCCCGAGTATCACATCGTCGCCGTTGCCCGCACCACGGGCGGGCTGGAAGAGCTGGATGACCGCATCAAGGCCAAAGGCGGTGCGGCTACGCTGGCTCCGATGGATATTGCCGACCCGAACGCTATGGCCACGCTCTGCCGGGGCATTCATGACCGTTGGGGTAAAGTTGATCTTTGGATGCACACTGCGGTCCACACCTCGGCCCTGACGCCTGCGCATTTCGTGGACCCCAAGGAATGGACGAAAGCGGTCAATATCAATGCAACAGCGACGTCAGTTCTGATCCCCTATATCGCGCCTTTGCTAGGCGACAGCGGGCATGCCGTGTTTTTTGACGACCCCAAGGCCGGCGAAAAGTTTTATGGCATCTACGGCGCGACCAAGGCGGCGCAGTTGGCGCTTGCCCGCAGTTGGGCGGTGGAGACAGAACGCACAGGTCCGCGCGTGTCGATCATTGAACCCGCGCCGATGCCCACGGCCGTGCGCGCAAGGTTCCATCCCGGCGAAGACCGCGATGTTTTGGCTAGCCCGGCGGATGAGGCAGCGCGAATTCTGACGCTGTTGTAGAAATGGCCCGTTGGGCCATGCCTCCGGCGGAGATATTTCTGGCCCGATGAAGCGGGCGGGTCAGGCGATATGGACACCGTTACGCCCAGCCAGATCGACGAAGAATTGCCATGCCACCCGGCCCGAGCGCGCGCCACGTGTTGCCTGCCATTCAATAGCTTCGGCGCGCAGGGTGTCTGCATCGACAGACACACTATAGGCGGCGCAATAGCGGTCGATCATCGCAAGGTATTCATCCTGATCGCAAGGGTGGAAACCCAACCACAGGCCGAACCGGTCCGAGAGTGAGACTTTTTCTTCAACCGCCTCGGACGGGTTGATCGCGCTGGAGCGTTCGTTTTCGATCATATCCCTCGGCATCAGGTGGCGGCGGTTCGAAGTAGCGTAGAAGACGACGTTTTCCGGTCGGCCCTCGATGCCTCCGTCCAGCACTGCCTTGAGCGATTTGTAATGCTGGTCATCGTGGCTAAAGGACAGGTCATCGCAGAACAGAGTGAATCGATGTGGCGCTGCGCGCAGGTGGTTCAGCAGGCGCGCTACTGAACCCATGTCTTCGCGTTGAAGTTCGACCAGTTTGAGGTCGGGAAACTCGGATTGAAGGGTGCCATGAACGGCTTTGACCAGGCTGGATTTGCCCATACCCCGTGCGCCCCACAGCAACGCATTGTTGGCCTTGTAACCAGCCGCAAAACGGCGCGTGTTATCCAGCAACGTATCGCGAGATCGGTTGATACCAACCAGTAGCTCAAGATCGACGCGGTTGACCTGCGCGACGGGCTCAAGCCGATCCGGCTCCACGTGCCAGACAAACGCCGGGGCCGCCGCGAAATCGGGCGCAGCCAGAGGGGCTGGTGCCATACGTTCCAGCGCGTCAGCGATGCGGTTCAAGGCTTGATCGTCCATAGGCTCCTCCGGTCGTTCTTGCGGGGTTCAAACCATGTTCCGTCAAAGGCAACAAGAGCCGGAAACAAAAAAAGACGCGCCACAAAGGGCGCGCCTGATTGATACCAGCAGAGAGGGTTACTTACTTTCTTCCTCCTGAATAATCTCTTCATCAGCCTCTTCTTCGTCGTCGTAGTAGCCGTCAGCACGCAGCTGTTCCTCGCGCTTTTTCTCGACGCGTGCGACCAGGAAGATCGAGACCTCGTACAGCCCATAGACAACCACAAACAGGATGACCTGTGTGATCACGTCCGGCGGTGTCACCAGCGCGGCCAGAACCAGAATGGCAACCACCGCGTATTTACGCACAGCTCCCAGACCTTCGGCCGTGACCAGCCCAGCCTTACCCATCAGCGTCAAGAGGACCGGAAGTTGGAAGCAGAGGCCAAAGGCCACGATGAACTTGATCGTCAGGTTCAGGTATTCTTGGGCAGAGCCCTGGAACACGACGCTCAGCGGTGCTGTGGCGGTGCCGTCAACTACTGCCTCTCCTTCTGCTCCGAACTGCTGAAAGCCAAGGAAGAAGTCGTAAGCCAAGGGTGTGACTACATAGAAGGCAAAGCTCGCCCCCAGCAGGAACATAAATGGCGATGCCAGCATGAACGGCAGGAACGCGTTCTTCTCCGACCGGTAGAGGCCCGGCGCTACGAACCGCCACATCTGCATCCCTATGTAAGGGAACGCCAGAATGAAGCCGCCCAGAAGCGAGACTTTGATGGCGACGAAGAAACCTTCCTGCGGCGAGATGAAGATCAATCCACAATCCTGCCCGCGCTCGGCCAATACTTCGCACAATGGATTTGTCAGGAAGTTAAACAGCGGCGTGGCAACGGTGAAACAGATTATCATCCCGATCAGGAATGCCACGACGCAATGGATCAGCCGGGTGCGTAGTTCCGCCAGATGCTCGATCAACGGGGCCGAGCTGTCTTCGATCTCGTCGGTATTGCTCATGTCTTGCTTTCAGTATTCAGCGCAGCTTCGGCTTCTTCAGCCTTGGCCAGCGCATCCGCAGCTTCTTTGGCCTTGCGCTCGGCAGCGGCACGCGCGGTCGAGGCCTGGATCTTCTTGGCCTGCTCAGCACGTTCGGCAGCCAGTTTACCGGTCTCGCTGTCAGGGTCGAATTTGGTCGGGTCCATGCTGCGGGCCATTTCCTGCGCAGCTTCTTTCACGCCGTCCATGGCCGTGTTCACAGGATTGGTGGCCGCATTCAGACCCTTCTTGATCTCGCTCACACCGGCCTGATCCGCTGCCTCGTTCATGGCGCTGCTGAATTCGCGCGCCATGCCACGGGCCTTGCCGACCCAGCGGCCAACGTTGCGGAACAGCACCGGCAGATCCTTTGGCCCCACAACGATCAGGGCAACAACGCCGATGACCAGAAGCTCGGTCCAGCCCAGATCAAACATCTGCGCTTAGGCCTTGTCTTTGTCGGTCTCGGGGGTGACGTCTTTCGCCATCTCTGACGCGTCCTGCTCCAGCTCGTCTGCGCCTTCTTTGACACCTTTTTTGAACGATGTGATGCCTTTGCCCACTTCGCCCATCAACGAGCTGATTTTACCGCGACCAAACAGCACCAGCACCACGACGGCGATCAGCAGAAGACCGGGAAGGCCGATATTGTTGAGCATGTTTCTTCTCCTTTGAAGTCGGCGCGCTGCGCCGGGAATGTGATCTGCGTCTGTGTTTACGCGCGGGTGGCCCTTCGCAAAAGCGTGTCAGTGCGGTTCCGCCCGCAAAATTGAACGGATCACGCATTTTTTGAGGACTCGCATTTTTCAACTGACAGGTTTATGTCAGTTGCTAAGTCATAAAACGAACCTGTCTCAACGAAACAGGAGCGTCACGTGACACAAATCGCAGAAACCGTAACCTTCAAACTCGCGGCTGAAGTATCAGAGGAGGATTTCGTGAACATCATGAAAGGCACAGAATCTTTTGTTCGGAACGCCGATGGATTTGTCTTCCGCCGCCTCAGCTCGGGTGAAGACGGGCTTTGGACCGACACTGTTATCTGGGCTGACATGGATTGCGCTCAGGCCGCCGCAGCCGCCTTCCCCAAGCAGGATTTCGCCCCTGCCGTAATGGCCGCAATTGCACCGGACACTGTGATCATGCGCCATGATGCGATCCATTGGACCATCGAAGCGTCATGACCAACAGGACATCCAATGCGCCGTACTGATCGGCTGTTCGATATCATCCAGATCCTGCGCGATGGTAAACTGTACCGCGCGCAGGACATCGCGGATCGGCTAGAGGTGTCGGTTCGCACGATCTATCGTGACATGGATACGCTGGTCGCCTCGGGCGTCCCGGTCGAGGGCGAACGCGGCGTCGGATACATGGTGCGCGAACAGATTACCCTGCCGCCGCTGAACCTGACGCCCGCTGAACTTGAGGCGTTGAACCTCGGGATGGCCATCGTGGCCGAGGCGGCAGACCCGGACCTCAAGGCCGCCGCCGAGTCGCTGGCCGACAAGATCGACGCCGTGCTGCCCACGCAGGTCGTGGCCGAGGCGGACAGTTGGAAGTTTGCGGTCTATCCCTTTGCCGATGCAGCAAGAGGTTTGGCGCATATGGCCCCGATCCGCGCCGCCATCAAATCGCGTCAGAAACTTCGCCTGTCTTACCGCCGGATCGACGGTGTTCTGACGGAACGAGTCATACGCCCCTTGCATATGGAGTACTGGGGGCGCGTCTGGACCCTGACGGCGTGGTGTGAACTGCGTCAGGGGTTCCGCGTCTTTCGCATCGACCTGATCGAGGCGATCTCACCCCTGCCCGAGGTGTTCGCCGACGAGCCCGGCAAACGCTTGAGCGACTACGACCCGCACGCCTGACGGTTTCACCTTCACCGCAGATAAGGTTCCGGATCGACAGACTCGAACCCTTTGCGCACCTCAAAATGGACATAGGCATTGTCGCCACCGCGCAAGGACGCGATCTTTTGGCCGCGCTTGACCCGAGCACCCTTTTTCACGGTGATGTTTTCAACATTCGCGTAGACGGTCAGCAGGTCGCTGTTGTGCTTTACCACGATGATCGGCACCTGATCCGCGTCTGCCGTGATCGCGGCGACAGTGCCCGCAGCAGCGGCATTGACCGGGCTACCCGGCGATCCAGCGATGTCGATGCCTTCATTCGAACCTTTTTTGTAAGTGCGGATGATCGTTCCGGAGACCGGTAGGCCAAGCGCAGAATTGCTTTGCGTTGTGGGCGCTTCGGCGGTGACATCCGGTGCAGGCTCTGCCGGAGCGATCACCTCTTCCGGCAGCGGTTGTGTCGCACTGGGTGGCGTCGGCGTGGGCGAGCCCTGCCCCGGTTGGGTGATCGTGGTCGCAGGAACCGCAGCAGCGGCAGCAGTCTGACGGGGTGCCGGCTGGTTCTTGATAGGAATCAGCAGGAACTGTCCTTCACGCACGGTAAAATCGGATCCCAGCCCATTCCATTCGGCCAGGGCATCAACCGGTACGTCATACAGGCGCGCGATCGTATATGCCGTTTCGCCACGCTTTACCTTATGGCGAATGGGTTCGGGTCCCGCTGGCGCAGGCGTGGGTGCAGGCGCAGCAGCTGGCTGCGCGGGCGCCAGCGTCGACGTGCGTACCGACCCATCTGCCGGAGCCTCGTCAATCGCGGTCCCGGCGATGGTCGCAATATCGACAGAGCTGGCGGCGCTGACAGTGCGTGGCAAAGCAACCACTTCGCCGTCCCGTAGCTGGTCCGTCGCTTTCAGTCCGTTGAACCGCGCGACCTCCTCTGCCGGTAAGCCGATCCGGGCAGCGACATCGCCAACCGTGTCGCCCCGGCGCGCAACGGCGACCTGATAATTGGGATAGGTGATCACGCCGCGCGCATCCGGCGCTGGCCGGTTGGCCGTGGCCGCCTGCGCAGCGTCAGCTGTAGAAAATCCACCGACATTGCCGCGCAGGTCATAATCTAATGGGCCTTCGCATCCCGCCAGGAACGCCAAAGACGCAACACCTGCTGCGACTGCTGATTTGGAAACTGCTCTCATTTTACTGTCCTCACCGCCTGCCCCTGTTGTCCGGGGTTCTAGCGCTTATCGCAATTATTCCTTTACGCCCCGTCTTTGCCAAGCCCTTCTAGCAGGGGCACGAACCGAACGGGCAACAATTCATCATAGTCCAGGCCGGTCTCGGTGCGTCTGACCCGGATCAGGGTCTGAACCGCGTCCGACTGTCCCACCGGCAACACCATGATACCGCCGATTTTGAGCTGCGCCAAGAGCGGCCCGGGCGGGTCCTCGGCGGCGGCGGTCACGATGATACGATCAAACGGGGCCTGTTCCGACAAACCGAACGAGCCATCCGACAGCATCGCCGTCACATTAGTCAGACCCATCTCGCGGAACAACTGGCCGGTTTCGCGCACCAGACGTTTGTGCCGCTCGACCGTATAGACCCGCCGCGCCAACTTGGCCAAGATCGCCGCCTGATAGCCAGAGCCTGTGCCAACCTCCAACACCGTGTCACGGGGACGCACATCCAGCGCTTGCGTCATCAGCCCCACGACCGAGGGCTGACTGATCGTCTGACCGCAGGCAATCGGCAGCGGCGTATCTTCATAGGCACGCTCGGCAAACAGACCTTTGACGAAGCGGCCCCGGTCAACCTGCTCCATCGCAGCCAGAACGCGTGCATCAGTTACCCCACGCGACCGCAGGGCAAAGAGGAACTGCATGGTGGTTTCTGGATCAGGTCCGCTCATTCGATCGACTTCAGTTGTTCCAAAACGTCATGGGCAGTCAGATCCGCGCGCATCGGAGTGACCGAGATGTATCCGCCAAGATTAACCGCCGCATCGGTGCCGGGCGCTGTTGGGTTGTGCTGATAGCCCCCCTTGATCCACAGGAACCGACGGCCCGAGGGTGAGCTGTGCGGCTCAACCGAGAAATTGGTATCCCGGCGAAAACCCTGCGACGCGACGCGTGTCCCCAGAACCTCATCCGCCGGGGCGGGTGGGAAATTCACGTTATAAAACAGACGGTAATCACCCTGCTCTTCAGGTGTCGCTTTCAAAATGTTGCGTACAAGGTCGGCCCCGAAACGTGTTGCAGCCTCAAAAGGATCGTCCAAACCAAGATTGCGCGGCCCAAAATATTGCGACAGGGCAATGGCAGGTACACCTTGCAGGGCGGCCTCCATCGCACCACCCACCGTGCCGGAATACAGCGTGTTTTCAGCAGAATTGTTGCCGCGGTTCACACCGGACAAAACCAGATCGGGCGGTGTGTCCTTCATGACGTCGTGCAGCCCAGCCAGCACACAGTCAGCAGGCGAGCCTTCGGCGGCGTAGCGGCGCTCGCCCAGTTTCGCGACCATCATCGGGTGGGTATAGCTGATGCAGTGGCCGACACCGGATTGTTCGAACGCAGGTGCCACGACCCAGACCTCACCCTCCGGGCCCGCCAAATCGGCGGCAATTGCTTCCAGAGCGATCAGCCCCGGTGCATTGATCCCGTCATCATTGGTCAGAAGAATACGCATTAGCCCCATCCACCCGGCGTTTTGCCCTTGATAGACCCGCCCCCGCGTCGCGGCAAGCAAACCACGTCCGCAATCTGAGGCTTTCGCGCACCACTTGGCGCTAAACTGTGGCGAAATGGCCTAGATCGGGAAAACGAAGCACTTGTCGCGGCGGATGGTCAACCACATGACCCGTCCCGGACTCGGGACAAAGACGTTGGGTACTGTCGCCCTCAGGGTCGAGCCGTCATAGTCCATGCGAAATTCAACGAGGCTTTCGTTGCCTAAAAACCGCGCCCGTTCAACCACGCCGCGCGCAGCGACACCATCGGTCGGTGTGGGCAGTGGTCCCTTGCCGTTGCGATCAAAGTCCAATCGCACATGCTGAGGGCGGAACACGATCTCGACGTCTGTATTGTCCGGAACACCCGGTGCCAGAAACTGCCCGAACGGCGTTTCCGCCAAAGCCCCATTTACTTTGGCTAGCAATACATTGATATCGCTAAAAAATGCCACTGCCGCCTTGTCTGCCGGGCGGGTATAGACGTTGTACGGCGCGCCTTGCTGAACAACTTTTCCACGCCGCATCAGGGCGATCTCATCTGCCATCCGCATCGCTTCTTCCGGCTCGTGCGTAACCAGAACAACGGCCGCGTCTTCTTCCTTGAGGATCGCAAGCGTTTCATCCCGGATGCCGTCCCGCAAGCGGTTGTCGAGCCCCGAAAACGGCTCGTCCATCAGCATGATCCGCGGACGTGGCGCTAACGCGCGGGCCAAGGCCACCCGTTGTTGCTCGCCACCGGACAGGTGATGCGGATAACTGTCCACAAAGCGCATCAGGTCGACTTTGCGCAGCAACTCTTCTACGCGTGCACGTTTTTCGTCCTTATGCCCCCTCAGGCCAAACGCCACGTTGTCGGATACGCTCAGATGCGGAAACAGGGCAAAGTCCTGAAACATAAGGCCAATCTCGCGCCGTTCGGGCGGCACGCGAAACACCGTGTCACAGATCAGCTTGCCATCTACATAGATCTCGCCGGATTCTTGCATCTCGACCCCGGCGATCATGCGCAGCGTCGTGGATTTGCCGCAGCCCGAAGGACCCAGCAGACAAGTCACCTGCCCCGCCCGCACCGTCAGAGAGACGTCATCCACAACGACCCGCCCCTCATACCGGGCGATCAGATTTCGGATTTCCAGCCGTGGAGGAGTTGCATTTTCTGTCACCGATGGACCCCGTTGCCTTTCCCGATCAATTCCATCGGGCTTAGGCGGGGATAACAACCCCGCCCCTCAGGCGCAAGAGATCAGCAACACCCGCCGGATGCGGCCTCGCCCGTCGCTTCAAACGGGCTTTCACCGCCACAACCTTCGAAAATTCCGTAATGGGTCGAGAAATCGCCAATGAACTCGAAATGCCGCGCGAAACGCGTGTCTTTCAGCATCATCCACGTGTTGCCGCAGACGGGGAAAACTTTGCCCGCCTCGATTGCGTGGTGGTCATCCAATTCGAAAAGATGCGGAGCGTTCGGGATAGTGCCCTTGTAGATCACCGCCTGGCCGTAATCTTCGCAGTCTGGTTCCAACTCGGGCAGTTTGAAAAGGCGATAGGTCGCAGACAGGAATTTGAGGGGCGCGACGCGTTCTTCCAATACAGCGTTTTCGATGGTCAGCGGACGGTGGGTCACACGGCGCGGATCACCAAAACCGGCCTTGCGCGACATCGACAGAAAATCGTTCCAATACAGCGCGCCGGACAAGCATTCGCCATACAGCACCTCATCCTCGGCCATCTCTTTGGGCACGCGTCGGTCTGCGTAGACGTCCGAGAAATACATCTCGCCCCCGTCTTTCAGCAGCCGGTGCGCGCCACGCAACACCGCCTCTTTATCGGTGGCCAGATTGATGACGCAGTTCGACACGATGATATCGAAAGAGCCGGGTTCGAGATCAAGCTCATCCAGCTTTTCGATGTAACCGTGGTGAAATTCTACGTTCGACGCGCCATGCCCAAAGGCCTGCGCGTGATAGTCCTGATGCACGCGCGCGACATCCAGTTGTTCGGGTGTCATGTCCACCCCCACAACGCGCCCTTTTTCACCCACCATGGCAGACAGGGCATAGACATCACGTCCCGCACCGCAGCCGAGGTCAAGAATGCTCATCCCCTCAAGATCAAGCGGAGCGATCAGGCCGCAGCCGTAGTAACGGGTCAGCACTTCATCATGGATCTTCGACAGTATCTTTTTGACATGATCGGGCATGTCATCAGGCGTGCAACACGCGTTTGTCTGCAAATCCGAGCTGCCCTGCAGGACCTCGCCATAGTAATTCTGCACTGCCTCATGCTTCATCGCGGCTATCCTTCTGTCTGATGACTGCATTGCAGCTAATGCAGCGCGGGGCTTGGCGCAATCCGGACCATTGAAATCTGACGAAAGCGTGAGGTTGTTTTGACCTTACGCCAGCAGTTCAAAATCGACACCCGCACGTAGCTTGCCGTTCACCTGAATCTCAAGCCGGTGCGCGCCGGGAACCAGTTTGAACGTGGTCGCATCACCCTTGAGCTTGTGTTTTTTGCTCAATGTCAGAGATCCGTCCTTCAGCGAAGCCTGTTTCAACTTATGCACCTTAGCTGAGGTTTTGCCCCCAGGTCGTTGAAAATGCACGATGTAATCGACCAGCACCGGTTGTTCCCCTTTACCATTCACCACGACATCAAACTCCAGCGCGCCACCGATCTGCGCGTCACCCTTGATGGTGACATCCGCCGAAACCTTGGCGTCCGGGTCAAAACCCAGCATCTTCATGGCGCGCGGATGGCCCGCCTTCACAAGCCCGCGCAAGGTGTGCGAGGTTATCCAATCCAGCTCATCCCGATCTTGTTGCACGGCTTCGGTCCACGCGTGCAACCGATCCAAAACCAGATCCGGATTCTTTTTGGTGATATCGTTCAGGTGGTTGGCCACCGAACGTGTCACGTAACGTGTCCCATCGGCGTGCAACCGGTCCAAAAACGGCAGCGGATCGGTCAGATCAAGCGCAACCGCCTGCCCCCAGGGCAAACGCGGCCTTGTGCCTTCGCTGACCAGTCGGCGCACGTGATAGCTGTCATGTGCGCACCACTCCCCCATCCGTGACAGCACCAGTTCCTGATGGGTATTGAGGAACGGGCGTATGGCCCATTCCATCGAAAATCGCTGTGTCAGTTCCTCAAGCACATCCATTGATTGCTCTGGCTGGTCCAGCCCCACGGCGACAACCCAGTCGCCTAACGGTGCAAAGATGAAATCCCCGAAATCGTCATCCGTTTTGCTGGGATCCAGAGGCGGCGGCAAGGCGCGCAGCAGTGTTGGCGCGACCTCAGGCAAATCGCCCGGTACGGCCTGTTGTAGGCATTCTGCAATCCAGACCATCCGTTCTTTCAGCTCAAGATCCAGCAGACGTGACATGACCTTCGCTTCAAACGCTTCTGCATCAAAAGACGGGTTCGCGCCCGCAAAAAGCCCCGCCAAGTAGCGGGTCTTTTCAGCGTTAAACAGTTGATCCTTAAGCGAGAAATTCTGTGCCATTGTTAAATCGTCAGATTGGTGGCGCCGCCATCCAACAGGATGTTTTGACCGACGATAAACCCTGCACTCTGCGAACACAAAAAGGCACAGGCGGCCCCAAACTCTTCACGTGTTCCGTACCGGCGCGCCGGAATTGTTGCTGCGCGTTCAGCGCGCGCCTCGTCAATCGAAATCCCTTTTTGCGCAGCGACACCGCCATCCAACGAATCCGCCCGATCAGTGGCATGAATGCCCGGCAGCAAGTTGTTGATCGTCACGCCTTTCGGAGCCACCTGACGCGCAGTTCCCGCAACATACCCCGTCAGGCCGGTACGTGCAGCGTTTGACAGACCCAAAGCCGGGATCGGCGCGCGCACAGATTGCGAGGTGATATTAACCACCCGGCCCCAGCCCTTATCCATCATGCCTGGCAAAAGCGCCTTCATGAACGCAATCGGCGTCAGCATGTTGGAATCTAGCGCCTTGATGAAATCATCGCGATCCCAGTCCGACCACAGACCCGGAGGCGGCCCACCGGCATTTGTCACAAGGATATCAACACCCTGCGCAGATTTTATCACCTGCGCCTGCCCTTCAGACGTGGTTACATCGCAGGCGACCGTTTGAACCTGAACGCCTTTTTCGGCACGAATACGTTCTGCGGCAGCCTCCAAAGCCTCGGGTCCGCGCGCGTTCATCACCAGATCAACACCCGCTGCGGCCAGGGCCTCGGCACAGCCCAGACCCAATCCTTTGCTGCTGGCACAGACCAGCGCACGTTTACCTTTGATACCCAGATCCATCTGATCCTCCCTGTCTTTGCCGCACATCTAGCACCAGCCTTTCAGGGAAGACCAGCAATGGACCTTTGATCAATAAAAGAACTCTTCGCGCACGATCTTGCCATCCGCGACGTGGTAAATGGCGACCTCGCGCATATCAAAGCTGTCGCCGCTTTCCACCACAGTACCCTTCACTTCGAAAATCACCGCAAAACGGTCCTCACCATGCACAAATGGGTCGCTTACCGAAGCCTCGGTCACATCATGTGCGCCTTCCCACCATTCGTGTTTGCCGCGGATCGCGTCGCGCCCGACGATTTCGCGCCCCATGCCCGAGTAATCCACCGCTTCGGCGGAAACGGCATCGTCAGCGTAGAGTTTATCCAAATTCTCTTTGGCCCGGCCTTCGCGGCATCCGGCGACCAGTTCTGCGGCAATTTCTTTAATATTCATCACTCCTCTCCATTATTTGTTCTCTATATGTTCTCATTGCCACAATCCCGTGATTCTGAACAGCCCCTTTGTCTTGCCTCGGCAGGTTTCCCCGCATATATGCGCGTTCATGCTTGATACCGTCTCAAACCAACCCGTTTTGCCGCCCGAGATCGCCCGGCGCCGGACATTCGCCATTATCTCGCATCCGGATGCGGGCAAAACGACGCTAACTGAAAAGTTCCTGTTGTACGGGGGCGCTATTCAGATGGCCGGTCAGGTGCGCGCCAAGGGTGAGGCACGGCGGACCCGTTCGGACTTCATGCAGATGGAAAAAGACCGGGGCATCTCGGTATCGGCATCGGCAATGTCGTTCGACTATGACAACTTCCGTTTTAACCTGGTGGACACTCCCGGCCACTCGGACTTCTCCGAAGACACATATCGCACGCTGACCGCTGTGGACGCGGCTGTGATGGTGATCGACGGTGCAAAGGGTGTGGAAAGCCAGACGCAGAAACTGTTTGAGGTCTGCCGCCTGCGCGATCTGCCGATCCTGACCTTCTGTAACAAGATGGACCGCGAAAGCCGCGATACGTTCGAGATCATCGACGAAATCCAAGAGATGCTGGCCATCGACGTCACACCCGCTGCCTGGCCGATTGGCGTGGGCCGTGATTTCATCGGGTGCTATGACATGCTGCGCGACCGGCTGGAACTGATGGACCGCGCCGACCGCAACAAGGTGGCCGAGAGCATCGAGATTAACGGTCTGGACGACCCCAAACTGGCCGAACACGTACCCGAGCATCTGCTGGACAAGCTGCTGGAAGAGGTTGAGATGGCGCGCGAATTGCTGCCCGCGCTGGACCCGCAAGCAGTGCTTGAGGGGCACATGACCCCGATTTGGTTCGGCTCGGCGATTAACTCGTTTGGAGTCAAGGAACTGATGGAAGGCATCGGTGCCTATGGCCCGCAACCGCAGGTTCAGTCCGCCGAACCCCGCCAGATCGCACCTGATGAAAAGAAGGTCGCGGGCTTTGTCTTCAAGGTGCAGGCCAATATGGATCCCAAGCACCGCGACCGGGTGGCATTTGTTCGTATGGCCTCGGGCCATTTCAAGCGCGGCATGAAGCTGACGCATGTACGATCGAAAAAGCCGATGGCGATTTCGAACCCGGTTCTGTTCCTCGCCTCTGACCGGGAACTGGCTGAAGAAGCCTGGGCCGGAGATATCATAGGTATCCCCAACCACGGCCAGCTGCGCATCGGTGACACGCTGACCGAGGGTGAAGCGATCCGCGTGACCGGCATCCCATCCTTCGCACCGGAATTGTTGCAGACGGTGCGGCCCGGCGATCCGATGAAGGCCAAACATCTGGAAAAGGCACTAATGCAGTTTGCCGAAGAAGGCGCGGCCAAGGTGTTCAAACCCTCGATTGGGTCGGGCTTTATCGTCGGCGTGGTCGGCGCGCTGCAGTTCGAAGTTCTGGCCAGCCGGATTGAGATGGAATACGGCCTGCCTGTGCGCTTTGAGGCGTCGCAATTCACTAGCGCCCGTTGGGTCAGCGGTGAAAAGGCCGAGGTCGACAAATTCGTCAACGCCAATAAACAGCACATCGCCCATGACCATGACGGCGATATCGTTTATCTGACACGCCTGCAGTGGGACATCGACCGGGTTGTCCGCGACTATCCCGAGCTGAACCTGACAGCAACCAAAGAGATGATGGTTTGACGCAATTGGCCGAAGGTCTGTATGGATGACGATCTGACGTATTCGGGTGGCCTACCTGCCCTGCAAGACAGATTCGAAAGGCGCCGCGCCCCTTTCGACTTTGGGGACGAGGTTCTGCCGTCGGAAAACGTGGATTTGGCGCCATTGACGCTTATAACTGTTCCGGAAAGCGCAGCGGAGCCGCAGCCCAGCGAAAACAACACGTCCTGGGCGCGCAAACGTCGGCAAATCGCAACAGAGTTCGTCGGCAAATCTGAATTGGCCTTTCTGAACGCACAGCTTATTGCAAACCTGCGAAAGCGATCCTGGCCCGATCAGGCTCCTGCCCTGTTTTGTCGATTGTGGGCCGAGCAATCGGATCACTTGCTCCACCAACTCGATCTGCGTTGGCTGGTGTCGTCGATCCAAACGTTTGCCGATCACGGCGCCAACTCTACGCAACGAGAAGTTGGGCACGCGATGCGAATTCTGTTTGGCCTCATGAAGCTATACGAATTTGAACGCCTGTTTTCAGGTCGCTCACCCGAGTTACCGTATCGGCTGCGGCGCAAGGCAGATGCAGAATTGCCCATGGAAATGAATAGTTTCTCGTTTGAGACCGGGGGTTTGGATATCAATCTTTTGACGCCGGTCTGGGCGCAGGCGCTAACCGACGAGACGGTCGCCCCCCTTGTCGACCACCTGTTTACGGCCTTGAACCGCGATCCCGGCACGGTGTTCCGCCGCCTGGCAAAAATGCGTGAGACGCGCGCGGCACGGCGTGAGGCTCGCAAATGACGACCTGGGGCATTGTGACGACGTTACGCGGAACCACACAGGAGATTCTTCGGTTCGCAGCCTATCATCTCGACCTGGACCCGGACAAAATCTACATCTACCTGGACGAACCGAATCCGGAAGCACGCGAGATCATCGACAGGCATCCAAAGATCAAAGTGCGGAATTGCGATGCTAAGTTCTGGGCGCGCCGGAATCGGGAAAGACCGCAAAAACACCAGGTTCGTCAGACCGCAAATGCCACGCAGGCCTACCGACGAACAGATCTGGACTGGCTTGCCCATATCGACATTGATGAGTTCATCTGGAGCAGGCAATCAATACGTGGTGTGTTGTCGGAAATGCCGAACAGCACGCCTTTCGCACGGGTGCGCCCGATTGAGGCCATTGCCGATGCCGAGGATCTTTACAAGGCTTACATCCCGAAGGGACAAAATCGGGATGGCATCGTTCAGTCCATTTACCCCAATTACGGTGCCTTTGTTTTGTGCGGCTTTTTCAGCCACACCCAAGGAAAGCTGTTTGCGCGGACAGGGATGCCCAAAATCAGCTTTCGCATTCACAACCTCTTTCAGAACGGCGAGGTTCTGCGCGACAAAACAGAACTTCCGGGGGTTCAGCTGTGCCACAGGCACGCACCTGACTGGGAACATTTCCGGACCCATTACTCCTTCAGGTTGTCGCGCGGATCGTATCAACCGGGTATGTCCCCAAATATACCGCGAGAACGCGGCGGTATGAATATGAACGAATTGCTGAGCTGGATCGAAACAGAACAAGGCAAGGACGGCTTACGGGCGTTCTACGACGAAATTAGCGGCGCCGATCCCAGTGTGCGTGAACGTCTGGACGAGCACGGGTTGATCCGGCACAGAGCGCTCGATCTGGACGCAAAGGTTGCGAAACACTTTCCCGGAAGTTGCTGAATTGTTGCGCAAAACCAGCAGCGGGTCTTGGCGACGACAGGTTAAGGGCTCTTCATTTGACCCTGCCCCATGATTTTGTTATGTCCGCGCAAAGCCGAAATGTGCCTGACAGCGCATGGCCATCCGGGCCCGGCATTCCTTTGACGCGCGGGCCAGGTCTAGTGTCCGCATGAACCGGACATACATGACAAAATTCAACGAACTGAACCTGAACCCGAAGGTCCTCAAAGCCATTGAGGAAGCCGGATACGAATCCCCGACCCCAATTCAGGAAGGCGCGATTCCCGCCGCACTTGAAGGGCGCGATGTTCTGGGCATTGCGCAGACCGGCACCGGTAAGACGGCCAGCTTTACGCTACCGATGATCACTCTGTTGGCCCGCGGGCGCGCCCGCGCGCGCATGCCGCGCTCTTTGGTGCTGTGCCCCACACGGGAACTGGCCGCGCAGGTGGCCGAAAATTTTGACACCTACGCCAAACACCTGAAACTGACCAAGGCGCTGCTGATCGGCGGCGTCAGCTTCAAGGAACAGGACGCACTGATCGACCGGGGCGTCGACGTTCTGATTGCCACACCGGGCCGTCTGCTGGACCATTTCGAACGCGGCAAGCTGCTGCTAACGGGCGTTCAGATCATGGTGGTGGACGAAGCCGACCGGATGCTAGACATGGGTTTCATCCCCGATATCGAACGCATCTTCTCGCTAACGCCCTTTACCCGTCAGACCCTGTTCTTCTCGGCCACCATGGCGTCCGAGATCGAGCGGATCACCGATACCTTCCTGTCCGCGCCCACCCGCGTCGAGGTTGCCCGACAGGCCACCGCATCCGAGACCATCGAACAGGGCGTCGTGATGTTCAAAGGCGGTCGCCGCGATCGCGAAGCCAGCGCCAAGCGCAAGGTTCTGCGCGCTCTGATCGATGCCGAAGGTGACAAGTGCACCAACGCGATCATCTTCTGCAACCGCAAGACCGACGTTGATATCTGCGCAAAATCGCTGAAGAAATACGGTTATGATGCCGCCGCGATCCACGGCGACCTGGATCAATCGCAGCGGATGAAAACGCTTGATGGCTTCCGCGACGGTTCCCTGCGCCTGCTGGTCGCCTCGGACGTGGCCGCGCGTGGCCTGGATGTGCCATCGGTGAGCCATGTGTTCAATTTCGACGTCCCCGGCCATCCAGAGGATTACGTGCACCGCATTGGTCGTACCGGTCGTGCCGGGCGCGATGGCAAAGCAATTACCATCTGCTCGGGACGGGACGAAAAAGCTTTGGCTGCAATTGAAAAACTGATCCAAAAGGACATTCCCCGGATCGACAACCCGGTCAAAACCGAAGAACCCAAAGAAGACGCGCCAAAGCCCGAGCGGAAAGCCAAACCAACCGACGCCAAGAAAGGCGAAAGCAGGAAGAACGACCGCAAGAAGGACAAAGAGCCAAAGGGGCGTGGCCGCCGAGACGACAAGAGCCCCGCCGTCGTTGGCATGGGCGATCACCTGCCCAGCTTCATCGCCCTCAGCTTTGACGAGCGCCGCGCAGGCTAAATCGTAAGCACCAGCGCCAGTATCGAGGCTCCAAGCAGCGTCATCCCGGCGATCTCACGCCGGGTGATACGTTCCCGGAAGAAAAGGATCGAAGCAAACAGGCTGAGGATCAACTCAACCTGCCCCAGCGCTTTGACATAAGCCGCGTTTTGCAGCGTGAAGGCGAAGAACCAGCAGAACGATCCGCACAGGCTGGTGAGGCCGACAAAAACGCCTGTGCGGCGTGTCTCCCAAACCGCGCGCAATTCGGCCCGGTCCCGCCAGAGCAGCCACAACCCCATGCTGAGGAATTGGAACGAGACCACAACGGCCAGAGTGACCAGTGCCCGGAACCAGGCGTCAATGTCCCCCAATTCCAACGATGCACCGCGATAGCTGACGGATGAAAAGGCGAACAGAACGCCGGACCCCAGCCCAAGGCGTGATGCCCTGTTGGTGAGGTGTGCCCACCAAGCCCCTTCTCCACCGGGATTTTTCGACAACAGCAGAACCGCTACCAATCCCAGGACAATCGCAAATAACGCGCCCGAAGATACCTGATCACCTAAGACCAGAAATCCGACAATGGCCGTTTGGATAACCTCAGTCTTCTTAAACGTAATTCCGACCGCAAAGTTGCGTTGCTTGAACAGAGCCACCACGCAGATGGTCGCGAGGATCTGCGTAGTCCCACCGATCACAGCAAACAGCCAGAAACGCCCGGTCATGCCCGGCAAGCTGAAGCCGGTCATCTGCATCGCAACGATCAGGCCAAGAACGGCCAGAGGCATGGAGTAGGCAAATCGCGCAAAAGTCGCCCCCGCTGCTGACAGCTTCACGGTGCTTAGCGACTTTTGCAGCATGAACCGCACGGTTTGAAATGCAGCGGCGGCGATGGTGACGGGAATCCACAAACTCATGAATTCCCTTGTGTCGGCAAATCAGCCCTTTGGCCAGAGCGGATGCGCCACCGGGTCCTTCGCGCGCCAGAAATATTCCCGGAAAATCTGCGCATAGGACCGATAAACATAGGCCTCGTTACTGGCTAGATAGCGGTTTTTTCCGGCACGGTACAGCGCGGGCAACCGGTACCATGGCGCGCCCGGATTCATGTGATGAACGACGTGCAGGTTGTTGTTCAAAAACAGAAAAGCCAACAAACCACGATCTTCGACAATAACCGTTCGGGCGCTGGAGTTTTCGTGTGCCCGATGCTCGAGAAACGTCCGGATTTTAACCAACCCCAACCCGAGATAAGCGGACAAAACAAAGGCCCAGACAGGCATGGGAGACTGAGCTACCACCCACAAAACAGCGGCTACTCCGATCAGATGCAGCCCCCATGCCACCAATATGGCTTTGTCTCCGCGTTTGGCACCGCGCAACTCATCCCGAAAGAATGTGAACTGGCCAATCGCCGGGCCGATCACCATGCGCCCAAGCAGAGTATTATTCGCCCTCAGCAGCCGTTTTTGCCAGCCTTTGAGAGTGTTCCATACCTTCGGGTCCAGATAGTTCGACTCGGGGTCGTCATAGGGGTCGGTCAGTGTCGAATCCCTGTGATGCGCCAGATGCAGGTCGCGGAACCGGTTGTACGGAATGAACAATGTCAGAGGCAAGGCCATCAGCGCTTCGTTCAGCCAACGCGTGCGAAACGGATGCCCGTGCAGTGCCTCGTGAGTCAGTGATGAGTGCAGAGCAGCGACCAACCCCATGGCGGGAATGGTCAGCCAGACCGGCAATGTGAAGATCACCAGCAGCCACGCTGCATAGCAGGCTACGATCAGGGCGAATGTGCCCCACTCTGGTCCCGGACGCTCAGACATTCCGGCCCCACGTGATACCGGCCCACACGCGTTCATAAATCACGTACATCGTCAGACCGATACCCGTGTTTACAATCGCCAGCGTCCCACCGACAGCTGCCGAGCCTGTTGCGACCAGACCAACCAAGGTCATCATGACCAGGCCCATCGCATTCCACACCACAGCTTTCACGACCGATCTTCGTCGCGTTTCCATTCCGTCACCCATATTATTGTTATACTTTAAGAATTACGGATCACAGGCGGGATTGAAAATTCTGAATATGATTAACAAAACTCATCATACGTGATATTTATCATCACATGCAGGATAAGATCGACAAAAGAGACCGAGCTGCGCAGTTTCGGCTTCGCCTTGCCCGCGCCATGGAAGAACGGCACATGAGCCAAAGCGCGCTGGCGCGGGATATTGGCGTCGACCGCTCGACCGTCTCTCAGCTTTTGACCGGTGAAGGAGCGCGGCTGCCGAATGCGCATGTGGTGGGCAGCTGCGCCTCGGCGCTTGGGGTTTCGGCGGATTGGTTGCTTAGCCTGTCTGATCGACCCGAAAGCGCAGCCGAGCTTTTGGCCAGCTCACTGAGCATGACCAAGGCCCCGCGCGCACTGGTCGACGAACGCATTTTCGAATGGCACAAAGAGGCGGCGGGCTACAAGGTTCGCTATGTGCCGGCCACCCTGCCCGACATGCTGAAAACGCGGGCGGTTCTGGAGTGGGAATACGCACCACATCTGGGCCGAACGGCAGATCAGGCCATCGGTGCCTCAGCGGACCGCCTGACATGGATGCGCAGCGCGCAATCCGATTATGAAATCGCCATGCCGCTGTATGAAATCGACAGTTTTGCCCGCGCGACCGGGTATTATGAGGGGTTATGCCCTAATATCAGGGTAGACCAGATTGATCACTTGCTGGAGCTGAGCGACCAGCTGTACCCCCGCATGCGCATTTATCTGTTTGACGCCAAGAGACTCTATTCCGCGCCTGTCACGATCTTCGGTCCGCTGCTGTGCGTATTTTACGCAGGCAGCCACTATATGGCCTTTCGAGACCGCGACAGAATTGAAACTTTTACCCGTCATTTCGATACCTTGGTGCGCGAAGCGGATGTAACGGCGCGAGATTTTCCCGAGCATCTCAGGCAGTTGCGGTCAACGATTTCCGCCTGATAGCGGTCCCATGGATGCGCAAGCCGTCAACCTGTGATATCGTCACTTGGCGCGAACCTTCGAGCGATCCGATCACAGACGGAGGACCATAGGAATGGACGCACTAAAGACCGCTCAATATGCACGGGCGCTTTATACGGCCCACGGAGATCAGGCCGAGGCCGAAGCGGCGCAGAAAATGCGCGAATGCAAGGCAGCCGGGAATATGCAGCAAGCACGTGACTGGCAGGCAGTCCGGCAGAGCATCCGCCAGATTCGCGGCCCCAATCAGGGTTAGACCTTTGGGTCGGGGTTGACCGTATGCCCGT
Source organism: Ruegeria atlantica (assembly GCF_013033965.1). Taxonomy (GTDB): domain Bacteria; phylum Pseudomonadota; class Alphaproteobacteria; order Rhodobacterales; family Rhodobacteraceae; genus Ruegeria; species Ruegeria atlantica_D. The sequence goes on from NZ_WQFE01000004.1 coordinate 189,034, forward strand.
CGACGGCAATCACTTGCCCCGACACCAATCGGGCTGCATCCGATGCAAGGAATACAGCCATATTGGCAATGTCGTGACCTTCGACAAATCGGCCCATTGAGGTGCCCGAGGCGTATCCCTCATAAACCTGATCCCGTGTCATACCCTTGGCATCAGCCTCGCGTTGCAGCACGCCTTCCATCCGGGGGCCTTCTACTGCACCGGGGCAAATGACATTGCAGCGTACACCATGCGCACCAAGCTCCATCGCCAGCGTCTTGGCCAGACCGATCATCCCCCACTTCGCTGCGGCATAGGGAGCCCGGTTAGGATAGCCGTATTGGCCAGCCGTCGAAGACGTAATGATCACTGCCCCGCTGCCTTGCCGCTTCAGGATTGGCGCCGCGTATTTGGAGCACAGAAACGCACCTTCCAGATTCACAGCAAGACATTGTCTCCAATCCTCAAGGGCCACGTCCTCGACCAATGCCGTGGGGCCAGCGATGCCGGCATTGGCACACAAGGCGTCTAATCCGCCCCATGTCGCTTCGATATCCTTGAAAAGTGCAGCCACGGCGTCTTCGTCTGCGACATTCACCTTGGACCCTTGCCAATGGGATGGGCAGTCGGACAGGGCTTTGGGATCAACATCAGCCACCCAGACCTGCGCCCCGGCTGCATCAAAAGCCTCGGCCATGGCACGGCCAACGCCCGAGGCGCCAGCCGTGATCAGAACGCGCCCGCTCATGCCGGTTTGCGGATCGCAGCACCCGCACCTTCCGGATAGGGCAAACTCGCCTGAGCTTCGGAAATCCGGGCCATTGCGGCCTCGATCTCAGCCGAAGGCGCACTTGGACGGCGGTCTTCCAGGCTGACATGCAGCATGAAGCTTTCGCCAGTGGCCAGCAGCTTTTCGCCCTCGTACATGCTGTGGAAAACGTGCAGTTTCTTGCCCTGCCCCAACAGCATCTGTGTGCGCACTTCGATCTTCGCGCCCGCATGCACTTCGTCGACATACCGAATGTGATTTTCAGCGGTGAAGTAACTGCCGCCAGAGGCGATGTAGTCCGCATCACAACCAATGAATTCCATGAAACGATCATTTGCGGCCGAGAAAGCCTCGAGGTAGTTCGCTTCGTTCATGTGACCGTTGTAGTCGGTCCAATCCAGCGGCACAGCGCGGGCCAGAGTCAGGATCGGTTGGCTGAGATCCGCCTGATCCAGCGTCGGCAGCGCGTGGGGTTTCAGCATCGCATCGTGCTGGTTCAAAACGGCACCGGCCCCATAGTTTTGCGCCTTCAGCGCGCGCATCATACCCACAAGGTTATTGTCGCGAATGCGTTCCAATTCGCGGATCGAATGCATACCAGACTGCGCATCCGACTGATCGGCGATCATGTCCACCAACTCATCCGTGAACTCCGGCACGTCCATCAGCTTGGTCCATGGCCATTTTAGTGCCGGACCGAACTGTGCCATGAAGTGCCGCATACCGGCCTCACCACCAGCCACTCGGTAGGTTTCGAACAGCCCCATCTGCGCCCAACGGATGCCAAAGCCCATGCGGATCGCTTCGTCGATCTCTTCGGTGGTGGCGATACCGTCTTTGACCAGCCACAGCGCCTCGCGCCACACGGCCTCAAGAAACCGGTCGGCAATATGCGCATCAATCTCTTTTTTGACGTGCAGCGGGAAGAACCCGACTGATTTCAACAGCTCTTGCGCCCGCTCAACCATCTCGGGTGCGTTCTTTTCAGTCGGAACCAGCTCGATCAGAGGCAGCAGGTAGACTGGGTTGAACGGGTGCGTCACCACGATCTGTTCGGGACGAAGAGCGCCCTCCTGCAGTTCGGACGGCTTGAACCCGCTGGTCGAAGAGCCGATGATCGCTTCCGGATCACAAGCCTCCTGCAAGCCTTTGTAAACCTTCAGCTTCAGGTCCAGCCGTTCGGGCACGCTTTCCTGAATCCAGGAGGCCCCTTGTACAGCGTCTACCATCTCATCATGGAAGGTCAGCATGCCCTCAGCTGGCAATGGCACATCACTCAGCCCCGGCAGAGACCGCCGTGCATTGTCAAGAACCTCGCCAATCTTACGCTCAGCCTCTGGGTCCGGATCGAACACCCGGACATCCCAGCCGTTAAGCAGAAACCGGGCAGCCCATCCGCCGCCGATTACACCACCACCAATGATAGCTGCTGTTTTTGTCATATCTTTTCCTAGTCGATACAGATCACCAGCTCGCGCCCCGTCTCATCCAGATGCGGAGTGCATCCGAACTGCGGCGTGACCGCGCTGCACTGTTTGGTCTCGGACAGGCAAAAGCCGTCACAGTCCGAACCTGTTTCACAGGTCTTGCCCGCATCTGCCAAAGGCAGGATGCACACATACTGTTGGGCTTTGCCCGCAACCTCGTAAGTTCCGCCCTTGGCCTCGCAAGCCTGCGTTTCATTCTGTGCAGGTTCAGCCTCCGCCTTGTCATCCGTTGGAAGGCAAGCCGCCAGAAATCCTGCTCCGACAAGCGCCAAACACCGCGACATCACTTTCATGAGTTATTCCTTCAGTTGATGCCCCGGTGTCTTGGCTTTGCGAAACCTCTAGAAGGGGGTGTTTCAGGCCTTCGGCGCCCGCTTCACCAGCCCCAGCTTCTCGCGCACTTCCTGCGCTCCGATCACGCGCGCACCCATGTTCGAAACGATGGTGTTGGCGCGTTCAACCAGCTGCCAGTTTTCCGCCAGAACGCCTTTGTCCAACCACAGGTTGTCTTCGAGCCCGACACGCACATTACCGCCAGCCAGAACCGATGCCGATGCATAGGCCATCTGGTTTCGTCCCAGCGCAAAGGCGCTGAATGTCCAGTCATCCGGGACATTGTTGACCATGGCCATAAAGGTATTCAGATCATCCGGCGCACCCCAAGGCACGCCCATGCACAACTGAACCAGAGCCGGACTATCCAGAATGCCGTCCTTCACCAGTTGCTTGGCATACCACAGATGACCGGTGTCAAAGGCTTCGATCTCGGGCTTCACACCCAGATGCGTCATCATCCGACCCATCGCCTGCAGCATGCCCGGCGTGTTGGTCATGACGTAATCGGCTTCGGCAAAGTTCATTGTGCCGCAGTCCAAGGTGCAGATCTCGGGCAGACACTCGGCCACATGCTCGACCCGCGCGGCTGCGCCGATCATGTCGGTACCTTCCTCGTTCAACGGCAAAGGAGCCTCTGTGGGGCCAAAGATCATGTCTCCGCCCATACCAGCAGTGAGGTTCAGAACGACGTCCACCTCGGCCTCGCGAATGCGGTCGGTCACCTCGCGGTACAGGTCCAACCGGCGGCTGGGCGCGCCGGTTTCGGGATCGCGTACGTGGCAATGCACGATGGCCGCACCAGCTTTGGCCGCCGCGATCGCGCTTTCAGCAATCTGCTTCGGTGAACGTGGTACATGCGGGCTTCGATCCTGCGTTCCGCCCGAGCCGGTGACAGCACAGGTGATGAAGACTTCGCGGTTCATTTCCAGTGGCATGGTGTTTTCCCCAACTTATACCCGGTTTCGCCCTGAGTTATCCTCAGGCTTCTCCCCGGATTCCGATTTGCGTTCATCCCCGACTCTGGCGCAGCCTTGGGCAAACAACTTGCCAGAATGCGAATCGAACTTGATGAAATCCGCAAAAAACATATTGCAGCCCGAACATCGCGCCCTGAAAACGGCCGTGCTGGTTCTGGATGAATGCAACACGCTCAGCTTTGCCTCGGCCGTTGATCCGATGCGCGCCGCCAACCGTCTGGCAGACCGCCCGGCCTTTGACTGGGATTATGTGACGGCCACTACCGAACCAGCGATGCTGACCAGCGCTCTTAACGTTCCGGGCATCCCGCTGACACGGCTGCAGAGTTGCGACCTGATGATCGTGATTGCCGGGTTCCAACTGGCCCGTCACGCCACACCCAGCTTGCTGGCGGGTCTGCGCCGCATTGCCGGTACAGGAGCCACCATGGCCGGGATCGACGGCGGCCCCTGGCTGTTGGCCGAAGCCGGCTTGCTGAACGGCCATTCGGCCACGACGCACTGGGAAGACCTGGATAACTTCGCGACCCGTTTCCCCGAAGTTGACGTTCGCCCTGACCGGTTCACCGTTTCCGGCAACCGCCTGACCTCCGGCGGCGCGATCCCGGCGGTCGAGATGATGCTGCACATCATCGCCGCGCGCCACGGCGCAGGTTTTGCCGCCCGCGTGTCCGGCCTGTTCCTTTACGAAGGCGCACCTGAACCGTCAAAGCCACAAAGCCGTACAGGCGCACCGCACCGCCATACGGCCCTGACAGCAAAGGCAAACTCGCTGATGGAAAGGTCACTGGAGGACCCTCTGCCATTGGCCGACATCGCCGATACCTTGGGCACCAGCCCCCGCACCTTGCAGCAACAGTTCCGTCTGCGACTGAATACGACGCCACAGGACCACTATCTGCAACTGCGCCTGGCCGAAGCCCGCCGTCTGGTCACCGACACGGACATGCCGCTGATGGACGTGGCACTCGCCACAGGATTTGCCTCGCAATCCAGCTTTGCCCGTGCCTTTCGGACCGCCCATGGTCAGTCGGCCAGAGACCTGCGTCAGGACCGGATCCAGCCTACCCATCACTGACCGGATCCACTTCATCTGGCCAAAAATATCCTGGGGGAGTCGCGCAATGCGCGGCGGGGGCAGAGCCCCCTAGAATGGCATCGGATGCGCGCGATGCGCCGCGCTGATGTCCTTCAGGACGTCAGCCCCCAATTGCAGGTCCTTGCCGTCCAGAATATGCGCCAGCTGCGAAACTGTGGTCGCGCCAAAAATAGCGGACATCATGAACGGCCGTGTCCGGCACCACGCCAGCGCCATATGCACAGGATCCAGGCCGTGCCGCCGCGCGACTTCCAGATAGGCATCGACGGCCCCAAACACACGGTCATACTTGCGCCCGCCCATGGTTGGGACCAGATCCATGCGCGAGCCCCTGGGCACCGCGCCGTCCTGATATTTGCCAGTCAGAAACCCTGCCCCAAGCGGAGAAAATGCCATCAGGCCAACATCCTCGTGCACGCTTAACTCGGACATGTCGGTGTCAAAATGTCGGCAAAGCAGGGAATACTCATTCTGAACCGAAGCGACCCGAGGAGCACCCACTTGTTCGGCCAATCGAAGCCATTGCGCGGTGCCCCATGCGCTTTCATTCGACAGGCCAAATGCGCGGATATTGCCCTTGTCGACCTGCCTTTGCAGGGCTTCAAGGCACCCCTGCATATTCTCCAGCACCTCATCGGTGTTGTGACCGGATGGCGCATAATCCCAGTTCTGCCGAAACATGTAGCTGCCGCGATTGGGCCAGTGAAACTGATACAGATCGATGCAGTCCGTCTGCAACCGGCGCAGAGACCCTTCGATCGCTTCGGGGATCGTTTGCGCAGAAATTGGTGCCCCATCGCGGGCATGTGCGAATCCGGCACCGGAATGCTTGGTCGCCAGAATGTACTCTGCCCGCCGTGCGGGATTCACCGCGTTCCAGTTGCCCAGAATTTCTTCGGTCCGCCCAACTGTCTCTTTCGAGACAGGGTTCACCGGGTACATTTCGGCTGCATCAACGAAGTTGAGCCCGGCCTCCAGCGCCATATCGATCTGCGTATGAGCATCCGCCTCAGAGGTCTGCGTGCCGAAAGTCATGGTGCCAAGGCACAAATCCGTCACCTCGATACCGGTACGTCCCAATGGGTTCTTTTTCATCCTGAATTCCCTCCGCTCGCAACGGTGCGCACCCTAAAGCAGCGAACAGTCAGAGCAAGGGCGAAGGCGATCAATTCAAGTGCAACAGGGATACAGTTTTGCGTAGGGCTAATCCCAAGAGTGGAGAAATGTCAGCCGTATCCCACGGTACTGTATGCCACCATGATACGGGTATTCTCGCAGTTGTTTTCGAAGATAGACACATTTCCAATGGCCGGTGTACGGGCTTGTCTGTCATTCGGTTCAGACCGCTTTTTCACCGCGGCGAGGCCACGTTTTGTTGAAGTGCTTTAGACAGATAGATTTACTATTTCAGCAACACTGCACTTGAGAACAAAACCTGACGGGAACAAGTTATCCAAGACAACGCCCGCAGTCAGAAAGCCAGATTGCAAAGCGGAGAGGCGCCGACATGACTTCTGAAAGCAATCTAACTTATCTCTCCGACGAGGATTTGGAAGGTTTAGGCATTCAGCCTTCTGAAGTTGCCGACGCAATCGAATCTGCCCTGATAGCCAAGGCAGGCGGACAGCTTCATACATCTCCTAAGACTGCTATTTTGCCCGGGGATGGACGATACGCAATGTCCACCTTGGCGGTGGGAACTGATGGGTTCATCGTGACCAAACAAGTCACGGTGTGCCCAAACAATCCGTCAAAGGGACTCCCTGCGATTAACGGCGCAATCATGGTCATGGACGGGCAAACCGGGATTCTCCGAGCGGTCCTGGATGCGAACTGGGTTACGGCTGTCAGAACAGCGGCACTGTCCATGGTGGCGGCGCGGCGACTTGCTGACCCTAAAGCCGAGACGATGGCTTTTGTTGGTGCCGGCGTGCAAGCTCACTCCCATTTGGCTGCTTTTTCGGAAATTTTTCCCTTAAAGAGCATTCGTGTGTTCGGACGTGGCAAGGCGAATGCCGACAAGCTTTGTCGCCGTGCTCGGGACATGGGCCTCAAGGCCGAAATGGCCGCCAATGCCAAGGACGCCTTGCGTGATGCTGATCTGGTGGTGACATCAATAACATTGGACTACTCCATCGAACCGTTTCTGGACGCCCGATGGCTAAAACCGACTGCCTTCGCCGCCATTACAGATGCCTGCATTCCATGGTTTCCAGAGGGCATGACCGCTTTTGAAACTATTATTGTTGACGACCGAACACAGGAACTTGAAAGCGACAAGCCAATGCTGCCTTATCGGCAAGTAACCGGCGACCTGATGGAAATTGTCTCGGGAGAAGTCGATACCACTGTATGCGAGAAACCGGCCGCTTTCGCGTTCAGAGGGATTTCTCTGGGAGATTACGCCACAGCGGTCCTCGCGGTTCGTCGGGCTGCCGAGAAGCGAAGGTAGTGGGGCAGAAAATAGCTGGCCGTTCTGAAAGCTTTGTTAACTGCTTCGGGCTCAAAACGGTCATATAGGCCTCGTCAGTCATACACTCGCGCGCAATTGATCAGTGTGCGGTCGGCGGATTGTGCCTCAGGCCTCGGCCTTTTTTTCCCAGCGTCCGGATTCCTCGGACCAGTATTGGGCGGAACATCCCGCGCCCGTCAGAGCTTTCCACTGTCCCCGCGCGTGCTGAACGGCGTGGCTGTCATTGCCGTCGAACAGGATGCAGACACGATCCAGCTTCTTGATCTCATCAGGGTCGACCGGCGCGCCGTCCACCGCCATGACACAGGACGGGTCATTGGCGGCCTGCGCCTCGGTCGTCAGCAGGATCGGCTGCGCAGAATCGTGCGGGCCGCCTGCTCGACCATGTGGCAGGAATCCATCTTCGGGTCCCAACCACAGTTTTTCGTCAAGCCAGTCCATCCGTGCGGGATCAGTGCCCCGCACGGCAATCTTCCACCCGGCCTGCCGCGCCTTGTCCAGTAGCACCGGCAAGGTGTGCTCAAGTGGTTGGCGGGTCAGGTGATAGAAATAGACGGCTCCCATCAGCTTACTCGAAATTGTCCTGCACAAAGCGGCTAAGCGCGCGAACGCCCCAGCCGGTCGCGCCTTTGGGGGCGTAGGACGTCTCGGATGAAACCGAAGCCACACCGGCGATATCCAGGTGAATCCACGGCGTTTCTTCTTTGACAAAACGTTGCAGGAATTGCGCGGCTGTGATTGACCCAGCAGGGCGGCCGCCAACGTTCTTCATGTCGGCAATCCGCGATTTCAACTGCTTATCATAGGCTTCGCCCAAAGGCATCCGCCACGCGCCTTCATCCTCGGCACCCGCCGCTTTCAGGAATGCATTGCAGAATGTGTCATTGTTCGAAAAGACGCCAGCGTTCTCATGGCCCAGCCCGATAATTATCGCACCTGTCAGGGTGGCCAGATCGACCATGCCGACCGGTTGGAACCGTTCCTGCGCGTACCACATCACGTCGCACAGAACCAAACGGCCTTCCGCGTCGGTGTTGATGATTTCGACCGTGTCGCCCTTCATGGATTTGACCACGTCGCCTGGCCGGGTTGCATTGCCCGAAGGCATGTTCTCGACCAGACCAACCAGACCGACAACATTCGCCTTGGCCTTACGTTTGGCCAGTGCGCGCATGGTGCCCGCAACGACACCTGCGCCGCCCATGTCCATGGTCATATCTTCCATACCGCCCGCCGGTTTCAGCGAGATGCCGCCTGTGTCGAACACGACACCTTTGCCGACCAGAGCCAGCGGCGCGTCATCCTTGTCGCCGCCGTTCCACTGCATCACCACTACCTTCGACGGGCTGACAGATCCCTGCCCGACGCTCAGCAGCGTGCGCATGCCAAGTTCGGCCAGTTTGTCCTCTTCCAGCACTTCGACCTCAAGCCCCAGTGCCTCCATCTCAGCAAGACGATCGGCGAATTCAGTGGTGGTCAGAACATTGGCGGGCTCGTTGGTCAGGTCGCGTGTCATGCGCACACCATCCGCCACGGCATAGAGCGGTGCAAAGGCGGCCTCGATCTCATCGGCCTTCTGGTGGCTGATCATGACCGAACCGGCTTCATCCGACTCCTTGGTCTTGTGCGCGTCAAAATCATAGCTGCGCAGCGCGATGCCCATGGCCAGATCCTCGGCCTTGACCTGATTGCCAGCCATGACCAGCAGATCCTTGCTGCCCGCCAGCTTGGCCAGCGCGGCACCGGCTTTGCGGGCCTCGACCGGATCGGGACGGCGCGGCAGAACCAGAACATCCAGTGCTTCGGCCGCCATGCCACCTGGCCACGCCAATGAGATCACGTCGCCGGTCTTCACCTTTTCGAACCGCTCACTTTCGACCAGCCTCGCAACAGCACCGCGGGTCAGGCGGTTGGCGCGACGAGCAGCTGGGTTCATCTTGCCATCAGACGGGATGATAATGGCCACGCGCCCTTCGGCCTGCGCCATCGCATCCATGTCTGTGTCTTGGAATTGGATCGGTACAAGACTGCTCATTGCAAACTCCTCAAAATCAGTTCCCCAAGACCTAGCCCGCGCCGCGCGGCTTGACCAGATAGCAGTTTTCCCCGGACGGCAATTGCATTAAAGTCCCGGAAAAAATCCGACAGGCTCGGGGGAGAAGGTTTTGGCAAGACAGAGCAGGCATAGGCCGTCGCGCACAATGGCGTGCCGCGGTGATTCTGGTCTGTACGCGACCATAGGCTGTTTACGCGCCTTATCGGCGGGAGTTCATACGTGATCCTCGACCGTTATTTCGCCCGCCGTTTCATTCAAAGTTTCCTGGTCATCGGCAGTATCTTTTTGACGCTGATGATTCTGATCGACCTGATCGAACAGGTGCGCCGTTTTGACGAGGCAAATCTGTCTTTTGGTCAGCTGTTACAGTTAACGCTGTTGAATACACCTGCCGCGATCAGCGAAATGCTGCCTTTGTTGGTCATATTGTCCACGATCGCGCTGTTTATCGGGCTGGCCCGCAGCTCGGAATTGGTTGTGACCCGCGCCACCGGTCGCTCGGGTATCCGCGCCTTGTTGGCCCCGGTTGTGATCGCCCTGATCATCGGCGCAATGGCGGTTGGCATGCTGAACCCCATCGCGGCCGCCACGTCGGAAGAATACAAGCGGCTTGCCGAATCCTACAAGAACAACGGCGGATCAACTCTGTCGATCAGCGCAGAGGGCCTGTGGCTGCGGCAGGGCTCGGCCAATGGCCAATCGGTGATTCACGCCAGGGACACGTCGAATGGAGATACGTTCACGCTTAATCAAGTGACGATCATTACCTTCGCTCCGGACGGTACGCCGACCCAACAGATCGTGGCCGACCAGGCGGATCTTGAGAATGGCACTTGGATTCTGACCAATGCCAAGATCTGGTCGCTGGAAGGCGGTGTTAACCCGGAAACCCACGCCACTGAACACGCCCGGCTCGAGGTTCCCACCTCGCTGACACGCCAGCGCATTCTGGACACGCTGGGCGAACAGGATTCCGTATCGGTCTATGACCTGCCGGAACTGATCCGAGACCTGCGCGAGGCCGGATTTTCGACCAAACAATATGAAGTTTGGTTGCAGGTACAACTGGCGCGCCCGTTATTCCTGATGTCGATGGTTCTGATTGGTGCGGCCTTCACCATGCGCCATGTCCGGTTCGGCGGCACCGGGATCGCCGTGCTGACAGCCGTTCTGCTGGGCTTTGGCATCTACTTCATTCGTAACTTTGCCCAAATTCTGGGGGAAAACGGTCAATTGCCTATCTTAGTCGCGGCCTGGGCCCCGCCCTTCGCAGCCATTCTTCTGTCCCTTGGCCTATTGCTGCATGCGGAGGACGGCTGATGCGGCTTATTGCCAGTTTGTTGCTGTCCGGTGCGGTTGCTCTGGCCTTGCCCGCGGGCGTGGCGGCGCAATCTCAATCTGCTGCCGGCGCTGCTCAGGGCACCGTGCAAGAGGATCAACCCGCCCTGCTGGTGGCCGACCGGATATTTATCACGCCCGAACGCAATCTGGTGGCCGAAGGGAATGTCGAAGCCTTCCAGGGCGACACAAAGGTCACGGCCACGCGGATCACCTATGACCGCGAAACCGGCAATTTGTCGTTAGAAGGGCCAGTGCGCATTGATCAGGGCGGCGCGACAACGTTGCTGGCTGATTCCGCCGAGCTGGATGACGGGATCATGAACGGTCTGTTGATCGGGGCCCGCATGGTATTCGATCAGCAGGTTCAGATCGCCTCGGTCCAGGCGGCACGCGCAGGGGGGCGTTATACGCAGTTCAGCAAAGTGTCGGCCACGTCCTGCCACGTCTGCGCCAATGGCAAGCCGCCCCTGTGGCAGATTCGCGCGCGCAAGGTCACGCATGACCAGTTGGAACGCCAACTGTATTTCGAAGGGGCACAGTTCCGGATACTGGATGTTCCGGTCTTCTATTTTCCGTACCTACGCCTGCCTGACCCTACACTGGATCGAGCGACGGGTTTCCTCGTGCCATCAATCCGCACCACATCGCAGTTGGGAACCGGCGTGCAGGTGCCGTATTTCTTTAAGCTGGGCGACCACAAGGACCTGACGCTAACCCCGTATGTCTCGTCAAAAACGCGAACGTTGGGGTATCGCTACCGTCAGGCATTCAAACGAGGCCGGATCGAGCTGAACGGTGCTTTCACCCGCGACGATCTGCAACTGAACCAGGATCGGGGCTATTTGTTTGCCAATGGTTACTTCAACCTAAACAACGACTTCCGCCTTCTGTTTGACCTGAAAACTACATCGGATAACGCCTATCTCGCAGATTATGGCCTACCCGATTTTGACCGGCTGCGCAGTGAAATCGCCCTTGAACGGATCAAACGCGACACCGCTTTCCGCACCAGTTTCATCCACTACAAATCCCTGCGCGACAGCGAAAACGAGGAGGTGATCCCATCCCGGGTGTTCGACCTCTTTTTTCAGAAACGCTATTTCCCAACCTCGGTCGGCGGTGAAGTTCGCCTAGGTTTCGTGGGCCACAATCACACGCGAACCAGCGATCAGGATATCGTCGGCCGTGACGTTGCACGCGTGACATTTGATGCCGAATGGCTCCGCAGTTGGATATTCGCGTCTGGTCTTAGGGCGGACGCCCAGATTGGGACGTCGATTGATACGTTCAACATTCGGGATGACAGCCAATTCCCCGATCGGGTGACCCGGGCCACACCGCGCGCGGCGCTGACCTTGCGCTATCCGATGACCCGACGAGAGAAATCCGGCGCGACTCAAGTGCTTGAGCCCATCGCGCAGATCGGTTGGACGAATGTAACAGATCAGGACGTTCCCAATGACGAAAGCACCTTTCAGGAGTTCGATCAGGGGAACCTGTTGGCCCTGTCCCGCTTTCCGGCCCCGGATCGACGCGAAGATGGTACAACGGCGGTATTCGGGGTCAATTGGGCGCGCTATGGGGCAAATGGCTGGCGTGCGCTTGCCACGGTCGGACAAGTGTTCCGCGCCACCGCTGACCCAAACTTCAACCTGACGTCCGGCCTTCAGGGCACCGCGTCCGACGTATTGCTGGCCGGTCAATTGCAAACCGCAAATGGTTGGTCCCTGGCAGGGCGCGGCCTGTTGAACGGTGATTTCAGTTTCGCCAAGGCCGAGGTGCGCGCAGGCTGGAACAAGCCGAATGTCGGCATCACCGGCAGTTATGTCTGGCAAGAACCGGATCCGGCGGAAAACGCCGAGGATGAGATCTCTGAGATTCGGCTGGATGGGCGCTACCGCGTGGATCAGAATTGGCTTACGCAGGCAATAGCCCGCTATGACCTCAGCGAGTCCGAACCGATCCGATATGGGCTGGGCGTTACGTATCAGAATGAGTGTGTGAAGGTTAACATGACCGTCAGCAGACGATTTACATCGTCATCAAGTATTGAGCCTTCGACGGAATTCGGGTTTACCGTTGCCCTGACAGGTTACTCCATCGAGGGTGGCGGCCAACAGTACAAGAGAAGATGCAGTTGATTTCAGGTTTCTCGCGATTCATCCGTTCCGGTTGGCTAAAGCCGGTTGTCCCGGTACTGGCTGCCGCCTTGCTGGCCCTGTCCGCTGATCACAGCCGGGCTCAGAGCCTGTTTTCGCCTGCGATCAAGGTCAATCAGGACATTGTCACCTGGTACGAACTTCAGCAACGTCAACAATTCCTGACCGTTCTCGGGGCACCCGGTGCCACCGAAGAGGAAGTCCGCGACGCGCTGATCGAGGAACGGCTGCGCAAACAGGCCATGCGCGAAGCAGGCATCGAGGTAGCACCAGAAGATATTCAGGTAGGCATTGATGAGTTTGCGGCCCGCGGTCGTCTTTCAACCGAAGAGTTCCTGCAATTGCTGGGCGAATCCGGCGTATCCCCGGAAACCGTGCGGGATTTCGTCGCCGATCAACTATCCTGGCGCGACTACGTCAGTGCGCGTTTTCTGTCGCAAGCCAGACCGAGCGAGGACGAGATCAACCGAGCTATGGGACAGGCTGGCAGTGGCGGCCTTCAGGTTCTGATGTCGGAAATCATCATTCCTGTCACACCACAGACCGTTGCCCAGGCCGAATTGCTGGCCGAAGAGATTACGCAGCTTGAAGGCTTCGATGCGTTTTCTTCTGCCGCGACTCAGTATTCCGCGGCAGGTACACGCAACGACGGCGGGCGACTGGACTGGCTGAACCTGACGGATCTGCCTCCGGCGTTGCAGCCGGTGATATTGGGCCTGAGAACAGGTGACATAACGCAGCCTTTGTCGTTGCCCAATGCGATCGCCCTGTTCCAGCTGCGCGGCCTGCGGGAAACGACCACCAGCGCGCCGCGTTACTCCAAAATCGACTACGCGATTTACAACATGGCTGGCGGCCGCAGTGCCGAAACCCTGGCCCGGGCCGCCCAGCTGCGTGAACAGGTTGATACCTGCGACGACCTCTATGGTATTGCCAAAGACCAACCGGCCGAGGTCCTGCAACGTGTAGAAGCCAGCCCGTCGGAAATACCGCGTGACGTAGCCATTGAACTTTCCAAACTGGATCTGAACGAAGTTTCGACGACGCTGACCGGAAACAATGGCCAGACCCTGAAGTTCCTGATGCTGTGCACTCGCACATTGGACCGGGGCGAAGACACAACGCGTGTAGATGTGGCCAACGCGCTGACGCAACAGCGTCTACAGGCCTTCGCTGAAAGTCTGATTGAACAGCTCCGCGCCGACGCAACGATCATCGAGCAATGAATGCGCCCATCGCGCTCAGCTGTGGCGACCCGGCGGGCGTAGGTCCCGAAATCGCGGCCAAAGCCTGGTCAGAACTGCGCGAGAGCTGTCCTTTTTTTTACATCGGGGATTCGGCACATCTGCCTTCAGACGTCCCGACACAGCGGATCAAAGATCCGGCGCAGGTCAACGGTATCTGCGCGAACTCCCTGCCCGTTCTGCAGCTGGAATTCCCCTCCAGCAACATGCCAGGCCAACCTGACCCGGCCAACGCGCCCAGTGTAATCGACGCCATCGAAACTGGTGTTTCGCTCGTGCAATCCGGCGCAGCATCGGCCTTGTGCACCGCTCCGATCCACAAGAAAGCCCTGATCGACGGGGCCGGATTCGCCTATCCCGGCCACACCGAATTTCTGGCCGCTCTGGCGGGTCGGAAACGCGTCGTGATGATGCTGGCCAGCGATCAATTGCGCGTGGTGCCAGCAACGATCCACATCCCTTTGTCGCGAGTCCCGTCAGAACTCACGCCAGACCTGTTACGCGAAACCATCGCCATTACAGCCGACGGCCTGCGCAAACAGTTCGGCATCCCCCATCCCCGCATCGCTGTTGCAGGCCTCAACCCTCATGCCGGTGAAGGCGGTAAAATGGGCCATGAAGAGCTGGACTGGATCGCGCCGCTGATCGCGGGTTTGGACGGGACGGATTACTCTGTCACCGGTCCATATCCGGCAGACACGCTGTTCCACGCCGCCGCCCGCGCCCGCTATGACGCAGCCATCGCAATGTACCACGATCAGGCACTGATTCCGATCAAGACGCTCGATTTCGACCGGGGCGTGAACGTGACCCTCGGCCTGCCTTTCATCCGGACTTCACCAGATCACGGCACGGCACTGGACATCGCCGGAAAAGGTATTGCGAATCCGACGAGCCTGATCGAAGCGCTTAAACTGGCCCAGCGGATGGCACAAAGCGCTTGAACCTTCACCTGGCTGAAAATATCTCCGCCGGAGGCAAAAAATCACTGGCGTTCCCCCCCGGACACGCGCCACGGTAATCAGATCATGAGCGCAATCGACACCCTCCCTCCACTACGCGAGGTTATCGCGACACATCAGCTCTCTGCGCGTAAATCGCTGGGACAGAATTTTCTGCTGGACCTCAACCTGACAGCCAAGATTGCGCGGCAGGCGGGCGATCTGACGGAATGTGACGTGCTGGAAATCGGCCCCGGCCCCGGCGGTCTGACCCGAGGCCTTTTGTCCGAAGGCGCGCGCAAAGTCGTCGCGGTTGAAAAAGACACCCGCTGCATTGCCGCCCTGAACGACATCGCAGCGGCGTATCCCGGACGACTTGAGGTCATCAACGGCGACGCATTGGAAATCGACCCACTGGCCTATCTGACGCCGCCGATCCGAATTGCAGCCAACCTGCCATACAACGTCGGCACCGAACTGCTGGTGCGCTGGTTGACCCCGCCAGAATGGCCGCCTTTCTGGCAAAGCCTGACGCTGATGTTCCAACGCGAAGTCGCCGAACGCATCGTGGCCCAGCCCGGAAGCAAAGCCTATGGCCGCCTTGCGATCCTTACCCAATGGCGCGCCGAGGCGCGCATTGCAATGTCCCTGCCACCCGGAGCGTTCACCCCGCCACCGAAGGTCTCAAGTGCTGTAGTTCACCTCACAGCCCTGCCCGAGCCGCGCTATCCGGCGAATGCCCGGGTTCTGTCGCGGGTCGTGGCCGCGGCCTTTAACCAGCGCCGCAAGATGCTGCGCGCATCGCTCAAGGGCGTCACACCAGATATCGAAGACCGGCTGCTGGCCGCGGGGATTCAACCGACGGAACGCGCGGAGCAAGTCCCGCTTGAGGCTTTCTGTGCCTTGGCGCGGGAAGTTCAAAAAAGCTGACCCAAAAACTGAAAAAGCCCCGGAGTAACTTCCGGGGCTTTTGAATTCTGAGGCAGGAATTACTCCGCCGCTTCTGGTGCATCGCCGTTGCCGGTCGGCGCGTCTTCGGCGGCCTCGGGTGCAGCTTTAGGCTTGCGCGTGCGCGGACGGCGTGGCGCTTTTTCCTTTTTTGCAGGCGCTTCAGCAGCAGGCGCAGCATCCTGGCTTTCCGGGGTCTCAACCAAACCGGATTCCGGGGCGGCTGCTTCGGGTGAGAAGTCCATCACGTCCGGCTGCGGCGCTTCGGCCGGGTCCGACTGGCGGGCAGCAGCTTCGCGTTCCTGGCGTTCGGCACGTTCGCGATCGCGTTCAGCCTGACGTTCGCGGTTCTGGCGCTCTTGCTCTTCGCGGCGTGCTTCCATCTCGCGCTGCGCTTCGCTCAGCAGGCGCAGATAGTGTTCTGCGTGCTGCTGAAAGTTCTCGGCGGCCACACGGTCATTGGACAGCTGAGCGTCGCGCGCCAACTGGTTGTATTTGTCGATAATCTGCTGGGGCGTACCGCGCACCTTGCCTTCTGGACCCGAGCTGTCAAAAACCCGGTTTACGACATTGCCCCCAGAGGGACGGTTGCGGTTGTTCTTTGCCCGAGAGCGGGATTTGGAAGATCTCATCTACTTTACGTCAGCCTTGTCATTCACTGTCGATCAACTCGCATCCTGCACTGCTCAAACGCTTAGCTGTGACGCGATGTCGACTATTTTGGGCTTGGCGTCCGGGGCCCGCTGAGACAGCGTCAGCCCTCCGACTGTTGTTGAGTAAACACGTCCTGTGCGTACAGACAAGGGGGTTGTCCAAAATTTCGCAGCTTTTTTACATCAATCGGCGTATTTCGGCCTCAGCTTGACGCGTTATCGCGGCATTCTGGCGAAAACGACGCGATCACGGCCATCCAGATCGGGAATGATCCGTGTGGCGGTCAAACCCGCCGACTCGAACAAAGCTGCGACGCTGTGTCCCTGCGTTGGCCCGATTTCCACCAGCAGACGACCGCCCGGCAGCAGAAAATCCGGTGCGCCCGCAGCAATGCGGCGATAAGCACCAAGCCCGTCTCCCTCGTCTGTCAGCGCCATACGCGGTTCATGCACACGCACTTCTGGTGAAAGGTCGCCCATTTCCGACAAAGAAATATAGGGTGGGTTCGAAACGATCAGGTCGAACTGACCGTCTATATTCTGAAACCAATCGGACTGCAGAATTTCCACCCGGCTCTGGACCTGATGCTGCACTGCATTTGCGCTGGCTTGCAGGCAGGCAGCCTCGCTCAGGTCCGCGCCCACGCCCGAAGCGCTGGCCCGTTCGGCCAGCAACGTGATCAGGATACATCCTGACCCGATCCCCAGATCCAACACATGATCGAACGGTTCACTTAGCGCAGCTTCGATCAGCGCTTCGGTTTCCGGACGTGGGTCCAGCACGTCTCGACTGACACGGAACCGCCGGCCATAAAATTCGCGCTCACCCAACAGATGCGACACCGGCACACGCACCGCACGCAACGAGATCAACTGATCGTAGCGTTCTGCAATCTCTGGTGACAGCTCTTCAGGGGCGATCAAAGTAACCCGGCTGGCTTCAATCCGTGCCGCATGGGCCAGCAGAACCCGCGCGTCACGCGCCGGGTCGGCCACGCCAGCCGCCCGCAGTCGCGCTGTGGCCGCGACCATTGCCTGCGCTGCTGTCAGCGCCGCAATCATTGCGCCATATCCGCCAGCAGCCGCGCCTGATCATCCGCGGTCAACGCATCGATCACCTCATCCAGATCGCCTTGCATCACCTGATCCAGCTTGTATAGCGTCAGGTTGATGCGGTGGTCTGTCATGCGGCCTTGCGGGAAATTGTAGGTTCTGATCCGCTCGGACCGATCCCCCGACCCCACCTGGCTAGCCCGGTCCGCTGAGCGTTCACTGTCGATCCGCTGGCGCTCCTGGTCATAAAGCCGGGTTTTGAGCACTTGCATCGCGATCTCGCGATTGCGGTGCTGTGATTTCTCCGAGCTCGTCACTACGATCCCGGTTGGCAGGTGCGTGATCCGCACCGCCGAGTCGGTTGTGTTCACGTGCTGACCACCGGCGCCCGAGCTGCGCATGGTGTCGATGCGGATATCATTTGAGTCAATCTGGATGTCAACGTCCTCGGCCTCGGGCAAAACCGCGACCGTCGCGGCCGAGGTGTGAATGCGTCCGCCGCTTTCAGTCTCAGGCACACGCTGCACCCGGTGTACACCGGATTCGTATTTCATCCGCGCAAAAACATTCTCGCCCTTGATATGGGCCACGACCTCTTTGATCCCGCCCAGATCCGAGGCCTGTTCTTCGATGATCTCAAACTGCCATCCCCGCGCTTCGGCATAGCGCTGGTACATGCGCAGCAGGTCGCCCGCGAACAAAGCGGCCTCATCCCCGCCGGTTCCGGGGCGAATTTCCAGCATCGCCGGACGCGCATCCGCCGCATCACGAGGCAACAGCGCAAGCTGCAAGGCGTGCTCGGCTTCGGGGATACGGGTTTGCAGGGCCGGGATTTCCTCTTCGGCCAGCTCTTTCATGTCGGGATCGGCCAGCATCGCCTCGGCCTCGGCCAAATCGGCCACCAGCTGTCGCCACGCCACGATCTGATCCACGACCGGTTTGAGGTCGGAATACTCTTTGGCCAAAGCAGCGATGTCCCCACCCGAGGCACCATCTGCCATGGCCGCTTCGAGGTACTGGAATCGCTGGGCTATCTGTTCAAGGCGTTCTTCGGGGATCATCCCGGCGGTGTCTATCAATCCGGGGCTTTGGTCAAGGCCCGTCCGTATGCTAAGCTACTGCACATGAAACGGTTGATACTGGTTTTAACACTGTTCGTAACGCCCGCTCTAGCCGATGTGGTTGGCCCCGGCGGCAAGGTTCAGGACTGCTATTGCACCGACAAATCTGGCAGCCGCGTCGAACTAGGAGAGATGATCTGCCTGCAGGTCGACGGCCGCATGTTCATGGCGCAGTGCCAGATGTCGCTGAACGTACCGATGTGGCGCGAGGTGCAAGAAGGGTGTCTGTCTTCAGGGCTGCAACAGGGCAAGCCACTCATCAACACGAGCGCGGTTTACCCCAAAATCTGACCGGCCAAATCTGAGACGAGCATAGATGCGAAGCTTGTCTCCGTCCTGTTGCACTGTTGTGTAGTCCGGAAAGCCGATCACTTTCGTACGTGTGATGTAGGTGATCATTCCTTCTTCAATAGACCCGGCCAGAACTGATGTTCGGTCTGAAACGCGTGTGAACGCATCCAGCCGCAGCAGTCCATCCGGCCCCGTTTCGACCACGCGGACAACACCCCCGTCAAGATCACGGTCCTGATCACCTATCGGTGCCACATGCCATTTTGCCGGGTCTGATGGTGCAAAACGGATGTATGCTCCAAGCAAAATTACCAGAACAACAATCAGCCAAAGCACCATTTTATTCATCCCTGGACCAGCCCTTCCGCTGACCATATTCGGATCGCTTTGGCAGACAAGATGCGAACTCTTCTACCGTGACGTCACGCCCGGCAATATGCACAGCAGTTCAAACAGCAGGTTTGCTGCGGTCAGCGCCGTATTGCCGGACGGATCGTATGGCGGAGACACCTCGACCAGATCGCACCCGACCACATTCACACCTGCCAGCGCGTGGATCAGTTGCAGCGCCTGCGGCGTAGTCAGCCCTCCGATCTCGGGCGTGCCGGTGCCGGGGGCATATGCAGGGTCCAGACTATCAATGTCATAAGTGATGTAGACCGGATGATCTCCAATCGTTTTACGGATTTGCGAGCCGATCTCGGTCAAGTTCTGTTGCCACAGCTCCCATGCCGGGATTTGGCGAAAGCCCCAGTCCCGCGCCTCGGAGAAATCACTGGCCGCGTAGCCCGAACCGCGAATACCAATCTGGAATGTCTTGTCCGGGACAATCAGCCCTTCTTCGTAGGCGCGGCGAAAGACCGTGCCATGTGTCTCACGCTCGCCAAACATCTCGTCGTTCACGTCCGCATGGGCGTCCACATGAACCAATGCAACCGGACCGTGTTTCGCCGCAACGGCACGCAGAATGGGCAACGTAATCGAGTGATCGCCCCCCATCGCCACCGGAATCACAGCCTGATCAAGGATCGCGTCATAGCTTTCCTTGATGATCTTAAGGCTTTCGGCCAGCGAAAACGTATTGATCGCCAGATCGCCGATATCCGCAATCTGCAAGCTATCGAACGGAGCTGCGGAATTGGCCATGTTATAGGGCCGTATCATCGCGCTTTCGCTGCGGATCTGCTTGGGTCCAAACCGGGTGCCCGAGCGCCACGAGGTGCCGATATCCATCGGAATGCCCAGCACGGCCACGTCCAGACCGGCCAGCGTGTCTGCCTGCGGCAATCGCATGAATGTGTTCGGCCCGGAAAACCGCGCCAGATCGTTGCCGCTGATCGGTTGGTTAAAGTCTGTCATGCCCGTATTTCTCCCGTCCGGCTTTTGGTTAACCAGATACCGGAAAGATGGCTAACCAAAGGTTAATCCTGCACCAGCTTGTTCCACCCCAGCAGGCAGATGATCTGGGTCGCAACATGGGCGCCTGCAATGGCCGTCGCTCCGGACGTGTCATAGGGCGGAGATACCTCGACCACGTCCCCGCCTTTGATGTTAATCCCGGCAATATCGCGCAGGATGATCTGTGTCTGGATCGAAGTCAGACCACCCCAAACGGGTGTGCCGGTTCCGGGGGCAAAGGCCGGGTCCAGGCCGTCGATGTCAAAGCTCAGATAAACCGGGCTGTCGCCGAGGATGCCTTTGATCTTTTGCGCAACAGCGGCGGGACCGGATTCGTAGACCTCGCGGGCGTCGATGATGTTGACGCCCAGAGTGTCCTCGTTCGTGGTGCGGATACCGACCTGAACCGAGCGTTTCGGGTCCACGATCCCCGACTTCACTGCCTTATAGAACATGGTTCCGTGATCCACGCGGGACATATCATCGTCGGCCCACGTATCGGTATGCGCATCGAATTGCAGCAGAGACATCGGCCCGTATTTCTCGGCATAGGCTTTGAGGATCGGGAAGCTGATATAGTGATCGCCGCCCAGCGTGACTGAGGACACATCGGCGGCCAGAATGGTACGAATGTGTTCCGTAAGCGTATCCGGAAATGCAGGGATATTGGCATAGTCATAGGCCATATCGCCGTAATCCACGATGGCCAGTTCGCTGAGCGCATCGAAGGGCCAGCCGTAGGGTGCATCGGGCGATTGCAGTGCGCTGGCCTCCCGAATCGCGCGCGGACCAAGTCGGGTGCCGGGTCGGTTCGTCACGGCCTGATCAAAGGGCACACCGGTTACGGCGATATCTACTCCTTTCAGGTCCTTGGTATAGAGACGGCGCAGGAACGATGTCGCGCCGCCAAAGGTGTTTTCGTAGGACAGCCCCTTAAGATCAGGGTTGGTAAAGGCCTCATCTACCTGATTTTTTGCGTCTTCCAGTGCCATATCTTCCCCCCGATCAGCCCAGCGGCTGCGCCTTTTCGACGATCCGTGCGAAGAACGAAGCGCCAACCGGCGCGATCTCGTCGTTGAAGTTGTATTTTGGATGGTGCAGCCCGGCCCCCTCGCCCTGCCCCAGAAACAGATAAGCGCCGGGACGAGATTGCAGCATGTACGAGAAGTCCTCGGCCCCCATCTCACGCCCCATATTGCCGACCACACGCTCGGCCCCGGATACGTCACGCGCCACCTCAGCGGCGAAACCGGCCTTTTCGCCATCGTTGATCGTGGCCGGATAGTTCTTTTCATAGTCCAGCCGCGCCTCAACCCCGTAAGACGTCGCCTGCCCCTGCACGATCTGCTCCATCCGTTCGATCACCATCTGCTGAACGGTTGGATCGAAGGTCCGCACAGTGCCGTTGATAAAGGCCGTATCAGGGATCACGTTATTCACTGTCCCGGTGTGGATTTGCGTGACCGAGACGACCAGATCGTCCAGCGCATAGTTGTTGCGGCTGACAATGGTCTGGATCGCCTGCGCGATGCCGCAGGCCGCCATCACCGGGTCGCGGGTTTCATGTGGCATGGCGCCATGGCCGCCTACGCCTTGAATGTGGATCTCAAACGTATCCACCGCCGCCATGATCGGCCCCGGAGTGGTGTGAAACGCGCCCACGGGCAGATTTGGCGCATTATGCAGAGCATAGACCTGAGAGATGTCGAACCGGTCCATGATGCCCTCTTCGACCATGACACCGGCACCACCGCCCTCTTCCTCGGCTGGCTGGAAGATCAGCGCAACACGACCGCGAAAGTTCCGCGTCTCGGCCAGATATCGTGCCGCGCCAAGCAGCATCGTGGTGTGCCCGTCATGGCCGCAGGCGTGCATTTTACCGGGTTTGGTCGAGGCGTACTCGACCCCCGTCTCTTCAGGGATCGGCAGCGCGTCCATGTCGGCGCGTAGACCTATCGTGGGGCCATCACCCTGCCCGTTGATGATCGCCACGATACCGGTCTGGGCAATCCCTTCGTGCAGTTCATCCACTCCGAACTCGCGCAAACGGTCCGCAACAAACGCCGCGGTTTCGTAGCATTCGAACTCCAGTTCGGGGATCGTGTGCAAATGCTGCCGCCATGCGGTCATATCGGCTGAATAATCGGCAATTCGGTTGACGACGGGCATCTGGGGTGGACTCCTGATCGGGACTGCGGAATGGATGCATCTGACACTGGAACGAAAGGGTTCGCAATGGCCGAAAATCCTCTGATCCACGACAGCGAAGCGGGTATCGAGCGTTTGTTGGAAATCATGCGCCGTCTGCGCGACCCGGAAACGGGGTGCCCGTGGGATATTGAACAGGATTTCGCCACCATAGCCCCCTACACGATCGAAGAGGCTTATGAGGTCGCTGACGCCATCGAACGCGAGGCGTATGATGAACTGAAAGGAGAGTTGGGCGATCTGTTGTTCCAGTCCGTCTTCCACGCGCAAATGGCCGAGGAAGCCGGGCATTTCACTTTTCAGGACGTGGTTCGGACCATGTCGGACAAAATGGTCACACGCCATCCGCATGTGTTCGGCGATGAATCCCGTGACAAGTCGGCGGATCAGCAGACGGTGGATTGGGAAACCATCAAGGCGGCAGAACGCGCGGGCAAGGAACAGAAGGGCGCGCTGGACGGAGTCGCAGCCAACCTGCCTGCCCTGCTGCGCGCGCATAAACTGCAAAAACGGGCCGCGCGAGTGGGGTTCGATTGGCCCGATGCCAGTCACGTGCTGGCCAAGATCACCGAAGAAGCCGCCGAGCTGGAAGAGGCCCGTGACAGCATGGACGCAGACGCGCTTGAGGATGAATTCGGCGATTTGCTATTTGTGATGGTCAATCTGGGCCGTCATCTGGGCATTGAGCCCGAGGCCGCCCTGCGCCGCACCAACGCCAAGTTTACAAGGCGTTTCGAGCAGGTCGAAGCGCGACTGGCTGACCGTGGCAGAACGCCGGTCCAAAGCGATCTGGCCGAGATGGACGCACTGTGGGACGAGGTCAAAATCGAAGAGCATCGTGCCAATGGCAAACTCCCGCCGTTGGATGCGACGACCGAGGCCTGAAACCGCTGGACAAGTGTGGTGACACTTGCGAGTGTCCGCGCTTCAAGACCCCGGAGGCAAAGCATGGCACCGCGTAAAATCATCATCGACACTGATCCCGGACAGGACGACGCCGTCGCCATCCTGCTTGCGTTGGCCAGCCCCGAAGAGATCGATGTGTTGGGCATCACTGCGGTCGCTGGAAACGTGCCGCTGGAACTTACGGCCAAGAACGCGCGGATCGTCTGTGAACTAGCCGGTCATACGCATATCCCTGTTTATGCCGGGTGCGACCGCCCCTTGAACCGACCTTTGGTTACGGCAGAACATGTGCACGGCAAGACCGGCCTTGACGGTCCCATCCTGCCCGATCCCAAGATGCAACTGGCCGACGGTCATGCCGTCGACTTTATCATTGATACCCTGCGTGCACATGAACCGGGAACCGTGACGCTCTGTCCGCTGGGGCCGTTGACCAACATCGCCACCGCCTTTCAAAAAGCCCCTGACATTGTCGACCGCGTGCAGGAAATCGTTCTGATGGGTGGTGCGTATTTTGAGGTTGGCAACATAACTCCGGCGGCGGAATTCAACATCTACGTTGACCCGGAAGCCGCTGATATCGTGTTCAAATCCGGCGTTCATGTCGTCGTTATGCCGCTGGACGTGACCCACGACGCGCTGGTCACGAAACACCGCAATGACGCCTTCCGCGCGCTTAACAGTAAGGTCGGCCATGCTGTGGCCGAGATGACGGATTTCTTCGAACGGTTCGACATTGAGAAATACGGTTCGGAGGGTGCGCCGCTGCACGACCCGTGCGTGACCGCCTATCTGATCCGTCCTGACCTGTTCTCTGGTCGGCACATCAACGTACAGATCGAAACACAGTCCGAACTGACGATGGGTATGACCGTCGCCGATTGGTGGCGCGTGACCGACCATCCGCCCAACGCGATGTTTATGGGAGAAGTTGACGCAGACGGCTTCTTTGCCCTTTTGACCGAACGGCTGGCCCGGCTATGAGCGCCGCACTTCGCCTTGCCCGCCCCGAAGACCTCGACCGCCTCATGGGGCTTGTCTCGGCCTTTCACACCGAGGCTGGTATCGCCCAAGATATGGACCAGACGCGCAATGCGTTGACCCCATTGCTTGAGGGTATTCCCCACGGTTGCGTCTATCTGATCGGCCCCGGGCGTGCGCCGCTGGGCTATGTCATCCTGACCTTCGGTTGGTCGGTCGAGTTCGGCGGTATGGACGCCTTCGTGGACGAGATTTACATCCGCCCTGCTGTCCGTGGCCGCGGCATCGCCACCGAGGTGCTGCTGGATCTGCCCAAAGCCTTGGCAGAGGCCGGTCTGACCGCCCTTCACCTGGAAGTCGATCGCGCGAACGAATCCGCGCAGAAACTTTACCTGCGCACCGGCTTCAAACCGCGCGATCGCTATGTCCTGATGAGCCGAAAGCTCTGATACGGATAGATTTTATCAGGCGCCTCCCGCCTGCCCCCCCGTGAACGCCCTAGCGGGCTTCACCGCGATATATGTAAGAGGGCGATTCCATGCCCAATACCGGGTCACTTGCTGACACCCGATCTCCTGTGATCGGGTAGGTGCCCGACCCCGCGCATGCGGCCAAAAATACAGTGCTGATCACCGAAGCTACGAGAAGGAATTTCGAACCAGTCATTTCGTTCTCCTTTCTGTAATGCAGGCACATTACGAAAGACCGGGATCGAACAAATAGGTAAAAGTTCACACAAAACTGAATTTATGTACGTTTATTTCTGACAAAGGTGGTTTTTATCAGCAAAAACAATGCTCAATACATGAAAAAATTTATCCGTTATGTGCAACTTCCGCGTGATCTTCGGACAATGACATCTCAAAAAACAATAATGTGTCCTTTGCGATCTCTGGAATCTCGGAATATGCGTCGCGCAACTGAAAGCCCATCGACAGATACAGACGCGTCGCTGCTTTCAGTGGTATTCCGGTGTCCATGCGAATGCAATCGAACCCCTGTTTTCGGCACTGTTCAATCAGGGACGCCATGACCGCATATCCCGCACCTGTCCCGCGCGCGGCTTCGCTGACAAACACCCGTTTAATTTCGGCAATGCCCGGATCAATTGTGCGAAACATCCCGCAACCAACGGCGTGCCCATCCTTCAGCACCAGCCGCACACCACCGTCCGGACGGGCATGTTCGACTTCGATCTCATCCATCAGACGGGCATAAACGTCGCGGGGATAATAGGTTTTCACAACACGCACGGACTTGGCATCCAACGTCAGCAGAAAGTCACGATATTCCCAACACAAACGCCGAACCTCATCAAAGTGGTCCGGCGTTTTGGCTTCGATTACATTAAGCAAAACATGATCCTCAAAAAAACACGAGGATCAGTCTAGCATTTTTGGCGTCAGTTGCGAAGGATAGACGCGCCCGCGTACTCCGCGACTTCACCCAGCGATTCCTCGATGCGGATCAGCTGGTTGTACTTAGCCAACCGGTCCGACCGCGCCAGCGAGCCGGTTTTGATCTGACCGCAGTTGGTGGCAACCGCCAGGTCGGCAATGGTCGCATCCTCGGTCTCACCCGAGCGGTGCGACATCACGTTGGTGTAACGTGCGCGGTGCGCCATATCGACGGCGCGCAGCGTTTCGGTCAGCGATCCGATCTGGTTCACCTTGACCAGCATCGAGTTGGCACAGCCACGCTCGATCCCTTCGGCCAGACGCGCCGGGTTGGTTACGAACAGATCGTCACCCACCAGCTGCACCTTGTCGCCGATCATATCGGTCAGGGCCTTCCAGCCGTCCCAATCATCCTCGGACATGCCGTCTTCGATCGAGATAATCGGGTAGTCCTTGACCAGGGCCGCCAGGTATTCAGCGTTTTCCTCGGAGGTCAGCGAGATGTTTTCACCCGACAGGACATATTTGCCGTCCTTGAAGTATTCGGTTGCCGCGCAATCCAACGCCAGATGGATCTCCTCGCCCGGCTTATAGCCTGCCTTTTCAATGGACTGCAGGATGAAATCCAGCGCTTCGCGGGTGGACGCGATATTGGGGGCAAAGCCGCCCTCGTCGCCAACACCGGTAGCTAGGCCAGCCGCCGACAACTCGCGCTTCAGTGTGTGGAACACCTCGGAACCCATGCGCACCGCCTCGCGGATATTCGTGGCCGAGGTAGGCATGATCATGAATTCCTGAATGTCGATCGGGTTATCCGCATGCTCACCACCATTGATGATGTTCATCATCGGAACCGGCAGAACACGAGCCGAAGTGCCACCGACATAACGATAGAGCGGTTGCGTAGTGAAATCTGCAGCAGCCTTAGCCGTCGCTAGCGACACACCCAGAATAGCGTTCGCGCCCAGACGGCCCTTGTTTTCGGTGCCGTCCAATTCGATCATCGCACCGTCGATGGCCACCTGCTCGGTCGCGTCGAAGCCCACCAGTTCCTCGGCAATCTCACCGTTTACGGCGGCGACAGCCTCAAGCACGCCTTTGCCCATGTAACGCGACTTGTCACCGTCACGCTTCTCCACCGCCTCGTACGCGCCGGTCGATGCGCCCGACGGGACCGCGGCCCGGCCCATGGTGCCGTCCTCCAGGATCACGTCCACTTCGACGGTTGGGTTGCCCCGGCTGTCCAGGATTTCGCGTGCATGGATGTCGATGATGGTGCTCATGAGGCCCGTCCCTATGGCTGCATTTGGTTGCATGCCTCATAGCATCACCGGGCCAAAAGTAAACCGGCCATGTTATCGCTAACAAGCATATTCACGATAGTTTAGGGCTAACAGCCCCCTGTTTGCGCCAACGTGCGACGATCCGTCAGGTAACAACCGCCATTTCACGAGCCAACCTGCGTTCGCGAATAAAGGTGTACATGCCCGATCCGATAATCAGCGAGGCGCCTGCGATTGTCATCAGATCGGGGCGTTCACCGAACATCAGCATTCCGGCCGCAATGGAGAACACCAGGCGCGTGTATCGGAATGGCGTCAGGGCCGAGGCCTCACCAATCCGCATCGCTGTGACGATGCCGTAATAGCCCAGGACACCAAAGGCGATTGCCCCCAGATAGGGGCCAATTTGCCCGGTCTGCAGCGGTACAACGGACTGGGCGGAAAACACCATCAGAGCCGCTCCGGCAAGGGCAACGGCGATATAGGCCTGCATGGCAACAACGGATGAGGCCACACGGACGTCCAGCTTACGCGTGATCAGATCACGTGCTGCAATCGCAATGACGGTCGCCACCACGAACAGTGACTCGGGCTGAAACCCGTCCAGGCCTGGGCGAATAATCATCAGGACGCCGATAAAGCCGATCCCGATGGCGCTCCAACGTCGCCAGCCGACTTGCTCGCCCAGAAACAGAGCCGCGCCCATGGTCACGGCCAGCGGCATTGCCTGAAAAACGGCGGCAACCGTGGATAGCTCAACCAGAGACAGCGCGGTGACAAAGGTCAGGGCACCAACCGCTTCTGTCCCTGCTCGTGCCAGCGGCAGGCCTTGCCAGGCCACCGGATCTAGGATGCGTTTGCGCGTGGCCAACGACATCGCCACGAAGACCAGACCACATACCAGCCCCAGCGCGATCATAATCTGACCCGTAGGGACAGTGATCGACAAATGCTTGATGAACATATCCTCAAGCGAGAAGGCCGCCATCGACCCGATGATCAGCAAAATGCCGTTTACGTTGTTCATGCGCGTGTCCGTTGGGATGAGCTGATAAAATCTGAGCTCTTGAGTCACCAAAACCGGAACATGCGCGACGTCGCAAGCCCTATTGCGACATGATTCATGAATTGCCGTGCGGCAACCAATCGCGTTTCGTGATGGATCAGTCCTGTTCCAGCGGTACGCCGTACAGCTCCAGCCGATGCCCTTTCAGCTTGTACCCAAGCTTGGCTGCGATTTTTTCCTGCAGGGCTTCGATTTCGGGATCGACAAATTCGATCACTTCCCCCGACTGCATGTCGATCAGGTGGTCGTGGTGGTCCCGCTCGGCATCTTCATAGCGTGCGCGCCCGTCTCCAAATTCCAACCGCTCCAGAATCCCGGCTTCTTCGAACAGCTTCACGGTGCGATAGACCGTGGCAATCGAGATACCCGAATCCGCCTTTGAAGCGCGGGCATACAGTTCTTCTACATCCGGATGGTCATCACTTTGCTGCAACACCTGAGCAATCGTGCGGCGCTGACCCGTCATGCGCAGACCTTTGGCTTCGCAACGGGCGATGATCGTGTCGGACATAGTGACCCTCAGAGTAGTTCGGGTTTCTGTCTTAATACGTCTGCGCCGCTGGCGCCACAGGGGAATTGAACCTAAGCGACCCGGCGAAGGTCAGCCCAGATCGGAAGGTGATCTGATGCGATATGCGCAGGCCGCGCTTTGTGGACGCCATGCACCACAGCCTCAAGCCCAGCGCCCAGCGCGATCCGATCCAGAGCGCCCAGAGGCTGTGCAGCCGGGAAACTGGGAACCGGGGGCAAAAATCGCATGTCGGGCGCAAGATGATCGAGCACCGGCTGGCGAGACCACTCGTTGAAATCTCCGGCCCATACGGTAGGCATCTGATCCAGATCCTCATCGCAGCGCCGGAGCTGGTGAATCTGCTGCCGCCGAGAAGCGGGCAGAAGCCCAAGATGCATGCCCATGACACGAAGCGGTCCAATCTGCGTATCGAACTCGACCCGAACGGCACCGCGAGGTTCCAGCCCGGGCAGGTCATGGTGACCGGTTTTGCGCACGTCGATTTTATCTCCGCGCCAGATGACTGCATTCCCGTGCCAGCCAAGACTGCCCGCGCCGCCAAGATCGACAATCTGCCACCCCGCCTCGTCCAGCATGAAATGCGGCAACGCGGCCGGTCGCGGCGGCAAACGTTTGTCAGCTTCCTGCAGCACTACGATATCGGCTTGCATGCTTTCAATCACCTGCATGATGCGCTGAGGTTGGCGACGAAAATCCAAGCCCACGCATTTCTGAATGTTGTAGCTTGCAATCCGCAGGGTTGAATGAGGCGACATAGGGTTCCGATCAAATGGATGCCCCCCAAAGTGCCACGCTGGTGGCCGGGTGCAACCCCGGTCTTTTGTAATATTGGCAGATTCAAGCGTTTAGCGCCTACCGAATGCCTAAAATTAAGGCAAGCAATTGGACCAGACAGGACAAGCTTGATCCACGGGGCACTGATACTCTATCGACGAAACATGGCCATTACAGGCCTGACTTCCGGGAGCATCAATGGTTTCCAGTAACGCACTCTCGAACAACCGCACATGGGCAAGCATCGTCCTAGTGGTCGGAGGCATGATGTGGGGTCTTTACTGGATCCCCGTGCGGTTCTTCTATGACCTCGGACTAACCGGGCCTTGGCCGGGGATCGCGATGTACAGCGTTGCGTTGGTGGGTCTGGTTCCATTTATCTGGAAAGAGCGAACAGCGCTGGCCCTGCAATGGCGCGACATTGTGTTCAGCGGAATGTTCACCGGCGCGGCCTTCAGCCTCTATTCCATCAGCCTTGTCTATACGGATGTGGTGCGGTCGATCCTGTTGTTCTACCTCACCCCGATCTGGGGCACGATTCTGGGCCGTGTGTTTCTGGGCGAACGCCTGAGCCTGGGGCGGCTTGCAGGTCTTGCCAGCGGTGTCGGCGGTCTATTCGTCGTGCTGGGCGACTCGGGTGGCATTCCCCTGCCCCGAAACACCGGCGACTGGATGGCGCTTGCGTCGGGCATGTGCTGGGCGCTGGGTACGCTGGGGTTGTACCGAACCAGTACGATCTCAGCCCCAGGTCAGGTCTTTGCCTTTGTCGCAGGCGCGCTGATCCTCTCTCTGGTCAGCCTCATGGTCCTGCCCGAACCTGTATTGCCAACAATCACGCGGGCCGATCTTCTTTGGACCCTTCAGTTTGTGCTCTTGTCGGCCTTCTACACCCTACCCATGGTGTTCATGACCATCTGGCCCGCGACCAAGCTGTCCCCTGCCAGGGTCGGCATACTGCTGATGAGCGAGGTGGTCGTTGGCCTGGCATCGGCCGCCGCATTTTCTGGCGAGCCCTTTGGGTTGCGCGAGCTGTTGGGTGCGATCCTGATCGTCAGTGCCGCGGTGCTTGAAATCGTACGGGACTAAGCAACGACCCGCCTTGACCATCAAAGCAACTGTTGGCCTATCCCTTTCAAGTGTTTATCTGTTGCAGAGTTTGATGCCCTATCAGGACGTTACGAGATGTCGACGCCAAACGCGGAACGCAGAAAACAGCTTGAAGGGCGCGCCCTGATCGTGGCCATGGGCGGCAACCTTTTCATGGGCGCGGCAGGTATTCTGGCTGGGGTTTTGTCCAACTCCAACGCTATCATGATGGATGGCCTGTATTCGCTGGTCGGCTTTGGCTCGGCATTTCTGGGACGTCGGATCAGCCAAAAGATTGACGCAGGCCCCGACAAGCGCCGCCCCTTTGGCTATGCGGCGGATGAGGCCATCTTTTCCACCTTCCGCTCTCTGTCCTTGCTTGGGTTGGTGCTGTTTGCCATCTCGAACGCGACCAAGAACATCTATAGCTACTACAACGGTATGATGCCCGAGCCGCTGATTTTCGGCCCGATGTTCATCTATTTCGCCGCCATCGGCCTAACCTGCGTTTTGTTGTGGGGGTTTCACTATTTCACCTGGCGGCAGACCGGAAAGGCCAGTGCAATCCTGCGGCTGGAATCCAAAGCCGCGCTGTTCGATGGCCTGTTCACCGCCGCAGCAGCAATTGGTCTTGGTGCAATCTACCTGTTCCGGGATGGGCCCCTATCGGCGATCGCACCCGTCGGCGACTCGATCATCGTGCTGTTTCTGTGCGTCCTGGCCATCGGATCATACCTGCGCGACTTCCGCGGCGGATTGGGTGAGTTGGCAAACGCCACCGCCAGCCCCGAACTTCTTGCCGCGGCGCGTCGTGCGTTGCGCCCGGCAATCGCCGAGGACGGTGGCGCATTGCGGGACATGTCCGTAACCAAGCAAGGTCGGACCATTTTGATAACCGTCTATTACAACCCCTTGCGCGCGATTACCGC
This sequence comes from Ruegeria atlantica, assembly GCF_013033965.1. Classification (GTDB taxonomy): domain Bacteria; phylum Pseudomonadota; class Alphaproteobacteria; order Rhodobacterales; family Rhodobacteraceae; genus Ruegeria; species Ruegeria atlantica_D. Next base: position 220,521 of record NZ_WQFE01000004.1, read on the forward strand.
CGAAGAGGTCGATACCCTGAACCTGCGCATGGTCCGGGATGCCCGCAGGGCAATCGACGGGGCGGATGTCTATTTGATGATCTCGCAATATGCGCGGCGCTGGCCGGATGAGATCAATCCCTATCGTGATGAGGCCTGAGCAGTCAAAACTCAGGTTCCACAGAACGTGGCGTGCACCACCTCACTGTCGGTCGGGGGGCGTTTCAGATCATCCGCATCCGGCTGATCTTCATAAGGTTGCGACAGCACAGAATTCAGCCTTTGGAACGGCGCGTAATCGCCCTGAACGGCGGACTTGATCATCTGCTCAACCCGGTGATTGCGCGGGACGAATGCCGGGTTTGCGGCGGTCATTGTGGTGGCCGGGTCTTGCTCACGCTCTAGACGGGCAGTCCAGCCTTCGGACCAGGCATCATACGCCGTGGGGTCGGTAAACTGATCCCGCGCGGCATCACCGCCCAGCGCGCGAAACGTATTGGTGAAATCCGACTGGTTTTGCGCCATACGTGTCAGCAGATCCGAAATCAGTTCCAGATCGCCCTCTTCCTCGGTCACCAACCCGATCTTGGCGCGGAACCTTTTTAGCCAGTTCTGCTGCAACAAATCCGGCATGGCATGCACGATTTCGGTCGCTTCTTCTACGGCGGCGTCCTTGTCTTCCATCTGCTGGATCAGCGCGGTCGCCAATTGCGCGACGTTCCAAACGGCGATGTCGGGCTGGTTGGAATAGGCATAGCGCCCCATTCGGTCAATCGAACTGTAGACCGTGTTCGGATGATAGCTGTCCATAAAGGCGCAGGGCCCATAGTCGATGGTTTCGCCGGCGATTGAGCAATTGTCGGTGTTCATCACCCCGTGGATGAAGCCCACGCTCATCCAAGCTGCGATCAGCTTCGATTGTGCCTCGACCACCTCACGCAACAGGCCCATCGGCCCGTCCGCATTGGGATAGTGGCGATCAATGGCGTATTCTGTCAGGCGACGCAGGCTGTCCAATTGACCGCGCGCCGCGAACACCTGAAATGTCCCGACCCGCAGATGGCTTTGCGCCACGCGGGTCAGAACCGCGCCGGGCATTGGCCCTTCGCGCAGAACGACCTCCCCGGTCTCAACAGCAGCCAGCGCACGGGTTGTTGGGATGCCCAGCGCGTGCATCGCCTCGGACACCACGTATTCCCGCAGCACCGGCCCCAGCCATGCGCGGCCATCCCCCTGACGGCTGAACGGAGTCGGTCCGGATCCTTTAAGCTGGATATCCCGACGTATGCCATCCGTCCCGATGGTTTCGCCCAGCAGAACAGCGCGGCCGTCGCCAAGCTGCGGGTTATAGTTGCCGAACTGATGTCCCGAATAAAGCTGCGCAATTGGCTCTGCGCCTTCGGGCAACGCGTTGCCGGAAAAGGCCTCGGCCATCTCTTCGACATCGCCCGGCGTGATCTGCAGGATTTTCGCCAATTCCGTGTTGAAGGCGATCAGGCGTGGGGCACGAACAGGGATCGGCGCCTGCCGCGCATAGAAACTGTTGGGAAGGCGGGCGTAGCTGTTATCAAACGGGATCGTCAGGGTCATGCCGCAAACATATTCCTTGCGCACACGAATACCATAGCGGATCGCACGATCACGTGCATAATCGGACCAATGACGAGAGGCCCCATGACCGCACAACAGATTATCGAGCATCTGAAACTGGAACAACACCCCGAGGGCGGCTGGTTCCGCGAAACCTGGCGCGCGGACAACGCGGGTCGCGCCACCGGCACCTGCATCTATTTCCTGTTGGCCGCGGGTGAAAGCAGCCATTGGCACCGCGTGGATGCAACCGAAATCTGGCTCTATCACTCGGGCGCGCCGCTGATCCTATCGCTGAGTGCAACCGATGACGGCCCCGCCACCGACCACCTGCTGAGCCCGGATCTGTCACAAGGCGCGCCACAACTGATTGTACCCAAGAACCATTGGCAGGCCGCGCGCACCACAGGGGAGTATACGCTGGTCAGTTGCACCGTTTCCCCGGGTTTCGAGTTCGACGGTTTCGAACTGGCCGAACCGGGGTTCGACATCCGGCGTGGCTGATGCATGGACCACCGAACCGTCATAGCGTCACTGCCCCCCGAGGCCAAAGACCAGCTGCAACAGCGCTCGGACATGCTGGGCCTACGTCATCTTTCAGGTTACCTAGGAGCGTTGGGCGTCACCAGCGCTGGTATCGCGTGGCAGGTCCCTCTCTGGCCGGTTCTGATCGTACCGCAGGGTGTCTTGCTGGTGTTCCTGTTCACTCTCAGCCATGAATGCACCCATAAAACGCCGTTTAAGACCAGCTGGCTGAATGATGTCATCGGGCATCTGGTGTCAGTTCCGATCGCCCTGCCCTTCACGTGGTTCCGGTACTTTCACCTTGCGCATCACAAATGGACGAACCATCCCGATAAGGACCCAGAACTGGGCGGCAAACCGCGACCACGGGATCGGTTAAGCCTGCTGATCTATCTGTCCGGCTGGCCCTACTGGAAAGGCATGGCATTTGTTCTGCGCCAGAATGCATTTGGCCAGATCGACGCCCCGTACCTGCCTGAGCGTCAACACAGCGCCATGCGGGTTGAGGCGCGCCTGCTTTTGGCGTTCTATGGCGTAGCAGCTCTTAGCCTGTTCCTGTCGCCGCTGCTTTTCTGGCTTTGGATTTTACCCGTTCTGCTTGGGCAACCTTTCTTGCGCCTCTACCTTCTGGCCGAACACGGGTTGTGCCCACCCGTCGCCAACATGCTGGAAAACTCGCGCACCACGTTCACAAACCGTATCGTCCGGTTTTTGGCCTGGAACATGCCATACCACGCAGAGCATCATGCATTTCCCAATGTGCCCTTTCATCAGCTGCCTGCATTGCACGACTGGACGCGGGAACATTTGAAGTCGACTTCGGACGGATACTCCCAGTTTACAAGTAACTATGTACGAAGCGTGAAGCACCAATCATTCAGCTAGTTGTTTACGGAAAGGCTGCTTTGAGCCCATTCCACCTATTGCTGCAGTTCAGACCTGTGCATTAGTCGACGGTCTATTCGCCGGAGCTCATGAACTTCCTTGTCTGCATCGCAAAGTGGAGGGTCAAGAACCCTCCCAACCCAAAAAACCCGAGCTCCCAGAATATATTTCCACCGAGATTTCGTACAATAATAGAGGCAATTGCTGTCCCAAGAGCTAAGGCAACTACTACAATAACAAGCCTTAAGAACCCGCTGATGACCCAAAGATAGGCATTCTTCGCATGCCGCAGCGCCGTTGCTAACAATGCTGAAATTTGAAAGTACACACGGTCTCCTTAACCGACTAGGACTTGGGTTCTGGCATTTGGTGGGCTTGGTTCAATGTGAATCTGTTTGGCTCTGAAGTCCAGATGTGGAGGATTGGAACGAACGGCAGCAAAGTCCGCAAAGCGGCACCCAACAACCCATTGCCCATTACGCAACCGAACTCACAACCCCACCGCCAACCAGCGCCTTCACACCCGTCGTACCCGGGCACGAGGTCGGCAACCTGCGGGCGACTCGCGCGGCCAGATAGGCGAAGGCCTGCGCCTCGAGCATGTCGCCGTCCAGACCCACGACCTCAACCGGTTCGACCGGGCAATCCAACGCAACGCGCAGCATCTCCATCAATACCGGGTTGTGTCTACCACCACCGGTGACCAAAAGGCGTGATGGCGGTTTGGGGCAATGCTCCATTCCCTGCACCACGCCTGCTGCACACATGCCGGTAAGCGTGGCCACGGCATCCGCATCGCTCAGCTCCTGCACCAGTTTGATCATCTCGGCAAAATCGTTCCGGTCCAGCGACTTCGGCGGCATACGCGTGAAATAGGGCTCGGACAGAAACAGCTCAAGCGCGCCTGTCTCGACAGTGCCTCCGCGCGCGACGGCCCCGTTGCGATCCATCGGCAGGCCCAGACGCGCCTGCATCAGGTCATCGACCGGCGCATTCGCGGGACCGGTGTCAAACGCCAGCAACGCTCCGGGGGTTTCGGGGCCATCGAAACTGGGGTCCACATAGGTGAGGTTCCCGACGCCGCCGAGGTTCAGAAAACACAGCGGCTGGTTAGCACCAATCCACTTGGCGCAAGCGAAGTGGAAAAACGGCGCCAGTGGAGCACCTTCGCCCCCCATGGCCACATCGTCGCTGCGGAAATCCCAGACGACCGGTACACCCAGTGCCTGAGCCAGCCCTTTCCCGTCACCCACCTGCAATGTCCCGCGCCCGCGCGGTTCATGTGCTAGGGTCTGGCCGTGCACACCGATCAGGTCAACCTCATCAAATTCCGACAGCGCCTCGGCATGGGCAACCGTGACGAGTTCTGCCGCCGCATCCACGTCCGGCCCGTGCCATTGCCCAAGCGCCGCACGCAGGACCGCGCGCTCTTGGTCGGTGTAAGCACGATACCCACTTGGGCCAAAGCCGATGATCCGGTGCCCGTCGGTTTCGACAACTGCGGCATCCACCCCATCCATCGACGTGCCGGACATCGCGCCCAATACCGTAATCGCACCCGTTCGTTTGATGGCCCGCCCCACGCTTACCTCTCCTGCGTTAACTTGATGTGTACCGTCATGGTTGAACAGCACATCCAAGTCAAATTGCCTGTTCAGGGGAACCCTAGGCAAGACAGATCAAACGAGGGTCGCACTTTTTCCCGACATTTTGATATAAGGAACACAAATTGGATTTAGATGCATATGGCGGACACGTATTCTCAGAAACAACCATCTGAAGGCCGGAACTATTTTCTAATCTTTTGGTCCGGTGCTCTGGCGACGATCGGGGGGCAATTGATCAACCCCAATCTTGTGCTGCCGTTCCTGTATCTGGCTCTGGGCGCACCGACGTTTTTTGCGGGGATGCTTTTGCCCTTTGTCACCGGATCGCGCCTGATTGCCGAAATCTTTGTCTCGCCCTTCATCAATAGGGCGACTCGCGCCAAGCTGGCTGTTTACGCGCCGAATCTTTTGACGGCTGCAGTGCTGGCGGCGGTGGCCCTGTTCGCGACCAAATTGCCCAGTGTTTTGATCGTGCTGCTGTTTCTGACCACTGCGATGGTTCTGGGTCTGTGCCAGGGGATCACCAGTCTTGGCACCAGCCAAATCTACGGCATCTCGGTGCCCAAAGCCAAACGGAACCGGATGGTGTTTGCGCAGGCCACGATCTCGGGCATTTTGGCCATCATTGTCGTTCTGGTCACCCGCGATCTGCTGTCCGGAGATCAGCCGATGCAGCGCCATATCGTCGTCCTGTGGTGCGGTGTGATCGCCATGTTTGCCGCAGGTGTTGCCTTTGCGGGCGTGCGGTTACTTGAGGAAGAACAGGCCCTGTTGCCAGAGCCGAAGAAGAAACCCAAACCTATGGCCGAACTGGCGACCGGGTTCAAAACCGGCATGACCTATCCGTGGTATCGCAAGTTTCTAATCGCTCGGCTGATCTTTGTCTCGGTCGAACTGGCCATGCCGTTCTATACGATCCATGCCGCGACACTGCATATGGGGACCAAGCATTCGCTCAGCTATTTTGTCATTGGGGCCAGCCTGGGTATGGTGATCGGCTCGCTTTTGTGGGGGTGGCTCAGTAATCGTGTCTCGGTCAAGCCGGTGATGTGGCTGGGGTGCATGATCGCCGCAATCTCGGCCCTGATGGCGCTGGCGTTCACGTTCTTCGGCTACGCGCAGAACGTCTGGATTTATGCGCTGGTGATCCTACTGTTGTCGCTGGGCGGGAACGGCGTGATCTATGGGCGCTACCTGTATCTTATCCAGATGAGCGTCGAAAAAGAGCGCCCCTACCTGGTCGCACTAGGGGATGTCAGCGCGGGGCTCGTTGGAATTGTCTTTGCCGCCATCCTGGGTGCGGTAGCACATCTGCACGACCCGATCACACCGATCTTTGCACTGTTTGTGCTGAACCTGATCGCGTTGGTCTATGCCTTACGTCTACCGCCGGTCAAAAGCTGAAAACCCGCACGTTTTTAATGGCAAAAGCACCTTTTCCTTGGCTTTGCACAGCCCTATACAGTGCCCCGCAACATTAACCCGAGGCACGATATGACCTACCACCCCAAATCAGATTTCATCGCCACGATGATCGAGCGCGGCTTTCTCGCCGACTGCACCGATTATCAGGGCCTTGACGAAGCGCTGATCAGTGGGTGCAAACCGGCCTATATCGGCTTTGACGCGACGGCCAAGTCGTTGCATGTGGGCAGCCTGATCCAGATCATGATGCTGCGGTGGTTCCAGAAAACCGGTCACCAACCAATTACCCTGATGGGCGGCGGCACCACCAAGGTGGGCGATCCGTCGTTCCGCGCGGATGAACGCCCCCTGCTGGGCCCTGAACAGATCGACGAAAACATCGCCGGCATCAAAAAGGTGTTCTCGGCCTATATCGACTATGACAGCGGTGCCGAGAACAAGGCGCTGATGCTGAACAATGCCGAGTGGCTGGATGACCTGAACTACCTCGATTTCCTGCGGGACATCGGGCGGCATTTCTCGGTCAACCGGATGCTGAGCTTTGAATCCGTGAAATCGCGGCTGGACCGTGAGCAGTCGCTGTCTTTCCTCGAATTCAACTACATGATCCTGCAGGCCTATGACTTCCTTGAACTGAACCGCCGCTATGGCTGCGTGCTGCAAATGGGTGGTTCGGATCAGTGGGGCAACATCGTCAACGGCATCGACCTGACACGTCGGGTTCTAGATCATGAGATCTACGGCCTGACTTCGCCCCTGCTGACCACCAGCGACGGCAAGAAGATGGGCAAGTCTCAGGACGGTGCGGTATGGCTGAACGCTGAAATGCGCTCGCCTTACGAGTTCTGGCAGTTCTGGAGGAATACGACCGACGCGGATGTTGGCCGTTTCCTGAAGCTCTACACCGAAATGCCGGTGGATGAGTGTGAGCGTCTTGGCGCGCTACAGGGCTCTGAGATCAACGAGGCCAAGATCCGTCTTGCAAACGAAGTCACAGCCCTGTTGCACGGGTCCGAGGCTGCCGCCAATGCCGAGGCCACGGCGCGTGAAGTGTTCGAAAAGGGCGGCGTTGGGGACGATCTTCCGACCCTGACGTTGTCAGAAACAGATTTACCTATCTCTATTGTCCAGCTGATAGTGAAATCGGGTCTGGCAAAGTCGGGCAAAGAAGCCAAGCGTTTGATTGCCGAAAACGGCGCCAAACTGGATGACGCGTCGTTGACGGATGCCGGGCTGATGATCGACGCGGGCGCTCTGTCCTCACCGATCAAGCTGAGCGCAGGCAAGAAGCGCCACGCATTGGTTCAACTGGGCTAGACGAACTACAGTTCAATCGTGAATAAGGCCACCCGCAAGGGTGGCCTTTTTTGCATTGTGTAGGTGCCAGGAAAACCGTTCTAGCGGTGCCCTTTGCCACCTCCATTGCTGCCGCCGTTTCCATGACCGCCGCCGCCATGGCCGCCACCATTGTTGCTGCCGCCATTGCCGGTGCCAGGACCAGAGCCGCCATTATTTCCGCCGCCATTGCCCGAGTTTCCGGCGTTTCCGTTGCCGTTTCCAGGTCCACCGTTGTTGCCGCCGTTGCCTTTGCCACCGCCTTTGCCGCCACCTTTACCGTCGCCGCCATTGTTGCCGCCGTTGCCGTGACCCCCTCCGTGGCCGCCGCCATTGTTACCACCGTTTCCATTGCCGCCACCGTGGCCACCGCCATTGTTGCCGCCATTTCCGTTGCCACCGCCGTTGCCGCCACCGTTGTTACCACCGTTGCCATCACCGGGGCCGTCACCGCCGCCGCCATCACCGGGGCCATCACCGCCGCCGCCGTCACCGGGACCGTCACCGCCGCCGCCGTCACCGGGACCGTCACCGCCGCCACCGTCGCCGGGGCCTTCACCACCGCCGTCACCAGGGCCGCCGTTACCGGGGCTATCACTGCCGCCGCCTTCGCCGTCTTCGCCTCCGCCACCTGTGTCGAGTTCGGCAAATTGATCTCCGTTCCGGTCTTCTCCACGGTTAAAGAACCCTGCGACCGAACTGGTCGGAAGATCGGTCAGCAACGAAGCCAGTCCTGGGCATTGCGCACTGGTATTGCGCAGCGTGGTTGCAAAATCCGACCGGTTTTGCAGACGCTTCAGAAAGCTCGGGGTCACATGCGTGCAGTCACACATCGTCGTATAGTCGCCTTTGTTGGCAGCATCCCGCGCTGTTCTCCAATCGCAAACCTCGGTGGACGCGCTTGCGCTGCTTACCACCATTGCCCCCACAAACGGGACTGCGACCAACGCCGCCAGCCCGGATTTTGTCCTGGTCTTCATGATATAGCTCTCCTTACTCGTTAAGCGGCGCCCCCTCGACGCCCTACGCCATTGCGTCTCGATATGAGACCTGCGCATTAAGCTCAGTTAAATGTCTTCTGAGGATGTTTTGAGATTTGCCCCTAACTCCTTCAAATCTGTGGACAGGTCAGGCCTGTTCAGATTAAATGAACAAATGTTCATATCCTGAAGAAGGAGACCACCATGCAATTGTCGACCACCGCCGCAGTCATCACAGGTGGCGCTTCGGGTCTGGGCGAGGCAACCGCCCGTCACTTTGCCGAACACGGCGCGCAGGTCACGATCCTGGATCGCGACGCTGAGCGTGGCCCTAAGGTCGCAGAGGACATCGGCGGGCATTTCGCTCAGACAGATGTGACCGATGAAGCCTCAGTAGCAGCGGCAATCGAACTGTCGGTGAACAAAATGGGCCGCATCACGGCTGCGGTGAACTGCGCCGGGATCGCCTATGGGATCAAGACAGTCGGCAAGGATGGTCCTCACCCACTGGACGCGTTTCAGCGCACGATCGACATCAATCTGGTCGGCACGTTCAACGTCTCGCGCCTTGCCGCAGCCGAGATGGCAAAGAATGATCCCGAGCCGGACGGCGCGCGCGGGGTGATCATCAACACGGCCTCGATCGCAGCCTTCGACGGGCAAAAGGGACAGGCGGCCTATGCGGCGTCCAAAGGCGGTGTCGTTGGGATGACACTGCCGATGGCACGCGATCTGGCCTCAACCGGGGTTCGCGTCATGACCATTGCACCGGGGATTTTCATGACGCCCATGCTTGCTAGCCTGCCTGAAGAGGTCCAACAGCAATTGGCAGCGGACGTCCCCAACCCTGCCCGCCTGGGTGACCCGCGCGAATACGGGCGGCTGGCCGGTTTCATCGTCGAGATGGGCTATTTGAACGGAGAAGTCATCCGCATCGACGGTGCGCTTCGCATGCGCTAATCCTGTTCCATGACAGAGCGGGAAAAAATGCAGTCCGGGCAGTGGTATTGCTGCCTGGACCCGGAACTTGAAGCTATGCGCACGCGTGCCCGGCATGCGGTTCATGCGCATAATACCAGCCCACCCGATATCCGTGGTGCGATGGCACCGGAACTACAGGCGCTGTTCGCACAGACCGGATCGGATTGCTATCTGGAGGCTCCGTTTCACTGCGCCTATGGGCTCAACATCCACCTTGGCGCGCGAGTCTACTTCAACGCAGGTTGCGTCATTCTGGATACCGCTGCGGTTCGGATCGGGGATGACTCGATGTTCGGTCCCCATGTCCAGATCTATTGCGCCCAGCACGCCAAAGATCCGGTTAAACGCGCGCAAGGTCTGGAAATCGGGCGCCCCGTGACCATTGGTCGAAACGTTTGGGTCGGAGGTGGAGCCATCGTGCTGCCCGGCGTCACCATCGGCGACAACGCCATCATTGGCGCTGGCAGCGTTGTGACCAAGGATGTGACCGCAGGCGAAACGATTGTGGGCAACCCCGCCCGGCCACTGGACCGCGCTTAGGCCCCTTCGGCCCTTTCCTCAAGCACCAGCCACTCTTCTTCAGCGGCTGACAGCTTCTCTTGCCGTTCGACCAGCGCATCGGTCGCTTTCTGGAATTTAACCGGTTCGCGTGTGAATAGCTCAGGATCGGACATAAGCTCTTCAAGTTTGCCAATCTCGGCTTCCAGCCGTGCAATCTCGGCTGGCAGTTTCTCAAGCCGGTGTTTTTCCGAAAAGGACAGACCGGATTTCGGCTGCGCATCCTGCTTTTGTTTTGGCTTTGAAGCCTTTGCTTTTTCAGCTTTCTTTTCAGCCACATCGCCGCGCTGCGCGATGTAATCGGACCAACCGCCCGCATAGACGGTCGCACGGCCATTGCCTTCCATGGCGATGGTCGTCGTCGCAACCCGGTCCAGAAAATCCCGGTCGTGGCTGACCAACAGGACGGTGCCATCATAGTCGTCCAGCAACTCCTGCAGCAGGTCCAGCGTTTCGACATCCAGGTCGTTGGTCGGTTCGTCCAGCACCAGCAGGTTCGAGGATTTGGCCATCAACTTGGCCAACAGCAAACGCGCCTTTTCCCCACCTGACAATGACTTAACGGCCGCTCTTGCCTGTGCATCATCAAACAGGAACTCCTTGAGATAGCCAACCACGTGCTTGGGCTGTCCCCCAACCATCACCTGATCCGCCTTGCCCGATACCCGCATCTCGGGATCGCCGGTCAGGCTGTCCCAAAGGGTCATTTCCGGGTCCAGCTGCGCGCGGGTTTGGTCGAACACCGCAATCTCAAGATTGGTGCCCAATGCGACCGATCCCTCGTCAGGCTTTTCCTGACCCAGCAACATCTTGAGCAGCGTCGTCTTGCCTACACCGTTCGGCCCTACAAAAGCCACGCGATCCCCACGCTGCGCCAAAAAGTCAAAGTTGCGAACGATCTGCTGCGCACCAAAGGACTTGGACAAGCCTTTGGCTTCAATCACTTTTCGCCCGGACTTTGGCCCGGCCTCCAGCGTCATCGCGGCTGCCCCCTGACGTTTGATTTGCGCGGCCTTTTCGGCGCGCAATGCCTGCAACGCCCGCACGCGCCCCTGATTCCGCTTGCGCCGTGCGCTGATGCCTTCAACCGCCCATTTGGCCTCGGACTTGATCAGACGATTCAGCTTGTGACGCTGTTGGTCCTCTTCTTCCCAAATCTTGTCACGCCAGGATTCAAAGGCTTCGAACCCCTGCTCCTGCCGCCGCACCATGCCGCGATCAATCCACAACGTCGCCCGCGTCAGGGCGCGTAAAAAAGCCCGGTCATGCGAAATCAGAACAAAGGCTGCACGGGTCGAACCCAACTCGCGCTCCAGCCACGCGATCGCGTCAATATCCAAATGGTTCGTCGGTTCATCCAGCAACATCAGATCGGGCGCTTCGGCCATCAGCTTGGCCAATGCCGCCCTACGACGCTCGCCGCCCGAGGCAGTTTCGACGGCGCGAGACGGGTCGAACTTCAGCCCCTCGCCCGCGCGTTCAACCTTATACAGCTCACCCGGTTCCAACCCGCTGGACGCATAATCGCCCAGGGTCGCGAACCCTTCCATGCCGGGATCCTGCTCCATGTACCCAACGGATTTTCCCGGCGGCACCACGATGTCACCTTGATCAGGTTCGACCAGACCAGCCATGACTTTCATCAGGGTGGACTTGCCGGACCCGTTTCGCCCGACCAGGGCCACGCGGTCGCCCGGCTGGACCACCAGATCCAGCCCCGAAAACACGGGATCGCCCCCGAAAGTCAAGGAAATGTCGGACATCTGTATCAAAGGAATTCTCGCCATGCCCGCCAGCTAAACCGGCAGGCACGAGGCGTCAACGGCGTTTAACTTGCGACCGCCCGCAGCAGCCGTTTACGCGCCGGTGGAATCGCACCAACCTCGAGCCCGGTGAACACATGCAACGTGTTCATGTGCCGATCCACCACCGCGTGATCACTGACCCATCCGCCCATCATCAGATAAGTGCGCAGCAAAGGGGGCATCCGCAACATCGCTTTTTTCACATCCGGCCTACGCCGCAGGCGGGATGCAAACTTGAAAACATCAGGCGCCTTGACCCGCGGCAGCCAGCGTTTTGGCGCCAAGTGCCGCTGTTTCAGCATGGCAAATGCGTCCAGATAATCTTCCGTTTCTGTTCCTGCAAAGGACGAACAGCCGAACAGCATCTCGACATTGTTGTCGTCCACGAAGTTGGTCATCGCGCCCCAGGCAACCCGCAGGATATCCGGGTCAGTCCATTCTGGGTGAATACAGAAACGCCCAATCTCGACCATTCGGCCGTCGAAATCCCTGAGCGCGGACAGATCGTAGAATCGGGCTGAATAGCTGCGGTCAACTTCGGACCCGTTATCGATCGTCAGCATTCTGAAACAACACACCAGCTGTCCATCGGCGCGCGAATCCTCAACAAGGATATGTGCGCAGACCGAATCGAAATCGTCCTGATCGGTCTGATCCGTTCCGAATGCCAGCGTACGCAGCGCTTGCGCCGCCTCCACATCCTGTGGGGATAGCGCCAGACGAGCCCGGTACCTGCCCTTCCCCAGCAATATTGCCATGGTCGCATCCTCCGCGGTTGCTGACCTGCTTTACGTTGCAGCGGTTCTATCACAGAACATGTGACTGTACTGTGACCGAAGCAAGAGGCGGCGGTGACTTAATTAGACCCCGGAATGTTCGCTGGGTTGAAGTTACCGATGTTACCCAACAGCTGGCGCAGGAAGCCACGATTCTGAACGCTGGATTCGGTCACGCGGCGGTCCAGCACCACCACATAGCCATCTTCCAGGCCAAAACGCTCGATGTTGCGCACAACGCCACGCTGGTCAAAGCTGATCGCAACCAATTCACGCGACACGACTTCGGGACGCTTGGGGCCGTAATGGCGCACGCGCGAGCGCACATAGTAGAAACCCGAATCCTTCACCAATCCGGCCGAGGTCGGAGCACCGATGGTTTCAACCACGCTGTCACGGGTATCGACGCCCACTTTGATCTCGGCCAGTTGGTCGGCTGGCGGAACGTATCCGTGATTCTTGAAGATGGGCGTGCACGCGCCAGCCGCAACAAGACAGGCCGCAAAGACAAGCGTTTTGGACGCGGGTTTCAACCTGTTCACAACCTTCAACATTTACATCCTCTTGCCTTGGGACCTTGCGGACCCTATCCGATTACATAAACCGCAGCCCCGGTTCAACACACGAAAGGGTCACGAATGAATACCAATACATCTCTGCGGGTGGCCGATCTGCCGCAAAACGCACCGACTCCGTTTGATCTGCGCCCCGACAATAAGGGGTTGGAGGCGATCAAAACCGATCTGGGCCTGTTGGGGCTGCGTAAGCTCAGCTTTGTAGGTGACGTAAGGGCACAAGGCAAACGCGACTGGATTCTTTCCGGAAAATTGGGGGCAACTGTGATTCAACCCTGTGTCGTGACGCTTGAACCCGTGACCACGCGTATCGATGTCCCGGTGTCACGGGTCTATATGGCCGACTGGCAAGACCCTGACGAGCCCGAGTTTGAAATTCCCGAGGGTGATGAAACCGAACCGTTGGGTGCGGAGATCGACCCCGCATCGGTGATGGTTGAGGCACTGTCGCTGGCCCTGCCCCAATATCCGCGCAAGGACGGCGCAGAGTTGGAACAGGCAGACTATACCGAGCCGGGCAAACAGACGATGACGGACGAGGATGCAAAGCCGTTTGCCGGGTTGGCGAATTTGCGCGATGCTTTGAAAAAAGACGAGTGACACAGGTCTGTTTTCCTGTCATAGCAGGCCTCCAGAAAAATCGCTTGAACATGTCGAGAATCGCAGTATTTTCGCGCGCTCATCGGAATTTGGGTTGGACATTGCGGGGCTCGTCGCCTAAACGCGCGTCAAACCACGAGAAAACGAAGAATGAAACCCGGCCAGCAGCGAATCTGCTGACCCTTAATAGACAAAGGTTGAGACCATGGCTGTCCAACAGAACAAAGTTTCCAAGTCGCGCCGCAACAACCGCCGCGCACATGACGCTCTGGTTGCTGCAAACCCGAACGAATGCCCCAACTGTGGTGAGCTGAAGCGCCCCCACCACGTTTGCGCGTCCTGCGGCCACTATGATGACCGTGAAGTCGTCGCTCAGGCCGACGAAATCGACCTGGACGAAGACGCGGCCTAAGTCTTTCTAAGCGCAGGCCAAGGCATGACGGAACAGCCCACGCAAGCCGGACGGATTACCATCTCGGTGGACGCTATGGGCGGAGATTCGGGGCCCGCTACTGTGGTGGCGGGCATTGCCAAATCGGCAAACAAGAACCCCGACATCGCCTTCGTTCTGCATGGACCTGAGCAAAAGCTGCGCAAACTTGTCGCCAAACGGCGTGTCCTGAACGGGCGCGTCGTTTTTCGTGATTGCCCCGACGTGGTCACGATGGAGGATAAGCCCAGCCAGGTTGTTCGCAGCGGCAAACAGACGTCGATGTGGTCAGCGCTGGAATCGGTGCGCAAGGGCGAGGCCCATGGTGCCGTGTCCTGCGGCAATACCGGCGCGCTGATGGCGCTGTCGATGATGCGGTTGCGCAAATTGCCGGGTGTGAACCGCCCGGCCATCGCGATTCTGTGGCCGTCGCGCAACCCCCAAGGCTTCAACGTGATGTTGGACGTCGGTGCAGATGTGCGGGCCGATGCCAAGGATCTGCTGCAATATGCGCTGATGGGGGCCTCGTATGCCCGCAACGGCATGGCGCTGGATCGGCCCCGCATCGGTTTGCTGAATGTTGGCACTGAAGAACACAAAGGTCGGGCGGAACTGAAAGAAGCCCACACGATGATCACAGAATTCGCGGATCAGGCGAATTTCGATTTTGTGGGCTTCGTGGAAGGCAGCGACATTCCCGGTGACAAGGCCGATGTCATTGTTACCGATGGCTTTACCGGAAACGTCGCGATCAAGACAGGTGAAGGCACCGCAAGTCTGATCGGGGATCTTCTTCGCGAGGCGTTCAAGTATTCTCCGCTCTCGCGTCTGGCTTCGGTTCTGGCAATCACTTCTCTGAACCGCCTGAAAAAACGGATCGATCCGCGCCGGGTGAATGGCGGTGTTTTCCTTGGCCTCAATGGAACCGTGGTCAAATCGCATGGTGGCGCAGATGCCACCGGAGTTTCGGCGGCGATCAAACTGGCCTTTACGCTGGCCCAGTCCGGTTTTGCCGAAAAATTAGCGGCACGGGTTGCATCGACAGCCCAGCTTGCACAAGATGCCGCGCACGTACCGCCAAAGGCGGGCGAATAACAATAAAGGCAGTAACCCCAAATGGCAGGCCGTTCAGTTGTTGTAGGTGTCGGACACTATTTGCCAGAGCGCATCGTTCCGAACTCCGAATTTGAAAAAACGCTCGATACGTCAGATGAGTGGATTAGGTCCCGCTCGGGAATCGAACGCCGCCACTTTGCCGCCGATGGCGAAACCACTTCCGATCTGGCGACCAACGCTGCCGAGGCCGCTCTGGCCGATGCTGGCCTGAAGGCCGAGGATATCGACGCGATCGTTCTGGCGACTTCGACGGCCGACCTGACCTTCCCTTCTGCCGCGACCATGGTTCAGGCGCGCCTTGGTATGACCCACGGGTTCGCATTCGACGTTCAGGCCGTATGTGCAGGTTTCGTCTTTGCCCTCTGCAACGCCAACGCATTGATCGTTTCCGGTCAGGCAAAACGTGTGCTGGTCATTGGTGCCGAGACGTTTTCGCGGATCATGGATTGGACCGATCGGTCGACCTGTGTGCTATTTGGCGACGGTGCCGGTGCGCTGGTGCTGGAACTGCAGGACGGGGAAGGCACGTCACAGGATCGCGGCATTCTGGCAACCGACCTGAATTCCGACGGGCGCTACAAAGATTTGCTCTATGTCGATGGCGGCGTATCTACCCAGTCGACCGGTCATCTGCGTATGCAGGGCAACCAGGTTTTCCGTCATGCGGTCGAGAAACTGGCGAAGACCGCAGAAACTGCGCTGGGGCGTGCCGGGCTAAGCAGCGGCGATGTGGACTGGATCGTGCCGCATCAGGCCAATATTCGCATCATTCAGGGCACCGCCAAGAAAATGGGCCTGCCGATGGAAAACGTTGTCGTGACGGTTCAGGATCACGGCAACACGTCCGCTGCATCGATTCCCCTGGCCCTTTCGGTGGGCAAACAACGGGGCCAGATCAAGGCTGGTGACCTGATCGTGACCGAGGCTATCGGTGGCGGTCTGGCATGGGGCGCAGTGGTTCTGCGCTGGTAACCGGCGCAAAACGGCTTACACAGCCTCGTGCAATTCATTGATATTGACAGCGAATTTGCCATCACCATATTCTTTGTTAACAACAGGGGAATAGGTATGGGCGATAAAACACTGACGCGAATGGATCTGAGCGAGGCTGTTTTCCGCGAGGTTGGCCTTTCACGCAATGAAAGCGCACAGCTTGTCGAAAGCGTCTTGAACCACATGTCGGACGCACTTGTCCGGGGTGAGCAGGTCAAGATTTCATCGTTTGGCACGTTCAGTGTTCGGGACAAAACGGCCCGCATCGGTCGTAACCCCAAAACCGGCGAAGAAGTCCCAATTCAACCCCGCCGGGTCCTGACATTTCGCCCGTCGCACCTGATGAAGGATCGCGTCGCCGCAGGGAATCGCAAGTAAGTTCGGGACGTAACGGTTATGAGCAAGTCCCCCGACGCCTTTCGCACAATAAGTGAAGTTGCGGACTGGTTGGGCGTTCAGGCTCATGTCCTGCGATTCTGGGAAAGCCGTTTCAGTCAGGTCAAACCCGTCAAACGGGCGGGCGGGCGCCGGTATTACCGGCCGAACGATATGCGCCTATTGGGTGGTATCAAAAAATTGCTGCACGAGGACGGGATCACCATTAAGGGCGTCCAGCGCATCCTGCGCGAACAAGGCGTGGCCTATGTCTCCTCGCTGTCGCCCAGCCTGGACGAGCCAGCCGCGCCCGAGAGCGCCCCGGCAGACGAAAACGTTGTCGTGCCCTTTTCGGCAAAGCCAGCTGCGCCCAACGATCAGATCGATCTGGATCTGGGTGACCCGGCGGCCGAAGCAATTGAACCCGCAGCACAGGCCCCTCAGGTAGATACGCCCCAACCTGCCCCGCAGAAACCGCAGGCACAGCCACCTCAGCCCGAGCCCGAGTATCTGGATGAAGCCCCACTGATGGGCGGCATCGCCACACAAGCATGGGAGCGGACAGAGTTTGACGATGATCTTCTGCGTCGGATCGCGCCCATCGCCAAGGACCTGCGCGCTGTAATCAACCGAATTGAGAACCGGTCGGCAGGATAAGAAAAAAGGCGATGATTTCCTCTTGCCCCCGCCGGGAAAGTCTTTATGAACACCTCAACGTCGGGCTATGGCGCAGCCTGGTAGCGCGTCCGTCTGGGGGACGGAAGGTCGCAGGTTCGAGTCCTGCTAGCCCGACCAAATCACACCGACGTTTATGGCAGACAGGCCAGATCCCGCTCTGGCATCAGGGGGGATCGGAATGACAGGTGTATGCCCAAACCAGCAGATCGAGGCAATGATTGGCCGTGGCGAAATTACTGCGAACCCCGAGGTTATCCCGGCACAAGTCCAGCCTGCCAGCCTAGATTTACGTTTGGGTACAGTCGCTTACAGGGTCCGAGCCTCGTTCCTGGCGGGCGAAGGACGCTCGGTTGCGGATCGTCTGGCCGAGTTTGAGATGCACCGCATCGACATCACCGACGGGGCAGTTCTTGAAAAAGGCTGCGTCTATCTGGTGCCGCTGATGGAGTCGCTGGCCCTACCCGCTGACACCAGCGCGGTGGCCAACGCCAAAAGCTCGACCGGGCGGCTGGATCTGCTGACCCGCACAATCACCGATGGAGGAACCGAGTTCGACCGGGTGCCTGCGGGCTATGCCGGGCCGCTATATGCCGAGATTTGCCCTCGCTCCTTCTCGGTCCTGGTGAGACCGGGCATGCGGCTGAACCAGATCCGCTTTCGTCAGGGTCAGGCCGTGCTTAGCGACCCAGAATTGACCGCATTGCACAACGCGTCCCCTCTGGTCGACGGACCTGCAGTCATTCAGGACGGGCTGGGTTTCTCGGTCGACCTGCAATTGCCCGACACCGATCTGGTCGGCTATCGCGCCAAACCGCATACCGGTGTGATCGATCTGGACAGAATTGGCGAATACGACCCGCAGGAATACTGGGAAGAGGTGCGCACCACCGATGGCCGCATCATCTTGGACCCCGGTGCATTCTACATTCTCGTTAGTCGCGAGGCGGTTCATATCCCGCCAATGTATGCCGCAGAAATGGCCCCCTACCTTGCAATGGTGGGCGAGTTCCGGGTTCACTATGCTGGTTTCTTCGACCCCGGCTTCGGTCACGCCGAAGCGGGCGGCGCGGGATCACGCGGCGTGTTGGAAGTACGCTGCCACGAGGCGCCCTTTGTTTTGGAACACGGGCAGGTTGTTGGGCGGCTGGTCTACGAGAAGATGGCCGAAATGCCGACGCAGCTTTATGGCGCGGGAATTGCGTCAAACTATCAGGGACAAGGCTTGAAACTTTCCAAACACTTTAAGGCTGTGTGACACCGCTTGTTCCGGTGCAGCTGTGGATCACTGGCTGCGCCGGACCTAACTATTATGCTTGACGGTTGCTGTCGTCATTTGCACCCGAGTCATGAGGCACAGCCGATCTCTGTTTGGGCTTGCCCATCCGGCCCGCCACATCAAAACCCTTGTCGATGCCTTTGTTGACAACCCGTCGCATGATCTGACGGATGATCATGTCGATGATGCGATTCATATTCATTGCTCAACTCCTCAACTTGGCCACAACATAGTTGATTCCAATGGCAACAAAAGGGCCAAGTTATCACTCTTCCTCGAACAGTTCGGTCTGGTCCTCGTCTTCACCATCAATTTCTTCGCGCCCCTCTCCCAACGGGATCGTACCTGGCGGCGGACGGTTCTCAAGCAACCCAGCGGCACGCAGCTCCTTGAGGCCCGGCAGGTCGCGCGCGTTCTCCAGCCCGAAATGGTCCAGAAATTGCGGCGTCACCACAAATGTCACCGGCCGACCCGGCGTCATCCGACGGCGACCCAGACGGATCCACTCCATTTCCAACAGTTGGTCGATTGTTCCGCGCGAGACCGAGACACCCCGGATCTCTTCGATCTCAGCCCGCGTGCAGGGCTGGTGATAGGCGACAATGGCCAGCGTTTCGATGGCCGCACGGCTCAGCTTGCGGGTTTCAACCGTTTCCTTTTGCATCAGAAAACCCAGATCGGGGGCGGTGCGAATGGCCCAGGCTTCGCCCACGCGGACGACGCGCACGCCGCGGCCCTCATATCGTTTCTGAAGAATTTCAATCGCTTGCGCCGCATCGCTGCCATGGGGCATCCGCGCCTCAAGATCGGCGATCGTTACCGGCTCGGAACTCGCGAACAGCACGGCCTCGACCATGCGCTCCTGCTCCGCCAGTGGGGGCGCTTCGAACAGAGTGCCGGTGCCTTCGTCTTGCGGTTCGTCAGTCACGTGTGTCAGTCCTCTTGCGCAAATGGATCGGGGCAAAGGTCTCGCTTTGCTTCATCTCCATATGTCCTTCTTTCACCAGTTCCAGCGAGGCCGCAAAGGTCGCAGCCGTGGCCGAGCGGCGGCGCACCGGGTCAGCATCCCAACCGTCAGGCAGATAGGTTTCCATATCCGTCCACGCGCCCGCGAACCCGATCAGCGGGCGCATCCGCTCCAGCGCTTGTTCCATTGTGAACACGGCGTCGCGGTCCATGACGAAGGGGCGGAACTCATCCCGAGTTCGGATACGGGCGTATCCCTGCATCAGGTCAAGCAGCGTGGCAGAGTACGTCACGGTCCGGATACGGGTGATATCCTCACCCTGCCCGCGTTTGAAGAAATCGCGGCCAAGCTGGTCGCGGGCCATCAAACGGGCGGCAGAATCCCGCATGGCCTGCAGGCGTTCCAACTGGAACGCCAGGTGCGCGGCCAGTTCCTCACCTGACGGGCCTTCGTCATCCGGATCGAGCGGCAGCAAAAGGCGGGATTTCAGAAAGGCCAGCCACGCCGCCATCACCAGATAGTCGGCAGCCAGTTCAATCCGCAGTGCGCGGGCTTTTTCCACAAAGGCAAGATATTGCTGTGCCAGCGCCAGAACCGAGATCTTCCGCAGATCAACCTTTTGGGTTCGTGACAAGGTCAGCAATACATCGAGCGGGCCTTCAAACCCATCGACGTCAACAATCAGCGCTTCGGCCGCAAGACGATCCGCGACCGAGACCGGGTCTTCGCTGAATAGATTATCGTTCATATACCTGCCCGCCCATTAGGGCAGATAGTTCAGCCTCAGTCGCTTGGATGTCAAGTTCCACAGGCTTTTGCCGCATCGACAGCGCCTTTTCCGCGCGCTTTTGCGCCTGCGCGGTCATTTCTCCGGCAGCTTCCAACACCTTGGCGCGGGCGTCGAACGTTCCATTGCAGTGCAGAACCACGTCGCATCCTGCGGCCAGTGCCTGGCCGGCAATCTCTTCGGGCGCGCCACTCAGCGCTTTCATTGAGATATCATCGGTCATGATAAGCCCATCAAATCCGATCTTGTCGCGGATCAAGCCAATCATCGTCGGTGAAATCGTAGCCGGTTGCGGATCAATTCGGTCATAGACCAGATGCGCGGTCATCCCCATCGGCAGGTCATTCAGCGCCCGAAACGGTTCGAAATCTGCCCGCTCCAACTGATCGTGTGTCAGGTCCACATGCGGCAGGTCGTGGTGGCTGTCCAGTGTCGCCAATCCATGACCCGGCATATGCTTGACCACCGGCAAAACGCCTCCGTCCAGATGCCCTTTCGAGACCGCGCGGCCAAGGGCAGAAACTCTTTTGGGGTCAGAGCCATAACAGCGGTTCTTCAAGAACGCATGCGTATCGTCGCGTGCCAAGTCAACCATCGGGGCGCAGTTGCTGTCGATGCCAAGTTCGAACAGTTCCTTTGCGATTAGCCGATACCGCAGATACATGGCGCGTTCTGCCTGATCCCCGGCACGCCCAGCGTGATCCAAGGGCGGCATCCATTCACGCGCCAACGGAGCGCGCAGCCGCTGTACACGGCCCCCTTCCTGATCGATGGTGATGGGGCAATTACGCCCGACAGCTTCGCGAAAATCGTCGCACAGGGCGCGCACCTGATCGGCGGTATCAACGTTTCGCGCGAACAGAATGAACCCAAATGGGTTCATTTGACGGAACAGGTTCTTTTCCTCAGATGTCAGGCGCAGGCCTTCAGCATCAGAGATCGCAGCGCCAAATGTCACCGAACAGCAACCGGGATACAGTCAGCTCCTTGCGCGACCAGAGCGGCACAGAACTGACGCGAGTCGCTCAGGTCCTCAAACCCAAGAACACGCAAGCGATAGAACGTCCGGCCACCACTTGATGTTTTCTGGATAACGCGTTGTTTTCCATCCATATATTCACCAAATCGACCATTCAGACGGTCCCATTCCGCGTGGGCCACATCCGAGCTTTCATATGCGCCCAACTGGGCCATGCGTGTCCCCTTGGACAGTGTATTCGGATCTACATCCAGCCCGACCGCGGCTTTGACAGCGGCGTTGATGGCGGCCTCGGTATTGCTATTTGCTGAAATCCCGCTGGCTGTCCTGCGCGCAGGCCGTGTGGTCGGACGCAGCGAACGACGAACACCCGGCAATGCCGCCAGTTCCGGGTCTGGCAATTGCGCGGCCAGATCGGCGGGATCGATGGCGGGCTCTTCCTCGGGCAATGCCAAAGACGCGAGCTGAACGCCCTGCTCGGCAGGATCATCGGCTTTCGCCTCACCACCGGCCAATTCGGCAACCAAAGCGTCAACCGAACTCTGGCGTAGCTGTGCGGCCTCTTGATCCGAGATCTCTTCTTCGACGACATGCACGGCTTGGGTCGGCTTTAGTGGCTCAACCGGCGTGTCTTCGTCTGTCAGGGAAACCGGGCGCGGCGCGAGGATCAGGCGATCTGCCGGCGGGGCCGCTGTTCCAACAGCGGCCACTGCATTCACGGCCAGACCCTGGTGATCGGCCGGGGTGCCGCCAGGATTTTCCGGCTGAATTCGCATCGGTCCTTCGATGGCACGAACAACGGGCACACCGCTGACGTCGCGCATCACCAGCTTATAGCCCCAAACACCGATCCCGGCGACCAGTGCCAGCGACGCAACAGCGCCCATGACGTTGACGATGCGGCCTAACCCAGCCCCTCGCGGTGCCTGTTCATAGCCATAGGAGTCGTCGGAATATTCATACCCATCCTCAGGATGTGGCTGATTCGTGTAATGCATCTCCTCAGGGCGCATTTGCCCCGAGTAATCGTAACTTGCCATGTCCGCCTCACCGCCCGATTGCGCCTTAAAAAGTGGCGCGCGGGTCATTTCTTGTCTGCCTCAGACCGGCGGTTCGGGCGGTGTTAGTTACCGCATCTCCTGCGCCGGGGTGACGCCAAGAATACCCAAGCCCGCTGAAATCACAACAGAAACGGCCCGGGCCAATGCGATTTTTGACTGGCTTGTGGCAACATCGCCATCCTGAATGAACCGCAGCTGGGTTTCATCGTTGCCCTTGTTCCACAGCGCGTGGAAGTCGCCCGCCAGTTCATACAGGTAAAAGGCAACCCGATGCGGCTCGTTGGTGCGCGCGGCAATTTCGATCAAACGCGGCCATTCGGCCAGCTTTTTAGCGACCGTCAGTTCCGAGGCATGGTCGATCTTGCCCAGGTCAGCCCCCTTGAGGGTCGCGACGTCCGTAGCGATATCCGCCTCGGCGGCACGGCGTAGCACGCTCATGACACGGGCATGGGCGTATTGCACGTAGAACACAGGATTCTCGCGGCTTTGCTCCAACACCTTGTCGAAATCGAAATCCAACGGTGCATCGTTCTTGCGCGTCAACATGACGAAGCGGGTCACATCCGGCCCCACCTGATCAACCACATCGCGCAGGGTGACAAAGTTCCCTGCCCGCTTGGACATCTTGAACGGCTCGCCATTCTTCCACAGCTTCACCAGCTGAGTCAGCTTGATATCCAGCGGCACCTTGCCATCGGACAGCGCTGATACAGCTGCTTTCATCCGTTTGACATAACCACCGTGATCCGCGCCGAACACGTCGATCAACGCGTCAAAGCCACGGGTCACCTTGTCATAGTGATACGCGATATCCGGGGCAAAATAGGTCCAGCTGCCGTCCGATTTCTTGACCGGCCGGTCGACGTCATCACCATGCTCGGTCGATTTGAACAGGGTTTGCTCGCGCGGCTCCCAATCCTCGGGCTTTTTGCCTTTCGGCGGCTCCAGAACGCCTTCGTAGATGAGGCCCTTATCGGTCAGGGATTGAAGCGCAGCTTCGATCCGGCCTGTGCCGTAGAGCGATTTCTCCGAGAAGAACACATCCATCTCGACACCCAGCGCCTTCAGGTCGGCCCGGATCAGATCCATCATCGCGTCGGTCGAGAACTCGCGCAGTTCTTCCAGCCACTCAGCCTCAGGCTTGTCGATCAGGCTGTCACCATATTTCTCTTTCAGCGCCTCACCGATCGGGATCAGGTAGTCGCCGGGATAGAGACCTTCGGCAATCTCAGGGCTCAAGCCATTGGCCTCGCGATACCGTTCGTACGCGGACCGCGCCAACACATCCACCTGCGCACCGCCATCGTTGATGTAATATTCACGGGTCACGTCATGGCCCGAATACGCCAGAAGGCTTGCCAGAGCGTCGCCGAACACAGCGCCCCGTGTATGGCCCACATGCAGCGGGCCGGTGGGGTTCGCGGACACGTATTCCACGTTGACCTTTTGGCCATGCCCCATGGTCGAGCGGCCATAATCGGTTCCCTTTTCCAGAACCGCCGCCAGTACGCCCTGCCAGATCGATGGTGCAAGACGCAGGTTCAGAAACCCGGGACCGGCCACTTCGGCGCTTGTGATCCGCGCGTCCTCGGCCAGTTTTCCGGCCAGCACATCGGCAATGTCGCGCGGCTTCATCTTGGCCGGTTTCGCCAGCACCATTGCCGCATTTGTCGCCATATCGCCATGCGCGGCATCGCGCGGCGGTTCAACCGCCACGTTGTCAAAGCTCAGCCCTTCGGGCAGAGCGCCTTCGGACTGCATCTGTGCCAGCGCGTCCAGCACGAGGCCGCGGATCTCGGAAAACAGGTTCATTTCGGATGTCCTTTTGCTTGCCCGGCGGTTTACCACGCAAACCGGCAAGGTCAATGGAAGCGAGCAGTTTCCGCTTGGATTAGCGGTAGACATAACTAATCTCGGTGAAAATTCCAGCCGGAGAAAAACCCATGCGCTTTGCCCTACCCCTCGCCTTTGTTCTGACATCTGCCGTGCCGGTTTGGGCCGACATGCCCTCGGCCCAAGGCCATGTGCTTCTGACCCTTGGCGGAGCTGTCACGGAAACCAACCTTCCAGCCCGCGGTGAGAATGACGGAGGATTGCTGGGATTCCTTGAGGTTCAGCACGACGGGGCGGCCGGATTTGACGCATCCATGCTGGACGGTCTGGAACAGGTTGAGATTACAATCCCATACGGCCCTGAAGACAATCAACGCGACATCGCTTTTTCTGGACCACGTCTGTCGGACGTGATGACCTTGGCCGGGGCTGAAGGGAAAACCGCCAAGCCAATGGCCATGGACGGCTATCAATCCGAAATTCCGTGGGACAGCATCACCGCCCACCAACCCATTGTCGCGACCCACGCTGACGGCTCTCCGATGGGAATTGGCGGCTATGGCCCCACAATGATTGTCTTTCCCCCGACCGATGACGCCGATCTGGCGGCCGAACAGTCGGGCCAGCAGGTCTGGGCGCTTGCCTATATCGGGATCGAGTGATCAGGCACCGGCCAGTCTGGCATGATCCTGCAGAGCAAATCGGTCCGTCATACCCGCAATATAATCCGAGACAATCCGTGCCAGCGCCGTTTCATCGCTGGCCGCCTCAATATCGTCATGCCACCGTGCAGGCATTTGTTTCGGATCGTTAAGGTAGATCGGAAACAGGTCTTCGACGACCTTGCTGACCTCGGCACGCACATCCATAACGCTGGGCGCGCGGTACATCTGCTTGAAAAGAAAAGCGCGAATTTCCCTGAGTTGCGCCCACAAACCACCCGAGAACTGGATGACCGGATACCCCAGGTTGCGAATTTCTTCGACAGTCTGCGCGCCAGAGTTAGCGATCAGCCCACGCGAAGTGACGATGACATCGGAAACCATGACACCAAAAACACGCCGTAACGCCTCATGCCTGCGGCGATATGAATCCAAACCCGGATATTTCCAATCCACCTCGGCATAGCAGTCACCGACAATCGGCAATTGCCCGATTTCATCATCCGTGAACAGACCCGCCCGCAGACCGTCCAACAGGTCATGGTTATTATAGGCTATATCATCCGAAAGGGCGGCAACCTGTGCTTCGGCACTGGCATGAGTGTACAACTCCAGATCAAAACCCGCGTTACACTCGGCCAGCGCCCACGGCAAATCACCGGTGACCGGCCCGTTGTGCTTGGCAATCCCCTCTAGGCACTCCCATGTCAGGTTGCATCCGTCAAACTCGGCATAGTGACGTTCCAGCTTGGTCACAATCCGTATGGCCTGAGCGTTGTGATCGAACCCGCCATAGGGCTCCATGAGCGCATGCAGCGCATCCTCACCCGTATGACCGAAAGGCGTGTGTCCTAGGTCATGCGCTAGGGCAACCGCCTCGGTCAGTTCACCGTTCAGACCCAATGCCCCCGCAATTGTCCGTGCGACTTGAGCCACTTCGATGGAATGGGTCAGACGCGTGCGATAACTGTCGCCTTCGTGCTCAACAAACACCTGTGTCTTGTGCTTAAGCCGCCGAAACGCGCTGGCATGAATGATCCGATCCCTGTCGCGTTGAAAGCATGACCGGAAACTGCTTTCCTCCTCTGGCACAAGCCGCCCTCTAGCGCGGCCTGGGTTCGAGGCAAAACCCGCTATGTTCAAAGGTCTTGTCCTTGTCGCCTGTCCTTGCACTTTCTATATTGTAAGGCGTAAAGGAAATAAACCTTTGGAGTATGGCATGAATCTGCCCCCCACAGTTACAGAACGCGCGTTTGAGCGTCTGGCCGAGATCGGCGCAGCGGATCAGGGTCAGGCCCTGCGCGTTGCAGTGGAAGGCGGCGGATGTTCCGGTTTTCAATACGAAATCGCGCTGGATGAACCCAAAGAGGATGACCTTGTGCTGGAAGGCAAAGGTCAAAAAGTGATTGTCGACTCGGTATCTCTACCGTTTCTGGAAAACGCGGTCATAGATTTCACGCAGGAACTGATCGGCGCTCGGTTTGTGATCGAGAACCCAAATGCCACCTCTTCTTGTGGATGCGGCACATCCTTTTCGATGTGATTACTGGCGGGGGCTTTGCCCCCACACCCCCAAGGTATTTTTAGCCAGATGAAGCAAGGATCCGCTCTCTGACACTCGCATCAGAGAGCTTCACCTGGCGCGGTCATCGGCGCCTCCGCCTGTACCGCAAAACTGTTTTCGAGAAGATTGGTTAAGAAACCGTTTCTTCATCTGGCTAAAAATACCTCGGAGCGCGAGGCAGAGCCTCGCAAAATCTCCTCCGCCTTGCCGCTGGCTTCATTCTGCGCGATAGGTTGCCAACAGGTAACGGAGGATCGCGCATGAAAATCGCCACGTTCAATATCAACGGCATCAAAGCGCGGGCCGAGGCCCTACCCCGCTGGCTTGATGACGCCCAGCCAGACGTTGTGCTGCTGCAAGAAATCAAATCGATTGACGAAAATTTTCCCAGTGAGCTGTTTGAAGAGCGCGGTTACAACGTTGAAACGCACGGACAAAAGAGCTTTAACGGCGTGGCGATTCTATCCAAGCTGCCGTTGGAGGATGTGACCCGCGGACTTCCCGGTGATGACGAGGACGAACAGGCGCGCTGGATCGAGGCGACCGTTATCGGAAAAAAAGCCCTGCGTATCTGCGGTTTGTACTTGCCCAATGGCAACCCGGTTCCGGGTCCGAAATACGAATACAAGCTGTCCTGGATGGAACGGCTCTATGATCGCGCACGTGAATTGTTGGCAAGCGAAGAACCCGCGCTGATGGCTGGGGATTACAACATCATCCCGCAGGCAGAAGACGCCAAACGCCCCGATGCGTGGCGGGAGGATGCTCTGTTCCGCCCGGAAAGCCGCGCGGCGTTCCGCAAAATCCTGAACCTCGGGTTCACCGAAGCGTTCCGCGCTGTCACACAAAGCCCCGAGCACTATTCGTTCTGGGACTATCAAGCCGGTGCTTGGAACCGGAACGACGGGATTCGTATCGACCATTTTCTGCTGACACCACAGGCCGCAGATCTGATGCGCGATTGCCGGATCGATGCCGAAATACGCGGACACGAAAAGCCCTCGGACCATGTCCCTGTTTGGGTGGATCTGGACTTGTAAAATTCAGGCCGTCGCGTCGTAGCTGTAAACCCACTCGTACTTCCGGGAAAATCGTGGTCCGACCGCCATCAGTGCGGCCTGTGCGGCCAACCGCATTGGGCCACGCAGATGGAAATTGCGGGCATTCGCCCCAGCCGCCGCAACAACACGCTGCGCCCTGCGGTGACGGTGGGTTTCATATGCGGACAGCGCCTGCGATATCCCGGATTGATCTTCAAAAGATCGGGCCAATACCCAGGCATCTTCCAGCGCAAGACACGCACCCTGCGCCATAAATGGGAGCGTCGGGTGAGCCGCATCCCCTAGCAATGCAACGCGGCCGTTCTGCCAGCGCTCTGCAACCGGACGCAGGAACAACGCCCAAATATGGGGTTCCTGCGCCTGTTTCAGTATCTCTCCGACGGCGCCCCCAAAATCAGAGAATCGCGCCCGCAAGTCCTCGGGGTCGCCGCGCAGGCGCCAGCCCTCATCCTGCCAGTCAGAACGTTCCTCTATGGCAACGACATTCATCAGCGTGTGATCACGAAGCGGATAGGTTACCACGTGCCGCCCCGGCCCCATGGTCAGAACAGCGCGCGGTTTTTGATCGCGCCGTGCCCACGGAATCGTAGCCCGCCACGCCACCTGATGCGTGAATTCCGCCGTCTCGGGGCCGTTCAGATCAGCGCGGATGTCGCTTCGTCCGCCATCGGCGGCAATGACGCAATCAACCGCTGTTTTGGTGCCATCATCCAGAACAATCTCGGCTTCGGAAGGGTGTTTGCAAACCTGCGCAACGCGCGCGCCCAATTGAAACTCGACACCTTCCCGATACGCCGCCTTGTGCAGTAATCCCAGCAAATCGGCACGATGGTAATAGTAGGTCGGTCCAGCGGCAGGCGCAGGTATCTCGCTGATTGATCGCCCTGCCCTATAGTCGCGCAGCACCGTTCCGTAAGACCGCAGGCCCGCCTCGGGCGTTTCGCCCACAACGTTCAGGGCACGCAGCACGACCATTCCATTTTCGCTGATCTGCAGGCCCGCGCCAACTTCGGTCAATTCGGCAGCTTGTTCAAAAACCACGACCTGAGCCCCGCGTTGCCGCAACGCCAGAGCTGCGGAAATTCCGCCAATACCACCGCCGATGATGCCAAATTTCAGACCGTTGATATTCATGTCACTGGCTTAAAGCAAAAACGCCGGAGCGAAAGACCCCGGCGTTTGAGAATTGTGCATTTTCACAGCGATCAATCGTCGCGGTGGACCTTTTCGCGACGCTCGTGGCGCTCTTGCGCTTCCAGCGTCATGGTCGCGATTGGACGCGCATCCAGACGTTTCAGCGAAATCGGATCGCCCGTCATCTCGCAATACCCGTACTCCCCCTCGTCGATCCGGCGCAGGGCCGAGTCGATCTTGGCTACCAGCTTGCGCTGGCGATCACGGGTCCGCAGTTCCAGCGCACGATCAGTTTCCTCGCTTGCGCGATCTGCGACGTCCGGAATGTTGCGGGTGTTGTCCTGCAGCCCTTCGATCGTGTCGCGGCTGCCTGCCAAAAGTTCAGTCTTCCACTCCAGCAGTTTACGACGAAAATACTCTAACTGCTTGTCGTTCATAAATGGTTCGTCTTCGGCTGGACGATAATCCTCCGGCAGAAATACTTCCTGCTTCATTTTTGCTCCCTCGGTGTGGCCTGCAACGCCGGTCACCTTTGCTTCACCTGACATGCGGCAATCCCCTTCTGCGGTGCGTTTATCCGACAGCGGGGGGAATGTCACTATGGAAACGTAGCCCGATTGCGTGCCGTTTCTGCTCCTCTAAATATGAGACTTAAAACAACAATTCCTTGTTTTTCTGTGAAAATTAACAGGCATTTTTGGGGCGCCCCATTAATTGTCGCACCCCGTGTTCGCGCCCGAATCAACCAAAGGCATTGGAGTCGCACATCAATTTCGCCCCGCGCGACGCAGCGACCTGTCTTGTCAAATTTTCTGCCCCGCTATAACCCCAAGGACACACGCCGCGCGCTATTGAATGAGGGGCCCATGACCGCACGTTTCCAAGGTACAGCCGAGTACGTTGCCACCGACGACCTGACCATTGCGGTGAATGCCGCCGTTACGCTGGAACGCCCCTTGCTGGTCAAGGGGGAACCCGGAACCGGCAAGACCGAGTTGGCCAAACAGGTTGCTGGCGCGCTGGGGCTGAAGATGATCGAGTGGAACGTGAAATCCACCACCCGCGCGCAGCAGGGCTTGTATGAATATGACGCGGTCAGCCGCCTTCGCGACAGCCAGTTGGGCGACGAGCGTGTGCATGATGTGTCGAACTATATCCGCAAGGGCAAGCTATGGCAGGCTTTTGATGCCGACGAGAAGGTCGTGTTGCTGATTGACGAGATCGACAAAGCCGACATCGAGTTTCCAAACGATCTGCTGCAGGAACTCGATAAGATGGAGTTCCACGTCTATGAGACCGGCGACACCATCAAAGCCAAGAACCGCCCTATCGTGATCATCACGTCGAACAACGAAAAGGAACTGCCTGACGCGTTCTTGCGGCGCTGTTTCTTCCACTATATCCGCTTCCCGGATGAGGCGACCATGCGCCGGATCGTCGAAGTTCACCACCCAGGCATCAAGGATGCATTGCTGACCACGGCCCTGACCCAGTTCTACGAAATCCGGGAAACGCAGGGTTTGAAGAAAAAACCCTCGACCTCGGAAGTGCTGGATTGGCTCAAACTGTTGCTGGCCGAGGACCTGACCGCCGAAGACCTCAAGCGCGACGGAGCCAATGCACTGCCCAAGTTGCACGGTGCGCTGCTGAAGAACGAACAGGACGTTCATCTTTTTGAACGCCTCGCCTTCATGGCCCGCAGCAAACGCTGAGAATGTTGAACACTCGGTGATCCCCGCTTGCCTTGCGGGGGTCCGGGTGCCAGCATTGGCGGCGAAGCCGTCCGGCGTTGTCGGGCATTCCAACCCGACGACATAGGAGCCATCGCTTGCCCGACACCCTCAAGATCCGAGCGTTGCAACCCGATGACCGCGCCGACTGGGCCGAGATGTGGCGCGACTATCTGGCGTTTTATGAAACGACCGTGCCCGCGCAGACCTATGCTAGCACCTTCGCGCGGTTATTGGGGGATGATCCAAATGACTTTTCCTGTTTTGTGGCCGAAGCCGATGGCCAACTGCTCGGCCTGACTCACTACCTGTTTCACCGCCATGCATGGAAAGAGGAAAGCGTCTGCTACCTGCAGGACCTGTACGCCCGGCCCGAAAGCCGGGGAACCGGCGTAGGCCGCGCCTTGATCCAGGCGGTTTATGACGAGGCCGACCGACAAGGCGCGCCGTCGGTCTATTGGTTGACGCAAGAGTTCAATCACACAGCCCGCAAACTCTATGACCGTATCGGTAAACAAACGCCATTTATCCGGTATAACCGTCCATGATCAGGTTTGCCGCGATCCTGTTTGGCCTCACCATGGCGGGTTGCACTCCGGTCGCGACGCCCGAGCCGCAGACGCGCGTCAAAGCGATCGAGGCAAACCTGCCACCCGCCAAGGCGTTCAAAACGACCCGCACCGCACCGCCCTCACGGTCCAACAAGAACATCGCTGACGACTTTCTATTGCTGCACTTCGCGCTCGAAGGCGGTGCCACCTTGCCTGTGTTCACTCGGTTCGAGACCCCCGTCACCGTTCGGCTTACGGGATCGCCTACGCCGTCAATGCAACGTGATCTGACCCGCTTGTTGACACGTCTGCAGCGCGAGGCCGGGATCGACATTCGGCAGGTTACGGATGGTCAGGCCAATATCACCATCGAGGCCGTCAGCCAGGAGCAGATCCAGCGCATCCTACCGCAAGCCGCCTGTTTCGTGGTGCCCAACGCCTCGAGCTTTGAGGAATACCGCAAAGACCGCCGCAAACGGAAAAGCAGCTGGACCGCGCTGCGCAGCCGCGAACGGCTGGGCATTTTCATTCCCTATGACGTGAGCCCGCAGGAAAAGCGTGACTGCCTGCATGAGGAACTGGCACAGGCACTCGGGCCACTGAATGACCTGTACCACCTGCCGGATTCGGTGTTCAACGACGACAACATCCACACCATCTTGACGGGTTTTGACATGCTGATCCTGCGGACGGCGTACTCGCCCCAACTGCGCAGCGGCATGACGCGCGAGCAGGTTCAGGCTGCTTTGCCCGGTATTCTCAGCCGGTTGAACCCACGTGGGGATACTATCCCCGCGAAACCTGTTTCCAACACGCCGCGCGCCTGGATCAATGCCGTACAAAAATCGCTCGG
Source organism: Ruegeria atlantica (assembly GCF_013033965.1). GTDB lineage: Bacteria > Pseudomonadota > Alphaproteobacteria > Rhodobacterales > Rhodobacteraceae > Ruegeria > Ruegeria atlantica_D. The sequence continues at coordinate 252,192 of NZ_WQFE01000004.1, forward strand.
TCCTGGTCCGGGAACCCGCAACCGGGTTCGAGCGGCGGAACGAGCCGTTCAGATCGGAAAGGAACAGGGCTGGACCGACCACCGCCGCGCCTATCCCCACTACATCCTTGGGCGTATGGCGCAATTCGACAACCCGCAGGAAGCCCTTCGCCACTACAAAATTGCTGAACAATTTCTGCGCTCTACGCCGGGAACTGAAATCCATCAGGCCTATATAACAACGCAAACAGCAGCCTTCGCACTGGCACAGGGCCAGGGGCCCGCAATTCTGCCCGAATTGGACAAGGCAATTGCTGTCATGTCACGGGCTGAAAATGCCTCTCAATTGGCCACTTTGCTTTTGTTGAAATCAGAAGCGCTGAATCAGGCCGGGCGACCAAATCAGGCACGTACCGTCAGGCTGGACAGTCTGGCATGGGCGCGATACGGCTTTGGCTCGGAAGTCGTGGTCCGGTCGCTGATGCAGGAAGTTGCCGAAGCTCCGTCCACCAACAACAGAGGCGGATAACGCATGGTCGTGGTTTTGGGAATGGCGCTGTTGGGGGCGATCCTTGGCGGACTGAAAGCTCGGAAACGCAATGGCAGCGGCGCGGATATTGCCCAATATGCGGCTGGCTACGGCATCGCCTTTGCGCTGGTCGGTCTCATCTTGTCCCTGATCCTTGTCCGCATGGTGGGGTAACGAATGTTTCTGCCCTTTTTCGAAAATCTCCGCAAAGCAGGCATTCCCGTATCACTGCGCGAATACCTGACCTTTCTGGAGGGCATGAAAAAAGGGCTGGCGACCTATGATGTAGAGGCGTTCTATTACCTTGCCCGCGTGTCGATGGTGAAGGACGAGCGCAACATCGACAAATTCGACCAGGCCTTTGCCGCCAGTTTCAAAGGTCTGGAAGAGATCAGCTTTGATCAGGTGCTCGAAGCCGTCGATATTCCGGCCGAATGGCTGGCCAAGATGGCCGAGAAACACCTGTCAGACGAAGAAAAGGCCGAGATCGAGGCCTTGGGCGGCTTTGACAAGCTGATGGAGACATTGCGCGAACGTCTCAAGGATCAGGAAGGCCGCCATCAGGGCGGCAACAAGTGGATCGGCACCGCCGGGACATCTCCGTTCGGGGCCTATGGCTATAACCCCGAAGGCGTTCGGATCGGCCAGAAGGAAAGCCGCCATCAGCGCGCCGTCAAGGTCTGGGACAAGCGTGAGTTCAAGAACCTGGACGACACAGTTGAATTGGGTACGCGCAATATCAAAGTGGCACTGAAACGCCTGCGCCGCTGGGCACGTGAGGGTGCAGCCGAGGAATTGGATCTGGATGGCACCATCCGCGCCACGGCCGAACATGGCTATCTGGACGTTAAAACCCGGCCAGAGCGTCACAACGCGGTCAAAGTGCTGCTGTTTCTGGATGTGGGCGGTTCCATGGACCCGCATATCAAGGTGGTTGAAGAGCTGTTTTCTGCTGCAAGAACCGAATTCAAGCATCTGGAATATTACTACTTTCACAACTGCCTTTACGAAGGCGTCTGGCGCGACAATCACCGCCGCTGGGACCAGCAGACCCCGACCCACGAGGTACTGCGCACCTATGGCCCGGACTACAAATGCATCTTCGTCGGCGACGCCTCGATGAGCCCCTACGAGATCGCCTATCCCGGCGGTGCGAACGAGCACTGGAACCAGGAGGCCGGTCAGGTCTGGTTGCAGCGCGCGCGGGATCAGTGGTCATCCAATCTGTGGATCAACCCGGTGCCGGAAAAGTACTGGGAATACACTCATTCCATCGGCATGATCCGAGAGATTTTCGAGGATCGCATGGTGCCGATGACGCTGGCCGGGCTGGAACAGGGCATGCGGGAATTGACCCGGTAGCAGGGTCGTCCGATTAAATCTGCAGAACCGGCGCCCACGCAATTCGGAATGAAACTGCCAGGAAAAACAACACGCTACCTGTCAGAACGAAGACGTGCCAGATCGTGTTGTGGAACGGCACCCACTCCAGAAGATAGAAAGCTATGCCTGCGGTATAGACGATACCTCCGGTGATCATCAGCACGACGACAGGCTGCGACAGGTCAGCTAGCAGAGCTTGGCCTGCCCACACAGCCGCCCATCCCATCAACACGTAGAGCGCAAGGCCAATCCAACGGAAGCGGTGCGGGTCGATCATCTTCAGGACCGACCCAAGCGTTGCAGAGGACCAAAGCCCGATCATGAGACCGGGCATCTGGGTGCCAGACAGCAAGATGAATGGCGTGTACGTGCCTGCAATTTTGATATAAATTCCCGAATGATCAAGGCGGCGCAACAAGTCTCCCCATCGCTCAGACTGCACCATGTTGTAGAGGGCGGAAAACGACAACATGAGGATGAGCGTGAAGCCGTATACCGAGGCACCGAGAACTGCAGCCGGCTCGGTCCGATATAAGGCCGTCAGGGCGATCAGCGTAGGAACGGCCAAAACAGCCGCAGCGACGCCTAGTATATGAACCACACCATCACTGACCCGTTCAGCCCGGCTGTAGGCCGGGCGGATATCGGCAAAAGACCACATAGTTTCAAAGCTATGGCTTATAGGGCCCTGCGACAAGTCTGGCAGCTACCCTTGTTTCACCTGTTCACCTCAGTTTGATTGCCCTTGACGGGGTGACTTTGGCGACCCGTGAAAACTCAGGCACTTAGGAAATTAGTTCCTTTTTCAAAGCAGTTTTGATGATACTGGCGCGGTTGCCTAATCGCCCATCCGGACCCATATTTGAGACATGCTACGTCTGACGCCAATCCTGCTGGCCATTGCTTATGCCATTGTGATGTACCGGATTTCTGTCTGGCGCACCCATAAAGACCTGGATGCAAAATCAACCGAGCTGGCCGACCCTGCCCTGAAACGCATGACTGACCGGCTGGCCGCGGCTTTGGAGATCGACCGGGTGCCGGTCTACATCTACGAGATCGACCCGGTAAACGGTCTGGCGGCACCGGACGGCCGGATTTTCATTACACGTGGATTCTATCGCAAATTCCGTAGTGGCGAGGTTTCGGCCGAAGAAATGGCCAGCGTCATCGCGCATGAACTGGGTCACGTGGCGCTGGGTCATGCGCGGCGTCGAATGATCGACTTTTCGGGCCAGAATGCACTGCGGGCCGCGTTGATGATGCTTCTGAACCGCTTTATCCCGTTCATCGGCGCATGGATTGCCAATATGCTGACACACCTGCTGGCATCGCGTTTGTCGCGTGGCGATGAGTATGAGGCTGATGAATATGCGGCTGCCTTGCTGACCAAGGCCGGAATCGGGATCGGGCCGCAGAAATCCCTGTTTCACAAGCTGGAAGACCTGACGCAACAGCGCGCTGGCGTTGTGCCCGCCTGGCTGATGAGCCATCCAAAAACAGATGAGCGGATCGCAGCGTTAGAAGTGCTTGAGCGGCGTTGGGGCGCAGGAGGATAGGATTGCGCAGCGAGGGGCCAGCCCCTCGCGCTCCCCGAGATATTTTTGGCCAGATGAAGCTGGATCCCGGTTACGTGGAGAGCGCTTTGCCCAAGCGTGGGAGGCGCGCTTTTTTCATCAGGGCGCGCAAGGTCCATTGGTCACCAGACAAGCGGTTGGCCTCGGCAAGGACGCGAGTGGCGATATCAGTTATACCATCGGGGTCGGATTGCCAGATCCCGTGTAAGAGACTGTCGGGGTCGCGGCGCTCCAGCCCCTCTTCGAACAGGATGTTGCGGGGAAAGTCCTTGGCATTGACCGTAACGATCACATCCGCCGAGGACGCCACGGCAGTCGCCAGAACATGGATATCCGCGCTGTCGGGCAGCCAGAGGCGCTGTTCGACATTTGTTGCTGCGGGAAATGCGGCTTTCGGCCAATTGACTTGCGCCAACGCGATTTCAGCGCGGGCCTGAGCCTCGCCTGCCGGACCCAGTTTACGGGCCGCGCGCGCCCATTCCTCGAGGATGCGCGGCGACCAAACAGGTGTGAAATGACCCAGTTTGGCCGCGCCCAACAACATCTCTCGCATCACCGTGGGGTAGATGACGCAGGTATCCAGAACCGCCTTCACAGCCGGTAGAACACAGCTTTGAGATAGCCGCTTTCGGCCAGTTGCGGCAGTTGTGGATGGTCGGGACCGGCGAAGCCCGTATGAATCAGTTGTGCCTGTCGCCCTGCCCGGCCGATCCCGCGCGACGAGGCGTCGCGGAACCGCCCCAGATCCGCCGCATGCGAACACGAGCACAGGCCCAGATAGCCGCCCGGTTTGACCAGCGCCGCCGCTAGGCGGGCCACACGTTCATAGGCGCGCAGACCTGCGTCCAGCGCTTGTTTCGAAGGTGCAAAGGCTGGCGGGTCGCAGATGACGACGTCGAACTGTGCGCCTTCTTCGCCGAGTTGGGTCAGGACCTCGAACGCGTCGCCTTGGCGTGAATGGAACTTGTCTGCAAAACCAGAGGCCTCAGCCCCTTTCACCGCAAGGTCCAGCGCGGCAGCAGATCCATCCACGGACAGCGCTTGCCCTGCGCCGCCGGCCAACATGGCCAGTCCGAAACCACCCACATGGCTAAAGACGTCCAATACCCGCGCGCCGGGCTGCACCAGTCGCGCTGCGAAGGCATGGTTGGGGCGTTGGTCATAGAAAAGGCCGGTTTTCTGGCCGCCGGTCAGATCGGCCATATAGGTCGCGCCATTCATCGGCACTGGTAGTGGCGCATCGGGCGTTGTACCGCGCAATGTCACGCTCACGTCGTCCAAGCCTTCCAGCCCTCGGGTTCGGCCTGAGGCGTTTTTGAGCACGGTTTTCACGCCGGTGACCGTAACCAGAGCCTCGGTCAAGGTTTCCAGATGCACCTCGGCCCACGCGGCATTGGGCTGAATCACACAGGCATCACCGAAACGGTCGATAATGACGCCGGGAAAGCCGTCCGCTTCGGCGTGGATCAGGCGGTAGTATGGCGCGTCGAACAAACGCTCGCGCATCTCAAGCGCACGGCGAAGGCGGGTTTCGAACCAAGCCGCATCAAGTTGCGCGTCCAAATCCCGGTCCAGAACGCGGCACATGATTTTGGAGTCGGGGTTCACCGCAACCAGTGCGATTGGCGCGCGCTTTTCATCCTCGAGCACCGCTAGTGCTCCTGCCGGAATCTTGCGCGTGCGGCGGTCCGTCACGATGTCATTTGCGTAGACCCACGGAAAGCCATGGCGCAGGCCGCGCGCATTGGCTTTGGGCTTCAGACGGATACGGGGGCGGTCGGCAGATTGGGTCATGACGCCCTCATAGTCGCGAACGCCCCGAGGGAAAAGCCCTAGCGGTCGCGCGAGCGCCAACCACCCCGGCGTTTGGGGGTCTTGGCGGTTTGCAGCCCTTCGGCCAGCACTTGGGTCATCGGATGACCGGCCTCTTGCTGAGAATAGGCGGCGTGCAGGTCAACCAATGCCTGCGCCTGATCCCGTTCGGGCGGCAAGCTCAGCGCCCAATCCAGGAAAATACTGCGGCACTCGGGCAGAGTGATCCCCTCGATCCGGTAAGCTTCGCGGATCAACCCCTTGTGATCGTTCGGATCTTTACTCTGCGCCATCGCCATTTCCTCTAATCACTCCGCCGATGATCTCAGCGGCGGTGCTGTAGCTGTCTTGCAGCGCGCCTTGCAGCTGTTCAACCTGTTCAAACCCGGTCGCCCGGCACAGGAAGGCAGAGCCGCCTTCTCCGACCTTGTCAGCTTCGATAACCTTTCCGGACAACAAACGCGCTGCGCATTGTACGGACCAGCATAGGTCGTAGCTGTCCTTTAGCGTTTGCGCCCGAGCGACGTCCAACAGCCCGGCAGCGACGGCCCCATCCAATCCGGAATGGACATCACGCTGCGCCACGCCTGATAACAGCGCCCCGGTTTCGGCCATCAGCTCGATATCCATCATTCGGCCGGGCCCGTTCTTGGCGTCCCATATTCCGGCCGGTGATTTGGCTGCGGCCAGGCGGGCGCGCATCTCGGCCACTTCGCGCAGGACCTTCTGCTGGTCGCGCGGTTGCGACAGCAGGTTTGTGCGGAACGATTCAATATCCTCGGACAGACCTTCGTCTCCGGCGATCACCTTGGCTCGCGTCAGGGCGAGGTGTTCCCAGACCCAGGCTTCGTTCTGCTGATAGTTGGTAAAGCTGGCCCAGCTTGTCGCCACCGGACCCTGATTTCCAGATGGGCGCAGGCGCATATCGACCTCATACAAACGCCCCTGCGACATCGGCGCGGTCAGTGCCGTGATCAGTGCCTGCGTGAAACGCGCGTAGTAGGTGCGGGTGGCCAAGGGGCGCGGCCCCTCGGACATATCCTGATCCAGAGGGTCATAAATCACGATCATATCCAGGTCGGATTGCGAGTTGATCCGCCCTGCCCCGAGCGAGCCCATGCCCAGAACGGTTGCACCACGTCCCGGAGCAGGTCCATGTTTGCTGGCGAACTGCGCGGACACGCGCGGCAGGATGGCGGCGATCACAGCACTGGCAAGCTCAGCATATTGTCGCCCGGCTTCTTTGCCGTCGATCAGGCCTCGCAGGTGGTGAACACCGACGCGGAAATGCCATTCCTTGCACCAGCGTCGGGCCAAATCCAGCTGGCTTTCGTAGTCCGTTTCCTGCGTAAGCGCCTGATCCAAATCGGCCTGCAGCGTGGCCAGACCCGGCCAGTCGCTAAAGAAACTGCCCCCGATCACCGCATCAAACACCGAAGCGTTGCGCGACAGATGCGCCGCCAGCGCATGGGATGTCCCGACGATATCAATCAGCAGATCGATCAGTTGGGGGTTGGCCTCGAACAGGGAAAACAACTGAACACCAGCGGGTAAGCCGGACAGAAAACCATCCAGCGCCCGCAGAGCTTCGTCCGGTTGTGCCGTTTTTGCCAGTCGCGACAGCAGCTCGGGCTTGAGGCGTTCGAATATTCGCGCGCCACGTTGTGATCGCAAAGCGGGGTATGTCGTCCAGCGGGCCAGAACGTTCTGGTCGAATTCCACCTCGCCCACCGGTGCGCGGGTAGATGAGCCGGGGGCAAAAAAGCCCTCGGTCAGTTCGTGCACTTCGGTCAGGCGGCGGGTCAGATCCTTGGTCAGCTCTGCGGCGTCGATCCCCATCAGGCAGGCCACGCGTTCTATCCCGTCCGGCGATTGCGGCACCTTGTGGGTCTGGGCGTCATGAACCATCTGGATACGATGCTCGACCTCGCGATGGGCACGGTAGTGATCGGTCAGCTTGTCGGCTACGTCCTGCGGAACCCAGCCTTTTTCGGCCAGCGCCGCCAAGCCGGGTACGGTTCCACGAACGCGCAGGTCCGGGTCGCGGCCACCGGCAATCAATTGGCGTGTCTGGGTAAAGAACTCAATCTCACGAATGCCGCCCTGCCCCAGCTTCATATCGTGACCCGGTATGGTTAGAGCACCACCGGTCCCCTTGTTCTCACGTATCCGCAGACGCATGTCGTGGGCGTCCTGAATGGCCGCGAAGTCGAGATGCCGCCGCCAGACAAAGGGGCGAAGCGTTTCCAGAAACCGCGTTCCAGCAGCGAGGTCACCAGCGCACGGACGCGCCTTGATATAGGCCGCGCGCTCCCACGTGCGGCCCAGGCTTTCATAGTATCGCTCGGCTGCCTCGGCCGCCATGCAGACAGGCGTGACTGCCGGGTCCGGGCGCAAACGTAGATCGGTGCGGAATACATACCCATCCGCAGTCTTGTCGCTGAGAGTGGCGCAGAAATTGCGTGTCGCCCGCACCATGCCCTGCCGCGCTTCGTAGAAGTCATCGGGGTCAAACCGCGTCTCATCGAAGAGGACGATCAGGTCGATATCCGAGCTGTAATTCAGCTCATGCGCGCCCATCTTGCCCATCGCCAGGATGATCATCCCGGCTGCGGTCTCGACATCGTCCGGCCCCATCCCTGGCAGTTTGCCGCGACGGATCAGGTTGGCGATCTCGGCCTTGGCCGCCACATCCGCCGCCAATGCGCCAAAATCGGTTAGCGCTGCAGTCACTTTCTCTAACGGCCACGCGCCTGCCAGATCCGCCAGAGCAGTCAGTAATGCCATCCGGCGTTTGGCCAGCCGTAGTCCCGGCTTCAACTGATCCGGCGGCAGTTCTCGTGCAGCCCGCAGCACTTCGGCCAGCGCGTCATTAGGCTGCTGCAGCGCCGCGGCCAGCCAATCCTTTTCGTGGTCAATCAAGCTTTTAAGATAGGGGCTGGAACCAGCCGCCCCCGCAATCAACTCACCTTGTTCGGGTGTAATGCCACCAACAGCATCGCGGGCTTCGTCGCCCAGTGATGGATCGAACGCACGCGGCAACCGCTGAATGGAAAGCGGCTCGCTCATTGAGCCTCCAGCGGCGTATCCTGGCTGAAACTGTTGACCCAGACGTCATGCCGCCGTTCCCAAAGGGACGAGATCAACATCGCCTCCCAATTTTCAGCACCGGGTCGTTGATAGTCCGCCCGATACGACAGCAAAACGACATCCGAGGCCAGAACCCGTAGCCGCGTATCGCTCAACTCGTATCGTGCCATCGTCGGAGCATCGGCAAACTGCCCCACATGATCGTCCCGATTTGCGAAGCCGGTCGGATATACCCCAAGGAAATCTGCGCTCAGCAAAGCGCGGTCAGCGGCCGCATTGCCTTCCATCAAGGCAGTCCAGACCTGCTTTTCCAGGTTCAAAATCTCATCCAGCGTCGGAGGTGTCGTATTTTCAACATGTTGCATAGGCGGAAAGTGCGCCCGTTCCGCAGCAAGGTCAACCGCCGCAAATTACAAAATGTAAATCATTTTCACATTGACCCCTTGCAACCCCGGCTTCAGTTCCCATCTAGACAATGTGAACGCAATTTACATCAAACCCGGAGAACCCAAATGACCGCATTGTCCGACCACGCCGTCCCACAAAATCCGGGGTGGCTCTCTCGTGCCGAAGCCTGGATGGATGACAAGGGCAAAGGGGCCTGGATCGCCGCCATGGTCCTTGGTTTCATCTTTTTCTGGCCCGTTGGCCTGGCTCTTCTTGCCTATATGATCTGGAGCAAACGCATGTTCAGCAAATCCTGCAGCCGTCGCAAATCCTGGCACAGCCACATGAGTGCTATGAAGCCATCCGGCAATAGTGCGTTTGACGCCTACAAGTCCGACACACTGGCCCGCCTGGAACGCGAACAACAGGACTTTGAGGCCTTCCTGCGCCGCCTGCGCGATGCCAAAGACAAGGCCGAGTTCGATCAGTTCATGGACGAACGCGCCCGTGAAAACCACGATGAGGCTGAAAACGGCGACCGCGCCTAAGCCGACCTTGCCCTGTCCCAAATTTCGGGACAGGGTGTCCAAAAATCTCACCCGGAAAACAAAATATGACGCATTTGCCTGACCCAGACCGACAGCCTGAATTCTATCAGTCTGTCGCAACCAAGCGTTTTATCGCCTGGTTATTCGACATCGCCTTTATCTCGCTGCTCTGCACGGTGGCGATCCTGCTGACCTTTGGTCTGGGCTTTTTCATTCTGGCCCTTATCTATGCGATCGTCAGTTTCGCTTACCGCGTCATCACCATCGCCAATGGCTCTGCAACACTGGGCATGCGCTTTATGGGGATCGAGCTGCGCGATTCTTTCGGATCCCGCATGGATTTTGGCAAAGCAGTGGCCCATACAGCCGGTTACTTTGTCAGCATGGCGTTTCCGGTCATCCAAGTTATCTCGGTCATCATGATGCTGACCAGCGCACGCGGCCAAGGCCTTACTGATGCGTTCCTTGGGACGGTTATGATCAACCAGCGCGCGTAAAAAATTCAACAGCGTGAATCACTTGGCGGTTTTGGGATCGGTTGTTATCATCTGGTCCCAGGAGACACGGAACGTTCATGCGACACACGCTGCCAATCGCGCCACAATTCTATGTGACGGCACCACAGCCCTGCCCTTACCTTGAGGGCCGGATGGAACGTAAACTGTTCACCGCCCTTCAGGGGGAAGGTGCGGATCAGCTGAATAACTCGCTGTCTCAACAAGGGTTTCGCCGGTCGCAAAACGTGTTGTATCGCCCGTCCTGCTCTGACTGCGCTGCTTGCTTGTCTGCCCGAATCAATGTTTCAGCCTTTCGCCCGAGCAAAAGCCAAAAGCGGGCTGCCAAACGCAACGCATACCTGCAACGCAGGGCAAACTCACCTTGGGCAACGGACGAACAGTACGAACTCTTCCGACGTTATCTCGACAACCGCCACGCGGATGGTGGAATGGCCGATATGGACGTTTTCGAGTTTGCAGCGATGATCGAAGAGACCCCGATCCGAAGCCGGGTTGTGGAATATGCCGACGACGAGACCGGAGATCTGATTGGTGTCAGCCTGACCGATGTCCTGGATGACGGCCTCAGCATGGTCTACTCGTTTTACGATCCAAAGCAGCCGCAAAGCTCTTTGGGCACGTATATGATCCTCGATCATATCGACATCGCGCGCGAGGCCGGACTGCCGTATGTCTACCTAGGATACTGGGTGCCGGGCAGCCCCAAAATGGGTTACAAAGCGCGCTTCTCGGGGCTGGAGGCCTACTATCAGGGCGAATGGATCAGTGTGAATAACCCATCTGAACTGACGGATTCCAGCCACCACCCCTTGTCCACCGCGCCCATTGCGGAACAGGTGGCCAGCATCCAATTGCCCGACCGCCACCCCACCAAAGGCTGATAGTCCCATGAACCAGAGCCTGTTTGCGGTCACCTTGGTGGTGCCGGACTATGACAATGCGATCGCGTTCTACACCCAAACTCTCCGCTTCATCCTTCTGCAGGATATCGACCTCGGTGGTGGGAAACGCTGGGTCCGCGTAGCCCCGCCGGGATCAGCCGAGGCATCCCTGCTGCTGGCCAAGGCCGACGGCCTAAACCAGACCGAGGCCATCGGAAACCAAACCGGTGGCCGCGTGGGCTTTTTCCTGCAAACCGACGATTTCGACCGTGATCACAGCGCAATGACCTCCGCAGGCGTCCATTTCGAAGAAGACCCGCGTCACGAACCTTATGGCACTGTCGCCGTCTGGCGCGACCCATTTGGCAACCGCTGGGACCTGATACAGTTCACCTGATCCACCTTCATCTGGCCCAAAATATCTCGGGGTTGAATTGGCCGCAGGACAAGAAGGGGCAGCGCCCCTTTCCGAAACACCAAAGCAAAGGGGGCCGAAATGGCCCCCTTTTCAATTGGATCAACTGCGCCAGATCAGTTCGGGATCAAATCCGGAACAATAGTCACGATCGATGGGAAGAACCACAGGATCGCGATTCCGACTACCTGAATGATCACGAACGGAATGATCCCGCGATAGATGTGGCCCGTCGTAACCTCCTTGGGTGCAACCCCCCGCAGATAGAACAGCGCAAACCCAAACGGTGGTGTCAGGAACGAGGTCTGGAGGTTGACCGCCACCATGATTGTCACCCATTTCGGATCGAACGAGCCGCCATAGATCACTGGTCCCACGATGGGGATCACGATGTAGATGATCTCGAGGAAGTCCAGCACAAAGCCCAGAATGAACAGCACCAGCATCACGATCAGGAAGACCGTGAACTCGTTGTCAAAGCTGCGCAGGAACTGCTGGATATAGTGCTCACCACCAAACGAGATCACCACCAGGTTCAGCAGCTGTGATCCGATCAGGATGGTGAACACCATCGAGGTCACCTTGGCCGTCTCGCGCACCACCGGCGTCAGAACGCCGCTCGAGAACAGAACCCAGCACCCATACAGCAGGCCAAACAGGGCGAACAGGTAGGCACCGTAGGCAATGAAAAAGGCGACCCAGGTGTCAAAGCTGACGTTGCCCTGATTGATGCGCAGGTCGAAGTTCACGCCCATCAGCAACGCGATGATCACGGCGAAAGTGGCCCAGATGATCACCTTGCCCGAGCGTCCTTGATCCTGCAGCTTGCGATAGGCTGCCAGCATGATCGCCCCGCCCGCTCCCAGCGCTGCTGCTGGTGTCGGGTTGGTCACACCACCCAGGATCGAGCCGAGCACCGCGATGATCAGAACCAGTGGCGGGAATACCACCCGGATCAGATCGTTCGTGGCGCATCGGGCTGCCGCTTCCTTGCACCCATACATTGCCAGGGCAAAGGGCAAAGCCAGAAGGACGAAGGTCAGCCCCGAAGACGTTGTTGGTGCGATGAGCAATACATCAACCAGCAACATCAGAAGCAGACCAATAGCCCCCAAGATCAACGGCTGCGTCGGTTTGGACGGCGCAATGCCTCGGCCCATGACCAACGTCAGACCCAGCAGAACGACTATCACCGCGACGCCAGTACCAATCGGCGCTGCCGCGGCGATCTTGGCGTCGCGCGCCGCGGTCAGCGCCTCTTCGCTCAGACGTTCGGCATTGGCGACTCCGCCAGCGGCGTCAATCGCTTCCTGCTCGGACACGGCCTGATCCCAGGCGGATTGCCCATGCAGTTCGATCATCGACACCTTGCACTGCTCGGACACGTTGGTACGCAGCGACGCGCCCTCGCCGATGTCCGAGAACGCCGAGACATTGATATTTTGGCTCCCAATAACGCCCGAGCTGCCCAGAAGGACGGCACCTACGATCAGCGCCACCGGCGCACCCAGCAACCAGGTCAGACCCTCGCTGCGTGTGATCGGCTCACCGCTGCCACCCGACATTGGAACCGCCGGTGCTTTCTCGGGGTTCAGCAGCGCGTAACCAAAGGCGTAAAGCGCATAGAGCAAGGCCAGCATGATCCCCGGCAACAGGGCGGCCTGAAACAGTGTTCCGACCGAAACAACCGCAGGCTCGCCCAGATATGTCAGCGCGTCGGTACATCCCGCATCCTGAGCACGGGTTTCCTGAGCGGTCGAATAAAGATCACCGGCCAACGTGCCCAACAGAACGATCACAATAGACGGCGGAATGATCTGCCCCAACGTGCCCGATGCCGCGATCACACCCGTCGCCAGTTCCGGCGAGTAGTTGTTCCGTAACATGGTCGGCAATGCCAGCAGGCCCATAGTTACAACCGTCGCACCAACGATCCCTGTCGAGGCCGCAAGGAACGCACCCACGACCACGATTGACACGGCCAGACCGCCTGGTAGCGGACCAAAAACGCGCGCCATTGTGGTCAGCAGGTCGTTCGCGATCTTCGAACGTTCCAGCGTGATACCCATCAGGACGAACATCAGCACGGCCAACAGGGTCTCGATGGATTGCCCGGCCAGGACCCGCTCGTTCATACGGTTCACGATGAACGATACGTTGCGGTCCAAAGCGGTTTCCCACCCCTGCACAAAGACCGGCTCTGCGATCCTTGGTAAGTCGGGGTATCGGAACACGGATATTACGTCGGGTTTGACGCCCGAGTTCACAACGTCCCGATAGGCTTGCGAGCCTGTGTCAATCGCCTGGTGTATCAGCAGTCCGGCACTGTCTAGCGCCGCGATGATCCCGAATGAGATGATACCGGCCCCGCCGATGGCAAAGGCCACCGGAAAGCCGGAAAGGATGCCCCCAAAGAGGCAGAAGAATACGATAATGAGGCCTATCTCGACGCCATCAAGTCCGAATAACATTGTCTGGATCTCCGTCCCTAATGCGCGCCTTCATAGGCTTCTTCACCCTCGCCAAGGCTGTCCTTGTCGAGGTATTTTCCAACGCTGTCCGGTCCTTCCACATATTCCAGGTACGAACGGTACAGGAACGCGATGGCGTGCAGGAACACCATTCCGGCAAATGCAATCAGCAGGATCTTGAACAGGAAGTATCCGTTGAACCCGTTGGGGCTGAACCCGATGGTTTCGACATTCCAGCGCAGCGCGCGGGACTTCATCACCAGGCGGTCCAGCGTGTCACTGGCCGAGGGTTTCGGCACGATCAGATGCCGCCACATGAAGTACCAGCCATACATCCAGGTCAGCACCGCCATCGGCATCATGAACAGCAGCGCGCCCAGCATGTCGACAACACGTTTGGCGCGGTGGCTAATGCCGGCATAAATCAGGTCAACACGCACGTGACCGCCCTGCACGAATGTGTAGGTGCAGCACAGGCAAACGACCATCGCGTTATACAGCTTCAGCTCTTCGGCGAACCAGCTGATATCCATCTGAAACGGAATGCCCAGACCAAAGGACATGTCCGGGCGGGTAAACACGCGCTGCATGAACACGATGACGATCTGCTGAACGACCATCAACAACCCGGCCCAGGCAAAGAAACGCCCGGTGGTATTGGCGAACCCTTCCAGGCCCCGCACCATGCCCCACATGAAATTCCGGTAATACAGCCCGATGGCCGTCAGAACCAGAAAGAGGGTGAAAACCACAAAAAAGAACTCGACCGATCCACCGTAGTAGACAAAGCGCATGATGGCTTCTTTGTCCGACCAGTTCAGCCAGAGTTGCGGATGCGTGATGGCGTATCCGAAATTATAGAAGGCTTCGGCAATGTTTTGAACGAACCACACCAGTCCGTTCCACAGGGCGCCGAAGAACGAGATACCGTTTTCGTCCTGCATGTTGTCCCCAGGTCGTATCAGTTGCACTGCTGATTATAGCGGTTTGATGGGTCCGCGCATACGCAACAGAGAAAGGTTTCCCCGCGATTGCGGGGAAACCAATTGATCGTTTGGAAAACGTTTAGCCGCGGACGCGGTTACGCTGTGTTGTGTAAACGCCCGACGACAGGTCCAGCCAGCCAGCCGACGAAGCCGACGAGGCCATGTGGCTGTCGTGGATTTTCTTGAACAGCTCGTCGCCCATGTTTTCGTCCAGCACTTCCTGGCTGGCCTGACCGAATGCATCCCAAACGCTGTCAGGGAATTCCATGACCTTGACGCCTCCCGACTGCAGACGCTGCAGGGCTGCACCGTTGTTGGCCAGGAACTGTGCCAGGTTCCACTGGTGGCATTCAGCCGCCGCGATCTCGATGATCTTCTGCTGAGCAGGTGTCAGGCTTTCGAAGACGTCGCGGTTGGTTGCCAGCGACAGGCCTGCGTTCGGCTCGTGGAAACCGGCAGTGTAGTACACCTTGGTGATTTCCTGGAAGCCGGCCTTTTCGTCAGCCCACGGACCGATCCACTCGGTACCGTCAATCGCGCCGGACGACAGCGCCTGATACACTTCCGAGCCCGGAATGTTCTGCACGGACGCGCCAAGTTTACCCAGCGCCTGACCACCCAGACCCGGCATACGGAATTTCAGACCCTGGAAGTCTTCGGGGCCGTTGATCTCTTTCGAGTACCAGCCACCTGCCTGCGCGCCGGTGTTACCGGCCAGGAACGATTTCAGACCAAAGATCTGGCCCAGCTCGTCATGCAGCTCCATGCCGCCGTCCTGGTAGTACCAGTTCACCATTTCCTGAGCGGTCATGCCGAACGGAACAGCGGTGAAGAAAGCGTAGCCCGGGTGCTGACCTACAAAGTAGTAGTCTGCGGCGTGGTACATGTCAGCCTGACCGGACGATACCGCGTCAAATACTTCGAACGCACCAACCAGTTCACCAGCAGCTTTGATGTCCACGGTCAGGTTGCCGTCCGACATTGCGGTGATGCTGTCGGCGCAACGCTGTGCACTGTCGAAAACACCCGCCAGGCCGCGGCCCCAAGAGGTTACCATGGTCAGCGTGCGCTTGCCCTGCGCATAAGCCGGAGCCGCCAGTGTGGTGGCAGCAGCTGCCGAACCGCCCAGAGCAGATGTTTTTAGAAATGAACGACGATCCATATGAGTATTCCTCCCCTACATGTCCAAAACCCGGTGCAATACCGGGCACAGTCGTTTTCAGTGCGCGTCAGCCTAATGACCAAGATGTGAATGTGAATACCTAGTACTACGTAGGAGGGTGCGTTTTTGGCGATTTCCGGGGTGCAAACTGCGGCAAACGCAAAATAATTCTGCGCGCGCCCCACTCATATGCGCCAATTCACCAAAAATTTTGCATTTTCCTGCGTGCTTGCGTATCGATTCGACCATGAGGGGATTCCGTAATCTGATCGCGCTGACCTATGGCCAGAAATTGTCGCTTGTGGCGGCCATTCCTCTGGTTGTCGCCGTGGCCGCGATTGCTTTCTTTGTGGTTCAGGAATCCCGCGCGACTGCAGAACGCGAAATTCAGGCGCTTGAACGACGTCTCATCGAGGCTAAGAAAGAAGAGCTCAAGAACTATGTCACGCAGGCCCGCAACGGGTTTGCCTATATCTATGGACGCGCATCGACCGAGGACAAGGTGGCGCAGAATCTAGTGACCCAGATCCTGTCGGCGATGATCTACGGAAAGGACGGCTTCTTTTTCGTCTATGATTATGACGGCAACAACCTTGTCAGCCCGCGCCAGACCGAATTCATCAACCGCAACTGGGAGGGTCTGACTGATAGCGACGGCACACCAATCGTGGACGAATTCATCAGCCTCGCCCGTCAGGGTGCGGGCTGGCACAGTTTCATGTGGCAGAAACCTTCGACCGGAGAAGAGGCGCAGATGATCGCTTACGTGGTCGGTCTGCAGGACTGGCGTTGGGCGGTTGGCACCGGGGTGTTCATCGACGATATTGTCGCAACTGTCGCAACTGCACGGGCGGAAGTTGAGGCGCGCGTTCAACGGACTTTTTCATATATTGGCGCAATTGTCCTTGCCGCGGTCTTGGTCGTCTTCACCTCGGGCATGTTGCTGAATGTCCGCGAGCGCAGGCTGGCAGACGCCAAGCTTAAGGAACTGACGCAGCGGGTTTTCGACGCGCAAGAGGAAGAGCGCGGCCGCGTGGCGCGCGAGCTGCATGATGGCATCAGCCAGATCCTCGTAGGCGTGCGCTATACTCTGGACAATGCGCGCCGCCGCTTGTCGCGCGGCGATGACGACGGTGCGCGCGATCCGCTGGACAAGGGGATCGACACCCTTGGGTCAGCCATTACCGAAGTCCGTCGCATCAGCCGCGATCTGCGCCCTGGCGTGCTGGACGATCTGGGCCTTGGCCCTGCCCTGAAGGCGCTGACCGATGATTTTTGTGAACGCACCGGGATCGAGACCGAGTTCTCGACCGTGGTTTTCCGCAACCGGCTGGATCAGGACAGCAAGATCGCCCTCTACCGTATCGCGCAAGAGGCGCTGACCAACATTGAGCGTCATTCAGGGGCGACCCGTGTTACAATCGACCTGCGCGGCCACAAGAAAGGCGCAACAATGCGGATCACCGACAATGGTCGCGGGCTACGCACCACGCCAGACCCCGCCAACCCCGGTATCGGCCTGCGCAATATGCAGGAACGTATCGAACAACTTGACGGATCGCTGCGCATTCTGTCATCACGCGCCCCACGCAGCGGCACGGTGATCGAGGTCAGCCTGCCTCTCAGCCACATGCTGCCGCCGCAGGAAGACGCAATGCCCAACCGAAAGGCCGGTACATGAGCGATCAGACAATCCGGGTTCTTATCGTAGACGACCACCCCATGGTCGCCGAAGGGATTCAGTCGATCCTTGAAAGCTATGACGAGATCGAGGTGGTCGGCACACTGGGCAGCGGGCAAGAAGCCGTCGATCAGGCCACCGCTCTGAAGCCCGACGTGATCCTGATGGATCTGAACATGCCCGGCTTAGGCGGCCTCAGCGCGACCGAAATAATTCTGGAACGGCTGCCACAGACACGCATTCTGATCCTGTCCATGCACGACAGCCGCGAATACATCTCAACCGCGCTCAGCCACGGTGCCAGAGGATACGTTCTAAAGGACGTTCCCACAGACGAGATAAAACAGGCCATCGACGCCGTAATGCGCGGCGAACAATACCTGTGCACAGGCGCTAGCGGATCTCTACAGCCCAAGGGCGACAGCGCCCGCGAAGCGCTGACCGGGCGCGAACAAACGATCCTGCTGGAACTGGCGCAGGGCAAATCCAACAAGGAAGTCGCCGCAGCGCTGGATATCTCGGTCCGAACTGTTGAAACCCACCGCAAGAACATCAAACGCAAACTGGGGATCTCCTCCACCGCGGGCCTGACCCGCTATGCGTTGGAACATGGCGTTTTACAGGGCACCAGTCCCGGCTTTTGACCCCGCAGCGCGGCACGCGCTGCCCGGCCCAACCGGAGGAGATGCGCCAAAGGCGCGCCGACGACGGGCGGGAGCCTTTGGTTTCACGGCCTTGGTCGAATGTCCTCACCAAAAAATACCAGTGTTCCATCCTCATCGAGGACGTGAAACTCGCGTTGCAGATATGGCTGGTCGAACGGCGGTCGCACGCGCCCTTCCGGTAAATCTGCCAGCCCTTCCTTGAGGGATTCATACAGATCATCAATCCCGTGCACATCGATGTAAAAGGACTGATCGTCCCCCAAGGCACGCCCATCATCGCGCGGGGGACATTCCAGCAACCGAATGGCGACCTTGCCGCGCGACAGGAAAGCGTAATTGTCCTGCCTAAACCCGCAAGTAAACCCCAGCCGGTCGCAATAGAAATCAATCTGGTTTTGAAGGGAAGAACACAAAACAAATGGTGTAAGTTGCAATATCTCAGGCACCTGAGCCTCCGGTTGCCAGCCATCCGATGTCTCGCAACATAGCACAGGTCAATCCAACAGACGATCCTTGCGCAAGCCCGCGCGCTCGTGATGATGCGGCAGAACCCGCCCGTACAGTTGTTGGGTACGTTCAACCCCACCACACATGCCTTCGGCTTCGACAAATGAAAAGATGCCGACATATCGGCTGCGCGCTCCCTGGACCGGGGCGACCCGATGCAAAGCGTATCTGCCCTTGAAAACTTGCAGATCTCCCGGTTGAAGCTCCAAAGTCCTGACCAGTGCCCGATTTCCGTCCAGCACCGATCCCACGGACGAGAAGTTCTCGTCCTCGGCGCTACGCAGGTTCGGCACGTATTCAAAGGCCCCTCCGGCTTCGCCATTCTGGATGGCCAGCGTCACGGTGAAGTTGTTGGTATCGAAATGCCAGGGAAAGCCCTGCCCCTCTTCGACAACATTTACGATCACATCTGCCAGCGGGTCGTCATAACGAAAAAACTGATCCTCCGGCTCGTTTAACCCATCGCGAATGAACGGCAAAAAGCCCTCGAATTCATAGATACGGCGCAGTGGGCCCGATTTGGGGAAGTTGTCCGCCGGAACGAAGGCATTCGAGCGGTCATAGAACCTGCGTACTGGGTGACTAAGGTCCAATCGCGGATCGTCCTGCGAAAAATAGGCGTTGGTGCGGTTGAAAGACCGGTGCGCCTTACTGGCCACAGAATCCGCCTCTTTCAACAGCTGCGCCAGCCCCTCAGGGTGGACAAAACCGGGCAGAACGGCACAGCCGTCCTGATCCAGCTCGCGGCGGAGATCACCGATCAGTCGTTCATATGCACGCGAGCCCGGGCAATCGATCGGATACCGCCCCAGATCAACCAGATCATGGATCATCCTCCGCCTCCCTTTTTTGTTCGGTCACTCTTAGCGTGCCGCAGTCAAAACCTCTCATCATGCTTGTTTCGGACATCGCGATGCCGCTTTTTGACCGCCCTCAAGGCAGCGTTTTGGGCGCAAAAGGGGGGATTTTTCCTGAATATTCCCCGCATGCGTCAATCTGCGCAATAAAATGTCGCAAAATTCACCCTGCGAGTTAGAAAATTGGTGCAATTGCCTGTTGACGCCCCTTTCCTCGGCTCATAATGTCCCTGCCAAGCAAAAAGGAGCCTCTGGCGATGAAAACGCTAGTCGTAATCGTAGGAACCACGCGCATGGGCCGGTAACGGTAAACCATAATCGAACCCATGCGCCTCCGAAAATCTCGGGGGCTTTTTTTTGTCAAACGCAAGACACATGTCGCGAACGGAGCAAAGCAGATGACACGTGAGATGACCGGCGCAAAGATGGTAGTCCAGGCCCTCAAGGATCAGGGCGTGGACACGGTATTCGGATACCCCGGCGGCGCCGTGCTACCGATCTATGACGAAATCTTTCTGCAAAACGATATCCGTCACATTCTGGTGCGGCATGAACAGGGCGCGGTTCACGCGGCCGAGGGCTATGCCCGATCCACCGGCAAGCCCGGTGTTGCCCTTGTGACCTCTGGCCCCGGCGCGACAAACGCCGTGACCGGCCTGACGGATGCGCTGCTGGATTCGATCCCGATTGTGGTTCTGACCGGACAGGTTCCGACGTTCATGATCGGCTCGGACGCGTTCCAGGAAGCCGACACCGTTGGCATCACCCGCCCCTGCACCAAGCATAACTGGCTGGTCAAAGATACGGATTCGCTGGCCGACACTATGCACGAGGCGTTTCACGTCGCCACCTCTGGTCGTCCTGGCCCGGTACTGGTCGACATTCCCAAGGACGTTCAGTTCGCGTCGGGCGAGTATAGCGCGCCCAAGCCCTCGACGTCGCACTACCAGCCAGTTCTGAAAGGCGATCTGGAAGAAATCACCGAACTGGTTGCCGCGATGGAAACGGCCAAGAAACCCGTTTTCTATACTGGCGGCGGCGTCATCAACTCCGGCACGGCAGCCAGTCAGTTGTTGCGTGAACTGGTCGATGCAACAGGCTTCCCGATCACCTCGACCCTGATGGGTCTGGGTGCCTACCCGGCATCGGGCAAGAACTGGCTGGGCATGCTGGGTATGCATGGTCTTTATGAGGCCAATCTGGCGATGCACGACTGCGACCTGATGATCAACATCGGCGCACGTTTCGATGACCGCATCACCGGGCGGATCGACGCGTTCTCGCCGAATTCCAAAAAGGCACATATCGACATCGACCCGTCCTCGATCAACAAGGTGATCCGCGTTGATATCCCGATTGTCGGTGATGTTGCCCATGTGCTGGAAGACATCCTCAAGGTCTGGAAGGCGCGCGGTCGTAAAACCGATGCGGCGTCGGTTGCCAAGTGGCAGGACCAGATCAATGATTGGCGCAAGGTCAACTGTCTGGCCTACACCAACAGCGAAAAGACGATCAAACCGCAATACGCGCTGCAACGTCTTGAAGAGCTGACCAAAAAGCATGACCGCTATATCACCACCGAAGTTGGTCAGCATCAGATGTGGGCGGCGCAATATCTGGGCTTCGAAGACCCCAACCGCTGGATGACATCGGGCGGGCTGGGCACTATGGGCTACGGCTTTCCAGCCTCCATCGGTGTTCAGATGGCGCACCCCGAAGCGCTAGTCATCAACGTCGCGGGCGAGGCTTCGTGGCTGATGAACATGCAGGAAATGGGCACCGCAGCGCAGTATCGCCTGCCAGTGAAGCAGTTCATTCTGAACAACGAACGTCTGGGCATGGTGCGCCAGTGGCAGGAACTGTTGCATGGCGAGCGCTATTCGCATTCGTGGTCCGAGGCCCTGCCCGATTTCGTCAAACTCGCCGAAGCATTTGGCGCCAAGGGCATCCTGTGTTCCGACCCTGCCGATCTGGATGACGCGATCATGGAGATGATCAACTATGACGGTCCGGTGATCTTTGACTGCTTGGTCGAAAAGCACGAGAACTGCTTCCCCATGATCCCGTCGGGTAAGGCCCATAACGAAATGCTGCTGGGCGAGGCAGAGACGCAGGGCGTGATCGACTCCAAAGGCTCGGTTCTGGTTTGAAACTAATGTCGGACCACGAGGATACGCTAGTCAGGCAACGCCTTCGCAATCTTCAGATTGAGGCGTTGGAACTGGCGTCGTCGTGGCCCGCTCAACTGAAGTACCAAAACGAGGCTCCCGAGGTTTCGGTTCCAAACGAGGTCATCAATCAATGGGATGACGTATTCCATGGGGACGAAACACAGTTCTCCAAGCCTCCGTATTCACAATCTGAGGAAATCGCTCTCCGGAAATACTCATGCGTACTAAATGATATCTGCCAAACAACACCCGCTTCGCTGCCTGTCTTGCAGGAAGTGTTCAAGCTTTCTGCGTGGCAGGAGCTGAGGGGTGCCGCGAAAGAAGCGCTGGATGTCATGATGGTCCGTGGCCCAATTTCTGAGGACTCTCAAAAGAAGGACGACGACTAATGTCTGCCCTACATATCAAACAAGGCGCAACGCGCCATTCGGCCTATAACCTACGCCCCACTTTCTCGGACGTGCAGGAGCGCCATACAATCGCGGTTCTGGTCGAGAACGAGCCCGGTGTTCTGGCCCGCGTGATCGGGTTGTTCTCGGGCCGTGGCTACAACATCGAAAGCCTGACCGTTGCCGAAGTGGACCATACCGGCCACCTCAGCCGCATCACTATTGTGACGACGGGCACCCCTCAAGTGATCGAACAGATCAAGGCGCAACTGGGCCGCATCGTTTCGGTGCGAGATGTGCATGACCTGACCGTTGAGGGCTCATCGGTCGAGCGGGAACTGGCGATCATCAAAGTCGTCGGTGCCGGCGATAAGCGGGTAGAAGCGTTGCGACTGGCCGATATCTTCCGTGCCAGTGTCGTCGACAGCACGCTAAACTCGTTCATCTTTGAAATCACCGGCGCGCCGGACAAGATCGATGCCTTTGCCGATCTGATGCGCCCGCTTGGCCTTGTTGAGATCGCGCGCACCGGCGTGGCCGCCCTGCTGCGCGGCGACTGACTTTAGCGCCTCGCCCCAACAACCGGGGCGAGGCGATCTCCAATGACATGTTCAAACCATGCGACTGTATGTTGCTTATGAGCATGGACACTTCAAAAGATCATACAAATTAGCATAAAGCCTATTGCGTTTACCTGCCCCTACGTTAGCTTCGAAGTGTAGCGTGGTGTTGGGATGCGCCAGCTAGGGTCACCAGTACGATTGAGAATGCATGAACGGCCAATTGGTCGGGTGCGTCGCGTTTTTTGGAATGACACTCTGGAACCTGGGACAGAAATGACCAAGAGTATCCGCAACCCTGATGAATTGCGCCGGATGTTCGGCGCCAACCTGCGGCAATTGTCGCGCCAATACCCGTCCGTTTCCGAGCTGTGCCGCCAGTTGGGCATCAACAGGACACAATTCAACAGATACCTGTCGGGCGAGAGCTTTCCCCGCCCCGATGTCCTGGATCGTATGTGCCGGTTTTTCGAGGTCGACGCCCGTATCCTGTTGCTGCCGCTGGATGAAATTGAAATGCCTCCGGAACATCCGGCGGCCTCAGCCCTGACCGAATTCCTGGGGTCCGGCCCCTCGACGCTGACGGAACATCTGCTACCGGCGGGCTTTTACTACGCCACTGAAACGGGACTGGATGGAAATCTTACGACAAGACATCGGCTGATCCACACCCGCCGTTTACCTGAATGCACGCTGGTGCGCGGCTATGAGCCTGAAAATGATGCTATTCCTACCGACACAACCAGACGAGAGGTACAGGGCATTGCAGCCTGCGCGGGCCGCCAGATCTTTATCCTGATGTCCAGCCGCGCGGCTCAAAACAGCCGTATCTACCTTGTGACGCGCGGAGCGGAGGAGAATTCCGAGCGGTGGCGCGGTGTCGCAATTTGCCTTTCCAAAACGAACGCCCAGGCAACCACAATGCGCCGCCTCACGCTCAATTATCTGGGCGCCCAGGCCAAGGCTGCCCTACCGGCGGCGCGGGCCGCCAAACGGTTCAAACAGAACGCCGCATAACTTCTTCAGGCGTCTTTACCGGCTCCCGCTAGAGTAATGAGACGATACAGGTGCCAACTGGCATGGCCCAGCAACGGCAAGACGATCAACAGCCCCAAGAACCAGGGGATCATTGCCACGAACGTAACGACGGCCACGAACACACCCCAACCCAGCATGACTTTCGGGTTCGACCGGACATAGCTGAAACTGGCGATCATCGCGGTCACAAAATCCAGTTCCCGGTCCAGCAACATCGGTATCGAAAGAACGGTGATCATATACAGAATGATGGCAAAAATGGCCCCGACAACGCTTCCGACAGCCAGCATCGTCAGGCCATTGGCTGTCATGTAGACCTCAAGCGAACTGGACACGTTGGTCATGGTCGACAGCCCCATGAACAGCGCAAAGATCATATGACCCAGGAAAAACCAGAACAGAAAAATCACTACGATGATCGCGCAGATGGATGGCAGTTGGCGGCGACTTTGCTGAAGCACAACGCCAAATATCTCACCATAGTCCGGGGATTCGCCCTGTTCCAACCGGTGCGACACCTCATAAAGCCCTACCGCTGCGAAGGGGCCGAGCAAAGGAAACCCAATGGCGGCCAGCACCAGCCAGTATGACGTCTGCGTCTGCACTGTGACCCACGCCATCGCCCAGCCTGCCAGCACATAAAACCCACCAAACAACAGGCCAAAGATCGGAGCCCGCCGAAAATCCGCCCAAGCACGGCGCAATGCTTGGCGCAGCATTCCAGTGTCCACGGGTCCCAAGTCTGGAACCCCGAATGGTTTCTCCATGTTCTGCCTCTCCTCCTGTTACCGACCCTCTCCTCAAGCCGGTTGTTTTTGTGGCCACCCGGTAGCAGCATGATACGCCGCCCCGATTGACAGTATATGTGCATCAGCGCCGCGCGGACCAAAGACCTGCATGCCCATCGGCAAACCACCTGCCCCAAACCCGACCGGCACCGACAGACACGGCAAACCAATCAGACTGACCGGAATCATGACCTGCATCCAACGGTGATAGGTATCCATGTTTTTGCCCGCGATCTCGGTGGGATACGGAAGCTCAAGTTCAAACGGCCAGACCTGAGCGGACGGCAGGATCAACGCATCATACTCAGCGAACAGCGCAGCAGCGCACCGGAACCAATCCGATCGCTGCGCACTCGCCTGATGCACCTGCATCGCCGTCAGGGCCTGCCCCTGGTCCAGCTCCCATTGCGCGGTGTCTTTCAACTGCCCCCGCTGTTCCGACTGAGGGGCCAGACCGGCCGCCACGCTCCAGGACCGTAAGGTCGACCAGCTTTCGAACATAGACTCCGCATCAAACGGCGGCGCAACAGGTTCAACCCGCGCGCCCAACTGCGCAAAAACGCTCAGTGCATCCCGGCACAGTTCCAAAATACCGTCCTCAAACGGAAACGCTCCGCCCCAATCGCCCAGCCAGCCGATCCGCATGCCGGCCAAGTCAGCTGCCTGAACCGGAGACACCGCCGGGCTGTGAGGGGTTGCGGGATGCCGAGGGTCCGGCCCTGAAATCACGTCCAACAACACGCCTAAATCTTCTGGGGTGCGCGCCATCGGACCAAGCGAGGACAGCTGATGAAGGAACACGTCACCTACAGGTTCAGGCGGGACACGCCCCCAGCTTGGACGAAACCCATAGACATTGTTCCAGGCCGCCGGGTTGCGCAGGCTGCCCATCATGTCGGAACCGTCCGCCAGCGCCACCATCCCGGTGGCCAGCGCAACGGCTGCCCCACCCGACGACCCACCACATGTCTTTGAGTGGTCATATGGGTTGCGTGTAGTACCATAAACCGGGTTGAACGTGTGCGAACCCAACCCGAACTCTGGCGTATTGGTTTTGCCAATCAGAATTGCACCCGCAGCCCGCATCCGAGCCGCTATCAGGTCGTCCCTGTCAGGCACATAGTCACGAAACAGCGGCGATCCCTGCGACGACACCACGCCCGCAACATTCACAAGGTCTTTTACGGCAATCGGCAGCCCATGCAACGGCCCCAACACCGGCCCCGCATCCAACGCACGTGCCTCGGCCATCAGCGCTTCTTCATCGCGCAGCGCGACAATCGCATTCAGGGACGGATTGATTGCCGAAATGCGATCCAATGTTGCACGCATAAGATCACCGGCAGACAGACGTCGGCTTGAAAGCTCAGCCAACAGGTCTGTCGCGGTTGTCTGACTTAAGTCCATCCCAAGGCCCATCATGTTCACAGCTATAGCGTTGCGATCAGACTACCGAGGCCAGAACTCCATTTAAACCCGTGTTTTACATATACCTTTTGCCCTGCACGCTGCAGTGCCCGGATCCACTTCATCTGGCTAAAAATATCTCGGGGGAGTCTCCGCCTGCGGAGACGGGGGCAGCGCCCCCTGCCTACCTTATTCGCCTTGCGCCTCGGACCGGCTTTTGCCCGCAACATCCATCGCGAGGGTCGCGGCCATAAAGCCATCCAGATCCCCGTCCAGAACGCCCTTGGTATCCGACGTCTCATGATTTGTGCGCAGATCCTTGACCATTTGGTAGGGCTGCAAAACGTAAGATCGGATCTGGTTGCCCCAGCCCGCGTCACCCTTGGCTTCATGTGCGGCGTTGATATCGGCGTTGCGGCGATCCAGCTCTTGCTGGTAAAGGCGCGACTTCAGTGCCTTCATGGCAATGTCACGGTTCTGGTGCTGCGATTTCTCGGAACTGGTCACGACAATCCCGGTCGGAATGTGCGTGATCCGCACCGCCGAGTCCGTGGTGTTCACGTGCTGACCACCTGCGCCCGAAGACCGGTAGGTGTCGATGCGGATATCTGACGGGTTCACCTCGATCTCGATATTGTCGTCAACCACTGGGTAGACCCAGACCGAGCTGAAGGAAGTATGCCGCTTGGCCGCCGAGTCATAGGGCGAAATCCGCACCAAACGGTGCACACCGCTTTCGGACTTCAGCCAGCCATAGGCATTGTGCCCAGAGATCTTGTAGGCGGCGGATTTGATCCCCGCCTCTTCACCTGCAGTCTCGGACTGCAGCTCGACAGTGTACCCCTTCTTCTCGGCCCAACGCACATACATCCGCGCCAGCATCGAAGCCCAGTCACAGCTTTCGGTACCACCGGCGCCCGAGTTGATTTCAAGGAACGTATCATTGCCATCTGCTTCGCCATCCAGCAACGCCTCAAGTTCTTTCTTGGCGGCCTTCGCCCCCAGTTTCTGGATGGCGTCTTCGGCGTCGGTAACGACCTCTTCGTCCTCTTCCATCTCACCAAGTTCAATCAGCTCGATATTGTCGCTGAGGTCAGTTTTGATCGATTCATAGGTCTCAATCGCGTCCACCAACATCTGACGCTCACGCATCAGTTTTTGTGCGTTTTCGGGGTTGTCCCACAGGTTGGGATCCTCGACACGCGCATTGAATTCCTCAAGACGATGAGGGGCGGTCTCATAGTCCATACGCTGCGCCAGCAGCTCCAGCGACTTTTCGATTTCCGCCACGATATTTTGGGTTTCGGCGCGCATGGTCTTGTCCCAACTTGCTCAATCAGGCCTGCGTGATAGCAAGAGGCGCGGGCCACCACAAGACAGGCGAGACGGAATGCAAAACGCACTGAACGAGTTTCTGACCAGATGGGAATTGCAAGACCCTCAGCCCGTTGCAGAAACCGGCCATGCGCAAGTGTGGAGGGTCCGAACTTTGGACAATTCGTCTGCGGCCCTCAAAATCTATCGCCGCCAACACCGAGGCAATGAAACCAATGGCCCGCGCCTGATGCGTCTTTGGCATGACAGGGGTGTCGCGCTCATTCTGGCCGAGGCCCAAAACGCCGTTCTTGCGGGATGGCTGGACGGACCATCGCTGGGAGAGATCGCGCGATCAGGCCGCCCGGGTGAAGCGGTGCGTAGCCTCGCAGCAGCGGCGGGTCGGCTGCACGACCTGCCAACGGTCATCGCGACCGGGCTGAAACCGCTTCACGAGGTGTTCGCGCCGATTTTCGACTGCCAGTTCTCAGACGACTGCCCAACCCGGCTGAGGGATGACATGGTTCACGCGATCAGCATCGGCCGCCACCTGCTGGACACACAAGAGACCATTGTTCCGCTGCATGGGGATCTGCATCATGACAATGTGATTGCGACTCCCGCCGGACTTCGGGTCTTTGACGCCAAGGGGTACATTGGCGACCCAGCCTTTGAACTGGCCAATGCCCTGCGCCACCCTAAGGGCATGCCTGAATGGGTCCGCCGACCTCAACAGATTGCGTTCGGCCTAAAGCTGTATGCGAACGCCATGCACGTCGCCGAAACTCGACTTGCCAAATGGGCGGCTGCAAAATGTGCCTTGTCGATCTTCTGGCGCGCTGACGGCTGCGTTTCAAATGATGCAGAAGCAGACCTGTTGCACCTGCTTCTGCGGAAGGCAGATCAATAAAGACCACCCGTTGAAAGATCGCCCTGGCTGGCATTCGGCCCAACCGTCACGGTGTTGCCCGTCGACGTGGTCACCTGACGGCCCGAGCTGGCCTCTTCGAACAGTGGCAGGTCGGAACCCATTGCAAATCCACCATCATAGACGCGGTCGATGAAGCCGTCGACGCCATCGCGGAAATACTCGGCCACAACATAGTCGCCCGATGCATCGGCAGGCAGCCGTGCGCCACTAAAGCGGTCGATCTTGATGAAATGGCCACCTTCTGGCACCTCAAACGGACCACCACCGTATTTCTCGACGGCTTTCTCCATAAAGCTCTGGAAAACGGGACCGCACATCGTGCCACCATATGCCCCCCGCCCCATCGGGCGCGGGCGGTCGTAACCGATATAGCATCCGGCAACGATGTTAGAAGTAAAGCCGATGAACCACGCATCCTTGGATTCGTTCGTCGTACCCGTCTTGCCCGCAGTCGGCACCGGCAGGTTGACATGGGCCGACGCGGTACCGCGATCCACGACACCTTTCATCATCGACGTCAGCTGATACGCGGTAATCGCATCCATGACCTGGCTGCGGTTGGTCTCGATGGTGGGCGACTCATCCGGTTCAATCCAGGCCGAGTTACAATCCAGACATTGCCGGTCGTCATGGCGATAAATCGTCTTGCCGAACCGGTCCTGAATACGGTCAACCAGCGTGGGTTCTACCCGCTCGCCGCCATTGGCGAACATCGCGTAAGCCGCCACCATTTTATACAGGGTTGTCTCTTCGGACCCCAATGAGTTCGCCAGGAATGCACCCATCCGGTCATAGACGCCAAAGCGTTCCGCGTAACCGGCCACGACCGGCATGGTTACCTCTTGCGCAAGACGGATGGTCATCAGGTTCCGCGACTGTTCGATCCCGGTGCGCAGCGGCGTTGGACCATAGAACTTGTTCGACGAGTTCTTGGGTCGCCACAGCCCCTGCGGCGTGTTCACTTCGATCGGGGCGTCCACGACGATGGTCGCAGGGCTGTAACCACTGTCCAGCGCAGCGGCATAGACGAAGGGTTTAAAGCTGGAGCCGGGCTGGCGCTGCGCCTGCGTGGCGCGGTTGAACACCGAATCCTGATACGAGAACCCGCCCTGCATCGCGAGAACACGGCCCGAGTTCACGTCCATCGCAACAAAGCCGCCCTGCACTTCGGGCACCTGACGGGCGGACCACTGGCCCTCCTCTCCGGCCATGACCAAAATGACGTCACCGCGCTTAAAGTTCGCCGCAAAATCACCTTGCATCCATTTGATGTCGGAACGTGGGACGATCCCATCGGCTGGGCCGTTCTCAATCCCCACTGTTAATTGCTGCTCACCGACGTTCATCACCACAGCTGGATACCACTGGGTCGGAAGCACCACATCGCGTGGGATCTCCATGATGGACAACGCTTCGCGCCATTGTGTCTCGTCCGCCAGTTTTTCTTCTGGGATGACCTCGCCTGTTCCGCGCCATTTCCCGCGCGAGCGGTCGTATTTCTGTAGCGCTGTGCGCAGCGCTTTGGCGGCCTCAATCTGCATTTCCTCATCGACCGAGGCACGGACGGCAAAGCCGCCGGTAAAGAACTCACCCTCGCCGAAATCCTCGCTCAGCTGGCGGCGGATCTCGTCAGTAAAGTAGTCACGCGGCGGCAGCGCAGTGCGGAAGCTCTCGAAATCGCCATTCTGGACCGAGCGCAGCGGCTGTTCGACTTCGACCTCATATGTCGCTTGGTCGATATAGCCGTTCTGCTGCATCTCGCGCAGCACGTAGTTGCGGCGTGCCAGCAACCGGTCTTTTTGACGGACCGGGTGATAATCCGACGGGGCTTTGGGCATCGCCGCCAAAGTTGCGGCTTCATGCGGTTCAAGCTCTTGCAGAGTTTTGTTGAAATAGGTCTGCGCGGCAGCGGTCACCCCATAGGAGTTCTGGCCCAGAAAGATCTCGTTCATGTAAAGTTCGAGGATCTGTTCCTTGTCCAGCGTGTCCTCAAGGCGTGTGGCCAGGATGATTTCCTTGATCTTACGTTCGGCGCGACGGTCACCGGAAAGCAGGAAGTTCTTCATCACCTGCTGCGTAATGGTCGAGGCACCCCGAACATTCTCACCCTTGGACTTCACCGCTTCGACACCGGCGGCAATGATACCGCGCGGGTCATAGCCCTGATGGGTGTAGAAGTTTTTGTCCTCCGCCGAGATAAACGCCTGCTTCACCAGATCCGGGATCTCCTCGGACGGCGTGAACAGGCGACGTTCCTGCGCGAATTCGTCGATCAGCTGGCCTTCGCCCGAATAGATTCGGCTGATCGTGGGCGGCTTATATTGCGCCAGCGATTCATGGCTGGGCAGATCGCGCCCATACATCCAGAAGATCGCGCCAACGACCAGCGCGGCCATAAAAATACCCAGGGTCACGAGGCTGAAGATCGCCCCGAAAATCGAAAGAATGAAACGGATCACGTTACTGCCTTTTACTCGCGGTGACGTCTATATAGTGATGGCCCTGCCCCGGGTCAAAACACGATGGCCAATAATAGCCGGTTTACGCCGCAGGGTCACTGACCAATCAGGGATCGTTTTATCAGGTCTTCCTGCCGCCATTTCTTCAACCCATCCACAATGCCCTGCGCCATGCCCACGCGCCATTCCGGGTTTCGGATGTTCTTCAAATCGCGCGGACTGGACAAAAATCCAAGCTCGACCAGAACTGAAGGGATGTCCGCCGCCTTAAGAACAGAGAATGAGGCCGTGCGGATCGGCCTGCTGTTCATCGGGCCGCCCTGCTGAGTCATGCCATCGGCCAGCGCCCGAGCCAGCGCGTCAGTTCGGGGCTTGGTTTCCTGCCGGGCGATATCCAGCAATACGTCGGCCACTTGATCATCTGCGCCGCTCAGATCAATGCCCGAGATCAGATCACCCCGGTCATGCCTTTCGGCCAGTTTGTCGCTGGCCACGTCCGAGGCTTCATCGGACAGTGTATACACCGCAGCCCCATGCGCCCGCCCCTCGGAGAGGATATCCGCGTGCAGCGAGATGAACACATCCGCACCCGCGCGATGCGCCAGCGCAATACGCCGTTCGAGTGAAACGAATTGGTCATCAACGCGCGTCATCACCACTTCGAAGCCGCCGGTCCGCAGCAAATGCTCGCGAAGCTCGCGCGCGAAGGTCAACATCAAGGTCTTTTCGTCCAAGCCGTCGACCTCGGCCCCCGGATCAATGCCACCATGACCCGGGTCGAGCATGACCCGCAACGCACCTGATCCGCCACGGCGCGGTTGGGCCGGGGTTAGCGCAGGCTCTGGCAAATCCCAGCCTTGTTGACGGGGTGCGCCTGCGCCAGCCGCGAATGTATCGAAATCGGTTCCTTGCAGCAGCAGCGACAGCTGCGCCCCTCCGGTGGCCTCATCAATCCGCATCTCGGCCCGTTCAACGGCCAAAGGCGCGCCAAGATCAAGTACCAAACGCGACCAGCCAGGCACATACGCACCGAACTGAACACCGCTGATACGGTCGGTCTGCAAAAAGGTCTCGCGGTCAAGCCCGGTCCAGTCAACCTCCTGGAAATCCAGAACCATGCGATAGGGGTCTTGCAAGGTGAACACCCGATAAGGCACGCCCTGGCTGAGGCCGAGATCGACACGCACTCCGGCGCGACCTTCGTCCACAATTCGGCTGTCATCCGGCAACACGCGCGCAAGCGCGCTGAAATCATGCGCCGCAACGGCCGTCGACAGCGCCCAGAACAGCGCTATGGCGTAGATGATCCTGCTCATGGCCTCAAGTTTTCCCGAGATCGTTTGTCCGGCACTCTATCGCATCCGAGGCCCGTTGTGAACGGCTCAAGCCTGTTCCGTGATCGCACCACGTTCAGCCATAAAGCGATGCAAGCGCCGCAGCCCTTCTTCGATGTCAGGGGTCGAGCGCGCGTATGAGAACCGCAGCGTCACATGACCACGCAGCGGGTCGAAATCCAGCCCCGGCGTGACAGCCACCCCGGCCTTTTCCAGGATCTCGGCTGCAAAGGCGCGGCTGTCATCCGTCAGGTCCGAGACGTCAGCGTAGACGTAGAATGCCCCATCCGGCGGCGCGATGTTGGTGAACCCGGCCTTGGGAAGCCCTTCCAGCATCAATTCGCGGTTGCGGCGATAGACATCCAGATTGGTCTGCAATTCCTCGTTGCAATCCATCGCGGCAAGCGCGGCTACTTGGCTGGCGTGCGGAGCACAGATGAACATGTTCTGGGCGATCCGTTCAACCACGCGCACTTGATCCTCGGGGACGACCATCCAGCCGACACGCCAGCCGGTCATCGAGAAATACTTGGAGAACGAATTGATCACATAGCACTCATCCGTCAGTTCCAGCGCAGTGACGGCTTTGGCCTCGTATTCCAGACCGTGATAAATCTCATCGCTAATGAACGAAGCGCCCTGCCCGTGCGCCGCATCAATCAGCGCGCCCATTGCCGAATGATCCAGCATGGTGCCGGTGGGATTGGCCGGCGATGCAACCATCAGGCCCTGCAGGTCGAGCGCTGCGAAATCGGATGGAACCGGCTGCAAACGGTTTTCGGTAGCGGTCGGCAGATCGACCGGCACCAGACTTAACGCCTTCAGAATCTGCCGGTAAGACGGATAGCCCGGCGCACCGATCCCCACGCGATCACCACTGTCGAACAGGGCGGTGAAGGCCAGCAGGAACCCTCCGGACGATCCGGGCGTAACCACAACACGTTCGGGGTTCAGGTCAACATTATACCATTCGCCATAAAGCCGCGCGATCCGTTGGCGCAGTGCAGGCAGACCCAAAGCCACAGTGTAGCCCAGCGGGCCTTGGTCCATCTCTCTGGCCAGGGCGTGAACGGCGCCTTTGGGCGCACCGGTCCCCGGCTGACCAACCTCCATGTGGATGATGTGGCGTCCAGCCTCTTCGGCGCGGCGCGCAGCCTCCATCACGTCCATCACGATGAAGGGATCGACCCCGGATCGGGTTGAGTTTCTCATGCCCATCTCCCATGTTGCAGCCATGGCTTTTGAACGCTTATCCAGGCTGGCGTCAATCCCGGCCCTGTTGCTGATTGCAGTGACATGGATGGGCAGCGCATTCCAGTCCAGCGCTCAAGGCTTGATCCGCGACCCAGATATCGAACACGGGTTGCGCGAACTGGCCTTTCCCATTCTGCGGGCCGCCGGGTTGAACACCAATCGGGTGAAAATTCTGGTCGTCAACGACCGCACCTTCAACGCCTTTGTCATTGATTACAACGCGATCTACCTGAATTACGGACTGATCCTGACCGTCGACAGCCCCGAGATGCTGCAGGCCGTGATTGCACATGAGGCAGCCCATATCGCCAATGGCCATCTGGCCCGACGGGCCGAGAATCTGCGCGCCACGCAGCGCAAAGCCATGCTGGGCACGGCGCTGGCCCTTGTTGCCGCTGCCGCAGGCGGGGGCGAAGCCGCAGCGGGAATCGCCATTGGAACAAACGCCTCGGCCCTGCGAGGTTTTCTAGGACATACACGGGCAGAAGAGGCATCGGCCGACCGCAGTTCTGCCAGCTATCTGCGTGCGGCGGGGATTTCGCCCAGTGGGATGGTCGCCCTGCACCAAAAATTCGCTGGTCAAGAATTGCTGAGCACAGCCAACCAAGATCCCTATATGCGATCCCATCCTACCAGCCGTGAACGCCTGCGCGCTGCTGAGGCCTTTGTGGGAGAGTTCAGCGATAATACTGCACCAAACCCAAACGCCGACTACTGGTTTGCGCGGGTCAAGGGCAAGCTGTCGGCCTTCCTGCGCTCACCCGGTTGGACCCTGCGCCGGTCCAAGGAAGAAGACGCGCAGGACATTCGCCTGATGCGCGAGGCCGCCGCTCATCACCAGAATCGTGATCTGGCCCGCGCGAAGGATGCAATTGAAGGCGCGCTGGAAATCCGGCCCGATGATCCGTTTTACTACGAACTCAAGGGCCAAATTCTTCTGGAAAACAGAAGGTTGCCTGACGCTATTAAAGCATATGGGCAGGCGGTTGAAATGGCCCCGAATGATTCGTTGCTTTTGGCGGGTTACGGGCGCGCTTTGCTGGCCGATGGGCAGACAGCCGATGCCTTGAAGGTCCTTGAAAAGGCGCGCGCACGGGACTATCGCAATGCACGACTGATGCAGGATCTTGGAATGGCTTACGCCAAGGTCGGGAACAATGGCATGGCCTCGGCTGTGACCGCAGAACGCTATGCCCTGCAAGGCCGATTGGCAGATGCAGGTATTCATGCAAAACGCGCCATCGGGCAGTTGCCCGAAGGCTCACCTGGTTGGCAACGGGCACAGGATGTGCTGATTGCCTCGGAACAAGCGAAGAAGAAAAAGAAAAGGAACCGGAAATGATCCTCAGACATGCTGCACCCGCCCTTCTGGGGCTTTCCCTGATCGCAGGCCCCGTGCAGGCCCTTGACCTGAGCACCATGAGCGACGCCGAACGTGAGCAGTTCGGTGTCCAGGTGCGCGAATACCTTCTGGAAAATCCCGAAGTGATCATCGAAGCGATCAACATTCTTGAACAGCGCAACGCCGCCGCCGAAGCCGCCGCAGACAAGGATCTGGTCGCGGCCAACGCGGACGAGCTGTTCAACGACGGCTATAGCTGGGTTGGCGGCAACCCCGATGGCGACATCACTCTGGTCGAGTTCATGGATTACCGCTGCGGCTATTGCCGCCGCGCCGTGCCCGAAGTCGCAAGTCTGCTTGCCGAAGACGGCAACATCCGCCTTGTGATCAAGGAATTCCCGATCCTGGGCGACGCCTCGGTTCTGTCGTCGCGTTTTGCGGTTGCGACCAAACATGTCGCAGGGGATGATGCCTATAAACAAGTCCATGACGCACTGCTGGAATTCACTGGTGAGCCGTCTGAGGTTTCATTGCGCCGAATTTCGGACGGCCTGGGTTTGGACAGCGATGCTATCGTCGCGGCCATGGACAGCGAGCAGGTTACTGAAGAAATCAGTCGGACCCGCGCATTGGCGCAACGTATGCAAATCTCGGGTACACCTTCGTTTGTTCTGGGCACAGAAATGCTGCGCGGCTTCCTGCCCGCTGACCAGATGCAACAGATCGCTGATGGCGTGCGGGCCGAACAAGGTTAATGCGGCAGGGCGGCAGGGCCGCCCTCTGCTCGCATCGCCAGTCGGGCGCAGATTGCATAGGCGAACAGCCCTTGGATTGAATGCGCTTCTTGTGAAAACAGGCAAAAAATGCCTGTAGGCCGATTTACCCTCTTTTCACAGGCCACAAGTTCGCCTTAGAACTTCATTACCACTCAAACCGGCAATGAAGTTTCTTGGATATCTGCGTCAACAAAACGGATATGATTTGTCCACGCCTGCCCGGCATCGCCCGCGTTGCGATTGCGCTGGCGCTTTTCGTTCTTTTCTCTGCCTGCGCTCAGAATCCGAACGACACTGATCTTGATCCGGAACGTCAGGCAATGGCGCTGCAAGAGGTCTCAAAGAAACAAGCCCGTGGGCAAAGAGTGTGGTGCGTGCCCTACGCACGCAACCTCAGCGGCATTGAAATTCGCGGCAACGCCAAAGACTGGTGGGGGAAGGCGCGCAATGTCTTTGACCGCGGCAATGAACCGGTTGTCGGTGCGGTGATGTCATTTCGGGCAACCCGGGGAATGCCCCTTGGCCACGTGGCTGTCGTGTCCGACGTTGTCACCGAGAGGGAAGTCATCGTGAACCACGCCAACTGGCACCGCAACAAGGTATCGTTAAAAATGGGCGTTAAGGACGTATCAAAAAACAACGATTGGACGTTAGTGAGGGTCGAAACTCATCCCGGTCGCTATGGTAGTTTCTACCCAGTAAACGGGTTCATATATCCAAACTTTATCGAGTAACTCTGTTTCCGATTGCGTCTGCTTCAGACCGTGCAAACCGACCACTTTGCAACCGAGGCGTTTTTCGGATCATCTGCGTTAGTGTCTTTGCGAGCTTACTCTGCCGCCTCAGCTGCAGCATCCAACTCGGCGGCCTTCTTCTCGACCTCATCAACGATGTGATCGATCATCTGATCGTTCGACATCTTGTGGCTGGCCTTGCCTGCCAGATAAACCATTCCGGATCCCGCCCCACCGCCGGTAAAGCCCACATCGGTCATAAGCGCCTCACCCGGGCCGTTAACCACGCAGCCGATGATAGACAGGCTCATCGGCGTTTTGATGTGTTCCAGCCGCTGCTCCAGCGCCTCGACCGTCTTGATCACGTCAAAACCCTGCCGCGCGCAGGACGGGCAGGATATGATGTTGACGCCACGATGGCGCAAGCCCAGAGATTTCAGGATCTCATAGCCCACCTTTACTTCTTCAACCGGGTCGGCAGAGAGGCTGACACGGATCGTGTCTCCGATGCCCATCCACAGCAGGTTGCCCAAACCGATAGCGGATTTGATGGTGCCGGATACCAGCCCCCCCGCCTCAGTGATACCAAGGTGGATTGGCGCGTCCGTGGCCTCGGCAATGCCCTGATAGGCCGCAGCCGACAGAAAGACGTCGCTGGCCTTCACGCTGATCTTGAATTCGTGAAAGTCGTTGTCCTGAAGGATGCGAATATGTTCCAGCCCGCTTTCGACCATCGCCTCGGGGCATGGCTCGCCATATTTCTCAAGCAGGTGCTTTTCCAGACTGCCTGCGTTCACGCCGATGCGGATCGAACAATTGTGGTCGCGTGCCGCCTTGATGACTTCCTTTACGCGCTTTTCATCGCCGATATTGCCCGGGTTGATCCGCAGGCATGCAGCGCCTGCCTCTGCCGCTTCGATACCCCTGCGGTAGTGAAAGTGAATGTCGGCTACGATGGGAACCGGGCTTTCGCGCACGATCTCTTTCAACGCCTTTGATGACGCCTCATCCGGGACGGACACGCGCACGATATCGGCACCAGCCTCTGCCGCAGCCTGAACCTGCGCCACAGTCCCGGCAACATCCGTTGTCAGAGTGTTGGTCATCGTCTGAACAGCGATGGGCGCGTCGCCCCCGA
Source organism: Ruegeria atlantica (assembly GCF_013033965.1). Lineage (GTDB taxonomy): Bacteria > Pseudomonadota > Alphaproteobacteria > Rhodobacterales > Rhodobacteraceae > Ruegeria > Ruegeria atlantica_D. The sequence goes on from NZ_WQFE01000004.1 coordinate 289,275, forward strand.
CCGGAACATTCCCGACCATGATCTGACGGGATTTGCGGCGATAGATGTTTCGCCATGGGCGGACGTGATTGAGGGACATATGGACGGGTCCAAAACAGACTGAGTTGCGTCTTTAAATAGTCCGCCTACCCGCGCACCGCAATGGCCAGATCACTCAGCCGGCGTTTCCGGTTCAACCGCCTGAAGTTCGGCGACCAACTGTTTTAGGGCGCTATTCTGTTCGGCTTCCAGATCGGCAACCTCATAGCGTTCGGCGACTGCGTCCTTGGACAGCAGGACACCTTTGGTCACTGTGCCCGGCGCGCCGACAGGTCCGAAATGTTCACCGTTCATCGAGAAATAAACGGACCCCGAAGCCCCGGCGCGCAGCTGCGGCGGTTCTTCGGTCAGGGGAATTTCAAATGTGTTGCCCTGCTCGACCGTACCCAGTGTACCTTCGAACAGAACGCTTCCATCTGCGGCACGAATGCGCATCCACGATGGCGCAACGGCCACGATTTTCAGAGCGGTATCAACCTGCTCGACCACCTGAGGCAATGCGGGGCGTTCAACCGTATGTACTTCGGCCACTTCAATCTTGGGTGCCTCTGGCGGGCGGAACGTGCCCACGGTGCGCGGGTCCAATGTCGCAATCGGTGCGTCTCGTGCCACAAGTACCGGAACATCCAGTGCCTGTGGGCGATAAAGGCGATCTAACGCTTCGGGCGTCGGGGCTGTGGTATCTGGTGCCTCGGCGATTTCGACCGGGGCGCGGGCAGCATCAAGCGGATCAAGATCCGACAGAACAACCGGGGCCTGTTCAACCGGGCTGACCTGAACCTGTTGGATTTTGTTCAGCACGGCCCAGCCACCATAGCCAATACCGCAAATCACGGTGAGCAGAACCAAAGACGACCCGATGGCGCGCGGCTCAATCTGGCTGACCAGAGATTCCTTGCCCGGGATATACGGCGTGTTCGGCGAGATGAACGGATCGCGCCCCATCGGTCCGCGCGCAGGCAATCCGCCCGAAGACTTGCGAACAACCGACGCCTCGGCCGACATACCATGGGCAACCTCAAATCCGCTTTCAGCGCAGAAGGTGGCAAAAGTTTCGTCGGGGTTCATGCCCAGATAGCGGGCGTAAGAACGCACATACCCGGCGATGAAGCCGGGTGTGTCGAACGCCTCGGGATCGGCGTCTTCTATGGCAGCGATGTAGTTGGCTTTGATCCGCAGCTCGCGCTGAACATCCAGAAGAGACTTGCCCATTGTCGCGCGTTCGCCGCGCATCCTGTCGCCAAGCCGCACTTCATAGTCGTCGAAGCCCTTTGGCCGGACGTCCGTGCTGTCTTCGGATTCGCGCTGTGATCTGCGCCCAATCATCCCTGCTGCCCCATTCTGCCTTGTGCGTCTTACACGCTAACGACGAATCGCTCCAATTATGATTCGTGCGTCTCTTTTGTTAGCGAAAGCTTAACACGCGACAAGCAAATTGCACACTTTGGCGTGAGGTTATCCTGCAAGTTCGGCGCGATTTAGCGCACAATGTGACCAAAGTTCGTCCATCGCGTGGATCAAACGGTTCATTTCACCCGGCCCATGCACAGGAGACGGGGTAAAGCGCAGACGTTCCGTGCCACGCGGCACAGTCGGGAAATTGATCGGTTGAACGTAAATACCATGATCGTCCAGCAACTTGTCGCTGAGGATCTTAGTGTGGACCGGGTTGCCAACAATCACCGGCACAATGTGGCTGCCGTGATCGATCAGCGGCAGGCCCATGCCTTTCAGTCGCAGCTTGAGCACTTTGGCCTGAGTCTGGTGCTGCTCGCGCAGGTCAGACGCCCCCTTGAGGTAGGCAACCGACGCCGCCGCGCCCGCAGCCACCGAAGGCGGCAACGACGTGGTAAAGATGAACCCCGGCGCATAAGAGCGTACGGCGTCACACATTTTCTCGCTGGCCGCGATATAACCACCCATCACACCATAGGCTTTTGCCAGTGTGCCGTTGATGATGTCGATGCGATGCGCCAGACGATCACGCTCGGTCACGCCTCCACCGCGCGGGCCGTACATACCAACCGCGTGCACTTCGTCGATATAGGTCAGGGCGCCGAACTCGTCGGCCAGGTCGCAGATTTCTTCGATCGGGCCGAAATCACCGTCCATCGAATAGACGGATTCGAACGCAATAAGCTTAGGGGCGGCCGGATCGTCGGCCTCAAGCAATTCACGCAGATGCGCGACGTCATTGTGCCGGAAAATGCGCTTGGAACCGCCATTGCGGCGCACACCTTCGATCATCGAAGCATGGTTCAGCGCGTCAGAATAAATGATCAGGCCGGGGAACAACTTGGGCAACGTGCTAAGTGTCGCGTCATTCGCAATATACGCACTGGTAAACAGCAACGCAGCCTCTTTGCCGTGCAGATCGGCCAGCTCAGCCTCAAGCTGTTTGTGATACACGGTCGTGCCCGAAATGTTGCGCGTTCCGCCGGAACCGGCACCCGCAGCATCAACAGCATCATGCATCGCATTCAGAACAACCGGGTTCTGGCCCATACCCAGGTAGTCGTTGCCACACCACACGGTAATGTTCTGTTGCGACCCGTCGGGACGCGTGCGCACAGCATGCGGGAAGTGACCGTTCTGGCGTTCGATATCAATGAAGGTCCGGTAACGTCCTTCTTCGTGCAGCCTGGCAATCGCTGAATCGAGCTGAGCAGTATAGTCCACCGGTTTCTCCTTCTGTGCCCGGCATTGACCTTCTGGTTGCCGAACCCTTGTTCCCACAGATACCAGAGCATGCTGTTCCTGCGGTTTGCGTCCCCTGGAATGCCTTGCCTAGTGGCATCGTCGGAGTCGCGACATTGATTTGCATCAATTATCCCCGATCTTGCCATGGGACAAGTAAAGTTACGGCCATCAGACGCGAGGAAACGACGCAGGCGTTCCAAAGTCACATATCCCGTTTCCGATAGTATACCCCAAATCCCGTCGATACGCACTGGACGGCACCGCCGGTACTGATAGGTTCCGCACCAGTTCACGCCATTCAGGAGAGGCTCATGTCACTAGACGCTGTTCTGAGCAGGATCGACACCGATCTGTCCACGTCCATCGACCGCTTGATGGAATTTCTGCGCATCCCATCGATTTCGACCGATCCGGCTTACAAAGAGCAGGTTGATCAGGCCGCCGACTGGTTGGTCGCCGATCTGCAAAGCATCGGCATTGCGGCCGAAAAACGCGAAACCCCCGGTCACCCGATGGTGGTTGGCCATGTGGGGGAGGACAGCGGCGGCCCGCACGTTCTGTTTTACGGGCACTACGACGTGCAACCCGTTGATCCGCTGGAGCTTTGGAACCGCGACCCATTCGACCCGGCGCTGGAAGATACCGAAAACGGACAGGTCATCCGCGGCCGTGGTTCGTCGGATGACAAGGGTCAGTTGATGACCTTTGTCGAGGCCTGCCGTGCTTGGAAGGCGGTTCACGGATCCCTGCCCTGCCGCATCACGTTCTTCTTCGAGGGCGAAGAAGAATCCGGCTCTCCCTCGTTGGTGCCGTTCCTTGAAGCCAACAAGGACGAGTTGAAGGCTGATCTGGCGCTGGTTTGCGACACCTCGATGGTTTCTCGCGGCGTACCATCGATCGCGTCGCAACTGCGCGGCATGCTCAAGGATGAGTTCACCATCATCGGTCCCCGCATCGACCTGCATTCCGGGCACTACGGCGGCCCCGGGCTGAACCCGTTGCGCGAACTGTCGAAAATCGTCGCGTCCTTCTATGACGACGAAACCGGGCGCGTGGCCGTTGACGGGTTTTATGAAGGTGTCCACGAAGTACCTGCCGAGCAGCTACGTCAGTGGGAAAACTGCGGCTTTGATGAGGCGGAATACCTGAATTCGGTGGGCTATTCCCAACCCCATGGTGAAAAGGGCTATTCCACATTAGAACAGCAATGGGCGCGTCCGACACTGGAAGTGAATGGTTTGTGGGGCGGCTACAACGGCGCAGGTTCGAAAACCGTGATCCCGTCCGAGGCGCACTGCAAGATCACTTGCCGTCTTGTCGGCGACATGGACCCCGACGCGCTGCGCGATAAGGTCCGCAAACATGTCGAAGAACGTCTTTCTTCCGACGCGAAAGTTGTCTGGGACAACGACCTTGAAGGCTCGCCAGCATCGGTGATGAACCTCGACCGCCCGGAATTCGAAGCGGCGCGCGGCGCTCTGTCGGATGAATGGGACCGTGAAGCTGTCTTTACCGGTATGGGAGGCTCGATCCCGGTGGTTGGCTATTTCGATACAGTTCTCGGCTTGGATTCGATGCTGGTCGGCTATGCCAACGACGACGACGCGATCCATTCACCGAACGAAAAATATGACGTGAAAAGCTTCCACAAGGGTATTCGCTCGTGGGCGCGCATTCTGGATGCTTTGCGCAACTAAACACGTTTTGCGAGGCCCTGCCTCGCGCTCCGAGGTATTTGAGGCCAGATGAAGACACGGATCCGCTGCTTCATCTGGCTGAAAGTACCTCGGGGGAGTCGCCGAAGGCGGCGGGGGCAGAGCCCCCTTCCCTTACATGTGGATCACACGTCCGTAGGCGTCCAGCACGCTTTCGTGCATCATCTCTGACAGCGTCGGGTGCGGGAAGACAGTATTCATAAGGTCTTCTTCCGTGGTTTCCAGCTGTCGGCCTACAACATACCCCTGAATCAATTCCGTGACTTCAGCGCCAATCATATGCGCACCCAAAAGCTCTCCGGTTTTGGCGTCGAACACTGTTTTGATCAGGCCTTCGGGCTCGCCGAGAGCGATAGCCTTGCCGTTGCCGATGAACGGGAACCTGCCGACTTTTATGTCGTATCCCAGTTCCTTGGCCTTCGCCTCTGAATACCCAACGGACGCCACCTGCGGTTGGCAATAGGTACAACCGGCGATGCTTTCAGGTTTCACCGGATGGGTATGTTTGCCGGCGATCAACTCGGCGACCATGACACCCTCGTGGCTGGCCTTGTGCGCAAGCCAAGGCGCGCCGGCAATGTCACCGATCGCATAAAGGCCATCGACACCTGTACGACAGAACTCATCCGTGACGACATGTGTACGGTCGATTTTGACGCCCAAGGCCTCGAGCCCGAGGTTTTCGACATTCCCCACGATCCCCACGGCCGAGATTACGGTGTCAAAGTCGTGCTTTTCGACTTTGCCCTTAACTTCAATATGGGCTGTGACTTTACCCTTCGCGCGGTCCAGTTGTTTGACCATCGCCTTTTCCATGATGGTCATGCCTTGTTTGGTAAAGGCTTTCTTGGCCAGCGCGCTGATTTCGGCATCTTCGACCGGTAGCACGCGGTCCATCACCTCGACCACGGTCGTGTCCGCGCCCAACGTGTTATAGAAACTGGCGAATTCGATCCCGATTGCACCAGAACCAATGACCAGCAGCTTTTTCGGCATCCGCGGCGGCTGTAGCGCGTGCTTGTATGTCCAGACCAGATTGCCGTCTGCTTCTAGTCCCGGCAGCTCCCGAGCGCGCGCGCCGGTCGCCAGCACGATGTTCTTGGCCGTCAGTTCCTCGGTACCCTTGTCGGTTTTGACAGTGACCTTGCCTTTGGCAGGGATCGTGGCCTCGCCCATCACAACGGTCACCTTGTTCTTTTTCAGCAAATGGCCAATGCCGCCTGACAGTTGCGCCGCAACCCCGCGCGAGCGTTTCACGACCGCATCCAGATCAAAACCAACTTTGTCAGCGCTCAGACCGAAATCCTTGGCGCGCTCCATAAGATGAAAAACCTCGGAGGTCCGCAGCAGCGCCTTGGTCGGGATACAGCCCCAGTTCAGGCAGATACCGCCCAAATGTTCGCGCTCAACCACAGCGGTTTTCAGGCCCAGCTGTGCGGCACGGATAGCAGCCACATATCCACCAGGACCGGCGCCAATTACGATCAGATCAAAAGATTGTGCTGCCATGTTTCCCTCTCGGCGCAGGTCGATTCAGAAATTAGTTTACCATTAAACTAATTCCCTGAATGCATCAACATATTGCTCCCGCGACAAAAGAGACGCAGGGTAAACCGGCGCGTTACGCGCTGTTTTCAGCCTATACCGCGCGTGAACCAATGGCTAGAAGATACGCACCGGGCTTGCCCGAACATTGTGAAACCCAAGTTATTCGAAAGACTTACCATGGCCAAAACGCTCAAAGATCTGTTGCTTGCCCTGCTTAACGCCACGCTTATCCTGATTGCGCTTTGCCTGTTTCTGGGGTGGAAGCTGGCGGCGACGGTCGACGATGTCACCACCAAGTTTGCCGAAAAGGTTCAGATCGTGGCGCCTTTAAAGGAAGACGTTCAGGGCGTACGCGGCGAATTGACGGCATTGCGCAGCGACCTGTCCTCGCTTCAACTTGACGGAACAACGGTCGATAGCGCCACGGCTCAGAAACTGTCTAAAGCGTTGGAAAAACTGGACGACCTGGAGAGCAACCTGCAAGCGGCCCAGACGAAAATAGCAGAGCTAACCGAGTCCCCGGAACAGCTCATCAACACTACACTTGAAAATTCGGCCGACCTTGTAGCCGACCGGGTTATTTCAATCCGAGGGTGCGAGCCTGCGTCCTAGCCGGCTGTTTGCAGCTCACGCACTGTCGCGCCGTATCCGCCCATGCTGACATAGGCGGCCTCGTGTTCCGTCATTGGACGCGAGAGGGCATCGTTGCGATACGGGAACCGGCCGAACTTGCGGATCACTTCGCGATGCGCCCGTGCGTGCAACAGGTTGCCGTCGTCGCCGTCGGTCATGTTCTGACACATCAGGCGCACACAGCGTTCCTGATCACACAGGTTTTCCGAATGCATCAAAGGAAGATAGAAGAACTGGCGGGCCGGTTCGTCAATCTTCAGATCCCACCCTTTGTCCACCGCACATTTCGCCGCTGACAATGCCGCCCGGTCCGAGGCGAAAGCCTCGGCGCTTCCTCGGAACATATTGCGCGGGAACTGATCCATCAGGATGATGTACGCCAATGCGCCGCTGGGATAGGTCAGCCAAAGGGAGAACTTGCCCTCACACGCAGCCTTCCATGTGGTCAGGAACTTTTCGCGGATTTCAGCATCCAATGCGTCATCCTGCAGATACCAACCCTTGGGACCAACTTCATCTAACCAAAAACTCAATACTTCTTCAGGACTTGCCATGCCCTTAACTCCGTCGTGTTTCCCCCCCAAGGGACGTAACTTTATTTAAGTGTGTTTTTCAGAATTGTAACAGTAAATTATTGCAACATTTGCGACATAAATCTGTGTCCTAGGCAACATCTTGCGCTTCCTGCTCGGCTTCCGCGGCCTCAATGGCCACTTCCTGCGCGACTTCAAGCGCAACAGGCGACGCTGTTGGATAGACCGGGGACATTGTGCCAGTTTCGTCAATCGGGATCGCGGCGCGTTGCGTCATGCGATACATCGCGTAAGCAGCCATCGTGACCAGCAGAGCGGCAATGAACAGGAAAAAACCTGAGGGACCAAAGACCGCATCCCCCATAAGCCAGCCTGTGATCAGCGGGCCCGCGATCGCCCCGAGGCCGTTGATGAACAATAGCCCCCCTGAGGCTGCGGCCATGTCCTCGTGCTCCAGGAAGTCATTCGCATGGGCAATCAGCAGTGAATACAGAGGGTTCGACATGCCGCCGATCACGAAGGCTGCGCCCAGAAGGATTGGGAACGTCACTCCGAACAGCATACCCGCAATGGCCGCGCAGCCTCCAACCCCAGCAACAAGCATAATCAGGAAACGGCGATCCATGCGGTCGGACATCCAACCCAGCGGATACTGCAAGACCAGAGCGCCAACATAGAAAGCCGCAACAAAAGTCGAAATCTCGACCAATGTCAGGCCCGCACGGGCGCCGTATACCGACGCCATCCCGAACTGGGCTGAGAACACGCCACCCAGAAGAAACATGCCAACACAGCCTAATGGCGAATACCCGAACAATTCGCGCAGCGTCATCGGCTTGGTTGTGTCAAACGCAGGTGTTGGCGAGATCGACAGGAGAATGGGCGCAAAAGAGACCGAAACCAGGATCGAGGCGATGACAAAGGTGTCGAATCCAGCCGGATCGCCCACCAAGACCAGGCCCTGTGCGCTGATGATCCCGGTCATCTGGAAGATCATGTAAAGAGACAACGCCTGACCGCGGTTCTCGTTGCTGGCTGCGTTGTTGAGCCAGCTTTCCGCAGTAACGTACACTCCGGAAAAGCAGAACCCGATCACGACACGACCAAGAATCCAGATAATCGGGTCGGTCATCAGCGGATACATGATCATCACGGCGGAAATAAACGACGCCAGCGCCGCAAAGACCCGTACGTGCCCGACACGCCGGATCATTTCGGGCGCAAAGCGCGATCCGCCCAGAAAGCCTACAAAATAGGCGGACATCACAAACGACATCTGAAGGGTCGAATATCCCTCGATCTCACCACGGACACCCAGGATCGTCCCCTGCAGGCCGTTTCCGACCATCAACAGGCCCATACCGAGCAAAAGCGCCCATGCGCTGGATAGGACCTGGATCATTGGGGCCTCCGAAACTTTCCGACCTAAACTGTCACACCGTTTTGCAATCAAAAACGGCTTTGGTCATGCTTGTCTACGACATTGGAAGGATTCGATCCCGACAACACGCCCCTTACGGGATCAAAAGCGACGCATCCCCGTACGAGAAGAACCGGTAATTCTGTTCAATCGCATGCGCATAAACCCGTCGCATACGCTCCTGCCCCATCAGGGCTGACACCAGCATCAACAAGGTGGATTTCGGCAGATGGAAATTGGTCATCAGCGCATCGGTAACGTGGAACTGAAAGCCGGGATAGATGAAGATATCGGTCTCGCCTTCCCACGGTTCGATCTGACCTGAACGGCCCGCGCTTTCGATCAGACGCAACGCAGTTGTGCCAACCGGGATGACCCTGCCGCCAGCGGTTTTGGTATCGCGGATCTCTTGCGCGGCGGCGGCGCTGACGCTGCCCCATTCCGCGTGCATCTTGTGGGTCGTCACGTCCTCGACCTTGACCGGCAGAAATGTGCCCGCGCCAACGTGCAGGGTGACATGAGTGAACGCGACGCCACGCGCGCCCAGCGCCTGCATCAACACCTCATCAAAATGCAGCGACGCCGTCGGAGCGGCGACCGCTCCGGAATTTCGGGCCCAGATTGTCTGGTAATCCGTCTTGTCCTGCTCATCCGCCGGCCGCTTGGCCGCGATATAAGGCGGCAGAGGCATTGCCCCGGCCTGCTCCAGCGCGGCATCGAAATCGTCACCCGACAGATTGAACCGCAGATAGGCCTGACCGTCCTCGACCCGCACAAGCGTGGCGCTAAGCTGATCCGAGAACTGAATGTCTTCGCCCAGTTTCACCTTCTTTAGCGGTTTGATCAGGGCCGCCCATGTGCCATCAGCTTGCGGGTCCAGCAATGTCGCCTCAATCGCAGCAGACACTGGCCCTTGCGCGCTGTCGCGATGGCGCCGTCCGTTCAGGCGCGCGGGGATGACGCGTGTGTCATTCAGCACCAACCGGTCGCCGGGCTGCAGCCAGTCCGGCAGGTCAAAGACATGCGCGTCCGAGATCGCATCACCATTGGCCACAAGAAGCCGCGCGGATGAGCGCGGGCTGGCGGGGCGTGTGGCAATCCGGTCTTCTGGCAGATGGAAATCAAAATCGCTGAGCTTCATAGCCGCGCCATACAATTCCACACCGAAATCGGCAACAGCTCATTCTGGTGTTTTGGGTCAATTGTCCCTTGGCGGAGAACCAAAAGTCCTTTTGGGTTCATCCGGCTTTCTGGGCTGCGCGTTGGGACCATCTGATACGGTCGGCGGCGGTGCCCGCAACAGGTTGCGCAGGAACAGTGGCGCAAGACCTGACAGCGGGTTTACCGAAACCTTTGGCTTGGAAAGTGGTCCGGTCAGCCTGTAATTGAAGCCAATGATCCCTTCACCCTTTTTCGTAAACACGCTTCCGATGGCATTCACCAGATAGATAGGCGAGATCGCGCCCCGCAGGTTCAGCATGCCCGCAACCGTGTCAATCGTCCCGTCAAAGGACAAGCCGATGGACGGGCCAACGGCGCTGCCACTAAGGACTTTGATCTCGGTCGGGGTGATCCGCATTCGGCTGTCGATGGTCGAGAAGAAGATCCCCTGCCCGGTCATCTCGTCCAAAAGACCAACAAGACTGATTGCGTCCAGCAGCGCGGCCATTGCGGGAGCATCGGTAATGCGCGTGTTCAGGATTTGGAGGATCACATCATAGTGCCCTGGTGCGCCGACCGGTTCCAACTGCAGATCAAGACTGCCGCCCCGCGCCTGCGTGATCACGCCCGCGGACCGCAACACGGCCCCCGCGTCCTTTGATTTTATGTTCACGGCACTACGGCTGTTGCGCGGTGTCACCTGACCGCTGACCGCCGTACCGCCGTTCACGTTCGCGGTAAACGTGCCATTCACGCCCCCCGTGGTCTGAAACGCACCCCGGAACCCGGTCAGCGCAATATCTTCAGTCACCTGAAGTCGGTCCAACAGGACATCGATCCTTGGACCCTGGCCGGACCCTCCGCCACTGCCGCCCTCGCCAAAAGTTGCACGACCCAAATTCATGACACCGCCCTGAACGACAATATTGGGAACAGGACCGCCGGTGTTGATCAATTCAGCCGGAACGGCCAGCCAGTTGCCCAGATCAAAGGAACTGAACCGCATCCGGTCGAAAACACCCCCGTCCCGGAAGGAAATCGAGCCTGAAGTGCGCAGTCCAGCCACATCAAGTGTAAGGTCGTCCACGTTGGGCTTTTCACCCAAGGTGGCATCCAGCGTCATCTTTCCGGTCGCGCCCGTCCCTTTGCGCCAACCAAGTTCTGGGATCGCCATCCCGACCCCGGCAAGGTTCGAGGTGGCCGAGAGTTTTACGGGTTCATCCGCGCCGATGCCCACGGTGATCTCAGCAGTGCCTTTTCCCGTCAGCATGCCCGTCGGCAGCGGTACTTTCAGTTCGCTCATCAGCGCCGGCGACAATTCGATCTGGCCAGTTAGCTGGCTGCGCTGCGGTCCATCTCCTCCGATCTGCTGACGCCACGACGCCTGCATCGGCACCTGACCGAACAAACCATAGCCGTCGATCTTCACCTCGGTCTGATTGCCGGACAGGTTCAAAAGATCGGCACTCACAGAAAAGCCGGGGACAAGCTTATCGCTTTGGACATTGTCGATCTCGCCGGTGTAGTGGAACTCGGTATCCTGAAATTTCAGCCCTTTTTTCAAAGGCAATGACAAGGTGCCGGACAAGCCAATTTCGCCTGCCGCCAGATCGACCGGCAACTTGGCTTTGCTCATCAGGCTTAGTGGCGGTCGGTCCAGAAGCGACAGGGCCGCCTCGACGCTGCCACGCGCCTCGATCCGGGCAATCGCGGGCGTTCCGTCCTTGGCCGTCGTATCAGGGATAATGAACGAAGTTCCCGAGGCGTCTACCGCGCCACCCTGATCAGCGAAAACAACCCCCTTTTCAGCCGTGACCGTAAAGCGGTTTTTCAACAGGCTTAGGCGGCCCTGCCCGTCCTGGATCAGCGGTAAGGTCTTGGCGAAACGGATCTTGGCCTTCTCAAACCCAAGACCGAGATAGAGATCCGGCTTGCTGCCGGGATGCAAACGCAGTGAAAATTCCACATCCGAAAACTGACCTTCGTACAGGTTCTCCGAAACCCATTTTCGTGGGTTCGGTGCCAGTGCCTCGGGCCAGTACCGCAACAGGTTTTCGGACCCCATCTTGTCCAGTTGCGCGTCCAGCTCGACGTCCCAACCGTCGGGGCGTCCACTAAGCTTGCCCGACGCGTGCAACTCGTGCAGGGCATCCGTGATGGTCATCTGCCCCAGCCGCAGCTCGAACGGAGAAAGCTTCATCTGAAAGTCCAGTTCCGCCCGTGCCGTTTCCAGTGATTCCGGGAAAAGGCCACCGGGGTATATGTCGATGCTGCTCAGGGTCAATTGGGCCGTCAGGCTTTCGAGAACGCCATTTTCGACACCATTGAGATAAGCCTTGCCTTCGGCCTGTACCGCGCCCAGATCCGAAACAACCGAAGCTTCGTTAAAGTCCAGAACCTGCCGCGCAGGATCATAAGTAAAATACGCCCGCGCAGATTCGAAACGGATCGGGCGCGTTTCAGGCGTGGGTTGCAGGACACCCTCACCGAGATTCAGCGTCGCAAAAAGCGGACCCAACGCGGCCTGCCCATCAACGCTGCCCCGCAAAGCGCCGGAAATCGGTGCTTTGAGCACCTGCAACCAGGCCAGCGCAACGCTTTGAGTGGCAATGTCTTCCGCGGGAAGATCGGTAATCGAAACCCCAAAACTCGCCTGAGGGGTGCCAAGAACGCTGGTATAGTTCGCCTCGATCGTGCTGGCGTAATCGCGTCCGGTCAGCACTGAAAAGCCGGTCGCCAGACGCATTTCATCCCCGTCCCGGACGATCGAGATATGTCCGCCGTCAAACACCCACGCCTTCCCAAGCCGCAAGTCCTGATAGTCCAACGTAAGCGATTCCAGATCCACCGACCTCAAACCCGACAGAAACGGCGACAGGAACACATCATCCGATTCCTCGATGAGCTGTGCCAGCGTCGGGGCCTTTTGCACCGGAGTACTGCCCGACCCAACAGTCAGCGAAAGTGCGCCGTCCATGCCACGGGTCAATGCGATCTGCGCGCCACGCAAAACAATCCGTCGGGGTCTGATCTTACCGCGCAGCAATTCGCGCATCGACAGACGGGTCCGCAGATCCGAAACCTGAGCGATCTGCTGCCCTGCCGCATCGCTGATGGTCACGTCCGTCAACCGGATACGCGGACGCCAGTTTTCATTGACGATAAAGCTGGCGTCCCCAAAGGTGAATTTCAATCCACCAAGGCTGCGTTCAAGGCGTTCTTCTACCCTTTGCGTAACCCATTCCGGCGCGTGCAGCTGTTTCCCGATCAGAAAGAACCACCCTGCGCCAGCCAGCAGGCACAGCAACAACAAGGATCCAATGCTCCAGCGCGCGGCAATACGACGGCGTGACCGGCGGCGGACAGGCGTCTCGGGCCGGTCGCCACTTGCGTCTTCGTGCTGAGCCAATTTTTTATCCAAGTCTTTCAACCCGCTCGCGTCGCCCTATTATGCCGGGCAGCACTTAAAATCCTTTAGCGGAGTTTCCAATGCCCGACGTAACAGACATCGCCCCTGATTTCACATTACCCCGCGACGGCGGCGGCGAAGTGACCCTATCGGACCTGCGCGGCGGTACCGTCGTTCTGTTTTTCTACCCCCGCGATGATACGCCGGGCTGCACCAAGGAATCCATCGGTTTCTCGGAACAACTTCAGGAGTTTGGTGATGCAGGCGCTCAAGTTTTCGGCATTTCGCGGGACAGCATTGCCAAGCATGACAAGTTTGTTGCCAAGCACGGCCTGACCACTCCGCTGCTGTCGGACGAAGGGGCTTCGGTCTGCGAAGACTATGGCGTCTGGGTCGAAAAGAACATGTACGGCAAAAAATCGATGGGCATTCAGCGATCGACCTTCCTGATCGACGGCGACGGCAAGATTGTAAAAGTCTGGCGCAAGGTCAAAGTCCCCGGCCATGTGGACGAGGTTCTTGAGGCAGTGCGCAGCCTATAGCGCTCTCGACCACGGTCGCCATCCGGTTTAAGAGCCGCCTATCTCAATCAGCGGAGGCAACGCAGTGCCCAAAACACTGACCCAGATGGCGACCGAAGTTCTGACAACGGCGGATGGTCGGGAAAAGACCAACTTGTCCAAGCGTCACGCAGCTGCCTGGTTCGCATCGCGCAAGGGCGACGCGCCTGAGATTGAGGTCGGGACCGCAACTCCGCCGCTGAGCCCTGCCCGCCCGGAAAAGCCCGAGCTGCTGTCGCCGCGTGAGGTTCCAAAGCGCAAGCCCGGAACCGAGGCCGGGCGTATCGCCCTGCTTCACGCAGTTGCGCATATCGAGCTGAACGCCGTCGACCTGCATTGGGACATCATCGCGCGGTTCGGTCACGTGCCGATGCCAATCGGTTTCTATGATGACTGGGTCAAATGCGCCGAGGAAGAGTCGCGGCATTTCGAGATGGTCTGCGATTGTCTGGAAAGCATGGGCAGCCACTATGGCGCCCTGCCTGCGCATGCCGGAATGTGGCGCGCCGCCGAAGACACTGCCGAAGACCTGATGGGCCGACTTGCGGTTGTCCCCATGGTCCTGGAGGCCCGCGGGCTGGACGTGACGCCCGGCATGATCGACATATTCCGCAAAGCAAAAGCCGAACAGGCAATTGCCGCGCTCGAAGTCATCTATGCCGAAGAAGTGGGTCACGTCGCTTATGGTTCAAAGTGGTTCCACTTCTTGTGTGGGCGCGAAAATGCCGACCCGAAGGATGTATTCCACCAGTTGGTGCGTCGCTACTTCCATGGTGTCCTGAAACCACCGTTTAATGAAGAAAAACGAGCCGAGGCAGGACTCCCCCCGGATTTCTACTGGCCCTTGACGGAAGACCTGCCATTGCCGGGACAGGCGCAATAAACATGCTCAAGTTGACGTTATCGGCAATTTCCCGCCTAGAATCGGCGACAAAAACCTGTAACGCAAGGTCGAATTGTTAACAAACTTGCCCAAAGTCGCCTCTGCCTCTATGCACTTCGCCCAAGGGACGGCTATCACTCACGACCGCTCCCGATCTTTGGGGATGGAGAGGTAGGACGCGTGAGAACACGTCTGGCAATCAAATTACACTCATTATTCGAGCGGCATTTTCCCGAACGCCGCGTCTTTCTGAAATCGGATAACGATACGCGATTCATTCGACTCAGTTCGGAAACGCAGGTTGTTGCTGTCGCTGGCGTAGCGCTGTTCGTTGGGTGGACAGCCGTTGCGACTGCGATCCTGCTGATGGACAGCATCGGGTCGGGCAACTTCCGGGAACAGGCCAAGCGTGATCAGGCGACCTATCAGGAACGTCTGAACATCATGTCCGCGGAACGGGATGTCCGCGCGCAAGAGGCGTTGGCCGCACAGGATCGGTTCAACGCAGCGCTCGAGCAGATTTCGGCGATGCAGTCTGAACTGCTGGCATCGGAAAACCGCCGCCGCGAGCTGGAAACCGGCATCGACGTCATCCAGACCACACTGCGCGCAACAATGAAACAGCGCGAAGAAGCGCGGACAGAGTTGGTCAAGCTGCAGCAGGAAGCCGGCGAAGGCGACATGTATCTGGCCGCCGCTGGCAACCCCGAGCAGATGAACTTTATGACCGAGGCATTGTCCCGCACCGCCGAGGAGCGGGACCAGATTGCCGCCGATGCCAAGAACGCCCTGGAACAGCGTGACGACCTTGAGCTGGAAATCCGGTTGATGCAGGAACGCAGCGACGAGATCTTCCGCCAGTTGGAAGAGGCGATGGTCATCTCGGTCGAACCACTGGACAAGATGTTCCGAAAGGCCGGCATGCCCACCGACCGCATCATCGAAGAAGTCCGCCGCGGCTATAGTGGCATGGGCGGCCCCCTAACCCCTATCTCTTTCAGCACGCGCGGTGAGGACCTGACCCCCGACGAGATCCGCGCAAATGCTCTGTTGCAACAGATGGATCAGTTGAACCTGTATCGAATTGCAGCAGAGAAGGCGCCGTTTGCAAGCCCCGTCAACGCCATCGTACGATTTACGAGCGGCTTCGGGACGCGCCGTGACCCCAAGACAGGCGGTCGCCGCATGCACAACGGCGCTGATTTTGCCGGTGCCCATGGCACCGATATTTTTGCCACCGCCGACGGTGTGGTCACCCATGCTGGCTGGCAGTCCGGGTTCGGACGGCTGGTAAAAATCAAACACGCGTTCGGAATTGAGACACTTTATGCCCATAACACGAAGATACGCGTGAAGGTTGGTCAAAGGGTCTCGCGCGGGGATCATATTGCTGATATGGGTAGCACCGGACGGTCGACCGGCACGCATCTGCACTATGAAGTACGCGTGAACGGAAAACCTGTTAACCCAATGACTTACATCAAGGCTGCGAGAAATGTTTTCTAAGAGCAAAATCAACGAGCCCGCATCCAATGCACCCGAGGCGGCAAAACCTGCTGCTCCGGCGACTCCGGCTGCCCCTGCACCGGCAGAAACCAAAGCCAGCACCGCGCCCAAGCCCAAGCCGCCAGCGTCGGTTCTGTCCTCGGACCTGCACATCACGGGCAATCTGAAGACCTCGGGCGATATCCAGGTCGAAGGCACTGTCGAAGGCGACATCCGTGCGCATCTGCTGACAATCGGTGAGACCGCGACCATCAAAGGCGAAGTCACCGCCGACGACGTGGTGATCAATGGCCGTATCGTGGGCCGCGTCCGTGGTCTGAAAGTGCGCCTGACCTCGACCGCACGTGTCGAAGGCGACATCATCCACAAGACCATCGCGATCGAAAGCGGCGCGCATTTCGAAGGTTCGGTTCAGCGTCAGGACGACCCCCTGAACCCGGGCCGCAGCGGCAAGGCGGGTGCAAACCCGGCAGCCGAGGTCAAGCAGTAACGCGGACCACTGTTCATTGTTGCAAGCGCCGCAGGAAAACCTGCGGCGTTTTTCGTTTGACGTGGATGGTTAGGTTTTCCGGTTCCAACCGCCCGGCGGGTCCGTATAGTGACGCCCATGTTGTTCTTTTTCATAGCGTTGGCGTTAATCTTTGGTTTCGTACTGTACCGCTACCGGTCCAAATCCAGGGCGCGCCAACAGCTTTTGTCCACGCCCCTGACCGACGAGCAGCGCATCCTCATCGAACAGCAGGTGCCGCTAGTCAGGCGATTGCCCCTGGACCTGCGCGTCAAGCTGGATGGCAAAGTGAACTTGTTTCTGGATCAGGTTCGTTTCTATGGCTGCGACGGGTTGGAGGTGACCGAAGAGATGGAGTTGGCCATCGCAGCTCAGGCTTGTTTGCTTATTGTGAACAGCGATCTTTGGTACGATCACCTGACAACGATCTTGATCTATCCTGACGCGTTCAAATCGCGGCAGCGTCGGCAGGATGGTTACGTCGTCAGTGAGAAAGAGATCGTGCGCACCGGTGAAAGCTGGGACCGTGGACCGGTTATCCTGTCCTGGACCCACAGCAAGCTGGGCGCGCTGAACGACCATGACGGACAGAACGTCGTGCTGCATGAGTTCGCCCACCAGATCGACGACCTGTCGGGCGGCACCAACGGTGTCCCGATCCTGAGTGACGGGCAGAGTTTTGCCGAATGGGAGCGTGTGTTTCTAGCAGCCTATGACACCCTTGTCCGTGCCGTGGAAAGTGGGCGGTCTACCGTCATCGATGCATACGGCGCGACGGGGCACGAAGAATTCTTTGCCGTTTCAGTTGAGGTCTTTTTTGAAAAGCCGCGCGACCTGAAATCTGAAGCGCCAGAGGTTTATGACCAACTTGCCAAACTGTTTCGCCTGGACCCGGTTACCTGGGGTTAGGCGTGTATAGCCCCCTAAACGCCTCACTCCTGACCACTGCTCGTAAAATTTCCCCTTATCCAAACATTTCACAAATTATCATTTTCGAATTAGTCTTAAATCAGTGTTTTCAGGAGGGTTTTTCATGTCATCAAAACTCATGGCCGAGTTCTTCGGCACGTTCTGGTTGGTTCTGGGCGGTTGCGGCAGCGCCGTGCTGGCCGCCGGTGTAGCCGATGTAGGAATCGGCTGGCTGGGCGTTTCCTTTGCTTTTGGTCTGACCGTTTTGACGATGGCCTATGCCGTTGGGCATATCTCGGGCGGTCATTTCAATCCCGCGGTCAGCCTTGGGCTGATGATCGGAGGGCGGTTTCCAGCAAAGGATCTTATCCCCTATTGGATCGCTCAGGTCATCGGCGCGATTGCCGCCGCGGCAGTTCTTTACCTGATCGTCAGCGGCGCGCCCGGATTTGAAGGCGTGGGTGGGTTTGCCTCAAACGGCTATGGCGAGGCGTCACCTGAAGGCTATTCGCTGATGTCCGCGCTGGTGATCGAAATCGTCATGACCGCATTCTTCATCATCATCATCCTGGGCGCCACATCCAACGGCGCACCAGCCGGGTTCGGTCCCATTGCTATCGGTCTTGGATTGACGCTGATCCACCTGATCTCGATCCCGGTGACGAACACATCGGTCAATCCGGCCCGGTCCACCGGGGTTGCGCTGTTCGCGGACGCCCCTGCTCTTGGGCAGCTCTGGTTGTTCTGGGTGGCACCTTTGATCGGCGGCGCAATTGGCGCGTTGATCTGGAAAGCGATGAGCGACGATTAGACCACTCAGCAATGGAACGCCCCGACGCGATCAGCGCCGGGGCGTTTTTTTATTCGGTGACGGTGACCTTTTTCATCACGTCCGGCTGGCCGATCACAGCGCCGTTCTGACCCTCACCGCGTTTGATCGCGTCAACCACGTCCATACCGCCGGTTACCTGACCAACAACCGTGTACTGGCCGTTCAGGAACGGGCCCGGTTCGAACATGATGAAGAACTGCGAGTTGGCGCTGTTGGGATCTTGCGCCCGCGCCATGCCGACAACACCCCGGTCGAATTCGAAATCCGAAAATTCGGCCGGAAGGTCCGCGCGGTCAGAGCCACCGGTGCCAGCGCGTCGCAAGTCGCCGCCCAGACGGCCATGCTCAACATCACCGGTCTGAGCCATGAAGCCGTCAATCACGCGGTGAAACACGACGCCATCATATTTGCCTTCGGCAGCCAGAGCAGAGATCTGCTCGACATGTTTTGGGGCAATATCATCGAACAGGTCGATTGTGACGGTGCCATTGGCACCCTCGCCTTCGATCTCGACCTCAAGGCCTGTGGCCAGCGCAGGGCTGGCCAACAGGGTAAATGCTGCGGCCAGTTTATACATCTGCGGCCACCTTGACGCTGATCATGCGGTCAGGGCTCATCGGCGGCTCGCCACGGACGATGGCATCAACATGCTCCATCCCGTCGATGACGCGGCCATACACGGTGTACTGGCCGTTCAGGAAGTGGTTGTCCTTGAAGTTGATGAAGAACTGCGAGTTGGCCGAGTCCGGGTTCTGCGAACGGGCCGCACCCAGAGTACCGCGATCGTGGGGCAGCTTGGAGAACTCGGCCGGGACGTTCGGCAGCGACGACCCGCCGGTGCCCGCCATACGCAGGTTGAACCCGTCTTCCATGTCGCCATGCTGTACGTCGCCAGTCTGCGCCATGAAGCCGTCGATCACACGGTGAAAGGCCACGTTGTCGTACTCGCCAGCCCGCGCCAGTTCTTTCATCCGCGCGCTGTGCTGGGGTGCCACATCGGGCAACAGTTCGATGACGACATTGCCGTCCTTGAGCTCGACGATGATTGTGTTTTCGGGATCCTTGATTTCGGCCATGAGGCCCTCCTGTCGTTTTATCTTGCGCAAATACCTATGCGCAGGGCACCGGAATGCCAAGTGACGCATTGACCTGACGGCAAAATGCAGGAAAAGAACCGCCTAAGTCACTTTCAAATTTGTCGAGGATTGCGCGATGGGCTGGAAAACACTGGACGACATGGACCTGAACGGCAAACGCGTGCTGGTGCGCGTGGACATCAACGTCCCGGTGGTCGACGGGGTCGTGACAGACGCCACCCGGATCGAGCGCATCGTGCCGACCGTGAGGGACATTCTGGCTGCTGGCGGCAAGCCCATCCTGCTGGCGCATTTCGGGCGTCCAGGTGGCGAACGCCGCCAGAACCTCTCGCTAAAGCAGCTTGTTCCGACGCTCGAGACCGCATTTGGCACCAGGGTGCGATTTGGCGATGACTGCGTCGGGATTGAGGCGGAAACTGCAGCGGCCAACTTGGGCGCGGGCGAAGTGCTTTTGTTGGAAAACACACGCTTTCACGCTTCAGAAACCAAGAATAGCCCGGAATTGGCCGCCGGCATGGCCAAGATGGGCGATGTGTACTGCAATGATGCCTTCTCAGCCGCGCACCGCGCGCACAGCTCAACCGAAGCACTGGCCCGTCTTCTGCCCGCCTGTGCGGGCCGTCTGATGCAGCAAGAGCTGAGCGCGCTGGAAGCCGCGCTTGGCTCGCCCAAACGTCCTGTCACTGCCGTCGTCGGCGGCGCCAAGGTTTCGACCAAGCTGGACCTGCTGGGCAACCTGATCGAAAAGGTGGATTACCTGATCATCGGCGGGGGCATGGCGAACACTTTCCTTGTCGCCCAAGACATAAACGTCGGCAAGTCGCTGGCAGAAACCGCGATGAAAGATACGGCTGCCGAAATTCTGTCCAAGGCCGAAACAACCGGCTGCCAGATCATCCTGCCCCGTGACATCGTAGTCGCCGAAAAGTTCGAGGCCAACGCTCCCACTCAGATCCTTCCTGTCGATCAATGCCCCGAAGACGGCATGATCCTTGACGCTGGGCCGGAAACCGTCGCGATGATCACTGAGATATTTGAGAAAAGCCAAACCCTGATCTGGAACGGCCCGCTAGGTGCATTCGAAATCGAGCCTTTTGATGCCGCGACCAACGCAGCAGCGCTGAAAGCGGCTGCGCTGACACGCTCCGGGCAGCTTGTATCGGTTGCAGGCGGCGGTGATACGGTCGCAGCGCTGAACGCATCGGGCGCTGCAAAGGATTTCTCGTACATCTCGACAGCTGGTGGCGCGTTCCTGGAATGGATGGAAGGCAAGACCCTGCCCGGCGTTGCCGCGCTGGATCAGTAACCCCGCTTTGGTTGGCAATCGGCGTCTATGGTACACCCCGCCTAAAACGGGAGATTGGCCATGAAAGCCGTTGCCGTCATTTCTGTCTTGCTTCTACCTTCGGCCGCCTTCGCACAATCCCATTGCGACGGGCAAACTCAGCTTGATCTCAATTTTTGTGCCAAGGAAAAATGGGAGGTCGCGGATCGAGAGCTGAACCGCCTTTGGTCCGAGATCAAGCCAACCGCCGACGCGCGCGGCGACGGGCAAGCCCTGCTGACCCAACAACGCGCCTGGTTGAAACACCGTGACGCGACCTGTGACCCCGAGCTAGACAGCGATGGCAGCGCGGCCCCGATGCTCTATTGGGCTTGCATGGAAGAACAAGCTCTAAAGCGCAATCAAGAGCTTGCAGCCTGGCAATAATGTGGTTGTCCCCGGCTCTGCCCCCCCAGACCACACACATTTCTTCGTCGATTATCAAAAAGTGCGAATCAAGGGATTCACAAGCCGAATCACCTGTGACATAGTGCTGGCAGATGTCCGAAAAGGGCACATTATTGAGGCAGACTTCATACGGCGGTAAACAGAGTGTCCCGTTCCCATCGGCCCGGTTTGGGCGCAGTTGCATTTTTCATGGTGGCTTTCATGCTGGGTGTTTATTTCACCTTCGCTGCCGTGCAAGGCGATTATGGCCTGTTCCGGCGGGTCGAAATTGCAGCGGAACGGGACGCCCTGTCGCGCGACTTGGCACGGCTTGACGCCGAGATCGCAGAGATGGAAAACCTGACGCGACGCTTGTCGGACACCTATCTCGATCTTGATCTTCTTGATCAACAGGCGCGTTCCGTGCTGGGCATGATCCGCTCGGATGAAATCGTCATCCGCTGATCCTCTGATCGGATTTCGTTGACAAATCCATGACGCAATTCACTCGCGTTTTGTGACCATATGGGCGTCGATTGCCCTACGCAGCGTCACATTTCCACTCGCCAGAGAGCAGGAAATGCTTTATGAAATAGTTTAACGCTAAACTATCTTGCCGAGAGGGGGAGATCGCCACTATGGCTGCGCGAAAAACCACAAAGAAACCAAATGTTTCTGCGGAAGAACTTACCGAATATTACCGTGAGATGTTGCTGATCCGCCGATTCGAGGAAAAGGCCGGTCAACTGTATGGCATGGGTCTGATTGGCGGTTTCTGCCACCTCTACATCGGTCAGGAGGCTGTTGTTGTCGGCCTCGAAGCTGCTGCCGAAGAGGGTGACAAGCGTATTACCTCCTACCGCGACCACGGTCACATGCTGGCCTGTGGCATGGATCCGGGTGGCGTGATGGCCGAACTGACCGGACGCATCGGAGGCCTTTCCAAGGGCAAGGGCGGCTCGATGCACATGTTCTCGAAAGAAAAGCATTTCTATGGCGGCCACGGCATCGTTGGCGCACAGGTGCCGCTGGGTGCCGGTCTGGCATTTGCCGACAAGTACAAGGGCAACGGACGCGTGACATTCACCTATTTCGGTGACGGCGCCGCGAACCAGGGCCAGGTCTATGAAACCTTCAACATGGCCGCCCTGTGGGATTTGCCGGTGGTGTTCGTGATCGAGAACAACCAATACGCCATGGGCACCGCGCAGGCGCGCTCGACATCGACCAAGGATATCTACCACCGCGGCGAAGCGTTCGGCATCCCGGGTGAGATCGTCAACGGCATGGATGTGCTGGCGGTCAAGGCCGCTGGCGAAAAGGCTGTCGCGCACTGTCGCGCGGGCAAAGGCCCCTACATCCTTGAGATCAAGACCTACCGCTACCGCGGCCACTCGATGTCCGACCCGGCCAAATACCGCACCCGCGAAGAGGTTCAGAAGGTTCGCGAACAAAGCGACCCGATCGAACATGTGCGCGAGCTGCTGCTGACCGGCAAACACGCGACCGAGGATGACCTGAAGGCGATCGACAAAGAGATCAAAGAGATCGTCAATCAAGCCGCCGAATTCTCGAAAGACAGCCCCGAGCCTTCCGTGGAAGAGCTCTGGACCGACATTTACGCCTGAGAGGACGAATAAGACATGGCAACCGAAATTCTCATGCCCGCCCTTTCGCCCACGATGGAAGAGGGCACGCTGGCCAAGTGGCTGGTCAAGGAAGGCGACACCGTATCAAGCGGCGACATCATGGCCGAGATCGAAACCGACAAGGCGACGATGGAATTCGAAGCTGTTGATGAAGGCATCGTTGTTAAGATCCTGATCGCTGAAGGCACCGAAGGGGTGAAGGTGAACACCCCTATCGCGGTGCTGGTTGAAGAAGGCGAAGACGCCTCGGCCATTCCGGCGGCTGCACCTGCAGCCGCGGCGGTGGCCGAGGCCGCCCCAGCGGCGGCAGAGGCCCCCGCCCCTGTCGCAGCTGCTCCTGCCGCACCGAAGGTGGACTTGTCTCCGGACTGGCCGGCAGATGCGCCGATGGAACAGCAGACCGTGCGTGAAGCCTTGCGCGACGCGATGGCCGAAGAAATGCGTGGTGACGAAGACGTTTACCTGATGGGCGAAGAAGTCGCCGAGTATCAGGGCGCTTACAAGATCAGCCAGGGCATGCTGGACGAGTTCGGCAGCAAGCGGGTCATCGATACCCCGATCACCGAACACGGCTTTGCCGGCATCGCCGTTGGATCCGCCATGGCCGGACTGAAACCGATTGTCGAGTTCATGACCTTCAACTTCGCCATGCAGGCGATCGACCAGATCATCAACTCAGCGGCGAAGACGCTCTATATGTCTGGTGGCCAGATGGGTTGCCCCATCGTGTTCCGTGGTCCAAACGGCGCGGCCGCGCGCGTGGCCGCTCAGCACAGCCAGGATTACGCGGCGTGGTATATGCAGATCCCCGGTCTGAAAGTAGTGATGCCTTATTCGGCGGCCGATGCAAAAGGTCTGCTGAAATCGGCAATCCGCGACCCGAACCCAGTTGTTTTCCTTGAAAACGAGATCCTCTATGGCCGGTCCTTCGATATGCCGCAGGTGGATGATCTGACGGTCCCGCTGGGCAAGGCGCGTATTTGGCGCGAAGGGTCGGACGTCACCATCGTCAGCTTCGGCATCGGCATGCAATACGCGCTTGAAGCAGCTGACAAATTGGCCGAAGAAGGCATCAGCGCCGAGGTGATTGATCTGCGCACGATCCGCCCGATGGATACCGGCGCAATCATCAACTCGGTGATGAAGACCAACCGTCTGGTCACGGTCGAAGAAGGCTGGCCGCAAGGTTCGGTCGGCGGCTACATCTCGTCCGTTGTGATGCAAGAAGCGTTCGACTACCTAGATGCGCCCGTCATCAACTGCACGGGCAAAGACGTGCCCATGCCTTACGCCGCGAACCTGGAGAAACTGGCGCTGATCACAACCGAAGAGGTGATCGCAGCAGTCAAACAAGTGACCTATAAGTGAAGAACAGAAGCGCAAATGACACAAACTGAACACCCGGAATCAGCACTCAAGCTTTTCGGAAGATGGCGCTTTTGGAGCAATTTAGTCGGATGCGTAGTTGTACCCGCATTCGCGTTTCTTGGGTTGCTCACGATAGTGAACTCGGGCTTCGAAACCGCTGAAAGAGCAAGTACCTTGTCCACTTTTGGTCTGCCCAATGATGTTTGGATTGCGGCTCTGGCGACCTGGATCGCATCGCTGATAGGCTCTTTGGCCGGTGACACATTAGACGAAGGCGGTGCCTTGTTCCTCAAGGACCACGCAGATTTCACCATCGGTGACATGTCAGCGCTTTGCGGCAGGTTTTCCATGGGGGTTACCAGCGCATTTCTTGCAGGTGCGTTTGAAGTCAGAGGCGCTAGTTTAACGAGTCCGGAACTTTTGGCCGCCTTCGCTCTGATAGGCGCACTCATCCCATACGAGGTTTTGAGTTTGTTGCGTGCAATCACTCGAAAGTTTGGAAATGCGACTAACCAAAAGCCAGCGGCAAAAGACACCATGGAGGTGAAATAAAATGCCCACCGAAATTCTGATGCCCGCCCTTTCGCCGACCATGGAGGAAGGCACTTTGGCCAAATGGCTGGTCAAAGAAGGCGACGCTGTCTCGTCCGGCGATCTGCTGGCCGAGATTGAAACTGACAAGGCCACGATGGAATTCGAAGCCGTCGACGAAGGTGTAGTCGGAAAGATCCTGATCCCTGAGGGCACCGAAGGGGTCAAAGTCAACACTGCCATTGCGGTGCTGCTGGAAGACGGCGAAAGCGCCGATGACATCGCAGCAAGCCCTGCCGCTGCGCCGGCGGCGGCTCCTGCTGCCGCCGCGGGCAACGAGGCTGCCGCGCCAGCGGCATCCGAGGCGCCCGCCCCTGCCCCGGCGGCTCCGGCCAAGGCTGATGGCGGTCGGATATTTGCATCACCCCTGGCTCGCAGGATCGCCGCCCAGAAGGGTCTGGACCTGGCACAGATCACCGGATCTGGCCCGCACGGTCGGATCGTGAAAGCAGACGTCGAGGGCGCAACCGCGACTGCCCCGGCCCCGGCTGCTGCATCCGCGCCCGTCGCTGCCGCACCCGCTGCCGCCGCAGCACCTGCCGGTCCGTCCGCGGATGCTGTTGCCCGGATGTACGAGGGTCGCGACTATGAAGAAATCAAGCTGGACGGGATGCGCAAAACCATCGCTGCCCGCCTGTCCGAAGCCAAGCAGACCATCCCGCATTTCTATCTGCGTCGCGACATCAAGCTGGACGCGCTGCTCAAATTCCGCAGCCAGTTGAACAAGCAGTTGGAAGGCCGTGGCGTAAAGCTGAGCGTCAACGATTTCATCATCAAGGCTGTCGCCAACGCGCTGCAACAGGTTCCCGAATGTAACGCCGTTTGGGCCGGTGACCGGGTTCTGCAACTGAAACCTTCGGACGTGGCTGTCGCAGTCGCTATCGAAGGCGGGTTGTTCACTCCGGTTCTGCAGGACGCCGATACCAAGTCGCTGTCTGCGCTGTCTTCCGAGATGAAGGACCTTGCCGGTCGCGCGCGTGAGCGCAAGCTGGCCCCGCACGAATATCAGGGCGGCACCTTCGCGGTTTCGAACCTTGGCATGTTCGGCATCGACAATTTCGACGCCATCGTGAACCCACCGCATGCGGGTATCCTTGCGGTTGGAACTGGTCTGAAAAAGCCGGTTGTCGGCGATGACGGTGAACTGACAGTTGCGACCGTGATGTCGGTCACCATGTCAGTCGATCACCGGGTCATTGACGGTGCGCTTGGCGCTCAGTTACTGCAAGCCATTGTTGACAACCTGGAAAACCCGATAGTCATGCTGGCCTAAGGAAAAATCAGGGTCGCGCCGATACCAGAGCGGCGCGGCCCAACCATATCACAACCGTCATGTGAGCGCTTGTGATCACCGCGCGTGTTGCGTCGGCACCTACCGTCAACCACCTTGTCTGAATGAAAATCACGGACATAGGTGCCCTATGACTTCTACCTATTCGGTAAACTTCTTGCTGGTTGCAGCCCTTGTGTTTGGTATGCCGACGGTTGCGGCGGCGAAGCCCAATACCTATCCGGGTGAAAATTCCGCCTTCAGTTCTGATCCAGCCGAAACGGCCAAACGAGAAGCTGAACGCGCGAAAAGGAAAGAAGAACGAAAAAAGCGGCGTGAAGAACAGCGGCGCAAGCGGTCGATCAAAAAGAACGACCGCTTGAACTGACTTGAGTTACTGATCTTTGCCCAGCATATGGTCCATCGAAATCGAGGGTTGATCGCAGCCAGCCTCGCCGACGATCTTCGCCGGAATCCCGGCCACGGTTTTGCACGCAGGAACCTCCTGCAGCACCACCGAGCCCGCAGCGATACGGCTGCAATGGCCTACCACTATGTTCCCCAGAACCTTGGCTCCCGCTCCGATTAGCACACCGTCGCCAATGGTGGGGTGACGCTGTTCTTCCTCTTTGCCTGTCCCACCAAGTGTCACCGAATGCAACATCGAAACGTTGTCGCCGACAATCGCCGTTTCACCGATCACGATTGAGTGCGCATGGTCGATCATAATGCCCTTGCCGATTTTTGCGGCAGGATGGATATCGATCCCGAAGATCTCGGAAGAACGCATCTGGAAAAAATAGGCCAGATCAAAACGCCCCTTGCGCCACAACCAGTGCCCCACGCGATAGGCTTGCATTGCCTGATAGCCTTTGAAGTAAAGGATCGGCTGCAACAGCCGGTGGCACGCCGGGTCGCGTTCGTATACGGCCATCAGGTCCGCGCGCGCTGCCTCGAGGAGTGTGGGGTCTTTGGCATACGCCTCGTCCACGATCTCACGCAGCACCATCATCGACATTTCATTCGAGCACAGCTTGGCGGCAATCCGGTAGGACAGCGCCCGTTCCAGACTGCGGTGATGCAAAATACAGGCATGCACCAGCCCGCCCATCAAAGGTTCTTTTTCTACGGCTGTCTGAGCTTCGGCTGTGATCCGATCCCAAACAGGGTCGACGGGGGTCACGTGACTGCGCGTTTCGAACATGGCTTTTCATCCTTTGCTGCGCCTAGAATGCCATTTAGTGGCAAAAACGCCAAACGCAAACCCGTGATCTACAGGGTAACGAAAATGAATGAAACGCAATTGGCGAAATTCGAGACCCTGATCCGCGCGCGTCTGGACGAACTGGCCGAGCATTCCGCCCTCGGAAATCAGGCACAGTCAGTGGTGGAGTTGGATCAGCAGGCCGTTGGGCGGCTCAGCCGAATGGATGCCTTGCAAAACCAAGCAATGGCCAAAGCACAGCAGGCAAATCGTGACATTGAAACCCGTCGTTTAGTGGCGGCGCTAACGCGGATCGAAGACGGGGAATTTGGCCACTGCGAAGACTGTGGCGAAGAGATTCCGGTGGGTCGCCTGAACCTTGACCTTGCCGCCAGCAAATGCGTCAGCTGCGCATCCGGGTAATGTGGAATTGAACCAGACACCGCAGAACCATCTCAAAACATTTGCAATATTGCACGTCGTCAAACCCTGGCTCGTCGGCTAATGGTCGGGCCCGGGCCGCCGTCATCAATGACCCATTGCCGAAAAGCGGGTGAAGCCGCCCTGTCTGGCCGACATAGCTGTCGGCCAGATCAGCTTCGTTGATCATTTTGACGCACAGGCGTTCCCGATCAGCTGGTGGCGCGTTCAGCAATACCCGCGCCGCAGTACTAACATCGCCATGCAAGACGGGACGCATGACCGCTTTACCCGGCCAGCAGACGCGCGGACGGACCGGGACCGAAGCTGGCTGATATCTGTGCCACATCAACCTCGTAAGCTCCGGTCACGCCATCCGCGATCTTCATAGCGTATGGATAGAGCCACCGCGGTTCTGACGTCATCTGTTCGCGCACTACCGATCCGTCGATCCTGATTTTCAACAGATAGGATTCGGTCTCCTCTCCCAGCGGAACGTCAAATCCATCCCAGTCATCGCCGTCCAATCTGGTTCGGCGAATCCACGAGATTTCATCACCCGCTCCGATTGGTGTGAGTTTGACATGCACCGGAGCATAGGGGCGCAGTCCGTTTCCGTCGAAAGCGTGAACCTGATGGAGAAACGACGGATCGTCATAGGCGCGCGTTCCCGGCCCTATGCGATAATGTTTCGCCACACGCCGTTCGGACCGCAGCAGCCCGGTTTGGAAGACCCTTTCGTCCAGCAGGACAAAAGTCGAACCTTCGGGCCAGGTGTCGGGCATGAAAGCATCCGTCCCCAATTGCCCGCGCAGGCGCCCTGAAAGGGCATAGGTGCCCCGGTCCACAAGTTCTGCGCTGGCGAACTGGAATAGCTCCCAATTGCCGGGCGTACCATCCCCGATTGCTGCCAGATTAACCCCATTCAGCAACGCGTCGCGAGGCCGCGATTCCAGCAAGCCATCAACCAACCTGACGCGCAATGGCGTGCCGTTGTCCCAGACGCCGATACTGGCCCGCCGCAGAGGTGACTGCGTAAACCCGATGACGGCCTGCGCCGAGATCACCTCTTGCAAAGCGTAGTCCTCATCATTCAGCGCTGAATACACTGCGGCGCTGCCGGGCCAGGGATCGGCAGACACGGCCAGGTAAGGCGCATGCGGAACTTCCGAGCCAGTGATCAGCGGCAGATCCATGAAAACGGGCAGCACCGGAACCGGAGCGAAAAAAGGCTTGGTCGAGATCGCGTCATCAGGAAGGTCTGAAGGGGCGTAAATCCCTGGTTCTACCCGAACGGCATCAGCCAATTGCATCTCGGCTTGTTCCAGACGGTCGATCCGGAAACGTGCCCCTTGCCCGTCTGCATCTAGGCTGACGACATCCCCCGCGCCGATGTGTCTCAATGAAGGCGGCAGCGCAAAGCGGACGCTTTCGCGGGACACGCGCGCCTCGCTGAGCCACCGTTCTGCAGTCTGGCGACCTTCGGCACGTGTCATGGACAGGGGCATCTCGTTGACAGCAACCGAATGGGTGCGCGTGTCGGGCAATACGGCCTCTTCCGCGACAATGTCGTGGTCTCCATCCGATTGGACAAAACGCAGGCGGACACGGCCCGTCATCTCCGCCTCGGCTTCGCGCCGGTGCTCGATACCGGCTTCAATATCGGAGCTGATCGCCAGATGTTCCTGATCCAGCGCGATAGCGCGCTGCCCATGTCGCATCTGAAATCGCAACACGCCATCCCGCTCGATGGCGTCGAAACCATACCGCAGCATCAGCGGCTGCAATGCAGATCGCGCGTCCGAGACCTGCTCGATCGCATAGCCGCGCACAACGCCATAGAGGCGCGACGTGTCGATGTCGGTCACGCCAGCCCCGTGACAAATCTCTGTCACCACCGACGCCAGCGTGCGTGATCCAGACCGTCCATTCAGCCAATGCCCGCGTGCGTAGTTCTCACCATCGCTCCATTGGCTCTGCAGGTTCGGAAAGGTTGGATACGGCCGCGCATCCCAGGCCCAGACATAGGCGTTGGACAAATCAATCATGCGTCCACCGTAAGCATCCGAAACCGGGTTATTTTCCGCCTCGGACCAATAACCCAGAACCGCCTTTAGGTACTGCACCTGAATGAAATCATCCCGCTGGCCGTTGGAATAGCGCGGCAGCTTGGATTCCGAGGATTTCGGGTCCAGAAACTTGTTCGGCTGATTGGTGCCCTTATCGATGGCAGCGCAACCCAGTTCTGTGAACCAGATCGGCTTGGACATGGGCACCCATGCGGTCCGATTGGCTTGCCGCACCCCTCCGATCCGTTCGTGATGTGGTTGCGACCACCAGTTGCGAATGTCCTTGTATCGCCAGATCCAGGCCTCGTCATGCTCTTGATCATCGATCACAGAGCGTATCTGCGCTTTGGATTCCTCGGTCGAGGCGTAATACCAGTCGTACCCTTCCCCGCCTTCAACATTGCCGCGCAGGTAATCCAGATCATAGATCGCATCTGCGCCCGCGTTGGCGTCGACGTGATCCTCGCCGTCGCGCCAGTCGGAAAGCGGCATGTAATTGTCGATCCCGACAAAGTCGATATTGTCATCGGCCCAAAGCGGATCGAGATGGAAGTACCTGTCGCTGCCCGCATCGACGGGTTTGTAGCCGAAGTATTCGCTCCAGTCGGCGGCATAGCCGATTTTGGTACCGGTCCCGAGGATTTTGCGGACTTCAGCCGCGAGAACCTTCATCTGCGCCACAGCCGGAAACCCCGTCGCGCCCCTGATTTGGGTCAGAGCACGCATTTCAGAAGCAATGCAGAACGAAGATACACCGCCAGCTGCCTTGCACAGGGCAGCATAATGCAGAATGAACCGGAACAGCCCCCATTCCTGCGGGCCGCCATAGGTGACCGTGCCGTCACCGATGACAAAGTCACTGGCGCGCGCCTGCCCGAAGAACTGCGCGACTTGGGCGTCAGCCTCTGTCGTCTGGTCCGGCGACCCGTTGCGCCCCGGTGCCTCACTCAAGGTTATCCGCCCACGCCATGGTAGGTGCGGTTGATCCGCGGCATCAGACCACGGATCCGGCAGCCCATTTCCCCGCAACTGGTCCATAAGGATGAACGGATAGAACATCACCCGCTTGCCTGACACGTTCAGATGCCGGATCGCCTCGACCACGGACGCATCCGCGGGTGTCGCCCCATAGACGGGCCGATCATTTTCGATCTGAACAACCTGGGCCTCAGCGCGCGACACTCCGGAAACGCTCCATGGCATGTTTCCGCCATCAAACTCCTTGTGCAGGACTTTTGGCTGCACCTTGCACTGCCCACATCGCAGATCGTCGCCAAACCACGACACGACAAGCGACACCGCATCGCAGGCAGGCAACTCGGCATTCAGCGCTTGTATCGAGGCGACCAGATCAGCAACGCCCGAAGCCGAATGCACGTTTGCCGCCCAACTTTGTCCCTGACCCTTGGAATAGTTGACCTGCGTGCTGGCCAGAGAATACTCGCCTGTACCTGGAATCATCGCGACACCGCGCACAATCCGGGATACGGCATCAGCGGTGTCTGGCAGGCCCGGCTGTTCCTGCCGCACAACTTCAAAAGAAAATTGCGGAACCCGGTTGCCGAATGAGGCAAGCTGAAGGTCCTCAATCACCAAATAGGCTGTACCCCGATAGGCCGGAACCTGCCCGGTGCCCTCAACAGCCTCGATCAGCGGATCAGGCAACTGATCATCAGTGCCCTTGTACAGCCGCATGTTCAGCCCCGAACGCTCTAGTTCTTCGCCATCGGCCCAGATACGCGAGATGTCGGAGATTTGCCCAGCGCCCACCGCGATAGCCAGTGAGATCGAGTAACTATAGGTATGAGTGGTTGCGGTGGCCGAGCTTGGCCGACGCGACCCTTTCCCGCCCCGCGTCGATTGCGTGGTCGTGCTGGTGCTGCGGGTTTCCAGAAAATCCGATGCCCATATGATCTGCCCGCCGACCCGCATACGGCCAAACACGGTGGTGACCGGAGAGCCCTCTCCGGTATCGGTCAACCGGAATCGATCCAAACGCCCGGTTTCGACGACTTCGCTGCCACCCCCCATCACCGATTGGCTCATCAACCGCTGATCAATGACCCGCCCCAGTGTCGCGCCGACGGCTCGGCCGATGATGGCTGTGGAAAGACCGGCGACAGTGCCACCAATCGAGCCACCAAGGGCAGCCCCTGCTGCAGATAGTACAATCGTCGCCATTTACTTGACCTCCAGCGGAAATGCGAAACAGGCGACAATCCGGCGACGCCAGGGATCACTCAGGGCGTTTTCCACGACGCCGTGCCCGGAATATGCGTGAATGAACCGCGGGATTGCCCCAGATTCGCTAACAACACCCACGTGCTTGGCGACGCCACCATCCCGCATTCGAAACAGCAATACGTCGCCTGCCGCCAGTTCGTTGAACCGCTTTGCCGTCAGATTTCGGCGGGCGGCATCCCACATCCGTTCCTCACCCTGCGGTTCCGACCAGTCCATGCTGTAGCTCGGCACGGTTTCGGGCTCGGCCCCGTACAGCGCACGCCATATGCCGCGCAGCAATCCCAGACAATCCGCGCCTGCGCCCATAACGGACGCCTGATGGACATACGGGGTGCCCAGCCATCGCCGCGCTTCCTCGACTATGTCCCGCCTGTCTATTTTCATCGTCTGCTGCCCCCCTTGTTCGGCTTGTCTTTCTTGGGAACAGCCATCACCCAGTCCTCACCCGGCAAATCCGGAAAACCCTGAAAATTGATGAGGTTGATAAATTTTGTTCGGCAGGTTTCCATGCGCTTGTCGCAGCCGGCGGTGAGGCGGACGCGATCTCCGATTGTCAGCCCACCGCTGATCCCGGTCCACAAGACAACGTTACGCCCACCCGCGATACGTTCATCTTGTTTGACCGACGCCCAGAGCCCCGAAGCTTTGCCGGAGATCACGTCCAACCGGCCACGTTCGAACCAAGTTGTATCCGATGCGTCTGCTCCTTTCAGTTGCAGAACGCTGCCCGCCGACAAGCTGACGATCTCAGCTTCTGCCTGAAAGCCCGGTGCGGCCACGTTGAACCGGCAGGCGCCGTCGCCCAGCACCGCAGTGCATGGCTTTTGGTATATCCGACCCAAAGGTCGGTTCAGCAGGTCGGTAAGCCCCCGTAACTCAGCATGAAAAGCACCACCACCGCGACGCATTTCACCAATCGAGCCACGAAACTGTAACACCCTTTGGTCAGGATTTACCCAGTTCACCAGCCAAGCGCGAACATTGGCGCCGTCAAACCGACCGGCCTCTATGTCCTCTTCCCTTATCGCCGCATCAGACAACGCGCCCATCGCCTCAGAGTTATCGATCGATAGTCCGGTTGCCTGTTCTATCGCCGATGCGGTCAGCCCCGAACTTGCCTTGAACGTCAGCCCGTCAAAACGCAGCTCCATATCGTGATCAGTGAACCCGTAGACCTGACCATCCGTGCGCCTGATTGCCCAGCACCGGCAGGTCGTTGTCAGCCCGCTTTGCAGATGCGCCTGCAATCCCTGTTTGTCGCCGCTCATCAGACCCGCACCTCGACCACAGGAACGTTTGGCACGTCACCCGCCTGAAAGCTGGCCACGCTGGTCTGAATTTTGTCGGTGTCGAACCGAACGGGCACGTCAAACTCGAACCCTGCCGTAATCTCGACATCTTGCGGAGGCGCGTTCGTAAACGTGACCCGACCCCGCGCCAGATCCACTTCGAAATCCACACCTTCGCGCATTTCATCCTGCTCAAGACCGAGCTTGATTGTCCCGAGCACCGGTTTGAGGATCGGGCGGACGTACTTGAACCCGCCTGAGCTGTAGGTTTTCACCAACTGGAATTCGGTCGTCTTACCGTCGCCGCGCGCAATGACCTGATCGGCATTGTCCACTTCAGCCGTGGCTGCGCCCGACTTGAAGTCAGACCAATCCTTCCACCGAAATCCGAACATCTGCCCCTGCCGCGCCTCGAAGAACGAAATCAGCGTTTCGATATCGTCCAGCGACCGCATCCCCAGCCCGGCATCGTAACGCCGTCGCGAATGAGCCCAGGGTGTGTTGCGTTCTTCAAACCCGTTGGCCAGCGTCACGATATCTGTGCGCCGCTCGGGGCCGCCAACCGAACCAAAGCTCAAGCTGGCGGGAAATCTCACCTCATGGAAATTCATGGCCTGCTCCCTCAAGTTACCTGTTGCGATTGCCGCGCCCCAGCGCGCGGCTCATCTGCGCCGCAATCTGGCTTTGACTGCGCCGAAACCCCTGCACGTCCGGGGTGGTAATATTCATCACGACATTCACAGCGCGCCCTCCGCCCGAGTTGCGCACCCCCAGTTTGCCGTCTGGCCCGCGTGCCAAGGGCATAATCGCCTCGGGGCCAGCTTCCCCCATCAACCCGGTTCCGCCGCGCATAGGAAACGTGATTGGGCCACTGACAACGCCGCCGTTGGCGAAGGGCATCACCCGGCCCTGAGAAAAACTACCGCCGTCGGCAAACGGCAAAAGGCCCTGGACCAGACCACCAACGGTTCCAGCCAGCATCCCACCAAAGTGATCCGTCACCGGCTTGATCGCTGCCGAATACGCTGTGCGGATCATCGAGTTCTTCAAAACGTCCAGTGCATCGGACAAGTTCATCCCGTCCAAAACCACTCCGTCAAACGCTTTGCGCAACCCGCTGGACATGCCGCGTTCCAGTGTGGCGACATCCTTGCCGGTCTCTTCAAACGCGGCGCTGATCCGCTTCATCTGACTGTCAAAAGCCGCCGCCATGGAGGCGGCGTCGCCCAGCGAGTCGCCCAGCGCTTCGCCGCGTTCCTGAAGATCATCCAAACCGTTACGATCCGTCATTACGCTCTCCTTGTCTTTTGTCCGGGTAGGCCGCCAGCAACGCATCCAGACCCGCCCGGTTCATCGCTGGCACCCCTGCACCCTGCCCCAGCATCAGTTGCAGCTCGGCCGGAGTCAGTCGCCAGAACTGATCCGGCGTTAGACGCAAGCCGGTCATCCCGGCCCGCATCAAGGCGGGCCAGTTGAACCCGTTCATGCCTGCCCGGCGACCATGAAGGCTCGCGCAAGCAATTCCGCAGCCACGCGGGCTCCGGCCATCGGGCCACCCTCGATCTCGGCGCTCAGCAAGTCGGCGCGGGTGACGTCTTCGCCACCGCCGCGCAACCCGGCCACGATCAGCGCCAGCACGTCACCGCTGGAATAGGTTCCGCCTTCGAACCGCTGCACCAGTTCAACCAGCGAACCGGCGCCTAGCTCTTGTTCCAGTTCCGCCAAAGCGCCCAGCGTCAGCTTGAGCACCCGTCGCTCTCCATCGATGGTCAAAGCCACCTCACCCGTCCACGGATTGGCCATCGGTTTACAGCGCCGTAAAGTTCAGCGCACCGGCGCTCGCCAGGCTCATCTCATATGTCGCCTCGCCGTTATGCGTGCCGGCATACTCGATACCAGTGACCTGAAACGCCCCCTCGACAATGCCGAAATCGGGGATAATGACTTGAAAATCCGGTGTTTCACCGTCAAAGAACAATTGCCGCGCACGTTCGTCGGTTCCGGCATCCTTGAAAACGCCCGAACCCGAGATGGACGCCGATTTGACCCCGGCGCCCGACAGAAGTTCGCGCCAGCCACCCTGACTTTCCAGACTGGTGACATCGACACTCTCTGCGTTGAAGCTGACGCGCGTGGCACGCAGCCCTGCAATAGTTTCGAACAGACCACTGCCGTTCATATCTACTTTGACCAACAGGTCCTTGCCGTTCTGGGCACCCATTTGCTCTCTCCGTTGATTGGTTAATCGTCTTCCACGCGGGCGCGGAATCTCAGGTCGATTTGACGGATCGCTCCTCCGGTCCCGGTGCGCCGGGCCGAGGCCCGCTCGAACCACAACCCCACCAGGCGACCGCGATCGAGGCTGGGCGTGGCACCCTCCAGCGCGTCACACACCGCGCCAGCCAGCGTTTTGGCGGCCCCAAACCCTGCGGCTTCTGAGACAACCGTAACCGAGAACCGGTGCACCGCGCCTCCGCCCGAGCGGTCAGAAGCTTCACGAACTTCTTCCGGCCCCAGGGTCACATAGGTCTGTGGCACCGAGCCAACCGGCACCGCGTCGTAAATCGCGCCTCCCGACAACGCATCGACCTGCGTATCCTCTGAAATCTGTTTGAACACCGCCGCCTGCAGGGCAGCCGAAACGCCATAGCTCATGCTGCCACCTCCTCATCCGCGAAACAGGTCAGGAACTGACCACGCGAGTCGCGCTCGGCGACGGCGCGGATCACAAAGCGGCGCGTACCTTCTGCAAAGCGCTGATCCGGCGATGGCCGCATGGTCGATCCCATGGGCGCGCCTCGGACCACGATGCGATAGCCAACCCGCGAAACGGGGACACCTGCCACCTGTCGCTCAGACCCACTGCGTGCTGTCACCTCGGCCCACACTGCGCCCAGCGGTTCCCAACTTTCGGTGTATCCGCCCGATCCATCCGCCACGCGCACCGGCGCTTCCAGCACCAGCTTTCTGTTCAAACGCGGCGTCTTCATTGAATCACCCCGACGCCAAACCGAACCGTACGATAACGCTGGATCAGGCTGGTTACGCCAAAAGGCATGCATCCCGCACCCAGCGCCGTTTCATTGCGGTACTCATAGTAATGCGCAGCCAACAGCAGCACCGCCTGCCCCAAATCGGCAGGTAACTCATCCCACGCCCCCGCCATCCCAGCGGCGAAGACGATCCTGACAGCCCCCCCATTGGGCATCTTTGGCATCAATGACGCCATAGGGCGCAACCGCGGGCGCTGACCGTCTTTTTCCAACCGGAACTTATCCGAGGAAACGACCGTCTCTCCGCCTTCTGCGTCCGCCAAAGTCACAGTTTTTACCTCGGTGACCGGAGCCACCGGCAGCACCTCACCAAACTGGTCCCGCCAAGCGTTCAGACTCCATGAGAAATCCCGCTCGATCAGCACCTTGCCGGTGCGCGCCTCGATCGCGGCAATTGCCGCTCGCAGAAATCCCTTCAGCACGTCGTCTTGTACATCATCTTCGGCAAATCCCGTGCCCAGCCGCAGATGGGCCTTAAACTGATCCACTGGCAGCGCCGCATCCGCGATGGCGGTTTCTTCGATCAACATCATCCATTCACTCCGCAATCTCGGACCCCTCCGGGGGCCTCACTCAGGAAAATGACGGGCACGCGCCGCCCCACGTTGCTCGGACGGAGGGGAGCAGCTAGACAACGCAGGGGATCTCACCCCGGCCCATGCCCGCCGCCCGAGGGGCCAGCGGCCCCTCGGAACCGCCACCGCTTAGGCGGTGCCGAACTTCACCAGCTTGATCGCAGCAAAATCGCTCACATCGCCGCCTACGCGTTTGGTCGCGTAGAACAGGACATGTGGCTTGGCGCTGAACGGATCGCGCAGCACGCGCAGATCAGGGCGCTCGGCAATCGTGTAACCCGCCTGGAAATCACCGAATGCAATCGAGAAGCTGTCACTGCCTGCATCCGGCATGTCCTCCGCAATCAGTACTGGGTAGCCCATCAGACGCGCAGGCTCACCTGCGGCCAGTCCATCCGACCAAAGGAAGCGACCATCGCTGTCCTTCAGCTTACGGATCACACCGGCAGTTTTTGAATTCATCACGAAGGTGCCGTTGACGCGATACTGCGCGCCCAGCGCATAGACCACATCGACAATCGCGTCCGCATCGACACCACCATCAATGCCGGTTGGTACGTAACCCAGATTACCCCAGGTCCAAACATCATTGTCGACCTTGGCATGGTTCAGAATGCCGTTGGGTTTGTCCGCCCCGTCGCCCGAGATAAATGCCGCCGCCTCGGCACGCGCGAACTTGTCTGCGATCCGACCGGCCAGCCAGCCCTCGACATCGAAAGCGCTGTCATCCAGCAACCGTTGCGAGGCTTTGGGTAGTGCGCTCAACTCATGCAGCGCAATGGAAATGCGATCAATCGACGGGGTCGCCGTCTCGGCCGCGGCGGCGTTCTCATCCGCCCAGCCCGCGCCCACATCGGTATGGTCGATCAATACGTCGAACGAGTTCGCCTCAACATTCACCACCGATGCAATCGAACGGATCGAAGCGGTGGACTTCAGCACCGATTTGATCATCTCGGCGGTTTGCGGATCGACCAGGTATCCGCCGTCGCTGTTGACCGCGCTCGATAGGGATTTGGCTTCCATTTCCAGACCACGCAGACCGTCATCGTCGCCAGAACGCACATAGGCGTCAAAGGCTTTTTGATGCGGTGCACCGTCCAAGGTCGAGGCCGCAAGATGCGGGCGCGCCGCGATAGTTGATTTACGATCCAGCATGGTAAGTCGCTCTTCTGTCTGTTGCAGTTTGGTTTTAACTTCGGCCTTCAGGCCCTTGAATTCATTTACGAAGCCAGCCATCGCCTGCTTCACCTCCTGAACCAGGGGCGCACCTTCTCCGGTCAAGGCCGGGTTCTCGGTCTTGCTCATCAGCATGTCCTGTTTTTCGGTGGGGTTTGAGGCGCGCTAGGTCCGCGCCAGCTCCTGCCGGGCGTGATCAAACACCTCGACAATACTGCGCAAGGTATCCTCGGCGTCGGGGCATGTCCCCTTGGCCGCCACCCGCGCACTGGGCAACATCGGGAAGGTCACCAGCGACACCTCCCACAGCTCCAGTTCGGTCAAGAGCCTCTGGCCCTTGTCATTCTTCACGGCCCGCTTGGTGCGATAACCGATCGACAGCCCGTCAATGGCTCCGGCACGGATCAATTCCGCGGCCTCGCGGCCCTTTTGGGTGCTTTCCAGCAAGCGGCCCTTGACCCAAAGGCCGCGCTCATCCTCGCGCACTTCGTCCCAGACGCCGATGGGCTGCGCTGGATCGTGTTGCCACAGCATCTTGATGCGCTGGCCCGCCTTGGCCAGCCCGTCAAGCGAGCCGCGATAAGCCCCGCGCTGAACCACATCGCTACCCTGATCGACTTGACCAAACAGGCTGGCATAGCCCTCGATCACCGCGTCCTCGGTCACCGACAAACCATCTCCAAACCGCGCAAACTTGTGCTCCAGATGCATGAATATCTCCTCATAAGGCTTTGAATTCATGGTGTTGCCACCAGGATAGACTGGAAGGCTTGCGCCAGGATCACCGCCGCCACTCCATAGACCGCCAGCCACAGCCGTTTCTCCAACCGTTCCATCATCTCTTCGATCTGGTCCAACCGGCGACAGAGATGAGCGTGCTGGATTTCGGTCACCCTTTCATGCGCAGCCAGCCGCAGACCCGGCGCGCAATCGAACGGCGGATATCCCTCACTCATCGGCACGCTCCGGCAGCCCCAGCAGCGCGCGTTTTTCGGCGTCCGTCAGGAATTCGGCACGACTGACCCGCGCCCATTGCGCATCCCGCTCTGCCGACAGCGCCGGCACCTGATCCAGGTCGGGCTTCAGCATCAAATCCTCGCCGGTGAATCCGACCAGCCACTCCGACACCGCCGCCGCCACCCGCGTCACCAGGGGCAGAACGGTCAGGCGGTAAAACGCCCGGTTGGCCTCCTGATAGTTCGAATAGGTCGCGTCGCCCTGGATCCCCAGCAACATCGGCGGGACCCCAAAGGCCAGCGCGATCTCGCGGGCGGCGGCTTCCTTGGTCTTTTGAAACTCCATATCGGACGGAGAGAACCCCATCGGCTTCCAATCCAGCCCCCCCTCCAGAACCATCGGTCGGCCCGCATTGCGTGCCCCGCGATAGTTCTGTTCGATCTCATCGGACAGACGCCGGAACTGATCCTCGGCCATCACCCCATGGCCATCGCCTTTCCACACCAGCGCCCCCGAAGGCCGCGCCGCATTGTCCAACAGCGATTTCGACCACCGCGACGCGCTGTTATGCACATCAATCGCCATCGCCGCCGCCTGCATCGGCGAGAACCCATAATGATCATCCTGCGGGTGGAACGATTTGATATGGCAGATATTTTCCGCCGCAAACCGGTGCTTCTTACCGCCCACTGCATAGTCATACGCCTTGGGCCAGCCATCCGGCCCCGGCACCACGCTCATTCGGTCGGATCGCAGCACATGCAGCTCAACCGGCAACTCCTCGTCGGCCTGAACCGCCTCAACATAGGCATTGCCCGACAACAGCAGCTGTCCAAACAGAGCTTCCATCAACTCCGCCCGCCCCTGCGCCGCATTCGGACGGCGCATCAGCGACAGGATCGGATGCGCATCAAACCGCTGCGCCTGATCCTGCAGCACCAGGGGCAAAGCCGCCGCCGCCTCAGCAATCAGCTTGACCGAGCGAAACCCCACCGGGTTCCCCGAAAACCCCGTTCGCGTCAGCGACACCGCATCCCGGGGGCTCCACGCCACGCGCCCGCCCGTCTGCCACGCCACCACAGGCCCCGCCGCGCTCGCCTTCGCTTCGGGCGCTTCACCAGCCGATCCACGACGCAAGAAATCGAATACCATCTGTGCTCCTTTCTGCCGCCGCTCTGCCCGGCTTGTTGAAAGGAGTTATGACGGAAAGAAGTTTAAGCCTTGGGAATGGGGCGTACGGGGGTTGGGCAACGGGATACAAAAAAATCTGCAGGCCTTCCTGTTAAGTCAGAGGCGTTGCATCGCTCAAAAAAGACGGCATAACTGCGGAAGAAAATTCACAAATATGAGTTTAAAAACAAATGGATCAGCGCTGGGCACCAAACCGACTTTATCGCTTTTGCAAACCCGAACATGAGCACTTTGAAGATGAGTTACACAATCTCAGCATGGGCAAAGTTTGGCTAAATCACATAAATCGAATGAATGATCCATTTGAAGGGGCTTTAGTGCACGAGCCACAGTTATTTGATGAGTTTTCGTCGCAGATAACCCAAGTTGCCAAACACTGGCCACAAGTTACTCAGGTTACCAAAGAAAACTATGAAGAATACCTGCGGGGTGCCGATAAATTCGCAGCCCAACTGCTCACAAAAGCTGTAGCTGCGTGCTTTTCTCAATCTTGGAATAGTCCGCTTATGTGGGGGCACTATGCGAGTTCATTCGAAGGTTTTTGCTTAGAATACGAATACGATACGAGTGTGATGAGCGTAGAGGACATTCCGATGCATCAAGTGATCTATTGGCGAGAAACACCACCAAAAATAACCACCTTTGAATACTTCCGCTCTATGTATTACGAACAAGCTAGGCAATCTGAAGACGTATCTCTTAACAGGACAGCGGCCCATCTACGTGTGCACACACTCGAGCCTGTTCTACTTGGGATGACGTCTAAGAGTTTCGAGTGGGTCTATGAACAAGAGTTTCGAATGGTCAGCGGCTTTCTCCAACCGGGTTACTACGAAATTCCACATTTCGGGCTAAAATCAGTGATTTTCGGGCATCGTGCCGAGCAATCTAAAATTGACGAAGTAAAGTATGTTCTTGGAGAAAGTTGTCGGTATTGGCAGATACAGATTCTCGGCGAACGTTATTCATTATCTAGAAGGCAAATCTAGCTTTGTCTTTACAAACTCCGCACCCTAGGCCGCCGATACACCCCCGCAGGCCCCACAACCAACTCATGCAGCGCCCAGACCAGCGCATCCACTCGATCCGGCGAGCCCTGCCCCTCGAACCCGTGCGCGGTCATCTGGCACATCTGCTCCTCCAGCGCGTCCAGTCCGGTCACATGGCTCACCCGCCCCTGCTCGTACAATGCCGCCACAGGCTCGGCCCGCGCGACCTTGCCGCGGGATGCCCGTACCGCGCGATAAGGGACCAGAGGGTCCACCTGCCGCACGACCTCTTCCACCAGTTGCCCACCCTGATTGACCTCGGCCACCAGCCGTTCGGCCCCCAATTCGTCCATCGCGTCAATTGCCGCCTGCGCCCAGCCTGCCGGACCAACGCCCTGCACCGTCCGATCCGCCAACACATAGGCGCGCCATTCTTCGGGCGGCCCCTTCACCTGAGCCCCCACGACCACGATCCCGCAGGCATCCGCATCCGCCCCCGCCGTCACCGCCGGATCCAACGCCACCACTATACGGTCCAACTCAGGTACCTTCTCAACTCGCGACGCCTCCAACATCGAACCCGTCCAAAGCGCCCCCTCGGCATCCGACAACAGCACTCCGTCCAACTCTTGCCGCCCTAGCCGCGTGCCCGCATAGCGCGCGCGCACCTCCTCCAGAAACGACTCCGCCAGATTGGCCCGGTTCGCCTCGGTTGGCGCATGGGTCTGCGCGGTGGACGGAGAGGCTAGCAGATCCTTCAAAACCTTCACATTGCGCGGCGTGGTCGTCACACAGACCCGCGGCTGATCCCCCAGCCGCAACGCAAATTGCAACATATCCCAGGTCTCGCTGGCCTTCTTCCACTTGGCCAACTCATCGACCCAGGCGGCATCGAATTGAGGGCCGCGCAGCCCTTCGGGATCATGCGCCGAAAACGCCTGCGCCTCGGCACCGTTGGGCCATACCAGTTTCCGCTCTGACGCCTTCCACACAGGTCGCCGATCCGGCGGCGAACACTGCAAAATCCCGCTATCGCCAAAGATCATCACATCGCGCACCTGATCAAACGTCTCGCCGACCAAGGCCACCCGACACGCCTCACCACGATCCAACGGCAAAGACCCTTCAACCATCGACCGTACCCATTCGGCTCCTGCCCGCGTCTTACCGGCCCCACGCCCGCCCATGATCACCCACGACCGCCAATCGCCCTTGGGCGGCAATTGATGCGGCAACGCCCAGAACTCAAACAGGAAAGGGAGGGCACACAGCCCTCCCTCCCCGATCTCACTCAGAAATCGGTCCCGAACCGCAGCATCGGCGGAGGCGAGCCAACCTGCACCCGATTTCAAATCGAGCGCGCTCAAGGTCGAGCGCATACCCCCCTTGGGCAATTCCGGCTTGTCTGTGATGTTGTTCGACAAAGCTTGTCTCCACTTTCTGACAACTTCGGATCAGCCCCTCTAACTGCCCGAGTTGCTTGCCTGTACCGGCAAGATCTGCATCCTCCCCGGCTCCGATCTGCCTGCGCAATTCTTCCGCTGCTTGGCGCAGACCGCGAATGGATGTCTCAAGCGACTGCAAAAGTTCCGCCGTCTGGGACATCCGCTCTTCCGGGGTAATCAAAGTCATGTTTGCCTGTTACCTCATGCGTGAGTTTTCTCCGCACGAGAGAAACGAAAAAACGGCCACCGGGTTGTCCCGGGGCCGTTGCCCACTTCTTCTAGCATGACACAATTTATACGAGATTAAGTGCGCGAAGTCAATGAGTTACGCAACACCGCCGCAACACAGATCGCGCTCAACCTTTACTAAAACTTAGTTTCTTCCTTCCAAAGCAAGGGAAACTGCGCATCCGTGTGCAGCACATCGGCTTTACCAGCCTACTCCGGATCAGTTCTCCAATTCGTGCCGGCAGATCGAGAAGCAAAAACAAAACGCGCGCTCCCGTGTCGCCATGTTTCTCCATAAATGCGTCTTCAGTCACCAGCTCCTGCTTGGCCCGTTCGAACCTGAACGGTACGCTGGAGTACCGACAATTCAATCGTTTGTTTTGCATACGTATACTCTCGGCACAGAAGTTCGACGCACTGATTGGCGCCTCTGGTAGGGCACCTAGCTTAGCCTGAAATTACAGGTCACCTTTCCTTCTGAAAATGGAATGCTCTGAAAGGATCTTTTCACTTCTGAAAAACCTAGTAATTGGGACGGTCTTCGGCTCTTTCTGTCTGTGGCGCGTGAAGGCGGCCTGTCCGCCGCAGCCCGTGCAACAGGTAGCAGCGCGCCGACGCTTGGCCGTCGCATGCTGGAGTTGGAGCGCAGATTGGGATGTGGGCTCTTCCTCCGCCACGACCGAGGTTATGAACTGACCCCAAAAGGTCAGGAATTACTGAGAGAACTGAAGCCAATAGAAAACAAACTGGCCCGGTTGACGGCACCTGCCCCGGATTAATGGATCAAAGTCCTGGCTGATACGCCGTCGGCTCGCTGGTTGGACAAGCGGATCGGCAGCAATGCAGTATGCGAGGTCAACTCGCCCCGTAGCAGTCTGGACCTCGCCTTGGCCGGTTTGGGTATTGCTGTTTTGCCAACCTTCATCGGGGACACGCACGGCACTCTTTTGCCCGTCGGTCGAATCATTTCGGAATTGACCCACGACCAA
The DNA here is from genome assembly GCF_013033965.1 of Ruegeria atlantica. Classification (GTDB taxonomy): domain Bacteria; phylum Pseudomonadota; class Alphaproteobacteria; order Rhodobacterales; family Rhodobacteraceae; genus Ruegeria; species Ruegeria atlantica_D. Next base: position 333,149 of record NZ_WQFE01000004.1, read on the forward strand.
TGGCTTGTAACGCATCAAGACGATCGAAACCTACCCGAGGTTCGCCGGACCATCGAAAGAATGCGCACAAGCTTGCAACGACGCCAGAACATCTAAGAGTGTGACCGGCAAAAGCTTGACAAAACGGCACATAAGCCTCATGTGCCTCCCAACACAGCGCTGACGCGTGAGCATCGGTGGGCATAACCGCCCCACAGCGCCCCATAATCTCCAGTTCCCCTTCACGCAGGGTTCTTGACGCGACGGCCGGATGACGCAGGGTTCGCTTGCACGTCCCGAGGTCTCGCAGAACCCTTGCCGGTCACGTGTTGCGTGGCCACACACGTCTTGTTCGCGCGGTTATTGCCGTGCGGATCACAAAGGATAGTTACTTGTTCGACTTCGACATGCTGGGTCTTGCGCCAGCCCTTAATGATGCACTGAAACGTGCCAATTTCTCACAACCGACACCGATCCAGAACCAGGCCATTCCGCTGGCTCTGAACGGCCACGACATCCTGGGCCTGGCGCAGACCGGCACCGGCAAGACACTGGCATTTGGCCTGCCTCTGATCGACCACTTGCTGGCGCAGCCCGGCAAACCCGCGCCTAAAACTGCCAAGGCTCTGATCCTTGCCCCCACCCGCGAACTGGTCAACCAGATCGCGGAAAGCCTGCGCAATCTGACAGGCAAGACCAAGCTGCGCGTGGCCACTGTGGTAGGGGGCCAGTCGATCGGCAAGCAGATCTCGTTCCTGTCGCGCGGCACCGATATTCTGGTCGCCACGCCCGGGCGTTTGATCGATCTGATGGAACGCCAAGCGGTCGACCTCGGTCAGGTGCGGCATCTGGTTCTGGACGAAGCAGACCAGATGCTGGACATGGGTTTCATCCATGCCCTGCGCAAAATTGCACCCAAACTGGGTACCCCGCGCCAGACCATGCTGTTCTCGGCCACCATGCCGAAGCAGATGGAAGAGATCAGCCAAGCCTATCTGACCAACCCGCACCGGGTGCAAGTCTCTCCTCCCGGCAAGGCCGCAGACAAGATTACCCAATCGGTGCATTTCCTCACTCGGGCAGAGAAACCCGCGAAGCTGCGAGAAGTTCTTTCGGCAGATGTGAGTGCGTTGACGTTGGTCTTTTCAAGAACCAAGCACGGTGCTGAGCGCCTGATGAAAGACCTTGTCAAAGACGGGTTCAACGCCGCTTCAATTCATGGCAACAAAAGCCAGGGTCAGCGCGACCGCGCGATCAAGGCATTTCGCGCGGGTGAAATTAACGTGCTTGTTGCCACCGATGTAGCGGCCCGAGGCATCGACATCCCGGGCGTGGCCTATGTCATCAATTACGACCTGCCGGAGGTGCCGGACAACTATGTGCACCGTATCGGCCGGACCGCACGCGCCGGACGCGAGGGAGAAGCTATTGCATTCTGCTCCCCTGATGAATTGGATCAATTCCGCCAGATTCAAAAACTCATGAAAATCGAAATTCCCGTGGCAAGCGGCACCATGCCTGAGCACGCAGAGCCTAAAAAGCCCCGCAACCGCGGTGGGTTCCGGGGACGCGGAGTCAAACCCAAGGCGGCAAACGCAGGCCAAAAACCTGCACAGTCCAAGCGACGCCGCCCGCGTCGGCGCCCTGCTGCGTAAGCCTAATAAATGGGACCGCGTATTCCGACGCGGCCCTTTTTCTTAGTTGCTTGAGCTATTTCTTTCAGCCTCGATCTCACGCCACTTGGCGACGTTCCGATTGTGCTCCTGCAAGGTTTCCGCAAACGCGTGGCCGCCGGTTCCATCCGCAACAAAGAAGACGAAGTTGGTGTCTTCCGGCGCAACGGCGGCCTCGAGGCTGGCCAGCCCGGGGTTTGCAATCGGTGTCGGCGGCAATCCGTCAATCACATAGGTATTCCAAGGTGTTGCCCGGCGCAGTTCACTGCGGCGCAGGCCGCGACCCAGCGTGCCCTGGCCCTTGGTGACGCCGTAGATGACCGTCGGGTCCGTTTGCAGCTTCATCCCCTGCTCAAGGCGATTTACGAAGACGCTAGCGACCTGCCCGCGCTCGCTTGGAACACCAGTTTCTTTTTCGATGATTGATGCGAGGATCAACATCTCTTCCGGGCTACTAATCGGAAGATCGCCCTGGCGGTTCTCCCACACGGCGTTGATACGCAATTGTTGCTTGTCTTGCATCGCCTGCAGAACGGCGGTCCGGTCGTCGCCCGGCGCCAATTCGTAGCTGTCAGGTGCCAGCATCCCCTCTGCCGGGATTTCCCCAATTTCGCCAGTCAGCGCGTCAATTCCCTTTAGCCCTTCAGCTACTTGCCAGGACGTAACGCCCTCGGCAACAGACACACGGTACCGCGTGTCGGCCTCGTCGCGCTTTTGCGTGTACTCGGCTGGGATTTCCTCGTCGGTCACATCAAACGAAGCGATTTCGACGAAGTCCAGTGTCGCCGGATCCAATTCACGCACTCGAGTCTGGATACGCGTGACACCAATACGGTACTCAATCTCGGATCCACAGGTGCTGGCACCACTGCTTGTGATTTCGTCAATGATCTGCTCCATCGACGCGCCTTCGCGCACCAGAAAGCTGCCGGCTTTCAACTGCTGCGATTTATCTGTGTAGTCGGCAGCCATGCGAAAGATCATCGCGTTGCTGATGGCTCCGTCATTTTCAAGCTGCTGACTGACGCGGGTCATGTTTGACCCGCTTCTAACCTGCAGGCAAATGGCGGTTTCCAGCGGGCCCTCAGCCTTGTACTGCGACTGCCCCCACACAATCAGCCCACCCATCAGGAACAAGCCAACGATCAGCAGTGTCAGCGCGTTCGAAGCAAGAGCCCGCAGCATTTAGCTGACCTTTCCGAAGATCACGCTGGCATTGGTGCCGCCAAAGCCGAACGAATTCGACAGCGCCACGTTGATTTCACGCTCACGTTTGGCGTTGGGTGCCAGATCAATCGGAGTTTCAACGGCAGGGTTGTCCAGGTTGATTGTCGGCGGGGCGACTTGATCCCGGATCGCCAGGATCGAAAAAATCGCCTCAATCGCACCAGCCGCACCCAAAAGGTGACCAGTGGCGGACTTGGTCGAAGTCATTGTCGCTTTGCTTGCATGATCGCCTAACAGGCGCTCGACTGCACCCAGTTCAATGGTGTCCGCCATGGTCGAAGTGCCATGCGCGTTGATATAGTCCAGATCCTTTGGCTCCAGCCCGGCGCTACGCAGTGCAGCCTTCATCGAACGCTCTGCCCCGTCACCATCTTCGGATGGCGCAGTGATGTGATACGCGTCGCCAGACATGCCATATCCCAGAACTTCGGCATAAATCTTCGCGCCACGCGCTTTGGCGTGCTCGTATTCTTCCAGAACAACGATGCCCGCGCCCTCGCCCATTACGAATCCGTCGCGATCCATGTCATAGGGGCGGCTCGCTTTTTTCGGATCGTCTGCGTACTTCGTCGACAGCGCTTTGCACGCGTTGAAGCCCGCGATGCCGATCTCGCAGATGCAGCCTTCGCCGCCACCGGCAACCATGACGTCCGCGTCACCTGCACGGATGATGCGGCTCGCGTCACCGATTGCGTGCGCACCGGTTGAGCAGGCTGTCACAACCGAGTGGTTGGGGCCCTTGAACCCGTGGCGGATCGAAACCTGACCAGATGCCAGATTGATTAGAGCACCAGGAATAAAGAATGGTGATACACGGCGCGGGCCTTTATCGCGGATCAGGTTCGCTGTTTCAGCGATCGAGCCCAACCCACCAATTCCGGAACCGATCAACACACCTGTACGCAGGCGGTCTTCTTCATCCTCAGGCAGCCAGTTGGCGTCCTGACAGGCCATGTCAGCGGCCGCGATCGAATACAGAATGAAGTCTTCGATCTTGCGCTGCTCTTTGGGTGGCAACCAATCGTCGGGGTTAAACGTCCCGTTGGTCCCATCGCCACGCGGAACTTCGCAGGCATAGGTCGTGGTGACGCCACTTGCTTCGGCATCAAACTGCGTGATCGGGCCTGCGCCGGATTCTCCATCCAGCAGCCGTGACCAAGATTCCTCGACCCCGCTGGCCAAAGGAGTGACCAATCCCAGACCGGTTACAACGACTCTGCGCATGAAATGCCTCTTGCCTGCTTCCTATTTGAGAACCGCTCATACCCCGGCCCGGGGTCCGGGGGCAAGAGCAACGGCACATTCCCACTTGGCACCATTTCGCCGGGCGACCCGTCAATACGGCATGTACCTAAAAAATTTACCCCGGACCTTTCATGGATTTGAAAAGACCGGGGCAATGTTGCATGTGGTAGACTTATTGGAATTCAGCGACCGGTTCGTGGGCCTGTTCAGCCACATTAAGCGCGTCCGCCAAGTCAATCGTCTTGCGGAACAAAGCCCGTCCAACCAGTGCACCCGAAATGTTATGAATATACGCCAGGCGTGAGATGTCGTCAGAAGTCCGAACGACACCGCTGGCGATTACCGGCGTCCGAGACGCTTCAGCTAGGCCAGAGATCAACCCCAGCTGCGCGTCGACATCTTCGATATCGCTGTCGATATCTGTCACCAGAATCGCGGCAAAAGGCGTGCCCTCGAACGCTTGAATAAACGCTTCGGGCGTAAACGCACTCTGGCTGCGCCAGCCTTCGGTCATGACGTGGCCCTGCCAGACATCCACAGCCAGAACGATCTGATCCGGGTAGAGCTTCGCCAGTTCCTTGACCAGATTCGGATCCCAGGCCGCCAACGTGCCAATCACGATCCGCCCTGCGCCCTTGTCGATCCAGTACTCGACCTGTTCCCGTGTCCGCATGCCCCCGGCCAGTTGCACCGACATCTCGGACGTGCGGATGATTTCCTCGACCAGTTCGGCATTGGTATCACTGCCTTCGATCGCATCGAAATCTGTCAGGTGCATCCACGTGGCACCGGCCGCAGACCAACTGCGCGCCGTGTCCGTCGGATTCACATGCCAGATCATCGCATCGTCCAGACGGCCCTTGTCCAGTGTGACACACCGGCCGTTCTGCAATTCCATGGTGGGGTAAATCCTCATGAGCATTCTCCTCCGCTCAATCGCTCTGCAAATCCAGAGTACCATACACGCGGATGATCGGCCCGATTTTACCAAGATCGGCAAACTACGGCCGGTTTGCGGCATTCGGGAAGTCTCAAATTGTCAGTGACGGGCGGGAGGTCCGTTGCGGCGCAGAAGCGTAACGTCACTTCCATTAAACGCACATTCGCGCATTGGGGTGTACCCCAGCTTGTTCGCCAATTTTTGCGAAGCAGTGTTCGCGGAATTCACCATCGCGACCAACGGACCAGGCATAATCCGGTCAAACCAATCATGTGCGGCCTGTGCTGCTTCCAGCCCCAATCCCTGCCCTTGCGCTTCGGGGACCAGAATCCATCCTGCCTCGGGGAAATTGTCGAAATCTTCGCCAACAGAACGGTTGCCGTAAAAGAACCCCGCCTGTCCGATCATCTGGCGATTCGACTGCTGGAGCACGGCCCATTGCCCAAACCCGGCCATTTGCCAGTGTCCCGCATTGCGAAGGAACGAATCCCACGCTTCGCCGCGCGACCGCGGCTTGCCGCCGATATGCCGCACGATGCATGGGTTACGCCAAATCTCGGCGAACCGGTTGAAATCCTCTGGCCGCATGCCGCACAGCGTCAAACGGGCCGTATTGATCATCGGGGTGGATCGTATCATGCCCTGCCCGCTCTGAATTATGTGCCTCGGGTTAAAATGTTGCGAACGAATACGGCACCTTTCAAGCCAGAATTGGACAAGGCACAAAAAAAACGGCGCTTCCGTTGCCCGGAAGCGCCGCTTTTTGATGATTTCGAAGCTCTTAGGAAGCTTCCGAGATGAATTTGACGGCGTCGCCAAATGTCTGGATGGTCTCGGCTGCGTCATCGGGGATTTCGATGCCGAACTCTTCTTCGAAGGCCATAACCAGCTCAACAGTGTCCAGGCTGTCTGCGCCCAGATCGTCGATGAAGGACGCGTTTTCGGTCACTTTGTCTTCTTCAACACCCAGGTGCTCAACAACGATCTTTTTAACGCGATCTGCGACGTCGCTCATGTCTATTCCTCATTCCGTTTTCAGGGCCTAGTGCCCGGTTCTGCCCTTGCCCGCTCAGGCTGGCTTTGATTTGCCCGGTGCGGGCGGTTGGGTCCCGGATGACCGGGAAAGTAGAAGGCCGACCATTTGGTCGACCCCAGCATTTATGCGCCGCCTATAGCATAGACAACGCGCGAGGCAAACGCTTTCGCATCTGCCCCTGTCCGCGCTCACAACATGGCCATACCGCCGTTAACATGCAAGGTGGTTCCGGTAACATATCCGGCTTCGGGGCTGGCAAGATACAGAACCGCCGCCGCAATTTCCGATGCATCACCCATACGACCAGCGGGAACCTGCCCCAAAATGCCCGATTTCTGATCGTCGGTCAGCTTGTCGGTCATTGCGGTGGTAATGAAACCCGGAGCAACCGCGTTTGCCGTGATCCCGCGGCTGGCAACTTCATAGGCCAGGGATTTGGTCATGCCGACCATACCGGCTTTGGACGCTGCATAGTTTGCCTGACCGGGGTTCCCGGTGGCACCGACGACGGACGAGATGTTGATGATCCGCCCCCAACGCGCCTTCATCATGCCCCGCAGGACGCCTTTGCACAGCTTGGCGGTCGAGGTCATGTTCACGTCGATCACGCTCTGCCATTCTTCGTCAGACATGCGCATGAACAGGTTGTCACGCGTGATCCCGGCGTTGTTGACCAGAATATCAACTGAGCCCATCGCCTCGGCCGCCTGCTTTGGCAGCGCCGCAACGGCCTCACCGTCGCTCAGGTTGCACGGCAGGACATGCGCCCGCTCACCCAGCTCGGCGGCCAGTGCCTCGAGCGGTTCGACACGTGTGCCGGACAGCGCAACCGTGGCACCAGCGCCATGCAGAGCGCGTGCAATCTCGCCACCAATCCCGCCGGACGCACCGGTGATCAGCGCATTCTTACCTGTCAAATCAAACATTCGATCTTCCTTTTACAGCGCAACTTGCATCGCACATTGTTCTTATGATTCGCTCTTAACCACATTCTGCACGTCATCCGGCGTGCCAACAGCCTTGCCAGCAATCGCGCGGTCGATCTTGCGGATCATCCCCGAAAGCGCCTTACCTGCGCCGATCTCCCACGTCTCGGTCACGCCCTGAGCCGCCATGTACTGCACGCTCTCGCGCCAGCGTACAGAACCAGTAACCTGCTCGACCAGCAGCTGACGGATCAGATCCGGATCGCTGACGGCTTCTGCGCGAACGTTTGCAATCAGCGGAACCGCCGGGGCCTTGATTTCCACCGCAGCCAGCGCTTCGGCCATCACATCCGCAGCAGGCTGCATAAGTGCACAATGGAACGGGGCGCTAACAGGCAACATCACAGCGCGCTTTGCACCTTTTTCCTTGGCAATCTCGGCCGCACGTTCCACAGCCGCCTTTGCGCCGGAAACAACAACCTGCGTAGGATCGTTGTCGTTCGCGGCCTGACAGATCTCACCTTGCGCGGCCTCGTCCGCAACACCACGAACAGCCTCAAGGTCCAACCCCAGAATGGCAGCCATTGCGCCTTCGCCAACTGGCACAGCGCTCTGCATCGCTTGACCACGGGTGCGCAGCAGGCGCGCCGTATCAGCAACCGATAACGCTCCAGCAGCGGCCAAAGCAGAATATTCACCCAGAGAGTGCCCGGCCACAAATGCCGCATCCGTCACAGACACGCCCTCGGCCTCCAAGGCACGCATCGCTGCCATGGAAGTGGCCATCAGGGCGGGCTGCGCATTTTGCGTCAGCGTTAGTTCTGCAATGTCGCCTTCCCAGATCAGGTTGCTCAGCTTTTCACCCAGCGCTTCATCGACCTCGTCGAAAACAGCCTGTGCAGCCGGGTAAGCCTCGGCCAGTGCCTTGCCCATACCGATGGTCTGGGCGCCCTGCCCCGGAAAAACGAACGCGCGTGTCATTACAACCTCTTGGATGACGTTAGGTTGCGATGGGGTGTAAACCGAGTGAACGAGCGGCACAAGCTCTGCATCCTGACACGCATTCTGTGCGCAAGCTGCTATTGTGTCATCCCGCGTTGCATTTAGGGTGGCCTTAGCAAACAGATCGGAGTCGCAAACCAATGCCCCTTGCCAACACCGCCCAAAGCTATGGAGGCGTTTCGAAAACCTTCCACTGGCTGACGGCCTTGCTTATTCTGACGGCCCTTCCGATTGGATGGTTTGCAAACCAATTGGCACACGCGATCGAAGACCCGGCTATTCCAACGACGCCGGAAGACCTGCAACAGGCGGCCCAGTTATTTTCGCTGCACAAGACTATCGGTGTCACCGTCTTCTTCGTGGCACTTGCCCGTATCTTATGGGCGATCAGCCAACCCAAACCTGGGTTGCTCAATGCTGAAAACAAACCCGAGGCGTTTGCTGCCGAGACCGTCCATTGGCTGTTATATGGCTCGTTGGTTCTGGTTCCCCTGACAGGTTGGATCCACCATGCGGCCACCGAAGGTTTTGCGCCGATCCTTTGGCCGTTCGGGCAGAACCTGCCATTTGTACCCAAATCCCCCGCGCTGGCCGAAGCGAGCGGCGGTCTGCACTTTGTGCTGATGCTGGTGCTGCTGGGTGCCTTATTGTTGCATATCGTCGGGGCGCTCAAGCACCACGTGATCGACAAAGACAGCACCCTGCGCCGCATGTTGCCCGGTAGGGTTGAGCTGCCGGAACCGCCACAGCAATGGCACTCACCCGTCCCCGTCATCGCTGCGGTGGCCGTCTGGGCCGTCGCACTTGGCATCGGCTGGTTCGACGGGGCCTACTCAGCGCATCCGACCGGAGATCATGTTTCTGCCGAACTGGAAGCCGTTCAATCCGACTGGCAAGTCCAGGAAGGTTCGCTGACGATCACGATCACTCAATTGGGCAGCCCTGTCAGCGGCGCGTTTTCCGACTGGACCGCAGCAATTACATTCGACGAACCAGCAGAACCGGGACCAGCCGGCGAAGTTGATGTAACAATCGCCATCGGCTCGTTGACCCTTGGCACCGTGACGCAGCAAGCTATGGGGTCTGACTTCTTTGACAGCGCCCAGTTCCCGACCGCAAATTTCAACGCTGAACTGTTTAAGACCGATCTGGCCTATGAGGCGCGCGGAGCTTTGACCATCCGGGACAAAACCCTGGACGTTGTCCTGCCATTCGAGCTGGACTTGCAGGACGGCACGGCAAAAATGCAGGGAGAGTTGAAGGTGAACCGTCTGGATTATGACGTTGGCACGTCGCAGCCGACAGAAGACTCGCTAGCCTTTGCCGTCAAAGTCGCCGTTGAACTGACGGCTACCCAAGCCAAATAGAGACAGCCGAACAAAAAAACCGCCGGGGCCTGACGGTCCCGGCGGTTTCTTTTTGATTATCAGGTCGGCTTATTCGGCTTTCTGTGCCTCAACCGAGATCCGAACTTCGACCTCGTCGCTGACAAACGGCGCAAACTGGCCCAGATCGAATTCGCTGCGGACCAGCGTGGTGGTCGCATCAAAACCGGCCCAGGGTTTACCAGCCATCGGATGCTCGCCAACCTGGTTCAGCTTAGCGTCTAGAACGACGGACTTCGTCACGCCGTTCATGGTCAGATCGCCGGTGATGTTCGCGGTGTTGTCGCCGGTGACTTCGATACCGGTCGATGTGAACGTAATCAGGTCGCCCTCGGCCACGCCAAAGAAATCTTCGGTCATGAAGTGATCTTCGCGCGGCTTCCAGCCGGTGATCATTTCGACGACAGGCATAGAAACAGACACGCTGGATTCCGCCGGGTTTTCTTGATCGAACATGATCTCGCCTTCAAAGCCCGAGAACATGCCATAGGTGGTCGAGAAACCAAGGTGGTTGTAGTTGAAGACAACCTGGCTGTGGCTGGGGTCCAGAACGTATTTCTCGGCGCTTGCAAATGCCGAGGTCGCCGATACGGCCAGTGCAGCAGCAAGAAGGGTGGATTTCATGACAATCTCCAAAAATGTTGTGAGTGCAAACCAGTTGGAATGCTCAACAACAAAAATGTGCCGCCCTAGGGCGGCACACAAGACTTATTCTCTAACAATTTCTGTTCCTAAATGAACAGAAGTGAAAATCAGGCAAAGATCGTTACACTTCCGCTCAATTGGCCCTTCAGCGCTCGGCCAACATCCGCCGATTGCAGCGGCAGTTTCATCAGCAGGCTACCGTCCACGTCGTAGAGTTCGACCTGATCATCGTCAAAACGCGCACCACCCAAGGTGTCATAGCTGCGGCGCAGGACCGTCTGAGGACGACCGTTTTCATTCTTTTGCAGAACACGAACTTCACGACGGATCGGATCAAAATAAGCATCGGGGCGCGCATCGAGCACTTGGATCGTCAGCAGGCTGACACCGATCAGTAAGAACGTTAGCGACGCGGCCAGTTTGATCGGCCAAACCTCGGTCGCCATCACGGCGCCCGACATCAGCCACATGGAAAACGCCACAACGATCAGGAACGCACCCGCGACACGTGCCAGAATGGTTCTGGCCCTCCAGTTTGGCGCAAATGCGATAAGAACTGGAACCGATTGATCATAGGTCGTGCTGGTCGCAGACTTCTCGAAGGTATTCGTGTTCATCGCGGTCATTTCTCTGTACCCTAGTTCAGGTTGCCGTCTTAGGTTCGGTCTGTCCGGTTAGTCCCCGGTATGCAAAACAACTTTGAGCCGAAAAGCGTCAGGAATTGGGCAGCGCAAAGGAAATAGCGCGACTTCACCAAGGCATGTGTGACGGCCCTTGCCCCCTGTGCGCAATCGTGTATATGGGGCCATCCTTCGCAAATCATGTGAATCGCGCAGCCTCTCGTGGCAGGGTCGCGAAGGAAAAAATGGCCCCGCCTATGAAATGCGCCTTGATATAAACAGGAGTGCACATGCCACTGTATGAGCATGTAATGATCGCGCGTCAGGACCTGTCCAACGCGCAGGCAGAAAGCCTCGTCGAACATTTCGGCACCGTTCTGGCTGACAACGGCGGCAACGTCGTCGAAAGCGAGTACTGGGGCGTCAAGACGATGGCCTACAAGATCAACAAGAACCGCAAGGGTCACTATTCCTTCCTGAAGACTGACGCCCCCGCTGGCGCCGTTCAGGAAATGGAACGCCTGATGCGCCTGCATGATGACGTTATGCGCGTTCTGACCATCAAGGTCGACGAGCATGCCGAGGGCCCCTCGGTCCAGATGCAGAAGCGCGACGAGCGCGAAGGCCGCCGCGAGCGCCGCTGATCAACGCCTGACGAAAGGACATATACCATGGCCGCAAAACCATTTTTCCGCCGCCGCAAGGTCTGCCCGTTCTCGGGCGACAACGCGCCGAAGATCGACTACAAAGACACCCGTCTGCTGCAGCGCTACATCTCTGAGCGTGGCAAGATCGTTCCTTCGCGCATCACCGCCGTTTCGGCGAAAAAGCAGCGTGAACTGGCCCGTGCTATCAAGCGCGCCCGCTTCCTCGCCCTGCTGCCCTACGCCGTGAAGTAAGGAGAGACTGATATGCAAGTTATCCTTCTGGAACGCGTTGCCAAACTGGGTCAAATGGGCGACGTCGTTGACGTCAAGCCTGGCTACGCCCGCAACTTCCTGCTGCCCCAAGGCAAAGCGCTGAGCGCGTCCGAGTCGAACATCGCCTCGTTCGAAGCCCAGAAAGCGCAGCTTGAAGCGCGCAACCTGGAAACCAAGAAAGAAGCTGAAGCGCTGGCTGAAAAGCTGGACGGTCAGCAGTTCATCGTGATCCGCTCGGCATCTGATGCCGGTGCTCTGTACGGTTCGGTCACCCCGCGTGATGCCGCAGACGCCGCAACCGAAGCAGGCTTCACCGTCGACAAAAAGCAGATTGCACTTATCGCTCCGATCAAAGAGCTGGGTCTGCACTCGCTGGCAGTCAAACTGCACCCCGAGGTCGAAGTCGAAATCAAGATGAACGTTGCCCGCTCGGAAGAAGAAGCCGAACTGCAGGCATCGGGCAAATCGATCCAGGAACTGGCAGCCGAAGAAGAGGCCGCCGCTGAATTCGAAATCGCCGAACTGTTCGACGATATCGGTTCTGCAGCTTCCGACGACGAAGAGTTGGTTGCCGAAGAAGCGCCGGCTGAAGAAGACGAAGCCAAAGCCTAATCTGGCCGTATTCGTGCCAATAATTGGCCGCGCCGCAAGGCGCGGCCTTTTTTATTTGGTCAGGGAATCACAGGACGGAACAGCGTCAGGCGCTACCAAGAATTTGGATGGAAATTGTGCTATCCTAATATCGCGCGGCCCCTGCCGCCCTGCCGCATTTTTTTTGAAGTATATTTTATTATCAATTGCGTGATCGCACATCTGGGCGGACCGCGATCCGACAGGAGAAACCACCATGGCATCTTTGTGCGACTACATCGTCGTGAATGACGGTTCCTTTTCATTAAACCCCGGTGAAAGCCAGACCTTCAGCGATCCCATCCCGTCAAACCTGATAATCGGCACCAACCGCGCCAAGCCCATCCTTGCTTTCAAAGCTTGGGCAACGCCGTCCGGAGGGGCCTTTCAGATTGAGATAAACGATACCTTCATTTACGGACCGTCAATGTCTGGCGGCGACATTCGTGGATTGTGGGAGGCCTTCCCAGGCACCGTCCTCAATCCGGGGATCAACAACACCGTTCAGTTCCGCGCAACTGAAAACAAAATTTGGTTTTCCGATATCATTTTGTGGTTCCAAGTCGAAGTATAACACGGCCCTATTCCGACCAGACCAGCGTGCAACACTTTGGTGTCGATATCTGACGCAACGACCCGGCATAAATCAGCGTGGAGGCTGTCTGACAGCTTGCGGTTGTGTCCGGCGGAACTATCATGCGCCCGACCCCATCGGAGACCACACATGCCTCAATACACGCGCCGCCTCTTAGTTCTTGCACTCCTTGGCGCTCCAGCACTGGCTGCCTGCGGCGGCCTGGATGGCGGAAAAAGCTCACGTGGTGCCCCCTTTGATCCGCCGCTATATCCCAACGAGACTCCAGAATTGCGTGCGTCGATCAACAAGTGGGCTGACCACTATGAACTGCCACGTGAACTGGTGCACAAGCTCGCCATACGGGAAAGCACCCACCGCCCCTGGGCCGTTAACAGCCCCTATTACGGTTTGCTACAGATCCTGCCCGCGACAGCACGATCGATGGGATACAAAGGGAACGCAAAGGGCTTGTTGGACGCAGATACCAATCTGGAATTCGCCGGAAAATACCTGCGTGGTGCGTGGCTATTGTCCGACGGAGACCAGAAGCGGGCCATCTTCCTGTATGCCAAAGGTTACTATCCCGAGGCAAAGGCCGCTGGAATGTTGGTTGAGACTGGTCTGCGACCAGAGTGACGTGAGGTAAAGTAAAAGTTTGTCATTGTAGCAAAGGCTGTAATAATGACCAATAGAATCACTAAGGTAATCTGTTGCCATAACCACGCATTATGCCTAAACGTTATGCACAATTAGCTTGCGTCGGGCACAGGATTTGACGCAACGTACTGGGTGAAATGGACAGATATGGCATTTCTTTGGGGAAAGAATTGCCGCCGCAAGGGTTGGACAGGTGAAACTTATAGACTTGGCCGCGATCGACCACGAGGAAAAGTCGGCAGCCGACATCATTAATGCTGTCTGCGAAGAGCTGGGTTTTGACTATGCGTCTTACGCCACATTTAACCCTGTAAAGGGCGACGTTCAGGGGTATGCCAATTACCCGGACGAATGGAAGATTCACTATGGAAGCCAGGGCTTCCACCATTTCGACCCGACTTTGTATCAATCTGCGCTCAGCATCGCTCCGGTGGATTGGGGGCGGTTCGATCACGACGAAAAATTCCATTCGGTTTTCCGGGATGCGCATGATTTTGGCATTACTTCCCGAGGCTTAACCATACCAGTACGTGGCCCCTACGGAGAATGCGGCCTGCTTAATGTGACCCGGGATTGCTCGGACTCCGAGTGGGAGAAGTTGAAAAAACACGTCATGGGGGACCTGCAGATGGCTGCAGTAACGGCACATGATACTGTGATGCAGTCTGGTCTGTTGGCCAAGGCGCTGTATCTCCCTGCCCTTTCGACGCGTGAACAAGAGATCCTGCAGTGGGTCGCGGATGGAAAATCGCAGCAGGACATCGGTGACATCCTGTCAATTTCACACCGCACAGTCGAAGTTCACATGCGGTCTGGGCGTGAAAAACTGGGTGCGTTGACCACTCCGCAAGCCATTGGAAGAGCTATAGGACTTGGCATTATTGCCCCAGGATAATCAAAAAAGATAAAAAATACGGGAAACCCCCAATAGTCTTAGCTCAATTCTTAGTTAACGTCTTCCTTACGGTAACCAGACTGTAGGGGGATGGAAATGATCATCGTAATTGATGGTATTAACCAGAATAAGTTTACGCATGTCTTGGATGAGATGTACAAACTGCGCGCGCGCGTTTTCGGCGATCGCCTTGGTTGGGATGTAAATATCGTGGATGGGCGTGAACGCGACCATTTTGACGACCTTCATCCTGCACATGTAGTCAGCATCAACGACGAGGGGGACGTTGTTGGATGCATGAGGCTACTGCAAACGACCGGGCCACATATGCTGTCCGACGTTTTTCATTCAATTCTGGACGGCGAACCGCCGATCCGCAGCGCTCAGGTTTGGGAAGCAACGCGGTTTTGCGTCGACACCAAAAAGCTGGGTCGAGGTCGTGGGGAAAACTCTGTGTCCTATGTCACCAGCGAAGTCATGATCGGCTCGTTCGAATACGCCAAGATGGCGGGTGTTTTGGACTCGATCGCCGTGATCGACCCGGTGATGAACCGCGTCCTGCAACGGTCCGGTAACGCACCTTACGACTATCTTGGCACACCCAAGCCAATGGGCAAGGTCGTAGCCATGGCGGCATTGATGGACTGTTCGGATGAACGGATCAATGGAATTCGAGACTACGCAGCGATTGAGCACGATGTCTTCCTGACCGACGAGCAGGCCCTTGAACTAGTCGAAGGCGCGAAGACAAAGGCCAAGCCAAGTGCTGCAAACTACGACCACCAGCCACTGACCCAGTTGGAAAAATACTTTGTCGAACAGATGAGTTCGGCAACATCGAAAGCCGAAGTCGAGTCAGTGCTGAAACTGATCGAAGCGCTTTCGGACCGCTTTACGCCAGAGCAGAAGACCGCTCTGCTAAGAACCCCCCGTGCTTTTGCTCATGAGGCCTGACCCCCTCACCTCATAAGTTAAAGCCACCCAAGCGGAGCCGTCTTATTTTGGACGGCTCCGTATTTTTTTGCGCCCATGGGGATGGGCGGAAGAGGATTACTCCTCTTCCAGTGCCTCTACGGCTTTCTGCAGATCGTCTTTGCTGACTTCTTTGTCCGCGACCTGAGCCAGTTCGAACACATAGTCGACGACTTTGTCTTCGAAGATCGGTGCACGCAGCTGCTGCTGCATCTGTGCATTCTGCTGAACGAACTCAAAGAACTGACGTTCCTGACCCGGGTACTGACGTGCCTGGTTCATGATCGCCTGAGTCATTTCAGAATCGGTGACCTCAACTTCGGCCTTCTGGCCCAGTTCAGCCAGCAGCAGGCCCAGTCGCACGCGGCGCTCGGCCAGTTTGTTGTGCTCGTCTGTGGGCTCGATCTCGGCGTGGTCATGGCCTTCCACTTCCGGGTTCTCTTCGTGCCACAGCTGGTGGGCGATTTGCTTGGCTTCAGCTTCGACCAGCGAAGGCGGCAGATCGAACGAAACCTTCTTGTCCAGTGCGTCCAGCAGGCCACGCTTCATGACGGCGCGCGATGCACCTGCGTACTCGGCTTCCAGACGCTCGGCGATTTGGCTTTTCAATGCCGCCAGATCCTCTGCACCGAACTTGGTGGCCAGCTCGTCGTTTACTTCCGCAGCAACCGGTTCCTTCACCTCTTTGATGGTGCATGTGAAGACAGCGTCTTTACCAGCCAGATGCTCGGCACCGTATTCCTCGGGGAACTTGACGTTGACGTCTTTTTCTTCTTCGGCCTTCACGCCAACCAGCTGCTCTTCGAAGCCGGGGATGAAGCTGTTGGAGCCCAGAACCAGCGGGTAGTCTTCAGCCGAACCGCCTTCGAACTCTTCGCCGTCAACCTTGCCAACAAAGTCGATCACAACCTGATCACCGTCCTTGGCTTTGGAACCTTTGCGGCGCGCTTTGAAGTCCTGTGCGGTTTCTGCCAGGTTGTTCAGCGCTTCTTCGACGGCTGCGTCGTCGGCTTTGACGACCAGCTTTTCCAGCTCGACCGATTTCAGGTCAACTTCGGGGATCGCGGGCAGTGCCTCGTAGGACATTGCAACCTCGACATCATCGCCTTCTTTCCAGTCCTCGTTGGTCATCTTGACCTCGGGCTGCAGCGCAGGGCGCTCACCGCTGTCTTCAAAGTGCTTGTTCATCGCGCCGTCGATGCTTTCCTGCATCGCTTCGCCCAACAGGCGTTGGCCAAACTGCTTTTTCAGCAGCGCCATCGGCACTTTGCCTTTGCGGAAACCTTTCATTTCGATTTCCGGCTGCGCTTCGACCAGTTTCTCGTTAACTTTGTCGTCCAGCTCGGCTGCGGATACGACGATATTGTAGCCGCGTTTCAGACCTTCGTTCAGCGTCTCGGTAACCTGCATTATGGTAGTCCCCATAGGATTCGGGGCGCGCAAAACGGCGCGCCGGGCAAATTTGACGCCTTCTATTTGCCCAGCCGCCTACGTGCAAGGGGCAATGGCCGAATCCACCTTGTTTTGCCGCCGATTTGAACAAAAAAAACGCCCCGGCAAGACCGGGGCGCATGACGTTTTAGTAGAAACGTTGTCAGAACTTCCAGAGCGCACCCAGCACCCAGGCTTCGTTCTTGTCAAAGTCGACCGTATCGTCGAAATCGTGGTTGCGGTATTTCAAGTAGGCATCGGTGTTGATCGCATCGATCCGCTGAACAACGGCAATACCCCAGGACTTGGTGCTGGATCCCTGATTTTCGAAATCAGAACCGTCGAAATAGTCGACACCAACGCCAGTTTTGCCCCAGGAAACCCAATCTCCTTCATAGGCAAGCTTTGTGTACCAGTAATCCGGATCGCTTGCGCCAGCCGAAGTATCGTCTCGCGTCCCAAGGGCCGCGGTAAAGCTGAACCCGCTTGGCAACAAGACCGAGGCAGACCCGATCGTATCCTTACGTTCGCCGGGTTGGCCGTCGAAATCCCTAACCGCGTACGCAACACTGGCTGCAAATTCGACGCCATTTGTGAATGTGTTCCGATACCTGACTGCGATATCGTAATAGTCATCGTCATCACTGCTGGACAGGATGTTCTGACCATACGCGACCGCCGCCGTGAAACCATTGAAATCAGGTGTGTCGTAGCGCACCCTACCCCGGCGCGCGCCATCAAAGTTGCTAGACGAGTCACCAACAGTGATGTCGCTCAGCACACCATCGGCGCCGCGATAGAAAAATGCGCCGTTTTCGTCATTCGTGAACGAATACAAAGCTGTCCCGACATACGACAGATCCGTCTCGGCGGCCCCATCCGATGCCATACTACCCTGACCGGCAGAGAACTTACCGTATCCGCCTTTTAGCGAGAAATCGACATGGCGGATGTCTTCGCGGCTCCAACCGCTTGTATTGGTGCCATTCTGGTTTGCTGAGGCCGTACTCGGCAGCCCCAACCCAGTCTCAAACCGGAACATGAACTCGTTGCTGCCGTAGGGCTGTATGACGCGCAAACCCACGCGGCTGTTGGACAGATCATTGTCCAGCAAACGGGTCTCTGTCTCTTGACCGTCATCGACCGATACGATCACCGGGTCGAATTGACCATACAGTTCTACAGAACCGCCGCTGTTGTTTTCGTACTTCAGATCAGCAGCCGCAGGGATCGCCGTGGTCATCGCCAGAACGGCGGCAACCGAGGAGAGTTTCAATTTCACTGTCATTTTATTCACCATGAACATTTCGTTTGTGGATTCCGTCAAAAATGAAAACCGATGTGACGGTCCACTCCGCAAAGAACCGTGTTTTTCGCCTTTTGGATTTCTGCCTTACGGCTCAAATCGGCAGAAAGAAAATTTTAATCATATCAAAGATTTGACCACCAAGTCTTCACAGGCTCGGGAATCTGGGTACAAGTCTGCCACTCTGCCAGAGGTCTTTCAAAAGGAATGACATGCACTGATGCATATACGTGCGGCCATTTCTTGCCGAACGCTGGATAAAGCGGCCAATTTTCGCCCATGCGTCATTTAGCCAAACTCTGAAAAACCGCAGGTAATTGCTCGGGTAAGTCCTCGGCTATCAGCCCGGGGCCAAATTGGCGCGCGCATTCAACATGCAGCCAGGCTGCCGTTTCCGCTGCCTGCATTGGGGCGAACCCTCGTGCCAGCAACCCGGTGATAAACCCAGCGAGCACATCACCAGAACCAGCCGTCGCCAACCACGGTGCCGAACGCTCATAATCGGCCGAATTTATTGCGCATCGTCCGTCCGGTGCAGCAATCACCGTATCTGCCCCTTTGAACAGAACCACGCACCCTGCCCGTTTGGCCGCCTCACGTGTCGCGTCGACCTTGGAATAGGCCGGGCCTTTGGTCGGAATTGCTTTCAGTTTTTCAGCAATATCGGGGAACAACCGGGCGAACTCTCCCCCGTGCGGGGTCAAGACGCAATTCTCATGCAGTTGCTCGAACAGGGTCGCGGGATCATCGGCAAAAGCCGTCAACGCATCCGCATCCAGCACGGTTGATCGACCCTCTTCCAAAGCTACTGGCACCAAATCGCGGGCACGCTTTAGTCCCAATCCCGGACCAAGGCACATGGCATTCAGTCGCTTATCTTTTAAGGCTTCAGCCAGCGCGTCAGCATCCTCGGCCCGCTGCAACATAATGGCCGTCACCTGCGCCGCGACTTCCATCTGCGCGGACGGAGGAACGCCCAGAGTTACGAGCCCTGCCCCGATCCGCAGAGCTCCGCGTGCCGCCAACCGAGCCGCTCCGGTTTTAGCGGGACCACCAGATAGGATCAGCGCATGGCCATGAGAGTATTTGTGATCCCCCGTATACTTTGCCGGGAATAGCCCCTTCTCAGAAGTCAATTGAACGGTTTGATTGTATTTTTTTTGCTTAAGCCCAATTTGCTTGGTCCGAACCATTCCGCAGCTTGCTGGTCCATCGTTGATCATATGACCGATTTTCTTGTCATGAAAAGTAACAGTGAGATCAGCGACGATGACATTCCCAAGAATGCACCCACTGTCGGAGCACAACCCACTGGGAACATCAATTGAAACTACCCGAACGTTGTTTTTTTGCAGCAAGCTCCTTGCCGGCTCCAGTGTCACAAGTGAAAAGACCCCACCGAACGGGCGCGTCAGACCAGTTCCGAACAACCCGTCAATTATCAAGTCTGTAGTGGGCGGAATCCGAAACGTATCATCTACCAATGTAGGCGGATCAATTCTTCGAATATTGACTTGGCCTTTGCCTTCCCATCGCTCGAAATTCGTACGAGCATCGGGCGGCAGCTTTTCCGGGTCCCCATACAAAAAGACCTCGACTTCCCAGCCCCACTCTTTCAACAGCCGCGCAACGACGAACCCATCACCACCATTATTGCCGGGACCGCACAAAACCACGGCAGTACCAGACGTTTTTGACAGTTCAGGCCACTCCTCGAAAATCGCCTCGACGACCCCGCGACCGGCCCGCTCCATCAGCTCCAGACCAGTCACCTGACCGGCCTCAATCGCTGCCTGCTCAATTGCTCGCATCTGCGCCGCTGTCAGCAATTTCGTCATCTCAAATCCCTTGGCGATTCAATTTCGCTTACTTTTTGTGCAAGTCGATCAAAAATTGACCTGACGCCCATTTTCTCAGCGCCTCGTGCGGGCCGATATCGCAATCACATTGCCGCCCGAATTTAGACGTGGTCAGTGCCTGACTGACAAGAGTTAAAAGGAGCCCGGGATGAAGAAGATCGAAGCGATCATCAAGCCGTTCAAACTCGACGAAGTGAAAGAAGCGCTGCAGGACGTCGGCGTCCAGGGTCTCAGCGTGATCGAGGTTAAGGGCTTTGGCCGTCAGAAGGGCCACACTGAATTGTATCGCGGCGCGGAATACGTCGTCGATTTCCTGCCCAAGGTGAAGGTCGAAGTTGTGCTGGACGATGATCAGGTTGACGCAGCCATCGACGCCATCGTCGCGGCCGCAAAGACCGACAAGATCGGCGACGGCAAGATCTTTGTCTCGCCTGTTGAACAAGCCATTCGCATTCGGACCGGTGAGACCGGCCCGGAAGCACTGTAACAAACTCAAAGCAGAGGAATACAAAGTTATGAGCAAGGACGCAGTTCTTCAGCTGATCAAAGACGAGGACGCCGAGTACGTCGACGTTCGCTTCACTGATCCCCGCGGTAAGCTTCAGCACGTCACGCTGATGGCCGATCAGGTTGACGAGGACTTCCTGGAAGAAGGCTTCATGTTCGACGGTTCGTCCATCGCGGGCTGGAAGTCGATCGAAGCATCGGACATGAAACTGATGGTCGACACCGACAGCGCTTATGTCGATCCGTTCTACGCGGAAAAAACCATCTGTGTGCACTGCTCGGTCGTCGAGCCCGACACCGGTGAAGCCTATGAGCGTGACCCGCGCGGCACCGCTCAGAAAGCCGAAGCTTACCTGAAAGCATCGGGTATCGGTGATGTTGCTTATATGGGTCCTGAAGCCGAATTCTTCCTGTTCGATGACGTTCGTTTCTCGAACAGTATCAACAAAGTATCTTACGAAGTTGATGCAACCGATGCATCGTGGAACACCGACACCGAGTACGAGATGGGCAACATGGGCCACCGTCCGGGCGTCAAAGGTGGTTACTTCCCGGTCAACCCGATCGACGAAGCGCAGGACCTGCGTTCGGAAATGCTGTCGACCATGAAGCGTCTGGGCATGAAGGTCGACAAGCACCACCACGAGGTTGCGTCCTGTCAGCACGAGCTGGGCCTGATCTTCGATAGCCTGACCAAGCAGGCGGACGAGCTGCAGAAATACAAGTACATCATCCACAACGTTGCACACGCCTATGGCAAATCGGCCACCTTCATGCCAAAGCCCATCGCAGGTGACAACGGCACCGGCATGCACGTGAACATGTCGATCTGGAAAGACGGCAAGCCCCTGTTTGCAGGCGACAAATATGCTGATCTTTCGGACGAGGCTCTGTACTTCATCGGCGGTATCCTGAAGCACGCCAAGACCCTGAACGCCTTCACCAACCCGGCGACCAACAGCTACAAGCGTCTGATCCCTGGTTTTGAGGCCCCTGTTCTGCGCGCCTACTCGGCACGTAACCGCTCGGGTTGTGTCCGTATTCCGTGGACCGAAAGCCCGAAAGCCAAGCGTGTCGAGGCTCGCTTCCCCGATCCGGCCGCGAACCCCTACCTGGCGTTTGCTGCCCTGCTGATGGCTGGTCTAGACGGCATCAAGAACAAGATCGATCCGGGCGAAGCCATGGACAAGAACCTGTACGACCTTCCTGCCGAGGAACTGGCGGACATCCCGACCGTCTGCGGCAGCCTGCGCGAAGCTCTGGAATCGCTGGCATCGGATCACGACTTCCTGCTGCAGGGCGACGTGTTCACCAAAGACCAGATCGACGGCTACATCGCACTGAAGATGGAAGAGGTCGAAACCTACGAGCACACGCCGCACCCGGTTGAATACGGCATGTATTACAGCTGCTGATCATGTTTAAGGTTTGAAAACATCAAGGGCGTCCACTCGGGCGCCCTTGTTTCAATTGGCGCGATCTCTCACACTCGAACGACCCCGGTTAGGAGAGATCGTATGTCAACGAACGCCCCTTTTTCTCAATTCGCAGACTTCGTGACTTCGAGCGACGAGCTGGAGCGCATAACCGGCGCGCCCCTGCCTCAGATCATTGCCAAAGAGCTGTCCGGACTGGATCAGATGTGCCGCGACTTTATCGCCAAGTCCACATTCTGCCTGATCGCATCAGCCAACCCGGACGGGCATCTGGACATTTCACCTCGCGGCGATCCTGAAGGGTTCGTAAACGTGTTGTCTGACACCTTGATCGCAATACCTGATCGACCGGGGAACAAGCGCGTGGATACGTTCCACAATGTCCTGCTGGACCCGCGCATCAGTCTGATTTTCTTTGTGCCGGGCAAAATGGAAACTCTGCGCCTGCGCGGTTCAGCCCGCATATGCAAGGACCGTGACTTGCTGGACAGTATGGCAATCAACGACCGTTCGCCCAAACTGGCCTTGGTCATTCACGTCGAAACAGTTTTCGCACATTGCCCCAAATGTGTGATCCGCGCAAACCTTTGGCAGCCCGAGCAATGGCCGGATTCCTCGGACCTACCAAATATGAACGCGATGATGGTCAAACACGCCAAAATCAACAAAACGCCCGATGAGTGGTTCGAGAGCTTGAAAGGAACCGGAGAGTTGGACCTGTATTAGCGTCTTTTAGTATGGGGAAATGCAGCGTACCCTTTTTCCTTAAATTCCCAATGTAGGGTTTCCCTGATGCTTCGCTTCGCTCTTTTGATTGCCCTGTCCCTTCCTGCCCTCGCATCAGCCGCGCCATGCGGCAACAACAGCAGCGGCTTTGAAGCATGGAAAAAGGACTTTGCCAGGCAGGCCAAACGCTCGGGTGTCAAAAAGAACGGGCTACAGGCGTTGGCGCAGACCCAATACGCCACCCGCACCATCGCAGCGGACCGCAATCAGAAAAGCTTCAAATACTCTCTGGACAAATTCATGCGCCTACGCGGAGCGGATACCATCGTGGCGCAGGGGCGCAAACGCAAGGCCCGCAACCCGCAATTCTATGCGGCGCTTGAGCGCCAATACGGCGTGCCAGCCGGTGTGCTGATCGCAATTCACGGCATGGAAACCGGATTTGGGAACTTCATGGGCGACAGTCAGGTTGTTTCCGCAATCACAACATTGGCCTACGACTGCCGTAGGTCCGAGTTTTTCATTCCCCACGCGATCGGAGCGCTGAAACTGGTCGATCAAGGCAGCATTACGACCGCGACAAAAGGGGCGAAACATGGCGAACTTGGGCACACCCAGTTTCTGCCGGGCAATGCGATGCAATACGGCGTCGATGCCACTGGCGACGGCCGTGTCGATTTCTACAATATGACGGATGCACTGGCCTCGACCGCCAATTTTCTTCGCAAGAAAGGCTGGAAACCGGGACGCGGCTATCAACAGGGGCAGCCAAATTTTGCGGTCATTCAACAATGGAACGCCGCCTCGGTTTACCAACAATCCATTGCAATTATGGCCGCCCGAATCGACGGCTAAGGTCGCTTTGAAAATCAGGCCGTTTCACCCGAATTTGGCCACATTGTCGCCACAGACACCAAACAGCCCCTAAAATGCCTTGGTTTCCATAGCGTAATCAATCCGGTCGATTTCTCATTTTTTTCCATTTTTGCCCAAATCTGCCCCAGATCGGTTGCTAGATTGTTTCCAAAGACAGGATGCGACAAAGGACGGCGCAGTGACTCCGAAGCACAGCTATCACGGTGGTCTGCAATTCAACGGTAAGACCGAGGACGCGATCGAGCGGTTCAGCGAAATCGTTGCCAAGACCCTTGAGGACTATGGTCATCTGGTCGAGCGCAAGTCCCTGTTGAACAGAACAGAAGCCAGCGTCGTGTCCAGCCAGTATCTGGTGCGTCTGACTCTGGACACGCGGGTGGCCGAAACCGAAGACCGGTTCGAACGCCTTAACCGTGCCGCAGGTTTGAAGACGATCCAGCGGCCGATTGTCACCCTACCGAAAAACCGGCTGACAATCACTGTGACCCCGGTTTCCCCCCTACTGGACGACAGTGAAGTCTCGGAACTAATGCTGGTGGTGATCCTATACCGAATGGTTGACGTCTGCGCGACCCAAAGGGTCGAATGGCTGTCGCCCAACACCGTTCTGACAATCGAACAATTCATGAGCGCATTTGACACGCTGGCCCCAAGCAAGCCACGTGACAGAAAGCAGATTTTCGAGGCAGTGACAGGCCCGTTTGCCGGGCTGGAAGTTACTGACGCAGAAGACCTGGATGAGCCAGAAAAAAAGGCACTGACACCAGTAGCCCGGCCGATCCAGCTGTCGGATGAGCAGTTGCTCAGCATCGCTTTTCGGACAGAACCTATCGAGCAGCCTACCGATCGGGACGACACGCCCCCCCTCGTCCACGAAAAACCCAGTGATATCCTTCGGCTTAGCAGTTGGGGATTAACGGGTGCCGTGGCAAGCGTGTCGGTCCCGATTGCGGCCTCCTTGGCCGCTGTTAACCTGATCAGGGGTGAAGACTTCCGCCTGAATACTCAGGTGCTGGCGTACTCGGTCGCGATTTCCGCTCTCAGCACAAGCGGAGCACTCGCGGACGTCGCCAGCGCGCTGGGCATGTAGCCCGGTTTGAAATGACCCTCCTTGGAGGCCCCGCCATCAGGCGGGGTTTTCCATTTTTGGAACCTGCTCTGCCGCCAGCACATAGGTATGGATTGAGAAAACCACTGCCTGCGTCTCAGGCAGTCGCAGCAGCGTCTGCCGCTCACTTCGCAAGAACCGCGCGTATCGCGGCTCCTGCGGGTCTCGCCGATCGTTCGCACTGCGGGGTTGATGAAGTTCGGCGTCCGCATACCAAAGCGCATTGAACCGCCACAGGGGGCGTCCCGGCTGTATCCCGTCAAACAATCGTTGAACCCGTCGGGCAATGTTGGCGTCGTAGCTGTCAACCGGCTCATGGATGTCGATCAGAGGCCGCATGAATTTCTCGGACAAAGACCAACTGGCAGGAAAGCACAGGATAGCTCCGGTCAGAACATGTTCATCCCCCTGCTTTTGCAGGAGGCAAAAATCTTCCTGCACCAACCGGCACAACGTGTCCAACGGCTGTGAGCGATCGACCGGAACGCCCTGCCCGTCCGGGCGGATGACGTGATCAGTGCACTCGGGATAAACGTGGGTCAGCACTAGCTCCAACAACTCCTGTGCCGCTGGTATGGCGTCAGGATCCATCGACAAAACATCCGCTCGGCAGCCAGCCAAAAGTTCTTCGCGCCTTTGCATCTGGGCGGCAAACGCATCATCGCAGTGCAGCCAATTTTCCATGGTTGCTGGCTGAACGCCCGGCAAGGGGCGATTGTCTAAAGGGTCATACGGGATAGAAGTCTGCAGAATTGTCGTCATGAGCTTGAAGTACCATCAGAATTTTTGCGTGTCGGTCAAAAAGCGACGAATGCACCGTCGCAAATCTTCAAGACGCGTGAAGATTGATTCTTCACGCTTAAAAAACAGGCAGGGAGACCCACCATGAACCGGCACTATCGCGACACCCGCAAGATCGACCCGACCAAAGGTGCGACCCTTGGCGATGGCACCCCGAACGCAAATGACCGGATCGAGATCGGCCCGACGCAGCTTGCGTTCTCGGAATGGGAAAAGGCCGGCCTCACTCTGCCCGATCTGGCGCGGATGCGGGAGCATCGTTGGAAAAGGTTGACGAAGGCTATTGTCGATCGCGGCTACGGCGGGCTGTTGATGTTCGACCCGCTCAACATCCGTTATGCCACTGACAGCACCAATATGCAGCTGTGGAACACGCATAACCCATTTCGTGCGGTTTTGCTGTGTGCCGACGGCTATATGGTGATTTGGGACTACAAGAATTCTCCGTTCCTTTCGACATTCAACCCACTGGTGCGGGAACAGCGGTCCGGCGCTGACCTGTTCTATTTCGACCGGGGCGATAAGGTGGATGTGGCCGCAGATGTGTTTTCAAACGAGGTGCGCGTTCTGATTGACGAACACAGCGGCGGCAACAAGCGCCTTGCCGTGGACAAGATCATGCTGCACGGACTGCGCGCGCTTGAGGCGCAGGGTTTCGAGATCTTGGAGGGCGAGGAGGTCACCGAAAAGACCCGCGCGATCAAAGGTCCTGACGAAATTCTGGCCATGCGCTGCGCCAACCATGCCTGCGAAACCGCCGTCGCCGAGATGGAGAAATTCGCACGTGCGAATGTGGGCGACGGCAAGACCTCGGAAGATGATATCTGGGCCGTTCTGCACGCGGAAAACATCCGGCGCGGCGGCGAATGGATCGAGACCCGCCTGCTGGCTTCGGGCCAACGCACCAATCCGTGGTTTCAGGAATGCGGTCCCCGGATCACGCAACAGAATGAGATCATCGCTTTTGACACCGACCTGATCGGTTCTTACGGCATCTGCATTGATATCTCGCGCACATGGTGGATCGGCGACGAAAAGCCCCGTCCCGACATGGTGTATGCCATGCAGCACGCGCATGAGCACATTATGACCAATATGGAGATGCTGAAACCCGGCGTGATGATCCCCGAACTGACGGCCAACGCACACAAGCTGGATGACAAGTTTCAGGCACAGAAATACGGCTGCCTGATGCACGGCGTGGGTCTGTGCGATGAATGGCCCCTCGTTGCCTACCCGGACAAGGCGGTGGCTGGCTCATACGACTATCCGTTAGAGCCCGGCATGGTCCTGTGTGTCGAGGCGGCTGTTGGAGAGGTTGGCGGCGATTTCTCAATCAAGCTGGAAGATCAGGTTCTGATCACCGAAGACGGGTATGAGAACCTGACCACCTATCCCTTTGATCCGCAACTCATGGGACTGAACTGACGTTTCAGTTCGACCAATGTGAACGCCTGACATTGCCGTGCCAATCTTCCGCCGCAGAATCAGCGACTTGCGCCTTGGTCGAGGCAACGGGTGGCAGGGTTTGACCAAGTACAAAACCGATCACCCCTGTCAGAACGACCACGACCAAAATATCTGGGCGTAGAGCCACGCCCCTCGGATCAGTTGCAATATGGGCCATTTGAACCTCCTGGGCTGCACGTTTGCGATGGTCGTAAGATGGGGAGGTGATATAAATTAGTAAAACGAATATTTTTTTGGTAATACTTCACGAAATTTGATGCTTTAGGATCACAGCAAGGACAAAGGATTGCGCTCAATCTGTTCGCTTCACTCACCTTCCCGTGACGCTTCTTACAATGGGGTTGAGCAGCCAGTCAGTTGCACACACTATTAGTCATCCCGACGAACAAGGAACTGCCATGCCCACCGAACGCATTACTTTTGCCGGTCACGACGGCAACCAATTGGCCGCGCGCCTGGATTTGCCGGACGGGCCGGTCCTGGCAACGGCGCTATTTGCGCATTGTTTTACCTGTTCCAAAGACATCCCAGCCGCGCGCCGGATCGCGGCGCGACTTGCGGCGATGGGCATCGCCGTTCTGCGATTTGACTTTACCGGGCTGGGTCATTCTGGCGGGGAGTTTGCCAACACAACCTTTACCTCCAATGTCGAAGACCTGATCGCAGCGTCGCACTATCTGGCGGGTCGCAACATGGCACCGGCACTGCTCATCGGCCATTCGTTGGGTGGTGCGGCTGTGTTGCGCGCCCGCGCCGGAATTCCCAGCGTCAAGGCCGTGGTCACTTTGGGGGCACCCGCAGATCCGGGCCATGTAGCGCATCACTTCGAAGATGCACTGCCTGAGATCACGCAGGCTGGATCGGCGGACGTGATGTTGGGCGGGCGTCCCTTCCGCATTGGCAAGGCGTTTGTGGATGATATTTCCGAAGCAGCCCTGATGCCTGCTATCGCAGACCTGAAGGCTGCTTTGTTGATTTTGCACGCCCCTCGGGATGAGACCGTAAGCATTGACAATGCCAGCACAATCTTTCTGGCCGCCAAACATCCCAAAAGCTTTGTGACCCTCGACGATGCCGATCACTTGATTACCCGCGCATCCGATGCGGAATACGCAGCAGATGTGATCACCGCATGGGTAACGCGCTACGTCAAGCTCTGCCCGCCAGCGCCACCACCGGGTGCGCCCGAAGGTGTTGTTCGCGTGACCGAAGCTGATCCGGGAGGGTTCCTGCAGGACATTCAGTCCGGCCCACGCCACCACGCCGTTGCGGACGAGCCCGCCTCATACGGCGGCACTGACCGTGGCATGTCGCCCTACGGGTTTGTGTCATCTGGTCTGGGGGCTTGCACATCAATGACTATCCGCATGTACGCGCGGCGCAAGCGGTGGCCGCTGAAAACCGTTTCAGTCGATGTGTGCCACAACAAGGTGCATGCGCAGGACGCGGGGCTGGCCAACGAAGGAAAAGTCGATCAGTTCCGCCGCAAGATCCGCCTTGAAGGTCCGCTGACGGCCGAGCAACGCGCGCGACTGCTGGAAATCGCGGACAAATGCCCGGTCCACAGAACCCTGGAAGGGTCAGCCCAGATCACGACGGAATTACTGGACTGACCCGCTAGCTCAGCGCCGCCCTGCGGGGCGGTGAATGGGAGGCCGAGCCGCCGGTGGCCGTGCGACCGGTGGTCTTGGACGGTTTGGCGGTCGGGACACTGGCGGTCTGTTCGGTGGCTTGGCGATTGGCGGAACAGGACGCGCAGGTGGGCGGCCATCGGGCGGCCGGGGGCGATCCGGCCGGTCGATGTCAATATCCACGTCTACGTCGTGATAGTAGTCATTCCACAGCATCGAGTCGTAGAAGGGGTCATACCCGTATCCAACTCCGACAGTGACGCCGTCACAGGCCGAAAGTGTCAGGCTTGCAGCCCCCAATCCAAGGGCAAGGGTTACGCGTTTGATCAGTTTGCGGGTCATGTGCGCCTCCTCACTGCAGGGACCGGAACGACGCGAACACGGCGTTCAGGTCGTCCACATAAGCTGGATCAGCGCCGTCGCGCAGGATCGCCACGGCAATGGCTACACGCCCCTTCGGCAAGTCGATCACTGAAACTGTAAAGTTAACACCGCGCCCTTCGCGATTGCCTGTCCCGCGAATAACGCGTGCGGGCAACCCGCCGATGCGCGTCGAGGTGGTCTCGGACACCGTTGGATCCTTGACCAGAAACCGGTCGATATCCTCAAGATACCGCAGACCGTCTTCGATCGAGGCCACGCCCGCAGGCGACACAAAACCCATCCAGACATTATCGTCGGTGACAGGCCGCATCCCCATGACCCGGGCAACGGCGCGAGCATCGCCCAACTCGGTATCTTCAATTTCGCGCGGGCCGCCGGTGCGCAACGCCCAAAAGTCGGGCACGGAAAAGCCAAAAAGCGCGCGTCCGTTGTCCGTGTAAGTGACCGGAGTGTCGGCGGACGCCGGCGCACCGCACAACCATAGCGAGGCGCAAACGGCGAGCGCCGAAGAAAATTGAATACGCATATCTCAATAACCTGATGATTTCATTGAATGCAGCTTGGCCTGCACTGGCACCTCTTGTCCAGCATCCCGATATGCAGGCACAAAAAAAACCGCGCCGGGATATCTCCGGGCGCGGTCAAGTCAGATTTGACTTGGCTGGAAGTTACGAGCGTGCGTCGCCCACCAGTTTCCACAGGCCAGGGATCAGCAGTGCAGCCAGCACCAGCTTGATCGCGTCGCCCACCAGGAACGGTGTCAGACCCCACTGCAGGATCGGTTGGTCCCATCCGTACAGCTGGCCCAGCCACAGCAGACCGGGCACGTAGATCACGACATTTGCCAGAACCAGAGCCAACGCCATCTTGCCGAACGAACGGTCCCAGCCCCGCGCGGCCAGTGCGCCCAGCAGAACGGTTGCCAGCAGGTAGCCGACCAGATAGCCGCCAGTGCCGCCCATCATGTAGGTCAGACCAAATTTCTCGGCCGAGGAACCCGCGAATACATCAAAGCCCAGCGCGCCGATCAACAGGTAGCCCAGCATGGTGGCCAGACCCAGACGCGTGCCATAGGCGGTGCCAATGGTCAGCACGGCAAAGGTGCCCATCGTGATCGGGACAGGCCACATCGGGACCTTGATCTTTGCGGCAATTGCCAGAGCCAGAATACCCAGTGCCACCAGCACAACTTGTTTGACGCGCAACGCGGTACCTTCGCGCGGGCCAATCGCATTGGCCAGTACATTCGCATTCATTTTTGCATCTCCACCTTTTTGCACACGCAGAAATGCCCGCTTAGAGGACAGACTGCAACATGAATACGCTATCTTTAGCGGTATTCCGTGCTCATTTCATAGGATTTTCTGGGACCCGAGACGATCCAGCGCACGGTCCAGACCGGCCACGCCGAAAAATCGTAGATTGCATCATAGCTGTCAGGCGGGCAATCGTGGTGGTCAGACGCATGTGCCTGCCCTAGCTCCAGCCGATGAAAATAGCGATCGTCGTCAAAGTGAATGGCAATCGCATCGCCCGCCGCGTGCCACAGATATCTGCGCGTGCCTGTCATCTCGGCCTGCCCCGGCACACGCAACGTGACTTCTTCGTCATAGATCAAGCCTTCTTCAGTCGGTCGCAGAACTGCCTGACCATTGGCCTGCACCACCTGCCCCGCCTGCGCATCCAGAATGGTCCGGGTCAGGGTCCAACGGCCTTCAAAATCCGAGAGACTGTGCGGCAGGTTCATTCGGCAAATGTCCCGTCGGTTATACCCCCGTTATCATCCACGAACCGGATTACATACCCGCTTTGCTGTACGTCATAGCAGGCCCAAAGGTCAGAGGGCGGCCAGAGCGAGCAATAGCGATCCTCGCGCACCGCCCATCGCCCGGCGCTGGGTCTTCCCGAAAAATACTGCGTCAGCATCGTATCGTCGAAGGTTTGCCAGACACCTTCCCCGTAATCGAGCTTTTGTCCGCTCAACGCCTCCAGAATTTCATCCCCCGTCAGCGTTCTGAATTCTTCAGCTGCCAGAAAACCGGGCCACAGGGCCAAAATCAGGGCAAACCGTCTCATCTTTACACTCGCGCCTTGTTCCTTTGCGTGCGCGGGTTTAAACCCCGCCGCAACGCCTCCTGCCAAATCACAATAAGGTGCCGCCGCCAATGATTCCACGCTATTCCCGCCCCGATATGGTCGCCATCTGGTCGCCCGAATCCAAGTTCCGCATCTGGTACGAGATCGAGGCCCATGCCTGCGACGCCATGGCGGATCTGGGAGTGATCCCGCGCGAGAATGCCGAGGCGGTCTGGAAGGCCAAGGACGTCGAATTCGATGTGGCCCGCATTGATGAGATCGAGGCGGTTACCAAACACGACGTCATCGCGTTCCTGACCCATCTGGCCGAACATGTCGGCAGTGAAGAGGCGCGTTTTGTGCATCAGGGCATGACTTCTTCGGACGTGCTGGACACTTGTTTCAACGTGCAGTTGACCCGCGCCGCCGACCTGCTGATCGCCGACCTCGAAGGTCTGCTGGCAGCCTTGAAGCGCCGCGCGATCGAACACAAGGACACCGTCCGCATCGGCCGCAGCCACGGTATCCATGCTGAACCGACAACGATGGGCCTGACCTTTGCCCGGTTCTACGCCGAGATGGACCGCAACCTGTCCCGCATGCGCGACGCCCGCGCTGAAATCGCCACTGGCGCGATCAGCGGCGCGGTTGGCACATTCGCCAATGTTGACCCACGTGTGGAAGAGCATGTCTGCGACCAGCTGGGTCTGGTGCCCGAGCCGATCAGCACCCAGGTCATCCCGCGTGACCGCCACGCGGCATTCTTTGCAACACTGGGTGTCATTGCCAGTAGCATCGAAAACATCGCCATTGAAATTCGCCACATGCAGCGGACAGAGGTGCTGGAGGGAGCCGAGTTCTTCTCGATGGGTCAGAAAGGCTCCTCGGCCATGCCCCACAAGAAGAACCCAGTACTGACCGAAAACCTGACCGGGCTGGCCCGCATGGTGCGCGCGGCGGTGATCCCGGCGATGGAGAACGTGGCGCTGTGGCATGAACGCGATATCTCGCATTCCTCCGTTGAACGGATGATCGGGCCGGACGCCACGATCACACTGGATTTTGCGCTGGCCCGACTGACCGGCGTGATCGACAAGATGCTGATCTTCCCCGAGAACATGATGGAGAACATGAACAAGTTCCCCGGCCTGGTGATGAGCCAACGGGTTCTGCTGGCGCTGACACAAGCAGGTGTCAGCCGTGAAGATGCGTATTCCATGGTTCAACGCAACGCGTTGAAAGTTTGGGAACACCGCACCGATTTCAAAGAGGAATTGCTGGCAGACCCTGATGTCACCGCCGCGCTGAGCCCAGCCGAGATCGAAGAGAAATTCGACCTTGGCTATCACACCAAGCACGTCGATACGATCTTCGCTCGCGTGTTCGGCGAATAAACCACGAATGATAAAACAGTTCGCAGGGCCCGGTTCGCATGACGTGAACCGGGCCCTGCCTTTTTGCCAGACAGGCGAAAACAGGCTATGATGCCTGCGTATGTCCGGACAGGAGAAACACGATGATCCGTACTTTAGTTTGCGCTTTGGCTCTTAGTTGTTCAGCGTCTGTTGCATTGGCCTGCAGTGGTCACTCCAAGCAAACCCAGTCCTGCGCGCCCGGTACAGTTTGGGATGCTGAAGCCCAAACTTGCGCCAAAACTACAAACAGCTGAGAAAAAACTTTCCTATTCGTGAATAAATGCGAGCCTTCGGTTGTTAGCTTTTGAGAAGATCGCACTATGCTTTCTGAGAGCAGCCCAGACAACGGAGTAGGAAAATGCGCCTAGTACTCGCTTCAGCCATCGCCCTTCAGGCATTTGCATTCGCGCCGGTCGCACTTGCCGCCGGTGGCGGTGACAGTAGCCCGCCAAAGCCGACCAACACGACCAAGAAATGTCTGTTCGGTCGCGTCTATGACAAAGACGCCGGACGGTGCGTGAAGCCCAACCAGACCAACTTTACCCAAGATGAGCTGTATGACGCCGTGCGCGAGCTGGCCTATGACGGACAGCTCGAAAACGCACAGGACATCCTGCGCATCATGGATCAGGATGACGATCGCGTTTTGACCTACTGGGGTTTCACTTACCGCAAATTAGGCGAGCTTGAGCTGGCGAATGCCTTCTATTCGAACGCCATTGAGGCGAATCCCGACAACATTCTAGCGCGCAGCTACATGGGTCAGGGCTTTGTCACCGAAGGCAAAACCGACCTTGCCATCGCTCAGTGGCGCGAGATCAAGGCCCGCGGTGGTGAAGGCACCTGGGCCGAAGCCTCCCTGCGCGAGGCGATCCGCACCGGGCTGACTTACAACTACTAAGCTTCAACCTTTCTTTACCCGACTCTCCGTAATCTGCCTGTGGAACAGAATCTTGGCACCACAGGCAGATGCAGGACACAAACTCTTTGGTACAATTGGCACCGGGCACATCGGCGCCCGTCGCCGACGCGCAGGACGACGCGCCCCGCGTCGTGCCCAAGGCGCTTAGCAGCCGACAAAAGGCAGCCGTCGTTGTGCGCCTCTTGTTGAATGAAGGCGCGGATATCCCTCTAGAAGAACTGCCCGATGTGTTGCAGGAAAAGCTGACGCACCAGCTTGGGCAAATGGGACTTGTGGATCGCGTCACGCTGGCGTCCGTCGCACATGAATTTGCCGAAGCACTGGACAGTATCGGCCTTTCTTTTCCACATGGGTTGGCCGGCGCTTTGGATGCAGTCAGCGACAGGATTGCACCGGCAACAGCGGCCAGGTTGCGCAAGGAAGCTGGCGTACGGCAGATCGGCGACCCGTGGCAACGTTTGCGCGAGGTTCCGACGGAAGATCTGGCTGC
Organism: Ruegeria atlantica; assembly: GCF_013033965.1. Taxonomy (GTDB): domain Bacteria; phylum Pseudomonadota; class Alphaproteobacteria; order Rhodobacterales; family Rhodobacteraceae; genus Ruegeria; species Ruegeria atlantica_D. Next base: position 366,916 of record NZ_WQFE01000004.1, read on the forward strand.
CATCGCACAAGCTGAAAGTACTGAAATTGCCGCAGTTATGCTGTCCAAGCTGGAAACAGCAAATGCGGCGCAGCTTTTGGGCCACCTGCCCGGGCCGGTGGCGCGCCGTATCACATATGCCGTGTCCAAGACGGCCAACATCACACCCGAAGCTGTTGAACGGATTGGCTGGTCGCTGGCTGCTCAACTTGACCGGCGCCCGGCCACGGCTTTTGCGGATGGCCCCGGCGTGCGCGTGGGCGCGATACTAAATCAGTCCGCAGCCGCAACGCGCGACGGGCTTTTGACAGCGCTGGATGAGGAAGACACCGATTTTGCGGCCCTTGTGCGCCAGTCGATTTTCACCTTCGCCCATATCCCCTCGCGCATTCTACCGAGAGACGTGCCAGCGATTCTGCGTGGCGTGGAACAGGCGGACCTTGTAACTGCGCTGGCCGGTGCCCAGGCCGAAGATGACAAAACCGCAGTCGAGTTCCTGTTGTCCAACATGTCGACCCGCATGGCCGACAACCTGCGCGAAGAGATAAATGAACGCGGCAAGATGAAACTGTCCGAAGCCGAAGACGCAATGACGCTTGTCGTTAGCGCAATTCGCAACCTTGTCGCTGACGGCGCAATAGTGCTGATCGAAGAAGACAGCGAATAGTAACGCATAACCGCGTTCTGGCGGGGGGGGCAGCAAGGCTTTGGTTTGCAACGCTTGTGGTTGCGGTTTCGGCCTTGTATGTCTGGCCGGCAAATCGCAACAGCCGGTGAGACCTATTCATGCCCGTCGAAAAGTCGGAACTAAGCCGCGCAGAGCTTAGAAAATACTACATCACTGGATTGTTCATGAAGGGCGTTATTGGGGGCATGCGTTTGCTGCCCTACGAAACACGCCTGGCCACAATGGGTGCGCTCGCACGTGGGCTTTCGCCGTTGATCGGCTTTACCAAACGCGTGCGCAACAATCTGAAACTGACCTGCCCAGACCTGCCAGAGGCAGAGGTCAAAAGGATCTGCAGCGCCGTCCCTGACAATGCCGGCCGCGCAATCATGGAGCATTTTTCGCCAGAAGGTTTCACCGCACGTCAACGCTCCGCAAAGGTAAGCGGCTCGGGTGTCGCGGCGTTTGATACCGCTGTAGCCGAAGGGCGGCCCATCATGATGATCACTGCGCATTTCGGTCACTATCTGGCCGCGCGCATTGCGCTGCAGGAACGCAGCGGCCAACCGATCGGGTGCCTTTATCGCCGCATGGCGAACCCCTACTTCAACGACCTGTATGTCGAGGCGTTCCATAAAACCGGTTCGCCAATGTTCGAACAAGGCCGTCGCGGAATGGTGGAGATGGTGCGCTCGCTCAAGAAAAGTGGGATCATCGCGATCGTGTCCGATCTGCATGCACATGGCGGTGAAGAACTGACCTTCTTTGGAAAGCCCGCCGTGACCTCGGTGCTAAACGCCGAACTGGCCATGAAGTACAATGCCGTCCTGATCCCGTGCTACGCGGTGCGGCAACCCAACGGTGTGGACTTTGAAATCGTGCTGCACGATCCGGTACCGCACACGGACCCCAAGACCATGACCCAGTTCACCAATGATGATCTTGAGGCCATGGTAAGACAGCATATGGGCCAGTGGTTCTGGATCCACCGCCGCTGGAAAGCCTGGAACGGTCTGGGCGTTCAGCCCGATGATATGCCCTGATTACTTGACCCTCGCGGCAGCCACGATCGGGCCATGCCCTGCCCTTTGCACCAGCACAACAGCGGGCAGGTCGGGTTCCACTGTCACCGAAAACGCCTGAGGCGCGACGCCGTCCCATTGGCCTGCGACATGCCAGGCTTCGACAACATTGGCATAGTCCAACTCGTGCCCGGCCAGCTCTCCGCGCCGGATCGAGGCATGCCGCATCGGTGAATACTGAATGACGCGGATGTCGTAGGTCTCACCGGCCGGCAGTTCGACCGGTGTCACATCCACCGAGACGTCATCACCCGAACGCACAGCCGTCACGGACGCTTGCGCGGCGGCCGTCAGGTGCGCGTCGATCAGGCGATCCAATTCTTGCGATTGTGCCCCAACCACGTCCTGCTGACCGTTCACCACCATCTGAGGCGTGTAGATCATCGACCGCCCGCCTTCCCGTGCATAGGCGCGCTGACGCCGGGTGTGATCCGGGTCGGCGTATTCGTCTTTCCACCCGATGTAATCCCAATAATCGACATGCAGCGCGAGACCGATCACATCATCCCGTTTGGCCAATTCATGCATGATCTGATCAGCCGGCGGGCAGGACGAACAGCCCTGAGAAGTAAACAGTTCAACCACAACCGGATCCCCCTCGGCCATGGCAGCAGTGGATAGAAACAGGGAAGTAAGCGCTGTTGCGCGAAGGGATCTGAACATTACGGGTCTCGGGCCTTTGGCTGGGTGTACTGCCCGGTTTAAACGGAAGCCCGTTCAACCTCCAATCAACGTTTCTTGAGACACGTGGCCAACGTTACCCTTACAATTTGTGTGCAATGGTATACATAACTCAGCAAGCACACCGCCTTGGTCCTTGAATCAAAGGCTTTGGTGATGCAGATAACTACTAGCGAATCCCGGGACCTAAGTCATTTCAGAGGGAGGCCACAGATGCCCATCAAAGTCGGACAAGACACCGCCAAAACACGCCGCAGCCTAAGCGTGAATGGCAAATCCATTTCATATTATTCGATCCCCGCCGCACAAGAGGCCGGTCTGGGCGATTTCTCGCGCCTTCCCGCCGCGCTCAAAGTGGTTCTGGAAAACATGCTGCGGTTCGAAGATGACGGTTTTTCCGTCTCGGTCGACGATATCAAAGCCTTTGGTGAATGGGCGACTAGTGGCGGCAAGAACCCGCGCGAGATCGCGTATCGCCCGGCCCGCGTGCTGATGCAGGACTTTACCGGTGTTCCGGCTGTGGTCGATCTGGCCGCGATGCGCGATGGCATCAAAGGGTTGGGCGGTGATGCGCAGAAGATCAACCCTCTGAACCCGGTCGACCTGGTCATCGACCACTCGGTCATGATTGACGAATTCGGCAACCCGCGCGCGTTTCAGATGAATGTGGACCGTGAATATGAGCGCAACATGGAGCGCTATCAGTTCCTGAAATGGGGTCAGTCGGCATTCAACAACTTCCGCGTCGTGCCCCCCGGCACTGGCATCTGCCATCAGGTAAACCTGGAATATCTGGCACAGACCGTCTGGACGGACACCGATCAGAACGGGGATGAGGTCGCCTACCCCGACACGCTGGTCGGCACCGATAGCCACACCACGATGGTCAACGGCATGGCCGTTCTGGGCTGGGGCGTCGGCGGGATCGAAGCCGAGGCCGCAATGCTGGGCCAGCCGATCTCGATGCTGATCCCCGAGGTTGTGGGCTTTGAACTGACCGGCGCGATGGTCGAAGGCACAACCGGCACTGACCTTGTTCTTAAGGTTGTTGAGATGCTGCGCGAAAAAGGCGTCGTGGGCAAATTCGTCGAATTCTATGGCGAAGGTCTGGACCGCTTGCCGCTGGCCGACCGCGCGACCATTGCCAATATGGCACCGGAATATGGCGCGACCTGTGGCTTCTTCCCCATCGACGGCGAGACCCTGCGCTACATGCGAAACACTGGCCGGGACGAAGATCGTCTGGCACTGGTCGAAGCTTATGCCAAGGAAAATGGCCTGTGGCGCGATGAGAACTATGCGCCCATCTACACCGACACTCTGACGCTTGACATGGGCACGATCGTTCCCGCGATCTCAGGTCCGAAGCGCCCCCAGGACTATGTTGCACTGACCGACGCCAAAGCAGCCTTTACCAAGGAAATGGCCGACACCTTCAAACGCCCGATGGGCAAGCAGGTCGAAGTCAAAGGTGAAGAGTACGGCATGGAGTCCGGCAAGGTCGTGATCGCTTCGATCACTTCCTGCACCAATACCTCGAACCCTTACGTGATGATCGGAGCCGGTTTGGTCGCAAAAAAGGCGCATGAGCTGGGCCTGAACCGTCAGCCGTGGGTCAAAACATCCCTGGCCCCGGGATCACAGGTTGTATCGGAGTACCTTGAGGCTGCGGGCCTGCAGCAACATCTGGATGCCATCGGATTCAACCTTGTCGGCTATGGCTGCACCACCTGCATCGGCAACTCCGGCCCGATCCAGAGGGAAATCAGCGAAGCAATTACTGAGGGCGATCTGGTTGCCACCTCGGTTCTTTCGGGAAACCGCAATTTTGAAGGCCGGATTTCACCGGACGTGCGCGCAAACTATCTCGCCTCGCCGCCGCTGGTTGTGGTCTACGCGCTGGCTGGAACGATGGATATTGACCTGACGTCCGAACCAATTGGGCAGGACAAGGAAGGCAACGACGTCTTCATGAAAGACATCTGGCCGACCCAAAGCGAAATTGCCGAGCTTGTGCAGGAAACCGTCACCCGCGAAGCGTTCCAGTCCAAATACGCAGACGTCTTTAAAGGCGACGAAAAATGGCAGAGCGTTGAGGTCCCGCAGCAGGAAACCTATGACTGGCCGCCGACTTCGACCTATATCCAGAACCCTCCGTATTTTCAGGGAATGGGTCCCCAGCCGGGCACAATCTCGAACATTGAAGGGGCCAAGGTCCTGGCCGTTCTGGGCGACATGGTCACCACCGACCACATCTCGCCCGCCGGTTCGTTTGCAAGCACGTCGCCAGCTGGTCAGTATCTGATCGAGCGTCAGGTGCAGCCGCGCGAGTTCAACTCCTACGGCTCCCGCCGCGGCAATCACGAGGTCATGATGCGGGGCACCTTCGCCAATATCCGCATCAAGAACGAGATGCTGGACGGGGTCGAAGGTGGCTATACCAAAGGCCCGGACGGCGCACAGACTTCGATCTACGACGCCTCAATGGCCTATCAGGCGGCGGGCACACCGCTGGTCGTGTTCGGTGGCGAGCAATACGGCGCAGGCTCATCACGCGACTGGGCTGCGAAAGGCACAGCCTTGCTGGGCGTGAAGGCCGTGATCGCGGAAAGCTTTGAGCGTATTCACCGGTCCAACTTGGTTGGCATGGGCGTGATCCCGTTCGAATTCACCGGCGGTGACACCCGTAAGACGCTGGGACTGACAGGCGATGAAACCGTTTCGATCCATAGCTTGGATTCGGTCGAACCGCTGCAAGAAGTGCCTTGCACCATCGTTTTTGGCGACGGAACCGAAAAGACAATCACGCTGAAATGCCGGATCGATACCGCGCCCGAGATCGAATACATCGAAAACGGCGGTGTGCTGCAATACGTGCTGCGCAATCTCGCCAAAGCAGGATAGAACAACAAAGCCCCGGCCAACGCGCCGGGGCTTTTTCCTAGGCCAGTGTCACAGACGCAAAGATAGAGCGCGTGCCGCAGGCACGCTCCGCTAAGCAACGGCTCGGGTTACTGCCCGGCTTTTTCCAGGGCCGGGCGCAGCGTGCTTTCGATCACACGCTGCGTGATCGGGCCGGCAAAGCGCAGAATGATCGTGCCTTCTCCGTCGATCACATAGGTTTCCGGAACACCGTACAGACCCCAGTCCAGCGCCATGCGCCCCTGCTCATCCCGACCGATGGCCACGTAGGGATCGCCGAGTTCGCTCAGAAAAGCTTCGGCATTGTTCAATTGATCTTTGTAATTGATGCCATAGACCGGGATGCCCTCTTCAGACAGCGCCTCAAGGTTGGGATGCTCGGCCCGGCAGGGTGCACACCAGCTGGCCCAATAGTTGACCAGCTTGACCTCACCATCACGCAGAGTGGCATCGTCGAACATCGTCTTGCCCGGAAACTCGGTCAAGACAACCGGCGGCGCAGGCTGCCCTTCGCGCGCAGACGGCAAAGCGTTGGGGTCGTCGCGGAACATGCCAATGCCGGCCAAAACGGCGAACGCGCCGAAGATCAAGGGCGGCGCGACCATCAGGGGCGAGATTTTAGCCATTGCGCGTCATCCTGTTTTCGACCTTTTCCATTTCCATTCGCACTTTGCGCCCGCGCATCACACTGAAAACGACAAGCGCGATTAAAAGCGCCAGCGAGGCTGCATAGGACCACAAAACCGCGTCGGCGTATTTTCCAAGATCAGGAATCATCCGTTCAACCTTTCCCGCGCAAGCAGTGCTTTGATCCGTCGTGCCCGAATTTCTGTTCCCGTGCGATACAGAACCAACGTAATGAACAGCAGCACAAATCCGATGATGCACAGCAGCAGTGGATAGAAATAAATGTTGCTGACTTTTTCTTCGGTATCCGCGCCGGTAACGGCTGCGGCACGCATCACGGACGCCCCCTGATGCAGCCCTTGGTTCCAAAAATTCACGGCATAGCGGCTGAGTAAGGCGAACACCGAGCCTACCAGGCACAGGACCGAGGTCAGATCGGCCGCCGTGTCGGAATCCTCGATCGCTTCCCACAAGGCGACGTAGCCCAGATAGAACAGGAACAGGATCAGGAAGGCGGTCAGGCGCGGATCCCAGGCCCACCATGTGCCCCACATCGGTTGCCCCCATATCGCGCCGGTCGCCAGAGCGATCAGGGTCATCACGATACCAACCGGCGCTGCGGCCCGGGCAGCCAAAGCACTGACATGGTGACGCCGCACCAGCCAGACCAGCGAGGTTGCAAGCATCATCAGCCAGCAATTGATCGCCATCAATGCCGCGGGAACGTGAAGGTAGATGATCTTGACCGTCGAGCCCTGCTTGTAATCATCTGGCGTGAAGAAAAAGCCCCAGGTCAGCCCAACGACCAGACACAACAAGGAAGACATCCAGAAGAACGGCAGAACCCGCTCGCTGGTCGCGAGGAATTTGCGCGGGTTGGCGTATTCCCAGAGGGTATTGGTTTTGGCTGCGATAGACATGGGCTCTATTTAGTCCGACTCGTGTTCGTTCACAATTGACATCAGTCAAACTGCGACTGCGTCACCGAAGGTTGATCCGTAGAACAGCCGCGCTGGCAAAGGGCAGCAGGGCGATTGTGGCCGCTGTGATCCCCGCCAGCATCAACAGTGGGGTCTGCGTCTCCATCCCTGTAGCACCACGGCGTGCAACCTCGGCTCCGAAAATCAGCGTTGGTACGTATAGCGGCAGAACCAGAAGTGACAGAAGCAGCCCGCCGCGCTTCAGGCCCACTGTCAGGGCTGCGCCGAATGTGCCGATCACACTCATGGCCGGAGTTCCAATTAGCAGTGAAATCACCAGCCAGAAAAAGCCCGGAACTGGTAGGTTCAATAACACGCCGAGAAACGGCGCGGCCAGAACCAACGGCAACCCCGTTGTAAGCCAGTGGGCCAGCGCTTTGATCGACACGACCGCCTCAAGCGGCAAGGGCGCTGTGGCCAACAGATCGAGCGACCCGTCTTCCCAATCCAGCGCCAGCAACCGGTCCAGCGATAACAGGCAGGCCAAAAGCGCGCCCAGCCAAAGCACACCCGGCGCAATGGTCGACAGCAGCGAAGATTGCGGGCCGACGGAAAACGGCACCAGAACGGTCACGATCAGAAAGAACGCAAGACCGAGGCCAAAGCCACCGCCCGCGCGGAAGGCCAGTTTCAGGTCGCGCAGCAACAGAGCGATCACAGGAAGCCTCCGTCAAAGTCGTCGATGGGCTTTGGTTTGGCTTTATTCGGTCCCACATCCAAAACCGCACCGTCCAGGCCCAGGTCGATATGAGTTGCGATCAGGGCCGAACCGCCCTGCCCCAAATGCGCACGGACCGCATCAGCGAACATCTGGACGGCGCTTTTGTCCAGCGACACGGTGGGTTCATCCAGCATCCAGATCGGCCGTCCGGTGACCAGCATCCGGGCCAGACCCAGGCGGCGTTTCTGTCCGGCGGACAGATTGCCCGCATGGCGGTCCGACAGCTCGTTCAGGGCAAAGGCATCCAATGCAGGCTGAATGTCATGGGTCCCGAAAACCGACGCCCAGAAGGTCAGGTTTTCGACCACCGACAGGGTCGGCTTTAGCCCGTCGGAATGCGAGGCATAGGCGATCCGATCCTCGGCCCCGTCAATGGTGCCGTTCAACGCCGGCTGCAACCCGGCCAGTGTGCGCAGCAAGGTTGTTTTGCCGATCCCGTTTGGTCCGCGCAGGATCAGGGCCTGTCCGGTTTGAAGCGAAAAGTTCAGCCCTTCCAGCACGGGGATACCCCCGCGAGTGATGGCCAGATCGGTTACGGTCAGTGTCATACGGTCCCGCTTATCTTATTGCGCATAGGGGCAAAAGGCGGGATTTGCCGCAGGGCAACAACAGTTCCGCTTTTGGATAGGTACCGAAGCGAGGGGCCAGCCCCTCGCGCTCCCCGAGATATTTTCAGCCAGATGAAGTGGATCCCATCACGTGGGAAGCAGAGCCAGCGCAATACGGCGGCCTTCGGAGAGCAAGACGTTATAGGTGCGGCAGGCTGCGGGCGAGTTCATGATCTCAACGCCCAGCCCCGCCTTCTCAAGCGTTTCACGAAAGTCAGAGGGGATGTGGACCAAGTCGGCGCCTGTTCCGATCAACAGGACATCCACCTGCCCGGCCAGTGCAAGCAAGCGGGATTGATCGTCATACCCTTCCCATCTGGCAGTGCCAGTGGGGCCGGTCAAAACCGACCCTTCGTAGACCTGCCCACCAATACGGAAAAAGCCGGGTCCGTAGCCATCAACAGGTGATGCGCCGTTATATGTTATCTCATTCAACCGCATGGATGTCTTCTATGCCCCAAAGCGGCAAGCCCGACAAGGCGGCGAGCGCGATAACCACATAGGCTGCGGCGCGATAGAGCTTTTCCTTTTCCGGGTTGAACAGCCAGCCGCCCAGCCAATTGCCCAGAAGGTTCGGGACCGACAGAGCCAGACCCAGAATGACACTGTCGAGGGTCACGCGCTCCAGGATGGACAGGAAGCCGAAGATCAGAAAGTCGAAGCCGAAAAGAAACAGCAGGATCGTGGCCCGAATGACTTCTACAGGAAGGGGGCGGGACATGTAGAACAGGATCACCGCTGGTCCGGGCAACCCCGCAACGCCGCCGAGAAAGCCCGCAGCGCCACCGATTGCCGTCACCATCGCGCGCCGCACGCGGCCTTGGTAGCGTAATCCCAGGATCAGGATTGCGAGCATGAACAACGCCAGGAAGCTGACCGCGTATCGAAACACCTCGGGCTCGACTTGTGTGAGAACCCACAAGCCAACCGGCAGGACCAAGGCGCAGCCCAGCAGCAGCCGTGCCAGATCACCACGATCCACGGCGCGCCATGCCCGTCGCAGGTTGGGAAGCGGTCCGAAGATATCCATGATCGTCAGTCCGATCAGCGCCCCAAACGGACCGAGGAACGGGGTTGCCAAAGGCAGAAAAACCAGCGCGGTGCCAAACCCGGAAAAACCGCGCACGATCCCGCCCAACGTCGCTGCAAAAGTGATAACGGCCAGCCCCGTGGGGGACTGGCCGAACAGATCAGGCATCCACATTTGCGAACTGGTTGCCCGCGTTATTGGATGGTTTCGACCAATCGCGTTTAACACCAAGCCACAGCAGGATGGTTGAGGCGACAAAGACCGAGGAATACGTCCCCACGATCACGCCCCAGATCATTGCAAAGACAAAACCGCGGATCACGTCGCCGCCCAGTACATAGAGCGAAATCAACGCCAGCAGCGTGGTAACAGACGTCATCACCGTCCGGCTGAGGGTTTCGTTGATCGAGATGTTCAGGACTTCTTTGAGGTCTTTTTTCTTGTACTTCCGCAGGTTTTCACGCACGCGGTCAAAGACGACCACTGTGTCGTTCAGCGAATAACCGACAATTGTCAGAAGCGCAGCGATAATCGCCAGATCGAAGCGGATCTGCAATTCCGAGAAAATCCCGATGGTCAGGATCACGTCATGTACCAGCGCGGCCACCGCGCCCAAAGCGAACTGCCATTCGAAGCGCAGCCAAATGTAGACGAGCACCGCCCCGATGGCCAAAGCAACCGCGATGACAGCGGTCTGGATCAGTTCGCCAGACACTTTCGGGCCAACGGATTCCACGCTTTCAAAAGGCAGTTTCAAACCAGGATCCGCCGCTGCCAACACTTCGCCAACCTGAGTGATCACATCTGCTGTCACGGCTTCAGCGTCTTCCTGAGCCTGAATTCGGATCATTGCAACGTTCTCGTCCGGACCAAAACTTGGGTCAAAAACCTCTGTAATACTGACGTCACCTAACTCGAGCGGTGCCAGAGCGTCGCGATAAACGCCGACATCGATCTCTTGGGTACTTTGGGTCCGAATAGTGGTCCCACCACGGAAGTCGATACCAAAGTTCAGCCCTTGCAACATGAAGGACGTGAAGGCCACGATCATCATAAGGGCCGAGATACCCAGCCAGATCTTCCAGCGGCTGAAGAAATCGAACGAGGTATTCTGGGGTACGAGTTTCAGTCTCATGATCACACCTCAATCGTTTTCGGGCGGCGGCGTTCGAACCAGATGACGATCATCAGGCGCGTCACGAAGATCGCGGTGAAGACCGAGGTGAGAATACCAAGGCCCAACGTAATTGCGAACCCACGTACCGGGCCGCTGCCCATTGCAAACAGGATCACGGCGGTGATGAATGTGGTCACGTTTGCGTCCAGAATGGCCGACAACGCCTTTTCATACCCCAGCTCGATAGCACGTGCCGGGCCTCTGGCGGATTTCAGTTCCTCTCGGATCCGTTCGAAGATCAGCACGTTAGCATCCACCGCCATGCCGACCGTCAGCACGATGCCGGCGATACCGGGCAGTGTCAGGGTGGCTCCGATCAGGGACAGCAGGCCAAATAGCAGGCCGACGTTGATGATCAGGGCGATGTTGGCAAAAATACCGAACAAACCATAGCTGAGCGCCATAAAGGTCAGGACCGCGACAAAAGCCACGATCGTTGCGACCTTACCGGCGTCGATGCTGTCCTGACCCAGCTCGGGGCCGATGGTCCGTTCTTCGAGGAATTCCAGCCCCGCAGGCAAGGCACCCGCGCGTAACAGAACGGCCAGATTGGTGCTTTCCTCGACGGTGAAATTACCGGTGATAATGCCCGAGCCGCCGGGAATGTGGCTTTGGATGACCGGGGCCGAGATGACCTCATCATCCAGAACGATGGCAAACGGCTGGCCGATGTTCTCTAGCGTATAGTCGCCGAATTTGCGCGCCCCGGACGTGTTGAACCGGAAGCTGACTGCAGGGCGGCCGTTCTGGTCGAAGGACGGCTGCGCGTCCACCAATTCCTCGCCGGTGACGACCGGAGCCGACTCGACCGTGTAGAAAAAGCCGGTTTCGTCGATGGAGGGGATAACCTCTTCGCCGATCCCCGGAACTACATCCGGGTTGGTGCCCCGCCCTTTAACCGGGTTAAAGGTCAACTGCGCAGTGGTGCCGATGATCTTTTTCAGCTCTCCGGCGCTGCCGATGCCGGGTACCTGTATCAGGATGCGATCCGCGCCTTGACGCTGAATGGTGGGTTCCCGAGTTCCAACCTCGTCGATCCGGCGGCGGATGATTTCCAGAGCCTGTCGCACCGTGCGATCGTCAGAGGCCAGCTTTTCAGCGTCAGACAGTTGCACGATGATGGTATTATCGCCCTCGGCACGGGCCTCGATATCAGTCGCACCGACACCGGTCAGCGTCTGTACCTGACGGGCCAGACCGCGCACGACTTCCAGCGCGCGGGACATGCCTTCGGGCTGGCTGATACGCACGCGAATCTCATCCGGGGCCGACTCTTGCTTGCGGATCGTGCCCACTGTGGAGCGCTCATCCCGTAACGCGTCGCGGATTTCCGGCCACATCGCCTCCATCCGGGATTCGTAAACATCTTCGACATTCACTTCGGCCAGCAGATGCGCACCGCCGCGCAGATCGAGGCCCAGATTAACCAGCGACGACGGCAACCAGTTTGGCCATTGCGCCGCCTCGGCCTGCATTTCGGGGGTGTCGATGCCAAGCTCGATTGCGGCCTTGGCATCGTTGGATTGCTCGACGCGCGTATAAAACGCATTCGGCAGGGCAAGGATCAGGCCGATCACGCAGACCAGCCAGATCAGAACCCGCTTCCAGGTATTAATTTGCAGCATTACCCTGCCTTTTCAAGGAATTGTAGCGCGAAGTTATTTCGCCGGTTCAGTCTTGTTCAGAACCTGCGCGATAGTCGATTTGACCACACGAACCTTCACACCTTCGGCGATTTCAACTTCGATCTCGTTGTCGCCTTCCTTGACCTTGGACACTTTGCCGATCATGCCACCCTGCGTGACGACCTGATCGCCGCGGCGCACGGCCTCGACCATGGCCTGATGTTGCTTCATCTTTTTCTGCTGCGGACGGATCAGCAGGAAATACATGATCGCGAAGATCAGGATCAGCGGGAGAAACTGGGCGATTGCGCCACCTTCCATGGGATATTCCTTTGTTTTGTTGCTGCGGACGCACGCCGCAAATTTGGCGAGAACCTATGCCCTGAATTGCGCCTTTGCAAGCAAAGGCCGCGCTGCGCACCCGACGGACCCGACCATAGTGCTAAAAGAACATCTCAGACGTTGCATATATGTCCTAGGCACGCCACAGAAACCGGGTATAGTTTGGGTCAAGGGGGACATATGGCACGGCAATTCAAGCCCTTCCTTTTACTGGTTTATTTCCTGACGGCATTGGTGTCGAACCTGTGGTTTTCAGACGCCGCGCTGGCACAGGAAACACCGGCTGAGCCTCCGCCTTCCGAGGGTGCGGAAACGGGTGCTTTCGTCGCCCCGGTCATCGTTGACGGAGACGTCTTGTTCAGGGTCCGTGGATCCAGTGCCCTACCCGCACCCGAGCGGGCGGAAACTGTTCAGGATAAAATTGTCGAAATCGCCGAAGCCTCGGACAAGCCTAAGGTCGAGATCACATACGAAGAGACCGAGTTCGGCATCTGGACACTCGCCGATGGTGAGAGAGTTTCGATCGTCACCGAAGCTGACGCTGAACTGGAACAGATGGAGCTGAGCGTTCTAAGTGTTTTACACGGGAACGCGATCAAGCAATCCATCGAAGCCTACCGCTCCAACCGCACTGAACAGGCGCGCGTATCCGGTGCGATCGAGGCTGCGGCATGGACGATCGGATTTATTATATTTTTGGTGGCGATCCTATGGTTGCACCGTCGGATTCGCCGGAAGACACTGAAATTTGTCTCGCGTCACCTGAAGGGCGTGGAAACCGCGACGGCAAAAAGCGTTCAGGCCGAGGCGATTGCCGCGCTGGTGCGATATGGGCTGAACTTTGTTCTGCTTATCATCTTCTTTCTAGGCTTTTATTACTACCTCTCGTTTGTACTGCTGGCCTTTGCCGAGACCCGCTATTTCGCGCAGCTGCTGCTGACCTATTTGACTGAGCCGGTGCTGCTGATTTTCAAGGGCGTTATCAGCTACATCCCCAATATGATCATGCTGGGTTTGATCACTTGGGTGGCGATGTACATCATCAAGGGGATGCGGGTGTTCTTTGACGCGGTCGAAGCGGGCTCGTTTGACATGGGCGATTTCGAAAAACACTGGGTAAGTCCAACCTTTAACATCGCCCGTGTCGTGGTGATCCTGATCGCGTTGGTCTTCGCCGTCCCCTACATCCCCGGATCGGACTCGGCTGCGTTCCAGGGCCTGACGATCCTGGTCGGTGCCATGCTGTCGCTGGGCGCCAATTCGGTCGTGTCAAATATGCTGGCCGGCCTGTTTGTGATCTATCGTCGCTCGACCTCGATCGGCGACCGGATTCAAATCGGCGATCATATCGGCGATGTAGTTCAGATCAAACTGATGGAGACGCATCTGAAATCCATCAAGAACGAATTGATCTCGATCCCAAATGCGCAGCTGATGAACTCGGATGTGGTGAACTTCTCGAAGAAAACCGATGGCAGCGGCCTGTTGCTGCACACTACGGTCGGCATTGGCTATGAAGAACCGCCCGAAAAGGTTGAGGCGATGCTGATCGAGGCCGCCAATCGCACCAAAGGCATCAAGGCCAAGCCCGAACCCTTTGTTTTGTGGACGGCTTTGGCCGATTACGCGATCAACTACCAGATCAACGGCTATACGACCCGAGGCAGCATAATCCCGAGAATCCGGTCGGACCTGCATCGCAATATCGTGGCCGTGTTCAATGAAAACGGCGTTCAGATCATGACACCCTCTTACATGGCCGATCCGCCGGAACCAAAGATCCCGGCCGAGCATTGGGATGGCCATCTGGCGCATGAAACACACGAGGACACCGATAAGTCGTAAGGGACGCTACACCCCGCCTTTCAGATGGTGCATAAGCGGTTTCAGTGATTCACGCATTTAAGGATCTGAACCATGCACGACATCCGCGCCATTCGCGAAAACCCAGCCGCCTTCGACGCCGCACTTGCGCGCCGCGGGGACGCGCCGGTGTCGTCAGAATTGCTTAGGCTGGACGAAAGCCGCCGGGCCAAGATTCTGGCTGCAGAGACAGCTCAAGCGGAACAGAACAAGGCCAGCAAAGAAGTCGGTGCCGCCAAGGCCCGTGGTGACGAGGAAGAATTCCAGCGCCTGCGCGCGCTTGTGGCTGAGAAAAAAGCCGAGATCGCCCGGATGCAAAATGAGGCCAAGGATCTGGACGCGCTGCTGTCCGATCAGTTGATCCGTATCGCGAACCTGCCGGCCGATGATGTGCCCGAAGGTGCGGACGAGAACGATAATGTCGAAGTCAACCGCTGGGGCACTCCCAGCCCGCGCAACTTTGAACCCAAAGAACATTTTGAAATCGAAGCCGTTCAAAACGGCATGGATTTTGAAACGGCCGCCAAGCTGTCCGGCTCGCGTTTTGTGCTGCTGTCCGGCGGAGTTGCCCGCATTCACCGAGCATTGGCGCAATTTATGCTGGACACGCATATCAACGAGAACGAACTGACAGAGGTGAACGGCCCGGTTCTGGTTCTGTCCGAGATGATGCAGGGCACCGGCCAATTGCCGAAGTTCGGCGAGGACAGCTATCAAACCCGCGAGGGCTGGTGGTTGATCCCGACCTCCGAGGTGTCGCTGACCAATATCGTCAACGACACGATGATTGAGGAAAGCTACCTGCCCCGGCGCTACACCGCGCATTCGCTGTGCTTCCGGTCCGAAGCCGGATCGGCTGGCAGGGACACGCGTGGTATGTTGCGCCAGCACCAGTTCGAAAAGGTCGAGATGGTCTCGGTCACGCATCCCGACAAGTCGGATGACGAACAGAAACGCATGTTGCGCTGTGCCGAGGGCATTTTGGAAAAGCTGGGCATTCCCTATCGCACCGTCGTTCTGTGCACCGGCGACATGGGTTTTGGTGCACGACGGACCTTTGATATCGAAGCGTGGCTTCCGGGTCAGGACACGTATCGAGAGATCAGCTCGGTCTCGACCTGTGGTGATTTCCAGGCGCGCCGCATGAATGCGCGGTTCCGGCCCGAAGCTGGCGGCAAGCCGGAATATGTTCACACGCTGAACGGATCGGGTCTGGCCGTAGGGCGTTGCCTGATCGCCGTGTTGGAAAACGGCCAGAACGCAGATGGCACCGTCACCCTGCCTGAGGTTCTCGCTCCCTATCTGGGCGGCAAGCTGACGCTTCAACTGGACGGCACGCTGGCATAAGATAACCGGCATCCCGTAGGCAGCCGATCTGAGAACAAGCAAGGCGGAGAAGTTTACTTCTTCGCCTTTTTCTTATCCTTTTTCTTGTCTTTCTTTTTGTCTTTTTTCTTGTCCGCTTTGTCGGCTTTTTTCTTTTTGTCTTTCTTCTTATCCTTCTTCGCCTTGGCCTTCACCTTGTCCTTGGCTTTCGAGAACACGGCTTCCATTTCCTGAAGTTTCTTGGCGGCCTTTTCAGCCTTGGCTTTGGCCTTTGCCTTCTTCTTAGCCTTGGCTGCAGCAATTTCAGCAGCGGCTTTCTCCTCGGCCGCTTTGCGTGCAGCCTCTTCCGCGCGTTTCTCAGCGGCAGCGGCAGCAATGGTCTTTCGGGCCGCTGGTCGGCGCGTCGCGGGTTTTCTGGCGGGCGCACGGCGCGTTGCAGGTTTTGTCGCAGTGCGCTTGGCAGCAGGCTTGGCCGCTGCGGGTTTTGGTGCTGCTGGCTTCGCCGCAGTCGCCTCTTTCGCGGCTGCGATCAGAACAACTGCACGGGCTTCACCGATACGCGGGACTTTGATCAGAGCAGCGGGGGTTGCCTTGGCAACGGCCTCGGCGGTTTTGAAACCATTGGCAGCCAAAGACTTTCCAAGCCCCTCTCCGACGCCTTTTATTGCGGTCACTGCGGTCATTCTTTGTCCTTTCCGATTTTCCCTGCATTTTCGTATGTATAGCAGAAATTCTTTCTCACAAGTCGGTACCCGAAGATGCAGGTCAATTGCGTCAGTTGCTGTGGGCAAGGCTGCCTGGGTGGTCCTTTCGAGGAAACGGCACCAGCCGCTTGGCGTCTTCATCCCACAGTTTCAGGGTCAAGGCCGCGACTGCTTCGGGGAACTTGATCCGGCGCGGTGTGAATTCAGGCGGCAAGTTGTAATGGCACGCGCGCAGCCGATAGGACGGAATGCGCGCATTGAAATGGTGGATATCGTGCAGGGTGATACAGGCGACCGCATTGTCGAACCACCATCCGAAATCCAGCGCCGATGACCCTTGAAGTGCGGCCAGTTGCGGGTCCAGATCCGGACGAACATCCCAGTACGTGTCCTCGAAATTGTGTTGGAGATAGACCAGAAACACACCCAGCATCCCGCCCAGCAGTGAAAACACAAGCCAGACCAGAATACCTGTGGTCCCCGTGATCAAGTACAGCAGGCCAAGAAAGACGATGATCGACAGGTTGTGCAGCAACACGCCCTTCACACCAAACCGCACCGTGTTCTTAGGCCACCGGTAACGAATAAAGTAGGTAAACAGCGCCCCGATTGGGACCAGGATGAATGGATTGCGATAAAGCCTGTAAAACAGCCGTGTTTTCCAATCGGCCTGGTTCCATTCCCGCAGGGTCATCGTATGGATTTCACCCGTCTCGCGATGTTCAAGATTGCCGATGCCCGCGTGGTGCAGGTTGTGATTCTGTTTCATCACCTCAAACGGAGCAAACGTGAACGGCGAAAGTCCGTGCCCCGCCCACTCGTTTTGGCGACGTGTCTCAAACAGCGAGTGATGCCCGCAATCGTGCTGAAGCACGTAAAGGCGCACCGCCGAAAAGGCGAAGACGATTCCGGCGGGGATCATGACATACCAGCGATCCACAAAGGCGATCGCCAATGCTAGCGACGTAAAATACACCGCAAAGGTCCCAAAATAGCTTAGCGCGGCCAATCTGTTGTCCTGAACCGCGTATTGCCGTGTGTATTCCCTCAGATCCATCCAGCCGCTCCCCACGTTGGTCAGGTCCAATGGTTGTAAAAAACTAGTGCGGATGCTCCGCGTGAAATAACGCGCGCTCAAAACAGATGCACGCTAGTGAATGCTAGCGCGGGGAATTCGGGCTGTCACGCCCCTCAGCCGAAAATGCTGAAAATTGGCGTAGTTACGCGCGACCCTTGAGATGTTTGGCCAAAGCGCCCGCGTTTTTCTTGCGGCGTCCCTTGTAGGGATTCTTGTCCCCCTGTCCGCGTAATGTCAGGCGGATCGGGGTACCGGGCATGTCAAAGTCTTCGCGCAGGCCATTGACCAGATACCGTGTATAGCTGGCTGGCATCTTGTCGGGGTGCGAACACATGACCACGAATCCAGGTGGGCGTGTCTTGGCCTGAGTCATATAGCGCAATTTGATCCGTCGGCCTTGCGGCGCTGGTGGCGGGTGCTGTTCCAGCATCGCCGTCAGCCAGCGGTTCAACGCGGCTGTCGGGACCCGGCGGTTCCAAATGTCATGGGCACGCAGGATGGCAGCGCGCAAACGCTCAAGCCCCCTTCCCGTTTTAGCAGACACGGTAATCAAAGGCGCGCCGCGCAATTGCGGCAGCAGGCGTTCGAACGACTCTTTCAGGTCGCGCAGCTTTTCCTGTTTGTCTTCTTCGATGTCCCACTTGTTGATGGCGACAACGACAGCACGGCCCTCACGCTCTGCCAGATCGGCGATACGCAAGTCCTGCTGTTCGAACGGGATGGCTGCGTCCAACAACACGACCACTACCTCGGCAAATTTAACGGCGCGCAGCCCGTCCGAGACCGAAAGCTTCTCAAGCTTCTCCTGCACCTTGGCTTTTTTGCGCATGCCGGCCGTATCAAAGATACGCATCGGCGTGCTATCCCCGTCCGGGTCGGTCCAGTCGACGCGCAAACTGATAGCATCGCGTGTAATACCGGCCTCAGGGCCGGTCAGAAGACGATCTTCGCCAATGATCTTGTTGATCAACGTGGATTTACCAGCGTTCGGACGACCCACAACGGCCACCTGCAGCGGTTTCGCGGCAGTGATCAGAGGCGTTTCGCCCTCACCGTCCTCATCCAGTTCAATATCGGTTTCCGGCGCATCCTCGACCGCCTGTTCTTCGGCGGCATCGGCCAACGGCATCAGCTGGGAATACAGATCGGTCATCCCCTCGCCGTGTTCGCCCGAAAGACGCACCGGCTCACCCAACCCTAGATTGTAGGCTTCAAGAACACCCGCATCCGCCGCATTACCCTCGGCCTTGTTGGCAGCAAGGATCACGTGTTTGGAGCGCTTACGCAGAATCTCGGCAAACATCTCATCGGTCGGAGTAACGCCAACGCGCGCGTCGATCATGAACAGGCAGACGTCGGCCATGTCCACCGCACGCTCAGTCAGGCGGCGCATTCGGCCCTGAAGGCTGTCGTCGGTCGCATCTTCCAGACCAGCCGTGTCGATCACGGTAAAGCGCAGATCACCCAAGCGCCCTTGGCCTTCGCGCAAGTCGCGCGTCACGCCGGGCTGGTCGTCGACCAAAGCCAGACGCTTGCCCACAAGGCGATTAAACAGGGTGGATTTGCCCACATTCGGGCGCCCCACGATGGCGAGGGTCAGCGACATGATACTCAACTTTCAAGACTCAGACGCGCCCTTTAGCGCATCTTGTGGTCAACGGAAAGCGTGCAAATCACCTTTGGTCGACACGACGTAAAGGGTCTGACCCGCTACGACCGGCGCCGTCGTCGCGCCACCGGGCACTTCAACACGATTCACCAGTGTTCCGTCAACTGGGTTGAAGAACCGAATATAGCCGTCATTCGAGGTAACAACGATGCGCCCACCCGCCATGATCGGACCATAATGCGCGTAAATCGGGCCACGGCGGTTCGGCTTGTCTTTGACAAATCCCGGCAGGTCCTGCGCCCAAACGATCACACCAGTGGCCGCGTCTAACCGCACTAGCTGACTACGGTCACTGATCAGGAAAATGCTGTTGCCAGCGGCCCAGACCGTATCCACAGCCCCTTCGTCTGCAGTCCAGATCCGATCGCCGGAATTGGCATCGAACGCAACGGTTCGACCCGAATGGTTGCCGATATAAATCGTGTCGCCGACTGCCATCGGTCCGCCGGTTACATCGACGATCTGAGCCGCCGCGCGTCCGCGACGCCCCCCGGCCACTGACGCATTCCAGCGGCGAATACCGCCCCGGCGAAACGTCGCCGCAATATCACCCGAGCCAAATGCGAAGACGGAAAAATCTGAAGCAATCACCGGTGCGGGCGCGCCAAGAACGTTTCCGACACTAGGGGTGCCTTGAATTTGCCAGGCTATGCGACCGTCCTTGGTATTGACCGCCCAACCGGTTTCGTCACCGGCCACCAGATAAAGCAACCCGTTGCTGACCAAAGGTGCTCCGCTGCCCGTCGCGTTCAGCTTCTTCTGCCACCGAACTGCACCGGTTTTGGCATCCAGCGCCGTCAACCGACCAAAACCGGAAGATACATAAAGCACGCCATTATCATAGGCCATTCCACCGCCGGTGGCATCCGAGTCGCCGTCATTTGGGGGGATGAGATCGGTGTCCCAAACGACCTGCCCTTGCGGCGACACAGCAGACACCGTTGCCCCCGCATCCAGCGTATAGATCAATCCACCCGCGACAACGGGTTCGGCCGTGATCCGCTGCCTGCGCGAGTCACCCTGCCCAATTGACGTGGACCAGATACGCTGCGGCGCAGCTCGCAACTGTGCATTGGTTGTCCGGAACGCAGCCGTGCCTGCACTTTGCGGCCAGCTTGCGTTGGCTTTTTGCCCCGGCAAGCTGATCGGTTTCGATCCGCGAGTTTCCACCGTTTCGGTATCGGCGGCAGGACGGATATCTTCACGCGGCCCCGGCAAAATGACTTCAGGTTCGCGGCAAGCGGCGACCATGGTCAGGGAAAGGGCTGCCATCGGCAATCCAATACGGGAGAATAGACTTGCTACCATGATATTCCGAACTCGCCTGTGAATTTTTTTGCCACCACCGGATCAGCCCTGCTGGGCTACCAATGGCTCTGGTTCGCCACCCAGTGCTATGATCAGCTGAGCCGCACGTTGCTGCAAATCCACGCCAACCTCTGCATCCTGACGTAAGGCTTGAAGCCGCGTGATGGCCGCATCGACATCGCCCTCGGACACATCAATCAGGGCCAACTGTTCCTCGGCCAACAACCGCAGCGGTGCGCCCGGCGCAGCCAGCGCCTCGAGCTGAAGGCGGCGATCAGCGACCGGCAGAGTGTCGGTCTGAAGAAGCAGCGCTTTGAAAGCCGCGATAGCGCGGTAGATTTCCGGCAGATCGCCCTGGGACGCAATGGCATTCAGACTGGCGATCGCATCCTGTTCCGATCCGGCCTCAAGCTGAGAGGCCGACAACAGCATGTTGAGAACGGCATCCCCACCCGGCGATTGTGTTTCGACGGCGGCAAGGCTGGCTGCCCGGTCACCCGACTCATTCTGCGAAAGCGCCGCCAGAATCGAGTCACCCAATTCTTGCGCCTGACTGGTTGCCCGCGACTTGCGAATCTCATTGAACGCAGCGCCGCCAACGATCAGGACAACTGCAAGCACGCCGACCCAACCCCATCTGCGTAGCAGCAGGAACAGACGGTCTCGGCGAACCTCTTCGGTCACCTCATCAATAAAACTGTCGACGTCGCTCATCCCTGCCCTCCGGGGCTGCATCCTTGGTGTATGGCGCCATGTCATACCCCGGCACATTCGCCAAGCCAAGGGTCCGATTTCGCTCAATCCCGCTGAGGGCTTACACTCTTGTACAAAAAAATAAACCGAACTATTCAGTTTAGTGTGGAAAAGGTTCATAATCGTCCCCACTTTCTAGCATGACCGCCAAAAAAACGTGGAAAAGAATTCTGGGAGTAGCCCTGCATGCGATTGATTTCATTGGCAAACGCCGCTTTGGTGATTGTTGTTCTGTTTTTGTTGGTATTTGAACGAGACACCTTGTTCGCCTTTGCCGGGCGCGCGGAAGCCGAGGCCGGCCCTGACGCTGCCGGCGATTCCAACTCGGTCGCGGACACGGATCAGGCGACGATTGGCGTCGTTGCCGTTAGGTCAATTGCACGCGAAATTGACAGCGCCGTGCTATTGCGGGGCCAGACCAAGGCCAATCGACAGGTCGAAGTTCTGGCCGAAACTACATCCACTGTCATCTCGGAACCCAAACGCAAAGGCACATTCGTGGAAGCGGGCGATATCCTGTGCGAGCTTGACCCAGGCACCCGCCCCGCCAGCCTGGCCGAAGCCAAAGCCGCCAAGTTGGAGGCCCAAAGCCGTATCCCAGAAGCCGAGGCGCGTCTGGATGAAGCGCATGCGCGTGTCGCTGAGGCCGAGATCAACCTGACGGCCGCGAATAAACTGTCCGAGACCGGGTTCGGGTCGGAAACACGCAGAATCTCCAGCGAGGCGGCCATGAGGACCGCAGAGGCCGGCATCAAAACCGCCGAAGCAGGTCTTGAGGCCACCCGCGCCGGGATCGAAGCCGCAACGGCCGAGGTCAAAGCTGCGCAACGCGAGATTGACCGCCAGACCATCGAAGCCCCCTTCAAAGGGCTGCTGGAAAGCGACACAGCCGAATTGGGCAGCCTGATGCAGCCCGGCTCGCTCTGCGCAACCGTCATCCAATTGAATCCGATCAAACTGGTTGGGTTTGTACCTGAAACCGAGGTGAACCGGATCATTGTCGGGTCCGAGGCCACCGC
The DNA here is from genome assembly GCF_013033965.1 of Ruegeria atlantica. GTDB lineage: Bacteria > Pseudomonadota > Alphaproteobacteria > Rhodobacterales > Rhodobacteraceae > Ruegeria > Ruegeria atlantica_D. The sequence continues at coordinate 389,077 of NZ_WQFE01000004.1, forward strand.
GCAACTGGTTACTGGTTTGCAGGTCGCAGGTCGTGTGACATTTCTGAGCCGTTCGGCGGATGAAACAACCCGTACCTTTGAGGTTGAAATCACGGTTCCAAACCCGGAACTGGCCATTCGCGACGGCCAAACCGCCGACATCCGCATCTCGGCCGCTGGGGCCAAGGCGCATTTCCTGCCGCAATCGGCACTGACCCTGAACAATAATGGCCAGCTCGGTGTTCGCACCATCGGCCAAAGCAACGTGGTCGATTTCCAACCCGTCGTTCTGCTGCGCGACACCGCCGAGGGAGTTTGGGTTAGCGGCCTGCCGGAAACTGCGGACATCATAATCGTCGGGCAAGAGTTCGTGACCCGCGGCGTCACAGTCGAACCCACATATCGGGAAGCAGCAAAATGACCGGAATCGTCAGTTGGGCCGCCGGCCGGGCCAGAATGGTTCTGGCCTTCATCGCCATCTCATTGGTGGTGGGCGGGTTTGCCTATGTCGGCCTGCCCAAAGAAGGCGAGCCGGATATCGAAATCCCTGCCCTGTTTGTCTCGGTCCAGTTTCCGGGCATTTCTGCCGAGGACTCGGAAAACCTGTTGGTCAAACCAATGGAAACCGAGCTTGCCGACCTTGATGGTCTGAAGGAAATGACGTCCACCGCTGCCGAAGGCTATGCCGGTGTGGCGTTGGAATTCGATTTCGGCTGGGACAAGACCGCGATCATGGCCGATGTGCGCGACGCAATGAACAGCGCGCAGGCTGAATTCCCCGAAGGCGCTGAACAGTATTCTCTGTTCGAGATCAATTTTTCAGAATTCCCCATCGTTATTGTCAACCTGACCGGCGCGGTTCCGGAACGCACGATGGCCCGTGTTGCCAAAGACTTGCAGGACGACCTTGAGGCGATGGATTCGGTGCTCGAGGCTGGTATTGCGGGCAATCGAGACGAGATGCTTGAGGTGGTAATCGACCCTTTGCGCCTGGAGGCGTACAACGTCACAGCCGCTGAACTCATTAACGTTGTTCAGAACAACAACCAGCTGATCGCGGCTGGCGAGGTTGAGACTGCGCAAGGCACATTCTCGGTCAAGATCCCCTCTTCCTTCAAAACAGCGCAGGATGTTTATGGCCTGCCGGTCAAGGTAAATGGTGACCGGGTCGTCACCTTGGGAGAGTTGGCGCAGATCAACTACACCTTTGAAGACCGCGAAGGGACCGCCCGTTTCAACGGCGAACAGACTGTCGCGCTACAGGTGGTCAAGCGCAAGGGCTTTAACCTGATCGACACGGTTGAGGGCGTGAAACAGACCATCGCCGCCGCGCAGGCGAAATGGCCGCCCGAGATGCAGGCCGCTATTCAGCTGGGCACCTCAAACGACCAGAGCCGCATCGTGGGATCGATGGTCAGCCAGTTGGAAGGCTCGGTTCTGACCGCTATCGCGCTGGTGATGATCGTTGTTCTGGCCTCGCTTGGCACACGTGCCGCGCTGCTGGTCGGTTTTGCGATCCCGACCTCGTTCCTGCTGTGTTTCGCGTTCCTCGCCGTCATGGGTGTCAGCATTTCGAACATTGTGATGTTCGGTCTGATCCTTGCGGTCGGGATGCTGGTCGACGGGGCCATTGTCGTTGTGGAATACGCGGACAAACGCATCAAAGAGGGCGTCGGCCCGATGCACGCCTATGTCGAGGCGGCGCAGCGGATGTTTTGGCCGATTGTGTCGTCGACTGCCACTACGCTTTGTGCCTTCCTGCCGATGCTCTTCTGGCCCGGCGTTCCGGGTGAGTTCATGGGCATGCTGCCTGTCACCCTGATCTTCGTTCTGTCGGCCTCGCTGATCGTTGCGCTGATCTACCTGCCCGTCATGGGTGGTGTCTCGGGACGTCTCAGCCGGGTCTTTGACCGCACCTCCAACTGGCTGCGTGCGCGCACCCGTTGGTGGGTCCGCGCCGTCATGGTTCCGCCGTCGCTCTACCTGATTTTTCTGGGGGCGATGCAACTGCTGAACCCAGCCTACCTGCTGCCCGAAGGCGCATCCGGGGGCGTTCTGTTTGGCGCGTTTCTGTTCATCTTCGGTGCCTTTGCCGGATCGGTCACGCTGAGTGCTGCCAAGATCGAACGCGCGCCGGATCAGCATGTGCATACAGCGCGTGAACACACGCCCTTTGGCTACGTTATCAAATTTCTGGTAGGCAACCCGATCATGCCGATTGTCTCGATTGGCGTCATTGGGTTTGCTGTCATGAGTGTCATGACCGCTTATGGGAACAACAACCGCGGCGTCGAATTCTTTGTCGAAAGCGAACCGGAACAGGCCACAGCCTATGTTCGGGCCCGCGGCAATATCTCGCTGGCGGAAAAGGACCAGATGGTTCTGGCCGCCGAAGAAATCATCAGCGCACATCCTGCGGTCGTTAACGTCTTTGCCTTTGCTGGTGAAGGCGGGTTGAACCAGAACAATGGCGGCGCGCAGGCTCCGGCCGATACCGTCGGTCGCGTTCAGTTCGAGATCATTCCGTGGGAAGATCGGCCCAACGTGTCTGAGCCAATCCTTGGTGGGTTGATCGACCGCGAAACGGTAGCACCGGACTATGACGGCGACTTTGTGCTGGATCAGTTGAACGCGGAACTGGCGCAGATCCCGGGCATCGTTGTCGAAATCCTGCCATTGGAACAGGGTCCGGCCTCGGCCAAGCCTGTTCACTTGCGTATCAAGGCGGACGGTTGGGAGGAGTTGACCTCTGCCACGGTCACAGCCAGGGAAGTGTTCGAAGAAACTCCTGGCCTGATCAAGATCGAAGACACGCTGCCCCTGCCGGGTATCGACTGGCAGATTGACGTGGACGTTGCAAAGGCGGGTCGGTTCGGTGCGGACGTAGCCACCGTCGGTGCAATGGTGCAGCTGGTCACGCGTGGGCTGCTGCTGGGCGAAATGCGGCCCGAGGGCGTGGATGAGGAAATCGAAATCCGTGTCCGCCTGCCCGATGCAGATCGGGTGCTTTCCACGCTGGACACGCTCAAGGTACGCACGCCTGACGGTCTTGTGCCCCTGTCGAACTTTGTCACGCGCAAACCAGTGGCCAAACTGGCCGAAATCAACCGGATCAACCAACAGCGCTATTATGATGTGAAGGCGGATGTGGAACCGGGCCTGAGCAAGGTTGTGACCGATGGCCCCGAGGGCACTGAACAACGGCTGGCAATCGTACGCGAAGTTGTAGACGGCGCGGAACCCACCGGCGCGACCCTCACCGGCCCGACAGGCAGTATCTATGAGCTGGTTTCGCTGACAGGCGCGGAAAACGCCGACGTCTTGCGGGCGGATATCGAGTCCGGTGACGCCCGGATCACCCTGATCAACCCGAACGAGCGCATTGCGGTGCTGACCGAATGGCTGGAAACCAACCCCTTCGGCAATGCGGTCAGTTGGGAATGGACTGGCGATCAGGAAGATCAGGAAGAATCCGGTGCGTTTTTGGCAAATGCATTTCTAGGCGCGTTGGGGCTGATGTTCGTGATCCTGCTGGCGCAGTTCAACTCGTTCTACAACTCGGTTCTGGTTCTGCTGGCTGTTGTCCTTTCGACCACCGGTGTTCTGATCGGCATGATGGTCATGCAGCAGCCCTTCTCGATCATCATGACCGGGACAGGGATCGTGGCCCTGGCGGGGATCGTGGTGAACAACAACATTGTTCTGATCGACACTTATCAGGAATACAGCCGCTATATGCCTCGGATCGAGGCGATCATCCGCACGGCCGAGGCGCGTATTCGCCCGGTTCTGTTGACCACCCTGACCACCATGGCGGGCCTGACACCGATGATGTTCGGATTGTCGCTGGACTTCATCAATGGCGGTTATTCCATCAACAGCCCAACCGCGCTGTGGTGGAAACAGCTGGCCACGGCGGTTGTGTTCGGGCTGGGTATCGCAACAGTTCTGACCCTGATCGTCACACCTTCGTTCCTGGCGCTGAGGGTCTGGGTCACCACCTATGCGGTATGGGGGGGCAAGGCGCTGGCTCGGGCCACCTCGGGCCGCTCCAGCCAAATCGCTCAGGATATGGCCGTTGGGCGCGCTGCGCGTCAGGTACAGGCCACGGAAGTTGTCTGGGGTGATGAGACGCCTACTGCGCCCGCATCAGATGCGGACAAGGATGAGCGTCCTGATCACCCACCCACATCGCCTCTCAAAGCGGCAGAGTAACAAAAAATGGCGAACCCCACGGTTCGCCATTTTTCTTCTTTAAGACTTAGTCGGTGAATACATATTCACCCAGATCACACAGGTTCAGACCGAAATCTTCAACTGACGAGCCATCGTCAAACGCGCCCCGGATGTCGTAGACGCATGTGGTTAATCCATCGGCGATCACAACATCGGCTTCGTAGTCGGGCGCCAGATAGCCACCGCGCAGCAGGTTGCCCTCCCAACTATCGGACGACGCGGGCGAGACATTGAACTCAACCAGATCCGCGCTGGAGTCGTTCACGACAAGAAATTCAAGATCCTCGGCAAAAGCCGACGTTGCCATAAGAACAGCCGCGGTCAAAGCTGCTGCTACACGCATTTTCATTAGATAATCCCTTATTTTAGGTCCGGCCACAGTGCCTGGCACCATGACTTTATGTGAAGTGTCACCAAGGAAAATGAGCGTCAAATTAAACTTGTACGCATAGCTACATTTTTTGCCGTGGTATTATGCACGAATGCATCAATCGCTTTGCGACCGCATCAGGCGGCGTCCGCTTGCTGGCGGCTCCAGAGTTGCGCATAGCGGCCCTCACGTTGCAAAAGCTCGTCATGGTTGCCTTGCTCTAGGATTTCACCGCGTTCCAGCACGACAATGCGGTCCGCCTCGGCAATGGTGCTCAGACGGTGCGCAATCGTCAGCACGGTTCGTCCCTCGCCTGCCCGTGCCAACGCATCCTTGATGTCTTGTTCCGTGTCCGTATCCAGTGCCGAGGTCGCCTCATCCAACAGCAGGATTGGTGGATTTTTCAGCAAGGTGCGCGCAATGCCCACCCTTTGCTTTTCGCCACCTGACAGTTTCAGCCCTCGTTCGCCAACCTTGGTGTCGTAGCCTTCGGGCAACGTCACGATAAAGTCGTGGATCTGTGCAGCCTTGGCTGCGGCTTCGACCTCATCCTGAGTGGCCCCGTCCCGGCCGTAAGCGATGTTGTACCGAATGGTATCATTGAACAGCACAGTGTCCTGCGGCACGACGCCGATGGCTGCGTGCAGGCTGCCTTGTGTTACGTCGCGCACATCCTGACCATCTATTTTCAACGCGCCTCCAGTGACATCGTAGAACCGGAACAGCAACCGGCCGATCGTCGACTTGCCGGATCCGGTGGCACCCACGATTGCCACCGTCTGACCAGCGGGTACTGTCAGCGTCACACCTTTGAGGATCTCGCGGTCCGCATCATAGCCAAAGTGGACATTATCCAAAGTCACCTCACCACCATTGACCACCAGATCGGGCGCGTTGGGCTTGTCCTGTACCTCGGTCGGTTGCTCAAGCAGATCGAACATTTGCCCCATATCGACAAGCGACTGGCGGATTTCCCGGTAGACCGTGCCCAGAAAGTTCAGCGGCACGGTAATCTGGATCATGTAGGCGTTGACCATGACAAAATCGCCGACAGTCAGCGTACCCTGCTGTACGCCAAGTGCCGCCAGCACCATCACTCCGATCAACCCGCAGGTGATCAGAAAGGACTGACCGAAATTCAGGAAGGCCAGCGAATACGCAGTTTTCAAAGCCGCCCCGGCATAGGCTTTCATCGAGACGTCATAACGTTCGGCTTCACGCTGTTCCGCGTTGAAATACTTGACAGTTTCGAAGTTCAACAAGCTGTCGATGGCGCGTTGGTTGGCTTCGGTATCCTGATCGTTCATCTCGCGACGCAGCTTCACGCGCCATTCGGTCACTGCGAAGGTGAACCAGATGTAAAGCGCAATGGTGACGGCGACGACGACCAGATACCAGACATCGAACAGCCACATCAAGATGATCGCAACCAGCAGCAGTTCTAGGATCAACGGCCCGATGGAAAACAGCAGAAAGCGCAGCAGGAATTCCACTCCTTTCACGCCCCGTTCGATGATCCGGCTCAGCCCTCCAGTGCGCCGCGTCACGTGGTAACGCATGGACAGTTGGTGGATGTGTTGGAAGGTCTCCAACGCCAGCGCGCGCAAGGCCCGCTGCCCGACCGGGGCAAAGGCCGCATCGCGCAATTGCTGGAAACCCACGGTCATCATCCGCGCGACGCCATAAGCCACGGTCAGACCGACCGCGCCCAACGCCAGCGGCGGAACGCCTTCGCCTGCAAGCCCGTCGACTGCACCTTTATAAAGGATAGGAGTGTAGACCGCGATCAGCTTGGCCAGAACCAGCATGCCCATGGCCAGAACAACACGCCGTTTTACCCACGGTTCGCCCTCGGGCCACATATATGGTGCAACCTTCCGGATCGTGCGCCAGCCAGAGCGGCGTTCGTCGGACGTGTGCGTATCGGCTGAGGTCATTGGCGCTGCTCGTCTCATCACGTACCTGATCTGCGGTCAGAGATAGACCGCTGGCCCGACAAGGGCCAGCAGCAATAGTTTATTCCGGGATGGTGAATATCTGACCGGGATAGATCAAATCAGGATCGCGGATCGAGTCGCGATTGGCCTCGAACAGCTTCACATAAAGGATACCATCACCGAACCGGTCGCGCGAAATTGCCCATAGCGTGTCGCCCTCCTGCACAGTGACCGCGCGGATCGGGGGCGCGTCCGGTTCGTTCTGGGGTTGGTCGCCGACCTCTGCCGCGCGCAAAACCTCGAGCGGTTCGCGTTTGAACGGTGTTTCAAGGCGGCTGACGACGGTACCATCCGAGGCAACCTCATCCACGCGCAACGTATAGACGCCGGGGTCAATACCTTCGAGTTCGCTACGCCATTTGCCATCATCAACTGGCGACAGATCGTCGACAAGCTGGTTATCCAGATACAGTCGCACTGCAGACCCATCCGGCACCCGCCCGGTGAGTTCGACTGCACCCGCGTCCGAATACCCGATCGTATCCAACGCCACCTCTGTCGAGGGTTTGGGGTCTGCTGTTGGCGATTGAACCAATTCAACCCCGTCTTCACCAGAGCGTAGAATAGCGACCTGTTGATTTTCATCACCTTCTTCTGCGGGTTCTTGCGCCGTTTCTTGAAGCCGATCCGATGATTGCTCTGCAGTTGCGTCAGCCGTTTCGACATCAGTGGTCGTCGCCTGATCTGTTGCCTCTGACGCGGACACATCTTGGACATCTGCCGTTTCGTTACCGGCAGGTGGCGCCTCAGCTGTTTCGGCGGTAGCAATCTGCTCGGCTGTCGGTTCCGGTTCAGGCAAAGCTGCAATCAAATAGTCGTCGGAACGGACGGGTTGATCCTCGCCTGCAGTTTCCAGTGTTAGCCCGCGCGCATCATCTGAGAAGGGGATCGACAGAAACTCGGCAAACTGACCGGTGTTGTCGACGGTAAAGCTGTGTACTTGCTCACCATCCAGAAGGACACGAACATCCGCACCCGGCTCCGCGCTCCCTGAAAGGAGGGTATTCCCGTCCGGCTCAACAAAGATCTGGTCCAGCGTTGGTGTTGAGATAACCGATTCAGCTTCGGCCGTGTCAGATGCAGGCGCCGCATCGGATTGATCGGCAGTGGTTTCAGCGGCTTCCGGTTCGTCAACTGCCGCGCTCTGATCCTCGGTCGGGGTGTTAGCTGGGCGGGCTTCTTCCGAGGTCTGAATGGCCGTGTCCTGTTGAGGCACAGCTTCCTGAGGACCGTCCCCGAAGATGCCGGACAGGTACAACCCGCCAGCTCCGACCAGTGCAACGATGCCGGCAATCACCCCCCAGATGAAAGTACCGGAGCTTTCGCTTCCCGACTTGGAGTCCATTTTTTTCCTTTCGCTCCGCAGCGCAAGTGCCTTGAGTATAACACATTCTGCCTGACGGTTGAGCCAATCTACCAATCCCGCTATCACGGGTCAAAAGCCCAGATACAAGCCCGGAGAAGCCATCCCATGTCTCAGAAATCTGTCTGTGTGTACTGCGGGTCACGAAATGGCGCGAATTCGGCCTATTCCAATGCAGCTCAGCAATTCGGAACCCTTCTGGCCGAGGAAGGCTGGCGGCTTGTTTATGGTGCCGGCGATGTCGGCCTGATGGGCGAAGTGGCCCGTGCCGCGCAGTCCGCTGGTGGCGACACGTTCGGCGTCATCCCCGTGCATCTGCTTCAGCGCGAAGTCGGCAAAACAGACCTGACCCGTTTCGTGGTCACCGAGACGATGCACGAGCGCAAGAAGGTGATGATCATGAACGCCGATGCGGTCATTGTCCTGCCCGGCGGTCCAGGATCGTTGGACGAGTTGTTCGAGGCGCTCACCTGGCGTCAGTTGGGTCTGCACGACAAGCCCATTCTGATCATGAATGTGGATGGGTACTGGGATACGCTGCACGAGCTGTTGCAACAGGTCATCGGGCAAGGCTTTGCAGATGCGTCGCTGTCAGACTTCATCACATGGGTCGATGGCCCTGACGCTGCAATGTCTGCGCTGAGGAAAGTTCTTAATTAAATTTTGGGGTATACGGGCGGACAATACCGCCCGTTTGATTTGGCGAATTCAAGTCGCAGGGGCTAGGCGCTGTCGCAACACCTGTTCGACCTTATGCAACGGGTGATTGGTCAGGGTCTTGTCGACCTCGGCAACCACTTTGCCCAGCACTTCGCTGTGCAACCGCCGACGCAAAAGCCCCAGAACATGCGGGCTGGCCACCAGGACCAGACGTTTATAGGCCCCTTTCAACCCTTTGCGATTCAACAGGTTGGCAACATCCTGAACAAACAGAGATTTCGCATGGGTTTTCCATTTGCTCTCTTCCACAGCCGATTTCTGATGTGGCGCGCCGTCAAAGCGTCGACCAGCCCGATCCGAAGGTTTGGCGGTTGGTCCGTCGCTTTCTTCCACGGATACGACAACCAGATTGGGGTCTTCAGCGTCGGTGACGTTCTCCATGAACAGCGCCTTTTCCCCGTCGGCGATAACAACCCATGTTCCCTGTGCAAGTTCGACCATTGTGTTCTCCTGTTATGGCGTATTTTTTGGCCATCCCTCATATGTCAGACACAGCTCTACCCTGACACGCCTTCAGATTTCCGGCGCGTTGCCTGACGGTTATCTCAGTTGTTCGCGGCTCTCTCCCTCCGCATAGTTTAGCTATGTATTGCCGGGCGCGGTACAATAGGTCTCAATTCGAAAGTTAACGCATCGGCAAGTTTTCTCTCGCGGCGGTGCCACGGAATTGCACCAATACATCCATGAAATTTTTTCCAAAGTTCAGCTATGCATGACTGAGCCGTGCTTTTGTCAATCAACGACAAGCCCGATCTGGAAAGCTCTGCGGGGCAAATGAAAAAAGAGATCAAAACTGACGCCGAAGCCATGTTTCGAATGCGTCTACCCCGGGTTTGAGGGGTCTGTGTTGGTCGGAACGCACAAGATAGTGGGATTGGCCCAGGGCAACCGGGTCCCCAACAACACTTATGTTTCGAGCGGTCTCAATCGCCTGTAGCGCAAACCTTTCGATTACCACCGCACAACCCAACCCTGCCGCAACCATCTCCATAGCGGCCGTCGAGGTGTCGGTGACCAAGCGTGCGCCGGAACTGGCCGGTTTCAAAGAATAGGCGGACAGATAGCGCGCCCAGTGGTCGTCAAACCCCATGATATGGATCGCCGGTCTGTTCAGCAGGTCGTGCGGCGTACGGATGTCGCTGCGCACCTTAGAGCAGCAGATCGGTACAATTGCTTCGTCCGACAAAAGCTCCAGGTCTGATCTGGCATACTCATTTCGGGCCAAAAGGATTTCGACATCAGCGGGTTGCTGGTCGGCAGGGCTTTTCCAGATCGAGGTGACAAGTTTGACGCCAATATCGGGGTGATTGTGCAGGAAGCCATCCAGCTTGGGCGAAATCCACATGATGAACGCCATTGAGGCGCGCACGGTGATGGTACTGGCCTGACGCGGCCCAAATAGCCCGGTGGTCGACATCTCGATCGTGTCCAGTGCTTCGCGTACCGTGACCAGATAAGCCTTGCCCACGTCGGTCAATTGAAGGCTCTTGGGGCGGCGTACAAAAAGCCTGTCGCCAAGCTGCGCCTCCAACGCCTTGATATGCTGACTGACGGCTGTCTGGGTCAGGCCAATCTCGTGACTTGCCGCAGTGAAGCTGAGCAGCCGCGCTGCCGTTTCAAAGCTGCGCAACCAATTGAGATTCAGATTATGACGCATCGTTCTTCATAATTTTTTTATGTTCATGAGGCATTATTATTTCGATTTATCTGATCACATTACCTTTGCATAGTATCTGGAATTCTCACCGCCCCGCACCGGGCAATGCGTTGTGACAGGAGAGTTTCATGACCGGCATCGAATGTAACGCTCAACAGGATATCGCATTGGAACTGGTTGACCTCGGTCGCTATCCCATTGCTGACCTGAATAGTGGTCCGGGGGCGGAATTCCTGGCGGAGTGCCAGCAAAGCATGGAAACACACGGCTGGTGCAATCTGGATGGTTTTCTGCACGCAAATGCTCTGGAGCGGCTGAACACCGAAGCCAACAACCTATTGCCGACGGCCGAAGTCCTGCATGTCAAACGCAACATCTATCAGGGGGCTATTGATCCATCTTTGCCCAAAGATGATCCGCGCCGAAAAGAATTCATCCATAGCGCCGTGCAGCTTGCCGATGACCAGATACCTGCAGAGACCGGACTCAAACAGTTCTATCACTCTGAAATTCTGACGGAATTCGTGCGGCGGGTGCAGATGAAGGACCAGCTTTATCTGTGTGCCGATGAGTTTCAGGCGCTCAACGTCGTCGCCTTGCAACCGGAAAGCTGGCACGCTTGGCATTACGACACAACCGAGTGCACCGTGACCCTGTTATTGCAGGCCCCTGAAAAAGGCGGAGATTTCACGTTTCTTCCCAATTCCCGAACCGACGAGACGGAAGACCGCGAAACTGTGGACCGCCTATTGGCAGGCGACATGTCCGAGGCCTGTAGCTTTTCGCGAGGGGCAGGAACTTTCACCCTTTTCCGCGGCGGGTATTCATTGCACGGAGTCACCAAAGTCGAAGGAAGCCGTCCACGCATTTCCGCCATCATGACCTATGATGAGCAGCCTGACCGGGTTATCGGGGACGAGATCAATATCCGCATCTATGGTAAGCGGGTGGAGAACATTTTGGCCAGCCGCAAGGCTGAATCTACCGAGTAAGGATCTTTGAACATGAAAACGGCGTTGCTGGTAATTGATGTGCAGATGGCATTGGCGCACGAGGATGCATCCGGCACAGAGCGATCCTGCCCCGAGGCTGAGGTCAACATCGCCGCGCTGCTGGAGAAATTCCGATCCGCAGGCGACAGTGTGGTTCATATTCATCACCATGGTACCGATCCGGAAGACCCGTTCCATCCCGACGCACCGGGCGCAGCGGTTCAGCCGGTTGCGGCCCCCGCGCCTGGCGAGCCCGTCATCATCAAAACGGGCAGCAGCGGGTTTGTCGGTACGCCATTGCAGTCCGTCCTGAATGAGGCAGGCATCGAGCGTGTCATCCTATGCGGTGCGACCGCCAATCACTGTGTGGAATCAACAACCCGTAGCGCGGCGGATTTGGGCTATCAGCCTATTTATGCCGCCGACGCAGTCTGGACCTATGGTATTGAGGGACCGGATGGCGTGTCCCACAGCGCCAATCAGATACACTCGGTCAGCATGGCGACGCTTGAGGGCGAAATAGCAGCTGTGAAGCGCACGAAGGACATCCTTGCAATGTGAGCGGTCTGGTTTCCTCGGGTCGTCACGGTGTACCTGTGACAGACGTCAGCATAGGGAACCGAGCGTTCGTTGATTTACGGAATTTCCGAAGGTTGTGCCTGGAACAGCCATTCGATGCCAATTGCAAACGCGAAATCGACAATAGAAACAGGTGCCTAAAGAAAAGGCCTGCCAGCGTCACCGCCAGCAGGCCCTTAATAACCCAAATCGGGAATATGATTACATCCGCGAAGCGACGTTTTCCCAGTTCACCAGATTGTCGAGGAAATTCGACAGGTAAGCCGGACGCTTATTGCGGAAATCGATGTAGTAGCTGTGCTCCCACACGTCACAACCCAGCAGCGCGGTCTGACCGAAGCACAGCGGGTTCACGCCATTCTCGGTCTTGGTCACGGCCAGCGAACCATCTGCGTTCTTGACCAGCCATGCCCAGCCTGAGCCGAACTGACCAGCACCGGCAGCGCTGAACTGCGTCTTGAATTCGTCAACCGAGCCGAAGCTCTCGGTCAGAGCTTTTTCCAGCTCACCGGGCATAGCGTTGCCGCCGGGGCCCATCATTTCCCAGAACTGGTTGTGGTTCCACAGTTGGCTGATGTTGTTGAAGATGCCGTTTTGCGCAACAGCGTTCGCGTCATAGGTGCCAACGATGATCTCTTCCAGCGACTTGCCGTCCCACTCGGTCCCGGCGATCAGCTTGTTGCCGTTGTCGACGTAGGCCTTGTGGTGCAGGTCGTGGTGATATTCCAGTGTTTCCGCGGACATACCCTTGGCTGCCAGCGCGTCATGTGCATAAGGAAGATCAGGAAGTTCAAAAGCCATATCGGCCCCCTGTTTGAAATGTAAGTTGCGGTTCCCAAGGTTAAATGCTTTGGCTGCAGCCGCAGGTCAAGAGCCGAGACAAGAAAACCCGGAGGCAGGCGATGCTTACACAGGCGCGCAAGATGTTTTACCGCGCCCGCGGATACTATGCGGGCCAGTTAAATGGCGAGCCGTTTCGACTGGACCCCTATCATTCGAAATTCTGGCGCAAGGCATCGTCGGGCGCGTGGGAGCCCGAAACGTTCGCCGTGCTGGATGAGTACCTGTCGCCTGATCAGGACTATCTGGACATCGGTGCCTGGATTGGACCGACGGTGCTGTACGGAGCCCGCAAGGCACGGCGTGTCTGGTGTTTCGAACCGGACCCAACAGCGTTTCGGCATCTGGCCTGGAATCTGGACCTGAATGACATCACCAATGTCTCGGCCTTTGGTGTTGCGCTGTCCGACCAGTTCGGCGTGGCCCGTATGGCGTCAGTTCGCGGAGAACCCGGAGATTCCACCAGCTCTTTGTTGCATGACGGCGCCCACGGCAACGACGCGCTGACAATTGCCTGGGATCAATTCGAGGCCGTGAATGACCTCTCGGGCGTTTCTTTGGTCAAGATGGACATCGAAGGGGCCGAGTTCTTTGTTTTGCCCACGCTCTTGCCATGGTTGAAAAAGCAGCGGCCGGTGTTGCTCCTGTCGCTGCACGCACCTATGTTGGGTGACAACGACAGACAATCGCAAATGTCGGAACTATTAATTAGTTTGTCCTTCTATTCCCAAATTTACGACGACGCGGGCAATCACTTGTCAGCACAAGAATTGCTAAACTCCGAAGACCTGGGAAGGTTTCGTACGATCCTACTGAAGGACTAACAATCAACAAAGAAGTCCGGGAAAGGACCTGACGGCTACCTTTTCCGGAAGAAGCTTAGTAGAGCGTCCATGACTTGACGGGTTCGCAACGACCTTCGCCGCTTGGTCGGTTGGTCACGTTGTCCATCGGAAACCGGGCTGACATTCGAAGCTTATTGGTTTTAGGATCAATTGTGGCAGTATAGAAAATTCTCACTCTACGGGAATTGCTGGTAGACAGAGTCAGTCTCCAATTCAAGCGGTATTCACCTTTGCGAGTCGTCTTGAACTTGGCGTCGATCGGCGTGTCCTCATGAATCCCGGCCAGATCGTTGTGACCAGAGATGTGGCCATCATAGGCCCGCGCCCGATTGCTCGGCGCGTCCACGCTCAACAACACACGCGGAGGGATCCAGCCCTGGTCTTCCATACTGTGCAACTGGCAGTCGTAGTTTTGAATTTCAGCCTGCGCAGTCATTGTAGACAGGCCAAGAATTATGGCGGAGATCGTTGTTTTCATTTATTTATTATCCTGGATTACTTCGTTGGCGCCGCAATTGACTCGCACCGCCCTCTCGCGAATCCATCGCGTGGCAGATAGGCGCTGTTTGAGGAAGATTTTGCCATTGCTTTCATCGTGTTTCGGTTCAAGAACACCGAGAACTCCTGATCACGCAAGTCCAGCGCATCAATCCGGGACTCATTAGAGGCATAGCTGCGGCCGGAATCGGTAAATACGTAATTGGAACCAACCCAGGCAATCGATAGTTTCTGCGGCGTATCGCTTTTTATCCGACCCGATCCTTTGCCCGAGGTAACGTTCGGAATCACGACGTCATGCAAAAGTACGCTTCGGCCAAATTCATCGATCGAGAACACCAGATGCGTAGGTGTCGGTTTGTTCGCGATACCGCGGCCAAAGGTGCATTCGAATGTCTCTTTATAGCTTTCTGAGACAGCCACTGCGGGCATAATGGCCAGGCCAAACGCCAACAACAGAAGTTTTGATTTCATGTTCTTACCTTGCTTTCACCATTTTTGATTAAGGCAGTTCCATAGGCGTGCAGTGCCCCACCGCATTCCCATCCAGCGTCACATGCCCGTCGGACTTGGAGCGGGTAGTAGCTCGCATAGTTTGACGGTCCAAAAAGACTGAGAAATTGTGGCGACCCAGATCAGAAACGATTCTTCGAGAGTCACCTGGTCTCGTTCTTCTGCCCGTTGCCTTGAACGTGTAGGAGTCACCCGGCCAAGAAATTGACAACAATCGATAGCTGTTTCGTTCGATCGAAGCTGATCTTATTGGCGCATCTATCCCTTGCAGTTCCACTTCGTGCAGAAGTGCGGAACGCCCATATTTATCGAGCGAGAACACAACACGTGTGGGAGTCGGACGGTTCGCTAGGCCTTCTTCAAAAACACACTCGAAACTTTCCGAATAGACTTCACCCGACGCGCGGCCGGGCGTAATTGCCATCGCGAACATAATGCCCGACAGCGCTAAAAATACTTTCATTCCACCCACTTAACCCGTGATTTTTCTCATCCGTAGCGGGGTTTCGCTGAAACCTCAATGGTTGAATATTACCCTCACATCTCCCGATTTAGTGGTGTGCACTTAATAACACAGCACGCATATCAGCGGCCAAAAATATGGCCACCATGCGGAATCATGGTGGCCATGGAGCAACAAAATACAGGGTTTATAGGTAGCTTAATAAACCCCGACCTCACTGCCCGGTTGCGCGGCAACCTTTAGCAGATTGAAGACGTAGTCGGCGGCCGATCGGAAACACACGACACGGAGAGTCTGGTCGTCGTCCATCCAGAACGCCCCCGCCACCTGCGCTAGGCGCGAGCGGCGGATCTGGCCGGGCTGGAACGCCTTGGACGACAGCTCAACCGGGGCAAGCTTGCCCAAAACCTCGCGCGCGCTGCTGCCCGAGATGCTAAACACCGCACGGGCGTCCGAGACGTTGACCGCCAAGGCATGCGTACCGCTTAGTGCATTGGTCATTGCAGCCAGCTTGGCCTCGACCTCGACATAGGGGACCAGCACCAGCAACTCGTCCGGGGACATCCAGCAAACGCCGGACTCGCCGTCGACAAACGCTTCGCGCTGACCGGGCATTTTTTGACCCGTTGCGTCCTTGACGGCCTTAGCCAGCACCTTGTCGGACAGGTCGCCGCGCAGGGTGATCATGCCTTGCAGGCCGCATTCCTGGACCTTGGCGATTCCGTCATAGCTGGCGTGGTTCAGTGCGCTGATGGGTTCAGACATTCTGCTTCTCCCCGTCCTTGTCGTAGAAGATCGGATCCACGATCTTCGCTTTGTAGGTTTTTCCATCGGTGCCCGGGAATTCGATGATCTCACCCATCCGGTCCGGACCGTGCTTTACCAGACCCATGGCGATGCCTTTGCCTAGGTTGGCCGAGTAATAGGTCGATGTCACGCGCCCGATCATGTTGCGCTGGCCATTGGCGTTGACGCCCTCTCCGACCGCGTAAGCACCGTCCGGGATGACCGAACCATCCACAGTCTCTAGACCGACCAGTTTCCAACGGTCCGGATCGGCCATATGGCTGCGTAAATGGGCGCGTTTACCGAGGTAATCCTCTTTCTTTTTCGAGAGCGCCCAGTGCAGCCCCAGATCCTGCGGGATCACGGTGCCGTCGGTCTCGTCCCCGATCATGATAAAGCCCTTCTCGGCCCGCAGGATGTGCAGACATTCGGTACCGTAAGGCATGACGCCGAATTCTTTACCTGCCTCCATCAGAGCGTTCCAGAATGCCTGACCCTGGCTGGCGGGAACTGCAATCTCATACGACAGCTCACCCGAGAACGAGATGCGGTAGGCCCGGCAATCGAAATCACCGATCTTACCGTCGCGCCATTCCATAAATGGCAGCGCCTCTTTGCCGACGTCCATGCCGCCCAACTTTTCCAGCACCTTGCGGGCGTTGGGGCCGACCACAGCGACCTGAGCGTATTGCTCGGTCACGTTGGCAACATAGACTTTCCAGTCCCACCATTCGGTTTGCAGCCACTCTTCCATATGACCGTGGATGCGTTCCGCTCCGCCGGTGGTTGTGTGACACAGCCAGGTGTCCTCGTCGATCCGGGCAACTACACCGTCATCGATCAGGAAGCCGTTTTCCGAACACATCAGGCCATAGCGGCATTTGCCGACCTTCAGCGTGGACATCATGTTGGTATACATCATGTCCAGGAACTTGCCGGCGTCCGGGCCTTTGACGATCAGTTTGCCAAGTGTCGATGCGTCCAGCAGGCCGAGGTTTTCGCGGGTGTTCTTCACCTCGCGGTTTACTGCGTCATGCACGGATTCACCAGGACGGACATACGCATAGGTCCGGCGCCAGTGGCCAACCGGCTCCCAGTCTGCGCCGTTCTCGTCATGCCAGTCATGCATCGGTGTTTGACGGATCGGCTGGAACACTTCGCCACGCGCTTCGCCGCCAATCGCACCCATCGAAATGGGAGTATACGGCGGACGGAAGGTAGTAGTGCCAACTTTTGGAATTTCCGATTCCAGCGCATCAGCAAGGATCGCCAATCCGTTGATATTGCTTAACTTACCCTGGTCTGTCGCCATACCCAATGTGGTGTATCGCTTAGTATGTTCGACGCTTTCATAGCCCTCGCGCGCAGCCAGCTGTACGTCCGAAACTTTGACGTCATTCTGAAAGTCCAGCCAGGATTTCATACGAAGCTGCACATCTGCGTTGGCGGGCATCAGCCAGACCGCTTGCATCGCGGCCTCTTGCGTGGTCTCACCAGCCGGAGCCTTGGTGTTCTTTGGCTTGAAGCCTGCTGCTTTGGCAGCCGCTTTGCCGGCCGCATGTGCGTCCGTCAAAACATCACCCAGCGCCAGAGGACCATTCGAGGCACCCGCAGCGACAACAAACCCTTCGCCATTCGCGCCCAGTGGTGGCCGCGCTGGATCGGGGCGGAAATGCGCGTTTGCGTCGTCCCAGATCAGCTTGCCGCCGCAATGCGACCACATGTGGACCACCGGAGACCAGCCACCCGACATGGCAACCGCGTCGCACTCAACTTCTTCGCGAGCGCCACCGATGCCTTCCTGATTGCAAATCGCGACCTTCTTGACGCGCTTACCACCTTTGACCTTGGCAATGGCCTTACCGGGGTCGACCCGGATACCAAGCTGTCGCGCCTCTTCGGCCAACGGCCCGGCTGCAGCACGGGCATCGATCACGCGCAGAACATCGACGCCGGCCTGTTTCAAAATGATAGCTGTGCGGTATGCGTCGTCATTGTTGGTCGCGACGATCACACGCTCGCCCGGGGTCACGCCCCAGTTCACCACATAGTCCCGCATGGCCGATGCCAGCATGACGCCTGGAACATCGTTGCCCGCAAATGACAGTGGGCGTTCGATGGCACCCGTCGCAGTGACGACCTGCTTGGCCCGAATGCGCCACAGGCGATGACGGGGACCTTGTGTGCCCGGTTTATGGTCGTTCAGACGCTCATATCCCAGCACATAGCCGTGGTCATAGACGCCCGCGCCCATACAACGGGAACGCATGGTTACGTTGCCCATTGTTTCCAATTCGGAAACCAATTGTTCCACGAACTTATCCACAGGCTCATTGTCGATGGTTCCACCATCCACCGGAGCACGCCCGCCCCAATGCGCGGTTTGCTCGATCAGCATGACTTTGGCACCTGACTGAGCAGCCGCCTTGGCAGCCTGCAAACCCGCCACGCCACCGCCGATCACCAAAACGTCTGTAAAGGCGTAGAAGTGCTCGTACGTGTCTGCATCGCGGTTGTCTTTGTCCGGTGCTTTGCCCAGACCGGCAGACTGACGGATGAAGGGTTCGTAAACGTGTTTCCAGAACGGTTTCGGGTGGATGAACATCTTGTAGTAGAAGCCAGCTGGCAAAAACCGCGACAGGTGGGTGTTCACCGCACCGATATCGAATTCCAGGTTCGGCCAATGGTTCTGCGACACCGAAGTCAGACCATTGAACAGCTCGGTCGTGGTGGCGCGCTGGTTCGGTTCAAACCGGTTGCCCTGCCCCAACCCGACCAGAGCGTTCGGCTCTTCCGCGCCGCTGGCGACGACGCCGCGCGGACGGTGATACTTGAACGACCGGCCCATCATCATCTGATCGTTGGCCAGCAGGGCGGAGGCAAGCGTGTCCCCCTCGTACCCCTGCATCGAGGTGCCGTTGAAGGTGAAGGTGACCTGTTTCGACCGGTCAATCAGCCGGCCTTGTTTTGCGAGACGGGTGCTCATGTTGCGGACCTTTCGCAGGCGGAATTAAGGATGGCGGTGCGGATCATTCGTACTCTCTCCACGTCCAGCCAGGGCGCTTAGCAGTGATCGCGTCCTTGATTTCTTTTGGCGGCTCGGTGGTTTGGGCCGAATAGGTCCCGAACACTTCAAGCGTCTGGGTGCAGCGCGCGGCGTGGAACCACTTGCCGCACCCGTTGCTGTGGCGCCAGCGTTCGAAATGAACGCCTTTGGGGTTCTCACGCATGAACAGGTAGTCGTGAAATTCGTCATCCGACGAGCCCGGACCAAAGCGCTTCAGATGCGCCTCGCCACCTGCGGCCAGTTCGGTTTCTTCGGCGTCCACGCCGCAGTAAGGGCAATTCAGGATCAGCATGTGATCATCCTTTTGGCGGTCGGTTGGCAGCACGGCCAACCAGAATTCTATCAGCAAGCACTTTCGGACCTGGCCCTTAGTGCGCCACCCCAGCGGCGACACTTTCGTCGATGAAGCGGCCCTCTTTGAAGCGGTCCAGCGAGAAGGCTTCGGTCAGCGGCGAATGACCCGTGGCCATCAGCTGTGCCATACCCCAGCCCGAGCCCGGAATGGCCTTGAAGCCACCCGTTCCCCAGCCGCCGTTGATAAAGCAGCCCTGCAGCGGTGTTTTCGAAATGATCGGAGACCGGTCGCCGGTCATGTCCACGATCCCGCCCCACTGGCGCAGCATCTTCAGGCGCGAGATCATCGGGAAGGTCTCGACCAATGCGCGGACGGTTTCCTCGATATGATGGAAGCTGCCGCGCTGGGTGTAATTGTTGAACCCGTCAGTACCGCCGCCGATCACCATCTCACCCTTGTCGGATTGCGACATGTAGCCGTGCACGGTGTTGGCCATCACGACCACATCCATGCAGGGTTTGATCGGCTCGGAGACGAGCGCCTGCAATGCAATCGCCTCTAGCGGCAGACGGAAGCCCGCCATCTCGGCCAACTGACCAGAGTGACCTGCAACCACGACGCCTAGCTTGTCACAGTCGATTGAACCCTTGGTGGTGTCGACACCGACAACACGCCCATCTTGCGAACGCACGCCTGTAACTTCGCACTGTTGGATAATATCCATGCCCATCGCGGAACAGGCGCGCGCGTATCCCCACGCCACGGCGTCGTGACGCGCAGTGCCACCGCGTTCCTGCCACAACGCGCCCAGAACCGGATAGCGCGGACCGTCGATATTGATGATCGGCACCAGCTCTTTTACGCGTTCGGGGGTGATCCATTCGGTCTGAACACCCTGCAATGCATTGGCATGCGCCGTGCGCTGATAACCGCGAATTTCGTGCTGAGTCTGGGCCAGCATCATGACGCCGCGTGGGCTGAACATGATGTTGTAGTTCAGGTCCTGACTCAGATCCTCGTACAAGCTGCGCGCTTTTTCGTAGATCGCAGCCGACGGGTCCTGCAGATAGTTCGACCGGATGATGGTCGTGTTTCGGCCGGTATTGCCACCGCCCAGCCAGCCTTTTTCAATCACGGCGACATTCTGGATGCCGTAATTCTTACCCAGATAATAAGCTGTGGCCAGGCCATGGCCACCCGCACCGACGATGATCACGTCGTATTTCTTCTTGGGTTCGGGCGAACGCCAGGCGCGCTCCCATCCGGTGTGATAGCGCAGCGCTTCGCGCGCTACAGCAAAGGCTGAATAGTGTTTCATAGGCGAATCCATCCGGTTCGGTGATTGGGCGAAGATATGCCGCGTAACGACAGCATGCCCCTGCCGTGCAACGCCGTAATATCGCACTATTGCGACATGGGCCCCATTATTGCGACATGAAGGCGACCAGCGGCCATTTGTCCCTTTTGTCGGCCCGCCGAGAGGTCTAAGTCAGGGCAGCCAAATCGGAGAAGCCATGTCGTTCTGGGTCCTGATCATCCTAACCGCCGCCGTGACTGCAGCGTTTTTGGGCTATTCCATCCTGCGCGCACGCGACACACGCGAACCCGCGGCGGCCTATGACCTGCGTGTTTATCGCGAACAACTTGCGGGCGTGGACAAAGATCTGGCCCGCGGTGTCATAGGCGAAGCGGATGCCGAACGCGTCCGTACAGAAATTTCGCGTCGTATTCTTGCAGCTGATGCCCAGTTGCAGGCGCAGACGACCCGGTCAGGACCACCGCGTTGGGCCTCGGTCACAGCAATCGCCGCCGTAGGTCTTATCCTCGTCGGCGGCGCGGCCTGGATGTACGACCGGATGGGAGCTGCGGGACTGCCGGATCAGCCCCTTTCATTGCGTATTGAGCAGGCGGAAACCTTGCGCGCGGAACGCCCCAGCCAGGCAGAATTCGAAGCCACCACCAAGCCAGCCCCTCTGCCGCAATTGGAAGAGAGTTATGCGGCGCTTTTGGAACAATTGCGTGAAACCGTCGAGGCGCGTCCCGACGATCTGCAAGGCCATATTCTGCTGGCGCAGCACGAGGCGAACGCAGGCAATTTTCCGGCCGCGTACAAGGCCCAGCAGCGGGTGATCGAACTCTCCGGCGACGAAGTCCCCTCAGATGCCTACTCGCATCTGGCCGAGATGATGATCCTGTCGGCGGGTGGATATGTGTCCCCCGAAGCCGAAGCCGCATTGCGCGAAGCGTTGAAACGCGATCCACGCCACGGCCCGGCGCTGTACTACCTGGGCCAGATGATGGTGCAGGTCGGGCGTCCTGATATCGGGTATCGCATTTGGACAGACGCATTGCGCAACGCGCCAGCAGGTGCACCATGGGCCGATGCAATTCTGGCACAGCTGGACGAACTGGCCTTTCGCGCCGGGGTGTTCAACGCGCCTGAGATCTCAGCCCCCGCAGGGCCTGGTCCAAGCCAGGACGACATCGAGGCTGCCGAGGCGCTGACCCCGGAAGAACGGCAAGAGATGATCCGCGGCATGGTCAACCAGCTATCGGATCGGCTGGCCACAGAAGGCGGCGCGCCCGAGGATTGGGCCCGTCTGATCGCAGCTTTGGGCGTTTTGGGCGAGGGACAGCGAGCCATCGACATCAGAAACGAGGCCATGGCAGTCTTTGTCGGCAATGCCGATGCCCTTGCAATCATCGACGCTGCCGCGCTTCAGGCAGGTATCGCACAATGATCCATGACGAATTCGAAGACTTCGCCGCCGCATTGCCGCCCATGACGGCCCTGATCGGATTGGATTTAGGCGAAAAAACAATCGGTGTCGCCGTGTCCGACCGGATGCGCGGTGTGGCTACCCCCCTTGAGACGGTACGGCGCAAGAAATTCACACTGGATTCTGCCCGTCTTCTGGAAATCATCGCGGACCGCGAGATCAGCGGCGTCGTGCTCGGCCTGCCCAGAAACATGGATGGAACCGAAGGTCCCCGGTGTCAATCGACCCGTGCATTTGCCCGAAACCTGTCGCGCCTGACCGAGGTTTCCATCGGCTTTTGGGACGAACGGCTTAGCACTGTTGCGGCGGAAAAGGCACTGCTTGAGGCGGATACGACACGAAAACGTCGCGGACAGGTTATCGATCACGTCGCAGCCGGCTATATTCTGCAAGGAGCGCTGGATAGGCTGCGCTTTCTGTAAAAGGAACGGGGTACACCGATGACAAACATGGTCTGGAAAAGGAACGAGGTCGAAAGCCCTTGCATCCAGATATGCGTCGTGCACCCGACCGAGCGCATTTGTACCGGTTGCTATCGCACCATTGATGAGATCACGCGCTGGTCGAAAATGGACAGCGACGAACGTGCTGAGATCATGGAAGATCTGCCCGCGCGCAAGCCACGCCTCGCCAAACGGCGCGGTGGACGCGCGGCACGCATGAACAAATCCTGAAGTACATATCTGGCTTTCGCGCTGAATTTGCACCGCTGCGGGTTGGTCTGAACTCCGAGGGGGATCAAGTTCGAAGACATGCGTAAGTGAGTGGCAACCCACAGCGGCGCTCTTCAGCATAAGTATTCATCCGAAGTGGTCATACGGAAGAACAAGACAGGTTTAAGCTTTTTTTGACCGACCGATCAAGAAAAAATAAACAGCCGACAAATTTACCTGACGTAATGGTAAAGCCAGATGAAATTTGCCGTCTTGATCATGGTCGCTCTATCCGGCTGCAAGCCAGGATTTTGCGTTTTCAAATTCATCTGATGGAAAGAACTGTGTGCGTGCACCCAGAACATGGCTGGCGACACGCTGCGCCATGTGCTGCCAAGCCTTGTCCCCGACGATGGCGGCGCAATCCAGCAAACCCACATGCCCTCGCGCCAGACGGAAATGCGCAGCCAATGCCGTCAGTCCCTGCCAGCCGTCAAATTCGCGCAGATCGATCAACAGACGGAATCCGTTCTTCGAACTCAGCAAGCTATCCAGATCACGCTCTGCCTGCTGATATTCTTCAGGATCCAGCTTGCCCATCAGACTGATCTGCACGCAGGGTCCACCGAGATCAGTCACGTGGATTGCCCCCAAAGACTCGCGCATCCAACGGCGTGCGGCTTCAAGCTCTGATAGTTCGAACACCTGTACAGGGCATGGAAAGATCGGAGCTGCCAGACGGACGCTGGTCTGTACCCAACCCTGATCGGCCGCGACAGCGATACGGTCAAAGCCGCGCCAATGACTGAGCCCCAGCTTGGTATCGGACCATGCGGCCCCAAGGTCGTAGCCTTTGAACTCTGGCTGTACGATTGCCAACAAGCGCACGGCATCATGTTCCCTCAATGCGGCCTCGATCGCAGGAACCAACGTTTCGCTGTAATCCTTGCTGGTCACTTCGCCGGACAGCTCGATCTCAATCTGCGCACCATCAGAATCCGTATGAACCGTAATCATCGAAAATCTCCAAACCTGAACAATGGCAACAGGTTACGGGGATTCGATCCACTCGGCTACTCCCCCTGCACATTCAGGGCGGAAATAGGCGATCATCCGTCCATCCGGTCCGGCTGTCGCCCCCTCGGCCCACGGCCCGACGCCGTGCAGGCAGTGACGATGCAGCAGGTAGGCCTCACCCGGCTTCGCTGGCAGCTCGATACGTGGACATGTTTCGAACACCTCACGGCGGGCTGTCTGGTAGATGTCCGTGATGTCAATCTGATGCAGGGCGTCCTTGGGCTGGCCTTCCATCACACGCGCAAACGCGGCCCCCAATATCTTGTGGCTGCCTTCCCACAGAACCATCGGCGCAGCATCCGGGCTGGCCTCAGTCAGCGGGATGCCAAGGATCCATGCGTGTGGCTCATCCACGCGGCGTCGTCGATCCGGCCCCATGGGACGCAACCCGTCCACATGCGCTGCGTCGCGATTCCGCCGGTATCTGCTGGCGGCTTCGGTTTCACCACGACGCGGGCGGGGATACCCGGGATAGACAACCGAGACCTGTCCCTTGTGCAGGGGCAACCGCCCGTAATGTTCGACAATAAAATCCATGGCCTGACCCGACAGAGGGTCCGATGGTCCCACCCTGCCCTCTGGATCGTTCTCCAGAGCGTCTACTCCGATGAACCACGTACCTTCACAGTCCAGCCATTCTGAAAACGCAGGGTCAGTGGCAGAGGTCCGCGCCCGAGGCAGGGCATGATCGACCCACTGGGCAAGGGCCGGATCATAGGGAAACCTGATCCATCCGTTGCCCCAAAAATCGGTCACAGTCCCAACGCCTTGCGCAGCATGTTCAGGGCGACCAGTGTCAGAAACACTGCGAACACACGCTTCAAGGGCTTGGGATCCATCGCATGTGCCAGCTTCACCCCCCAAGGTGCGGTGATCATCGTCATGGCCACGACAATCGCGAATGCGATCAGGTTGACGGCACCGATCGTAAACGGTGGCCGGTGTTCAGGCGAGACATCCAGGAACAGGAAGCCCAGAACAGACGGCACAGCTATGATCACGCCAAATCCAGCCGCTGTTGCAACCGCCCTGTGAATGGGGGTGTTGAACAGGCTCATAAGCGGCACACCAAAGCTGCCGCCCCCAATGCCCATCAGAACCGAAAGGAACCCGACCGAGGGCGACAAAACCGCTCGCTTCACACCTTTCGGCATCGCGTCGCCAAGCCGCCATTCCGATTTGCCCAAACCCAGATACGCTCCGATGACCATGCCCAGAACCCCGAACAGGGCCTGCAAGGCTTCGGTCCGCAGTGCCGAGGCAACCAACACGCCGACAATGGCACCTACTGCAATTCCTGGCCCCCAGCCGCGCAGGATATCCCAGTCTACCGCGCCTTTCTTGTTATGCGCCAAAACCGATCGCAATGAGGTGACGATGATGGTCGCCAGCGACGTCGCAAGGCACAACTGCATCAGCTGTGGCCCGCCATATCCTAGTGTTTGAAATGCATAGAAAAACGCGGGCACCAGAACGATACCGCCACCAACGCCGAGCAAACCAGCCAGCACACCGGCCAGCGCCCCGATTACAAGCAAAAGGCCCAGCATCTGGGCCAGCAACATCGTTTCGGGCATCATCCCCCCAAATCGGCCGTCTGGCCGTATCTTGTTCCAGTCAAACCTCTGCCAATGGCGCGATGCTGTCCAGTGCTTGCAACATCACCGCGGGACCGGCCCCATCGTGAACCGCCCCCTCGGACAGAGCCCGCCTCCAGGCGCGCGCACCGGGCCGACCGGCAAACAGGCCCAGCATGTGACGCGTGATCTGGTGCAGACGCCCACCCTCGGCAAGGTGTCGTTCGATATAGGGCACCATTTTGTGAACGACATCAATCGGATCAGCCACCTGCCCACCGCCGAAAATCAAGGCATCCGCCTCGGCCAGAATATCCGTGGGCTGATGATAGGCTGCACGCCCGATCATGACGCCGTCCAGCCCGGCATCCAGATGCGCCTTTGCCTGTTCCAGAGACGTGATACCGCCATTGATCGAGATATGCAGATCCGGGAACTCCCCCTTCATCCGATGCACAAGACCGTAGTCCAAAGGCGGGATATCCCTGTTTTCCTTGGGGCTTAGCCCTTGCAGCCAGGCCTTTCGCGCGTGGATCGTCACGCGTTGGCATCCAGCTGCATGAATGGCCTGCAAAAACGCGGGTAAGACTTGTTCCGGATCCTGATCGTCGACACCAATACGGCACTTGACCGTAACTTCAGCATCAGCGGCGTCGCGCATCGCGGCAACGCATTCGGCAACACGAGCGGGGTCTTTCATCAAAACGGCCCCGAATGTACCTGACTGCACCCGATCTGAAGGGCAGCCACAGTTCAGGTTGACCTCATCATACCCAGCTTGCGCACCAAGCCGGGCCGCCCGCGCCAACTCCTTGGGGTCTGAACCGCCCAATTGCAGTGCGACGGGGTGTTCTTGTGGACTGTAGTCCAACAGATGCAATGCGCCTCCGCGTACTAAGGCCGGAGCGGTCACCATTTCAGTGTATAGAAGCGTCTGTTGGCTCAGCAATCGATGCACAAAACGACAATGACGATCGGTCCAATCCATCATCGGCGCAACCGACAATCGCGCGGCCTTGGTGACAAGGTCTGTTGAGGCCGGATGGCGCTGTGAAACAAGGTTTGACGGTGCGGTCATGGGTGCGTCTCGATGTACACTGAACAGGTGGCTTACTGCACCAGACTGCGTTTCGCAATCAAGCGCGCTGCGGTCAAGATACGCGCCATAAACACCAACCAATAAGGTCTGTCACCTTTCATCGGAGCGCAGCACAAAAAGAAAGGGCAGGTCTTAGGACCTGCCCTGCGCGATAGCACCTTTTGGGAGGAGTTGGTGCGCCTCGCGGCGTTTGCTTACTTGGCAGCAGCTTTTTTGGCAGCTGCGGTCACGTCGTTGGTGGCTTTTTTGACAGCCGCGGTTGCGTCTTCGGCTGCGTCTTTGCCAGCCGCCATCA
This sequence comes from Ruegeria atlantica, assembly GCF_013033965.1. Lineage (GTDB taxonomy): Bacteria > Pseudomonadota > Alphaproteobacteria > Rhodobacterales > Rhodobacteraceae > Ruegeria > Ruegeria atlantica_D. The sequence goes on from NZ_WQFE01000004.1 coordinate 415,758, forward strand.
GCAGCTCAACGGTTTCGGACTGAACTTTCTTCGCGATCTCAGCGAAGGCTGCCATGTTTTCAGCTGCAACTTCAGCCGAAGCGCTGGCGAAGTCGGTTGCCGCTTTGGCGTAATCTGCAGGCTCGGCCTTGGCTTTCGACATCTCGGTCAGCTTGGCCAGGGTGTCCTTGGTCCATTTGTTCGAGATCTCAGCCGACTTTTCAGCCGCTTCCAACGCAACACCCGACAGCTTTTCGTTCAGCGTCGCGGTCGATTTGAAAGCACCTTCCAGAGCGGTGGTGTCAACGGGGAACGCGCCCATAACGTCTTTCAGGGTCGCGGTGAAGTCTTGCGTCTTTGCCATTGTCCTAAATCCTTTTGCCGAACCGGGCCCACCCCGGCTTTCATCAGCTTGAGGGCAATATGGATGCCGCAGTGCAGCATTGCAAGATTTTTCTTGCTGCAATGCAGAATAAATCCATCCGGCGCTTTGGAATCAGTTACTTGCCTTGACCCGCACATAGGTCCCGGGCGCCGGGGCCAATGCAGGATGGGCCGAATCGCCGGTCTCGCGCGCGCGGGCACTTGCTTGCCCGATCGCTTCTTCAGCCAGGCTTCCCACCGCGGCCACCAGGACCCTTCTCAATCAGACGCTCATAGCCCAACTTCTGCAACTGCAACGCAGAGTCCGGCGTCATCGCAATACCGTTCTCACCGTCATAAATCCCTCTCGGTTTGCCTAGCTTCATCGCCATGATCTTAGCTTCGTTTCTTAGGCGGGATGAGGTCGGTGATCGTGCCCTCGAACATCTCGGCCGCGAAGTTGACCGTCTCGCTCAGCGTCGGGTGGGGGTGGATCGTGTGACCCAGATCGACTGCGTCTGCACCCATCTCGATGGCCAGTGCGGTTTCGGAAATCAGGTCACCCGCATTGGTACCAACGATGCAGGCGCCCACGACCCGTTGATCCTGCGGATCGAACAGCAACTTGGTGATGCCTTCAGACCGGCCATTGGACAGAGACTTGCCCGACGCGGCCCAGGGGAATAAGCCTTTTTCGACCTTGATCCCTTTGGCCTTGGCCTCGGTTTCCGTCATACCGCACCACGCCACTTCGGGGTCGGTATAGGCAACTGAGGGGATCAGCTTCGCGTCGAAGAACCGCTTGTGACCGGCAGCAACCTCGGCTGCAACTTTGCCTTCATGCACCGCCTTGTGCGCCAACATCGGTTGGCCGACCAGATCACCGATGGCGAATATATGCGGCACACCTGTACGTTGCTGGTTATCCACGGAGATAAAGCCACGCTCATCCACCGCGACCCCGGCCTTTTCGGCGTCGATCAGCTTGCCATTGGGTTTGCGCCCTACGGCCACTAGAACCTTGTCGAACGTGTCGGTGAAGCTTTCGCCCTTATCGTCCTCGAACGTGACCTTGAGGCCCTTTTTCAACGGTTCAATCGCAGTCACTTTGGTTTTGAGGAAGATGTTTTCGTAGCGGCCCTTGATGCGGTTCATCAGAGGTTTGACGATATCTTTGTCCGCACCGGGGATAATCTGATCCATCAACTCGACCACAGTGATATTCGAGCCCAGCGCGTCATAGACGCAAGCCATTTCCAGACCAATGATACCCCCGCCCAGAACCAGCATCCGCTTTGGCACGTCTACCAGTTCCAGCGCGCCGGTCGAGTCGATAACGCGGTCATCGTCATGTGGGATGAAGGGCAGCACAACCGGTTCAGATCCCGCCGCGATGATGCATTGGTCAAAGGACACAGTGGTCATGCCATCATCGCCGACGACCTCGATCATGTTCGGACCCGAGAAGCGGCCATAGCCACGCACGACCTGAACCTTACGGCCTTTGGACAAACCGTCCAGACCGCCGGTCAGTTTGCCGACAACGCTGTCCTTGAATCCGCGCAATTCGTCCAGATCGATCTTGGGCTTGCCGAAGCTGACACCATGCGCGCCCATTTCTTCGGCCTCGGTGATGACCTTTGCCACGTGCAGCAACGCCTTCGAAGGGATACAGCCCACGTTCAGGCAGACACCGCCAAGGGTCGGGTTGCGCTCGATCATGACAACCTTTTTGCCCAGATCGGCCGCGCGGAAGGCTGCTGTGTATCCACCGGGACCAGATCCCAGCACGACCACTTCGGCATGCACATCGCCCTGCCCGGTCGCCGTACCGGTGGCGACCACGGCCTGAGGCGCGGCAGATGCTTCGGCTGGCGCAGCCTCGGGCGTCACGCCATCAGCGGCTTCCAGCGTCAGGATCAGCGCGCCTTCCGAGACATTGTCACCTTCGGACACGGCTATCGAGACAACCTTGCCAGCGGCGGGGGACGGGACCTCCATCGTGGCCTTGTCGGATTCCAGTTCGATCAGCGGGTCTTCGGCGGCGACCGTATCGCCGACGGTCACAAGAATGCTGATCACGGGCACATCGGAGAAATCACCGATATCGGGTACTTTGACGTCCATCTGGTCTCTCCTCACCACATCAATTTGCGCATATCGCCCAGCAGCGTCTTGAGCGTCACGCAAAAACGCGCGGCCAAGGCGCCATCAACGGCACGGTGGTCATAGCTGAGCGACAAAGGCTGCATCAGGCGCGGCACGAATTCCCCGCCATTCCAGACCGGCGCCATCTTCGACCGAGTCAGGCCCAGAATAGCCACCTCGGGTGCGTTGACGATCGGCGTGAAATGAGTACCGCCAATGCCGCCAAGCGACGAGATGGTGAAGGTCGCACCTTGCATGTCGTTCGACTTCAACTCACCAGCACGAGCCTTACCCGACAGCTCCATCAGATCTTTGGAGATCTCGACAATGCCCTTGCGATCCGCATCCTTGATGACCGGAACAACCAGACCGTTCGGCGTATCCGCGGCAAAACCGATATTGTAGTATGATTTGCGGATCAGCTTGTCGCCATCGGGGTGGATCGACGAGTTGAATTCCCAATGCTGCTTCAGCGCATTGACCGAAGCCTTGACCACAAAGCTAAGCAAGGTCACGCGATAACCATCTTCCTTGGCCATCGTGTCCATTTCCTTGCGGTATTTGTCCAGCTCGGTGATGTCGGCCTCATCATTATGGGTGACATGCGGGATGTTGAGCCACGACCGGTGCAGCGCAGGACCAGACAGCTTTTTGATACGGGGCATTTCCACATCTTCGACCGGACCGAACTTTGAGAAATCGACAACCGGGATTGGCGGGATGCCCATGCCACTTGATGCACCGGCTGCAGACGGTGCCGCGGCAGTTGTGGATTTGAGAAACTTGGTGACATCCTCTCGCAGGATGCGCCCCTTACGGCCCGAGCCGTTGACCTTGGACAGGTCAACGTCCAGCTGACGTGCAAAAGCGCGCACGGATGGCGAGGCGTGGGCCTTGCCAAACCCGCTGTCCATAACCGGTGCAGCCGCGGCGGCAGGCGCAAGGGCGGCTTCTGATACTGGTGCCGCGGTGGGCGCTGCCTCGGCCGGGGCGGCTGGTGCGCCCTCGCCTTCCAGCAGCAGGATCAGCGCGCCTTTGGATACGTTATCACCCTCGAACACTTTGATTTCCTTAACTACACCAGCGGCGGGGGAAGGAACCTCCATCGTCGCCTTGTCGCTTTCCAATTCGATCAGCGGGTCTTCGGCGGCGATGGTGTCACCAACCGAGACCAGGATGCTGATAATCGGGACATCCGCGAAATCCCCGATATCCGGAACTGTTACTTCGATTGCCATTTCTACGTCTCCTCGTTCCCGATGCCTTACACCAGCCGGGGGTTCGGCTTGTCGCCGTCGATTTCATATGTCTTGAGCGCTTTTTCGAGCTCGGCCTTTGACACCGCCCCTTCGCGGTACAGATCGACCATGGCGGCCGCCGCGATGTGGTTGGCATCGACCTCGAAGAACCGGCGCAGGTTCACACGGCTGTCCGAACGGCCATAGCCATCTGTTCCCAGCACGGTGTAGCGGCCCGGCACAAAGGCGCGAATCTGCTCGGCATAGTTCTTCATGTAGTCGGTTGCCGCGATGATCGGGCCTTTGGCCTTTGACAACTGCTCGGTCACGTAAGGCACACGCTCCTCAGCCAGCGGGTCCAGACGATTGGCACGCGCCGCGTCTTGCCCGTCGCGGGCCAGTTCGTTGAACGAGGTGGCCGACCAGATATCCGACGTCACGCCGAAATCCTTCTTCAGCATTTCAGCCGCTTTCATGGCCTGCACCAGAATGGTGCCGGACCCCATCAGATTGACGTGCTTCTTGCCGGGTTTCTTGGTTTCCTGGAAACGGTACAACCCCTTGATGATCCCCTCTTCGGCGCCCATCGGCATATCGGGATGGGAATAGTTTTCGTTCATCAGGGTCAGGTAGAAATAGATATCCTCCTGATCGCCATACATCCGTTGCAGACCGTTCTGGATGATCACCGCGACCTCATAGCTGAAGGTCGGATCATAGGTGATGCAGTTCGGAATGGTGCCCGCAAGAATGTGGCTGTGGCCATCCTCATGCTGCAAACCCTCGCCGTTCAGCGTCGTCCGTCCGGCTGTTCCGCCCAGCATGAAACCACGTGCCCGGCTGTCACCAGCGGCCCAGGCCAGATCACCGATCCTTTGGAAACCGAACATCGAGTAGTAAATGAAGAACGGGATCATCGGTACGCCGTGATTGGAATACGCAGTCGCCGCTGCGATCCAGTCGGCCATGGCGCCTGCCTCGTTGATGCCTTCCTGCAGGACCTGACCGTTGGTCGTTTCCTTGTAGAACATCATCTGATCGGCATCTTCAGGGGTATAGTTCTGACCCGACGGGTTGTAGATCCCGACCGAGCGGAACAGCCCTTCCATCCCGAATGTCCGGCTTTCGTCCGGCACAATCGGCACAACGTTCTTCCCCATCCCCTTGTCACGCAACAGCGTGGTCAGGATGCGAACAAAGGCCATCGTGGTCGAAATCTCACGATCACCAGTGCCTTTCAGCTGAGCTTCGAACTTGGAAAGCTCAGGGATCTCCAGCGCCGGTGCGCTGCTATCGCGCTTGGGGAACTCACCGCCCAATGCCTTGCGGCGGTCGGCCAGATAGGCCTTTTGCGCATTGTTCAACGATACAAACGGCGCGTTGGGCAGGTCTTCGTCGCTAACCGGAATTTGAAAGCGATCGCGAAACGCGCGCAACTGATCTTCGGCCAGTTTCTTTTGTTGGTGGGTGGTGTTCTGCCCCTCACCGGCTGAACCCATGCCGTAGCCTTTGACAGTTTTGACCAGCAGGCAGGTCGGCGTACCCTCGTTCTCGGTCGCGCGTTTGAATGCGGTATAGACTTTTTCAGGGTCATGGCCGCCCCGACGCAAAGCCCAGATCTGATCGTCGGTCCAGTCTTCGACCAGAGCGGCGGTTTCCGGATACTTGCCAAAGAAATGTTCCCGAATGTAAGCGCCGTCTTTGGATTTGAAGGTCTGATAATCACCATCGACCGTCTCATCCATCAACTGGCGCAACCGCCCGCTGGTGTCTTTTTCCAGCAGTTGATCCCAGCCCTTACCCCAGAGCAGCTTGATCACGTTCCAGCCTGCACCCCGGAAGTCGCCCTCAAGCTCTTGCACGATCTTGCCGTTGCCGCGCACCGGGCCATCGAGACGCTGGAGATTGCAGTTGATCACGAAAATCAGGTTGTCCAGCCCCTCGCGCACGGCCAGGTCAATCGCACCCCGGCTTTCGGGTTCGTCCATCTCACCATCGCCCAGAAAGCACCACACTTTGCGGTCCGCCATGTCGATATGACCCCGGTTGTGCATGTATTTCATGAACCGCGCCTGATAGATCGCCATCAGCGGCCCCAGCCCCATCGAAACCGTCGGGAACTGCCAGTAGTCCGGCATCAACCATGGGTGCGGATAGCTGGACAGCCCGCCGCCATCGACCTCGGACCGGAAATTCTCCAGCTGCTCTTCGGTGATGCGCCCTTCCATGAAGGACCGGGCATAGATGCCTGGGATCACATGGCCCTGAAAGAACACCAGGTCCCCGCCGTGGATCGCCGTTTTCGACCGCCAGAAATGGTTGAGACCAACGTCATACATCACCGCAGATGAGGCAAAGGAGGCAATGTGGCCGCCATACTCACTGCTGACTTTGTTGCGCCGAACCACGGTTGCCATGGCGTTCCAGCGGTTGATCGTGCGGATGCGCCACTCCATCTCGGGATCGCCGGGAAAGGCGTACTGATCATCAACGGGGATTGTGTTCTGATAGGGCGTCGTCGCCGAAAACGGCAGTGTCGCGCCGGCAGCGCGGGCCTTTTGCACGGCCTTGTCCAACAGGAAATGCGCGCGGTTTGCACCATCCCGTTCAATCACGTCTTCAATGGCGTCCTGCCATTCTTGACTTTCTACCGGGTCGATATCGGGTTCGAGGTCTTTCATGGGGCAGGTTCCTTTCTCAAACTGTGTCCGGTGGGGTGTCAGACGAAGAATTGCGCGCCGTTGACGGAAATCGTTGAGCCGTTGACATACCCGGCGTCGTCCGAGGCCAGGAAAGCCACGCAACGTGCGATTTCCTCGGGCTCTCCCAGCCTTCCCGCCGGGATTTGGCCAACAATGGCCTCGCGGACTTTTTCCGGAACGGCCATCACCATCTCGGTGGCGATGTAACCGGGGCAGATGGCATTTGCGGTAATGCCCGCGCGCGCACCTTCTTGCGCCAGCGATTTGACGATACCCAGATCGCCCGCCTTGGTGGCTGCGTAGTTCACTTGCGCGAACTGGCCTTTCTGGCCGTTGATCGAGCTGATGACGATAACGCGGCCAAACTTCCGTTCGCGCATACCCGGCCAAATTGGATGGATGGTGTTGAAAACGCCGGTCAGATTTGTGTCAATAACGTCTTTCCATTGTTCGGGTGTCATCTTGTGGAACGGCGCGTCGCGGGTGATCCCGGCGTTGGCGACCACGATGTCGATCGGGCCACTCTCGGCCTCGACCTGCGCGATACCAGTAGCCGAGGCTTCGTAATCTGCGACATTCCATTTGTAGGTCTTGATGCCAGTCTCGGCAGTGAAAGCAGCCGCCTTTTCATCATTGCCGGCATAGGTGGCGACAACGGTGTATCCTTCAGCATTCAACTTTCTGGAAATCGCCTCGCCAATACCCCTGCTGCCACCGGTTACAAGTGCAGTACGTGTCATCTCTAACTCCTCCGATTAGTCAGTGACTTTGACCTAACTTGCGCGATTACGTAGCGTAATTTTCTGCGCCCGGATAGGCCTGAGCGGAATAGCAGCTATGCACTTCAGGAAAAGTTTAACGTTAAACTAATTAGGCATTATTGATTTAAAGTGTTTTCTTACAATTAGTTACGAAGATGTTTACGCAACCATTTACGTCCACCGCCAAAGAAGTGGCGCAATCGCGGCTTTGATCGCCGCAGTTAATCACCGGTGTAGTGACGAGACTTCGACATTTTTCCGATCCCGGGATTAAAGGAGTTGGTCGGATCGCAGTGCATGTAATGTGAAGCCAGATCCGGCTTGGCTTTGTAGAGATGCCCGACATTGTGCTCGGCCGGGTATTCTGCCCCGCGCTCATCGAGGATCTTGAGCATCGCAGTTTTGATCGCCTTTGGATCGCAGCCCTTTTTGACGATGTAGTCTTGATGCATCACGTGACACATCAAGTGACCGTAATAGACTTTGCCAACCAACTGATCTGTGATTTCAGATGGCAACGTTTCGAACCAGTCACGGTCGTTGCGGCGCAGCGCGATATCCAGCGCCAGTATCTCTTCGACCTCATTTGCATGGACATGGCCGTATCGCACGGCAGCACCTGCAGCTGCAAAACGATGCAACCCGGCAATCTTTGCCTCACGCGGTGTGCAGGTGACGAATTCAGCACTGCGAGACCCAAAGAAACCGGGCAGAAAATCGGCCGCCTCTTCGATACCACCGTCATGCATTTTCAGAATGAGGTGGTGTTCATACCTATCGCGAAACTCATACAGGAACTTCGGCAGATGCTGGGGCCAGAGCTTTGACGCAACCTGCATGAACCTGTCGGTGAAACCCCGAGTCAGAGAGAACTTGTTCAGGCGCGAGTCTACTGCGCCCTTTAAGGCAAAAAACATTGGCAGCCGGTCGGTCCCCAGCTTGTCGATCATCACCAGAGTGTCCTTGCCGTATTTGGCGGCAATGTCGAAACACTCGCGATGAACGTATTCGGCTGAAACCGGCAGTGTTTCAAAATTCTTCAGGACATGGCGCCGAAGGTCGGTCAAATCCGCGGGGTCGTTTGTTCCGATGTAAAAAACCTTCTCACGTTCATAGGTCGGGAAGGTATCAAGCCGGACCGCAAATACCGCCAATTTGCCCGCACAGCCAGAGGCTTCGTACAACAGCCGACTATCATTGTTGTAACGCGAGGGCGTATCCGCATCGACATCCCGCAGGATTGATGTGTAGTCCGGATCGGATGCATTGCGGCCTTGCGGTGTCGGGGCGTCCTTGTCGAAATCCCCGGCTTCAACCCGGGTCAGGATTTCCTCTGGTGTGTCGCCCAAATCCAGTCCCAGATGGTTCACCAGTTTCAGGGTCCCATCCGCGGCGATCTGAGCAAAAAGAGCAAGCTCGGTATAGCTGGGCCCACGCTCGCACAACGACCCGCCGGAATTGTTGCAAACCCCGCCGACAATCGAGGCACCAATGCTTGAGGATCCAATCACTGAATGAGGGGTACGTCCCAACGGCCGCAGCTTTTTTTCAAGCTCAAACAGCGACGCGCCCGGCAGGCTAAGGACCTGTTGACCGCCTTGTAAAAGGTGTTGGGTATTCATCCGGCTGACATTGATCAGAACAACGCCGCGATCGTAACCGCCTTTGGGCGTGGACCCTTCGGTCAGGCCGGTATTGGACGCCTGCATGATGACGATCTTGTCGGCGGCGACACAGGCTTGCAGGACTTTCCACTGCTCCAGTAGGGAGCCGGGTCGAACAACGCATAGCGCCTCACCCTCACCTGATCTGAACCCGCGGCGGAACCTCTCGGTCGCGCGTTCGCCTCTCAGCACATTGCGAGGGCCGACGATGGAACGGAACTTGGATATGAGGGCTTCGTTGGTCATGCCGCGTTCCGATGTACATCGCTCGGACCACTCACCCGATCACGGAAGCGCAAGTTGGCGCGCGACAGCTGGTCGATCCGCGTAACGCCCATAAGTTTCATGTCGCGCTCGATCTCGGCCCGCATCAAACCCAGCGCTCGTTCGACACCGGGTTGGCCAGCAGCGGCCAGCGGATACAGATAGTGCCGCCCTACCCCAACCGCCTTGGCACCCAGCGACAACGCCTTGAGCACATGGGTCCCGCGCTGAATTCCGCTGTCCATCATCACATCCAAACGGTCGCCGACCGCATCCACGATCTCGGCCAACTGGTCGAACGGCGTGCGCGAGCCGTCCAACTGGCGACCGCCGTGGTTCGACAGGATGATACCCGTACACCCGATCTCGGCTGCGCGGCACGCGTCTTCGACGGTCATGATACCTTTGAGGCAGAACTGGCCATCCCATTCGCGCACCATCTGCGCCACGTCATCCCAGTTCATCGACGGGTCCAGCATGTCGGTGAAGTAGCCACCGATCGAACTGGCCCCGCTGCCCATATCAACATGTTCCTCAAGCTGCGGCAGGCGGAATCTCTCATGCGTGACATAGTTGATGCCCCACATTGGCTTGATCGCAAATTGGATCATGCCACCCAATGTCAGCCGGAACGGGATCGAGAACCCCGTCCGCAGGTCACGTTCGCGATTGCCGCCAGTGATGCTGTCGACAGTCAGCATCATCACCTCGACCCCGGCCTCTTTGGCGCGCTGCATCATGGCAGAGTTCAGGCCACGATCCTTGTGGAAGTAGAATTGATAGACCTGCGGGTTCTTATGCTTCTGGCGCAGTTCTTCTAGCGAAACAGTGCCCAGCGACGACACACCGAACATGGTCCCATATTTCTCGGCCGCCGCAGCCACGGCACGCTCCCCTTGATGGTGGAACAACCGTTGCAGTGCAGTGGGCGAGCAATAGATCGGCATGTCCAACTTTTGCCCCATGACGGTGACGGACATGTCCACGTCTTTCACCCCGCGCAGAACGGAGGGCAGCAGATCACACCGCTCAAACGTCCGGGTGTTTTCGCGATACGTCACTTCATCGTCCGCGCCGCCGTCGATGTAGTTAAAGATCGGCCCCGGCAGGCGGCGCTTGGCCAGCCTGCGGAAGTCCTGGAAGTTATGGCAATCTTTCAGACGCATGTCTCTTCCTCCTCAATAGGCGACGGATGGCAGCCAGGTGGCGAGAGTGGGCCACAGGAAGACAAGCGCCAGCCCGGTCAATTGCAGCAAGACAAACGGAATGATGCCCTTGTAGATATGCGTCAGTTTTATCTCGGGCGGGCAGACGCCCTTGAGATAGAACAACGCGAACCCCACAGGCGGCGTCAGGAAGCTGGTTTGCAGCGTCACCGCCACCAGAATGACAAACCACACCAGCGCCGGTTCATCCAGTACGCCGAAACCTGGGACGTCGATGCCCAGCCCATTTACGATGGGGCGCATCAGGGGCAGCACGATCAGCGTGATCTCGATCCAGTCCAGAACAAAGCCCAGCAGGAAGACGATGAACAGGATGAACAGGATCGTGCCATTGGCCCCAAACCCGGTGGACTGCACGACATGCTCAATCAACTCATCCCCACCGAGTTCCCGCAGGACATAGGAAAATACGGTCGCGCCTAAGAAGATCGCAAAGATGTAGGCGGTGGTGTTGAAGGTCGAAACCAGCACGTTCCACAGCTTGGCGAAGGTCAATTTGCGGTATCCCAAAGCCAGCAAAGTGGCACCCAGCGCGCCAATGCCCGAGGCTTCGGTTGGCGTGGTCAGACCCGCAAAGATCGAGCCCAGCACGGCGAGGATCAACATCAGCGTTGGGATAACGGCGATTAGCACGTCCTTGACGGCGGCCCAGTCGGGGGCTTTTGCACCTTCGGGCACCGGGGCTGCATCGCGCTTCACCAGCGCGAGGATGAAGATATAGGTCAGGTAGAGGCCACCGATGATCACGCCCGGGAAGACAGCGGCCATGAACAGATCACCGACAGACAGAGCCATCTGGTCTGCCATGATCACCAGCATGATTGAAGGCGGTATCAGGATGCCCAGCGTGCCAGAGGCTGAAACCACCCCAGCGGCCAGCGTGGGCTGATACTTCTGCTGCATCATTGACGGCAACGAAAGAACGCCCAGCAGAACCACAGACGCACCGATGATGCCAGTTGAGGCCGCCAGTATAATCCCGATCAGGGTCACGGTGATGGCCAGCCCCCCGCGCACGGTGCCGAAAAGGCGCTGCATTGAGGACATCAAACGCTCAGCCACACCGGATTCGTCCAACATCAGGCCCATGAAGATGAACATCGGCAGGGCCACCAGAACCGCGTTCGACATTGTGGCATAGATCCGGTTCACCACCGCTCCGAGGGTCAGGTAATCGAGCCCGGTAAAGGTGCTCTCAAGCCCTGTCCAAAGCATCAGATCGTTGTCGAACAGATAGGCCAACCCGCAATAGGCAACGCCCACACCGGCCAGCACCCAGGCCACAGGATATCCGGTAAAAAGTAGCGCAATGAATGTCAGGAACATCGCGATGACCAGCTTTTCCTCGGTTGTTTCAACCAGGAAAGTCAGGCCAATACAGACAGCGGCAAAAACGGCCAGCACCAGAAGGATTCGGCGCAGCGGTGCACCTTCACGTTCCGCGGCCGGTCCGTACATCAGCGCGTGCCCGTCATGGATCAACCGCGCCAGTGCGGCCAAGCCCAGCAGAACAAAACTGATCGGAATGACTGCCTTGAAGGCCCAGCGCGCAGGCAGACCAGTGGGGCTGTCCGAGCGCTCGCTGACGCGGAAGCTTTCGTAAAAATAGTCGTACCCCTGATCGATCATCAGATAGATGAACGGAGTCAGCAGGGTCAGGATGCCGATCACCTCTATCACTCGCTGCGCGCGACGGGAGAGTTGCATGTGCAAAACGTCAACGCGCACATGGCTGTCTGTGATCAAGGCATAGGATATGCCGATCATCGTCACGATGCCGTAGAAATGCCACTGAATCTCGTCCAGTTTGGGATAGTTCTGGCTGAACAGATAGCGCAGCGAGACCTGGCTGAAGATCGCGGCCATCAAAAGGACATTGGCCCACATCACCACATGCCCGACGGCTTTTACGCCAGTATCAATAGCAACGGCGATTTTTTGGCGGTCGGTTTCGGGGTGCTCCAGGATGCCTTCATAGGCTTCGACCGGATCATTGAGGTTCTTTTGCGTGGCCATGGGTAATCCTCGCTCAGTTGACCGGCGCGGGCGCGGTCAAGGGAATGCAGGTTCAAAATCCTGATAGTGTCCGAGGCAGAGTTACCCCTGCCCCGGACGCGTCAGCAAGTCAGGTTACTGACGGGGGAGGAACGCGTTGGTTTTCCACAGGGCATAGCCGTCGCGGAACTCGTTCATGTCGGACAGAACCTTGGCAAAGAAGGCATCGTTGGCGGCCTCTTCGGCGGCAACCTCATCCCAGGTGGTGCGGAAAGTATCCAGCATCTCGGGCGACCATTGTTTGATGGTGACGCCGTTGTTTTCGACGTTGTCGATCAGGGCCGCGTGCTGAATGGCCTCACCTTCGGCAAAACTGTCGGCCATCGACGCCTTGCAGGCGTTTTCGATGATCGCCTTGTGCTGCTCGCTGGTCTCTGCCCAGACATCCTTGTTGATCATCAACTCGAACACGGTCGCCTGCTGGTGCCAGCCGGGGAAATAGTTGAACTTGACCAGTTTATGAAAGCCCAGACGCGCGTCGATGGCTGGCATCGAAAACTCGGTTGCGTCGATGGCGCCTTTTTCAAGCGCGGGGAAAATCTCACCGCCCGGCAGCAACGAGGTTGCGACACCCAGTTTCTGCATGACCTTACCGCCCAGACCAAAGAAGCGCATTTTCAGGCCGTTCAGATCGTCCGGAGAATTGATCTCGGTCGCGAACCAGCCGGACGTTTCCGGGGCGATGACCGCGCAGGGGATGACATGGACGTTATAGCCCGCCTGATCGTACATCTCCTGATACAGCGACATGCCGTTACCGTAGTAAAGCCACGCCATGTATTCGCCAGCCTCGGGTCCGAACGGAACGGCCGAGAACAGGGGCGCCGCCGGGATCTTGCCCGCCCAGTAACCGGCGGTGGTATAGCCTGAATTGATCTTGCCGGTGGACACTGCATCGAGAATTTCAAAAGGCGGGACCAGCTTGCCCGGCTCATACACCTTCATCTTCAGCGTTCCGCCGGACATCAGGTCAAGCTGTTCGGCAACACGTGGGATTGGTGAGCCAAGGCCCGGCAGTTCGGTCGAAAACGCAATCGGGGTTTTCAGCAGCAGCTTATCAGCGGCAACCGCAGGCGCCGCCATCAAGCTCGCCGCCACGGCAAGGCTCGTCAGGGTCTTTTTCATGAAATCTCCTCCAGGGTCGGTCGGACGCGCTGTCCGATGAATGTGTGACGCCAGACGTTCAGCGCCCACATTGGTAAATAAAGTTTACCATATAAATCAGTCAACAACTTTATTTACCAATGGGTCGCTCAGTTTAAGCCTTGATTGGGCGCGTGGTGCGTTAGCTCGAGAACTGAGCAGCAGAGAGTTCTCGGCGAACAAACTCGTCTTTTTTGTTTACTGATAGCCAGTTGCGCTTCCAAAACCCGTAGACTTGCCCCAGAAAGTCAGTTGTTGAAAAATATGCAATCAAAGGTTACTTTTATTTACCAAATAGGTTCTGAAATCTACTTCGGAGAGGCAAACCACGATGAACACGACTGCGATTTTTGAACCAATCGGACACGAATCACTCTCGGATGCGGTGGTGGCTCAGATTGAAGATCTGATTGCCTCGGGGATCCTCAAACAGGGCCGAAAGCTGCCATCGGAACGCGATCTGGCGGAAACTCTGCGCGTCTCCCGTCCCAAACTACGTGAGGCGCTAGCGGTTCTCGAAGAACGCGGTCTGGTGACGACACAGCATGGGGAAGGCACTTTTGTGGCGGCGTTGACGGGCAGTGCCATGCTCCCTGCCCTGCTGGCGCTGTACGAACGCCATGAACCTGCGTTTTTCGACTATCTCGAATATCGACGCGAACAAGAGGGTTTTGCCGCCAAATTAGCCGCGCGACGGGCGACCAAGGCGGATAAAGAACGGATTACCGAAATCCTGGCCGAGGATGAGCGTGCCTGGCGCGAGAAGGAGACATTGGCCTCACGAGAGGCTGACTTTGCCCTGCACGCCGCAATTGTGGACGCCAGTCAGAACGCGACCCTTATTCACATGATGGCTTCGATCTACGAGCTCACCCGCCAGGGTGTCTTCTACAACCGTGATTTCCTGAAAACCATCGACGGCACAGGTAAGCTTTTGATGGAACAGCATCGCGATCTTGGAGTGGCGGTCATCGAAGGTGACGAGGCCCGCGCGGAAAAGGCCGCCCATGACCACATCGACTTTGTCGAGGAGTCATTCAAGCTGGGTATCGAAAGACGCCGTCGCGAGGCAATGGCCGAAAAGCGCCGTATTCTGTCGGATCCAAAAGCCTGATTGTTTATCGGCACCACGACGAAACCCGTCAGGCGTGGCACAAGCCCCTACTTTCCAACGATCTCAATTGTGTAATCGCGGCGGGCTGTGGCAGGCGGTGGCTGAAAAGGCGCGGCAGCGCGCACCTGGGCCAAAGCCACCTGATCCAACCGTTTTGACCCCGAGCTGCGCGTGACCCTGACACTAAGCAGTGCGCCCGTGTCTCCAATCCGAAAACTGACCAACGCCGCGCCACGGATGTTAACGCTTTTGCGCCGGGCGCGAGTGATTTTGCGTTTCACGTGTCCTGCATAGTTGCTGGCTTCGGCGTTACCCTGCCCGGCCGACTTGGATTTGGTCTTTTTTGCGGTAGCCGCGCCTTCGCTCGTTTGCCCCGAGGCGTTGCCTTTCTTCGCATTTTTTTCAGAATTTCCTGCCTGCGATGCGACCTGATCGACCTTTTGGGGCGTCTGCTCTGCGCTTTTCTTCGCAGGTGTTTGTGATACGATCTTGGTTTTTGCGGCGGCCTTAGCGGCCGCAGCCTTCTGAGCCGTTTCAGGCGTTTGTTGAGTCGTCACCGCAGCCGCCTGGGCGCTGCTTGGTGCGACCGGGCTGAGTGGCTGTGGCACGACCGCCTGAGGCTGAGTTGGGCTGATCGCTGTTTGTTGCAGCGTTGGCGTCACAGGTGGCTTATGCGCGACGGCGGGTGTCGATGCGGTCGCCCCGGTCACATAGTCCTTGAAGGAATCCCCAAGTGCAGCAACCTCGCCCGAACCGCCGCCTTCAACATGCACCGTTTCACCAGCGGAAAAGTCATGCAAGGCAAGAACGTGAGAGGCTGCGGCCAATGCCACGGTAGAAACTGCAACGACGCGGGATCGAGGTATCATTTCAATCCCCTTTCGGTGACCACATAGACTCTTTTTGCGCCCAGCGCGCGCAAGCTATCACTGACCTCTTTCAGCCGAACCGCAGGCAATGTTCGATCTGGAATAACGCGAACATTGTCCAGCGGCAGGTTGATCGACGCGCGTTCCACATACGCTTCGACACCGGTAAGTTCGGCACCCCGGTATTCCAGCGTGCCATCGCCACGGATGACCAACGCATCCGGTGGCTCGCGGCCCTCCAAGTCGCTGGTTTCCACCAGCTTCACCGATTGGCTCAGCGGCGGTGCAAGAGTGCCTGCGATCATGAAAAAGATGAGCATCAGAAAGACGACATTGATCAGCGCAATCGTTGGCTCTCGACCCTGATTTGACTGGCGTTTTAATTGAATCATCCGATCACCTGCGCGCGCAATTGGTCGATGCCCTTCAGCACCGAAAGCAGATCGATCAACTGTTGGGAGGTTGCGTTCTGTCCCAAACTGATCAGCACGGTCTGAGACTTACCGGCCTCTAACGCGGCAGCAACGTCATCGAACGCTGCAGGAGTTCCATCCACCAGAATTCGGTCAGCTTCGAGCTTGACAAAACGGATCGCCCGGTCGGTTTCTGCGCCCCCGGCGGCAGCGGTGGCAAATTCGATTTCGCCATATTTGGAGAACGTCGACGTCAGCATGAAGAACAACAACAGCAGAAAGATGACGTCAATCAGAGACGTCATCGACAAGCGCCTGCGCCGTTTTCTGCGGAAGTTAAGTGCCATGGGCGAAAACCGGCTGTGGCGTTTGATCCGTCCCAAGCGCATCCTCGGCATACCCCGGTGCAAACACCGTTCTCAAAGCACGGTTGGCAAAGGTGCGTTCTCTGTTCATGCGTGCCTCGAACCATGTCAGAACCATCGAGGTCGGCATGGCAACCGCAAGGCCGGCGGCGGTCGTCAATAAAGCCACCCAGATACCACCGGCCAGTAACGAAGGATCAACGGAATTGCCCGCCCCTTGCAACGTCTGGAAAGCTTCGATCATACCCATGACCGTCCCGAACAGGCCCAGAAGCGGCGCAAGTTGAGCGACCATATCGAGGACGTTGAACCCCTGCTCAAGTTGCGTAAATCGCGCTTCGGCTTCGGCGTCGGTGCGTTCGGACAGAGTGCGATCCTCGCCCGATAAGGCCATAGCGATCACCGGGGCCAGATAGCTGCGGCTTTTGTTCAGATGCGCCCTGGTCTCGGCAAGGTCCTTGCGGTCCCACGCCTCAATGGCTCGCGAAAGCTCAATATGACGACCGACACCCGCAGCGCGGAACTGCCAGAGTTTGTACAGAACCAGCGAGAGCGTAGCGATCGAAGTCACGATCAGGATGGCAACAACCGGCCCACCCAATTCAAGAATTTCCGATACTTTCCCAAAAACTGCGTCCATAACTTCACCCAATCACTTCGGTTTCAAGACGGCTTTTGAGCGTGAGCCCAGACATGCAGGCATCTGCCATATCGGATTGGGTCTCACATTCCTGCACGCCGTTGATCAGAACCCGGCTGATTTGATCACAGGCCATGTCATTGAACTGGAACTGACGCACACGGGGTTTGCCCGAGGGCAATTCGGCAAAGTCCAGCAATGTCAGAAGGGCCACCTGGCCTTCGGCACCGAAAAGAACAGTCTCGTAGACCGCGCCTTCAATATCGATCTCATAGGCGTTTTCAGCAACAAAGCTTAGCAAACAGCCTTCGCCTTTTGCCTCGCTGCTGCTGAGCTCGATGGACACGCCGCCGCGCTTTTGTGTTTCCTGTGCGCCGGCAATCCCTGCCCCCAAAATTGGGAACAGGGTCAGCAGGACCACCCGAGCACTTCTTGTTATGGATATTCGCATGACTGGTCCTTTCGTATGGATCAGAAGGTTTTTGCCAGGGTCAGCTTGAAGTTCCGGCCCGGTGAGTTGCGGGTCGAAAGGTTCGGCAAGTAGTTCTTGTCAAAGATGTTCTCGACGCCTGCGCGAACTTCGAAACCCTGAAACGCGCCTTCCTGCGGCAGATAGGTCGCGCGCAAGGTGTTCACGCCATAACCCGCGACCGGATCTCCGCTAGAGTCGGTGCCGGATTTTGCCCCGAACAGCTCCCAGCTGACGTCCAGAGTTTCGCCAAAGCGTTTGCCGACTGTTACCCGCGCCGAGTCTGTCGGCTCGTTCCGCCATGGTGAGTCCACGCCAAGCGAGCTGGTTTCGGTCCCTTTGACGATGTTTGCGTTGAAGTCGACATAGTACCCAGCCGCGCTGGCATAAGATGCCTCGATTTCGACGCCTTTCGTTTCAACTTCCTGCAGTGGGCGCGAAGGCCGGCCAGACACGTAAGACGTGATGTCCCACAGATCTGTCTTGTAGAAATTGACCTTGGCACGGACTACGTCGCCTGCAGCAAAAACGTCGCCGCGGTTATACGAGAACCCTGCTTCCCATGTGCGCGACTTTTCAGGCTGCGTCATGTATGCGGGCGTGCCCAGATCGTCGATGATTGGCAGGTTTTCCGTGTACGCACCGCTGCCGAACACGGCAAAGCCGCTGGCAAACTCGTACCGTGCGGACAATCCGCCCATCAACGCGTTGTTGTCGTAACTTGCATTACGCGGTGCCGGCGCATCACCGTCGCCCTTGATGTCCTGAGTTTCGTACCGGATCGCAGGGGTGATGGTCAGCTGATCGCCGATCTGGATATCGTCCACGGCAAACAGTGCGACACGGCGATCAGTGCCACCGGGGGCCGAGGGTGCGTCCAGACGCTCACGATTGATGAACTCGATCCCGGCGCGCAGGTCGTGCGATGCAATGCCAGTCTGGAAGTACGACGTATTCTTGATCGTCAGCTTGGTTGTTTCATAGTTGTGGGTCGCATCGGCCAGCCCGCGAATGCTTGGAAAGAATGGCGTCCCTTCCAGGCTTGAGGATCCCGGAACGTAAGAGCTGTCAATCTCCTGCTCCGAATAGCTGAGGTTTACGTCCAGATCGATCAGGTCGTTGCCCGCCGGGCGGTACTGATACCGCAGAATGCCGATTTTCGTTTCGATATCGCGGTCTACGTTGCCAAAAGAATCCGATGTTGTGCCGAACGAGTCATACGGCACATCTCGTTCTTCCGACGTGGACTGGTTGTAGGACGCAGTGATCGAGTGCTCGAGGTCATCGCCAAAGCTGTATTTTCCCTTAGCCAATAGAGATGGCAGCGTGAACGCGCTGTTACCAATCGTGTCCCCGTTTCCATCCTTCTGATCGTCCTGATCGCGATAGGTGTAGTTGAACAGGAATTCAGTCTGGCGGTTTGGCTGCCATGCCAGGATGGACGACGACGCAAAGCCGCTTCCGTTGGAATACCCTTCCAGCGTTTGACGGAAACGGAAGCCCGGCTCACCTCCGGTGAAGTCCGACGCGTCCTTGGTTTCCAACTGAACGACGCCCCCGACCACACCCGAGCCATACTCAAACGACCCGACCGTACCGCGGATGACCGAAACGCTTTTGTATAGCTGCGGATCAGTGAAAAGCTGATTGCCGATCCGATACAGCTCTTCCGCGCCGGTCGTCGCCCCATCGACAAGGATCAACACTTTTTGGTCGGTCCCAAACGTGCCGTTGGCTCCAAACCCACGAATATTGATCCCCGAGCCCTGCGGTGTTGAACCGTTGACCAGCGTCACACCAGGCACAGTGTCGATCAGTTCAGCAACGGTGTTGGCCTGACGGTCGTTGATCTCTACCTGATCAATATTGGTAATCGGCACGGCAGTATCCGTCTGGATTTCCCGCTTACTCTCACCCAGTTCCAACGTACCCAGGAAGCCTTCATCCTGTTCCTGTGCCGAAGCACCAGCCGCAATCATGCTTAGGCACGACACCGTACCCAGCAACCCCATCTTTTGAACACGCGAACGCATTTCTGTCCCTTCGAAACGTTAAGAGGACCGGAAATGCTTGCTCCGTGCTGGCTTGGTCAGTCTTTTTTGATTTTTGGAATCGCCTTTTTTGGCGACTTGTGCTCGTTAATTAAGTTGACTAAAACAGTCAACATAAATTCCTGGTCGCTCTTACGACCTTTGCCAGCAGTTCGCCGCGCTCATCGGTGACCGTGCCAGCCCGACACTCATGACAATCGAAGATGGAAAAACCCATGACGGAACAGGTGCTTCTGGCCCCGGATCAGATTCGTGCAGCCCATGCTGAAAACACCAGAAAACGTGACCGCGAATTGGCGGAATCACTGGGAATAACCGAAGGGCAACTCGTTGCCGCTTATACTGGTATCGACGTAACGCGGCTGTCGGCAAATCTTGATGACATCTTCCCGATGCTCAAAGGGCTGGGTGAGGTTATGGCGCTGACGCGCAACCCCTCCTGCGTCATCGAAAAGGTGGGGCAATACGACAATTACCACTCTGGTGCGCATGCTTCGATGGTTCTGACCGAAGAGATCGACCTGCGCATGTTCCCCAGCCATTGGGTCCACGCCTTTGCCATCGAGCGTGACACGGACAAAGGGACAAAGCGATCCATTCAGATTTTCGATGCCGCCGGGGATGCGGTGCACAAAATCTTTCTGCGTGAAGGCTCTGACCTGAACCACTGGAGTGAACTTGTCAGCACGTTAAAGACTGATGACCAGTCACAAATTCTGCGTGTCGAGCCGCGAAAGCCAACGCAGGCCGCCAAAGTGAACGCGGACAAGGTTGAGCTTCTGCGATCCGAATGGGCCAAAATGACGGATACACACCAGTTCCTGCGCCTGACCTCAAAGCTGAAGATGAACCGATTGGGTGCCTACCGCGTCGCCGGTGAACCGCTGGTCCGGGCGCTTGAATCAACGACAGTTTCCCAGATGTTCGAACGGGTCCGCGATCAAGGGCTTGAGGTCATGGTCTTTGTCGGAAATCGCGGGTGCATCGAAATTCATGGCGGATCGGTTGAAACGCTCAAGCAGATCGGACCATGGTTCAACGTGCTTGATCCGCGTTTCAATCTGCACCTGCGTTCGGATCATATCGCCGAGGTTTGGGCGGTGACCAAGCCCACCCAACGCGGTCCCGCTGTTTCGGTCGAGGCGTTCGATGCCGACGGCGCTCTTATCCTGCAGATATTCGGTCGCCGTTCCGGCGAGACAGATCACCGCCCGGCCTGGGATCAACTGGTGGCAGGCCTGCAGTCCAAAAAAGAAGCTGAGGTGGCGTGATGAGATCAATTCGCAGCCTCTTACCGGTTGTCGCGCTGCTTGGGACGACGCTCGGATCACCGTCCGTCGCGGCGGATGAGGCCGAACCCAACCGCATCATCGCCATCGGCAGTTCCGTGACCGAGATCGTCTATGCCTTGGGTCAGCAGGACCGGCTTGTTGGACGCGACCGGACGTCGACCTATCCGGCCGATGTGCTGGACTTGCCCGATGTCGGTTACATACGTGCCCTGTCCCCCGAAGGGGTCTTGTCGGTCAAACCCGACCTGATCGTGGCTCTGGAAGGGTCCGGCCCACCAGAGGCTGTCGAGGTTCTCAGAGAGGCCGGTGTGCCCTTCGTTTCGATCGCCGAAGACTATTCGCGTGATGGTGTAGTGGAAAAGATCCGGGCTGTTGGTGCTGCACTGGGCGTCGAGGATACCGCCGAAAAACTTGCCGTTCAGACCGGAGCCAAGATTGATGGTGCACATTCGAGCGCACTGGATGCATCAGTGGATGGCGCGGCCAGGGTCCTGTTTGTGCTGTCAGCACAGGATAATCGCATCATGGTCGGCGGCGCGGACACGCAAGCCGACAGCATCATCCGCCTCGCTGGCGGCGTGAACGCAGCCGGGACCGTATCGGGTTTCAAACCCATGACACCCGAGGCGATTGCGACAACCGCGCCGGACGTGATCCTGATGATGGATCGGCAAGGCAATCACATCACCGCTAATGAAGACCTGTTCGCCATGCCCGCCATCAAACTGACGCCCGCAGGTCAGAACAAACGTCTGATCCGCATGCAAGGGGCTTATCTGCTGGGGTTTGGCCCCCGAACAGCCGAGGCGATTGCTGATCTGTCGGCAGAGTTGCAGAGAATAAACGGCTTATGACCCTTGCAATGGATCACAATGGCCTGAACGTGGCCGCGCGCGACCGTCGGGTGACGGCGCGCCGGGTCACTCTGGCCCTTTTGGCGCTGTTGGTCTTCACCAGCATCTGCAGCATCTCGGTCGGTGCGTCCGACGCCTCTGTCCGCGCCGCATTCGCAGACCTGATTGCCGGGCGCGAAATGTCGGACCTAGACAGGATCGTCCTGTGGGATATCCGCCTGCCCCGATTGGCGATGGGGGTCCTGGTCGGCGCTGCATTGGCCGTTTCCGGCGTCGTCATGCAGGGCTTGTTCCGCAACCCCCTGGCTGACCCCGGAATTGTGGGTGTCAGTGCAGGTGCCGGTCTTGGAGCGATTTCCGCGATCATTCTGGGTGGTTACCTGCCCGTCTCTATTCTGGCTTGGGTCGGCAACAGCCTGGTCGCTGTTGCGGCATTTCTGGGCGGATGGATATCCGTCTTGCTGCTCTATCGCGTTTCAACCCGCGGTGGGCAGACGTCAGTTGCAACCATGCTGTTGGCCGGGATCGCGTTGGGAGCATTGTCAGGCGCTGTGTCCGGCGTTCTGGTCTATATGGCCGATGACCAACAGCTGCGCGACCTGACATTCTGGGGCATGGGCTCGCTGGCTGGCGCGACATGGACCAAAGCGGCAACGGCCGCTCCGATCATCTTGATTTCGGTATTTGTTGCGCAGTTCCTTGCTCGTGCGCTAAACGGCATGGCGATGGGTGAAGCCGTTGCGCATCACATGGGAATCCCGGTTCAGCGCAGCAAGAACATCGCCATTCTGGCGGTGGCCGGTGCCACCGGCGCGGCAGTTGCGGTGTCCGGCGGCATTGGCTTTATTGGCATCGTCGTGCCGCATCTGCTGCGGTTGGCAACCGGACCAGATCACCACCGCCTGCTGATAAACTCAGCCCTGCTGGGGGCCAGCTTGCTGTTGTGTGCCGACATGATCAGCCGCATGATCGTAGCACCGGCCGAACTGCCGATTGGCATCGTAACCGCAATCTTAGGCGCGCCGGTCTTCCTGTGGATCCTGCTGCGGCGTCACGGAACAATGGGAATGTAAGGGATGAAGGGCGAAAACATACGTGTCAAACTTGGCCGAAAAGAGATCCTGCACGGCGTGGACTTTGATGCGGAACCCGGAAAGGTCACGGCGATTATCGGCCCGAACGGTTCGGGAAAATCAACTTTACTCAAAGCCTTATCCGGTGAAATTCAATCTTCAGGCAAGGTTTCCCTGAACGGGCGCGACATTTCTGAACTGAAGCCTTGGCAACTGGCCGCAATGCGCGGCGTGCTGCCGCAAGCGTCGACCGTGGCCTTCCCATTTACCGTGATGGAGATTGTCAGGCTGGGTCTGGCGAACGGGTTGGCGGCGGGGGATGACAGCCTGCCATCAAAGGCACTGGCCCATGTCGACCTTGCCGGGTTCGACGACCGATCCTATCAGAACCTCTCGGGTGGCGAACAGCAACGGGTTCAGCTTGCCCGCGTCCTGACACAGGTCTGGGACGCAACCTATCACGATCAATCCAGATGGCTGTTGTTGGACGAACCTGTTGCCAGCCTCGACATTGCGCATCAGTTCACAGTTCTGGGCGTAGCGCGTAGCTTTGCGACGCAATGCGGCGGCGTTGTTGTTGTCATGCATGACCTGAACCTGACGGCCCTGTTTGCTGATTATGTGTACGTCATGTCAGAGGGATCCGTCTGGGGATCGGGCACGCCAACCGCCATTCTGAACGACCAGACCATGCAGCAGGTTTATGGCATCGACCTGCCAATCAGCACCCTGCCAAGCGATCAGGTTCCGTTCATTCTACCACAGGCCATGAGGCCGTAACCGCTATAGTAGGGCGGGCAGAATTTCCGCGCACTTCAGTGCCCGCCTTCGTATTGCACTGATACTATGCGCCATAGCGACTGAGGATCATGTCGACGCTGCTTTCTATGGTCTCCGTCATCTCGGCTTCGTTCAGAACGTTGCCAGTGAAAACCATCGGCCAGAACGCTCTGGACTTGATCAGGCCGATAAATTCCTGCCCGGCCTGTTCGGGGTTTTCGATCTTTAGCTGCCCGTCGTCGGCGGCGTCTTTCAGCATTTCGATAAAGATCGCAGTCTTGTCGAGTTTTCCTTGAGCAGCGGCAGCCAGATCAGGGTTGCGCAAGGTTTCGCTGATCACCATCCGCGCCATCGCCATCACCTCGGGCAACATCAAAATGCGCCCCTCGGCCCAGGCCAGATCAGTTAGCTGCGCACGAATGTCGCGCCCTTTTTCATAGCGAATATCCCGAACGGCTGCGAACCGGTTGGACAGCTCCAACACGATGGAGCGAAACAGGTTTTCCTTACTTTCGAAGTACTTGTACAGCGTGCGCTTGGACACCTCCGCCTGTGCCGAGATACGATCCATGCTTGCGTCGGCGAACCCCTTTTCCTGGAATTCAGCCACGGCCGCCTCAATGATCTGGGCTCGCTTGGACGCATTCGGTGTTGTGCATTCGTTCATATCCAAAGCTATAGACCCATTGACAGATTGAGGTCAAACACTACGTAAACTCACCAGTTTACACGGGCAATTTTCTCGCCTAGTGTAAACCCGCCAGTTTACCGACTCAGGTAACCAGCCCAACACGGAGAGTCCCCTCATGGCATTGACTTTGAAACTGAACGGCGAAACCCACACGGTCGACGCCGAACCCGGCACGCCCCTGCTGTGGGTGATCCGGGATGAGCTTAAGCTGACTGGAACTAAATTCGGCTGCGGCGTCGCATCCTGTGGTGCGTGCACCGTGCACTTGAACGGCGAGCCCGTGCGCTCGTGCCAGACATATATCGAAGATGTCGAAGACGCCGAGATCACCACAATCGAGGCCGTCGGAGATGACAAGATCGGGGCTGCCGTACAGCAGGCCTGGGTGGAGCTGGATGTGGTCCAGTGCGGATACTGCCAGTCGGGCCAAGTGATGTCGGCGGTTGGATTGCTGTCCGAAAACCCCAAACCCAGCGTCGAAGAGATTGATGAGTACATGCACGGCAACGCCTGCCGTTGCGCGACCTATCAACGTATCCGCGCTGGAATTCAACGCGCATCTGAAATTTTGGAGGCCTGATCCATGACCATCAACACCTCCCGCCGTGGATTTCTGAAAGGTGCCGCTGCTTCAGGTGCCGTTCTGCTGGTTGGCGCACGCCCTGATGGGGCGCTGGCGGCTGCTTCGTCAGAGACCGCCCAATTCAACCCGTTCGTGAAGATCGATGCAGATGGCACTGTAACAGCCATCGTAAAACACTTTGAAAAGGGCCAAGGTCCAGCTACCGGCCTGCCGACGCTGATCGCAGAGGAAATCGGCCTGACCATGGACCAGATCGAATACGAATTCGCCCCGTCCAACCCGCAGGTCTATAACAACCTGTTGTTCGGCCCGTTCCAGGGCACCGGCGGGTCGACCGCAATGGCGAATTCGTGGCTGCAATACCGTCAGGCAGGTGCTGCCGCGCGCGAAATGCTGATCAATGCCGCGGCGCAAAGTTGGGGTGTCGACGCAGCGGGCGTCACGATAGAGGAAGGTATCGTCAAAGCGGGCGATAAGTCTGCCCCGATTGCCGAATTCGTGGCCGCTGCGTCTCAGCTGGAAGCCCCGGCCGAGCCACGTCTGAAAGACCCGTCAGAGTTCCGTCTGATCGGTAATGAAACGGTGCGCCGCAAGGACTCGGCCATCAAAGGCAATGGTCAAGCAATGTACGCGATGGACGTCCATCTACCGAACCAGATGGTCGCCATGATCAAGCGGCCTGAATCAAAGGGCGGTGTAGCCAACGGCTTTGACGACAGCGCGTCGAAAGAGGTCAAAGGATACATCAGTGCTGCTGTTCTTCCCAATCAGGCAGGGGTCGCGGTTTATGCCGAAAACACCTGGGCCGCCATTCAGGCACGCGACGCGCTTGAGGTCGAATGGGACATGTCCGGGGCCGAAACCCGCGACTCGGACCAGATTAAGGCTGAAATCATGGCCGCGTTAGACGCCGAGCCGGAGTACAACGTGAACAAAGCGGATGTCGCGGCAGTATCGGCGGCCATCGATGGCGCAGACAAGGTCATTGAAAAGACTTTCTACTTTCCTCTGCTGGCACATGCGCCGATGGAGCCATTGAACTGCACCATCGAACAAACCGCCGAGGGCGACATTGTCCTGCACGATGGTGCGCAAGCGCCAACCGGCCCGCACATGGCCTACCAGCAGATCTTCCAACTGCCGCCCGAAAAGATTCACATCAAGACAATGCTGGCCGGTGGATCCTTTGGACGACGGGCGACACCAGATGCGGATTATCAGGTTGAGGCTGCGCTGGCATTTGTGGTCACCGACCGCTCGCGCCCAGTCAAGCTGGTGTGGACGCGAGAGGATGATATCCGCAGCGGCTACTACCGCCCCGCCTTTGGCCACAAGGTGCGCGTTGGTCTGGACGCCGATGGCAAAATCGTCGGCTGGCAGCATCAGGTCGCCGGGCAGTCGGTGATCAAGGGCACACCGTTCGAGGCTGTTGCGGTACATGACGGTGTCGACCATAGCTCAGTCGAGGGCATTGCCGACAGCCCTTACGATATTCCCGGAATGGCTTTGGGCCTGACCGACACCCCCAAGGCAACAACGGTTCTATGGTGGCGCTCGGTGGGGCACACGCACACCGGGTATGTTATGGAGACGATGATGGATACCGTTGCCGAGGCCGCAGGTCGTGACCCGGTAGAGTTCCGTCTGTCCCATCTGGCAAACACCAGCAATGCGGATCAGCAACGCAAGGCAGAGGTTCTGAAGCTGGCTGTTGAAAAAGCCGGTTGGGGTAATGTTCCTGCTGGCCGCGCACAAGGTATCGCGGTGCACAAGTCCTTTGGGTCTTATGCGGCACAGGTAGTTGAGGTGTCCGGGGATCCGGAAAACGGCATCAAAATCGAGAAGGTCACATGCGCCGTGGATTGCGGGATTGCCGTGAACCCCGATGTGGTGCGCGCGCAGATGGAGGGCGGTATCGGATATGGCATCGGCCACGTTATGCGCGATCAGATCACGCTGACCCAAGGTGCAGTGGATCAGTACAATTTTCCAGATTATGAACCGCTGCGCATCGGAGATATCGCTGATATTGACGTTCATATCGTGCCTTCCGCAGAAGCCCCCACCGGCGTTGGAGAGCCCGGCACACCGCCCTCGGCCCCGGCGCTTGCCAATGCGATCCGCGTGCTATCCGGCGTGAAAGTCACCTCTCTGCCGATGTCGGAAAACGGCGTCAGCTTTATTTGACTGCCAATCCCGCGCCTGTCCCATTGGACGCGCGCGGGGTTTTTCTTAGCCGAAGAGAATTTGATCAAATTTCGTGACAACGGGTCGCGCCTCTATTACACCTCGGGTAGCCAGAGTAATGGAGTCGCCGATGGACCTGAGCGCCCTGCACAGTTTTCGCGTTGCTGCATGTGACCTGAATGGTCAGATGCGCGGCAAGCGTGTGCCGCCCGCCTATGCCGACAAAATGGACAAAGGCACTCTGCGCATGCCGTTTTCAGCGCTGAATGTCGACCTGTGGGGCGCAGATATCGACGGCAGCCCGCTGGTGTTCGAATCCGGTGACGCAGATGGCGTTTTGCTTCCAACCCAACGCGGCCCGGTGCCGGTGCCCTGGCTGGCCACGGAAACCGCCCTTGTCCCCATGTGCCTGTATGACGACGAAGGGGTCCCTTTTGCTGGCGACCCGCGGCACGCACTGGCGGCAGTCCTTGATCGTTATGTTCAGCGCGGCTGGTCGGTCATTGCGGCGACAGAGCTGGAGTTCACCTTGCTCGACGCCTCGGGTGCGCATCCGCAGCCACCGATCAACCCTTTGACCCAGCGCCGGTCGGAGGATGAGGCAGTCCTTTCGATGGCGGAAATGGATGCCTTCGATGCGTTCTTTACAGATCTTTATGATGGGTGCGCGGCGATGGGAATTCCCGCGCAAACCGCCATCTCGGAAAGTGGCATTGGTCAGTTCGAAATAAACCTGAACCACCAAGATGCGATGCGATGCGCGGACGATACGTGGCTTTTCAAGACCTTGACCCGCGGCCTTGCCCGCAAGCATGGGTTCACGGCGACCTTTATGGCCAAACCCTATGCGGATGATGCTGGCAACGGGATGCATGTCCATTTCTCGGTCGTGGATCAACATGGCCGCAACGTTTTCGATAATGGCGGCCCCGAAGGCACCGACCTGCTGCGCTGGGCCGTGGCAGGATGCCTGACCGCGATGCCCGGTTGCACGCTTGTCTTTGCGCCGCACGGGAACTCTTACACCCGCCTGGTTCCCGGCGCGCACGCCCCGACCGGCGCAAGCTGGGCGTATGAAAACCGCACCGCTGCTCTGCGTATTCCCGGTGGCGCTCCGGCCGCACGGCGGATCGAACACCGCGTCGCCGGTGGCGACATCAACCCCTATCTGATGCTGGCCGCCGTTCTGGGGGCGGCTATGAACGGCATCGAAGATCAGTCGGAACCGCCCGCTCCAATATCCGGAAACGCCTACGAGATTGACGGACTACCGCAATTGGCTGCCGATTGGCCCCAGGCCATCACGGCATTTGAAACAGACCCCAGCGTGGCGCGCATCTTTCCCGCCGACCTGATCCGCTATTTCGCCATGACCAAGCGACAGGAAATCAGGCGGTTCGCCGAGCGGCCATCCGAAAACCACTGGCTGAGTTATGTCGAAGCCGTATGAGCCCCCTTGCCCGCCCGCATCCGCTGGGCTAGAATAAATTTGATCAAATTTGGTGACCCATGAAAATCGGCATCCTACTGACCGGCCATCCACCTGACGAACTGCAGGACGAATTCAGCGAATATGACGCAATGTTCGCCGCGCTCCTGGACGGCAACGGTTTTACCTTTGAGACCTTCGCCGTTGTGGACGGCCAATTCCCCCAGGACGAGCTTCAGGCGGATGGCTGGATCATCACCGGCTCGCGCCATGGTGCCTACGAAGATCATCCGTGGATACCGCCGCTTGAAAGCCTGATCCGCGCCATTCAGCGATCCGGTCGTCCCTTGATCGGCGTCTGCTTTGGCCACCAGATCATTGCCCAGGCGCTCGGCGGTAAAGTCGAAAAGTTCAACGGCGGTTGGTCCGTCGGG
Organism: Ruegeria atlantica; assembly: GCF_013033965.1. GTDB lineage: Bacteria > Pseudomonadota > Alphaproteobacteria > Rhodobacterales > Rhodobacteraceae > Ruegeria > Ruegeria atlantica_D. Next base: position 444,545 of record NZ_WQFE01000004.1, read on the forward strand.
CGCACCGATTACGACTTTGAAGGTCAAAACGTCACCCTGAATGCCTGGCACCAGGATCAGGTGGTTGAATTGCCCGAAGGCGCGCGTGTGACCGGCACCAACGATTTTTGCCGCAACGCGATGATAAGCTATGGCGACAATATCTGGACCGTGCAGGCGCACCCGGAATACGGCGATGCTTTCATTCAGGGTCTGATGGAAACGCGTGGCAAGGGCTTGGTTCCCGACACGCTGATGGAAGCGGCCGCAAACCGCCTGCCCGGCCCCGACGACAACCCAACTATCGGACGGCACATGGCAGAATTTCTGAAGAAAGAGAGGGCCTGATGGCCGACTGGACAGACCAGCTGCCAGAGGCAGCAAGAACCTACATCACCGGCCATCGGCTGGATGAGGTCGAATGTATCATCTCGGACCTGCCCGGCATTGCGCGCGGCAAGGCCGTGCCTGCCAGCAAATTCGCGCGGCAATCTTACTTCCACCTACCCGATAGTATCTTCTATCAAACCATCACTGGCGATTGGGGTGAAGCTGCGGGCGAAGACGGGTTCATCGAGCGGGACATGATCCTGAAGCCTGATTTTTCGACCGCCTCCGCCGCACCATGGACTGGCGACTGGACGCTGCAAGTCATTCACGACGCCTATGACCGGGATGGTGAGCCGATCCCCTTCAGCCCGCGCAACGTGTTGAAACGCGTGGTGCAGTTGTATCACGACAAAGGCTGGGATCCGATCGTCGCGCCAGAGATGGAGTTCTTTCTGGTCGCCCCCAATGTCGACCCGGCGCATGGGATCAAGCCGATGATGGGTCGCTCGGGCCGCCCCGCGGCCGCGCGGCAGGCCTATTCGATGACGGCGGTGGACGAGTTCGGGCCGGTGATCGACGACATCTATGATTTCGCCGAACATCAGGGGTTCGAAATCGACGGCATCACACAAGAAGGCGGCGCGGGTCAGTTAGAGATCAATCTGCGCCACGGCGACCCGGTCAAGCTGGCTGACGAAGTGTTCTACTTCAAACGCCTGATCCGCGAGGCCGCGCTGCGCCACAACTGCTTTGCTACCTTCATGGCAAAACCGATCGAGGATGAGCCGGGCTCGGCCATGCACATCCACCACTCGATCATCGACATGGAAACAGGTCAGAACATCTTCTCGGGGCCACAGGGCGGTGAAACGGACGCGTTCTATAACTTCATTGCCGGGTTGCAGAACCACTTGCCCGCTGGTCTGGCCGTGATGGCACCTTACGTGAATTCCTACCGGCGCTACGTAAAAGACCACGCTGCGCCGATCAATTTGGAATGGGCGCGGGACAATCGCACCACCGGCATTCGCGTACCTCTGTCCGGCCCCGAGGCGCGCCGCGTGGAAAACCGGATTGCCGGGATGGATTGCAACCCGTATCTGGGCATCGCGCTGTCCCTGGCTTGTGGCTATTTGGGCCTGACCCGGCAAGAACGCCCTCGTCGCCAGTTCTACGGCGATGCTTATGAAGGCGAAGGTGACATCCCCCAAGTTATGGGCAACGCGCTGGACTTGTTTGATGAGGCCACCGCCCTGCACGAGGTTCTGGGCCCTGACTTTGCCCGCGTCTATGGCATCGTCAAGCGCGCCGAGTACGAAGAATTCCTGCAGGTCATCTCTCCATGGGAGCGCGAGCATCTGCTGATGAATGTCTGAGGCACGCGATGAATCTGCTTTATTCCAATGACCGCAAAGCCGAGTATCCGGCCAGCTGGTACGCTGCGACGGCTAATCCGGCGGACCGGTCCCCGGCGCTGGCCGGCGATGTGAAGGCTGATGTTTGCGTTGTAGGAGGCGGCTATACCGGCCTGTCCGCCGCAATGCATCTGGCCGAGGCCGGGTTCGACGTCGTCCTGCTCGAAGCACATCGCATGGGCTTTGGAGCATCCGGCCGCAATGGCGGGCAATTGGGCAGTGCGCAGCGGATGGATCAGGAAGACCTTGAGCGTCTGGTCGGAGATAACGATGCCGCCAAACTGTGGGATCTGGCCGAAAACGCCAAGGAGCTGGTCAAGTCTTTGATCGCGAAACACCAGATCGACTGCGACCTGAAACCCGGCGTGGCCGTTCTGGGCCTCACCCAAGGTGAGCAGCAAGAGCTTCATGATCACGCGGCGCATCTGTCGGATCGCTATGGCTATGACCAAATAGAGCTTCTGGACGAGGGCGGAGGTCATGCGCTGTGCCCCTCACCTGCCTATCGCGGCGGATATCTTGATATGGGCGCGGCGCATTTGCACCCATTGAATTTTGCATTGGGTCTGGCCCAGGCTGCAGCAAAAGCCGGCGTCCGTATCTTTGAAGGCACCGAGGTTGAGCGTATCGAAGAAACCGTCCCGGCAGTGGTGCAGACCGCGCAGGGCGCGGTAACGGCCGACCATGTCATCCTGGCTTGCAATGGTTATCTTGGTAATCTGAACCGCAAGGTCGCGACCAAGGTCATGCCAATCAACAATTTCATCGCAGCGACCGAACCGTTGGGGGCGGATACCGCCCGTGTTCTGACACGCGACGTCGCCGTGGCCGACACAAAATTCGTCGTGAACTATTTCCGCCTCAGCGCCGATGGGCGGTTGCTGTTTGGCGGTGGCGAAAGCTACGGCTACCGCTTCCCTGGCGACATTGCAGCCAAAGTACGCAAGCCAATGACCGAGATTTTCCCGCATTTGCGCGATGTTAAGATCGACTATGCCTGGGGCGGAACACTTGCGATCACGATGCGCCGGATGCCGTATCTGGCACGGATCGCGCCCAATATCCTGTCCGCCTCTGGTTATTCCGGGCATGGGGTCGGCACGGCCACGCATGCGGGTCAACTGATGGCATCGGCCATTCAGGGACAGGCCGAAGGGTTCGACACCATGGCCCGCGTTCCTGCCCTTCCATTTCCCGGAGGCCCTGCCCTGCGCAGCCCGCTGCTGGTGCTGGCGATGACATGGTTCGCGCTGCGGGATAGGTTGGGAGTGTGAAGCTAAGGCGCTTGCTTGAGCTCTCTCAAAACACGGAATCCCGCCACAGTTGACCGGGTATCTCGAAAACCGCGGCCGCGATTGGCAAGACGAGAAGCGTCCATTGCAAAGGGATACGCTCCACCTCTGCTCATTATTTTTTCGCATGGCGTTGTGACGGCCATTTCCAGATAGCGGCTGGATGTTTCCCACCCCGCATACGTGTCGGTCCAGCAGGACATCGTGAGCTCCACCACATTGCCTGACATGTGGCGCAGCCCCCAAGCATTTGCGGCATCCAATTGATCTACAGGCACAGGTGTGCCACGCGAAACAAGATCAGGCCGCTCTTCGCCCAGCATGATCTCGGTCGCGCTACCCAGAAAGTTCACCTGATCCGTGGTGACTTCTTCGCCCTGCGCAAAGGGTGTCTGCGTTCCGGCGCGGGCGGCGTATTCCCACTCTGCCTCGGTCGGCAGGCGGTAGACATCCATCCCGACCTTGCTGTTCAGCCAATTGGTATAAGCAACCGCATCCAGATAAGAGACCGTGATGACAGGGTGGTTGCCTCTGACCTTTGCGCGCTTCGACTTAGGAAGCCGAATAAAGTCCTGCGGCTCGTACCCGCCGCAGCCGCCATCTTGCACACAGGCCATCCACTGGTCATGGGTTATCTCATTGCGGCCCATGGCAACAGGCAGATCAACCGTAACCTTGTGCACCGGCGCCTCATGAAAGGCGATATAAGGGTTGTCGGGCGTGACGGGTATCCAGTTGCCCGCCTCGTCGAACTTGACGTTCTGTTTGGATTCGCCGGGAGGGCCACCCATCATGAACTCCCCCAATGGCAGGACGATCATTTCCGGGCAGACGTCGCACTCCTGAAACATCTCAAGCGGGGCGACTTCGGTGCCGTCAGACAAAGTGTGATCAGCCTGAGCGGCAGGCGCGAATGAGGACAGCGCAAATGCGCATGCGGCGCGAAAGATAAGCAAAGCGTCGATCCACCTTTATTACAACTCAAGAGTTGGGCCATTGGCACCGCACTTTCCTCAAAGCTGCAAGGGCAAAATCCGGACTTTCCTGTGGCCGGCGTTCTGAGGAGTGCGACAGTTTGGTGAAATTTTGCCCAGCCCGCAATTGGGGGGTTTTCTCGCCATCGCTTTAGCTTTAACTTTCCCAAAGATAGAATTTGGGAAAATCAAATATGACGCTTCCACCAAACGTTCATGCCGCCGAACCCATCCCCCCAGCAGCCCGAGAAGCCATCGACGCCTTGATGCAGTCGGGAGACCTGTTTCGCTATACCGCGCCGCAGGACGCGCCTGTTGCATTGCTTGAGGCCGAATTTGCCAAGCTGCTGGGCAGTAAATACGCGCTGGCAGTATCCTCTTGCTCGGCTGCCCTGTTCCTGTCGCTCAAGGCACTTGGTCTGCCGCGGGACGCGCGGGTATTGATCCCCGGCTTCACCTTCGCCGCCGTTCCGTCTTCGGTCGTGCACGCAGACTGCATTCCGGTCCTGTGCGAAGTGGGTGAGAACTATCGCATCGACATGGCCGATTTCGAGGCCAAACTGGACGGTGTTCAGGCCGTGATCATCAGCCATATGCGCGGCCACACTTCGGATATGGACGCCATCATGGCGCTGTGTGACGCCCGCGATATCCCTGTGATCGAGGACGCTGCGCACTCTCTGGGTACAACCTGGCACGGGCGCAACATCGGGACCATCGGAAAGATCGGCTGTTTCTCGTTCCAGTCCTACAAGATGATCAACGCCGGCGAAGGCGGCATTCTGATTACCGACGACGCCGATCTGGTGGCGCAGGCCGTGATCATGTCGGGCGCATACGAACATAACTGGAAGAAGCACAAAGGACCGCAAGGCGACAACTCGCCCGAGTTGGAGCAGGCCTTTGCCCGCTGGCAGAACCAATTGCCGCTGTATAACTTGCGGATGAGCAACCTCAGCGCTGCAGTGATCCGGCCACAAATCCCGGAACTTGCGCGTCGTGTGCGTGATGGCCTGTCCAACCACGACTATGTCGCCGACCGGTTGAATACATCGCCCCTTATCGATGTGCCCGCCCCGCTTGCGCCCGAACGCCGGGCACCGGATTCCATTCAGTTCAACCTTGTGGGCATGGGCGACGACGATATCCGCGCCTTTGCCACGGCAGCCGAGGCGCGGGGCGTCAAAGTACAGGTCTTTGGTTTGAGCCAGGACAACGCCCGCGCGTTCTGGAACTGGCAATTCCTGCCGGAGAAATTCGAGCTGCCACAAACCCGCGCCATGCTTATGAAGGCCTGCGACGTCCGGCTGCCAGTCCGCCTGACCCGCGAAGAGCTGGATGTGATTTCAGATATCCTGCTGGCCTCTGTGGGTGAAGTTACTGGCCCGGTTCCAGTCTATGGAACCTGACGACTAAGGCCCAAGGTCAAACAAATCGACCGGCAAGAAAAGCGCTGTTATCCCCTCGGGGGTTGCAGCCACGCGGGACAATGCTCCGACAACCTGCAAGCCAGTTTCCGTCTCAGCCAAGAGAGGCGCACCAGAATCCCCCATCATGACAGGGCACGCCGCCAACAGGACCCCACTCGAATGGCGGCGCGGCTGGCAAACCATTGTTCTGCTCAGCACATGGGGCCGGATACCCGGATACCCCGCAACAAATGTATCTGCTGCGCCCACTTTCGCCAGTGGCAGAATGCCGACCTGTTCGCCAATCGGCGTGTTGAGTTCCAGAACGGCCCAATCCAAGTCGGCCGTGTCATCAAACCGGCCTTCAATGCCTTGTTTAGGATGGAGCCGATATGCTTTCACGTCCGAAACCGCTGCAGCCTCTCCGCGCTGGTAACCGGCAGCAAAGCGGATGCTTGATGGGGGAATCCATCGTTGTCGCGCAGAATTGTACAGGCAATGGGCTGCAGTCAGGACAAGATCGTCCGAAACCAGAACTCCGGTGCAGTGTGACCGCTGATCCCGACTGGCGAAATTGACACGCCCTATCGCACGCCATGGCGGCTGATCAGCTGCAAGAACCTCTCGCGCGCGAATTGAATCACAGCCGACTTGGGTCCGAGTCCCCAGCGTGCAAATCCGGGACCACTGATCCGAGAAGACGCCCTGCGCCAACGCGGGTTGCATCCAAAGTAGCGCCATACTCAGGATCAACCACCGCATCTTTGGTCGCGTCAGTTCAGTTTTGACAGCTTTTGCTGCAAATCCGCCAGTTGTTTTTTGATGTCGTCCAGATCTTCCTTGGGCTCAGACTTGGCTTCATCGTCCTTGTCCGGGCCGGACCAACCACCGGACAGCCCGCCTGTCATTGCCTTCAGGAACGCCTGCTGTTGCGCTTGCAATGCATCGAATCCCGGCATCTGGGACATCGGGTTCATCGCGTTCATGTTTTCCATCATCTTGTTCTGGTTTTCCCGCAGCATCTCGAAAGAGCTTTGCAGAAATTGCGGCATCATTCCGCCGCCCGGCAACATGTAGCTGCGCACAAGATCGTTAAGTACGTTCACCGGCAGTACGTTTTCACCGCGGCTTTCGTGTTCAGCAATGATCTGCAGTAGATATTGCCGTGTCAGATCATCACCTGACTTGAGGTCGATAATCTGCACTTCCCGTCCGTCCCGAATAAACGACGCAATGTCTTCGAGCGTGACGTAGTCACTGGTCTCAGTGTTGTACAGCCGACGGCTGGCGTAACGCTTGATCAACAGTGGTTTTTCTTGTTCCGACACCGTTTACCCTCCCCAAGGATGATGCATTGCAGCAGAGATTATGCGAGCGCAGCACAAAAAGAAAGGGCAGGTCTTAGGACCTGCCCTGCGCGATAGCACCTTTTGGGAGGAGTTGGTGCGCCTCGCGGCGTTTGCTTACTTGGCGGCAGCTTTTTTGGCAGCTGCGGTCACGTCGTTGGTGGCTTTTTTGACAGCCGCGGTTGCGTCTTCGGCTGCGTCTTTGCCGGCCGCCATCAGCAGCTCAACGGTTTCGGACTGAACTTTCTTCGCGATCTCAGCGAAGGCCGCCATGTTTTCAGCTGCAACTTCAGCCGAGGCGCTGGCGAAGTCGGTTGCCGCTTTGGCGTAGTCTGCAGGCTCGGCCTTGGCTTTCGACATCTCGGTCAGCTTGGCCAGGGTGTCCTTGGTCCATTTGTTCGAAATCTCAGCCGACTTTTCAGCCGCTTCCAGCGCAACACCCGACAGCTTTTCGTTCAGCGTCGCGGTCGATTTGAAAGCACCTTCCAGAGCGGTGGTGTCAACGGGGAACGCGCCCATAACGTCTTTCAGGGTCGCGGTGAAGTCTTGCGTCTTTGCCATTGTCTTAAATCCTTTTGCCGAACCGGGCCCACCCCGGCTTTCATCAGCTTGAGGGCAATATGGATGCCGCAGTGCAGCATTGCAAGATTTTTCTTGCTGCAATGCAGAATAAATCCATCCGGCGCTTTGGAATCAGTTACTTGCCTTGACCCGCACATAGGTCCCGGGCGCCGGGGCCAATGCAGGATGGGCCGAATCGCCGGTC
>NZ_WQFE01000040.1 GCF_013033965.1 Ruegeria atlantica
TTGTAAGACATTTTCTTCTTGATCTTTAACGCCCCATTACAGAAGGGGATGTCAGCGGCTATTTTGTTTCGCGATGCAATGGCGGGCTTGCCCGGCAGCGGAAAATAGTCGTTGAAGCTCGTGATCCGCATCAGGATCATGAGCGCCATTCCCGACTGCTCGCGTATGTTCATCAAGAAGAAACACGTGAGAGAGGATCTTGCTGTGGCAACGGGGTTGAATCTGTCAGCCGGACGAAAGGCAAGAATTTCTGGAATTGATGCGTGCGGAACAATTGAACGATGCCGAGGCGGGGAACCGGCAACATCACATCGATCTGACACAAACACTGTGGTTGATACCTGAGCAGGTGGCCTTCCCAAGATGGAATGACCTGCAGGCCGGGTTGTTTTTATCGGAGCAAGTCGCCCTTTCCTGTCGGCGTAGGCAGAATGCCCGATGTCCGGCCCTGGTCCGCGCTTGTGCGGATCAGGTTAACAGATGGGGTGGTTGCCGCCCTCATCAAACGGCATCGCAATGTGCCATAAAGGGTGAAGTGGACACCCATTACACGAGAGGACGGCAACCGTTATGCATGATACAATGATCGGAGTGGATCTGGCAAAAAACGTTTTTCAGCTCCACGGAGCGTCGCCGGAAGGGCACGTGAAATTCCGCAAGAAACTGACCCGAAGTCAGTTTCGGAAATTCATGTCGGATCACCCACCTGCTTTGGTCGTGATGGAAGCATGCGGGAGTGCCCACTATTGGACCCGTGAAATGACTGCCCTTGGGCATGAGGTGAAACTGATTGCTCCACAGTACGTAAAGCCATTCATCAAGCGGCAAAAGAACGACGCCGCAGATGCCGAAGCGATTGTCATCGCGGCGCGTCAACCGGAGATGCGCTTCGTCGAGCCCAGATCAGAGGCTCAACAAGCTCGGGCTGTCCTCTTTCGGTCGCGGGAGCGTCTGGTGCATCAGCGCACTGAGCTTACAAACGCTTTGCGTTCTGTGCTCTACGAATATGGCCATGTGGTGCCCAAAGGAGTGGCGCACCAAAAGCGCCTGAAGGAGATAGTCGAAGCTGAGGACAACAGGCTCCCGGCTTTGGTGCGTGAAGAGTGTTTGGATCTACTCGCGCAGATCGCCGAGAAGACGGTCCGCATTGAAGCACGCACGAAACGCGCAAATAAGCTGGCATCGGAAACAGGTTTCGCAAGACGTGTTCAGACAATGCCTGGAGCTGGGCCCATGACTGCCCTGGCAGTCGAAGCCTTCGCGCCTGATATGAGTACCTTCGAATGTGGGCGTGATTTCGCGGCCTGGTTAGGCTTGGTTCCGATGCAACGATCATCGGGTGGGAAACAGCGGCTTGGTCGCGTGTCCAAAGCTGGGCAAGCCGATATTCGGCGATTGTTAATAATCGGGGCGATGTCGCGGCTGAGCAGGATTGGGCGCCAAGGCATTCGGGAAGGGTCTTGGCTTGCGAAAATGCTGGAACGTAAACCGCGCATGCTGGTCGCAATCGCACTTGCCAACAAAATGGCACGGCAGATTTGGGCGATGATGACAAAAGGAGAAGACTACAGGGATCCGGCACTGACTGTGGCAAGCTAAGGCCTGCCAAACTCAGCTGCTGGTAGATGTGAGAAAGCAATAGTTTGCATGGGCAAATGATCGAAAGATCTGGATTGGGAAAACCAGAGTGTCCGGAAGAGTTTCAAAAACTCGGTTAACAGATTTGGACCTGATCCGCTGATCACCATACCGGCCCTGCGGCACCGGAAAGGCCGCAAACCAGAGGCCTGACAGAAGTCCGCATTCGATCACGTCTGTAACTAACTTTTATCTCTTGCATCCCGGGCGGCAACCACAGAAG
>NZ_WQFE01000041.1 GCF_013033965.1 Ruegeria atlantica
GCTGCGTAATGGATAAGTCAAGCAGCTTTTCGTTTGGGATCGAAGGTTTCACGCCTTTGCAACATCGTCCACAGGACGTTTACACGTCGTCTTGCAAGCGCGATGAGTGCCTGAGTGTGATGCTTTCCCTCTTTTCGTTTTCGATCATAGAATGCTTTGGAAATTGGGTCCTTCTTAGTGACTGCACAGAAAGCACTTTGGTAGAAGACCCGTTTGAGTGCTTTGTCCCCACCATAGGCTCGTCTCCAACCCATTTTCTTTCCGGATTGGCGCTGAACTGGAGCCAACCCGGCAGCGGCTGCGAGCGCATCAGCCGAGGTAAAGCGCTTGATGTTGCCAATGGCCGCAAGAAACTCTGCCGTCAGGATCACCCCCATCCCTGGCAGCGAGCGGATGAGGGCGTAATCAGGGTGGTCGCTGAGAATGTGTTCGAGATCCCGTTCGATCCCGACAATCTTTTGCCGCGCCTCCAAAGCTTCGGATGCCAGTTCGCGGATCAGCTCAGCTGTTGCGACTTCGCCCGGTACGATGATGTGCTGTGCCTTGGCTATCTCAAGGGCGCGTATGGCCAGAGCCTCGCAGCCGTGCAGGTGCGGCGTTTTCTTCAAATGTGCGATAATGCGCGCTTTCCCTGCGCGCCTTATGTCGCTGGGGGTTACATAGCGGGTGAGCAATGCCAGAGGGCCTTTACAGCAAAGGTCAAATGCCTGTTCGAGGCCAGGATGAATACCGCAGAGAAGCCCTCGGATGCGGGCGATCCGGCGGACTTGATCCTGCATCAGATCGCGACGACGCCCCACTTTCAGACGCAATGCGACCCGAGTATCATCATCTGCCAGGACAGGCCGCAGGTCGCGTGTGCGAACAAGCTCCGCAATGGTCCGGGCATCGCGGGGATCGGATTTGCGCTCCCCGCCCGAGAAGCCTTGTCCAGCCCGGTTCACGGCAATGCCCGGGGTGTGAACCAGAGCAAAGCCTTCCGCCAACAGGCTGGCTTCCATGAAGCGGGCAAACGATCCAACAACATCGATCCCGATTACGACCTCTCCTTCCAGTCCCCGCAAATCGGCGATCAGCGTATCAATGGCATCCGGGTTGTTCTCGACCGCGCGGTCGAGAACAACCCGACCCCTTTCGTCGATACCAACCGCCCAATGAACCGCTTTGGCCGCGTCAATTCCGATACATACCGTCATCTCCCTACCTCTCTGTTGCCTGCCTCGCGCATACCCCATCGCGCCTGCATCGCCTTACATAGCCATCATGGGCATCGCGTAATCAGCGGTCATTCAGGGGCGGCAACGAGGGTGGCACAGCGACCTAAGCCATCGAGGACAGCCAGCATGACAACCATACCCTCGTTACCTGCGTATCAACAGCTTCGCACCGTCGATACCGCTAAGAAAAGAGGTAAGGCAGCA
>NZ_WQFE01000042.1 GCF_013033965.1 Ruegeria atlantica
ATCTGATGGTGTGGATACCCCCGCCCGGAGGCATCGTATGTGCCAAGTGTCGGCGCTATAGTCGTCACAAACAATGAGGAGGATATCCACGTGTCGGAAGTTACCATCATTGGCGTTGATCTTGCAAAACAGGTTTTTCAGGTACATGGGGCACGAGCTGACGGATCTGTTGCTTTCCGAAAGAAGCTGAGCCGCGCCCAGTTCATGCCTTTTCTGGCCAAACATCCCCAATGCACGATTGCAATGGAGGCCTGCGCCACTGCCCATGGCTGGGGTCGTGAAATCGGCCAGCTGGGTCATGAGGTGAAGCTGATTCCACCTCAGTATGTAAAGGCGTATGTCAAAAGGCAGAAAAATGACAAAGCTGATGCGGAAGCGATCACCGAGGCGGCATCCCGTCCAACCATGCGGTTTGTCGAGGTGAAAACGGTCGAACAACAGTCTCGTGCGATGCTGTTCCGGTCGCGCAAAATGTTTATCGGCCAACGTACGCAATCGATCAATGCTCTGCGCGGCCATTTGGCTGAATACGGCGTGATCGGTCCAAAGAGCAAAGCTGGGTTGAAAAAGCTGATTGCCGCATTGGATGCCGAAAACAACGGCTTACCCAATCTCGTCTGCGGCACGGCCCGAATGTATCTTGAGCACATTGATACGCTGTCGACCAAGATCTCCGACCTGACTAAGCAACTCGAATCTGTGTCAAAGTCATCCGGCACGGTGCGCAGGCTGAAAACCATGCCAGGAGTTGGGTTGCAGACGGCACTGGCTATTGAGGCATTTGCCCCGGACATGAGTTGCTTCAAACGAGGGCGAGACTTTGCGGCCTGGCTCGGCCTGGTGCCGTTGCAACGCTCGACGGGCGGCAAAGACCGGCTCGGCAAAATCTCGAAGATGGGCCAGAAAGACATTCGAAGTTTGCTAATCACCGGGGCCATGTCAGTTATCACTGCCGCGACACGGTTTGGTGTCCGTAAGGGAAGCTGGTTGGCCAAAATGCTGGATCGTAAACCGAAAATGTTGGTCGCGATCACGCTGGCCAACAGAATGGCGCGAGCAATCTGGGCCATGCTGACGAAACAGGAGAATTATCGGAACCCGGAGGCGATGGCGTAACCGCGAACCGCAACGCTTCGCCCCGGTACCCGGGACGTGTGAAGAGATCGACGAATAGGATGGGAGATTATTGATCGGAAAGATCCGAAGCGGGAAAACCATTTCCGAGCCACTGACCTGAGGGTTATCGAAGCTGATTAGGACCCGCCTTCGCGCATCACCATACCGGCCCGCGGCCATTAAAATGCCGCATCATGAGGCCTGATATATGACAGCATCCGATCACACGCTCACAGACCATTCAAAGATCGCTTGACACCGGGGGTATCCATATATG
>NZ_WQFE01000043.1 GCF_013033965.1 Ruegeria atlantica
AGAGGTGGTTCGGTTCGTTTGAACAGTTTCGAGCCGTTTCGTAAGTGGATTTCCCGCTCGGTTATGCCGCCACCGGGATTGGTGACGACGGGTTGAGATATGCCTGATCGGGCGTCTGCCCGTCCAGCGATGAGTGTGGCCGCCTGCCGTTGTAGAACGTCAGATACCGGCCCAGGCTTTCGCGGGCTGCCGATACGCTGTCGTAGGCACGCAGATAGACTTCCTCGTATTTGATCGTCCGCCAGAGCCGTTCGACGAAGACGTTGTCCCGCCACGCGCCCTTGCCGTCCATGCTGATCTGGATGCCCGCATCCTTCAGGGTCTTGATGAAGTCGATGGATGTGAACTGGCTACCCTGGTCCGTGTTCATGACCTCGGGTTTGCCGTGGCGGCGCATGGCGTCTTTCAAAGCCTCAATGCACGGTCCGGTTTCCAGCGTCGTCGACAATCGCCAGGCCAGAACTTTCCGGCTGAACCAATCCAGCACGGCGACCAGATAGACGAACCCGCGCGCCATTGGGATGTAGGTAATGTCCATCGCCCAGACCTGGTTCGGCCGCGTTACTACCAGCTTTCTCCGAAGGTATGGAAAGATCTTGTGGCCGGGTGCCGGTTTCGACGTGTTCGGCTTGCGATACAAGGCCTGAAGGCCCATCCGCTTCATGCAAGTGGCCACATGCAAGCGCCCGGCGGCAAAGCCTTCCTGGCGAAGAAGGCCCTTCATCATCCGGCTGCCCGCAAACGGATAGTCCATGTGCAATTCGTCGATCCGGCGCATCAGCCTGAGGTCATCTTCGCAGACCGGACGCGGTTCATAGTACAAACTGCCCCGGCTGATCCCGAGCAGATCGGCCTGACGCGTGAGGCTCAGCTTGTGATCGCGGTTGGTCATTTCTTTGCGCTCCCCAACAGACCGGCATTGGCGAGCGCTTCTCCCAAAAAATCATTTTCCAGCGTCAGCTGGCCAATCTTCGCGTGCAACGATTTCACGTCGATCTCAGGTTCCTTCGACGCCTTCGGCTTGTCATCGAAAACGTCCGCCACGCCATCGAGAAGCTGATCCTTCCACTGCTTGATCTGGTTTGGATGCACATCGAACTGCGTCGCCAGTTCACTCATCGTCTTGTCGCCCTTCAAAGCCGCCAACGCGACTTTCGCCTTGAATGCAGGGCTGTGGTTCCGTCTCGGTCGTCTTGCCATCTTAGCTCCTTCTTCCCGGCACGCTGCCGGATCAGGAGCGGAAAATCCACCTAACTCAACTGTTCAGATTCCTCAGGCCACCTCT
>NZ_WQFE01000044.1 GCF_013033965.1 Ruegeria atlantica
GGGAAATCCACTTACGAAACGGCTCGAAACTGTTCAAACGAACCGAACCACCTCTCTTTGGAGTCCGTTGCGGGCCATGAGATTTTGATTGGTCGGGATGGCAAACGGCGTTGGCCGGAAGAGGTCAAAGGTCAGCTTGTTGCGGAAACTCTGGTTCCTGGGGTGACGGTAAACGAGGTCACCCGACGCGCCGGCATGCGTCCAAACCATTTGTCTGAGTGTCGTCGTCTGGCGCGGAATTTGCGCCGGTTGTGATCGAACCCGAGACACCGGTATCGCCGTCAGAACCCGCTATCGGGATTGAGATCGTCCACGGTGACGTCACCGTTCGACTTGATGTTGCCACGTCGCCCAAACGGATTTCCGAGATCGTCTACGCTCTGAATGGGGCCTCATGATCTTTCCGTCGAACCGGGTGCGGACCTGTATTTTAACGAGATAGGTTTTCACTGGTCCCAGCGCATCGCAACTGGAACGTCCACCCGGAAGAACCGTAAAGGACGCGAACTCTCTGCTCCCGAGTATCTCCGGCCTTGCAACTGCCAAACGTCTTTCGAACCATCGTTGGACGACAGATGCGAAGAAGCCCAGACGGCGGCATCATCATCAAATCGGAAGTTGCTGTCTTTGGTTGATAAAGGCCGATGGGCGTTGTGAGAAACAAGAGGAGAACATGGGGAACAATGATCCTTCACCGCGCTCGACATGAAACAGCGAGACGGGCAACATATCTGCCATTCACCTACTGCTGCCGCAGAGGCTGGCCTCGAAATTCAAGTGCCAATAGAATCTTGCGTGCAGGGCTACAAACAAGCAACCTGCACGCAATGTGTATTTCGGTTAGACGAACCAGAACTGATCCTCTGTCAGCGATGCAACAGTGATGTTTTCGAGTTCAACGGACCCATTGTCCCACTCGACCCGCGTTCCGGAGCCGGTGTCAACTAGGGTGAGGGCCGAGAATGTGATTCCAGCCATTTTCAACTTGTCCGAGTTTAACTCGAAGTTAGTTATCCGGTCCGCACCGCTGGCGATCTGTGCATTGAAGACAAACTCATCCGCACCACTACCGCCAGTTAGAACGTCATCCCCTGCACCGCCATCGATCACGTCGTTGGAAGAGAAGCCAATAATGGTGTCATTGTCTACGCCACCTGTGAGGGTTTTCTCTCGAATCCCCGCCAGATCCAGCACCGTGCCGTCGGCTGAGCCACCCCGACTGAACTGGTCCACCGCTATGTTTAGGAAACGGAGGACCAAG
>NZ_WQFE01000045.1 GCF_013033965.1 Ruegeria atlantica
TGTCCGACGAACCCGTCCCGTCAAGCGTCACAACCGCCCCGGACACAACCGTCTGGTCAACACCAGCATCGGCAATGGGAAGCGAGTTAGGGGGAGGAGCGACGTACCTGACGGGGAAACTCGGAATTGGACCACCAATCAAATTGCCCAACTCATCTCCATTCGCAAATTCGAAGCTATCCAAATTTGGGTGGAAGGTTAGGGAGATATTTTTTAAGGGTTTGAATGTTACAATTATGGCATTAGGGTTATTTGGATCAATTGTCCCATCAATTGCTTCAGCCGCCCCCTGAGATTCGAAAATACCTTGGGCTTCCTGCCCTTCAACAGGTATCATCCCTTGACCCACCTCAAGGCGCACTTGAAAAGGCGTTTTCCCGTCATGAGTACTGACAAAAGGCTGAGCAACAGGATACTGGATGTTTCTAACTGTTGTCTCTTGCGCCATGCTTATCGTCGGTAGAAGCTGCGAGGCAACAGCCAGAAAAAGGAAAGTCAGGCCTCTAAGAAACCTTGCCAGGCGAAGAAAACAAAATGTCGGCAGTCGCCGCAAAAACGGTTTCAAAGAATTGCTCTCATCCCTGCGAAAAACAGTATCCACTTTAACCCCTCTTACTTCCTTTAGCATTCGCAGTAACCGGTATTCGAAAATAGGAAATACAGACAATTTCGTTGTTCCATGAATCGAAATGCTAGGTCTTCTTGAAAACTGACGCAGCCAGAGGCGAATTGGTGTGATGCCGATGAAGCCGAGGTTACTTTCCGCGGTCTTGTCATGGCGGGTGGCGACGCAGCGTACATTCTTCAGTTTGGTTTGGCAGCGCGCTACTAAGTTGCGAAGGCGATAGAGTGACCGACCGACGCCAACACGTTTCTTGCGTTATTCCCGCATGGAGAAGACCGGCAGCGTGTTACGGCTGTCCATGGAATTGCGAATGCTGTCGGCAGCGAGCCCAAGGCCAACCAGAGGGATGCTCGGCTGGTGTTGATTGTCATTCATGACCAAGTCGAAACCGAGATAGTCCAATGTCTGGCATGGTGTGATTTCCGCCCTTATGGGCAAGTCGTGTGCATTGACAAGGAGGTGGATTCTGTTCTTGAACCCACCTCTTGAGCGGCCAAATCCGCTGTCTCGAAGTCTTTCCGTAGCGGCTGCAGTGAACCGCTCCGGGTTTACCGGAGAGTGATTGGTTCAAATGTTAGGCCGCTTTTTCAGCGGCAT
>NZ_WQFE01000046.1 GCF_013033965.1 Ruegeria atlantica
CGCCTTACTCGATGATTTTCGAGACAACGCCGGCGCCGACGGTGCGGCCGCCTTCGCGGATGGCGAAGCGCAGGCCGTCTTCCATCGCGATCGGTGCGATCAGCTCGACGGTGAAGCCGACGTTGTCGCCAGGCATAACCATCTCGGTGCCAGCCGCCAGGGTCACGGTGCCGGTCACGTCAGTCGTACGGAAGTAGAACTGCGGACGGTAGTTCGCGAAGAACGGAGTGTGACGACCGCCTTCTTCCTTGGTCAGGATATAGGCTTCGGCTTCGAACTTGGTGTGCGGTGTAACCGAACCCGGCTTACACAGAACCTGGCCACGCTCAACGCCGTCACGGTCGATACCGCGCAGCAGGGCGCCGATGTTGTCACCCGCTTCACCGCGGTCCAGCAGCTTGCGGAACATTTCAACACCGGTGCAGGTGGTTTTCTGAGTGTCGCGGATGCCGACGATTTCGATCTCGTCGCCAACGTTGATCACGCCACGCTCAACACGACCCGTAACAACGGTACCACGACCCGAGATCGAGAACACGTCTTCGACCGGCATCAGGAACGGCTTGTCAACTTCACGCTCAGGGGTGTCGATGTAGTCATCAACAGCCGCCATCAGTTCCTTGATCTTCTCTTCGCCGATTTCAGGGTTGTTGCCTTCCATCGCCGCCAGAGCCGAACCTGCGATGATCGGAATATCGTCGCCGGGGTATTCGTAGCTGGACAGCAGTTCGCGAACTTCCATCTCAACCAGTTCCAACAGCTCTTCGTCGTCAACCTGGTCAACTTTGTTCATGAACACGACCATCTTCGGGATGCCAACCTGGCGGCCCAGCAGGATGTGCTCACGCGTTTGCGGCATCGGGCCGTCAGCAGCGTTCACAACCAGGATCGCGCCGTCCATCTGAGCAGCACCGGTGATCATGTTCTTGACGTAGTCGGCGTGGCCGGGGCAGTCAACGTGCGCATAGTGGCGGTTGTCGGTCTCGTATTCCACGTGGGCGGTCGAGATGGTGATGCCACGAGCCTTTTCTTCAGGCGCGCCGTCAATCTGGTCATACGCTTTGAAGTCACCGAAATACTTGGTGATTGCTGCGGTCAGCGTGGTCTTGCCGTGGTCAACGTGGCCAATCGTGCCGATGTTGACGTGCGGTTTTGTACGCTCAAACTTTTCCTTTGCCAT
>NZ_WQFE01000047.1 GCF_013033965.1 Ruegeria atlantica
CGCGGCGAACGTCGACTATGCGAGCTGCTACTGCAGCAACTGAGATATAGGTCGAATGTCTGCTAATGGTCTGTACCGGCTGCTTCCCCCAGCAGGTTAGGCTTTGCCTATTTCTGCGAGATGGAGAAGTGGCATGGCGAAGAACACAATCGATGAGTTGATGTCGATAGGGATCGATATTGGCAAAGACACGTTTTACATCGTGGCATTTGATCCAAATGGGCAACTGGTGATGCGCAAGCAGATAAAATGATTGGCTCTGGTCGTGATCTTCGAGAAGCTGCCACGTTGCATTGTCGGGATGGAGGCCTGCCTGAGCGCGCATTTCGTGAGCCGGACGCTGGGTAAGATGGGCTTTGAGTCGAGGATCATTCCCGCGATCTATGTGAAGCCATTCATCAAGGGCCAGTAGAACGATTACAACGATGCTGAAGCGGCTTTGTGTCCCAACTTACCGGTCGTACCGGAGAAAACTGTGTCAACGTCATGACGTTCCCGGGGATCGGACCAATGATCTCAACCGCGATGGTTGCGGCCATCGGCGCTGGTGAGGCATTCCAGCGAGGACGTGATTTTGCAGCATGGGTTGGCCTCGTACCACGACAATACAGTACAGGCGGTCGCACAGTGCTTGGCCGCATATCTAAGCGCGGCAGCCGATATTTGCGAATGCTCTTCGTTCAGGCCGCCAAGGTCGTCTTGATGTGTACCAACCGTTGGCCGGACTTCAGCTTCGGAGAATGGTTGACGCGGGCCGCAGAACGGATGAACCGCAACAAGCTTGCCATCGCTCGCGCCAACAAACTCGCGCGAATGGCTTGGAGCGTCTTGAGGTATAAAACTGCGTTTGACGCACCACAAGACGAGGTCGCAATCGGCGTTTAAGCCATATCGACCCAAAGGAGTTCGCGACTGACAGCAAGCATGGAACGGAACAATTACGCCCCCCGGAGTCTGACGGCCCATTCGGTCATCTTGGACCTTGCCGCCAATTAGACCACGGCGCGTGCGTAACCCAACAAGGCGGCGACTCGCGTGTCGACCAGTAGGCCGGATACATATGAGCGACTTCCGAGAACATGCGAAACCATTTGCGAACAGCAGCCCGTACATACATTTGGGCCGCCCGTAAAGACAACCTTGGGAAATCAGG
>NZ_WQFE01000048.1 GCF_013033965.1 Ruegeria atlantica
TGAGCCACCCCGACTGAACTGGTCCACCGCTATGTTTAGGAAACGGAGGACCAAGAATGGCAAACAAGCGACCGAAGCCCGAAGAGATTGTCTCGAAGTTACGGCAGGTTGAAGTTCTGATGGGGCAAGGCATGTCCCGTCTTGATGCGATCAGACAGATCGGAGTTGTTGAACAAACCTATTACCGCTGGCGGAAAAAGTACGGTGGAATGGGTGTTGATCAATTGAAAGAACTGAAACTGCTTCAGAAAGAGAACGAACGATTGCGACGTGCGGTTTCTGATCTGCCGCTGGACAAACTGATCCTGACGGAAGCCACAAAGGGAAACTACTGAGCCCCGCTCGTCGTCGTGCTTGTATTAACCATGTACGCAACCAGCTGAACGTTTCCGAGAGACGCGCCTGTTGCGTGCTGGGACAACATCGATCCACGCAACGACGCATCCCAAGAGGCCGCGCGGACGAGGACAGGCTGGTGGCCGACATGATCGAGCTGACCCGTCAATATGGCCGATATGGTTATCGCAGGGTCGCTGCGCTGCTGAGAGAGGCTGGATGGTCCGTCAGCGATGGGCGGGTTGAACGGCTTTGGCGACGAGAGGGGCTGAAAGTGCCAGTGAAACAACCGAAGAAAGGACGGCTCTGGCTGAACGATGGGTCGTGTGTTCGGCTGAGGCCAGAGCATCGCAACCACGTGTGGAGCTATGATTTCGTCCATTGCCGGACCGATGATGGCAAAGCCTTCCGGACGCTGAACATCCTTGATGAGCACAGTCGGGAGTGCCTGGCGATTAGGGTTAAGCGCAAGCTGAACTCGGTCGACGTGATCGATGCCCTGACGGATCTATTCATACTTCGGGGTGCACCCCGTTTCATACGTTCAGACAATGGGCCGGAATTTGTTGCCCAGGCCGTCAAGGATTGGATTGCTGCTGTCGGGGCCAAGACAGCCTACATCGAACCTGGAAGCCCTTGGGAGAACGGATACTGTGAAAGCTTCAACGGCAGGTTCAGGGATTGAGCTGCTC
>NZ_WQFE01000005.1 GCF_013033965.1 Ruegeria atlantica
TGTCCAACCGTCTCTCCGGCCCGTCAGCACCGCCTCAGCAGCGCCGGTGAAGGGGGTTCTAAGGTCTACCAAACAAAGCCGCAAGCGGAAAATGACGTCTTCGGTGATTTTTTTCATTTTCTCTATTTAGTTATTTTTTATCAACATGTTATCAGGCAGCGAACACTTCCTTGAATGATCGCGCTACAAGTTAGATTACTTGTTATCGTTACACCTGCCCGCCTTAGTGAAAAGCGCACCCCTATATATAGTCAGGTCGCCCGATCAGACCACAAGACTCAAACGAGTCGGTTGCGATTCAATGAATCGGAATTGGCAAAAAAATCGGGTTGGAACGAACATCAGCCCTAGAATCCTAGCGCCTCCACCCACGCCGGGCTTGCGCATTGCCGCGTGATAATGTGTGGTCGCCCCTAGAAGATGCCCGGGTTAGCCGCGAAATGACTGCCAATACTGCCGACACGTTCCCACGCATAAGCACTGTAGGCTATGACGGCCTTCTTGTTTCCTTTGCCGATGCCATGGCAGAGCCCTCGAACCGGGCAGCGCTGGCCTTTAGGAACGCAGTGGACACGGCAGCATGGGACGGAGTTATCGAAACCTCCGCGTCACTTGCATCGGCCTATCTGAGGTTTGATCCCGACAAATTGCCCCGTGCTGAGATCCAAGACAAAGTACAGCACCTACTTGCGCAGCAGAATTGGCTGGAAGCACCGCTGCCCACCGGCCGCAGACTGTGGCGGGTTCCGACGGTTTATGGAGGCGAACTTGCGCCTCAACTGAACGAGGCGGCAGCGGCGGCGGGCTTGGATCCCGTAGAAGCAATCAGGCGGCTGAGCGACACAAAGGTTCGCGTATTGACGATCGGCTTTGCACCCGGGCAGCCCTATCTCGGACCGCTGGGGCCAGAGTTCAACATTCCACGCCTGAAGGAATTGACGCCGATGGTCCCAGAGGGGGCGTTAGTGTTGGCGATTTCCCAATTCGTTTTGTTCTCGGGCCCGACCCCGACCGGTTGGCGGCACGTAGGTCAAACAGCATTTCGCTGCTTCCGCCCCGACGGGCCGCAGAGCTTTGCGTTGAAGCCAGGGGATGAAATGCAGTTTTTGCCGATTTCGCGCGATGAACTGGAGGCCATCCGCGCCAACAATTCGGACGGCACGGGCGGGGCCACCTGCGAGGAGATCGCGGGATGAGCTTGATTGTGCACCGCATTGGTCCTGCCTGCACCATTCAAGACCAGGGACGCGTCGGGTACTTGGATCAGGGACTATCCCGATCTGGCGCAGCAGATCTGCAGGCGTTGCACGAAGGCGCGGTGTTGCTTGGCCAAAGCCCTCAGCTTGCAGCTTTGGAAATGGCTGGAATGGGTGGAGAGTTCGAAGCGACGCAACCTCTTGGCATCGCACTAACCGGCGCACCGATGCAGGCCAGTATTGACGGCGCACCGGTGGTCTGGAATGCGTCGCACCAGATGGAAGCCGGGCAGCGGCTGGTGATTGGTGCGGTGACGCGCGGGACTTATGGTTACCTGCATGTCAGCGGAGGGGTCGCATCCAAGTCCTTTCTTGGATCACGCTCGGCGCACCTGACGGCCAAGATTGGGAAAACCGTCCAAGCCGGAGATACTCTGCCTGCAAACAGCGGGCCGCCCGTTAGGGGCATGAGGCTTACCCTGGGTAATCGCTTCTCGGGTGGCGTTCTGCGGGTGATCGCCAGCTTTCAGACACCCCTGTTCGATCAAGAAACGCTGGACCGGTTTGCCCAGACTGAATTTCGGCGCGGTAGCCGGGCCAACCGTATGGGGATGCAATTGGATAGCGAGGGTGAGGGTTTCGCGGCCCAAGGTCAGCTCAATATCCTGTCCGAGGTAATAACCCCCGGCGACATACAAATGACCGGAACCGGAAACCCGTTTATTCTGCTACCAGAGTGTCAAACAACGGGCGGATATCCCCGGATAGCCACTGTCCTGCCCTGTGATCTGCCACGCGCGGCGCAAACACCGGCGGGCGGGAAGATCAGGTTCGAATTTGTTTCATTGGACGAGGCCACGACCCTGCAAACGGCCTATTCTGCCGAACTTGCCCGCCTGCCTGGTCGGGTCGAGCCCCTTGTCCGTGATCCGCATGACATCCCGGACCTCTTGTCCTACCAATTGATCGGCGGGATGATCTCTGCCACCGACTAGGGAGTACCACTAATGCCAAGCGTCGATCTGAATGCCGATATGGGTGAAAGCTTTGGTCCCTGGAAGATGGGTGATGACGAAAGTCTGCTGAAAATCATCACATCCGCCAATATCGCTTGCGGCTTTCACGCCGGTGACCCGGATGTGATGGCCAAAACGATGACATTGGCGGCTGAGAATGGTGTCGGAATCGGCGCGCATCCCGGCTTTCCGGATTTGCAGGGCTTTGGCCGCCGCAACATGAAAGTGCCCCATGATTCTTTACGCAATCTGGTGCGGTTTCAGTTGAGCTCAGCGATCGGGATGGCCAAAGCCGTTGGCACCGAAGTGCGGCACCTGAAACTGCACGGGGCGCTGGCAAACATGTGTTCGGTCGATATCGACATGGCGCGGGCCTGTTATCAGGGCGCATTGGATGTCGATCCCGACATCATCATCATGGTACTGGCCGTCACCAAACAAGAAGAGGCCGTGCGCGAGCTGGGTTGCAAATGGGTCGGCGAGATCTTTGCGGACAGGGCTTATAACGACGATGGAACCCTCGTGGACCGCAGTCTGCCCGGCGCGGTTATTCACGATCCCGAAATTGCCGGGCCGCGCATCCTGAATATGGTGCGCGAAGGTGCCATCATCACCGAAAGCGGATCGCGACTGGAAACGTCGATCGACACGATATGCCTACATGGTGATGGCCCCACTGCTGTCCAGATTGCCCGTTCGGTTCGGGAATGCCTGATCGACGGCGGGATCGAGGTAACAAAATTCATGCGGTAGAAAGAAGGCCTTAAACTTGGCGATCTATCCTCTGACTGTTGCCTGCACGGAATTCAGACCCTAGCATGACCAGCAAGTGCATGTTCTGAATACCACAATTCCAAGCAACGCCATGCCGAAACGGCAAGGGCAAGGAGGTTGGCCAATGTCTTTCGATCTGATGAATTACGAACCGCGCGGCGACAAAAAGAACTCAGAGTTCTTTCACCAATATCTGCCGATGATCTACGAACGCCGTCAAAGCTCGGGCGTGGCCGACCAAGTTGGGGCGATGCGCGCGATCGTCATTCAGGTTGAACCGGACGCTGTGTTCGACACGCTGATCGAACTCTATGTCATGACACCTTACCGGCATACGGCCAGCTACCTGGGCCAGACGCACAAGTTTGCGGTGCTTCATTCGCACTCCGACTATCCCGCGATGATCGTCATGGCTCCGCTGAGCCCAACCTTTGAAGACTTTATCCCACGCATCAACCGGATGTACCCGCTGGCCCGCAATACCCCTCAGACCCGTTATGTCGGAGAAGTGTTTGGTGCCACGGACCTCAACACCCTGACCAAAACACTTGAAGATCAGAACATCAGGTTTGAGTACAAGGGAGACACAGAAAACCCATTCTACACTCTGGACGGGTTCCGATTTACGTCCCCTTCTGATTTCACATGTAACAGGGTTGGCTATTCATCCCTAGATTTCAACGACACCGACAGCCTTGGCTTAGGTGACCGCGTTTTGCTGAGCAATGACGAACAGGCTCGTCTGGATCAGGCAGCCGCATTCGGGGCTGACAGCAAGATCGCGCCGTTGATGCTAGGGATAGATCACCTTGCAACACGCATTCTGGCTGGTGAGCGCGAGGACGCGATCCTCGAATTTTTGACCATGGTGCCTTATTACTTTTGGGGCGCGTACAACATCTTCGACATGAATTCGTCGACCAACGTGAACCGGAACGCGAATGTCGACGATGACAAGAAGTCCCCAGCCAAGGTCTTCACCGCCAACAACACGCCGTCTTTCGTTAACTCCTTTGAACAACTGCCGATGCCGACCGAGGATTTCGTGCGAAACTTTGGCCGCCGTTTGCACCACATGGCGGTCGAGATTCAGGATGGTGACCACGGCGCGGGTGAAAAGAATGTCGACTTCGTGGTCAACACGCTAAAAGACAAGGGCGTGCCGTTCCTCGCCCATGTGGTGGGTGAGTGTAAAGATGACCCAAACCTAAAGCAGATCTTCTCAAAGCACTCGAAATACACGCTGCTGATCACCGAATATATCGAACGCTGTCACCACTACGACGGGTTCTTTACCAAAGATAACGTGGCAGCCCTGACCGCAGCGGCAGGTCAGGACGAACAATACGAACACGGGCATGTCTTTGACTGAAAAAAGGCTGCGAGTTTCCTCGCAGCCAATATCCGTTCAGGAGAGAGTATGTCGGGTCTTATGACGGCCCGATCATGAAACAAGTGACATTCCGGGCCTGTAATCTGCGGCAGGCCAGATCGGCCTGTTCGCGGGTCATGCCCTGGAATGTAGCGTCAAAGCCGCGCGCGCTTTGGTTTACCTTTCGCAGCGTGCCTTCCAGAGTGGTCATTTCCGACAGGGCGGTTTTCAGAAGTATCTTTTCCGCCTCATATCGGGTGGTATAGCGGCCTACGTTTACCCCCCAGAGCCGTCCGCCGGATGTGGACAGGCGGGTCACGATCTCTTGCTCAGGTTCGGGCTGCACCGCCGGATCGGTCGAGGCCAGAACCAGATCAGCCGGCCGTGCCGCGGGACGAGTAGTGTCGCCGTCACCAGACGGTTGAATGTCGGCAGCCGCAATCGCCGCAGCGATCCCATCCTTGATGCGTGCACCATTCTTGGCGGCCGTTTCTACCACAGTGCCAGCAACCTGAACTGCTGCCCCTGGTCCGGGGCGCAGAACCGGACGCAGACTGGATTTTGGCGCAATGGTCAAGGCGGCAACAGTTGCCCCCAATCCTGCGTTACCAGCATATGTCGGGCGGGCCGGCTTGCGGATCGGCGCTCGCGACGGGGCGCGGCGGAAGCCCATGTCCAGCAACTCGGCCACTTTTGCGTTCCGCGATGCACCGGATTTGCCACCGAAGACAGTTGCGATGATGCGTTCGTCCTTGCGTTTCGCCGACGCAACAAGGTTAAAGCCTGCAGCACGTGTATACCCGGTCTTGATCCCATCCGCGCCCTTATAGGCAGCCAGCAGGCGACGGTTGGTGTTTGGAACGGTTTTGATCCCTGCATGCGTCGATTGGCGCGAGAACAGATTATAATACTGAGGATAATCGTAAAGCAGATGGCGGCCCAATGTGGTCATATCCCGCGCGGTCGACAAATGCCCCGACTCGGTCAAGCCATGGGCGTTCTTGAACGTCGTCCTACTCATCCCCATGGCCTTGGCCGTGCGCGTCATACGACGGGCGAACGCAGCCTCGGACCCGCTAATCGCGATTCCAATGGCCGTTGCCGCATCGTTGGCGGACTTCACCGCAGCCGCCCGGATCAAATACCGGAACGCAATCGTTTGCCCGGTGCGAAGGCCCAGCTTCGAGGGGGGTTCAGAAGAGGCTTTTTTTGTAATCCGAACCGGCGTATCCAAGGTGATCTCACCATTCCGCACCGCCTCGAAAGCAATGTAGAGGGTCATCATCTTAGTCAGAGAAGCCGGATGCAGCCGGGTGTCAGCATTGCGCGAATGCAAAACCTCTCCGGTTCGCGCGTCGATGACCATCGCCGCATATGGTGCTGCAAATCCCTGCAACGGCGCGAAGGAGAGCAGCCACAAGAATGCTATGAGAAATAAGCCCATCCGGGCCGGAACTGTCCGCCGAACCTGCACGATCTTTGCCTCTGTCTACCTCAGGCCGCCGGGTTTTCCCGGTCAGCACCAATTATTATTTTATTGTCCACAAGGCTAACACAGAGACCCAATGAAATAAACCGAAAGCGTGCAAATTCGCTGTTTTGTTAACCGTCAAAATCGGCACTACATGTAGACGTTTTCGGCTTGTGACCCACCACATGCGCGCGAGCTGAACCCCTGAACGCAATTCTCACCCCGTTTTTTGAAAACTGAGGCCAATTGGCAACATCAACTCAGGTGCTGGACCAGATCAGCGAGCTCACCCAAATCCCGCAACTCGCTGTAGCGGGGATTGTCCGTCGGAGTTTCGGCCTTTTCAACTTCCCACACCAACCCATGAGGCACATAGACACCCCAACACCCGGCCTGGATTGGGGCGACGACATCGGATCGCATCGAATTGCCCACCATCATTGCAGAATCCGGTCCCTCACCATGCCGCGAAAAGATATTGCGGTAGGTCTGCGCCGATTTCTCGGACACGATCTCGACCTCGTCGAACAGCTCTCCCAACCCCGATTGCGCCAGCTTCCTTTCCTGATCGATTAGATCGCCTTTGGTGATTAGAATCACCCGATGTGTTTCGGCCACCGCTTCGATGGCTTCGCGCGCGTGGGGCAATAGCTCGATCGGATGGGTCAGCATTTCCTGCCCAGCCTCAACCAACTGGCGGATAACCGAGGCCGGAACGCGGTCTTCGGTCACTTCAATTGCAGTTTCGATCATCGACAGGGTGAAGCCCTTGATTCCGTATCCATACTGCCGGATATTGCGTTTTTCCGCAGCAAGAAGCCGGTCCATCAGGTGATCGCGTTCGGCGTGGTCAGACAGCAATTCAGCGAAATGCGCCTGTGTCAGCTGAAAAAAACGTTCGTTGTGCCACAGTGTGTCGTCTGCATCGAACCCAACTGTCGTGAGCGTTTTTTCCATTTCGATACGTCTCGCAGGCTCTTTTCTCTGGCCCCCTGCACGTTATATAACCCTGCAGATAAACCGAAGCCTGAATCGGACAAAGGCGCGCAATGATTGAACACAAATGGATGATGTCTGAAAAACCGGACGACGACGGCGATCCGTCGCTGTTGGTGCAGACGCGCCCAAAGACCAAGCGCCCGCCATTGTATAAAGTGCTGCTGTTGAACGACGACTACACCCCGATGGAGTTTGTTGTGCACGTGCTTGAGCGGTTCTTTGGCATGACCCATGCCGAAGCGTTCGAGATCATGCTGACTGTCCATAAAAAGGGCGTGGCCGTTGTTGGTGTCTTCAGCCATGAGATCGCCGAAACCAAAGTGGGCCAGGTCATGGATTTTGCCCGCAGGCACCAGCACCCCCTGCAATGCACTATGGAACGTGAAGAGTAAGGTCGACTGACCACTCTTCCGGAATTGCCGATGTCCCCTCGCCTTGATCTTGCCCTGCATAGCGGCCTTGAGTTGTCGCAACCGTTGACAGTGCTCGGGCCAAATTTGGCCAGCGATCTGTCGACACTGCCACGCGAAACGCAAGTGGTACAGCCGTTCAAACCATTTCATGACCACTTTGCCGGGCAAGGCTTTGCGGCAGTGCCCGAAGCTAATGATCCTTGTCAGGATGCGATTGTGATCCTGCCCCGCGCCAAGGCATTGGCACGCAGCATGGTGCATCAGGCCTGTCAGCGGGCCAGCGGGCTGATTGTCATCGACGGCGCCAAAACCGACGGTGTGGACAGCCTCCTGAAAGACATCCGCAAACGTGTCGATGTCGAAGGCCCTATTGCAAAGGCGCATGGCAAGATCTTCTGGTTTCGCTCAACGCCCGAAGCCTTTGCCGACTGGGCTGCTCCGGACTACCAAACGGTCGATGGCTTCCGCACCGCGCCTGGCGTGTTTTCAGCCGACGGGATTGATCCGGCCTCGGCCATGCTTTTGCGCGCGCTGCCCAAAAAGCTCGGGCCTCGGGTCGCCGACCTGGGTGCAGGGTGGGGCTACCTGTCTGCAGAGCTCATACGGGTGTCCAATCCGCGCAGCTTGCATCTGGTCGAAGCCGATCACATAGCCCTGACCTGCGCGCGCGCCAATCTGGCCGAGACAGGCGCGCAGTTCCACTGGGCCGATGCCGTCACATGGAACGCACCGGAACCATTGGACACGGTAATCATGAACCCTCCGTTCCACACCTCACGCGCAGCCGACCCGGAACTGGGACAGGGATTTATCAAATCCGCCGCCCGCAACCTGAACCGCAATGGCAACCTGTGGATGGTGGCCAACCGGCACCTGCCCTATGAGGTCACATTGGCCGACACTTTCGTACAAGTTCACGAGGTGTCTGGTGACAATCGGTTCAAGGTGTTTCACGCCTCTCGCCCTAAGCCATAATCCCGGCTAACCTGCGCCGCACATCAGGAGACAACGCATGTCCTTTTCCATAGCCGGCAAGACAGCCATCGTCACGGGCAGCGCCAACGGCGTCGGGTTGGCCATCGGGCGCCACTTTGCGGATGCCGGAGCCAATGTCATGTTCGCGGACATCGACGAAAAGCGACTGGCCGATGAGCTTGGCGAACAGGCCGATGACAGCAACATCAAGTTTTTCGCTGGCGATCTGCGGGAAAAGCTGACCATTGCAAACCTTCTGTCTGCCACGCTGGATGCCTTTGATCAGGTGGACATCCTGATTAATGGCGCACGGCAGGTGATCCCATCCGACCCGCTCGATTCAGAAGACGATTCCGTGCGCACGCTTCTGAATCAGAACCTGATGCCCGCGCTGCGGCTGAGCCAGGCGGTCGCGAAGCGCATGATCAAGCAAGCAGGCGACGATGATGAAGGCCCCGCCGGATCGATCATCAACTTGTCCTCAATCGCCGCGCGGCGCACCCACCCCGATCTGATGGCCTATTCCGTATCCACCGCCGCGCTGGATCAGATGACCCGCTCGTTGGCCGTGGCCCTGGCCCCCAACCGGATCCGCGTCAATTCCATCGCGTTGGGATCGGTCATGAGCGCCTCCTTGCAGTCCACGCTCAAGGAAAACCGAGACTTTCGCGATGATATCGAGAAACATACACCTCTGGCCCGGATTGCAGCCCCGAACGAACTGACGGAGACGGCACAGTTCCTGGCTTCGGACGCGGCCGGGTTCATAACCGGACAAATTCTGACAATTGACGGAGGCCGCACCCTGCTGGACCCCGTCGCAGCCCCAGCCCATTAATCCCGATGTTCGACACCGAAAAATCAACCGCCGCCGCGTGGTTCCGCCAGTTACGCGATAAGATTGTCGCCGCGTTTGAGGCACTTGAAGACAGTCACAGCACTGGCCCTTTTGCGGACGCTGCACCGGGCCGGTTCGAGGTGAAGGAAACCAAGCGCCAGTCCGAGGACGGTACCGATGCGGGCGGCGGGTTGATGTCCGTCATGCGCGGTGGCCGAGTCTTTGAAAAGGTCGGCGTCAACGTTTCGACCGTGTACGGTACGTTGGGTGCGCGTGCGCAACAGGCCATGGCGGCGCGCAAAGGGATTCCGGGGATGACCGAAGACCCGCGGTTCTGGGCCTCGGGCATCTCGCTGGTCGCACATATGCAAAACCCGCATGTACCCGCCGTTCATATGAACACCCGCATGTTCTGGACGCCGCACGCATGGTGGTTCGGCGGCGGATCGGACCTGAACCCCTGCATCGAATATGATGAGGACACAGCGCATTTCCACGCCACCCAAAAGGCGCATCTGGATTCGCATGGACCCGGCCATTACCCCCGTCTCAAAGACTGGGCTGACGAGTACTTCTATATCCCCCACCGCAAACGCGCCCGAGGTGTGGGTGGAATATTCATGGATGACTATTGCACCGGAGATTGGTCAGCCGATTTTGCACTGACAAAGGATATCGGCCGCGCGTTCCTGCCTGCTTTCCTGCCATTGGTGGAAAAGCGACGCGTACAAGAATTTGATGCGGCGGCCAAAGACGTTCAACTGACGCATCGCGGCCTTTATGCAGAATACAACCTCGTCTACGACCGGGGCACAAAATTCGGGCTGGAAACCGGCCATGACCCGGACGCGGTGTTGATGAGCCTTCCACCAATGGCAAAATGGGCCTGAAACCTTATCGGAATCCAAAGTCCATGAAGTTGTCCCAGCAATACCCTTGCGCGGACCCTGCTGACATATTCTCGCCCACGCGTTTCACAGAAATCGAATAACTCGGCGCGGTATCAACGCCTTCGGGCGGGGTAAGTGAAAACTGCACCGTACGTACGCCCTTTTCATAGGCGCGGACAACATAGATGCGCTGGGTTGCCTTGGTTCTGAGTGTGCTAATAGCAAAATCCCCTATCCCGCACCAATACGAAACCGGGGCCGAAGACCCGCTTACAGCGACCTCGTATACACCGTTGTCCATAGGCGTGACTGTTGTTTTAAAGCCTGGGTATGCGCCTATTCTGACGCCAATTCCCTGCGCAAATACAGGAGACACCGCAACTGCTGCCAAAGCTGTTAATTTCAAAGCTCGCATAATCGCAAATCCAGTTTCGAAACAAATTTTCAAGATCATACCGGACATATGGTCCGAGTAAAGCGGTGCATCTCCGTGGTTTTGACCCTCGGAATCCGAACTCAGCCTATGTGGGCAAAACAGTATCATTTTGAACTACAAGCATTTAGGCTCAGAATAGATTTTGGCCGAGGTTTGTTTTGAGCAAAGCGTTTCCAAATGACTGGTTTGATATCCCGTCCGAAAAATACGCAGATTTCGGCGCCATGTTCTATCTCGCATCGCTGACCAAGACGCACAGGGCGCGCACCCTTGGGCAGGTGCTTTATGCCTTTGAAACGCCTTTCCGGCTAAACCAATACCACATCTTCCGACAAAACGGATTCCCGCGTGGGTTTGTGACATTCGCGGGCCTCAGCCCCGACGCCGAGCGTCGGTATGCCATTCAGGAAAAACCGCTGAAGGATACGGACTTTGCCAGCGGGACGTCCTTCTGGATCGTCGACCTTGTGGCCCCGTTTGGACAGACCAACCAGATCGTCGATATATTGAAGAAGGAAATCCCCCACCCCCGGGTCAGAACCAATCGAATGGACAGTGACCTGACCCGAAATCGCATAGTGGAGTGGACCCGCGACGACGCGGGGGATGTTCACATGAAGCTCTATCGCAAGAAAGAGTTCCGTGAGGTCCTTAAAAGGGTGGGATCTTGAAATGGTTTCGATCGTAGGGACAACAACTGGTTTTGTAACCGGAGACCCGCCTAATCAGGCCAGCGGTGATCTCGGCTTGACCGGCCTTCCTCGGACGCAATCCTGGTCGATCTCTGATCAGCCATCACTAGGCGTGGCTTCCATTGACCCTAATACCGGCGAATGGACCTACACGGTCAATCAAAGCGACTTTGACGACATCCCGTTCGGGACTACGGTGACCGATACCTTCACGGTTCGGGTTACCGGATTGGACTTTTTCTTCCAACCATTCGACCTGACCCAAGAGATCACGATCACCCTTGAAGGCGTGTGCTTTACGGCAGGCACATTGATCCTGGCCGAGGGTGGCAATCGGCTGATCGAAAGCCTGAATGTTGGCGACAAGGTGATGACCATTGATCGCGGGCTGCAACCGATCAGGTGGGTGGAAAGCAGCGCTTTGTCACCAGAACGATTACAAAGTAACCCAGCCATGCGCCCAGTTCGGATCAAAGCCGGAAGCCTCGGTGCGGGACAGCCAGACCGCGATCTTCTGGTGTCACAGCAGCACCGCATTCTGATCAGCGGACCAAAGGTCGAGCTGTTGTTCGGCACACCCGAAGCTTTGGTTGCGGCCAAGCATCTGTGTTCCTGGCCTGGGATCGAAATTGATACTTCGGATGACCCGGTCGAGTATTTTCACATCCTTCTGGACAACCATGAGATACTGACAGCCGAGGGGGCACCAGCAGAAAGCCTCTATTTGGGCGAGGAATCCCTTTACACTCTGTCCTCAGACGCATTGCAGGAGCTCGCCGCTATTTTCCCGGACACAGCCACACTGAAGGGGCTGGGATTCGGCCGAGCAGCACGACTGATCCTGCGTGAATTCGAAGCCCGCGCGCTGACTTAGGCGCCGCGCAGGTGCCCGCCAACGTCCTGAGGTGCCAGTGCCACGGTTTTGATGACCGCAAAACAGGATTTTCCGGGTTTCAGCCCCAACGCTTCAACCGACCGGCGGGTGACCCGGGCCAAAACAGAACCGGCGGGTGTTTTTACGGACACAATCGCCCCCGGCCCCTCGCCTGCGCGGATCGTGTCGACCGTACCTTCCAGCACATTTAAGGCCGAAAGACCCTCGGGGCGTTTGCTGGATAGAATAACCTCTTGCGCGGGAATACGGATGCGTAGTTCTTCCGCAACTTGAAGGGGTATTCGGGGTAAAAACAAGGACGCACCGCCCGCGTCCAACTCGGTCAGCCCGTCAGTATGATGTTTGACGACCCGAACTTGCAACACTGCACCAACGGCCCTCACACCGGCTGGTGCGACCGATGGATCGGACAGCACTTCTGAGGCCGGTCCGTGCCGCAAGACCTTACCCTCTTGCAGGGCAACAACCGATGTCGCCAAACGCGCAACTTCTGCGGCCGAGTGTGTGACGTACAGAATCGGCACCGAAACCTCATCCCGCAACCGTTCGAAGTACGGCAGGATCTCGGCCTTTCGCGCGTCATCCAGGGCCGCCAAAGGTTCATCTGCCAGGATCAGGCGCGGACTGGCCAGAAGCGCGCGACCAATGGCAACGCGCTGCTTTTCCCCGCCGGACAACCCCGAGGGGCGCCGGTTCAACAGGTGCCCGATCCCCAGCATTTCAATCACTTTGTCAGGGTTTTCGCGGCGCGCTCCCTTAGGCGTAAACCATTTTCCATAGAACAGGTTCTGGCGCACGGTGAGATGCGGAAAAAGACGGCCTTCCTGGAAGATGTAACCCAGCCGTCTTTTGTGTGGAGGCAACCAAAGGCCCTGCTCGGTGTCAAACAACTCCCACCCGTCCACGGCGACCCGACCGGCCATAGGTTTCACCAAACCGGCAACAGCGTTAACGATGGTCGTCTTGCCGGACCCGGACCGCCCAAACAGAACCGTCACACCGGGCGGAGCTTCCACGTTCAGGTCCAGCTTGAGGTCAGGCAGATCGTGCTGCAGGCGAAGGGACAAGCTCATGATCCGGCCACCCGCGCCGCAACCCGTCGCCCAATGAATTCGGACAACAACAGCGCCCCCATGGCAACTACGATTGAAATCACGACCAGCCGGGTTGCCGCCGCTTCACCGCCCGGGACTTGCAGGAAGGCATAGACTGCGGATGGCAGGGTTTGTGTCTGACCGGGGATGTTTGACACAAAGGTGATCGTCGCACCGAATTCTCCCATCGCTTTGGCGAAGGCAAGAATCGCGCCTGCGATGACACCAGGCAGGATCATCGGCAGGGTCACCGTGGCAAATACAAACAATCGCGACGCACCCAGCGTTGCCCCGGCCTGTTCCAGCTTGGGGTCCACAGCTTCGATCGACAGACGGATGGCCCGCACCATCAAGGGAAATGCCATGATACCGGCGGCAAGCGCAGCCCCGGTCCAACGAAAGGCCACAACAATTCCGAACTCCGCCAACAGCCTGCCCAACGGCCCCTGAATTCCAAAGGTCAGAAGAAGCAGATAGCCCGTCACAACCGGTGGCAGGATCAAGGGCAGATGCACAAGCCCATTCAAGACCTGCCGACCCGGAAACCGCCAGCGGGCCAGCGCATAAGCAACGAATATGCCCAAAGGCAATGTTACCAGCGTTGCCCAAAACGACACACGCAGCGACAGTTTCAGCGCCTCAAGCTCTGCAGGTCCCAACCACCCCATGCCGTTATCCGTTCGGCAGGGAAAAACCCTGCTTTTCAAACACGGCCCGCGCGGCCTGAGATTGAAGGTGATTCAGAAACGCCTGCGCGGTGTCATTGCCTGTTTTTGTTTCTGCCGCTGGATAAACGATGGGCGGGTGCAGGTCCGGCGAAAACTCGACGACGACGCGAACCCGTCCGTCGACCTGCGCATCAGAGCGGTAGACAATCCCCAACGGAGCCGCACCTGTGGCCACCAGTGCAAGGGCTGCGCGCACGTTATCAGTCTGTGCGACCTGTCCCTGAACACGCTGCCACAGCCCCAAGCTTTCCAACGCGGCCTTACCGTAAATCCCCGCTGGCACGGCATCGACCAGCGCCATAGCCAAATAGCCGCCATCCAGAACCGAGGCCAAAGCGTCCTCGGTCCGCATCTCACCAATGTCGTCCCCCTCGCCCCCGGCGACCAGAACCAGCCCGTTACCCAGCAAGTCCACACGAGAAGCGGCGTCAATCAGACCCTGATCTTGCAGCACATTCATCCAGTCCACATTGGCGGAAATGAACAGATCTGCCGGGGCACCCAACTGAATCTGGCGCGCAAGAACGGAAGATGCTGCATAAGATACCGTTACGACCTGCCCGGTTTCCTGCTCGAAATCTGATGCGATCTCATCAAGTGCATTTTTGAGGCTGGCCGCTGCAAACACCAGAACACCCTCGGCCCCCGCGCGAAGCGGAGCCAGCGTCAAGGCACCCAGAACCAGGGCCGCCATCAGAACTCGGCGCGCAAGGGACAGGATCGGTTTTCTCCCGCCTGAAAAGTTGCAGTTCCCTTGGGGATATCTGAGGCGGCAGGTGACACGCAAGCGCCTTTGCCAGCGCGGACAAGGCGGAACGCTAATTGACAACGCCTTCGCAATCGAAACGGCGCCACCGCGCAGCGCGTTACTTCCTGCGGGCTTATTCGGCGGCCGCAAACAAATCAAACTCTGTCAAAGAAATTCTGCCAGACCCTCTTGCACCCGGACGCAGGCTTGGCTACATGCACCGTCACGGGTGATTAGCTCAGTTGGTAGAGCGCTTCGTTTACACCGAAGATGTCGGGAGTTCGAGTCTCTCATCACCCACCATTCATTTCACCGAAATTAGCGTCGAGACTACGGGCAACGCTTTTTGCTTTCGCTCGCCATTGCGCCTATCGGTGTGATCCTTGGACCGTCCAGATCGCTTCGTCAGGCATGCGATGGTTGTCGATGCGTTTTGGGTTATTCACTCCGCTTGGGTTTAAACAACCGATAGTGAGTCATCCTCAACCCTGGTGACATTGAAGACGACATCCTCGAAATCATAGTCGCCCCCACCCGTCAAATCCTCAAAACCGATGGTCATTGACTGGCCACCCGAAACAACACCGGACAGCGTGTGTTGCTGGTCATCACTATTCAACGCCGCCTTTTCGGCGTGGAACGTGGTTACGGCGGCAACATTCCCATTCACCGTCAAATTAAAATCAAATTCGTCGTCCACGTCGGCAAAACCACCATTGCTGGAGACAAAATTCAGGTCGTCGCTGGCCGAAAGGGATTTGGCCCAATCCGCACCATCCTGAACGATGAAGAATCCAAGGCGGTTCCCGTCGGCTAGATTGCTTATTTCAACCGTTCCGCTTGCATCATTTGTGTTTTCAAACAGAAGACGCACATTCGCAATTTCGCCGTTGCTTAGGATATCATAAACGCCGAGGACATTGTTAAATTCCGCGGTTCCAAGCTTGACCATTTGTATCTGGAAATCCGTCGTGCCGTCGCCCTCGAGAAAGGCTTTGTTCACGATCCCGTTGACTACGCTGCTGTCGACTCTGACTCCGGGTGCGAGATCAGGCAGAAACTTCGCATAGCTAACGACAGTGTTTCCATCCTTTGCGAAGGCAAAAAAGTCACCGCCTGTCTGCCCACCGTCCAGAGAAATCGTTAGGTCCGCCTTGCCGTCACCATCAAGATCGAACTCCACGTTCGAGCTATTGGTGAATCGGACGTTGGACCGGTCCAGCTCGACCCCTTCGATGATTAGGGTTTTTCCCACTCCAAACCCGCTGATAACACTTTGATTCAGCTCTGAGGGCGTCCCTCTCAGCGTGTCCGAGTCCCCAAATGACAGGTTTTCCTGCGAAGATGTCGACACCGGGTCTTCTGGTTCGCTCGGCTCGGGAACGGTGACCACGGGATCCGTTGGAGTACCTGATCCTGCGCCCGTGTCTAATTGAACACTCGCTGTCGTGCGGGCGAAATTCTGAGTCACAATGACGGCGGGAATACCCCTGAATGAGCCAATCTCAATTCCGATGCCAATATAGGCCAAGTTCGGGTTTAGTATGTTGGCGCGGTGATCAGGGCTGTTCATGAGTGCATTGTGCAAGTCGACGACATCGTCCGAGAAACCGGCCTCTCCGCCTTGGCTTTGCCAGGCAATGTTTTCAGCGGTCCCCCAGGACCCGGACAAGACAAAGCCCGCCTCGCGCATACGCTGAGTGGCTGAACTTCCGCCTTCACCCGTATGAGAAAAGTTACCGGTTTCCAGCATCCACTGGCTGTGATCTTCAGCCGAGGCATTCAAGCGAAGTTCAAGCTGAACAGGATCAAGGCCGCGCGACGCACGTTCTGCATTGATCAAATTTAGCATTTCACGCTCAAGCGTGCTTGCCTGCGACATCACCATCCCTCCGATTTCGCATAGTCGTCGAGGCTAAACTTGTTCAGATTTGTGCAGACTGCAGTCCAAAAACGCGCGCATGCTGTAAACGGCAGAGTTTCGCTCGGCGAGGTAGTGGGGGCGGCAATATTTTGCGTATTACGCAACCGTCGAAGCAACATATTCCCGTTTTTACTACGAATTCATACACGCAAGGCCGCTTGATCCCGGTGATCAATTCAACTGCGAGTTTTGGAAAACAGATGGCGATCCCGGAAGGACTCGAACCCTCAACCTGCTGATTAGAAGTCAGCTGCTCTATCCAGTTGAGCTACGGGACCGCTGCGCCCTTCTTGCGGTTTTTACTTCCGGGGTTCAAGAGCCAAGCGCATAAAGGCGCTGTTTGGGTCGCTTTCATATCCGAAAATTGGACCGCAGTAGGAATAACCAAGCCGCTCGTAGAGTTTGCGGGCCGCCGCGTAGTCTGGCAGGTGGTCTGCACCGGTTTCCAAAACCAAAGCCTCCACACCTTGTCTGCGGGCTACGTCTGTAAGGTGGTTCATCATCTGACGCGCCAGCCCGCGCCCCCGTGCCTGCGACACGATGTGAACAGATTTCACCTCGGCCGTCCCATCTGGCAACGCTTTCAATGCCCCGCAGCCGACGGGTTGTGCACCGTCAAACATGGCCCAGAACCTGATATCTTCTGCACTCAGAGCCTGGGCATCCATGGTGTGGTTGCTTTCCGCAGGCCCGGCCGTTTCGCTATGAGCAAAATGCGCCTCGATCACCGGACGCAGCACGTCCGAGGTCGGGTCGGCCTCGCGGATTTCGATCATTCAGTGGGTCCACGGCGCACGCCTGTCTGTGGCGAAGTTCTCACCATAGCCACGTGCGCGCAAATTCGGCTTGCGCTTGTGCGGTTCACTGACCTGCGCGTCGATGCCATTGTCCTTGGCATAGTCCAGCGCCTCTTCCTTGGTGTCGAACTTCAGGCGCACCTGAGTCTGTGTATCCGACGACGATGTCCAGCCCATCAGCGGATCAACCTCGCGCGATGATGCCGGGGCGTATTCCAGAACCCACTTGCGGGTCTTGGCCGTTCCCGAAGTCATCGCATTCCTGGCAGGCTTGTAAATCCGTGCGCGCATGTCGCCTCTCCGTCCTCACTTGGCTGAGATTGTTTATGCGTCAGAGCGCGGGCCGGGACAAGATGACAATTGTCGCGGACGCCCTGGACCCCCTGATGTCAGAAACTGTCATTAGCTCACGCTATATCATGTGCAAACGCACCTAAAGGACAGCACGATGATTCACCGTGAACGCAGCCTCGACGTCAATGCCCGGCCCGATGAGATCTGGGCGATCCTCAGCCGCTTTATGCATATCGACGAATTCGCGCCACAGGTGACGTCGGTCGACGCCCTGACCACGGGCGATAACGGTGTTGGTTCCAAGCGGCGGTGTCACTTTCAGAACGGAACCTCTTTGGTTGAAGAGGTCACTAACTGGCAGATCAATCAGGGTTACAGCGTTCGGCTGTCGGAAATGCCGGCCATGCCGATGCACGAAGCCCACGCCGCCATCGCGATCCAGCCTGTTACCGGAACCCATTGCCGTGTCACGTGGAGCATGGATTATCGCATGAAATACGGCCCCGTTGGTTGGCTGATGGGGCAAACCTTGCTGAAGGTGATGATGGGCCGGGTCCTCGCAGATAATTTGAAGGCGCTCGCGAATACGATCCAGACCGGATCAGCCTCGCAGCCTCAGACCGCGTAATGGGAAATGAATCCGGATCAGCTCTTGCAGATGGACAAAATAAGAACAAATGTAAGGGCCAGATCCGGAGCCTGTCTATGCCCTACGCCCATTCCGACAAGACACAGCTGACTGCTGATGCCGTGCGCGCGCGCCTTAAACTCGAAGGCGGCAAGCAATTCGTCATGCATACCGAGTTCGCCCCCGCGGGCGACCAGCCGACCGCGATCAAAGAGCTGGCAAGTGGTGTTTTCGATGGTGAGCGTGACCAGGTTTTGCTGGGTGCGACCGGCACCGGCAAGACCTTCACCATGGCCAAGGTGATCGAAGAAACTCAACGTCCCGCCATCATCCTTGCCCCCAACAAGACACTGGCGGCGCAGCTCTATGGTGAGTTCAAAGGGTTCTTCCCGGAAAACTCGGTCGAATACTTTGTCTCTTACTACGACTATTATCAGCCCGAGGCCTACGTGGCGCGGTCGGACACCTATATCGAGAAAGAATCGCAGATCAACGAACAGATCGACCGGATGCGCCACTCAGCCACGCGGGCACTGCTGGAACGCGATGACGTGATCATCGTCGCCTCGGTCTCGTGCATCTATGGTATCGGTTCAGTGGAAACCTATGGGGCGATGACTCAGGACCTGAAGGTAGGCCACGAGTATGACCAGCGTCAGGTGATGGCTGATCTGGTCGCCCAACAATATCGCCGCAACGATCAGGCGTTTCAGCGCGGCTCGTTCCGGGTGCGGGGCGACAGCTTGGAAATCTGGCCTGCCCACCTTGAGGACCGCGCCTGGAAATTCTCGTTTTTCGGAGAGGAACTGGAACAGATCACCGAATTTGACCCCCTGACCGGCGAACGCGCCGCGACGATGGAACAGGTGCGGGTCTACGCGAACTCCCACTATGTGACGCCAAAGCCGACGATGCAGCAAGCGATCATCGGCATCAAAAAGGAACTGCGCATCCGGCTGGACCAGCTCGTCGGCGAAGGCAAGCTGCTGGAGGCCCAACGGCTGGAGCAGCGCACAAATTTCGATCTGGAAATGCTCGAGGCCACCGGCGTCTGCAACGGGATCGAGAACTACTCGCGCTACCTCACCGGCCGCGCGCCGGGTGAACCGCCCCCGACCCTGTTCGAATTCATCCCCGACAACGCCATCGTCTTCGCTGACGAATCCCATGTCAGCGTCCCGCAAATCGGCGGCATGTACCGGGGTGACTATCGGCGCAAGTTCACGCTGGCCGAACACGGGTTCCGCCTGCCGTCCTGCATGGACAACCGCCCTCTCAAGTTCGAGGAATGGGACGCCATGCGCCCGCAATCCGTCTTTGTCTCGGCCACGCCCGCGAAATGGGAGATCGAACAGACCGGTGGCGTCTTCACCGAACAGGTGATCCGCCCCACAGGCCTCTTGGACCCTGAGGTCGAAATCCGCCCCGTTTCGATGCAGGTCGACGATTTGCTGGACGAGGTGCGCAAGGTTGCAGCCGACGGTTACCGCACGCTGGTTACCACGCTGACCAAACGCATGGCCGAGGATCTGACCGAATATCTGCACGAACAGGGCATCAAAGTCCGCTACATGCACTCGGACATCGACACGCTGGAACGTATCGAAATCCTGCGCGATCTGCGGCTGGGGGCGTTCGACGTGCTGGTCGGCATCAACCTGCTGCGCGAGGGGCTCGACATCCCCGAATGCGGGCTGGTCGCCATTCTGGACGCGGATAAAGAGGGCTTCCTGCGCTCGGAAACCTCCCTGATCCAGACCATCGGCCGCGCCGCGCGGAACGCCGAAGGCCGGGTGATCATGTATGCCGACAAGATCACCGGCAGCATGGAGCGCGCCCTGAACGAAACCAACCGTCGCCGCTCCAGACAGATCGCCTATAACGAGGAACACGGCATCACGCCCGAGACGGTGAAAAAGAATGTCGAGGACGTTCTGGCCGGCCTGTACGAAGGCGACGTGGACATGAACCGCGTCACCGCCACCATCGACAAACCAATGCACGGTGCCAACCTTGAGGCCCATCTGGACGGGTTGCGTGACCAGATGCGCAAGGCCGCCGAGAACCTGGAATTCGAAGAGGCCGCCAACATCCGGGATGAGATCAAACGTCTGGAAGCGGTCGACCTCGCCATCGCCGACGACCCCATGGCGCGCCAATGGGCGGTCGAAAAAGCCTCGGAGGATGCGGTGAAATCGCGCGGACGATCAACGGCTGGGAGGCCGGGTCAGCGGGGTGGGAATGTGAAGCGACGGAAGCGGTAGTCCTCCGCCGCACACGTCTAAGGAGATTACTTCTTCGGCTTTTTGGGTGGAGCCGGTTTAGGCTTTGGGGTAGGTTTGGGTCTACTTGTGCCTTCGTTCATCGCTCCCGAACGGCTGCGGGTCGGGGGTGGAGCTGGTTTTTTTGCCATTGTGTGCCTGTGAGAGAGTATTTTGAGAAACAACAATAAATTGAATATTGCTTTGGAAGCACTTAGGCAAACGGAATTGCACCTTGAGGACTTTAACAACTTAGCATCAAATGCCGATCAACGTGCGATGGCACTTGCTGGAACCTTAGCCGCTATAGCTGCAATTCTTGCCACACTCTCACCTAGCGCTCCTTCACCGTTTCTTTCCTACGTATCGTGTGGCGGATTTGTCGTGGCGAGTTTCATGGCCGCGAGTTCCTGCATGCCAAGAAACTTTCATGTAAGAGGGCACAGATGGGAGGATTGGGAAGGACACCTGACAGACAACGACAATTTTATTGATGCAGTCGCGTCGCAAGCTAAGGAAAATGACGGTCGGATTAAGGACAACTTCGATGACTTGAAGTCCGCTGGAGATGCCACACGGCGATCTTTCATTTTTGCGTTCTGGGTTTTCTGCTTCTTCCTTTTTTCGCAAGTTGGCGCTTATATTAGCTAGCAAGTTTTGGGTGGATGTTCGCACCCGTCTGTCTACAAATGGTCGATATCACCACGCCGAAGGTCTGATAGTTGAATGCCACTTCTTTCATAAGCCTTTTTCAAGAAAAGGCTGACACCTATTTTCGAAAGTTTGAAGGCGTCGGCTTCGGTCGCGTCTTTGACAGTAGCACCAAAGGAAAGCTGTTCTTCCTACTCTTCTCACTGTTACTGACATTCTTCGAACCCGGTTATTGGGCTCATCCGCGTGCTCCATATGTTTTGGTTGGCTTTCTCTTACTTCTTTTTGCACGAGAGCTGCTGTGCTTGATCGCCATTGCTGTCGCCAGGGTCATTTACCGCTCGCAAAACTAGCTTTAAGCTAGCGTAGGATTGGATACCCCACACTCCACCCTTGCACCCCACTTCACCCTCCTCCACGTTTGAAATCACAGATTGTGATTCCAAATGGTTGCCATGATGAACCCGAACGCCCTGCCCAGTACGCATGAGGTCCAAAGCGCCATTCACCGGGTGCGCGGCACCCGCGTGGTGCTGGCCGAGGATCTGGCGCAGTTCTACGGGAAATCCGTCAGCGCCTTCAATCAGGCCGTATCGCGCAACAAGGACCTGTTCGAGGGCTACCGCTTTCAACTGTCCGATGCCGAGGTCGCCGATTTGCAATCACAGAATGTGATCTCAAAACCCAAGGGCCGCGGCGGGCGGCGGGTCAATCCGTGGGTCTATACGGATTACGGCGTGGCCATCGCCTCGGCCCTGTTCAAGGACCCGCGCGCCATCAAGATCACAAGGATGATCACCGAGGCCTTTGTAGACGGCGCAAATGCTCTGGCCGAGACCCCGCGCAGCGTGCCCGAAATCCTGCCACCCGAAGGCACTCCCGCCCCGCTGCTGCCCAATGGCGATCAGCTGCGCGAACTGGCCGAAAATATCCTCGATTCCGGCCAGCAGAGCCTTGTCGATTACATCGCCAACCCCACCACCAAGCGGCAACAGGCGGTGGCAGTAATCATGAAAACCCTGGCTGAGACAGCCGGAGAAGAGGTGCGCACCCAACAGGAACGCCTGCGCCTGCGCATTGCCGAGCGCCTGGCAACCGGTGACTACACGGATGACGGCGACCGGAAACAACTGCTGGAGTTACTGCAGGCGATGAAGGGCTAAACGCCCAGCTCAGCCCGCATCTTCTTGGTCAGCTTGGCCACGACCATCTCGTAAGACGTCACGATATGCTCGCGCAGTGAAGCGTCGCTCATCCCGCGTTCTTCATAGACCTGCAGCCATTTCATCCCGCGCGATGTCAGATAGGGCGCTGGGCGGATGCCGGGCTCATCGCCCAACACTTCAAAAGCCAGATCGGTGGCCTTGAAGGTGAAAGCGTCTTTGCCGTCGTTCCAACCACAGAGCGCAAAAACCTTGCCGCCCACTTTCCACACATCCGCATTGCCCCATTGCACCACATGGCTGGTAGCTTTGAGGCTGGCGCAGAAACTGTTGAATTCATCTCGGGTCATGGTTGGATCTTGGCTTGCAAGATCACCCAAACGCAAGCGAGAAGACTATTCCTCTCGCTTACTTTCTTTTCAAACCCTTAGTAGCTGACCCACCAGTCGTGCAGATCGCGCTTGCCCTCACTAAACCTCAGGTCACGGCCCAGAAAATATACTTTCGAGCAGAGTTCGCCTTTACCAGAGGTGTCGGATTCCCGGCATAGCTCATTCCCTTTGACCGACCACGTCCCCTTGTCTTCCCAAGACCCGTCATTTGCAGATGAAAACTGTTTTCCATCTTTTTCAAACGTCCAGGTCCAGTTGGAGCTGTTCAGTGTTTTCCCTGAAACAATCTTTTGGATTGATGCGCCATCCATCTGCTTGGCACCCATTTCCTTAATTTGGGATACTTTCGTTGCAGTCAGATATTCTTTGGACGAGTCTCCCAAAGCTCCTCCAGCAAGCTGGGATGCAACCAAAGTTATCGCGGCAAATTTTAATAGGTTCATTGAACATTTCCCCTTTGGAATTGCTGACAAAAATAGTGAAAAACTGCTCAGGTTTCCGTCAAAAGAAACGCTTACCCTTTGTCCCAGTGGACCACTACGTCATACCCTGCCGGCGACGGCGGGCCTTCAAGAAACTCGGCAAAATGGCCCCAAAGTTTGGCCACTTTGGACGCGTTCGCGTTTGATGTTTCCTCACTTTGGACAACAGCGACGACAAATCCGGTGCCGTCTTCATTCATGACATTGGTAAAGCTGTGCATGCCTTCCATGCCCATAATCTGGTCTTTCAATTCATTCATCTTGGCCTCGGCTGCGTCCCGCATGCCGGGCTTCATTTTGAACTGAGTAATACGTGCAAACATGACTTTCCTCCCTTTCAGGGCGAAATCCCCCAATGACGGCCAAAGCGGCACGTCATGCGCAGTGTAGCATAGATTTGAATGTTTCGGATCGAGGCGATCAGGGCCGAACGAACTTGGCGGTGCCTACCTGGCGTTGTTGGGGGGCTTCTACCGGTTGAGGCGCAGCAGCCGGTTTAGGTGCGGCATACTGAGGAACGGCCGTCCCACAGGCAATGCCATCCCCATTCGTATCGTTGCGCGCGTGGTATCCCGGTTCACCATCCCTATATGGCCCCGGCACCAGAGCTTCGGCAGCGTGACAGCCTGCCAACGCGATCAGATGTAACAGGGCTTCTTGATGTTCGAATTCGGATGTCCGCAGAAAGACGCCCACTGCAATCGCCGCTGTGGTGGCCGGCAACATGAGGATCATGAGAATGATACGAACAGGCGACAGCGCCCGTCTGCGCGTCGCGTTCGCGCGCCGATGTCGCGCTGCGGCTCTTTGATTTGTCTTGTTCGAGCTCTGCTCGGAATCATTAGGCGCCATAACGGACCCTTAAACCGGCTTTGTGGCAAAACCGAGACCCGAACGCACCTCTCGCGCATAGGTCGCTTTGTGGATATTGTTGCGCTCAGATGCACCCCCAAGGCTAAATCTCCGATGACCAACACCGACCCGTATCGCCCGATTGATGAAACGGCCTGCCAGATGGCCCGCGACCTGATTGGTTGTGCGACTTTCGGTGCACTGGCTGTGTTGCGCTCCGAAACGACGATGCCTTCTGTGTCACGCGTGGCCCTTGCGACGGACGATCAGGGGCAGCCGGTCACGTTGATCTCAACCCTTGCCGATCATACCCGGGC
The DNA here is from genome assembly GCF_013033965.1 of Ruegeria atlantica. Classification (GTDB taxonomy): domain Bacteria; phylum Pseudomonadota; class Alphaproteobacteria; order Rhodobacterales; family Rhodobacteraceae; genus Ruegeria; species Ruegeria atlantica_D. The sequence continues at coordinate 24,299 of NZ_WQFE01000005.1, forward strand.
ACTGACTGCCAATCCCGCTTGCGCCTTGTTGATTGGAGAGCCCGGTAACACGGGCGATCCGCTGACGCACCCAAGGTTGACGCTGCATGCTACCGCACAGTTCATCGCCAGAGGGACAGAAGAACACGATACGCTGCGCACGCGCTATCTAAGCCTGCGGCCCAAGGCTAAGTTATATGTGGACTTCGCTGATTTCGGGTTTGTCACTTTCGCCACGTCCGATGCCGTTCTGAACGGCGGCTTTGGCAAGGCATGGCGCCTTGCCCTAACTGATATCTGGCCCGATCAACGCACGACGTGAACGGCACAGGCCGCATGGCGCACTACGTGATTGGCCGTAGACCCCAGCAACAGATCCTGCATCCCCGGGCGATGGGACGCCATAATGATCAGATCCGGCTTATGCTCATCCGACCAATCGAGGATCGTCCGGCCGGAATGGCCCTCGACCAGCACGCCTTGGGCGTTGGGCAGATTTGCCGCAAGCGCGTCGAGTTCCATCTGCAGCGCCTTGCGGGCCTCGGCAAGATACTCGGGCGGCATGTAGGATATGGCATAGCTCGGAATGTGCTCGACCACGTGCAGCAACGTGATCTGCGCATCCGGCGTCGCCAGTATTTCGGCCAGTTTCAAAGGTCCTGAGATATCCCGCTCCGCATCAAAGGAAATGGGGACAAGAATGTTGTGATACATGACGCGCACCTCCGGTTTAACACCTAAATCCTGCGTCATCTCAAGCAGGTAGGCATTGATTCAGATCACGCTTCGCCGAATGTATCGGCCACATCATACATCACTGGCTCAAAACTTTTGCACAGCTCATTTATTTGCCGATTTCGGTTTCGCATTTCTGTGGTGCGCAACATGGCCAGAAAATCCTCGCGGCGTTCCCATTGCGAATAGTTGGCGATCCGCGTTTGCGCGTCATTCACGTGCAATCCTGCGGCGACAAATCCGGGCTGTTTCGAGATGAATTCTGCGTAGGCATCCGTCAATGCTTCAAGCAGGTCCTGACAGGTGCCGGGCGTCATTTCAAATGTTGTAATAACTGTCTGGACGCTGGTGTCTTTGGCAATCTTCGGCATCTGGATTCTCCTTTATCTACTTCAAACTTAACATAGGTTTTGAAAAGGTCTTGTGTTTCCTTTGCCATTTTACAGCATCGGGACTCCGCGGATTTGGACCAAATCCTAACGATCCGTTAACCATGCTGGCGGATGCTGCGCGCATGCGCCGGGTTGCGATCATTCTGTTTTTATTGTTGGCGGGTTCACCTGCTTGGTCTGGCGCATGGTTGCGGGACAAGGGAACCGCTTTTGTCTCAGCCGCCGTAACGGCCTTCAAAGAACAAGACTACGGGTACGATTACAAAGGGTCGTTCTACGCCGAATACGGGTTGCGAGAGAACCTGACCCTTGGCCTGGACGTTGAAGAACATCGTGACCTTTATGGGCATGCCCTTGTGTTCGCGCGCTTGCCTGTCGCCGATTTCGACAACGCAGGTCGCTTTGCTGCCGAGATTGCAATCGGCGCCCACCATCGCCAGATGCGAGCCTGGGCTTTGTACAAAGCCACACTTTCGTACGGCAAAGGGTTCCAGACCGGTTGGGGCAATGGCTGGATCGCCGTTGACGCCGCGCTGGAGTACCGCACGCATGACACGTTGTACCGCAAACTGGACCTGACCGCCGGCCTGTCATCACCGTGGCTTGTGAATCCTTTGTTGCAGATCGAAACCGCGTACCAAAGCGACCGCCCCTTTCACTGGAGGGTAAGACCCTCTGTCATGATCAGCACCAAGGACAGCCCGGCCACGTGGATTCTGGGGCTGGAACGCACTGATGCCCGCAAAAACACGGGCATCAGGCTGGCAATCTGGAATACGTTCTAGAGTGACTGTCCTAGTATTCCATACGCATAGTGGCGGACACCGATCCACTGACAGGCAGAGGCCAGCGCAACTGGATTGACTCCTGATTTGCGCCCTGCTCCAACTCGACATAAGGCGATGCGTGAACAATCTGCCCACCCGCATTTCTAAGCGGCCCCAACACCGTGACCGCATCACATCCACGCGCCCTACCGCCAAATGGCAATCTGCCGTCAGAAGGAATGGCCCAAACCGAAGACGCCGATTGCTCCGAACTTCGAATCCGAAGCGGGTTTTCGACCTTTGCATTGATGCCGTTGAACGTGTTGTCTTCGAATATCACGTTCAGATGCGCTGAATGGTTCAGATCCGCAAAACTGGTATCGACGCGATCTGCCCGGTCGATACGACCGCTGCTTGAACGGAACTTATTCCCGGTCACAACCACACCATTCAGATAGTGCCCGGCCCCATGTGGCCGAATGACAATCTGACTGAACCAGGGCGCGACTTCGCTGGCATAGAAGATATTGTCCGAAATGGTCATCGAACTGAAAGAGTACCCGCTGGTGTAGACAGGGTTCGCATCCCGCTCGTTGGTCCATTCGACAAAACAGTTGTCGACATAGTTCTCGGAAATGGTCGAACTGTTGTAGGTGCCGATCATGATCAGCCCGGCGCTGCGAACTCCTTGTGGAATGCTGTCGCCCTGGAAAAAGTGGTTGCCCAGGATCAGGTTGTTGGTTCCAGCCAACACCGCGAAATGCAAGAACCGCACAGCGCGATTGTGCCGCAGTTTGATATCGTTTGCATTGGCATTCAAAGCGATGGATTTACGGTCGGATACGTTGAAGGATTCTTCGGTCGACAAGAACTGGCAATTGTCGATCAACATCCCCTGACACCCGGTCCCGTGTGAAGTGATGCCACGGTCTTTGGGCCGGCTGATAAAGCAATTCGTAACCGCGAAGGTACTGCCAGACGGCGCAAGTCGGATTGCACTGGAACGGCCATTGCACTGGAATTCGATCTCTTCCATACCAAATTTTCGCAGCGTGCTGAAACCGCTGAAATCCAAAAGGTATTTGAACGATTGGAACGTAAAGGTTTGCGTGCCCGCCGCATCATAGATCGGATCGTTCAGCGTGATCTCTCCGGCACCGACGTCTTTGGAACGCACATAGATTTCGCGGCCAACGCCATTGCCCTGCACCAGCGCACCCACCGGAATATTGGCGATGTTTTCGACATTTTTCAGCTTGGTCGAATCCCCCGGATCATAAGTCGCGACCGAGGTGAAGGTCTCGGTATCCCATGCCGAACTGCTTTTGACGTCGAACTGTCCATTGCGGATGACGCGTCGGGTCGAAAAACCGCCCTGACGGTTTGGAACGGCGGCGGCCATGTCGATCGGAGCCGTGACTGAGATTTTCCGCCCGCCCAGGTCGAGCGATTCATGATCCGAATTGTTCAACAGCGCCTGAAACGCCTTTTTGAATGCCAGCTCCTCGTCCCCAAATGCCGCGATGTAAGCTGGAAGGTCGAAGTTCTTGGTCAGCAGTAACATCCTGTCGTCGGGCATTGTGATGGTGCCTTCGAAATCCATCTCGGACGACATCGACGTGTTTTGCGCCAACAGATAGGTGCCTTTCGGAACATAAATCCGGCGACCACCAGCCGCCTGATCCGCGGCTTCGAACGCCGCGGAATCGTCGATCACTCCATCGCCGATTGCACCATAATCTCGCACATCTACCGTGCTGATCATTTCACGCAGGAAGATGCTGGTGACGTCGGTAATCTCGATATCATCGACCCGAACAACCGACCCATTGGCACCGTCGATGTCCAGACCGAAATGCCCGTACAGCGCCGCAACGCCCCAGGGCATATCTACGCCCGAGCGTTTACCATTGCCAACAATGGCCGTGATTTCATGCACGGTGCCATAGCCCGAAAGCTGAGTAACCGGCCCCTGATCGACGACTCCGGCCACTTGCTGGTCGCCTGCCCCCCCAGCCCATGCCGCAATCCGGACCTGAGGCAAAGGGCCGCTGATGGCTTTGACCCGCGCCTTGATCTGCAAATAGCACCCCGGGAAGAGGGGTGTCTGCCCCATATAGCGCAACTGTTGCGTCGCCTGCACTTTCAGGATTTCAAGGCAGCCGCCGAAATCCGGATCTGCCGGAACGTATGCCCCGTTCGGTGCCCCGTCATAGGTTGGCGAACCCGGTGTCCCGTCGCCTCTGGACCAGACGCTCAGACCATTCGCAAAAGCAGGCGGCATAAAGACGATACCGTCGGTGATTGCCTTGTTCATAGAAATCCCTTTCCCAATCGCGCGCAGCAGCTCACCGCGCGCACAAACCCAGTGTTCGGCGCTACCCGAACGCAAAAGCCTGAGTATCGAATAGGGATTAACCGCCGCTCATATCACCGTGACGGTGGTGTTGCTTCACGCGGCAGGGTCTGAATTTCCCAACAGTTGTACACCATTGATCTTCCAGCCATTTTCCCGCTGAATCATCTGATAGTCCAATACGTGCACTTGCCCATTGCTATCCGTGATCATGACCTTCTGCCATAACGCGCCGCCAATCTCACGCAGTTCCAAAAAGCGAACCTCTGCGGGCCTCCAAACCATGGGATAACCATTGCGAACCATGGCTCCGAAATTCTCCGGCGTTCCAAATAAGCTCCGGATGTTGGGGCTTGCAAACGTAAAGGCCGTGACAAAATCATCTGCCTTGAATGCCTGTATCTGCGCCGCAATATTTGCCTCGATCTCGGCACTTTGGGCAAACGCACTCGAGGCCAGTCCAGCACTGAGCGATACGGCAAGTAGTAAACGACGCATGAGGCCACCTCCTGTTGAAAGAGTAGCCCCACGCGGTTTCAGGTCAAATCAGACAAGCTCTCCGGCCAGCGCTTTATCAATCAGCGCGATGGTTTCGGGCACGCCGTAAAGTGCAATGAAACCGCCAAAGCGCGGACCTTGCGATGCACCCAGCAGCACCTCATAGAGCGCCGTGAACCAGCCGCGCATTGGGTCGAACCTTTCGCGTCCGATGGAATAAACCACGGATTGCAGCGCCTCGTCCTCGACCGGACCATCATAAGCCTCAAGCGCGGCTCTCAGCGCCTCCAGCGCTTCGCGTTCCTGATCGGTCGGCGCGCGGTGCTTGCGCGTCGGTTTGACAAAATCATTGAAGTAACGCACCGCAAAGCCCGCCGCCTCATCCAGATCGGGATGGGTCTCGGCGGTCGCCTCAGGCGCATACCGGCGAATGAAGCCCCACAGCGCCTCTTTATCCTCGGCCCCCGAAACCGACGCCAGATTCAACAACATCGCAAAGGGCACCATAAGCGTGGATTCGGGCACATTCCCACCATGGATATGCCACACTGGGTTGTTCAACTGCGCCTTCAGGTCCTGCCCCGGATAAGCCCGCAACTGCTGATGATACTCATCATAAGCCTTCGGGATCACGTCGAAATGCATCCGCTTCGCCGTCTTGGGCTTTTGATACATGAAGTAAGCCAGCGACTCGGTCGGTGCATAGGTCAGCCATTCGTCGATCGAGACACCATTTCCCGACGATTTCGAAATCTTCTGGCCGTTCTCATCGAGGAACAGCTCATACGAGAAGTGCTCGGGCGCACGACCACCCAAGGCCCGGCAGATTGCGTCATAGATCTTCTCGTTGGTGGCGTGTTCCTTGCCATACATCTCGAAGTCAACGCCCAGCGCAGCCCAGCGCGCGCCAAAATCCGGCTTCCACTGCAACTTGACGTTGCCGCCGGTCACGGGCAGCGTCCATTCCTTGCCATCATCGTCATCGAAAGTGACGGTGTAGGTCTCGGCGCAAACCTTCTTCATCGGCACATACAGAACTCGGCCGGTCTCGGGATGGATCGGCAGGAAGATCGAATAAGTCTGCTGACGTTCTTCCCGTAGGCTTTTCAGCATGATGGCCATCACGTCGTCATACTTCTCAACGGCGCGCTTGAGGATCTCGTCGAACTGGCCCGAGCGATAAAACTCACGCGCCGAATAGAACTCATACTCGAACCCGAAGGTATCGAGGAACCGGCGCAGCATGGCGTTGTTGTGTTCGCCAAAGCTGTCATGCGTACCGAACGGATCCGGCACCGAGGTCAGCGGGCACTGCAGATAGTCCTGCAGCGCTTCGGGGTTCGGCACGTTGCTGGGCACCTTCCGCATCCCGTCTAGATCGTCCGAGAAACAGATCAGCTTGGTGGGGATGTCCGACAGCGCCTCGAATGCGCGCTTGACCATCGTGGTTCGCGCAACTTCGCCAAACGTGCCAATATGCGGCAGGCCCGAGGGGCCATAACCCGTTTCAAACAGCACGTATCCCTTTTCCGGAGTCCTTTTCTGATAGCGTTTGAGCAACCGGCGCGCCTCTTCAAAAGGCCAGGCCTTGGACGACATCGCGGTTTCACGCAGTTCAGACATCAGATTTGCTCCATCGGGAAAAACAGTGCCGGTCGCCCCATGCAACCGACCGACCCCTCCTATTGTGCCGGTGCAGCATGAGTCAATAAAGAGGGCTGTTTTTCCTGATGGAAAGGCGGATTTAGGCGGTCAGCTGATCCAGTTTCGCGGCCCAGATAAAGTCGTTGTCGCTGAGGCCGCCAATTTCATGGGTCGTCAGTTTGACGTCCACATATCCCCACCCAAAGCTGACATCAGGATGATGCCCTTGCTGATCAGCCAGCCAGGCGCAGAGATTTGCAAGATAGGTCGCCTTGGCGAACCCTTTGAACTTGAAGTGCCGGCTCAGCATCTTTGCATCTGCATCGAGCTGCCAGTCTGACGAAAGCTCAGCCATATGGGTTTTGGCCTCATCGTGTGTCAAAGCTGGGACACCGCCGGAACAGGGCACACAGGTGCGGTCCGACAGGCTGCAGGTTTCTCCTGTTGTCGTCATAATCCGATTACTCCGCCGCAGTTACTTTTTCAGGGAACTTGTTCGGTAACAGCCCGAGGGTCTGCGCCCGGCGCACATCTGCTAAAAGGTCACGATCAGCAGCGGCAAAAAGCTCCTCTGGATCATTTAACACAAAGTAGCCCATCTGGTGCATGTCGATACGATAGGGCGTGCGCAGAATTGTCAGGATGTCGAACGAATCCCGGTCGGGGATGTCACTTTCGACGGCATAAACAAGTTCGGTCGGCGAAGAGGCAAGTCCCGAGCCAAGCGCCTTGATCTGACCATCCTGACGTCGAAGTCCGAATTCAATCGAAAACCAATACAGCCGGATCAGCCAGGCGTAATCCTGATCGCCGGCCTGAACCCCGGCCTTCCCGATGGCATGGCTAAAGGCGGCAAAGCGAGGATCGCTCAGCAATGGTGTATGGCCGAAAATCTCATGAAAGATATCCGGCTCTTCAATGTAATCGAAATCTTCGCGCGACCGGATGAAGGACGCGGCGGGGAAAACCCGATCTGCCAACATTCCAAAGAAGGTCTTGAATCCAATCAGCGCCGGTACTGGCTGAACACGCCATCCGGTCATATCCAGAAGACGCTCGGAAATATCCGCACAGGACGGCACAGATGCCTTCGGCAGGTCCAGCCGCTCCAACCCGTCCAGATAGTCCCGCGCCATGTATCGCTGAACGCTTTCCTCCTGGGCCGCATAGAGGTCGGCCCAAACCGCATCCTCTTCTGGTGTGTACGCGATGTGGCCGCGCGCATCGGCGACTTTGGCGACATATTTGCTCGACTTGGGCATCACTTTTCCTCCTTGTGGAAATTTTACCCTAGCGAGTCGACAAATATGGTTTGGATTAGGGGAAAATACGATATAAATTGGCAAATATATATCGATGAGTCACTGTTTATGAAACAAAACCTCCAACCTGCCGATATTGCCATTTTGCAAGAGCTTCAGATGGATGGTCGCCAATCCATGCAGGACCTTGCCGATCGCACCGGATTATCCGCTTCACAGTGCTGGCGGCGTGTGCGCGACCTAGAGGCCGCTGCTATCATTTCCGGCTATACCGCGCAGGTACGTGCTAAATCCGTTGGGCTGAACGCCATCGCCTACGTCCACGTCGCGCTGCGCGAACATCAGGAAGACAGTATTAATGCGTTCCTCCGCTTGATTGAAACCGAACCGCAGATCGTCGAGTGCGCCTCGATCACCGGGGATCACGACTTCATCCTAAAAGTCTACGCTAAAACCCCCGAGGAACTTGAGCACTTTATCATGCAACGGCTTCTGAAATCCGGGCTTGTGCGCGACACGCGCAGCAATTTCGTATTGCGTCAAACCAAAACGCGCGGTCCGCTGCCCATTCTCTAGCTTCGGTGAAGCGAAACCCGTTGAACCTGCCCGCTTGCCCTCCTATCGTGCTGACGCAGAAAGCCTAATCAGGACGACACCATGACCGAACAAGTACCCCACCCGATGTCCCCTCAGGATTGCCTTGTTGCGATCATGGTTGCGATCTCTGCGTCTGATGAAACCATCCGGACTGCCGAGCTGGTCAAGATCGAAGGCGCAGTCAATATGCTGCCGGTGTTTGCCGAATACGACATCGACCGCACGCGCCGCGTTTCACAAACCGTGTTTGACCTGTTTGAACAAGAAGATGGGTTGGACGCACTATTCGGCCTGATCCGCGACAACCTGCCCGAACGACTGAACGAAACCGCATATGCGCTGGCCTGTGATGTGGCCGCTGCAGACGGCTCCCTGGCGGAATCCGAACTGAGACTTCTGGAAGAAATTCGTTACGAGCTGAACATTGATCGCCTGCACGCTGCCGCGATCGAACGCGGCGCGCGGGCACGCCACACCACCTGAAATTAACTTCCGGCCAATGACCCCCAGCGCTCGATCAGAGTGCGTTGCAGTTTGCGCGAGCGATTGTTCCAGCTTCGCGCGCCTTGTGGTCGTTCGCGTTGCGCGCGCGGAATCGTGGCCCGGTGATCAACATCTGCAGTGAAAATGGCAAAGGCCAGCTCTGAGCCGCCCGGCGTTGTGATGAAACCGCCAAGGCCGGATACGAAATTCAGCGTGCCGGTCTTGGCCGCTACTTTGATTGGGTGATCTTTGACGGGTCGTCCCTGACTATCCGCAAGGGTGAATTTTTTCAGCAAAGGTTTCAACGTGCCTGCCTGTTTCGCCGCGACCAGAGCCTTTACCAAATCGCCCGGCCCCATTCGGGACGCATCACCCAGACCCGAGTGATCCACCATCGCGACACCCGTCACACCATATGTCTCTGCCGCCCAACGATTCATCTCGGCCGCCGAATCCGCCAATGTTTGCAACGTTGCGCCGCGCGCTTTTGAGGCCGCCATACCAACCATCTCTGCCGTAAGGTTGGTCGAATACTTCAACATCCCGCGCAAAACGCTGTCCAGGGGGTCACTAAGGTGCACCACCAGCGGGGTTCCTATCGGTGCCGCGCGCGTGACCTGAACACGGCCCAATTGGATACCATTCGCACGCGCCAAAGTCTTGAACACGTCGCCTGCGTAAAGCGCAGGCTTGCGCACTGGCAACCACCGCGCCCCACCAGTACCAAGCGCGCCTTTCGCCACAGTCCAGCGGTCCTGCCGCGCGCTGGATTCGTAGGTATAGATCGGCGCTTTTCGGCTCTCGATCTGCATAGAGGCTACGTCGACCGACGGTTTATACCGCGCGCTGCGCGCATCCATTGACACGTCATAGCGGGTATCATCACGTTTCCACTCAAAATGCACCCGGTTGAAGTTAAGTGATATGCCGCTGATGGACGGGCTATAGCCCAGATGATCCGGCTGCCCCGGATCAATGCTAAACACATAAGGCAGCGCCCCCTCATGTACCTTGAACGCACCTTGTACTTCCGTAATGCCTGCCTCGCGCAGGTTTGCAGCCATTGTGGCCAGTGCATCCGTATCCAGCAACGGGTCGCCACCACCCACAAGGATCAAGTCACCTTTCAGGATACCGTTTTCAATCGGCCCGTCCGCCATCAGAGTGGTCTGAAACCGATAGTCCTTACCCAGGACATCCAACGCATAAAGAGCCGTCAGCGCCTTGGCGACACTTGCAGGCGGCAGTCCTTGATCACCACCAAACGCCTCAAGCTGTGTCCCTGTTGTAACATCCGCCACCGCGAATGCCACTTCACCGCGCAGCCCGGCCGCCTGGACTAACCGCTCGACACCCGTCGGCAGATCGCCGCGAATCTGCGGTCTCAGCGAAACCAATGGCGCTTCGGCCCGCGCCACGACGGGGGTCAATACCGCCCCCAGCCCTGCTAGAAATCTACGTCGAGAAAATCGATCAGTCATAGGTCGAATAAAATCTCACAGATCAAATACGCACAACCACTGATATGGATTATGCGCGCATGGGGCTATTCCGGCAACACCCCGGCACCCCAGCCACCGCGTGCCCGGATCTGGCTCGAACTGACATCGACCATCGGCACGTTCACGAAACACCACGCAGGTGCTTCGGCACGCCCCAACAGACGCCGCGCCTGCCCATCTATCCGATACTTGGCATAGCGCCGGGCAGCAGGGGACATCCGCGCGGAAATCCGGTCACCCGGCCGTGCGATCACACCCACCGGAACGCTGTCCATGATCCGCTGCCAGTCTTTCCACTTATGGAACTGCGCCAGATTGTCCGCGCCCATGATCCAGACAAACCGAACTTTGGGATATAAGCGTCGCAGTTCGGCCAACGTATCCGCCGTTGCCCGCGTTTCGGTCAGCGCCTCGACATCCGTCACCTCGACCCGCGGGTGCTGCATCAAAGCCCGCGCAGCTGCCAACCGCTGCGCAAGAGGCGCAGGCCCCCGCGCCTTCAACGGGTTGCCCGGAGACACCAGCCACCACACCCGATCCAGCCCGAAGGCCTTCATCGCCTCAAGCGTCACATGGACATGCCCTTGATGGGGCGGATCAAAGGACCCGCCGAACAGCCCAATCACCTGACCGGGTCGTGCATATGGAATGGCGCTTCGCAACATCCCTTGCTGATGTTCAGAACTGAGAGGGGTTGTCAATCAACAGGTTGCACCGGATCGCCCAGCCGAACCCTTCCCGGCGTAATCACTTCGGCACACCACCCCCCGTGCCCGCGCACGGCAGAATAGCCACCTTTGCCCAGCGCTTCCTCCATCCGGCTGCACGGCGCACAGATCACGGTAAATCGCAGAACGGCCTCGCCCACCTGCACCTCACGCCCCTTGAGCGCCGCCAGATTGATCCCCGACACCACCAGATTGCGCCGCAGGATTTCTGGGGGAATTGGCTCCTGCCCCAGATACGAACCAATCGCCACCAGATGCTCTTGCTGGATCAGAGTCACCGCTCGCTTGCCCGCCCGGCTACGGTCACCATCGAGGCCGTCGGTGGCGATCATGACTGACTCTACAAATCCCATTTCCATCCGCCGATCCGACCGCAAGCCGATCCATTCAACACGTCCCGGCTGCGCCCAACCGGCAATGAGATCTTTCAAAGACATCAAAGGCTCCGAGATTTTCACACCTCCCCTCATCTAGCAGTCTGGCCGTTCCCGAGGCAGCCGATAATAGTAGCGCTGATTGATTTGTGAATTGGAGCCAAACATGCGCCTGACCATCCCCGAACCCAAGATCAAGCTATACGAGGACGGGTTTGACAAGCACGACAAACTCTCGCGCAAACCCACCGGCGACAAACTGTCGGAACTGGTCGAGCGCATCGACGACCCACTTGTGATCGCTTTGGACGGAGCGTGGGGGTCAGGTAAGTCGTTGTTCTTGAGGTGTTGGGTTGGTGAGCATCTAAAACGCGATGGGAATACCACACAAACCGTCTATTTCGACGCGTTCAAACATGATTTTCTGGATGATCCTTTAATTGCATTAACCGGCGCAATTGCCGAACGCTTCGAAGAAACAAACGACGAAGCGGCTCAGAAGGCCTGGAAGACAGCCAAGCAGGTCGCCCCCGCCCTTGGACGCGCACTTGTTCGTACTGGCGCGTCCGTCGTGACTGCGGGTCTTGTAACCAAGGCAGACGAGTTGGCGGAGGCCGCGATCAAAACCGTTTCCGGTGAGCTTGACGGAGCCGTGGCTGAGTTCTGGAAAATAGAAAATGGTAAACGAGCGGCAATGGAGGGTTTCAGACGGGCACTGGTCGATCTGACCGAACCAGATGCCAGCGGAGCGCCAAACCGAAAACTGATCGTTGTGATTGACGAGTTGGATCGTTGTCGACCAGACTTTGCCCTCTCCGTTTTGGAAACGATCAAACACTTTTTCGACGTGGCAGGCGTCCAGTTCGTTTTGGGCGTAAATCTAGAGGAGCTACAGAACTCAGTTCGCGCTCGGTATGGAAGACAGACAAACGCAAATGCCTATCTACAGAAATTCATTCACGTTCAGTTCAAACTACCATTAGAAACAGGCAAGGCATCAGCAACGACACTTTCAAAGTTTTTGGCCCTCGTCGCTGAACATACCAAGAGCAAGAACACTCAAGGTGTCGGGCTACTAAACCTCTACACTAAGCACGGTTCAGCAACCCGCGAATTGACACTTCGTGACGCGGAAAGGGTGTGTGCTTTGGCTTCCATTGCCGCTCCAATAGACACTGACTGGGGCGGGAAGTACGCAGCATGGTTGGTGCCGGGTCTGATATTAATCAAAATCAAAAGGCCGGAGCTCTACACATCATTGAGAGTTGGAAAGCTTCCAAAAAACGAAGTGCTTGAGCAGTTGGGTTTGGCACGCGTAGAGCTTTATGAAAACAACAGGCCCCGCAATAACCAGCGACACGTGCTAATATTGATATGGCACTATTATTTGGACCCTGGCTTTGGTGACAAACCGGTACTCGGTCAGAGTGAACTTAACTTTGAAAACGACTTTGTTCCTGACGCTCTTCGGAACGTTCCGCGCACAGAGCTTCTCTCCGCACTCATCAACGATTACCTAGAGGTGTTTCAGCCACTCAACAATCGTTGACGGGCATCATTGCCCCCACCCAACGCATCCGCTATCACACCGCCCAACTCAATTTCACCGACCCAGAGGACGCGACATGGCCGCCTATCAATATGTCTACCACATGCAGGGTGTCTCCAAGACCTATCCCGGTGGCAAGAAGTGCTTTGAAAACATCCACCTGAGCTTTCTGCCCGGCGTGAAAATCGGTGTTGTCGGCGTCAACGGTGCCGGTAAGTCGACGCTAATGAAAATCATGGCCGGCCTCGACACCGATTTCACCGGTGAGGCATGGGCCGCCGAGGGCGCCAAGGTCGGCTATCTGCCGCAGGAACCGCAACTGGATGAAAGCCTCAGCGTCCGTGAAAACGTCATGCTGGGCGTGGCCGCGAAAAAAGCCAAGGTCGACCGGTTCAACGAAATCGCCATGGAGATCGCCGAGAATTACTCGGACGAGCTGATGGAGGAAATGACCACCCTGCAGGACGCGATCGACGCCGAAAACCTCTGGGACCTCGACAGCCAGATCGACGTTTCGATGGAGGCGCTGCGCTGCCCGCCGGACGACGCCAACATCGCCAACCTCTCGGGGGGTGAAAAACGCCGCGTGGCGCTCTGCAAACTACTGCTGGAAGCGCCCGACATGCTGCTGCTCGACGAACCGACCAACCACCTGGACGCCGAGACAATCGCCTGGCTGCAACAGCACCTGATCGACTACAAGGGCACCATCCTGATCGTCACCCACGACCGTTATTTCCTGGATGACATCACCGGCTGGATCCTCGAACTCGACCGCGGTCGCGGCATTCCGTACGAGGGCAACTACTCGGCGTGGCTGGAACAGAAAGCCAAACGGCTGGAGCAGGAAGCCCGCGAGGACAAGTCCAAGCAGAAGACCCTGCAGCGCGAATTGGAATGGATGCGTCAGGGCCAGAAGGCCCGTCAGGCCAAATCCAAAGCCCGGATCAACGCCTATAACGAGCTGGCCGAACAGTCCGAACGCGAAAAGCTGACCCGCGCCCAGATCGTCATTCCCAGCGGCCAGCGCCTTGGCGGCAAGGTGATCGAGGTCGAGGGCCTGTCAAAACATATGGGCGACAAGCAACTGATCGAAGGGCTGGATTTTGCCTTGCCCCCCGGCGGCATCGTCGGCGTCATCGGCCCCAACGGTGCCGGTAAATCGACCCTGTTCAAGATGCTCACCGGTCAGGAACAGCCCGACAGCGGCACCATCACGCTGGGCGACACGGTCGAGCTGTCCTATGTCGACCAGTCCCGCGACGACCTGAAAGACAACGACACCGTGTGGGAGGCGATCACCGGCGGCGCCGAGATCATTCAGCTGGGCGATGCGCAGGTCAATTCCCGCGCCTATTGCTCGTCCTTCAACTTCAAGGGCGGCGACCAGCAGAAAAAGGTCTCGCTGCTGTCAGGTGGTGAGCGCAACCGCGTCCACATGGCCCGCCTGTTGAAAGAGGGCGGCAATGTCCTGCTGCTCGACGAACCGACCAACGACCTCGACGTCGAAACCCTGCGCGCGCTGGAAGACGCGCTGGTCGATTTCGCCGGCTGCGCTGTGGTTATCTCGCACGACCGCTTCTTCCTCGACCGGATCTGCACGCACATTCTGGCCTTCGAGGGGGATGCTCATGTGGAATGGTTCGAAGGCAACTTCGAGGATTACGAAGAGGACAAAAAGCGCCGTCTGGGACCGGACGCGCTGGAGCCCAAGCGGTTAAAGCACAAGAAGTTTGCGCGATAGAAACGTTAAAGGCCCGTAACCACAGGATGTGATTACGGGCCTGAACCTGCCCGCATAGAGGAGAGCATCAACGTAGGTATCAGGAAATTGCCGTCACCTGACCTTGCCACTAGTTTTGATGTCCCCAGGCCCCAAAACCCGATACTCAACCAGTCGACCAGAACCCGGCAAAGTACTAATAAAAACACGTTTCCCGCGTGTTTTCGCTCTGCACCTCACAGCACCCGGCCGTAATCACCTACTTTTGTGACGGGCTGGCTGACCGTCGGCTTTCACCACTCCGAACGTGACTGTCATTCAGCACATCTCCGAAAAGTGCGGTCAGCTCGGATTTGTTAACCGCTCCGGATTTTGCGGTTTGCGCTTTCTCAGCAAGATCTTCTTTGACGGAACCGGCCAGTTCTCTTGATTTGAACATACGGCCAAATTTCGACTTAAAAAACATAGCTTTCACCTTGAGCGTTTAATTTCTCGCAATTGTTCGAATCTGAGTATTCGTCGTAATGTTCCGCTGCGGGCCGGTTCGAGCGTGCGGTGGTAACCGACTCAAAGACCGTTCTTCCGTGAGTGGGCGCCCGCAGCGGCTCGGCGTACATATGAAAAAATGTGTGGGAGCCAATGGGGAAGAAAACTGCTTTTCGCGTCATTTTTGAAAGGCTTTCCCAGAAAATCTTTTTGTAGGGCAGCTTTGCGAACTCAGGTTAATCCTGCCAGAATTCCCGTGACGTGGCGGCACAATTTTGCAGCAAGTAGTTTGGGGCTGTAATTTGGGGCTGTTCTGGATTCTGAGTCGAGGCGCGCTTTGGGAATGCCGATGCCGTCAGATTCCTCGGCAGTGCGCTGCTGGCGAACCAATCCACCCTTGCCACATGGCCTTCTCAATGCCATATCAAAGGCGCTTACGTTTTTCTATTTCGACCTACTGTCACCTTCTACGGCGCTCAGTCTATCGATCCAGACAACGACGCCGGGCTGCCGCAACTCCGTGGGCAGCACCAATTAGGAGACACGGATATGCCTGCAGGCACCGTAAAATGGTTCAACACCACCAAAGGCTACGGCTTTATCGCACCCGAAGATGGCGGCAAAGACATCTTCGTTCACATCTCGGCTGTCGAGCGTTCGGGCCTGACCGGCCTGGCCGACAACCAGAAAGTCACGTACGAGCTGCGCTCGGGTCGTGACGGTCGCGAAAGCGCCGACGATATCGCACTGGCCTAAGGCCACGAAAGGGCAGAGGTTAGCTCTGCCCTTTTCACATTGCGCGGGGCAAAACTGCAACAGAAGTGTGTCTCTGCGATTACATCACAATACGGTTACTCTTGGCAGATGATTGACCAGATCGGCTATCATTCCGACACTGGTTAACGATATTCTGCTGTCCTGAAGAGAACCGATATGTTCACACGTCGCACTTTCCTAGCAACATCTGCTGCGGCAGGTCTGGCACCCAGCCTTGCTTCGGCCAAGAAGAAAGCTGTTGAATACGACCCCACGCCGCAGTTCGTTCGGGTCAAGAAACAGTTTCTGCCCGGTCAGTTGCTGGTCGCGCCGCGATCATTTTATCTGTATCTCATCACCGAGCCACGTAAGGCGATCCGATATGGATGTGGCGTTGGCAAGGCGGGGCTGGAATTCACCGGAACGGCTACGATCGACGTAAAGAAAGAGTGGCCAACATGGCGGCCCACGGACGAGATGATCGAACGCGAACCGACCACCTATGCAAAGTTCAAGGACAATGATTACGTACAACCCGGTGGAGGGGACAATCCGCTGGGGGCACGCGCGCTTTACCTGTTCCAGAATGGGGTCGACACCTATTTCCGCATCCACGGAACGACCCAGCCGCAAACCATCGGACGCGCCGCCTCAAACGGGTGCATTCGCATGCTGAATTCACACGTGATCGATTTGTATGAGCGTGTACCGGTCGGAACCGTAGTTACGGTGGTCTGAAGCGCTTACGGCCCGGACCAATCGACGTCTGTCGCCTCTTCGATCTGCAACATCCCGTCCGGCCAAGGTCGCGCCAACGCCTTGGCGTCATCTTCGGTTCCCGTAAGCCATGTCTGAACGTCGGCAGGTTTTAGCAGGACGCCCATTCGGTGGTGTATCGGTTCAAGATCTGCATTGGGTGGGCAGGTCACGGTTGCAAACTGGTCAACCTGAAGACCACCCGGTGCCTGCCAACTGTCCGTGATCGCAGCGAATAACAGAGGACTGCCATCCGCCGAGGCAATACGCCATGCGGTTTTGCGACGCTTTTCGCCCGTCCACTCGTACCACCCGTCCACCGGCACTACGGCCCGGCCTACGCCCTCGAATGCGGTTTTGTGAAAGACGGTTTCTGATCGGGCGTTGATTATGGTTTCCATCACAGGCCGACCGCGCGCATTGACGCGCCCAACTGGGATCATCCCCCAACGCATGGGCGTCAGGCCAGACTCAGTCAGGACCGTCACCTCTTGCCCCGGTTGAATGTTCTTGCGGGGCAACTGCGATTCCGCGTTATTCCGGACGCCTAAAGCCTGGGCTATTTCGGACATCGGCCGTGTCAGGAAAAAACGCCCTGGCATCTTTTCAATCCTGCTTGGTCGAAACTTCGACCAGCTCCAGCACATATGGCGCAAGCGCTGCAACGATCCGCGCCACCCCCGCCTTGTTGGGGTGAATCCCATCCGGCTGCATGAACTGCCGGACTGCATTCGGATCACCGTTTGGTTGCAACCCCTCAAAAAAGCTTTCCGCATACACAAGCTCATATGCCTCAGCCAAGTCCGGGTACATCGAGTCAAAGGCCTGTTTGTATTCGACCCCGTAATTCCCAGGCGCTTGCATTCCAATCAGCAAAACCTCGACCTCGGCCACCCGAGCGGATGCCAGGATTGTCTCAAGGTTCGCGCGAGACACAGCTGGGTCGATCCCGCGCAACAGATCATTGCCACCCAGCGCCACGATCAACGCGTCCACATCAGGTGTCAGGGTCCAATCGACACGCGCCGCACCGCCGGCAGTGGTATCCCCGGAAACTCCGGCATTGATCACTTGCACGTCTGCGCCCTGATCCTTCAGCCATTGGTTCAATTGTGGTACGAACCCGTCCTGTTCCGGAAGGCCATATCCTTGTGTCAGCGAGTCCCCAAGCGCGGCGATAACCACTGGTTCCGCTGTGGCGGCAAAGCCGCAACACGCAAACAGTACAGACATCAAGGCCTTGCGCATTTTTTGAACCGCTCCATATCCCAAAATGACCGCCTCCTCGTGGAAGTACCTATGACAACACCTGTTCTTTTGCTTCAAAATGCCGCTTTGTCGCTGGATGGCAATGCCGGTCGGATCAATATCCTGCATGACATTAACCTGACAGTCACAAAAGGCGAAACACTGGGGCTCGTTGGGCCGTCCGGGTCCGGCAAATCGTCTCTGCTGATGCTGATGGGTGGGTTGGAACAGGCAACGGCCGGCAGGATCACGGCCCTTGGCCAGGACCTGACCGACATGGATGAGGATTCTCTGGCACGTTTCCGGCGCAATGCGATGGGGGTCGTCTTTCAGAACTTTCACCTGATCCCCACCATGACGGCCCTGGAAAACGTGGCCACGCCGCTGGAATTGGCAGGGCAAAAGGATGCTTTCCAACGCGCCGAGGCGGAACTGAACGCAGTTGGGCTATCTCATCGCCGCGATCACTACCCAGCTCAATTGTCAGGCGGTGAACAACAACGGGTCGCGCTGGCCCGCGCTGCGGCACCGCGACCACAGATTTTGTTGGCGGATGAGCCGACAGGAAATCTGGACGAAACGAACGGCGCGGCCATCGTCGACTTACTGTTCGAATTGCGTGACAAACACGGCGCTACGCTGGTTCTTGTAACCCACAGTCATAGCCTGGCGCGCAGGTGTGATCGGGTTGTCCGGTTGCGTGACGGGCGGATTTCGGAAGACAGCCAGCAAGAGGCCGCAGAATGAGCCTTCGGCTGGCCGGTCGACTGGCTCGCCGTGAACTTCGCGGTGGTTTGCGTGGGTTTCGCGTCTTTCTGGCGTGTCTTGCGCTGGGTGTCGCAGCGATTGCTGCCGTTGGGTCCGTACGCCACGCGATCCAGGCTGGCTTGGCCGAGGAAGGCGCTGCCCTGTTGGGTGGGGATGCGCAGCTGGAGTTCACTTACCGGTTCGCAACTTATGACGAACGCGCGTGGATGGATCAGACGGGGACAGGTGTGTCCGAAGTGGTCGATTTCCGGTCGATGGCTGTTGTCGATCAGGGCCAGGATACGCAGCGCGCGCTTACTCAGGTCAAATCGGTCGATGACACTTATCCTTTGTTGGGGTCTCCTGTTCTTGAGCCTGCGATGCCCTTGTCGGAAGCTTTTGGGACGTATCAGGGTCTTCCCGGCGCAGTCATGGATCCATCACTGATTGATCGACTGGGTCTTTCCATCGGAGATCGCTTTGCACTGGGGACGCAGCAATTCACTCTGACGGCCGCCCTGATCCATGAACCAGACGGGGCCGCCGATGGCTTTGGTCTGGGCCCACGCACGTTGGTGCGGACCGAAGACCTGCAAAAGTCCGGCCTCTTGGCTCCGGGAACACTGTTTTCAACCAAGTACCGCCTGACCCTGCCAAAGGGCACAAATCTGCAAACCCTGTCGGCAGAAGCCCGTCAGAGTTTTGAGGGTACGGGCATGCGATGGACCGACGCACGCAACGGTGCGCCCGGAATTGCCGAATTCGTCGGACGGCTCAGCGCATTTCTGGTTCTGGTCGGGTTATCGGGTCTTGCGGTCGGCGGCATCGGGGTTTCGGCGGCTGTGCGTGCCTATCTGTCCCAAAAGACCGAAACCATCGCGACACTGCGCACCCTCGGCGCCGACAAGGCCACGATATTCCAAACCTACATGATTCAGATCGGAGTTCTGTCGGGGATTGGTATCTTGCTTGGTGTCGTCTTGGGCGGTCTGCTGCCTCTGCTCCTGGCCCCAGTGATTGAAGCCAGCCTACCAGTTCCCGCGGTTTTCTCGATTTATCCGGCCCCGCTTGCCGAAGCGGCTCTGTACGGCATACTGACAGCCTTCCTGTTCACGCTCTGGCCCCTTGCCCGCACCGAGGACGTCCGCGCGGCGACCCTGTTTCGCGACGCCCTGACCTCTGCCCGGGCACTTCCACGAGGTGCACATCTAATTGCAACCGGCATCGGCGTTGCGCTGCTGATCGCATCCGCCGCTTGGTTCAGCGGATCGGCACGCCTGACGTTTTGGACCGCCGGAGGATTGGTGGGCGCTTTGCTGTTGCTTGCCGTAGCCGCATACGCGGTGCGTAGGTTGGCCCGGCTCAGCGCATCGTCTGCGCGCGGGCGACCAGCTTTTCGATGGGCCTTGTCGGCCATATCCGATCCACGCGAAGGCGCAGCATCCGTTGTGCTGTCTCTAGGCCTTGGACTTTCGGTTTTGGCTGCCGTGGGGCAAATCGACGGCACCTTGCGCAATGCAATTTCCGGGAACCTGCCGGATGTCGCCCCGTCCTATTTCTTCGTCGATATCCAGAAAGACCAGATGCCCGGATTCAATGACCGGCTGACCTCGGACCCCGCCGTGAGCCGGATCGAAAGCGCGCCGATGCTGCGTGGGATCATCACGCAGATCAACGGCAAACCCGCCCGCGAAGTGGCAGGCGATCATTGGGTTTTGGATGGCGACCGCGGCGTAACTTATTCCGCGCAGCCGCCAGGTAATGCACGTATCACTTCCGGCAAATGGTGGTCCGAAGACTATACCGGTATGCCGCAGGTCAGCTTTGCCGCCGAAGAGGCAGAAGAAATGGGCCTGAAACTGGGTGACCACCTGACCGTGAACATTTTGGGACGAGACATTACTGCAGAACTCACCTCGACACGCGAGGTCGATTTCTCAAATGCCGGTATGGGCTTTATCATGTCCATGAATCCCTCGTCCCTTGCGGGTGCCCCACACAGTTTTATCGCGACGGTCTACGCCGACGAACAGGCTGAAACGGCAATTCTGCGGGATTTGGCCGGGAAGTTCCCCAACATAACCGCGATCCGGGTTCGCGATGCGATCGACCGTGTCTCGGGCCTGTTGGCAGGCATCGCAGCGGCCACGTCTTATGGCGCTGGGATTTCTCTGCTAACCGGGTTTTTGGTACTCATTGGGGCCGCTGCCGCCGGAGAACCTGCCCGCCGATATGAAGCCGCAATCCTCAAGACACTTGGTGCGGACCGGCGACGTATCCTGTATAGCTTTGCCCTGCGCGCGGTGCTGTTGGGTGCCGCCGCAGGCAGTGTAGCCCTGTTGACCGGTATTCTGGGCGGATGGGCGGTTGCCACCTATATTTTTGACACGAAGTTCTCAGTGATCTGGCCGTCCGCTATCGGCATTGTTCTGGCGGGCGTCATCGTAACGCTTGGCGCAGGGCTTCTGTTCGCCTTGCGCCCCTTGGCCGTTCGCCCGGCCGGCATCCTGCGCGCCAGCGATTAAGCCACCCGAGCGCAGGCGACAGGTTGTAGGATTTGCAACAGGTGATCGTTGTTGCACACAAGGGCGTCCAACGTAATGTCATCTAATGAGGCATAGAAAACCTCTGCCGCATCCTGCAATGCCACGCGCAATCGACATGCATCGGTCAACGGACATGTATTGTCGGAATCCGCAAAGCATTCGGCCAGTGGCAAATTGCCCTCTACATGGCGAAATACAGAGCCGATACGGATCTGATCGGCCGGTCTGGCCAATGTCATACCACCGTTGCGCCCGCGCTGAGTGCTGAGATAATCCAACTGACTAAGCTGATTGATCACCTGCGCCAGATGGTTTTCCGAGATGTTGCACACACCGGCAATCTCGGATTTTGTCACCAACCTGTCCTGATGCGCCGCACAATACATCAACAGGCGCACCGCAATATTCGTCCGTTTGGTAATCCGCATAGGGGCCTCCCTAAAATCAAGATGCAGACTTATTGCATGTCCGGCAAAAAAGCGGTTTGACATACATCAATCGTCAGGAAAGGAACCAGCGGCGAATGGCGGACCCCTATTTCTTTGGCTACGGCAGCCTCGTGAACCTGTCGACGCATGACTTCCCCGATCCGCGGCCTGCCCGGTTGAGCGGCTGGCGGCGCGCATGGAGGCACACAGACCTGCGCCCGGTTGCCTTTCTGACAGCCGTTCCGGATCCCGCTTCCGAAATCGAGGGCATGATTGCACATGTACCGAAGAACGATTGGGCCGCGCTGGATGAACGGGAGTGGGCCTACGACCGAGTATCTGCGACACAATCGGTCACACATCCCTTAACGCACGAGGTCGAGATTGCCGTCTACACTGTGCCGCAGGACCGACACAACGCACCAAGCAATCATCACCCTCTGCTATTAAGTTACATTGATGTGGTCGTGCAGGGATACTTGCGCGCGTTTGGCGAAGACGGTGCAGATCGTTTCTTTGCCACCACCGATGGATGGGAAGCCCCGATCCTGAACGACCGAGCCGAACCGAGATACCCGCGCCACCAGAAACTAAAATCGATTGAGACGGAATTCGTCGATGACCGTCTCAGCCGCATCTCTGCCCGAATTGTGCAGAACGCATAGAAAAAGGCGGGATCAAGTGACCCCGCCTTTTGTCAGTCTATCTAAACACGCTCAGGCTTTTGCGCGGATCACCTGCAGCAACGGCAGCAGAGCGGCCATCTCAGGACCACGCTCCATGCCAGTCAGCGCCTTGCGCAAAGGCATGAACAGGCCTTTGCCTTTACGGCCAGTCGCCTCTTTCACCGCGCTGGTCCATTTACCCCAGGTTTCACCGTCGAACGGCCCCTCGGGCAACAAGGCTATGGCCTCGGCGATAAAGTCACGATCCTCATCCGCGATCAGCGGTTCTGCCCCGTCGCGGCACAGCTCCCACCAGCCCTTGAGATCAGCCAGAGTGGTGATGTTCTCGCGCGCCATTGCCCAGAACGGTTCGGCCAGTTCCGCCGGAACGCCTGCGTCGGCTACCGCCTCGGCAACATCGGTCAACGGCAGCGACTGCAAGTGCTTTGCCGTCAGAGGGAAAAGGTCCTGAACGTCAAACTTCGTCGGCGCCGCACCAAACCGGTTCACATCGAACCCTTCGATCAGCTCAGCCATGTCAGACCGCAGCTCAACCGGATCGGACGAACCCAGACGCGCCATCAGGCTCAGCAGTGCCATGGGCTGCACGCCTTGCTCACGCAGATCGCGCAAGGCAAGTGTGCCCAGACGTTTGGACAACGCCTCACCCTGGGGGCCGGTCAACAGTGAATGGTGCGCAAAACGCGGGCAATTCCCGCCCAGCGCCTTGATGATCTGAATCTGAGTAGCGGTGTTCGTCACGTGGTCCGAGCCGCGCACCACATCGGTCACGCCCATCTCGGTATCGTCGACCACCGACGCTATCGTATAAAGAACCTGACCATCACCGCGGATCAGCACAGGGTCAGACACCGATGCCGCATCGATAGAGATATCGCCCAGAATGCCGTCATTCCACTCAATCCGCTCATGATCCAGCTTGAACCGCCAGACGCCGTTGCCGCGTTCGGCGCGCAGCGCTTCTTTTTCAGCATCGCTGAGGTTCAGCGCGGCGCGATCATAGACCGGCGGCTTGCCCATGTTCAGTTGCTTCTTGCGCTTGAGATCCAGCTCGGTGGGCGTCTCGAACGCTTCATAGAACCGGCCCATCTCGCGCAGCTTGTCAGCGGCTTCAGCATAGCGATCCAGGCGCTCCGACTGGCGTTCGACCTTGTCCCAGTGCAGGCCCAGCCATTCCATATCCTGCTTGATTGCATCGACATATTCTTCTTTCGACCGCTCAGGGTCGGTGTCGTCGATGCGCAGGATGAACGTGCCGCCAGCCTTGCGGGCGATCAGGTAGTTCATCAGGGCGGTGCGCAGGTTGCCCACATGGATGTAACCGGTGGGCGACGGGGCAAAACGGGTGGTGGTCATGGAGTTCTCCTGTTGGCGCGGCTCATGTCACAGGATTAGCCAATTGTCCAGCAGACGCGTCAGGTTGGTTTCACAGCCCAGTGCCGGTTCAAGTCCGCAAGCCCGGCACGGATCAGTTCGGACAGAACGTCCGTATCGATATCGGCCAGCTTGTTCACGTAAAGACAGGATTTACCCAGCTTGTGCTTACCCAACCGGGACAGGATGCCGCCAAAATCCGTGTAACCTGGCATGATGTAAATCGACAGTGCGGCCTTGCGAGGGGAAAACCCGGTTGCCAGGAAATCACCCTCACGCCCGGACTCGTAGCGGTAGTGGTATCGGCCGTAGCCCACGATCGACGGGCCCCACATGACTGGTTCAAACCCGGTCGTTTTCCGAAACAAGGCATCGAGCAACCGCGCATCATCGGCTTTCTTGGCCGGTTGAACGGTTGCCAGGAAACTATCCACACTTTGCCCGGTGGGAACGGTTTTGTTTGCAGATCGCGCCATGAACAAAAATTAACACGTAATGTTCAACCGCGCAGCCCATTTGAAAGGGTATAAACTGGCAAGAGACTCGTGCCGACCTAACTCACTTAATGGTGTCCTGACTGGGAGAACGAAAATGACAATCAAACTTACACGCCGCGCAGCGCTGGGAACCGCAGCCGCTTTGCCCTTTGCCGCAGCCGCGGCACCGGTTCTGGCAGCCGGAGCCGAGACCAAGGCAAACTCGACCATCGCCAGATCTTTTTCTTTGGGTGATTTCACCGTAACGGCGCTGCTGGATGGCAGCCTGCCCCGCGACGGGGCACAGGAAATTTTCGGTGGTGGCGCTTCGGATGAAGACTTCGCGAAAGTCTCAGCAGACAACTTCATCTCGCCAGATGTCGCGCAGTTCTTCTTTACGCCAACTCTGGTCAACACCGGATCTGAGCTGGTTTTGTTCGACACCGGACTGGGACAAGGCGGTATTCAGGCAGCACTGGATGATGCAGGTGTTACCCCGGACCAGATCAATGTGGTCGTCATCACCCATATGCATCCGGACCATATCGGCGGAATGACCACCAATGACGCGCCAACCTTCCCGAACGCACGCTATGTCACCGCATCACCGGAATACGATTTCTGGGCCGCGCAGGACGCAGGCAATCGCGTAGGCGATCTGGTCGCAGCAAAGGTGACACCTTTGGCCGAGAAAATGACCTTTGTTGAAAACGGCGGCGAAGTCGCGTCGGGCATCACCGCTGTTGCAGCATATGGGCATACGCCCGGCCATACTGTCTATCATCTAGAGAGCAACGGGCAGCGTCTGGTTCTGACCGCCGATCTGGCCAACCACTATGTCTGGTCCTTTGCCCATCCGGAATGGGAAGTCCGTTTTGACATGGACAAAGCTGCCGCCACTGCATCGCGGCGCGACGTACTGGGCATGCTGGCGGCCGACAAAGTCCCGATGATCGGCTATCACATGCCATTCCCGGCGGCTGGATTTGTTGAACCCCGTGGCGATGGGTTCCGCTTTGTGCCGGTCAGCTATCAGATGATGGGGTAGTGCCCTAGTATCCCGGGTCCGGCCGCACCTTTGAACCATCCGTAAATCGGGACAGGCGAAAGGCGGCCGGATCAACGCATGGCGTGGTTTCACAAACCAGATCGGCCATCAAACGCCCTGCTCCGGGGCCTATACCAAATCCGTGGCCCGAGAATCCCGTGGCGATGAACATGCCCGGCATGGTATCAACTGAGGATATCACCGGAATGGCATCCGGCGTGACGTCGATCAATCCCGCCCAGCTTTGGACGATTTCTGCCTGATTCAGTATCGGCAAGCCTTTGCGCGCACGCGCCCAAGCCCGCCGCAGGACCTTGGCCGACGGTTCCGGGTCCAGCACTCGGCAATGTTCGAATGGTGTGACATCGGTATGCAGCCACGATCGGTCCTCGCCCGCCTCTGCCGCCCAGCGCTTGGACAGCCTGAACCGCAGGGATCGCCATTCCTGCCGGAACGCTGGTACAAATTGCATCGCGAGTCGGAAACTGTCTGGAACAATATCCACCGTATTCTCATGGCCAGACGCAACGGTATAGCCGCCATCGGCCCGTTTTCGCATCGCAAACTCATCTGACCAAAATGCGGTTTCCGGACCATCCACCGGGGAAGTGCGAAATACCGTGTTGAGAACCTTGAGCTGTGGCAAATCAATGCCCGTATTTCCGGCAAACAGACGCGACCATGCGCCTCCGGCCAGAACCACCCGTGCGCACGCTACCCGCCCACGTTCGGTAAACACACCAGAGACATGACCGTTTTCAAAGTCAACGCTGCGTACAGCGCAGTTGGTCATCAGACACGCCCCCTTGTCGCGTGCCGCTTCGGCAATCGCGGGGGCGGCCCATTGCGGTTCCGCCCGCCCGTCTTGCGGCATGTGCAAAGCAACTTTCAGCCCACTTTGGTTTTCGGGCAACAAGGCGTCCAGTTCGGCACCCGAAACCATCTTTGCGCCGGTCTGCAGGCCTTCGACATGGCGCATCCAACGTTCGAGATTTGCATGATCGCGCGTCCCTGAGGCTCCAAAAAGGATCCCGGACCGCGAAAACCCGGTTTGGCGCCCGATGCGTTGATCCAAATCCTGCCAAATCTGCTGTGCTTCCAACATAAGCGGGATTTCGCGAGGGTCCCGTAGCCCCAAACGCACCCACCCCCAGTTGCGCGAGCTTTGCTCACCGGCGATCTGGCCCTTTTCGCACAGCAAAACGGACGCGCCCCGCTCTGACAGCTCCAAGGCTGTAGCGGCCCCAATGATTCCTCCGCCTATGACCACGACGTCGACGGACTTGGGCAGGTGCAGATCGGGTTCTACAGGGGTTGGTTTTGGACCGGGCATCCGCCGCTCTTACTTCATTGCTCGGATCGCAATGAATGCGCGGTATCAGGCATTAGGCAACATGTCGCCTGACGCGCGGATCACAATTTTCAGAAGCTGTGATCAAAGTGCCAGAATGATCTCTGGCACCGTGCATTCCAGTTGGCTCGGACCGTCAGGCAGCTCCGCAGAGTTCAGCCCATTTCTGACGCAATGTGGCCGCCAGACCGGCATCGTCGCCGGACGTTTCTTCTCCCACACTTTCCTGAGAAGTTAGTTCAGGCAGAAGCGAAGCGGCCACTGATTCCACAGGCACCGTTTCCTGCTCTGGCGGCATCTCGGCCCCCAAGAGTTCGGCGATGGCAGAATCGACCTGATCTTCGTCTAGCTCATGGCCTTTGGATTCCATCGAACGCCACGGAAGTGGCGAATGGAGTGGCCTATCGTATTGCTCACGCATTTTCACACCAAATCGTTAACACAGACACCCAATCAATGATGCGTCACAAACAAATTTTGACCAGATAACCTGATCCAAATAGGAATGCGCCGCATCTGCCCCACTTGAGGCGGCAATTAAGCTAAAATGTGTCAGAAAAATGTCCTGACTTCAAGCGTGTTTACCCTTCACAGCCGAATCCAAGAAATCACTGTCCTCAAGACGAGGACAATGGGAATCAATTCGCCGCCTGGTTGATTATTTGGAAACTCCTGAGACCCCGATCGAACGCGCGTGGCTACGACCTAAGACCGGTCCCGCCAGCGGTTCACAATCGGGTATCTGCGATCCAGCCAGAAAGCCCTGTTAGTCAGACGGGTGCCCGGTGCGGACTGAAACCGCTTGTATTCGCTGATATAGATCAGGTGCTCGACCCGGCGGGCGACGTCTGCGTCGAACCCTGCCGCTTCGCAATCCGCAATTGACCCGTCGCGGTCGACCAGAATTTCCAGAATGGCATCCAGTTCCGGGTAGTCCGGAAGGCTGTCACTGTCTTTCTGGTCTTCACGCAGCTCAGCACTGGGCGGCTTGTCGATCACCGAAGGGCGGATCACCTCGCCCTCGGGTCCCATCATCCAGCCGCGATGGTTGGCATTGCGCCAGCGGCACGTTTCAAACACGCGGGTTTTGTACAGATCCTTGATCGGGTTATAGCCGCCATTCATGTCGCCATAGATGGTTGCATAGCCGACAGCCACCTCGGACTTGTTGCCCGTGGTCAGCAGCATTTCACCAAACTTGTTCGAGATCGCCATCAACAGCATTCCGCGCAGGCGAGACTGGATATTTTCTTCGGTCAAATCCGCCTCGTGCCCGACAAACAGCGGAGCAAGTGTGTCTGTCACAGCCGCCCGGCTATCCGAGATCGGCACATAATCGTAGTGCACGCCCAACGCCTTGGCGACGGCTTCAGCGTCATCCAGCGAAGCCTGACTGGTGTATTCTGACGGCAGCATTACGCACCGGACATTTTCGGCACCGATTGCGTCAACGGCAATTGCCGCGACCAACGCCGAGTCCACACCGCCCGACAATCCCAGCAACGCCTTTTTGAACCCGGTCTTAGCCATGTAATCGCGCAAAGACTGAACCATGGCGCGATAGTCCTGCTCCCACTCATCCGGCTGCGGCACAATCTCGGCTGGTACAATGCGCCAGCCATCATCACCGCGTTCCAGATCGATATGCGTTACGGCCTCGTCAAAAACCGGCATCCGAAACGCTATCTCGCCGCCCGGGTTTAGCCCGAAGGTCGCACCATCAAAGACTTGATCGTCCTGCCCTCCTACCATGTTCAGGTAAATCAGAGGCAGACCGGTCTCAATCACACGGGCAACCATGTGGTTCAGGCGCACATCGTACTTGTTGCGGAAGTAGGGTGAACCATTGGGGATCAAGAGAAACTCGGCCCCGGTTTCTTCCAGTGTTTCCGAAACATCAGGATGCCAGCTGTCTTCGCAAATCGGGCTGCCGATCCGCGAATTACCAACCGAATAAGGTCCGCCCAAGGGTCCGGCGTCGTATAGGCGCACCTCGTCGAATACGGTTTCATTCGGCAAGTGATGTTTCAAAACCTTGCTGCCTATGCGACCACCTTTGAGGATCAGATAGGCATTGAACAACTTGCCGCCCTCGGTCCACGGACCACCGATAGCGATGGCGGGTCCGTCGGCACATTGCTCGGCCAGATTCTGAACCGCAGTCATGGCCGCCTGATGAAATACCGGCTTTATGATCAGATCCTGCGTATTGTAACCGGTAATGAACATTTCAGGGAAAGCGACAAGGTCGGCACCGGCCTCTTGCCCTTGCTTCCACGCCGCAAGCGCCTTGTCCAAATTGCCTTGGATGTCCCCAACAACGGGGTTGAGTTGCGCCAGAGTAATGCGGAAACTGTTGGCCATACTGCCCTCTTGCCCTCGTCAGTCTTAATGCCATTTAGCAGATCGCGCCGCGAGTAAAAGGCAAATGCGGCAAAACACGTTGCTCTGTCCGCACGGGTATCTTAGTTTTGCCCGAACAGGTGACAACCGGGCAACGCAGGAAAAACCATGAACGCTATCCGCATATCTTTTGCCGCCACGGCGATGGCTTTGCTGGCCGCATCCGCATTTGCGCAAGACGGACAGGTTATCATTGCGGATGATGATGTCGGCGGCGTGTACGAGGGCACATTCCTGAACGGCCTGCGCCACGGCGAAGGTTCCTATCGCCTGCCAAACGGGTTCGAATATGTCGGTGAATGGGTCGAAGGCGAAATTCAGGGCAAGGGCATAGCGCGCTATGTCAACGGTTCGGTCTATGAGGGGATGTTCTCAAAGGGGCAACCCGAGGGTCAGGGCAAAATCATATACCCCGATGGCGGCAGCTATGACGGGGAATGGGCTGAAGGGTCGATCAACGGAACCGGGGTTGCAAAGTACACTAACGGCGTCCGATACGAAGGCAGCTTCAAAGACGCTCGCTATCACGGCAAAGGCGTCCTGACCGACCCCAGCGGTTACGTCTACGATGGCGAGTGGTTGGACGGCGTCAAGCACGGCAAGGGCAAAATCACCTCTGCTCAAGGCAGCATTTACGAAGGAGAAATCAAGAACGGCTTGCGCGATGGACAGGGCACGCTAACCATCCCCGATGGCATGACATATACCGGCGAGTGGTCTGAAGACCGCATGACTGGCAAAGGTCGCCTGTTGCAGGCGAATGGCGATCTTTACGAAGGTGATCTGGTCGATGGTCGCCGCGAGGGCAATGGCAAGGCCACCTATGCCAATGGTGCCACCTATGAAGGCGAATATGCCGATGACCGCCGCCACGGCAAAGGGCGCTTTCTTGGTACTGACGGGTTTGACTACACCGGCGAATGGGTGGACGGTCAAATCGAAGGGCTGGGTGAGGTCACTTACCCCGACGGTGCCACCTATACAGGTGATTTCAGCGCAGATCTGCCGCACGGCAAAGGGGTTCAAACCTACCCGGATGGCACTGTCTATGACGGTGAATGGCTTGCCGGTATCTTCGAAGGCAATGGCAAGGCCACCTATCCCAACGGCGTTGTTTACCAGGGACAGTTCCAGAATGGCCTGAGCCATGGTAACGGCGTTCTGACTTTCGCGAACGGATATCGGTACGAAGGCGAATGGGTAGCCGGCGCGCGCCAAGGCAAAGGCAAAGCGACATTTCCCGACGGAACCGCCTATGAGGGCGATTTCAAAGACGGTCAGCGTCACGGTGAAGGAACCATAAAAACCCCACGGGGCTTCAGCTATACCGGTGGGTGGGCCGAAGGCAAAATCAGCGGCAAGGGTGTCGCGACTTATGCAACCGGTGACGTATACGAAGGCAACTTTCTGGACAACAAGCGTCACGGCAACGGCACCATGCGATACGCTAATGGTCAGGAAGAAACCGGTGTTTGGGAAAACGGTGAATTGCCCCCTGAAAACGTAAGCGCGCCGGACGCGACAGACACGGAAGCCGAGCCTGATACGTCCGCCTCTGACGGGTGATCAAACTACCAGGGCACTGGCTTTCCAGCCCAATCAAAGAACCCGCCTGTATCTGCAGGGTCCAAGGCGGCCATGACGGATAACAGATTCCGGGCGGCCTCATCAGGCACTACCGCGGGGTGTCGACCGACATATTTCTGGGTGAATGCTGTCTTGACCGTGCCGGGATGCAAGGCAACACAGATCGCATGTTTGTGGGTCCGAGCAAGTTCGATCGCTGTTGTTCGAACAATCTGGTTCACCGCCGCCTTGGAAGCGCGGTAACTGACCCAACCACCCAGCCGGTTGTCACCAATCGACCCGACCCGCGCGGACAACACCGCAAAAACGGCACGTCGGTCGCGCGGCAACAGGCGCGCGGCATGCGCAAGCACCAACGCAGGTCCGACCGCATTCAGCGCAAACTGATCCATCATCGCCTGCGCCGAAAGAGACCGGATGGTTTTTTCCGGAGCCGCACCATTTATTTCAAGAGCGCCAGCCGCGACCAGAATCAGGTCGAACGGTCCTGCAATGCCTGCCAATGTCCGATCTACGATCTCGGGGTTGGTCAGATCAAACCCATCTTGCGATCGGGTCAATGGGGTGACGTGGACGGACTGATGCCGCAACCTGTTGGTGATTGCACCTCCGATCCCACCCGATGCGCCGATGACGAGTGCCTTTTCCATGCAGAACGAACTAGCTGTCAGCATGTCCCAATCAACACCCTGGCAAAAGAATCCTCGCTGCGCAAATGACGTAAATTCGTTCTTTTCATTCCTGCCGCGCGATGTATAACCTCAACCCCATGATCAACCGCGCAGATATCCTGTTTGTCGACACCGCCCTTCGCGGTGCGTCTCTGCGTGGCCTACTGATCCTAATCCGCCTCTGAGCGTGCCATCCGGCGCGCCCGCTCAGAGGAGGACGCCCGCGCGCCAAATGGCTTTAGGACAGACAAGAAAGAGATTCCCATGACCAACGTGACCGACCAAGACCGCGTCTTGATCTTTGACACCACCCTGCGCGATGGCGAGCAAAGCCCCGGCGCAACCATGACCCATGCCGAAAAGCTTGAGATTGCCGAACTGCTGGACGACATGGGCGTCGACATCATCGAAGCCGGTTTCCCCATTGCATCCGAAGGCGATTTCAAAGCCGTGTCCGAGATCGCGCAGCGGTCTAAGAACAGCCGCATCTGCGGCCTGGCGCGCGCCAATTTCGCAGACATCGACCGCTGCTGGGAGGCTGTGAAACACGCAGGCAAAAGCCGCATCCATACCTTCATCGGCACCTCACCCTTGCACCGTGCCATTCCAAACCTCACGCAGGACGAGATGGCCGAGAAAATCCACGAAACGGTCAGCCACGCGCGCAATCTGTGTGAAAACGTGCAGTGGTCACCGATGGACGCGACGCGGACCGAGTGGGACTACCTGTGCCGCGTGATCGAGATCGCAATCAAGGCGGGTGCGACCACGATCAATATCCCCGACACGGTCGGCTACACGGCCCCGATGGAATCCGCAGACCTGATCAAGCGTCTGATCGAAACAGTGCCGGGTGCGGATGAAGTGGTCTTTGCCACCCACTGCCACAACGACCTTGGCATGGCGACCGCAAACTCGCTGGCGGCGGTTGCTGGCGGCGCGCGTCAGATCGAATGTACGATCAATGGGCTGGGTGAACGCGCGGGCAACACAGCTCTGGAGGAGGTTGTGATGGCGCTGCGTACCCGCAATGACATCATGCCGTGGAAAACGGGTGTCGACACCACAAAGATCATGCATATCTCACGCCGCGTTGCGACGGTGTCGGGGTTCAATGTGCAGTTCAACAAAGCCATCGTCGGCAAGAACGCCTTTGCGCATGAAAGCGGCATCCATCAGGACGGCATGCTGAAGAACCGCGAGAACTTTGAGATCATGCGCCCCGAGGATATCGGCCTGTCCGGAACATCTTTGCCGCTGGGCAAACACTCGGGCCGCGCGGCATTGCGTGATAAGCTGAATACGCTGGGCTACGAAGTTGGCGACAACCAGCTCAAGGACATCTTCGTGCGGTTCAAGGAACTGGCCGACCGTAAGAAAGAGGTGTTCGACGACGATATCATCGCCCTGATGACCCTGGACGATGACGACGGCGACGATCACCTGCAGTTGGTGTCGATGAAAGTCACTTGCGGTACAGTCGGCAAGGCCGAAGCCACCATCGAAATGGAAGTGGACGGCAAAGAGATCATCGCCACGGAAACCGGCGACGGCCCCGTTGACGCCGCATTCCGCGCCATTCGCGTCGTGCACCCGAACACTGCGCATCTGCAACTTTATCAGGTGCATGCCGTGACCGCAGGAACCGACGCGCAAGCCACAGTTTCGGTGCGTCTGGAGGAGGACGGCATGATCGCGACCGGCCAATCAGCGAACACTGATACGGTTGTGGCTTCGGCCAAGGCTTATATCCACGCGCTGAACCGCCTGATCGTGCGCCGTCAAAAGGCGGGTCCCGGCGCTGACACGCGCGAGATCTCTTACAAAGACCTGACTTAAACAAAAAAAGGGGCGGTCGATTGTCGACCGCCCCAACTTATTTGCTTCCGGCCGAATTACGGCCAGTAGAACAAGGTCAGATCCACTGGCTTTTCTGTCCCGATCAGCGAGTAGTCAAAGACCGGCGTGTCGTTGAGGTCGTTCAACCCCGATACCGCATACCCTTCCGTTGGCATGTAGTTCACATCAAAGTTCAGATCATAGTCTTCGTTTTCGTCGTGAAACGCGATCACAGCGAAATACCCGTTGTCGAGATCGGGGAAGTCGAACCGGACCGGCTTTTCGGAGGCAGGTGCCTCAAGATAGCCAGCGGCCTTGGAATATTCCAAGTTGTCGAAGGCCGCCGCCTGATCAAAGGCCATAACGATCACGTTGCCCTTGGTACTGCGCGCTCCGTGCAGATTGACAGTCAAGCCCTTGTCTTGCGACGTCGCAGTGGTCGAAGCCGCGGCTTGGTCAATTTCTGTGGTGAACCCCGAGGCAACCCAGGCACCTCCGACAAACAGACCTGCCGTCACGATGGCCGCCACGATGCGTTGTGTGTTGCTTGGCATCTTTGTGCTCCTACGCGTTACTCAGCAGGTTTACTCTGTTTGCGACCGTTCTTCGGCTGCCAGCCCGGTGGCCCGAAGAAAACGCCCATCTTGTTACCGAACCCCGGCATGTTCCAGACATCCTTGAACAAGCGGGCAAAGCCGTGGAGGAAGGCGACGAATGGGTTGATCGAGTCGATTGGCTTGACGAGGCCATAGACAACTTCTTCTTTTTCTTCCTCGAACGTACCGAACATGCGGTCCCAGATGATCAGGATACCGGCATAGTTCTTGTCCAGGTATTTCGGGTTTGACCCATGGTGAACCCGGTGATGCGAAGGCGTGTTGAAGATGTACTCAATCGGGCGCCAAAGCTTTTTGATAACCTCGGTATGAAGCGCCGTCTGGTACAACTGCACCAAAAGCTCGGCAACCAGGACCATGAACGGGTTAAAGCCCAAAAGAACCAGCGGAATGTGAAAGAACAGCGGCCAAAACCCATCCAGCGGACCATGGCGATAGGCCACCGAAATATTGAAGAAAGGCGAGCTGTGGTGAACCGAATGCGTGGCCCAGAGGAAGTTTATCCGGTGCAGGATACGGTGTTCCCAATAGTATGCCAGATCGGCAAGGATCAGAACGATGATGAACGACGCCCAGGTGGTCGGGATATCAAACACGGCAAATTGCGACGCCCAAACATAGGCACCGATGTAGAAACCGGCCAACAGAACAAAGCTGATACCGATGAAGAAAACGAGCGTGATGAAGTTGGTGACGGTGTCGCCCATCATCTGCCAGTTCAGTTTTTTGACCACGGCATAGCGGATCAGCTCAAAGGCCAGGAAGGCCATAGCGAAGACGAAGAACCAGTCGTCGATCAAGGTTTCCCAGTAATTCAAATGAAAATCACTGATATGGCGGCTTAGGAAGTCCATCGAAGTGTTCCGATTCCCGTTTGTTGTCATATGTGACAGCTTATTTACGAAGCCACAGTCAAAATTCAAGGACCTGATGCCGAAAAAAGGCGTATTCCCGCAAACCTAATACTGTCACAGGGGATAATATGCCTGAAAGCCTTGCCTTCAGACAAAAATTTATTGTGATCACTGACAGTATTTCAGTGAAGCTTCCCGAACAGGCTATCCAGCGTATTCGCAGACTCTTTCAAACCATACGGTGCGTTCACAACAAACATTGCCGATCCGATCATGCCATGCCCTTCGCGCGCGACTGGAAAGCGCACCTCGTGATGCAGGACCTTTGGAAAATCCCGTTTCTTCAATGCGTCACGCATGGCCTGTTGCCGCCCATTGGCCAGTATCGGATACCACAGCGCAATCACACCCACGTTCCATTTGCGGTTCAGCGAAGCAATAAGGCCCGGCAACCGGTCATAATCGGATTTGATCTCATAACTTGGGTCAATCAGCAAAACGCCACGGCGCGGTGTTGGCGGAACAAGGGATTGGGCCAGTTCAAAGCCATCCTGCTGATAGGTCTTGGCCCCTGTCGTGATCAAAGCGTCAGACAGCGCCCGGTATTCCTGCGGGTGCAATTCAGCTAGGTGCATCTTGTCCTGTGGACGCAACAGGTTCGCTGCAATCAATGGCGACCCGGGATATGCGGATTTGCCATATCGATCGTGCACGGCGGCAATGGCCTGGCTTAGGGGATGACCGGCGTCAAACCAGCCTTCGGTCAACGCACGCTCTATTCCCGCTGCTGCTTCGCCGGTCTGAACGGCCTGATCCGAGTCCAACTGATACAGCCCGCGCCCTGAATGGGTTTCGATGTAGCTCAGCGGTTTGTCCTTCTGGGTCAGATAGGCCAGCGTTTCCGCCAAAATTGCGTGCTTATGGACGTCCGCAAGGTTACCTGCGTGGTAAATATGTTGATATGAGAGCATGTTGCCTTCTAAAGTCCCTAGCAAATAAGGCGGAAAGGTGCTGATTATCGCGGAATCAGCCCTTTTACCGGGCGAGTTGGCACCCTATAAGTCATCCGTCCCGGAACCGTCGAGTCGCGGGCAGTAGAAAAACCGACATACAGGATCAGGGGAAACATGGGGATCTTTGGCAATCTGGGCGGCCTGTTCACAGCGGACATGGCTATCGACCTTGGAACGGCAAATACGCTGGTTTACGTCAAAGGCCGCGGTGTGATCCTGTCTGAACCCTCGGTCGTGGCGTACCACGTCAAAGACGGTGTAAAGAAAGTTCTTGCCGTTGGCGAAGACGCAAAACTGATGCTGGGCCGGACGCCCGGTTCGATCGAAGCCATCCGCCCCATGCGTGAAGGTGTGATCGCGGACTTTGATACCGCCGAGGAAATGATCAAGCACTTCATTCGCAAAGTGCATAAGCGTTCAACATTCTCGAAACCCAAGATTATCGTCTGCG
Source organism: Ruegeria atlantica (assembly GCF_013033965.1). Taxonomy (GTDB): domain Bacteria; phylum Pseudomonadota; class Alphaproteobacteria; order Rhodobacterales; family Rhodobacteraceae; genus Ruegeria; species Ruegeria atlantica_D. The sequence goes on from NZ_WQFE01000005.1 coordinate 60,225, forward strand.
TCCCCCATGGCGCTACACCTGTTGAAAAGCGTGCGATCCGTCAGTCGGTTCTGTCCGCCGGCGCCCGCCGCGCCGGTCTGATTGCAGAACCGATTGCAGCCGCGATTGGTGCGGGCATGCCGATCACCGACCCGACCGGCAACATGGTCGTCGATATCGGCGGCGGCACCACCGAGGTTGCGGTTCTTTCACTGGGCGACATCGTCTATGCCCGCTCGGTCCGCGTTGGCGGCGACCGTATGGACGAAGCCATCATCTCGTACCTGCGTCGCCAGCAGAACCTGCTGGTCGGTGAATCCACGGCCGAGCGCATCAAGACCACCATCGGCACCGCCCGCATGCCCGACGACGGCCGCGGCCAGTCGATGCACATCCGTGGCCGCGACCTGCTGAACGGCGTCCCGAAGGAAATTGAGATCAGCCAGGCCCAAGTGGCAGAAGCTTTGTCAGAACCCGTCCAGCAGATTTGCGAAGCGGTGATGACCGCGTTGGAAACCACTCCGCCTGATCTGGCGGCAGATATCGTTGACCGTGGCGTGATGCTGACTGGTGGTGGTGCGCTGCTGGGCGATCTGGATCTGGCACTGCGCGAACAAACTGGCCTGGCCGTGTCGATTGCCGATGAAAGCCTGAATTGTGTGGCTTTGGGCACCGGCAAGGCGCTGGAATACGAAAAACAACTGCGCCACGCGATTGACTACGAAAGCTAAGGCGCGCACCCTTTACCACGTAGGGTAAATTCGGCACGAGCAGCACGGGAAGGTAACCTGTGGCAAAAGACCGATCACAGCGCGATGAATACACGACCCCCTTGCGCCGCTTGCTGCTGGGGATCGTAGTGCTGTGCCTGTTGGGTATCTTTCTGATCTGGCGGATCGACAGCCCGCGCGTGGAGCGGTTTCGCGCGCAGGTCGTTGACAGAGTTGTGCCGTCGATGGAATGGGCCATGGTTCCGGTCACCGCCGCTGTCAATCTGGTGCGCGACTTCCAAAGCTACCAACGGCTGAGCGACCAGAATCAGGAACTGCGCAGCGAGTTGCGCATCATGCGTGCCTGGAAAGAGGCCGCGTTGCAGCTGGAGCAGGAAAATGCCCGGCTTCTGGACCTGAACAATGTCCGGCTGGACCCGCGCCTCACCTATATCACCGGGGTGGTCATGGCCGATAGCGGCTCACCTTTCCGCCAGTCAGTCCTGTTGAACGTGGGTGAGAGAGATGGGATCAGAGACGGTTGGGCCACCATGGACGGGATCGGCGTTGTCGGGCGCATCTCGGGCGTTGGCCCGGACACTGCGCGCGTTATTCTGATGACCGACGCGTCCAGCGCAATACCAGCCACAATTCAGCCGTCAGGCCAAACCGCCCTGATCACCGGCGACAACACCCAATCCCCATCGGTGGAGTTTCTCGAGAACCGCGAACTGGTCCGCCCTGGCGATCGGGTGGTGACCTCGGGCGATGGCGGTGTGTTCCCCGGCGGCCTGTTGATCGGGCAGATTACAGAAGACCCTGGCGGGCGTTTGCGGGTGCGTCTATCGGCGGATTTCGAACGGCTTGAGTTCCTTCGGGTTCTGCGCTTCCACTCTGCCCCCGCAATCTCTGATCCCGGAGGCATTGTGGGCCCGCGGCAACCCGAAGCCGCCCTGACCCCGCCGGAGGTCGGCGATGGATAGGCAAGCCTCGCATCTTTGGATCAAACGCAGTTTGTTCGTGTTTCTGGCGGTTTTGATCGTGTTCCTGCATCTCCTGCCTCTGGATACACAGCCGGATCGTTGGCCGTTTCCAGACCTTTTGATCGCCTTAACTTTTGCTTGGGTTCTTCGCCGACCGGAATACGTTCCCATTTTCCTGATTGCTGCGGTGATGCTGATGGCCGATTTACTGTTGCAACGACCTCCGGGCCTGCTGGCCGCGCTGGTGGTTCTGGGGACCGCGTATCTACGCTCGGCTGCGCCCGGAATGCGCGATGCCGGGTTTATGGCGGAATGGACAACAGTTGCCGTGGTGATTGCAGGAGTTTTCGCTTTGAACCGGGTCGTTCTTGCTATTCTATCGGTACAGCAAGCAGCCTTGGGTCCTGTGGTGATACAAGTTGTTCTGACAATCGCGGTGTATCCCCTTATCGTTCTTCTCAGCCAAAATGTGCTGGGTGTTCGACGCGTGTCAGTGTCTGATCCTGGTACAAGGAGGGCGCAGGCATGAATCAGCGCAATCCCAAAACACAAGGACTGGCCTATAAACGCCTGCCCCGCCGCGCGTTGATCGTGGGCGGATTACAGGCTGCGTTTATTGGTGGCCTGGCAGCTCGAATGCGCTTCATGCAAGTGGAACAGGCGGACGAGTATCGCCTGCTGGCCGAAGAAAACCGGATCAACATCCGTTTGATCCCCCCAACGCGCGGACGCATTTATGACCGCAACGGCCAGATCATCGGTCAGAATACGCAGGCGTACCGTATCGTTATGGTCCGAGAGGACGCGGGCGATGTCGACAAAGTCATCGCCAAGCTGTCAGAGCTTATCCCACTGACGCAGGAAGAGATTTCCCGCGCCAAGGCCGAGATGCGTCGGTCGGCCCCGTTCCTACCTGTTACACTGGCCGATCAGGTCACGTGGGAGGATATTTCCAAAGTCGCCGTCAATGCGCCTGCCCTGCCCGGCGTTACACCCGAAGTGGGCATGGCCCGTCAGTATCCCCGATACGAGGATTTCGCCCATGTCGTCGGCTATGTGGGGCCAGTCAGTGACTATGACCTCAGCCAGATTACAGACCCCGAACCGGTACTGCGCATCCCCCGGTTCCAGATCGGCAAGGTCGGGCTGGAGTCCAAGCAGGAAATCACCTTGCGCGGTAAAGCTGGCGCAAAACGTGTCGAGGTCAACGCCACAGGCCGTGTCATGCGCGAGCTTGACCGGCAAGAGGGTGAGGCCGGGGCCGATCTGCAATTGTCCGTAGATGCGGACCTTCAGCAATACGCCCAGGCGCGCCTGGCTGGCGAAAGCGCCGCTGCCGTCGTCATCGACTGTGAAACCGGGGATATCCGGGCTATCAGTTCTGCCCCCAGTTTCGACCCGAACCTGTTTGTCCGCGGGATATCGGTCGCGGATTACCGGACACTGACGGAAGACAAATATCGGCCGCTCGCCAACAAGACGGTTCAGGGGACTTATCCTCCAGGCTCGACCTTCAAAATGATCACTGCGCTTGCCGCGCTAGAGGCCGGGGTGGTTGGCCCTGGAAACACCGTTTATTGCCCCGGCCACCTGAAAGTCGGCAGCCGCCGCTTCCACTGCTGGAAGCGCGGCGGGCATGGCACGGTAGACCTGGAAACGTCACTGAAGCGCAGCTGCGACGTGTATTATTATGATGTGGCCTTGCGCACCGGTATCGACAAAATTTCTGAAATGGCGCGCACTTTCGGGCTGGGCGTCAAGCATGACATTCCGATGTCTGCCGTGGCTGCCGGACTGGCGCCCAATCAAGCGTGGAAACAGCGGGTGCATGGGCAGGACTGGTTGGTGGGCGACACGGCAAATGCCTCGATCGGTCAGGGCTTTATGCTAGCCTCTCCATTGCAACTGGCGGTCATGACAGCGCGGATTGCAACCGGCAGGTCGGTGACACCGCGGCTGGTGCGCTCGGTGAACGGCGTTGAACAGCCCTCGGGTGCGGGTGAGCCGCTGGCCGTCAACCGCTACAATCTGGAACAGGTGCGTCAGGCTATGTTCTCGGTTTCGAACAACCGACGCGGCACCGCCTACCGCAGCCGTATCATCGCCGATGAATTCCGAATGGCCGGAAAAACCGGCACCAGCCAAGTACGCAACATCACCAAGGCGGAACGCGCCGCCGGTGTGATACGCAACGAAGACCTGCCATGGGAACGCCGCGACCATGCATTGTTCGTAAGCTTTGCGCCCTATGACAACCCGAAATACGCCGTCGCGGTAGTGGTGGAACATGGCGGCGGCGGCTCGAAAGCTGCGGCCCCGGTCGCGCGAGACATCATGTTGCAGGCGTTATACAACGGCACTCCACCGCTTGAAGCCTACCCTGTTGCCGATCGCGAACGTATCAAGGAACAGCAGAAACGGCTTGAGGGCGACCGCCGCCCCAAAGCGCGACCTGATGAAAAGGACCGCGCATGAGCTATCTTGAGTACGCCGTCAAATCAACGCCAACGGGGTTTCGCAAGTTTCTCTACATGAACTGGCCGCTTACGCTGTTACTGATCAGTGTAGCCAGCGCCGGGTTCCTGATGCTGTATTCCGTTGCGGGTGGCTCATGGATGCCATGGGCCGAGCCTCAGATGGAGCGTTTCGGGCTAGGGCTGACCGTGATGTTCATCATCGCGTTGGTGCCGATCTGGTTCTGGCGCAACATGTCGGTATTGGCTTATCTTGGCGCGATCGTTCTTCTGGTGTTTGTGGAGCTTTTTGGCACCATCGGCATGGGCGCGCAGCGTTGGATCGACCTTGGGTTCATGAGGCTCCAACCGTCCGAAGTCATGAAGGTCGCGCTCGTCATGGTGCTGGCGGCCTATTACGACTGGCTGCCCTCACATAAGACGTCACGCCCTTTGTGGGTTCTGATTCCAGTCGTCCTGATCCTGATCCCAACGGCCATGGTTCTGAAACAGCCCGACCTCGGCACCTCGATCCTGCTATTGGCCGCGGGCGGTGGGCTGATGTTTCTGGCCGGTGTTCATTGGGCGTACTTCGCTGCGGTCATAGCCGCGGTGGTCGGCTTGATCGCCACCGTTTTCAACAGCCGTGGCACGGATTGGCAACTGCTTAAGGACTATCAGTTCCGCCGTATCGACACGTTTCTGGACCCTTCAACCGACCCACTGGGGGCGGGCTATCACATCACGCAATCCAAAATTGCGCTAGGATCGGGTGGCTGGAATGGGCGTGGGTTCATGCAAGGCACACAATCGCGCCTGAACTTTCTGCCTGAAAAACACACTGATTTCATTTTCACCACACTGGCTGAGGAGTTCGGCTTCGTTGGCGGTATCACTCTGCTGGTTTTATACGGCCTGATCCTTATCTTCTGTCTGGTCACCGCTTTGTCCACCAAAGACCGGTTTTCCTCACTGGTCACGCTGGGCATTGCCCTGAACTTCTTCCTGTTTTTCGCCGTCAACATGTCCATGGTCATGGGTCTTGCGCCAGTTGTGGGCGTGCCCCTGCCGATGGTCAGCTATGGCGGGTCGGCCATGCTGGTTCTGATGGCCGCCTTCGGCATCGTCCAAAGCGCGCATATCCATCGCCCCCGTTAATCTGAAAGGCCCTTCATGCCCGTCAACGTCCTGTTTTCTGCGCGCCCTGAACAATGGCCTGTGTATGAACCCCTGCTGTCAGAAGGGTTAACTCGGGCAGGTCTGGATTTTCGGCTGGCAATCGAGTTTGAGCCGGATCAGGTCGACTACGTCGTTTACGCGCCTACAAGCGGGCTGCTGGATTTTACGCCCTACACGCGCCTGAAGGCGGTCCTAAGCCTGTGGGCCGGTGTTGAGAAGATTGCCGGAAACGAAACACTGACCGTTCCATTGGCGCGGATGGTGGATCACGGGCTGATGCACGGCATGACGGAATGGGTCGTTGGGCAGGTGCTGCGCTATCATCTGGGCATGGACCGCTACATCACCGTACAGGACGGGGTTTGGACGCCCGAAGCCCCGCCGCTGGCAACCGAGCGGAATGTGTGCGTGCTGGGCCTTGGTGCGTTGGGAGAAGCCGCGGCAACCGCACTGGCCGCTCTGAACTTCAAAGTGACCGGTTGGAGCAGAACGGCAAAAGACATTCCCGAAGTGACCTGTTTGCACGGCGCAGATGGTCTTCGCGCAGCGTTGTCCAAGGCCGAGATCGTCGTTCTTCTGCTGCCAGATACCCCTGCGACGGTGAACGCGTTGAATGCGGACACGCTGGCTTTGCTGCCCAAAGGCGCGCGGATTATCAACCCAGGACGTGGTCCGTTGATCGACGACGACGCACTGCTCGCCGCGCTGGAGTCGGGACAAGTCGGCCACGCTACGCTGGACGTGTTTCGCGTGGAACCTCTGCCGCCAGAGCACCCGTACTGGGCTCATCCCAATGTAACCGTCACGCCGCATATTGCGTCGGAAACCCGCCCGGTAACCGCAGCTCAGGTGATCTGCCAGAACATTATCCGAGGTGAGGAAGGTAAACCCTTCCTGCACCTCGTTGACCGAAGCCTGGGTTACTGACGCGTCAGGCCGCGATAAGCCCACGCCCTTTCAACAGCGCTTCGACACCGGGTAACCGCCCACGGAACGCCAGATACAGATCTTCGGCTTCGCGCGAGCCGCCAGTGGACAGGATGTTATCCTCCAGCGCCTTGGCGCGGTCAGGATCAAAAGCTCCGCCAGCTTCTTCAAAGGAGGCGAAGGCGTCTGCGTCCATGACCTCTGACCACATGTAGCTATAGTAGCCCGAGCTATAACCGTCGCCCGCAAAGACATGCGCGAAATGCGGTGTTGCATGGCGCATACCAATGGCCTGGGGCATCCCGATGTCGGCCAGAACTTCGCTCTGTTTCGCCATCGGATCAGCTGGCGCTGCGCCCTCATGGAATGCCAGATCAACCAGCGCCGAAGCCACGTATTCCACAGTCTGGAACCCCTGATCAAAATTCGCAGCCTTCAGAACCTTGTCCAGCATCTCTTGAGGCATCGGCTCGCCGGTTTCAGCGTGCGTGGCGAATTCGGCCAGAACCTCAGGCACTTCCAACCAGTGCTCATAAAGCTGGCTGGGCAATTCTACGAAATCGCGCGCAACGCTGGTGCCCGAGATGCTTTCATAGGTCACGTTGGACAACATCTGATGCAGCGCGTGGCCGAACTCGTGAAACAGCGTCCGCGCATCGTCATAGGACAACAGCGCGGGGTCGCCTTTGGCGAAGTTGCAAACATTGATCACGATGGGGGCCTGAACCTTGGGGAACTTTGCCTGGCCCCGCATCGCGCTGCACCATGCGCCCGAACGTTTGGAGCCACGTGCAAAATAGTCACCAATGAACACCGCAATATGCTGCCCGTCACGCGTCACCTCCCATGACCGGCAATCGGGATGATAAAGCGGCACGTCCAGTGGGGTAAACTCAAGCCCGAACAAGCGGTTGGCGCAGGAAAAGGCCGCCTGGATCATGCGATCAAGTTGCAGGTAAGGTTTCAGCGCTGCCTCATCCAAATCATGTTCGGCCTTGCGGCGTTTTTCGGCGTAGTAGCGCCAGTCCCAAGCCTCGAGCGGGCCATTCACGCCATCCTCCTGCATCATCGCGGTCAGGATTTCTGCATCCGCATCCGCCCGCTTTTTTGCTGGTTCCCAAACCTGCATCAACAGATCGCGAACACGGTCTGGCGTTCGGGCCATTTCGGTTTCCAGCTTGTAGTCCGCGAAACTGGAATAACCCAAAAGCTTGGCCCGCTCTTCGCGTAGGCTCAGGATCTCGGCCGCAATCTCGCGGTTGTCCGTCTCGCCGCCATTGGCCCCGCGCGCGGTCCAGGCGCGATACGCCTTCTCGCGCAGATCGCGGCGTGGTGAGAATTGCAAAAAAGGAACGATCAACGACCGCGACAGAGTGACGACCGGCCCATCAGCCCCCTTCTCATCCCCGGCAGCACGAGCCGTATCCACAACGAAATCCGGCAATCCTTGCAGGTCATCCTCGGACAGGTTCATGAACCAGTCCCGTTCGTCGGCTAGAAGGTTCTGCGTGAACGAGGTTCCCAGCGAGGCAAGGCGCGACTTGATCTCTTGCATGCGGGTGTATTCATCGCCTTCCAATGCAGCGCCAGCACGTACGAAACCGCGATGGGTCAGCATCAACACGCGGGCCTGCTCATCGGTCAGGCTCAGTTCGTCCTTGCGCGCCCACAGATCCGCCACGCGCTGGAACAGCGCCTTGTTAGACGAAATACCTGAAAAATGCGCCGAGAGCTTCGGTGAGAACGCGCGTTGCAGTTCTTCCCGCGCCGGATTGCTGTCTGCGCCCGCGACTGTGAAAAAGACTGACAAAACCTTGTCCATCTGCTCTCCGGCGGCTTCAAGCGCCTCTATTGTATTGGCGAAACTGGCGGGTTCGGAACTGCTGGCAATCGCATCGATCTGCGCGTTGTGGGTCGCCATCGCCTTGTCCAAGGCGGGCGCAAAATCATCATCCGAAATATCAGCAAACGGGGCAATTTCGAACGGTGTCGTCCAGTCGGACAGGATCGGATTGGTCATGCGGATCTCCTTTGCCAATCAAGCTAGGGAGGCCGATAGGAATGGTCCAGAGGGGTGCCCGTGATACACCCATATTCTCATGCAAAAACCAGCCGCCCCGTACGGGGCCGGTACGCCAGCCAGTCAGATAAACGACAGAGGTGGCACCTAGATTGACTTACGCGTCTAGTGCACCGCATATGGGGCAATCTGAACGTCTGGCCAGAGTGATCTTGCGGCTTTCGCCATAAAGCGCGTCATAGATCAGCATTTCGCCACGCAGCGCCTGCCCGGCCTCCGTGATGACCTTGATCGTCTCAACCGCCATCATTGACCCCACCACGCCAGGCAGAGGGCCAATGACCCCCGCCTCGGCACAAGACGGGGCTAAGCCAGGGGCCGGTGCCTCGGGGAAGATACACTGATAGCAGGGGGTTTCGCTGGCTGGATCAAAGACGCTCAGCTGACCTTCCCATTGCGACAGGGCGCCTGAAATCAGCGGCTTGCCCTGCGCGACCGCAGTGCGATTGGCCAGATAGCGGGTATCGAAATTGTCAGTGCCGTCGAGGATCAGGTCAAAATCAGCAAACAGGTCCGCTGCAATCTCATCCGTCAGGCGGCGATGGTAGGGTAAAACAGTCACGTTCGGATTTTGCGCCTGCATGGCTTGCTGAGCCGAGAATACCTTGGGCATGCCGATATCGGCGTCGCGATGGATCACTTGCCGCTGCAGGTTGGCGTTTTCAACAACGTCGTCGTCGATCACCCCGATTGTTCCCACGCCAGCGGCCGCAAGATACTGCAGCGCGGGCGCTCCAAGCCCGCCCGCGCCAATCACCAGAACGCGGGCCTGTTTCATCTTTTTCTGCCCCGGCCCGCCAAGTTCACGCAGGACGATATGGCGGGCATACCGCTCCAACTCGGTCTCAGAGAACTTGTCAGGCTGCATAACGGATACCTCAGGTTGCCGTGGCGCGGCGCGATTGCGCAACGCTTTGAGCACCTTGCCATAGATCAGCACCAGCACCGCCACGCCACCCAGGATCAGCCACAAGGCCGCAGACCCACCGGTTGCCTCGCGCAGCGGGTGCCCATCCGGCAATGTCAGTTGGATAACAAGCACACCGGCCAGCAATACGCCGACCGACAGGTACCGCGCGTTTCGGGACACGCCGGCCATATACCCAATGCCCCACAAAGCAGCGGCAAGGATGAATACCAATAGCATCAGCCGCGTCCAGTCGAGCCAAAACCACCGGCTCCACGATCCGTATCGCTGAGCGCCTCAACCGGTTCAAACGCGGCCTGCACGACAGGCGCGACGACTAATTGCGCAATGCGTTCTCCGTGCGCAATCTCAAAGCTTTCCTGGCCGGCATTCAGCAATATTACACCTAAAGAGCCGCGATAGTCGCTGTCAATCGTGCCAGGCGTATTGGGAAGGGTGATCCCGTGTTTCAACGCCAGACCAGACCGGGGACGGACTTGCACCTCGTATCCATTGGGAATTTCGATCCGTAGCCCAGTGGGAATCAAAGCTCGCTGCCCCGGCGCCAGCGTGATCGACGCGCCATTCGGCAGGTTCGCCCGGACATCTGCGCCAGCCGCGCCACTCGTTTCATAAGACGGCAAGGCGATGGCCGGATCGGCCCCGTCTTCGCGGATCACACGAATTGCTACCATCACTGCACCTCTTGTTCAGCTTATCAGAGCGTCGGCGATCTTTTGCGCCAGACGTTGGGCCACGGCATCCTTGCCCATACGCGGCCATTCTTCGGCCCCATCGTCCGAGATCAGGGTGACCGCGTTTTCCGATCCTCCCATGATGCCCGTCGAAGGGCTGACATCATTGGCGACGATCCAGTCACAGCCCTTGCGCGCACGTTTCGCCGTAGCGTGTTCGATCACGTTGTCGGTTTCTGCGGCAAAGCCAACGACCAACGGCGGCCGACCTGACTCCAACCTGGACACGCGTTTCAGGATGTCCGGGTTCTCGGCAAATTCCAGCACTGGCAGGCCATCGCGGCTTTTCTTCAGTTTCTTGTCCGATGCCGCTGCCATACGCCAATCCGCGACCGCAGCAGCAAAGACACCTGCGTCCGCCGGAAGTGCAGCATCAACCGCGTCAGACATCTGCTGCGCGGTTTCCACGCGGATCACTTGCACACCTTCGGGTGGCGGAACATCGGCAGGGCCGGTAACAAAAACCACATCAGCACCCAACGCGGACAACGCCCGTGCCACCGCGGCGCCCTGCGCACCCGAGGACCGGTTGGCGATGTAGCGCACAGGGTCGATCGGTTCATGTGTCGGGCCGGATGTGACCAGAATACGCTTGCCCTTCAGGGGACCATTGCCAAGTTGTGCCTCGACCGCGGCCACGATCTCCAACGGTTCCGACATCCGGCCTGGGCCGTATTCTCCGCAGGCCATGTCACCCTCATTTGGGCCAACGAACCGGATACCATCTGCCTGCAACTGCTTGAGGTTGCGCTGTGTCGACGGATGATCCCACATGCGGACATTCATGGCCGGTGCGCACAAAACCGGAGTATCTGTCGCCATCAGCAAAGTTGAGGCCAGATCATTGGCCAATCCAGCCGCCATCTTTCCCATCATGTCCGCTGTTGCCGGGGCGACCACAACCAGATCGGCGGATCGCGACAGTTGGATATGGCCCATCTCTGCCTCATCGGTCAGGTCAAACAGATCGCGATAGACCTTCTCTCCGGCGAGTGCCGAGACCGACAGCGGGGTTACGAACTCTTCTGCCGCGCCAGTCAGAACCGGTGTCACCGAGGCACCGCGCTCTTTCAGCCGCCGGATCAGATCCAGCGACTTGTAGGCCGCGATCCCAGCGCCGATGATTAGAAGAATGCGTTTCGATGCCAGCATATTGTGCCCTTCCCGTCCCGGTCGGCCCGACATTAGGCAAGGCCAACAGACAGTTCCAGCAGTTAATTCCGTGTCTGGAATGCCAAACAGGGGTCTTCACGCTCGATGCCGGGGCTGTCGATCACTCCATCGAACTCACCGTCTATTGCGCCATCCTCGGACTGGCCCAGCACAAAAACTTTCAATCCGGGGCGCAGACGGGACAGAAAGGTTGGAATCCCCCTGTCCTTGCGAGCATGCCCGTTGCCAGTGATCACCGCTACGGGTCCGCCGGTATCATCCGCCGCGCGCAGGATAGCCCTTGTCAGAACCGCGTCACGCAACCTTTGGATAGCGACCAGTTGCGGTAGCGCCGACTCTGGTATCGCATTGCAGTGGGCGGAGAGTTGATCAGCCTCACGCGCGGCCTGCTCATCCTTCGGCAGTGGCACTGTCAGCCCATAGCGTGCGGCATCAGCACCCAGCGCCGTGGCGGCGCCACGTTCCATGGCTGCACGTGCTGCCGCTCGCGGAACCATGGCACCGTAGACCGGCGCGTCTGAAGCCTGAAAAACCGGGTAATACATACTGAGCGGAGGCCATCCGGATTCCAGCCATTTCAAAATTCTGGCAAGCTCTTCCGGATCGGAAACGGCCTTATCCGCCAGCCGCTGGGCACCCTCTTCCGTCACCATTTCCCAGACCACGGCTGAAGGGTCAATTGCCCTCAATGCTTCGGCCTGCACGATATGGTGCTGGGGGTTATCGTGAATTTCACCTAAGATCACGACATCTGCTGTCGTCATTGCGGACAAGACGTCTTCGGGGATCAATTCATCGGCATGGCCCGTCGAGGGCATAACCATCAGTGCACAAAGCAGAATCGCAAGATGTTTCATGCGATGAAGTGTTGCACCTCACGCGATTGAGCTTCAAGGTTCTTGCGCATTTTTACAAAGGCGGCGGCCTCAAGCTGACGCACGCGTTCCTTTGACAGGCCAAGTTCCTGTCCAAGGCTTTCCAGTGTTCGAGAGGGCTCGCGCAATTTGCGTTCCCGTACAATGAACCTTTCGCGATCGTTCAGTGCCTGCATGGCCGTCAAAAGCCATTCGCGCAATTGCTCGGTATCGTGGCTGTTTTCGACGGCTTCGGCAGCTTGCTCTCGCTCATCTTCAAGCGCGTCAATCCACTCCCGACCGTCTTCATCCGCCGATTGAATAGCATTCAAAGAGAAGTCGGAGCCCGACAAGCGGCCCTCCATCATCTCCACATCCCGCAACGGCACGCCGATTTCCGCGGCGATCATCTGATGCAGCTGATGTCGGTCCAGTTCCATTCCTTCGGTCGCAGCCTCCCGCTCCAGCCGGGCTTGGACACGACGCATGTTGAAAAACAGCGACTTTTGCGATGATGTCGATCCGGTCCGAACCATCGACCAGTTGCGCATCACGTAGTCCTGTATACTCGCCTTGATCCACCAGACTGCATAAGTCGAAAACCGCACGCCCCGGTCCGGGTCGAATTTGTCGGCAGCTTTCATCAACCCCAGACCGGCCTCCTGGATCAGATCATTCATCGGCGCGCCGTAACGTTTGAACTTGGCCGCCATCGAAATAGCTAACCGCATATAGGCCGTAATCAACCGATGAAGGGCTTGCTCATCGCGGTTATCCCGCCACGCATATGCCAGTTTAAGCTCGGTTTCCGCGTCCAGAAGTTCGGCTTTCATTGCCCTCCGGGACATCGAGAAGTCGTTCGCATTGTCCAGTGCCATTGAAACCTCCCCTTTTCACAGGCGCGGGCCGGGGTTGCTTTGCCGACCTATGATCGATACGCAAAACAAAACCGGGTGGATCACATGGAAGGTAATGATAGTGAGTCCGGATTTAACCTTTGTGTTGGGCGGCGCAGCCTCGGGCAAGTCGGCTTTTGCCGAGGAACTTATTGTTTCCTCAGGAAAAAAGAAAGTTTACCTTGCTACATCACAAGTGTTTGATGATGAGATGCGGGATAAGGTTCAGCGTCACATTTCCCAACGGGGACCGGGTTGGGAGACGATTGAGGCCCCTTTCGACCTAGGCCCGACGCTGGCGGATCTGGCTCCGAACTCTGCCTGCCTGATCGACTGCGCCACTATGTGGCTAACCAATCACCTGCTGGCGGAAAACGATCTGGAACAGGCACAAAGTGCGCTGCTGCAATCGCTGCGTTTGTGTCCTGCGCAGGTCGTCATCGTCTCGAACGAGGTTGGGCACGGGATCGTCCCGGAAAATGCGCTGTCCCGCCGCTTTCGCGAGGCACAGGGGAGGTTGAACATCGCTTTGGCCGCCGAGGCGGATCTGGTGGTAAAAGTCACGGCTGGCTTGCCGTTGGTATTAAAGGGACAACTGGATTGACACGTTTGCATCTTGTGCGTCACGGCCCGACCCACGCCAAAACGATGGTTGGTTGGTCTGACCTGCCTGCTGATCTAAGTGATCGGGCGGCCGTTGCCCGATTGCATGATCACCTGCCTGCGAACGCAATTGTCGTGTCTTCTGACCTGAGCCGCGCCGCCGATACTGCATCGGCCATTCAAGGGTCGCGGCGGCGGCTGCGGCATCAGCCCGCGCTGCGTGAAATCAATTTCGGCACATGGGAACTGCGCGCCTTCAAAGAGATTGAAGCAGAGGACCCTGAGCTTGCCTTTGCGTATTGGGACAACCCCGGCGACGTGCGCCCGCCAAAAGGGGAAAGCTGGAACGAAGTTCGTGAACGTGTCGACGCAACCGTTGATCAGTTGATCACGCAATACACAGGGTGCGATCTCGTGATCGTGGCGCATTTTGGCGTGATCCTGACTCAGGTTCAAAGGGCGCTGGACGTCGACGCGCAAGAGGCCTTCAGCCACCGCATCGACAATCTGTCTGTCACCGAAGTTACCCGTCACCAAGATCGCTGGTCTGTAGGGCGGATCAATCACCTCCCGTGATGCAACCGCGCACAAATCACTGATTTACTGAACGACCGCAGCACGCAATCATATTCTCATGACTTATGATTTGTTTATCGGAGACCGGCTGTTTTCCAGTTGGTCCATGCGCGGGTGGCTGATGCTGGAGAAGTTCGGCCTGCCTTTTCGATCTCACATGATCGGCCTCTATTCCGGCACCATGGCCGAGGATATGAAACCCCTTGCCCCGGCCCGCCTTGTGCCAGCCTTGCGATTGTCGGATGGCACGATTGTGGGTGAAAGCCTGGCGATGGCGGAAACACTGGCCGAGCTGCACCCCGAAGCCGGACTTTGGCCTGAGGACCCTGCCGCACGCGCCACCGCGCGATGGCTTTGCACGGAAATGGTGGCCGGGTTTGGTGCGTTGCGCGGTCAGTGCCCGATGCAGCTTAAACACTGTTGGCAAGGGTTCATTCCATCGGCAGAGACCCGCGCTGATCTGGCAAGAATCGAAACCTTGTGGGACCATGCTCGTGATGTGTCTGGAGCGGATTCCGGCCCTTTGTTCGGTAGCTATTCTTTGGCCGACGTATTCTATACGCCCGTCGCGGCGCGGATTATTGGCTATGGCTTGCCTGTGTCCGACGTCAGCCGGGATTATTGCCTGGAGTTGCTGTCAGATCTTTCGGTCCGCCAATGGCGCGCGATGGGTTTGACCATTCGATATGGTCCATTCCCATATCCACAGAACCTGCCTACGAACCCTTGGCCGATCAGTGTAACCACCGCAAAAATCGTCCAAAACGGCCCGACAATCAACGACACCTGCCCTTATTCAGGAAAGCCGGTCACCGCCGTCCTTGAACTGGATGGCCAACGCTGGGGGTTCTGCAATCGGTTCTGCCGCGACAAAACCGCCGCCGATCCAGATGCCTGGCCAAAATTCACGGCCATGGTCAGCTCTGTTAACGATTCTTAAACCGTGAACGTGGCAGCAACGACCTGTTAACCAAAAAGGTCGTTCATGGTTGCCCGTGCCCACACAGTCGCTTTTCAAGGGATCGATGCCCGCCCGGTTGAGGTGCAATGCGCAGTCTCGCCGGGCCTGCCCGCCTTTTCCATCGTCGGCCTGCCCGACAAAGCCGTGTCCGAAGCACGGGACCGCGTTCGCAGCGCGCTGAGCTCGATGGCGATTGCGTTGCCATCGAAGCGGATCACGATAAACCTGTCGCCTGCCGATTTGCCCAAGGAAGGAAGCCATTTCGACCTGCCGATTGCGGTCGCGTTGTTGTCCGCGTTGGAAATCATTCCTCGGGATGCGGCGGAAGGTTCGGTTTCACTGGGCGAGTTGTCACTGGACGGATCGCTGGTTCCTGTGGTCGGCGCGCTACCCGCCGCCATGACCGCCGCTTCTGAGGATCGGGCCTTGCTCTGCCCCCGTGCCTCCAGTGCTGAGGCCGCTTGGGTTGACGCAACGCAAGTGATTGGGGCTGGTTCACTTGGCGACGTGGTGCGCCATTTTTCAGGCCAGTCTCCTTTGTCCGCCGCGCTGCCGGGCGAAGTCAGCCTTGAGCCAAACGCGCGGGATCTACGTGACGTGAAGGGGCAAGAGCGCGCCAAGCGCGCGTTGGAAATCGCCGCAGCAGGCCGACATCACCTGATCATGACGGGTACGCCCGGGTCTGGGAAATCCATGTTAGCCGCAAGACTGCCCGGAATTTTGCCGCCACTCACGCCAGCTGAGGCATTGGAGACCTCAATGGTGCAGTCCCTGTGTGGGCTATTGGACGAAGGTGGGATCAGTCGCAGCCGCCCCTTTCGCGAACCGCATCACACGGCATCCATGGCCGCTATTGTCGGCGGCGGCAGGGGTGCCAAACCGGGCGAGATTTCATTGGCCCACAACGGCGTTCTGTTCATGGACGAGTTTCCCGAGTTTCCCCGTTCGGTTTTGGAAACCCTTCGGCAACCCATCGAAACCGGCGAAGTCATGGTCGCCCGCGCCAATGCCCATGTGAAGTACCCCTGCCGGTTCATGCTGGTCGCGGCGGCCAATCCTTGCAAATGCGGATACCTGACCGATCCTGGACGCGCCTGTTCCCGTGCACCTGTATGCGGGGAGGATTATCTGAGCCGAATCTCGGGTCCTCTGATGGATCGGTTCGACCTGCGGATCGAGGTTCCACCGGTCGGGTTCACCGATCTGGACCTGCCACCTTCAGGCGACAGCTCGGTCACCGTTGCCGCACGCGTCGAAGAAGCCCGCGCCATTCAGGCCGAGCGGTTTTGCGATATGCCGTCCACGCACCAGAACGCGGATGTGGAAGGCAAGTTGCTGGACGAAATCGCGGCCCCGGATGCCGAGGGCAAAGACCTGTTGCTGAAGGCGGCCGAACGATTTGGTCTGTCGGCCCGTGCCTTTCACCGCATCCTGCGCGTCGCGCGCACGATCGCTGATCTGGACGGGGCACCGGATGTCCGACGCCCCCACGTGGCCGAAGCACTGAGCTTTCGCATTAGCGCCAAGGCGGCACTTTAGAGTTTCGCCTCGATCGCCTGCCAGATCTTTTCTGCGATGTTGACGCCGTTGAACCGCTCCAGCTCTTGAATGCCGGTTGGCGAGGTCACGTTAATCTCAGTCAGGTAATCGCCGATCACGTCGATGCCAACGAAGATCTGGCCTTTTTCTTTCAGCAGCGGACCAATCGCGGCACAGATTTCTAGATCGCGCTCGGACAGGCCAATTTTCTCAGGGCGACCGCCCACATGCATGTTGGAGCGTGTTTCACCCGCAGCCGGAACACGGTTGATTGCACCTACGGCCTCACCATCGACCAGAATCACGCGTTTGTCGCCATTGCTGACATCCGGCAGGAACTTCTGAACGATCAGCGGCTCGCGGGAGAACCCGGTGAACAGCTCGTGCAGTGATGTCAGGTTGCGGTCATTGGCATCCAGCCGGAACACGCCAGCACCACCATTTCCGTAAAGCGGTTTCAGGATGACGTCGCCGTGCTTTTCCTTGAACGCCTTGATGGTCGTGAGGTCCCGCGCAATCGTTGTTGGTGGCGTCAGGTCAGGGAAATCCAGAACGAGCAGCTTTTCAGGATAATTCCGTACCCAGAACGGATCGTTCACCACCAATGCTTGCCCTTTTAGACGGTCCAACAGGTGGGTCGATGTGATGTAGTGCATGTCGAACGGCGGGTCCTGACGCAGCCAGATCACGTTGAAATCGGCCAGATCCACTTCGCGCTCGGGTCCAAGTTCTGCCGGATTGCCCGCCACGCGCTGAACTTTCATGTCCTGACCGCGCGCGGTGATCCGCCCTTCCTGATACGCCAGTTGATCCGGGCTGTAGAAGAACAGGGTATGCCCGCGCGCCTGCGCCTCTTCGGCCAGA
Organism: Ruegeria atlantica; assembly: GCF_013033965.1. Lineage (GTDB taxonomy): Bacteria > Pseudomonadota > Alphaproteobacteria > Rhodobacterales > Rhodobacteraceae > Ruegeria > Ruegeria atlantica_D. The sequence goes on from NZ_WQFE01000005.1 coordinate 77,664, forward strand.
CGGAATGAGCTGTCGGCGTTGATATCCACGGCCCCGATCGGGTCCATCTGAAAGGCGATTTTCATGGCGTGTCCCTCAGTTTCACGCCAGATACATGGCCCAGCAACGTCGGGGGTTCAATGGGGATCAGGCCAAACCAAAGGCGTTTTCGATAATTTGAACTGCGCCCGAGGCATCCACCAAAGCCGCGTCAAACCGCACATTAGTCAGTTGCCCGCTTGGTTCCGCCTCGAGGAATTGGGCCGCTGAGGCGCAAATCCTATCCATCTGGCGCCGATTGATCCGGCTTGCCGCGACGTGAAAGCTGCTGCTTTTTTTCACCTCGACGAAAATGACGCCGTCCGCATGACGCGCAATCAGGTCGATCTCTCCGCCTGCCCCGCGCCAGCGACGGTGAGCAATGGAAAAGCCACGCCGTTCGTACTCGGCTGCGACCTGCTGCTCTGCCGCCTGCCCGGCATGATAGGATACCGAGCTTCGAACGCATCGTGCGGCCATGTCATCCCTTTCCCAGTTTCAGAGCCTTCTGATAGATCGGGCGGCGTGGCAGCTTGTACATCTCAGACACCAGATCAGCTGCATCCCGAACCGAATGGGTTTCCAAGGCTCGCTTCAACGCCTCTTCTATGTCGGATTCGTTAACAGTTTCCGAATGCCCGCGGTCCACGAGCAGAACGACTTCACCTTTGACGGTCTGCCCCTGTAGGTCGGCGGCCAGTTCTTCCAGCGACCCACGACGAACCTCCTCAAATTTCTTGGTAAGTTCCCGACACATTGCTGCCTGACGGTCATTGCCCAGCACAGTAGCAAGATCCGCCAAACACGCTGCCACGCGCTTCGGAGACTCATAGAAGATCAGTGTTCCCGGTATCTCACGCAGTGCTTCAATCCGCGTCCGACGCGCACCGGTCGCGTTAGGTAGGAAACCCGCGAAAAAGAACGCATCCGTCGGCAGCCCGGCCAGTGTCAGCGCCATTAGCGCTGCGGATGGTCCCGGCGCACATGTCACCAAATGACCAACCTCTGCCGCCTGCTTGCCCAGATCGTAGCCGGGATCAGCAATCAAGGGCATTCCGGCCTCGGATGCATAAGCAACTGACTTACCGTCCTGCAACGCATCAAGGATTTTCCCTCGCGCGCCTACCCCGCTGTGATCGTGATAGGCTAGGATTCGGCGTCCATCCAGCGGGACGCCATGAATCTCCATCAGCCGACGCAAGCTGCGCGTGTCTTCGGCGGCAATGACGTCAGCCGAGGCCAGCACGTCCAACGCTCTGAGCGTGATATCGCGCGCCGTTCCGATCGGAGTGGCAACAAAATACAGGCCCGCGCCCAATCTTACTTTTTGGAAATTCAAAGCTGGACCCTCACAGCGTGACGTTTATTATCGCGGCTTAACAGATTGGTGGTACCCCAAGCCGCCGGGACAGGGAGTTTTCATTTAGATGTTTACCGTTTGCAAGCCCGTTCGCAAGCTGGCGAAATCCGCCGCGATCCTGGCAACTGCAGCTTTCCTCGCTGCATGTGAGCCTGGCGGCCTGGGCGGAGGCCCCTCGATCAATACGTCCAAACCCGTTCCGGTCGCCCTCTTGGTTCCGGCGGGATCGGGAAATTCTGGCGACGCCCAATTGGCGCGGAGCCTTGAAAACGCAGCTCGTCTGGCAATGGCTGATCTGCAGAATGTTAAGATTGATCTTCGCGTTTACGACACGCGGGGTAGCTCGAACACCGCAGCGACGGTAGCGCAACAGGCGGTCGCGGATGGAGCCAAGATCATTATTGGCCCGGTTTATGCACAGGCGGCAAATTCTGCAGGGCTGGCCGTACTGAATAACAAGGTCAATGTGCTGTCCTTCTCGAACAATACCAGCATCGCAGGTGGAAATGTCTTTGTTCTGGGGCCGACCTTTCAGAACACGGCAAACCGGTTGGTCAACTTTGCCGGATCGCAGGGTAAGAACAGCATGGTCATTGTCCACAGCAACGACGCGGCCGGGCAGCTGGGACAGTCGGCTATCGCAACTGCACTTGCCAGCAGCCGCGTAGCGAACGCCGGTACGGTTGGCTATGACCGGTCTCAGCAAGGCGTCATCAACTCGGTTCCAACGATCAAGGCGACCGTGGATGCTGCCGGGGCGGATTCGGTGTTTCTGACGGCGACGACGGCTGGCGCGTTGCCGTTGTATTCGCAATTGTTGCCCGAAGCCGGAGTGTCACCGGCCAGCACCCAGTTCGTTGGCCTGACGCGCTGGGACATCCCAGCTCAGACGCTGGAATTGCCCGGCGTACAGGGGGGCTGGTTCGCCCTGCCTGATCCAGCAAAGGCACAAGCATATCGTCAGCGGTACAACAACACCTATGGCGAGGCTCCGCACCCGATCAGCGGGCTGGCCTATGACGGCATTGCAGCGATTGCCGCGCTGGTCAGTCAGGGCAAATCCGATGCGCTGACCACCTCGGCCTTGACTCAGAACGCTGGGTTCCAGGGCGTCGGCGGCATCTTCCGCCTGCGGTCCGACGGCACGAACGAACGCGGTCTGGCCGTTGCCACGATCCAGAACAAACAGGTAGTAGTGATTGACTCCGCCCCTCAAAGCTTCTCCGGCGCCGGTTTCTGATCAGCCTGTGCTGACGCTCACTCCAAAGGGTGAGCTGATCTGCCCGGCCGATGAAATTTTTGACAGTTCCGCCGTCATGGCAAAGCTGTCGGGAGCCTTTGATGACATTCAGGACAATGCCGCGCGGCGCAATGAAACCGTGCGTGTTTTGCGTGACGCCCAGAAGGCCGGGCGCAGGGCGATTGCGGATGCTTTCGCCAAACGCCCATTTGACGCAAGGCCGCTGACCCGGTCTTACACCTATCTGACAGACGGGCTGGTCTGCACTGCCATGCAGGTGGCCAGCGTGTATTTGCATCCTCTGGCAACGCCAACGCAGGGCGAAAGGATCGCCGTTCTGGCCGTTGGCGGGTATGGGCGCGGCGAAATGGCCCCGGCCTCGGACGTGGATCTGCTGTTTCTGACGCCTTACAAAATCACCGCCTGGGCCGAGAGCGTCATCGAATCCATGCTCTACGTCCTTTGGGACCTGCGCCTGAAAGTTGGCCATTCTTCCCGTACGATCAAGGATTGCCTGCGTCTGGGCGCCGAGGATTTCACCATCCGAACTGCCATGTTGGAACAGCGCTATCTGGCTGGGGACGAAGCCCTCGCCGATGAGTTGGATAACCGCCTGAAATCCGAATTGTTCAAAGGCAGCGAACGCCAGTTCATCGAGGCCAAGCTACAAGAACGCGACGAGCGTCACCACAAACAGGGTGAACGCTATATGGTCGAACCCAATGTGAAAGAGGGCAAGGGCGGGTTGCGCGATCTTCAATCGCTCTACTGGATCGCAAAATACATCTATGGCGTTCAGGACGTGGCCGAGCTGGTCCCTCTGGGCCTGTTTGAACCCGAAGAATTCGACACCTTTGTTCAGGCCGAAGAGTTTCTGTGGGCGGTCCGCTCGCATCTGCATCTGGTGACCGGACGTGCCACCGAGCAACTGACATTCGACCTGCAAGTCGAGGTGGCCGACCGGATGGGATACGAAGACAGGGCCGGTCGCCGGGCCGTCGAAGTGTTCATGCAGCGCTATTTCCGCGAGGCCACAAAGGTCGGTGAGCTGACCCGGATCTTTTTGACAAAACTCGAAGCATCGCACGTAAAAGGCGAAGCGCTGCTGGAACGAATCTTCCGGCGCAGACCGCGAGTAAAATCAGGATACAAGGTGGTTCACGGCCGCCTGGACGTAGCGGACCCCAAGAAATTTCTTGCCGACAAACTGAACTTGCTGCGTCTGTTCGATGAGGGTTTGCGCACGGGCATGCTGATCCATCCGGACGCAATGCGGCTGGTGACCGCCAATTTGCAACTCATCGACGACGACATGCGTAATGACAAAGAAGCCCAGCGTATTTTTCTGGACCTGATGCTGAAACATGGCAATCCGGAACGCGCCCTGCGTCGCATGAACGAGTTGGGTGTATTGTCTGCGTTTCTGCCTGAGTTCGAGCACATCGTGGCGATGATGCAGTTCAACATGTATCACAGCTACACAGTCGACGAACATACAATCCAGACCATCGTCAATCTGGCTCAGATCGAACGTGGTGAACTGGTCGAATCGCTGCCGCTAGCCTCTTCGATTCTAAAACGGGGGGTCAATCGCAAGGTTCTATACGTCGCATTGTTGCTACACGATATCGCCAAGGGGCGGCCCGAGGATCACTCCATTCTGGGCGCTCAGATCGCACGCAAGGTGGCGCCGCGTCTGGGCCTGAACAAATCCGACTCGGAAACAGTGGAATGGCTGGTACGGTATCACCTGCTGATGTCGGACATGGCGCAGAAACGCGATATCTCGGACCCGCGCACGGTGCGCGATTTTGGCAAAGCGGTGAAGACGGTCAAACGGCTGGACCTGCTGACGGTTCTGACAGTCTGTGACATCCGCGGTGTTGGCCCGAACACGTGGAACAACTGGAAAGCCACTTTGCTGCGTGCCCTACACGCCGAAACCAAGCGGGCGCTGGAAACCGGCATGGAGGACCTGAACCGGGCCAACCGTGGCGCGGAAGCCAAAAAGGCGCTGCGCTCGGCGCTTGGCGACTGGTCGAAAGCTGACCTAAAGGCCGAAACCGGACGGCATTATGCGCCTTACTGGCAGGGTCTGAATCTGTCTACGCACGTGGAGTTTGCCGAGATGTTGCGCGCATTGGAACACAGTGGCGATCCCGGTGCGATGGAAATCCGCCTGCATCCGGACGAAGACCGCGACGCCACGCGCGCTTGTTTTGCCATGGCAGACCATCCGGGGATTTTCGCCCGCATTGCTGGGGCGCTGGCACTGGTCGGAGCCAACGTGGTTGACGCCCGCAGCTATACCACCAAGGATGGATACGTCACCGACGCATTTTGGATTCAGGATGCCGAGGGCCATCCCTTCGAAGCCAGCCGGTTGCCGCGGCTGACACAGATGATCCACAAAACGCTTAAAGGTGAAGTCGTTGCGCGCGACGCCCTGAAATCGCGCGACAAGATCAAGAAACGCGAGCGCGCTTTCAAGGTGCCGACACATATCATCTTCGACAATGACGGGTCAGAGATCTACACGATTATCGAGGTCGACACCCGTGACCGTCCGGGCCTGCTGTACGACCTGACCAGAACGCTGGCCGCCGCCAACGTCTATATCGCCAACGCAGTAATCGCGACCTATGGCGAGCAGGTTGTCGACACCTTCTACGTCAAAGACATGTTCGGCCTGAAGTACCATTCCGAAAGCAAGCAGCGCGGTTTAGAGACCAAGCTGCGCAAAGCCATTGCTGAGGGTGCGGAGCGCGCGATATCATGAAGCAGATCCGATTGATTTCAGGCCTGTTCACGGTCGGATTCTGGACGCTGGCCAGCCGGATTTTGGGTTTCCTGCGGGAAATCCTGCTGAACGCCTATATCGGGCCGGGGCCTGTAATGGACGCGTTTATTTTTGCATTCCGCCTGCCCAACATGTTCCGCCGCTTCTTTGCCGAAGGGGCATTCAACGCCGCCTTTGTGCCGATGTTTTCAAAGCGGCTGGAAGGTGGTGAAAACGCCCAGGGATTTGCGCAAGACGCATTCAACTTGTTGGCTGCGGCCGTTTTGGCACTTGTCGGGCTGGGCATGGTATTCATGCCCGCTCTGATCTGGCTCACCGCTGAAGGCGCTTACGGCGATGAGCGCTTCGATCTGGCCGTGGGCTACGGGTATGTTGTGTTCCCATATATCCTATTCATGTCGCTGGCCGCGCTGTTCTCTGGCGTACTGAATGCCACCGGGCGTTTCGCTGCAGCCGCCGCAGCCCCGGTTCTGTTGAATGTTTTCGCATGTGCTGCACTCATTTTAGGAGCGCACTTCGGTGGTGAGGCTATTCACTGGCTGATTGCCGTAATCCCTGCGGCTGGTGTCGCCCAATTGACGCTGGTTTGGGTCGCGACCGAACGGGCAGGGATCCGAATTCGACCGGGCAGGCCCAAACTCAACCCAGAAATGGGTCATATGGTGCGCATTGCTATCCCTGCTGCGCTGGCCATGGGTGTGACCCAGGTCAACCTCGTTGTTGGGCAACTGGTTGCTTCGCAAACCGTGAAAGCATCGAGTTGGCTCTATACGGCGGACCGGTTGTATCAACTGCCTTTAGGCGTGGTCGGCATCGCCGTGGGGATAGTGCTGCTGCCCGATCTGTCGCGCCGACTGCGGGCAGGTGACAAGGACGGTGCCCGCAACGCCTTTTCCCGTGCCGGAGAGTTCACGCTGCTGCTGACGCTCCCTTCTACCGTTGCCTTTCTGGTCATTCCGATTCCGCTGGTTTCGGTCCTGTTCGAGCGGGGCCAGTTCACCGCCGGGGATACGGCAGCCACGGCTTTGGCAGTCGCCGTTTATGGAGTCGGCTTACCCGCCTTCATGCTGCAGAAACTACTGCAGCCGCTGTTCTTTGCGCGCGAAGACACGCGATCCCCTTTTCGCTACGCTTTGGTTGCAATGATCGTGAATGCCGTGCTGGCCTTTGGCCTTTTCCCATTGGTCGGATGGATCGCCCCAGCGATTGCGGCTTCGGCGGCGGGCTGGGCCATGGTTGCCCTGTTGGCAATCGGAGCACGACGTTTCGGCGATGAGGCCCGATTTGATGATCGGCTCAAACGTCGGTCCTGGCGTATCGTAGCTGCCTCGGCCGGCATGGGCGTCGTTCTCTATGGAACCATTTACTTCTTTGGCTGGACCCTCCAACTGCCCGGATGGCGCTATTTTGCACTGATTGCCCTGATCATCCTGGCCGCTGCATCCTATTTCATGCTGGGCCACCTCTTCAGAGCTTTCCAGGTTTCGGAGTTCCGAAAAGCACTGCGCCGATCCTGATCAGTCGCGGCGAATGCGCCCGACGATCCGCGCCCACCCGCCGGGAGCCAGAAGAAACGACAAGCCAAACCCGATGGCAAAACCGCCAAGATCGGCAACCCAATCGGATGTGCCTCCGAACAATAGTCCGAACACCAGTTGGATACCCATCAGAACTGCGATCAGGCTGAAGGCACGGGACTGGTTCTCGCCGACCAGAGAAAGCTTACGCCACAGCAACCATGTAAACGCGCCAATCAGGCCGTAGACCGGGGGGAACCCTCCGACCAGCGGGAAATTGGGGTTCAGAAGCAGCGCATAGGCCAACGCGCCGCCTACACCGGACAGAACAAAAATGACCAGCATCTGAAAGCCGCCAAACACCTCGGCCACCATTTTGCCCATGGCCAGCACAAAGACGCTGACAAACACCGCCTGCGTAAAACTGCCCGACACGAACGGGTAGGTCACAAATCGGATTACATGTTCGAACGGCCAGCGGCCGTTCTCGATCATCCAATGGAAGATGCCCGGGGAAAAAGAATAGCTCTGCAGGGCATCCAACCGCCAACCCACGGCGGCGGGCCCTCCGACAAGGCCGCGTGAGCCCAGCGTAAACGCCAATTCGATCCCCATGATGAACAAGACCAACGCCACCACCACGGGCGGCAAAGGGTTCACGGCGGGTGTATAATGCTCACTGCTCATTGGGCTTGCCTTTCGCGGCTGTTGACGTCCCTTGACCTCATGGGTAAGCGACGGGGGCTGATTTTTCCAGACGGGAGTTCCCTTCGATGACCGAAACCCAATTCACGCCACGCGTGTTTTCCGGCATCCAGCCTTCGGGAAACCTGCACCTTGGTAATTACCTTGGTGCGCTCAAGCGTTTTGTGGATATGCAGGGCGAAGATTACGAGACCATCTATTGCATGGTCGACCTGCACGCGATCACTGTCTGGCAAGACCCGGCCCGTCTGCGCGAGAAAACCCGCGAGGTTTGCGCCGGTTTCATCGCCGCCGGTCTGGACCCGGAACAATCCATCCTGTTCAACCAAAGCCAGGTGGCCGAGCACACGCAACTGGCCTGGATCTTCAACTGTATTGCCCGCATGGGCTGGATGCAGCGGATGACGCAGTTCAAGGACAAGGCTGGTAAGAACGCGCAAAACGCCTCGCTGGGTCTGTTTGCCTATCCGGCGCTGATGGCGGCGGATATTCTCACGTATCACGCAACGCATGTGCCAGTGGGTGAGGACCAGAAACAGCATCTTGAACTGACCCGCGACATCGCGATCAAGTTCAACCATGACTATGGCGTGGATTTCTTCCCCGTGACCGAACCCGTCATCGGCGGGCCTGCACCGCGTGTGATGAACCTGCGCGATGGCTCGCGGAAAATGTCATCCTCTGACCCGTCCGACATGACCCGGATCAACATGACCGACGATGCCGACGCTATCGCCAAGAAGATCCGCAAAGCCAAAACGGATCCGGACGCGCTGCCTTCGGAAACCAATGGCCTGTCCGAACGCCCCGAGGCGCGCAATCTGGTCAACATCTATGCTGCGCTCAGCGATCTGACGGCAGAGCAGGTGCTGACCGAAGTTGGAGGCAAGCAGTTCGGTGAATTCAAACCGATGCTGGCTGAACTGGCGGTATCCAAGCTGGCGCCGATCTCGACCGAAATGGCGCGCCTGATGGGTGAAGAGGCCGAGATTGACCGGATTCTCGCCAAAGGCGCAGAAAAGGCACGCACTATTGCTGCCCCGATCCTGCAACAGACCTACGAAATCGTGGGCATGGTTGGCGCCAAACAAGGCTGATTGCGCTGGACCTTCCTGTGACGCCTTCCTAGGTTGCCCCAAGGGCAAAGGAGGGCGTTATGGCAGTTGGTAAAAACATCCGCACCTATTTCGATGGTCAGTGGCACAACGGGGACGCCCCGATCATGCGAGCTGCTGATCATGGCGCGTGGCTAGGATCTTCGGTCTTTGACGGCGCGCGTTTCTTTGACGGTTTGGCCCCAGATCTGGAGGCCCATTGCCAGCGGGTGAACCGCTCGGCTGAGGCGCTGATGCTGACACCCAGCGTCTCAACGGAACAGATGATCGAGATCGTCCGGGAAGGGCTGGAAAGCTACGCTAAAGGCTCTGCCGTCTACATTCGACCGATGTATTGGGGGATCGACGGCGACGCCACGGCCATCGTGCCTCAGCAGAACAGCACGGGCTTTGCCATTTGTCTGGAAGAAATACCGATGGCGGCGGAAACATCCTCGGTCACCCTATCCACCACGCGGTTCCGCCGTCCGGTGCTGGAATCAGCCGTCGTGAATGCCAAGGCCGGGTGCCTGTACCCCAATAATGCGCGCATGCTGCAGGAAGCCCGCTCCAAGGGGTTCTCGAACGCGCTGGTTGCAGACGCCCTGGGTCATGTGGCAGAAACCGCCACTGCAAACATCTTCATGGTCCGCGACGGAGAGGTTTTCACCCCAACTCCGAACGGGACGTTCCTGGCGGGAATCACCCGGGCGCGACACATCAGGAACCTAAGGGCCGACGGCGTGACGGTCCACGAATCGGTCCTTAGCTTTGAAGATTTTCACGAGGCTGACGAAGTATTTATGACCGGCAACATGAACAAGATAACGCCGGTCACAGCGTTGGAAGACACACAATATCAGGTCGGACCGATTGCCCGCCGTGCGCGCGAGCTTTACTGGGACTGGGCGGCAAGCACCCGGTAGGCACGCGCCGTGTTGCCAGCCCGCATCTGGTCGGGCATGATCCACCGAAATACATGAGGACCCTAATGCGTAAGTTTCTAGTCATTCTGGATGACAGCCGCGAATGCCTGAACGCGATGCGTTTCGCGGCAATGCGTGCAGCCCATACCGGTGGGGGGGTGACGATCCTGTCCGTGATCCCGCCGGATGAGTTCAATCACTGGATCGGTGTCGCCGAGACCATGCGCGAAGAGGCACGCGAACGTATACATGCGCATTACGAAGTTTTCGCCAAATGGATGCGCGATAAGCAGGGGATCGACCCCGAATTGTCAATTCGCGAAGGCGAGCCTGTCCCGCAGATCATCGAACACGTTCAGTCTGATTCCGAAATCGGTGTTCTGGTTTTGGGTGCCGGCATCGAAAAGAAGGGACCTGGTCCACTGGTGACGCAGCTGACCAAAAACTCGGGCAGCCTGCCGATTCCGATCACAATCGTGCCCGGCGACCTGAGCAAGGAAAAGCTGGAAGCCATCACCTGAGGCTATCCCATGCAGCGCCGCATCCAGTTCTGGTTCGAATTCGCATCGACCTATTCTTATCTAAGCGCCATGCGAATCGAACGGGCTGCGGCACAGCACAACATCGCCGTGGAGTGGCATCCCTTTCTTCTGGGCCCCATTTTCGCCGCGCAGGGGTGGGACAATTCCCCGTTTAACATCTATCCGGCCAAGGGACGCTATATGTGGCGCGACATGGAGCGGTTGACGGCACAGCGCGGCCTGCCCTTTCTCCGGCCCGAACTATTTCCGCAAAACGGGCTTAAAGCTGCACGTTTGACATCGGCTATCGAGGATCAGGACCAAAAGGGCCGCTTTGCGCGCGCAGTCTATACGGCTGAATTCGCACATGGTCAGAATGTGTCGGACGATGCCGTCCTGATCGATTGCCTGAAAGTGGCGGGATTGTCCGAAAGTCTGATGGACAGAATCCAAGACCCCGAAATCAAAACTGCTCTGATCGAGCAGACCAAGACCGCTCAGGCCAATGGGCTTTTCGGTGCGCCGAGCTTTCTTGTCGGCGATGAGCTGTTTTGGGGTGACGACCGGTTGGATGATGCGATCCAGTTGGCGGCCAAAATTTAGAATCGTTCCAAATCTTGACTTATCCGGCCCGGACCCGCATATCAGAAACAACTGAAACGGAGCCGTGACATGTTCATCCAGACCGAATCCACGCCGAACCCCGCAACCCTTAAGTTTCTGCCCGGCCAGACGGTGCTGGAAGCGGGAACTGCGGATTTCCCATCGGCTGAAGCCGGTGAAAAATCACCTTTGGCAAAACGGATTTTCGCGGTGAGTGGCGTGACCGGCGTGTTTCTCGGCAATGACTTCGTGACCGTCACCAAATCTGACGACGTCCAGTGGGATCACATCAAACCCGCGATTCTGGGTGCGGTAATGGAGCATTACCAATCCGGTCAGCCCGTCATCGGCGCTGACGCAACGCCAGCGTCAGGTCATGCAGAGCACACCGGCGAAGATGCCGAAGTCGTAAACCAAATCAAAGATTTGCTGGATAGCCGCGTCCGCCCTGCAGTTGCTCAGGACGGTGGCGATATCACATTCCACGGCTTTGATCGCGGCGTTGTTTACCTGCACATGCAAGGGGCCTGTGCGGGCTGCCCGTCTTCGACCCTGACGCTGAAAATGGGTATCGAAAACCTGCTGCGCCACTACATCCCAGAAGTGACCGAGGTTCGCCCTGTTGCCGTCTGACCCCATCATTCTGGCATTTGACACATCGGCCGCGCATTGCGCGGCCGCTTTGCTGTGCGGTGACCAGATTGTCACGTCACGCGTCGAAACCATGTCGCGCGGTCAGGCCGAACGCTTGATGCCGCTGCTGGAAGAAGTTCTGGCCGATACAGGTTACGAGTGGAAAGACCTGTCTGCAATCGGAGTTGGCGTCGGACCCGGGAACTTTACGGGTATCCGAATCTCTGTTTCTGCGGCGCGAGGCTTGGCCTTGGGACTTGGCGTTCCAGCCATAGGCGTAACGGGGTTCGACGCTTTGGCCGAATTGTCCTCGGACGCCCTGCCCGCGATCCGCGCCCCGCGTGATCAGGTTTACGTGGCGTTGCCGGACCGGGAACCAGCGCTTATGCCGCTAACTGAGGCAGAATCACTTGGCCCCCTGATCCTGAATGACGACCCGGACGCACAGATCCGCGCAATTGCGCGGATTGCCGGACAAGGGTGGCAGACCAATACCACACAGCCAGCCCCACTCTATGTTCGGCCTGCGGATGCAGCACCTTCCAAAGACACACCTCCGGTTTTGCTGGACTGATGACACCCGAGGATCTTGCCAAGACACACGCAGCTGCATTTACCCAGTCACGATCATGGGCCGCGGTTGAATTCGAAGATCTTCTGAACAACCGATTCATCCATGCTGTTGGAAACGCTGAATCTTTCGCGCTGTTTCAGGTGATCGGCGATGAGGCTGAACTGCTAACCATCGCCACACATCCAGACGTTCAGCGGCAGGGCCTGGCCCGAGCACGAATGCTGGAATGGCATGCGAACGCAATATCGTTGGGAGCAACGCGCGCCTTTCTGGATGTCGCTGCAGACAACTTGTCCGCCATCGCACTGTATGATCAAAGCGGATATCGCACCTGTGGTTTGCGCAAGGGCTATTACCTTCGCGAAAACAATCAGAAAATCGACGCAATCGTGATGGAAATCTTGTTGGATTGAACGTCCGCGGTGTATTTTTTCGACCATTTGGTCAAAAATCTGTTGACCACGGCGGTTGCAAACGGCCTTAATTCCCGCCATCACAACAGTTATGCTCGCTCACAGTGGGTGAACGGGGCTATCTTTGCCTCGACCGACAATAACAAAACGGGAGTATGAAATGACCCTGATGAAATCCTTGATGGGTGCCACCGCTGCAGTCGCACTTACCGCTGGCGCTGCGCTGGCAGATCCTGCCCTGATCTTCGATCTTGGTGGCAAGTTCGACAAGTCGTTCAACGAAGCCGCCCATAATGGCGCGTCGCGTTGGGCCGAAGAAACAGGCGGCAGCTATAACGAGATCGAGATCCAGTCCGAAGCACAGCGCGAGCAGGCCCTGCGCCGCTTCGCTGAATCCGGTTCGAACCCGATCATTACGATGGGTTTCGGTATGGCTGATCCGCTTTCGGCCGTTGCCGCCGATTACCCGGACACTAAATTTGTCGCGGTTGACGTCAACTGGCTGGACATCCCCAACATCCGTCAAATCGGATTCGCCGAGCATGAAGGGTCATACCTGGTTGGCATGATGGCCGCGATGGCTTCGGAATCCGGCACTGTCGGCTTTATCGGCGGCATGGATATCCCGCTGATCCGTCACTTTGGTTGCGGTTACGCTCAGGGTGCCAAGGCCGTGAACCCGGACATCAATGTTGTTGCCAACATGACCGGCACCACTCCGGCGGCATGGAACGACCCGGTGAAGGGGTCCGAACTGACCAAGGCACAGATCAGCCAGGGCGCTGATGTGATTTATGCGGCCGCAGGCGGCACCGGTGTTGGGGTTCTGCAAACAGCCGCCGACGAAGGCATCCTGTCGATCGGCGTGGACAGCAACCAGAACCACCTGCACCCGGGCAAAGTTCTGACCTCGATGCTGAAACGCGTTGACGTTGCGGTTTATGACGCGATGAGCGCTGGCGAAGACCTGGAAACCGGTGTGTTCCAGATGGGTCTGGCCGAAGACGGTGTTGGCGTCGCGATGGATGACAACAATGCGCCGCTGGTCTCGGACGAGATGAAGGGCGCGGTAGACAAGGCGCGGCAGGACATCATCGACGGTAACGTCTCTGTTGTCAGCTATTACGAGAACGACAGCTGCCCGGCACTGCAGTTCTGATATCGCACGAGGCGGGGGTGAAACCTCCGCCTCGTCTTCACTCTGCTGCGGATGACAACGCGGCCCTTTCGGCAATTGAGGACAAGACATGACCGTCCCCGCCATTGAGCTCAAAGGGATTTCAAAAGCCTTTGGGCCGGTACAGGCCAACAAAGACATTTCCATCAGCGTCGCCCCCGGTACGATCCATGGGATCATCGGTGAAAACGGTGCGGGCAAATCCACGCTGATGAGCATCCTCTACGGCTTTTACAAAGCCGACAAAGGTGAGATTTGGATCAACGGCAACAAGACCGACATCCCCGACAGTCAGGCAGCCATTGCTGCCGGGATCGGGATGGTGTTCCAGCATTTCAAACTGGTTGAAAATTTCACGGTTCTGGAAAACATCGTGCTTGGTGCCGAAGATGGTGGGCTGCTGGCCCCATCTCTGTCCAAGGCCCGCAAGGAACTGAAAGCGCTGGAAGAGGAATACGAACTGTTCGTTGATCCCGACAAACGCATCGATGAGATCGGCGTCGGTATGCAGCAACGGGTCGAGATCCTGAAGGCTCTGTATCGCAAGGCCGAGATTCTGATTCTGGACGAACCCACCGGGGTTCTGACTCCATCCGAGGCCGACCAGCTGTTCCGCATCCTTGACCGCCTGCGCGCGGAAGGGAAGACGATCATCGTCATTACGCACAAGCTGCGCGAGATCATGGAAAACACAGACACCGTTTCGGTCATGCGGCGCGGCCAGATGACCGCGACGGTGAAAACAGCCGAAACCAGCCCCGAGGAACTGGCCGAGCTGATGGTGGGCCGCAAGGTACTGCTTCAGGTCGACAAAGTTCCTGCGCAACCCGGTAAACCTGTTCTGGAAATCGAAAAACTCAGCGTATTCGATTCAGCCGGTGTCGAGCGGGTCAAAGGCATCGACCTGACCGTCCGGGCCGGCGAGATCGTGGGCATCGCCGGTGTTGCAGGCAACGGTCAGTCCGAGTTGATGGAAGTTCTGGGCGGCATGCGCCCTGGCCAAGGTTCAATCAAACTGAATGGTGAATCGCTGGCCCTCAGCGGTCATGGTTCTGACGGTCAGGCGCGCCGCGCCCAGCATATCGCGCATGTGCCCGAAGACCGCCAGCGCGAAGGTCTGATCATGGATTTCCACGCCTGGGAAAACGTGGCGTTCGGCTATCATCGCGACCCGGCCTACAAGCGCGGGATCTTCATGGACAACGCTGCCCTGCGGGCTGATACCGAAGCCAAGATCGAGAAGTTCGACGTGCGTCCGCCGAACGCCTGGCTTTCAGCCAAGAGCTTTTCGGGCGGCAATCAGCAGAAAATCGTCGTGGCGCGCGAGATCGAACGGAACCCTGATCTGCTGCTGGTCGGTCAACCGACACGTGGCGTGGACATTGGCGCGATCGAGTTCATTCACAAACAAATTGTCGCCTTGCGCGATCAGGGCAAGGCGATCCTGCTGGTTTCGGTCGAGCTGGAAGAGATATTCTCGCTATCGGACCGGATCGCAGTGATGTTTGACGGACATATCATGGGCGAGCGTCTGCCCCATGAGACAGATGAAAAAGAACTGGGCCTGCTAATGGCCGGTGTTGCGGGAGAGGCCGCGTAACATGGAAAAAATGCCCAAATGGGCCGACGTTGTTCTGATCCCTCTGATCAGCCTTCTGTTGGCCGCTATTCTTTCTGCGTTGGTGATCCTCGCCATCGGCGAAAACCCTGTCGAGGCAGTGAACCTGATGGTCACGGGTGCGCTGGGGTCGACCTATGGCTGGGGTTACACGCTATATTATGCCACCAATTTCATGTTCACCGGGCTGGCTGTGGCCGTTGCGTTCCATGCCCGGCTGTTCAACATCGGGGGTGAAGGTCAGGCGATGTTGGGCGGGCTTGGTGTTGCCATGATCTGTCTTTACATACCCTGGCCGCATTGGAGCATTGCTCTGTTGGCGGCCTGCGCGGGTGCGATGCTGTTTGGTGCAGCATGGGCGGCGATACCAGCTTATCTGCAGGCCAAGCGCGGCAGCCACATTGTCATCACAACGATCATGTTCAACTTCATCGCTGCAGCGTTTCTGAACTACATGCTGGTCAATGTGATGCGCCCGCAGGGGTCGCAGGACCCGGCAACTGCGCGTTTCCCCGAAGCCGTGCACCTGCCGACATTCCAGTCGATGTTCTCAACCGCCGAAAACGTTGTGTTCCGGGGCGCCCCGGTAAACATCTCGTTCTTTGTGGCCATTCTGGCCTGCGTTGTCGTCTGGGCTCTGATCTGGCGCACGCGGCTGGGGTATGAAATCCGGGCTTATGGCCATTCGGAAACCGGCGCGGTTTATGCTGGTATTTCACCAGTGCGGATTACGATCATTGCCATGCTGATCTCGGGCGCACTTGCGGGCTTGATGGCCATCAATAACGTGATGGGTGAAGCCGAACGGCTGGTGCTTAACGCAACCGAAGGCGCGGGGTTCATTGGTATCGCCGTGGCGCTTATGGGCCGCTCACATCCGTTCGGTGTGTTTCTGGCAGCCCTGCTGTTTGGGTTCCTGTACCAGGGCGGTGCAGAACTGGCCCTTTGGACGTCGATCCCGCGCGAGTTGATCGTTGTCATTCAGGCGCTGGTGATCCTGTTCACAGGGGCACTGGACAATATGGTCCGGATGCCGCTTGAAAAGCTGTTCCTGAGCCTGCGGAAGGGAGCTGAGTGATGGAGTTTTTCGTAACACTCATACAAGTCTTGGACTCGACCATCCGCCTGGCCACGCCGCTGTTGCTGGCTTGTCTGGCCGGCCTCTATTCAGAGCGCGCAGGTATTTTCGACATCGGTCTTGAAGGCAAGATGCTGATGGCTGCCTTCTTCTCGGCAGCCGTCGCAGCTGTAACCGGGTCAGTCTGGCTGGGTTTGTTGGCGGGTATCGCCTCCTCTCTTGTTCTTTCCGGACTTCACGGTCTGGCCTCGATCACCTTCCGGGGCAATCAATTGATATCTGGGGTCGCGATCAACTTTCTTGCGGCAGGCATGACAGTCCTGGTCGCGCAGAGCTGGTTTCAACAGGGTGGGCGCACGCCTTCGCTGTTTGGCGGTGGTCGTTTCACACCAATCAACTTCCCCTTTGCCGAGTCGTTGAGCGGGGTACCGATCATTGGGCCAATTTACTCAGAACTGCTGTCGGGCCATTCGATCTTGGTCTACGTCGCGTTCCTGATGGTTCCAGCAACATGGTGGATTCTGTATCGCACCCGGTTCGGATTGCGCCTGCGCGCCGTGGGTGAAAACCCCGCCGCGGTGGACACGGCTGGTGTCTCGGTCGTCGGGCTGCGCTACGCAGCTGTCGCCATCTGCGGTGTGCTGTGCGGTATCGCCGGAGCCTATCTGGCCACTGCCTTGCAGGCAGGCTTCGTCAAGGACATGACCGCAGGCCGTGGATTCATCGCACTGGCGGCCCTGATCTTTGCGAAATGGCGGCCTTGGCATGCCATGGGAGCATGCCTGTTGTTCGGATTGCTGCAAGCCATTGCCCTGCGGTTCCAGAACATCGATCTGGGCGGCGTGGTCATCCCAGTACAGGTCATGGATGCCCTGCCCTACATCCTGACAGTCGTCATTTTGGCCGGTTTCGTCGGCAAGGCTATCCCGCCGCGCGCCGGCGGCGAACCCTATGTAAAAGAACGCTGATAAGTCCAGTTTCGGACTCAGTTCAGTCCTGTTCGCTGCAGAGCGGCATGCAGAGTTGATTTTGCATGCCGCAACCGTTCTAAAGGGGTATGCAAGTGTCTCCAAACATACTCTGCGACTCGGAACCGGTCCGGATCGTGAATTTGGGAACGCTTGAAAACCTCAATACCGGGGAAAATCAGAACTTCAGCCTTACCAGGCAGCTGGCATGACGCCCAGCGAACCGACATTCGCCATGTGGTCACGGGGCATTGCCGCCACGCGCTGCATTAAACCTACACCACCTCACCCTGAGGCGACCCCGGTCACCCTCATCCAGTAGCTCGATATGCAAATTTACCTTCCTATCGCCGAAGTCTCAGTCAACGCCTTCCTTCTCTTGGGACTTGGGGGGATGGTTGGCATTCTTTCGGGCATGTTCGGTGTCGGCGGCGGCTTCCTGATGACGCCGCTGCTGTTTTTTATCGGCATTCCGCCAGCCGTTGCGGTTGCGACCGAAGCCAACCAGATTGTCGCGTCTTCGTTTTCTGGGGTTCTGGCGCATTTTCGACGAAAAACCGTCGATCTAAAAATGGGGACCGTCCTTTTACTAGGGGGTTTAACGGGCGCCGCCGTCGGGGTCGTAATCTTTAACTACCTCAAGAGCCTCGGGCAGGTCGATCTGCTTGTGACCTTGTGCTACGTCGTATTCCTTGGCGTCGTTGGCGGCTTGATGTTCATCGAAAGCCTGAACGCGCTGCGCAAGTCCAAGAAGGGCGTGTCCGCCCCGCCCAAACGTCGTCAGCGCGGTTGGGTGCATGCGATGCCGTTCAAGATGCGGTTCCGGACCTCGGGCCTGTATATCTCGGTTATTCCGCCTGCGCTGGTTGGCCTGTTTGTTGGCGTTCTGTCGGCCATTATGGGCGTCGGCGGCGGGTTCATCATGGTTCCTGCCATGATCTATTTGTTGGGAATGCCGACCAAGGTCGTGGTCGGAACATCCCTGTTCCAGATCATCTTTGTTACCGCTTTTACGACCATGCTGCACGCCACCACCAACTATACGGTTGATGTCGTTCTTGCGGTATTGCTTCTGGTTGGCGGCGTCATCGGGGCGCAGATCGGCACGGTGATCGGCGCACGCATGCCCGCTGAACAGTTGCGCGTCTTGCTTGCTGCTCTGGTTCTTGCGGTCTGCGGAAAACTGGCTTTGGATCTGTTGCTTGAGCCATCCGAACTCTTCTCGCTTGGCGCCGGCGGAGGACACTGATCATGCTGAAACGCTTGCTCATAACGCTTGCCCTTTGCGCCAGCCCCGCCCTGGCAGTCGATGAAGAGGTCGTTCTGGGCCTCAGCCAGGATCGTGTGGCAATCACCGCCAATTTCGACGGGTCCGAGATTCTGGTCTTTGGCGCGGTGAAACGCGAGGCGCCCATTCCACCGGGGCCACCTCTTGAAGTGATCGTCGCAGTGTCGGGTCCATCCGGCCCCGTCACCGTTCGCAGAAAAGAGCGGAAGCTTGGAATTTGGGTCAATACCGACAGTGTTCTTGTGGACCGGGCACCCAGCTTCTACGCGGTTGCAACCAGTGCGCCCTTGAATGAGATTCTGTCGGATACCGAAGACCTGCGGTACAGCGTGTCAATCGCACGTGCGATCCGGTCCGTAGGAGCTGCGATGAATATCCGCGGTGCACAGGAGTTCGCGGACGCGGTTGTCCGGATCCGCGAGAATGAAGGCCTGTATTCCATTCGCGAAGACACTGTGGCCGTTGATGAACAAACCCTGTTCCGAACCTCAATCGAAATGCCGGCGGACTTGACCGAAGGCGATTATGTGGCGCGCATCTTTCTGACGCGTGGCGGTTCAGTCGTTTCACAATTCGAAACCACCATCGACGTGCGCAAAGTGGGGCTTGAACGGTTCTTGTTCAATATGTCCCGGCAGCAACCGGTCTGGTACGGTTTGATGTCTCTGGTCATTGCCATTGCGGCAGGCTGGGGAGCGTCAACCGCGTTCCGGCTGTTACGCGAGTAACTTATCGTTAGCCGCGACCGATGTAGGGCATCATCGTGGCCATCACGGTCATGAACTGAACGTTTGCCTCCAGCGGCAGGTTCGCCATGTGCAGGACGGACCGTGCCGCATCCTCGACGGCCATTGTTGGGTCGGGCTGCTGCCCGTCGGCAATGGCCGCGTCAACCAAGCCCTGCACCATCTGTGTGCGCGCATTGCCGATATCGATCTGACCGCAAGCGATATTGAACGCCCGCCCATCCAGAGACAGGCTACGCGTCAGGCCCGTTATGGCGTGTTTCGTAGCAGAATAATGCACCGAGTTGGGGCGCGGCACGTGTGCTGCAATAGAGCCGTTATTGATGATGCGCCCGCCCTGCGGCGACTGGTGTCGCATGATCCGAAATGCCTCGCGGGCGCATAGAAACATTCCGTTCAGATTGACGTTGACGCTTTGATACCAGTCGTCCAACGCGATCTCATCAATCGTGCCGCCCGGCGCGAAAATTCCGGCGTTGTTGAATAAAACATCAATGTTCCCAGCCTTGTCCTGAAAAGCGTTGAATGCCGTCTTTATCGCGTGTGCATCGGTAACATCCGCAATCAAGGGGACTGCATTTGTATGATCTGAGGCCATTCGGTTCAGCGTGTCAGCGCTGCGCGCCAACAGACCAACCGTCCAACCCTCAGCCAGGAATAACTCGGCCGTGGCCCGCCCGATACCCGAGCTTGCGCCGGTGATGATAATGGACGTCATGTCTCTTCTGCCTCCAATGTCAGCGAGGCCGCCGGTACAGCGCGCAGGTCGTCCACACGCAGCGGATAGGTCGGCTTGGCCAACCGGTTGCGCACAACCCAGATCAGCCGCTCCTGCGCGCGTGTGATGGCCACATAGGCCAATCGTTTCCACAGCGGCTGTCCGGCCTCGGTGCGGCCCATACGGGCGGCGGCGTAGATATCCGGTGCAAACACCTGAACCGTGTCCCACTGCGACCCTTGCGCCTTGTGAATGGTGACGGCTGCCCCATGAAGAAAGGTTGCTCCCATGCGCGCGGCATAGGGAATGAAAGGTTCTTCCTCGTCCGGCTTTTCGATCTTGACGATGGATGCGGCACTGACTTGCGGGTCTTCGGCGCCCATTACGTGTAATCTGGAAAAGCCCGGTTTCCGGCCCGGACCCAGATAGATGACCTGTGCACCCTTGATCAGGCCACGCGCCTCAAGGTCCAGCCGTTTCTTGCGGTGTTTCAGCGGCAGTTCGATACCGTCGCAGATAAGTGGTTCCCCCTCCAACAACTCGGTATCCGGCGCGCCGTGAACATGCCGGAAGGCCTGAATCAGCCGAATGCGCGTTGCGTTGCGCCAGACCAGAACGGGACTGCGAGCCATCAGGTCAACCTCAACCCGCTGGCCCCAGACCACGCGGTCATCCTGACGGGCGGTCTGCTCAACCATGCGCTCAAAGTCCTCGAACCCCATCTGTGGGTCAGACAGCGCATGGGCAAGGTCCAAAATCGGGTTATCCGCATCTTGTCGGTGCACCCGGTGCAGGATTTGCTTGCGCGGTTCCGGCAAGGCTTCGAACACCATGCTGCCCGACTGATTGACCGGGGCCAGCTGTGCAGGGTCACCAAACAGCAGAAGTGTTGGGAAGATTTCTTGCAAGTCTTCGAACTGCCGGTCGTCCAGCATCGAGGCTTCGTCGACAAACCCGATGTCCAACGGTTCGTCCCGGCGTTTCCAGCCGGTGATGAAATCAGAACCCCTTAGGCCTGCTGCGGCCAAAGCGCCGGGAATGGACTTGTTGTTCTGATAAAAAGCTGCCGCACGATCCAAGGCCTCATCGGTCAGGCCTTCAATTGCGGGGCGTTCGTCATTGCCAGCCAACCATTCGGCGATGCGCTCGTATTCAGGGTCGTAGACCGGTGTATAAAGAATACGGTGGATCGTGGTGGCCGGCACCCCGCGCAGGCGCAACACACTGGCAGCCTTGTTCGTCGGGGCAAGAATGGCCAAGCTGCGTTTTTCGCGCGCTTTGCGGCTTTCGAAGTCACCGGACACAATCTGAACGCCGGTCTCGGCAAGAGCCTTGTAAAGCTCGGCCAATAGCAGGGTTTTCCCAGATCCCGCTTTTCCAATAACGGCCATCACACCGGATTTGCCCGTTCCCGGAAGTTTCAGCAGCGCATCATCGTCAAGGTCAACGCCTGCCGATTTCAGCATCTCAGAGATGCTGTCATACGCGGCGGCCTGGTCGTCAGAGAAAGTTACGGGGGGCAAAGACATGGCGCGACCCTACAAGGCCGCGCCAGCTATCACCAGATGTGGAATTCGGTTTTCACCCCATCAGGCCGACAACGCGAACCGGTGCTGCCTGCCGACACCAAAGGCCGTCTTGAACCACAGCCGCGACAGCTCGCGCGGGATGCCTGCGCGCTCGGCAACGCGATTGCAATCATCAGCCGAATAGGGCCAAAGCCCGACCGAGATTTGGTCGCGCCCTTCGCCCTCTGTGCCCAGCACGATCGGAGACGATCCGATCAGGCGATAGATCCGGATCATGCGTGCATCGAAAACACCTGCTATGTGGGTCAAACCAAACCCTTCCATCATTTCTCCACCGCTGAGCATGATGGCTCCGGCCGTATGCGCGCTTGCGGTGCGCGACAGACAAAAGCGCGTCACCTCCCAAATCATGGGGCTGTTGATCGGTTTGCCACCCGTCAGATGGCCGAACACCTCATTCACCATAACCGGGCCAGTGGTCGGCAAGACCCGCATGGACCCGCCATGGCTGCCATCCGGTTCTTCCCAAATGACATAGATCGGGTTCAGATTGTCGTACTGATCCCGCTCTTCCCCTTTGTCATTTACGTGAACATCCCAACCCAGCCGAGTTTTGAACTGATCGGCACGATCCCGGAACATTCCTTCGGCCAATTTTGGATATTTATGCAATTCGTCAGCATAGACATAGCGCAACATGACTCTTTTCCCCTTGTCGTCCTGTGCAAGAACGAAGGGGGTACAAAGGCATGGTTAATTTCCGGTTTTGAGGGCGTGCGCGCCTTAAACCACTATTAACCCTCGGCTCAATGCCGTTGCGATGGCATGAGTGGTATTCTGCGCGCCCAACTTGGCGCGGGCACTTTCGATATAGACCCTCAGCGTATGTTCCGAGATCGATAAGGAATGTGCGACTTGTGCCCGGCTGTAGCCTAGGGCGAGTAAAGTCATGGCGTCCACCTCACGCGGCGACAATCCGCGCGCAGAGTCGGGTTGACGGTCACTTTCAAACTCAAGCGCCTTTCGGTTGAAGTAATGTGCGATCAGGATCAGTTCACGCCCATGCGTTTCGATGAACCTGTGCCAAGTATCATCGTCGCAAGTATGGTTGACGGTAAACAAGGCGAATTGCCCGTTCGGTCCGCGGATCGGAATAGAATAGCCTTGGTTTCCGACTCCGTGATCTTGTGCATCTTTCAGAAACGTCTTGGCAACCTTGCTCGACCAATCCAGCGTCTTCCAGTCGACCGGGTGAAACCGTTGGAAGCAACCCAGAATAACTGGATCTATCCTGTGATAATTGCGCTCTCGGTATTGTTCGGCCCAGGCATCGGGATAGGTGGTGTAACCGTATTGATCGCCGGCCCCGTCGACCCAATGATAAATAAGATGTTCGATTTGCAGCCTGTCCCGCAATCGAACGGCAACATCGCCTAATTCATCAAGCGTGTTGGTGTTTTCCAAGTCCTCCAGAACCCGGCTCATATCGAGTTTTGTTGCCATCGGCAGGCGCCCGAACCTCATTCTTTCTGGACGAGATTTCGGCTGCGGCGATTAGTTTGGTGTCATCCAACTGCTCCGCAAGCGCGGTCAAACCGTTTTCAACAGCAAAGGCGCTGAGGTCCGACAGTACGTCCAGTATCCACTCATTTTGCGCCATAAGGGTCTCTCCGAAACGGTTAACGAAGGGTTAACACAACCATAGCATGAAGCGGTTTTTTTGGCCTATTCACTGAATTCTACTCCCCAAAAACAGCGGGTCACTTTCCGCTAAGCCTTTGAAAAGATTTCTGTCACCCTTCAAAAATGAAGCACCCGCGAGCCGGAAAACCGATTCGCGGGTGTCTCAGGTTTTTCTGATACGAGTTTAGTCGCGCGCGGCCAGAACCTCTTCCAGAGTACGCATTCCGGTCTGCGGTGCCTGAACCAGAACCGACATGTTGCCGGGCTTATGTTCGTTGCGCATCATTTTCATATGCGCCTCGGGCAGATCGGCCCAGGTAAAGACTTCGGACATGCACGGATCCAGGCGACGCTCAACCATCAGCTGGTTTGCCGCAGCAGCCTGTTTCAAGTGGGCAAAGTGCGATCCCTGCAAACGCTTCTGGTGCATCCACATGTAGCGCACGTCGAAGGTCAGGTTGTAGCCGGTGGTACCGGCGCAGATTACAACCATACCGCCTTTTTTTACGACAAAGGTCGAAACAGGGAACGTGCTTTCGCCGGGATGTTCGAACACCATGTCGACGTTGTTGCCTTTGCCGGTGATGTCCCAAATGGCCTTGCCGAATTTGCGGGCCTCTTTGAACCACTCGGCATACTCGGGTGTGTTAACCGTCGGCAACTGACCCCAGCAATTGAAGTCCTTGCGGTTCAGAACGCCCTTGGCACCCAGACCCATGACAAATTCACGTTTGCTTTCATCCGAGATCACACCAATCGCGTTTGCACCTGCGGTGTTAATCAGCTGGATCGCGTAAGAACCCAGGCCACCAGATGCACCCCAAACCAGAACGTTCTGGCCCGGTTTCAGATCATGAGGCTCGTGGCCAAACAGCATGCGATACGCTGTCGCCAGTGTCAGCGTGTAGCAGGCGCTTTCCTCCCAAGTCAGGTGCTTGGGGCGCGGCATCAGCTGTTGAGCTTGTACATTGGTGAATTGCGCGAACGACCCATCAGGCGTTTCATAACCCCAGATCCGCTGGCTGTCCGAATACATCGGATCGCCACCGTTGCAATGCTCGTCGTCGCCATCATCCTGGTTGCAGTGGATGACGACCTCGTCACCAACTTTCCAGCGGGTCACTTTTGAACCAACGGCCCAAACGATGCCCGACGCATCAGAACCGGCAATGTGGTAAGGGGCCTTGTGGCCATCAAAAGGCGAGATCGGCTTGCCCAGCGACGCCCAGACGCCATTGTAGTTGACGCCGGCTGCCATGACCAAAACCAGCACTTCGTGACTGTCCAGCTCGGGGACGTCCACAACTTCCTGGATCATCGCGGTATCCGGCTCGCCGTGACGTTCCTTACGGATTGCCCATGCATACATTTTCTTGGGCACAAAACCCATCGGAGGGATTTCACCCATCTCATAGAGGTCTTTTTCCGGTGCCTCGTACGACGCGATGCCGCTATCGGTGTCCAGAGCCATGTTGGCCTCCTTTGTTCTAAACCTTTGCCGCGATGCAGAATCGCGTGCATTAACCGATGGAATATTGGCCTTCGGGCAATAATGCAACCGAATTCAGTTCTATTTTGTAATTTTATGACCCAGCGGGCGCAGAAACTTCCTTTGCATTCGCAGCATCTTCCTGACTCGAACGCATCGGAACCGAGGCTGCGTAGTAATCCAGCAGATCAACCCTTTGACCAGACAGGCATATTTTTCCATCACTTCGCTTGAGAATCCGGCGTTCGACCAACTGATCAATCGCGGCCTCAACCGAAGTCCGGTTTTCCTGGTCAGTCACGCCATTGCGGTGCATGAGCTCAACAAGCACCTGTACGGCATCCGCCTCGGGCATCTCTTTTTGCTTTTGCAGCAGCCAACACGCAGCAGGAACAGGGACCAGCGGAATAGCGTCGCGCAGCCGCGCCATCAGTTCACGCGCCAAATCGGTTATGAGATCACGCCGATGATTTGCCCGAAACGCCTGCAGGGAAACAGGCTGGCCATACCTGACCGAAGCCAACCCAAATCGTTTGTAACGCCCGATCACGCGCCGCCAGAGCTGTTTGAGGATCCATCTGGTGATCACCCCGATTCGCGCGCGAAACCGTCGTTCGTTGCCCAGTGCAGCCCGCGTCAGAACCGTATCTTCGAGCACACGATCATAGTTCAGCGCCACCGGGACAAATACGACATCGCGCCCGTCTTCCGAGGTCCCGTCGATAATGTACTTGAGCAAACCCAGCTTTGGGCGTCCCAAAGCACCGCTCAGGCTTAGTCCGCCCTCGGGGAACATCGCCTGTGTCACTCCTGCCTCGGTCGCATGCCGCACGTAACAGGACAGTACCTGACGGTAGAGATCGTTTCCGGATTTTCGCCGGATAAAATATGCCCCCATTGCGCGGATCAAGCGGCTGAGCGGCCAGACACGGGCCCACTCGCCGACAGCATAGGAAAGCGCTGAATGCTGTGACGCGAGGTAGGTAACCAACACATAGTCCATATTGCTGCGATGGTTCATAACGAATACCACCGTGGCGTCGGGATCAATGTTCTCGACAGCATCTTCGTCCTGATAGCTGAGGCGCACATGATAAAACGCATTGCTCAGCAAACGGGTCAGACGGATTGCAATGCTGAAGTAGGCAACAGCAGAAAACGAGGGAACGATCTCGCGCGCGTAGCGCCGCGCTTGTTCGAACGCCACGGCCTCTGGCACACCAGTTTCGCGCGCATGATTCTGAACGGCCTGACCAACCTGCGGGTCATAGATCAGGCGCTGAATCATGTCGTGACGGTGTGCCAGTTTGAACGGTTGGATCGGCCGCTTCAGGCGCGTGTTCAACCGTTTCACAGCTCGTTCAAGGCGGCGTCTGAAAAACCACCGCACTGATGGGAACAAAAAATGCGACGCCAATGTGACCGCGGCAAACAGCAGGATCAGCAAAAATAGCCAAAGCGGAAGTTCCACGGTCTGAGTCATGCGCGCACCCTGCCACCAAACGCTGCGTCCTACAATCTGAAGAACCTGATATGCCGCGACGCAGCGAATTGACATATCCCGAAAATTGCGCTTTAGAAGCCGGGAACGTAATTTTCTTGCCCAACCGAGACACGAGGTCCAGCAATGACGCAGACGCAGAAAGATCGCCCCTGGCTCATCCGAACCTATGCCGGTCATTCCACCGCCAAAGCGTCGAACGCGTTGTATCGCGGGAACCTGGCAAAAGGCCAGACGGGTCTGTCAGTTGCCTTCGATCTGCCAACTCAGACCGGATATGACAGCGACCACACTCTTGCGCGCGGCGAAGTCGGCAAAGTTGGCGTGCCTGTCTGCCATCTGGGCGACATGCGGGTTCTGTTCGACCAGATTCCGTTGGAACAGATGAACACCTCAATGACAATCAATGCGACAGCACCATGGCTGCTTGCACTTTACATCGCCGTGGCCGAAGAACAGGGGGCAGATGTCTCGCAGCTGCAAGGCACGGTACAGAACGATCTGATCAAGGAATACCTGAGCCGCGGTACCTATGTTTGCCCACCCAAACCGTCGCTCAAGATGATCGCGGACGTGGCAGAGTATTGCTATACCAACGTGCCAAAATGGAACCCGATGAACGTGTGTTCCTATCACCTGCAAGAGGCCGGCGCGACACCGGAACAAGAGCTGGCCTATGCACTGGCCACAGCCATCGCCGTTCTGGACGAACTGCGCCCTCGTGTTCCCACCGAGGATTTTCCAGCCCTTTGTGGACGGATTTCGTTTTTTGTGAATGCTGGTATCCGGTTTGTCACCGAAATGTGCAAAATGCGCGCATTCGTCGATCTTTGGGACGAAATCCTGCTCGAACGCTACGGCGTAGAAAACCCGAAATTCCGCCGGTTCCGCTATGGCGTTCAGGTCAACTCGTTGGGGCTGACCGAGCAGCAGCCAGAAAACAACGTCTACCGCATCCTGATCGAGATGCTGGCCGTGACACTGTCGAAAAAAGCACGCGCACGCGCTGTGCAATTGCCTGCATGGAACGAAGCACTGGGCCTGCCCCGCCCCTGGGATCAGCAATGGTCCATGCGGATGCAACAGATTCTAGCCTATGAGACTGATCTTCTGGAATATGGCGACCTGTTCGACGGTAACCCCGCCGTAGACGCAAAAGTCGAAGAGTTGAAAGAGGGCGCACGCGCCGAACTGGCCAATCTGGATTCGATGGGTGGCGCGGTTGCATCGATCGAATACATGAAATCACGACTTGTTGATTCAAACGCTGAGCGCCTGAACCGCATCGAACGGAACGAAACTGTCGTTGTCGGTGTGAATAAGTGGATCGAAGGCGAACCGTCGCCCCTGCAGACCGAAGATGGCGGCATCATGGTCGTTGACCCCGCTGTCGAACAAGAACAGATCGCGCGCCTGAATGAATGGCGGCAAGAGCGCGATGACGCCGCTGTTGCATCCGCCTTGGCGGCGCTACGCGCGGCGGCGCAAAACGGAACCAACGTTATGGAGCCGTCAATCGCTGCTGCGAAGGCGGGCGTGACTACGGGCGAATGGGCCGAAGAAATGCGTAAGGTCTACGGCACGTACCGCGGGCCAACCGGTGTTTCGGGCTCAGTTTCGAACAAGACCGAAGGCCTGGAAGATCTACGGGCGGCGGTGGATGCGGTCAGCGACAAGTTGGGCCGTCGCCTGAAATTCCTGGTTGGCAAACCGGGTCTTGACGGCCATTCGAACGGGGCCGAGCAGATCGCGTTCCGCGCGCGTGATTGCGGTATGGACATCAGTTACGAAGGTATTCGCCTGACGCCCGAGGAAATCGTAACCGCCGCTGGTGAAGACGACGCGCATGTGATCGGTCTGTCAATTCTGTCCGGCAGCCACATTCCACTTGTGCAGGATGTCATGAACCGGCTGCGGGAAGCCGGGCTGGATCATATTCCGGTGATTGTCGGTGGTATCATCCCTGATGACGATGCCGCAAAGCTCACTGCAATGGGTGTCGCAAAAATCTATACGCCCAAGAATTTTGAACTGAATGCAATCATGGGCGATATTGTCACACTGGTAGATCCGCAAAACCTCGCCGCCGAGTAATACTGAGCGTTATCGACGGTCCTTATTATATCCCCTCAATGAAAGGGGATAGATAATCCTTTTCTTTGGAATTACGGTGTGCCATCGGGGATACCGGTAATAGCCAAATCCAGGGAGAGGGTGAATGGCGGGAGCAAATCTTGAAAAGATGTCGCGTAAAGAACTACTTGAATTGCGCGATAAAGTCGAAAAAGCGCTAATCGACGCTGAAAAGCGTGAACGAAAAGAGGCGCTAAAAGCCGCGGAAAAAGCAGCAGCGGAATTTGGGTTTTCTTTGTCAGAATTGGCAAAAGACAATTCTTCATCCGGAAAAACTACAAAAGCAAAATATAGAAACCCTGCAGATCCAAAACAAACCTGGTCGGGTCGCGGCCGAAAACCTCAATGGATTCATGACGCATTGAAATCCGGAGCAGATATCTCGGATCTCGAAATCTAATATCTGATTGGAACTGATCCAAATGACAATTCATATCGGAGCCGAAAAAGGCGACATCGCAGAAACTGTTCTTTTGCCCGGCGATCCTTATCGTGCAAAATGGGCGGCGGAAACGTTTTTGGACGATGTAAAGCAAGTCAACAACGTGCGCGGCATGCTGGGGTTCACCGGAAGCTGGAAAGGCAATCCTGTCACAATCCAGGGCAGCGGTATGGGCATGCCGTCCTTGTCGATTTACGTCAACGAACTGATCCGGGACTACGGCGCCAAAACGTTAATCCGCATCGGTTCTTGCGGGGGGATGCAGGACAGCGTGAATGTCCGCGATGTGATTCTTGCGATGACGTCGACCACGCTGAGCACACCGTCGCGCGGCATCATGAAAGAGCTGAATTTCGCGCCATGCGCCGACTGGGGCCTGCTTCAGTCGGCGGCTCGGGCGGCAGCTGACAAAGGCACACCAACCCATGTCGGCAGCATCTACTCGTCGGATGTGTTCTATGATGAACGTCCCGATCTGAACGAACAGATGGTTCGGCACGGCATCCTTGGGGTCGAGATGGAAGCTGCGGAATTGTACATTCTCGCGGCCCGCCACAAGTGCCGCGCATTGGCAGTTTTAACCGTTTCCGACCACTTGCTGACTGGTGAGGCTCTGCCCTCGGCCGATCGCGAGCGTAGCTTTGGCGATATGGTTGAAATCGCACTGAAGGCGGCATTTCCGACGGCATAAATGCTGACAAGCAGGGTGGGAAACCGCCCTGCCTATGGCGCTACTGACCCTTAAGGCATTGAATTGGCGCGTCGCTGCCTTTCTGCTGCGCGCCACAGAACGCACACACCCACACGCCTTCTTTGCGGTGCTGCCTCCAGCGGCAGTCGCGGCTCAGCGACGAGGTGCGCGAGCGCCACAGGAAATAGGCGAAAACTCCGCCCGCCAGGATGAGAAGCAAAATAGGCATGCTCATGCATGACCCATTTTGAACGTCTGCTGCAAGCCTGATGTCGACTCAAGCCGCGTTTGCGTATTCGAAAAGTTCCGGCTCTCGCTTAGCGTCCACCTTTGCTGGCTTGGGCGAATAGTAGGCCCAAGCTTGATCCAGAAGCTCCAAGGCTTCGACGGCGCTTGTCTTGGATTGCAGTAATTGGTTTTGCATCGGAGCGATCCCGTTTTCGGTTACATCACTCCTCCCTGTTCACAAAGATAGTCTGGAACAAGAGTCGACACATTGCACAAATCTGCAATCTCGACATGCACCTGCCGCAAAGCGGCAAGTGCATGATTTTCATACGCTTTAAACTGCGCGATCAACCATCATCTTTTTGATTTCAGCGATCGCCTTGGCCGGGTTCAGCCCCTTCGGGCAGGTCTTGGCGCAATTCATGATTGTGTGACAGCGATACAGCTTGAAAGGATCTTCCAACTCATCCAGACGCTCACCGGTAGCTTCATCACGGCTGTCGATGATCCAGCGATACGCGTGCAAAAGCGCGGCGGGTCCAAGGTAGCGGTCGCCGTTCCACCAATAGCTGGGGCACGACGTCGAGCAACTGGCGCACATGACGCATTCATAAAGACCGTCCAGCTTCTTGCGATCCTCAATGGATTGCTTCCACTCTTTCGCGGGGCGATTGGTTTTGGTTTCCAGCCACGGCATGATACTGGCATGCTGCGCGTAGAAATGAGTCAGATCAGGAATCAGATCCTTGACAACCGGCATATGCGGCAGCGGATAGATCTTCACGTCGCCCTTAATTTCATCCATGCCATAGATACAGGCCAGCGTGTTAATCCCGTCGATGTTCATCGCGCAGGACCCGCAGATGCCTTCGCGGCAGGACCGGCGGAAGGTAAGGGTCGGGTCGATTTCATTCTTGATCTTGATCAGCGCGTCCAGAACCATTGGGCCACAGCTGTCCATATCGACGAAATACGTGTCGACGCGCGGGTTCTGCCCATCGTCCGGGTTCCATCGATAGATCTGGAACTTGCGAACGTTCTTCACACCTTCGGGCTTTGGCCATGTTTTCCCAGTGGTAATCCGGGAGTTTTTAGGGAGGGTCAATTGTACCATCAATCAAGTCCTTTGGCGTGTAGCTTAGACAACACTGTGTGCTTTGACGTTCCAAGAGAAGGTAAGCGCATAGTCATTCCGCCGCTTCATTGGCACGTGATGCAAAAACAGATATTTCTTCAAGCACGGCTGGAGGTGTTCGTTTGGTGAACGTTTTGAAGATCGTCTCGTGATCTCGTTCTGCAGGGATACGGCTCACAAATCCCCGTCGCCGATCAATTGCCCAGCTTTCGACGCCGTTTTCGTAAAGCCAACGCGCATAGCGTACATCAACGAATTTCTGACTGTCTTTCATGTATTCATAGGGGGCAACGTTCTTGCCCAACGAAACCATGCCGCAGGTTGCAAGCTGATCGACCCGCTGAATTTGACGCAGCCGTTGGCCAACCTTTACCACATCTCTTTGCCGGTGACT
This sequence comes from Ruegeria atlantica, assembly GCF_013033965.1. Classification (GTDB taxonomy): domain Bacteria; phylum Pseudomonadota; class Alphaproteobacteria; order Rhodobacterales; family Rhodobacteraceae; genus Ruegeria; species Ruegeria atlantica_D. The sequence continues at coordinate 108,886 of NZ_WQFE01000005.1, forward strand.
TGTCGGGGATTTTTCGGTGTAAGTGGACGCGTGGGTACCAAAAACAACTTTATCAGGTCCCTTTTCTTCGAGACGCCGGATCATGTGGCCCACAAAAGCATCGCTGTAAATCAGATCATCATCAACGAAGAAAACGATGTCGTCCTTTTCGGGTGTCGTAAAAAACTTACCCACGTCTTTTTGGTCGGTTTCCGGCACAAAGGCATGAATTTTCGGGTGGTCACGATACTCAGCCGGAACGTCCCGCCATTCGTTCAGACACAGGTAGAGCGCATCCACCTGATCAACGATTGACTCCACCGCCAACGGCAGCATTTTTTCCCGCAACGGGTACGATGCCATATGCGCTCTAATCACCATCTTTCACCTTTTCGAAAACCTTGAACGACGCGAAGCTATGTCTTCGCGAATTTCCGTGGCCATCCCGATTGAACGGGTTGGTTTCTTCGCAATACAATTTCCAATTCGGCATCCGATCCGCGATCCACTTGGAAAAGGCACGGTGACGCACATGCCGGGCTGACGGCGTGAGATCGAAATCAGACGCGTAAATCACCACATACCGCTTTGCCAGAGAAAACAGTCGGTGCATGTACGCTTCGAATACATCGTCTTCTACCAAGTGATAAACGACATCCAGGGACAAAGCTGCATCATGCGCTTCGACTTCCGCATCTGCTTTCAAAAAAGTCCAGCCCGGGCGGTTTGCAAACCGAGCACTGCAATTGCGCACACAGTCTTCCGATACATCCAGGCCTGTGAATTGTGCGATATCAAAAAGACTGGCCTGATTTCCGTCGCCACTACCAAGTTCGACAACCGAATGGATGCCTTCGGCTTCGACAAAGGTGTTTATGAAGTTGGCTTTGTACACAGACAGACGGCCATAAGACCCTGCGCCAGAGTTTTTTCCCTGCGCGTATCGGTCGATCCAATATTCAGTTGAGGAAAATCGGCTCATTTGTGCACAACAACCTTTCTGGAACCACAGATACAATGTCTGTCGTCCCCGAAAGTGTCTTGTCCTATTTCCTCAGCGAATTGAATCATTGCAGCGCCTTTCGGATATCCTCCCTTAGAAAGTCCGCGCCTTGGGCGCGATTTTCTTGAGGCTGATGCCGCCTTCATCTTCGGTTGTCAGCGGATCGACAATGACCGGACGATAGCTGAGTTCGACCTTGTTGCCATCCACCCGGGACACTGTGTGAACGCGCCAGTTTTCATCGTCACGCTCGGTGAAATCCTCATGCGCGTGCGCACCGCGGGACTCTTTGCGGGCCTCGGCTCCGACAATCGTGGCCAGAGCGCTTGGCATCAGGTTGGTCAGCTCCAACGTCTCCATCAGATCGCTATTCCAGACCAGCGAACGGTCGCTGACTTTCAGGTCATCCATCTTGGCGGCGATCGCCGTCATCTTTTCGACGCCTTCGGCCATGGTTTTAGCTGTACGGAAGACGGCGGCATCTTCTTGCATGGTTTTCTGCATCTCAAGACGCAGATCTGCGGTCGCGATCTCACCACTGGCGTTGCGCACCGCGTCGAAGCGGTCAAACGCCTTATCGACCGATGCCTGATTCAAAACCGGGTTCGGTGCCTCGGGATTAACAACCTTGCCTGCTTTGATCGCAGCTGCCCGGCCAAAGACCACCAGATCGATCAGTGAGTTTGAGCCTAGACGATTCGCGCCATGAACCGAGGCACAGCCCGCTTCGCCTACGGCCATCAGGCCGGGTACAACCGCGGTCGGGTTGTCGGCTGTCGGGTTCAGAACCTCACCCCAGTAGTTCGTCGGTATACCGCCCATGTTATAGTGAACGGTTGGCAGAACCGGGATCGGCTCCTTGGTGACGTCGACGCCCGCGAAGACGCGCGCCGATTCCGAAATGCCCGGCAGGCGCTCGGCCAGTGCCTCTGCAGGCAAGTGGCTGAGGTTCAGGTGAATGTGGTCACCACCATCACCATGGCCGCGGCCTTCGCGGATCTCCATTGTCATCGAACGCGAGACATAATCGCGGGGCGCGAGGTCCTTGTACTGGGGCGCATAGCGCTCCATGAACCGTTCGCCTTCCGAGTTGGTCAGGTAGCCACCCTCGCCGCGCGCGCCCTCGGTAATCAGGCAACCCGAGCCGTAAATGCCGGTCGGGTGGAACTGCACGAACTCCATATCCTGCAGGGCCAGACCCGCGCGGGCCACCATACCGCCACCATCACCGGTGCAGGTATGGGCCGATGTTGCGCTGAAATAGGCGCGGCCATAACCGCCGGTTGCCAGCACCACCATCTTAGCGTTGAAGACATGCATCGTACCGTCGTCCAGCTTCCAGCAGACGACACCCTGACACTGCCCGTCTTCGGACATGATCAGGTCGATGGCGAAGTATTCGATATAGAACTCGGCGTTGTTCTTGAGGCTTTGACCATAGAGAGTGTGCAGAATCGCGTGACCGGTCCGGTCCGCAGCAGCACAGGTCCGCTGCACGGCAGGACCTTCGCCGAATTCGGTGGTGTGACCACCGAACGGGCGTTGATAGATCTTGCCTTCTTCAGTGCGGCTGAACGGCACACCGTAGTGTTCCAGCTCGTACACGGCCTTAGGCGCTTCACGCGCAAGGTATTCCATCGCGTCGGTGTCACCCAGCCAGTCCGAGCCCTTGACGGTGTCATACATGTGCCACTGCCAGTGGTCGGGGCCCATGTTGGACAGCGACGCGGCGATACCGCCCTGTGCGGCAACCGTGTGTGAGCGTGTCGGGAACACCTTGGTCACACAAGCCGTGCGCAGACCCTGTTCAGCCATGCCCAGCGTGGCGCGCAGACCAGCGCCGCCAGCGCCGACAACAACCACGTCATATTCGTGTGTTTCGTATTCGTATGCAGCTGTCATTTGATTTTTTTCCTTACCGCGCGTTTCACAGAGCCAGCTTGATCAGGGCAAACAGCCCGGCAGCTATCAATGTGTAGCCAAACGCCGCGACGGCCATGAGGCTCAGCTTTTCTGCGACACCATGGACGTAGTCTTCGATCGCAACCTGCGTCTCACGTACCAGATGGATGATGACGACGACCAAAGTAAGCCCGGTTACAATCGCCGGGAATGGGCGGCTGTAATAGGCCAGAACCTCTTCGTAGGATCTGCCCAAGCCGCTTGCGAAGACGAAAACGAAAAGCGGCACCAGAATGACAAGAGCGGCCGAGCTGACCATCATCTGCCAGTGATGATGTGTGCCTTCGCCGCCAGCACCGGTACCCTGCGCGCGTTTGCGGTCAGTGAGGTAATTCATGGCCAGACTCCTTAAACCGCAATTGCTGTGATGAATGCGAGGATGGTGGCCAGCACCAGCATGCCGATCCCCAGCTTTTCGGAGATACCGACATCCACACAATAGCCCAGATCCCAGATCACGTGACGCAGGCGGCCGAGCATGTGATAGAAAATCGCCCAGGTCGCCCCAAACATCACCAGATCACCCAGCCAGCTTCTCATCAGCCCGTCGATGACATTGAACGACGATTCAGATGTTGCCGCTGCCAAAAACCACCAGACGACAAAGAATGCGATCAACAGCGACGCAATACCCGTGATGCGCACAAGGATCGATGTCATTGAAGTCAACTGGGGACGGTAGATCGTGAGGTGAGGTGAAAGAGGGCGATTGCCCCGATTTACATCGGCCATGTTGGCTCCTTTACGATTGGCTTCCGAAGGTTTTACCGTTTTTTGCGGTTCTGTCACGTGCTGCAGATGCAAAAAAGCTGATAATTGACGCAAAATGACGGATATTTGCACTATGTGATCACACAAAATAAGCTCGTGATCACAAAATGTTTTCCATCATTCGAGATGTTAGCGCCTGCAAGCCCGAATCTGTTGCGCGACTACTTCAATTCAGCCGTTTGCTGGGTCACTTCGCGCAGCAGTTTCTTTCGAATACGCTCGGGGTAATCAGCAAACCCAGAGGCTGAGACGACAAATGCGCCCTCGCCGACGATGACGTTTTCGAAGAAATAGGCGGTCAGGTCCGGTTCGCTTTCCTCGATTGCGATTGCATTCACAGTCACGCCTCGGGTCCGCAGAATTCGATGCACTTCCGAAGGTTCAACTCCTTCGTTGGACACGCCATCGCCAGAGATATCGATCAGGTGGCGTTTGCAATCCGACACCTCATCGAAATAGGACATCGTCGTTTCCAGCGCTTCGCCAATTGCGGTGGAAAAGTTGCGCCAGACCCTCGGATCATCGGCAACCCTGAGCGCAAATTGATCAATTGCCTCAAAACTGTCGATATGTGTCCAAGGAACAGTGACCATCTGACGAGAGGATCCTGTCCACTGTACCAGCATTACCCTAGCTTTCCCGCGCACCAACGCCTCGGACACGATAGGGTCACGCAGGCCGGCAGCAAGACCATCCATCTGGATACGATATTCGGTCGAATCGACCGATCCCGAGACGTCCACGGCAAGCGCCAATGCCAGATCGCAAGCATAAGCAGGGGGCGCCAAACAGACGCAGGCAGCTATCGTGCGAAGCAAGGTCATGACCACAGCCTAACACGATTGGCGCTGGCTGCGATCAAATGAATGTCACTACTTGTGTCAGATCGGCATCAACGCCCAATAGTCGAGGTCCAGAAGAACATTTGGCAAATACCGGCCTTCTTCATTTTTCAACTCAAACGGCGCGCCGCCTTTGGTGGCGACCAACCGCAGGCGCACGGCACCGACGCCCGGAACGGCGGTTTCTGCTTTGTCCAGAACCTCGGACCACGCCTTGATCGTGTCACCTGCAAAGCAGGGGTTGGCATGCGCGCCACCGTTCAGGCCGACGATCATTTGCGCATTTGCCAGCCCATTGAACGACAGGGTCCGTGCCATGGAAATCACGTGTCCGCCATAGATTAGCCGCCCGTCAGGACGGAAGGTCAGGTCGAAATGCACCTTGGCCGTGTTCTGCCACAGGCGGGTGGCCAGCATGTGTTCAGCCTCTTCAACCGTAACGCCATCGACGTGGTCAATGATTTCGCCCACTTCATAGTCGCCCCAGCGATGTGCTTCACCAGCTTGGGCAAAATCGTAGCGGGAAAAATCAAGCCCTGCGGGCACCACCAAGTCCTGTGGCTCCAGCGCTTTTTTAAGCTTGGGCACCACAGTCTCGGGCGCGGGCGCATCCAGATCCGATTTCCGCACCATGACCCAGCGCACATATTCAATGACAACTTCGTCGCGCTGGTTCAGACCCCGCGTACGCACCCAGACAACGCCTGTTTTGCCGTTCGAGTTCTGTTTGAGGCCGATCACCTCGGATTCCGAACGCAGCGTGTCACCGGGATAGACCGGCTTAAGCCAGCGCCCCTCGGCATAGCCCAGATTGGCAACTGCGTTCAGTGAAACATCCGGGACGGTCTTGCCGAACACCACATGGAATGCTCCCAAGTCGTCAATCGGGCTTTGCGGCAAGCCGCAATTCCGGGCGAATTCGTCCGAGGAATACAGCGCATGCCGCGCAGGATAGAGAGCATGGTACAGCGCCCGCTCACCGTTGGTCACTGTGCGCGGCACAGCGTGGTGCAACACCTGACCAATGGAATAGTCCTCGAAAAAGCGGCCCGGATTGGTTTTTGCCATTATTGCTGTCCCAGTTTCATGTCAGGTGAATAGTCGGCCTCGACCTCTTTGGTCACGGCCTGCGCGCAGCGCATCATGCGGCTGTTTTCGTCATAGGCATAGGACGGGTCGCCATACAGCTCCCACCCTTTTGCCAGCGCATCTGACACTTTGTGGCAGAAAGCGGATGTGTCTTCCTCGGTCAGCAGACGATAAAGTTTTGCCATGATGTCGAATCCTTACGAGGGGAACGGTGACGGGCCAACCAGCCCGTGAATATAGCCGATAATGCCCAGCAGCACGATCGAGGCCACAAAGAACATCGCATCCTTGCCATAGGTTCCGGGTTCGCCGGGGGTCCAGTCAGGTTCGGATTTGTTGATCACGATCACTTCGACCACGGCCCAGCCCAACAATCCACCGAACAAGATGACCGAAGCCAGATCGCCGTTCACCAACAAATGCGCAAAAGCCCACAGCTTGAATCCGCCCAGCATCGGATGGCGGAACTTGTTCAGCAAACGTCCTTTGGTTCCGGCGGGGCTCATCATGTATATGGCGATCAGCACCAGCAGGTTGTTGATGTGGATCATGAAGGACGGCGGCGCCCAGACATAGATGAAGTCGGTCATGCGATAGCCGAAGATCATCAGCAGGATCGACGCCACCAGCGCCAGCGCGACCACGCCTTTGCCCGCATTGCCCATCGCGGCTCGCTGCGCCGGCATCACACGTTTGAAAAGGTGCGCGGCCCACCATAGTGCCACGCCGAGAATCAGAAGAACAAAGCCCATGCTGGCTTACCCCGCTTGCAAAGCCGTAATTGCCTCCGCTTTTGCCAGAATTTCGCGGGCAGTTACAACGTGCAGGTTTTCCACGATCTTGCCGTCAACTACGGCAACGCCCTGACCTTGTGCCTCGACCTCTTCAAACGCGGAGATCTGTCGGCGGGCCAAATCAATCTCGGTCTCTGATGGCGCATAGGCTGCGTTGGTCACGTCGACCTGCGCAGGATGGATCAATGTCTTGCCGTCAAAGCCCATGTCGCGGCCCTGCGCACATTCGGCAGCCAGACCTTCGGCGTCTTTGAATGCGTTATAGACACCATCGACGATGATCAGGCCCTCGGCCTTGGCGGCCAGCAGACACAGACCCAGCGAAGTCATCAGCGGCAGGCGGTCCGGGCGGAAGCGGGTTTGCAGTTCTTTCGCCAGATCATTGGTACCCATGACGAAGCCCGCCATCAGCGGATGGGCGGCGATCTCGGCTGCGTTCAGCATTCCGCGCGGTGTCTCCATCATCGCCCAGATCGGCAAATCGCCTGTGATTGCGGCCAGCGTATCCACATCCGCAGCAGAGTTCACCTTGGGCAACAGTACAACGTCTGCATCCATCTCGCGCACCGCTTCGGCGTCAGCCCGGCCCCATTCTGTGTCCAGCCCGTTGATGCGCACGATCTTGACCCGCTCGCCATACCCGCCCGCAGCCAGAGCCGTCTTGAGCGTTGCGCGCGCATTTTCCTTTTCATCCGCAGCCACCGCATCTTCGAGGTCAAAAATGATCGCATCCACAGGTAGGGTGCGCGCCTTGTCCAGCGCCCGGTCTTTTGAACCGGGGATGTAAAGAACAGAGCGATAGGGGCGCTGGCGCGGATCCATTGGCTTCTCCCGAAGAAATAAAGTTGCGCGGAATGGGGCATTTTTTGCCGGAAAGTTCAAGCGCAAAATCGCCGCATCGCAGCATTTGCGACGCAACGCGCGTTCCCTTTACCGAATTTCGGTCCCGCAACGGCACCCTGACCGGCAAATGAAATTGAAAAGGGTCGGACATGCAAAAGACACTTCTGAATATGACAATGGGCCTTGGGATGATGGTTCTTGCGGCACAGCAGGTGCACGCTCGCAACTGTGCGCCCCGTGACGAGGTGATCAAACGACTGACCGAATCCTATGGGGAAACGCGCCAAGGGCTCGGCATCGCGCGCCAAGGCGCCGTGATGGAGCTTTATGCGTCGGAACAAAGCGGCAGCTGGACCATCACGGTGACGCTGCCAGACGGTATAACCTGCCTTGTCGCCTCGGGGCAGGCTTATGAAATGACGGCCGAAGCCCTGCCGCCGAATGTCTGATCAGGTCAGTGCGTCCCAGATCAGTTTGCTGCCGGTGAGCGTAAGCAGCACGTAGGCAATGCCAAAAAAAAGGCGTTCGGACAGCATGAAATGCGCCCGGACGCCCAGCCATGCCCCAAGAATTGCAAAAGGGGTCAATAGCAGATCGGCCCATGCGGTGTTCCATGTGAACATACCCAGATAGGCGTAGGGCACGAATTTCGTGATATTTATGACCCAAAAGACCAGAACCGTGCTGGCCTGAAACTCGGTTTTCGTCAAACGTTGCGACAGCAGGTACACAGCGGCGGGCGGACCGCCTGCATGACTGACAAAACTGGTAAACCCGGCGACCAGCCCTGCAAGCAAACCGGCAGGTGGTGGCAGGCGATTGATAAACCCGCGCACCCAGCCTTTGGCCTGGCTGAGGTGCCAGACGACAAATCCAATTGAGATTGCCCCGATCAACAGACGCAACAGATCATCGTCGGTGGCACGAAACAGCCATGCCCCCAAAGCCACGCCCGGCACGGCGCCCAGGATCAACAAGCGTGAATCCGGCCAGTTCCAGCGTTTCCAATAGGGTCCTAAAGTCGCGACATCGATCACCATCAGGATCGGCAGCATCAGGGCCAGAGCCTGCCCCGGTTCCAATATCAGCGCCAGAATCGACGAAGATGCAAAGGCCACACCCGAGCCAAAGCCACCCTTGGAAATACCCGCAAAGATCACAGCCGGGATCGCCACAACAAAAAACATCAGGTTCAATTCGAACATGTCGCGTCCCGGTTTAGGCTTGTGTCACTGGCCCTTTAGCGCAATCAGACAGGGCAGCGCAAACTGTATGCGGTTGCATGCCGCGCCGCTGAACACTTGCGCGAAAGCCATTTAGCGACTAGCACAGCCGCGATTTCAATTCCGACCGGAGATTTTCCAAATGGCCAGACCCAAGATTGCGCTGATCGGCGCGGGGAACATCGGCGGCACGCTTGCACACCTTGCAGCTGTCAAAGAACTGGGTGACGTTGTCCTGTTCGACATCGCAGACGGGTTGCCGCAGGGCAAAGCGCTCGACATCGCTGAATCCGGCCCTTCGGAAGGGTTCGACGCAGCGATGTCCGGCACCAGCGACTATGCCGACATCGCAGGCGCGGACGTCTGCATCGTCACCGCTGGCGTTGCCCGCAAACCCGGTATGAGCCGCGATGACCTGCTGGGCATCAACCTGAAAGTCATGAAGTCGGTTGGCGAAGGCATCGCAGCCCACGCACCCGACGCGTTCGTGATCTGCATCACCAACCCGCTGGATGCGATGGTCTGGGCTCTGCGTGAGTTCTCGGGCCTGCCCCACAACAAGGTCTGTGGCATGGCAGGCGTTCTGGACTCGGCTCGTTTCGCACACTTCCTGTCGGAAGAGTTCAACGTCTCGATGCGCGACGTCACCGCATTCGTTCTGGGCGGCCACGGCGACACCATGGTGCCGTCGGTGCGTTACTCGACCGTTGCCGGTATCCCGCTGCCCGATCTGGTCGAGATGGGCTGGACCACACAGGACAAGCTGGACGCGATCGTTCAGCGCACCCGTGATGGCGGCGCCGAGATCGTTGGCCTGCTGAAAACCGGTTCGGCCTACTACGCGCCCGCCACCTCGGCGATCGAAATGGCAGAAGCGTACCTGAAAGACCAGAAGCGCGTTCTTCCCTGCGCCGCCTATTGCAGCGGTGAGCTGGGCGTAGACGGCCTGTATGTTGGCGTACCTACCGTGATCGGTGCCGGTGGCGTCGAACGGATCGTGGACATCAAGCTGAACGAAGACGAGCAGGCCGGTTTCGACAACTCGGTCAACGCAGTCAAAGGCCTGATCGAAGCTTGCAAGGGCATTGACAGCTCGCTGGCCTGATCCGTCCAGAACGATAAACTGGAACCCGGTTCGTCTTTGGCGAGCCGGGTTTTGTTTTTAAAAGTAGTCTCGCCACCGAATTGATGCATCACGGCCGGTGGTGCTCAATCGTTTGAAACCGCCACTACGGCCTGACGGCTAGGTTTAGCGCTAGCTGAATTCTCTCTTTATTCTAAAGGCCGTCGTCGTCGACGAATCAATAGGACGGCCTTTTCCACCTTTTGTGATCACACGCAAAAATACTGTGATCACAAATAATGAAAATCTTCGTGAAAAACCGCTTTCCTGTCAAAAAACCCTTTAACCTTGTGCCCTAGACACCCCTATAACGGTTTAATCGTAGTCAGACAGGACAGTTTCGATGAACATTCACGAATATCAGGCCAAGGCGCTTCTTCGCAGCTATGGCGCTCCGGTCTCCGAAGGTCGCGCGGTTCTGCGCGCCGAGGAAGCCAAAACCGCAGCCGGTGAACTGGATGGCCCCCTTTGGGTCGTTAAGGCGCAAATCCACGCGGGTGGCCGCGGCAAGGGCAGTTTCAAAGAGTCCGACGCCGGCGAAAAGGGCGGTGTCCGTCTGACCAAATCCGTTGAAGAAGCCGCTGAAGAGGCCAAAAAGATGCTGGGCCGCACACTGGTCACACATCAAACCGGCCCCGCAGGCAAGCAGGTTAACCGCATCTATATCGAAGCTGGTTCCGGTATCGAGCGTGAGCTGTACCTGGCGCTGCTTGTGGATCGCCAGACCAGCCGCATCTCGTTCGTTTGCTCGACCGAAGGTGGCATGGACATTGAAGAGGTGGCCGCAGCGACGCCCGAGAAAATCCTGTCCTTCTCGGTCGACCCGGCAACCGGCTATCAGCCCTACCACGGACGCCGCATCGCGTTCTCGCTGGGCCTGGAAGGTGCGCAAGTCAAGCAATGCGTCAAGCTGATGAGCCAGCTGTATTCCGCCTTCGTTGAGAAAGACATGGAGATGCTGGAGATCAACCCGCTGATCGTGTCGGACAGCGGCGACCTGAAAGTTCTGGACGCCAAGGTCGGCTTTGACGGCAACGCGGTTTACCGCCACCCTGATATCGCCGAACTGCGTGATACGACCGAGGAGGACCCCAAGGAACTGGAAGCGTCGAAATACGACCTGAACTACATCGCGCTGGACGGTGAAATCGGCTGCATGGTGAACGGTGCGGGGCTTGCAATGGCGACGATGGATATCATCAAGCTTTACGGGGCTGAGCCTGCCAACTTCCTCGACGTGGGCGGCGGTGCCACCAAAGAGAAAGTGACCGAGGCGTTCAAGATCATCACCTCAGACCCGCAGGTCAAAGGCATTCTGGTCAACATCTTCGGCGGCATCATGCGCTGTGATGTGATCGCTGAGGGCGTTGTGGCGGCAGTGAAAGAGGTCGGCCTTAAGGTTCCGCTGGTCGTGCGTCTGGAAGGCACGAACGTTGAGAAAGGCAAAGAGATCATCAACACCTCTGGCCTGGACGTGATCGCGGCGGACAACCTGAAAGACGGTGCCGAGAAGATCGTGAAGGCGGTTAAGGGTTAATGGCGTCACGTTTCGCGATAGTCGGAGCAGTAATGGCTCTGATCGGTCTGGCGGGTTGCGACGCGCCGCCCTCCAGGGCCGACCAGGTACGTGCTCTTCCGGCAGTTACAATGGATACAGCACTGAATGCATTTAAGCAGGTCTGCGAGAATGGCGGCGGCGACCCAACCGGTGGAGCCGTTTCATTCGAACGTCAGACGCTGAGCAACGGCAAAATGCTTTGCTCGATGCGTGCACGTCCAGCACCCGGAACTGACGCCTATACGGTGCTGCAACAACGCTACGGAAATGCCACTCGCATTCCGGGCAGTATTTTGCAGCAGTTTACGGGCTATCCGAACGGGCCCCTAATCTACATCCCCGGAATTGGTAACGGTGCAGGAGAAGGGACATTCCAGATCGGAGTGACTTCGTGATTATGCGCTCTGTCCGTTCTCATCTCTACCCGCGCGACACAGTCGCCGAACAGACAATTTTCTAAAGGAGCCACAAAATGGCAGTCCTCATCGACGAAAATACCAAAGTGATCTGTCAGGGCTTTACCGGCTCGCAGGGCACATTCCACTCTGAACAGGCCATCGCATATGGCACCAAGATGGTCGGCGGCGTGACCCCTGGCAAAGGTGGGATGACCCATCTCGACCTGCCCGTATTCAACTCGGTCCACGAGGCCAAGGCGGTGACCGAAGCGAACGCCTCGGTGATTTATGTTCCGCCGCCGTTCGCGGCGGACTCGATCCTTGAGGCGATTGATGCCGAGATGGAAGTGATCGTTTGCATCACCGAAGGCATCCCGGTTCTGGACATGATGAAGGTGAAGCGCGCGCTGGAAGGTTCGAAATCTCGCCTGATCGGCCCGAACTGCCCCGGTGTCATCACGCCCGACGCCTGCAAGATCGGCATCATGCCCGGCCACATCCACAAGCGCGGCTCGGTCGGCGTTGTGTCGCGTTCGGGCACTCTGACTTATGAGGCCGTCAAGCAGACCACCGATGTGGGTCTGGGCCAATCCACCTGCGTGGGCATCGGCGGCGACCCGATCAAAGGCACCGAGCATATCGACGTGCTGGAATGGTTCCTGGCCGACGATGAAACTGAGTCGATCATCATGATCGGTGAGATCGGTGGTTCAGCCGAAGAAGAAGCCGCGCAGTTCCTGGCGGATGAGGCCAAGAAAGGCCGCAGGAAACCGACCGCCGGTTTCATCGCAGGCCGCACAGCCCCTCCGGGCCGCCGCATGGGTCACGCGGGCGCTATCGTCGCCGGCGGCAAGGGCGGTGCCGAGGACAAGATCGAAGCCATGCGCTCGGCCGGCATCGTCGTGGCCGAAAGCCCGGCGCAGCTGGGTGAGGCTGTGCTGGAAGCGATTGGGTAAGTGACGTTGATGAGCCTCGCTAGAGTTTCAATTCTCGCACTAGCGTCTTTTCTTTTGGCAGCACCAATTGCGGCAGAAGAAGAAGTATCCGCCATTGCGACTATTGATATGTGCGAGGCTCGCTACTCTTCCATTACAGACCTCGTAGAGCGAGCAGAAGGTTTGGGTTGGCAGCAAGTCAAAGGCGCGGAGGCTGAAGAAGTTGTTGACCGAACCGTTTGGATCGCATTGCCCTCTCTCAAGTCGGACGAGATTGACCCCGAAAATACAAATGGAACATTTTGCCTTGGCCAACTCCCAATGGATTGCAGCCGCCCTGAGATTGGCCAAGCACGCTTGAACGATCAAGCTCACTACGTGGCTTTTTCCGCACACAATTCCGCGCTTCTGATATTCGTTGACTTCGGGGGTTCGGATCAAAAATCTGAAAAAGACTTTGTAGAGTACAAAAGCTCTTGCACAGCAATATTTGGGCAAGGCAAAGCCTCTCGTGAACTCGGAAACGCCTTCAGCCGACCGGAATTGAAAAGAAACCCTTCCGGCACATCGCAGGTGATCTCGGAACGCACCAGAAATCCGAAACTTGATTGGCCCGACCCCCGAGTCACGTACCGCACTTCCATTCATGCACCTTATCCACACATACTTGAGGTCAAGGACTTGGAATGGCTTAACTATGTAACAGGTTTTGGAACCGGATACTCCTACACGTACCAAGCGGGGGATTCATGACCTTCTCTGACGCCATCCGCACCTGTTTCTCCAAGTTCTTCACCTTCTCGGGTCGTGCCTCGCGGCCCGAATACTGGTTCTTTTTCCTGTTCATCGTGATCTGGAACTTCATCGCTGGCATCATCGACTGGCAGTTCTTCACTCAGGTCTCGGTCAGCCAGACTGACGAGGTCAAAGCCGTAACTGCGACGTCCTCTGCGCCGGTGCAAAGCATCGTCGGCCTGATCGTGTTTGTCCCGCATCTGGCCGTCGCGTGGCGACGGATGCATGACACCGGGCGCAGCGGGCTTTTTGCCTTGCTACCGATCCTGCTGATCCTCGGTGCCGGGGCGGTTCTGTTCTTCGGCATCGGCCTTGCCTCCAGTTTCCAGCATGGCGGCAATCTGGACATCCTGTTCACCCGCGCCACGTTGCTGGTCGTTATCCCGACACTGCTTGTTTTGTTTGTGTCGCCCCTCCTGGTTCTGTGGTGGCTGACCCGCCCCAGCCAGCCAGGCACCAATCAATACGGTCCCAACCCACATGAGGTAGCCCAATGACCGAACATACGCCCAACTCTGCCTTTCATGCCTCTAGCTTTATGCAGGGGCATAATGCCGAATATCTGGAGCAGCTTTATGCCCAGTACACCAAGGACCCGAACGCGGTGGATGCTGCCTGGGTCGAGTTCTTCCGGCAGATGGGCGACGCCACCCCGGACGTCCAGCGCGAGGCCGAAGGGCCGTCCTGGGCACGGACCGACTGGCCGCCGATGCCGACGGATGATCTGACCGGTGCATTGACGGGCGAATGGGCCGAAATCGATGCTAAGGCAGCGGGCGACAAGATCAAGGACAAGGCCGAAGCCAAGGGCGTTCAGGTCAGTGAAGATCAGATAAAGCGTGCGGTGCTGGACAGTTTGCGGGCGCTGATGCTGATCCGGGCCTATCGCATCCGGGGCCATCTGGCCGCCGATCTGGACCCGCTGGGCATGCGCGCGGCCAGCACCCACCCTGAGTTGGACCCCAAGACTTACGGCTTCACCGAGGGCGACATGGATCGCCCGATCTTTATCGACAACGTGCTTGGGCTGCAGATGGCCAGCATGCGCCAGATCGTCGAAATCGTGAAACGCACCTATTGCGGCACGTTCGCGCTGCAGTACATGCATATCTCAAATCCGGAAGAAGCCGCGTGGCTGAAAGAGCGGATCGAAGGGTACGGCAAGGAAATCCAGTTCACCAAGGAAGGCCGCAAGGCAATCCTGAACAAGATGGTCGAGGCCGAAGGGTTCGAGAAGTTCCTGCATGTGAAATACATGGGCACCAAGCGCTTTGGTTTGGACGGCGGTGAGGCGCTGATCCCCGCGATGGAGCAGATCATCAAGCGCGGCGGCGCGCTGGGTGTCAGCGATATCGTCATCGGTATGCCGCACCGGGGCCGTCTGAACATTCTGGCGAATGTGATGCGCAAACCCTATCGCGCCATCTTCAACGAGTTCCAGGGCGGCAGCTTCAAACCCGAAGATGTCGACGGTTCCGGCGACGTGAAATACCACCTCGGCGCGTCCAGCGACCGAGAGTTTGACGGCAACAGCGTCCATCTGTCGCTGACTGCCAACCCCTCGCACCTTGAGGCGGTGAACCCGGTTGTTTTGGGCAAGGTCCGCGCCAAACAGGATCAGTTGGGTGACGAAGACCGCACCAAGGTGATGGGCATCCTGTTGCACGGCGATGCGGCCTTTGCGGGTCAGGGTGTTGTGGCCGAAGGGTTCGGCCTGTCGGGCCTAAAGGGTCATAAAACCGGCGGCACAATGCATATCGTGGTGAACAACCAGATCGGTTTTACAACTGCGCCGCATTTCAGCCGCTCGAGCCCCTACCCCACGGATATCGCCCTGATGGTTGAGGCACCGATCTTCCACGTGAATGGAGACGATCCCGAAGCTGTGACACATGCCGCCAAGGTAGCGACCGAATTTCGTCAGAAGTTCCACAAGGACGTGGTTATCGACATCTTTTGCTATCGCCGGTTTGGTCACAACGAGGGCGATGAGCCCATGTTCACCAATCCGATCATGTACAAGAAGATCAAGACGCATAAGACCACTTTGTCGCTGTACACGGAACGTCTGGTCAAAGACGGTCTGATCCCCGAAGGCGAAATCGAGGACATGAAAGCCGCCTTCCAGGCACATCTGAATGATGAGTTTGAGGCCGGGAAGGACTATAAGCCCAACAAGGCCGACTGGCTGGACGGGCGCTGGTCGCATCTGGACAAGAACAAAGATGAATATGTCCGCGGCGACACTGCGATAAAGCCGGAAACTTTAGCTGAGATTGGCAACGCGTTAACCCACGCGCCCGACGATATTGCGGTACATAAGACAGTCGCGCGTCTGCTGGACCACAAAAAACAGATGTTCGAAAGCGGCAAAGGTTTCGACTGGGCGACGGGTGAGGCTCTGGCATTTGGCTCGTTGCTGACCGAAGGCTATCCGGTACGTTTGTCTGGTCAGGACGCAACGCGCGGGACGTTCAGCCAACGCCACTCGGGGTTCGTGCATCAGGAAACCGAAGAACGGTTTTATCCGCTGAACAACATTCGCGAAGGGCAGTCGAAGTATGAAGTGATCGACTCGATGCTCAGCGAATATGCGGTTCTGGGTTTCGAATACGGGTTTTCGCTGGCAGAACCGAATGCGCTAACCCTTTGGGAAGCGCAGTTTGGTGACTTCGCCAACGGCGCACAGATCATGTTCGACCAGTTCATCAGCTCGGGCGAAAGCAAGTGGCTGCGCATGTCCGGTCTGGTTTGCCTGTTGCCTCATGGCTTCGAGGGTCAAGGGCCCGAACACTCATCGGCGCGCCTGGAACGGTTCCTGCAGATGTGTGGCCAGGACAACTGGATCGTGGCCAACTGCACGACACCGGCGAACTATTTCCACATCCTACGCCGTCAGTTACACCGCACCTTCCGCAAGCCGCTAATTCTGGTGACACCCAAATCGCTGCTGCGTCACAAGCTGGCGGTCAGCAAGGCCGAAGAATTCACCACCGGTTCAAGCTTCCACCGCGTGTTGTGGGATGATGCGCAACATGGCAACTCAGACACCAAATTGGTCAAGGACGACAAGGTCAAACGCGTGGTGATGTGTTCCGGCAAGGTCTACTACGACCTGCTGGAAGAACGCGACGCGCGCGGCATCGACGACGTGTACCTCATGCGGATCGAACAGTTCTATCCCTTCCCGGCGCATTCGCTGATTAACGAGCTTGAGCGCTTTAAGGGGGCCGAAATGATCTGGTGCCAGGAAGAACCCAAGAACCAGGGTGCCTGGACCTTTATCGAACCGAATATTGAGTGGGTTCTGACCCGCATCGGCGCCAAGCACACAAGGCCGCGTTACGTCGGCCGCGCCACATCGGCTTCGCCCGCAACGGGTCTGGCCAGCCAACACAAAGCCCAACAAGAAGCGCTGGTGAACGAAGCGCTGAGCATTGAAGGAAAGTAAACGATGACGATTGAAGTTCGTGTTCCCACGCTTGGCGAGTCGGTTACCGAAGCCACGGTTGCGACATGGTTCAAGAAACCCGGTGACGCTGTAGCCGTTGATGAAATGCTGTGTGAGTTGGAGACCGACAAGGTCACGGTCGAAGTCCCCTCTCCTGTCGCTGGCGTGATGGGCGAAATTGTCGCCGCCGAAGGCGAAACCGTTGGTGTTGACGCTCTGCTGGCCACCATCGCCGCCGGTGAAGGCGCAGCCCCGGCCGCTGCACCAGCCCCTGCGGCAGCGGCAGCTCCGGCGGCGTCCAGCGGCAGTGTTGACGTCATGGTGCCGACCTTGGGTGAATCCGTGACCGAAGCAACTGTTTCGACCTGGTTCAAGCAGGTCGGCGACAGCGTCGCGCAGGACGAAATGCTGTGCGAGTTGGAAACCGACAAAGTCTCGGTCGAGGTTCCGGCCCCGGCTGCGGGTGTTCTTGCTGAAATCGTAGCACCCGAAGGCGCAACTGTAGACGCGACAGCCAAACTGGCGGTTATCTCAGGCGCGGCAGGAGGTGCAGCAGCGGCTCCGGCACAAGCGGCGGCAGCCCCGGCTACAACCACAAGTACCGGCAAAGATGTGGCCAATGCGCCGTCGGCTGAAAAGGCGATGGCCGAAGCTGGCCTGTCCACAGATCAAGTCACCGGCACCGGTCGCGATGGCCGGATCATGAAAGAGGATGTCGCCCGCGCGGCAGCAACAGCTGCAGCCCCGGCTCCTACAGCGGCCGCTCCTGCCCCGGCACAAGCGCCTCGGGCGCCGGTTGCGGCGCAGGACGCCGCCCGTGAAGAGCGCGTGCGCATGACCCGCCTTCGCCAGACCATCGCCAAGCGTTTGAAAGATGCGCAAAACACCGCGGCAATCCTGACCACCTTCAACGAGGTGGACATGACCGAGGTGATGGCCCTGCGCAATGAGTACAAAGAGCTGTTCCAAAAGAAGCACGGCGTGAAACTGGGCTTCATGTCCTTCTTCACCAAGGCTTGCTGCCACGCGCTGAAAGAAGTTCCCGAAGTCAACGCCGAAATTGATGGCACCGACATCGTCTACAAAAACTTCGTCCACATGGGCGTTGCCGCCGGCACGCCGCAGGGCCTGGTTGTTCCGGTCATCCGTGATGCAGACAGCATGTCCTTTGCCGCCATCGAAAAAGCCATTGCCGAAAAAGGCAAGCGCGCACGCGACGGCAAACTTTCGATGGCCGAGATGCAGGGCGGAACCTTCACCATCTCGAACGGCGGCGTCTATGGCTCGCTCATGTCTTCTCCGATCCTGAACCCGCCGCAATCGGGCATTCTGGGCATGCACAAGATCCAGGACCGTCCGATGGTCATAAATGGTGAGATCAAGATCCGCCCGATGATGTATCTGGCTCTGTCTTATGACCACCGGATTGTCGACGGCAAGGGCGCAGTGACGTTCCTTGTACGTGTGAAAGAGGCGCTGGAAGATCCGCGCCGCCTGCTGATGGATCTGTAATCATGGCAACACATGTACTCTGGCAAGCTGACGTGGCCGATTTCGATGCCTGGCTAAAGGTGTTTCAGGAAGACAAACCGATGAGGGAGGCCGCGGGCATCCGCGACCTCCATATCTGGAAAGACCCGGATCAGAAAGATCATGCGGTTGCCATGTTCGAAGTGACCGATCTGGAAAAAGCGCAGAACTTCTTCGACTCTGAAGAACTGGCGATGCATCACGAACGCGGTGGTGTGGCACATATTCAGGTCAAGGTTCTGGAACCTGTCTGAAGGCATGCGACTGCGCCTCCGCGTCGGGGGCGCAGCACGAATGGGTAAGGCGATGACTTTCGACGGATCAAAGAGAACCAACGGATGACCACTGAACTAACCGTCCTGACCCTTGCCGCGCTACTGTGGGTCGTACAATTCGTGGCCTATCTGGCTGCGGGACACGGTAAGATTGACCTTGGCCATGCAGTTGGTCCACGTGATACCCCATTTGACAAGCCTGGCGTTTCGGGACGCCTGCATCGCGCGCTCAGCAACCACACCGAAGGGTTGGTCTTGTTCGCAATCGCAGCGCTTGTTGTGACGGTTTCGGGCCAATCGAACGGTTTCACAGCCGCCTGTAGCTGGATCTATCTGGTCGCCCGTATCCTCTATGTCCCGGCCTACGCTTTGGGTTGGACGCCTTGGCGAACCGTGATCTGGCTCGTTGGCCTGTCGGCCAACACTGTAATGTTGCTGGCTGCTGTCTTTTGATTCAGACGCCGGCGTGGATAAAGTAATGGGGAGACGTCCCGGTGTGCAGACAATTGCCGCCATCCCCGTAAACGACAAGGACATGACACATGGCAAATTATGACGTTATCGTAATCGGATCGGGCCCCGGCGGCTATGTTTGCGCCATCCGCTGCGCTCAGCTGGGCCTGAAAACCGCATGTGTCGAAGGGCGCGATACTCTGGGTGGCACGTGCCTGAACGTGGGATGCATCCCCTCGAAGGCGCTGCTGCATGCCAGTCATCAGCTTCACGAGGCCGAGCACAACTTTGCCAAGATGGGTCTGAAGGGCAAAAGCCCCTCGGTCGATTGGAAACAAATGCAAAGCTACAAGCAGGAAACCATCGACGGTAACACCAAGGGCATCGAGTTCCTGTTCAAAAAGAATAAGATCGACTGGCTGAAAGGCTGGGGCTCGATCCCTGCAGCCGGTCAGGTCAAAGTGGGTGACGAGCTCCACACCGCCAAGAACATCATCATCGCATCGGGGTCCGAGCCGTCCTCGCTGCCTGGTGTCGAGGTGGACGAAAAGGTTGTCGTGACCTCAACCGGTGCGCTATCGCTGGGCAAGGTTCCGAAAAAGATGGTTGTGATCGGCGCAGGTGTAATCGGGCTTGAGCTGGGCTCGGTCTATCAGCGTCTGGGCGCTGAGGTGACTGTGATCGAATTCCTAGACGCGATCACCCCCGGCATGGACCCTGAAGTTCAGAAAACATTCCAGCGCATCCTCAAGAAACAGGGCCTGAAATTTGTCATGGGCGCTGCGGTCCAAAAAACCGAAGCCACCAAGACCAAAGCCAAGGTGACCTACAAGCTGCGCAAGGATGACAGCGAGCATGTGATCGAGGCGGATACCGTGCTGGTCGCAACCGGCCGCAAACCGTACTCAGATGGATTGGGTCTTGAAGCTTTGGGCGTTGAAATGACACCGCGCGGTCAGATCAAGGTGGGTGCCGACTGGCAGACAAATGTGCCGGGTGTTTACGCCATCGGTGACGTGACCGAAGGCCCGATGCTGGCTCATAAGGCTGAAGACGAAGGTATGGCCGCCGCCGAGCAGGTTGCGGGCAAGCATGGCCACGTGAACTACGGCGTTATCCCCGGTGTGATCTACACATGGCCCGAGGTTGCCAATGTGGGCGAAACCGAAGAGACTCTGAAAGAACAGGGCCGCGCTTATAAGGTCGGAAAATTCATGTTCATGGGCAACGGCCGCGCCAAGGCGAACTTGATGACAGACGGTTTCGTCAAAATTCTCGCTGACAAAGAGACTGATCGCATTCTGGGATGCCATATCATCGGTCCGGGCGCTGGCGACCTGATCCACGAGGTCTGTGTCGCAATGGAATTCGGTGCCTCGGCCGAGGATCTGGCCCTGACTTGCCACGCCCACCCGACATATTCCGAAGCCGTCCGTGAAGCTGCCTTGGCTTGCGGCGACGGACCAATCCACAGCTGATACAACGACCCCGGCGGCCCTCAGGTGGCCGGGGTCAACCACGCATCCAGATAGATTTCCAACCTGTCTGAAAAGCTCTGCGCCTCGTGCAGAGCGCAAAACTTCAGCGACATCGACTGAATAGCAAAAGCCTGAACACCTTCGGCCAGCAGATCGGGGGAAATGTCATGGCGTACTTTTGCGGTTTCCAACCAGCCAGCAACCAGCCGGACATAGCGTTCAAAGCAGCGCGCGATGGGCCCAATTTCGGTGATCGCCGTAGCGCCTGAATATCGAATGATCAGATCAAACACATAACGCTCGGACGTCATGAACGCGTGGATCGGTTGCAGGGCATCGGCGATTTCGGGGGCCGTGCGGGGAACCGAACCCTGTTCGACCTGATCGAAACAGGCAACCAGCCTTTCACCGATAAGCATTTCCATTAGTGCGTCTTTGTCCCGGAAATGCGCGAAAAAGGTCCCCTTGGCGACGCCGGCGGCCTGAACAACATCCTCTACTCGCAAAGCCTGATAGCCGTTTCGCTCGATAACGTCCTCGGCGGCCACGATTAATCGTGCGCGGGTTTTGAGTGTTCTTTTTTGAACTGTCTTCTGCATAAGCCCTGTTTGCATGTTTTTTGACCGCGGTCAAATTTTAATATTGACCATGGTCACTTTATAATTCTAAAAACTGACCATGGTCATTTTTTGGAGATTCCCAATGAAACCCAAGAAAATTCTCATCCTCGACGGACACCCAGGCGACACCAGCCTGTCGCGCACCTTTGCCGAAACCTATGCCGATGCGGCCCGGAAACAGGGGCACGACGTTCGAATGATTCACCTTAGTGAATTGCAGTTCGACCACGATTTTGGTCAGGGCAATTATGAAGACTTCAAACCGTTAGAGCCGGTACTTGAAAAGGTCCTGCAGGACTTCGAGTGGAGCGAGCATCTGGTTTTGACAACGCCAATGTGGTGGGGTGGATTGCCTGCAAAACTGAAAGGTCTGATTGACCGGACTTTTATCCCCGGACGCACGTTCGATACACGCAATACGACCAGAATCGGATTTCCGGCCCCTATGCTGACCGGACGGACGGCACGTGTCATCCTGACGTCAGACACCCCCGGCTGGTTCATGCGCCTGATCTATCGCCAGGCCTTGATCCGTCAGGTCCGTGCACAGATTCTGGGATTTGTCGGGTTCAAACCGACCCGATTTACCTATTTCGCTGGTGCCAGCTATCCCAAACCCGGCAGCGTGGACCGCTGGATAAACAAGGTCGCCAGAATTGGTGCCGCGGCGGCATAATCACCACATGGTTTTCTCGGCGCGCGCGCCCCATTCCCTATCATAGCGCGCGCCCCATTCCTCACCATCGGATGCTTCAGCCAGAATTTCGCCGACTGTAGGCAAATGGACCGCCTCGTCACCACTGCGCCATGTGCGCGCGCGCATCAGGGCACGGGCGCATTGCGTGTAAACCTCGGCAATTTCGATGACGATAACTGTAGCAGGACGCTTACCCTGTTTTTCGAAACGGTCCCTCAACGACTCATCCGAGGTCACTTTGGCCGTTCCGTTCAGCCGGACCACATTGTCAGATCCCGGAACCATGAACATCAAAGACACACGCGGATCGCGCACAATGTTTCGCAAACTGTCCAGACGGTTGTTGCCGCGCCAATCCGGCATCGCCAGCGTGTGCGGGTCAAGCTCCAACACGACCGGGCCGTCGTCACCACGCGGGCTGCCGTCGACGCCATCGGGGCCGACAGTGCTGAGGATACACAAGCGCGAAGCCATGATCCATTTGCGGTACAGCGGCGTCAGATGCCGCGCGACTTTGCGCAGTGACGCCGCACCAGCCTTGCCGTACAGCGCTTCGAGCGCTTCGATGTCGTTAACGTACTCCATCCGGATCAAACCCCACTTCTCGCATCAACGCGTTGGATCGCGTCTCAATAACGTCTTCGAGGCGTCCCAGAAAGACATCCCGTGCGACGCCCGGTTCAATCGGATCAAGAAAATCGACGATCGCCAGACCGGGTTTTCGCATGACTCCGGTACGCGGCCAGAATACGCCCGCATTTGTTGCGACAGGCACACAAGGAAAACCCAGCCCTTCATACAGAACTGCCGTGCCGACCTTGTAGGGTTTCTGAACCCCCGGTGCGACCCGCGTGCCCTGCGGATAAATCACAAGCTGGCCGGGCTCGGAAAACTCTTTGGACACGTCCTTGACCATCTTGGCAACCGCCGCGCCCTTTTTGCCCCGATCGACTGGAATGCACCCAAGGCGACGGGCGTAAAGGCCGATAACCGGGGTATACAGCAGTTCCCTCTTCATGATGAACTTACCATGCGGAATGGCGGCGAAGATCATGATGATATCGAGGAAGGACTGGTGCTTGGCACCGATCACGACCTCGTCCACGGGAACGTCTCCGCGAACCTCACAGCGAATACCCACCATCCAACCGGCCAACCACATCGTCGAACGCGCATAGGTTTTGCAAGCTTGCAAAGCGCCGCGTTTGGCAAACAGCGCGTAGGGCGCGAATACAATGCCAAGGATCAGCATCCACACATAAATCACGATCATGAAGATCAAAGAGCGCACCCATTGAATCGCTGTGGCCATCAGGAAAGCTCCTTCAATTTACGTACGGCGGCTGTCCAGGTGGCCAAGAACGCCACCGCAGCCCCCAGCAGAGGTATCAGCGCAGGCAACAGCCAGCCAACCCCCTGAAAACCCAATCCAGTTAGAAAACCGCCCTCTTGCGAGGCTTCGGGCAACAGTAGAACGCCCGTCATGCCAACCAGCATACCGACCAGCGCGCCAAAGAATGCGCGATAAGTGAACCGCCGTACAAATGCTCTTGCGATGAAACGATCACGGGCACCAATCAGGCGCAGCACTTCGATGATCTGTGCGTTGGCCGCCAGCGAGGCATTGGCTGCCAGCGTAATCATCGCCGCCGTTGCACCGCCAATCAGCAGGATAGACACCCAGCCCAACCGCCGCAACGAGCGTGCCGCCTCGACCAGCGGCTCGCGCCATCGCGAGTGGTCGTCCAGCACGGCTCCGGGCACTTCGGCACCAAGCCGCAAGCGCAATCCCGCCGCATCAAGCCCCGGTTCGCCCTCGATGATTTCGATCAGTTGTGGCACCGGCAGCGTGTCCAGCGGCAAATCCGGACCGAACCACGGGGACAACAGTGCAACCTGTTCCTCCGCGCTCAAGGCACGGGCAGACGCAACGCCGGGGGTTTGCGACAGCACGGTCAGCGCAGCTTCGGTCTGGGCGGCAAGCTGCTCGGCAGGCGCGTTGATGCGCAAGGTGGCGGCTCCGGCAAGTTCCGATGCCCAACGGTCGGCCAGTCGGCCCGAGGCCAGCGATAATGCAAGTGCGAATACGGCCAAAAAGGCCATCGCGCCGGAAACGAACAGGGTCAGCTGCGCCGTGTAGCCGGACGGAGGAACAACCCGGTCCGCGCGTTTGTCGCGCGCCAAAAGGCTGCGGATGGTATCTTTGCTCATAGATCCGCTCCGGCCAGTTGAATCTGACGCTGGGAAATGCGCAAGACGCGGGCCTGAACCTGGCTTTTGGCGGCGCGTATCAGGCTCAGGTCATGGGTCGCGATCAGCACGGTTTTGCCCATCTTGTTCAACTCGACCAACAGGCGCAGCAACCGTTGGGACATTTCCCAATCCACGTTGCCGGTCGGTTCATCGGCCAACACAACGTCTGGCGACAGGATCACCGCCCTCGCCAACGCTGCACGCTGACGTTCACCCCCCGAAAGCTCGGGCGGAAGCGCATCAAGACGTGTGCCCAGCCCGACCCAGTTCAGCAATTCCAACAGGTCTTCTTTCTGAGCGTTCTCGCCCTTGCCAGACACCATCAATGGTAACGCGACGTTTTCAGCCAAGGTCATATGGTCCAGAAACCGGCAATCCTGATGCACGACTCCGACCCGGCGACGCAACAGTGCCATCTGATCCCGGTCCAGACGTGCTATGTCCTGCTCAAAAGCGTTCAGCCGGCCCGACGTGGGCAGCAACGCGCCATAACACAGCTTGAGCAATGTCGTCTTGCCCGCACCCGACGGACCTGTCAGAAAATGGAACGACCCCGGCTGCAACTGAAGCGAAACATCGCTCAGCAATTCACCATCGCCATAGGTGTAGCTGACGTTTTCCAGCTCGATCACAAGGGCCCCCGTTTATTGTTGCCGCTCTTCTTGCCCGAGCGCGGTTGTGGTTTCAATGCCTGCACCGGGTCGATTTGGTGACACTTGACGTTGGAAACCGAAAACACCCTTTGCTGTCAGGTCTTAACGGAATATCATTCCTGAAAAAACTATTATCAGGTCGGCGCCCCGACCGGGAGGCAGCATGCGTCTTACTTGTCCGAATTGTGGTGCTCAGTACGAAGTACCAGACGAGGTCATCCCTGAGGAAGGCCGCGATGTGCAGTGTTCCAACTGCGAAAAGACATGGTTTCAGGCCAAGCACCCCGAAACCGCGGCTGAACCGGTAAAGCCGGAACCCGCTACGCCCGTGGTCGAACCTGCGGCAAAGGCAGCAAGCACAGAGATTGTCGCGAAGCCTGTCGAAGAGCCCAAATCAGCGCCAGAGCCCGCCGAGGCATCCTCAACCGGGAATGTCGATCCGGCTGTTGCCAATATCCTCAAGGAAGAGGCAGAACGGGAAGCGGACCTACGCGCGCAGGAAGGCGGCAGCCTTGAGACGCAGACCGATTTGGCGCTAGACGCACCTCCCGAAGTGGAAAAGGCCGCCAAGGACCTGATCGCAACGGAAACCGCGAAGGATTCCGGTCAGAAAGACGCACTGCCCGATGTCGAGGCAATCAATTCCAGCCTGCGCAGTGACGATCCCCTGCCAAAGTTGGACGAGGATGTGCCCCCGCCACGAAAATCCGGCGGATTCCGGCGCGGGTTTCTGCTGATTCTGATCATCGGGGTGATCCTGCTGCTGATTTACAGCAACTCGCAGAAGATTTCCGAAGCGGTCCCGCAGGCCGATCCGGTTCTCAGCAGCTATGTCTCGCTGGTCGATCAGGCACGTTTGTGGATTGAGACACAGGCCGGCTCAGGCACGTCTCAGAACTGACCTCACATCAGAATCTCTCTAACAAACGTTTGAGATATTCCAGTTCGATCTGGGGGCGATCCGATTCCCCAGTCCGGCGGCGGATTTCGTCCAGCAACTCGCGCGCGCGGCGATAGACGTCTTCACCCTGCAGCAAGTTTTCGTCGGTCGAGATTGTGCCGTTGGCCCCGGGGCTGCGACCCAATGGGTCACGGTTGTTGGCTTGCATGTCGCCTTCCTGCGAACCCTGTCCCGGTTGGTTCTGCTGATTTTGCGCCAAAGCTTCGCCTAAAGAGCGCATACCTTCGCGAAGGGCCTCCATCGCCTCAGACTGCTGGTCGATGGCTTCGGCCAGATCGTCGCCACGCAGAGCTTCTTCGGCACCTTCCATCGCACGCCCGGCACGGTCCAGCGCATCGCGGGCAGCATCGCCCTCGGGGGTTCCAGCACCGGGCAATCCCTGCTGCTGGCGGTTCAGTTCATCGCGCAAAGCCTGTTGACGATCCGCAAGTGACCCTTGGCTTTGCTGGCCGCCGCCGCCCTGCTCATCGGTCCCCCGTCCTTGGCCACCCTGTCCTTCGTGACTCTGACCGCGTCCCTGCCCGCCCGAGCGGCCTTCGTTGCCCTGGCTTTCACCAGATTGCGCGCCGGGGTTGAACTGTTCCTGCAGATCTCGGAAGGCCTGATCACTTAGACCCTGCTGTTCGCGCAGAGTTTCTGCCAGCCCTTCCATCGCCTGCTGGCCTTCGGACTGCTGCCCCTGTCCCTGGCCCTGGGTGACGCGCATATTCTCCATCATCTGCTGGAACTCTTCCAAGGCCTGTTGCGCCTCGGCCATGCGGCCTTGCTCCATCAGTTCCTGAATGCGGTCCATCATGCGCTGCAGGTCGTCCTGCGTCATCTGCATGGTCTCGCCGTTCTGGCCTTGCTGGTTTTCGTCGAACTCGCCGTTCTCCTGTGCCAGCCGCTGCAACTGGCGCAGATAGTCCTGCGTCGCTTCACGCAGTTCCTGCATAAGTTCGGCGATCTCTTCGTCGGTGGCCCCGTTTTTCATTGCCTCGGTCAGGCGTTCCTGCGCACGGCGCATCCGTTCCAGCGCATCAGCAAGGGTGCCCTCTTCGATTAGCACCCCAAGCTCCCAAAGCGCTTCAGCAATTTCTGCCTGCTGTTCCGGCTTCAGCCCGTACTCGTTGAACATCTCTAACCGGCGCAGAATCACGCGCAGGCGCAGATAGGCGGTGTCGGAACGGAAAAGTTCTTCGGGCAGGTGCGATACTGCCCGCAACATCTGCGAAACCCGGGTTGCGTTTTCACGTGTCC
The DNA here is from genome assembly GCF_013033965.1 of Ruegeria atlantica. GTDB lineage: Bacteria > Pseudomonadota > Alphaproteobacteria > Rhodobacterales > Rhodobacteraceae > Ruegeria > Ruegeria atlantica_D. Next base: position 135,811 of record NZ_WQFE01000005.1, read on the forward strand.
ACAGCAGGTCGCGGCGCTGTTCGATCACTGCTGCCGCCAACGGGTCAAAGAACCGGCGTGCGGGCAGCGCAGTCAGGTGTGGCTCGGATTGCGTTTCCTGCTCGGCCGCATCACGGGCCATCAGAGTAATTTTTACTGGCAAATGCGCCCAAGGGTGCTGCGAGAAATCCTCAATCAGGTCCTCGGTGAAATCCGCCCGGTCGCCGGTGATTGGCATGGGCAGCTCAACCGATATGACTTCGCGCGGCTCAGGCGCGGCGGACAGGCCATACCGGCGGTCGACAGAGGTTAGATCCAGTTCGATCACCGCCGAGCCGGAAATGACCCCATAATCGTCGCTTGCAGCAAATGGCAGTTTCATCTGACCACCAGCCTCTGACTCGGCTGAACCGGCTACGGCCACTTGAGGGGGAGCATCTGCGATGACGTTCAGCGTCCAGTCCCGGCCCGATGGGCCGTCGATCTTCAACTGCCCCGAGCGGTCGACAACAAAATCCTGTTCCGGTTCGGTTGCCGCCTCGGTACCCAAGGGCGTGGTGTTTTCGGTCAGGCTGTGCGCGCCAACTTCTCCGTAAAAGCGCAGAGTGATGCGGCTGCCCTGCGGGACAGATAATGTCGGATCGGATTGATCGGCCAAATAGAGTGTCGGAAGCCCTGTATAACGCGGCGGCTCGACCCAGCCTTCCCAGCTGGGCCCCTGCCCGGCCACTGCAGCACCCGGCGTCATCTCGGCCACAGAGCCGATCCGCCAGAACGAACCGAACAGCGCCGCAATCACTAGCGCCAACAGCGCTGAATAGCGCAACGCAAAAGGGTCACGGTCGGCCAGCCGAAGATCGGGTTTGACGGGCTCTGCCTGCGCGACGCGTCGTGCCATCCGATTCTGGTGCGCGCGCCACAGGGCAACCGAATCCGCATCCTGGGAACCAATTGCCTGATCATCTATCAAAGCTTGAATTGGCCGCCCCGGCAGCGCCTCATCCAGCCGCATCAACGCCTCGGCCCGCATCGGGAAATGGAATCGCCTTGCGCCAATAAACAGCGTCGCGGCCAAACCCAACAGCGCCACCGCGCCAACGCCCCAGACAATTTCGACGCGGACCTCGTCATGCAAGCCCAGCATCAAAGCCGCCAGAATGGCCATCAAAACCGAGAAAAATGGCCAAAACGCGCGCAAAAACTGCTCGGCCAGCATTCCTGCGTGCGTCAGCCACAGGGACAGTCTTGGGATCGGCAGGTTGTGTTTTGCGCGCAAAGCGGGCCTCCTGATCGGGCCCGCGCGCCTATCGCGTCAAAGCCACTCAGGTATGGTATCGCGGTTTATGATTTCGTCAAAGCTTGGGCGTTCACGAATAACTGCAAATTGATCCCCATGCACAAGAACCTCTGGGATCAGGGGCCGGGTGTTATATTCGCTGGACATCACCGCACCATAGGCACCGGCACTGCGGAAGACGACCAGATCACCCGGTGCCAGCGGTGGCATGTTGCGCTGTTTGGCGAATGTATCACCGGTTTCGCAGACCGGACCAACGATATCATAGGGCTGCTGTTCGACGCCTGGAGCAGGTTCATTTACGGCCACGATGTCATGATGTGCCTCGTACATCGCCGGACGGATCAGGTCGTTCATCGCGCCGTCGAGGATCAGGAAGTCACGACCTTCGCCAGATTTCACGTAAATTACCTTGCTGACCATCAGACCGGCGTTTCCGGCAATCAGCCGGCCGGGTTCGATCTCGATCTCACAGCCCAGATGGCCCAGCGTTTTCTTGATCAACGCACCATATTCCACTGGCAACGGTGGTGCGTCATTCGCGCGGGTGTATGGAATGCCCAAGCCCCCGCCCAAATCCAGACGGCGGATATTGTGACCTTCAGACCGCAGCTTTTCCGTGAGTTCGGCGACCTTAGTGTAGGCCATCTCGAACGGCTCTAACTCAGTCAGTTGCGAGCCGATATGGACGTCGATACCGATCACCTCCAGCCCCGGAAGGCTGGCCGCATGTGCATAGACCTCGGAGGCGCGCGCGATTGGGATCCCAAACTTGTTCTCGGACTTGCCAGTCGCGATCTTGGCGTGGGTTTTGGCGTCCACATCCGGGTTCACCCGAACGGTGATTGGCGCGACCACTCCCAGCTCCAACGCGATGGTGTTGATCACTTCCATCTCGGGCTCGGATTCCACGTTGAACTGGCGGATGCCGCCACTCAGCGCAGTCCGTATCTCATCCGCGGTTTTGCCAACTCCTGAGAACACGATCTTGTCACCGGGCACTCCGGCGGCCTTGGCGCGCAGATATTCTCCGCCCGAGACCACATCCATCCCGGCCCCCGCCTGCGCCAACGTCTTTAGAATCGCCTGATTACTGGCGGCTTTCATCGCATAGCAGACCAGATGATCCGTTCCGTCCAACGCGTCATCGAACAGTTGGAAATGCCGTAGCAGAGTCGCGGTGGAATAGACGTAGAACGGGGTTCCGACCGCAGCAGCGATTTCGGAGATAGGGACATCCTCGGCGTAAAGCGCGCCGTCGCGGTAGAGAAAGTGATCCATACCTGCGCGCTTAGACCGAAACGGCCTCGCGGATCAATGGATTCCGCGCAAGATCAGTTCGATGTGGAAATGCCGACCTGGCCATAGCCCGAAATCGAGACCCCGGAACCACCCGAATTCGCCTCGGCTTTGGGCCGAGGTTTGTACGAGGGATCACATGCCGCCAGAACAACGAAGGACAAGATCAGGCCGATGGTTTTCATTGTCTCAGCTTCTTTTTGGATTTGGCGCAGGGCTATTCTGCCATACAGATAGGCATGGTTTTGCTAGTTTTCTATACGCGATTACAGCCCCAAAAAGACGCCGAGCCCACCGCGTTGCAAGCCAACACCGACACCGCCATAGGTGCCGCTGCTGCCGACGCCAATATTGGCGCTCATTGACGGTTGGATGGGTTCACCATCCGCTCCGCACCCGGCCAGGGCAAACCCGGCCGTGATCAGAATGACCACACGTAGTATCTGCATCACACCAGCGCCTTCCATCGCTTGATCTGGGCGCGGACCTGGTCAGGCGCCGTGCCGCCATAGGATTGGCGCGAGTTTACTGAATTTTCGACTGTAAGGACAGAATAGACATCATCGGTGATATCTGCGTGGACAGACTGCATGTCTTCCAGTGTCAGATCAGGCAGATCACAGCCCTTGCTTTCAGCCATTGCAACCAGCGAACCGGTGACGTGATGCGCATCGCGGAACGGCAGTCCCAGCACTCGGACCAGCCAATCGGCCAGATCGGTCGCGGTCGAGAAACCGGATCCGGCAGCGGCGGCAAGACTGTCCCGGTTGGCGGTCATATCCTTGACCATGCCTTCCATCGCCGCCAATGCCAGCATCCAGTTGTCGGCGGCATCAAAGACCTGCTCCTTGTCTTCCTGCATGTCCTTGGAATACGCCAGCGGCAATCCCTTCATAACCATCATCAGCGCAGTATTCGCGCCGTAAATCCGCCCCACCTTGGCACGGATCAGTTCCGCGGCATCAGGGTTCTTTTTCTGCGGCATGATTGACGATCCGGTCGAGAACCGGTCAGACAGCGTAACAAACCGGAACTGGGCCGAAGACCAGATCACCAACTCCTCGGCAAAGCGCGACAGGTGGACCGCACAGATCGAGGCGGCCGACAGGAATTCCAGCGCGAAATCGCGGTCGCTGACGGCATCCAGCGAGTTCGCGGCGGGGCGGTCAAAGCCCAGCGCCTCAGCCGTCATCTGACGATCGATGGGGAAGGACGTTCCAGCCAGCGCGGCGGCACCCAAGGGGGATTCGTTCATCCGAGCGCGGGCATCGCGAACGCGAGACAGGTCGCGGCCAAACATCTCGACATAGGCCATCATGTGGTGGCCCCAAGTGACGGGCTGAGCGGTTTGCAGGTGGGTAAAGCCGGGCATGACCCAATCGGCCCCGGCCTCGGCCTGCGCCAAAAGGGCGCGGATCAGGGCCAAAAGGCCCGATTCAGCCGCATCAAATTGATCGCGGACCCAGAGCTTAAAATCGGTCGCGACTTGGTCATTACGGCTACGGCCTGTATGCAAACGGCCCGCGGGCTCACCAATGATCTCTTTCAGGCGGGCCTCGACGTTCATGTGGATGTCTTCCAGCGCGGTCGAGAATTGAAACTCGCCGTTCTGGATTTCTGACAAAACGGTGAGCAGCCCTTCCCGAATAGCTTCGGCATCACTATCACTTATAACGCCTGTGGCAGCCAACATGGCGGCATGGGCGCGCGAGCCTGCGATGTCCTGGGCTGCCATCCGCTGATCGAACCCGATCGAGGCATTGATCGCCTCCATGATCGCGTCTGGACCGGCGGCAAAGCGGCCGCCCCACATCTGGTTCGAAGATTGATCGGTCATGTAAGAAAACCCGGAGTTGATATGCGCCTATTTCGTCTGATCCCCCTTTATATGGCCCTTGCCCTGGGTGCAAACGCGGCTTTGGCCACGGATGCCGAAACTCTGGCGCCGCTGCGGGAAGACACCCTTAAACGGTTGATCCTGCACAAAGAGCCAAAGCCCGTAGAGGCCGTTGAATTTCAGCTTGAGGATGACGGTGGCGTAGCAACGCTTGAGGACTACAAGGGCAAATACGTTCTGCTAAACTTCTGGGCCACCTGGTGTGCCCCCTGCCGCAAGGAAATGCCTCAGATTGCCGAGCTTCAAGAAGAGTTCGGAGGCGACAAGTTCGAGGTCCTGACGCTGGCCACCGGGCGCAATTCACCGGCCGGGATCAAGAAGTTCTTCGAGGAAAACGGCATCGATAACCTGCCCCGTCATCAGGACCCCCAATCGGCAGTTGCCCGCAAAATGGGCGTAATCGCTTTGCCGATCACCGTCATTCTGGACCCTGACGGCAATGAAATCGCCCGCCTGATCGGAGATGCCGAGTGGAATTCCGATAGCGCCAAGGCGATCGTTTCAACTCTGGTCGGGGCGGAAAGTTAACCGAACAAGAGTAATACCGAATCGTGGTAGTCTCTCTGGTGTTTAATCAGGGAGACTAGTTATGAATCATCTAATTTTGTTTTCTATCATTGCTGTTTCTATTACAGCTGCGGGAGTCGCTCAGGCAGATTATAAGCGCATCAAAAATGCAGATCAGTTCAACACTCAGTTGGTCGGCAAAAAACTGACCGATGAGCAAGGAAACGTATTTATTGCCAACGCCGACGGCACGGTTTCAGCTAAGTTGACAAGCGGCAAGAAATTCAGCGGCAGTTGGGTTTGGAACAAGAAATTCTGGTGCCGCAACGGCGTGCTGGACGGCAAGGCGCTTGGAACCGACTGCCAGGTTTGGGAAATTGACGGAAACTCGGCGCGTATGACCCGGGAAAAGGGCAAGGGCAAAACAACCGTTTACAAGGTTTCAAACTAGCTTCCCCCCATACACTCTATCTCGTGATACACTATTCCTGCCCTACTTTGGGCAGGACAATCTGTACGCTTGGAATGGAGGCGACGATGAGACCAGTGGTGTTACTGATTGGACGCTTGCCAAATGTGATCGGAGATGTTGCGCGGCAACTTGATCACCTTCCGATCCAATGGCTTGGCGCGCATGATCAGGAAGAAGTCAAACGGCAGCTGGACGAAGAACCGCGCATCACTTGTGCGATCATGGGGGCGGGTCTTGATGACAGGATACGCGGCGAGATGGTGGGCATCATTGCGGCGCGTCGGCCGGATATCTGCATCCACCTCAAGGATCGCGCGTCCGGCCCCGAAGGGTTGGTGCCTTTTGTGCAAAGGGTCGTTCAGTATGAAATTCTGGACAGTCTGGAACATAGCTGACGCCACGCCACCTTTGACAGCCCGCCTGTCGCTTTGCACTCTGCCGGGCGGGAGGACGGAATGCCGCTTGAAATTCTACTGGTTCTGGTGGTCGGAGGCATCGCCGGGATAACCCTGTTGCTGCACCTGACAGGTAAATCCCGTTTGCGCGTGCTATCGCCCGAGTTGGCGCGGTCAGAGTGGCTGCGCCATGCGCCGGATGATGCGATCGTAGATGTCACTGTTGCACATGACGGGCACTCAGCCTTGATCCGAACCGAGGCAGGCAATGGCCTGCTGTGGTCATTCGGCGCAGACACCGTGGCCCGGCATTTGCTGGACTTTGATCTGCTGGATCACCCGCAAGGGTTCGAGGTTCAGTTCCACGACTTCGGAACACCCAGGGCCATCCTCCACCTTGACGAAACAGAACGCCACCACTGGCAGCACCTGATGGAGCCCGCATGACCGACCACGTGACTTTCCCGGACGCCGTGCAGTGGGCTGTCCCCTTTTTCATAGCCGCAATTCTGGCCGAGTTCCTATGGATCGCCGTCAAAGGGCGCGGCGGGCGCTATGAAACGCGCGACGCCGTCACATCGCTGATCATGGGGGCAGGCAATATCGCGTCCGGCTTTCTTTTGGGGTTCATTGCCTATGCGTTCTTCATGTGGCTGTGGCAGATCACGCCGCTGAACTTGGGTACGTCCATCCCCGTTATTATCCTGTGTTTTGTGCTGGATGATTTCCGCTATTACTGGGTGCACCGTTTTGGTCACCGCATCCGCTGGGTCTGGGCCAGCCACGTGAACCATCACAGCTCGCAACACTACAACCTGACCACCGCGCTGCGTCAGACCTGGACCTATACGTTTACCTTCATGATGGTGGTGCGTGCGCCGCTGATCCTGCTGGGTTTCCATCCCGCAATGGTGCTGTTCGTGGGTGGGCTGAACCTGATCTATCAGTTCTGGATCCACACCGAAGCTATTGGCAAAATGCCCCGCTGGTTCGAGGCCGTCATGAACACCCCCAGCCACCACCGCGCGCATCACGGTCGCAATGCGCGCTATCTGGATTGCAACTATGCCGGTGTGTTCATCATCTGGGACAAGCTTTTTGGGACCTTTGTGCCGGAACAGGAAGACGACCGCGTCGATTATGGGCTGGTGCACAATATCGGTACGTTCAACCCGCTGCGCGTGGCCTTTCACGAATGGGTTGGAATTTGGCGCGACGCGACGCAACCGGGACTGACACTGCGTCAGCGTCTGGCCTATTGCTTTGCGCCCCCGGGCTACAGTCATGATGGCAGCCGGGACAATTCCGAGCAGATCAAAGCCAAGCATCTGGCCCGTCACCCGGAAGATCGCGGAACGCCTGGATTCGAGCAGTTCGACGCCAAACAGCCCAATACGCAGGCAAAACAGGCCTGAACCCGCCGACCCATTCGACCTGATTCTTGAAATCCGGTCCTCGCGTCCCATATCCAACCGATGTGCGCAGTGCGAGTAACCGGAGGCCACCATGAGCAGACTGACAACCCTGTCCACCGTAATGGGTCTTTCCGGTGTAATTTTGGCAATGCTAACCGCCCTTGCTGGTGGTGCGGTTGAATTCGTCGCGTTGGGCTTTGGCATGATGCTTTTGGGCTTCATGGGTGCGGTGGTCGGCGGCTTTGCCGCACTGGGACGCATCTGGGAAACGACGCGCTGACCCAGCCTGATCTCGATCAATCGCGTTCTTCTTAACCGCGGATTCATACCTTTCCCCTGAAATCGTCACCAGACCGGCGACGCAAAGGGAAACGGGTTGCACATGCGGAAAAAGGAACTGGCAGATTTGCCCGAAGGCGGGGACAGCCCCCTGAACGCGGCCGTGAAATCCCGCGATGCCTCCACAATTGAAATGGCCACTGAGGCGGTGAAACACAAACAGTGCAAGCTGGCTTTTCAACCCGTGATGCAAGCGAATGAGCCTGGCGGCGTCGCCTTTTACGAAGGGTTCATCAGGGTTCTGGACGAAACCGGGCGGGTCATCCCCGCGCGCGAATTCATGCCACAATTGGAAAACACCCCAATCGGGCGGGAATTGGACTGTGTCGCGCTGGAAATGGGTCTGCGGACATTGACCAAAAACCCCGAAATTCGCCTCTCTATCAATATGTCCGCCCGTTCGATCGGCTATGCACGATGGTCACGAGTGCTGGAGCGGTTCCTAAAAAAGGACACCAGTATCGGTGAACGGCTGATTTTGGAAATCTCGGAAAGCTCAGCAATGACAGTGCCTGAGCTCGTGATTGATTTCATGGACAGGTTGCAGCCGCGCGGCGTCGCCTTTGCGCTTGATGATTTTGGAGCCAGCAATTTCAGCTTTCGCAATTTCCGCGAGTTTTTCTTTGATGCCGCCAAGATTGACGGCCAGTTCATCCATGGCATCAGCGAAAATCGGGACAATCAGGCGCTGGTGCGGGCCTTGATCGCAGTGGCACGGGAATTCGAGATTCTGGTGACCGCCGAATCAGTCGAAACGCAAAAGGACGCCGAATTCCTTATCGCCAACGGTGTGGATTGCCTGCAGGGGTTCCTGTTCGGTGCCCCGACCGTTTCCGCCCCATGGAAGATGGAAAAGCGCGCCCGTACAGCCAGTTAGCGTGAATTGCCCTGTCCACAACACGCCTGAGGCAAGCTGACCGTTGCTGCAACTGCAGCGTTGCGCTATGCCATGAGGAGTTGGAGCGGGGAACATGAGGCGCTCTTGACTACCACAGGGTTCTCTCTGTGCGATCCGCGCCGTCGAATATCCCGCAGGACCTTGACGGTAAAGGATTGTCTAAATGACCAACGTAGTAATCGCATCTGCCGCGCGTACCGGAGTGGGCAGCTTTGGTGGCTCGTTTGCAAACACCCCCGCGCATGATCTTGGGGCGGCCGTGCTGGAGGCCGTAGTAGAACGTGCGGGCGTGGAAAAGGGCGAAGTCAGCGAAACCATTCTGGGACAGGTGCTGACGGCCGCTCAGGGTCAGAACCCCGCCCGTCAGGCGCATATCAACGCCGGCCTACCGCAGGAAAGCGCAGCCTGGGGCATCAACCAGGTTTGCGGCTCGGGTCTGCGGGCAGTGGCGCTGGGTGCACAGCACATCCAATTGGGTGACGCCGAGATCGTTGCCGCCGGTGGTCAGGAAAACATGACACTGTCGCCCCATGCCGCCGCTCTGCGGGCTGGTCAAAAGATGGGCGACATGAAGTACATCGACACGATGATCCGCGACGGTCTGTGGGATGCGTTCAACGGCTATCACATGGGTCAGACCGCTGAGAACGTCGCCGAAAAGTGGCAGATCAGCCGTGACATGCAGGACGAATTTGCTGTCGCCTCGCAGAACAAGGCTGAGGCCGCGCAGAAGGCTGGTAAGTTCGCCGACGAAATCACGCCATTCACCATCAAAACCCGCAAGGGCGACATCGTGATGGACAGCGACGAATACATCCGCCACGGCGCGACAATGGAAGCCATGGGCAAACTGCGCCCCGCTTTCACCAAGGACGGCTCCGTAACCGCCGCCAACGCCTCCGGTCTGAACGACGGCGCAGCGGCAACCCTTCTGATGTCGGCCGAGAATGCCGAAAAGCGCGGGATTGAACCTCTGGCGCGCATCGCTTCCTACGCTACTGCCGGTCTGGACCCGTCGATCATGGGTGTTGGCCCGATCTACGCCTCGCGCAAAGCGCTGGAGAAAGCAGGCTGGTCGGTAGACGACCTGGATCTGGTTGAAGCCAACGAAGCCTTTGCCGCGCAGGCCTGCGCCGTGAACAAGGACATGGGCTGGGATCCGGCGATCGTGAACGTTAACGGTGGCGCCATTGCCATCGGTCACCCGATCGGTGCGTCCGGCTGCCGCGTTCTGAACACGCTTCTGTTCGAAATGAAGCGCCGCGATGCGAAGAAAGGTCTCGCGACCCTCTGCATCGGTGGCGGCATGGGCGTTGCCCTGTGCGTGGAGCGCGATTAATTGCGTTGATAACCAAATAGAAAAGGGCGTCCGCTGGGCGCCCTTTTTTGTTACATTGGGGTCTTACCCCTTAGATGCGACGATATTGCCACCCGGAATTTTGAAATTCATGACGAAACAATATTGCGCACGATCACCTCTCAAAGTAACAGCATTACCAAGACGACTTAAATTGGAGGATTCCTAAATGGCACGTACAGCACTCGTTACCGGCGGCTCCCGCGGCATCGGCGCAGCAATTTCCAAGGCGCTTAAGGCCGAAGGGTATAACGTTGCGGCCACCTATGCGGGGAATGACGAAGCCGCAGCGAAGTTCACCGAAGAGACAGGCATCGCCACTTACAAGTGGAACGTCGCCGATTACGACGAATCCAAAGCGGGCATCGAAAAAGTTGAGGCCGAGGTTGGCCCTATCGACATCGTTGTCGCCAACGCAGGTATCACCCGCGACGCTCCGTTCCACAAGATGACGCCCGAGCAGTGGCATCAGGTAATCGACACCAACTTGACCGGCGTGTTCAATACCGTACACCCCGTCTGGAATGGTATGCGCGAGCGTAAGTTCGGCCGCGTCATCGTCATCAGCTCGATCAACGGTCAAAAAGGCCAGTTCGCGCAAGTGAACTATGCCGCAACCAAAGCGGGCGACTTGGGCATCGTGAAATCGCTGGCACAGGAAGGCGCGCGCGCAGGCATCACCGCAAACGCGATCTGCCCCGGCTACATCGCGACCGAGATGGTGATGGCGGTTCCGGAAAAAGTCCGCGAATCCATCATCGGTCAGATCCCGGCAGGCCGTCTGGGTGAGCCCGAAGAAATCGCCCGCTGTGTGGCATTTCTGGCCTCAGACGATTCTCAGTTCATCAACGGCTCGACAATCTCGGCCAACGGCGCACAGTTCTTCGTCTGATCCAAGGCGCAAAAAAGACAACGGGCCGGTCCTTGCGGACCGGCCCTTTTTTATCCCGTAAGAACGCGCGCGCTGCGCTCAGCGGGAACCGAATAGCCAGTTAATGATGTGTTTGATCATCTTGCCGCGTTCGGCGTGCGCCCGCTGAAAGGCGCGGGCAGCTGCGGGGTTGGTCGTCATTTCGATCATGACCGTCATCCTTTCAGTTCAGCTTTGTTTGACTTGTGTTCAATATGCACCTTATCAATCTAGGTGACAAACGAGCTTTCTTTGGATTTCGGTTAAGAATTTCTTGTGTACGTATGAGCGATAACCTTCCCCCCCTTACCGCCTTGCGCGCATTCGACGCTGCCGCGCGCCACATGTCATTTGCCAAAGCCGCAGCAGAGCTGCACGTCACGCCGGCGGCCTTGTCTTTTCAGATCAAATCGCTGGAGGCGCATCTGGGCCGCCCCTTGTTTCACCGCCTGAATCGCGCTGTGGAACTGACTGAAGCCGGGCGCGCCCTGGCCCCGGGTGCGGCCGAGGGGTTCGCTGCTCTGCAGACGGCCTGGCAAGCCGCCCGGCGGCAGGGTAACGACACTAGTTTGACGGTCACCGCGGGACCGGCGCTGACAGCCAAATGGTTGGCACCACGCCTGTATGAATTTGCCCGCGCCCATCCCGAGATTGACCTGAAATTCTCGGCAACATTGCGGATCATGGATCTTGAACGCGATGACGTAGATGTCGCCATTCGGTTCGGCTATGGCGGAGATGAGGGGTTGTATTCGCTTCCGGTGCGCAAAGAGTGGTTAACACCGGTAATGACTCCGGAACTGGCCGGGCAATTCCCCACACCCGACAGCCTGCGGGATGCGCCTCTGATCTTTGACGACTCGATTGCGTTTCTGCAGCCGCCCAGCGATTGGCCAACATGGTTCCGGGTTGTGGGCGTGGATTTCGTGCCTTCACATGGCGCGCATTTTTCAAATGCGGACCACGCGATTGATGCCGCGGTCGCAGGCGTCGGCGTGGCCCTGGGTCGCCGCGCAATGATCATCAAGGATTTGACCGAAGGCCGGCTTGTCGCGCCGTTCAAGACAGCTATCGAAACGCGGGGCCGCTTTCGGTTCCTGTGCCTGCCTGGTGCGGAAAGCAGACCCCAGATCGCGGCCTTTCGTGACTGGTTCATTGCTGAGATCGAAAAAACCGCACATATCTCGGATGAGTTCGACATCATCCCGATAGAAGAGGCCCCCGCCCAATGAAAAGAACGCGCGCGACGGCAATCGGGTTTATTGCAGTTCTGTTGTGGTCCTTGCTGGCCCTGTTCACAGTCGGGTCTTCGCCTACACCGCCGCTGTTGCTGAATACCATTTGCTTTTCAATCGGGGGAACTCTGGGCCTGATCTGGACTTGGCGCAACGGCCAACTCGGGCAACTGCGCAACATTCCATGGACCACTTATCTATTTGGTACAATTGGACTTTTTGGCTATCACGCGCTGTATTTCTCGGCACTACGCATAGCCCCTGCGGCCGAAGCCGGGCTGATCGCCTATCTCTGGCCATTGCTCATCGTTTTGTTTTCCGGGCTTCTACCGGGTGAGCATCTGCGTATCGGGCATTTGATCGGCGCATGCCTGGGCTTCGCTGGGGCCGCCGTGATCATCGCCGGGGGCGGCAGCATGGGGTTTCAGAGCGACCACCTGCCCGGCTATGCGCTGGCTTTATTATGCGCGCTGACATGGTCCGGCTACTCGGTCTTGTCCCGTCGATTGGGCGATACCCCAACCAGTTCCGTTGCCGTTTTCTGCATTGCCACGGCCATTGCGTCCGGCGCACTGCACCTCGCCGTGGAAGAAACCGTTTGGCCAGCCACCACTTTTGGCTGGGCGTCCGTCATCGCCCTGGGTCTTGGGCCTGTGGGATTGGCGTTCTATGTCTGGGATATTGGGGTCAAACAAGGTGACATTCAGGTTTTGGGCACCGCATCTTACGCAGCCCCCTTATTGTCGACACTTGCTTTGGTTGTGGCCGGGATCGCCGCCCTGTCCTGGGGTTTGGCGATCGCGGCCCTGTTAATAACTGGCGGCGCGGGCATTGCCGCACGGGCGAGTGTTAAACGCTAGGCTGACAGGCGCTCGATCTCTTCCTTTAGCTTCAGTTTTTGTTTTTTGAGTTGAGCGATATGGAGATCATCGATGCCTGGCGAGCGTTGGGCTTGTTCGACTTCAAGACCGAGAGTTTCGTGCTTTTTCTTCAGTTCGGTCAGATGTGCGCTCACGCTCATGGCGATACTCCTTCGTTGGTGTCTCAGGTTCACGTAAGAAGTTGACCACATCGTTTCCAGCCTGTCACGCCGCAGACGCACAGAATCTGTAATAAATCCGACAAATTCGGCTGGTTAATGCCTATTGGCCAGAAAATCCAGGCAGCGAAGACCCTTTGCGCAACACGTCAGAGATCTGCTGGTTATAGCTCTCACCGTCACGTTCGTGCCGATTGCCGTCATGCAAAATCACCGGAGCACGCAGCTGAAAATCAGCGCGACCACCCTTTCTGGCCCGTAATATCACCAATTCAGCCTTGCGACCGGTTCTGGCAGCCAGAGGCAGGACTTCAACCGATCCCAGCCGCCCCTCACATGCAACAAGCATATCCGGAAGGCGGTTGGCTTTCTGAATCATGTGCAAATAGCCCCGGGGCGCGAGACGCTTGGCTGCACAGTCGAACCAACGTTCCAGGGGCGTTTGCTCGCCCAATGCGATACTGCGCCCCGCGTCCTCTGCCGGGCTATGAGCCCCGGTGCGATAATAGGGCGGGTTGGCGATCACATGGTCAAATTGCCGCTGCTTAAGCGCGGCCGGCAAGTCGTTGAGATCGGCCTCGACCATCTCTAGCGGTGCATTGTTTTCGGCAGCATTTCGACGCGCCAGACCGGCATAGCTAGCCTGCAACTCAACCCCAACAGCCTGCAATCCTGATACGCGTGCCATCAGACACAGGATCGCCGCACCCGCACCGCATCCCAGTTCCAGCACGGTGTGACCACGTGTCGCCGGGACCACCGCCGCCAACAGAACCGGATCCACACCAGCGCGATATCCCGAACGCGGCTGTAACAGGCGCACTCGCCCGCCCAAAAAGTCATTTCGGGTCAGTTCGCTATCGGAAAACAGGCTCATCTGCCCAACGGAATTTCATTGTCACGCATGACCCGTTCTGCGCGGGTCAGGTCATCGGCTCGTACCATCAGGCGGCGTGGGAAGATTCCTATGCCGCCTTCGAGGATGCTCATATTTACGTCCATCTGAAAGCAGTCTATATCCTCGCCCTCAAGAAGGGCGGAAGCAAAAGCCAGAATCGTTGGATCGGTGCTGCGCAGTAGTTCTTTCATGGGGATTGATGTAAGGGCAAGGCAAGGCGGAAGTCGAGCCTTGTATCAGGAGAGTGATGAACATCGACACGATCTCGAAACCGCATGAGCGACTGGCCGAGATTCTGGACAGCGAAATGAATGCCGTGAACCAGTTGATCCGCACGCGCATGGCATCGGAACACGCACCCCGTATCCCGGAAGTGACGGCACATCTTGTCGAAGCTGGTGGCAAGCGCCTGCGCCCTATGTTGACGCTGGCGGCCGCCCGGTTGTTTGATTACGCAGGGGATCACCACGTGCGTCTGGCCGCGACGGTCGAGTTCATTCACACAGCGACCCTGCTACATGACGATGTCGTTGACGAAAGCGCACAGCGGCGTGGTCGACCCACGGCGAACCTTTTGTGGGACAACAAATCCAGCGTTCTGGTGGGCGATTACCTGTTTTCCCGCAGCTTCCAGCTGATGGTTGAAACCGGGTCGCTACGGGTGCTGGATATTCTGGCCAATGCCTCGGCCACGATCGCCGAGGGCGAAGTGCTGCAGATGACAGCAGCCACCGATCTGGGCACCACCGAGGCCATTTACCTGCAGGTCGTGCGCGGTAAGACCGCCGCTCTGTTTTCGGCTGCAACAGAGGTGGGCGGTGTGATCGCCGACGCGGCCGAGGATCAGGTCAAGGCGCTGTACGAATACGGCGATGCGCTTGGTATCGCGTTCCAGATTGCCGATGACCTGTTGGATTATCAGGGTGACAGCAAGGCCACCGGCAAGAATGTCGGGGACGACTTCCGCGAGCGTAAACTCACCCTTCCCGTCATCAAGGCCATCGCGCAGGCCACAGAGGAAGAGCACGCATTTTGGGAGCGAACAATTGGTCGCGGCCGTCAGGAAGACGGCGATCTGGACCATGCGCTGAGCCTGATGAGCAAGTACGGCACGCTGGACGCCACGCGTTCTGACGCGTTTGGGTGGGCCACCAAAGCCAAGACCGCATTGGACGCCCTACCCGATCACGAGATTCGCACCCTGCTGCGTGATTTGGCCGACTACGTGGTCTCGCGCCTCAATTAAGCTGGGTTGCGCGGCACCACCAATCGGGATGCGCCGCGCCGATCTCATAGGCGGCAAAATGAGCGGCCTTCATCGTTGGATAAAGGGCGAAACAGGTCGAACCTGAGCCCGACATCCGCGACAACAGAGCATCTTTCGTACCCGACAGATCATCCAGGACCCGGGCAACCTCGGGTGCGAGGCTTTTTGTCGGTAGTTCCAGGTCATTGCGCTGACGCTGCAGCCAGTCTGCACATGTCTCAGGTGTTTCAAAGACCGGAATGTCACCGGGCATTGGCAGGTTGTCTCGGCTCTGCAGGGCAGAAAACACGGAGCCAGTCGGGACTTCAACACCGGGATTGACCAAAAGGGCCGGCATTGGCGGTAAAATAACCGGCTGTAACCGTTCGCCGACACCTCGCATCCGAGTGGCCGAGGCCGCCACGCAAACCGGCACATCTGCGCCAAGTGTCAGGGCGGTTTCGTCAGGTATCGCCAGATCCTGATCCGCAACCATGCGCAGCGTTGCCGCCGCATCAGACGACCCGCCACCAATCCCCCCGCCATGCGGCAGCACTTTGTTCAGGTTGATATGGCCAGTCCATCCAGCGGCGGCAGCCGCTTTCCAGACCAGATTTCGATCATCCGCTGGCACCCCCTCAGCGTGTTCACCCGTGACGGACATCGACAGCTCGGGTCCCGGCGTGAATTCCAGCGTATCGCCGACATCTGCAAAAACCACCAGCGAATCGAGAAGATGATAGCCATCCGCGCGGCATCCGGTCACATGCAGAGTCAGGTTGATCTTGGCGGGCGCGAAGGCCTCAACCTTCATTGGCCACCTTAAGGGGATCGGCACCCTCTTCTACCAAAACCGCATCCAGGCCGACTTCGATCTTGCGGCGGATGCGTTCCGGATCGGCCTCTCCGTCCGTATCTTCTGGATCGATAAAGGACAGGGCGCGTTTCCACTGAAATTCAGCCTCGCGCGCCCGGCCGACGGCCCAATAGACGTCACCCAGATGATCATTCACTACAGGGTCGACGGGCATCAGCTCAACCGCGCGCTCCATATGCGCCACGGCTTCATCATAGCGACCAAGACGGAACAAAACCCACCCAAGACTGTCGACAATATAGCCGCTGTCGGGACGCGCCGCGACAGCGCGCTCGATCATGTCCAGCGCTTCGTCCAGCTTTTCCTGCCGTTCGACCAGCGAGTAGCCCAAATAGTTCAGAACCTGCGGCTGATCTGGGTTCAGTTCCAGCGCACGACGGAAGTCGGCCTCGGCCAGTTCCCAGTTCTTGAGGCGCTCATGCGAGATACCGCGCGCGTAATACAGAAACCAGTTGCCGCTGACACCCTGCTCGGTCAATTCGATTGCTGTGTCATAGGTCCCAACCGCGTCAGCATAGTTTTCCTGCCGCCTTTGCAGATCTGCCAAGGCCACGTGAACACTGGGCAAACCGGGGCTTTGTGCCGCTAGATTTTGGAGAACTTCGGCAGCTGCATCTGTTTTCCCCGACCGACCCAGAACTTCGGCCCGGCCCAATTCGGCGGCGTGGTAATCGCTGCTGGTTGAAGGGACCATGCGATAGGCTTCGACGGCCAGATCGTATTGTTCCAGTGCGTCCAGTAATTCAGCACTCAGAAGGATTGCATCCACGTGGTCCGGACGCAGAAACGCCGCAATCCGGGCGTAAAGAAGCACGTAATCCTGCGACGCCTCAGCGCTGAGCGCGGCACCTACGGAGAAGAAGACTTCTGCCATACCATCCTGGGCGGATTGCACATGAGTAAAAGGAAGCGTTTCGCCAGCCGTAAGGCGCGCCACGTACCCTTCGATGGACGGGTCGCTTCCTGCCGCAAACACTTCACCCAGGTACTGAACAGCGTCTTCGTTGCGGTCCAGTTGCGACAGAACTTCAGTCCGGGCCAATGCTGCACGACGTGAGAACCGCGAAACCGCCCCGTTGTTTTCCGCAAAGATCTCTTCGGCACGTTCGAAATCACCGATCGAAGCCAGCGCTAATGCTTCGTGGTATCGGGCGAATTCCCGAAGCCCTTCCTGGGTGCCAACTTTTTCGAACTGCTCCATCGCTTTGGTCATGGCACCCTGTGCCACATAGACCCAGCCCAGAACCAGACCATCCACCAGGGGTCCGACACCTTGGGTTTCAGGATCGCGCGCGAGCAGCTCATCCAGTTTTTTGTCAGCGATCAGATTTGCCATGATGACCATCTTTGCCGCCTGGCTTGGAAGGTCGAGCGCCTCGATGGACTGGGCGATTGGAAGCGCGCGCTCAACCTCGCCCAATGCAAGGCGTGCTACGACAACGTTTTCCAGAAGTTTGCCGTTTTCAGGGTCAGCGCGCAGGGCCTGCGCATAATATTTCTCGGCAGAGGTATAGTCGCTTTGATAAATCGCCTGACGTCCGGCCAGATACGACCCAGAGCCAGAGTCCGACAGCGCCGGGAATGCAAATGTCGAAGTTAACAGCACAGCCAATGCCGTGCGACGAACGAGGGAAGCCACCAAAA
The DNA here is from genome assembly GCF_013033965.1 of Ruegeria atlantica. Taxonomy (GTDB): domain Bacteria; phylum Pseudomonadota; class Alphaproteobacteria; order Rhodobacterales; family Rhodobacteraceae; genus Ruegeria; species Ruegeria atlantica_D. The sequence continues at coordinate 153,515 of NZ_WQFE01000005.1, forward strand.
TCCTGCCTTGCTATCGTTGACTGCGCAACAAGCTAGGGCTTTGGTCAGGAAGAGGCAATGGCAGAGCCTTCACGACCCTGCCATTGCCCATGTTTTCGCTTACATGTTGGGATAGTTCGGTCCATCCCCGCCCTGCGGCGTGGTCCAGGTGATGTTCTGGCTGGGATCCTTGATGTCGCAGGTTTTGCAGTGGACGCAGTTCTGGAAGTTGATGACGAATCGCGGGCCATCTTCATCCTCGACCATCTCGTACACGCCCGCCGGGCAATAGCGCTGCGCCGGTTCATCGAACTTGGGCAGGTTGACCTTTACCGGGATTTCCGGGTCGGCCAGCTTCAGGTGGCAGGGCTGGGCCTCTTCGTGGTTAGTGGCTGCGAAGGACACGTTGGTCAGGCGATCAAAGGACAGCGTGCCATCAGGCTTCGGATAATCGATAGGCTTGTGCTTGCTGGCCTCTTCAGTCGCCTCGGCATCGTTCTTGCCGTGACCCAGCGTGCCCAGCAGCGAAAAGCCCAGCGTGTTGGTCCACATGTCCATACCACCCAGCATCAGGCTGGCGGTCAGGCCGTATTTCGACCACAGCGGTTTGACGTTACGCACTTTCTTCAAGTCCGCACCGATTGCGCCTTCGCGCACGTCGGTCTCATAAGCGGTCAGTTCGTCGCCCGAACGTTCGGCCTTGATCGCGTCGAATGCCGCTTCGGCCGCAGCCTTGCCCGACAACATTGCATTGTGGTTGCCCTTGATGCGCGGAACGTTGACCATGCCCGCCGAACAACCCAGCAGCGCCACACCCGGAGCCACCAGTTTCGGCATCGACTGCCAGCCGCCTTCGGTGATTGCACGTGCGCCATAGGCCACGCGCTTGCCGCCTTTCAAAAGATCGGCAACCACCGGGTGATGCTTGAAGCGCTGGAATTCCATGTAGGGGTACAGGTGCGGGTTCTTGTAATTCAGGTGAACCACGAAACCAACATAGACCTGATTGTTTTCAAGGTGATAGATGAACGACCCGCCACCTGCGTTGCTGCCAAGCGGCCACCCCATGGTGTGCGTGACCGAGCCTTCCTTGTGCTTGGCCGGGTCGATCTCCCAGATCTCTTTCATGCCAACGCCGTATTTCTGCGGCTCTTTACCCGCAGACAGGTCGTATTTGGCGATGACTTCCTTGGACAGCGAGCCACGGACACCTTCCGACAGGAACACGTACTTACCGTGCAGCTCCATGCCCGGCTCGGTGCCCGGACCATAGGACCCATCAGGCTCCAGTCCGAAGACACCGGCGACGACGCCTTTGACTTCGCCATTGTCGCCATAAACCAGCTCGGAACACGCCATGCCGGGGAAGATTTCCACACCCAGCTCTTCGGCTTGCTCGGCCATCCAGCGGCAGACATTGCCCATCGACACGATGTAATTGCCGTGGTTGTTCATCAGCGGCGGCATCGGGAAGTTGGGAATGCGGATCTTGCCCGCCTCACCCAGCATGTAGAAGTTATCTTCATGCACCGGCACGTTCAGCGGTGCGCCCTTTTCCTTCCAATCCGGGATCAGAGCGTCCAGCCCGCAGGGGTCCAGAACAGCGCCCGACAGAATATGCGCGCCCACTTCCGAGCCCTTTTCCAGAACCACGACATTCAGGTCGGCATCCAGCTGTTTCAGACGGATGGCCGCCGACAGGCCCGCGGGGCCTGCACCCACGATTACCACATCGTATTCCATCGCTTCGCGTTCAATCTCGGCCATCGCGGGCTCCTTAGCTAACTTTCCGAATTGGCGCTTTCACTGCGTGGTCTGCGCAATATTGTTTCACGGCTGATTACATGGTCGTAAACACCTTGGTCAATTAAAACACGGCGTAACTTTGCTGCAATGCGGCAGTTATGCCTCGGGAGAGTCCCCCATCAGGTATCTGGGACCGCTACCATTGGATTTTGCACGGTCATCCGGGTTGTAGAGAGCGCACTTCGGCAGGCTAAGGCACCCGCACCCGATGCAACCGTCCAGATTGTCGCGCAAACGCGTAAGGGTATCGATTCGCTGATCCAGATGTGCCCTCAGCCCTTTGCTGATGTCCTGCCAATCCTGCGGTGTTGGCGTGCGGTTTCCGGGCAGACCGGACAGGACCTCTCGAATCTCGGGCAGGGTCAGACCGAATTGCTGGGCGATCATCACAAAACTCAGACGCCGGATGTCTGCACGCTGATACCGCCGCTGCCCGCCCGCATTGCGCCAGGGCGAGATCAGCCCCTGCGCCTCGTAATACCTAATGGCCGAAACAGCCAATCCTGTGCGCCGGGCCAATGCGCCGATTGCCAACCCTTCCGAAACCGCCATGTCACTCTCCAAAAAATACCTTGATCTAAAGTTAGGTTTAGAAATTACAGTGAGTCGGAACAAGCAAAAAACACAAAGGAGATCTCATGATGGCGACGCTTGAACACACCAATTTCACTGTCCGTGATCCGCAGGCTTCGGCTGCATGGATGCACAAGGTGTTCGGTTGGAAAACACGGTGGGAAGGTCCGGCAATTGCGGGCGGCTACACGGTTCACGTGGGCACCAAGCACACCTACCTGGCACTTTACGCGCCCAGCGATCCACAGCCCTCCGGGGAAAGCAGCTATGACATCGTCGGCGGGCTGAATCACGTGGGCGTTCTGGTCGAAGACATCGACGCGACTGAGAAAAAAGTAATCGACGCCGGGTTTACCCCCAAATCCCACGCTGACTACGAACCGGGCCGACGGTTCTATTTTAATGACGACAATGACATCGAATTTGAAGTGATTAGCTACGAATAAGGTGTTCCGGGAAACACCCGACAGATTCTTTATCGCCAATGTCCCGAGGGCGCGAAGCGCGGCAGGGTATTGGCGATTCAGACTTTCTCCCGAACACCATAGGCCGTAATCCGCGCGTTGCGCGACCAAGCCCCCTTGCAATTCACGCCTCATTTGGGTCAGTTAATTGACGACCCATCCAATCGCCCCGACGCGTGTCTCATGCGGCGGGGCGAACCAATTTATGCGTGGACGACAAGAACATGGAAAAAATTCCAATGACGCCTGCGGGTAATGCCGCGCTTGGGGCGGAGCTCAAAAACCTCAAGTCCGTCGAGCGCCCGGCGATCATCGAAGCCATCGCTACAGCGCGCGAGCTGGGCGACCTGAAGGAAAACGCCGAGTATCACTCGGCGCGCGAAAAGCAGGGCTTCATCGAAGGTCGTATCAAAGAGCTGGAAGGCATCCTGTCGCTGGCCGATGTGATCGACCCAGCCAAACTGAACGGTGCGATCAAGTTTGGCGCCAAGGTCACGCTGGTGGATGAAGACACCGACGAGGAGAAGACCTGGCAGATTGTGGGCGAGTACGAGGCCAACATCGAAAACGGTCTTCTAAACATCAAATCGCCCATCGCGCGGGCGTTGATTGGCAAGGAAGAAGGCGACAGTGTCGAGGTACGCACGCCCGGCGGTGTGCGGTCCTATGAAGTTCTGAGTATCGAGTACGCCTGACCGGAGCCTTGACCATGTCAGAGCCCAACCCCGAACAGGATCCAGAACGGCCAACCCCATTGGGTATCTATGACAAGCCTTCGCATCCTTCGGTGACCGAGATCGAGATCGTCGCCATTGCGCTTAGCGTGGTCTGGCTGATCGTGTCGATTGTGTTTCTGGTGCTTCCCGACAAGGTCGATGGCGGCGGCTTTGTCGTGACCCTACTGGCCGTTTTCATGCCGGTTGCCATGATCTGGGTCGCCGCTACGGCCATGCGCGCCAGCCGCGTCATGCGCGAGGAAAGCGCGCGGCTGCAGACCGCGATCGACGCGATCCGTCAGGCCTATGTGATTCAGCAACAGCGCGCCGCCAGCCTACAAGAGCCGGGTGTCAGCAAAAAGCTGGACGAAATCGCTGAGGCCGCCAAAAAAGCGGAAACCGCGCTGGCGACGTTTTCATCGAAACGGACCGAGCCGGTTCGGGACGAGGCCTCTGTCGAAACAGGAGACCAGACGTCTTTGGAACTGGGCACCCCAGCCGAGGATATCGCCCCGCCACTGACGACCGATATTTTCATCCGCGCGCTCAATTTTCCGGAAACGCAGGATGATACCGAAGGGTTCGACGCCCTCAGGCTCGCGCTGCAGGATCGCAAAACCGCTCAGTTGGTACAGGCTTCGCAGGATGTTCTGACTCTGCTCAGTCAGGAAGGCATCTATATGGATGACCTGCGTCCGGACATGGCCAGACCTGAAGTCTGGCGGCAGTTCGCACAAGGCGCGCGCGGCCGTGCCGTTGCAGCCCTGGGCGGGATCAGGGACCGGTCGTCGCTGGCACTGACCGCAGCCCGCATGAAACAAGACCCGATATTCAGGGACGCCGTACATCATTTCCTGCGTCGCTTTGATCACATGATCGTTGAGTTTGAACCGAATGCCAGCGACGCAGATCTGACGGCTTTGGGTGACACACGGACAGCCCGTGCATTTATGCTGTTGGGGCGTGTTGCCGGTACCTTCGACTGATCACAGGCCAAAGCTGCCATACGGTATGAACCGCACCGGATCGCCCGGTTTGATATGACAGGCACCATCCTGAATTTCGACCAACCCCTCGGCCCAACTAAGGCCGCTGATACGACCCGATCCTTCTGACGCAAAAACCTCGACCCGCCCATCGCGGACACGGGCGCGCAGATACTCGCGCCGCCCCGGTTTTTTGCGTTTTTCGAAATTGGCAGGCAGCTCAAAGCCCTGCGGCTCTGACCAGCCTGCGCCCGCCATCAGACCAAGCGCAGGGCATGCAAAGATCAATGTACAGACCTTGGCGGCAACAGGATTCCCCGGCAGGCCAAACACGGGCGTTGCATTCCACAATCCCAGGGCCAACGGGCGGCCCGGTTTCAGCGCGATGCGCCACTGTTGCAGCGCTCCGGCCTCTTGCAACAGGGCCGAGACGTGATCCTCATCCCCCGCGGACGCGCCACCGCTGGTCAGAATGACGTCCGCCTGTTCTGCCGCCTTGTCCAACCTGTCGCGCAAATCTTCCCTGTCGTCAGACACGCGCCCCATGTCGACTGGCTGAAACCCCAGCCTTTCAATGATCGACAACAGCATCGGACGGTTGGCGTCGAATATCTGGCCGGGTCCGGCGGGGTTCCCGGGTTCGACCAGTTCGTCGCCAGTCGACAGCACCGCAACGCGCAGCGTTTTACGCACAGAAACCCCGGCAATCCCGGTCGCTGATAGAAGCGCCACATCAGCAGGGGTCAGCCTGCGCCCCGCAGGCAGGACCATGTCGCCTTCGGCCACATCCTCGCCAGCCTTTCGGGTGTTTGCGCCCAGTTTCAATGGGCCATGAAAGGCGATGTGACCGTCCTGAACGGTCACATCTTCCTCTAGTATCACTGTGTCCACGCCGTCGGGCAGCGCCGCACCAGTCAGCACGCGCAGCGCTTTGCCATGTGCCACCACGCCATCAAACGGAATACCCGCCGCCGCGCGCCCATCCTGCAGTGGCATCACCTGAGGACCTTCTGGTGCAGCCCCGGAAAACCCATAGCCGTCCACGGCCGTATTTGGCTGCGGCGGGTTTGAACGTTTCGCAATGACGTCTTCTGCCAGTATCCGTCCTGCAACCCGGCTGATCGGAACGGTTTCGGTCGAGGTGACAACCGTCAGTCGATCCCTCAACAGGGCCAGCGCGTCGTCCACAGGTGTCCAGTTGACTCCCGCCGGCAAAGCAAAACAATCGTTTCGCAGCGGCGGAGGAGTGATGTTCGGCGGCGTCATAATCCGACCTCTTTCAAGATGAAATTCGCGATTGCCGCAGTGTCGTTCAGATCAAACACCGGAACCTCCACCTGCAGCGGTGCATCGCTGGCGACGGCGCGGATCGTAGTGTTTTCCCCGGCCATCAGCGCGTTCCCGGCTTCTGCCCGAAACGCCTCGATCTTGGGATGGTTTTCCCGTTTGAATCCTTCGATCAACACAAGATCGACCGGGAGAAGCCGCGCCAGAAGATCTGCCAGAGGTGGTTCGGGTGCCTCGCGCAATTCCTGCATCACCGCAATGCGCCTACCCGATGCCAGCAGCACCTCGGATGCACCGGCGTCTCGATGGCGGAAACTGTCGGTCCCGGGCTGGTCGACATCGACCGCGTGATGGGCATGTTTGACCGTGGAAACCGTGAAACCGCGCCTGGTGATCTCGGCCACCAAACGCTCCATCAAGCCGGTCTTTCCCGCGTTTTTCCGGCCGGTGACTCCATAAACCCTCATGCCTGTTCCAACAGCTTTTGCGCCCGTGCCAAATCGTCGGGCGTGTTAACATTGAAGAAGGGATCAAATGGTTTCGCCGGGAACAGCGCTTCACGCCCGCCATGCTTGTCCGTCCACAGCACGACTTTGCGCAGCCCGTCGTTCAGGGCATCCCGCAGGTCATCTCGCAGCGCGACAGGCCAGAGGCCAAAAGTGGGGTGCCTGTTGACCCGCTTGCCGCCACCGGATTTCAATGCCTCATCCCCGGTGCGCGGCGTCGTGGCCAGAACCAGAGGGTGGGTTTGCCCTTGGGCGGCTTCGGACAGCTGCGCCACCAGATCGCGCGGGAAAAACGGCGTATCGGCGGCGGCTGTTACAATGCTATCGGCCCCTTGCGAGGCCGCCCAATCGAGCCCGGCCAGAACTCCGGCCAGAGGACCCGCAAAACCGTCTATCGTATCCGGCAAGACGGACAGATTCAGGTCGGCGAACCGCTGGGGATCGCCATTCGCATTCAGCGCAAGTCCGTCAACCTGGGGAGATAGCCGGTCGATGACATGAGAAAGCAGGCTCTGCCCGCCGAGCGTCAGCAAGCCCTTGTCTCCGCCGCCCATTCGGGTGGCAAGGCCGCCTGCGAGGATGATGCCAAGGGGGAGGGTCATTTAATCTCCTCCGTTATTTCATAGGGGCGAGCCGTAACAAAATTCAGAACAATAACGCACAAAAAGAAAGCTAAAGCCACAAAGCCCATGAAGAAAAACACATAAATCAAAAAGAAGGCAATGAGACAGGCAAAGGCGCGCCTACAACGGTTTAACTGCGCTGAGAAATCTGCCGAACCGTTCATGCAACCGGCGAACAAGAGATTGCGCGATGCGCCGCGATTGATGCCTTCGAGATTGTGCCTGACTAAAAGCGGTCGCCACAGCTGCTTGGCAAAAAACAAGCCTGACATTCCAATGACAATCAATGGAATCAGGAGCAATAAAATAAAGAAGAGGACATCAAAAAACGTCATCCCGCGCTCTTCCTGCGATGTTTCTTGTCTTCAACCGCCACGGTCGCCGGGTCCACGTCGCGCACCAAGCGATCCTCGCCCGACAGGCACACAAAACGCTGGCCGCGCATGCGGCCGATCAGAGTTAGGCCGACCTCGCGGGCGATCTCAACCCCCCAAGCGGTGAATCCGGAGCGGGAGGCCAGCACCGGGATTCCCATCATCGCCGTCTTGATCACCATCTCGGAGGTCAAACGACCGGTGGTGTAGAGGATCTTGTCCTCTGCCCCCTCACCCTCGGACAGCATCCAACCCGCGATCTTGTCGACCGCGTTGTGGCGACCGACGTCCTCCATGTAGACCATCGGACGGTTCTTGCAGCATAGAATCGTGCCGTGAATCGCCCCGGCCTCAAGATACAGCGACGGGGTGCGGTTGATCTTGGCGGCCAGATCATACAGCCACGAGGTGCGAACCTGAACCTGCGGCAGGCGCACGTCTTCCAGCCCTTCCATCATGTCACCGAACACGGTGCCCACAGCGCAGCCGCTGGTACGGGTCTTTTTCTTCAGCTTGTCCTCATACGAGGTTTCACGCGCGGTGCGCACGATCACGGTTTCCAGATCGTCATCGTAGTCGACGCGCGTTATCTCGTCATCGGCCAGCAGCATCCCCTGATTGCGCAGAAAACCCAGCGCCAGATACTCGGGGTAATCGCCGATGGTCATAGCGGTCACGATTTCCTGTGAGTTCAGGAAAATTGTCAACGGGCGTTCCTCGACCACCGAAATCTGGCTGACCTCGCCATTCTGATCCACGCCCTCAACCGCTCGCGTCAACCTCTCCGCGCCGGGATCAGGGGCGATGATATAGCCTGACAGTTTCTGTTCGGTGGCCAATTGCAACCCCTTCCCAAGACCGCTACTGCTGCGGGGATCACCATAGGATTTAGCCATGGCAGACACCACATCCAAGTCATACTTCTGGAAGGGTTTTCGCGACGGGACCCCATTCATCTTTGTGGCGATCCCATTTGGCACCCTGTTTGGCGTATTCGCGACCGAGGCCGGGCTGAACATCGTGCAAACGATGGCGTTTACGTCCACCGTTTTTGCGGGTGCCGCTCAGTTCGCCGCCCTGCAATTGCTGCAGGATCAGACGCCGACAGCCATTATTCTGGTCTCTGCGCTGGCGGTGAATTTGCGGATGGCGATGTATTCGGCATCGCTGACCCCCTATCTGGGCGCGGCCCCGCTGTGGCAGCGCGCCTGCGCAGCCTACGTGACTGTCGACCAATCCTATGCCTGCTCAATCGTGCAGTTCGAAAAAGAACCGCAGATGACCGTGCCTCAGCGCATGGCCTATTTTGTGGGCTCGGTCACGCCCATCACTCCGCTTTGGATATTGGCGACCTATCTGGGTGCGGTCCTTGGCACGCGCATTCCCGAAAGTTGGGCGCTGGATTTTGCGCTGCCGATCACGTTTCTGGCCATGATCGGTCCGATGATGCGGACCCTGCCCCATGTGGTCGCGGCATTGGTCGCCATTGTCGTGTCGTTGCTGACCGTTGGAATCCCATACAATCTGGGCCTGCTGATTGCCGGATGCGCCGGGATGATGGCTGGCGCGCAGGCGGAATTGTTCGTCGAGCGCAGAAAGGCTGCGGTATGACCCCGGTCGATCCCGTCACGATCTGGGCCATAGTCATCGGGCTGGCCATCGGCAGTTATGCCTTGCGCTTTGTCTTTATCGGTCTGGTTGGGGATCGCCCGATGCCACCGTGGTTGTTGCGCCATTTGCGGTATACCGCCGTTGCCATCCTGCCCGCCCTGATCGCGCCGCTGGTTGTGTGGCCGACAGCAACCGAGGGCCAGCCAGACATTCCCCGCATGGCGGCCGCATCTGTCGCGCTGACAATTGGACTGATCACCAAGAACGTGCTGGCAGCCATCTTCAGCGGCGCCGGAACCCTGTACGGGTTGCTGTACCTATTGGGCTGAGACCGCTTCCAACTGGTTCAATTGCGCATTGTTGGCAGCCAGACCTTTTTGCAGATCGGCATCATCGTTTTCACGGTATTCGGTGGTCACGACACCCGGAAGCTGACCGAACTGATCCGACAGCTTGACCGGAAAAAAGGTCACGTCGATCTGTTCGAACCCCGGAACCTGCTTCAACAAAGAGGCGGTGGAATTCGCACAATAGGCGCTTGCGACCGGCCCCGATTGCTTGGCCAATTGCAAGGCAATCTCGGCCTGTTGCGGGCTCACCTGAATGGTCTGGATACGCGCGTAATGCGTTTCGCGGGCGTGCGAGCTGCGATAGGCACGCTCAACATTTGGGGTGATGCCGTACAGCACGTCGTCCTTGATCGGAACAACATCCGCGCGGAACGATCCGGCGGGGTCAAAGATCACCCGTTCGCTGCCGCTGATCATCAACGAGGTATGCGCACCAGAACCGGTACGCGTGTTGATCATCGTATAAAGCGTCAGGGTCGAAGGTCCCGGATCACGATAGGAGCGGGCAACGACCTCGGCCTGATCAGCCTGCGGGCGCTGCGAGCCTGTGCAGCCAGCAACAGTTGCTGCCAACAGGCAGGCAATCAAAATCCGGATCACGGTCAACCCCGTTTTGGATTAAGCGGCGAAGACTGCCAGGAACAGGCAAAGGAAGGCGATAGCAACCACGCACCAGGTGGTAGCCTTGATGAAACCATCAAAGGTTTTGGTTTGAACAGTGATGTCCATTTCGCCGTGCTTGTGTTCAGCCATGAGTCTCAGAATCCTAATTCGCGTGTTTGAAAGGTTGGATAATCGAAAATCCAGGGCCTGTCACCACGTCATTCGCGCGCAGGGGCCAAAGGTGGAAACACCGAACACGCCGGATACCCAAAACCCCAGCGCCAGGGCAGACCAGAACAAGGGCCACCACCGAACCGGACCGCCGCATACATCGCCTCAGCTGTGACGGAATGGGCGGTGCGAATCTGCTCGGCCGTCATATCGTAACGTTTGGCATACTCCTCGGCATGATCTGCCCCATGCTGTTTGACGCAGGCACGCAAGGTGTCGTCTGCTGAAAGGCGCGCCTCATAGCTATCTTCGGCCCGCAAAGCCCCGCCCGCATGGTGATAGGCGCGATCATGGGTCACACAACAATATTCCCACGGGGGGTGCGCCTCATACAGAACCCGAAAGCTGGGGAACGTATTCGCTACAAAGCGCCAGCTGGCCGACAGACCGCCTGAACAGCCATCGGATTCGAACGGGGTCAACTCTGCGCTGGCGCGCCCTGCCATCAAGGCGCGATGGGCGGGCAATTCGAAACTTCGCATGACGTCCTGCGCAAAGGCTGGCGTGGCACACAGCGCAAGGATTGCCGCCAGATCAAGGGCTTTCATCGCGCATCGCCTGAGTATCAAGGGACATGCCGAAGGTTGTTGCCAGCCACAGCAACAACCGCTCAGCCGGACCCATTTCCGCGCGCAAACGCAGCACTTCGTTCGCCATCGCTGGCCGGTCGGTGATCAGGCCATCTACGCCCATCGACGCCATAGCCGACATTTGCAGCGGATCATTTACAGTCCAGACATAGATATCCTTGCCTGCCGCCTGAACTGAGTTCACCAATCCCGGTGTTGCCATCGCCGCATTCACCGCAACGAAATCGCCATCAAGCCCCGACAGATCACCCACGGCCGTTGCGGCCAGAACCCCGGCCCGCCAGTCGGGGCGGATCGCCTTCATCTTTTGCACTGCGGGGTATTTCAAGGACATCGTGGCAATGTCATCCTGCATGTCCAACTCTTCAACGATGGCGACAACGCGGTTTTCCAGATCGACGTCGTGACCATAGTATTTGAGCTCGATGATCACTTTTGCCTTGCCTTTGGTGGCCTCCAGAACATCACGCAGTGTCGGCGTGCGTTCATCCGCATATTCGGGACCAAACCAACTGCCGATATCAATCTCCGCCACATCCTCCATAGTCGCATCCCAGACCTTGAGGTTCACGCCTGCCAGTTTCATGAAATCGCTGTCATGGGCGACGATGACAACGTCATCCGCCGTTTCCTGAACGTCTATTTCGACCCAGTCGGCACCATCTTCGATCGCCTTGAGAACCGAAGCCATCGTGTTTTCGGGCCGTAGCGCCGCAGCACCGCGATGGCCGATGACCTCGGCACGGTCCGGAGATTGTATCCTTTCCAAAAGATGTTGCCCGAACCATATCCCAGCCAGAACGGAAACGACCGCCACGCCGACCGCCACAAGCAATGCTGTGCGCAGGTTGCGCGGCTCAGGGCGCGCTGGTTCAGACGTTTGGATATCAAAAAACCCGTCGAGCAAGATCGCCAAAGCACCTAGCGCCGTGGCGGCCAGAACCAATCCGGCCAGTGACCAGATCCCGGCAACGCCAAGGCTGTAAATCAGGGCCAGTCTCAGGTCGGTAACACCTTGCAGCGGCACCAGTGCGAACAAAAGCCCAGCAACCCAGGCAATCAATGCGGCGATAACAATGCGAACAGCCAGCCAGATGGCCAGTTCTGTCTTGAGGCGCCCGCGTTTTCCCTCCATCCGACTGGCGCTGATCCCGAATGCATGCCCAGGGTGAACACCTTCGAACAAAACCAGATGCAGCGACAAAGCCCAAGCTGACAAGCGCCGGATAAGCACCCAGGCCATCACCAGAACAACTACCCCGATCAAAACCACGGCCACCCAGAATGAGGGCGGGTGAAAGGTCAGGTAATAGTTGATGTCATATTCCGTCAGCGTCCACCACGCGATTACGGAGGACACGACCGAAAAAGGCAGCACCAACAACAGAACGCGCATGACGAAGCGCACAGCAAAGCCAAACAAGGATGGAAGTCGTGACAATATCAGCCGGATCGCAGAACTGCCCGACCGCCAGGGGTCGGCTTCTGCCATCCGCAGTGATCCGGCCATGACCGAGAAGACAAACACCTCAGCCAGCAGAAACAGGCTGAGCACCACAACGGCGGCTATGAACCCGGCCGGTGAAAGGATGAAAGCAGCGATCGCCTGATCGGTCAGTGCCGTCTGGTTTGACAGCGATACAGCAAGATTTACCGTGATCGCCACGCCGGGCGAAATCAGCGCGACCAGTAGCAGGCGAACAACAATGTAAATCGGTACAAAGACACGGCGTCGGGCCCACGCCCCTCTGTAGGCGCTTGTAACAGCAGAGAAAGTGGTCACACGACGCTCCCTTGAATGATGCACTCATTCAAGGCTGCGCAGACGTGAATTGCAAGTCAGGTGATCAGCTTTCTTCCAGATCCTTGGCCAGCCGGAACCCGATGCGATTGGCGGGTTTATCCTCGACCGATTTGGGCAAAGCCCGCAGCATCACGTTCAACTGGCTGACATGCTGCACCAGCTGAGTGCGCGCGCCGGTCGCATCAGATCCGTAAAAGGTGATGATATCGGGGTCGAAATACCCCATCCCTTCGATTCGCATGACACCTGCGTCACCGCCGGTGAACCCCATCGCGACCTCTTGGTCGCCGGTAAGCGTCTTTTCGAAGTTCTGGATATAGAGGATCAGCCGTTCATAAGCCCATTGCGCCGGGCTTTTCGTCTCGACCGGTTTCTGCAGTTGGCCGGGTAGGTCTTTTGCCCCTGACTCTGTTTCCGAGTTGGCATGCACTTCGTAGCAGCGCGGCAAGGCTGCGGCTTCGGCGGCCTCGGCCGATGTTTCGATCTGATCCTGCATGGCTTTACCCTTTGCGCTGAAACTCCCACGCCCCGTCCGCGCGGCGCGTTCGGGTGACAGAACCAATGTGGTAAAGATGGTTCAGATGTGCAACTGCCTCGACCAGCGCAAGCCCATACTCGCCACCAGTGATCTGTCTTTTGAACAAGGGCACGAAACATTCGGCAGCAGTCTTGGGCTGGTCCAAGCAGTTTTGCAATCGATCCAGAGCGCCGTGATGATTGTCGATCAACTGCCTCATCCGGATGGGCAACCCGGTAAATGGCAGCTTATGCCCGCCCAGCGCCAGATGATCGGGTCGCGCCAACCCCTCAAGCCGCTCGCAGGCTTCCAGCCATTCGGCAACCGGGTCGGCCAAAGGTTCAGTGACATAGACACCTAAGTTGGGACTGATCGAACTGAGTATCTGGTCACCGGTAATCACCAGATCGTCGTCGCGGCTCCAGAATGTGGCGTGTTCGGGGGCGTGGCCGTTGCCCATGTGCACATCCCAGTCGCGCCCACCCATGCGTATCACGCTGCCCTGCTTGATCCGAGTGAACCCAAGCGGCATCGGATAAACGGTGTCGCAATAGTTAAACGGGCGCTCGGCCATCCGTTTGGCCAAAACTTCAGGTGCCATGCCGGCGCTGCGATAATAATCCAGCGTTTCCTGCGGCCAGCTTTCCTGAACATCCAGTTGCAGCATACGCGAAAACAGCCAGGAGGTGCGCGAAGCCACCAGCTCGACGCCGTGTTCGGATTGGAACCAACCCGCATTGCCCACATGGTCGGGGTGATGATGCGTCACCACCACCCGCTTGATGGGCTTGCCACCCAACGGACCGGCCATCAGTTTTTCCCAGATGCGCCGGGTCTTATTCGACGACATGCCCGTGTCGATCACGGTCCAGCCGTCGCCGTCATCCAGCGCATAGATGTTGACGTGATCCAGCGCCATCGGCAGCGGCAATCGCATCCAAAGCATGCCTTCAGCGACTTCGATCGCCTCACCCTCGGCCGGAGGTTCGGGCCACGGATACCGGATCGCCAAAGGGCTATCGCCGTCCATCAAACTGCCAGTTCATCAGCGCTAAGCGCGTAGATGTCATCCGCACCATTCTGCGCCTGCACCAACAATCCGGCATACTCAGGCAACAGGGCGTTGATATAATACCGCGCCAGTTTGAAGCGCGGGCCGTCCGGTTCGGCCAATGCCGCTTTGAGGTGAAAATGCGCGCCCAGCACACGTGCAAAGGCGTGCAGATATGGCACCGCGCCGGCAAAACGGGTGTTCATGTCCGACTGCGCCACGATCCATTCGGTCGTCTCACGCAGGCTTTCCGTAGCTTCCCAAACGGGGCCAGCCAGTTCAGGCATGGTTGCGCGGGCCTCTTCAGCATGATCTTCGATCTCATCCAGCAGCCGCGAGGCGGCCTCGCCACCGTCCATCATCTTGCGCGCTACAAGATCCATCGCCTGAATGCCGTTGGTGCCCTCGTAAATCGCCGTCACACGCACATCCCGATAGTATTGCGCTGCACCGGATTCCTCGATGAACCCCATACCGCCATGGACCTGGACCCCGGCCTCAGACACGCGCATGCCTGTTTCGGTACCAAAGACCTTCCCGATTGGCGTCAGCAGAGCGGCACGAGCTGCCCAGTCAGCGTCGCCGATTGCGTTGGCCATATCAATGGCCGAAGCGTTGGCCAGCATGATCGCACGTGCGGCAAACGTGTCGGCCCGCATGCTCATCAGCATCCGCCGCACATCCGCATGATCTATGATCGTGCCCGACGGTGTTTTGCCCTGCTTGCGCTCCAGCGCGTAGGCCAGTGCATGCTGATAAGCACCCTCGGCCGCTCCCACACCCTGACCACCAACACCCAGACGCGCGTTGTTCATCATGGTGAACATCGCGGCCATGCCGCCATGTTCCTTACCCACGAGCCAACCCTTGGCACCGTCAAACTGCATCACGCAGGTTGGCGAGCCGTGCAGGCCCATCTTGTGCTCGACCGAAACGACCTTCAAATCATTCGCAACGCCGGGCTTGCCATTTTCGTCCGGCAGGTATTTGGGCACCAGAAACAGAGAAATTCCCTTGGTTCCCGGGACGCCATCTGGCAACCGCGCAAGAACCAGATGGCAGACATTCTCGGCAAAATCATTGTCACCCCATGAGATAAAGATTTTCTGCCCTGTCACAGAAAACGTTCCATCCCCGTTGGCTTCTGCTTTTGAGGTGAGCGCCCCCACATCTGACCCGGCCTGCGGCTCGGTCAGGTTCATGGTGCCTGACCACTCACCCGCCATCATCTTGGGCAAATAGAGTGCCTTGAGTTCGTCGCTGGCGTGGTGCTCCAGCGCCTCGATCTGGCCCTGCGTCATCAGCGGCGCAAGTTGCAGCGACAGGCAGGCCGCCGACATCATTTCGTTTACGGCGGTGGTCAGCGTCATCGGCAGACCCATGCCGCCATATTCCGGATCACCGCTCATCCCGATCCAGCCGCCTTCGGCAATGGCTTTCCAGCCGCCGGCATATCCGGGCGAGGTGCGCAACACGCCGTTCTCCAACCGCGCCGGTTCAAGATCACCGGGGCGCTGCAGCGGGGCCATCACCTCTTCGCACATTTTCCCGGCTTCGGTCAGAATTGCACTGACCACATCGTCGCTGGCTTCCGAGAATTTCTCGGTCGTGGCGATCTGTTCAAAGCCAACCGCGTGGCGGAACAGGAACTCATAATCAGAAATTGGCGCGCGATATGGCATGTCTTCCCTCGGGGCTGTCTGATTGCGTTTACGCCAGCGGGCTTGGAATTTCCACCGCCCACCTTTATGCATCTGGGTTCTACCGATTACGTATCGGTCCAATAGCTATACGCAATCAAAACGCGGCGTCACCACCAATGATCCCCAACGGCACTCTGACATTATCCGCCGATCCTGCCGGAATCGCGCAGGCGGCAGACCTGCTGCGGCAGGGCCTTCTGGTGGCCTTCCCAACCGAGACGGTATACGGCCTGGGCGGGGATGCCCGTAACGGAGAAGCCGTAGCCGGAATCTATGCCGCCAAGGGACGCCCCAGCTTTAATCCGCTGATCGCCCACGTGGCCTCTGTCGAGGCCGCGCAGCGGTTCGTGATGTGGTCGGATCAGGCCGAGGCCTTAGCAGCCGCGTTCTGGCCCGGACCATTGACCTTGGTTTTGCCCCTGCGACCGGGTCACGGCATGTCGTCGCTGGTGACCGCCGGGCTTGAAACCCTTGCGGTGCGGGTTCCGGCGCACCCCGCAGCGCGCGTGCTGCTGTCCGAATTCGACGGGCCGGTCGCTGCCCCGTCTGCAAATCCGTCTGGGCAAATCAGCCCGACAACCGCCGCACACGTGCTGTCCGGACTGAACGGACGCATTGCTGCAGTGCTGGATGATGGCCCGTGCGGGGTCGGGCTGGAAAGCACCATCGTGGGCCTTGCTGGCGAACCAACGCTTTTGCGCCCCGGCGGTGTGGCGCTGGAACAGATCGAGGCTGTTCTGAAGACTCAGTTGCACCACCATCTGCCCGGCGACGTACTAAACGCGCCCGGTCAGCTGCAATCGCACTACGCTCCGGATGCGCCGGTTCGGTTGAACGCAAGCGCCGCACAAGGCGATGAAGTTCTGCTGGGGTTTGGTCCTGTAGACTGCGACCTGAACCTGTCGGCAAAGGGTAATCTGACAGAGGCCGCGGCAAATCTGTTCGCCGCGTTGCACAGCCTGAACGACACTGGCAGGCCAATTGCCGTGACATCAATTCCGAGCCACGGGTTGGGCGCAGCTATCAACGACCGCCTGCGCCGCGCCGCAGCCCCGCGAAACAGCTGATCAGGCGCGCCCGGATTCTGCTGACAGGATCAAAGGATCAACGCCCAAAGTCGCCAGCGCACCTTGCCATTTTTCATCATCCGGCACGTCGAAAACCAGTTTCGGCGACGCTTCGGTCGTCAACCAGCCGTTCATCGCTATCTCATCCTCAAGCTGACCGGGCCCCCAGCCGGAATAGCCCAGCACCAACGTGGAATTCAGAGGCCCGCGCCCCGAGGCAAGGTCTTCGAGGATATCCAGCGTCGCCGTCATGCTGAACTCATCCGTGATGTGCATGGAATGCAGGTTGGCCTCGTAGTCTGAGCTGTGCAGGACAAATCCGCGCGACATCTCGACAGGACCGCCGAAATGAACCAGACGCTCACCCACGACCGGAATCCGGCAGGGGATATTGAGCTGGCCCAACAGGGTTTTCAGCCGCAAGTCCGAAGGTTTGTTGATAATCAACCCCATTGCGCCATCTTCGCCATGGCTGCACAAGTACACCACCGAATGGTCAAAACGCGGATCGCCCATGCCGGGCATCGCAATCAACAGTTTTCCGGTAAGATCCATTGGCCGAAATCTCATAGCTGGTCTGGTTCAACAATGACCCTTGGTCACCCGGAATGGCAAGGGATCAGCGCACATTTCCGCAGATTTCATCCCAGTGACCGGAACGTGACTTGGAATCCCTGCCCTGACCGCGCATTTATATGGAATGAGTATAAAAAAGACATTTCCGGCGTTCGCCCTGGTCCTTGGCTTGACTTTACCTGCGACAGCGCAGGTACAGGGTCCCGTTGCCGAGTTGGACATTCTGGATGGCGGGCGCACCGCAAAGGGCACGTATCTCAGCGCCGTGCGCGTGACGCTGCAGGACGGTTGGAAAACCTATTGGCGGGCGCCGGGGGATGCGGGCATCCCACCGCAATTCGACTGGAATCGCTCAGACAACGTGGGAGATGTGTCTATTACATGGCCCGCGCCGGATGTCTTTGACCAGAATGGGCTGCAATCGATCGGATATGAGAATCAATTGGTTCTGCCGGTCGAGATCACGCCGAAGAACCCGGCCAAACCCGTGCGCCTGCAGGGAACAATGGACCTTGGCGTATGCAAGGATGTCTGCATCCCTGAACAGTTGGATTTCGATCACACGCTCGACGCAGAGGCCGGGCGCAACCCGGCCATCGCCGCAGCGCTCGCCCAGCGGCCCTTCTCTGAACAAGAGGCCAGCGTGTCCAACGCCAGCTGCCACCTGTCGCCCACATCAGATGGGATGAAGATCGAGGCCCGAGTTACCATGCCCTCGGCCGGTGGTCGCGAGGTTGCCGTAATCGAGCCGGGCAATCCCACGCTCTGGGCATCGCAGACCGAGACGTCGCGGACCGGCAATACTCTGATAGCAACCTCTGAGGTGATCAACGCATCCGGGGGACCGTTTGCCTTGGACCGTTCGGAAATTCGGATCACCGTATTGGGTTCTAATCACGCGGTCGACATTCGGGGATGCAGCGCAGGCTGAGCCCGGTGATTTCATGACACAAACCCCGAAAATAGGTGCCTTGGCGGTTGTCCTGCATCAGGACAAGGTGCTGCTGGTTCAGCGCAGCAAGCAGCCTGATGCTGGCCTTTGGGGATTCCCCGGCGGCCACGTGGAATGGGGCGAGACCGTTCTGCAGGCCGCCCAAAGGGAGCTGCGTGAGGAAACTTCGGTCATAGCAGAACCACAGCACTATCTAGACAATCTCGATTTACTGCGCCGCGACGAAAGTGGCGCAGTCCTGACCCACTACCTTCTGGTAGGAGTGGCCTGTCAGTATCAATCTGGCGACCCCGTTGCAGGCGACGACGCGCTCGATGCTCGTTGGTTTCCGGTGGACCAGATCCGCCGTGGCGAACTTGAGATGAGCAACCGCGTCATAGATCTGCTTGAAACTGCATTGCGCCGGGCTTAGGTCGCGGACCCTTTGAGCCGGACGTAAATCAAACCAGAAACGGTCACACTGACACACAATATCAGCGCAGCACCCGCAACGAAGGCACCCAGGCCCATCCGAAGAACGGCCATGCCGTCCTCGGCAGCGTAGATCCCGGACAAGGCCCCGATGGGTGCACCGTAAATCGCGGGCCAGACCATCGTGAGCGCAAACCACAAAAGCAAGGTAAGACCCGTGCAAGCCAGAGCCCCCCGCACAACACGGTCCGGCGCGCGCGCCGCCCGGCGCATAGCTGTCATTGGGCGGGACAGATCGTTCAAAATGGCGAGCAGCGCCGGGACCAGCAGCAGAACCAGCAACATCCCGAAACCCAGCCCATAGACCAAAGTGATAACGGTGGGTTTGAGGAATTGCGCCTGTTGCGATCCTTCATACAGCAACGGGGTTAGCCCCAGAACCGTGGTCATGGTCGTCAGCATCACTGGCCTCAAACGATCCGCCGTACCTTCGACAATCGACGGCACCAGCCCGCGCTCTTTTTGATACCCATCGATGGTCGTCACCAAAACAATCGAGTCGTTGATGATGATCCCGGTCATCCCCAACAGGCCAACAACCGTGAACATGCTTAGCGGGACGTCCCACAGGTAGTGCCCCCAGATCGCGCCCACCAGACCGAAGGGGATTATCGCCATCACGACCAGCGGCCGTGTCCAGCTGGCGAACACCCAGGCCAGAACCAGATAGATCCCTGTCAGACACAGGATCAGGCCGGTGCGCGCTTCGGACAAGAACTCGTCTTCCTGCTCGCTCAGACCGGCCATCCGCCATTCGACCTGCCGTTCCGAGGCAATTTTTGGCAGGATTTCCTCGCCCATGGCACGGGCAATCTCCGCCGCGCGTGTTGGGTCGTCTTCCGAGATGTCACCGTTCACCGAGATCACTCGAAGACCATTTTCGCGCCGAACGGTCGAGAAGCCGGATTTCCGCTCGACCGACACGATATCGGCCAACGGTACATACACACCATCCGGTGTGCGCATCAGCGTGCGTTCCAGGAAATCGGCGGTTAGCTCTCCTTCGGGCAGCTCAACCCTGATCTCGGCACTGCGCGGGCCATCCGGGAAGGTCGCCGCCTCGATCCCGTTCAACCGGTCGCGCAATACACGTCCCAGCGTTTCGATCCTGAACCCCAGCGACTGACCCTGTGCCGTCAGGTCCAGAATGTACTCTTCCTTGTCATAGGCAAGATTATCCTCCAGCGCCGAAACCTCAGGGTATTTCGAAAGCTCGGTCTGCAAATCCTCGGACGCGGCCTTGAGCGTGTTCACATCCGAGCCATAGAATTGAACATCAATGGCATCGCCGCCAGGACCCGAGCGCCAACCCCGGAAGCTGAGCAGCTCGACCTTCGGGTGACGCGGTACGAAGTCCTGCAGCTCACCAACAAATTCAAAGCTGGAATAGGGGCGCAGATCCGCGTCAATCAGCTCAATGGAAATGCCACCTAACAGGTCCGCGTCTTTGCCATCTGCTGCCGCCAATCCCCAACCTGCAGAGCCGCCCACCTCGGTCAGCACATAGTCGATCGGGTTGCGACCGTGGCGCTCCTCATAGATCTGGCCCAGCTCTTCGGTCGCACGCTGCAGCTCATGCATCATGGCCACAGTCTCGGCGCGGGTGGCGCCTTCGACCATTATGAAGTTGCCCGTGACCGAGCCACGCTCGGGTGCGTTAAAGAACCGCCAGTTCACGTCGCCGCGAATGAACAGGGCGATCTGGCTGGCCAGGATCACAACCATCAATGCGACCACCACATAGCGCGCCCAGACGACCCAGGCGATCAACGGGCGGAACAGGCGATCGCGCACCCACCGGAACCCGCGATTGACCACACGGTTGGGCAGGTCATACCAGTGTTCTTTGGTGGAATGCGCGATGGCATGCGCCATGTGGTTCGGCAAAATCAGGAAGCATTCGATCAGCGAGGCAATCAACACGGCGATAACCGTAAAGGGGATGTCGCGGATCAACTCTCCGAACCGGCCGCCAACCAAGGTCAGGCCGAAAAAGGCGATCACGGTTGTCAGGGTCGCCGCAAAAACCGGCATCGCCATACGCCGTGCCGCCCGTTCGGCAGCCACCATCGGTGCCTCACCCAGCCGGCGCGCGCGAAAATCAGCATGCTCGCCCACGACAATGGCGTCATCCACAACAATGCCGAGCGTGATGATCAGCCCGAACAGGGACACCATGTTGATCGACAGCCCGCCGATATACATGAAAGCAATCGCCGCAGACATGGCCACCGGAATACCAGCGGCAACCCAAAAGGCGATGCGGGCATTCAAGAACAGGAACAGCAGACAGACCACAAGGCCCAAGCCAACAAGGCCATTATCGACCAGAATATCCAGACGGTCGGTGATCGCCTGAGCGCGGGTTCTGATCAGCTCGATCGTCACACCTTCGGGAACGCTGGCCTGCATGTCCTTAACGACATCTTCGACCGTGTGCTGAATTTCGATCGCGTCACCTAGATTCGAGCGATCTACGCGCACGGACATCGCCGGATTTTCGCCCACGAAGTAGCTGCGATTGCGATTGACCCCCTCCACACGGATCTGCGCCACATCGCCCACCAGCAACTTTGACCCGTCAGCAAAATTGCGCAGGGCGATGCCTTCGATTTCCTCTGGGGTGCGCTTTTCCGTACCTGTGCGGATACGGGCATTCGCGCCGGTTACATCTCCGGCAGGGTTTGCGTTGACCTCAGCCGCGATGGCCGATGCGACCTCGGACAATGTGATGTCGTTGGCAATCAGTTGGGCAGTCGGTATCTCGACCACGATACGCGGCGCGGCAAGTCCCCGGATCGTGGTGCGCGTTACCCCGACCGCAAACAGACGGTTGATCAACTCGTCCGTGAACTTGGCCAGATGATCAGGATCGACAGGTCCGGTCACAACTACATCTGTAACCCGGTCCCGCCAGGCGCCCCGACGGATCGTCGGTTCTTCGGCATCGTCGGGCAGGCTGGTAACACCGTCGACGGCAGTCCGGACCTCTTCGACCGCGCGGGACATGTCCCAGTTCGGCTCGAACTCAAGCCGAATGCTGGCGCGCCCCTCGCGCGAGGTGGACTCGGTGCTGGCGACACCCTCGACCGCCAGCAAGGCGGGCTCAAGCACCTGAACGATACCGTTGTCCACGTCTTCGGGACCGGCCCCATCCCAGTCCACACTCACGTCGACGCGTTCCAGGATCACATCCGGAAAGAACTGTGCCCGCATGTTCGGGATTGCCGCCGCGCCCAGGACCAGCATCACCAGCAGAAGCAGGTTTGCCACCGTTTTGTGACGTGTGAAGTAACTGAGGATACCGCCTGCCGCGCTGGGGATCTCGCGCATCATGGCGCTTAGCCCCCCGCCCTGTTTTCAAGCCGCTGCACCAACGAGGCGGGTACTTTGGCCTCGCTCAATTGGCCCAGAACCCGTTCTTTGACGTCCTCTGGCATGCGCGTACTGGCCTCGACCTGAGCGACCAGCCGGGCGCGTTGTTCCTCGGACAGTTCAACCAGATCCGGCGCGGCCCCGGCGCTGTCATCTATCCGCAATGGCCGGACGCGCACGCCCGAACCCAACAGCGGAGTGCGACCAATCACGACCTCTCGCCCTACCAACCCTTCTCCGCGCAGCAGGACCTCATCGCCCTGACGGCGGATCAGTTGCACCGGCAGCGCTTCGAGCCTGTCATTTTCATCCAACACCAACACCGTTCCGACCGCATCCAGCGCCGAAGACGGCAACCGTATCACGTTGTCCAATGGTTGTTCCTGCACCGTGACGGTAACAAAATCGCCCGGTTTGAACCCCGACGCCTCATCCAGGCGGGCATAGATCAAGCGCCCGGTCTGCCCTTCACCCGCCGACCCGCTGTCGCGGCTTATACGCCCTTGGGCGGTCAGATCGGTGCCCGTGACCTCAAGCGAGACGGCGACCGGCGCGTCGATCAGATCGCCGGCTGCATCCAGCAATCGAACGTATTGCGCGGTTGAAACGCGGAAAGCCACTTCCAGCGCGTTGGGGTCGACGAGTTCGGCCAGCTTTTCATTCGCAGAGACCAACCGCCCTTCGACCAGTGTTACATCGGTCAACGTGCCCCCAAACCGGGCGCGGATTGTCATGTCGTCCAGATCGCGCTCAGCCGCCTCAAGCGCAATGCGCGCCCGTGACAACAGGGTGGTCGCCTGATCGACGCGGGATTCGGCCTGCGCCAGCGCAATCCGCCGCGCCAGAACTGCCTGCTGCGCGGCAGCCTCGGCCAGCTCGGCCTCTTCCACGGCTGCTGCGGCCCCGACTCCGCGGGTCTGCAAGTCTTGCTGGCGCTGCAAGGCGCGCCCGCGCAGCTCTGCCTGCGCCTCGGCCGAATTCAATTCGTCCTGCGCCAGCAGTAGCGACCGTTCCGCATCACGCTCTTCAAACTGCGCGTCCAGCAAATCGGATTTTGCCCGGTCCAGCGCGGATTGGGCGTCTGCCGGATCAAGTTCGACCAGAACTTCGCCTGCCGTCACCACACCGCCATCTTCGAAATCTTCTGCCAACCCGATCACACGCCCACCCAGTGCGGCGCGCAGCTCTAACCTGCGGCGACTTTGAACTTCGCCGAAAGCCTCAAGATATGGGGTGACGGTTTCCAATTCTGCGGGGCGCACGCTCACGGCAAACACCCTCTCGCGCGCCTGCGGAGCAGACTCTTCGCGCGTCAGAACGTCCTGCACCGCGCCGGTAATCATCTGTGCCGCCACAAACAACAGGGCCAGCGTCAGCGACGCCAGAAAGACTCCGACAAGGCTTTGCCTCAGAAATCGCATATAAAAATCACCCCGGTTGCATCAGGCTGCCATTCGCAAAAGGTAGCTGAGCCGCAAAAAATGCCAAGCCACAAAGCGGTTATGATCGGTTTAACGTGCGACCAGTCTACTTCCGTCGCAAATGTTCGTCCAATCTGGGCATTATTTCGACGAAATTGCAGGGACGGTGGCGATAGTCGAACTGCTTTTCCAAAATCCCGTCCCAAGCGTCCTTGCAAGCGCCGGGACTGCCGGGCAATGCAAAAAGATAGGTGCCACCAGCCACACCGCCTGTTGCGCGCGACTGAACGGCGGATGTGCCGATCTTTTCCATTGAAACGATGGTGAATACCGTTCCGAAAGCCTCGATTTCCTTCTCATAGACGTCACGATGTGCTTCGACCGTTACGTCTCGGCCCGTCAGGCCCGTACCTCCGGTCGAAATCACCACGTCTATCTCAGGGTCAGCAATCCAGAGGCGCAACTGATCGGCAATTTGGGTGCGCTCATCACGGACGATCTTGCGATCGGCAACCGTATGTCCGGCGCTTTCAATCCGGTCCACCAGGGTTTGGCCAGACCGATCCTCGTTGACCGAGCGTGTATCTGAAACAGTCAGAACGGCGATCCGGACAGCAATGAAGTCTTTGGTCTCATCAATGCGCGACATATTCCGTCAGGCCCTTTCCGTAATGGCTAGCCGGAGGGCTAAAGCGGTGAAAATTCCCCCGGTCACCCAGCCCATGATCCGCGAGGCGCGCGGGTTTGAAATCAGCATCCGTCCCGCACCACCGGCAAATACACCGACCAACCCGTTCACCACGAAACCACCCAGCGAGATAATCAAGCCAAAGATCAGGAACTGCTGAAGGATCGGCCCGGCTGCCGGGTCCACGAACTGCGGAATGAAGGCCAGAACAAACAGGATGACCTTGGGGTTGGTCAGGTTCACAACCAGCCCGTCCCGGAATGCATGCCGGGTCGGCTTGGCGGGCGTGTCGGCGGATACTGCCCCATTTCGAAACGCGCCCCACGCAAGGAACAGCAGATAAGCGACGCCTGTCCACCGGATCACGTCAAACAACCAGGGCATCGTCGCCACAGCTGCCCCCAGCCCGAGCCCCGCGATCAGAACATGAACCATTGACCCGGTAGAAATCCCCGCACTGGCCGCAATTGCCGGCCGCGCGCCCGAGCGCAGGCCTTGTCCAAAGCAAAACATCATATCCGCCCCGGGCGTGAAATTCAGGGCAATCGCCGCCGGGATAAATGCCAACAGCGTGACCGGCTCAATCATATGGCGACCTCGAACCAGTTTACGGTGGGGCCGAGGTTTGCAATCTGGGTAACACCGATTGAACCGCGATACCCCCAGCTATCATGGATATGGCCGCACAGGGCCAGTTGCGGCTGCAACCGCTCTATCGCGTCGCGAATGGCAGCGGACCCGATAGCTTCGCCCATCGATGTCAGGTCGCCATGCCCCTTGGGCGGCGAATGCGCGACCAGAATGTCAGCCGTATCGCAGCGGTCCAGCAACTCAGCCGCTTCGGCGTCGGTCAGATCGCAGGACCAGTCGCCGAACGGTGTGACCGGCACTCCGTATCCAAGGCCGAACAGTCGCAACCCGTCGACTGTCATCCCAGTGCCGTGCAATACGTGCACCCCTTCGGGCGCGGCGTCGGCCAGTTCCTCAGCGCTTTCGGCATTGCCAGGTACCACGACCATTGCAGCGGAAATGCCCGCAAGCATGGTCATCGCGTCATCCAGCCCGTGTCGTCTGTTGCAGAAATCCCCTGCTCCGATAACCAGATCGGCTTCGGCGCTGGCGACCACAAGATCGGCGGCGCGGCTGCTTGCCAGATGCAGGTCCGAAAATGCGAGGATTTTCATGCTTTGCCCTCCAACCATGCTTTCAACTCGAGCAAATCGGCCCATGCCTGCCGTTTCATCAGCGGCTGGCGCAACAAGTAAGCGGGGTGGAACATCGGGATCACTGGCAAGTCCAGCGCTTGATCCCATTGACCGCGCAGTCGCGTGATCCCCCGTTTGCCCAGAACGGCCTGACAGCTAATATTGCCCATCACGACCAGGACCTCGGGTTTGGCCAAAGCCACATGCCGCTCAAGAAACGGCTTCAACATGCCGATCTCTTCGGGCTTGGGATCCCGGTTCTGCGGCGGCCGCCACGGAAGGACGTTGGTAATATAGGCGTTTTCTGCCCGGTTCAGATCAATCGCAGCCAACATGCGGTCCAGCAATTGCCCGGCCCGCCCGACAAAGGGCTTACCCTCGCGGTCCTCATCCCGACCCGGAGCCTCTCCGATAATCATCACCCGCGCCCCCGGCGTGCCATCGGCAAAAACCAACTGCCGCGCGCCGCGTTTCAGCTCGCAGTAGTCAAACGCACCCATCGCCGCCTGCAACTGATCCAGCGACCCTGCGGCCTGAGCCGCAGATTTCGCAACCGCAACCGGATCAACCTGTTTGGGCTTTTCCGGCGCGGTCTGAGCTTTTGCGGGCTTCTTGGATTTGGGTGCGGTGTCAGGCAGCCCATAGCGGTCAATCGGCGCATCACCGATTGCATCCGTTGCGCCCAACTCAATCTGCCATTCAAGCAGCGCCCGCGCGGTATGATAATCCAAAGCCGATTCCATACCCATCAATCTAACCACCTTTTGAACGAGGGAAAGCAGATAGACCTTGATCGGACGAACCATCGCACCGACCATTGGCCTATTCATGGTGTGTGTTTTGCGATTCCTTTTTCTCAGTTTGCTGCTGACCGTCCTCAGCGGTCCGGCTACTGCGCAATTTCAGGACAGATACGGCCAATGCCGTGCCGGCCAATTCAAATGTGGCAGTACCTGTTGTTCGGGCGGCCAAAGATGCAGCTTTGACGGGCACTGTATTCCCTTAGGCGGCACCTATTGCGGCGGAGGCAGAACCTGTGGTCCGTTTGAGCGCTGCGTTGCAGGCGGCACACGATGCGCTCCGGCCGGGCAAAACAAGTGCAGATCGCGCTTGGACTGCCCCGGCGGCAGCATTTGCAACGCCCGTGGGGAATGCGAGAAGATAACACCCGACATTCAGGAACTGCCCTCTCTGACATGTGACGACGGCCGTATTTGCGGATCCGGATCGTCCTGCCTGCCAGGCGGAGGATGCTCGCGCCCTGGCTGGTATCTTTGTGAAAAAACCGGGTCACAGTGCCGTCAGGGGTTCAAGTGTTCGAAAAATCAGGGATGTGTTCCCGTCAAGGCTATCGATTGCGGTTATGGCAAGTGGTGCAAGCCCGGTGAACAATGCCTGCCCGAAGGCGGATGCGAGAAACTACCCGAGTAATCTAATCCTTAGGTTGCCTTGCGCAGCGCGTCTTCCTATAAGCGGCCCGATTGTCAGACAGGAGCCCGCCCATGCGTTTCGCCCATCGTCACCTTCTTGGCATCGAGCACCTGTCGCAATCCGATATCACCGCCATCCTTGATCTCGCCGAGAAATACGTCGACATGAACCGTCAGTCGACCAAGCATTCCGACGTGCTGTCGGGGCTGACACAGATTAACATGTTCTTCGAAAACTCGACCCGCACGCAGGCCAGTTTCGAAATCGCGGGCAAGCGTCTGGGCGCGGACGTGATGAATATGGCGATGCAGGCCAGCTCGATCAAAAAGGGCGAGACGCTGATCGACACGGCCATGACGCTGAATGCAATGCACCCAGACCTGTTGGTGGTACGCCATCCACATTCAGGTGCCGTTGATCTGTTGGCGCAGAAAGTGAATTGCGCGGTACTGAATGCCGGCGATGGTAAGCACGAACACCCGACGCAGGCTCTGCTGGATGCTTTGACCATTCGTCGTGCCAAGGGTCGCCTGCACCGGCTGAACATTGCGATCTGCGGCGATGTCGCTCATTCCCGCGTTGCACGGTCAAACCTGATCCTGCTGGGTAAGATGGAAAACCGTATTCGCCTGATCGGGCCGCCGACATTGGTTCCGTCGCAATTCGCAGATTTTGGGGCCGAAATTTACGACGACATGAACGAAGGTCTAAAGGACGTCGACGTCGTCATGATGCTGCGCCTTCAGAAAGAGCGGATGGACGGCGGCTTTATCCCATCAGAGCGGGAATACTACCACCGCTATGGCCTCGACGCTGCGAAACTGGCACAGGCCAAACCCGACGCCATCGTCATGCACCCCGGTCCGATGAACCGCGGGGTCGAGATTGACGGAACATTGGCAGACGACATCAACCGATCCGTCATTCAGGAACAGGTCGAAATGGGTGTCGCCGTTCGCATGGCCGCGATGGAGCTGCTGGCCCGTAACCTGCGTGAGGCCGCATGAGTGATCTGATCGTCGCCCCCCACGAGCATGGCGTTCTGCGCCTGTTTCACCTCGACATGCGTCCGGAAGAGGCGAAGTTCCTGCGTGAACCCGGTGCCGCCGATCAGATTCTGGGCGTCGAAGGTCTTGATCCGGCACAGATTGACGTCTTTCCGGTCTCTGACCTCGAGGATTTAGGTCTTTTTGGCTATTTGAACGAAGGCTGTGGCGTATCCAAAGATCAGCTGGACCGTGCAGCATTGGAAGGCGTAGAAGGCTGGGTCATGGTTCTGCGCAGCGCCGCTTTTGGTGGTCGTGCTGCCACGTTGCGACCGGATTCCAAGGTGCACCTGATCGGCCTGTACACCGAAGAAGCGACAAACTGGACCGGCGGTGCGATTGAAACCGAAAGCGCCAAACCGTTCTCTACTCCTCAATCTGTGCCACAAGACGACCAGCCCCGCCGCATAGGTTCGGCTGTTTTGGCGGTCATAGCGCTGGCGGTCATCGGAGGCATCTTGTGGCTGATCCTGTGACATTTTCCCCCGACAGGGGCGCGTATATCCGCACCAATACGTGGCTGGCCGCCGGGGCCATGGCCGTTGCGATGATCGTGCTGTGGCTGATCGGCAACCCGTATGTCTGGACCGGAGCCCCCGCCGGTCTTGCCGCAGTTGGCGCGCGCGCATGGTATCTGGCCTCGGAGGAACTGACCGTCAGTTGGCAAATGTCCGAAACGAGTCTCACCGGTCCCGGACCGCGCGTTGTACCGCTGAACCAGATCCAGTCGGTCAACATCATGGGCAGCTTTGTTCAGATCGTCACCAAGGGCGGCGACAAACATCTAATCAAGTATCAGGCTGACCCCGCCGCCACCAAAGCCGCCATTGAAAGGGCGATTGGATGACCGGTGCCAACGAGGATTGGTGGCACGCACGGATTCCCGATGGGGAAGCTGTGCTGTGGGCGGGCCGCCCGGATCAGGGGTATTTCCCACCTCGGTTTGCCTGGGCGTATAAGGGCATGCTCGTTCTTTTCGCGACACTTTGGCTGGCAAGCCCGTGGCTCTTTGACACCGTCCGGGATTTTTGGAAGTTGTTTTTCTGCACAATCGGGTTTTGGTTTGTGCTGTGGGCCGATCGGTTTGCCCGGTCACAGCGTGTTTATGTCGTGACCAAGGAAAATGCGTGGAAACTCAACAAGGATCTCAAATCAAAGTCCCTAAAAATCGACCGGTTTCTGAACTTTCGTTCCGGCCGCCGAGCGGTGCTTTTTTCTCGCCACCCTTTTTTTGCATTTGAACATCTGTCCGACCCGGATGCCGCATTGGCGGCACTGCACCAAGCCCAAGAGGCCTCGAAATGACTGCTGTACTCTTCTCAAACGCCCGCCTGATCGACCCGGAGACCGGGACGGACGGCCTTGGCTGGTTGCATGTATCCGATGGCCAGATTGCCGCGCGCGGCAAAGGGGCTGCCCCGGCGCTGGATGGTGAGGTCATAGATTGCAACGGGCAATGCCTTGCGCCCGGCATCGTCGATATCGGCGTCAAGGTCTGCGAACCGGGTGAGCGGCACAAGGAAAGCTATAAGTCCGCCGGTCTGGCCGCCGCAGCCGGGGGCGTGACCACCATCGTCACCCGTCCCGATACCAGCCCTGCTATCGACACGCCGGAAACCTTGGAATTCGCAACCAGGCGAGCGCAGGCCGACGCACCTGTCAATGTCCTGCCTATGGCGGCGCTGACCAAGGGCCGCGAAGGGCGCGAGATGACCGAGATCGGGTTCCTGCAGGATGCCGGGGCCGTGGCCTTCACCGATTGCGACCATGTCGTCGCCAATACCAAGGTGTTTTCCCGCGCTCTGACCTATGCCCGCGCCTGCGGTGCGCTGGTCATCGCCCACCCACAAGAACCCATCCTCAGCAATGGTGCCGCAGCCACCAGCGGCAAGTTCGCCGTTCTGCGGGGCCTGCCTGCGGTGTCACCCATGGCCGAACGGATGGGGCTGGATCGCGACATTGCGCTGCTTGAGATGACCGGGGCCGCTTATCACGCCGACCAGATCACCACCGCCCGCGCCCTACCCGCGCTGGAGCGGGCCAAGCGGAATGGTCTGGACATCACTGCCGGCACCTCGATCCACCACCTGACCCTGAATGAGCTGGACGTGGCGGACTATCGTACCTTCTTCAAGGTCAAGCCGCCGCTGCGATCCGAGGATGACCGGCAAGCGGTGATCGAAGCGGTTCGTGCCGGGTTGATCGACACGATCAGCTCGATGCACACGCCGCAGGACGAAGAAAGCAAGCGCCTGCCATTTGAAGAGGCGGCCTCGGGCGCGGTGGCGCTTGAAACGCTGCTACCTGCCGCTCTGCGCCTGTATCACGCCGGACAATTGGATTTGCCTACGCTGTTTCGTGCGATGGCCCTGAATCCGGCAAAAAGGTTAGGTCTGGACAGCGGCCGCCTGTCCGAAGGGGCACCTGCCGATCTGGTGCTTTTCGACCCGGATGTGCCCTTTGTGCTGGACCGGTTTTCGTTAAAATCGAAATCCCAGAACACACCGTTTGACGGCCAGCGGATGCAGGGTAAGGTCACCGCAACTTTTGTTGCAGGCCAAGAAGTCTACCGGAGACCCTGATGCCCCTCATTGACAGTACGACGACCCAACTGATCCTCTGGGCAGCATTTGCGTATCTGATGGGGTCGATTCCATTTGGCATGGTCCTGGCCAAGGTGATGGGGCTGGGCAATCTGCGTAACATCGGATCGGGCAATATCGGCGCAACCAATGTTTTGCGGACTGGCAACAAGACCGCCGCAGCCCTGACCCTGATCTTCGACGCGGCAAAAGGCGCGGTTGCCGTTCTGGTGGCGCGTGCCCTTGCCGGTGAGGATGCCGCGCAGATTGCAGCGCTGGCCGCCCTTTTGGGCCATTGCTTTCCAATCTGGCTGGGTTTCAAGGGTGGCAAAGGGGTCGCCACCTTTCTGGGTATCTGGCTGGCGCTGGACTGGCGCGTTGGCGTGGCCTGCTGCCTGACCTGGCTGGTTGCTGCTGCGATCTGGCGTATCTCGTCGCTTGCGGCACTTGCAGCGGCGGGCATGTCCATTTTCTGGGTCCTTCTGCTGACGGGCTCTCAAACGCTGGTTCTGGCGGGTATCCTGACCATGCTGGTCTATTGGCGCCACAGCGCGAATATTGCCCGCATCAAATCCGGCACTGAACCTAAAATCGGACAGTCTTGAGCGCCTCTGACGCCTTCCTGAGCGCCTTTTTCGCCATCCCCATGGGGTCTTCGACCGGCCATGCTCATGGCAGGCGGTATATCGTCAGTCGAACGGAGTTTTCCGACGGCAAGTCTCAGAAACTTGTCGCTCATGCATTGGACGGTGGCGACTATATCAGCCTGAATCTTTATCTGACGAACAACGGATATCTTCTTCGCCCCTGCGAAATGCCAGCGGAGAAAGTAACCGAATTCGTTCTGGGTTTCGCAGTCAAAAACTGAACCCGACTCTGCATTTGTGAACAGTGCCTATTCGCTCTCGCACATTCACAATTGATTGCTTTGAACGTGATGAGCCGCCTGCCCACTTGGGTTCTGTGACGACCAATTGCGGGTCTCACGGACAAAAAACTCCAAGGTTGTCTCGGCGCAATTTTCTGCGTCACGTGACGGCCTCTTCACGAAAGGTGAAAACAATGAACAAGTTCAAATCTCTTATCGGCGGCGTCGCGCTGTCTGTTGCTATCGCAGGTTCGGCTCTGGCGGCCGGTGTTGAACTGAACGCAAGCTCGACCGGTTTGGCCTTGCAGGGCTACGATCCGGTTGCATACTTCACCGAAGGTCAACCGACCAAAGGTGACTACCGCATCACCACTCTGCACAACGACGCGATGTACCGCTTTGCAAATGAAGAGAACAAAGCCGCGTTCGAAGAGAACCCAGAGGCATATCTGCCTGCATACGGTGGGTATTGCGCTTTCGGTGCCGCGATGGGCTTCAAATTTGATGGCGACCCGACCTACTGGAAGATCGTCGACAACAAGCTGTACCTGAACTTGTCGCAAGACATCCAACAGCGCTGGGAAGGCGACATCCCTGGCTTTATCGATCAAGCCAGCGCCAACTGGGAAAACATCGCCGACAAGACCCCGGCAGAACTGCAGCAATAATTCGCTGACAGAAATCGCTAAATCGGCGGCAGATCTCTCTGCCGCCGATCGTCGTTTGAAACGTCCATTTTGGCTGCCTACCTATTTGCAAAGGACAAGAACCACTCATGCCTCACCGGCCCTAAAAACGCAGGCACGCGTCGATGAGCGATGAATTGGGATCGGAGTAGCCGAACAAACTGTGATCCGGCCGCAGCGCCGGGCCGTAGTGACCATTACAGACAGCGAGCAGCAAAGCTCTTCTGGAACGTTTTGAACGGAAGGAATACAGCATGAAAGCAAGGATCATTCTTGCCGCAGCAGCCGCAACGCTTGCCGCAGGCTCTGCCATTGCACAATCCTCGGGCGATTGGACCGGTTTTTATGCCGGTGGCCAGTTTGGTTACGCCGATATCGACACAAACGTGTCAGGGGCCAGCGGTGATGGCACGATAGGCGGTATCATCCTGGGCTACGACTATGACCTTGGAGACTGGGTTGTGGGCGGCGGTTTCGATTATGACTGGACCGGGATTGACCTGACCCCGGGCATCGAGGTCGAAGACGTTTGGCGCATCAAGGCGCGCGCTGGCTACAAAGTCACGCCCACGGGTCTGCTGTACGGTGTTGGCGGTTACGCCAAAGCCGGAACCAATAGTCTGGGCAGCGACGACGGCTGGTTCCTGGGCGCGGGCTATGAACAGATTGTTGCGCCCAATGTCAGCGTCGGCGGCGAAATCCTGTATCATGAATTCAGCAACTTTGACTCATCGGGCATCGACGTGGATGCCACCACAGTACAGATCCGCGCGGCCTATCGTTTCTAAATACACGCGCTGTTTCGTCGGACCCGGCCTCGATCAGCCGGGTCCACGTGTTTCTACAGCTCCAAGACCGTGCTGCCGGTCGTCTGGCGGGCCTCAAGCGCCCGATGAGCCTCGGCCACGTCTTCGAGCGGAAATCGCTGGTCGATATGAATCTTGACCTCGCCGCCTTCGACTTTTCCGAACAACCGCCGCGCCATTGCCTGACAGACGGAATGGTCAGCGATGTGAGTAAACAATGTCGGCCGGGTGATTTTCAACGAGCCTTTCTTGCCCAGAATGCCGATATCCATCAATGGAACTGGCCCCGATGCGTTCCCGAATGAGATCATCATTCCCAAAGGTTTCAGGCAGTCCAGGGAGCCATTGAACGTATCCGCGCCGATGGAGTCCATCACCACATCCACCCCCTTGCCGCCGGTTATTTCGGCCACACGCTCGGCAAAATCCTCAGTCCGGTAGTTGATACAATGCGCAGCCCCGTTGAACTGCGCAAGGCTGCATTTCTCATCCGTTCCGGCCGTCCCGATCAGGGTTATTCCCTCGGATTTCGCCCATTGGCAAGCAATCAGGCCAACGCCGCCAGCCGCAGCGTGAAACAGAACCGTATCCCCCCGTTTCAAAGGCGTTGTCCGGTGAAACAGATACTCCACCGTCATCCCCTTGAGCATCATCGCCGCTGCCGCATCAAAGGAAATCCCTTCGGACAATGGGCATACCTGCGCCGCAGGCATAACGCGTGCCTCGCAATAGGCACCCGCAGGGGCGGCGGCGTAAGCCGCGCGCTGGCCCGGCGTCAAATGGGTGACGCCTTCACCAACGGCTTCGATCACGCCCGCAGCTTCCATGCCCAGCGCATGCGGTAACTCCAACGGGTACAACCCGGTGCGCTGATAGACATCAATAAAGTTCAGCCCGCAGGCCCGGTGGCGGATGCGAACCTCACCAGGTCCGGGATCGCCCAAAGGCCGGTCTTCGATCTTCAAAACTTCGGGGCCGCCGTGTTCATGAATGACGACGGTTCTTGCCGTTTGCTGCATGCTGACCTCCTGTTGCCTGACGCCAAGCTAACACGACTGTGAAACAGGGCAATTGGTAGGTTTTCGCTGCCGCGCAACCACAACGCGAAAAACTGTGCTATACTAAGGTCTGAGCGTTGCCGGCTGGTCCGGCCAAAGGCAACCAACGCCGGATTCACCCCGCTGCGCATTGGCATAGGGAGGGGTCAAGATGGCCAAAACCATTGGAAATCCGATCAGTTGGGCCGCACGAAACATCGGCGCGACCGGCGATCATATCACCGAAAGCGTGAACCGCATCGGCAGCGCGGATACGCAGCACCTGCCACAGGTGCAAACCCTGACAATGCAGGACCTGAAGGCCTGTTTGCAGGCCGGGTATAATGATTTCCTTGAAACGCGGGCTGATGCCATTTTCATCGTTCTGATTTACCCGGTCGCAGGTCTGTTGATGTTCGGGTTCGGCCTGAACCGCAATATGGTTCCTCTGCTGGCACCACTGATCATGGGATTTGCGCTTGTAGGTCCAATCGCCGCCGTTGGCCTTTATGAAATCAGCCGCAAACGCGAACTGGGCGGCGAAGTACATTGGCTGGACGCATTTGGCGTCTTCCGATCACCGTCCTTCGGGGCAATTCTGGCTTTGGGGTTCTATCTGGTCATGCTGCTGCTGGTCTGGCTGATGGTCGCGCAAAGCATCTATGTGCATACGCTAGGGCCTGATCTGCCAACCTCGTTCGGAGCCTTCGTGACTCAGGTCTTCACCACGGGCGCAGGCTGGTCGATGATCATCTTTGGCAATGCGATCGGCTTCCTCTTTGCGCTGGTCGCACTAGCGGTCAGCGTCGTCAGCTTTCCGCTGCTTCTGGACCGGCCGGTTGGCCTGCCAGTGGCGGTCGTCACGTCTGTCCGGGTGTTGCGTCAAAACCCTGGTGTCATCCTGGCATGGGGGTTCATCGTGGCGGCCCTGTTGATCATCGGAGCCATCCCGATGCTGCTGGGACTGATTGTTGTCATGCCAGTTCTGGGCCACGCAACCTGGCATCTGTACCGCCGTGCAGTGGCCTGATGGGAAACAGCGCGGGATATACCCGCGCTTGTAGTTTAGTCGGAGACCTTGAGGACAATCTTGCCGATATGACCCGAGCTTTCCATGCGCGCATGGGCGGCCGACGCCTCGGCCAGATCGAACTCACTGTCCATGACGGGGGCCACCTTCCCGGCCTCCAGCAATGGCCAGACGGCCTCGCCCAGATCCTGCGCGATCTTCGCCTTCGCCAGATCGCTTTGTGGCCGCAAAGTGCTGCCGGTCAGCGTCAGGCGTTTGACCATCATCATCGCAAAATTCAACTCGACTTTTGGCCCTTGCAGGAACGCGATCTGAACCAGACGGCCATCCTCGGCCAGGGCCTTGACGTTACGTGGGATGTAATCACCACCGACCATATCAAGGATCAGGTTCGCCCCACCCTCGGCGCGCATGACGCCAACGAAATCCTCATCGCGGTAGTTGATTGCCTTCTCGGCGCCAAGTTTTACGCAAGCTTCACATTTTTCGGCAGACCCCGCGGTTGCAAACACCCGCGCGCCAAACGCATTCGCCAACTGGATCGCCGTTGTGCCTATACCGCTGGACCCGCCATGGACCAAAAACCGTTCACCCGCCTTCAATCCACCGCGGGTGAACACATTGGACCAGACCGTAAAGAAGGTTTCGGGCAGACAGGCGGCCTCTTTCAATCCCATGCCCTTTGGAACCGGCAGGCAATGCGCGGCAGGCGTCGCCACGTATTCCGCATAGCCGCCACCGGGCAACAATGCACAAACCTGATCGCCAATTGCCAATCCGGCAACACCGGCACCAACGGCAACAATCTCGCCCGAAGCCTCAAGCCCCGGCAAATCGCTGGCACCCGGAGGCGGGTCGTATGCCCCGGCGCGCTGCAATGCATCGGGCCGGTTTACCCCCGCATAGGCGACTTTCAGAATAACCTGACCGGTTTGAGGTTCGGGCACAGGGCGTTCCGTCAGTTGCAAAACGTCCGGGCCACCGGGTTTGGTGATTTCGACAGCGCGCATCATCTGGGTCATGGGCAAATCTCCTTTGCCCAATGCCTAGCAGGCAAATTCTGGAAGGCCCAGACGCTTACTTGCGAGGATTCAGCATGCCCGGCAAATCGGCTCGCATTTTCATCGGCGGTTTGACCTGACCCGCCAGCCAGTTCGGAACCGCAAGAAACGGTTTGAACAGCGGGTTACCATTCACCTGCGCCTTGATCTTTTCGAACTGCATGACGTTGTCTATACGCCGATCCAGAAATTCCCATGTTTTCTGATGATCCGGAGAGTCGTCGCCCAGCCAGAACAGCAGGGTCGAGGAATAGACGCCCGACAATGTCGCCCGTTTCGTGTACCAGTTCATATCGTCCGATGTATCGCCCAGCGTGTCCCAGATCAGATCGCAGGTCTGCCACAGCGCTTTTGCCCCATCGGCTGCGTGGGTGGGCAAAGAAAACAAGGTCATGCCCCGGCGCACAAGCTCTTTATCTGGAACCGCCTCAAGCCGGAACCGGACGGCCGCAGCGATTCGGTCGCGAAACTTCAGCTCGCTCAGGTCCGCGGATTTCAGTCGATCTTCCATCGCTGCGTCACCGCGCGCGTGAAAAGCCAGCGCCAGATCAACCGCGCCACGCGGACAGATCGCGCGCGCTAGTGTGTCATCCATATCGCAATCCAAGATAGCCGCGCGAAAGCTGGCTTCTGACCAGCCGTCAAACGGCACATGGATCAGAATCGCGTCCAACAGTTGTTGCTTGGCGTCTTCATAAGTGGTGGTCATGGCGGTTCTCCGGTTCTCGGGGCCAGTACTAGACAAGATAGAGGCGCTTTGCTATACGGCCAACTCCTGCAATTTCCTTGCAACTCTATCTAGAAAGGTGGTGACAACCACATGCAGGTTAGTGTTCGCGACAATAACGTCGATCAGGCGCTTCGTGCCCTGAAGAAAAAGCTGCAGCGCGAAGGCGTGTTCCGTGAAATGAAGCTTAAGCAACATTTCGAGAAACCGTCCGAGAAAAAAGCGCGCGAGAAGGCTGAAGCGATCCGTCGTGCCCGTAAACTGGCACGTAAGAAAGCACAGCGCGAAGGTTTGCTCTAAAACCTCGCTCGTCCAGCTTTGGATGACACTATTTGACGACCCCCGAGGCATCGCCCGGGGGTTTGTCGTTTTTGGGGTCGGATGATTTATGCCGACTCGGGCCGCCCACGCGCGACAACCTGCCATTTCCCCTTCAGCAACATTTTGCCCGGCATTTTGCAGCGCAGCGAATCTCGTGACGGTAGCGCCGCGCCGCCAAAACTCGCCTCCGAACACTCCATCCCTATGAACACAGCACCCGGCCTTTGTAACTGGCGCGGTCTACCACGACAAAAAACCAATCGGAGGCAATAATGTCGACTGCAAGTAGTATCGAACGAGAAATGCTGGCGCTTATCAACCAAGAGCGCACATCCCGCGGGCTGGACCCCTTACAGCTTGAAACCCGCCTGAACGACTCGTCCGAGGATCACAGCGAATGGATGCTGGAAACGGACAGGTTCAGCCACACAGGCTCGGGCGGTTCCAGCGCCACGCAGCGGATGGAAATGGCTGGGTTCGATTTCTCGGGCAACTGGCGCTCAGGTGAAAACATCGCTTGGCAATCCGAACGCGGCGCGCCCGGTATCAGCGATGATGTCGCGCAGCTTCATCAGAACCTGATGAACAGCCCCGGCCACCGTGCGAATATTCTGAACCCCGATTTCAAATACATCGGAATCGGCATTGAAACCGGCGATATGCAGGGTTTCGACGCTGTGATGGTGACGCAGAACTTCGCCACCACCCAGGGTGAGGTCATGCTGGATAACGGCTCAGCCACGCCGCCAGCCCCAACGCCTCCGGTTGAGGAAACCCCGCAGCCCGAAGAGCCCGTGGCGGAAGTACCTGACCCCGAGGTTACCGAGCCCGAGGAACCAGTAGCCGAAACACCGGATACCGACACCGAGGAACCGACACCCGAAACGCCTAACACCGATGTCACCGAGACCGAGGAGCCGGAACCCGAAACACCCGACACCGACGTCACTGAGACCGAGGAGCCGGAACCCGAAACACCCGACACCGATGTCACTGAGACCGAGGAACCGGAACCCGAAACACCCGACACCGATGTCACTGAGACCGAGGAACCGGAACCCGAAACACCCGACACCGATGTCACCGAGACCGAGGAGCCGGAGCCGGAAACGCCTGGAACGGAAGAACCCGAAGAATTTGCGTGTTTCGACGTGCAGGAGTTTCTGGCGGAGATCCGGGCATTCGTCCAATCGATTCAGGCTCAGTTCGACCAATTCGATTGGAACGACACGGACTATGCTGATGCAGAACCCGAAGCCGACGATTTCGATATGGTGATGAATGGCGACAACAACCCGGCGGGCGATGTTGAGACCACTTGCTCTGACATGTCCGGCGACGGTTCAGGCGATGTCTTTGTGTTCACATATTATGATTTCGACTGCATGATGGACGCCGCTTAACGCGTCTTACGGTGCGAGGCCGGGGCAGCCTTGCCTCGCACCACTTTCTACTTCCGAAATTCAGTAGACTTTTGGAACATATAGCTCGTCCGGCAAAATCCGGCGTTCATATTCGGGGTTATACTTCCGATCTGGCAAATCGACCTTTTCCTGCGGTACGTCCGAATACGGAATCTTTGTCAGCAGATGCTCTATGCAATTCAGGCGTTCGCGCTTTTTGTCATTGCCTTCCACGATGTACCAGGGCGCTTCGGGAATGTTCGTGCGGAACAACATATCCTCTTTAGCCTTGGTGTAGGATTCCCACCGAATGCGCGACTCCAGATCCATCGGGGACAGCTTCCACTGCTTCATCGGATCGTGAATGCGCATCAGGAATCGCAACTGTTGCTCTTCATCGGTGATTGAGAACCAGTATTTCAACAGGATGATACCTGACCGCACCAGCATCCGTTCGAATTCGGGAACGTCCTGAAAGAACTGTTCGACCTGATCTTCGCTGGCGAATCCCATAACCCGTTCGACGCCAGCCCGGTTGTACCAGGACCGGTCAAACAGAACGATTTCACCGGCTGCAGGCAGATGCGGCACATAGCGTTGGAAATACCATTGGCTTTGTTCCCGACGGCTCGGCGCGGGCAAGGCGACCACGCGAGCAACACGCGGGTTCAGTCGCTGGGTAATCCGCTTGATCACCCCTCCTTTTCCGGCGCTGTCGCGACCTTCGAACAGGATGCACACCTTGGCACCGGTGTGTTGAACCCAATCCTGAACCCGGATCAGTTCAGCCTGCAATCGCAACAGGTTTCGGAAATAGACCTTGCGGTCCAACATGTCGGGATGCTGATCCTTATAGATCTTGCGAACTTCCATCGACAGCATCGGCTCGCTGAACTCAATCTCGAAATCTTCATCCAGCGTGTCTTCCAACTCGGCTTCCAGCCAGTCTTTTGGGGCATCGTTGTGTTCGTAAGCCAAGATCTGCTCCTTATCAGTCAACGGGTTCCGACCATACCCAGAAAGTGTAACCGCCTGATGTCACCAGAATAATTGATGAAAGCTCCACGCTGGTCCGATTGCAGTTCGGCGCGGGGTCGAGGAAACAGGCAGATGTACGGTCTTTCCCCATAATTGAACCGACCCGCGCCGGGATACAAGCGTCAGATTTGAACCAATGCTGGCAGGCTGATCACGCTCATCGAGCCCACACCAACCTGACACTCACACCGGCAGGGCCGTCGTTTTGAACACTGTGCGCAATGCAAACGAGCTTTGCATCTGCGCCACCCCGGGAAGCCGCGAAAGGTACTGACGGTGAATTCGGGCGAAATCCTCGGTATTTTCGGCGACAACCTTCAGGATATAGTCCGCCGTTCCGGCCATAAGGTGACATTCAAGAACGTCGGGAATACGCGCCACCGCTTTTTCGAACGCATCCAAAAGCTCTTCGGCCTGTCCTTGCAGTGTAATCTCGACAAACACCGTGGTTGGGACGTTCATCTTGCGTGCATCCAGCAGTGCGACGTAATTGCGAATGTACCCTTCGGCCTCAAGCCGCTGGACACGCCGGTGACAGGCCGAAGGCGACAAGTTCACCTGATCTGACAGTTCAGCATTCGACATTCTGCCGTTGCGTTGCAGGGCGGCCAGAATCTTTCTATCTGTCGTGTCAAGGCTCATTCGCGCAAGTCCTTTGCGGGTTTTATTAATAATACAGGAAAATCTCCCAAAGAAAAACCAATTCCCGGGCAGAGTTTCACAGAAATTGCATCCCGAATTGCCCATAATTTGGGCAGTTTATGAATGGAGGAGCAAAACATGAAAATCGGTTGCCCCAAGGAAATCAAACCCCAGGAATTCCGTGTTGGCATGACCCCCAACGCTGCGCAAGAAGCTGTAGCGCGCGGCCACGAGGTCATCATTGAAACCAATGCCGGCATGGGTTCCGGCTTTGACAACGACTCGTATGTCGCTGCAGGTGCCCGCATCGTCGACACCGCCGAAGAAGTGTTTGCGACCGCAGACATGATCGTAAAGGTCAAAGAACCTCAGGCGGTCGAGCGTAAGATGCTGCGCGAAGGCCAGTTGCTGTTCACCTACCTGCACCTGGCTCCCGATCCAGACCAGACCCATGACCTGCTGGCGTCGGGCTGCACCGCAATCGCCTATGAGACGGTAACCGATTCCAAAGGTGGCCTGCCGCTGCTGGCGCCAATGTCCGAAGTTGCCGGTCGTCTGGCACCTCAGGTTGGTTCGTGGACCCTGCAAAAGGCCAATGGCGGCCGCGGCGTTCTGATGGGCGGCGTTCCTGGTGTTGGCCCTGCAAAAGTCATCGTTATCGGCGGCGGCGTTGTGGGCACCCACGCAGCTAAGATCGCTGCGGGTATGGGCGCGGATGTCACCGTATTGGACCGCTCGCTACCACGCCTGCGTTACCTCGACGACGTCTTCGGCGGCACGTTCAAAAGCCAGTACTCGACAGCCGGTGCTACCGCCGAACTGATCCAGGATGCCGACATGGTCATCGGTGCAGTTCTGATCCCGGGCGCTGCGGCACCCAAACTGATCTCGCGCGCACAGCTGTCCACCATGAAACCCGGTGCGGTTCTGGTTGACGTTGCAATTGACCAGGGCGGCTGCTTTGAAACCTCCAAAGCGACCACCCATGCCGATCCGATCTACGAAGTTGACGGTGTGATGCATTACTGCGTGGCCAACATGCCGGGCGCAGTTGCGCGCACATCGACCATCGCACTGGGCAATGCGACCATGCCGTTCATGCTGTCTCTGGCAAGCAAAGGCTGGAAGAAAGCATGTCAGGACGATCCGCACCTGCTGGCAGGTCTGAACGTACATGCCGGTCAGTTGACATATGAGGCCGTAGGTACCGCGCTGGGTCTGGACGTTGTCTCGCCCGAGGCAATC
This sequence comes from Ruegeria atlantica, assembly GCF_013033965.1. Taxonomy (GTDB): domain Bacteria; phylum Pseudomonadota; class Alphaproteobacteria; order Rhodobacterales; family Rhodobacteraceae; genus Ruegeria; species Ruegeria atlantica_D. The sequence continues at coordinate 194,967 of NZ_WQFE01000005.1, forward strand.
GTCAACGCCTGAAGCACTCCCGCCCCTGAAAGGAGCCGCTGAAGCGGCTGCTTTTCAGCGTTGGGCATGGCGGCGCGCCTTTGGCGCGCCGCTTTTCGTTCCCGGTACAAGACGTGAAGCCTAAAAAAAGAAACGCCGCGCTGAAAGCGCGGCGCCAGGCCCAACCGGAGGAGGGCATTTCCAATGCCCGCGCGATGGGCGGGAGAATTTACCCTTCTTTGTGAATCTCCACCGAATGTGGGTAGGGAATCGAAACGCCCTTGGCGTCAAACGCTTCCTTCACAGCTTTGGTTGTCTCGAACTTGACGTCCCAGTAATCCGCTGCCGCGCACCACAGGCGCGCTGTCAGATCGACTGAGCTGTCGCCCAGATTTGTCACACGCACCCAAGGTTCCGGATCACTGTGGATACGATCGTCCGCCTTGGCGACATCCAGAATGATCTTCATCGCCTCGTCAGCGCTGTCGCCATAATCGATGCCGAACACCAGATCGACACGTCGCGTGTCATGAGCCGAGTAATTGGTGATGATCGATCCCCAGGACTGTCCGTTCGGAACGATGATCTGAACGTTGTCCGGCGTCACCAGTTCAGTCGTGAACAGGTTCAGGTCCTTAACTGTACCTGCAGTTCCACCAATATCCACATACTGACCCAGCTTGTAGGGGCGGAAGACGACAAGCATGACACCTGCAGCAAGATCGCTGAGCGTCCCCTGAAGGGCCAAACCGATGGCCAGCGATGCAGCACCCAGAATGGCAACGATGCTTGTTGCCTGAATCCCAAAAATGCCCAGCACTGCAACCAGCACCATGGCCAGTATGACCCACTTCACCAGACTGGCTACAAAATTCCCAAGCGTCTGATCAATATGCGGCGTCGCATTGATCCGGCGCCGGACCATGCCCGCAATGGCACCAGCTACGATCCAGCCAAGGATCAGTACGATCAGCGCCTTGACCGCGCTTATGATCAGCGGGGCGAATGCACCCACCTGTGTTACGACCTCATCCACGCGCATCTCCTTTCGATTCACGGCAAACCCGCGGCGTCGGCGCGGGATTGGCGGAATAGTGGTCCAAGAGAGAGCTTTGGTCTAGGTGCGAGATACACGGGTTTTCCCCGTTGTTCCCACATACACAGGCCCTGACCGGGTACGCACAGCCCAGAGGCTGGCAAGACAGGACAGCCATGCCTAACTATTGCAAGCAACCCATAACAGGAGCACCCCATGCTGGACACCGCATCACACCCGATCACCGCCCGTTGGCCCGCTCAGTTTCCGGACAGGATTCAACTGTATTCCTTCCCAACGCCAAATGGGGTCAAAGCGTCGATCATGCTGGAAGAAACCGGCCTGCCCTATGAACCCCATCTGGTCACGCTCTCGGATTCGGATGTCAAAAGCCCCGAGTTCCTATCGTTGAATCCCAACAACAAGATACCTGCGATCATCGACCCGAATGGTCCGGATGGCACACCCATAAGTCTGTTCGAAAGCGGAGCGATCCTGCTGTACCTCGCCGAGAAAAGCGGGAAGTTTCTGGGTCAGACCAATGCGGATAAGCACCGGGTCACCCAATGGGTGATGTTCCAGATGGGTGGCATCGGTCCGATGTTCGGGCAACTGGGCTATTTCCACAAATTCGCAGGCAGCGAGATCGAAGACCCGCGCCCGCGCGAGCGTTACGTGAACGAGGCCAAACGGCTGCTGAATGTCTTGAACCAACAGCTGGAGGGTCAGGAATGGATTGCCGGTGAATACTCGATTGCCGATATCGCAATCGCACCGTGGCTGCGCGGGCTCGAGTTCTACAATGCCCATGACCTTGTCGGCTGGGAAGACCACGCAAATCTGGTGGCCTATCTCGACCGGTTCCTGGAACGCCCCGCTGTGCAGAAAGGCTTGGTTACGCCACCCCGGGACTGATCGCGTCCGCGATCTTTTCGGCGATCATGATGGTGGGTGCATTTGTATTGCCGCCGATCAAGGTGGGCATGACCGATGCATCCACCACTCGCAAACCTTCCATCCCACGAACACGTCCCTCGGTATCCACAACGGCCATATCATCGACGCCCATCTTGCAGGTTCCAACCGGGTGATAGATCGTGTCTGCCCGGTTACGGATATCGGCCTCCAACGCATCGTCACTGCCGTCATGGGCATAAAGGCGCTTCTTCCGCCAGGGTTCCAGAGGCTCGGCTTCGAGAATTGACTCCATGATACGCGCTCCGCGTTTCAACAGCTCCAGATCACGGTCATCGCTGAGGTAAGCTGGGTCAATGCGCGGCGGCTCTCCGGCCCGGTCCGTGTTTAGACCCACGCTGCCCCGGCTGTACGGGCGCAATACACAAACATGGCACGAAAACCCGTGTGGCAAGTGAATCTTGCGCATGTGGTCGTCAACGATACCGACAACAAAATGCAGCTGAAGATCTGGCTTGGCAGTGGATGGGTCAGATTTAACAAACGCGCCGCCCTCGGCAAAGGGGGTAGCGAACAGGCCCGCTCCGGTGCGACGCCAATCCAAACCCGCCTTGGCCAGATTCCACAACCCACCCGGTGTCAGCCCGACAACGTCCTTACGTTTCGAATGATAGCTCAGGACATAGTCAAGATGGTCCTGCAGATTCTGACCTACTCCGGGCAAGTCATGCAGGACAGGGATGCCGTGCTGTTTCAACTCTGCCTCGGGCCCGATCCCGGACAGCATCAGCAATTGCGGCGAGCCAAACGCACCGCTGGAAAGGATGACTTCCCGGCGGGCGCGAACTTCAACCGACTTACCCTTTTGACGCAGCAGCACACCGGATGCACGCTTTTCATCCAACAGAATCTTCTGGGCTTCTGCCCGTGTCATGATTGTCAAATTCTGTCGCGTCGCAACGCCCCTTAAATAGGCCGCAGCCGCCGAGCAACGCTCTCCCTTATGCGCACCGTCGTGAAACTGCGTGACCTGATACAGGCCCGCACCTTCCTGTTCCGGTCCATTGAAATCGTCCGTCTGGCGAATTTGTTGTTGGCCGCAGGCCTCTACAAACGCATGAGAGATGGCACGTGGCTCAGACTGGTCCGACACTTGCAAGGGGCCGTCTGCACTGTGAAGGCCATCCGCGCCGCGCGCATTGCCCTCGGCCTTGCGAAAGTAGGGCAACACGTTTTCCCAATCCCAACCTTCGCATCCCAAATCCGCCCATTCATCATAGTCGCTGGGATGACCGCGCACATAGAGCATGGCGTTGATCGCCGATGAGCCCCCTAATGCCTTACCGCGCGGCTGAAACCCCTTCCTGCCGTTCAATCCGGGTTGGGGCACGGTTTGAAAAGCCCAGTTGTTCAGCTTGGGTCGCCCCGAAACCATGGCCGCCACGAGGGCCGGAGCCCGGATCAACAGGTCTTCACCCGCTCCGCCCGCCTCAATCAGGCAAACGCTCGTGTCCGGATGTTCGCTAAGACGCGCGGCCATTACACAGCCGGCGGATCCGCCACCTACGACAACATAATCGAATTCCATGGACGCCTCTCCCCTACTGCCCTAACTGACGGTAGGAAGCACCCGGAATTCAGGCAAGTCAAACGTAGCGTACGTTACTTTGGCAACGCGCCCGTCAGAACATATCGCAGCACTTCAACGACTTGGCCCGGTTCTTCGGCCACGGCGAGCGCGGCAGCGTCCACTTCCTTCAGCGCGTGTTGATGATCGGGACCGTGTAGCACGATCAGCGATTTCCCCAGCGCCGCAGCATATCCCGCATCAAAGGCCGCGTTCCACTGTTTGTACTTTTCACCGAACCGGACCACGACCACATCGGCATCCGCGATACCCTTACGCGTGCGGATCGCGTTGACCATCGCGCCCTTGTGGTCGTGCCAATACTTGTTCGGCTCGGCCCCAAGGATGGCCACACCACAATCGTCGCTGGCGGCGTGATCGGTCACAGGGCTGTTGAACGTGATATCCAGACCCTGAGCCCCCTCGATGATCTGTTCCCGCCAATCGGTGTGAATTTCGCCTGATAGGTAAACGTTCAGCATCTTTTTGCTCCTCACAACCAAAGAAAGGGCGCGACCGCCCTTTCATCTTTTCAAAAATACTCCCACCGGAGGCGGTAAGGCATCACCCGCGCAGAACGCCTCCGGTGGCTTTGGTGACCTTGGCGATGATCTTCTCGGCTACCGCTTCGATGTCTTTTTCCTTCAGGGTTGCGTCCGTTGGTTGCAGGCGCACCGTGATGGCCAGAGACTTCTTGCCGTCACCGAGGCTACCGCCGATAAATTCGTCAAACACGCGCACGTCTTCGATCAGGGCTTTGTCGGCACCTGCTGCGGCGTTCACCAGCGTCAGCGCCTCGACGCCTTCGTCCACAACAAAGGCAAAGTCCCGCTCGACTGCTTGAAGGTCGCGCAATTCCAGAGCGGCACGGGTCGCACCGGATTTTCTGGGCTGAGGCACTTCTTCCGGCCAGATGGTGAAGGCCATTGCAGGACCTTTGACATCCATAGCCTGAAGGATACGCGGGTGCAGTTCTCCAAAGACACCCAGCACTTTTTTCGGACCCAGACAGATCTTTCCGTGACGGCCCGGATGCCACCAGGCATCACCATCCCGCAGAATCTGAACTTTGACGGGCGCGCCTATGGCGGCCAGGACGGCCTCGGCGTCGGCCTTTGCATCAAACACGTCAACCGGGCGCGACGCACCGTGCACGTCTTTGGGACCATTGCGCCCGACCAACAGGCCGGTGATCTGGGTTTTCTGATCGCCGGGCTCGCCGTCATAGAACACCGGGCCGACCTCAAACAGGGCCACATCCGCATAGCCACGGGCCTGATTGCGGGCAGCAGCCTGCAACAAGCCAGGCAGCAAATCCGGGCGCATATGGCTCATTTCCGACGAGATCGGATTTTCCAACTGCGTGGCCTCATCTCCGCCACCGAACAACGCGGCCGAGGCCTGATCGATGAAGGTATAGCTGACGCACTCATTGTACCCCAACGCCGCACAGGTACGACGCGCCATCGACTGACGGCGTTGTGTCGGGGTCATCACCGGCTTAGGGATGCCGTCGGTTACGCGTGGCAAAGGTTTGCCTTGCAGTTTGGTCAGGGAGGCAATCCGCGCAACCTCTTCCACCAGATCCGCTTCGCCCATGATGTCGGGACGCCAGCTGGGGACGTGCGCCATCTCGCCTTCCAGACGGAAACCCAGGCGGGTCAGGGTCTGGCGTTGCTCGCTTTCGGGGATGTCCATGCCAACCAGTGACTGCACCCGCGCCGAGTCCAGCTTGTAAGCCCGCGCATGGTTCGGCGCTTTGCCCGCCTCAACCACCTTGGATACTTCACCGCCACAGATATCCAGGATCATCTGCGTCGCGTGTTCCAGCCCTTCCAGAGTGTATTCAGGGTCAACGCCACGTTCAAAGCGATATCGCGCGTCGGAATTGATCTTCAGCGCTCGACCCGTCAGCGCAATCTGAACATGATCCCAGAACGCGCTTTCAAGAAACACATTCACTGTCTCTTCAGTACAACCGGTTTCCTCACCACCCATGATACCCGCGATGGACTCGGGACCTTTGTCATCCGAAATCACCATCATGCCGGGCTGCAGGGTGTATTCCTTCTCATCCAGCGCCACCAGCTTTTCACCGCCTTTGGCACGGTGAACACGCAGGTTGCCCTGCACCTTGTCTGCATCGAACACGTGCAGCGGGCGGTTCTGATCGAAGGTCATGTAGTTGGTGATATCGACCAAGGCCGAGATCGGACGCAGACCGATCGCCTTCAACTGATCCTGCAGCCATTGCGGGCTGGGGCCGTTCTTGACGCCCTTGATCAGACGACCGGTGAAATGCGGCGCGCCGTCCAGCGTATCCTCATCAATTGTCACCTTGATCGGGCTTTCGAAATCACCCGGCACCGGCACATAATCACGCTCTTTCAGCGTACCGACACCGCGCGCGGCCAGATCGCGCGCGATGCCTGCGACGCCCAACGCGTCGGGACGGTTCGGCGTGATCGCGATCTCGATCATCGGATCGACCTTCGCCGGTTCATTCTCGACCAGCCAATCAACGAACTTGTCGCCTACCTCGCCCGAGGGCAGTTCGATGATACCATCATGCTCGTCCGACAGCTCCAGCTCGCGTTCGGACGCCATCATGCCAAAGCTTTCGACACCGCGAATTTTGCCGACGCTGATCGTCAGGTCCAGACCCGGGATATACATACCCGGTTTGCAGACAACGACAGTGATACCCTCGCGCGCGTTGGGGGCACCACAGATGATCTGCAGATCGCCCTCATCGGTTGCAACCGTGCAAACGCGTAACTTGTCCGCATCCGGATGCTTTTCCGCGTGTTTCACATAGCCCAGCGTAAAGCCCGCCAGACGGTCCGCAGGGTTCACGATCTCTTCGACTTCCAGTCCAAGATCGGTCAGCGTCTCTGCAATCTCATCCACCGACGCATCGGTATCGAGGTGGTCTTTCAGCCAGGAAAGGGTGAATTTCATTGCACGGGGCCTTTTTTGGCAAACATCCAGTCGGCACAGGCAATGGCAAAGATTACGCCAAGGTGCAAGCGCTGTAAGTCACGGATAGGTAGGGGTGCGGCCCAAAAGCTCATCCAGTTGCCGTCCGATCCAGCCGTGTGGGATGAAATGCCCGCCGGGATGCGTATCCAGCGCAATCTGACCGTGCGCGCAGTCGGTCCATTCCACCCGACTGAGCGTCAGGATCGGTACCACGCTCCAATCCCCGCGCGGGGTGGCGGTTTCGCAGCCGAATTTTTGCCGCCACAGCGCCACGGGATAGGTCGTATCCCCACCCGGCCCAAAAGGGAAATCCATCACTTTGTCGCCGGTCCCATGCACATGGCGTACCTGCGCCGGAGCTTGTGGGCAGTCCTCGGTCTGGCGAATGGTGCCGGCGATGCCCAGAAGCGCGGCGGTGTCATTGCCCGACTGGCAGACATAGCGCCACGCCATCGCACCACCAAAAGAATAGCCCGAGATAAAGATGCGATCCGGGTCAATCGGGTAGCGTTGGGCCACATCCTCAAGCACCCGGTCGGCAAAAGGCACATCGCGCGTATCGGATGTCCAGAAATCCCAGCTTTTGCCTAACCCGTTTGGGGCCACCAGCAAAACACCACGTAGTTTGGTCGCGCCAGCGATCCGCTCATGGTTCACCACCACGGTGCCCTGCCGCGCCCAGCCGTGGAAGTGCAGCAACACCGGCAGAGGCGTTTCGCCATCCCACCCGTCAGGCTCCAGCACATGATACGAGCGGTCGCCGACCTGACAGGCAGTATCGCCGTGGCACGTGTCCCCTCGGGGCGCAAAGGCATAGGCGACGGAGGCGGTCATCAAAAAAAGGCTGAGCAGTCGGTAAATCATCCGATGAACCCTAGCGAGCCTGCGCCCGCTGTCACGTCACAACCCCGTGGGAGATTGTGACAAGTGGCGCCGTCGCCAGACCGCGGGGTGGCGATCTTTGGGTTGTGGTGGGCGGTTTATTCTGGCCAAGTCCGTGTTACGTTCAAACGGAGCGCTGGCGGAGACAAATCGCCAGCCCGTGCGGGCGGTCTGGCGATGGCGCGGCGGCCTGTCGGCCTTGTTCCACGCCTATTTCTTAAAACGATCAATTAGCTTCTTAGTTTTCCACAACTGTGCATCTCTGTCTCGCACCGCTTGATCTCGTTTTTCCCAAACCTTCTGATTTGCCATCATGAAAAGGAATGAAAATGGCGAAGACGCGAGTAAAATTAGAGCGCTCAACCATCCTGGCAGAAAACTCGCAAGCACACAAAAGAGAACGAACCATCCACAGAGAATTACATTTCCCACCCAGCGACTATTTCGGGAAGAGAACGCGAAACTCCAATCATAGAATTTCGAAAAACAAAGCCCCAGTAGATACACTATCTACCACCACTTCCAAAAACTGCTGTTCTGTTTATTGATCAGGTCATTGGTTTTCTCTCTTTGAATCCTGTCGCGCAGGAGGAAACTTCCTGTCCGCATGAATTCAAGCCCAGCAATAAGAATGCCCGGCAGAAACAAAAACGCGGACGCGAAAAAAGCGATCAGAACGGCAGTCGAGTCGCTTTCCCAAACCCACGATGCGAGCGTTGGCAACACAAACAGCGCAAGAAGCAAGCATAACAGCCAAGGCAACGGGTGGTTGGAAACCCTACGTTTCCACCAATCGCGATATGCTGTTAGCCAGTCGTCCAATGATCTCTCTAACGGCTCAAACCACCATGCAGGTTCGGCATATCCAGCGCCGCAAACCCATAGTGACGTAACCACCGCAAATCGGAATCAAAGAACGCCCGCAAATCGGGAATGCCGTATTTCAACATCGCCAGACGGTCGATGCCGATGCCAAAGGCAAAGCCCTGATAGACCTCAGGATCAATCCCACCGGCGGCGATCACCTTGGGGTGGACCATGCCGGAACCCAGAATCTCCATCCAGTCGTCGCCCTCGCCGATCTTCAGCTGACCGTTGTCCCAGGAACAGCGGATATCGACCTCAGCCGATGGCTCGGTGAAGGGGAAGTGCGAGGCGCGGAAGCGCAGTTCGACATCGTCGACCTCGAAGAACGCCTTCACGAACTCTTCCAGAACCCATTTCAGGTTCGCCATCGAGATGTCCTTGTCAATGGCCAGCCCCTCGACCTGATGGAACATCGGCGTGTGCGTCTGGTCATAATCGGCGCGGTATACACCGCCCGGACAGATCACGCGGATCGGCGCGCCCTGTTTCTCCATCGAGCGTATCTGCACCGGAGACGTATGGGTGCGCAACACATGCGGCGGGCGATTGTCGCCCTCGGCGCGGTGCATGTAGAACGTGTCCATCTCGGCCCGTGCAGGATGGTGGCCGGGGATGTTCAGGGCGTCGAAATTATGCCAGTCGGTCTCAATCCGCGGCCCTTCGGCCACCGAGAAACCCAGTTCGGCAAAAATCGCGGTCAGTTCCTCGGTCGCCTGGCTGACCGGGTGGATCGAGCCCTGACGGCGCGCGCGGGTCGGCAGGGTGACGTCCAGCCATTCGGTGCGCAGACGCTCATCCAGCGCGGCATCGGCAAGCGCGGCCTTCTTGGCAGACAGGGCCGAGTTGATCTCATCCTTCAGGGCATTCAGCGCGGGGCCTGCAACCTGGCGTTCTTCGGGCGTCATCTTGCCCAGCTCACGCATCTTCAGCGCGACTTCGCCCTTTTTGCCGACGGCCGCGACACGGATCGCTTCGAGCGCGTTTTCGTCGCCTGCATCGGCGATCTGACCCAGATATTTTGCCTTAAGATCGTCCATGACGGTTCCCTGAATGCTGTTGAGGCTCTGCTATCACAGCAGTCCGCGAAAGCAAGAGGGGCGGATCAGATCGCCCGCAGCATTGCCGCTTGTGGGCCGCACTGCACCGGGCGAATGGTCGGCCCATAGCTGCGCGGACGGTCTCGAAGCTCGGGGAACAGGGCAAACAGCTCGTCCGCGGTTTCGCGATCAAGGTTCGACAGGGCTTGCGCGCCGGGAAAGAAGCTTTCCGAGATCATGCCAGAGGTCGACACCAGCTGATGCCGGTCAAAGAACAGGTGGACATAGTGGACAATGTCACAAGGTGCCGATGTGATGGTGATGTCGTTGATCAGCGACTTGGCCGCAACGAGCACCTCATCTTCGCCAAACAGCAGCTGAGCCTGCCAGCCTGAGACCAACAGACGGTGTTGAGGCGAGACGTAAACATCCCGTTCAGCGCCCAACGTTCCAGAACGGATCTGAACGGGTGCGAAACGTCCCTGCCCCGAAACGGTTCGCCCGCCCGCCCAGCGAATGGCACAGGCACCATCATCCTGCGTCACCACCAGGTCGCCCGGCCCAAGAGTTTCAACCCGACGCGGGCCATTTGGCGTATCCACCAAAGTGCCCGCAGTGAAACACGGCGCGCCGGTATCGCCCGGCGACAGCGGCGCATATACCAGTGTGTCGGGGTCGGGCTGGTTGAATTGCAAGGTCGTTGTGGTCTGGTTCGGCCCCACAAGAACCGGAAGGTTTTCCGACGTTTCGCCCGCGGCCAACCCGTTTTGGGCAACGATATTCGTGGTTCCGCCACCGATATCATAGAAATCAATGACCTCGCCCGTGGACGTATTGGTCAAAGCATAAGCTTCGTAGTTGTTCGGACCACCACCATTGGGATCCGTCAGCAGGATCGGAAAGAAATCCGCTGAGATTACAAAGACCTGTTCATTGTTGTCAGGGTCTATCGAAACCTGAACCGACGGGTGGTCCAGCGGGATCTCGATCCCGACTTGACCATTCGCCTGATAGAACGACACAGTATAATTCGCCGGGTCCTCATCGGATCTCAGCGCTACCTCAAGAAACTCCGAAACACCGCTTTGCGCGGCGTAGGCGTTGGAATAGTGCAGTTCGCTGATACGGGCCATGACGTCATCACGCTCGGGAATATCCAGCCAAGCATAGTCGATACACCCTGCCGAATAGCAAGGTCACATCGAGTTAATCGGCAAATACTCTCCTAATAGCAACACGCATCAGAGACAGCTCAGTAACTGAAATCGGGATAAATCCGGGTCAGATCGCCGTTCCAGTCGCCATTGTAGTGGTCCAACAACTCATCCGCCGGAACCTTGCCGGTCTCGATGCTGTCTTTCAGCGCGTTCAGGAAATGCGTTTCATCCGGCACTAGTCCACCTGCGCCGGGGAAGGCGCGGGATTTCAAACCGGCATCGGCAATCGAGACCACTTCGCGCGCCAGATCATGCATGTTGATGTCGCCGACCTGTGCTTGCAGCCCGTCTCTGGCAGCCGCAACGCGCAATTCTTCGCGTGTCTCGGCATCCCAGCCTTTGACCAGTTCCCAGGCCGCATCCAGCGCGCCCTGATCGTATGTCAAACCGACCCAAAACGCGGGCAAGGCACACAGGCGGCGCCACGGGCCACCATCAGCGCCGCGCATTTCCATGAACTTCTTGATCCGCGCCTCGGGGAAGGCGGTAGTCAGGTGATCTGCCCAATCAGACAGTGTCGGTGTTTCGCCTGGCAAAGCAGGCAGTTTGCCTTGCAGAAAGTGCCGGAAGGACTGTCCCAGCGCGTCGATATACTTGCCGTCGCGATAGACGAAATACATCGGCACATCCAAGGCGTATTCCACCCAGGCTTCGAATCCGAATCCGTCCTCGAACACAAAGGGCAGCATGCCGGTGCGCGCGTCATCCAGATGCCGCCAGATATAGCTGCGCCAGCTTTTCTGGCCGTTGGGCTTGCCTTCAAAGAACGGCGAATTGGCGAACAGAGCGGTTGCCACTGGCTGCAATGCCAGTGCGACGCGCAGTTTCTGCACCATGTCGGCCTCGGACCCAAAGTCGATGTTGACCTGAACCGTACACGTCCGACGCATCATCGACCGGCCCATGGTGCCGACCTTTTCCATATAGTCATTCATCAACCGGTAACGCCCTTTGGGCATCAGCGGCATTTCTTCATGCGTCCAGATCGGAGCGGCCCCAAGGCCGATGAACCCAACGCCGATCTTGTCAGCAATGTCCTTCACGTCACGCAGATGTGCGTTCACCTCGTCACAGGTTTCGTGAATGGTCTCGAGCGGCGCGCCGGACAGCTCCAACTGCCCGCCGGGTTCCAAGGATACATTGGCCCCGTCCTTTTCCAGCCCGATCAGCTTGCCGGCCTCTTCCACCGGGTCCCAGCCGTGCAGATCGCGCAGCCCCTGCAGCACGGCGAGAATCGAGCGTTCACCTTCGAAGGGCAGCGGCTTCAGCGTGTCCTTGCAATAACCGAACTTCTCGTGCTCGGTTCCGATACGCCAATCCTGTTTGGGCTTGCAGCCTGATTCCAGATATTCGGCCAGTTGCTCATGGCGTTCGATCGGTCCGCCGCCGGACTGGGGGATGGACATGAACCGTGCTCCGATCCTGATGTGTCTGTCGTTCGGTCTTTCGTGGTCTTAAACCGCGCCAGTGTCAATGCAGCCGCAAGTGGGCTGGACGCGAAGGTGTGCGTTCCCAGATAACCACCGGATGCGTCGCGCCACCGTTCAGTTCCGACAGCATTTGTTCGGTTTTCAATCCCGGAAGCGCTGAGAAGACGTCAAACAGTGCTTCGGCCCCTTCCGCATTCACAGGAATGTGAAGCGTCGGCTGCCCCGGCTGATCCAAAACCCAATGCGCCGGAGCCGATGTCGGGTCCAGCGCGAGCCGCTCGATTTCACGTGTCGCAACGATACCGCCCGTCAGCGGCCCAAGATAGGTGATCTGGCCTTCGTCGATTGTCACCAGACCGGGGCCACCTGCACCTGTCCGGAACCGGCCACGCTGAACACCAACAACAGCCAGCGCCACCGAGACCGCGATCAGTACCCACCCCAGCCAACCCAGCAATCCACCGGGCCCGCTGATCCAACTGAGGCCGACCAACAGAACGACGCCAGCGATCAGAACTTCGCGCCAGCGCCAAAGGGCCAGTTTGGCTTCGGGTCGGATGAAACTCATGCCGTATCCTCGGGGTTTTTGAACAGAATCAGGGAATAGTGGCCGGCTGGCCTGAACCCAATAGCTATATAGGCACGCGCAGCAGCATCGCTAGCGGCAAATAGAACAGCGCGGGCTGCGCCATTTCTATGAGCTTCTTGTAGATGCAGCGCCACTGCCAGTCGCGCATATCCGCTGCCACGCAAGCCCGGCGGGGTATACACACCTCCGATCTGGACGACCTCGGGCAAGCGGGCATTGAACCCGGTCATGGCAACCGGCTGCCCATCCATCAACAACGCCCGGTGCGAGTCACGCTCAATATAGGCAGCGATATCGGTCTTCGCCTGCTCGTGCGCACGCTCGGCGTCGAAGTCCATCGCTTCGATCAGATAACTCTGCCGCCAGCCTTCGGAGATGTTCCGGTCCAGATGGCCAAGTGGCACAAGGTCAGCCCCGGTCACGTCGGGCATCACGATCTGATCCAAATCCAAAGTAAAACCCGGCTCGTCACTGTTCAGCGTTGCGGGCCTGCCTTCCCAGCCTGCAAGCCGCATGACCCGGCGGGCCTGCGTGGCCTCGGCCGCGATGCCAAACAGTTTACGCCCTCGGATCAGGCGAATCGCCTGGCTTAGTTCATCATCCGAGCATTCGGGGCATTGCGGCAGGACCATGCCTTCGTTTGTGATCCCGAAAACGTCACGCGGACCATCACCCATGGTCCACAAGTTCACGGCACGCGGATCCGAACCACGCAAACCGAAATCCCGCAAGTTAGCCAATGGGAACATGGACGTCTGGATACGTTGGAAGAGAAACCTGTCAATCTCGGGAACGTCTTCTTCCCTCGCCTCCCGCCAAGTCACGCCCAATCTCCTAATGCCTGCTGCCACATCGTCATCGCCGCTACAGCAGCTGTGTCCGCGCGCAGTATGCGCGGACCCAGGCTGACCACATGCGCATAGGGTAACGCCACCAACCGCGCGCGCTCGCGGTCGGAAAAGCCACCTTCGGGCCCGATCAGAATAGCCCAGGGTTGATCCTTGTCATTGGTCGCAAGACGCAGGACCGAACCAACCTCAGCCTCATCACAGAACATCAGTTGCCGACCCTCGGGCCAGCTATCCAGCACCCGATCAAGCCGCTGAAGGTCGGTGACTTCGGGCACATAGGTGCCCCCGCATTGCTCGGCCGCCTCGACCGCATGGGCCTGCAGGCGGTCCTGACGGATGCGTTCGGAATTGGTGAACTCGGTCTGCACGGGCATGATCCGCGCCGCGCCCATTTCCGCTGCTTTTTCAACGATGAAGTCGGTGCGCGCCTTCTTGATCGGCGCGAACAGAAGCCACAGGTCGGGCGGCAATTGCAACGGTTTGGTCTGGTCCACGCAAGTTAGAATGCCACCCCGTTTGCCAGCCTCGGCAACCTCGGCCAGCCACTCTCCGTCCTGCCCGTTGAACAGGGCGACTTGCCCACCAACGACCAGACGCATGACGCCGAACAGATAGTGGGCCTGCTCGCGCGTCAAAGGAACCGATTGCCCCTGCCCCAGTGGGTGCTCTACATACAGTCTAATCTTTGCACTCATGAGACCTTACATATGCAAGGCAATGCCCCAACACCAGACGGACAAGTTGCCGACGCTGTCAGCGGCAACTGGGTCGATTCACATGCACCCGCTTTTGCCCGTCCATACTTGCGCCTTTCTCGCGCAGACCGGCCCATTGGAACATGGTTGCTGTTGATTCCCTGCTGGTGGGGGTTGGCGCTGGCCATGCTCAGCGATGGCAACCCCCGGTGGGAGGATATGTGGATCGCCATCGGCTGCGCGTTCGGGGCATTTCTGATGCGCGGCGCGGGTTGTACCTGGAACGACATTTCCGACCGCGAATTTGACGGTCAGGTGGAGCGCACCCGATCCCGCCCGATTCCATCGGGTCAGGTCAGCGTGCGGCAGGCGTTGATCTGGATGGGGCTACAATGCCTGCTGGCGCTGATGATTCTGCTGACCTTCAACCAGGCCGCAATTGCGATGGGCGTGCTGTCGCTGCTGCCCGTGACGATCTATCCTTTCGCCAAGCGCTTCACCTGGTGGCCACAGGTGTTTCTGGGTTTGGCTTTCAACTGGGGCATCCTGCTGGCCTGGGCTGCGCACACGGGAACCGTGGGTATACCCGCGATCATGTTATATCTGGCCGGGATCGCATGGACGCTGTTCTACGACACGATCTACGCCCATCAGGACGCCGAAGATGACGAGCTGATCGGGATCAAGTCCACGGCCCGGCTGTTTGGAACCGACACCGCGCGATGGTTGAAGTATTTTCTGGTGGCCACCGTCGCTTTGTTGGGGCTGGCAATCATCGACGCAGCAACCACGCAGGCTTCGCTTGTCGCTTTGGTCGTCGCGTTGGCGGGACCCTGGGCGATGGGGTGGCACATGGCCTGGCAACTGCGTGGACTTGATATTGAGGACAACGCCAAACTGCTGCAATTGTTCCGCGCCAACCGCGACACCGGCCTTATTCCGCTGATCTTCCTCTGCGTCGCCTTGTTGCTCTGATTGCACCTCGGCCTAGGCCTCTGTAAGAGTTCTGCACACTCACCCGTGGAGTCGATTGTTCGCACATGCGCCTGCCTTATGTCTTCGTCGTTACGTTTGTCTTCCTTGCATCCGCCGGGTTGTCCTTGCTGGCGGCAAGCTATGCTGTGACAAAGGTCGAAGAAGCCTCGGAATTCGCGGTGCGTCGCGCGCTGGATCTGAAAGGCCACGACTGGGCCGAGGTCCAGTCGGACGGGCTGCGCGTGGTTCTGACCGGCACCGCCTCGGATGAAGCCACACGGTTCAACGCTCTGACGGCCGCCGGAACCGAAGTTGACACCTCGCGCGTCATTGATGAAATGGAGGTCGCGCCCACAACACAGTTGGCGCCCCCTCGCTTTTCAGCCGAAATTCTACGCAATGACAGCGGAATATCGGTTATTGGCCTGATCCCGGTCAGTGAAGATCGCGACGCGTTAACAGACAGGTTGCGAAGGCTGAATGACGGGCCTGTATCTGATTTGCTGGAAACCGCCGACTATCCAAAGCCCAAAGGCTGGGACGATGCGCTTGCCTACGCGGTTGAGGCGCTGGCCCGGTTGCCACGGGCTAAAATCTCGGCCAGCCCCGGGCTAGTGAAAGTTACAGCGATTGCCGACAGCCAGCAGGAAAAGGAGCGGCTGGAGCAAGAGCTGACGCGTGCAGCGCCGCCCAGCCTGCGCATTGGCCTTTCCATTTCGGCGCCGCGTCCGGTCATTACCCCTTTTACCGTGCGCTACCTGATCGACGAAGATGGCGGGCGGTTCGACGCCTGCTCGGCCCAGGACGAACAGGCGCGGGACCGGATTGTCTCGGCGGCACGGGATGCAGGGCTGACCGGACCTTATTCCTGCACCATCGGTTTGGGTGAACCCTCACCCCGCTGGCCTGATGCCGCCGTACTGAGCATTCGAGCCCTATCGGAAATTGGTCAGGGTACGGTTACCTTGTCAGATGCGGATATCACTCTGGTCGCAGCCGAAGGCACTGGTACCGCAGTGTTCGACCAAGTGATCGGCGAGCTGGAAAATGCGCTGCCCGAGGTCTTTGCCCTGCACGCGGTTCTGCCGGAACCCGAAGCGGAAGACCAATCCGGCCCGCCCGAATTCTCTGCAACGCGCAGCCCCGAAGGATTGGTGCAAATGCGCGGCCGATTGGGGGATGAAACCTTGCGCGACATGGTCGACAGCTATGCCCGCGCCGCCTTTGGTTTCGAACACGTTCATACTGCAACCCGCATCGCCCCCGACCTGCCCGCCGATTGGCCCATTCGCGTCCTCAGCGGGCTTGAGGCGTTGTCGCAACTGCACAATGGCGCGCTGACCGTGACGCCGGACGAGGTAATTCTGAGCGGGGTCAGCCATGATCCCAAAACCCGGGCTGATATTTCAGGACTATTGTCGGGCAAACTTGGCGAAGCGCAGGACTTCAGCCTGTCAATTACCTATCAAAAACCACCTGAACCCGCCGACAAACTGCCCGATCCGGATGTTTGCGAAGAGCGTATCGCAGAGGTTCAGTCAGGTTCGAAAATCGCTTTTGAACCGGGCTCGGCGACGGTCGCTGCTGACTCGCGCGATACAGTCAACCGGATTGCCGACATTCTCCGGGAATGCGGGCCCATCCGGTTGGAAATTCAAGGCCACACCGACAGTCAGGGCCGCGAAGAAATGAATCAGCAGCTAAGCCAGTCGCGGGCACAATCCATCCTCAACGAGTTGCGTGCACGGCGTGTACCGACCGCCAGCTATACCGCCATGGGCTATGGTGAAACGCAGCCGATCGCCGACAATGACACTGAGGAAGGGCGCGAGGAAAACAGACGCATCGATTTCCGCCTGATCCGGCCCGAACCTACCACCGAGTCCCAAACCGCGCTGGAAGCGATGGAGGACGAAACCGAGACGTCACAGGACGCAGAGGCCGAGGCCGAAGCCGCGGAAACAGACACGGAAACAGACTCGGCCGCAGGGGACCAGTAAGTTGAACAGAATCGAATTCATCATCGCCACCGCCGTCATACTGTTTGCCGCCTTTTGCATGGGGTGGTTTGCCAACTGGCTGGCCCATCGCCTGTCGCGTGTTCGCCAAAGCGACGTCGCCGACCTGGACCGCATGAGTCAGGAGTTGCATGAGGCCGAGGAAACCCGGGATCAGGCAATCACGTACTTGCAGCAGCGTGAGGCTGAGTTGACTAACCAACTGACCCAGACCGAGGCGGAGCTGGCCGCGGCGATGGACGGCCTGCGTGCGGCCCGGCAAGATGCGGAAGAACTACGCGGACGTATCAACAACGCGGACTGAGCACAGGACCTCGTGCTCGATTGTTTGGAACTGCAGCCTAGTCCGGGCAGATTATCTTCGGTGTGGTGGGACACTCGCCTGATCCGTCGGCCTCATCTACCAACGCTTCAACGCGTCTTCGTCCTCGTCTTTTGCGGCAACCCACTCCGCACCCGAGTTGGTGATCTCTTTCTTCCAGAACGGGGCGCGGGATTTCAGGTAGTCCATCAGGTATTCCGCCGCCTCGAACGCGTCCTTGCGGTGCCGGGCGGCGGTGGCCACCATCATGATCCGGTCGCCCGGGGCCAGACGTCCGTGGCGGTGGATCACCAGAACATCGCCCAGCGACCAGCGGCTCTGTGCCTCTTCTGCGATTTTGGTCAGCGCGCGTTCGGTCATGCCGGGGTAATGTTCGATCTCCATCACATCCAGTTCGCCTGATGCAAGGTCCCGCACAACGCCTGTGAAGGTCACGATAGCCCCATTCGCATCGTCGCCAGCAGCAAAGGTATTGGCCTCGGCCCCCAGATCGAATTCTTCTTCCTGAACCGCGATGCGCATGGCGTCAGCCGCCAGTCATTGGCGGAAAAAACGCCACTTCACGCACGCCGACAAGTGATGCGTCGAAATCGGATAGTTCCTGATCCAAAGCGACGCGCAATGCGGACAGGTCCGCAAATGCGGCGGCATAGCGATCTTCACGCGCGCTTAGTTCAGCAACCAGATCGGATACGGTCGCGGCCTCGGTCTCGATCCGTTCTTTCGGCAGACCGATCCGTTCGCGCACCCAGGCAAAATACAGCACGTCCATCCCTTAGCTCTCCTTCAGGTGGGGCATGGCTTTACGTAGGTAATCATAGCCGGTGATCAATGTCAGCGCGGCAGCAATCCACAGCAACCACAAGCCAATCCGGCCAGACCAGAACATCGCTTCAAGATGCCAGCGCATATGATTGAGGTCTTCCAACTGACCCGTCAGGACCAGATCCATCGTAGCGGCATCCATGCCGAACGTGGCCATCACAAAATAGTGCTCGAAAATCCCCTGCGAAAACAGAATAGCAATCGCCACCATCTGCGCGGTCGTTTTCCATTTTGCCAGTTTTGTGACCTTCAGCGTCCCGGCCGTATCGCCCAGATATTCGCGCAGGCCTGAGACGAATACCTCACGGAACAGGATGACCGTGGCTGGCAGCACCAGCCAGGGCGTCCAGTGTTCTGTCGAATAGCCCACAAGGATCATCAGCGCGATCACCACCATCGCCTTGTCGGCAATCGGGTCCAGCATGGCGCCAATCTTGGTTTCCTGTTTCCATGCCCGCGCCAGATAGCCATCGAACCAGTCGGTAATCGCGGCGGTCAGGAACAGGATCAGCGCAAACCAGTCGGCATAGGGTCTGGTGAAATACAGAAACATTACGGCCAGACCGGGCGCGGCCAGCAGCCGCAGGACGGTCAGGATATTCGGCAGGTTCCACTTCATGAAACGGACCCTACATTGCCGGTCGGGGACAGAAAAGACGGGGCGGAAAAAAACTGCACCGATCACAGAGGCTTGGTCAAAGCGCCGCAGCCGGGCGCGGCACCGGTTATTGGCCTTGGCCTCGGGGCGGATTGCCGTCAGAGTGCCGCCGATCAGGCCCAATGGCAAAGACGACCCATGACTCCGAATATTAAGACCGACGCGCGCGCAAACCTGATCGGTAGCGCGTGGATGATTGGTGCGATGGCATGTTTCGCACTGGAGGACGCGCTGCTGAAGGCGGCCGCGATTGCCCTGCCCATCTGGCAGATCCTGGTCCTTTTCGGTCTCGGTGGTGCGGTGGTCTTTGCTTGTGTCGCCACCGCGCGGGGCACGCGGTTGCTGCAACCAGATGTGCTGTCGCCTGCGATGAAAATCCGTGCCGTTTTCGAAATTCTTGGGCGGTTACTCTATGTTCTCGCCATCACGCTGACTCCCTTGTCATCAGCAACTGTCATCCTGCAGGCCACCCCTTTGGTGGTCGTCGCCTGTGCCGCGCTTCTGTTCGGCGAGACCGTCGGCTGGCGACGGTGGAGCGCCATCTTTGTTGGCCTGATCGGCGTTGTGATCATCATCCAACCGACCGGAGACAGCTTCACCATCCTGTCCTTGCTGGCTGTGCTGGGGATGCTTGGCTTTGCTGGTCGCGATCTCGCTAGTAGAGCCGCCCCTGCCAGTCTTGGAACCGAAGTGCTGGGTTTCTATGGCTTTGTCAGCGTGATTGTCGCTGGGATTGCCTACAGCTTTTGGGAACAGGCCCCCATCGCACCGGTGCCAGTGACCACAAGTCTGCATCTTGCCGGGGCAGTTATCCTAGGCGCAATCGCATATACGTCCTTGATGAAAGCCATGCGGACCGGAGAGGTCTCCGCCGTCACACCCTTCCGCTATTCGCGTCTGTTGTTCGGAGTCGCCCTGGGCGTGGTCTTCTTTGGCGAGGATCTGGATCAGACGATGTGGATCGGCAGCGTGCTGATCGTGGCCTCGGGCCTGTATATCCTGTGGCGTGGACGCAAGGCCTAGCCCTTGTCGTGGAAGAAGTCATAGACCTTCTGCGCCAAACCGGCTGAGATCCCTTCCACCGCTTTCAAATCCGCCAGATTGGCCCGGCTTACAGCCTTGGCGCTGCCGAAATGTGCCAGCAAAGCCCGTTTGCGGGCCGCCCCCACACCCGGGATTTCATCCAGCGGCGTCGCCCCGACGGCTTTGGCGCGTTTCGCGCGGTGGGTGCCGATTGCAAACCGGTGCGCCTCGTCCCGTAGTCGCTGGATGAAGTATAGCACCGGATCGTTTCGTTTGAGCGCAAATGGGCGCTGTCCGGTTCGGTGGAACTCTTCCTTGCCATGATCACGGTCGACGCCTTTTGCAACGCCAACCATCGGAATGTCTTCGACCCCATGCTCGACCATGATCTCTCGCACTGCACTCACTTGCCCAGCGCCGCCGTCAATCAGCAACAGGTCGGGCCACAACCCCTTGTCACGATCCGGGTCTTCCTTTTGTAGCCGGGTAAATCGGCGGGTCAGAACCTCTTTCATCATCCCGAAATCGTCACCGGGGGTCAGATCATCACCCCGAATGTTGAACTTTCGATAGGCGTTTTTCATGAACCCCTCGGGACCAGCGACAATCATCCCGCCAACAGCGTTGGTCCCCTGGATATGAGAGTTATCGTAAACCTCGATCCGGTTCGGCGGACCGTCCAGGTCAAATGCCTCGGCCACACCGCGCAGCAGCTTGGCCTGCGTGGCGCTTTCCGACATCCGACGGGCCAGAGATTCCCGCGCATTACGCAAGGCACCGGCAATCAATTCCTGTTTCTCACCGCGCTGAGGCACAAGGATTTCAACCTTGCGCCCTGCCTTTTCGCTTAACGCCTCTTGCATCAGGTCGGCATTTTCAATGGCGTCCGACAAGATCAGTTGCCGGGGCGGCTCCTTGTTGTCGTAGAACTGACCAAGGAATGCCTCCATCGCCTCGGCCGCAGACACATCCACACCGACACGAGGATAGAAATCCTTGTTTCCCCAGTTCTGATTGGCACGGATGAAGAACACCTGAACACAGGCCTGCCCGCTGTCCATATAAAGGCCGATCACATCCGCCTCGGCCACGCCGCGCGGGTTGATGCCCTGAGAGGTCTGCACCTGCGTCAGCGCGCGGATGCGATCACGCAGTCCGGCTGCACGTTCGAACTCCATTGCCTCGGACGCGGCCATCATCTGTTCTGCCAGTTCCTCCTGCACTTTGGTCGACCGCCCGGACAGGAACCGCTCGGCATCTTTCACGCTTTCGCGGTAGTCCCCATCCGAAATCAGACCAACGCACGGCCCCGAGCACCGCTTGATCTGATAGAGCAGGCAGGGTCGCGTGCGGCTGTCGAACATCGAGTCCGAACAGTTCCGCAACAGAAATGCCTTCTGCAGCTGGTTCAGCGTACGATTGACCGCTCCCGCACTGGCGAAGGGACCGAAATAGGCACCCTTTTCCTTCTTCGCGCCACGGTGCTTCTTGATCTGCGGAAAGGCATGGTCCTTGGCGACCAGAATATTGGGAAAGCTTTTGTCGTCCCGCAGCAGCACGTTGTATTTAGGCTTGAGCTGCTTGATCAAGTTCTGCTCAAGCAGCAGCGCCTCGGTCTCGGTCCGCGTAGTCAGGAACATCATCGAAGCTGTCGCCGCGATCATCCGCTCAATTCGCCCCGAATGCCCCGGCCGCGCATAGTTCGACACCCGCGCCTTGAGGTTGCGCGCTTTGCCGACATACAGCACACGGCTGTCCGCATCCAACATCCGATACACCCCCGGTGAACTGTCCAGCGTCTTCACATAACGCTGAATACAGGCATAGCCGGTCAGTTGAGTATCGGGGATTGGGTCGCTGTCTGTTGTCATTTGCCTGAGATATGATTCTCTGACCATGGCTGCAATCTTGTGGCCCTCAGATCAAGAGAAAACAAATCCACGGTTTCTGTGGATAAGTGTGAAGATAAGTTTCCGTGCTTGGCGAAATTCCCTTGAATCATTAAGGATTCCTTGATTTGCACAAAAATTAAGCAAATATTTAACCTGTTGTTTTTGTTTGAAATATTTTAATTCACAAGGCAAGTGCATGAAAAAAAAGACATTTTTGTAACGCGAAGGTAACAGAACCGAGAGCGGTGCAAAACTTGCAGCAGTTTTACCTATTCCAAGCCCAGAACGTCCGGAGTTTTCCACCCCAGATGCTGACCTCCGTCAACGCACAATAGTTGGCCTGTGACCGCATGCGCATCCAGGAAATAGCCCAGGGCGGCAGTGATATCGGACGGGTTCGACCCGCGTTCCAGAACCGTGTTTGCGCGCTGCGCGCTGAAGTGTTCTTCGCTTTGCCGGTGGCCCTGCATCGTCGGACCCGGCCCGATCGCGTTAACCCGTATCGACGGCGAGAGCGCCTGAGCTGCGGTCCGGGTCAGGGCCCACAGGCCCATCTTGGCAATCGTATAGGTCATGAATTCAGGCGTGAGCTTGCGCACCCGCATATCCACCATGTTAACGATCAGACCGGTGGCAACGGGCTCGCCCGCCTCGTCCGTGCCCGGTTTCAGCCCCTGCGCGGCCATCGCCTGCGTCAGCACGAATGGAGCGCGCAGATTGCTGTCGAGGTGCCGGTCCCAGCTTTGCCGTGTGGCGGATTGAAGGTTGTCGTATTCAAAGATCGACGCGTTGTTCACCAGGCAGGTGATCGGCCCACCCAACGCCTCAGCCGCGCGCGGCAACAGGGTTTCGACCTGCGCCTCATTCAGCAGATCGGCCTGCATGGCAACCGCGTTTCGCCCAAGCGCCTGCACCTCGGCCACGGTTTCAGCAGCTGGTTGTTCCGACGTCGCATAATGCACGGCGACGTCATATCCACGTTTAGCCAGATACAGGGCCATTGCGCGGCCAAGACGGATACCTGCACCGGTCACCAATGCTCGGGCCATGGATTTCCCCCTATCTTCCGATCACGCCAACAGCGAGACGATGTACACCGCATACAGCAGCGTCAACAGCAGACCCCAGCTGCGCGTGATATCTTTCTTTAAGAATACGAATGGGATCAACAGTAGCGATGCGCCCAGCATGACCCACAGATCGAAACGCAGAAACTCCGGGTCGACCGGGATACGTCCGAATAGCGTGGCGATGCCGACAATGGCCAAAAGGTTGAACATGTTCGACCCGATCACGTTACCCAACGCGACATCGGCCTGTCTGCGCAGGGCCGCCATGACCGTCGTTGCGAGTTCCGGCAGGGATGTTCCAACTGCGATCAGTGTCAGGCCGATAATCGTTTCGCTGACACCATAGGTCCGAGCGATAATCGTGGCGTTGTCAACCAGCAGATGCGCGCCCATCGGCAGACCAATCAGGCCCAGGACCAAGTAGATCGAAAGCTTCCAATATGGCATGTCCGGATCGGCCTCTTCCAGGCCTTCAAGCTCATCCTCTTCCGCACAGGCCTCGCCGCAAGCTTTGCGATGTGCATGCGCCTCGCGGAACGCGTTGAGCAGGACCAGACCCAAAGCAGCAAGCAGTATCGCGCCACTGGCCAGATTGAACACACCGCAAAATGCCAATCCAATGAACAACACAGTGGCCAGCAGCATGAAAACATAGTTCTTTCGACTGTCACATTCGCTGGTGTGCAAGGTGGCAAGCAATGCCGGCAGGCCCAGAACCAACAGAATGTTCGCCGTGTTAGACCCAACCACGTTACCCAGCGCGATCCCTGGCGCGTTTTCCTTGATCGCGCTGATCGCGATCAACAATTCGGGGGCCGAGGTTCCAAAGGCCACAATGGTCAGGCTGACGATCAAGGCAGGTACGCCCAGACGCAGGCTCAGGTTAACTGCGCCGCGCACCAAAGCATCACCTGCCAGCAGCAGGATCAGCAATCCAAGGCCGGATAACAGCCATGCCGTCATGTACGGCCTCCTTTTTCGCAGGCGCAGGGGCCTTTACCGATCCTGAATCGCTTACAGCGCGGGCATCTTGCAGATTGCAGCCTTTTCTGCCCCGGAAAGCGCAGCTTGCCGAACATCGCCAGGACACCCATGGCGATCAGAAAAAGGGTGACAATCTTAATAATCACGTCACAAACCAAAGCGCGCGTAGGCCGCCCGCTCCTCAAGCCCGGTTATTGCGTCCTGGGCCAAAGAGGCCCCAAACCGCGACCAGATCGGTTTGCGCAGACCATAGCGGCGGAACTTCACCTTGTCGCCGAACCGCTCCTGCATTTTCGGCTTCAGATGCGCAACGCCTTCGATCAAGCCCAGCTCCTGCGCGCGTCGGGCCAGCCAGACTTCGCCCGTGAATAGGTCCGCGTTCTGATCCAACTTGTCGCCACGGCGGGTTTTGACATGGTTAATGAAGTTGTCGTGGATATCGCCCAAAAGGCCTTGCAGCCGCGCGACATCCTCTTCCTTTTCCGGCGCAAACGGGTCGAGCATCGATTTAGACCGGCCTGCGGTATGCACCCGCCGTTCGATCCCCTGCCGCGCCAAAAACACATGCGCACCGAACCCGGCCGAAATCACGCCGATCGACCCCAGGACCGAGCTGTCGTCGGCCCAAATCTCGTCAGCGGCCGCAGCCAGCCAATACCCGCCCGAGGCCGCGACATCCTCGACAAAGGCGATGACCGGCACGTCCAGCTCATCCGACAGCCGTCGGATACGTGCCCCGATCAAAGAGCTTTGCACAGGCGAGCCGCCGGGCGAATTGATCTCAAGCGCCACGGCGGCGGGTTTACCTTTGCGAAACGCCTTTTCCAGAACGGGGGCCAGTGCGGTGTCGTTCAACGACCCGCGCCCTGCCATTCCGATGGCGCCCGACAATCGAACCACGGCCACCAGGGGCTGTTTATTGACAAACGGAAGGCTGAGTTTCATGGGTGCCGATGTAGAGTGCAGGTCTGCGCTAAACAAGGGAGTGTTCGGGCCTAAGACGCGACGTGAACCAATTTCACACACATGGAGGGCAAAAATGCAACGCACCGCCCGGCCCAAACCTTAGCTGCGGATGCGCCAGCCTGTTTTGAAAATCCACCCAATTAACGCCAAACAAATTCCGGTGAAAGCCAGAATCGCCAACAGACTGAATCCGATCGGAACATCCGCCAGACCATAGAACGACCAGCGGAACCCGGAGATCAGGTAAACAACCGGGTTGAACAAGGTGATCGTCTGCCAGACGGGTGGCAGCATCGAGATCGAATAGAAGGTGCCGCCCAGAAAGATCAGCGGCGTAACGACCAGTTGAGGCACCAAAGACATCTGCTCAAAATTGCTGGCCCAGATACCAATGATAAAGCCCAGCAGTGAAAAGCTGAGACAAGACAGGATAAGGAAGGCGGCCATCGCAAAAGGATGTTCGATGCGTATGTCCACGAAGAACGTGGCCGTGACAAGAATCACGAGCCCGACAAACAGCGACTTTGTGGCCGCAGCCCCGACATAGCCGATGACGATTTCGATAAAGTTAATCGGGGCGGACAGCAACTCGTAGATCGTACCCAGAAACTTAGGAAAGTAGATCCCGAATGACGCGTTCGAGATGGCCAGCATCACAACGGACAGCATGATCAGCCCGGGCACGATGAACGCACCATAGGATACGCCCTCAACCTCTTGAATGCGGCTGCCGATGGCAGTGCCAAAGACCACAAAGTACAAGGAGGTCGAAAGGACCGGAGACAGAAAGCTCTGCGCCAGTGTGCGGAAGAACCGGGCCATCTCAAACCGGTATATGGCTGCGACTGCGGACCAGTTCATGGGGACTCTCCGGACACAAGATTCACGAAAATCTCCTCCAGGCTCGACTGCCGGGTCTGCACGTCGCGCAAAACAAGCCCCGCCTGCGCTACATCATTCAGCAACGTGGTGATCCCGGTGCGGTCTGCGTGCGTGTCATAGGTATACACCAGCGCGTCACCATTACCGTTCAGCGTCAGATTGTGCGCGGTCAGACTCTCAGGAATGGCCTGGATAGGATCGGTCAGCATAACTTCGATCTGTTTTTTGCCCATTTGGGCCATCAGGGTGTCTTTGTCCTGTACCAACCGCAGCTCACCCTTATCAATGACACCCACCCTGTCGGCGATGGCTTCGGCCTCTTCGATGTAATGTGTTGTCAGGATAATGGTGACCCCGGCTTGTTTCAGCTCGGCCACGATCTCCCACATGTCCTTGCGCAATTCCACATCCACACCGGCAGTCGGCTCATCCAGAAACAGCACGCGTGGCTCATGCGCCAGCGCCTTGGCAATCAGCACCCGACGCTTCATGCCGCCGGACAATTCCTTGATCGCATTCTTGCGCTTGTCCCACAGCGACAACTTGCGCAGAATCTCTTCGATCCGGGCATTGTCGCTGCTGTATCCGAACAGACCCCGCGAGAACCGAACCGTGTTCCAAACCTTTTCAAACGGCTCAAGCGCGATTTCCTGCGGCACCAACCCGATCATCCGGCGCGCGGCACGGAACTCGGTTTGGATATCGTGCCCACCAACCGTGACGGTGCCCGAAGTCGGTGTGGTTATACCGCACACCGTGGAAATCAACGTCGTCTTTCCGGCCCCATTTGGGCCAAGCAACGCCAGAATTTCGCCCTGTTCGATATCCAAAGACACCCCTTTGAGCGCCTCAAAACCATCGGCATAGGACTTACGCAAATCCCTGATGGACAGAATAGTTGTCATGCATGTTCCCTGTTCTGGCGGGGACACTACCCCGTCAAATCGGTACAGAACAGGTCAATTCCGCACATTGTTCTGCGCATTTTTGTGGTCGCGGTCGGGTCACGCTTGCAATCGCCGGACATCCCCGAAAACCTGCGCGGAAAGGAGAGAGACCATGCTCAGCGGAATTCGGATCATTGAAATTGAAGGATTGGGGCCAGGCCCTTTCGCGGCCATGCTGCTGGCCGATCTGGGCGCGGACGTCATTACGATCCACCGCAAGGGGCAGCCTATCGTGCCGGGCATGCCCGAGCAATCCGTCCTGGACCGCGGCAAACGCTCAATTGATCTGAATCTGAAGGATGCTGCCGATGTGGACATCGCCAGGCGTCTGATCACTTCCGCCGACGCGCTGATCGAAGGATTCCGCCCCGGCGTGATGGAAAAATTGGGGCTGGGTCCCGGCACGTTCGCCGCGTCAAACCCCAAGTTGGTCTATGGACGCATGACCGGATGGGGTCAGGACAGCCCGCTATCCCAAACGGCGGGGCATGATCTTAACTATATCTCTCTGTCCGGAGCACTGTGGTACGCCTCGACCGCAGGGCAACCCCCGCTAACCCCTGCGACTCTGGTCGGGGATATCGGCGGAGGCGCGATGTATCTTGTCGCAGGCATTCTGGCCGGAATCCTCAACGCGCAGCGAACGGGGCAAGGTACTATTGTCGATGCCGCCATCTATGACGGTTCAGCCCATATGATGAACCTACTGATGAGTATGCGCCAAACCGGCAACCTGTCCGAAACACGCGGTCACAGTCTGCTGGACGGCCCGCATTGGAGCCGCACTTACGCTTGCTTGGACGGGGGGTTCGTGACCGTCCAGTGTCTTGAACCCAAATTCTATGCCGAATTCCTAAAAAAGCTGGGACTCACCGACGATCCCGAATTCCAAAAACAGTATGTTCCGGCACTTTGGCCCAAACTCACACAGCGGCTCTCGGACTTATTCGCCAACAAACCCCGCGACCACTGGGCCACCATGTTCCAGGGCTCCGACGCCTGCGTCGCGCCTGTACTCGACCCTGTTGAAGCACAGGCCCATCCCATGAACACCGAGCGCCAAACCTGGATCGAACATAGCGGCGCATTACAAGCTGCAGCCGCGCCCCGCTTCTCAGCCCAGGCTTGGCAATCGAAATCCAGCCCGCGCCGAGGCGAACACAAGCAGGACATTCTCGATGAACTGTCCGCCAATGCCCCTCGCGATCCTTCATCTGGCTAAAAATATCTCGGGGTGAATTGGCCGAAGGCCAAGAGGGGCTGGCCCCTCTACGCGTTCCGCCACGATCGCACCGTGTCGATCATCAGCTGAACATTTTCAGGATCTGCATCAGGCGTGATCCCGTGGCCCAGATTGAAGATATGCGGCCCTTTCGAGAACGCCTCGACAATGCGCCGTGTCTCATCCACCAGGGCCTGACCACCCGTCACCATGTGCGACGAGGCCAGATTGCCCTGAACGCACCCATTCACCTGCACACGCTCGGCGGCCCAATCCGGCGACACCGAGTTGTCAAGTGCGACGCAATCCACGCCGGTGGACTTGGCAAAACCGATGTAACCATCACCTGCCTCGCGTGGGAAGCCGATCACCGGGATGCTCGGATGGCGCTGCTTGATAGCCTGTGTGATCACACGGCAAGGCTCGACCGCATATTTCTGAAAGGCATCGCCCTTCAGAGACCCGGCCCAGCTATCGAAGATTTTGACAACCTCGGCACCGGCCTCAATCTGCGCCGAGAGATATTCAATCGTGGCCAGCGTGATCCGCTCGAGTAACGCTTCGAACAAGGCCGTGTTTTCTTCGCGCAAGGCATGGGCCGGACCCTGATCTGGCGTACCGCGACCGGCGATCATGTAGGTCGCCACTGTCCACGGCGCACCTGCAAACCCGATCAGTGTCGTCTCAGACGGCAATTCGCGCGACAGGATGCGCACGGTTTCGTAAACGGGTGACAGGGTCTCGTGAATTTCTTCAACCGGCTTCAGCGCGTCAAAATCGGGTTGCTGCGTGATCGTCGACAGGCGTGGCCCTTCGCCGGTGACAAACCACAGATCCGCGCCCAGCGCCTGCGGCACCAACAGAATATCGGCAAACAGAATCGCCGCGTCGAACCCATAACGACGGATCGGCTGCAACGTCACCTCGGCCGCCAGTTCGGGATTATAGCACAAAGACAAGAAATCCCCGGCCTGTGCCCGGGTTGCGCGATATTCCGGCAGATAACGCCCCGCCTGCCGCATCATCCAGATTGGTGGCACGTCCTGCACCTCACCCGCCAGTGCCCGCAGCAGTTTCTTTGTCTCGGCCATCTTTGTCCCCAATCGTCTGGTTTGCCGCAACGGGTCGTGCCTCAGTGGCAATTTGTCAAGCTCTGCCCCCATTGTCAGGGCAATGTGACGCGACTAAAGCTGTGCACATGACACTGACCCTGCCAACCCCCGCATCACCGCTCAAGATCGGCACTCGTGGCTCACCGCTGGCGCTGGCACAAGCCTATGAAACCCGTGAACGGCTGGGCAACGCCTTTGCTCTGCCTGATGAGGCGTTCGAGATTGTGGTGATCAAAACCACCGGCGACAACCGCGCCATGATCGACGCGGACCGCCCACTGAAAGAGATCGGCAACAAGGGCCTGTTCACCAAGGAAATCGAAGAAGCGATGCTGCGCGGGGATATCGACATCGCGGTGCATTCCACCAAGGACATGCCGGTCGAACAGCCCGAGGGTCTGGTGCTGGATACGTTCCTGCCGCGCGAAGACGTAAGGGATGCGTTTATCTCGCCCGGCCTGAACTCAATTCGCGACCTTGCGCAGGGCGCGGTGGTGGGTACCTCATCCCTGCGGCGGAAGGCACAACTGCTGAACCGTCGCCCGGACCTGAACGTGGTCGAGTTTCGGGGCAACGTGCAAACGCGCCTCAAAAAGCTGTCGGATGGCGTGGCCGATTGCACGTTTCTGGCCATGGCAGGTATCCGGCGTCTGAATATGGATCAGGTTCCCGCGACTGCCATTGCCGTCGAGGACATGCTGCCCGCCATCGCTCAAGGCACGATCGGCATCGAACGCCGCGCCAGTGATTCTCGTGCCGCCGAAATGCTGGAAGCCATCCACCACGCCGAGACCGGTCTGAGGCTGGCGGCGGAACGCGCATTGCTGGCCGCATTGGACGGATCCTGCGAAACGCCAATCGCGGGACTGGCCGAGATACAAGGTGATGAACTACGCCTTCGTGGTGAGGTTTTGCGCCCTGATGGGTCCGAGTCGATAGCCGAAGACGCCACCGGAGCGGTGTCTGACGGCCCGCAGATAGGTCGCGCCATGGCAGAATCCTTATTGAAACAGGCCGGTCCGAGATTTTTTGAGTGGAAAATCTAAAAAAGTTTATGAAAAGTGAACTACTTCACTGAGACGGCCGCATTGATCCGGCATAAAGTGTTTATACCGATTGAGAAGTCGGGTCGGCCTCGAAATAGTCGAAAGTTTTTTTAGTCCGTTCTCTTTTAAGTGGTATTCGAGGGGGCGAGGCCAGACCCGGAAATCCAATCAGTAAGGGCCGCTGTCAGAAATGACGGCGGCCCACTTAGTTTCAAAGCCTTTTAGTCTTCAGCCAGCGCTGATTGCCTGAACCGCTTTTTCAACGGCCATCCGCGTCTGTTCCAGATCGGCCTGAGTCACGGCCAGCGACGGATAAAGCTTGCCGGGGGATTTGAATATCCCATGAACGCGCAGCGTATCGTTATAGACAGCATTGCGACGGGGATCGTCATGCTTGGCGCTACGGTAGTCTCGGCAGTCCGCTTCGGTGAAATAGATGTCGAACAGTGTTTCGTCACCGCAAACCCGATGCGGAATACCGGCTTCGCTCAGTGCCTCCACCTGCATCTGTTGCAATTCGGCCCCGATTTCACGCAAGCGATCATACACCCCGTCACGCCGCAAGATCTCCATTGTCTTCAGCCCGGCGACCGAGGCGACCGGGTTACCTGACAGCGTGCCCAATTGCATCAACCAACCTTCCTCGCCGACTTGTGCCTTGTCGAAATGCTTCATGATCTCGGCGCTTGCACCCGTCGCGGCCAGAGGGAACCCACCGCCAGTGATTTTGCCCAGAGTGCAGATATCAGGCGTCACGCCATACTTCTCCTGTGCACCACCATAGGCCAGGCGGAACCCTGTGACGATTTCATCGAAAATGAGCAGAACATTGTGTTTATCGCAAAGATCTCGCAATCCCTGAAGGTATCCGGGCATCGGAGGGATGATTCGTTGCAGCGGCTCGACCATAATTGCAGCAATGTCATCATGTTCATCCAGCAGGTTGGCAACAGCTTCCAGATCGTTGAACGGTGCGATCAGCATCTGCTCGGCGACGCCTTCGGGGATGCCGGCGCTGTCAGGTACGGCCTGCGGGAAATTAACATTGCGGCTGGGGGCAAGGCTCATCTGTGCCTCGGCGCTCATCCCGTGATAGCCGCCTTCGAATTTCAGGATCTTGTTGCGCCCCGTATAAGCCCGCGCCAAACGGATCGCGTACATGTCCGCCTCACCGCCTGAGGCGACAAAACGCATCTGCTCGCAACAGGGCACAGCATCGACGATGGCCTCGGCCAGTTCAATGCCCTTGGCGTTGTTGGCAAAGAACGTCATGCCTTTGGGCAGTTGTTCGAGAACGGCTTCCATCACTTCGGGGTGGCCATGGCCCAGCAACATCGGGCCAGAGCCGATCAGGTAGTCGATATACTCGTTGCCATCCTCATCCCAGACATGGCTGCCTTCGCCGCGGGAAATGATGATGCCCGGGTCGAAATTGCCGAACCCTCCGGCGGGCAGAACCTCGTTTGCGCGGGTAATCCATTCGGATTGGGTGTTGATTTTCAGCATGTCAAACGATCTCCAATATTGGCAGGCCAAGGACTTCGAGGTCTGGTACAACACCTAGCCCCGGACCTTCGGGCGGCGCAATCCGGCCGCTGTCACGGTTTGGTGCGTCCGGACAAATGCGCGGAGATACATACGAGGACAAGTCGCAGGTGTTCATCAACGACCCGTGCGGGGTCGAAGCCGCAAAATGCAGCGACGCGGCGGTCACGATATCCGAGCCCCAGGTGCATTCGGCGCAGATTTCGGCACCGAAATGCACCGTCAAATCACGTGCACGCCGCATGGCCGACAAGCCGCCGAACTTGGACAGTTTCAAGGCGACGGCATCCATGCAGCCAAGCTCATGGGCGCGCTGCAACGACGCCAGATCATGCGCGTTCTCGTCAATCTTCATCGGATGACCAGTAGCCTGCCGCACAGCAGCGCAGTCCTCAAGCGTTTTACAGGGCTGTTCCAGCATCACATCCAGATGCGCCACCGCCCGACCCGTTCGCGTCGCCTGCAGCCGCGATGCACCGCAGTTCCAATCGCCATACACCAGCGGCCCCGGCCCGACGGCCTCGCGCACTTTGGTCAGTCGTTCGGCATCGGCCTGCCAGTCACCCTCGACCCCCAGCTTGACCTGAAACTGACGAATGCCGGTCTGGTAGGCCGTCTTGGCGATCCGCGCCATTTCATCCGGCGCAACGCATGTGATCGAGTGGTAAAGCGGCATATCCCGCCGCGTCCGTCCGCCCAGCAGCGCGTAAACCGGTTGGCCGGTGGCCTTTCCGAATAAGTCCCACAGGGCAATATCGACAATGGACTTCGCATAGCGGTGCCCTTGCAAAAACCCGTCCAGCTTGCGCATCGGCGCATCCACCCCGAACGGGGACATACCCAAAATCTCGGGGGCCATCTCGGCAATCGCACCCGGCACACCACCCGCGTAAGCAGGCAGGTAATGCGGGATCGGGCAGACCTCGCCCCATCCAGTCAAGCCGGTATCCGTCTCAAGGCACAGAATATGAGAGGTCACAGTCGCGCAGGTTTTACCTTCAGCCATGTGATAGGTCTCATGGCTCGTCAGATCGACAGACCAGAGCGTTATCCCGGAGATCCTCACTGATAGGTCCTGACAGGATCGCCCAGCGCATCCTCATCCGGGTGCACGCCAAGCCCTGGCGAATCCGGCAAATGTAGGTGCCCGTCAATATTACGCGGACCACGGCCCCCGGCGATATCGACGGTGATCATGTCCTGACAGGCCCAGACGGCACGGCAATTGTCGTCCGGGATGGTGGCCGCCAGATGCAGCGCCTCGGTATCAGCCAGAACCGATCCGCCTGTGGCCATCACGAACATGTCGATCCCATGCGCCAGCGCGATATCCCGCATCCTTGCAGCCTTGGTCAGCCCGCCAACGCGGTTCAGTTTGATACCAAACACCTCGGCCAGCCCATCGCGGGCAATCCGCGCAGCGTCCTGCAGGGTCACCAGGCTCTCATCCACGGAAACGGGCGAGGCATGACGGCCCGAAATTGCTGCGATGTCGTCCAGTGACTCGCCGGGTTGTTCGAATGTGACGTTCAGGTCCTCGCAGGCACTCATCACTCGCAGGGCTTGCTGGCGGGTCCAGCCACGGTTGACGTCATAGAGTACGATCTCTTCCGGTCGTCGGATGCTTTCCACATCGCGCACTCGGGCAATGTCACGCTCCACATCACCACCGATCTTCACCGAATGGGCGACATAGCCGCGGCTGCGATAGCGTTCCATGACCTCGCGGGTTTCATCTACCGTTTTGGCCCCAACCGAGGATGCAATCGGGCGCGGCGTCCGTGATCCACCGCCCATCAGGTCGGCAATCGGCAGTCCCGCCGCTTGCCCGGCAATGTCCCAGCAGGCCATATCGATCGGGCTTTTGGCATAGAGGTGGCCGGGCAAGGCGATATCCATCGCCCGTTCCACATCCAGCACCCGACGCGGATCAAGGCCCAGAATGAATGGCGCCATCGTCTCGATCCCCGCGCGAATGCCCGGGCCATGCGCGGGTACATAGGTATGCCCCCATGGGGTACCCTCGCCCCAACCAATCAGGCCACTATCCGTTTCAACCTTGACCAGCGTTGCATCCAGCACTTCGAACTTCAGCCGGCCGCCGCACAACCAATATGGATGCTCGAGCGGCAGATCGACATGATAGACCGAGATTCGGGTAATTTTCATTTCAGTTCCACTTCAACAAAGGACATCGGTTCGTCCCCGGCATTGATGACATTGTGCTCGACGCCCTCGTCACGGCGGTAGGCGGTTCCCGCAGGAACCAAAACTTCGTTGACAGAGCCGTCGGGCAATTCCAGCCGCATATGGCAATCGGTTATGGCTGTGATGACGTAATCCATCGAATGACGGTGCCACCCGGTTTCGGCATCAGGCGCAAAGTCAAATCGCGTCACCCGCACGCGGGCGTCATCGATCATCTGGGTTGCAACGGCTTGCGGTCTCATAGGCTGACTTCCTCAATCGGTTCACGCAGCATGGCACAACGACACCGGCCCGCCCACGTAGGGAAGGCCAATCTGACAGACAGGGACAGGCGTTATTTTCATGCGGCATCCATTTGCGGCAAATCGTTCAACCCCTGACCTCGCCAAAGGACGAAAGTCAGAATTGGCTCATCGGTTGTGGTCATCGCATGGCTTTGCCAGCTGCGGTGATGCCGTGTCCGGTTGGGACCGACGTAAGTCTCGTCACCTTCGACGCGGAACCTCGCCCCGCCGCCTACGACCAAATACAGTTCCTCGGCCTGATGGCTGTGCCAATCATAATTCAAACCGGCCCCCCAATAGGCAACGTAACCGCGTAATTGGGTCGAGTGGAAATGCCCGGTGGGGCCGAACAATTCGTAATAGCCGTAGCGGTTGAGGAAATCGGCTCCGACCTCTTCCTCGGTATAGGTATGTTTCCATTGCGCCAGATGCGCAGTTGCCTTTATCGCGTCGGACAAGGATCGCGTCGAGCGCTCGGTCGGGAACTCGGTTTGCTGAACCAATTCCACCGCCGGAATTTGGTTTGGTTCCAGACCCGCCGCCATAAGGTCATCGGGCCAGGCACTAAAGGCTGAAAGCTCGGGATTCGATTGGTGAAGCTGTCGGGCGGCCTCAAGAACATCGTTCATTGTCATGGGATCACCACGATGTTTCCGGTGTGTTTCTTTGCGATGAACGCAGCCTGCGCCTCGCGCAATTCTTCCAACGGATAGGTTGCGGCCAGCGCAGGTTTGATCTCACCAGCTTCAATATACTTCACCAGATTCTGCATCACCTGTGGGTCAATCACGGTCGAGCCCGTGAAGGTCAGGTCGCGCAAATAGAACGTACGCAGGTCGAATTCGACCATCGGCCCGGCAATCGCGCCTGAACAGGTATAGCGCCCGCCGCGCTCCAGAATGTCGATCAGGTGTGGCCAGTAAGGGCCACCAACCACGTCAGCGACAACGGTGATCCTTTCATCCCCAAGGGCAGCACGCAGGTTATCCGGAGCGCGCGGCAAGATAACGTCCGGCCCCAAGACCGCCACATCCGCATGTTTCGCCTCTGACGCCAGTGCGATAACGCGCGCGCGTCGGCGCTTGGCCAATTGCACCAGGGCACCACCGACCCCTCCCGAGGCGCCGGGAACCAGGACGGTGTCGGCGTCGGTTACGTTGGCGCGGGTCAGCATACCTTCGGCGGTCGAATAGGAACAGGAGAACGTGGCCAGTTCGGCATCCGACAGATCGGATCGGATCGGCACCGCGTTTACGGCCAGCGTTGTGGCGTACTCGGCAAACCCCCCGTCCCGTTCCGAGCCGAAATAGCCGGTTTTGTCCTTGTTTGCCGGATCGGTGGGATCGTGCAGCCAGCCGTCCGTTATGACACGTTGTCCAATACGCGCGCTGTCGACACCCTCTCCCACGGCGACGATTTCCCCGCAGATGTCAGCCCCCTGAATTCGGGGGAAAGTAATCGGAGCGCCACCCCATGTCGGATCTTCCTCTCCGACATCCTCGAACGCTCCGCCGGTGGTGGCATCAGTGACCGTTTTGGAATACCAGCCCGAACGTGTGTTGACGTCGGTGTTGTTCAGACCGCAGGCCGCAACCTTGATCAGCACCTCTCCGGCAGCGGGTTCAGGGCGTGGCCAGTCCTCATGCAATATCATTTGATCCAAACCGCCATGACCCATCGTGACCATCGCTTTCATTTTGTCAGGCAGGCTCATTATGCAGTCTCCAGAATGGCGTCGGTACGAGGCAGCAGGCTTTCGGGATCATAGGCGGGTTCGCCCAGAACACGAGCTGCGCGCGGTTTGCCGTGAATTACAACTTGCAACTCGGTCCCGGCAGTGGCCGCCTCGGGTTTGACGTAGGCAAAGGCGAGGATCTTGCCGACGGTATGGCCATAAGCCACCGAGGCGGTCGAGCCTACGACCGTGCCGTTCAACATGACAGCTTCGCCACCGTGGCCGTCAATCTCGCCATCCGGGGCGATCTCAAGGTATGCGCAAACCCAAGGCAGGTCAGTGTTCAGGGTCTTGTCCTTGCCCAGATAGTCCTTGTCTGTTCGGGCAAAGCGCAGCACGTCGGCCTCGGCCAAAGTGACCTCGTTGGTCAACTCGCCCGCGCCTTTGAAGCCCTTTTCCATCCGCATCACGTTCATGGCAAAGCTGCCATAGTCGGTGATGCCATACGCCTCACCCGCGGCCCAAAGCGCGTTGTAGACGTCGAGGCAGGCGGCGTTGGGCATGTGCAATTCCCAGCCCAACTCACCAGCATAGGACATGCGGAAGGCCCAAACTTTGTGACCGGCGATGGTGATTTCCTGCGCGGACAGCCAGCGGAACACGGCATTGGTCAGGTCGGCTTCGGTGCAGCGGGCCAGCACGTCACGTGACCGGGGGCCGTTTAGCGACAGGGCAGACCAGTCAGCCGACAGGGCGGTGATCTGCACATCCTCATTCGCGCGCTGCTGCGCCAGATGATCCAGCAGGCGTTGCTCGAAGAATGCGGCGCAGACCAGATAGAAGCGGTCTTCGGCCATGCGGACGATGGTCGTCTCCAACTCGATCCGGCCACGGCGGTTCAGCATGTGGGTCAGTGTGATAGAGCCGACCTTTTGCGGCATCCGGTTGGCGGTCAACCGATCCAGCAGAGCGTAAGCATCCGGTCCCGAAACCTCGACCTTAGTGAAGGCGGTGACATCCATGATGCCGACGCTTTCGCGCACCGCTTTGACCTCAGCCGCAACCATATCGTCTGCGGGTGTACGTCGGAAGGAATAGTGATCGCGCTGCGCCACACCGTCCCGCGCGAACCAACGGGGGCGCTCAAAACCATAGATCTCTTCATGCACCGCACCCTTGGATTTCAGCAGCTCGTACAAAGGCGACGGTTTGATTGGGCGCCCCTCCAAACGGTTGAAATGCGGGAAAGGGATCTCGTGGCGCAGGCAATAGTCCTCCTCGGCCTTGATCACCTGCCAATCCTTGGTCGCATAGCTGCCGAAACGGCGCGGATCGAACTCACGCATAGAGATATCCGCTGCCCCATGCACCATCCAGCGTGCCAGCTCGCGGGTCAGCCCCGGCCCCCAGCCGATGCCGATCTGCGTTCCGCAGCAGCACCAGTAATTCCGCACACCCGGTGCAGGCCCGATCAACGGGTTACCATCTGGCGGGTGCGAGATCGCCCCATGCACATCGCGCTGAATGCCCAGCTCGGCAAAGATCGGCATCCGGTTCAGGCTTTCCTCAAGCCACGGCATCACCCGGTCATAATCCGCGTCGAACAGCCAGTTCTCGTATTCCCAGGGGCAATGGTCATGCCAGACTGAGTTCGGGTTCTCTTTCTCGTAGATCCCGATCAGCCCGCGCTGTTGCTCCATCCGGATATAGCCCGAGACTTTACGGTCATCACGGATCACCGGCAGTTCCTTGTCCAGGTTCTGGAACTCGGGCACCGGCTCGGTCACGAAATAGTGGTGGGTCATAGAAGTCATGGGCAGTTGCAGCCCCGACCATTCGCCCATCTGACGGGCATAGGTGCCGCCGGCGTTTACAACATGCTCGCAGGTGATGGTGCCCTGCTCGGTCTCAACCACCCACTCGCCATTGTCGGCCTGCGTGATGTTGGTGGCGCGGCAGTTACGGAAGATGCGCACACCTTTCTGACGCGCGCCGGTTGCCATCGCCATCGTTACATTGGTCGGATCGACATGCCCGTCATCCGGCGTGTGCAGCGCGCCCAGAACGCCTTCGAGGTTGTAGAACGGGTGCAACTCGGCCACCCTCTCGGGCCCCACCAGTTCGATGTTGAACCCTAGCGACCGGCCCACCGACAGCGTGTGGCGCAGCCAATCCATCTCGTCCTCGGTATAGGCCAGACGGAAAGACCCGCAGCCATGCCACGTGACCGGCTGGCCGGTTTCGGCCTCCAGCTGACCGGAATAGAGACCAATGTTGTAGTCGACACATTTGCCCAGCCCAAAGCTTGAAGTCGAATGCGTGATCTGCCCCGCCGCGTGCCATGTGCTGCCACTGGTCAGCTCGGCCTTTTCCAGCAGGACGGTATCCTCGCCCCACCCTTCGTGCGCCAGATGATAGGCCAGACCGACCCCCATGACGCCGCCTCCGACGATGACCACGCGGGCATGTGACGGCAGTTCGTTCCCGGACATGATTTTTCCTCTTCCCGAGTCGCGTTTCTGCTCGACAGGCTAATTCCACAAATGTACCATCGTCAATCATGAATGACACAAATGTATCATCCTCCGTTCTCGACCGCCTGAGCCAGGAGTGGGACGCCCTCACCCCCGAGGCGCAGAAAGCCGCGCGTTACGTGCTGGAAAACCCAACGGACGTTGGGGTTTCAACCGTGCGCGAGATTGCCGAGGCCGCCAATGTCAAACCCAATACATTCGTGCGCATGGCCCGGCAGGTTGGGTTCGACGGGTACGAGGATTTCCGCGCCCCTTTCCGCGACGCGATTCGGAAAGGCACCGTGTCGTTCCCCGACCGCGCCCGCTGGCTGCAGGATATCGGTAAGTCAGGGGAGTTGGGCGGGCTTTACGCCGATATGGTCGGGGCTGCGATCCGCAATATCGAAGAGACCTTCGCCGGGATCGACGCCGCGACCCTGAAAGCGGCGGCCGAAGGTATCTGGAACTGCCGGCAGATTTTCACGCTGGGCGTGGGCGTCAACAATTCGAACGCGCGTAACTTCACTTACCTTGCCTCAACGGGGATGAAGCAGTTCCACGCCATCCCGCGCCCCGGCTCGACCCCGGTGGATGATTTGGCATGGGCGGACCAGCAGGACGTACTGATCGCGATCACCTGCCACCCCTACCGGACTGAGGTGATCGAGGCCGTCAAACTGGCCCGCGAACAGGGCCTGACCGTCGTTGGTATTTCCGACAGTCTGGCCAGCCCGGTGATCCTGAATGCCCATCACGGCTTTGTCGTCGCCGCGGACACACCGCAATTCTTCCCGTCTTCCGTCTCAACCATCGCCCTGCTGGAAACGCTGCTGTCCTTCGTGATTGCTGTTTCCAGCGATGAGATCGTTGAACGGGTGGAACGGTTTCATCTTCGCCGCCACCAACTTGGCCTCTATGCGGAAGAACCAGAATGAACGCACCCCCGACCCACTCACTGGACGCGCGATACTATACCGACCCCGCGATTTTCGAGCAGGAGATACAGGGCCTTCTGGCCCGAACATGGCAGTTTGCAGGGCACGTGGCGCAAGTCCGGGAACCCGGCGACTATTTTGCTTTTGAAATCGCCGGGCAAAACCTGTTCTGTATTCGCGGCCGCGACGGTGAAATCCGCACCTTCTACAACGTCTGCCAACACCGCGCGCATGAGATGGTCACAGGCGCGGGCAACACCCGTGTTGTCGTCTGCCCATATCACGCCTGGACTTATGAGCTGACCGGCCAGCTGCGCGCGGGACCCAACATCAAATCCGTCCCGGGCTTTGACCGCAGCACCATCTGCCTGACTTCTGTCCGAACTGAAATCTTCAATGGCTTCATCTTCGTCAATCTCGACGACGACGCCGCCCCGATGGATGAATGGTACCCCGGCGTGCGTGAGGAAATCCGCGCGTTCGTTCCCCATATTGACGATCTGGAACCGCTGGAATGGGTCGAGATCCCGGAAAACTGCAACTGGAAGGTCAGCATCGAGAACTACTCGGAATGCTACCACTGCCCGACCAATCACCCGACCTTTGCCGAAGGCGTGGTCAAGCCCGAAACCTATGACATCCAGCCCGACGCAGGCGGCGGCTATGTCCTGCGCCACACGACGGAATGTCAGAGCCTCGACAAGATGACCTATCCCATCGACCTGTCAGTGCCACATGCGGGCGACTATCAGTCATGGTTCCTGTGGCCGATGTTCTCGTTCCAATGCTACCCCGGCAATGTGCTGAACACCTATCACTGGCGCGCGATTGATGCCGATCACT
The DNA here is from genome assembly GCF_013033965.1 of Ruegeria atlantica. Classification (GTDB taxonomy): domain Bacteria; phylum Pseudomonadota; class Alphaproteobacteria; order Rhodobacterales; family Rhodobacteraceae; genus Ruegeria; species Ruegeria atlantica_D. The sequence goes on from NZ_WQFE01000005.1 coordinate 235,019, forward strand.
GCACCGTCTGGCGCGGCTGGTACACCGAAGGCGGCTCGGAAAGTGCGGTGATCCGGCAACTGGCGGTACAGGACCGTGAAACCACGGTCGAGGAAGACATCCACCTCGTCGAAAGCGTTCACCGCGGCCTGAAATCCCGAGGCTACCGCCCCGGCCCGCTTGTGCTGGATCCCGGTTGCGGTGTGATGTCAGAGCATTCGATCGCTCGCTTGCAGCAATGGATGCGCGAGGCGGTGGAGTAATTCTGAACCCTCAAAAAAGTGACGCACCGAACTTGGTCGGACGGGTACAGTCCCGGACGAACCCAGGTTATGATCGCATTCACGAACACCGCGCAAGGCAATGAAGAACCGGAGACCATACATGGCTGATATTTTCGACGAAGACCTGTTCCTGAAAGGCCTGGAACAGCGCAAGAATACGCTTGGCGCGGAATATGTGGAAAAGAACCTGGAGGCGGCAGATGACTTTACCCGCCCGTTTCAGGAGGCCATGACCGCGTGGTGTTGGGGGTTTGGCTGGGGCGATGACGTGATTGACCCCAAGACTCGATCGATGATGAACCTGTCCATGATCGGCGCGTTAGGCAAAATGCATGAATGGGAAATTCACTGCAAAGGCGCGATCAACAACGGCGTCTCGCCCGAGGAAATCCGTGCCATCATCCACGTGATCGGGATTTACTGCGGCGTTCCACAAGCGCTGGAGTGTTTCCGCGTTGCGCGAAAGGTTCTGGCAGGAACCTGACCCAGTGGCTACTACGTCCTTAAATTAAGCGGTCGTTTTGGCCGCTTTTTTTTGCACGCCAAGGTTACTCGAGCGACACCCACAGCACTTTCGCATCTTCTTCACTGGTCGAAATACACCCGTGCCCCATCCCGCTGTCATAATAAAGCGAGTCGCCAGCTTTCATCGGCAATGGGCGATAATGCTCTGATACAAAGATCAGCTCACCACTGATGACATACATGAACTCTTCGCCCGTGTGCCGAATCCAAGTGTCAAACTCGGACAGGTCACGCGCCTTGATCGTCGCAATGTAAGGCAGCATCCGCTTGCTGGTTAGCTCGGGACATAGCAATTCGTGCAAATAGGTCGGCGTGCTTTTTATCTCGCCTTCACCTTTCGGGGTAAAGTCGCGCCTTCCCGAAATCCCCGATTGCCCGGACTGCAGAAACAGCTGCGGCGTGCTCATATCGAGCGCCTGCGTCAGCCTGCGCACGATGTCGAAACTCGGCCGCGTCTGGTTGTTTTCGATCTTCGATAAAGTGGACCGACCGATTCCCGCCGCGCGTCCGGCTTCCTCCAAAGTCCAGCCTTTTGCGCGCCGCGCATCGCGAATGGACCGCCCCAGAACCTCACCTTCGTCCTGATCTTCCGGAGAAGAAACATCATTTCGGGTTTCGTCGCCCATAAAAATCTCCCTGTTTTACCGAAGGTTACAGATATCCCCCAAGCCACACAACTTCACAAATGCGAGAAATATGTTGCCTTAAGTGCATTAATTCCACTATAGGAAACAAAATTTCGTACTGAGGATTCGGTGCTGGAGGAGGAACTCATGTTCAAAACGTCGCTTACCGAAGCTGATCCGGTTATTGCCGCGTCAATTGCGCGAGAAGGCAAACGTCAGGCTGAACAGATCGAATTGATCGCGTCCGAGAACATCGTCTCGCAGGCCGTGATCGACGCACAGGGATCGGTCCTGACCAACAAATACGCTGAAGGCTATCCCGGTCGACGGTACTATGGCGGCTGCGAATATGTGGACGAAGTTGAATCCGAGGCCATTGATCGTCTGAAACAGCTGTTTGGCTGCGAATACGCAAACGTTCAGCCGCATTCGGGTGCGCAGGCCAACGGCGCCGTCAAATTGGCCCTGCTCAGCCCCGGCGACACGATTTTGGGCATGTCGCTGGATGCAGGTGGCCACCTGACGCACGGTGCCAAACCCGCGCAATCCGGCAAATGGTTCCGCCCGGTTCAGTACGGTCTGACAGACGCAGGTCTGATTGACTATGACCAAGTCGAGGAACTGGCCAAGGCTGAAAAGCCGCAACTGATCATCGCAGGCGCATCCGCTTATTCGCAAAAGATCGACTTTGCCCGTTTCCGCGCCATTGCCGACGAAGTCGGTGCATGGCTGCTGGCCGACATGGCCCATATTGCCGGTCTGGTCGCCACGGGTCTGCACCCTTCGCCCGTCGGCCACGCACATGTCGTGACATCGACCACACATAAAACCCTGCGCGGTCCGCGCGGTGGGATCATCCTGACCAATGACGAGGCGCTGGCGAAAAAGATCAATTCCGCCGTTTTCCCCGGCCTTCAGGGCGGCCCCCTGATGCACGTGATCGCCGGCAAAGCTGTCGCATTTGGCGAGGCGCTGAAGCCGGACTTTAAGAACTACATGCAACGCGTTGTGGATAGCGCATCGGCGCTGGCAAACGTCATGATGGCGCGCGGATGTGACATCGTCTCAGGCGGCACGGAAAACCACCTGATGCTGGTCGACCTGCGCCCGCTGGGCGTGACTGGCAAAGATGCCGAAGCCGCGCTGGAGCGTGCCGGGTTCACGTGCAACAAGAACAGCGTGCCGGGCGATCCGGAAAAACCTACCGTGACCAGCGGCATCCGTTTGGGAACCGCTGCAGGCTGCAGCCGCGGCTTTGGTCCGGAAGAGTTCAAACAGATCGGTCACCTGATCGGTGATGTGCTGGACGCTCTGGCCCAGTCGTCGGAAGGCAACGCGAAAATCGAATCCGAAACCCGCGAAAAAGTCCGCGCTCTCTGCGCCAGTTACCCGATCTACTGAAAGACCACGAAATGAGCATCTACGACCTAATCGTCATCGGGGGCGGACCCGGCGGATACGTTGCAGCGATCCGCGCTGCACAACTGGGACTGAAAGTGGCTTGCGTTGAAGGCCGCGGTTCGCTTGGCGGAACCTGTCTGAATGTGGGGTGCATACCCTCCAAAGCGTTGCTGACCTCCTCGGCCAAATATGCCGAGCTTGCACATCTCTCCTCCCATGGCATTGCTGTCGAGGGGGCCAGCATCGATCTGAGCTCGATGATGGGTCGAAAGGACAAGATCGTCGGCGATCTGACCAAGGGCATTGCGTTCCTGTTCAAGAAAAACGGTGTCGATCTGATCGAGGGCTGGGCCAGCATCCCCTCTGACGGGCAGGTCAAAGTTGGCGACGATATTTACGAAGCCAAAAACATCCTGATCGCCACCGGTTCCGAGCCAACCCCGCTAAACGGGATCGAGATTGACGAGCAGGACATCCTGAGCTCGACCGGAGCAATCGCGCTGGACGCTGTACCCGAACATCTGGTTGTCGTCGGTGCTGGGGTTATCGGGTTGGAGCTTGGGCAGGTCTGGTCCCGACTGGGCGCCAAGGTGACGGTAGTTGAATATCTGGACCGCGTCCTGCCCGGAATTGACGGCGAGATCGCGAAGCTCGCGCAGCGCGCCTTGTCCAAGCGTGGCTTGAAGTTCCAACTGGGACGCGCATTGAAAACCATCGACAAGACCAACGTTGGGCTGACGCTGAAATTGGACCGGGTCGGCAAAGACAAGGAAGAGGTGATCGAGGCTGACAAGGTCCTGATCGCCGTCGGACGCCGCCCCGTAACGCGCGGGCTTGGGCTGGAAGATCTGGGGATAGCCTTTGACCCGCGCGGCTTTATTCAGGTGGACACGTCGTTCCGCACCTCAGTCCCCGGCATTTATGCGATCGGCGATTGTGTCCCCGGCCCGATGCTTGCCCACAAGGCTGAAGAAGACGGCGTCGCCTGTGTCGAGATGCTGGCAGGTGATTCCGGGCATGTGGATTACAATACCGTTCCTGGCGTTGTGTATACGGACCCTGAGGTCGCCTCGGTCGGTCTGACCGAGGAAGCGCTGAAAGAGGCCGGGACCGAGTATTCGGTCGGTAAGTTTGCCTTCATGGCCAACTCACGTGCGCGCTCGACCGGTGAGACAGACGGCGCGGTCAAGGTTCTGGCCGACCCGAAAGGCAACATCCTGGGCGCGCATATCTGTGGTGCACACGGCGGTGACCTGATCGCTGAACTGGTTTTGGCTATGTCCAAGGGCGCCACCGTCGCCGAAGTCGCCGCAACCTGTCACGCGCACCCGGCAATGGGCGAGGCCGTCAAAGAAGCCTGCCTCGACGCCATGGGCCGCGCAATCCACGCCTGAGAGGGAACAGCCAGATGACCATCCAGCTTCGCACCCGCCACCCGGAAAAAGCCAAGAAGGCTGACAGCGTCATCCCTCGAAAGCCCAAGTGGATTCGCAAGAAAAAGATCGACGGGCCCGAATATTACGAGACCCGTCGGCTGATGCGCGACCACAACCTGGCAACAGTCTGCGAAGAGGCCGCCTGCCCCAATATTGGCGAATGCTGGTCCAAGCGCCACGCAACCATGATGATCATGGGTGAGGTCTGCACGCGGGGCTGTTCCTTCTGCAATGTGGCGACAGGTCGCCCGGATGCGCTGGATGTGTTCGAACCAGGCCGCGTCGCGGCAGCGGTGAAAAAGCTGGGCCTGCGCCATGTGGTGATCACATCCGTGGACCGCGATGATCTGGATGATGGCGGGGCGAACCATATCGCCCAGACGATCCGCGCCGTGCGGCACCAGAACCCCGGCACCACGGTCGAGGTTCTGACCCCCGACTTTCTTGGCAAAGGCGATGCGGCGGATGTGGTGTTTGAAGCGGCACCAGACGTGTTCAACCACAATCTGGAAACTGTTCCGCACCTGTATCCAACGGTGCGCCCTGGCGCGCGCTATTATACATCTCTGCGCCTCTTGGACGATGCCAAGCGCGCCAACCCCGAGATTTTCACTAAATCCGGCCTGATGGTTGGCCTGGGCGAAAGCCTGAACGACGTACGACAGGTGATGGACGATCTGCGCGCGGCTCAGGTCGATTTTCTGACTGTCGGCCAATACCTGCAGCCAACCCCGAAACATCACCCGATTGACCGGTTCTGGTCACCGGAAGAGTTCGCCCAACTGGAACAGATCGCAAGGTCCAAGGGCTTTTTGCATGTGTCGACGACCCCGCTGACACGTTCGTCGTTCCACGCCGACGAAGACTTTACCGCCCTAAAGCAGGCCCGCCAGCGGGCCATCGCCAACGGGGCATAAACCAAACGCAAATGGGAGGGAAACCATGGAAGCGTTAAATTCAATCGTAGGAGCCATCAATGGCGTCGTATGGGGGCCGCTGATGCTGGTCCTCATCCTTGGCGTCGGCTTCTTCCTGCAGGTAGGGCTGAAATTCATGCCGATCCTGCGCATTGGCACAGGCTTCAAGCTTTTGTTTGCAGGCCGTGAGGGTCAGGGCGATGGGCAAATCAGCCCGTTCAACGCGCTGATGACCTCGCTGTCGGCGACCATCGGTACCGGCAACATCGCCGGTGTGGCTACTGCTGTCTTCCTGGGCGGTCCGGGCGCTTTGTTCTGGATGTGGATGACCGCCCTGGTGGGCATGGCCACCAAATATGCCGAGGCCGTCTGCGCGGTGAAATACCGTGAAAAAGACGAGCTCGGTAACTTTGTTGGCGGCCCGATGTACTACATCAAAAACGGCCTCGGCGCAAAATGGGCCTGGCTGGGTGTTGCCTTTGCCTTGTTCGGCGCAATCGCGGCCTTCGGGATCGGTAACGGCGTACAGGCAAACGGTGTTGCTCAGGTTCTGGAATCGAACTTCGGCGTGAACACCTCTGTCACTGGCGTTGTCCTGATGGTGCTGACCGCAGCCGTTATTCTGGGTGGCATTACCCGCATCGGTGCGGTTGCCGGTAAATTGGTTCCGGCCATGGCAATTGCCTACATCATCGCTGGCCTGCTGGTTCTGATCATCAACATCGGTGAGATTGGCAACGCGCTGTCGCTTGTCTTCACCTATGCCTTCACTCCTTCGGCGGCCGAAGGTGGTTTCGCAGGTGCAGCCGTTTGGGCCGCGATCCGGTTTGGTGTGGCACGGGGCGTGTTCTCGAACGAAGCCGGTCTGGGCTCGGCTCCGATCGCGCACGCAGCAGCCGAGACCAAAGGTCCGGTCAACCAAGGCCTGATCGCGATGCTGGGTACGTTCATCGACACCATCATCGTCTGCTCGATCACCGGTCTGGCAATCATCTCGACCGGCGCATGGACCTCGGGTGAATCGGGCGCTGCCCTGACCTCTCTGGCCTTTGCGACCTCTCTGCCGGGTGGCGGTCACCTGATCGCAATCGCTCTGTCGATCTTTGCCTTCACCACCATCCTTGGCTGGTCGTTCTATGGCGAGAAATGCGTCGAGTTCTTGCTGGGCGTCAAATCCCTGCTCCCCTACCGCATCCTGTGGATCGTCGCGATCTACTTCGGCGCAACTGCGGATCTGGGCTTTGTCTGGCTGTTGGCGGATACGCTGAACGCCATGATGGCCATCCCGAACCTGATCGCCCTGGCCCTGTTGAGCCCGATCGTCTTCAAACTGACGAAAGAGTTCTTCGCCTCGGGTGGCAAGTCCGAAGAACCGGGCGGAACACCTGCCGAGTAATCCGGCCCTTAGAAAAAACGGGGGGCCAGCCCGGCCCCCCGCCTTTGAAACAGAATTCCATATCTCGAGGAGAGACGTGATGGCCACGAAAATCCTGCTGCCCATTGATCACACCGACGACCGCTCGTGGAAACTGGCCCTGCCGGTCGCACTGGAACAGGCGAAATTCTACGGTGCCGAACTGCATGCGGTTGCCGTCATCCCCGAGATCATCCAGCTGCCGAACCTGCCGGCCAATTATGGTGCAGGCGCCAAAGACCACGTGCGCAATGCGGTTCAGGCCATACTGGATCATGCCAATGCCTCCGACGTTACAATTCACGTCGAAGAAGGCAGTGTCTACCGCGAAATCCTGAAGCTGGCCTACAAAGACGGCTTTGATCTGATCGTCATGGCGTCGACCAAAGGCGATTTTCCGAATTATGAAATTGGCCCGAACCTGGCCCGCGTCGTGCGCAACGCGCACTGCACTGTGATGGTCGTTCGTGACCAGTCCCGCTGATTGAAAGGTTAGAGAAATGACCGAATTAAAGCGCACTCCCCTTTACGACTTACATGTTGAGTTGGGAGGTAAGTTGGTTGATT
>NZ_WQFE01000006.1 GCF_013033965.1 Ruegeria atlantica
TTATGGCACATTGCGATGCCGTTTGATGAGGGCGGCAACCACCCCATCTGTTAAGCGTGGCCCATTGGCCCGCATGACAGAAGGAGCGAAATCTATGTTGAATGCTTTGTCACATCGCGGTGCCCTGACCGCTACAACCGCAATTGCTGCAGTCGCGCTGTTTATGATCGTGCCGCAATCCCGCGACATCGTCGTGCAGCCGCTTTCGCGCAGTGAAAGCCCTGCGCCCACACCAGAAGCAGATTCTGCGGTTTTGGAAGAACCCGTCGTTGAGGCCCCGGTCGTTGTTGAAGAGTATGCCGCTCCGGTGCGATCCAAAACCGCCGCCCCTCAGCAAAGCATTTCGGGCTTAGGCGTTGAAAACGGCGCGCGCTTTGGTGTCACGTCGGGCGATGTTACGCATAAGGTGGTTCGACCAGAGGTGGGAATTCTGCAGCTGCCGGATACTGAGGCTTTTGCTAACGCCGAAAACAACCCGCTGAAAGTCACCAGTGAAGAGCCGGTTTCCACTTTTTCAATTGACGTTGATACAGCCTCTTATTCGATCGTCCGTTCCTCGTTGATGCGTGGTCAACTTCCGCCGAAAGATGCTGTGCGGGTGGAAGAGATGATAAACTATTTTCCGTACTCTTATCCCGCGCCTGAAGGGGACGCGCCGTTCCGGCCGACGATCACAGTGACACCGACGCCTTGGAATGAGGGTACTCAGCTTGTGCATATCGGTATCCAGGGGGCATTGCCGCAGATCGAAGAACGACCGCCGCTGAACCTGGTCTTTCTGATCGACACATCCGGATCCATGCAGGATGCCAACAAACTACCTCTGCTCAAGCAATCGTTCCGTTTGATGTTGTCGCAACTGCGTGCAGAGGATGAAGTTTCGATCGTGACATATGCTGGCAGCGCCGGGCAGGTGTTGGAACCTACTGCAGCGGTGGAGCGCGATAAAATCCTCGGCGCGCTCGATCAGCTGGAGGCAGGCGGTTCGACCGCAGGTCAGGCCGGGTTGCAGCAGGCTTATCAGGTAGCTGAAAGCATGAGTGCCGAAGAAGAGGTCACGCGCGTTATTCTGGCAACGGATGGGGATTTCAACGTCGGCTTGTCTGATCCCGATACATTGAAGAACTTCATCGGTCGTAAACGCGACAGCGGTACATTTTTGAGTGTCCTCGGCTTTGGCCGCGGCAATCTGGACGATGCCACAATGCAGGCGCTCGCGCAAAATGGAAACGGACAGGCCGCGTATATCGACACGCTGAGCGAGGCGCAAAAGGTCCTGGTGGATCAGTTGACAGGTGCTTTGTTCCCAATCGCCAATGACGTCAAAATCCAGGTCGAATTCAACCCGTCGCAAATCGCCGAGTATCGCCTGATCGGATACGAAACCCGCGCGCTGCGTCGTGAAGATTTCACTAATGACCAAGTGGATGCCGGTGATATCGGCGCGGGCCATTCGGTCACGGCTATTTACGAGATCACGCCGGTTGGTTCAGATGCGATCCGAAACGATCCGTTGCGCTATGGATCGACGTCAGTGAGCGACGGTTCGGATGAAATCGGGTTTTTCAAACTGCGTTACAAATTGCCAGGGTCCGACCAGAGTCGGTTGATTGAGCAGCCCATTTTGTCGGCACAGGGCCAAGCCACGGACGATGTACGCTTTTCTTATGCCATCGCCGGGTTCGGGCAATTGCTGCGCGGAGCCGAGTACCTAGGCAGCTGGTCCTATAAGGACGCAATCAGATTGGCGAATGCGGCCCGTGGTGATGATCCCTTTGGATACAGGGCCGAAGCTGCCACACTCATGCGGCTTGCGGACACGCTGTCACGATGATGGGGGTAGATTGGGCGCTGCGTTCGCAGCGCCCTCGTTCCATCAATACGATCTTTGGTTGTTGGCCGCATGCGTGTTGATCCGGCGTACGCTCCATTCAACAGCGTCTCGCATGGTTTTGCCTAGCGCGTCATCAAAGGCTTCTACAAGATCAGGCGTTGCATCACTTGCAGATACGACAAACTCCCGGAACGAGCTGGACGCAATGATCTTGTCTTCAAACTCATCAATGATTTTGATGTTCATGCGCACTTCGACACGTATGGTTTTTGTCCCTTCAACATCACTGACAACGAGCCCCTGAAATTCACGCAGATCCGGAACGATGACATAGTCGGCGCGCAGACCCACAGTAGACCGGCCAACGGCAGCCACCTTGCCGCTGTTTTCATAGCTTTCAACCAATAGTGCCTGCACGATAAGCGGCGCACGGTCGACCCATCTGGCGCGCGGAAGGTATTGAACCTGCAACGGGGTCGGTTGAATGGCGATCTGATCAGTATTGACTGCGGCGGTTGCTGTCGGTTCCTGCACAACGATTTGTTTTTGTACGCGCGGTAAGGAAGACGAAAAGGTGCTTTTGGGCGTCAAAAGGTATAAGTCGTTTGGCTTGGATGCCTGTCTCAGCGTACCCAAGCCGGTGCACGCGCCCAGCGACACCAACGCCAGAATCAAAAGAAAAAGCCTGATCATTGGCGAAACTCCGAAGCTTGGGTTCCCAGTAAGAAGCGAGCCGGATCACGTTCAACCTTGTCCACCAACCGATCCAGGCTGATCACCAGTCGTTGGGACTCTTCTACGAAACGCGTGAATTGCGACAGGCCGACGCGGAGGAAGTCGGACAATTGTCGCCGGTTGTCCTGGACAATGCCGTCGATTGTTCCCAGCAACTCGGATGCGGATCTTGATGCGCTGAGAATATCGGCCGAAATCTCGTCCAGTTTGCTTGTCACATTGGATACTGTTGTGGCGACCTGATTGGCCGCATTGCGGATATCGTCCATGACGGCGCCGACGTCTTTGTTGATCACTTCATTGACCGAGTCGAAAGCGCGCTCTGCCGAAGCCAATGTTGTGTTGGCCGTTTCCATCGCGGCAGTGATCGACCCCAGCGTTTTGTTTGCATTCACAAAGGTCTCGGTGGCGGTTGCCAATGCAACGCTGCCTTCGTCGGACAAACCGGTCAGACGCTCTGCCAATGTCGAGGCCTGATCGATAAAGGGTTTTACGTCGTCCTGTAGTACGCGATCGGCCGTTTCAATTGTGGTTTTGGCACTGGCCAGAGCTTCTGTTGCCGACTCGGATGCGGTTTTTACGCTTTTGAGGGTTTCGGTCCCGGTCGTCAGCGTGGTTTCCGCCGTGTCGGCCAGTTTATCAAGCCGCGTTGTGAAGTTTCCAAGTTGCTTGGCCGCGCCGCCAAGATCCGTGGACAAGTTTTCAAAATCCGACAGCGTTTTGTCCAGCCGGCCCGAGGCAGACGCCAGGTTGTCTAATATTTCGCTGACGGATTGGCGGTTCTTGTCATCGACAACCTTGTTCAGGCTCTCCAGCAAGGTAACCGCCTCGTCCAAGACCTTCGGGGCACCTTCAAACAAAGATTGAATCGCGCTGCGTTTGCTTTTGATCACGCTGTTTTCGGCCAAGCGTTTGTCACCGCTTTTGCCACCGGTCAGCTCAACGTAGCTGACACCCGTGACGCCCAGGGATTGTAGCTGAGCAATTGTGTCTTCGGTCACGGGAATATCGGCATCTACTTCAAGCTTCACACGAACCTTTGACGGATCTTCCTCGTCCAGGTTCAACGAAATCACCTGTCCAACGGGCAAACCGTTGAAGCTCACGCCACCAGCGGCAGAGAGACCGGAAACGTTATCGAACAAAACGTCATAATATGCGTATTGGCGCGACACTTCGAACTTTGCGAGCCATAGGAAAAATCCAAAGGCACCCAGGATGCCCGCGATTGTGAACGCGCCGATGAGGATATAATTTGCCCGGGTCTCCATTGCCTTTACCTGTCCTGCCCCTTCTCTTGCGCCGCGCGGGCCCGGGGGCCGGTGAAATACTCTTGAACCCAAGGATGGTCGACTTTGGTCATTTCTTCAATCGGACCTTCAACCAGGACGCGTTTTTCTGCGAGCACTGCGACCCTATCGCAAATGGCGTAAAGACTATCGAGGTCATGCGTGACCATAAAGACGGTCAAGCCCAAAGCATGCTGCAACTCACCGATCAACTCGTCATAAGCCGCCGCGCCGATTGGATCGAGGCCAGCGGTCGGCTCATCAAGAAACACAATCTCAGGATCCAGTGCCAAGGCGCGGGCGAGGGCGGCGCGTTTGCGCATCCCACCGGACAATTCGGAAGGCAGCTTACCACAACTGAGCTGCGGCAGACCAACAAGGCTGATCTTCAGACTGCCAAGCGCGCACATCAGGCTTTCGCTAAGGCCTGTATGTTCGCGCAGCGGGGCCATCACGTTCTGCAAAACCGTCAGCGAGGAAAACAGCGCGCCGTCCTGAAAGGCAACGCCCCACCGACGCTCGATCCGGCGTCGTTCCTGTTCCGGGCCGTTCAGTACGTCGACGCCCAGAACTTCGATACTGCCTGCCGCGGGTTTGTTCAGGCCCACAATTGTGCGAAGCAGAACCGACTTACCGGTTCCAGACCCGCCGACAATGCCTAAGACTTCGCCACGCCAAACATCCAGGTTTAGGTCCTGATGCACGACCTGCGGGCCAAATTGGTTGGTCAGGTTGCGGACACGGATGACTGCCTCACGCTGAGCGCCGGATTTAGGGGTCTGTTTCAGCGTCGTGCCGTCCATCTCAGACCTCCATCACCGAGAAAAAGATCGAGAACAGAGCATCCAATGCGATCACCAAAAAAATGGATTGAACAACCGAAGCGGTGGTTCTTTGCCCGACGGACTGAGCTGAACCTTTAACCTGCATCGCCTGCCAACAAGCGACAACACCAATGACCAAAGCGAAGAAGGGCGCTTTGATCATTCCAATGGCGAATTGCCAAATGCCTGTGTTTTCTTTTAGACGCGTAACGAACATGCCGGGGCTAACGCCAAGGTCAATCCAACTCATCAATCCGCCACCGATCAGCGCAGCAAGATCAGCGATGAAGCCAAGGATAGGCAACATGATCAACAGCGCGACGACCCGCGGGATCACCAGCACCTCGATCGGGTCCAAACCCAATGTGCGCATGGCGTCGATCTCTTCCTGAACCTTCATCGAACCGATCGAGGCGGTAAAGGCCGACCCGGACCGGCCCGCGACGATGATGGCTGTCAGCAAAATGCCCAGCTCACGCAAGACCGAAATCGAGATCAGCTCGACCACGAATATCTCTGCCCCGAATTGTTTCAGCTGGGTTGCCCCCTGAAAGGCCAGCACGACACCGATCAGAAACCCCATGAGGGCAACAATCGGGATAGCCTTGAATCCGGTTTCTTCCATTTGTGAGACCAACGCAGCTTTGCGTAAGCGCCACGGCATCAGAAATGTGCGAACCAATCGGTGCAGCGTCAGACCCAAGAATTCTAACAGGGAAAGCAGGTCTTTTCCGGCCTGCGCAGTGCGTTCCCCGACGCTCGCGACCCAATCGGTAAAGCTGCGGTGTTCGACTTCGGCGACGCGGTCGTCCGAGATGTTTTCCGCCACAGTCTCCAGCAGCGCGGAATGGGCGGGACTAAGCCCCTCATAATGCACCGTCGCGCCACTTGCCTTTGCACGACGCGCAACATCGGCGATCAGCCATGCGCCACCGGTATCCAATGCTTCGACCTTTGAAAGATCGACAGTTAGAGTGCCGCTATCCGTCTGAAATCCTTCAAACGCTTTTTCGACAATGTCCAGGGATTGAGTCAGCAGATCACCCGAAACCCGCAGGTAAACGCCATTGGCGTCACGGTCCGACTGTATCATTGGCTGCGTCATGTGCGTATGTGATGGCAAAGGACATTGACCTGCAACGGATTTTTGCGAACCACATCGTAATTCTTGTCGCCCAATAGCGTCTGAGTGACACGTCTGGCTGCCAATACTGTGGGTGCAGCAGGATATGCAATAAAACCAGCTGTCCGCCGCAAGATCATTTCAGTTTAATCTGTTTTTCTGTTGGCGGGCCGAAACTCAGCAGTTGCCCGGCTTTGCGAAGCAAGACAGAGTTCGCTCTGGCACCACTTTTGTGGAATCAGGGAGAGCTAAATGGGGCAGGCCAAAAATGTTTTGTTCATCATCATCGATCAGTTGCGCGCCGATTGTCTGAACGGAGCCTTAGCGGACCATGTCGATCTGCCAAACATGCGTGCTTTCATGGGCGAGGCGGTGACGTTCGAACGGCATTTTTCAGTGACCAATCCCTGCGGCCCATCACGTGTCTCAATCTTGACCGGGCAATATGCGATGAACCACCGATCGGTTCGGAACGGAACCCCACTGCGGCATGATACCCCGAACATCGCAACTGAAATGCGTAAAGCGGGCTATTTGCCGATGCTGTTTGGGTACACAGATACATCCGCGGACCCTCGGGTGTTTGATCGCAACGATCCGATTCTGAAATCCTATGAACACCCCATGGAGGGGTTTCACGAGGTTCTCGAAATGCGGCTGGAAGAATCGTATCCTTGGCGCGGCCATCTGATGCAAAAGGGGTATAAGTTTGAGGACTATTGGGATGTCCACAAACCGGTTGCGCCGCAAGGCGGGCAGCCCCGGTTGAACGACCCGGCGATGTACCGGGCTGAAGACAGCGACACAGCTTTCCTTACGGATGTGTTCCTCAACAGCATGGCACCCTATGTTGGAAAAAACTGGTTTGCCCATCTCACTTATATTCGCCCACACCCGCCTTTGGTCGCTCCGGCGCCCTATAACAGCATGTATGACCCATCGACATTGCCCCGTCCCGAAGGGTTTTCCGATCCGTTGGATGAGCGGGCGATGCACCCGTTTCTTGGCCCGACAATTGACAATACTTCGGCCGGTGACTTTGTTCTGGGCTTTGACGGTGTCGAGCCGACGCTGGAAAACATCCAAACGCTGCGTGCCGTCTATCTGGGCCTGGCGACCGAGGTCGACCATCACGTCGGGCGTGTAATCCAGTTTCTGAAGGATAGCGGTCAATACGACGACACGTTGGTTGTCATCACTGCGGATCATGGAGAAATGCTGGGCGACCGACATAGCTGGGGCAAGATGTCGGTCTATGATGCTGCCTACAAAACGCCATTGATAATCAGGGACCCTAAAAGTCAAAAGTATGCCGGATCGATGATTTCCGTACCAACGGAATCCATCGACGTAACTCCGACGATACTGGATTGGATTGGCCAGACGATCCCAAACTCTATGGATGGCCGGTCGTTGCTGCCGCTGATGAAAGGACAAATCCCCGACGATTGGCGCGCCTACTCCTTCAGCGAATTGGATTTTGCAGAGCCCGAAAAACCCACAATATGGCAACAGGTTTTGGGGACGGGCAATAGCGACTCGTGTCTGGGCATCCTGAGAGATGAACGTTTCACGCTGGTCGAATTCGCCGCAGACCTTCCGCCCATCCTGTTCGATCACCAGGATGGCGGACAATTGCGAAACAAAGCGGAAGATCCCGAATATATGGTGGTCTTGACGCGGCTATCCAGACAAATGTTGCGCCATCGCATGAAAAATATGGATCATACACTGTCCTTGGATTCCATTACAGCGGATGGTCCAAAGACCAAACCGAGGTATTGAACGCACAGCACTTGCGACCCGTCGTCCCAATCTGTCGCGCTCTTGCCCCCTACACCTGCAACAGATCCGGTGTTACGCATGTGTCGCGGGGAGGATGGATTTGGAAATAACAGAGCAACAGATAAAATCCATGACGACGGCTGGTCTGAACCTGATCGGCCAGGCCCTGTCGATTTATGACAGTGAGCTTCGGTTGGTGGTCAGCAATCGTCCGTTTCAGACAATGTTCGATTTGCCGGACCATCTTGTCCAGCCCGGCGCGTTGTTCCGTGACACAATCCGATACCTCGCATCCAGTGGCGAATATGGCGATGTCGATGACGTCGAAGAGGCCGTCGAATTGCGTGTCAATCAGGCACTGACATTCGAACCTCATTACATCGAGCGTGTTCGTTCTAATGGTCAGGTTATCTCGGTTGAGGGTGCCCCCCTGCCCAAAGGCGGTTGGGTGGCGGTCTATACGGACATCACCAATACGAAACAGGCCGAAGCCCTGTTACGCGCCCGTTCCGAAGAGCTTTCCGGTCAATTGCTCGACCGGGCCGAGGAGCTGTCGGCAGCGAATAGAAAACTGGCGGCCACGAACTCGGCACTGGAAGAAGCCAAGCGCCAATTGACCGAGATCGAAGCGCGCACCCGTATGACAACCGAGATGATGCCAGCCCACATTGCACATCTGAATGCCGAAGGCTGTTACGACTATTCGAACCGCCGGCTCAATTCGGTCATGCCCGGTCGCCCGTCCGAGATTTTGGGTATGCATATTTCTCAGGCATTGGGCTCTGCCGCCTTTTCTCGCGTCGAGACGCATCTGAAAATGGCTTATAACGGAGAGACCTCAGTTTTCGAGTTTACTGAAGATCAGGACTCCAGACGCATTCGTGTATCCTTCACACCTGATGGACAAGGCGGCGTTTACATTATGTCCGTCGACATTACCGAGGAAACGCAAGCGCGTGTCGCGTTGCAGCAAACCCGCCGCCGCGCGATGGCCGCCCAGATGACCAGCGGATTGGCGCATGATTTCTCGAACCTGTTGACAATTATTCTGGGCATGCAGTCCCGGTTGGAAAAGATGGATTTGCCCGAAGATGCGCGCGAACTGATAGATGCGACCAAGCAGACAGCGCGCAGGGGCGGACAATTGCTGAATCGTATTGCCGATATGACAGGCAGCCGGACGCCACAACCAAAAGCAACGGACATGCGCGGGTTGCTCGAAGATCTGCGTATTCTGGCCTCTCCATCCCTGCCACGCGGGGTTGGCTTGTCGGTCGTTAACACGTTGCCAGACAAAGCACTTATGCTTGACCCGGGAATGGTTCAGGACGCGTTGTTGAACCTCGTGCTGAATGCGCGCGATGCTTGTGGAGAAACCGGGCAGATCACAATAAGCGCCCATACAATCGGTGAGATTTGGACGGAGATCGCTGTGTCGGACACTGGCCCCGGGTTTTCGAAAGATGCGTTGGAAAAGGCCCTGAACCCATTTTTCACAACAAAGGGCGACAAAGGGTCGGGACTCGGTTTGCCGATGGTCTACGATACTGTCAAACTGACCGGTGGCGACCTGAGTTTGCGAAATACTCCGTCAGGTGCATCCGTTATCTTGCGCCTGCCGTACCGCACAGCCCCCCCGGTACAGGAAGGGTTGGTTCTTTTGGTCGAAGACAGCGACGATCTGCGCAGCCAGTTCCGCGATATGTTGGTCGACATCGGGTTCGCGGTGATTGAGGCTACATCTTATGACGAAGGCGTCGCCTTGGTAACTGATGTCAAAGATATTGCTTTGGTTCTGTCTGATATTCGCCTCGAAGGTCAGAAGACGGGTTTGGATCTTTTGGCAATGCTGGACCCCGCTTTGCCTCGCATTTTGATGACTTCGTTGCCTTATGCCGATCCATTGCATCGTGAGGCGCTGAAACGCGCTCCGGTTTTGCGCAAACCATTCACGCGGGCGCAACTGTCCGCCCTGATCCGAGACGAGGCTGCCTGATGACCCAACCGCTGGTGACCATTGTCGATGATGAACCCGAGATACGGCGTATTCTGACTGATGCGCTTGAAGAAGCAGGCTTTCGCACTCAGAGCTTTTCGCGCGCGCGAGAATTTGAAGCTTCGCTCAAGCGTGTCACGCCGGACGTTTGCCTGGTGGATCTGTCCTTACCGGATACAGACGGTTTGGCATTGGTCCACCGGCTGGCACTGGAGCAGGGGGCTGCGGTTATCATTATCTCCGGTCGCGCGCAGGTGCAGGATCGGGTCACCGGGCTAGAATTGGGGGCAGATGATTACATAACCAAGCCATTCGACCCGGCCGAAGTTGTGGCGCGCGTTCGGGCGCGGTTGCGATCGCCCAGAGCGCTGACCACGCAGTCGGACGTGGCGCGGTTTAACGGCTGGACGGCCTATTTCGACCGCTACATCCTGAAAGACGGGTCCGGTGTCGAGACCCCGTTCAGCCATGCGGAAGGGGAAGTGCTGAGGCTGTTTCTGGAAAGCCCGAAACGTTTGATCAGCCGCGCTCAAATGCAAGAATCCCTGGGTGGCGCTGTTGGCGAAAGCTTTGATCGTGCGATGGATGTCAGAATATCTCGGTTGCGGACCAAACTGGGTGAAGACCCCAAAAACCCCCGCTTAATCAAGACCATATATGGCGCCGGATATATATTCTTGGGCGACGTCGAATGGTAAGCGGCGGCCGAAAGGGCGACCTGCCACGCAGAAACACCAGTCAACGGTTTGTTTTTCAGCAGTGCTCATCTATTCGCGCAGCGCCCGGTCCTTGATTTTGATCACGGGCTGCAGAAGATACTCCAGTACCGTTTTCTTGCCTGACAGGATATCCACTTCTGCAATCATTCCGGGAATGATTTCGACGGCTACGCCGTTCGCGTCAAGTATCGCGTGACGTGTTTGCACTTCGATGACAAAAACTTCTTCGTCATTACGTTCCGGCCTTGTGATTGTGTTCGCGCCAATTCGGGTGATTTCGCCGTCCAATGCGCCGTAGCGGGCGAAATCATAAGCGGTGATTTTCACCTTTACAGACTGCCCTGCGTGCAAAAACGCGATGTCTTCTGGGCGCACATAGGCTTCAACGAGAAGCCTGTCGTCCATCGGAACTATCTCAATCAGTTCTTCACCGCTACGTGCCAACCCGCCGATGGTTGTCCGGTGAATGCGATTTACAATTCCGCGTACTGGAGACCTGACTTGCGCGCGGTCCGCGCGGTCTTGCAAAGCTGGCAGAGTCGGTCGAAGTGCTGCAAGCTCAGCTGTTGTAACTGCAAGGTCGGTCAACGCTGCGCTCCGAAATCTGCTATGTGCGGCTCGGATTCGATCGTCAATTTCTTCCAGTCCGGTTTTCAGTCTGTTCGTCACTGCCATTGCACGAACCTTGCGCCCTTCCCACTCGGCCGAGCTACGGCGTAGTGACAATAGCGTTGTTGCTGGCTCCATCTGATTTTCCACCAAAGGTGCCATGATTGCGTGCTCTTCTGCCAGGATCCGGAGCGTCTCTTCGGCCGTTACCTCGTCGACCTGCCCTTCTTCATACTCCCGATGACGTTGTTCACGCTGGCGTTCAAGAATGGCGATTTCAGCTGCCAGCTCCGTTTCTCGCCCCTGGAACAAAGCAGTTTCAGACCTCACAACTTCCGGAGCGCCTTCAAGAAGACTTGTTGAGAATGTAAGCTCGGTGCCGTTGATTTCTGCGCGCAGTCTTTGGGCGCGCGCCATCAATCCAAAGGCGCGCTGCTGCTCCTGGCTCAACTGACTGTCGATCTGCGTTGTGTCGAATTCCATCAACAACGTTCCCTTTTCGACAACCAGCCCCTCGGCGACGTGCAGGGATTCCAGAACCCCGGGTTCGGTCGCCTCGATCAGTTGAACGTCCGCCGATGGAACAATCCGGCCATCTACGCGTGTCACGTCGTCCAGCTCTGTCACATATGCCCACAGTCCAGCGGACACCAGACAAGCAAGGATAACAAGCAACAAGAGAGACCCTCCCAACGGAGATTTCCCACGCATCTCCTTGGCCATTGTGGCTAGATCAGGATGCCGCGACATTCAGGTGTCTCCCAGTTGCGCGTTTGTGTCGGTTCAGTATGCTTTTGGGGCCGTCGGCGCCGACCTGGCCACGCTCGATCACGATGACCCTGTCAACCAGCCCGAGCAGGCTGGTTCGATGTGTGACAATTACCATTGTGGTGTCCTTGGTTTCCTGTTTCAGGCGCTCGATAACCTCCGCTTCCGTCTTCACGTCCATCGCGCTGGTTGGCTCATCCAATAGCAGTACCGGTGGGCGTCCAATCAGTGCCCGAGCAAGCGCAATAGCTTGACGCTGGCCACCCGATAGCCCCTCGCCACGTTCAGCCAGTTGCTGGTGATACCCGTTGGGGCAATGCGCTACAAAATCTTCAACTCCAGCGATCCGTCCTGCTCTGATCAAATCCTGATCCCTGGGGCGTACCGCGCCGCTTGCAATGTTGTCGCGAATTGAACCGGAAAACAGCCAAATTTCCTGTAAAACCGAACCGACATTGCGACGTAGGTCGCCCGGATCAATCTGCCGTATATCGACGCCATCCAGCATCACCGAACCTGTCCTCGGCTCGAATAAACCCAGCATCAGACGCCCAATGGTGCTTTTTCCAGATCCAATCGGGCCCAGAATGGCGACTTTTTCACCCGGTTCTATGTCGAACGAGACACCTGAAAGGGCATCTTCGGCTTGCTCCGGATAGGCAAAATGCACATCTTTGAACGAAATGCGGCCTTTCACATGCGGACGGCTGATCCAATTGCGCCCTTCTGGTCGTTCATTTTCCGCCTGCATCAGCGTGTTCAGATTTCGATACGCGCTGCGCGCTTGGTTCACGCGAGTGAGTGTTTGGGCAAGTTGTCCCAGCGGTGCCAGAGCGCGTCCAGTTAGCATCACCGACGCGATCAGCGCACCCATACTTGCCTGACCTTCGGTGATCAAGAACACGCCGTAGAATACAGTCAGGACTTGCGCCGCCTGTTGTGTGAAGCCCGTCAGATTCAATGCGAATTGAGTTACTGTACGACTGCGGATTCCATGCGAAGACTGACGCTCGATGGCATCGTCCCAGCGCGCACGCATCTGTCTGGATGCTGCCGTTGTTTTGATGGTCTCAAGGCCAGAAACAGTTTCGACCAGAACGGATTGTTTTGACTGGCCGTCCACAAAACTCTTTTCGGCCAGGCGCGAGAGTACTGGTTGAACGGCCAGGCCCGCAATCAACACAATCGGAACAGCGAGGGCAGGTATCACAGCCAAAGGTCCGCCAATGAGATGAATGACCAAAATAAACAGGACGATGAAAGGCAGATCCACCAGGGCGACCAGAGTTGCCGACGTAAAGAATTCACGTAGGGTTTCGAATTCACGGATGGTGCTTGCTATGGCACCGGTTGATCCGGATTTCGATTTCATTTTTATGTTCAAAACTTGGTCAAAAATGCGCCGCCCTATGAACATATCGGCCTTTTTCCCGGCTCGATCGATGAAACCGGCGCGTAAGAGCTTGAGGATAAAATCAAAAGCTAGGGCAAGACCAACTCCAGCAGTCAGCGCGATCAGGGATTCTGTCGCTTCATTGGGAAGAACCCTGTCATAGACAACCATTATGAAAACGGATGTGGAAAGGCCCAGCAAATTCGCGACTGCCGCGGCAAGAACCACCTGCGCATAAGACCAGCGGTTTGCCAACATAGCCGACCAGAACCAATGCCCGGATGTGGACGTATTTCTGTTTGACGTTTCCTCTTTATGACTGCGTCGAAACAAAAGAGCGTATCCGGTGTAGCGTTTGGCAACATCTTTTTCGTCAGCTTCGCCGATGCCCTCACCCATCGCAGGATCGAAAATCAGAAGAAGGCCACTCTTTGCACGTCCATGAAACACAACCGCCTTGTCGCCTTCCATAAGCAAAATCGCTGGAACCAGGGTTTCATCGAAATCCGCAAGCTTTCGCGAACCGAAACCCGCCTGCAACCCGGCACTATGGGCGACCTCGATTGCATCTCGCGCTGTCAGAAAGCCTGCGGCGTCAGATTGAGCCGCGTGCAGTGCCGCAACAGTAAGCGAACGATCAAGATGCGCGGCTACATGAAGTAGGCATTTTTCCAATGGAGAAAGCTGTTGTGTAACTGTCAATGACTTCAACGCGGTCATGAACCTCCACCTTTGCTTGTTATTGAAATCCCGAGGTAATCCAAAATGTCCCCGGTAAGACTGAGAACAGCGTAATTTGTGAGGAAGAAGCTCTGTTCCGCCAAAATCAACCTTTGTTGCGCGTTCACATAGTCTCGCTGAGCGTCCAGAATCTCGATCAGGCTGCGCCGGCCGATGGTAAATTGAGCGCGCGCAGCTTCCACACTTTCGGCATTGGCCTGGGCCGCCAAACGCGCCGCTTGAAGGCGAACTGCGCCCGCATTCTGATCTGAACGGATAAACTCTAACTCGCGACGGATTTCTCGAATTAACGTCTCACGTGCGAATTCGGCCTCTCTTACCTGAGCTTGTGCAGCAGTTATGGCGGCCCGGCGTTGGCCCGTGCTGTCCAATTCGTAGTTTACGGACAAATCAACACCGAAATTGGCGTCATTGCTGTCATTGCGATCGGCAAAGGCCGCAATTTCCACACCTGGCTGCCGCCGCGCAATTGCCGCGTTGAGCTCAGCCTGCGCCGCGATCAAAGCGGCATTCGCCCGCCGCACTTGCGGGCTGTCCAAAACGATTTGTGCGTCGGTACTTGGCAGCTTGGGCGCAGCAACCGGCGCAGCAAGCGCACCTGGCGCCCGACCAAAAATTTCGTGGTACTGTGCCTCTGCTCTGTCTACGCGCGCCTCAGCATCGGCAAGCTGTGTACGCGCATCCGCCATGCGGGAACGTGCGGTTAACACGTCGGCACTCGACCCCACGCCCTGCTCGGTGCGTTCAGTGATCTGGCGTACAATCTCTGTGTGCACTTCTACGTTCTGGGTCGAAATTTCCAGAATTTTGCGTCGATCAAGAACCACGACATACGCTTCGATCGCGGCAAGAGCCAAAGCCGCTGCGGTTTGCAGTTGACCGCCCCGGCTTTCAAGCACGCGTGCTTGAGCGGCAGCCAGTTCTCCCGACGCGGCGCCGCCGTCATACACAAGCTGCGAAACTCGCAGATACGGCGTTAGGTCCGCAATATCAGAATTTACACGTTGTGACCGGGCATTGATGCCCATTGAGACACGGGGAAGGAAAGCACCTTTAGCGGCTTTTTCGTTGGCACCTGCGATCTCGAGTCGTGTTTCGCTTTGGGCAAGGTTGGGGTTGGTTTCAACCGCCTCCCGCACCCGTTGACCAAATTCGCTTTGTGCAAGGCGCGGCATCGGGGGCTGCGCACCAACCCCAACAGAGCCCTTGGACAGAGATACCTCTACAGCCATGAGGTCAGGTGGAGGCGCGCAAGCTGCCATCAAGGGAGTTAGCAAGCAGGCAAGGAATTTGTGAGTACGGATGCGGCTGAGTATGGGCATATTCACATCTCGCCAATCTCTAGCAGCTCGTCGCATTGCGCGTGTGCCATAGCGGTAAGGAAACGCGAAAAATCTGAATCTTCAGTACATTGGTTTTTCGGTTTTGATTGCACCAACTGCTTTTGCGCACGCGACAACCAGGCAATGTGTGATAGAGAAACCTGGTGGGCGTGCAGCAATTGAATTGCACCGGCATCGAGCAACGCAAGTTTCTCGGTTTGAGAAAGCGCATTCAGGCGCTGGAAATCCACGCTCCGATACCCGGCTGGCAGCGCAATATTGTCGTGGATTGTCATTGGCTTGAAAAGGTCCATCCCTCGGATAACGTTGCACATCGACTGAGTGGCAATGGCAGAGGCCTCACGTGCGCGCATAAATCTGAATACGTTGGAAAGTTCAGGGGTCAACTCTCCTGCATCAGTAAAGAATGGTTCGTCTTCCGGAGAGGCGGTGACCAATCCGGACGTCTCATCGATCAGCAATTGCAAGTCACATTCATTGTGATCCTTCAATCCTGCTTGAAAAGGCGGGCATCGCAACGCGGATGGAATGTAGGGGGCCAACCATCGGCCATCGTCGGACACGAAAGGGGTCGGCGCGCCTGGGGCCAACGAAAACAGCGCGACGGGTTCAATTCCGCCCTCAGTTTCGCGAAACAACATTGGAAAAGAGGCAGCGACTAGGAGAACCTCTTTTTCCACGATCGGGCAAGCATGTTGGGCTTTCGCAAAGTGATAAGACGAAAAGCGCTTCCAATATCGGTCACGGTGCCGCGCATAGGTGACTGGAAACAGGCCGTTCTGTGCCATGTGTGATCCTTTGGTATATGGAGTGGCCGCTGGTCGAGAAACCGGCAGCCCGTGTTTTGATCAGGCCGTTGCCCCGGTTGGGTCGCTGATCAGGATATTGTCCGCGCTCAATCCGCTTAGGTCGTCTAACCCCGAAAAATGCGCCATGGTTTCGACGGTGGCCGTGGCCGGGGCAGAGTAGTCGACTTTGACCAGAACGCTGTCGTCTCCATCCGTTGCCAATACGTAGATTTCATCGCCCGCCTGTATTCCGGTCAGACTTTCGACAGCGGTTTCGATAGTGTCGAGCGACAGATCAGCCAGGACCGTGGTTAGACCCACGATGCCCGTGTTGGCACCAACTGCGCTTCCGACATTCATTGTTTCAACGCCGGTGCCATCACCACGCAAAGTCGAGGGGTCGAGGCCGCTAAACATCAACGCATCTGCTACGTCCGCCTCGGCGCCGAGTGCGAAGCCCGTAACCGTATCCACACCGTTGACCGCAGGGTCCGCCTCGAAAACCACAACATCGCGACCCGCATCCGAGACGTCGATTGAGTCATCGCCGTCCTGACCACGGATAAAGCTGTCTACATCGCTCGCGACCAATGTGTCATTTCCATTGGTCCCAAGAACAACGGTAGACGGACCGCCATCCGGAGTTGTGAGCGTCAGCTCGACAGGCTCGCTGGGATCCTGAACTGTCATGGTGAACGTCACCAGTGGTTGGTTCAGATCCGTAAAGCTGGTTGCGACACCTGCAAAGTTGACCACATTGCTTCCAACCGGGTTGGATAGATAAAGGCCGAAGGCACCGTTACCCACATCCGAGCCGGTGTCGAAGGTCACAACAGACGGATCAAATCCCAACTCGATCGTCATCGCCAGCCCGCTGGAAATGTCGCGATCGGCGTCGGCGAAAACCTGGAAGGTGATCGTCGATCCGCTCCGGCCAGCTTCGGTAATGACGTAAGCGCCTGGTACATGCGCCGTCGCCTCGCCATTGGCGGGCAGTGGATCAGGCCCACCAGAAACCGTCGCCTGCGCCTGAAAGTTCAGGTCATCACCCGCTGAAACGCCCGTGAACTCAGACGATGGAACTGTCAACGACCAAGTGCCGTCACCTGCGACAATAGCGGTGCCGACGGAGTTGCTGTTGAGTGTTACATTCACCGATTGGCCAGCGCTGAGGCCAACGGATGTGCCAGACACAACTACTCCGGAACTCTGCGCGTCGCTGAGTGATACGGAATTGTTTGTCCCTACAGAATTCAGGTCCAATAGCGGCCGGAAATCCGTGGCGAGTGTTACGGTTGCCGGAGAGGCGCTATTGCCAGCGAAGTCATCGACCGCCGCTGAAATGGTGAAGTTTGTACTGTCTGACAGACCGGCAAGATCTGCGGCAGGTACAGTGACCGACCATGCGCCACCCGAGGCGACACCGGTATACGGTTGACCATCCAGCATGACAGTGACCGTTTGCCCGTCTTCCGCCGATGTTGCCCCTGAAACGGACAGGTCGTTGTCCTTTTCCAAGACGTCCAGGACCATCCCGACCGACAATGGGTTTATCGTCACGGTTGGCGCAGTGAAATCTGTACTGAACCCTGCGCTGGCGCTGGCGCTGTTTCCGGCGGCGTCTGAAACCGTTGCGTTCACACTGTAGGTTTCACCGTCTTGCAGGCCACTTAGGCTGGCTGCGGGTGCGACAAACGTCCACGCCCCGCCACTGACGGTTGTGGTATTGCTCAGGTCAACTGTGCCATCTGCCCTGACGATCTCAACGGTCACGCTGGTGCCATCCGGGGCGTCGGAAGTGCCTGAAACGGTCAGATTTGTGCCACGTTCTGCCAAATTCATTACCGCGCCGTCGGATACGGTGGTGACAGCGATTGAATGGGGCAAAAAGTCGGTGTCAAAACTGCTGCTTGCCTGTACGGCAGGGTTTCCTGCTGCGTCTGACACATTTGCGGTTACCGAGATTGTAGCACCATCGGAAAGCCCGGCCAGATCTACAGCAGGCACAGTTACGCTCCAGACCCCGCCAGAAACGGTGCCAGCATAGTCTTGGCTATTTAGCGACACGATCACGGATTGCCCATCCTCCGCATCTGTTGCCCCGGAGATCGTCAGGTCCGTGCCACGCTCAGCTGCATTCATGACGGCACCATCGGAAAAACTATCGATGGACAGGCTCGGAGCTGTGACATCCTTGGAAACAGATGTATTGGCCTGGCTGGCTGCAACCCCATCTGCATTTGACACATCCGCAGTGATGGTGAACGAATCTCCATCCGCCAATGCCCCGAGGTCGGACGCCGGAATGTTAACGGACCAATTGCCTCCGGAAACGATGCCTGAGTAACTTTGACCGTCCAGTACGACTGTGACCTGTTGGCCGTCTTCTACGTTGCCGGTGATGCCAGAAACGGTCAGGTCCGAAACGACCTCAACCGCGTTCAAAGCGGATCCTACCGAAAGCGGCGATATGGCAACCGAAGGGCCAGTCAGATCCACCGGGACCGACGCAGTTGCCGGAACCGAAATGTTTCCTGCGGCATCGCTGACAATGACCTGCACTGACACCGGAGTACCTGAAGGCAGATTTGCAAGGTCAGCGGCGGGAACAGTGACACTCCAACTGCCGTCGGAAGCGGTTGTCGAATAGGTCTGCCCACCGAAATCAACCGTAACCGTCTGGCCATCAGCTGCTGTTGTCGATCCGCCCAGTTCCATATCATTCTGAACGTCGACCAATTCGATTTTATCGACAGGTAGCGGGTCCAGAGAAATGGTGGGCGCGGTAAAGTCGGTCTCAAAACTCTCACTGATCTGTGCTGCCGGATTGCCCGCCAGATCTGAAACATCTGCGGTCAAAATGACCGTTTCGCCATCCGGTAGTCCGGCGAGATCGCCGGCGGGAATAGTGACGGCCCATTGCCCGTTGCTCACGGTGCCAGAATATGTCTGACCGTTCATAGCGACTGTTACGGTCTGGCCATTTTCTGCGTTTGTCGTCCCGGATACAGTAAGGTCTGTTGCCATTTCCGAAGCATTGACGACCGCGCCGTCCGACAGTCCGGAAATAGTCAGAGTGGGGGGGATAGTGTCGATGTTGTAGGATACCGTTTCGACCGACAATTCCTGCCCGCTGCTGCCCAAGTGACGAACCGTTACGTTCTGTACCCCTTGCGGCAGGCTGGCGGCTTCGGTGGAAGTCAGCGAAAAGCTCCAACTTCCATCGGGATTTAGGGGCACTGTCTTGACAACAGACCCGATCGTCAGTTCCACAGTTTCGGTCCCATTCGGGATCCGGATGTTCGTTTCCGCGCTGCTGAGTGCTGTGGATTGCGCTTGCGCTAGGTTCAAGACCTGAGGCGCCGTCGGGGGTGCCGGTTGAAAGCCACCGCTGTCTCCTCCTCCGCCACCTGCCGCGGCCGCGCCAGCCAGACCCAAACCGCCAAGTGCAGCACCGACGCCAGTGATGCCGCCACCTGCTGCAGCGGCCCCGCCTGCTTCGGCGGCAAGACTGAATTGCGCAATTTCAGTCACTGCGTCTTCCGCAATCATAATGGCGCCACTGTCCAGAACTTGTACGTTCTCGGCTGCAACAACCATCGTGGTGCCATCGATCATTTTTAGCTGCACATCCCCGTTCTCCAACAGCTTTACTGACCGGACGCCGGGAATCGTTTCCGCAAACTGAAAGGCATAGAGCTCTTCTATAGTTGCCTGGGCCAATGCAGGCAGCGCCATGAGTGTAGAACTGAGCCCACCGGCGATTCCACGCCCGGCCCAGCGTCGCATTTTGCCATCAATCCACCGGCGAATATGGTCCTTGCGACCGGTTTCTGATCCAACTTTTTCAGTTGTCACTTTGGGATCATGTTCTTTGGTCATATTACCCTCACATGTGATGTTCGCGTCCGCCCGGGCGGGCCAGGTTTTGTTCATCAGTCTTTCGCTTTTGTGACTCATGCAGTCGGACCAGGAAAAATTGCGTTAAACTGAAACCGAACTCCTCGTTTTCACCACAATTCCGCTTTGGTATCGGGCCGGGCATCAGATCATCCTGTAGTCATTGCCAGGTTTGGCGTGGGGTGATTTGGTATGATGCTTCAGTTCGAAGGCGTGGTTGCAACAGGGAGCGCAGCGCTCGATTCAGGTATCCGTGATACGGCTTTAAAAACGCTTAACGGGACCACGTACCTGTACAGTTTGACCGGTCCAGGGGGCGGTGTTGCCGTTTGGAAGCTTGTCGATGGTACTGCTCCTCAACTCGTTGATACCGAGTTTTTCAGTGGTTCAATCACATTTCAGGTGGGTGACACCGGAGTTCCAATTTCGTTCGGTGGTGGTGATCAGCTGGTTTTGGATATCGACACTGCAAATGGGCTGGTGGGTTATGAATTGAACCCGGATGGTACCGTCGGGACCTTGAGGGAAACCGGGACACTGACAGGTGGTGGTGACATCTCTGCCCTGGTGAAATTGTCGATCGGGTCCGGTGAATTGCTGATGATGGCGCATGAAGATACCGGACGGATTGTGACCTATACTGTAAACGGTGACGGCACGCTTACATCCTCTGGCGTAATCGTGGCACGATCCGATTTGATGCAGGCCCTAAAGACTGGTGAAGATAGTTTTGTGATTGCCGCCGACGGGGTCGGCAACATGGTCTCGACCTACAGGGTGGACGGTGGATCGGGCGCGATTACAACGTTGGACAATAGCGAGACCCTGACGACTTTGGGGATAGGGACGCCCACTGCGGTCGAAGTCGTGCAGGCCTATGGAAAGTCCTGGGTTGTGGTGGCAGGCGCCCAGAGCAACTCAATCAGTGTGATGGAACTGACGGCTGATGGCCGGCTTGTTCCAACCGATCATGTCCTGGATTCGCTGCATACTCGGTTTGAGGCCGTTCAGGACTTATCAGTTGTCGAGATAGAGGGGCATGTATTCGTTGTCGCCGGCGGTAGTGATGATGGAATAACCTTGTTCACCATGACACCCGACGGGCACCTGGTGCATTTGGACAGTTTTGCCGATACGCTCCAGAGCGGCCTGCAAAATGTCGAGTCGTTCAGCGCCACCCAGGTTGGTGATGAGTTGCAGATACTGGTCGCTTCGCAACAGGATGCAGGACTGACTCAGCTCACTGTGGATGTTGCAGACCTGGGTATCGTGCGCAGCGGGCTTGGAACCGTTAACGGCACAGCCGGGCATGATATGCTCAGCGGCAGTATCCTTCCGACGACCCTTATCGGTGCGGCCGGGGATGACATTTTGATTGCCGGTCCTGCCGCGACCACGATGACAGGCGGAGCCGGTGCGGACGTTTTTGTAATGCAATACGGATCGGATACCACAACGATCACAGACTTTCAGGTCGGTGTCGACCGGTTGGATATGTTCGACTATCCGCTTCTTAGAACGCCCGGACAGCTGACGTTTTCTTCGACAGCACTGGGCGCTCGGATTGAATACTTCGATGAGGTGATAAACCTCTATTCTGCCACCGGCGGCCCGCTGAGTAGTGGTCAGGTGTTTGGCGCGGGTTTTGGTGGCCCCGATCACGTTCCAGTCAATTTTGATGACTTCGGGGGGCTTGAACCGGGCAGTTCCGATGGGGTTTCGGGGGATGTTTCAATCCATTCTGAAACCGCAAATCCCGGCCTCAGTGACGCTGAGATACGCTTTACCCCAACGGGTGGGGCTACAATCAGCGTCCGAGCGGACAGCAATGGGCAGTTCGATCTGAGCTTGCCGGATGGAACTTTTGAAGGTGAGTTCGACGTCATCAAAACGTATTCCACAGCGAGCAAGGACATTAATGCATTGGACGCGCTGCAGGTTTTACGGATTTCGGTCGGTCTTGATCCGACATGGGGCCCAGCCTCGCCTGAGAACTTGATCGCAGCGGATTTCAACCGGGATGGTTCGGTGAATGCGTTCGACGCTTTGTCGATCCTGCAAGTTGCGGTTGGTCAGCCCACATCCCGGCAGCCGGAATGGGTTTTCATCGACGGTGACGCTGACCTTTCGGGGATCATACGCAGCAATGTCACATACGAGACCGGGGCCAATGTGGTGGCTGTCGATGGTGTGATCGCCACCGACATGACCTCGATCCTGCTCGGAAACCTCGAAGCACCTTAGTGTAACTGGGCGGTCACTCTCGGAATGCCCGGTTGAAATAGTCTGCCAACGGTTTGACCAGATAGGACAGCGGTGTACGTTCGTCGGTTTTGATCAGCGTCTCGACCGGCATTCCAGGTAAAAGCTCCTGACCGTTGAGGCGATCAACCTGCCCGTCCTGAGGGACAACTTCCGCGCGATAGAATGTTTGGCCGGTGTTATCGTCGGTAAACGTGTCTGCCGAGACATTGATGACCTGTCCGTCAATTTCAGGCGTTTCACGCTGATTGAACGCGGGAAACCGTAGTAGAACCGGCTGACCAACATGTAGCTGGTCAACGTGAATCGCATCAACACGCGCGGCAACCAACAGGGGTGTGTCCTGTGGCACCAAATACATCATCGGTTCTGCGGGTTGGATCACTGACTGCAACGCAAAAACCTGGCTGCCGTAAACAGTTCCCGAAACAGGCGCGCGGATATCCAGTCGCGACAGGCGGGTGTCCAATGACAGGCGGCGTTCGGCCAGCTCTGAAATTTGGGACTGAATATCACGCAGGGTCGAGATAGCTTCTTCTCGCCTCGTTGCCTCAAGCTCGACAATCGCGATTTCTGTTGCTGAGATCTGACCTCTCAGGCGCGCAGCGGCGGCTTCCAGGCGACCGATATCTCCAGTCAGGCTGGCTTCTTCGCGCTGCAACGCTGAAACACGGCTGGCCTGAGTGAGGCCACGCTGAAGCAAGCTTTGCTGATCATCCAACTCTGCCTGGATCAGTTCGACTTGACGGCGCAGCGAAACAAGTTGTGCTTCAGTGCCGTCGATTTCACTCTCAATTTGAATGGTCTGTTTGCTCAGCTGCTGTGTTTGCTGTTTCAGGGTGTTCAATCGCGCTTCGAACAGACGTTGCTGACCGGCGATCAGATCAGGGCCGATGTTCTCCTGCTGTTGAATTTCAGCCAGGCTGGTGGCTAGGACATCTGCATTTGCGCCATCGCGCTCGGCCACCAAACGGGCCCGGCGGGCCAGCAGCTCGAACAGTTGGGCTTCGACAATAGTTTTCTCGGACGACAGAAAGGTATCGTCCAGTCGCAACAGCAGATCGCCACTGGTGACGGCATCGCCATCGCGCACGTAGATCTCGCCAACAACGCCGCCGTCCGGGTGTTCAATGACCTGACGGTTGCTTTCGACCTCGATAATACCTTGAGATATGATGGCACCGGCCAAACGCGTTTTGACCGCCCAAACACCCAAGCCGCCGACAAGGATACCAAGGGCGGCAAAACCCACCAGGGCAGGGATCGTAATGCGCCAAACCGGGCGCGGATTATTTTTTGCGTCCTGCATCAGTTGCCCGCCTTGCTAAGGTTGCGCTTGATCGATCCGGCGTTTTGAACGACAGCGCCCAATACCTCATCCCGAGGGCCGGATTTGACCACCTGTCCGCGCTCGACAACCGCCAGATCATCACATTCCGAGATCGCCTGCGGACGGTGAGTCATAATGATCGCAGACTTTCCTGCCGCTTTGATATCCCGGACGGCGGCGTTCAGCGCCTCGGTTCCGTCGGCGTCCAGCGCCGAATTCGGTTCGTCCAGGATCAACAAGACCGGATCACCGTACAGCGCGCGAGATAGCGCGATCCGTTGTTTCTGACCGCCGGACAGCTGACTGTCATTGCCTTCGAGAATAGTGTCGTAACCTTTTTCCAGTGTCAGAATCAGCTCATGTGCGTTGGCTTTTTTTGCAGCTTGCACAACTGCTTCGGGGTTCGGGTCTTCTGACATGCGCGCGATGTTTTCGGCGACCGTTCCGTTGAACAACGTGACCTCTTGCGGAAGGTATCCGATATGCTGTCCCAGGTCGATTGGATCATATTGATCCAGCGTTGCGCCACCCAATCGGATCTCGCCTGCTGCAGGTTGCCAAATACCCAAAAGCGCCTTGGCCAGTGTGGATTTTCCTGACCCACTCTTTCCGATAACACCAAGCGCTCGTCCGGGCTCTAGGTTCAATGTGACATTGCGTAAAGTCGGAGTATCCGCGCCGGGTGGGATGACTGTCAGCCCTTTGGCCGATAAGCGGGCCTGAGGGGTAGGCAGCTTGGTGCGCTGTGCTTCGGGCGGCGTGGCATCCAGAAAACGGCTCAGCGACGTCCATGCGGTTCGGGCGCGTTCAACCATGGCCCATTGACCGACAACCTGCTCGACCGGTGCCAAAGCGCGACCCAAAAGGATCGAGCCCGCAATCATCGCGCCGGGGGTCAGTTCATTGCGCAGAACCAACAATGCCCCAAGCGCCAGCATTGCAGATTGCAGAAACAGTCGCAGTGACTTGGTCACGGACGAAAAGCTGCCGGTCCAGTCGCTGGCGGCAATTGTCTGTTGCAGAGCGCTTGTGCGCTGTCGCTGCCATCTGCGGGTGATGTCCTCTTGCATACCTTGAGAGCGGACGACCTCGGCCGCTTGCCGGGCGTGCTCTGAAAAGCTGTTGGCTTTTGCCGACGCGGATTGGGCCAGAGCGACTTTGCGACGGGTGAGGACCTGATTCAGCAGCGCAATCACAACCAAAAGCGAACCGCCGCCAACGGCCAACCAGCCCAAAAGGGGATGGAACAGAAAGATGGCGGCAATAAAGATTGGTGTCCAAGGGATGTCCATTACAGCCAGCAGCACCGGAGAGGAGCACAGGTTTTGGATGGACTCCAGATCGCGCAAGGCTGTTGCCGGGGCAGCGCGCGCGCGCGGGTGCAGGGATCGGCGCAGGGTTGCATCAAACACGCGTTCGTCCAATTGCGATTGAAACCGCGCACCGAAACGCGCCACGATCCGGCCCCGGGCAAAATCGAGCATAGCCATAAGGCCGTACAAAAGCGCCACCAAAAGGAACAGCGCCGCCAAAGTCTCGACCGCCCGCGATCCAAGAACGCGGTCATAGACCTGCAGCATGAACAAGGGTCCGGTCAGCATCAGCAAATTGACGAAGATACTGAACAGAAACGCCAACGCCAGAAATGTGATCCCCTGATTGCGCGCTGACTGCATTTCATGTCTAGGCTGGGCGGCCATGCGGTTCTCAATACTCACGAACGAAGCTTCTCGTTTTTGTTGCTCGGATTTCGAATGCTAACATTCGCGCGCATCCTAGACTGATGTCCCAACAGTGGAAATGCGTGTTGTTGCCGATAGTCCATATGCCGCCGACAGAGCGCGTAACCGTCTTATTAGGCGTTGTTTTTTTGCAGCTGACTTGCGCGCTGATTGAAATGATATTCTCTTGATCTTCACGTAGCGCAATTGAGGCAGAGTCCATATGAAAAACATCTCAGACCCTATGACCCGCGTTCTTGTCGTGGTTGCGCCCGGCTTTAATTTGGCCGCTACAATGGGATTTATTGATCCGTTTCGTGCGGCCAACTATCTGGATGGCACGCTCTATTTCAAATGGGACTTTGTGTCCGAGGATGGCGGCTATTGTATCGCGAGCAATGGGGCCGGGATAAATACGGTGGCGCTTGGCGATGTCGATGCAGCCGATATCGTGGTGGTTTCAACAAGCTGGACGCCTGAAAAGCACGTGACCCAGAAAACAGGTAACGCTCTGCGACAGTGGGCGCGTGGCGGTGCCACGTTAGGTGGGCTGGACACCGGAGCATTCATCTTGGCGCGGGCCGGACTGCTGAAGGGGTGCCGGGCGACCGTTCACTACGAACATATTGACGCTTTTCAGGAGCTTTACCCTGATGTCAACGTTGTCGAAAACCTGTTCGTGCTGGATGGAAACCGGATTTCCTGTTGTGGTGGCAGCGCCTCAGGGGATTTTGGATTGCAGATTGTGCAGGGCGTTTACGGCAGCGCTCTGGCAAATGCGGCTGCCAGATACATCTTTCACGATCGCCTTAGAGGACCTTCGGACCTGCAGCAGCCAGAACACAGCGAACCTTTGGGCTCAACGGTTCCTGCCAAGCTAAGGGCGGCCATTCAGGAGATGGAAGCCAATCTGGAAAATCCGATACCTGTGCCCGAGATTTGCAAGAAGGCTGGAATATCCCACCGTCAGTTGGACCGATTGTTTGGAACCTACATCAAGAAAACGCCCGCCCTGTATTACCGGGATATCCGTCTGGACCGGGCGCGGGGCTTGGTAACGCAGACGGAACTGCCTATTGCCGAAGTGGCTGTCGCATCCGGATTTGCCAGCCAGGTGCATTTCAGCCGTGCGTATAAAGAGCGGTTCGGGTTACCGCCGACCCGCGACAGGGTGGATGGTCGGGTGCCGTTTGAGTTTCGGGCATGGCCGATGCACCGCAAATCCAAGGGATAAACATGGGTTATTTCCGATTGGCGCAAAATGTAAAAAAAGTGGCGAAAAAAGTTAAGAAAACATGCGAAAATGGTCTGACTATTGACGCCGAGAGCCAGCCAATGGGTCGTTGTTTACCCCCGAGCCGTGGAGTTGCCGATGCGCGATCTGCCGTCAAAAGACCAATTCAAACGGATATCCGAAGGTTTCAGTCCAGATCCTTTCAACACGAACTCTTTGAAGGCCGAAGCCTATGTTGACCCTGCGTGGAATCAGGTCGACCTAAAAGAAATCATCGCAAAGACCTGGCAATGGGTGTGTCATGTCGAAAAACTTCGCGCGCCCGGATCTTATGTTACGGTCGAGATTGCTGGCCGTTCCATTGCGGTTGTGCGTGACCGAGAAGGCGAACTGCGCGCTTTTTATAACGTCTGCAAGCATCGGGCACATCATTTGCTGACCGGTGAAGGCCAGACAACGCGGATCATGTGTCCCTACCACGCGTGGGTTTACAAATTGGATGGTCAGCTTGTTCGCGCGCCCGAGACCGAGAATCTGTCTAGTTTCAACACCAAGGACATTTGTCTGGATCAGGTGCAGGTCGAAGAGTTCGCGGGCTTTATTTACGTCAACCTCGATCCATCTGCGCGCCCGTTGCGCGAGATGTCCGGAGAACTTGAGACGGAAATACGTCATTGGGCCCCGGATATCGAAAAACTGACTTTTGGCCATCGCCTGACCTATGACATCAAGTCCAATTGGAAGAACGTGGTCGACAACTTCCTTGAATGCTACCACTGCCCGACTGCGCATAAAGACTTCTGCGACTTGGTGGATATGGACACCTACAAGGTGACGACATACGGCATCTATTCCAGCCATATGGCCGAGGCAGGAAAGGGTGCGAACACCGCCTACGACGTCTCGAATGCAACAGTTCGTACCCACGCGGTCTGGTGGTTGTGGCCTACAACCTGCCTGATGCGTTACCCGGGACGGTCCTCGATGATCGTTCTGAACATAATCCCCATCGGTCCCGACCGGACGCTTGAGACCTATGACTTCTTCCTTGAGACCCCAGAGCCGGACGAAGCAGAGCTTGA
The DNA here is from genome assembly GCF_013033965.1 of Ruegeria atlantica. Classification (GTDB taxonomy): domain Bacteria; phylum Pseudomonadota; class Alphaproteobacteria; order Rhodobacterales; family Rhodobacteraceae; genus Ruegeria; species Ruegeria atlantica_D. Next base: position 27,477 of record NZ_WQFE01000006.1, read on the forward strand.
AGCGATCCGCTATCTGGATGAGGTACTGCAACGTGAAGACATCGACATCGTCGAAAGCGTTCAGCGGGGGATGAGCACACCTGCGTTCACGCAAGGGCGTATCGTGCATGACCCGAACGGCTCGGGCAAATCCGAGCACGCTGTGCATCATTTCCACGGTTTGGTTTTGGATGCATACGCAAAGGCGGCCCCGTGACACGGCCCAACATTGTAGTGGTCATGGCAGACCAACTGGCGCCGCATTTCTGTGGGGCATACGGTCATCCGACGGTCAAAACTCCACACATTGATGCGCTTGCGGCGCGCGGCACGCGGTTTGATGCCGCCTATTGCAACTCACCCCTGTGTGCTCCATCGCGCTTCGCCTTTATGTCTGGCCAATTGATTAGTCGGATCGCGGCCTATGACAACGCCAGCGAGTTCCGGGCCTCAGTTCCTACTTTCGCGCACTATCTGACGGCGTTGGGGTATCGCACATGTTTGTCTGGCAAAATGCACTTTATCGGTCCAGACCAAAAACACGGATTTCAGGATCGTGTCACGACGGACATCTATCCCGCCGATTTCGCCTGGACCCCAGATTGGGAGGCTCCGGACGAACGAATCGACAAATGGTATCACAACATGCAAACGGTCAAGGAAAGCGGTCAAGCCATTGCGACCTTTCAGACCGACTATGATGATGAGGTCGAATTTGCCGCGCGCCGCTGGTTAATCGACAGGGGCAGGGACTGCGCTGGAGGGGACAATGCGCCTTTCTGTTTGGTGGCAAGTTTTATCCACCCGCATGATCCTTATGTGGCCAAACAGGAATGGTGGAACCTCTATTCAGACGCAGATGTGCCGATGCCAGAGTTTTCCTTGACGCCCGAACAGCAGGACCCGTTTTCACGCCGTGTGATGGACGGGATTGAGGCGAGTTATGTTCCTCTGACCGAAGAAGAAGTTGGCCGGGCCCGCCGCGCCTATCTTGCCAATGTCAGCTATTTCGACAGCAAGGTTGGCGCGATGGTCAAAGCACTGGAAGATATCAGAGAGCTGGACAACACCGTTGTCATCGTCACGGCTGATCATGGCGATATGTTGGGTGAGCGCGGCCTGTGGTACAAAATGAACTTCTTCGAACACTCGGCCCGAGTGCCCTTGATAATGGCCGGTCCGGGCATAGTGCGGAGCAATGCGCCAAACGCCTGTTCGCTGCTGGATTTGTTGCCCACATTTGTGGAAATCGCTGGTGGCACGGACGAGATCTATGGCGAGCCGGTCGACGGTCGATCTCTGATGCCGTTAGCCCGTGGGGAACCCGATCCGACGGACGAAGCGATTGGCGAATACTGCGCCGAGATGACGCCGTATCCGGTTTTCATGATCCGACGCGGGTCGCTGAAGTACATCCATTGCGACCCGGATCCACCACAACTTTATGACCTGACCGCCGATCCGCTGGAAAAAACAAATCTCGCCGATGATCCGGCGTATGCAGATCAGGTAGCCGCGTTTGCTAAGGAAGTCGAGCAAAGGTGGGACAGCGAAAAGTTGCGCGCCGACGTTATCACAACACAGAAATCTCGCCGCGCACTGCACGCCGCAATAGAGGCAGGCGCTGGTGAGGCCTGGGATTACAGCCCGCCGCGAGATGCATCGCAGGAATATGTGCGCAACCATTTGGACTGGACTGTGGCGGCAACCCGCTATCGCTATCCGCCGTTGAAGGAGAATGACGAATGAAGCTGGAAGGCAAAACTGCTTTAGTGACCGGAGGTCGCGGTGGCATCGGGCGCGCCATCGTTTCCCGCTTTCTGCGCGAGGGCGCGCGCGTCTATGCCGCGGACCTGACACCCGAAGGATCTTTGGCGAGGCATGACGATGACGGTAGCATTTTTGTAAAGCTCGACGTTACGCAAGAAGCAGACGCAGTTGCTGCGTTGGAGCAGGTCGCTAGTGAAGCAGGGCAGTTGGACATCCTTGTAAACGCGGCTGGGACTGAGATCGAGAAAACTATCGAAGAGACGTCGCTTGAAGAATGGAATCTATCCTTCGCGGTCAATGTGACAGGCACGTTTTTGGCCTCGAAACACAGCCTGCCACTGATGCGCAAGGCGGCTGCGTCCGGAGCATCAGCCTCAATCATCAATTTTGGCAGCTACGACGGATTCATCGCCGATCCCGGCCTTGCGGCCTATTGCGCAACCAAGGGCGCGGTGCACGCTTTGACCAGAGCAATGGCCTGTGACCACGGACCCGAAGGCATCCGTGTGAACGCGATCTGCCCTGGCTATGTCGATACACCCATGCTGCAGAGTTTCTTCACCGGCGACGGGTCAGGCGCGGGCGGCAAGTCGATTGATCAGCTGCAGCAAGCAGTGCGTGACGTGCACCCGATGCGTACTTTTGGTACGCCGGAAGACATCGCTAATCTGGTGAATTGGCTGGCTTCGGACGAGGCGCGCTATGCCAGCGGGCAGCTTTGGGTTCTTGACGGAGGACTGAGCGCGCAAGTTCAGCAAATGAAGTTGTGATGGTGGTGCTCTGATGCGGTTGGCTGGCAAAAGAGCGTTGGTCACCGGTGGTCGGCAAGGGATCGGGCGCGGGATTGTTGAAGCGTTTCGACGAGAAGGCGCAGCGGTTACCACCTGCGGTCGCGGGCCAAGGCCCGACAATCTGCCTGACGATGTTATCTGGTATCCGCTGGATGTCGCAGACGCGGACGCAGTCGAAAAGCTGGCCTCAGCGACCGACGGAACAGACATCCTTGTCAACAATGCAGGTGTTCAGGTCGAAAATACTGTGGCCAATAGTACAGATGCCGACTGGGAGGCCGTGATCGGCACAAATTGCCGCGGTGTGTTCAACCTTTGCCGTGCCTACGTCCCGCGGATGCCCGAGGGGAGCTCGATCATTAACATTGGGTCGATCTCTGGCCGGGTCGCAGACCCGTCGATGGCGCTTTATAACGCCTCCAAGGCGTTTGTTCACGGATTGACGCGGTCAATTGCCGTCGACCATGGCCCCAAAATCCGGTGCAATGCGATTTGCCCCGGTTGGATTGAGACCGGGATGCTGGATGCGGGGTTTGAATTGGCGTCAGATCCGGCTGCGGCCCGAGAGGATGCCTTGGCGCGACATGCAGTGCGCCGCTTTGGCCGGCCCGAAGACATTGCTAGCATGGCCGTTTGGTTAGCCTCAGATGAGGCTGCGTTTGCAACCGGCCAATTATTCACAGTGGATGGCGGAATGACGGCTGCTTCGCCATTAAATCCGGGATTGTTTTGATGGATGCACAACACACTGCCTGCCTTGGCGGAGGCGTGATCGGTGCCAGCTGGGCCGCGTTGTTTCTGGCCTCGGGCCGTTCGGTGGCGATGTTTGATCCGGATCCGGACATTGAAGTGAAAGTGCGCGCGTATATCGAAACCGCATGGCCAGCATTAATTGAACTGGGGCTGGCAGATAGAGGGACACCGGATGCGATTACATTCTGCCGCGACGCTGCCAGCGCTGTCGAAGGCGCAGGATTTGTGCAGGAAAACGTGCCGGAGCGCCTGAACATAAAACACGCGATTTTTGCCGAGATTGAACCCGTGCTGGCCCCCGAGGCCATCGTTGCCAGTTCCGCCTCTGGGTTGACGCTCGGTCAGATGCAACCGGGATGGAAGAATCCTGCACGCTTTGTTCTGGGTCACCCATTCAACCCGCCGCATCTGATCCCGCTGGTCGAAGTTCTGGGGAATGACAAAACTGTGGACGGAGTTGTTGAGGCGACGCAAGCGTTCTATGAAAACCTTGGTAAGACGACGATCCGCGTGAACAAAGAATTACCTGGCCACGTGGCCAATCGTTTGCAAGCCGCAATCTGGCGCGAAGCGATCCATCTGGCGACAACGGGCGTTGCCTCAGTCGAAGATGTTGACAAGGCCGTCTGGGCAGGTCCCGGTTTACGCTGGGCCGCGATGGGTCCGACAATGCTGTTCAACCTTGGCGCCGGCGAAGGCGGGCTTCAGACCTTTTGCGATCACTTTACCGAAACGTTCAACGGCTGGTGGGAAGATTTGGGAGATGTCTACCTGACAGAGGACGTGACCCGGCAATTGGTGAACGGCGTCAAATCCGAAGCACGTGGACGTACACCGGCCGAGTTGTCGCAGCAACGCGACGCCTTGATCGTAGCCTTGCAAAAATCCGTTGCAGGTTTGCGTTGACGACTGCTGTCCGCTGAACGGTTTGGAACGACCGAAGCCGATCTGGTCAGCCGCTTTCGCCTAAAACCTTGATTGCGCCCAGCAACCGCGCGATTTCCTGTTCCGTGTTGTAGTGACAAAAAGAAATTCGGATACAATCCGACAGGCCAAGCGGAGTGAGAACGTTGCCGGAATAGTGGTCGGCCTTTCGCGTGTGTGTCCGAATGCCCTGTTGGTTCAAGATTTCAACCACATCTTCTGAGGCATGACCCTCGACCACAATCGATACCAGCCCCTCACGCGCCGGGTTGTCTGCGCCTGCCAGAATGGTCACGTGATCCATATCGCGCAGCCCCGGAAGATTGCCTGTGCCATTGATGGCGGTATTGGTCAGGTGGGTCTCATAGGCCTGAATGGCAAGGCCTGCAGCCTCGATCCTTTTGCGCGGCTCGGTCTCGCCCGAGACTTCGCCACCTAACCAGTCAAAATATGTCACGACATCCGATACAGTTGCATAAGATCCCGCGTCACGGGTTCCGAACTCCCACCCGGTTGCGGGTGCATCGATCAGCATATCATGGGGCAATTCGCTGAGTTTGTCAGAAATCCAGGCGATGCCATATCCATGACGTGAAAATACTTTGTAGGGCGAGATTGCGTATCCGTCGATGTCGTAGGCATCCAGGTCCAACTGCCCGTGGGCCGCATGCTGAATACCATCGACGATGATCAAACAGTCCGGTGCCACAGCACGGATCGCCGTAGAAATTGCGGCCACGTCCATGCCCATGCCTGTCACGGGCGATGCATGCAGGATCGTTGCCACCGCCACATCTGGCGTCATCAGCGCGGCATAATCCCCGGCTGTAACCAGTCCGGTATCGTTGTTGTGGGGCACATTCACGTAATCCAGCCCCGCAATTTCAGCCCAGCGGTGTGCCGCGCTGCGTGTCGCGGGATGTTCGATGGACGAACCGATTACTTTCGACCCCTTCGGCGCGACAAGACAAGCGGTGCGGATCATGCGAAAAAGCAGCTCGGTTCCGCTTTCGCCTGCAAAGAACTGACCGGAGGATGCATTCATGAACACGGCCAGGTCGTCCTTGGCCTTATTGATTACACCATGGGTTCCCTGACCCGCCGGATTTATGCGCCCGGGATTGTCCGGGATTGCCGCATAAAAGGCCGAGGTCTCAGCGACAGATTTCAAAGTCAGTGCTCCGCCCGCATTTTCGAAGAAAATCCGTTCGCCTTGAAAGGGGCAGGCGCTGACATGGGCAAAGCGGTCGCGGATGGCGTCGATGAGTGCGGGGTTGTTTTGGATCATAGATTTGTCCTGTGCATAGTCATCGGGCGGTTCATGAACGAGCGGCAGAGTTTGGTCACCGCGATAGGGCTGTGTTCGGAAAACCGCCGAAAACGTCATCGAAGGTTCCGCGACCTGAATTGATCAAGCCGTATGCTGCCATCCTGTCAAGCAACAGCTCGGCGTGATTGGGCAGTACCGTCGTATAGTGTCGCTATCGGACTATTCAGTTACAAAATTCTGCGCTTTTGAAGGGGTGATACAATTGAGAATGGTGTCTTCTGTTGGGTTGATTGCATGATGAAGAACACGATGGGCATCGTGATCGTTTTTCATACTCTCGACAAAGGTTTTAGTCGGTTTGTGACAACTCTCCACAGGATGAGTTTACCCATGACTGAACATATTTTGATTGTTGAGAAACGCTATAAACTGAAGATAATAATAAGAATTTTGAAAAAAATCTCTCCCGATTTTGTCAATTACTAAAAATTTAGTTTGACAGATGTGCAGAAAATCGCTGATGCTACCTGCTATCCGGTTCGCGCCGGAAAACCATACACTTTGGGAGGAGACAGATGCGGAGACATCTACTTTCCGCAGTGGCGGCGGCTGCCGTCATTGCGGGGCACGGTCCCGTTTGGGCCGACGAAGCCGCAGCACAACGCTGGATCGATGACGAGTTTCAGCCATCGACCCTGTCGAAAGACGAACAGATGGCCGAGATGCAGTGGTTCATCGAAGCCGCACAGCCTTACGCTGGCATGGAAATCAACGTCCTGTCCGAAGGCATCCCGACACACTCCTACGAATCCGAGGTTCTGACCAAGGCGTTCGAGGAAATCACCGGCATCAAGGTCAATCACCAGATCCTTGGCGAAGGCGAAGTGGTTCAGGCCGTTCAGACGCAACTTCAGACAGGTCGGAACCTGTATGATGGCTATGTGAACGACAGTGACCTGATCGGCACCCACTCGCGCTTGCAACTGGCTTATCCGCTGACCGACATGATGGGCGGCGATTGGGCGGCGACGACATCGCCGACGCTGGATCTGGATGACTTCATGGGCATTCAGTTTACCACCGGTCCGGATGGCAAGCTGTATCAGCTGCCTGACCAGCAGTTCGCCAACCTCTACTGGTTCCGCAAAGACTGGTTCGATGACGAAGCCAACAAAGCCGCGTTTAAAGAAAAATACGGCTATGACCTTGGCGTCCCGGTCAACTGGTCCGCATACGAAGACATCGCCGAATTCTTCACCAATGATGTGAAGGAAGTCGATGGCACCACGATCTATGGCCACATGGATTACGGCAAGCGCGCGCCTGACCTTGGCTGGCGTATGACCGACGCCTGGCTGTCGATGGCCGGTGCCGGTGACGTGGGTGAGCCGAACGGCGTTCCTGTCGACGAATGGGGCATCCGCATGGAAGCGGGCACCTGTAACCCGGTTGGTGCGTCCGTGTCTCGTGGTGGTGCTGCCAACGGTCCGGCTGCGGTCTATGCGATCCGCAAATGGGATGAATGGCTGCGGGCCTATGCGCCTCCGGGTGCTGCGTCTTATGACTTCTACCAGTCGCTGCCGGCGCTCAGCCAGGGCAACGTGGCCCAGCAGATCTTCTGGTACACCGCCTTTACCGCTGACATGGTGAAGCCGAAGTCCGAAGGCAATAACACCGTGGATGACGAGGGCACGCCGCTATGGCGTATGGCGCCCAGCCCGCATGGCCCTTACTGGGAAGAAGGCCAGAAGGTTGGTTATCAGGACGTGGGTTCCTGGACCTTCCTGAAATCGACCCCGGCGGATCGTGCCCAGGCCGCGTGGCTGTACGCTCAGTTCGTGACGTCCAAGACTGTCGACGTGAAGAAGTCCCATGTGGGTCTGACCTTCATCCGCGACAGCTCGGTCAACCACGAGTCGTTCACCGAACGCGCACCCAAGCTGGGTGGTCTGGTCGAGTTCTACCGCTCGCCTGATCGCGTGGCATGGTCGCCTACCGGCATCAACGTGCCTGACTATCCGAAGCTGGCCCAGATCTGGTGGCAGCAGATTGGTGACGTGAACTCGGGCGCCTTCACCCCGCAAGAGGCGATGGATCGTCTGGCTGAAGAGATGGACATTACCATGGCCCGTATGCAGGCCGCGGATGAAAGCGCCGGTGTCTACGGAGGCTGCGGCCCACGCCTGAACGAGCCGCAGGATCCTGCCTTCTGGTTGGAAAAAGCGGGCTCGCCTAAGGCCAAGCTTGAGAACGAAAAGCCGCAAGGCCAGACCGTCAACTATGACGAACTGGTTCAGCGTTGGCAGTCTCAGTAAGCCAGTGAAACCCGGGGGTGCCGCGTCAGGCACCCCCACCTCAAGACCAGTGCGACGCACTGAAGGACCGGAACCCACGGACATGATCGAACTACAAGACGCGACCAAACGGGTCGGTAACGTCATCCATATTAAGCCCACGAGCCTGACACTGCAGACCGGCCATTTCAACGTGCTGCTGGGGGCGACGGGATCGGGCAAGACCTCTCTGATCAAGATGATGGCCGGGCTGGACCCGATCGCGTCAGGTAAGGTCCTGATGGATGGGCAGGATGTGACAAAGCTGAACACGCAAAAGCGGCAGATCAGCCTGGTGCACCAGTTCTTCGTGAACTACCCCCATATGACCGTTTTCGACAATATTGCCTCGCCGCTGCGCGTGGCGGGCATGGCGAAATCCGAAATCGAAGGCCGCGTGGAAGAGGCCGCCGATCTGCTGCAACTGCGTCCAATGCTGCACCGTCGCCCGCATGAGTTGTCGGGCGGGCAGCAACAACGTACAGCGCTGGCCCGTGCTATTGCGAAAGAGAGCCGCGCCGTGTTCCTCGACGAACCGCTGGCCAACCTCGACTACAAGCTGCGCGAAGAACTGCGTGAGCAACTGCCCGATCTGTTCGCCGGTCGAGGAGCTGTGGTGGTTTACGCCACCTCGGAACCCGAAGAGGCGCTGTTGCTGGGCGGCAATACCGCACTGATGGAAGATGGCCGTGTCACCCAGTTCGGTCCAACCGCCGATATCTATCGCAATCCGGAGAACCTTGCCGCCGCGCGCGTGTTTTCTGACCCTCCGATCAACGTTGCAAATGTCACTGTCTCTGGCACACAAGCGCAGCTTGCAGGTGGTGGTGGCTGGGCAGTCACCAATATGTCGGACGGTGAATACACAGTTGCAATTCGCCCGCATCGCGTGACGCCATTCCGCACCTCGGAGGCAGATGTGGAACTGACCGGCCGTGTGATCGTGACCGAGCTATCCGGATCGGATTCCAGCGCACACTTTCAGCATGGAGGCGATGCCTGGGTCTCGCTGGCCGCAGGTGTTCACCCGTATCAGGTGGGCGAGGACCATAGTTTTTACATGAACCCGGTCCATTGCCGGTATTTCGGCCAAGACGGCAAAAGGGTGGCCTGACATGGCGCAGATCAAGCTTTCAAACCTAAAACACAGCTACATGCCGACGCCGGCTGGCCCGGAAGACTATGCGCTGAAAGAAATCGACGTGACCTGGCGCGACGGTGGTGCCTACGCGCTGCTGGGACCTTCGGGTTGTGGCAAGTCGACGTTGCTCAACATCATTTCGGGCCTGCTAACGCCTTCGGAAGGGCAGATTCTATTTGATAACCACGACGTGACAGCGCTGCCCCCTGATCAGCGCAACATCGCGCAGGTGTTCCAGTTTCCGGTGATCTACGACACGATGACCGTAGGCGAAAACCTGGCCTTTCCCTTGAAGAACCGGGGTGTCGATCCGGCGACCATCAAACGTCGCGTGGATGAGATTGCCGAGATGTTGGATGTCACCGATATGCTCGGCACCAAGGCCTCGGGGCTGAGCCCGGACAACAAGCAGAAGATCTCGATGGGGCGCGGTTTGGTCCGCGACGACGTGAACGCGGTGATGTTTGATGAGCCGCTGACCGTGATCGACCCGCATCTGAAATGGAAGCTGCGGTCCAAGTTGAAAGAACTACACCAACGCGTGCAGGCCACAATGATCTATGTAACCCACGACCAGACCGAGGCATTGACCTTTGCTGATGAAGTCGTGGTGATGCAGGAAGGTGAAGTGGTTCAAATCGGCACCCCGGTCGAACTGTTCGAGCGTCCCCAGCATACCTTTGTCGGCCATTTCATCGGCTCGCCCGGCATGAACGTCCTTCCCTGCCAGGCCAAAGGTGACCGCGCAGTTTTCGAAGGTCACGAGGTAGTGCTGGAAGGGTCAACTCACGGCGACGGAGGCCGTACAGATCTTGGAATCCGCCCGGAATACATCGGCTTTGGCGACACAGGCATTCCCGCGCATGTCACCAAGGTTTCTGACATCGGTCGCCACTATGTGGTCAGCGCGATGGTCGGCAACACCGCCCTCAAGGTCGTGACCGAACACAGCGTGCCCGAGCCGGGGTCAGAAGTATTCCTGCAATTCAAACCCGAACAATCCCGCGTCTATCGCGACGGCTGGATCGCAACCAAGGAGCGGGCGCAATGAGAACCGAAAACCAAAAAGCCTGGTTCTTTGTCCTGCCGGTTCTGGCGCTGGTCGCATTCAACGCGCTGGTGCCGATGATGACGGTGGTCAACTATTCGGTGCAGGAAACCTTTGGCAACAACCAGTTCTTCTGGGAAGGGCTGGGCTGGTTTGAGCAAATCCTGCGCTCGGATCGCTTTCAGGCCGCGCTAGGACGGCAATTCCTGTTCACCTTCCTGATCCTGCTGATCGAGGTACCGCTAGGCATCATCGTCGCCTTGTCGATGCCTCGCAAAGGCTTCTGGGTCCCGGTCTGTCTGGTTCTGATGGCCCTGCCGATGCTGATCCCGTGGAACGTGGTCGGGTCGATGTGGAACATCTTCACCCTGCCCAAGATCGGCCTGCTGGGGTACTTTCTGAACGACGTGCTGGGTATCAACTACGACATGACGCAACAGCCTTTGTCCGCCTGGATCACCGTCGTAGTCATGGACGTTTGGCACTGGACCTCGCTTGTCGTGCTGCTGTGCTATGCGGGTCTCGTGTCGATCCCCGATGCCTATTATCAGGCTGCCAAAATCGATGGTGCCAGCCCCTGGTCGGTGTTCCGCTATATCCAACTACCCAAGATGAAGACGGTTTTGACCATCGCCGTACTGCTGCGGTTCATGGACAGTTTCAATATCTATACCGAGCCCTTCGTTCTGACCGGCGGTGGCCCCGGTAACTCCACCACCTTGCTTTCGATTGACCTTGTGAAGATCGCACTTGGACAGTTCGACCTTGGTCCTGCCGCTGCGATGAGCCTGATCTACTTCGCCATCACGCTGCTGGTTTCCTGGGTCTTCTACACTCTGATGACAAAGGATGACGCGCAATGAAGAAGCGGTCCCTTATCCCGATCCTCTATATCGCGTTCCTGATGCTGCCGATCTACTGGCTGGTCGCGATGTCCTTCAAGACAACGAATGAGATCCTGTCGGGCTTTTCCCTGTTCCCCCAGACTTTTACGCTGGAAAACTACGTCACGATCTTCACGGACCCGACGTGGTATTGGGGCTACATCAATTCGATAGCTTACGTGACGATTAACACAGTGCTATCGGTGTGTGTTGCCTTGCCAGCCGCTTATGCGTTCTCGCGCTATCGGTTTCTTGGCGACAAGCAGTTGTTCTTCTGGCTGCTGACCAACCGGATGGCCCCGGCTGCGGTCTTCGCGCTGCCATTCTTCCAGCTCTATTCCTCCATCGGTCTGTTCGACACCTATCTGGCTGTGGCTCTGGCTCATACATTGTTCAACGTACCGCTGGCGGTGTGGATCCTGGAAGGTTTCATGCGCGGGATCCCCAAAGAACTGGATGAGACCGCCTACGTGGATGGTTACTCGTTCCCACGCTTCTTCGTGACCATCTTTCTGCCAAACATCAAAGCGGGCGTTGGCGTTGCGGCCTTCTTCTGCTTCATGTTCTCGTGGGTAGAAATGCTGCTGGCAAAAACACTGACCGCGGTTGAGGCCAAGCCCATCGCCGCCGTTATGACCCGAACCGCCTCAAGCGCGGGGTACGAACTGGGGCTGCTGGCCGCTGCCGGCACCCTGACAATCATCCCTGGCGCCATCGTCATCTGGTTTGTTCGCAACTACATCGCGCGTGGGTTCGCGATGGGCCGTGTGTGAGGTTCGATATGCGTAAACTTCTTCTCATCCTCCCCCTCCTACCTACGACGGCCTTTGCTCAGGCTCAGACCGGGTGGGGCAACGTCGGTCAACAAGAGGAAAAGGGATTTTCCTGGACCGACCCTCTGTGGCCCGATTTCTGGATGGCCTGGACGCCCGCGACACTTGCAGTTTTCGTTGGGATATTCTCCGCCATCGCGCTGATTGGTATTCTGGAAGGCTTCAAGTATCGCGACGGGATTGAGCGGCGCGGCGTGCTGGGTCTGACGACTACGCTCGGCGACCGTCTGTTTATCACGCTTCTGGGTTCGGCCTATATCTTTTTGGCCTGGCTCGGGCTGGTTGGTCAGCCGGTTTGGATGCCGCTGTTTCTGTCCATAGGCTGGGGCATCTTCGTCTTCTGGAAAGTTTAGGCTTTGCGAAATACAGAAAGGATGCTTGTCTGTCAGGCATACTAAAAATGGCGACACCGAGACTGATGCGAAAGAAAAAAACAACAAACCTGCTGACCGAAGTGGAACTTGAGTTCATGAACGAGCTCTGGGCGCTGGGTCAGGGCTCGGTCCGTGATGTCCTTGATCGCCTGCCACCTGATCGCAATCTGGCCTACACATCCGGCGCTACAATTCTGCGCATTCTCGATGACAAGGGATTTGTGGAAAGCGAAAAGAACGGCAAAACACTGATTTATAGACCACTTCTGGAAAAAGACAGGTATCAGTCGCGTTCGCTGCAAAATCTGTCCCGGACGTTGTTCGACGACACTCCCGCAACTTTGGTTGCGCGCCTGGTCGACGATGCGGGGCTGACAGAAGATGATCTGGAGGAAATTCGAGCACTGGTAGAGAGGAGACTGCAAAATGACGGCGGTTAAACCGGTTCTCGATGCTTTTCTCGAGTTTAATGTCGTGCTCGGATTGTCGGCACTTATCTGGCTGGCGGTTCGCACCGTGTTGGCGGGATCATCGATGCGATATGGATTTATCGCGCAACTTCGATCTCTCAAAGCACTTTGCATCTGCGTTATGCTGAGCCCGGTTCTGGCGGTAGGGGTATCAACCTTAGTCAGTTTCCTTTGGCCGGGGCGCGCAGTCGCATTGGGGGATATTGCTGTCGCAGCCTACCTACGCGGTGACATCGCCATGCCCGCCGCGCAATTCGAAACCCTGTTGAACACGCGCGAACGTTGGCTCGATCACGTTCTTTCCGGTTCTTCTTTCATAGTGAATTGCGTGTTCATTGCATTCGTTCTGGTGTCTGTAATTCTGACAATTCGGGTGCTGCGGGATGCGTGGGCTATTCGCAAGGCCGTGAGGTCCAGCTTTCTTTGGCGGCAATCACCCAAAGTGGACATTCGTTTGTCAGACCGGATAACCGTGCCCTTCGCCGTACGAGGCCTGCGTCGCCGTCATGTTGTCTTGCCCAGTCACCTGCTGAATACACCACGCGAATTGCGGTTTGCGCTGGCACACGAGTTTCAGCACATCCGTGCTATGGATGTTGAATGGGAATTGGGCTTTGAGCTTATGCGCCCACTTTTATTCTGGAACCCGGCATATTTGGTCATTAAGCACCAGTTTGACCGGCTACGCGAGTTGGCCTGTGACCAGTCTGTTGTCTCACGCAAGGGTATAGACGCCAAAGACTATACGGCCTGTTTGCTGGACTACTGTTCGCGATCCCTCACCATGAATTGCCCACGTATTTTGCATGTTGCTTTGGTCAATGGAACTAAGGCAAAGGATGTCTTGCGTCTGCGCGTGATTGCCCTGACCGAGGCACAGGCAACATCTCATCCTCTGCCTGCTGTATTCCTTGGGCTGACACTGTCTTTGGCAACAGTTCTTGCCATAGGCTCGGCTTCAGTGCGTCAAACGCAGGATTGGAGCCACGATCGTTTGATGCTTTCGACAGTTGTCAATCTGGAACGACTTGAGGCGCGCACTCAGGGAAATTGACAAGCGACGGCGTCCGGGTTTTGAATGGGCAAGTTGCCACGTATTACAAATGCCGACAGCTGACCATCAAGGCGTGGCTGTAAGCAATTCGCTGGCTTTTTCGCCTATCATGATCGCAGGAGCGTTGGTATTTCCGCTGACGATTTCCGGCATGATCGAGCAATCGGCAACACGCAGATTATCGATCCCTTTGACCTTCAGGCTGGGGTCCACGACCGCGGATTCGGATGTGCCCATCGCACAAGTTCCCGTTGGGTGGTAGATAGAGACTGAGTTCGACCGCGCCCAATCCAAGGTGCCATCATAGTCATCACGTGATAAATCGGACGTTGGTCGGAACTCCTCCGAAATTTTGGAAGCCAGAGGGTTATGCTTGGCAATATCGCGAGCGATGTTAACTCCGTCGACGATCGTTCGGCAATCTGTTTCGGTAGACAAGTAGTTTGGTATGATCTTGACGTAACTAGCTGGATCGGGGCCATCCAGACGTAGTTCTCCCCGGCTCTCCGGCCGAAGTTGACAGACGGACATTGTGAACGCGGAAAACGGATGAACGCCCTCACCAGGGCTGTCAGCGGACCAGGGTTGAACGTGGAATTGAATATCGGGCGTTTGAACTTCGGGGCGCGTTTTTAGGAATCCGGTGGCGAGGCTTGCGGCCATTGTCATAGGTCCTGCCCGAAACAGAGCGTATTTCAGTGCGATCCGCGCCTGATTGAACAAACTGCGCACTTCATCATTAAGAGTCGGTTCATTGCACTTGAAAACCAAGCGCGCCTGAAGATGGTCCTGCAGGCCTTTTCCAACACCGGGCAACGCATGAACTGGTTCGACCCCGTTGGTCTTAAGATGGTCAGGATCGCCGATTCCGGACAACATCAAAATCTGAGGTGAGTTTATGGCACCGCCGGACAAAATGATTTCGCGTCGCACCTTGATCGACTTCACTTCACCTGATCGGTCGCGATACAGCAGTCCGGTTGCTTTTTTACCGTCCAACTCGATCCGGGTCACCAACGCATGGGTGATGATGTTCAGGTTTGACCTGTTCTTGGCAGGCTTGAGATATGCAACGGCGGCGCTACAACGTCGACCATTCCGAGTGGTTAGTTGAAAGTAACCGACGCCTTCCTGATCGGCCCCGTTGTAGTCAGGATTGAACGGGTAACCGGCCGCCTGCGCGGCAGAAACCCAGGCATCACAGATCGGTCGCTGGATACGCATGTTTGAGACTGACAAAGGCCCACCGGTCCCGTGAAATTCATCTTCGCCGCGTTCCTGATCTTCGCTGCGTTTGAATAGCGGCAGTACGTCGTCCCAACCCCAGCCTACATTTCCCATCTGACGCCAGCGGTTGTAATCTTCTTTCTGACCACGAACATAGAGAAGCCCATTCAGCGAGGATGATCCCCCAAGAACTTTTCCGCGAGGCCAGTCAATCGAGCGCCCGTTAAGGCCCGGGTCGGGTTCAGTGCGATAACACCAGTCCAACGATGGGTTGTGCATGGTTTTAAAATATCCAACCGGGATGTGAATCCACGGATTGGTGTCAGGCCCGCCAGCCTCAAGCAAAGCCACGGTCGTATTGGGATCGGCACTCAGGCGATTGGCAATAACACAGCCCGAAGAGCCCGCTCCGACGACTGCATAATCCACCTCCATGACGATCTCCTCCCAAGGTTACTGAAAAAAACTCTATGCAAATTGCCGGAACTATACTAGCCTTTTTTGATACAAAACGTCTCAATAATTGCGATCAGGGAGGTAAGCAATGGAGATCGGTAAGAAACTAAGTGGAATTTCACGGCGCGATTTTTTCCGCGTGGCCGGGCGTTATGGCATGAGCTCGACGCTGTTGGCGGCAGGTGGGTTTGGCGGGGCGATGAGTCTGGCTAATCTTGCGCATGCTGCTGAGTCCACGTACGAAAAACGGTTCTCGAAAGAACCAAAGCACACGCTGAAATTTGGCGCTTCGGGATTTAACACGCGCAACCTTTTGATTGAGCGCGCAGGCGCGATTGAATTTGCCCGGGATCTGGAAGAACGCACCGATGGTGAGATTCGGATCGAGTTTATCGGTGATAACCAGATCTGCGGACAGCTGAGCTGTGTTGAAAAGACTCAGCAGGGAATTGTCGACATCTATGCTGCCTCGACACAGAACTCCGCCGGTGGTGCGCCCTATCTGAACGTGCTGGACTATGCCTATATGTTCCCCAGCCGGGCGGCACAGTATCATTTCTTCTACAGCCCCGCCAGCCAGCGCATACTGCGTGAGCCGCTTGAAAAACGGCATGGACTGAAATTCCTGTTCACCCATTGTGAACTGCGCGGTCTGCAGATGGGCTCGACCTTCTCTGACAAGCCAACTGTGACAAAGCTGGAAGAGCTGTTCGGAACTAAGAACCGTGTGACGGGCACTCAGTTGGGTCGCATTGCCATGCAGCTGTTGAACCTGAACCCTGTTCCAGTGGCGTGGGAAGAAACGCTGGATGCTCTGAAAACCGGACTGATAGACGGTGCCGAGACCTGGGCGTCCGCCGTTGCATATGCCAACATGGCACCTGTGGTTTCGCAGTCCGTGAACCTTAAGTTCTTCTGCGGCACTGAACATACGTCGATGTCGGCCAAAGTGTTCGACAGTCTTGGCGGAGAGCTGCAGGACGCAGTTATGGAATCGTCCTACTTCACGCAGGCGCTTATTCAGGGTGCGAACGAAGCCGCACTGCTAAACACAGTTGGTTTCTCGGACCCACAACTGCCTGATACGATCTTCGCGGAAAACGGTGTACGCCCGGCCTTCCTGGCGGATGACCAGATCAAACTGGCCGAGGAAATGTGTGCGCCGAATTTCAACCCGGAACCATGGGCGCAGTGGCGTGAGCGGCTGAACAAATGGGCCGGTGGCATCGATACCTATCAGGAAATCTACGACATCGCGCGCGAGATTCCGGCGGATACACTGCCCGAAAATGTTGAGCCCCGCCGTTGGTGGAAAGGCGAAGCCTGATCTAACATTAGAACCGGCCCTTCACGGGCCGGTTTTATTAAACACCGACTGGGAGGACGGGGTTCATGTCATTATGGGCAGATATTGGTGCTATTTTTAGCGCATTGCTCACCCGAGATTCATTCGAGATTCAAATAGCCTTGGAATCTGATGCCGCTTGGGTTGTCGGCACTATTGTTGCCGCCATTGGGGGCCTTCTCGTGATGCTAATCTATCGCAAGGTACCCTTTGTCGAACGCCAACTCGAGCGTTCTGTCATGGTCTATTCCTACCTCGCCATTGCGCTGATCATATTCTGGGGTGTGATTGACAGATTTGTCTTTAATGATCAGGAGCCATGGTCCACGACCATTCCACCGCTTCTGTTCATGGTAATGGCCTGGTTTGGCGCGTCCTATAACGTTCGCCTGCGCACACATCTAAGTTTCAGCGAGTTTCGCACCGCGATGCCGCGCGGCGGCCAGCTGGCCTGCCTCTTCCTGGATGCCATACTATGGTTCATTTTCGCGGTCATCGTGATCGTGACTACTACGCGTCTGGTCGCTCTGTCCGCCTCGAACTTTCAGATCGTGCTTGGGACAGACAACATCATGCAATGGTGGTTTTTGCTGGCAGCGCCTGTCTCGTTCTTTTTGATGGTCGGTCGGGTGTTTCAGAACCTTGCTGACGATTTGCACAATTGGAAAACCGGAGAGCCGCTGATCAAGCAGGCCGTGATAGGGGCAGACTGATGACAGACGGAACTTTGGTTACACTTATTTCGCTGGGCGTGACGTTTCTGTTCATGTTGGGCGTCCCGGTGCTGCTGGTCATCGGATACTGGGTGATTGGATGCTCATTCGTTCTGGGACTGACCCTCGACAACATGGGTGCCGAGCTGCTGAATGTGTTCAACAAGGGTTTTGCCTTGCTGGCGATGCCTTTGTTCATCCTGACCGGTGACCTGATCAACAAATCGGGGATTGCCAGACGGCTGAGTGATTTTGCCTATTCCTGTTTGGGCTGGATACGCGGCGGGCTGGCTATGGCGTCGCTTGGCGCGTGCGGTCTGTTTGCTGCGATTTCAGGGTCAAACTCGGCCACGACCGCGACCATCGGCTCAATGCTGCATCCCGAAATGGTCAAAGGCGGCTATGACGAACGCTTCAGCGCGGCCACCGCGGCGGCGGGTGGTACGGTCGGGATCATTATCCCCCCATCAATCATCTTCATCGTCTACGGGTTCCTGATGAACCTTCCCATTTCTGAGTTGTTTGTCGCCGGTATCCTGCCGGGCGCACTGATGGTCTTCGGCATGCAGTTTGCATGCTGGATCATTTGCCGGATCAACGGTTGGGGCCATCTGATCCCGCTGCAACTGAACCGGATCCTAAAAACCGCCTTTGGCGCCTGGCTCGGCTTTTTTGCCATCGGTCTCGTTCTTTGGGGCATCTACACAGGCAAATTCTCCCCGACCGAAGCGGCAGGGGTTACCGTTGGTTTCTGTGTCATAGCTGGCCTGGTCAGCTATCCGATCAACCGCATCATGGGCGCGCGGGATGACATTTCTCCGACTGACAAGAGCTTCGCCGAAATGTTGGTTGTTGAAGGGTTCACAATCCCCGAGATACCTTCAATCGTTATCCGTTCAGCGCAGATAACGGGTATTCTCGCACCGCTAATCGCAATTTCGGTAGTTATGCAGCAAATTCTGTCGTTGCTTGGCGCACAACAAACGATCGGTGATTTCGTGACCTCGATGGGTGGTTATTACGCGGTTCTGTTCACATCGATGGTCATCGTCTTTTTCTCAGGCATGGTGCTGGAAAGCCTGCCGGTAACCATCATCCTCGCACCAATCCTTGCACCGATTGCGGCATCAGTTGGTGTCGATCCGATCCATTTCTCGGTGATCTTCCTGGTTGGCGCATCGATTGGCTTCATCACACCGCCTTATGGATTGAACCTCTATGTGGCATCAGGGGTGACAGGCGTGCCGTACTTCCGGCTGTTACGCTACACGGTGCCTTATCTTGTGGCTCTGCTGTCTGTTTGGATTTTGGTATCCCTGGTTCCTGATCTGGCCTTGATCCTGCTGCCAAACAACTAGAGTGTGGCGGGATGGTAAACGCAGATGCACGAGAGAAAGAATCCCAAATCCCGACGAATCTGCGTTTGCTGATTATCCTTGAAGAGGTTGCCAAGCGCGGGGTTGCAGTCAAACCGTCAGACCTGATTGAATCCTTGGGTCTGGCGAAACCAACAATCCACCGTTTGCTTCAAACGGCCGAAGCTGAAGGCTTTTTGCAACGCGACTTGGATGGCAGGTCTTATGGACCCGGTCCGCGATTGCGCGAGCTATCAGTAAACACGGTTTCATCGGAACACTTACGCACCGCTCGCCTTGCGATTTTGCGCGGGGTTGCGGACGAAATCGGTGAAACCTGCAACCTTGCGATCCCTGACCGCGAAGGCATGATCTATCTGGACCGGGTAGAAACAAAATGGCCCTTGCGCATTCAATTGCCGATCGGGACACAGGTTCCGTTCCATTGTACGGCAAGCGGTAAAATGTATCTTTCGACACTGCGCCGAAACACACTGGACGGGTTCCTATCGGCGCGCGCGCTGAAGTCAAATACTGAAAGAACGATTACGGATTCTGGCGCTTTACGTGCCGAAATTATTCAGATCGGGCAAAGAGGGTATTCAACAGACGACGAAGAATTCATGCCGGGAATGGCTGCCGTTGCCGTACCGGTTCTGGATGAACGCCAAAGGCTTGTGGCAACTCTGTCTGTCCACGCACCAACCCAGCGCCATGATTTGAAAAGTTTAATCCAGTTTTTGAGCGTATTGCAGGTCGGAGCAAAAAAACTCTCAGGGTTGCTCAGCTCGTAGATCAGTCGGAACTCTGTGTTAGTCATTGGATCATCAGCGGCAGATTTAAGTTGTCTGAAAATTTTTGAGTCGGCTGCGTAGCTGGGTGAAATTCAGAACCACTACGATCCAATGCGGTCTCTCTAATCGTCCAATTCTTTCGGGTATTCCCTCAGAACAACCAAACTTTCAAACCCGGTCATCGGTGGGTCAAACAGGTGTTTCTCGGTGAAGGCGGCATAGTCTTCCATCGAGGCACAGTTGACGATGATCGCCAAATCTGCGTCCCCAGTAACATAAAACAGTCGTTCTACCTCTGTCAGGCGCCGAAGCTTTTGTTTCAAGATATCGATGCGCTGGGGATTGTCGCGCGCAATGTGCAATAGAACGATCACGCGCGTGGACGCACCTTGGAACCGGGCGGAAACGACTGCCACCTCACGCTCGATCGCACCAATTTTTCGCAACCGCTGGACCCGCCGCAAACAGGCTGCCGCGGACAATCCAATTTTCTCAGACAAATCACGGCCAGTTTGGCGACTGTCTAACTGCAGTTGCTCCAGCAACCGACGATCAAATGAGTCGAGATCTTCCATCGTACCCTCCGGGAATCAATCTAACCTCACTAAGCGCGATATTTTCGCACAGTTGCTGCAAGAACGCGAAGCACACGCAAGTTGACCGGATTCTTTGCGAATAGTTCGAAGGCGGGCAATTTACTTTCTTGGGCATCGTCAACTGTGGAGTTTGCAATGCTCAACTCGATGCAAAACCCCCGAAGAAGCCGAATTTGGCGCCTGATGAATAGGGTAACTCTGCGCCACCTACAGTACAAAGATGCCCGACATCTTCGAGCGCTGCCTGACTATTTGCTGGCGGATGTCGGACTGACGCGTCCGGAAATCGACTTGGCTCTTCGCGGGCACCTGGGTTTGCACCCGCCGCGCCTGCAAACACACCGGGTTACTTATCCGCAAGTCTCAATCACCCACATTTAGATTACGGAGACACACAATGTTCAGACTAACATCAACGACCGCATTGCTTGCATTCAGCGCAAGTATGGTTGCGGCGTCCGAGAAACCGGTTCGGATTGGATTGCTGTTTGGTTTCACCGGGCCAATCGAGTCCATGGCACCTGAAATCGCTGCATCCGCTGAACTGGCGTTGGAAAAGGCGAACAAGACAGGGTTGTTTCTGGACGGACGCCAAATTGAAACTATTCGCGCGGACAGCACCTGTGTGGATGCACCTCGCGCGGTTGCCGCAGCGGAGCGACTGGTAACAGCAGACCAGATTGATGCTCTGATCGGTGCTGACTGTTCAGGGGTCGCGGGTGCGGTGGCAAGTGGTGTCACCGTTCCAAATGGTATCCTGTCGATCTCACCTACAGCCACGTCGCCCAACCTCACAAGCTTTAGAGACAATGGATTATTTTTTCGCACAGCCCCGTCTGACACACGACAGGGGGAAGTACTTGCCGATGTTCTTATTGCCAATGGAATTCGATCGCTAGCGGTAACCTATACTGCGAATGACTATGGCAAGGGCCTGGCGGTTTCGTTTTCCGAGGCTTTTTCCAAGAAAGGCGGTGAGGTACTGGTGGAAGTCCCGCATGTCGACGGAACCGGAGACTATTCTGCCGAAGTTGCAACGCTTGCAGCTAGTGGAGCCGAAATTCTGCTTGTGGCGGGGTATGCGGATCAGGGCGGGCAGGCGATCGTGCGCTCGGCACTTGATCTAGGTGCATTTGATCGTTTCGTCTTTCCTGATGGGATGGTGGCGGCCTCACTGGTTGCCACGTTCGGCGATGCTTTGGTTGGCTCGATCGGAACGTTGCCCGGATCCGAAACCGAAGATGCCGTGGCATTTGATGCCATGCTGCTCGAAAACGGGATTCCGGGGCAAGCTCCGTATCGCGCCGAGGCCTACGATGCGGCTGCGCTCTTGGCGTTTGCCTTCCAGGCAGCGCATCATTCTGAAGGTACCTCTCTTTCAAGTGCATTGATGCGTGTGGCGAACGCACCAGGAGTAGAAATTGGTCACAGCGAAATCGAGACAGGTCTGAAGATTTTGGCAGAAGGCGGCGAAATAGACTACGTCGGGGCGAGTTCAGTGGAGTTTACTCCAGATGGTGACGCAACCGGAACTTATCGAGAAGTTGTCTTTACAGAAGATGGGTTCAAAACCGTTGCAATACGCTGATTCAAGCGATCTGCGGGTTGGTTTGGTTGTGCCTACAATACGCCCGGCGACAGAAGCAGATTTGCCAGTGCTAGACAAGCTCGCGACTTCAGCCACACGCGATCTCCTGGGACCGTTTCTAAGTGCTGAGCAGAGAGCAAGCTCTTTAGATTTTACGCCGTTCGACCCTTGGCTTGTTACCGACGGTACGTATTTTGTGGCTGAATTGGGCGGCGTTGTCCGAGCATCAGGTGGATGGAGCAGACGCGCGGCAATGATCCATCAGCCGGCTGACCGAACCATCTGTCCCGATCCGTTGGGACCCGCGCGAATTCGCGCCATGTATACTGATCCTGTCTACGCGCGACTGGGTTTAGGCCGCGCAATTCTGGCTGTTTGCGAAGCTTCTGCGCGGCTTTCGGGTCACAGTGAACTGGAACTGCTCGCAACGCCAATTGGCAAACTTCTCTACGTTTCATGTGGATTTGAGACAGTTGAAAGCGTTGAAATTCAATCCAAAGACAATGTGCGTTTTGAAGTTTTTAGAATGCAAAAACGTTTATTGGCGGTAACCTGATTTCAAGCCGTCCATTATGCGTTGTGAGAAATGGCTTTCACGACCGGGCAGCGGTAGGATACTGCACCTTTTACGGAGGTGGTCACACCACAATCTGATGAACTCCCGAAGGCCTGGCCTCTGTCTCACGGGGATGAATGTCAGCGAAAATTTCAATGATGTTGTTCTCCGGATCCCGAAAGAACAATGTCCTGTGCGTCCAGTCCTGGTTTGTTGGCGGCTCTATGACGTCTATCCCATATTCGACAAGTTTTTCATGGGCGAGGTCGACATCACCGGGCGGCACGCGAAAGCTGATCTGGATCGACGCAGATGAGGACGGGACACTTGGTCCATCGTAAACGCGCCCACGTTTGCGGAGACCGAGAAACAGGACTCCAACCCGAAAAAAGATCATCCGTTCTGGAACGTATTCTTCGATTTGGAACTCGAACAACCGTTCGTAGAAGGCTTTCATTTTCGCGAGGTCGTCGCAAAGAAGGATTACATAGTCCAAGCTGCGGATGGCTTTGAAGTCGCTGTATTTATTCATGTTTTGACAACCTCAGTACTTCGGTTCGTGAAAACGATCGTCGGGGATTACGGCAATTGGTGCGATTTCCACCAGAAGGTCTGGTGTTATTAGACCCGCGGCCTGGATGAGAATGCTAACCGGTCCACTCTCTAACTGCAGACGCTCGGCTCTGACCTTCTGGATCGCCGGCATGTCTGCTTGATTGAGATAGAAAACGGTCAGTGAGACGATATCCTCCATTCGCCCGCCGACAGCTTTGAGAATGTTTTCAACATTGTCGAAGCATTGCTGCGCCTGAGCTTCACAATTGCCCTTGCCAATGATGTTGGCGTTTTTGTCCCACGCCACCTGTCCGGTCATGTGAAGCACGTGGCCCTTCGGTTCGATCACGCCGTGGTGGAAGGGACGGCCAAGCTGTGGCCACCCCGTCGGGGGATTGTATCTTATCATCATGGATGTCCTCATCTTGTCGATTAAGAAGAGTTGAACGAATATCCCCGTGTTACTCAAACGATAGAAATTGAGCGCGAGACTTAGAATATCTCGGCCTTCCGCGCAGATCGTCCGTGCTAATACGCGCCTGAGGAGACACCATGACCTATCGATTTCCGTCCCTTAACGGCCTTAAAGCATTTGAGGCAGCTGCAAGGCATCTGAGTTTCAAAGCGGCAGCAGCTGAGCTTGGCGTAACGGCCGGTGCTGTTAGCCAGCAGGTCAAGCGCTTGGAGATGTCTCTCGGCATCTCGCTCTTCCGGCGTCTTCCCCAAGGGTTATTGTTGACACAAGAGGGCGCGACCTACCTCCCAGATATCTCGCGTGCTTTCGATATTCTCACAGACGCGACCGAAGCGGTTGCGCCTGCTCTCAACGGTCGCAAGCTTAGTATCGGTCTCGACCCGCGCATCATTGACCGGCTTCCTAAACGGTGGCCCCGTCATTCGAATGAGCTGGAGCCTTATGTTCGCGAGACACGGGCAACTGACAATGTCGAGCTGATCTGGAACAATGAACTTGATGCTTTGCTCTTGGCCGAGCGAACCAGACACGCCGGTCTCGTCGAACAAGCTGTCTTTCCAAATGCTAAGAAAGCGCCAATCTTTTTTGTCACTCGGCCAGGTTTGGCTGAATGCCGTCAATCGCGCGCTATCGTTGAAGCTTTGAAGTAATAGGACCTGAGTTCATTGCAATTGGGCTAGTCAATGTTTGGAAACTACATAGTTGCAAAAGTTTGCAATGCAGGCTGCAAATGCAGCATTTTTGGGCTTAGCAAATTGACCGAAATGCGCCGGCATCATTCCTGACCAAAAAGCCTTTCCCGTGTGTCTTCCTTTATTTCACCGTCCGTCATGCGTGCAAATGCTTGCCGCCAGCCGAGGGCGAGATCAGCCAGTTGTGACAGGGCTTTGGCATCTTCGCGGGAAACCCTGCGTGTTAGTCGGGCACGGGTTACACGCAGGACACTCCAGTTTGTATTGCGTCTTTCAATAAGTGTTATCCGGTCGCCTGCTTCAGCCTCGCCAGGCTCCAGCACGCGGTAGTACCATCCGGTGCGGCCCGTTTTCTGAAATAAGTATGGCATCCTTTCATTTCCGGTGTGCATTCCCAACTTCCAGCAGGGCTGGCGACCTTGGCTGATTTGAACGGTTGCTGTGCCCAGCCTCAGGATATCGCCGATGCAGAGATTTTCTTCGGTCAAACCTGTAGTTGCGATGTTTTCGCCAAACGCAGAGGGTTTCGTTCCTGTGGCCATGTGCCCCTCGCTCTGCCAGTCTGCGTAGTGATCGAGAGCATAGTGGTGAATGGCCTTTTCCTTGCCGCCATGAACGGTCAGGTCCGCCTGAGCATCCTTTGAAAAACCGGTCAACGTAATGGCCTGGCGGCCGGACACCCGGTCTTTCTGAATGGCAGAAGGCGGTTTCCCCTGCCAGCGGTCCTGAACGTTGCCCAGGAAAATACCGCTGATTTCTGCTGATAGTTCAGGAAGGGTCATTCAGGCCTCTTTGTGTTCGATACAGATTTTGTCTTTTTCACCTGCTTCCAGGCCGAGTCCTAGCAGGGTACAAAAGCCGTTTTCATTACTGGCGTCATGGTAGGCGCAGGTCTTACACTTCCCGAACGACTGGCCGCCGTTTGCTGCCAGAGCCAGCCTCAAACTCTGAACTAAGCCGCTCTCGAGCGCCGCCCGAACGCCAACGGGCAGGTTGCCAATGGCATCTGCAATCGGATTGGACCCTGTCACAGCGGATACGCCTGCCTCGGTCAGCTCATAGGAAATTGACCGCTGATCGGATTTTTTCCGGTGTTCTATGGCGTAGCCCTTTCGCACCAGCGCCTTCAGCGTCTGGGACATCGTTCCACGCGTTGTTCCCAGGTACTCGGCAACATGTGACGGCGAGCGGGAAAACTGATTTGCCTCAGACAGATACTCCAGCGCTGCCCTTTGGGTCGGGTTCAGGTCGCCGGTCCAGCCGGAAGCGGAATCTATCCGGGCAAGGCGGTTGATGAGGATGCGGATGCCGTGGTCGTTTTTCATATGTCAAAAGTAGCGAGTCGAAATTAAAGTTGCAATATATTCTTCCAAGTGATAGCGAGTCGCTAGTAAAAGACAGGAGATGAGAAATGAAACTTCCCTGGATATCGCTCACCGCAATTGTTCTTGGCGCTTCGTCCGCTGTTGGGGACGGCGATCATGCCCTTCATCAGGAGGGGGCTGTCATCTCTCCGGCAGATGCCGGTAAGGTGGCTGATTTCGACATCCTTGCGGCGCATGCGCACCGTAACGGCAACACTGTTACCTTCCACATGACCACCAGCGGTATCGCCGGGGCGTCGGTTCCGGCTGCAACCGGATCGGTGGGCGGGTCTGATGTCTGGTCTTATGTGTGGCCTACATCTCTTGATCCGTCTGCAGTGGGTTTTGAGCGTGGCACCGGCATTCTGGCAATGGCCGCGACCAGCCATCCGGATTTTGACGACACTCCTCTATTTGATGAAAACGGCGATGGTGATCCGGCCAACGACGGTATCGAATGGCACAGCCATTGGGTTGTACTTACACCGACTGAGGATTGCGGACCGGGTGCTCTCGCGGTGCGCGACATCCCGGAGGGAACAATGCCCAAGCTACCTGCGACCTGGCCGGGGTTCCCGATTTACCTGGACAGCCCCGGGTTCACACCACTGTTCGACGGCCCAGAGATCAAGGTGAATGCCGGGTTTGCCAGCGACGTGGAGCTGGATGATGTTGCTTATGACGGCGTCACCTCTGCGCTGCGTGTGAACGCCAGCATTCACGCGCCGCTGCTGTGTGTCACGGATGTTTTTGACATTGCTTCAGGTGACCTGAGCCTGCCGGGCAAACTTCAGTGAACGACAAAAGCCGGTCGCTCCAAACAGGCGGCTGGCTACATTATAGGAGAGACCAATATGCAAGCGCCGGAACTGCAGGTAACTGAATGGTTCAACGCTGAGGGGAACCTCAAGTTGTCGGATTTCCAGGGAAAGGTCGTCCTGATCGAGGCCTTCCAGATGCTGTGCCCTGGCTGTGTTGTCCACGGCATCCCCCTTGCGCAAGCCGTGCAGCGGCACTTTTCCAGCGATCAGGTCGTGGTGATCGGGCTGCATACTGTTTTCGAGCACCACGAAGCCATGCTCCCGGTATCGCTGAAGGCCTTTCTGCACGAGTACCGCATTACCTTTCCGGTGGCGATCGACAAACAGGGGGCAGGACCGCTGCCTGAAACCATGGCCGCATACGGCCTGCGCGGAACACCCAGCCTGGTACTGCTAGATCAGACAGGCCGGATTGCCGCACACCACTTCGGTCAGGTCGCGGAATTGCAGGTAGGAGCTGAGATCGGCGGTCTTCTTGGCAGTAAGGCCGCTGCTATGCACACAGAACACCGGGCCGCCGGCCTTGGAAGGTGCGACGACAATGGCTGCACAGTGTGAATCTGTGGCCCGATGCGGTAGCTTGCAAACGAATTTTCGAAGTCGCCGCACGATGCATCCGCGGAAACTTTGAAAGGCCGCGCAACAGCATCCCGACGCTGACCTGATTGACCAGCCCTGAGATCCGTCAGATGTGCGGCAAAGGACTATATAGCGCTGCCTTCTGTGATAGCTTGGAACTTTAAAAGCAAAGCCGAGCCGTCGTGTGTCTACTTGCCTCGTATGATCGCAATTGCGGACAGTACAAAAGCGCAGGCAATGGCCTGGGGCGCGGTGATTGCCTCGCCAAAAGCAAAAAATCCTACTGCAAACATGGTGGGCAATTCTATGCTGCCGACAATCGCAGTTTGCGAGGCACCAATCAATGGTGAACAAACTGTGTAGATAAGCTGAGGGACTAGCGCAGTGACTACCCCAATTCCAACAATCAACAGCCAGTTGGCCCGGTCCTGCGGAAATATCTCGTTCATTTCAGCACTCAACATAAGTGGTGCAAGACCGACAATGGAGCCAAGGGAAACTGAGGCGATACGCGCCAGTGGCGCGATCCGAGACAGCCGGTGCACCAGGACGCAAATACCAAATCCGAACCCAAACGGAGCCGCTAGAGCAATCAGCAATGTTGGTATGTGTTCTTTGGATGCAGATGCGGGTGATCCTGCGATGATTGCCGCCACCACGATCAGACAGGACGCAAACACTGAGCGCTGTGTGGGCGCATCAGCAAACACTGCCCAACTGATTACAAGCGTGAACACCGGATAAGTCATATAGAGTACGCCCACGGTTGACGCAGGTAATGTCTCTAGCGCTGTAACGTATCCGATCCATCCGAGCCCCATCACCGCGCCTGCAGATAAACCCCAGACAATCACGCGCCATGCTTTTCGATGCGAGATTAGAACAGGAAGGAGCAGGATTGCCGCAACAATGTAGCGATAGAATGCAACTGCATAAGGTGCGATGCCCTGCTCAGTCAGGGCCCGACTAAAGTAGGGAACGAGCCCGAAACAAACAGACGCAAAGAGAACACCAAGCATAGGCAGGGCATAAGGAATGGATGGCTTATCTTGCGTCGATGTTTTTGTCATGTATCGGAGCTATCATGCGATAACGGATGTGTCTTTAGGGGGTTTCTGAAAGGTAAACTGATCCCTTGCTTTGCTAGTTTGAACAGGTTTTGACTGTGCGGGCGCTACGATATTCCGCAATGCGGCCCGCCAATGTTGCTTCGAGAACATCTCCCGATTGGTCAATCTGGACTTGGATCGGAGCCGGCCAATACCGCTTCTCATGGTGCTAAATCACACAGTTGTCGCTAGAACAGGTAGTCAGCTCTCAAGATTTTTTTGGAGGATCTCTATCATCAGATGCTGGAGCAGGATGATCGTCTTTGCGTCACGAATGTCGCCGCTTTCAATCATCTTCATCGCGTCAGAAAGGGGAACCTGTAAGACTTCAATGTCCTCTCCTTCATCGTACTTGCCACCGCCGCTGGCGATTTGATCCGATGTTGAATAGATACCTTTAAAGAAGGAAAGATACTCGGTGACGGAACCAGGGCTCATGTAGATGTCGAACAAATGTGTCAGTGTCGGCGTTTGAAATCCTGTCTCTTCGAGCAGTTCAGCGCGCATCCGCCCATCGGCATCCGAGCCCTCCAGCAGTCCGGCGGGTGCCTCGATCAGGGCCTCTATCCCACCATTCAGAAACACCGGTAGCCTGAATTGACGGGTCAACAGGACACAAGTCGTTTCGGGATTGAATAACAGGCAGGTTGCGCCATTGCCCCGGTCGTAGGTTTCGCGCGTCTGGTGTTGCCACTCACCGTTTCGGAGGCGCAGTTCGAATTCGTATTTTGTCAGAGTCCCCCAGTTATCCGATAAGACCTCACCTGAGATTAGCCGAAACATCCGTTTTCATCTTTCGATTGCGTCTGTAATGCGCATGCTCAATTCGAACTGCGATACGGTAGGTTCAGCACCTATTGCTTGCAGAAACGCGCGGAATTCCTCCGACTGAGCGTCGACATTTAACAGGTGCAATTTGTCGCCTGGATGGCAGGCTTTGATCAGAGACTGGGCAACCCCCTCGCAACGGCGATCCTTGCGAACCCCAATCTGAACCAGAGTTCGCGTTTCGGGGGCTACTACGGCATAACCCGCCAGACCGCGGGCGTCTGATACGGTCCAGCATTTTACATCATTGGCAATCGCCGCAATCGCGCCGAAACTGTTTTGCCAGGATGGCAGCACCTCTGCCAACGTGTGCGCCTCGCCTTTGACTTCTGCCCAAGGCGATTGTCGCACATCATGTCTGGGTGATCCGGGCAAGGACGGCAGTTCGTAGCACTCAAGTTGTCGCGTGATTGCCGTCCCCAAAGCAGCGTAAAGATCGAACGCTCTTTTGTTACTGGTCAGAACTTCGGTTTGAAAGTTGGTGATGTGTTCATTTATTAAGCCGACCAAACAGTCTTGGCCAAGTTGACGGGCCAGCCCCTGACGCCTGAACTCAGGACATGTTCCGCTTGAGATCAGATAGGCACGGCGGCCGCGCACAGACATCAACCAGATTGCCACGACATCCCCTCCGATGATGGCAACGCGTGAGGCCGCGCGGCTCAACCTGCGCTGCTGCATCATAAGGGCAAATGCCCGACCCGATAGTTCCATCGGTACCGCGTAATCCGAAAATGCCGTGTTCATCGCCCGACGCAGGACGTCATCTGAGACGTGCTCGGCGGTTTTGATTTTAGCGTTCAACGTTACCAACTTTGGCCACCGTAGAACAATGGGCGCTTCGGAGGATCAGCGTAGTCCATACCGATGTCTTTTTTCATATGACTCGACCAATGTTGAATATCTTCTGGCTGGGGGCTCCGGCTTGGAGAACCAAGGGAGTTAACTTTGAGCAAAGTTAGTATTTGTTTCAGTAGCAGCGGTGTAGTCATTTCGCCCTCCCATTTGATGGGCTGATCGTTTATCCTGATCAGCACAGAAAAATATCAGACAAACAAATCGGTATTGATTCCGAGGCATAAGGAAAATTTATGGTTGATCGGGCCACCCTTCCTCCGCTGGCCGCAATCCGAGTCTTTGAAGAGGCCGCGCGGTGCAAGAATTTCACCCTTGCGGCGGACAAACTCGGGATGACGCAGGCAGCGGTCAGCTATCAGATCAAGATTCTCGAGGAACGTGTGGGTGCGCCGCTTTTCATACGTGAAGCGCGCGGCGTGTCTCTGTCAGATATCGGGGATGCATTTGCTGAGAAAGCCACCGATGCCCTCAACATCCTGAGCGATGCCTTTGCTGAAGCTAAGGGTATCTCGCAACAGACATTGGCCATTAGTGTTATCCCGACATTCGCCACCAACTTCCTGGCGCAAAAATTGGGTGGTTTTCAAATGGAAAACCCGAACGTCGCGGTTCGAGTCGAGGTCAGCGAAAGCCTGGTTGATTTCTTGGCCAGCGGTTTTGACGTGGCCGTTCGCGGCGGGCAGGGAAATTGGCGCGGACTGGCAAGCCATCTTTTGATCCCAACCCGATTTACCCCGATGCTCAGCCCGGATCTGGCTGCAACGATCGGGGGCGTCCACAAGCCTGAGGATCTTTTGCGGCTGCATATCCTCTCACCCGCAGATCCATGGTGGAATCGTTGGGTGGCGGCCGCTGGACTAGAGGGCACCGATCTGACTGGCGAAGTCCGGCAACATTTTGGTCCTCAGGTGCTGGAAGCCAGTGCCGCGATTGCAGGGCAGGGCGTTGCTATGCTGACGCCCGCTTTTTTTCAGGATGAGTTGAAAAGCGGGCGGTTGATACAGCCGTTTGATTTGACGTGTGAGGATGGGTCAGGATACTGGCTGGTCTTTCCCGAAAGCCATCGACATTCGCAAAAGATCAAAACATTTAGGAAATGGTTGGACAGAGAAACGCGGGACTGGCGCACCTGATCGGGCTGACTGCCTAGTCCAAGGGCGGTAACCTGGGTTCGAAGACGAATGACTTCACGATCGAAGTGTTCGTTTCCGCCCGGTCGTGGAACGGCAGAAGAATGTCGTCCAACTCTGCCACATCTTTCAACAGCAGACGGGCGACGTAACAATCGTCACCTGTGACACGGTCACAGGACGAAAAACGGGGTTGTTCCTCGATCATTCTCTCAACGATGTGCAATTGCCCGCTTCGTGGTTTGATCCGGACAAGAGCCTGAATTGTATAGCCAAAGCGGCGTAAGTCTACCTGTGCGCCAAACCCAGCAATGAAACCGTGATGTTGCAGGCTGCGCAGGCGTTCACCGACGGCCGGGCCAGTGAGACCGACCGCCTTGCCGATATCGGAAAGGCGGGTACGGCCATCAGATTCGAGGATCTCTACAATTTGGCGGTCCGTTTGATCCAGTTCTTTCGACATGAAGGAAGATTATCCAAAAGAGCATTGATGCAAAAGAAATTTTAGAAAACTGCAATCGTTAGTGCTGGGACAACCGTACGGCCCCCCATTAGGATTCTGACGACGATAGACAGGAGTTTCCCGTGAACATTCAACGAATCGCAGCGTTCAGCCAAGGATCAGAGGGCGGCAATCCGGCAGGGGTTGTACTTTTGGAGAACGCGGTCAGCGAAGATGAAATGGCACGCGTCGCGTCCGACGTCGGGTATTCGGAGACCGCCTTTGCCGTGGCGCAGGATGATGGGGGCAAAAATTGGAGGGTGCGTTACTTCTCACCGGAATCTGAGGTGCCGTTTTGCGGCCATGCCACAATTGCCCTTGGTGCAGCGCTGGGTGAGCAGAACGGTGAAGGTACCTATACCCTCGTTCTGAACGACGCCACAATTTCTGTCGACGCCGCGGCCACGCCGGACGGCATGTTCGCTACCCTTTCATCGCCGCCAACGAAAAGTCGTACAATGACCGAAGGCGAGGTTGGGGACATCCTGGCGCTTTTTGACCTGACGACTGAAGATCTCGATCCTCGACTGCTGCCGGCGTACATTCATGGTGGTGCCAATCATATTGTGCTTACCCTTAAGGACCGCGCGCGGCTCGCGGCGATGACATATGATCTGGACGAAGGCCGCGTGGTGATGCGCAAACATGATCTGGTCACAGTGATGTTGGTGTACATCGAGGAGAACCAATCCTTCGTGGTGCGCAATGCTTTTGCTTCGGGCGGTGTTTTGGAGGATCCGGCGACCGGCGCCGCCGCAGCAGCCTTCGCCGGTTACCTGCGCGACAGCCAATGGCCCCATGGCGGCAGCTTCACCATTCGCCAGGGCGAAGACATGGGTTGCCCGTCCCTAATCAAAGTCTCATTGGATAACACGAAAGGCGCTTCGGTGCGGGTCTCGGGTGGGACGAGGGAAATCAAATGAAACACCTGCCCGGTATCATCCAAAACTACATCAATGCCTACAACCAAATGGATGTGGCGGCCATGGTGGCTTGCCTTTCGGATGACGTCACATTTTGCGATGTTTCCGGTGGGGAAGTCACGTCCGAGACCTCTGGCAAACAGGCATTTGCGGAACTGGCAAGTCTTGGCGTTCAGGCTTTTGCAAGCCGCCACCAAAAGGTCGTGAATGTCATATCCGTCGCAGATATCACATTGATTGAGGTCGACTACTCTGCCGTGGTGGCAGTCGACCTGCCCAACGGATGGAAGGCCGGGCAGCAGTTGGAGTTTCGTGGTGGATCGGCATTTCGCGTCGCGGGCGGGTTGATCTTCAGTATCGTCGACCAAAGCGAGCCCAGCTAAAAAACGGACTGATGTTGGGCAATGACGTTTTGTTGGTTCTGACGGCAAACTCCAGCTAACCGGCTGGGGCCTTCACGGCGATTTGGAAACGGAGCAAAAAAATGATTACGCGATTGGCCCCAAACACACTGCGCGCTGTACCGGAGCAGTATCAGGGTATTTATGTACATGGCACTCAGATCTCGGCGCCGAAGACACTGGTCTGTCTTTCGGGGCAGATAGGTGTCTCACCCGATGGCGAGACCCGTGAAGGGTTCGAGCAACAATGTTATCAAGCGATGAGCAATGTCGAAGCGCTACTTGCCGATGCCGGGCTGGGCACCGCTGACATTTTGCGTGTCATCTACTATGTGACCGATGCAAAGTTTCTGCCGACCCTGTCCAATGCCCGTCAAGCACGTTGGAGCCAGGGGCATGCCCCTGCAGTCACCACGTTAGTTGTGGCCGGTTTGGCGGCACCTGACCTTCTTGTTGAGATCGAAGTAACCGCCGCACGGTAAACGCGATGCCTGATCAGATATGGGCGCTTGTAGTGTTTGCCTTGGTGGCCACTGGCTCTCCAGGTGGTGCGACCACGCTCGCCACGGTATCCGGAGCGCGGTTTGGATATGGACGCAGTGTTCCACTGATCATTGGCATGGCTCTTGCGCTTGCAGGGTTAGTGGCGGTGTCTGGGGTCGGTTTGGCTACAACACTTCAAACAGCACCTGTGCTGGAGTTGAGCGTAAAGGCAGTCGGTTCCATTTATCTGATATGGCTTGCCGCGAGGATTGGCTTGGCCGGTCCCCCTTTGCCGACACAATCTGATGAGGAAACGCCAATCGGTCTTGTGAGTGGCATTATACTGCTCATGATAAATCCGAAAGCCTGGGCCATGGCATTGGGCGTTGCCTCGTCGTTTTCCAAGCTGGCCAGCGGCCCCTTGGTGCTGGGTGGCATCCTGGCCCTGGTATTTGCTCTTTCCGCTTATCTTTCCCTGACGATCTGGGCGCTGGCTGGCGGCCTCGTTGCCCGTTGGCTGAGCGCCGAATGGCACTGGCATTTGTTCAACGGTACCATGGCTCTCCTGCTAACGGCTTCAATCGTGCAGTTGTGGGTTTGAGTAGGTTACTCCCACTAGGCTAAGTCACAAAGCATGATTGACATCATGGATGTCATTATGACATCTTTAATGACATTATGGATGACTCGACAAACCTCTATAACTTCATTCGGCTTGTGCGCCCGCTCTACAAGGTTTTGGAAAGCGCTGTTGCACGTGAATTGGGTGGCACCGGACTGACCGTTACTGAACGGGCCGTGCTAGAGCAACTCTATGACCATGGACCACTTCCTGTGCCGCGGATTGCTGACCGACTAAT
This sequence comes from Ruegeria atlantica, assembly GCF_013033965.1. GTDB lineage: Bacteria > Pseudomonadota > Alphaproteobacteria > Rhodobacterales > Rhodobacteraceae > Ruegeria > Ruegeria atlantica_D. The sequence goes on from NZ_WQFE01000006.1 coordinate 61,311, forward strand.
CGCACCGCGGCAGTTTGTTCAAAAGACCGCGAATGCGCTGATTGAAAAAGGGTTGGTCGAACGCCGCCAGAATACTGCTCATCGTCGTTCAAAGCTCTTGGCGCTGTCACCAATCGGGGCCGAATTGATCGGAGCTGTTTTGGCACGCGAGGCGGTTAACATCGCGCGCGTTTCAGAACGCTTATCACCCGAAGAGATCGCGACAACTGTGCGCGTCGCAGAAGCGATGATTGAAGGATTTGCAGAAAAGGAGACGAAGGATGATTGAAGTCTTTGAGGGAGAGTGCCTTTGTGGTGCCGTTAAGTACAGCGTAAATGCTGCTCCAATCATATCGGGCGCTTGCTACTGCCGTGACTGTCAGAAGACCTCAGGCGGTGCGGAAGCCCATGGAATAATGTTTCCGGCATCAGCGGTGACCGTTGTGCAGGGAACGCCAACGACATTCAGGCGTAAAGTCGAAAGCGGAAACGATGTCTTTCGGCAGTTCTGTCCGGATTGTGGAGTGCACGTCATATCCTGGAACAGCGCAGCACCAGAGTACAAAGCAATCAAAGTCGGAACGCTGAAGGATCCATCGATTTATAAAAGCCAGGGTAGCTTGTGGGTTTCTTCTGCTCAATCCTGGCATCGTCCCGACCCGAAGTTGCCGCAACACGCTAAGATGCCCTGCGTTGCGGAGCTGCCGACAGCTCAGTAAGGATCTAGCGCCCTTTTTGTCGTTTTGGTGGAGGAGTGAATTCACATTGCGTTGCCATGACGAACTAGGCGCATGGCGCATCCCTATGACTTGACGAATAGACGCGACCAATGTTCAACGGCATCAAACACCTAGACAAATTCCTCCACGCATAAGAACCTGTGGGCAAACAGAAACAGGGAGACGATTGGATGAAACTGATTGCTGGCACAGCTCTAGCCTTGATTTTCTCAACAACCTCAGTGCTTGCCGCAGGCGATGGGGCCTGCGCCAAGGGGAAGACCCTCACAGAGGGCACTCTGACGATCGCGACCGGCAACCCGGCGTACTATCCCTGGGTTATGAACGATGCACCTGAAAGCGGCGAAGGGTTCGAAGCGGCTGTTGCTTATGCCATCGCCGAGAAAATGGGCTTCGGGCAGGACAATGTTACTTGGGTGCGCACAAGTTTTGATGAGGCGATTCAGCCGGGTGCGAAGAACTTTGATTTCAACATGCAGCAGTACTCGATCACGCCCGAAAGGGAAGAAATGGTTGATTTCAGCCTGCCTTACTACACCTCCGCCATGGCGGTTCTGACCACCCAGAATGTTGTCGATTCCGGTGCCGAAGCGACGTTGGAGGGCCTCAAGGGTTTGAAGTGGGGGGCTGTGGCCACGACAACTGCGATCCCGATGCTGAATGACGTGATTCAGCCTTCGGATGAACCGTTGCTTTACAACGACAATGCCGATGTGAACGCCGCCATCATGGCCGGCCAGATCGATGCAGCGCTTTATGATCTGCCCACCGCACTCTATCTTTCGGCTGTGGTGGTCGAAAACGGTGCATTGCTTGGCCAATTCCCTCCGGGGCAATCCGAAAGTCCCGATCAGTTCGGCCTTTTGATGGAAGAAGGCAACGCGCTGAAGGAATGCGTTGACGACGCCATCACAGAGTTGACCGAAAGCGGCGAGCTTGCCGCGATTGAAGCTGAATGGCTGTCCGAGGCTACAGGTGTACCGGTCTTCAAGTAGATGGAAGAAACGCCATTGCAAAAAGACCCGGCTGAGCATTCTGCAACGACGCCAACGCGTCGCGAGGTTTACGAAGCCGGGGTTCGGCGGCGCTCAATTCGCATCGCGCTGATCTCGACGGTCAGCGTGATCCTGGCCATCGTCGTCCTTGTCCCGCTCGCCCCCGGGTGGGAAGCCGTCCAGCGCTCATTTTTTAACGGCAGGGTCTTCGCCGAAACATTTCCCGGACTGCTTGAAGCCTTTCTTATGAACGTGATGATTTTTGCCTGGTCTGCGCCGCTTATCGCGATCACGGGCCTTGCCATCGCATTGTGCCGGGATACGCGCGCGCCTGCGCTCTTTCCACTGCGATTGTTCGGAATTGCCTATACGGACGTTTTCCGTGGCCTGCCGGTGGTACTTGTTATCTACATTATCGGGTTCGGCATTCCGGGGTTGGGCCTGCCGAGACCCTGGAACAGTCCCTATATCTGGGGCACGCTGGCTCTGGTTCTGGTCTATTCGGCTTATGTGGCCGAGGTGATCCGCTCGGGCATAGACTCGATTCACCAGTCGCAGCGATCCGCTGCGGCCTCACTGGGGCTGAGCGACCAGGACACAATGCGCTTTGTGGTTCTGCCGCAGGCTATACGCAACGTCGTTCCGGCTAACATGAACCTGTTCATCGCCTTGCAGAAGGACGTAGCACTTTTGTCCTTTATCGGCCCGGTTGAGATTTTCCGGCAGGCTGGCGTCTACAAGTCACTATATGCAAATTTCACGCCCTATGTGGGCGCCGCGCTTATCTTTCTGGCGCTGACCATTCCAGCAACGCGATATGCAGATTACCTTATGAACAAGCAGAACAGGGCGCGCTCATGACTGCGAAGTTATCCTTGCGTGGGGTGCGGAAACGGTTCGACGATCACGAGGTATGCAAAGGCATTGATCTGGATGTGGCCGAAGGCGAGATGGTTTGTCTTATCGGGGCTTCAGGGTCGGGCAAATCCACGCTTCTGCGCTGCATGAACCTGCTGGAGCCCATCGATGACGGAACGATTTGGCTGGATGGAAAGGACATCTCAGAGCCGGGACTGGACCCTCAGCCCGTGCGCCAGCAGATCGGCATTGTGTTCCAGAGCTATAACCTGTTTCCCCACATGACGGCGGCCGAAAACGTGATGCTTGCGCCGCGTCGCGTGCGGGGGTTGAGCAGGGAAGACCTCCGCCCGCGAGTGACCCAGCTTTTCACACGCTTTGGGCTGGGCGACCGTATGGAGCACTATCCGGACCAGCTATCGGGCGGTCAGCAGCAACGCGTGGCAATCATCCGTGCGCTGGCGATGGAGCCGCAGATCATGCTGTTTGACGAGATTACAAGCGCGCTGGACCCTGAGTTGGTGGGCGAAGTGCTGGATGTGCTTAGGGACCTGAGAAAGCAGGGCATGACCATGGTACTTGCGACGCACGAAATGGGCTTTGCACGTGAATTGGCGGACAAAGTTTGTTTCCTTGATGCTGGCCGCATCCTTGAACAAGGCCCTCCGGAGGTGCTGTTTTCGGAACCACGTGAACGGCGCACCAAGGCCTTCCTTTCGCGCGTACTGTGACGTCGCGCCCGCCTCACTGTTCTTCAAGCCAGTCCCTGATCTCGGCGGTGTAGCCTGCGGGGTCTTGGAACATGGCAAAGTGGCTGACATCTTTGAGGGTCATAAGCTTGGCATCCGGGATGGCATTGGCGATTGCTGCGGAATGCTCCGCAAGGATCGCCTCGTCATGTTCACTCTGTACAACTAGCGTCGGAACCGTCACCGCTTCGACTTGCTGCAGCCCGTCGGCTTTGTCTGCGAACCACATCTTAGAAATCCCGCCAACGAAACCTTCAAAACCGTCAGGTGTGGGAGACATTTTCACATAGTCCCCGGCCATCATGTTGACATAGCCGCCAAACACTTCGTTTGTCTCAACTGAAGGGTCAACACCGGCAAGTGTCACATTGCCTGCATGGGCAAAATGGCTGGCCAGTCTCTCTGGCGCAGTCTTGGAAATCTCATAACCAATATTGGCCCCGTCAGACCAACCAACAAGGTGGACCTTGCTAACGTCGAGCGTGTCCAGCAAAGCGAGGTAATCGGTGGCCAGGAGCTCGATGCTGTAGTCGCTGCCATCGTTGGTGGACCGCCCGTGGCCTCGGGTGTCGGCCACAATCACACGGTAGTCAGCTGATAGATCCGCAACCTGCGCAGACCAGATATCTGCATGAGCCAGCCCTCCGTGAATCATCAATATCGGAGTATTGTCTGCATCCCCAAAGGTCGCAAAGTACATCGAGATGCCGTTAACATCGGCCTGCCCACTTTGCGCCGCTTCCGGCATTGGAACGGGCGCTGGAATGGACATCCATGCGTCTTCAGCACTGGCGCTTGTACCCAAGCCAAACGCCAGCGTCGTTGTAAGTGTCTTAAGCATAGCATTACCCCTGTCATTCACGTCTCGCAGCTTTTCTGAAGCTTCGCGCTCGGTTAGTTTAAAGCGTACGGCGAAACACCGTTAACAGGTCTGTGCAGGGCTACCTTGGCGGGGAAAGAGCAAATATGCGCGTTTTATCAAACATTTGTGCGCCAAACTACTTGCTGAGCGCAGATCCTTCCGTCATCCTGGACCGCCAATACCACGATTTTGACGAGCAGGCTGAACGACTGACCGGTTTTGATCAGTCCTATTTGCAACTGACACCTGGCACCTTTTCGGGGCGTTTCCTGTCCTGTTTTTTGGGTGATAATCTGTCCGTCCACCTGGAACATTGTAACCAGGCACTTGAACAGACTGTGGCCGGACATTCACAAGCCATCACTATCGGCGTTTTGGCAAGCGAGGGTGAGCCTTTCTTGCTCAATGGCAGTTCTTTTGACCAAGATGGTGTTTTGGTGGCGATGCCATATGCAGATTTGCATCTGCGTAGCCCGGTCGAGGGTGCAGTTATCGCCATAGTCATCCACCCGGATCACCTGCGTGATCATTCCGGCCTGTCCGCACCAGCAAAGGAATGGCTGTTTGCGCCTGACTTTGGGGCGCAACTTCTAAATGCTCCGCAATTGGCCCGGCGCATCCGGGAAGATGTGGTTCAGGCTATTCAAGCAGCCAGTTTTGAAAAGGGGCCGGAGAAAACCGCTCAACTCATTGGTGACGCCTTGTTGGCCGGTGTGGCCTCAAAACTATCGCTGGAGTTTTCCGGGCACGGCGCGTCTTTGTCACGACTGCTCAGCCCTATATCCTATGAACAGTTTCTTGCGGGGCGCGACGCCATTCACAAAAACTGGAACGACATCCACAGTGTCGATGACGTGTTGGCCATAACACGCAGCGGACGCAGAACTCTGCAGAGTTCTTTTACGTCGCAGATCTCCTTAGGGCCGCTGAGTTATCACCGTCTATTGCGCCTGCATATGGCTAGATGCGCGCTTAGTGATCCTGGGCAATTCGACGTTTCCATTGGGGATATTGCCGCAAGGCATGAGTTCTGGAGTTGGAGCCAGTTTACAAAACTCTACCAGACTCACTTTGGCCAACTTCCGTCCGACACTCGAAGTAATGCGCGTGCAGAAGCTCCTATCGCCAAAGCCCAAGGCAAAAAATTGCAATAAGCCAGTTTTCCCGAATGGCAGTCTGGTTGCTATCAGCGTTCGTTCGAAAATCCGCAACAAAAAACCCCGCAAACTTCACCAAGCAAACTCAATGATTGAGTACCTTGCAGCGGTTCACAAATTGTCAAATAGACGTCCGGGTAACGCGTCGTGCCGCGGAAGGTTCAACGCCTTCAACAGACCGAAGACCATCGCTTGGTTGGACGTGATAACGGGTTTGTTCAGAGCGGCCTCAATACGTTCGATTGCTTCGACCGAGCGCATGTCCGTACAGCTCAACACGATCACTTGCACCTCTGGGTGATCGGCCTGGCAGGCGAGCTGATACACGTCGTCCGGTGTGAGTTCGCCTTGCCCATAATTGCCAAGCTCACGGCCCACATCGGCACATTTGACGGTTTCGATGCCATTACGGGCCATGAAGTCAATCGCTTGTGCATTGATCTCGCCCAAGTAGGGCGATGAAAAGCCGACCTTTGTTGCGCCGAGCGCCTTGATACCTGCGATCAGCGCCCCCGCAGCGGTCAGCGAAATCGCGCCCGAGCCCGCCTTGATCCGTTCTGCTAAGTTCGTGTCGAAGGACGGCCCGTGGGTCAAAGTTGCAGAGGTGCAGCCATATAGAACCACGTCTGGTCGCACCCCGGAAATCATCCGCAGGTCATGACTGATATCCGAGGCCCCCAATCCCGCCATCTGGTCCGAGCCGGGAACTTCATCCACGTCATACCCACCCATACGTTGAAAATGGACCGTGGTGTTGGGTGGCCTCAGCAACTCCATGTCCGGCTCTAGGTTGGTGTTGGTGAACGGCACCAGAACACCGATTTTTGCCGCAGCCCGTGTTTCGATCATTTCAGCACTCCCCTCAGGGCGGTCAGGCAACGATCCATGACCGGTGCCTCACAAATTGTGGCGCGCAAACAGTTGTCTAGTCCATATCCGCCCATGCCGCGCATCAGAAGATTGTTGGCCCGCAGCACCGCGTCTGCCCGTTGCGCGTCCAGGGTTGAAGCGAACCGCAATAGTACAAAGTTCGTATGGCTTTGGGGAACGATCAGACCCAACGCACGACAGTCCTCGGCAAAGCGGTCTCGGATTTCAGCTGTTCGATAGACAACATTCCGCATATATGCCTGATCGCGAATGGCGGCGACGGCTGTTGCCTGCGAAGCGACGGAGACATTGTTCGGGTTGAGCAGCTTGCGCAGGTCAGCCGCAACCTCGGGTGGGAAGTATCCCCAACCAGCGCGCGCGCCTGCCAGACCATATGCCTTGGAAAAAGTGCGCAAGATCACGGTGTCGCCTCGGTCGGTCAGCGCAAAGATTTCGGATGGATCGTTGGTGTCGTCTGAGAATTCAGCATAAGCCTGATCAACGACCAACAGAACATCGGCGGGCAGCCTGTCTCGCAGACGAAGGATTTCGGAATTGGGGATCAGGGTGCCAGTCGGGTTACCGGGATTACACACAAAGACGATCCGCGTTTCACGTGTCAACGCAGCGATGATATCGTCGATGGAAACTGTCAGGTCCACTTCACGGGCTTTGACGTAATCGGCCTGACATTGAGCTGCCGCTGAAGCGACAAACGCATACCCGTAGTCCGTGCCAAGAACCCGGTCGCGGCGTCCGGCATATGCGCGGATCAAACAGCCGATCAGTTCCATCGAACCCGTCCCACACAGTACCCGTGTGGGTTCAAGCCCGTGCACTTCGGCAATTGCCGCACGCAGTTCCGTCCATTCCGGATCGGGGTAGAGTGACAGATTGGCCATTGCGTCCCGACCCGCCGCAATGGCTGCGGGGCTTGGGGGGAAGGCGCTTTCATTCTGGGCCAGCGAGACGGTGTTTTCGCCACCAAGATCGGCCAGTGCGTAAGCCGCCATTCCACTCACATGAGGAACCGGGCGGATCATGATGCGCCCCGATAGGATTTTGCGCCTTCTTCACTTATCAAGCCGCGTTTGAGGTCTAGGGCGATTGCCTGAGGATCCCGCTCAGTCGGGTCGCCAAAACCACCTCCACCGGGTGTTTCAAAGATCAGATAGTCGTCAGCTTCGACGCGCAGTTCTCCCTTGCCCGGGATATCTTCCTCGCCGTCGCGGAAACGAATGCGTCCGGGGGCGCCGGGGTGTCCACCCAATCGACCAAGGGCGGGAAACTTGAGGCGCTCAACCGACAGGAACACGATAAAGGGTGCGCCATTGGCCGATGTCATCTCGATCCGTTGGCCAAGACCGCCGCGATACTTGCCTGCGCCTCCTGAATCCGGGCGAAGCTCGCGTTTCCAGATGGTTACGGGAGCAACGCTTTCCGTGATTTCGACCTGTGACCCGAACACACCCGAAGGGTAGGCCGTGGCAGAAAGGCCATCCGCGTGAGGCCGCGCGCCAGTACCGCCATTGTGCACCGGTTCGATTGCGAATTCCCGCCCCCCATCACGAGCTACTTCAGGCGTGTGCCGCATTGGCAGATCGAACATGCAGGATGCGCCTTCGGCAGGCACCTGATCAGGTAGCGCCTGATGCAGGCAGCCCAGCACCAGATCTGGTGTCACCTGTCCCAGAGTGTGCCGCATCGCAACGGGTACGGGGCGCTGTGCGTTGAGGATGCAGCCTTTTGGCCCGTCCACCGTAAACGGTTCGAGTGATCCCGCGTTGTTGGGGATGTCGGACCCGACGATGCAGCGCAGGGCAAAGACGGTATAGGCCGTGGCATAATTCAGCGGCACATTGATGCCCTTGCCCGAACAACCCGAGGTTCCGGTGAAATCCACATGCATGCCTTTTTCGCTGATCGTCAGGGTCGCGTGAAGTTCCAGTTCATTTTCATAACCATCCATCTTCAGAACGTTTCTATAGGTGCCCGCAGGCACTTCGGCGATGGCCTCAAGCGTGCCACGGCGCGAGGTGTCGATGATGTAGCGGCCCAGTTGATCCAGATCGTTGATGCCGAATTCATCCATCATATCGAGCAGACGGTTTGCGCCCGCTTCGCAGCAGGCAATCAATGCGTAGATATCGCCCTCATTCGCAATGGGCTCGCGGCTGTTGGCGCGGACAATATCCAACAGCAAGGCGTTCGGGACACCTTGTTCGACCAGTTTGCAGGGCGGGATCAGCAGGCCCTCATCATAGATATCCGACCCTTCCGGTCCCATGCCAAGGCCACCCAGATCCACGAGATGCGATGTGCATGAGGTAAAGCCGACGACCTTCCCGTTTTTGAACGCCGGCATCATCAGCAGAAAATCGTTCAGGTGCCCTGAAGCCAGCCACGGATCATTGGTCATGTAGATGTCGCCGGGCTTCATGTCCTGAACTGGGAAATGGCCGCGCAGGTGCATAACGGCTTCGGCCATTGTGTTGATGTGCCCCGGCGTACCAGTGACCGCCTGTGCCAGCATTTGACCTTTTGCGTCAAAGATTCCGGCCGAGATATCACCGCATTCGCGCACAATGGGCGAAAAAGCGGCGCGGATTAGGGTCTGGCCCTGTTCTTCGACCACCGCAAGCAGTCGGTTCCACATGACTTGCAGGCGGGCGGGGGAAAGATCGGAAGTCATCATGCGTCTCCTTTCTGGCTCTGGATAAGGATGAGATTTCCAATGGCGTCCACATACGCTGAGAAGTCAGCTGAAACCAAAGTGGTGGTCTGCGGCTCTGTGATCAGCGCGGGACCGCAAACCCGGTTGCCGGGGTTCAGACTGTCCCTGGATACAAAGCCGGCCAGCTTGGTCTGACCATCAACATCGCAGGTGATAGGGCGGGTCTGGGCGGGTGTGATCGTTGTCAGTGGCGGTGTTTCCGGCAACTCTGGAACAACCGTTTCTGGCGTTGCGACGCGGACAGCCCAGTTCAGAATCTCGATCTGCATTCCCGGCACTGGACGCGAGAATTGTTTTCGATACTCTGTCTCGAACGCAGCGGTAAGTGGTCCCATATCCTTCACGGTCAAGTCTCGATCGGGCAGGGGTATTTCGATTTCGTGGCCCTGACCGTTGTAGCGCATGAACGCCGTGCGTTGCGTTTCAGTGGGTGCATCACCTGCGCCTTGTGCCACCACGCTGCTTGCCTCGTCGATCATGTTGGAAAACAGGGTGTTAATCCTTTCCAACTCCAGCGATTCAAGCAGAGAATAGTGGGATCTGACGATCTCGAAACTGACAGGGGCAAACAGAAACCCCACCGCGGAGCCGACGCCCGGATTAGGGGGTACTACGATGCGGCTAACCCCTGCGGATCGGGCCACACGGCTTGCGTGCAGGGGGCCGTTGCCGCCAAATGCGATCATCGTACGCGGACCGAGGTCCTTGCCCGATTCCACTGCATGCATCCGACCCGCACTGGCCATGCTTTCATCGACGATACGACTGATGCCGTCTGCGGCCCCTGCGGGGTCCGCACCCAGACGCACGCCAACGACCCGGCTCAGCGCAGCTTCGGCGGCCTTGGGGTCGATCTTGATAAACCCTTCGGCGAATGTGTCTGGCACGATATAGCCTAGGGTGATGTCACTGTCGGTCACAGTTGGCTCAGTGCCGCCCCGACCAAAGGCAACAGGACCGGGCTCTGATCCGGCCGATCTAGGGCCTACGGTCAGCCGCCCCAGACGATCAACCCCGGCGATTGAGCCGCCGCCTGCGCCGATCTCGATCATTTCAACAACGGGGATGCGCACCGGCATGCCCGATCCCTTGATGAACCGCGCTGCGCGTGCAATTTCGAACTGGCGCGACGTTTGGGGTCGTGCGTTGTCGATCAGGCAGAGTTTCGCGGTTGTCCCACCCATGTCAAATGACAACACTTCGTTGATTCCTGTCCGCGCGGCGATACGAGCGGCCAGAATGGCACCACCCGCCGGTCCGCTTTCAACCAGCCGGATTGGAAAACGCGAAGCGGTTTCAACGGTACACATGCCGCCACCTGCCGTCATCATCAGGATCGGACAGATCACGCCTTCGGTCTGAAACTGAAAGGTAAACCGCGACAGATAGCTTTCCATGAGCGGCTGGATGTAGGCATTGGCGACCGTGGTACAAAGCCGGTCGAACTCACGCGCCTCCGGGCTTACGTCAGAGGAAATTGAAACAGTCAGGCCCGGTCTTCGTTCGGTGAGAATGTCGCGCAGTCTGCGTTCGTGCGCGGGATTGGCATAGGCGTGCATCAAACAGATCGCGACCGCATCAGCCCCGCTGACATCCAGTTCGTCCAGAAGATGGTCGATCGCGCTGTTGTCTAGTGGGATAAGTACATCTCCGTCGGCAGCCATTCTTTCCCGAATGGTCAACGCGCGCTCGCGCGCGACCAGCAGGTCCGGCTTTTTCAGATTGATGTCATATTGCGCATATCGCCGCTCGTACGCGATTTCCAGAATGTCGCGAAACCCTTCGGTCGTCACGGTCGCCACAACGGCGCCACGCCGTTCGATCAAGGCATTGGTCGCCAACGTGGTGCCGTGGATGAAACCGGTAACCTCATTCAACGACCGACCCGATTGCGCCATGACACGCTTTGCGCCCTCCATCGCGCCTTCCGCGGGATTTTGGTGCGTCGTAAGTGTCTTGGCCGAGGCCAATATGGTTTCGTCACCCGAGACCAGTACCGTATCGGTAAAGGTGCCACCAATATCAATGGCCAGGCGCAAGGTTTGAGATGTCATGAGATCGTCCAAATTGTCCGTTGTCTGAGCCGCAGGCAATGGGCGCAGAGCGCCCGCGATTATCGCCTGACGACGAGGTCACAACCGGTTGTGCGACGATTCTGAGACATTGGACATTTGGGCATTTTCATAGGTGCAGTTTGGCACGACCAGGAAGGGTCGCAAGTGTTTTTGCGACCAAATTGCCCGGAAGCGACAGGAACATGCGAATTGACTGCCTTGGCGTATAGATGCCAGACACCCGATCAATCTGTGGTTTGCTCAGGCTTTCTTTGTAGAACCCGCCTCTGCAAGCACACCATCCATGATGAGCGCCTTAAGGCTGGTCCTGATCTCATTCTCGGGGAACTTTCCGATGCTCCAATGCCGGAGTGACCAGACATTGCACAGGAAATACAGATAGTTGGCCATCAGCTCAGTGTTCATAGGGCGGAACACTTTTTGCTCGACGCCTTTATCCAGAATACCTTTCCAACGGCCCATGAAATCACGCTCCATATCGAATACGCGCGCGCGATTTTCGGCGGACATGGAACGCGTTTCGGAATAGACCAGATTGATATAGCGCCGGTTTTCTCCGATGTAATCGATGTACCGGTCAACCGCTTTTTCAAGGTTCTGATCAGCAGGGCCGGTGAACAGCTCTCCGGTGTCAAAAAAGTCGATAATGTCCTGCATGCACATGGTGGTGATCAGGTGAAGGATATCGTCCTTGTCTTTGATGTATTTGTACATCAGCGGAACGGACAGCCCGGATTCTTTGGCAATTTCACGCATGGATGCGTTTCCGAACCCGCGCTTGGCGATCACTTTGCACGCCCCGTCAAATATCTGTCTTCGCCGTTCTTCGGCAGTGTCGGACAGGGCGCGCGCCGGTTTTTCGGTCAAAGTGGTTTTTGGCGCGCCTGCCAGTTCAGCATCGACCGAGAACGTGCAGGTTACCTCCATTAGCGTGACAGTTTCGCTGGGATTGTGCCCGGCCTGTACGATCGAGACACGGTAAGAGGTCAGCGGCGAATCCTCTGGCGACATGCGCATCGCCTGAGCTTCGATCTGCCCTTGACCGGCGACCGTCAGATTCGTGGCCGACGTGTTGACCAATGTTGGATGTAACGTGTCGCCAAGGCGTTTGAGTTCCTCACGCGCGGCCTCAATAGCAAGCGCCACGCACACTCCATCCAGTTGCGATTTCTTAATAAATTCATCAACTTGCGTGGCGGAATACAAAAACACGCGGTTTGCCTCCATGGAACCTTACTTCAGGGCAACATGTTGAAACGCTTACGTCTTGTCCAGTTGGAAATCGTCGCAGTGTCGTTGCGACGTAGGGAAAACTAATTCGGGGCTTGACGGAATTACCAGCCATATGGGAATGTTAGTGAACGTTCAGTAACATGCCGGGAGACGCCTGTATGAAGTTCAAGATTCTCGCTATTCCATTCGCACGCCAGCATGGCGAGGACACTCAGCTTGCCGGACGTGATCCAGCGCGGTTCAACAAGATGATGGTCACCCTGCGTGATCAGATGGTGTTGGCCGAGGAGCTTGGGTATGACGGCTTCTGCCTGACCGAACACCACATGCAGGTTGAAGGCGTTGAATGCACCACGAACCCGTTGTTCTGGAACATGTACATCGCCCAGCACACCAAGAATTTCACGGTGGGCCAGCTAGGGATGAACCTGACCGCGATGAACCCAATCAAAACGGCGGAAGATATCGCAATGCTGGATCACATGACCGGCGGTCGCGTCTTCGCAGGCTTCTCGCGTGGGAACACGCCGCGCTGGACGGCTACCATGGGTCAGCATTTGGACATCACCTCGGCTGAGTCTGACAAGTCCGAGGCCGACCAGCGTAACCGGCGCGCTCTGTATGAAAACTGGCGTCTGATCAAGTCACTCTGGACCGATGACCTGACCGAACATCAGGGTGAGTTCTGGAACTTCCCGTCGAATGTCGAGTGGGAGTTCAATCCGACCAAACTCTGGGGTGGGGACAACCCGGTTGACGAGAACAAGATCCTGCGCAAATCGGGCATCGTTCCTCGTCCGCTGCAGAAACCGCACCCGAAAGTGTATGCGCCGTTCTCCTACTCGATGGAAACTGCCAAGTTCTGGGCGTCGGAAGGGGCAAAGATGGTCTCTTTCGTGACCGCTGACAAAGAAGAATTCATGCCGGTGATCCTTGAGAACTGCCTGAAGGCCGCGCATGAAAACGGTCTACCTCAGACCACCAACAACGATGTTCTGGCACTGGGCGCGCATCTGATGATGGGCAAGACCCCGGCCAAAACAAAACAGTATCGCGAGATGTTCGATAACCTGTGGTTCTCGGCCTATGACGCACCGCCGTATCACGTGCCCCTGGGTCGTGTCTGGGACGGCTCGCGCCAGCAGGTTCTGGACCAGGTCGGTGAACTGGCCGAGCGGTATCAGATCGAGGAATTCTTTGTCTGGCACCACGTGAACTACTTTGGCGACGAGATCGAGCAGGAAGCCCTGATCGAATTTGCCGAAGGCGTCATCAAACCTCTGAACGGATAAGGGGAAGACCGTGTTCGACCTGCATGAAGTTTACCAGCTGTCGCCCATCGAAGAAATCATTACGGATTGCGAACAAGGCCGTATGGTAATTCTTGTCGACGATGAAAACCGCGAGAACGAGGGTGATCTGGTGATCCCCGCCGCCCGCGCGGATGCGGTCGCCGTAAACTTCATGGCGCGTTTTGGCCGGGGTTTGATCTGCATGGCCATTCCTCCCGAGCGGGCCGAGCAGTTCAGCCTTGGCCCCATGACAGCGTTGAACACGGATCCACATCATACGGCGTTCACCATTTCAGTGGACGCTAAAAAAGGCACGACCACCGGTATTTCCGCCGGCGACCGGGCGCGGACCATTGCGCTGTTGGCGTCCGACAACGGCTCTTCTGCGGACCTGGTTTCGCCGGGGCACCTGTTTCCGCTGGTAGCGAAACCAGATGGCGTTCTGGAACGCGAAGGCCACACCGAGGCTGCGGTCGATCTGGCCCGCCTGTCCGGGCAGGGGGATTCCGGTGTGATCTGCGAGATCATGAATGACGACGGTGAAATGACGCGCCTGCCGGATCTGCTGGAATTTGGGGCCCGGCACGGCCTTAAGGTCGGCACGATCGAAGACCTCAAACGGTACCGTCAGGACCTGCTTGCCGACAAGGCCGCCTGACGGCCGAGACCATCTGCACTTCACGACACTCACGACCAAGGATACTCCATGACCGCATTCGCCAATATCGAAGCCCTGATGCAGGCTTACATCGAAAACCTGCATGACGGAGACATCAGTAAGACCGACCAGATGTTTCTGCCGGAATGTGATCTGACCTGCGCCAATGAGGATGGCAGCTATATCCACATGACGCTGGAGAAATACAAAGAGGTCATCGGCGGTCGCGAAAGCCCGAAATCCAAAGGCTATCCGGTCTATGGTCATACAATCTCGATCGATCAATCAGGGCCGAATACAGCCTTTGTCAAGATCGACTGCGCCGTGCAGCCTCGATACTTCATCGACTACCTGTCGCTGGTCCGCACCGGCGAGGGCTGGAAGATTGCGGCCAAGGTCTATTACGTCCAGCGCACCGAAGACTGATCCCCTTTATCTGATCGAGCCCCCGAATGACCGCCCCCTATTCCCAACTTTCGGCGCGTGCCATGGTGCAGGCCTTTGCCCGGCTGGAGCTGTCTCCGGTCGAAGTCACGCAGGCTGCGCTGGATCGCATTGAAGCAGTCAATCCGCTGATCAATGCTATTTACCATGTGGATGCCGAAGGCGCGCTGGAGGCCGCCCGCGTATCGGAACAGCGCTGGCATGACAACGAGCCACTGGGGCCTCTAGATGGCGTGCCGACGACGGTCAAAGACGCAATGGATTGCATCGGTATGCGCGCCTATCGCGGATCGGCGGCAGGTAAGGCATCGGTCAGCACAACCGATCATCCTACGGTAGCACGCATGCGTGAGGCGGGCTCGGTGATCCTGGGCAAGAACACCATGTGCGATTATGGCATTCTTGCAGGCGGAGTGAGCTCAAAGCATGGGGTTACCCGCAATCCATGGGATGTATCGCGCACGACAGGGGCATCATCTTCGGGGGCGTCGGCCAGTGTTGCCGCTGGGATCGAGCCGGTTTCGATTGGGACCGACATCGTGGGATCCATTCGCTTGCCAGCCTCGTATTGCGGCCTGGCCGGGCTGAAGCCCAGCCAGGGGCGTGTGCCCTATTACGTCTGCAACAGCCCGGCGATCACGGCGGGTCCGCTGGCGCGCAATTTTGCCGATGTCGCCCTGCATATGAACGTGCTAACCGGTGAGGATACGCGCGATTTCGCGGCTTTGGCGCGGGACGGCGTGAACTATGTCTCGCGCCTGACGCGCGGCGACCGCAAAAGCATATCGGTTCTGGTTATCCCCGAGCTGGGCTTGGGCGAACCGGTGGCAGAAGATGTTCAGGCAGCGTTGGAGCGGACGGCGCAGGTTTTGCGGGATATGGGTGTTCAGGTCACCTATCTTGATACCGCGCCGTTCAGCCGAGCGGATTGGGAACCCGCCGAGGCGTTCTATAAAATACGTACCCTGTCCGAGCTGATGCGCCAACCCGAGGCCGAACAGGCAAAAACACCCTATATCCGCGACTGGACCAACGATGCACGCGCTTTGTCTGCCGTTGAACATCAGCGGAATTTCGACCACACGCAGGCGTTGCGCGAACGTGCGTTGGCGCTGATTGACGGCCATGATTTTGTCCTGCTGCCATCGACACCGGACACCGCCTTTGCTGCCGAACTGCCGGGATCAGATCCCGATAAGCCGTTCGAAAGCTGGGCTAATACCTTCCTGTTCAACCTCACTGAGCAACCGGCATCCAGTATTCCGGTCGGACTAGACCGCAACGGGCTTCCGATCGGTATGCAACTGGTCGGACGCCGCTTTGACGATCTGGGCGTTTTGCAAATGTCGTGGCGGATCGAACGGGACATCGGAGAAATGCCGCCTGCGCCTCTGTGACGGACGCAGATGCAGAAAAACACATTGAGAGGCAAAAAATGAGCGCAGAAAAAACGACGATTCCCGGTCAGATCATGACAATGCCGCTGACGGTGACCAGTATTTTTCGTCATGGTATGCGCGCCCATCCCGAGGCACAGATTGTTTGGCGCAACTCGGATATGACAATTGACCGCTACAGCTTTGCGGATATGGGTCGGCGGACCCAGCAATTGGCGCATGCACTAACCGAACTGGGCATCGAGCCCGGTGATCGGGTGGCAACTTTGGCCTGGAACAACAACCGGCATCTGGAACTATACTACGCGTTGGCGTGCATCGGTGCGATCTGTCACACAATCAACCCGCGCCTGCACCCCAACCAGATTGCCTTCATAATAAATGACGCTGAAGACACGCATCTGTTTTTTGACACTACATTTGCGCCGCTGATTGACGCAGTATCAGCGCGGTGTCCGACGGTTCAGGGCTGGTACAGCCTGACCGGCCCGGGGCAGGTGCCGCAAATGAAAACTCCGGTCAGTGACTATGAAACCCTGATCGCAGGCAAGCCCGAGATTTATGACTGGCCCGAACTGGATGAGAACGCGGCCATGGCGCTGTGCTACACATCTGGCACCACCGGCAATCCCAAAGGCGTATTGTATTCCCATCGTGGGACCGTCCTGCACGCAATGGGCGTATCTGGCGGCGACTGGCTGGCGCTGAGCTCGCGGGACGCCACCTTGCCGGTTGTGCCGATGTTCCACGCCTGCGCTTGGGGGATTCCTTATGCGGCGCTGATGAATGGCAATAAACTGGTCATGCCGGGACCAGGTATGGATCCGGCCCCCCTGCGCGAACTTATGGACGACGAAGAGGTGACGATGATCTCGGGCGTGCCGACTGTATGGCTGGGCTTGTTCGAATATCTGGATCAGCAGGGCGCCAAACTGAAAACGGTCAAACGTGCGATGATGGGCGGTTCTGCGGCACCGCTGTCTCTGATCGAGCAGATCGAAAAGGGCCACGGCATTGACGTGGTACATGGCTGGGGCATGACCGAACTGAGCCCGGTCGGCACCCTT
Organism: Ruegeria atlantica; assembly: GCF_013033965.1. Lineage (GTDB taxonomy): Bacteria > Pseudomonadota > Alphaproteobacteria > Rhodobacterales > Rhodobacteraceae > Ruegeria > Ruegeria atlantica_D. The sequence continues at coordinate 78,421 of NZ_WQFE01000006.1, forward strand.
TCTGTTCCCAAATGGGGCGAGGACAAGCTGCCAATCGACGACCGTCTTGCTCTGAAAACCAAACAAGGGCGCGCGCTTTATGGTGTCGAAATGCGGATCGTCAACGACGACGGCGAGTTGCTGCCTCATGACGGCGTTGCCTCTGGCATGTTGCAGGTGCGTGGCCATTGGGTCGCCAGCAGCTATTGGGGCGGGGCGGGTACAGATGCTTTTACCGATGACGGCTGGTTCATCACCGGTGACGTGGCTGCGATCGATCCGAAAGGCTACCTGCGCCTGACCGACCGAACCAAGGATGTCGTCAAGTCGGGCGGCGAATGGATCTCTTCGATCGATCTGGAAAATGTCGCCATGAGTCATCCGGATGTTCTGGAGGCTGCCTGTATCGCCGCAAAACACCGCAAATGGGACGAACGACCATTGATCGTTGCCGTAAAACGTGAGGGATCTGAAGTCAGCCGCGAGGACATTCTGGCGCTGTATGACGGCCAGGTCGCCAAGTGGTGGACACCCGATGACGTGGTGTTCCAGGCCGAACTTCCGCACACCGCGACCGGCAAGGTTTCAAAGCTGCATCTGCGTGAGCAATACGCAGACTACAAACTGCCCACAGACAACTAATTCTGGCTTCAAGGATAAGAAACATGCGTTCTGCCGTAATCGTCTCGACCGCCCGTACCGCCATTGGCAAAGCCTTTCGCGGTGCCTTCAATGACACTCACCCCGCTGTCTACGGTGGCCACGCCGTTGCCGAGGCGGTCAAACGCGCCGGTGTCGACCCGTCCGAGATTGAGGACGTGATCATCGGCAACGCCGTACCCGAAGGCGCGAATGGCGGCAATCTGGGGCGTCAGGTTGCCATGCGCGCGGGTCTGCCCGTCACCGCGTCGGGTCAGACGATCAATCGGTTCTGCTCGTCAGGTCTTGAGGCGCTGACGCGCGCCTGCTCGCGGGTCATGGTGGATGGCTGTGACGTTGTTGTCGGCGGCGGAGCTGAGAGCATTTCGCTGGTGATGGGTCGGGACAACACATATCGCCTCAAAGAGGACTGGATAGATCAGAACATTCGTGGGTTTTACGATCCGATGATCAAAACCGCCGATACCGTGGCCGAGCGCTATGGCATCAGCCGCGAGACGCAGGACGAATTCGCCTTGCAGTCGCAACAGCGCACCGCCGCGGCGCAGGTTGCTGGCAAGTTCGACGACGAGATTGTGCCGATCACCGTCACCAAAGCGAACAAGAACAAGGAAACCGGCGAGATCACATATGAAGAGGTCACGCTTACCCAGGATGAGTGCAACCGCCCCTCGACCACATTGGAAAGTCTGCAGGGTCTTGCCCCGGTGATGGGTGAGGACAAGTGGATCACCGCTGGTAACGCCTCGCAACTGTCCGATGGCGGCTCGGCGCAGGTTGTAATGGAAGAGAAGCTGGCAGAAAAGCGCGGGCTCGAGCCGCTGGGTCGCTACATGGGCTATGTCGTTGCAGGCTGCGAACCCGATGAAATGGGCATCGGTCCGGTCTATGCCGTGCCGAAACTGCTGGAACGCAATGGCCTGAAGATGGAAGATATCGGCTTGTGGGAACTGAACGAGGCCTTTGCGTCTCAGGCGCTCTATTGCCGTGACAAGCTGGGCATTCCGAATGAGATCCTGAATGTCGATGGCGGCGCGATTTCCGTGGGCCACCCCTATGGCATGTCGGGCACCCGTATGGTCGGCCACGCGCTGATCGAAGGCAAGAAACGCGGTGCGAAATACATCGTTGCCACCATGTGCATCGGCGGCGGCATGGGTGCGGCTGGTCTGTTTGAGGTGCTGTAAATGAGCACCATCAACAAAGTTGCCGTCATCGGTTCGGGCGTGATGGGGGCAGGCATTGCTGCCCATTTCGCCAATGCCGGTGCCGAAGTTGTTCTGCTGGACATCGTGCCCAAGGACGCCGAAGACCGTTCGATGCTGGCCAAGGGTGCCATTGTGCGCATGACCAAGGGTCGCGCGCCGCAGCTGGCAGATCCGGCCTATGTGAGCCGTTTGACGGCGGGCAATTTGGACGATGATCTGGATCAGCTGCGCGACTGTGACTGGGTGGTAGAGGTCGTTTTGGAAGACCTAACCGTCAAACACGCGCTTTATGCAAAGATCGCGCCCTACCTGCGCGACGACGCACTGCTCAGCTCGAACACCTCGACCATTCCGCTGGCCGATCTGGTCAGTCAGATGGACGAGGGGCTGCGCAAGCGCTTTGTGATCGTGCATTTCTTCAATCCACCGCGCTATATGCGCCTGATTGAGTTGGTCACCGGGCCGGATACCGATCCGGCGGCGGCCGAGCGCGCACGTGCGTTCAGCGATGAACGCTTGGGCAAAACCGTCGTTCCCTGCAACGACCGCCCCGGTTTCATCGCCAACCGTCTGGGCGGGCTGTGGATGAACGCCGCCACCCGCGAGGCTGTGGAGCGTGGCATCACGGTTGAAGAGGCTGACACCGTGCTGGCCCGCCCCTTCGGCGTGCCCGGTACGGGCGTATTCGCGTTGATGGACCTGATCGGGATTGACCTGATGGGCAAATCGCGCCTGTCTATGCGCAACCTGCTTGAGGTTGATGATCCGCAGCAATTCCACACCGACGGTCTGGAGTTGTTCGATCAGATGGTCGCCAAGGGTTTGGCGGGTCGCAAGGTTGGCGCGGGATTTTATCGCAGATCCAAGGACGAAAATGGCAAACCAGTCGCCGAAGCCGTTGACCTGGCAACGCTGGAGTATCGTGCGCAGGCCAAAGGTCCGGAACTGGCCAAAAGCTTTGGTGTGGACTTCATTGATCAGGCCGGTGATCGGTTGGCCGACTATGCCTGGGCCGTAATGGGGCCGACTTTGTCTTACGCGGCCTATTGCGTGCCCGAGATTACCGCCAACCCGGCGGATATCGATGCAGCGATGGAGCTGGGGTACAATTGGCGTATGGGTCCATTCAAGCTGATCGACAAGATCGGTGCGGACAAAATTGTGGCTCGCTTGAAGACCGAGGGTCAGGATGTGCCGCCCTTGCTGGCGCTTGCGGCAGACCGTGGCGGGATTTATTCGGGTCAGGGCTGTGATCGTAAGGTGCTGTTGCCTTCGGGCGAACAGGCGGACGTGCCGCGTGGGTCCGGGGTGATCTTTGCTTCGGACCTGACGGATGCTCCGGTCTTCAAGACCGAGGCGGTGGCGCTGCGCGATATGGGTGATGGTGTCGCTCTGCTGACGATCTTGGCACCCAATGCGGCTTTGGACGATCAGGTGATGACCGGAGTGAGTGAAGCTCTGGACGTCGTGGGTCGAGATTTCAAAGCGATGGTCATCGGGTCGGACGGCAACCACTTTTCGGTGGGCGCAAACCTGAAAAAGGCGCTGGACCGTGCCGATGCTGGCGAGCTGGATCTGGTCGAAGGGCAACTGGCCATCGGTCAGGCCACGATGCGCAAGATCAAGTACGCGCCGTTCCCGGTTGTCTCGGCCGCCTGTGGGCTGGCTTTGGGCGGCGGTTGTGAAATCCTGATGCACTCGGATCGGGTCATGGCCGCTTTGGAAAGCAATATTGGGCTGGTCGAGGCGAATGTCGGTCTTTTACCCGCATGGGGTGGCACAACTGCGTTGCTGTTGCGCAAAACCGCAGAACTGGGCGACCCGGTCAAAGGGGCCGGGGCCGCTTTCGATGTGATTTCCAAGGCTTTGATGACCGACTCTGCCCCGATGGCGCAGCACGCGGGCTATCTGCGCGCGACGGATGGCGTTGTCATGAACCGCGACCGTCTTCTGGCCGAGGCCAAGGCGGCGGCGCTGGAATTGGCCGATGGGTACAAGCCCACGCCCAAGGCCGAGATCACGCTGGGTGCCGCAGCCATCAACGCCACGTTGGAGCCGAAGCTGGTCGCGCTGGCAGAGGCCATGCCCGACGCCCCCTACACAGTCGAGATTGCTCGTGAAACCGCGCGCGTTCTGGCTGGCGGCGAGGGCGGCGTTCTGGACGAAGAGGCGCTGCACAGGCTGGAAGCCGAAGGCATGATGCGCCTGATCCGTCAGGACAAGACGATCGAGCGGATGCGTCACACCATGACCACCCGCAAACCGTTGCAGAACTGAGGGATCATAGGCATGGACTATCAACTCCCACAGCGGGACATTACCTTTTTGCTGGATGAGGTTCTGGACCTCGACAAGACGCTGGCACTGCCTGGGTACGAGCATTGCGACAAGGATACGTTCTTTGCAGTCGTTGACGCGATCAACGGGTTTGTGCGCGACAACCTCGCCACCTGCAACGAGGCGGGCGACAGCCCCGGCGCGCGGCTTGAGAACGGTCAGGTCTATGCCGCCCCCGGTTTTGGCGATGCCTATAAGGTATTCTGCGAAGACGGCTGGAACGCGCTGGCACTGGAAGAGGAATATGGTGGCCAACAGCTACCTTTCGTCCTGCACGCCGCGTTGCGGGAGGGGATGGCCGGAACCAATCTGGCGTTTGCTCTGATCCACGAACTGAACTTCGGCGTTGTAGAAGCGTTGATGGCCTATGGCTCGGATGAACAAAAGGCTGTCTATTGTCCTCAGTTGACGTCCGGCAACTGGGCCGGGACCATGAACCTGACCGAGCCGCATTGCGGCACCGATCTGGGTCTGATCCGCACCAAGGCTGTACGCAATGATGACGGATCTTATGCCATTACCGGCAACAAGATCTTCATCACGTGGGGCGACCATGACATGTCGGAAAATGTCGCCCATCTGATCCTTGCACGGATCGAGGGCGCTCAGCCCGGACCGCGTGGGCTGTCGCTGTTCCTGGCGCCCAAATACATGTTGGACGCAGATAACAACACGACGGACGAGCAGAATACGATCACCATTGCCGGGATCGAGAACAAGATGGGGATCCATGGATCACCCACCTGCGCCATTTCCTTCGAGGATACCAAAGCCTGGATTGTCGGCGAAGAGGGCAAGGGCCTGGCTGCGATGTTCGTGATGATGAACGCCGCGCGCCTGTCGGTTGGCCTGCAAGGGTTGGGCGTGGCCGAAGCTGCGGTTCAGACCGCGACTACTTATGCCCATGAACGCCTTCAGGGCCGCGCGGACGGGGAACCTTTGAACCCGACTGGCCCAGCCGATCCGCTGATCGCCCATGCGGACGTGCGCCGCCGTCTGTTGACTGCGCAAGGCGAAATGGATGCTGGCCGTGCGCTGGCCTATTTCGGAGCGGGCCTGTTGGACGAAGCTCATCGTGCCGCTACGTCCGAGCAGCGCAAAGTGGCAGACGCGCGCCTTTCGCTACTGACGCCGGTCATCAAGTCCTACCTTTCGGACATGGGATCACGAATGGCGAATGAGGCTGTGCAGATGCATGGCGGGCATGGCTTCATCAAGGATTACGGCGTCGAACAGCTAGTGCGTGATGTGCGGATCACTGAAATCTACGAAGGTACCAATGCCGTTCAGGCCCGTGATCTGGTTATGCGTAAGGTGCGCGGCGACAATGGTGCCGTCATCAAGGGTCTGGTGGGCGATATGCTGGACGAGGCGGGCAAACTGGGCGACGACCTCTCTGACTTAGAGAATAACTTGCGCGATGCGGCATCACGGCTTGGGCGTGCGACCGATTGGGTGCTGGGCACGGCGCAAGGTGACGTGCTGTCCGGGGCGTGCGACTATCTGGAAATCGTGGCGTTGAGCGTATCGGCCTGGATGTCCGCCCGGATTGCACGGGTGGCTAAGGCTGCAGCAGGTTCTCAATCGCCAGAATACTATGCGGATCGGGTGGATGCAGCGCGCGCCTTTATGGCGCGGGCATTGCCCCGTGCTGTCAGCCACGAATTGATCATGCAGGCCGGTGAACCTGGTGTTGTATGTCGGGCTGATCGCTGTCTATAACTCCTCCTTCTACACGGACAGCGGTGCTAAAGGGCGCTCTGGAAACAGAGCGCCCTTTTTGCGTTTTAGACGCAAATCAAGTTTCGCTGGCAGAATGGGGAATAGAAATTGGTGAACGATCACTAAGTTTGGGTAATGCAATGAAAACCCATATCCTCGTGCAGCCCTATATGCATTCCAAAGGCGAAGATGTCGTCCTGCCGGGCTCGGACCCGGATCGGTATGAAACGCTGCTGGCGCGGACAACCGAGCAGATGAAATTAGCCGATGATAATGGATATGCCGGGTTTTGCATGACCGAGCATCACTTTCAGGTGGAAGGGATCGAAATCACGACCAACCCGCTTTTGTGGAACTTGCACATTGCAGCCAACACAAAGAACCTGATGGTGGGGCAGGTAGGTAGGTGTGGCGCTGACGGTGCATCACCCGATGCGTCTGGCCGAAGATCTGGCAATGATCGACCACATGTCCGGTGGCTTTGTCCGAGGTAAAACGCCACGCTGGCTGAATACACTGGCGCAACATCTGGATATCACCACAACCCAATCTGACCGATCCAAGGAAGATGCCCGGAACCGTCGATTGATGGAGGAAAGTTGGGCCGTGGTCAAAAAGACGTGGACCAACGAAACCTTTAATCATCATGGCGAGTTTTGGAACATCCCTGCGGACAACATCACGTGGCCCTCCCCCCGACCGCAAAGTATGGAGGCGAAGGCGCGGTGTACGATAATGGCACGTTGCGCAAAATGGGTATTGTTCCGTGCCCGCGTAAGCGGACCGACGGGCGGGATTTTCCACCGCTTTACGTGCCGTTTTCGTGGTCGATGGAGACGGCGAAGTTCTGGGCCAAGGAAGGTGCCAAGCTGGTGTCTTTTGTGTCCAAGGATGAGTTCATGGATATGACGATGCCGATCTATCTGGAAGAAGCGCACCACCATGGCCATACCGATCTGACGGTTGGAAACAACCTGGTTTTGGGCGGGCATTTGACCATCGGATCGACCGACGCGCAGGCCGAACAGCACTATCGCGATTTTGAGGAACCGTTCAATTTCGCCTATAAGGCTCCACCATATCATGTGCCGATGGGGCGGGTCTGGATTGGCACCGTGAACCAGGTGACTGATCAGGTCGGCGCATTGAAAAAGAAATACGGGACAGAAGAATTCGTTGTTTGGCACCACGTCGGATATTTCACGCAGGAAGAGGAGCTTGAGATGCTGGAAAATTTCGCGAAAGTTATCAAAGCGTTTTCCTGAGCTGGGGAACAGTTGGGGGCGATAGTCCCCAACCGCAGGAACCGGGGTTCAAGGCAAGGGGAAACCAGCTGGGACTACATTCGCCGTCGGCCCAATGCGTCAGGGCGCGGCTGTCGAATGCCAAGGCGGCATTGGCCGACGTATAGGCGTGATTGATAGCGTTGCAGCTTCCAGCGTGGCACGACTGGAAGGTCTTGACACAGGCGCCTGAATATCGCTTGTATACTAATGAAAATCGACAAGGGAAGTATGGCCGCCAGATGGCCTGTGGGCGTGCTTTTTGGGGTCGGATACTAGAAACGATTTGACACACCAAATGGGGGATCAGATGGCTGACGCACCAAAAGACATGCCGGAACAGGGTCGCACACTAATCCGCAACATCGGTTTGCTACTGACCGGTGATCTGGATTCGCCAGTTGCGGACAGCGATAGCCTTCTCATCGAAGACGGAGTGATTGTGGGCTTTGAGGACGGTGCCTCTGACCGCGTCATCGACGCCTCTGGTTGTGCAGTCGCACCGGGCCTGATTGACGGACATTGCCACCCGGTATTCGGCGATTGGACCCCGCGCCAAAGCCAGCTTGGCTGGATCGAAATGAACGTAAACGGTGGCGTCACCAGCTTCGTATCCGCTGGTGAAGTCCATTTGCCCGGTCGCCCCAAGGATGCCGAAGGCGTCAAGGCATTGGCGATCGTAGCGCAACGCTGTTATTCGAACTTCCGACCGGCGGGCGCCAAGGTGCTCGCGGGCGCGCCAGTGCCGGAACTTGATTTTGACCGCGACTTCTACGCAGCAATAAAAGCGGCAGGTATCCAGCATATCGGTGAGATTGGCCTCGGAACTGTGGCCAAAGGTCCCGACGCGGCGCGTGTCACCGGGTGGTGTCGTGAATTGGGCATTGAAACGATCATGCATACGGGCGGCCCTTCAATCGCGGGCTCGCACGATGTTCGTGCAGAGGACGTGCTTGAGGCGCAGCCGGATGTGGTCAGCCATATCAACGGTGGACCGACCTCAATTTCGCAGGATGAAATCCGAGAGCTGTGCCGTCACGCCAAAGGTGCGCTTGAAGCGGTACATAATGGCAACGAAAAGTCCGTAATTGTGACGCTGGAAGGTGCGCTGGCTGAAGGTCGTCTTGCAGACTTCCTGATTGGTACAGATGCACCGGCGGGGTCTGGCGTGCAGCCGAACGGAATGCTGCGTATGGCAACTCTGCTGGCCAGTTTTGGTGGTTTGCCAGCCGAACAAGCCTGGTGCTGTGGCACAGGAAACGTGGCAAAGAGACGGGATCTTGCGCAGGGTATCATTGCGGCCGGCCGTCCAGCCGATCTGGTGTTCATGGATCGCCCCGAAGGTTCGGACGGCAAGAACGTTTTGGAGGGCATGTCCGTTGGCAACATCCCCGGCGTCGGGGCAGTTATGATAGATGGCAAGATGCGCACCGGCCGTTCGCGTTCAACGCCACCTGCCTCGCGCGTGCCGGTCGTCTAAAGGCGCTAGATAAGAAAGTTTCAAAACTGGGTTCGACCGCTGGATTGGCGGTCGGCCAATACCCAATACAATGACCTGATCTACAATTGTCTGCTTACGCCGATACCTGACCTTTGCCGAGGGTTCGTCTTTGGCAGATCGCATTATCGCGGTGACAAAATCCAAAATGATACGGACGTTTCAGTTGACGGTTGCACCAACCTTTTAATGCCCGTTCGATAAACGGTCTTTCACTTCTTCGAGCGTTGAGGGGCACGAATGCCCCCCATTTTGGTTACTTAAAGCGCAGCTTCGCTGCCTAGGATGGTCGTGAACTCGTTCGAGAACGTACCGCCATTGCCGTGCGCAATCGCGATATTCACATCGTCGATCTGGCGATCACCGCCGTCGCCGCGGATTTGAGTCGCCGCCTCGATCAGGCAAAATAGGCCGTACATTCCGGGGTGCACACAGCTGAGGCCGCCGCCATTGGTGTTCACCGGCAGCGAGCCGCCCGGCGCGATGTTGCCATCGGCCACAAAAGCCCCGGCCTCGCCCTTTTTCACAAAGCCCATGTCTTCGAGGAACAGCAGCGTGTTGATGGTGAATGCATCATACAGCTCGACCACATCCACGTCCTTGGTGGTTAAGCCTGCCATCTCAAACGCACGTTTCGCGCTTTCTGCTGCACAGGTTGTGGTCAGCGTTGCGGCCTGACTGATCTCGCGGTGCGAAATCGCATTTCCGCCACCCAGGAAGTAGGCCGGTTTTTCCTGATAATCTTTGGCGCGATCGGCCGAAGTCACGATGATCGCCGCTCCGCCATCTGACATTAGGCAGCAATCCAGAACTGCTAGCGGGTCAGCGACCATCGGCGAGTTCAGGTACTCCTCCATCGTCAGCTCGTCGCGCATAGTGGCGTCCGGGTTCAGCTGCGCCCATTTCCGGGCCGAGATGGCAACATGGCCGAAATGCTCTTTGGGCACATTGAACTCGTGCATATAGCGCTGCGCGGTAAAGGCATACCCTGGCACCGGCACCATCGGCTCATAGGCGCGTTCCCACTGCGGGGTTTCGATCAACCCGTTGAGATCGCGCGCGGATTTGGCGTTTGAGCCGTAGCAGATCAGAACGTTCTTACACAGCCCGGCCTGAATCGCCATGGTCGCTTCGACTAGATAGGACATAAAGGACGACCCGCCCACCATATCTGAGTTTGCCCATGTCGGCTTGATGCCCAGGTATTCAGCGATCGAGAGGGTTGGGAAGAAGTGGTAAAAAGTGCCGCCACAGACGCCGTCGATCTCGGACAGGTCCATGCCGGCATCGGCCAGCGCGTTTTGTGTCGCCTTGGCGATAAGCTCCATAGGAGAGGTGTTTGGTGTTTTGCCCAGACCCCAATATCCTTTGCCGACGACTGCGGATTTGCCGCGAAGTGTATGTGCCATGATTGAAATCCTTATTCCGCGGGCTTAAAGAACACGGCGGCTTCGCCGGATTTTGCATTGGGGCCAAAGTCGGGGGTCATCACGACTGCTTGTACTTTCATTCCAATGGTGATCGCCTCGTTGTCCACGTCGACGATACGGCTAAACATGCGCGGCCCTTCGTCCAGATCAATCAGCACGTTGTTGATATCGCCGCCGTATTTCGCTGGCCGCCGGATGATGGTCGAGGCGTAGACAGTGCCGCGGCCTGAGGCTTCGACCCATTCCAGATCATCGGCTCCGGTGGTGGGCGACAGTGCGCGGGGGTAAAAGTTGTATTCTCCGGTGGTTTTTGAGCGCTGGATCAGGAATTTTCCGGCGGCCAGACCCGCGCGGAATGCCGCGTCAGCCTGAGGGCTGGCTTCGGGGAGGGTAAAGTCAGTCATGTTTCGTCCTTGATGTTCACGCGGCAAAGATCGCCGCAGAATGCGTAGGTTCTGGATTGAGGATACGGTGCCGCAGCAATCCGGCTTCGGGCAGGATGCGCGCGCGGACATGGGCGGCAGCGGCGCGCAACAACTCGGGTTCCGGGGCGTGATCCGCAACAGCCTCGAGATTGGCCCAGACGCGGCCAAAGTAAACCAGCCCCGTTAGGCGCATAAAATCCGAGACGGACGGCCCGATATCAGCGCATGTTTGCATGGTTTTGGTGGCCGCTTGCCAAGCGCCGATTGCGTCGGCCAGCTCCAGCGACGTCGGTCCAATTGCAACCAGCTCGGCAAATGCATCTGCTGCCGCGCCGCCGTTTGCGCGGATCGCGCGGCGGGCCACCCCAGTGGCCAGAACGCCATTGGTGCCCTCGTAAATGGCCATGATCCGGCTGTCACGCATGATTTGTTCAACGCGGTATTCCTTGCAGAACCCATAGCCACCGTGAATTTGCACCGCGTGACTAGAAGCCGCGTTTACGGCGTCGGTGGCAAAAGCCTTGCAGGTTGGGGTAAGGATATCCAGCAGACCCTGATCTGCGCCCAGATCCATGTCCACAAGGGTGCGATAAACCATCGCCCGACATCCGAGCGTGTAGGCGTAGATATCCAGCAACATGCGCTGGACATCCCCGTGTTCGGTGATCAGTGCCGTACCTTCTGCTGTTGTGCCCTGACGCCGACTTACGGCATGTGTCCGCGCGCGTTGAAAAGCCACGTCCATTTGGCCAACTGCTTGTAGGGCCACATCCAGACGCTCGGCATTCATCATCGTGAACATGGCAGCCAGGCCCTGACCTTCCTTGCCCAGCAATTCAGCCTTCGCGCCATCGAATGCCATTTGACAGGTGGGTGAGGCATGCATGCCCATCTTTTCTTCGATGCGGACGGTTTGCACCCGGTTGCGCGTTCCGTCCGGCATCACCGCAGGGCAGGCAAACAGGCTCAGTCCACGCACACCTGGCGCTGCGTTCGGTGTTCGAGCCAAGACCAGATGCAGCACGTTCTCGGTATAGTCGTGGTCACCGCCCGAGATGAAAATCTTCGTACCACTAAGTACATACTCGTCACCGTCGCGTGTGGCTAAGGTCTTGATCCGGCCCAGATCAGACCCTGCGTCCGGTTCGGTCAGGCACATCGATGCCATCCACTCACCCGAGATCAGCGGCGGCAGCAACCGCGCTTTCTGATCGTCATTGCCCGAGGCATTCACGGTTCGAATGCACCCCTGTGCAAGGCTTAAGACCATCTCATAGGAGATACATGCGCCAGCCAGCATATCCGCCAGAACCGCGCCCAGAATGTGTGGTAACTCTTGCCCGCCATATTTTTCAGGCGCACAGAGGCCCGGCCATCCGGCATCGGCATAGCGCTTATAGGCGGCGACCATGCCCGGTGGCATTCGCACCCGGCCATTTTCCAGACGCGCGCCTTGTTCTTCACCGATCACATCCAGAGGTGCGATTTCGGTATTGATAAAGCGGCCCAAGGCAGGGATCACGGCCTCGGCCAGATCATCGTTCCAATCCGGCAGGCGTTCAGGTCGGCCAATATGCTTGAGGACAAATGCGATCTCGGCTTCAGAGGCGGTGTAGTCGATCATGTGGCGGCCTTCCCCGAGAAGATCACATCGTTGGCACCGCTATACAATTCAGTAACCGCTTTGGCTCGCAATTCCAACGCAAGCCGTTGATTAATATATCCTTTGTCCGTAATCTCGTTTTTCTCGGCCGACGGAGCATCGCGTTCGATGCGAACGCGTTTCACGCGCGTGGCGCTGCCGGTTTGTCCAGCGTTGTATGCGGCCAACCGTTTAGAAATGAAGGCGCGCAGAGTAGGATCGTTGGCATAACCCGCAAGAGTGTCGTCCCGTCCGGTCAGTGCCTTGCACTCATCTGCGTTCAGAAACAGCAGCGCACCTATTTCGGTCCGGTCATGCCCGGTAATGACCGCGTCAGATGCAATCGGACTGAGGGCTTGCAGCAAGGCAACACGCAGATTCCCTACGGCGACCCATGTTCCGGTCATCAGTTTAAAATTCTCAGAGATGCGGCCATCGAACACGATGCCTTTCGAGGGATCATCGGGATCCTGCAGACGTCCTGCATCGCCAGTCAGGAAGTATCCTTCCTCATCAAACGCCTCGGCGGTCTTTTGGGGGTTGTTCAGATAACCCGTTGTCACATGCGGCCCGCGGACGCGCATTTCCAACTTGGCTCCATTGGGCAGGAACTTGAGCTCGGACCCTGGCCCCGGCACCCCGATGACGCCAGCTTTGTCGATTGGGAAGTGCACACATGTGGCCATCATTGCCTCGGTCAGGCCCCAGGCGCTGACAAAGGGGACCTTCTCCCCCTGTTCCTGAATGCCCAACTGTTCAAGACCTTCCCATAGGTGGTCAGGCAGGCCTGCTCCTGAGAAAAAGATCAGATCAAGTCGCTTGAAAAAGGCGCTGCGAAAGGCTGCGTCTTCGCGCAGGACCGGCAACAGCATGTCGAAGCCGCGGGGCACGTTGAAGAACAGGGTCGGTGAGACATCGCGCACGTTGCGAATCGTCTTTTCGATCTCACCCGGCACGGGCTTCCCGTCATCGACATAGAAACTACCGCCATTGCGCAACATCATGTTGAAGTTGAAATTGCCGCCAAACGTATGATTCCAAGGCAACCAGTCCACCACGACAGGCGGGGCGGCTTCCAAAAACGGCCAAATCTGCACCACAGCTTCCTGAGTGGCCAGCATCATGCGTTGTGTAACGATGACCCCTTTTGGCAAACCGGTCGAGCCAGAGGTGAACAAAACTTTGGCCAATGTGTCGTGATCCACTGTGGCGCGCGCCAGGGCAACTTTTTCGCCAGCTTTGGCTTCCAGAGCGTGTTCAAACGTCAAAGCGCCGTTATCCGACAGTTGCTCGATGCCTTTTGACCCAAGAAACTCAAAAGCTCGGGCGTAACTTTCGGCATTATCGGCATACGCCATACCAGGATTGGTGGTCTGGACGATATGGCGAAGCTTGGCCAGAGACTCGTCGAGCAGAGAATATGGGACAGATACTGGCACCACCGGAATGCCTACATGCATGGCCGCTAGCATCAGCAGGCCGTGCCGGATCGAATTGCCCGACAGAATCAACAGTGGGCGATTTTTACTCAGCCCTTTGTTCAATAAAAATGCAGCCAGTGAACGGGTTTGTGCCAAAGCCTCGGAATAGGTGACGCTGACCCATTCACCGTCCGGTCCACGCTCTGCCAAAAACAGGCGATCGGGTGTTTCATCCGCCCAGCGTTCCAAATATTCGGAAACGCACTTTACATCTATTTTCAACGGGTAAGGGCTGCGCAATACGAATGCGCCTTCGCCCAGATCTTCGTGCAATACCTGTGACGGCGCGAATTTTTGGATATGCACCACGCCATCTTCGCTATGTCGGGCTGAAATGCTCATCTTCTCTCTCCCTGCCATCTGGCCGCTTCGGACGCGACATGATGCAACTTTTGAAAATCAGGCTATCCAAAAACTTGTTAGTATGCAAATGTATTATTGATCGTTCACTAAGTTCAATTTTGACGGGTAAGATGCGACAGGAAATTGTGCAAGATCGTAGTTCGATTTCGTTGCGTCATGGCACCCGAACCGCACAAGGAGACAATTCATGAAAATCAAAAACGCATCAGCGATTGTGACTGGGGGTGCCTCGGGTTTGGGGTTCGCGACGGCTGAGTTTCTTACATCGTGCGGGGCGAAGGTCGCGCTATTCGATTTGCCCGGCGACAAGCTGGATGAGGCGGCAAATCGATTGAAGGCTATCGCCGCGCCATGCGACGTCATCAATGAGGCTCAGGTCACGGACGCGCTGGAGACTGCGATTGCCGCCAATGGTCTGCCCCGTATTGTCGTCAATTGCGCTGGTGTCACACATGGCGAGCGGATCGTTGGGCGCGATGGCCCGGCCGCGCTGGAGGGATTCGCCCGTACGGTCCAGATCAACCTGATCGGCACCTTCAATGTTATGCGACTGGCCGCTGAACGGATCATGCAGAACGATCCTCTTGATGACAATGAGCGGGGGATCATCATAAACACTGCGTCGGCTGCCGCGTTCGAAGGGCAGATCGGGCAGGCGGCCTATTCCGCCTCAAAAGGGGGTGTCGCCAGTTTGACGTTGCCTGCAGCGCGTGAATTCGCTCGTTCCGGCATTCGGGTTATGGCGATTGCGCCGGGCATCTTCTCGACCCCAATGATGGATTTGCTGCCGCAAGAGATTCAGGACAGTCTGGGCGCTAAAGTTCCCTTCCCCTCGCGTCTTGGGCAACCTGCCGAATTCGCGCGGCTGGCGGGACATATCATCGAAAACACCATGCTGAACGGAGAATGCGTGCGTCTGGACGGCGCGATCCGTCTGGAACCCAAGTAAGGCTTTGCAATGAACTACACACATATCAACTCAGAAACAGACGGCGCAATCGGAATCCTGACACTGGACCGGCCTGCAAAGTTCAACGCGATCAACCACGGGCTGTTGTTCGAGATCGAGCATTACTTCGACACCCTTCCCGATGAGATCGGCGCGGTGGTGATCCGAAGTTCAGGTCAGCATTTCTGTGCCGGGTTGGACCTACTTGAACACTCGATGCGGGATGCCGCAGGGGCGATGCATGAATGCCGCCTGTGGCACCGAATTTTCGACAAGATCGAATACGGCCGGGTTCCGGTTGTCGCCGCGATGAACGGCGGTGTTCTGGGCGGCGGAATGGAACTTGCCATGACCGCCCACATTCGGGTTTCACAACAGGATACGTTCTATGAACTGCCCGAAGGACGGCGCGCGATCTTTGTCGGCGGCGGCGCAACCGTGCGCGTTGGCCGGATCATCGGGGCCAGCCGGATGATGGAGATGATGTTGACGGGCCGCCGTTATGACTCGGGCGAAGGTCTGCAACTGGGGCTCGCGCATTATGTCGAACCCGACGGGACCGCGTTCGACAAGGCGATGGAACTGGCCCGGCGTGTGACCGAGAATGCGCCGCTGTCTAACTATATGATGATGCAGGCGATCACGCGTATCAACGACATGTCAGCCAGTGATGGCTTCTTTACCGAAAGTCTGGCGGCGGCGATCGCCCAGTCCTCACCAGAAGCGCGAGCCGGGATGGAGGCATTTCTGAAAAAAACTGGAAAGCGGGACAATCAGTAAGTCCCGAGACACGCGGGATCTGGTGTGAGAGCGTTTCACCAGATCCCGGTGTCGGGTGGGGCAGGGCCCCGGTTGGTCAATCGACAAAAGCGCGTTCGACCACAAATGTTGCAGGCTTGTTGTTCGCGCCTTCTTCCAGCCCGAACCCTTCCAGCGCGGCCTTGGTGTCCTGAAGCATCGCCATCGAGCCGCAGATCATTCCGCGATCTGTTTCAGGTGAAATTGGCGGTAGGTCCAGATCATCGAAAACTTTGCCCGATGCCATAAGATCGGTGATGCGACCCTGAAACGGATAGTCCTCACGTGTGAGGGTGCAGTAGTGGCGCAAATTCTGCGCCATCTCGCCAACTAGAGGATCAGATTTGAGCGCGGCGACCAGTTCTTTGCCGTAATCCAACTCGCCATTTTCCCGACAGGTGTGGGTTAGGATCACTTCATCGAATTTTTCATAAGTTTCGGGGTCGCGGATCAGCGATGCAAATGGCGCAATGCCAGTGCCGGTGGAAAACATCCAAAGCCGTTTGCCCGGCAACAAGGCATCGTTGACCAGTGTGCCCGTGGGCTTTTTACGCATCAAAATCGTGTCGCCTTCGCGGATTTTCTGCAGGTGTTCGGTCAGGGGGCCGCCGGGAACCTTGATCGAATAGAATTCAATTTCCTCGTCCCAACTAGGTGACGAGATAGAATAGGCGCGGAAAACAGGTTTCTCCGCGTTCGGCAGGCCAATCATCACGAACTCACCGGATCTAAACCGGAAGGATGCCGGACGGGTGATGCGGAACTTGAACAACCGGTCGGTGTAATGCTTCACCTCTGTCACGGTTTCGGCAAACACGCCCGCAGGAATGGGGAATTCGGTTTTGGTCGTGGAATCCAGCGACATATTGGTCTCCTATTCTGCCGGAGCTTCAGAAAAAAGCTCCAGTTTGCCTTCTTTGCCGTTCCAGTCGTCTGCGTCGGGCATCGGGTCTTTCTTTTCGGTGATGACGGGCCACGCCTCTGCGTATTTGCCGTTTAATTCGACCCACTTCTCCATTCCGTCATCGGTGTCCGGGCGGATTGCATCGGCGGGGCATTCCGGTTCGCACACGCCGCAGTCAATGCACTCGTCGGGGTGAATGACCAGCGTGTTTTCCCCTTCGTAGAAGCAGTCCACGGGGCAAACTTCCACACAATCGGTGAATTTGCAGTTGATGCAGTTTTCGGTGACGACGTAAGTCATGGGGCTACCTATTCGTTAGTATACGAATGAATATTGTGAGAATTGCCTGCCTGTCAATACGTTTTTATACAAACGAAAAATTCCTGATCCGAAACTCTTGACCAGGCGGCAAAACAAGTTAGTGTACAAACAAAATTAGGACACTTTGTCGGGACGATATGACAGACGTTCAGGGTGCCAAGAGATTGCGCCTGTGCTGTTGTGTGAATTGTCGGATTCGATTCCGATTGCAGACTGGAAGATAGCAACAATTTTCTTAAGGTTCAGACCATGAGCGCACCCTTGCAAGGATTAAAAGTGATCGAGCTTGCCCGCATCCTGGCCGGGCCATGGATCGGACAGACATTGGCTGATCTGGGTGCGGATGTCCTCAAGATCGAAAGCCCGGAGGGTGATGATACCCGCAAGTGGGGTCCTCCGTTTATCGACCGCGATGGCGACAGGACGGCTGCATACTTCCATTCGGCCAATCGGGGCAAAGACAGTATCGCCTTGGATTTCCGGGAAGAAGATGATCGGGAAAAATTGTTGGGCCTGATCCGCGATGCGGATGTGCTGATTGAAAACTTCAAGGTCGGAGGGCTGAAGAAATTCAGCCTTGACTATGACAGCGTAAAAAAGATCAATCCCCGGCTGGTTTACGCGTCTGTCACGGGCTTCGGTCAGGATGGCCCTTATGCCCATCGGGCGGGATACGATTTTCTGATCCAGGGCATGAGTGGGATCATGGACCTGACAGGCGACCCCGAGGGAGAGCCGCAAAAGATCGGTGTAGCCTTTGCTGATATCTTCACGGGTCTCTACGGTGTGATCGGCATTCAGGCCGCGCTTGCTGAACGAGAGCGCTCGGGGCAGGGGCAACACGTGGACCTGAGCCTGCTGGATTGTATGACGGGCGTTCTGGCCAATCAGGCGATGAACTATCTGGCCTCGGGTAAATGCCCGACGCGGTTGGGCAATGCCCATCCCAACATTGTACCTTATCAGGTGTTTCCGGTGGAGGATGGGCACATCATCATCGCCTGTGGAAACGATCGGCAATATGCAAGCCTGTGCGAGATTCTGGGCCTTCCCGGTTTGATTGAAGATCCGCGGTTTGTGTCCAATGCGGACCGTGTGGAAAACCGCGCCGTGTTGACAGAACTGCTGACGACGTCCTGCAAGGAATGGACCAAGGCCGACCTCTTGGCGGCCTTGGAACAGCGCGGTGTGCCCGGCGGTCCGATCAATTCCGTCCACGAAGCGCTGAGCGACCCACAAATTCAGCATCGCGGGATGCAGATCAACCCGGAAGGCGTGCCCGGCCTGCGGACCCCGATCCGGTTTTCCCGGTCCGAACTGCAGTTGAACAAAGCGTCGGCCAAACGGCCCGTCAAATCATGAGATTTTCCGTAGAATCCGGATCAGGTTGCGTTGTTCAGCGGCCGTCAGAGGCTTGAGTGTTTCGTTGGTGATTTGCTGGCCGACATCCTTCATCCGCGCGACCATTTCCCCGCCTTCAGGGGATAGCGAAATCAGCGTGCGTCGCTTGTCATCCGGATCAGGTTCAACAACCGTCAATCCCTTTTGCCGCAAGCGGTCGACGACACCCTTTATCGTCGCAACATCCATCGCTGCCAGTCGCCCCAACCGGTTTTGAGAGCATTTGCCCAATTCGGCAATACGGATCAGCGCAGCAAACTGCGTAGGCGTTAGACCTTCCAGTGTGTGCGACTGAAAAATCGACGCGTGGCGCTGGTTCGCTAGCCGCAGCAGATAGCCGACCTGCTCGTCCAGCGCATAGCTTTCAATGGATTCAGTCATGACAGCCCCTGCCTGATTCAATTGTTTGTATTATAATAAACAAAGGCATACCCTTCCGACAAGGTTTTGGTGCTAGACGGCAAGATAGGTGTTTGAAATTTCAGGGTTTCCGTCTAGGTCTGCGAAACTGCCTTCGAACCGCATTTCCCCTTTTTCGATTATATAAGCCCGATCCGACACGATACGTGCGAAATGCAGGTTCTGCTCACTGATCAACACTGACAAGCCTTCTCTTTTCAGTTCCGCAATAACGCGAGCCATCTGTTCGACAATGACCGGAGCAATCCCCTCCGATGGCTCATCCAACAGAACCAGCTTCGGATTACCCATCAACGTGCGGGCGATGGTCAGCATCTGCTGTTCCCCACCCGACAGTTGTTTGCCCAGGTTTTTGCGGCGTTCGGCCAGATTGGGAAACAGCTCAAACAGGTGTTTCTGGGTCCATTCGGGCGCATCCGGACGCGCTTCTCGACGCCCGACCTCAAGGTTCTCTTCGATGGTCAGATCTCCGAAAATCCGGCGGTCTTCGGGGACGTAGCCCATACCAAGGCGGCAGATCGCATGCGGGGTATTCCCCCGAATCTCATTTTCTGCATAGCGGATGGTGCCATCAATGTGGCGCACCAATCCCATAATGGACTTCATGGTGGTTGATTTGCCCGCGCCGTTTCGGCCCATCAGCGCAACCACTTCGTTTTCACCGACGCTCAGCGAAACACCGTTTAGGATTTGCGCGCGGCCGTACCAAGCCCCGAGGTTTGTGACATCAAGCATGCGCGCTCTCCGCTTCAAAAACTGAACCGCCGCCCAGATATACCTCTTGGACCAATGGGTTGGTACGGATTTCCGATCCGGTGCCTTCGGCGATCAACTCACCCCGGTTCAGGACCAGAATGCGATGGGCATGGGCAAACACCACATCCATGTCGTGCTCGGTAAACACCACGCTCACGCCCCCTTTGGCCACGATCTCAGCAGTCAGCGCCATCAGGGCGAGCCGCTCGGATGGAGCCATGCCGGCGGTTGGTTCGTCCATCAACAGCAGGGCAGGTTCATGGGCCAATGCAATCGCCAGTTCCAGCCGTTTGAGATCACCATATGCGAGTTCTGAACAGGCCCGACCGGCCTGATCCTGCATCGAGACCAATTCCAATAGCGCCATCGCTTCGTCCACGTACAGCCGCGTCGCGCGTGAAAACAGATCGTACACCCGCCGATGATGCGAGATCAGCGCCATCTGGACGTTTTCGACAACAGTCATCGACAGGAATGTCGCCGTAATCTGGAATGTTCTGCCAACGCCCATGCGCCAGATCTTGCGTGGAGGATGGCCGATCAGGGCCTGACCACGCAAGGATACTGAGCCTGCATTTGGTTTCAGGTAGCCATTCAGCATGTTGAAACACGTGGTTTTGCCCGCGCCGTTCGGACCTATTAGGGCAAGGAATTCCCCTTCCTTCAGATCGAAATGAACATCCTTCACGGCCTGCACGCCGCCGAATGATTTGGACAGGTTGCGGACTTCGAGAACGTTAGTCATGCCCGGCCTCCTTTCAGGCCACGCAACAGGCGTTGAATGCCGCCTGCAATACCGTCCGGTGCCAGCAGGACGACGATCAGAATGATCGCTCCGAAGATAAAGCGCCAGTAGTCCAGCCGTGTGACCCAGTCTTCAATCAGGACAAATGCTCCGGCCCCAAGGATTGGTCCGGCAAGCGCATGAATGCCCCCAAGCAGAACCATGATGAGCCCATCAATACTAAGCGCGATGCCGAGAGTGTCGGGGAACACGCTACCTTTGGAAAAGGCGAATACTACCCCTGCAAGACCAGCAAAGCCGCCCGCCAAAACAAAGCCCATCCATTGATGAAACCGGGTGTCGATGCCGATAGCTTCGGCCCGGGTCTGGCTGTCACGTATGCCACGCAGAATATATCCGAACGGAGAAAACGCAGCGCGGCGCAGTGCCCATATTCCTCCGATACAAAAGACGAAAGCGATGTAGAAGTAGACTTTGTCCGCGCTGGCCCATTTGGCTGGCCAGACACCTAAGATGCCGTCATCGCCGCCAGTGAATTCCTGCCATTGAAATGTGACACCCCACAGGATCTGGGCTGCTGCCAGGGTCAGCATGGCAAGGTAAACGCCGGACAACCGTACGCAGAACCAACCAAAGAACAGGGCCGCCAGCACCGCGCAAACTGGTCCGAAGATCATCGCTGGGATCATGCCAAACCCAAGGAACTTGACCGCCATTGCGGCCCCGTAAGCTCCGACTCCGAAGTAAGCGGCATGTCCGAAACTGACCATGCCTCCAACGCCCATCATGAAATGTAGCGATACGGCGAACAGGGTCGCGACCATGACATCCACCATCAGAACCGTGGTGAAGTCAGCGGTGAATACGGGGCTGATTGCGAGAACAAGTAAAGCAGCCATCAGAACCATTGCCGATTTCTGATCCATCAGCGCCAGTGGTTGGTCTGGCTCTTCGGGTGCTCCTTTTTCGCTGCCTGGTTTGCCGAACAAGCCATGAGGGCGGAAGATCAGGACGATCGCCATGATGACGAAGGGCAACACGATTGAGATCTGCGGGAAGATCAGGATCGCAAAGGCATTCAGGACCGAGATCAGGACCGCAGCGACGAACGCGCCGGATACGCTGCCCATACCGCCAATGACGACGACGACGAATGCCTCGCCGATGATGGAAAGGTCCATCTGCAGCGATACTGCCTCGCGTGGGATTTGCAGCGCACCTCCCAGTCCCGCCAGGAACGAGCCGAGCACGAAGGCGGCCGAAAACAACCAGGCCTGATTGACGCCAAGCGCTCCGACCATCTCGCGGTCTTGCGTGGCGGCCCGAACCAGAACACCCCAGCGAGTTTTGTGAAACAGCAGCCAGATGGCCAATAGAACAACGGGTCCGATGGCGATCAAGGCGAGGTCATATTCGGGAATTGGCTCTCCCATTATGCGAACCGCGCTGTTCAGACCCGGAGCGCGGGGACCTAAAAGGTCCTCAGCGCCCCAAATTGCCAGCGTGGCATCCTGAAAAATTAAAACAACGCCAAAAGTTGCGACCAGTTGGAACAGCTCAGGGGCGTGGTAGATGCGCCGTAGGATAGTCAGCTCGATCACGAGACCGATCATCCCGACGACCATCGCAGCCAAAAGGACGCTTACCCAGAACCCGAAAATGCTGCCGCTCCAGAGTGAAACCAGCGTGTAGGCGATGTATGCGCCCACCATATAGAACGAGCCATGCGCAAAGTTCACGATCCGGGTCACGCCAAAAATGATCGAAAGCCCGGATGCGATCAGAAACAGCGAAGATGCGTTCGCCAGTCCAGTCAGTAGCTGTGCAAAATAGAACCCCATCGGGCCACCGTCCCTTGTTTGTGTTCTTTTTGTGGGGCGGGGCGGTCACCGCCCCGCCAAAGCCGACTTATTCGGTTGGGCGCAATGCTGCTGCGTCGTCTTCGCTGGGCAGGTAATCCGCACCATCCGCGTAGGCCCAGTCAACCATGGACGGTTTGCCGTCGACCATGCCGGTCTTGCCAACATAAGCTCCCATCGTGGACTGGTGATCCGCTGCGCGGAAGGTGAAGGGGCCGGTCGGGCTGCTTTCGACGATCAGACCCTCCATCGCGGTCAGCAGCGCGTCGGTGTCTGTAGATCCGGCCTTTTCCAACGCTGCAGCGATGGCGAGGATCGAGTTGTAGCCGACGATCGAACCGGTTTTGGGCGCTTCGCCGAACTTCTCCATATAGGCATCAGCAAAGGCCTTGTGCTCATCCGTTTCGATGTCGGTGGATGGATAGCCGGTGACGATCCAGCCCGTGGGTGCCTCTGCTCCCAGAGGGTCGAGATACTCGGGTTCGCCAGTTAGCAAAGACGCCACATCGCGGTCCTCGAACAGGAAGCGCAGCGAACCTTCGCGCACGAATTTGGCCAGATCACCACCAAAGGTCACGTTGTAGATGGCATCTGGCTTCGCAGCCTCAAGCGCGCGGACGGTAGAACCCGCGTCGATTTTGAAGACCGGCGGCCACTGTTCTTCGACAAACTCGACATCCGGGCGCAGTTTGGTCAGTTCCGCTTTGAAGGCTTTCACCGCATCCTGCCCGTAAGCGTAGTTTGGCGCGACCGTGGCCCATTTCACAGCGTCCAGTTTTGCAGCCTGCTCGGCCAGCATTGCGGCCTGCATGTGCGTGGAGGGACGTAGGCGATAGGTGTATTTGTTACCCTTGGACCAGACAATGGCATCAGACAAAGGCTCGGAGGCGAGGAACAGAACTTCCTTCTGCTTGGCGAAGTCGGAAACGGCCAGGCCGATATTGGACAGGAAAGTGCCAAAGATCAGAACGGCGCCGTCTTTTGAGACCAGCTCTTCGGCAATACGGATCGCTGTTGCCGGATCGCCGGTGTCGTCGCGGCTGATCACCTCAAGCTGCTTGCCGTCGATCCCGCCTGCGGCGTTGATCTGTTCGACCGCCAATTGCCAACCCTTCTTGTAGGGCTCTGTAAAAGCGGGCAGGCGAGTATAACTGTTAACCTCACCCAACACGATTGTGTCCTGTGCCAGGCTGATCCCAGTCGTCAAACCGGTGAGGGGCATCGCAGCAAGCGCGCCCAGTACCGTGCGTCTGATCAGGTTCATTTCAAAATCCTCCCAATGATCATTGTTCACGGCCAGTTATCCCGGCTTCTTAATGTGTTGTCAGCCCTAAAGAGCGTAACTGCTACATTCAGCGCAGCCCGTCTTTGCCTTCTGCCTCCTCATTCGTCAGCCCACCTACACGTGGCAGTGGTCGTCCGCTGTCGGTGACGGCTACGGCAACCATGATTTCGTTTGCGCGGGGGGCGTCGTTTAGTTGCACCTCAATCCCGTCGAAGTGGCTGCGGACATAAGCCGCGTCCTTGTGGCCCAAGGGCACGTCCAGAACTTGGCCGGGGCTGCCCATCTTCTTGGACGAGGGCACAAGCGCAGCGCCTTTTTCGACCTCTTTGCGCAACGGCGCGCCAAGCTTGGGGTGCAGGATCGCGGCGGCATGTTCCAGCTCACCATTTTCGCCCACCATCGCCGATTTGCCATAGCTTTCGGCCTGTTCCGGCGTGATGTTAAGGGCCTCGACACAGCGACGGCCCAGTAGGGTACCCAGTTCTGCGCCGGTCTCCATCAAGGGGGTCAGATCCTCGACATATTGCCCGGCAAACGGATTTTCGATGACGGCCACGGCCACCGCTTTGCGTGTGGCAGGCGCGATCGCACGGCCCGCCTCGATATGGGTTTCCTCGACGTTGACTGCAATCTTCCGGATCTTTGTCATCTTAGGCCGTCCTCTCCTTTGATGTCCCAGGCTTCAAGCCCGCCCGAGCGCGAATGGACCCGCGGTCCGGTTGTCATGACCAGCGAAAAAGCCAGCTCGCCCGCCCGAGGGGCGTCATTGCAGCCGACTTCCATACTGTCGAAGTGGCTGCGCACGTATGAGGCGTTGATATGTGTGATCGGTACATCCAGTCGCGCACCCACACCGCCGACTTTCTTGGACGACGGCACAATCGCGTTAGCAGTGCCCAGCAACTGACGCATCGCGTAGCCGCCAGGGGCATGCCACAGCGCGCCGTGTTCTAGTTCACCACCTTCGCCAACCAAGGAACCTTTGCCATAGCCCTGGACGTTTTCCGGACCGCCCAGCATGTCGATCAGGGCTTGTGCCATTTCCAGACCCAGAGGTTTGAGGTCTTCCATAAAGCCCTGAATTTCGGGTTCGTACCGGCCTGCAAATGGGTTGGCGATCACGGCCATTGCGGCCACCCGCACCAGCGGCGTGTCGGGCACCGGTCCGCCTTCGTGATAGATTTCTTCAAGCGAAAACAGCTTTTTTCGCAGTTGAACGTCAGGCATATTCTGGAACCTTTTGTGTGCTGGAAATCACCAGTTGGGATGCACCCGTCTGGCAGGAGTGAGCGCCAAGAGACAGATGAGCGGCAGTAATCAAACCGCGCTTCAGCATGGTCTCGGCAGTGTTCAGGCCGTGTGACAGGGCGTCGCGCATGTGTTCGGCAGAGAGTTGACCGACAGAGACCGGGACGGGCAGGTCGCCCAGATCGCTGTCATCGTTTAGTTGATTGGCGGGAACGCGCCGGATGGCCGGATGGCCGGGCAGATCGACCGCATTGGCGATCAAAGTAGCCGCAACATCGGCCATTGCTGCGTTGCTGGCCAGTACTGTCACGCTGTCGGCAATTCCAAGGCTCAAGCTGCGCCCGCCGCGACCCGATGTGGCGATGCCGCCAATTCCGTCGTTTGCGCGTATGGCAATGCGACCTAGGTCGCGGCTGTCTAGCCCACTCATGGCGATGCGGAATTCTTGACCGGGCTCCAAGTGTATAGCTATGTCACCACCATTGTTGACCGACGCGCGGCTCAGCGGCGTGGCGTGTAGCATTGCCGCAAGAACCTCGTCGGCAACGGCTCCGGCAACAGCGGCCATGCGGGTCACGAACACATTCGAATGGGGTCGGGCAGCATCATCCATGCGTCGCGCCACCCGTCCATTTGGGTGGGTGGTGTTAGCAGTCAAAGGCGATTTTAACAGTGCCAGTTCGTCAACCAAATCTTGCAGGATCGTGTCGAACCTTACCCGCGCAGCTTCAAATGCAATATCTCGCGCGCCCTCCGCCTCGACAATCAGGTCGATTGGTCCGTGTTGCAGATGCAATCTGCGACCGCACGGCAATATGACAGAGGTGGGTTGCATCTGGCCTTATGCCCCTTTCGCCCAGCGATAATTTGTCGACGCCATCGGGTCAGGCTGGTTTTCGAACTGATCCACTTTGCGGGCCTCGTCCGAGACGACATCGGCAACTGGCTTGATCTCATCCATGTGTCCGCCAAGCGTGCCATAGTCGCTGACGCGCATCGTGAATTCGATGGGGGCGACCAGTGCTGGGGTCGGCACGTATCCGAACGATCCGGTGGGCATATCCAGAACATCAACCATCACAGTGATGCCACCACCCGGCCAGACATAGGCCTCGGCCCCGCCACAGGACACAAAAGTCAGCGAATCCTTGACGGATTTCGTAAGCCGAACCGGGTTTTCCGTGACGCCTGCCCGCAGGCTGCCGCCCGCGCCGCCCATGAACAGGACCGAGCAGACCGAAGGTTCACAGTTTTCCGCAATCAGCTCGGCAGACGCTTTCAGCGCCGCAGGGATATCGGCGGGCTGAGGTTTCAGTTCGGCATCCAGTTCAAAATAGCCATACTGCTCACCGGTGGTGGAGACCATCAGCAGGCTCATACCTTCACGGGCGTGTTTCGGGTTGAAATCGCCTAGGATCTTCAAGGGGTCTTCAATATCCGTGCCGCCCCAGCCCGTGCCGGGTTCTGCGACCTGAAAATACCGACCCGGGGTGGAGCGACGGCCATTGATCTTGATGCCGGTGGGCTCGACATCCAGCAGTTTGCCTGCCTGATGCTCGGACAAAACGCCGGTGATGTGGTCGTCGACCACAACCACGTCATCCACATGTTCAACCCATTGTTTGGCGAACATCCCAATCGTGGCCGAGCCACAGCCCACCCGCATCAGTTTTTCTTCGATCCCGTTGATGACGGGCGCTTTGCCAGCCTGAACCACAACCGTGGTTTCATGGCCTTCGTCGCCAATCACCATCTCGACGGCCTCGCGATTGCACAGCCGAAGCAATGCATCGCAGGTAATTCGCCCTTCTTTCTTGCTGCCGCCGGTCAGGTGTTCAACACCACCCAATGACAACATCTTGGAGCCGTATTCCGATGTCATGACGTGCCCGACCGGCTCACCATTGACGCGAACAACATCACGCTCGTGGCCGATATGTCGGTCTGTGTCGATCTTCACCTTGACGCCACAATACGAAAAAATCCCCTCGGTCACGACAGTGACCATATCCACGCCCGCCACGTCTTGGCTGACGATAAAAGGCGCGGGTTTGTAGTCGGGGTAGGTCGTGCCCGCGCCAACGGCGGTCACAAAGGGCCGTCTGCCCTGCACGATATCGCCGTCCCAATCTTCCGGGTCTTTGCCATCCTTCAGAAAGGGGACAAGCCGTGTGTCTTCTGTGCTTTCGATGATGGTCAGCGCATCCAGACGGACCAGATCGCCACCATGGTTGGCATATCGGTCGCAGGCACCGGCCTTGCCGTCTGCGATGTAGCACATCACCGGGCAGGCATCGCAGCGAATTTTCTCTGGTGTGGCGCGTTCAGTTGCCATCTGTCAGTTCCTTGATTGCTGCGCGCAGTTTTGCGGGCGTGGCGGGGCCTTGGGTCAGTCTGACGCCACAGGCGCGTTTGATTGCGTTAAAAAGGGCCGGGGCTGTGGGGATCAGCACGTGCTCTCCCAGCCCTTTGGCGCCGTAGGGGCCGTGGGCATCCGCTTCCTCGATGATGAGGGTTTCGATCGGAGGAATGTCGCCGATGGTCGGGATCAGGTAGTCATGCAGGTTCTCGGTACGACCAGGCAGGTATTCTTCCATCAGCGCCATGCCTAGACCTTGTGCGATACCGCCCTGTACTTGACCCTCAACCAGCATCGGGTTGATCGCGTTGCCGACATCATGCGCCGCCACGAACTTGATCGGCTTCACCGTACCCAGCTTCGTGTCTACTTCGACCACCGCCAGATGCGCGGCATAACCAAACTGTGCATAAGGAATGCCCTGACCATTTTCGTCCAGCGGTTTAGTTGGCGGGTCATAGGTTTCTTCGGCACGCAGAACGTAACCTTCGGCGTCCGGCTCCAGCGCTGTCAGGTCGATGGAATGTTTCCGCCCGCTGTCGTCCACTCCGATCGCACCTGCGTTCAGCGAAATCACCGCATCCGGCCCGGCGTTCACGCGGGACAGTATCTGAGCCCGCATCGCTTCACCCGACAGGCGCGCTGCGCTGCCCGAGACATAGGTTTGACGTGAAGCAGAGGTTTTGCCGGCATCCGGCGTCACATCCGTATCTGCGCCGATGATTTCGATCTGTGAAACTGGCACGCCAAGCGCAGTGGCAAAAATCTGCGTGATTACCGTGTTTGCGCCCTGGCCGATGTCCATGGCCCCTTGGTGCAGGACCAAACTGCCATCCGACCGGATACCGGATTTGATCGTCGACGGGTTGGGCAGCGAGGTGTTGCCACATCCGTACCAGCCTGCTGCCAGTCCGACGCCGCGTTTCAATATGCCATTTTGGGCATTGAATGTCTCAACCGCCGCATTTTCTTCGGCCCATGCAGGACGCAGCGCTTCGAGGCACGCACGAATGCCGACGCCTTGTTCAAAAATCTGCCCACAAACGGTGGGCACCCCGTTCTCCAGCGCATTGTTGATGCGGAATTCAAGCGGGTCGATGCCCAGTTTATCCGCCAGTTCATCAAACAGGCTTTCCTGCGCAATAGCAGACTGAGGCACGCCAAACCCACGGAACGCGCCGGATGGCGGGCAATGTGTGTGGATGCCTTTGGCTTCGGCGCGGTAATTGGCAATTCTGTAGGGACCCGAGGCGTGGACGGGCACCCGGTTGGCCACGGTCGGTCCCCAACTGGCATAGGCGCCAGTGTTGAACAACCCGTCAAAGGTCATTCCACTGATGCGACCATCCTTGGTTGCGCCTATCTTGACCTGAAGGTCCGAGGGGTGGCGTTTGGTGGTAGACTGCATGGACTCGGTCCGGGAGTATGTCAGCCGCACCGGTTTGCCGGTTTTGAGCGCTGCAAGCGCCAGAAAAGGCTGCACCGAGATATCAAGTTTCGAGCCGAACCCGCCACCGACGCCGGTCGGAACAATACGGATCTGATCGCGCGGCATCCCCAAAATGATCTCAAGCGCATCCAGATCCATCACCGGAGCTTGAGTGCAGGCATGAACCTCAACCCGACCGTTCACGATCTCGGCGAAACCGGCTTCGGGTTCGATATAGCCGTGTTCAACAAAACCCGAACGGAAATGGCCTTCGACAACAACGTCTGCGTCGTCCAGCGCGGTTTCTGGTGCGCCGCATTTCACAAACCCGCTGCACATGATGTTGTCGTCGCGACCTGGATGCAGCTGAGCGGCTTCGGGCGTCATTGCATCAAGCGAATCCAGCGTGGCGGGTCGTTCTTCCCACGTAACAGGGAAACTTGCAGGATCGAAGGTAGCCAGAACCTCGGGCAAGCCAACAATCGCGGCGACGGCCTCGCCACGGAACCGAGCTTCGGATTTTGCAAATACAGGTTGGTCTGCAAAATCGGGTATAACGCCAAAATTGTTGCGCCCGGGGATGTCCGCCGCAGTCAGGACCGCTTCGACCCCTGGAGTTTCGTTGGCCCATGCGTCCAGATCGCCAAATGAAAATCCTGCACGGTGGTAAGGGGATCGGATCACCTGGATTTCCAGCGTGCCTGCCGGGGCAACATCGTCGCCAAATAGCTCAGCGCCATTAACTTTGTCGTGCCCATCAACGCGCCAAATCGCATCACCAGCATGTCCAGCGGTCGCCGCTTGCAGGGCAGGCGCACCGGCGGTCACAACAGCGTCGATTATTTTGCGGTATCCAGTGCAACGGCACAAAACACCGCCAAGGGCATCCTGAACCTGTTCGGTGTCCGGCTCGGAGGTCTGGCGCAGCAACGCAACGGCGGCGGTCATCATGCCAGGTGTGCAGATCCCGCACTGCGCTGCACCGTGATTTTGAAAGCTGTCCGCCAAACGCCTGGCAATCTGGTCGTCCTGCGTCAAGCCGGACACCGTTTCCACAAACCTCCCGGCAGCCTGCTGCGCCGGAACCAGGCAGGCGCAGACCGGATCACCATCGACCAGAACCGTGCAAGCACCGCAATCGCCGGCATTGCATCCGATTTTAACGTCGCGGGCTGAAAGCCGCTCGCGCAGCATTTCCGAAAGGCGTTCACCTGCACGCGGTACTGCGCTGACGGGGGTGCCGTTCAGGGTGAATTCGGTCGTGAACTCATCTGCGCGTTTATCCATGGTGTTGCCCTGCCTCTGCAATTGCCCGGATGCATTGTTCAGCCACAGCGTCCAGCCGGAATGCGGCGTCGCCGCGGACGTCATCAATCGGACTGAGAGGCGCCAAATGATTGGGTAAAACTTCAACAGCGTCGATGGGCTTACCGATCAAGTCCGCTTCGAGGCGGTTCAGCCTTTGTGCCACGGCTGAGGCGGCCCCCACGGCGACGCGGGCATAGTTGATCCGGCGGTCTTCATCTAGGCCGACAATAACCGACGTCATCGTGATCGAGATCACAAGATAGCGCCGCGCGCCGAGCTTTTCGAAGTGGCCAACGGCTCCTTTGGGAGGGGCGGGGAGATAGACGGCTGTCACAATCTCACCGTTAGACAGCGCCGTTTTGCGGACACCAGTTATGAACTCTGACAAGGGCACTTCACGAAATCCACGGGCCGAGCCGAGCTCGACGCTGGCCTGAAGTGTCAGTAGCGGCGGTACGCCGTCAGCAGCGGGCGAAGCGTTGCACAGGTTCCCTGCGATCGTGCCGCTATTTTGGATTTGCAAGCTACCGACTTCTCGAGCGGCTAATTGCAGACCCCTGAACGCATCAGGCAGATTAGCACGGGCAATGTTCGTCCAGCTTGTTGCGGCACCGATTTTCCAACGTCCATCCGAAAACGTGATTCCTGAAAGACCGTTAATGCGCGTGATGTCCAGTATGTCGGTATGCAGTTCATGACGCTGCCGGGACGGAAAAAAGTCAGTGCCGCCAGCGACAACCGTCAAATCATGGGTTGCCAGCAATTCAAGCGCATCATCGAGCGAGTTGGGAGATAGATACCGCAAAGTGTCTGTCCTGATGAGATTTTTCTCGTTAGTACACAAATGATATTACGCGAACAAAAAAAATGTCAACGATTTGTTTGGGTCGATTTTTCTCGTCCGGAAAGGCGGTGGGTAACGTGTTCAGATACAGGCGAACGCTTAGTCTTTTCCTTTATTTTCAAAGAGCAGAAAAAACTTTCGCTTTGGGCGCGGTGAATCTGAGCAATTTTTCAGCGCTTTGTTCAATTTGATTGGCGATGGTTCTGAAGTTTCGAAATTCGTCAGTAATTCGTTGACACACTAACAAACAGAAACGAAGATAGTGATCGATCACTCACCAATGTGTGGATCTTTCGACAGGCTGAAACCTACCGCCTGGTGTCAATAGGGAGGAAGAAATGAATAAGTTCAATTTGATGATGGCGACCGCACTTGCCGCTGGTCTTGCCGCGGGGGCCGCCGTGGCACAGGAAAAAGTACGAATCGCGTTCATTGATCCGCTATCCGGGCCGTTTGCTACTACTGGTACACAGGGTCTGGCCATCTATCGCCACAGCGTAAAAGAGCTGGTGAACGAGCCCGGTGCGCTGCTGGATGGACAGGCCGAATTCGAGATGGTGCCCTTCGATAACAAGATCAGCGCAAAGGAATCGCTCATCCAGTTGCAGGTCGCTATGGATCAGGGCATTCGTATCATCGCTCAGGGCGCATCATCAGGTGTGGCAAACGCGTTGACCGAAGCTGTTGCCAAGCATAACCGCCGCAATCCCGATGATCCTGTAATCTTCCTCAACCACTCGGCCGTTGACCCGGCGCTTACCAATGACAAGTGCCAGTTCTGGCATTTCCGATTTGACGCCAATGCTGACATTAAGATGGACGCGTTGACCGACGATATCGCGGCCAACCCGGACATCAAAAAGGTCTATGTGATCGGTCAGGACTATTCATTCGGTAAGGCCGTCGCCGCGGCAGCACAGCGCTTCCTTAAGGAAAAGCGCCCTGACATTGAGATTGTCGGGAACGAGTTGCACCCGATCGGCAAAGTCAAAGACTTCACGCCGTATGCGCGTAAGATCGTTGGCTCGGGCGCTGATGCTGTGATCACCGGAAACTGGGGCGGCGACATGGTCGGTCTGGGTAAGGCCGTCATGGGCGCGGGTTTCGACAAGCCAATCTATACCTACTACGGCGCCACCTCGGGCATTACCGCAGCCTTTGGTGAAGAAGGCGACGGAATCGTTAAGCTGGTTGGCGCAGGTCAAGTAAACCCGGCTCCAACGCCCGAAGCGCAGGAGTTCATCGAGGCCTTCTACGTCAGCTTCCCGGATCTGGACTTCGGTCAGCCGCAGATGGCGAATGTTGCACCGATGCTGGCAGCCGCAATCAACGAAGTTGGCAATGCCACGGATATCAAGGCGATTGCCTACGCGTTGGAAGGTATGGAGTATGACAGCATCGTTACCGGCAAAACGGTGATGCGCGAAAGCGATCACCAGGCGATCCAGACTGTGACCGTACAGGGCCAGACACCCGAGGCCGCGTTCGAATACGACAAATCCGGTCGAGGTATGGTTGCAGAGACGGTCGTCGAACTGGCGTCCAATGACGCGCCCACCACTTGCGAGATGAAGCGCCCATAACGCTCTAACCACTCTGGTGGTCCGTCTAAAAGTACGGGCGGGCCATCAGGTTACCACTCTAAAAATACAGGGAGACACGTTATGGCGCTGTTCCTCGTGAACGTGTTGGATGGGTTCGTGACCGGATTGTTGCTGTTCATGCTATGCAGCGGTCTGACACTGATCTTTTCCATGATGGGCGTTCTGAATTTTGCCCATGCCAGTTTTTACATGCTGGGTGCCTATTTCGCCTATCAGATCAGCCTCGTCACCGGGTTTTGGGCCGGATTGCTGATCGCGCCATTGATCGTAGGGGTCATCGGGGCTTTGATTGAGCGATATGGGTTGAGGCGCGTTCACAAATATGGGCATGTGCCGGAATTGATCTTCACCTTTGGTCTTGCCCTGCTGATTGAGGAAACGGTTCAATTCTTCTGGGGCAAAAGTCAGCTTCCTTTCTCGGAACCTGCCGCCTTGGAT
The DNA here is from genome assembly GCF_013033965.1 of Ruegeria atlantica. GTDB lineage: Bacteria > Pseudomonadota > Alphaproteobacteria > Rhodobacterales > Rhodobacteraceae > Ruegeria > Ruegeria atlantica_D. The sequence continues at coordinate 111,117 of NZ_WQFE01000006.1, forward strand.
TTCGCCGCTTTTGCCATCGCCGGAAACGCCTTTCCTGCTTACAAGGTATTCATGATCGCCGTTGCGATGGGGATCTTCCTGACGCTGCTTTATATTCTGACCAAGACCCGTATTGGTATGACCATTCAGGCCGCGCTCAGCTATCCCGAAACCGTGCAGAACCTGGGTCACAACGTGCCTTTGGTCTTCATGTGCGTCTTTGGTGTCGGCACGGCGATGGCCGGTCTTGCGGGTGTCATCGCTGGCCCGGTGCTGGGGGTGTTCCCCGGTATGGCGCTACAGCTTGGTTCCATCGTTTTCGTGACCATCGTAATTGGTGGGTTGGGTTCGCTTTGGGGCGCATTGGTTGCCTCACTGATCATCGGCTGGCTTCAGACCTTTGCCACCGCATATGACATCACGGCAGAACAGGTGCTGACCGCCATCGGCTTTACCAAGCCTGAGTTGATCTGGGATCACCCGCTGCAGGACCTGTGGACGCTGACGCTGCCGCAGCTTGGTCCGATCCTGCCTTACCTGCTGATGATCATTGTTTTGGTTCTGCGCCCGCAAGGTCTTATGGGGAACCGTGAATCATGAGTATCGCTAGTAAGACGCCCCTAACCGCGGGCACTACGCGCCTGATATCGCTTTCGAACGCTATGCCCTGGGCTTTCGCCGCACTGTTTCTGCTTTGTTTGCCGTTTGTCTTCCAGTCCAGCTCGGCGCTGACAATCATGAACCAGATGGCAATCACAATCGTATTCGCACTTAGCTACAACATGCTGCTGGGGCAGGGGGGCATGCTGTCCTTTGGCCATGCGGTATACATGGGGCTTGGCGGGTTCTTTGCCATGCATGTCATGAACATGGTCGAGGACGGGCTATGGCTGCCCTTGCCCTTCCTGCCGGTTGTCGGTGGCCTGTTCGGTCTGGTCTTTGCTTTCCTGATCGGCAGCTTTTCGACCCGCCGTGCGGGCACTGTATTCGCCATGATCTCGCTGGGGGTTGGCGAACTGATCGCAGCCTGCTCGGTCATCATCGTCGTATTCTTTGGTGGCGAAGAAGGCATCTCGGGTGATCGGACCATGGGACCGCCAGTGTTTGGGTATGAATTCCTGACACAGCAGGAAGTCTACTATCTGACTGTCGTATGGCTGTTGGTGGCGGCGTTGCTGATGTACTTGTTCTCGCGTACGCCGATCGGACGGATCGCCAACGCGGTGCGCGACAATGAAGAACGCGCCGAGTTTGTGGGCTATTCCCAACGCAACGTTCGCTGGATTTCCTTCTGCGCCTCGGGCTTCTTTGCCGGTGTCGCCGGGTCATTGTTTGCGATTAACTTTGAAATTTTGACCGAAGAGAACCTCAACCTTGCGACCTCAGGCTCGATTCTGCTGGTCACTTTCATTGGCGGGGCGGGTTTCTTTGTCGGGCCGATCATCGGCGCGGTCGTGTTCACCTTGCTCCAAACGGTTCTTGGTCTGCATACCGAACTCTGGGCGCTTTATCTCGGCATTTTGTTCGTCGCATGCGTGATGTTCTTCCCGTCGGGATTTGCCGGGTTGATCGCGATGCATCGACGTCCCCTTGCACTGGGCAACCTGAAACTGCTGATCAAGCCGTATCTCAAAGTAGCGGTTCCCGCGATCACAAGTGTTCTGTCTCTGGCCGCCATTCTGGAAATACTGTTCCACAAGCGCCATGGTTACGGGGGCGGTCACGAGATGCATCTTTATGGCATTGCCTTTGACAGTGGCGCTTATCAGGCCGTCGGGCTGGCGGGAATAATCGCTGCAATCTCACTATTCCTTGTATCCCGCGTTTTGCCGGAAATCCGTGAAGCATGGGATAGTGCAAACCATGCGGAGGACCGGGTATGAGCGCTCCTGCTATCGAGCTGAAAAAACTCGAGAAAAGCTTTGGCTTGGCAAAGATCATTCAGGGTGTGGACCTGCAGATTGCCAAAGGTGAACGCCACGCCGTCATCGGGCCGAACGGGGCCGGGAAATCGACCCTTTTCAACCTGATCACCGGGCGGTTCGCGCCGACCTCTGGTGGGGTGTTCCTGCACGGCGAAGATGTCACCGGATTGAAACCGTTCGAGATCAACCGCCGCGGCCTTAGCCGGTCGTTCCAGATCACCAACATTTTTCCCAACATGACCGTTTTCGAAAACATTCGGTGCGGGTTGTTGTGGACAATGGGGTATCGCTATTCCTTTTGGCATATGATCGGCCGACAGTTGGACGTGACCGAAAAGGCCGAGGAAATTCTGGAGCAGATCAATCTGAGCAATCGCCGGAACGAGTTGGCGGGCACGTTGGCCTATGCAGAACAGCGCGCGCTTGAGATCGGGATCACGATCGCGGGCGGTGCCGATATCATCCTGCTGGACGAACCCTGTGCCGGGATGAGCCATTCGGAAACCGACCTGATCGTCGACCTGATCCGCAATGTGACCGAAGATAAAACGCTGCTGATTGTCGAGCACGACATGGGCGTGATTTTCGATCTGGCAGATAAGATCTCGGTGCTTGTATACGGCGAAGTCATCGAGTCCGACACGCCGGACGTTGTACGCGCATCCGCAAAAGTGAAAGAAGCCTATCTGGGCGCAAGTTTGGAAGAGGAGGCGGTGTAATGCTTCAGGTTACCGACTTGCACGCCTATTACGGCAAAAGTCACATTCTTCAGGGCGTGAACCTTGAGGTGGGTGAGGGCGAAATCGTATCGCTGTTGGGTCGTAACGGGGTCGGACGTTCGACCACCTGCAAGGCCATTATGGGTGAGGTCGCACCGCATGGGTCAATTCAATTCCGCGGCCGAGAGATCGCAGGGCGTAAGAGCTTTGAGATCGCCAAGGCGGGGATTGGATATGTGCCTGAAAATCGGGATATCTTTCCCGGCCTCACAACGCGTCAGAACCTGATGCTGGGTCTGAAACCGGGCCAGAAGGACGGCGATGGTCGCTGGTGCATGGAAGACATGTTTGAGATGTTCCCCAACCTGCGCAACCGTGCCGATGTGGATGCCTCGGTCATGTCAGGCGGCGAAAAGCAGATGCTGACCATCTGCCGCGCGTTGATGGGTGATCCCGATTTCATCATGATCGACGAGCCGACCGAGGGTTTGGCACCGAAGATCGTCGAGCAGGTAGGGGATTTGCTGTTGCAAATTGCCGAGCGTGGCGTCTCAATCCTGTTGGTTGAGCAAAAGCTGACCATCGCATTGCGCGTGACCAACCGGGTTTATGTCATGGGCCACGGGCATATGGTTTTTGAAGGCACGCCGCAAGCATTGCGTGAAAACGACGAAATTCGGAAGGAATGGCTGGAGGTTTGAGGTCGCCTTGGCCTCTGCATAATGTACGGATTTTCTTGCATTGCCAAAAAAGGGAACTTCCGCGTGCGGAGTTCCCTTTTTCCTTAGGGGCGCCCGTTTACTTTTTCAGGAACGGCGCCATCGTCTTAAAGAACTTCTCGCCATAAGGTGGGCGAACAGCCTTGAAAACACCGTCCATGTTGATCTGCTTGTAAACGGCCTTTGCATGGCTGAAGCGTTTGAATCCGTGAAGGCCGTGATAAGCGCCCATGCCGCTGTTTCCGACACCCCCGAAAGGCAGGGTGTTCTGGGTTGAATGCATGATTGTATCGTTGATGCACGCCCCGCCGGAAATGGTGCTTTCCATAACCTTCTCCTGCTCGCCCGTGTCTTTGGCAAATACATAAGCCGCCAGTGGGCGCGGCCGGGTGTTGGCAAAGGCGATAGCCTGATCCAGGGAATCATAAGGCAGAATTGGTAGGATTGGCCCGAAGATCTCTTCCTGCATAACATCCAGCTCTGGGTCGGCGTCGACGATCAGTGTCGGAGGCAAAATTTTCTCGTTCGTGGCTGAGAGATCTTCGTTGGCGGGATTGACCTCAACCACCCGCGCCCCAGCCGAGCGTGCCTGATCCACCAGGCCTTTGAGGCGGTCGAATTGGCGGTCAGTCACGACATGGGTGACATCCGGATTGCCAGACAGAGTCGGAAAGAGTTCAGCAATTTCTGCTGCAAGCGCGATGGCGAATTCTTCCATTTTTGGGCGTGGAACCAAGACATAATCCGGTGCAAGACAGACCTGACCGGCGTTGAAAACCTTGCCAGCCGCAAGCCGAGAAACCGTCAGGTTCATATCAGCACTCGGGGCGATGATGGCGGGGTTCTTGCCACCAAGCTCCAGCGTCGTCGGCACCATATGCTCAGCCGCTGCGCGCAGAACGTGCGGACCAATATTGCTGGCCCCGGTAAACAGCAGATGGTCGAACGGCAGGGCAGTAAACGCCTGCGCGACTTCGACGTCGCCAGTCACAACCACAGCCTCATACGGGGCGAAGTTTGTTTCAATCAGCGATTTCAAAAGGTCGGATGTGCGGGGGGTAAACTCTGACGGTTTCAGCATGACCGAATTGCCGGCCGCAAAAGCTTCGGCCATTGGCCCGATGGACAGATAAATTGGAAAGTTCCAGGGGCTGACAATTCCGATGACGCCCAGCGGTTGATATTGGATGCGACCACGTGCGCCCAACAACCCCAGCGGAAACTCGACTTTGGCCTTATCAGGGCGCATCCAGCGATCCAGGTTGTCGCGCGCGAATTTTAGCTGCTTTGCCGTGCCAACGATGTCGGCGGTAATCGTCTCGTGTTGCGACCGGTTGCCGAAATCCGCCGAGATTGCGTCAACAATGGCGTCGCGATTATCCAGAACCAGGTCAATCAGCCGGACAATGCGATCCTTGCGTTCAGCCGCGTTTGGCGCGCCGTGCTCAGCCCTACGGGCCTTTTGAGTTTCCAAAAGCGTTGAGAGGCTCTCGGCGTGGTTGGGGCTATGCTGGTTCAATATGTGTCTCCTGCCGTTCGTCCTGCGGTGCGCAACCGCCGTCCTGTTGGTTTGTGTGCCCGTTTTGATCCCCCGTTCACAAGGGTCGGGATTTGTTTCTTCGTTGCCGGGATGTGAAGTCTGCGTTGACATTTTCTCGGCAATATGGAAGGTAAGTGATCGTTCACTAATTAGCAAGAGCGCAGTATGACCCTGACCACAGAAGACAGGTTCAAGACCGGCATGCAGCTGCTGGCGGCCTCAACCACCATTATCACCTCAAAATTCGAGGGCGCGCGCGCCGGGATGGCGGCGACAGCAGTATGCTCTTTGACCGCTGATCCACCGGCTTTGCTGGTCTGTATCAACCGAACCGCGCGAACATATGGCGTTGTAATGGACAGCCGGAAATTCGCTGTAAACCTGATACCGGATGACATGACCGAGGTCGTTGGTGCCTTTTCGTCGAAAATGGACAAAGAACAACAATTCCAGGCAGCCGGAACCTGGATCGAAGGCGATCTGGGACTGCCCATCTTGCAGGAATCCGTCGTGTCCTTTGAGTGCGTGGTCGACAATTGGGCAAACACAAAGACACATGCTGTGTTCTTTGGCATGGTGAAGGAAGTTCACCTGAACCCGGAAAAATCAGCGCTCATTTATGGGCGCAAAGGATTTCATAAACTTACACCGCTGGAGGGCTGATGCAGGGCAGGGGTGAGTATTTTGCCCGAACCTGCACGCCTCGTGCCGCCAAATAAAGACAATCACGCAATTGGAAAATATGCCGTGATTATGCCCGGGAGGATACATTAATGCCGACGCTTGGACAGCTGATCGACCGAAACGCAGACCGTTTTGGGGATCTGGACGCTTATGTAGAACTGGATCGCCGCCGTACATGGCGCGAGGTGGGTCGCCGCACGGATGCGTTGGCACACGCCCTGCGGTCATTGGATATCCGCAAAGGTGACCGGGTTGGCGTGATTTTGCCCGACTGCATCGAGGTCGCAGAAACCATCGGAGCTTGCGCCAAGGCTGGCGCGATCCGGGTCGGACTGAATTACCGTCTTGCTCCGCGCGAAATTGGTGCTTTGATTGACGATGCCGGTGTGGACGTTCTGTTCGTGCAGGATACCAAAGTCGACATCGCCCAAGAGGCGCTAACCTTCAGTAAACGTCAGCCGGTAGTGGTCGGCGTTGGCACTCAGCACAAGCTGGTGCAGGACTATGAAGCCCTGATCGCGGCTGCGGCCGATAACGGCGCGTTCGCCCAAACCCCGCATGAACAGCTGATGATCTGCTATACCACCGGGTCGACCGGTTTGCCGAAGGGCGCAATCTATCCCCATGAGTTGATGATCGAGTCGATGGGTGCAATCGCGCTGACGGAAGGTGCAGGCCCTGACGATGTCTGGCTGCACGCGATGCCAGCATCGGGTGTTCCGATCATTCACCTGCTGCGCAACATGTTCCACGGCACCAAATGCGCCATCGTGGGCGAGTGGGATGCTGAAACTGCGCTTACGCTTATCGACCGCGAACAGGCGACGATTTGCGTTCTGGTGCCGACAATGCTGAACGATCTGCTGTCTTCCGGCCTGATCACGCAATACAATTGCTCGTCGATCCGGCAACTGGGCTATGGCTCTGCACCTATTCCCCCCGCGACAGTGCGTGATGCGCTCAAGGCTTTCGGGTGCAAGTTCCTTCAAATGTTCGGTACGACCGAGTTGATGGGCATGGGCATGATGCTGACTGCAACAGATCATGAACGCGCACTGAAGGACGGGCACAACTGTCTGGAAAGCGCGGGACGGCCTTTGTATTTCGTGGACGTCCGGGTTGTGGATGAACAGGGCAATGACCTTCCCGGCGGGGAGGCGGGTGAGCTGTTGATACATTCGCCATATGTCATACCGGGTTATTGGAATCAGGCAGTAGAATACTCGGAAACTGTCCGCGATGGCTGGTTGCATACCGGGGACATCGCTGTGATTGATGAAGAGGGTTACGTCCACCTTAAGGACCGCGCGAAGTTCCGCATCAAGTCCGGCGGTTACAATGTGTTCCCGGTCGAAGTCGAAAATTGCCTGGCCGAACATGATGCAGTCGACGAAGTTAGTGTATTTGGTCTGCCCGATCCAAAATGGGGAGATCGGATTCATGCCGTTGTTACCCTGAACTCGGGTGTTGTTGTCAGTGGCGCAGAGCTACGTGAATACTGCCGTGGCAAGATCGCAAATTTCAAGATCCCGAAAGAGATCGAGATCTGGGACGCCTTGCCCAAAGGTCCGACTGGAAAAATACAAAAGCGCGAAATCATCGAGATTTGTAGTGGTGCCAATCAGAGCGGTGCTGCCTGAATGCTTGTGGTCAGGCGAAGAAAGACGAAAAGAGTTAATGAGATTTGGCCGCAGGCGCGCGGCCAAATCCTGGCTTGCGGTGTATGTGGCCTATGCCTCCATGTGGCGCAGAACGGACCTTTGAAAATAGGTTAGCGGTGACTCCGCGCCCGGACCAGAGGCCATTTTGCCGACCGCATATTTGGGGGACATCAGCGCGCGCTGCATTTTCTCAACCACATATACATCCTCGGTCTGGAAGTCCTGCGTTTCCAGTGGATGTACCTTCCAATGAGAGCTTTTGATCATGCCGGATACTTTGTCATATCCGGGGATGTCCTTGACGGATCCGCGGCTCGACATCCATGATTTTGCGGCCCAGACATAGACGTGCATCCGGGTTACACCGGCGCTTACCGGCTCCATCACGGAAACAGAGAATGACCACGGGCTTGCCACGATCAGGGTTGTCGGAAACAGTGCATAAACGCCGCCATAGCCTTCTTTCTCGGCGTGCGGGATTTTCTTTGCATTCCATTTGTCCATGCGGGTCGAGACGAAGTTGGGAACACGTGAACGTACAGTTTCGTTCTCGGTCGAATACCAAACCTGATTGTCGCCGTATGGATCCCAGATGTTTTTGTCCTGAGTTGGGCCGCCCAGAGTATTTTTGTGCAGGTAAGCCAGATGATAACCGTCAATCGCGTTCTCAAAGAACACTTTCCAATTGCACTGTAGCTCATAGGTGACGGCCTCACCGTAGGACATCAATTCAGGGCTGTTGATGTCATGTGGCCAGACGACATCTTCCAATCCGCTGAGCCAATCGGACAGGTCCTGATCCGGTTCGGGGTTGACGAAAACAAAGCCCTTGAATACCGCGACAGACGCCCTGTGCAGGCCGTTTTCCTTTTTGTCGATGTCCGGGAAACAGGCTTTTTGCTCGGGGATACCACGCAGCGCACCGTCCAGACCAAAAGTCCACGAATGATAGGGGCACACGATCGTTTTGCCAGCATTCCCGCAGCCACGGTCCAGCAGTTCGGTTCCGCGATGGCGGCAAATGTTGTGGAAGGCGCGCAGCTTACCGTCGTTTCCGCGGATTACGACCAGAGTAAAGTGACCTGCCTTGGCCGCCATGTAATCGCCTGCATTGGCAACTTTTTTCTCGGTGCCAGCAAACACCCAGCTTCGCGAAAACAGTTTCTTGTTTTCCTGTGCCAGCCATTCATCCGATGTGTAAGCCTCAGGAGGCAGCTCCTGAGTGGCGATCTCTGGCATTTGGTGGGGATGTTGCATGTCGTCTCGCAAGTGGCTACCTGGATATCATTATTGTCAAACTTGACAGGTAACCTGATGTGCTGCACATGTCAATACAAAGTGACTGTTCACTAAATTTTCGTTTGTCCGGAATACGCTTGGGAAAAAGCCGTAAGGTTGAAGGTTTAAAGGTTCTTTTCTGAACCAAAAGAAACGACTGGAAATGCCATGCCGTGCCCGAGTTTAAGAATGCAACGGTCTGAAGAAGTTCTTGATGCATATATGACTTGCGTGGCTCGATACGGGCTTGATGGCGCTACTCAGGAGCGTGTCGCGGCTGAGGCCGGCGTGAAACGGCCATTGCTGCGGCACTATCTCGGCAACCGAGATCAGATGATAACAGCGCTAAATCAACACGTTGCAAACTTGTTTAACGACCTCACATTGGAATTGAATTTTCACCTTTCACAGATCGAAACGAGCGGTCAGTTATTGGAAATCCTATTTGCCGAAGTGAGGAGATCGACCCACGACTAACGGCCGCCTGGCAGGGGTTGTCCGCATCTGTCGGGGATCACCCCGAGCTTGCGGAACAATTGCTGGAAGTATTGGCAAGATTTGTGGCGGTTATTGAAGTATCTCTTCGTCGCGTGTCGCCCAACGCGGCGCCAGAGCGGGTAAAATCCGTCGCGCAGGGGCTTTCAACGATTTTTCTATCGCTGGACTCACTGGCCGCGCTTGATGCCCCGGCCATTTGGCGCGCCGAATTGAAGCAAGCGGCTACATTGTTGGCAGAGTCGTTGTGACAGCTTGACCCGGCACCATTCGATGCGCCTATCGCGGCAAGCCCTCTTCGGATTGGGCCTGCGTGGAAAGCCAGTGCCGAAAGCTGCGCAGCGACGGGTCGTCCGACTTGGTTTTAGGCCATACAAGATAGTAGGCCCCCATCATCTCGACCGCATCGGGGAAGGCTGCGATCAGTTTGCCGGTCGCGAGGTCCTGCTCGATCAAATAGTTGGGCAGCAAGGCAACGCCGAGACCGTGAACCGCCGCCTGATTGATCGTTGTGTATTGATCATAAATTGTTCCGGGCAACGCGTCGGGATGGCTCGTTCCCATGTGGCTGAACCATTCTTGCCAGGCGTGGGGCCGGGTCTGGATGTGCAATAAAGGTAGCTTTAGTAGATCCCGCGGTGAAGATGGCGCGCCTTTGGGCAGCAAGGTTGGTGCGCAAACAGGTAACACACTTTCCACCCGCAGCAGAAGCCGGTCTGTACCGGGCCAGTCAGGTTCGCCAAAATGCAGCGCGGCGTCGAAGGGTTCCGATGTGAAGCTGAATGGCCGCAGGCGGGTAGACATATTGATCGTTACTTCAGGATGTAGGCGAGCAAATTCGGGCAGTCTGGGCACCAGCCATCGCATCCCGAACGTCGGCAGGATCGCAAGATTCAATGTTCCGCCGACAGGTGCCACATGAAGTTTTAATGAGGCCTGAGCGATCTGGTTCAGGCCTTGCCTGATCTCGGTTACGTATTCCTGAGCGACCGGCGTAAGTAGCAGGCGTTTGCGGTCCCGGCGGATCAGGTCCACGCCTAACTGGGCTTCCAGCGTTTGCAATTGGCGGCTGACTGCGCTTTGGGTCAAAGCAAGTTCATCGGCGGCCGCAGAAGCCGAACCAAGCCGGTCCAATGCTTCCAGAGCGCGGAGTGATGAGATTGAAGGGAAAAGGCGGCGCGGCGTTACCATCTATGCGTTTTTCTCATAAATTCCCCTGCAATCTGGCAGTTATTTGCGCTTTATTCAAATGTCTTCTCGAATGACCGCGCCAATAACCGTAAGCACGGTCAAGCGTCGTCACTGCCAATCCTGAACATCATAGATCCAACCATGCCGATGCTGTCCGGCCAAGTATCCGACAGAAAAGAGTTCGTTCATGTATTCAGGGTCGAAAGGCTCTTTCGGTTTTTTCTGAAACTCCTTGGGGATATAGGTGATGTTGGCCTGAAACCCGTCTCGGTTGGATAGGACCAAGATGCTTTCGATGTTGCCAAGACTTTGCGAGCGGATCAGCATCTCGAATGCCCGGTTGGCCACTGCAGTTGCATTGCCGGGCAACGGATCGAAGGTCGGTTCCAGTTTTTTGTTGTGAATCAGCCAAATGCGGTTCTTCCGATTGCTCAGACCTGCGGCCCGCAACAACTGACGCATCTGCAACTCGTACGGGTAGGCAAAGATCTCGCGGGTCAGACCACCATCCACATGTAATTCCTCTCGTCGAACCTCGCCATTGGTCACCTTGATAGTAACAGGTTGGAACACGACCGGTATTGAGGCCGAGGCCAGGATGACATTCCGGATCAGATCTCGCGCTTGCGGGGTGTCGGTTTGGGCCATCGCCCCGATGTTCCACAGAACAGGCCGTTCTGCGTCGATGTTGGTGGTGCCAATCAAGAGTTGACGACCCTGTCTATGCTGCTCTGCGATTTTGCGGATTAGGTCGTCTGTCAGCTCTTGCCGGATTGCCGCTTTCAGCGGTGTTGCTTTGGTCAGAAAACCGCGGCCAAACACAGCCCCCGAAACATCAAGCCGCACGACATCTCTGGTCGCGGTTTCGGTATAGAACCGCTTCAGGGGACCATCATAGTCCGAACCGAGAAAAGCAAAGGGCGCTATTATTGCTCCGGTCGAAATTCCGGTGACCACGTCAAAGGTTGGGCGCGTGCCTGTTTCGCTCCAACCATTTAGAACGCCTGCCCCAAAAGCTCCGTGTTGTCCGCCTCCTGACAAGGCAAGAACGTTCAGGCCGCGACCGTTGGGAACCTGTGCCAGCGTTTTGCGCATGTCTCTATTGAGGCTTGCCAAGCGGTCGTGACTGTCATCCTCAAAATACCGACTGTCTGATGTAACGCCGACCGGCAGGAAGGATTCGTAATTCTCGGCTGTGGGCGCCAGCGCTGTCCGACTATAACTGCCGGCACATGCGGTCAGCATTAACGCCAGCGCAAAAACGACACAGATCTTATATGAAGGCATGGGCGTTGTCCGTCTCAAAAGGGATGCCGTTCAATATCGGGACTTGAGCGGGTTGTTGAGTGCTAGTTCCGCGCTCTAGTCCCAATCCGGTTGCGTCACGGATTTGTGCGCAAGACGACACCGATGGATGCGGCGGATAAAGCAAAACTGCGCTTACTTGTGGCGTCTCTTCACTTTCTTTATATTGTCATCATTGACAGCGATAGTTTGTTTACCTATCTCGCTTCGAAGCATCATAAGATCAGGCTTGTTTCAAACGCTGTTGCCATGAGCAATATGATCAGCTTGCCAACCGTGAAGACGACGGCCCTAGGAGGGGACAACATGCCACAAATGTACCATGAGTTACCCGCAGACGCGTATACGTCGCAGGAGTGGTTTGACCGGGAGCAGCGAGAGATATTCTCTAAAACGTGGCGTTTTGCTGGTTTTATGGAAGATTTGCCCGAGCCAGGCCACTACCTTTCGGTTCAGGCAGGGTTGAACAACCTGTTTATTGTCATGGGCCGGGATCGCAGGTTGCGGGCCTTCCACAACATCTGCAGGCATCGGGGTACTCAGTTGATCCGTGCAGTGGGCAAGACCCAAAAGGCGCTGACATGCCCATATCATGACTGGACTTATGATCTTGAAGGCAACCTGATCTCGGTCCCGGATGAGCATCGCGAATATAAATCGGTCGACAAGTCCTGTCTTGGCCTGAAACATGCTTCGGTCGATATCTGGAAGGGCATGTTGTTTGTGCATCCCGACCCGAACGCTGGATCGATCATGAAATGGTTCGGTGACGTGGACGACAAGGTCGGGTCGCACGTACCAGAAGAACTGGTAGAGCACGAGGACACGTCCCACACCTACGAGATCAAGGCCAATTGGAAGATCGTCGTAGAGAATTACATTGACGTCTACCATCTGAGCCACCTGCATTCGAACACGTTGCAGATGTATGACCACGCCAAGGCGCAGTATGGCTGGTACGGTCCGCACTACATCTTTTGGGAGCCGCCGGTCGAAGAGTTCGCCAAGGACCAGAACAAAAAACTGCAGATGCCGCGTGTCGTTCCTGAGGATCAAAATGGTGCGTGGGTGCCGATGCTGTTTCCTGGGGTTGGAATTGGCGCTTCCGAGGACGTGTGGAACGTCTTTATCATCACCCCGCTTGCGCCGGACAGGACGCGGATTCTGAACAGGACACGGGTTGCCAACGTGTCAGGGTGGGAGTTCACGAAACAGGCTACTCGGTCGGCCTCCTTCTGGAGCAATTTTGGCATCAAAGGCAAATACGACGGCGACGATGCTCATGATGAAAATGACCCAATGGCCTCGGGTGACTTTACGCAAGAGGACATCTATGCCTGTGAGCAGCAGCAGAAATCGCTGACCTCGCCCTATTTTGAGGTTGGGCCAGCGGCAGTTGGGGAAAGCCCTGTTGTGCAGCACCAAAGGGTCGTCCGCGATTGGTTGCAGGAAAAATGATCACGCCGGACGACCGGTTGTCTATTGCGACTTTGCTGCGGGTGTTCCGCGCAAAAATAGCGATGACTTGGGGTCTGACCCTGGTAGAAACGGCGCTGTTTGCACTCCTTCCCTTGTTGATCGGCTATTCGATTGATGGGCTGTCAAAGGGGGATCATACGTCGTTCATACATTTCGGCATTGCAATGGCCGCGCTGTTAATCGTGTCGACGTTTCGGCGCGTCTATGACACCCGGGCCTATGGTACGATACGGGTTGAGTTGGGAAAGGCGCAGGCCAAACGGGATGTCGGGCGCGAGGTCTCTGTGCTGAATGCGCGCGTTCTGATGGCGCGTGAGTTGGTAGATTTCCTGGAGGGTGAAGCGCCTGAGTCCATGGGCGCGTTGGTGCAGGTATTGGTGTCTGTCGGTATTCTGATGTCGTTTCACGGGGCACTTGCGACTGCCGCGGGGACTGCCGCGGTTCTGATCCTGATCATCTTTACTCTGTTTTCACGTCGTTTTTTCCGGCTGAACGGGTTGCTGAACCAGCAATCCGAAAGACAGGTGACCGCGCTGCAAAGCTTGGATCTGAAAAAGATCGGCCAGCATTTGTTCAGATTGCGCGCGCATGAGGTTCGATTGTCGGATTCCGAGGCGCTGGTCTACGGTGCGATATTTTCTGTTCTGCTCAGCATGCTGGCTTTCAACCTCTGGTTCGCGGCGACGCAAAGTGGGGCGACGGCCGGGCAAATCTTCTCGGTTGTCACCTATTCGTTCGAGTTTGTGCAATCGGTCGTAGTATTGCCGATGGTCCTGCAAAGCCTCGCGCGTTTGTCCGAAATCACGGAGAGGATCAACGCCCCGGCATCGAAACAGGGTGCCAATGCATAGCTCTTTCAATTCAAAAGCCCGGTGCGCATCGGGTAGCATCACACATCCTGCCCATCCGCATGGCATCAATTTCGGAGGCTCCTATGACCATAGAATTTCACCCGCTTGAGGTGCTTGAAACGCGCAATGAGATTGGTGGGCAGGCGAAAACCGTCATGTTCGACGTGCCGCCACATCTGGCGCAAGAGTTTGCCTGGCGTGCTGGCCAGCACCTGACCCTTCGATTTTCGATCAAAGGCGAAGAAGTGCGCAGAAGCTATTCCATCTCGTCTTCGCCCGTTTCAGGTGATCCGCTACAGATCACGGTCAAACGGGTGAAGAAGGGGCTTGTCAGCAACCATATCAACGATGCGGTTCAGCCGGGTGATGTGATCGACGTTATGCCTCCATTTGGCAGCTTTTGTCTGGATACCGACTCGACTGAGAGACGCACGCACTACTTTTTTGGTGCAGGTAGCGGCATCACACCAATTCACTCGATGCTGCAGTCGGTTTTGCTGGCGGAACCGTGGTCATTTGCTCATCTGGCCTACGGCAATGTGAATGCTGACAGTATCCTGTTCAAGGATACTTTTGCCGAGTATCAACAGGCGTTTGACGAACGCCTTACGGTGCATCACGTTCTGTCCAAGCCGTCGATGTGGTCCAGTTTTCAATACTGGCGAAAAGGCATCGTCGACAAGGGTGCGATCGAAGCGCTGGTAACCGAACACCCACCCTACGCCCAAAATGCGCAGTATTATGTTTGTGGGCCCGGTGGGATGAACAAGTCGGTGAAAGAAGCGCTTATGTCTCTGGACGTACCCGCCAGCAGGATTCACATGGAAAGTTACGGTGGCGCACAAGAGACCGATGACAGTGTCAAAGGTGTTGATGCCGTCGTGGACATATCGCTGAACGGTCTACGCCATTCGGTTCAGGTGGCGTCCGGCCAAACGATCCTTGAGGCCGCTCAGCAAGCGGGGTTAGAGCCGCCGTATTCCTGCCAGTCGGGCGTCTGTGGCGCATGCCGGTGTCAATTGAAAAAGGGATCAGTTCATATGCGCGCGCGAACCGCATTGGATGATCGTGAGATTGCGAGTGGTGCCGTGCTGTCGTGCCAGGCTGTCGCCACAACGGACAAGCTTGCGGTCAGTTACGATTGACCGGGCCATGGTCCGGGCCGTAGTGGTCAGGATTTGTCTTCGAGCGTTTCAGCCAATTTCAGCGCGGCGAAGTAGGATGAATAAGCCCATGTCTTTGGCGGCTTGAGCGGAATGAACGCATCCGTGGTGATGTACAGGTTTACGATCCCGTGCGCGACGATTTCACAGGCTTGTTTGTCCGCTTTGGGGTGTGAGGCAAGAACGATATCTACAGCGACTTTGTAAAAAACCTCCATCGAATCCAGCAATGGCTTGCGAAGTTCCGGGTAGATCTCGATTGAGTTTATCAGCGCCTGGTAGCAAATGTTGGTTCGCGGATCCAACTCGCCATCTGAGTTAAACAAGGCCTCAATCAGATTGCGGACGCCCGGGTGATCTGTCAGTGCAACACGTAGCGCCTCGCTTTGATTGGTGAGCGTTTCAGCGATGTGCTCACCCAGCGCCAGGACCATGGCTTTGCGGTTGCCAAGGTGGTGCCGGATCAACGGACGTTTTAGCCCGGCTTGTGCCGCGATATGTTCAAGCGTGGCCCCTTCGACGCCGTACAGCACGACGCAATTCATAAATGCATCGAGGACCTCCTTTTTTCGTTGATCTTGTACAGAGGGGCGGCCCATGCGAATACCTTTGTCTAGAAACAGATCTTTTGAATTAACTTAGTTTAAATAGATTGTCAACCTAGACAATTTACTTTGACCCAAGAATTTAAGCATTACTTACGCATAACGTTTCTTGAAGGTTTGTCCATCGTTTGAAAAGAAGGTCTGACGCAAGCGATGCCCGCGCACCCCGGTGGGCAGGGTGCACGGGGTAAGCAGAGCTAGGTGAAAAGCCCAAGCCTTTCTCCGCCTGCCACATCCGCAAATCTGTTGAGATTTGGGAACAGAGTGTCCAATGCCGAAGCTTGCACACCGAACCAAAGGGACAGGTCAGCATACAGTTGATCGGTCGAGGTCGTTGGAATCAACACGCCGTCGCCCACATCTAGCGAGTTGTCGCCGGCCAGGCCAAGTTCGGGATAATCCCCCAGGATCTGCCCCCCTTTGACCGGGTTGCCCATGACCAGGGTGTTGCCGCCCCAGCCATGGTCTGTGCCGTTGCCATTCGACGTCAACGTTCGACCAAAATCTGATCCGGTGAACGTCACGACGCGATCCGCCAGGCCCATATCGTCAAGCGTTGCCTGAAACGCTCCCAACGCTTCGGACAACACACGCAGCATGCGGGCATGGTTCGCCAACAGCTCATCATGATGATCCCAACCGATATAGCGTACAAAAAACGTTTGCTGCTCGTGACCCAACCGATCCGAGGCGGCAATCGTCTTGGCGACCATGCGCAATTGCTGCGCAAGGTCCGAAGACGGAAAGGACCGTGGTATCTTGATCCCGCGGGTTGCTGATTTGAACGTCTCGTGTTTGGATTGCGCGTCGCGGGTCAGGTTCAGATATGTCTCGCGGAAGGGATCGCCATTTTGATCGGCGTTCATCATCCGGTTGAAACTGTCCAGTAGCAAATCGTTGAGTGGGCTTTTCTCTTCCTTCACGTACAAGCCAACGCTGCCCTTGTCCGTGATCGCATAGGGCAGGTCGACCTTTCCGTTCTGAGCGATGTTGTTCCCGGCCAGTGATATGTTCATCCCGATCTCATGTGCCGACTTCGAAGGCTGCAAGTCGTCGGCAAAAAATCCGAACCAACCGTCATTGACGCGTAAATCAGGGCGTGAGGTTTGCCAGTGTTTGAACTGGTCCGCATGGCTCAACAATCCCAAGGGCAGCGCGGCGGAGCCATCATAGAATTGCTGTTTTCTAACCCGTTCGACCAGTGGGCCGACATTGGCAACAAAAGACAGGCGCTTTTGATTGAACAGTTCGGCGACCTCGGGCATGGATGGATGTAGGCCAAAGCTGCGGCTAAGCCGGTCTTTGGGCGTATCAAGGTTCAGCAGATCACCCCTCGCAAGGGCGAGGTTGGCCCGTGTTTCTGAATACTGGGCGTGGGCAATCTTGTCGTTCGGCACCAGCATGTTGAAACTGTCGTTACCACCGTCCAACATCACAAACACAAGTGCTTTTCTGGCAGGCTTAATCATTCTGGTTCCGGCTTGCGCCAAACCGGGCAGGGCGGCCCCCATCATTGCGCCCGTGGCAGTCACACCGGTCGAAGCCAGGAACTGGCGGCGGGTAAAGGATTTGGTCAGCATGGGCTCAGGCCTCTTGCACGGTGAATTCTGGGGAAACTGCGATCATGAAGGCGATGGTTTGGACCACCCATTCGGGATTGTCCGAATATTGCACATAAGCCTGCTTGATCCGTTTGCGCGCTTTGGCATCTGTCCGCCCAGTCAACAGAATCGATATTCTGTCGATTAACTCATCATGACGGCCCCGGTTCTTTGCAATTTTGATTTCTTCGCTTAAGTCGAAACGCAGCGCGTTTTTGGAATTGGCCCATAATGTATCGGGGTCAAACTCCATAACCATCATCTGCTCAGGCCCAGAACCGATCTGGGTCGAGACCAACGGCAGATAACCGCCAAAAAACCAGTAGTAGATGTTGTTGACATATGCGACCGAGGTCGCGGCTGTGTGCAGTTCGAACTCGGGTGCGCGAAAGCCCATTTCCTGCAATGCACCATGCGGAGTGAAGTCGGGTTTGTAGAAATTGAAGACCGTGGGCGCGGACAATGGATGCATCTGCAGCGCCTCTTGAATGTCATCGCCCAGCAGCCACAGTTTACCGGTCTGGTTATGTGCTCCGAACGCGCGCAGAATCTGCGTGACGCGATGCAGCGGCGATTTCAGCTTTTGGGACTGAACAACCTTGTTTGAGGTTTTGTAGGCCGAAGACAAACGTTTTGCGGCAACTTCATTGGTCAGCGGGTAGGTCAATATTGTGCGGACCGCGTTTTTAAGGTCTCCGTTTCGACCAAATGCGCGGGACACCGCCTCGACATAGGCGGGCGACGGGTTGGAGGTTACCAGTCGGTTGATCAGATGGGTCGCTATGAATGGCGCGGTGGTTGGGTGTGCAACCAGTTGGGTGACGGCCGAGCGAATTTCTTGCGGACCGGACTGGTTGCCAGGCAGGATCAGGCGACCGTTCAACAGGGACTTTGCACCGCGGTCGTGATACGCTTCCTCCACGATCATCGGTTTGGTTGCGTCGATGAACGGCACCGTCTTATAGGCCGTTTCCACTCCGTCATCGAACTGAACAGGATAGCCGTTATAGCTGCTTTCCCAGAACGACGTGTCCCACTCGTACTTATAAGCCGCTGGAAGTAGTCCGGTGAAAACACGGGCCAATTCCTTGATGTCACGATTATCGTAGGTCGGAATCGGATCCCCATTGGCATCCAGTTTTTCGGTTCCATCGGGGTTCAGTTCGAACAGGCCAATCGAAAACAGCTGCATGATTTCGCGCGCATAGTTTTCATCGGGATGGATATTCTTGGCCTCGTTGGCCTTCTGGTTGGTCATGTGAGACAGGTAGATACCCATCATCGGGTGCATGGACACGTCATACAGAAGGTCAGAATAGCTGCCGAATGCGTGTTTGTAGAGCAGGTCATAGTAGTTCGCCATCCCAATGGCATCGAGCTCCAGAGATGATGCGTCCGAGATGACCAATATCTCGGACAGAGCCTGTGCAACACGCTGGCGCAGCAGGTCGTCGCGCTGCGTCAGGGTGTGGTTCCACCAGGCCATGTGGAAATACCACTTATAGGGCAGGGCGGGGTTGTTGCCGTCGCCATTGATCGCCCATTCACCATGCGCGCGCTTCAAACGCTTTCGGAAGCTTTTCCAAATCTTGCGGGTGGATTTTTCGAACGGCCTTTTTTTTTCGATTGAGGCGTCCAGCTGATCGTTCAACCAGTTTTCCGGGCCGATTTTGCTGACTTGTTGCAGCAGCTTCTGATCTGCCCCAAGTGTGGCTTGCATCAAAAATCGACTAGTGTCTTCCAAAGATGACTTCATGTGGATGGCGGTCCTTCAATCCTGTCAAGCATGAGTGAGGCAGCATTTTATTGTCATGTAAGACAAATTATAATCTGACCACGTTGTTTCAACCCGAAAGACCCGATTTTCGAAAAAAAAGCCCCGTTTCCGGGGCAGTCGGGGTAACAAGCTATAGATCGCTTTAATTGGCGTAATTCATTTTCAAGCCAAGCGATGAGTTATTGCCATCGTATTCGATCGCCGCGTCTTCAAACACAGGTATCGATCTGACGCCAGCACCCTTAGAATACGCCCAACCTTCTTGCGGGATCGGCCCTTTCATCTCGAACTGGCCGTTGTCGTTTTGGTCATGGTGGATCATGATCGCAAGCTGTCCGGGTTTCTGGTTCTTGAGCGTTCCGGAAACTGAGCCGCCCGATGCCGGGATTTTTGCGTAGCCGACGATCTTCGCCATCTGGCTTTGGTCAAACGCCGTCTTATCGTCAAAGGCCAGGACGTGAATGACGCCTCCGCGCCCTGCGTCGACACCAGAGATATCGATCTGAATGTCCCCGGCCACAGCCTGAGATCCCGCAATCGCCATTAGGCCAGCGATGAATGCAGTCTTGGTCATTGAGTTTCTCCTGAACAGTTAACCGATGTAAATTCCGAACAGACGCCATGCGAGGTCCTGCACGACATAAAGCAGCCCGAAGGCAAACCACATGATCGTAATGGCGTAGAAGAGCGGCGGGTTTTCCCGGCTGTCGATTGTTTCAATCAAAAAGGCCTGACCAGTCATAAAGGATGACGCGGCCCACCACATGAATAGTAGCCCCCATATCGAGTAGATCTGAAACCACGTCGCCACTAGCAGGCATAGAAAAATGATCCAGGAAAAGGGGTGAGATTTGAGGTATTGCATTGAACTTCTCTGTTTACTTCAGGGTTTGTGCCAGCATCAAAGTGAGTGTGACGGAGGACTATCTGTGTCTCTGCAAACTGCCGGCGTTAAGGGGGTGTGCTTCATTCTGGCTTACGTCGCAGAGCGAACGGGGTTCCGCGCGCAAGCGTCTATTTATTCATGGATCGCCTGAAGCTGTTCGAACTGCGCCTTGTCCAATCGGTAGAACATCAGGGCAACGATCGAGGCCAGGTAAATTGCGAGGCTAAGGCAGGCATAGTTCCATCCAAGTGCACGCGTAACTTCGACCGTTAGGTTTGATTGGTCCGGCGCTTCTGGAAAGCCAACATATGCCAGGAACATCCCGGAGGTTGCCAAGCCTCCAGCAGTACCAGCTTTAAGCACGAAGGTGATCACCGAGGTGATGATCCCCTCGTTTTGAAATCCGTTCTGGCTGATGCCCAATTCGACGACATCCGCCGTCATCGACGTCAACAGGGATGTGGTCCAGACAATCAGGGTAATTTGCAGAATGCCATGAACGAATAGCAACCAAATCAAAAGCTCGGTGCCGTTTGCAGGGAAAAATCCAATTTCCCGCAGCATATAAGGGGCGACACCCACAACTGCCGAGAGGATCGAAAGGTAGATCGCGCTCGACTTTTTGTCTCCGGACCTCGCGATAGGCCTCAGGGTTAGTCCTGCTATCACGGCGCCGATCAGGTTTGCCATCAGAATCAAGGCAATCTGATCATTATTCAGTTCCCAAAAAAACGACGTCAGATAGGTCCATAAAGCCGCCCCGATACCGGCACCCACAGCAAAAATTGCCGAACTGACAAAGATCGCGCGCAGGGCTGGCAATCTGAATGCGGCCAGAAACTGTTTGAAGAAACCTGAAGCGCTGTAAGTCGCATCATGCGAAATATCCAGCATTCTGTCCTGCCATTGGCGCGTGCCAAGTGCAGTGAAAGCGATAGCCAACGCTATCAGGATTGCACCAACAAGCCCGGCTTCCTGATAACCAGCCTGGTTGAGGATGCCGTATGGCATTGTGTCGGTCGGAACGAGCCAGATCACATACATCGCGATGACCATGATCTGACCGGCAATCCAGGTGACCGACACCTTTAGACCAGACAACATGGTTCGCCCGCCATAGTCTTTGGTCAATTCTGGCACCATCGCGTTGTGTGGAACGTCAAACAACGTCATCGCAGTTCGCAGAAGGATTGTTGTGATCAGCAGGAACCAGAACAGTTGGGCCTCAGAAGTCAGGGCTGCTGGTGGGTTCCAAATGAACCAGAAAAGGAAGGCGACGGGAATAATAGCTGCGTAGATGAACGGGTGCCGCTTGCCCGCTCGTGAACGAGTGTTGTCGGACAGATAGCCAACAACAGGATCCGAAACCGCGTCGAACATCAGGGCGATAAAAAGTGCAAAGCCCACTGTCTCGGCTGGCAACCCGATCACTAGGTTGTAGTAGATGAGCAGGAAAAAGCTCAGCCCGTTTGACAAGATGCCGTTGGCAATGCCGCCAGCCCCATAAAACAGCTGCATGCTGACCGGTGGTCTTTCAGTGCGGGTACTCATTTTCTCCTCCGGAAATCTTGCAGCAGGTCAGTAAGTGAACGAACACTCAAAGCAGATCACAAGGATCGTTTTTTGTCAAAGATGTTAGACAACGCAGTCTAACAACAGCGTTAGGAAAGCAGATGGCCGCCGATGAAACGGACAAATGGTGGCGGCCATTCGCCGGGCAGTGTGCTGAACCCGACCGCTACAGCGGTCGGGTACTTGATCAGAAATTATGCGACAAACTCACACGTACTGCAGTGCCCGAGACATCCCGGATTTGCAGGCCGGCATCAGGTTCATCCACATCGCCGAGCGTACCATATGTGACATCGACCAGTATTCGGGTCTGTCCAATCGAATGTACGGCACCCAGTGTGATACCTTTGCCGCCGCCCTCGTAGTCAAAGCCAACGAAACCGCCTTCAGGTTGCGACCGGGACAGAATGCCATAGAAGTACCATTTTGGGTTCAGCAAGTATCCGACACCGATCTGGTAGTCGATTGAGTTTTCAGCAAATTCCGCAAGCGGACCACCAAGTACCGGGGACTCTACGGCGACGTCATCCCAGTTTCTCCAGCGGATTGATCCGAAGGCACCCCAAGGACCGCTGATCGCACTTTGCACGTTCAGAGCGACAGTCTGAGGGGTGCTCAATTGCGTGGTCACGTCGGAGGGTGAAAGGGGTTGCAGCTGTTCGACACCGTCCAGATCGTGATCGATTTCCGAGTAGTATGTCAGGTCGGCGCGAAACGCGAGCGACGGGATCTCATACGCGGCACCCACAAGGAATCCGGGGTTGAAGTCCCCTTCGGAGTCCAGCGAGTAACTGAGAGAGGGATTGATCAGCGCGCCGCTGAAATCGTTTATCTTTTCAAACCTTACACCGGCAAAAGCGCTGAAGTTCTCATTGAACTTGTACCGCGCCATCAGGGCGACTTCGGTACCACGATACCGGACGTTGGTGCCAGCGGACGGGGCGCCCGTTCCGGTTGGGTAAAGCAATTTATAGTTGACCGAGTTGAAGCCATGGATTGCGACTGCCCATTTGTCACCGATGTCCTGTTTGTACGCTAGGGACAGTCCGCTAATGCTGGGTGTGACGTCACCCGTGGGCTGGCCGAATTCGGTACCTTCGGTTTTCGAGTCAGCCCATCCTCCGGTGATCTCGACATAGCGTCCTTGCTCGAAAAGGAACCGGTTTGCCGATGGGAACCCTTCGATCCCGCCTGCAAGTACGGGGCTTGAAATCAAGCCCGCGCCCAATGCAAGTGTTGCGATTTTCTTCATTCTTCCCTCCCTTTCCTCGGCTTTAGTTCTTTAATTCTGCCGAGAAGATTTGATGTTGCCGTGGCGCACAGGGCGCATCGGTCGGTTGAAAACGCCGCGAGCGGCGTATCGTCGTGCAACCATCCAATGTCATGTCTTCAAATGGGTGCGTTTCCGGCTTGTAGGGCTGTTTGTTGTGCAGTAGGGAGGCGCGCAGAGCGATGTCGTCGCATCCACGTGCGACAGCGGAATGTGGTCTTCCGATTGAATACTTCGCCGCGTCCCCAATGCGGACGGCTATGCAGCAGGCAAAACCAATTGGTTCGGCGAACAAGCCGATTGCGCGATTTTTCATAGTCCCTGTCGTTTTTTGCAGCCCAGCGTTAGGCCGGTTATCGAGTTTGATTTTCGTGGTGCGGGTAGTGCCGGTCTGCTTCCTCCTCAACGTTTGGGGACATTTGATGAGCTCTTAGTTTGAACGCTTTCGGCGCACTCTTTCTGAGTCCGCGTCGCGCGCCAGAACAATCTGTTCTGCTCGCGCCCTGCCAGTGATCCGAAAGTATCCCGGATTGGTCATAGATCTGTCCCTGTTGCTTGCCAGTTGGCTGGCTTGTTTGTCGCTTGTGACAATCTTTTGTTGCATAGAAAGCGAATCTTTTCAATACAATTGTATTGTACGACTGAATTGAAACAATCTTGCGTGGTAAACGTTGCATTTTCAGTGGTTTGACCCAGTTCTCACAAATAGTTGGGTTCCGCTCACACTTTTACGGGATTTGCGCTATGACGGGTCGATGATGCAAAACTTGACAGAGAATCGCGCTAAACAGCGCGACAAGAACCGGGAACAGAAACGGCGCGAGCTTGCTGAGAACGCGATAGCGACAATAGCGCGGGCTGGATACGCGAACACTACTTTGCGGGATATTGCTGCCTCGACCGGCGTATCACTTGGCAAAATACAATACTATTTTCCCGAGAAGGAGGGATTGCTGCTGTATTGCGTCGACCTGTCGGTCGATCGATTCACGTTACAGCTGAACGACATTCTTGTTGCAAACCTCAGCCCGCATGAGGCGCGCAAGGCATATGTCGAACTGTTTGCCCATTCGATCGTCAACTATGCACATCTACACAGGCTTTGGTACGACATCCGCAACCAGGCTATGTTCGATAACCAGCTCAGGCAGCGGGTCGCTGACGTCGAGGCCCGCTTTGTCGAGATTTGTGATGAGCTTGGAAAAAAATTCGCGGTGAATGATGTGCGTGGTGTGGAAATCTATGTGATGCTGGACGGCGCTTACCGGTACTACATCCAGCAAAGCATAGCCGGGATGCCATTTACCGCAGAAGACATCGCGCAGCGTGTAAACCGACTGATCGGTTACCTCACGGGCCAAAGGTGAATCACAGGCCAGCGTCTCACCATCCAGCTATTGGCTGCGGGGTCGAATTCGCGTTCTGCCATTTACCTAGGTAAATGTGGTTCTTTGTTCTTGTAAATTGTCATACGAGATAAGTTACAGATCGAGGGGACAAAAGTAAGCGTTGCATCAAGCTCCAATTGGCTCACCTACAGTTCCGCGCATCTTGCCTCGCGTTGATGCAGACGCGTTCTCAGCGGGATTACTTTATCGATTTTAACGGTTAACTTTGGTGTGATGCGCCCAAGGAATATGGGTCCCTTAGGACGCTCCATAACTGCCGGAAGCGGTGGAGCGACAAAGGTTTCTTAGCAGCCTGTTGTCGGTGTTTTCGACCGCGCCTTTCCGTCACGGAACCTGCGGATCGCAGGAACGCAAGTTTGAGCCGCTCGTCTCACCAGGCTTCGACACCCTTAGCCAAACCGCCTTTTCGACTGGATAGCGATGTTCATCTGACGTTCACTTTCCAACTAAACAAATTTCATCTCAGCAAGCCATATTGTCCTACTGGAATAGAAGAACGTTGGTTCACAGAAACAGCGAACGGGCAATGGGTGAACTGTGTCAAAGACTGAAAGTAGGATGGTGCGACGCAAGCCAAGGATATTCAGCCAAAATCCCTGCGTCATAGTCTTAGTCCTCATCTCTTTGGTTAGCGCCAGTCAATTCAGCAATGCCTCAGCGCAAACAGCCAGCTTTCGGTCTGTGGATACGGACTCCGACGGGGTTTTGAGCTTGAATGAACTCACCGCAGCGTTTGGAGCGGTCGGTGCCCGTAGGCTTCTTGAGGAGATCGATCGCGACGGAGATGATCGTATCACGATCACCGAACTACGGGGGGGCGAGGCCGACAGAAAGGGTGGAAGTAGTGAGCGGGATGAGCGTGAAGATGGGGATCATGACGATGACGGGCCTGACGAAAGAGACCAAGACAACGAACGTGATGACGATGGTGATGATGGCGGCGACGATGACTAACCCAATACGACCCGCTCTGGTTAACCCACTCCGACTGACCTTGGGGGTGATGAGACGGAGATCGGTCTTGTTTGTAGATGGTCCGGCACAGAAAAATCGTGCCAACGGCGAGTATTCATTTGTTGTTCATCTGATCGCAGGCCAGTCCTTCATTCACCTTTGCAATTCTTCTCACGTCGCACTGGCACAGTGATTTCATTGAACAGCCAGTCACGGAGTAAAGCATGACACAGTTTCCGCAACTCTCCCCCATCACTTGCGAAGTCGCAAAATGGGCATTTACAACTCGCAGAGTTGACCGATCCGATGTGCGCGGGCTTTCCACGCAGATGGGCACCGCGAAGGCAGGGGATCTGATCCTCTGTGAGATTGTTGAGATCGGCCATCACAAGAAAATCCAATTGGCCGAACGGCGTTCTTCGGTCAGTTACCCGGGTGACTACGTCGTCCTTTGTCTGGGCGACCGATACGCTCCGGATCAGTTTCTTGCCAGTGCTGTGATTGATGACGATCTTGTCGATCTGGTTGCAGGTGGCGGTGTTGCCGGCCGGGTGGATGCCGCGCATGCCCGTATGGATGAACCAACGCGTTTGAAGCCCATCGGCCTTCTGACAAATGCCTCAGGTCACGTGATAAACGTGTCAGACTATGGGTTACCTTCACTGCCAAGCAACGAGCAAGTCACCGTCATAGGTGTTTTCGGGGCCTCGATGAATTCGGGGAAAACAACAGCAGCCTCAAGCCTTGGTCACGGCCTAATGCGTTCGGGATACTCCGTCGCTGGTGTCAAAGCGACCGGGACCGGCGCCTTTGGTGATTTCAACAGTTTCGAAGACGGGGGTGCCCCGGCGCTTGACTTTACGGATGCCGGAATGGCCACCACATACCGAATGCCACTTGAAACGATTGAAACAGGGTTTGATACGTTGGTTGCGACCGCAGCATCGCGTGGCGCCGAAATCGTGGTGGTTGAGATCGCTGATGGTGTGTTCCAGCGGGAAACACGGGCCATTTTACAGTCTTCGCGCATACGAGATCGGTTGGATGGTATCCTGTTCGCGGCACCTGACGCGCTGAGTGCATTGGGCGGCGTGACCGTCCTTGAAAAGGTGGGACTCAGCCCGTTTGCGATCTCCGGTTTGGTCAGCTGCTCTCCAATGGCCGCCACCGAAGCCGCAGAAGCAACCAACCGCCCAATATTGTCGCGCGAAGACCTTTGGTCGCCGGTGACGATCGCCAAGCATGTCGCACCGCTCATGCGACGTGAAACCGAAAACGTGGCCGCATGACCCCCCTCACGGAACTGGCCACAAAGGACCGCATCATTGATGCGGTCCTCCTTACTTTGTGCGGTGTTGTGCAGGCGATTGCACTCGCGTTCGCAGCGTTTGCAACACGCGATGCCTTTGCCGCGCTTCATGCAGGCCAAGCTTTGACATTGAGAACGGTCCTGCAATTGGCAATGTCCGGTACAGTTGCAGCTGCGTGTTTGTTTTTTTTACGATATCGCGCCGAAGCGCTTGGCCAAAGTTACGCGATTTCTTTGCGCCGCACACTTTATAGGCAGATCGCAAGGCTTCCCAAATCTCGGCATGAAAAACGCCGTGTTGGCGCACTATCCTTGCGATTTGTCGGGGACCTATCTGCGGCGCGCCTTTGGTTTGGTCGTGGTCTGCCAGACGTTTTGTCCGCAGCATTTGTCATTCCGGGTGCGGTATCCATTCTCTATTTTCTTGATCCTGTCCTTGCGATCTATGGCCTTACTTCGCTCAGTTGCGCATTGCTTGTCATGGGGTTGCTAGCCTGGCATCTGGCACGTCGGCATCAGAAACTACGTCGCAATCGTTCCAATATCGCGATTTCCATGATTGAGCGTATAACCATCGCGCCGGAACTGGACCTGATGGGTCGAACCGAACGCGAACTGCGAAAACTTGACAAGCAGGGCGCGTCGCTGCGTCGCGACGCGTTGGCACGCCGAGGCAGAACCGCCAGTCTTCAGGCAGTACTTCAACTGGGTGTAGCGCTCACGGGTCTTTTGATGCTTTGGCAGGCTAGCCGGAACGACATTGCGCCAGCAACGGTTGCAGCTAGTCTTTCTGTCTTGGCCTTGATTGCCCTGCCATTGCAAAACCTTGCCTCTGCATGGGACCATTATTGTGCTTGGAGCGTGGCGCGAGAAAAGATCAAAAAACTGCTTTCAGAACCGCAAGTGAATCGAGGAGGTACAAAGCAAGGCGAACCTATTGCAATCAAAGTCATCGGAGAAATTGGCCGAACGCCTGTCACTTTCGTAGCCGCCCCCGGCTCAACTTCAACTTTGACGGGCAAGCATGCAAAATACATCGCTATGTGCATCGTCGGGCTCGATGATTGTGAAGGTATCGATGTTTGTTACGGCACGAACCGTCATGCCCCAAAAATTGCCTTTGTGGGGGACGAACATATCGGGCTTCAAGGAAGTTTGCGCCGATCTGCAACTTTGATGTGTCGGAAACGCCCGAACGATCCGAGGGTCTCAGAGGTCATGCAAACATTCGGGTTGTCCGAGCTTCTTGCGGCGCCCAACGGCCTTGATCAACGGGTGGCGGAAAATGGAAACGGGCTGTCACCAGAACAGACTCTGCGTTTGGATTTGGTGCGCGCTGTACTTGGCAAGGCCGACATCGTCGTCATCGCTTCTATCAGGTGGGTTTCGTGCCAGCATCACCAGACTGAATTACTCAAAGCTCTGCGGAAATTGTCCTTGGCCACCATCGTATTGGCCGAAGATGTCGTCTCGCCTAACTTGAATCAGAATTCAAAGGTCGTCTGATATGCGTTCATCTACATTGTTTGGGATTTATGCGGCTGTCCTCGTCGGTTTTTTGGGTGGGCTGGCTGGTCTTGCCCTGTACAGCCTTGAAAGGACCCGATGGTGGGACGCTAGAATATCGCTGGCACAGGAGTCTTATGGCCTGCATCTGCGGCTTGAGGCAGACCTATACCGACTGTTCAAACAACACGGCGACGCTCTTCTCATCGGTGATCGGGACGACGGAGTCAGCGAAGCCGCGCTGCAGACAAAAATTGCTCAGACATTAGATGCGATCCGAATGACGATCGCGCGCGAAATCCAGATGGTGGGCGATGAGGAGATCGAAGAGCTCGAACTTCTTGATGAGATTGAAGACGACATTGAATACGTCAATGCAGTCATCGCCAACCTGTCAGAAGAAGGCAGCCGGATTGAAACTTTTGTCCGGATTGAACGTCTTGCTGCCCTGTTGGACGGTGACATTGATGACGAACTTGATCAAAAGATCCAGGCCGCACTCGGTGAAGAGGTAGAGGAGGTCGAAGAAGTTCTGGCCGAGGCAGCAGCCTTCAGAAAATGGAATGAACGACTGGTTTACATGATTGTGCTGGCCGCCGTAGGTGTCCTGCTTGTAGCGGTCGTGTCGTTCAACCGCCAAATCAGAAGACCGCTCATATTATTGGCAGATGGTATCGGCCGTTTGCGCAGAGCCGATTATTCCCAGCCAGTAAGCCTTGGCGGCAGCCGTGAGTTCAGAGAATTGGGCACCGTTTTGAATGGCATGGCCGAAGGTTTGGCTGCCCGAGAGGCTAGCCGTGCTGAGCAAAACAGGCAGCTTGAGGATACCGTCGCAGCCAGAACATATGAGCTTCAACAACTTATCGATAAGCTTGAGACCGGCGAAGAGAATCGCAAGCGTTTGATGGCCGACATCAGCCACGAGCTACGGACGCCATTGGCGATAATCCTAGGAGAGGCCGACGTTACCTTAAGGACATCGGAAACGCTGTCAGAAGACGCATCAGACTCGCTGGCGCGTATTCGGGATTCTGCAAAACACACCAATCAAATCGTAGATGATATGCTGACCGTCGCCCGATTTGAGGCCGGTCAACTCAGACTGGATCGCAAGGAAACGGATCTGCGAAAGGTAGTGCGTGATGCCGTGGCTATGTTCCCTGATCCGGTTCAGGTCGAAAGTCCGGATGGTAAGGTAATAGCTTCGGTCGATGAGGTTCGGCTTCGCCAGTCAGTACTTGCGTTGCTGCAGAATGCACGACGATACGGAGGCCCGACAATCAGCGCAGTATTGGATGAGGGGCTGGCGTCCTGCACGATTACAATCGAAGATGACGGACCCGGCCTGAGCGCTGCGGAAAAGTCACAAGCGTTCGATCGGTTTTTTCGGGGATCAAACGCTTCGGGGCAGGGGATCGAAGGCAGTGGACTGGGGCTTCCGGTGGTGAAGTCGATTGTCGAGGCTCATGGTGGCACAGTTGACCTTCACGATCGCGAAGAGGGCGGGTTAAGGATCACAATAACCTTGCCCAAAGCACCTCGGATGAAAGTTGTGAAAACTGACGTATTGCGGGAGACGGGTTGATGTTCGCTTTCTTATTCAGCGTACGGATTTTGGACCCGGAGTTGCGGCACGCCGTTTTGCATTTTCACGGTTTCGCACAAAACGACAGCTGGGGCACAAGATGAATATTTTACTGGTCGAGGACGAAACGCGCGTTGCTGATTTTATTCGGCGTGGGTTATCTGCTGAAGGTTGGTCCGTGGATCATGCGCCGAGCGGCGAAGATGCATTGGAACACGTGGCCGCCAGTAATTACGACATCATTTTGTTGGATTTGATGTTGCCGGGTATTCAAGGGCAAGATGTGTGTCGCAAGTTGCGCGCTCGGAAATCAAAGATCCCGATCCTGATGTTGACCGCCTTGGATAGCCCTGAAGAAAGGGTTGAAGGACTAAAGATCGGTGCGGACGATTATCTTCCCAAACCGTTCGATTTTGACGAGCTTATCGCGCGAGTGGAGGCGCTGCACCGTCGCGCCAACAGCTATGCGAATGATCTGAGCGACACTGTTATATCGTGTGGAACCCTAACATTTGACAGGCTCTCGCTTCAGGTTTCAGTCGAAGGTCAGGAAATTCAGCTGTCCAAAAAAGAGCGCGACCTGCTTCTTCTGTTTCTGACCAATGTCGGGCGCGTATTGTCCAGAGAACGGATTTTAAACTCGGTTTGGGGCATGAATGAAGACCCGTTGACCAATGTTGTTGACGTCTATGTCGGGCGCCTTAGGCGCAAAATCGGTGCTGAGGGTCAGCGGATCGTGACACTCAGAAACGTCGGATATCGTATGACCTGAGCTTTGCCTCTGTGGATTGGCTCGAAGGCAAAGCTCAAATCATGAGGCGTTCGGTCTTGTGCGGTTCTGAATGCCATTGCACTTGCGCTGAATCTATTTCGGGATTCGAACAAAAAGCTCTGGAAAAAAGTTGCCAGTTCTGCGCGAGAGCGCGCCGCAAGCCCACTCAGACCAACGCGACGCTTTACATTTGGGAAGACCAAGGTCTCAATTGCGGTCCCTTTAGTCGATTGAAAGGTTCGTTCATGACGCGAGTGTTGCCCGTTTTGTTGGTTTTGGTGCTGTCGGGATGCATTTCAACCACCACCGCGCCTTCGGCACCCATTCCTCAGCCAGTAGGAGCAGGCACACCTGTGAGTGCTCAGCAGGCTAAAGCAAGATTCCGTCAGGTTGTGGCCCGGATTGAGCCGGTTGCAGAGCGTGAATGTAGCCGTCGCACTCAGGGGGTAAACTGCGACTTTTTGATCCGGATAGATCCCAACAAGAACGCGCCTTCCAACGCGTATCAGAGTTTGGACAAGACGGGGCGCCCGGTTCTGACGATGACGCAAGCGCTGATACGTGATGTAAATAACTCTGATGAGCTTGCATTTGTTTTGGCACATGAGGCCGCTCATCATGTTCAGGGACATCTAGCGCGTCAGGCCCAAAACGCGGCAGCTGGCGCGGTGCTATTAGGTGGCCTCGCAACACTCGCGGGAACCGGCTTGAATGAAATCGCCACAGCGCAAGATATCGGGGCTTTTGTTGGTGGGCGCAGTTATTCCAAAAATTTCGAACTGGAAGCCGATAAGCTGGGTACGATCATTGCCTACAATGCCGGTTATGATCCGCTTAAGGGCGCGTTGTATTTTGCCCGAATTCCTGATCCAGGCGATCGCTTTTTGGGCACCCATCCCCCCAATTCTCAACGGTACTACGTAGTGCAAGCAACCATGGCTGAAATTGGCAGGTAATCCGTACACTCTGCGGGCTTTTGTTGAGCAGCCTCTCATCCTCCGATGAGAGCGTCTGCAAGGCCAACACACAAATTTCGGTGTCATAAAACTTTCATAAAACTGTAACATGCAGTCAATTTGACAATCAGGATGAGTTCAGACGTTACGAGAAAAATTGATCCATCAAGTGCCCTCAATAGGGTTCGCAACAGGGATCAATATGTATGTTGGAAACTACGCTCGCCCCCGAAACTCCCATTCGCTTTGTAGTCAACATCATCGCGATGATGGCGTTGGTCTTTGGGTTGTATTACCGTCGCTACCGCGACAAAGAACTGGTGACTGCCGCTTCGCTTTTTAACGTCTTCGCCTTTGGCGTATTGACTGTTTTATCTTCGGTTGAATTCAGCCTGGCGGCAGGATTTGGTTTGTTCGCAATTCTGGCACTGTTCACGTTGCGGTCCGAACAAATCTCGAAAGTCGAGATTACTTATTTCTTCGGCTCTATCGCTATCGCGGTCATATGCTCAATTCACGGCACAGAGCTGGCTTTTGTCGGAGTGATCGTCGCGCTGGTCCTTCTGGGTGCCTGGGCGCTTGACCACCCGCGCATTCTGAAATCCGCGGATGGTGTCAAAATCACGCTGGACAAGATCGACGCGCATGCTCTGTCAGATCCCGGGGCCATGCGCGCAGACCTGTCAGAGCGGTTGGGAGTAGACGTGATGTCCTATCAAATCACCGCGCTCGACTACATCAACGACATGGCCCGCATCAACGTTTTCTTCCGCAAAAGCTAAGCGCCCAGTTACAGGAAACCGTCATGGATACCAACATCGCACAGACGCTCATGAGTTTCGCGGCAATCAGTCTTGGGGAGCTTAACAGCAAAGCGGCCATGCTCGAACGGCTGGACAACAAATACATTCTGCCCGCCGATGCTTTCAGGCCCGCTTTGGAAAGGTTTTCCGAGCATTTCGATGTGTTGGAAATCAGCGGCAAGCGGGCCTTCACCTATGCAACCAGTTATTATGACGATGAAGAGTTGCGCGGTTACTACGACCATCATCAAGGGCGCCGCAAACGCTGTAAGGTTCGGGTTCGAGAGTACGTGGATGCCGGATTCAGCTATCTTGAAGTCAAGCTGAAAGACAGGCGTAAAATTACAGTGAAACGACGATTGAAGATCAACGATCCTGCCAACCCGATGAACCGGCAGGCTGCTGAGTTTGTCGAAGAAAACTACCGCGACATCTACTCGGAAGACTTTGGCAAGATGCTGCACCCGGTGATCGCCATGCGGTATGAGCGCATAACTTTGGTTGCCAAAGAGGGTGGAGAGCGGATGACGATCGATACCAGCCTACATTTTGAGGCTGGCGGAGTTTCTCGGGCGGTACAACCTGATATGTTCATCATCGAGACCAAATCGGCGCGCGGCAATGGAATCGCCGACAAAATACTGCGCGAATTGCACCTGCACCCAACCAAGCGATGCTCGAAATACTGTATTGGAATGGCCGCAACAGGTTCGGTAGATAAACAAAACAAGTTCCTGCCTGCGTTGCGCAAGCTTCGACTTGCCGGGCCGCGTTGACAGCTCGTTTCAATCGGACAGAACAAGCTGTGCGCGGGTATGGAAACCTCAAACTCGGATCAATCAAAAAAGTGTTCTCGTTCCGAGGTGGCATGAACCACAAGCCTGCCAAACAGCTTTTCAGTCGGTGCGGATATTAGGCTGGCTTTTCCGGTCCAGTTTACTCCTGCAACCCAACTTGAATACTCAATTCATGGTGGGCCAAAAAGGGTGTTCGTTGATTTTTCTTGCAGAACCGACGGTACGGTGGTGAGATTGTTCCCATCATGGGGGGACAGGTCGGACCTTGTTCTGGCCAACGAATTTAGGACCAAGCAGCACTTCTAGCAAATACCTCCAATGATAAGATTACCGGTATCCCGTTAACATTCACGGTTCGGGACATAGGGGAGGAAAGACTTTGAAAAAACTGACGATTACGCTGGCAGGATCGCTGCTCGCTTTTGCCGCTTCACTAAGTGCCGCCAAGGCTGACAAGCTGACGTTTTATTGCTCGGCGCAGGAAGACTGGTGTCAGCTTATGGCCCGCAGTTTCGAGGATGCTACTGGCATCGACGTCAACATGACCCGCAAGTCGTCGGGTGAGACATTCGCTCAAATTCGCGCCGAAAGTTCGAACCCCAAAGGCGACGTATGGTGGGGTGGTACCGGTGATCCCCATTTGCAGGCTGCCGAAGAGGGCCTGACGATGGAGTACATGTCGCCGATGCGTGATCAGCTTCACGACTGGGCGATCTCGCAGGCCGAGAGTGCAGGCAACAAGACCATCGGGATTTATTCCGGCGCGCTGGGGTATGGCTATAACTCGGACCTTCTGGCCGCGAACAACCTGCCCGAGCCCGCATGTTGGGAAGACCTGCTGAAGCCCGAGTACAAAGGGCATGTACAGATGGCGAACCCGAATTCCTCGGGCACCGCGTATACAACGCTGGCCTCGATGGTGCAGATATTTGGTGAGGATGATGGCTTTGAGTTCATGAAGGGCCTGCATTCGAACATCAACCAATATACCAAGTCGGGTTCGGCCCCTATCAAGGCCGCCGGACGGGGTGAGAACACCATCGGAATCGTCTTTATGCACGATGCGGTCAAGCAGGCCGTTTCAGGTTTTCCTGTCAAGGTTGTGGCCCCATGCGAGGGCACAGGTTACGAGATCGGTTCGATGTCGATCATCGACGGTGCCCGCAATGAAGAAGAGGCCAAAAAGTTCTATGACTGGGCGCTCAGCCCCGAGGCCCAGAACCTAGCACTTGAGGTTAACGCCTTCCAGGTTCCGTCCAACAAGAATGCGGAAACCTCTGAAAG
Source organism: Ruegeria atlantica (assembly GCF_013033965.1). Classification (GTDB taxonomy): domain Bacteria; phylum Pseudomonadota; class Alphaproteobacteria; order Rhodobacterales; family Rhodobacteraceae; genus Ruegeria; species Ruegeria atlantica_D. The sequence continues at coordinate 145,192 of NZ_WQFE01000006.1, forward strand.
CGCGCCAGACATGAGCCAGATCAAGCTGATTGACTATGATTTCAAAAAGTACGGCTCGTCAGACGAACGCAAGCGCCTTTTGCAGAAATGGGACGAAGAGGTCTCTGTTCTGCCTCAGTAAGTGACTGACACCACACCAAAAACGACCCATCCGGTATTGATCTTTTGGATCATTGCCGGGTGGGTCGGTTTCTGCCTGCTGCCATGGTTCATGGTAGAGGACGGAATTTGGTCATTCGCGTGGATGGTCAACGGATATCCGTTCGACGAAGATTATGCTCCCGCCGCTTTCCTGATCGGACAGGGGGAAAAGGTTTGGCTTGCGCCGCTATTGGTCCCGCTTGCCTTGCCATTACTGGTGCTTGGCAAACCGAAGTCCGACCCGCAATATGCTCGCATCCTGATTTTGGCCGGTGCCTTGGGTTTTGGCTGGTTGATTGCGCAGGGATTTTCAATTGGCATTCGCGGGTTCAATTTCGACTGGATGAAGGAGCTGTTCGGAGAGCCAAAGATCCGTCAGTTCGGCATGGGGTACGGCGCGATGATCTGCGCCACAGCGTTTCTGTTTCTACTGACGCAGGGCATTGCCGCGCGCGGAGCCATAAACGGCGATGTCTTCGTTGTCAGTGCAATTGGCGGTGTGATCACCATTGTCACGGTTTTCGTCTTTTTCCCGATTGCGAAGATGCTGTTTGCAGCTTTCATTACAGAAGAAGGCGCTTATTCAGTTTCGGTTTTTGCCTCGAAATTCTTTGATGACCGGCTTTGGGGTCTGGGCTGTTTTGCCGGTGCCAAATGCGGTGCCGCTTGGAACTCTTTGTTTCTTGCGATTCTCGTAGGCTTCATTACGACCGCACTTGGCCTTTGTTTTGCGCTTGTCGTTACACGCTCGGGATTCCGCTTTAAACGCGGGATGCGCGCGCTGACGGTCTTGCCGATTATCACACCGCCCTTCGTGATTGGTCTTGCGCTAATCCTGTTGTTCGGGCTTTCCGGTTCGGTCACCAGATTTGTTGCCGAGATCTTTGGTGTGCAGCCTACACGCTGGCTATACGGCATGCCCGGGGTGCTGATTGCCCAGACACTGGCATTTACGCCTATCGCCTTTCTGGTTTTGATAGGGGTCGTCGAAGGGGTGTCGCCTTCGATGGAAGAAGCCGCGCAAACGTTGCGGGCCAATCGTTGGCAAACATTCAAAACCGTGTCCCTGCCGCTGCTGCGCCCTGGTCTCGCCAATGCCTTTCTGCTGGGGTTCATCGAATCCATGGCCGACTTTGGCAACCCACTTGTCCTGGGCGGAAATTTCGATGTGCTGTCGACCGAGATTTTCTTCGCAATAGTCGGTGCGCAATACGATCAGGGTCGGGCTGCTGTTCTGGCCATGGTGCTTTTGTTCTTCACACTTTCTGCTTTCTATGCTCAGCGCGCATGGTTGGGCAAAAAGAGCTATACAACCGTTTCCGGCAAAGGCGATGCCGGTGTGCATCCGTTGATGCCACGCGGCCTGGCCATACCGGTTCTGGGCATTGCTGTTGCCTGGGCAGTTTTCACGGCCGTGGTTTACGGGATGATCATCTATGGCAGTGTCGTCGAACTGTGGGGCGTCGATAACTCGCTGACGTTCAAGCACTACGTCACAGCCTTTTCGGTCCGCTTCGAGGAAGAGGGCATTCGCTGGACCGGAGCCGCCTGGGACAGTTTCTGGACCACGATCACCATCGCCGCCATTGCCGCGCCATTGACTGCCGCCGTGGGCCTGGTCACGGCCTACCTGCTGACGCGGCAAAGCTTTGCGGGCAAGAATGCATTTGAATTCGGCACGATGCTATCCTTCGCTATTCCCGGCACCGTTATCGGTGTCAGCTATATCCTGGCATTCAACGTTCCCCCGATCGAGATCACTGGCACGGGCGTTATCCTTGTCGTCAGCTTTATCTTCCGCAATATGCCGGTTGGGGTTCGCGCCGGTATCGCGTCGATGTCGCAGCTGGACAAATCCCTCGACGAAAGCTCACTGACGCTTGGTGCGAACTCGTGGCAAACTTTCAGGCGCGTGATCCTTCCGCTTTTGCGGCCAGCTATACTGGCTGCGCTGGTCTACAGCTTTGTCCGCGCAATGACGGCCATTTCTGCGGTGATTTTCCTTGTTTCGGCCGAGTATGACATGGCTACCAGCTATATCATCGGTCGGGTCGAGAATAACGATTACGGTCTTGCAATCGCATATTCCACAACGCTGATCTTCGTGATGCTGGCGGCAGTCGGGCTTTTGCAATTCCTCGTGGGCCGCGTTCAGATCGGGCGACGCACGCAACTCGGAGCTGAGAAAACGACATGAGCGAAACGACAATTGCAAGTAAGGCCGCGCCAGTCCGTTTCGAGGGGGTTTCGAAAGTGTTCGGCAAGGATGTGGTCGCCGTCGACAACATCAACCTGCACGTCGAAGCGGGCAAACTGGTAACGCTTTTGGGTCCTTCTGGCTGCGGTAAAACGACGACCTTGCGCATGATTGCGGGTCTGGAAATGGCGACGTCGGGCCGGATTCTGATCGGTGACCGGGACGTGACGAAACTGCCCGCTACCGACCGTGACGTGTCGATGGTGTTTCAGTCTTACGCGCTGTTTCCACATATGAGCGTGCTGGAAAACGTCATGTACGGGTTGACCTTTTCCGGTTTCGACAAGCGCGAGGCGCGCTCGCGTGCGTTGCATGGGTTAGAACTTGTTGGCCTCAAGGGTTTTGACAGTCGCCTACCAAGTGAGCTTTCGGGCGGGCAGCAACAGCGTGTCGCCGTCGCGCGGGCTTTGGTTCTGGAACCTCAGGTGTTGCTCTTTGACGAACCCCTGTCGAACCTTGATGCAAAGTTACGCCGTCAGGTGCGCGAAGATATCCGCGCCATTCAACAGGATCTGGGCCTGACGGTCGTTTATGTGACTCACGATCAGGAAGAAGCTCTTGCCGTATCGGATGAAATCGTCGTCATGCGAAACGCCGCCATCGCTCAGATCGGTACGCCTCGGAAACTTTATGACGCACCGATTGACCGGTTTGTGGCCGACTTCATTGGCGAGGCGAACCTGATTGGCTGCACAATTGTTGCTGTTGAAGGCGATCAGGCCACCATCGAGATCGAGGGGTATCGTCACACGCTCCCCTCGCGCGATCTGACACCGGGGCCCGCAACGCTGGCCGTGCGACCGTCGCGGATTTTGATTGGGTTGGAATCTGGTATCACTGCAACAGTCGCCAAGGCAACTTACGTCGGTGTGCGTATGGAGTACACGCTAACCGGCCCATTCGGGCAGGTGTTTGCCGTGCAGGATGACGTGGACGAGCCACTGGAGACCGGCACCGAAGTCAAAATGTCCTTTGCCGAACGCGGCCCTGTTCTGTTGCCGGAAGGGTAGAGTGGGAAAGCTTGTCGTCGTCACCCACCCCGAGGTTGTCGTCGAGCCTGCTACCCCGATCACCGAGTGGCGTTTGAGCGAAACAGGTCGCGCCCGAGCCGAAGCGTTTGCGCAGAATAAGGCTATGTCATCGGTGACCGATATCTGGACCAGTACCGAGAGGAAGGCGTCCGAGACAGCAGCCATCCTTGCAACGCCCCTTGGCCTGACGGTGAACACCCACCCTGAACTAGGTGAGAACGACCGAAGCGCGACCGGTTTCCTTCCGCCGGAGTTGTTTGAGGCCGCCGCGGACACGTTCTTTGCATCAGCAAAATCCAGCTATCACGGCTGGGAAACAGCCGAGGCTGCGCAAATGCGCATCGTTCGAGCGGTTCTGTCAATCGTCGAAGACCACGACGGAAGAGACTTGGCCATTGTCACCCATGGCGCGGTTGGGACACTTCTGTGGTGCCACCTTGCAGGCGAGGAAATCCACCGGCGGTTTGATCAACCGGGGCAGGGCCACTTCTGGACCGCGGATATTGCGACATTGCAACCTGAAAGCGGGTGGCAGCCGATTGCCTGACAGACGTCACTTGGCCCAGGCGTCATCGCAGATCAATTTCAACGTGTCGAAAACATCCGGAGTTCCTGCGATAACACGGCCACCGTACTGGATCATGCTTTCGGCATCCTGATTCTCGATCACACCACCGGCTTCCACGATCATCAACTGACCGGCGAGGCAATCCCAGGCGTTCATGTGTTCCTCTATGTATCCCAGAAGGCGTCCCGCTGCGACATACGCCAACGACAGAGCGCCACTTGCGTTGCGATGATAGAGAGCACCGCGTCCGACCAGAGCTGAAATCACCGGAATCACATTGGATGCTTCAACCCGGTTCGAATACCCAACCGACACTGTTCCACTGGCCAGGCCCACATTTGAAGCGACCTGAATTGGTTGCCCGTTCAGAGTGACGCCTTTGCCTTTCATGGCAACATAGGTTTCATCTACGTTCGGTTCGAAAATCACACCGACCTGCGTCTTTCCGTTCGAAACGCCCGCTAGGACAATCGTCCAGGCTGGAATGCCGTTGACGAAATTCGTTGTTCCATCAATCGGGTCGATCACCCAGTCAAACCCGCTTGATCCAGTCTTCGCCGCGTGTTCTTCGCCATAAATCCCGTCATCGGGAAAAGCACTGGCGATCCGCGCGCGTATGAAGGTTTCGACGTTGCGATCCGCCTCGCTGACCCAGTCTTGCGAACCTTTTTGGTCGATTACCAAAGTATCTCGATTGGCAAAGTACTTCAGCGCTTGCGCACCTGCTTCTTCGGCAACCGTAATAGCGAAGTTCTTTCGCCTGGAAATATCAACCATAGGTCCGCCCCCTTCCTGCCAATTGCTATGTCACATTTTGGGAGCAGCTTAACTTAACAAAAAAAATTTGTCGGACAGAAAGTGAAACTTTCGGGCCGTCTGAGTATCATGTAACAAATTGAAGTCATCGTAACGTCCGTTCACCAACAGCCATTTAGAAGGTCGGGTCCAGGGTTATTGGCAACGCGATAAGAAATGACTGTCTCGCGGGCGAATTCAGAAGTGGCCCGGAGATTGCTCCGGTGGCAGTTTCCTGAATCCTCTGCAAAAGTTGCTTTTGTTTTTTGACCGAAAGGGTAGGGTTCGGGGTCACGTTCGCCTTGGATCCTAGGCTGTGCCTGGCGAGGGATAGATCGACGTCTTCTGAAACCCGATAGATGATGTCACAGGCCTTGGATAGCGGTGTCCCGCTTGTGATGATCGTGTTCGGCAAATTGCAAGACTGGCGGCGAGGTGCGACCAATGATCCAAGACTTTCCTGTCAGCAATCGCACGCGCGGGTCTCGTTGTTTGCTGGGTAGAAGCCCTGAGGCTAAGTTTCGCTAAAAACCTGTTCCCCTCGGCGAATGTCAATGAAGCACGTATCAAGGACCGAAGTCTCTCTTGCTTCGTTGTCAATATGGGCGAGACAACAGGAATCTTTGCGGCGCTCTACAGGCGTTGCATAATCCGACAATTTGACAAGAAGAGTATAGTTGCGAAGATACTGTTTCCCTACGCAATTAGCGGAGGCAGTTCGAATGATGAGCCGTAGACGCTTTGTGACTCGCATGATCCGGGCTTCGATCTGGACAAGCATATTCGTGCGCATTCTTTCTCGAAATGCGCAGGCGAAGATTGTCGAACAAACAAGCTACAAACAATTCACACATGGTGAGGCCGATGCGCTTGCGGCCTGGTGCGACGTTATTGTTTCCGGTGCCCGCAATGCAGGGGTAGCGAAATTCGTCGACCAAAATTTGTCAGGGGATCAGGCGTCATCCCTGCTGCTGCTGAGATACCTGAACGCAAACGATATGGTCGGTTTTTACCGAAAGGGCATCATTGGGATTGACGCAGAAAGCCATCACCGATTTGGCGCATCCTTTCTTCAGCTGAAGAAGAGTCAGCAAAACGAAATGATAGCGGCGGCAGTGGCGTCGAAAATGCAGGTCTGGCGCGATCCGGATCCAAACTTCTTTTACTTCATCTCACGCAGTGACGCTGTTGATGTGGTCTATGGCACCGAAGCAGGGTTCGCGGATCTGGGGATACCTTATTTAGCGCACATTCTGCCACCTAAGCCCTGGTAGTTCAAAGCAGGTAAAGCCCTGGCAGCACTGAGAGGTCAAATGGCGAAGATTTCACGCGAAAAGGTTGAAGTCGTCATTGCTGGCTCGGGTATCGCTGGCAGTACAATGGCGGCTGAGTTGGGTGAGGCAGGTTTCAACGTGCTGGTATTGGAGGCTGGGCCCGAAAGAAAACTCTCGGAAATGATCAGCTCACAAATCTGGTCACGGCGACTTCGGTGGGCAGGGCCTGAGGTTCAGGAAACCGGGGACCTCGTCGGGGCCGCAAATTTCGCAATGGGATGGGGCACAGGTGGGGCCGGACTTCATTGGTACGCCAATTGGTATCGGCTACACCCGGATGACTTCCGTGTCCGCTCTCAATATGGGCGCAGTTTGGACTGGCCGATCAGCTATGAGGAGTTGCGGCCTTGGTATGATCACGCGCAGGTCTATTTTGGTGTCTCTGGTGGGAAAAACCCTAGCGCCCCTCCGGGCGCATCCTATCCGATGCCGGCCATTCCCATCTCCAGCCAATCGGCAGCCATCAAAAGAGGATTTGACGCCGAGGGGCTGACACTCACCTCGAATACGCTGGCGGTGAACAGCGTTCCATATGATGGCAGAGCTGGGTGCATTCTGGATGGCTGGTGTGATGCCGGATGCCCGATCGGGGCGTTGGCAAACCCTTTGGTGTTGCAGTGGCCGCGTGCGAAAAGGGCCGGTGTTAAGTTGCGCCACAATGCCTACGTCACACGTATCGAGACCGACCCATCAGGATCTCGAGCAACCGGTGTCGTCTACATTGATGAGAATGGGCAAGAGAATTTTCAACCCGCCGACGTCGTCATCGCCGCCTGCCATACGATTTGGAATGCCCGCCTGTTGTTATTATCATCCAATGATAAGTACCCGGACGGGCTGGGCAATAGCAGCGGGACACTTGGCCACTATTTCACGTCTCATGCGCTCACAACGATTCACGGTCTGTTTAAACAGGAAACGGAACCACATACGGGTGTGACGGGGGCCAACACCCTGTGCCTTGACGGATACGACAAAAAGCAGCCGGCGAAAGACGCGTTTGGCAGTCGGGCTTGGCTGGTTGCGCAAGCGGCGAAGCCAAATGATCTTCTTGGAACAGCTCTGGCCAAACCTGAATTGTTTGGCGATGCCCTGAATAACTATCTGCACAGAGCCAGTTCGCACTACGGAAACATGACCGTGCTTTGTGAAGAGGACGCCATCCCGGAAAACCGCGTTGCCCTCGATCCGTCAAAACGAGATCGCTATGGATTGCCCCAGGCGCGTGTCATCAATTCGCTGCCGCAGGAAAATGTTGCCAGGTCGGAACTGGCGAAATCCGAAGGATTGCGGATATTCAAAGCTGCCGGAACCAGGGAAGCCTGGGCTGGCCCCCGAGCCCCCATGCACATGATCGGCGGCACGATAATGGGCAGCGATCCAACGACCTCGGTGACCAATTCCTTTGGGCAAATTCACGAGGTCGAAAACGTGTTCGTTGCAGGTGCGAGCCTATTTCCCACACCGGGCGCGATCAATCCAACGGCTACACTGGCTGCTCTCGTCTTCCGCACGGCAGATTTTATTCGTACCAACCGATCTTCATTATTGCCCTAAAGTTCGCTGCGTGGCGGTTGTGCCCGTCCCATTCCGTCAAACGCGTCCAACAGTGCCTCGAACCATCTGTGCAATACACTGTCTGACGACCAGAATGGTCTGTGGCTGACAACCCTGACCCATTGGAATGTGCCAAATAAGATGTAGTCAGAATAATCCGGGGTTCCGCCCCCCAGAAATGAGACCTCGGCCAGAGTGTCTTCAAGCGGGCCTAGCGCCTGTACTACAGCCTGACGCGCAGGTTTGGGGTCTGCGCCAATTTCTTCCACGCTTTTCTTGAATTTTCGCTGGGTCCTCTCCTCGTAGTAGATTTTGTCGCAGCGCGCCGTCAAGGGAAACTGTTCTGCAATGACGGCGCGAAAGATCAAGGGATGCAGTGTGTTATCCGCCCATTTATTGCAAAACAGCGCTTGCGCCACTGCGCCGCCAAAAAGCGGAAAATCGGGATAAGTCTTTTCAAGGTAGCATGCGATTTGCCAACTGTCGCGAACCCACATTCCACCATCCACCAACACAGGCGCAGTGACACCGCCCGAACGCTCAATCCGCTGCTTTTCGGTGATGTGCCACGGCTCTGAGGCAAACGTCAGACGTTTATGAGCAAGCGCCATGCGGCTACGCCAACAGTACGGGCTCAGATGAGCCTGCGGGTTTTCTCCGACGACTTCAAAAAGTCTGCGTTTTTGTTCAGGAGTATTCATCGTGAACCGGAATTTGGACCGCGTTGAGGCTACCACATGAACCGGGACGGAGTCGTCATGTTGCTGTTCTCCTGATTGTTCATGTTAAGGTTGGGCGAAGACTCTATTGGAGACCCTAACACCAACAGGCACGCATCCGTTTAACGGTATTGGTTTTTCTCAGACTTAGAGACTACGATCACGGCAGCACGATAAGTTACGTTCAATTCCTATTTATTCGGCACGACCAGTTGGGAATGCCAGCTCATCGCGGAAGAACAGAGAACTATGTCAAACACAGAGCATTCCGGCAGTTCAGAATCTTCAAGCGCGGCTTCGTCAAAGTCCGCAGAGGTCAAGAAACTTGGTCTCTTTGCCATGACGTTGCTTGTCGTCAGCGCCATGTTCGGGGGAGGTGTTTTTAATATTCCCCAGAATATGGCCGCCTCGGCAGGGCTCGGGGCCATTTTGATAGCCTGGGTTGTCTCGGGTTTGGGCATCTTCTTTCTGGCAAGAAGTTTTCAGGTCCTGGCGGACGTTCGACCCGAGATGACTTCGGGGATATACATGTACTCGCGGGCCGGTTTCGGACGGCTGGTCGGATTCTTGATTGCATGGGGGTATTGGCTGTCGGTCGTTTTCGGCAACGTGGGCTATGCGGTCCTGCTCATGGATGCCCTGAATTATTTCTTTCCACCTTATTTTGAGGGAGGAAACACCTGGCAAGCCATTCTTGCGGCCTCTGCAATCATCTGGGGAATGTGTTTTCTGGTAATGCGCGGCACGAGTGGTGCGGCGATCTTGAACAATATCGGAACGATCGCGAAATTCGTTCCCCTCATTCTGTTCCTGTTGATTGTTGCCTACTTTTCGATTGGGAAAGGTCTGTTCACCTCGGATTTCTGGGGCAACGTGGCGGACAACCAAACTCATGACAAACCGCTTGGCAGCGTCCTTGACCAGGTCAAAAGCACGATGCTTGTCACACTATGGATGTATATCGGGATTGAGAGCGCGGTTGTCATGTCGGACAAGGCGGATGCGGCAACCGTGAGCCGGGCAACATTACTCGGATTTCTTGTAGCGACAGGTCTTTTTGTATTGGTTTCGGTCTTGCCGTTCGGCGTCCTGTCTCAAGGAGAATTGTCCCAATTGGCGCCACCCTCGACCGCTGCGATCCTCGGAGACTTGGTGGGTCTATGGGGAGAGATATTCATCAACCTGGGCGTCATCATCGCGCTGCTCAGTTCCTGGCTGGTCTGGACGTTGCTTGTTGCGCAACTGCCCTGGGCCTGCGCCAAGGACGGCACATTTCCAAAACTGTTCGCGAAGACCAATCAGGCCGGTATCCCATCGGTTTCCCTGTGGATCTCTACCTTCATCATGCAGGCGGCGATGATACTGGTGTATTTTTCGGACAATGCGTGGAACGTGATGTTGTCTATCACCGGAGTTGTCGTCCTGCCTGCTTACATTGGCTCGGCCGCATTTCTTTGGAAACTGATGTGGACGGGCGGATATCCGGAAACGGCGAGGATCGGTAAGCGGACGGCTCTTGTCGTAAGCGTTTTGGCGACACTGTATGGGTTTTGGCTGGTATTCGCGGCGGGCGTGCAGTTCATGCTCGCCGGCGCAATCATCTATACGATCGGCGTACCGGTGTTCGTCTGGGCGCGCCGCGAAGGTGCCCATGACGGGCCTGCATTTAACAAGGTGGAACTGCTGGTGGCGGCCTTGCTGGTGACCCTTGCCGCCGTGGCGATCTGGATGCTGTTTGATGGGCGTTTGCCACAAGTCTACAAAGCGTGAGTTTTTACCGTCCAATAGCGCGCTGATTCTCAGTTCCCGCCTGTCCACTTTGTCCGGATCAAGACGTAGACCGGTAGTCCGGTAAGCAGCAGTAGCAGCCCCCACATAGCTGCTTCGGCTCCGGCGCCGAAAATCGTGACCATCGAGAACAGAAACGCAATCCCGGCTACCGGCAGATATGTTTTTGGGTTCAGGTATCCCTGACGTCTACCCAATACCAACAGAATGATCGCTTCGGCGAAACAGCAGAATACGTAGGGTACCATGTCGGCAACCGTCGACAGGCGCACCACAAACTCATAGATGCTGATCAGGGCCTTGGACCCGGACGATTGCAGCATCAGCGTTGCCACAGCGAGTGTGACCGAAATGATGATGCCTTTGGACGGGACGTTCTTGTTGTTCAGTTTGGCAAATACAGGCGGCAGCAAACCATGACGCGCTGCCGCCAGCGGCACCATCCCCATGACCATGGTCCAACCGTTGAGAGCGGCAAGCGAGGACAGCACCGCCGCGGCGGCAATGACATAGCCGGCCCAGCTTCCCCACATCAGGCCCGCAGCATCAGAAAACGGCGCGCTGGACTGTTCCAGGGCTGATCGGCCCATCACCCCCATCACCGAAAGAGTTCCAAAGGTATACAACGCGGCGGCTATCAAGGTTCCTGCGATGGTGGCGATCGCGATTGTTTTTTGCGGGTTTTTGACATCTCCGGCCGGAACTGTGGCGGATTCGACACCGGAAAAAGCGAACATGATGAACGGCGCTGTCGCGGCCAAAGCCAGGAAAAACGACATGGGCGTAGGGTTAATGGGTGCAAACTGACTCCAATCTACCCAGAACAAGCCCAGGAAGGATACGGCCATGAACGGGATCAGCTTCAGGCCAACAACGATCAGCTGAAACCGCCCCGCCTCTTTTGTGCCCGCAAGATTTAAGCAAGCCACGCCGATGATCAACCCAAGCGAAATGACGGCCTTTAGGCCGGGCGACCCCTTGATCGCAGGTAGGAAGACCTGCAGATAATCGGTCGCGGCAATGGCGATGGCTGGCAATGCTGCCCAGATCGAAATCCAATACCCCCAAGCCACAAGAAAACCGGCGAAATCCCCAAACCCCAGCCGGGCATAAGCGTAAGGTCCGCCGGTTTCGGGCGCAATCCGGCTAAGTCGGGCAAACACCAGACCCAGACACAGCGCGCCAATGGACATAATGATCCATCCGATCACGGCCACAGATCCGTACGGTGCTAGTGCAGCAGGCGCTAAAAAGAACCCCGATCCAACGACATTTCCGACAACCAGTGCCGTACAGGTCCAGACCCCAAGGGATTTGGGACCGGCTGTTACGTCAGCGATATTGTCCGTGGGTTGATTTCCCGTGGTCAAGGAACCTCCGCGTTATCTGTAGATAACCCTTGGAATTTCAGGGGATTGTAACTCAGGACACACCGGGTTCCACGGATTTATTCCCTGACAACATATGTGTAATAGCGGATCGCCCCGTCCACTTCTTCGCGATAGACACCCTGAACTTCGTTCTCGAAACCGGGAAACAGGTTTTCGGTTTCCTCAAACAGCATAAAGTAGTCGATTTGTGGCTGTGCGCGATCATCATAACGCTCGCCGGGAACAACGACGCCGATACCGGGCGGATAAACCAGCGCCAACGTGGCCGCCACCCTGCCTTTGACTTCGGACATCGGAACATAGTCGGCGTGATTGGCAATGAACGCGCTGTGTGCGTCATGCGGGCTCATCGCTAGTTCCGGGAAATGCGCTTGCTGAAACTGCTTTTTCTGCAAAGCCTTGGCATCGCGTCTTTTGTATAGATCGTGGAGACCCTGCGCGAGTTCCTGAATATGCATGCCCGAATAGTGTTCAGAAAAATCCCGTATCAGATCGGGCAAAACCTCTTCAACCAGAGCATTCGCGTCGAACAAACGCTTGAAGCTGACAAATTCAGCCAGCAATGTACCCGCCTTGCTGCGTTCCAGACCCGGTGTCAGCAAGAAAAGGATGGAATTGAAATCTGTCTTTTCCGGAACGATGCCACGGCTTCGCAAGAATGCACCCAAAATCGCAGCAGGTATGCCCCAATCCTGGTAATTGCCTGTCTTCCGATCTACGCCGGGTGTCAGGAACAACATCTTTGTCGGATCGACCATGGCATAGCCGTCTACGATCCGAGTGTAGCCATGCCAGTCCGCCCCCTCGCGGAACCACCAGCATTGCTGCTCATTGACCAGCACATCAGTTGGCAGTTTCTCCCAGGTGGTGTCGGTCATATTCTCGCAATGGGCAGAGTTCGCGATTGTGACCTTGTCGGGCACAAACGGATCGAAGAACCAGTTTTTCCTGGGATCGCTATCGTCTTCCCTGAAGCCGTGCGCGAGTTCCCGAGCTTTTTTTCGAATGTCGATGCCGAGGCGCAGCGCCTCGTCCCACAAGAATGTGCCGTTTTTGCCTTTCATCATCTGGGCGCCGACATCAAGCGAGGCGTACATGGGATAGAATGGCGAAGTCGAGGTGTGCATCATGAAAATTTCATTGATCCGCTTGTGATTGACGCGCCGGTCCAGTCCCTTGAGGTGATTGTCCTTCACATGGAACTGTGAGGCCTGCGACATCCCCGCGAGTTGCTTGTGCGTGGACTGCACTGCAAACACTCCGGGATCATCTGTTCCCAGATTTTCCAAGCCCATGGCATATCGGTTCTGATAGATCGGGTGGAACCGCATGAACCCACCCCAGGCTTCGTCAAACAGCAGATAATCGCACAGATGCCCAAGCTTTTCACGGATCGTTTCAACCTGATAGATGGTGCCGTCATAGGTGCAGTTCTCAAGCAAGGCGACCCGAAATGGCCGGTCCTTTTTCCAGGCATCCGGATCAGTGACCAGCGGGTTGTCCCGGATCTGCTGTCGCAGTTTGTCTTCGTCCAAAGCGTCAAATTCGATGGGCCCCACCATACCGAACGAGTTTCGGTCATCGGGCAGATAGATCGGAATACCACCGTTCAGCATCAAAGCCGAATGGTGATGAGATTTGTGGTTGTTGCGATCGAACAAAACCAGATCACCAGGCGCCACCAATGAGCCGTTGACCATCTTGTTCGAGGTCGAGCTTCCGTTCAAAACAAAATACGTGCGATCCGCACCGAAGATTTCGGCGGCCTGCTGCTCGGCCTTAAGGAATGGCCCGGTTGGCCCGAAAATGTCCCCCAGATCCGGTACAAAATTGAAATCCGCGCGCCAGAAATTCTCACCCAGATAGTCGAACAGGACACGACCAATAGGGCTTTTCTCGTAGAAGATGCCGCCATTGTGGCCCGGGGCGAGCCACATCTGATTTCCCGCCTCGACATAGTCGATCATGCCGCCGAAAAAGGGTGTTTTCAGCCCCTCAACGTACTCACGGTAGGCCCGAAGGACATATTTTGCGATAAAATCAGGCGTATCTTCCTGCGGGAACACCGTGCCCCGAATTTGCTCTAGTATGTGGTCTGTCAGGTCCGAAATCCGATGCCTTTCAGTCAGCAGAAAAACGGGGGCCTCCAGCCCCCGATGGCGGATGCATTCCAATATTTCTTCGCTGTTCAGGCCTTGGTCGCCGCCATCCCAGCCAATCAAAAAACATGCAATGGAGGCATCATTCTGAATTTGAAACTTGGCCTGTTCTGTAGACTGCGCTGTCAACACTTCATAGCCGCGCTCACGCACTGCGCGTATTATTGCCCGTAACAACCGTCCGGAAACTGTTTCATCTTCAACTTCGCTGTGAACAACAAACAACTGAAAAAGCCTATTGTATTCCATGACATGGCTCCTGCTTTAGGAGGTACTATCCATTGCCTCGTGTGACGTTTTCACGAACGGATGACCTTGGGGGCACAAATATTTCTTGCAATTCATTCAACGCTGCCTGCATTCCAGTTAACTTGCAACAATTTCCAACGATTTGTTGCTGGCCTCCAACAGGGTTTCACTTCCGATGGCCCTGCTGAGTGCGACGCGGTTGGTGTGCTTCGGGCTTATGTTCGAGTTCGAAGCGGCAGTCAGTTATGACCCAGTGTAAACGGTCAAAGCATCTCGTCTCCGATGACTATTTCGCCTGGCATATGCAGGGTCGCCCAGATCGGGGCTTCGCGGTCCCGGCGAATGTCGGTTAAACGAGTAATCCTTTCTGGGTGAGCGAAGATAAAATGGCGCGGCTGCGACCATACCTTTCGAAAAGCCATGGTGTGCGGCGCGTCGGTGATCGACGGGTTCTAAGTGGTGTTGCCTTCATCAATCGCAGTGGCTTGAGCTAGTTTGGCTCCCCCAATGAATGCAGCCCACGGAACACGCTCAAAAATCGCTGGAAGCGATGGAATGACATGGGTGTCTTTGCGCGCATTATGACAGGGCTGGCTGCCGCAGAACTGGGTAGCAAGACGATCTCAATTGACGCAGCCGATTGCAGGGCGCCCCGTACGGCTTCCAGCTTGTGGCTCAAAACGGCGACCGTGGACGTCTGAAAGGGCGAACCAAAAGTGGTATAAACACAAAGCTGCATGCCGTGACCGACACGAGTGGCCACCTCCTCGGCGGAATCCAGACTTTGAAAACAGAATAATCCGGGCTAACTCCGGGTATGCGGCGATAGCTGTACCGCTCATTCCTGACTAATTGGTTGATTGTATTGGTCGGAGTGAGAGGATTCGAACCTCCGACCCCTGCCTCCCGAAGACAGTGCTCTACCAGGCTGAGCTACACTCCGACCGTGGCGCGTGATCTATACCTGCATATTTGGATGTGCAAGGGGCTTTTTCGTGTCGGTTGCACGAATTGGCTCTACTTTCCCGAGCCTCGCTTCAGGTCAGCACTTCGGTTCGATACAGCCGGATCTTTGTGCCGCCGTGGTCCACAACTGGTCCGGGGGGAAGCAGCGGCAGGCGGGTGGATCGGGCCAGGCTTGGGTTGCTGGTGACGATGCCGACACGCCAGCCTTTAAATCTGGATTGCAGTACCTTACCCAGACTGCCGTAAACGGAGCGCAGGCGTTTTTCATCCCCGATCCGCGCACCATAGGGCGGATTGACGATAACAAGACCCGAAGGTCCTGACGGGGGTTTTATGTCGCTGACTGAGTGCGTCTGAAACCTGGTGAGTTCAGAAACTCCGGCGCGGGCGGCGTTTTTGGTCGATGCCTCAATCGCTCCGCCGTTGCGGTCTGAGCCATGAAAAATCACGTCGGAGTATGCGACTGGCTTTTGCTGGCGCATCGAGGACCAAAGGACCGGGTCGAAACTCGGCAAGTTTTCAAAGGCAAAGCTGCGTGATCGGCCGGGTTGCAATCCCAGTGCGATTTCGGCGGCCTCGATGACAAAGGTGCCGGAGCCGCACATCGGGTCCAGAACGGGCTCGGTCCCTTCGAAGTCGCATTCTCGCAAGAACATCGCAGCCATCGTTTCGCGCATCGGGGCCTTGGCGATGGCTGGTTTGTGGCCACGCTTGTGCAGTGGCTCGCCCGAACTGTCGACCGAAAAGGTGCACAGATCCTTTTCGATGCGCAAAATGACGCGTACGGTCGCATCGGATGAAATGGGTGCGCCCAAAGTCTCGGTTATCGCCCGTTCGATACGCTGACGGGCGGCGCCCGCGTGATATATTCTGGATTTGCGACTAATAGCTTCGACTTTGACCGGAACATCAGGGCGCAGAAAATCTGCCCAGGGAAACTTTCTGGCTCGTTTGTCCAGCTGTGCCAGGTGTACAGCGGGAAACCCGCTCAATCGCACCAGTACCTTGTTCGCACCACGCAAGCAAAGGTTGGCGCGCCAGGCTTCCGGCCAGCCACCGCGACAAGTCACGCCGCCGGGCGACGGTTTTGCATTTGCGAATCCCTGCTCGACCGCTTCCGCATGCAGTGGGGCTTCGAGGCCGGGCGTTGCCACCAGAAAAATCTCAAAATCGTCGTTTGGTTCCATCCTCGGTGCTTACACCGGAAGTGTTGCGGGGGCGATACGCAAAATCAGCAGGTCTAAAATGCACGCCTTCAAGTTAAATTGACAATTTATCGGCAATTTCAGCGGTAACGGGTTTGCCTTTGGCAGCGTCCCCGCGTAAAGGGTCCGTGATCAAAACGAAGCTTGGAACGAAAACGGGTGCAATGCGCCTTTTTTGCTCGCAGGCTCCCACATACAGATCGTTTTGTGCCACTATACGGTGGCAGGAATGATGTGTTGCAGGAAAGAGGCTTGGAAGACAGTAGCGACATGCAAACTTTCAAACTGAAAAAAGGGTTGGAATTGCCGGTGCAGGGCGCACCAGAGCAGACGATTCAACCAGGTCCTGAATTCAGTTCAGTAGGGGTATTGGGGGCAGATTATCTGGGCCTAAAACCACGTATGCTGGTTCAGGAGGGTGAAGAGGTCCAGCGGGGGACACCGCTGTTTTGCCACAAGGACGTGCCCGAAGCGATGATGGTTGCCCCGCTCAGTGGCAAGGTCGTGGCCATCAACCGTGGCGCACGTCGGGTATTGCAGAGCGTCGTGATCGAAGTCTCTGACCCCAACGATGCAGGGCTGGATTTCTCTGGTGTGGGCAACGCCGATACCGCCGAGGGCGTGACGGAACGCCTTTGCGCTGCTGGTTTGTGGACAGCATTCCGTACGCGTCCTTACTCAAAGATCCCCGCACCGGGAACAAAGCCCGCGGCGATTTTCGTCACGGCGATGGATAGCGAGCCTCTGGCCGCTGATGCTGCAATCATTATTCAAGATGCAGGTGACGCCTTTGCTGCCGGCCTGAACGCTGTGGCCAAGCTGACCGAGGGTAAGACGTATCTGTGCCAAAAAGAGGGCAACGCCCTTCCGGGCGCCGACGTTCCGGGTGTCGAAGCGGCAGCGTTTTCCGGACCGCACCCTGCCGGTCTGGCAGGAACGCACATCCACTTCCTTGAGCCACTGGCCGGTGAAAAACAGGTTTGGACGATCGGCTATCAGGATATCATCGCAATTGGCCGTCTGATGCAGACGGGTCATCTGGACCCGAACATCGTGATTGCCCTGTCCGGTCCCGGCGCGCGCCAGCCGCGCCTGATCCGCACCGTCATGGGGGCATCGACCGATGATCTTACCCGTGACGAAATCAATGTGGACGGCACGGCCCGTGTGATCTCGGGCTCGATCCTGTCGGGCCGTCATGCTGAGGGGGCACAAGCCTATCTGGGCCGTTTCGCGCGTCAGATCAGCATCATCCGCGAAGACCATGATCAGCATACGCTGGGCTGGATCCTTCCGATGCCATCGAAATATGCGGTTCAGCCTGTACTGGGTTCGGCCTTTGCCAAAAAACTGTTTGCCTTCACGTCGAACCTGAATGGCGGGCGTCGTGCGATGGTGCCGACCGGCACGTTCGAACAACTGATGCCGCAGGATTATTTACCGACACAGTTGCTGCGCGCTTTGCTGGTCATGGACACGGATACCGCACAGGCACTGGGTGCGCTGGAGCTGGACGAAGAGGACCTTGGCCTCGTTGGCTTTGCCTGTCCGGCGAAATATGAATATGGGCTGGCGCTGCGCGACTGCCTGACAAAGATTGAAAAGGAGGGCTGATCCGAATGGGTTTGCGCAACTTCTTTGACCGGATCGAGCCGAACTTTACCAAGGGCGGCAAGTACGAGAAGTATTTCCCCATCTACGAGATGGTCGAAAGCTTCATCTACACTCCGAAAACCGTAACCACCGTTGCACCCCATGCGCGGTCTTATGTGGATATGAAGCGGATCATGACTTATGTCGTGATCGCCACGATCCCATGTATCCTTTGGGGAATGTACAATACCGGATACCAGGCGAACTCGGCCATTGCCGCGCTTGGTCCGGATTCTGCAACAGGTTGGCGGATTGCCATCCTGCAGATGTTCGGTATCTCACTGAACCCGAACAGCATCTTTGCCAATGTGATTCACGGGTTGATGTATTTCCTACCGATTTACATCGTCACTCTGGTCGCTGGTGGTATCTTCGAGGTTATCTTTGCGACCGTCCGTGGACACGAGGTGAATGAAGGTTTCCTTGTAACCTCAATGCTTTACACGCTGATCATGCCCGCATCCACGCCGCTTTGGCAGGTTGCGTTGGGCATCATCTTCGGTGTGGTCATCGGTAAGGAAGTCTTTGGCGGTACTGGCAAAAACTTCCTGAATCCTGCGCTTGTCGGTCGAGCGTTCCTGTACTTTGCTTATCCGGCGAATATGTCGGGTGACACGGTCTGGACCCCGGTTGATGGCTTTTCGGGCGCAACGGCATTGTCCGTTTCCGCCTCGGAAGGGTATCAGGCATTGGCCACCGAGGGACTTACCTGGTGGAACGCGTTTCTGGGTCAGATGCAGGGTAGCTTTGGTGAGACCTCGACGCTGGCCTGTATGATCGGTCTGGCATTTCTGTTGATGACGCGCATTGCCAATTTCCGCCTGATTGTCGGCTGTCTGGCAGGCACCATAGGTCTTACCTTGCTGTTCAACCTGATTGGGTCGGACACCAACCCGATGTTCGCGATGCCCTGGTACTGGCATGTCGTCGTCGGCGGTTACGCCTTCGGTCTGGCCTTCATGGTGACTGAGCCTGTTTCGGCCAGCCACACTAACATGGGTCGCTATATCTACGGCGCACTGATTGGTATCATGGTTGTGTTGATCCGTGTGGTGAACCCCGCTTTCCCCGAAGGCATGATGCTGGCAATCCTGTTCGGTAACGTCTTTGCACCGCTGATCGATTATTTCGTCGTTCAGGCAAACATCAAACGGAGGGCGCGTCGCCATGTCTGATACGCAATCCCCAGAACCCAAGGGCGCGATTGCCAAGTTTCTGGCGGCCTCGCCGGACTCGGTCGGTAAAACGATCTTTATCGCCGTCGCGGTCTGTCTGGTGGCTTCAATGGTGGTGTCCGCCGCGGCCGTTAGCCTGCGCCCGGTTCAGGAAGCCAACGCATTAAAAGACAAACAGATCAACGTTCTGCAGGTTGCCGGTGTCTACGAACCTGGCACCGATGTCTCCGAGGCTTTCGCCGCGTTCGAGCCGCACGTTCTTGAGCTGTCGACGGGCGCATTTGTTGACGATCAATTTGATCCGGCAACCTTCGACGATCTGGCCGCGGCAAGTGACCCGGAACTGAGCGTTGCGCTGAATGATGACCCGGCGGGCATTGGCCGCAAGGCATTGTACCGCGTCGTCTACCTGTTGCGCGACGATTCCGGTGCGTTGGACAAAGTGATCCTGCCACTGCACGGCTATGGTCTGTGGTCGACGCTCTATGGCTTTATCGCGCTGGAAAACAACGGGAACGATATCTACGGCCTTCAGTTCTATCAGCACGGTGAAACGCCGGGTCTGGGTGCTGAGGTGGACAACCCCCGCTGGAAAGCACTGTGGAATGGCAAGAAACTGCGGGATGATGCGGGTGATCTGCAGATCACCGTATCAAAGTCCCAGCCAACTGCAGGTCCCGACTTCTATGTAGATGCGCTGGCCGGCGCGACGCTGACCTCGGTAGGTGTCGATAACCTGGTTAAATTCTGGATGGGTGATGCGGGCTACGCTCCTTTCCTGGCCAAACTGCAAGCAGGAGAGATTTGATGTCCCAGACCAAGAAAGAGATGCTGGTCGACCCGCTTGTCGACAACAACCCGATTACCCTGCAGGTGCTGGGTATCTGTTCGGCGCTGGCGGTGACCTCGTCGCTGCAGGTGTCGATGGTGATGGCGCTGGCGGTGATCTTCGTGACGTCGTTCTCGTCCTTCTTCATCTCGTGCCTGCGCAACCAGATCCCGGGTTCGATCCGGATCATCGTGCAGATGGTGATCATCGCCTCTCTGGTGATCCTGGTGGACCAGATCCTTAAGGCCTACGCTTTTGAGATTTCGAAAACCCTGTCGGTTTTCGTCGGCCTGATCATCACCAACTGTATCGTGATGGGCCGCGCCGAAGCGTTTGCGATGAAGAACCCGCCGGTCGCGTCGTTCATCGACGGTATGGGCAACGGCATGGGCTATGGCCTGATCCTGCTGCTGGTTGGTTTCATCCGCGAGTTGTTCGGGAACGGTTCACTGTTTGGCGTCACAATTCTGGAAACCGTCAACAATGGTGGCTGGTACGTGCCCAACGGCATGCTGCTGCTGCCACCGTCCGCGTTCTTTATCATCGGTCTGATCATCTGGGCCTTCCGCACATGGAAGCCGAACCAGGTCGAAGAACGTGAATACAAAATTCAGCAGGTAGAGGCCCACTGATGGAAGGTCTGATTTCACTGGCCGTGAAGGCCATCTTTGTTGAAAACCTCGCGCTTAGCTTCTTTCTCGGCATGTGTACCTTCATCGCCGTGTCCAAGAAGATTTCGACCGCACTGGGTCTGGGTATTTCGGTGATGGTCGTTCAGGCGATCACCGTGCCGACGAACAACCTGCTGCTCAGCTATCTGCTGAAGCCGGGCGCGCTGGCTTGGGCTGGTTTCCCCGATGTGGACCTGACCTTCCTCGGCCTGATCTCGTATATCGGCGTGATTGCGGCGATGGTTCAGATCCTTGAGATGGTCTTGGATAAGTACTTCCCTCCGCTCTACAACGCGCTGGGAATCTTCCTGCCGCTGATCACGGTGAACTGCGCCATCCTGGGTGGGTCTCTGTTCATGGTTGAGCGTGACTATAACTTCGCCGAAGCCGCAACCTATGGTCTGTCTTCTGGCTTTGGTTGGGCGCTGGCGATCACTGCAATGGCTGGTGTGCGCGAAAAGCTGAAGTACTCGGACATTCCGGATGGTCTGCAGGGTCTAGGTATTACCTTCATCACCGCGGGACTGATGGCGATGGCCTTCATGTCCTTCTCGGGCGTGAAGCTGTAAGGGGAGGCTCGCATGGAAACTTTTAGCCTGGGCGTCGTCCTTTTTACCCTGATTGTTATCGCACTGGTTGCCATCATTATGGCAGCTCGTTCGAAACTGGTGTCGACCGGTGACGTGAACATCACTATTAACGGCGAGAAAACCATCTCGGTTCCTGCGGGCGGCAAACTGCTGCAAACACTGGCGGCTGAGAAACTGTTCGTTCCCTCTGCTTGTGGTGGTGGTGGTACCTGTGCGCAGTGCCGTGTGCGTGTGCATTCGGGTGGTGGGTCTATCTTGCCGACCGAAGAAAGCCACATCACCAAGCGTGAAGCTGCCTGCGGCGACCGCCTCTCCTGTCAGGTGGCCGTTAAACAGGATATGGATATCGAAGTTCCTGAAGAGGTCTTCGGCGTCAAGAAATGGGAATGTACCGTCCGCTCGAATGAAAACGTGGCAACCTTCATCAAGGCGCTGACGCTGGATCTACCGGAAGGCGAGGATGTGAATTTCCGCGCCGGCGGCTACATCCAGATTGAAGCGCCTGCGCATGCGTTAAAATACACTGATTTCGACGTCGAGGAAGAGTACCGCGAGGACTGGGATCGCTTTAACCTTTGGCAGTACGAGTCGGTTGTGAGCGAACCAATCGAGCGTGCCTATTCAATGGCTAACTATCCAGACGAAAAGGGCATGATCATGCTGAACGTCCGGGTTGCTTCGCCGCCTCCGGGATCGGAAGGTATCCCTGCCGGTCAGATGTCGTCTTATATCTTCAACCTGAAGCCGGGCGACAAGGTCACGATCTCGGGTCCGTTCGGTGAGTTCTTTGCCCGCGAAACCGAGAAAGAGATGGTCTTCATCGGTGGTGGTGCCGGTATGGCACCGATGCGCAGCCACATCTTTGACCAACTCAAGCGCCTTGAGAACCGCAACCGCAAGATCAGTTTCTGGTACGGCGCGCGCTCGAAGAAAGAGATGTTCTTTGTCGAGGACTTCGATAATCTGGCCAAGGAATTCGACAACTTCGAATGGCATGTCGCCCTGTCAGATGCACAGCCCGAGGACGATTGGAAAGGCTACACCGGTTTTATCCACAACGTCCTGTTTGAAGAGTATCTCAAGAACCACCCTGCGCCAGAGGACTGTGAGTTCTATATGTGTGGCCCACCGATCATGAACCAGTCGGTTATCAACATGCTGCTGGATCTGGGTGTGGACCGCGAAGATATCATGCTGGACGATTTCGGCGGGTAATTGACAAAAAACCGGCGCTGATTAGCGCCGGTTTTTTTGGGGGGGGGCTCATAGACGTGTTACCGTGGATCGACGACCTGAGTCTTGAGTAAATCCGCCGTCATCCGGATATGAGTCTTCTGCCTTACCCATTACGATAACAGGTCATCGCCCATGCTTACGGTCAGATAAGATCAAAGGACTTTCTTCCGGACCGGTCAGCCGACGATCATTTGTTTCATGCGCAAAGCTTCATATTCCAGCTCTTTCAGCCGGAAATGGACCACGTCACCGATCGTGATCACGCCGTGCAGTTTTCCGTCGCTCAGAACCGGCATGTGGCGGAAACGCCCGTCGGTCATCGTTTTCAGGACATCATTCAGCAGATCGTCCGGCGAGCATGTCTTGACCTCGCGCGTCATCAGATCCTCGACGGATTGCGGTAGGGTCTGGCCGGGCGTGTCGGCCATGCGCCGTACGATGTCACGTTCGGACAGAATACCCTGAAGGGTGCCGTTCTGATCGGTCACAACTACGGCACCAATCCGCTTGTCCTTGAGGGTGTTCACGACCGAATGGATCGTGTCATTTGGGCGCACCGCAAATACAGCATCCCCTTTGCCCGAAAGCAATTTCGCAACTGTCGTCTGAGTGTGCGACAGATTGGACTCCACCGATTGACTGTGCGTGCTTGTATCGGCCTTGTCGCCACGGGTGGGGGGCTGATATGAGGTTGGGGCCATTGGCAATCTCCTCTTATTTTTGAGATGGCTTCCCCTACACCTTACCGCAGCAATGCGGTCTGTATAGGGTGCAATTGCCCAAACCGGGGAAAACTGCCGCAAAACAAGGATATCCGGCCTGTTGTCTGACCTTTACCTTACCCCACCCATCGCAGCGCTGATTTTCTTTGCCGTGGTCGTATGTGGGCATAACTTTCGAATGGCCTGGAAACAGCAACCCGTCGGTTGGCAGAAAAAGGCCTGGTTGTTTGGGGTGCCTGCCGGAATTGGGTTGCTGGTTTTGGGATTCCTGCCGCTAAAGCTGTGAAGTCGGTTTGACTCTGTACGGGGCCGCTGGCATATGCCGGGCACGGTTTTCCTCAGGAGGTCTCTCGATGCGCCTTTTGCCTGTTCTGGCTGTCGCAACACTTGTTTCCGGATGTCTCTTTGACAAAGAGCCCGAGGTGGTGCGTTTGTCCGGTGAGACCATGGGAACCACCTTCAACGTCACCGCCATCGGAACGGATGTAGACGAAGCCGCTCTGGGCGTTGCTGTCCAAGAGACGCTGGCAGATGTGAATGCCAAGATGTCGAATTGGGACCCAAACTCTGAGGTTTCGACATTCTCGGCATCGACCAGCACAGAAGCCACCGAAATTTCCGAAGATTTCGCGCTGGTCATCGATGCAGCAAATGAGGTGCACGAGAAATCCGGCGGCACGTTTGACGTCACGCTTGGCCCGCTGATCGAGCTGTGGGGCTTTGGCCCGCGCAAGCCGGAAGATCCTGTACCGTCCGACGCTGAGATTCAGGCGGCGCTGGACAGCGTCGGACAGGACCGTCTGCTGGCACTGGATAGCGAAAACGGGACTTTGGCCAAATCGGACGCTGGCGTTGGCATCAACTTGTCCGCAATCGCTAAAGGATACGGCATCGACGCCGTGGCTGCGACGCTGCGCGATGCGGGGATCGAAAACTACATGGTCGAGATCGGTGGTGATCTGGTCACCATGGGGCAAAACGACAAGGGAGAATCCTGGCGGATCGGGATTGAAAAGCCCGAAGCGGGCGCGCAGAATCTACAGTTGGTTGTGCAGCTGGACGATCTCGGCATGGCGACCTCTGGCGACTACAAGAATTTCTTTGAACAGGATGGTGTGCGGTATTCGCATGTCATTGACCCAACGACGGGTCGTCCGATCACTCATCGCACAACGTCCGTCACAGTTCTGGCCGAAAATGCGATGATGGCCGATGCCTGGGCGACGGCTATGTTGGCGCTGGGTCAGGAAAAGGGCCTGGAACTGGCCGAAGAACATAAACTTGCCGTGTATTTCATCTCGCGGGATGTGACAGGCGGCGACGATGCCTATATTACGGTTCACAGCACCGCGTTCAAAGACGCACTGGGCACCAACTGATTGATAGGAACCGGGATGAGCACCTTTATCATAGCCTTTTTTCTGCTTTTGATCATCGTTGTCGGCATGTCCTTGGGTGTCATGCTGATGGGCAAGACAATCAAAGGCAGCTGCGGTGGTCTGAACGCAATCTCGGGCGCGGATAAATGCGTGGTCTGCCAGAAGGATGTCGATCCCAACTCGCCTTTGCGCGATCAGTTGCAGTGCAAGCGCGCCAAAAAGATGCTTGATCAGATGGAGCG
The DNA here is from genome assembly GCF_013033965.1 of Ruegeria atlantica. Taxonomy (GTDB): domain Bacteria; phylum Pseudomonadota; class Alphaproteobacteria; order Rhodobacterales; family Rhodobacteraceae; genus Ruegeria; species Ruegeria atlantica_D. Next base: position 169,849 of record NZ_WQFE01000006.1, read on the forward strand.
TCAGGCCTGAGCGCAGTTTATGCTTCGCTATAGTGGTGGAAATGGCTAAGTAATCCCCGAGGAATATCGGGGAGGGCGCGGATTTGGCCAAAGCCAAAAACATCCTGTTCATCATGTTCGATCAGCTGCGCTGGGATTACCTCAGCTGTTACGGGCATCCACATTTGCACACGCCAAACATCGACCGGCTGGCTGCCATGGGCGTCCGCTTTGACCGGGCCTATATCCAATCCCCGATTTGCGGCAGCTCGCGCATGTCGACTTACACAGGTCGCTACGTGCATTCGCACGGCGCTTCATGGAATGGCATTCCGCTGAAGGTCGGCGAGATCACAATGGGGGATCATTTGCGTAAGGCCGGTATGGACTGCTGGCTGGTTGGGAAAACCCATATGCGCGCGGATGCAGAAGGCATGGCCCGGTTAGGTCTGGAACCCGACAGTTTGATCGGCGCGCGCGTGGCTGAATGCGGTTTTGATGTTTTTGAACGCGACGATGGCATGTTGCCCGAAGGACCTGATGGCTTTTACGATCCTGACGGTGCGAAAGAGTACAACAAGTATTTGGCTGCCAAGGGTTATGAGAGTGACAATCCCTGGCACGACTTTGCCAATTCAGGGTTGGATGCGGACGGCAACGTCCTGTCCGGCTGGTTTTTGAAGAATTCAACCGAGGCGGCCAACATTGCGGAAGAGGACAGCGAAACCCCATATCTGACCGATCGGGGCATGGAGTTCATGAAGAACCATGATGGCCCCTGGTGCTGCCATCTGAGTTTTATCAAGCCACATTGGCCTTACATTGTTCCCGAGCCCTATGCCTCGATGTATGGACAGGAACATGTTTTGCCGGTGGTGCGCTCAGAAGTGGAACGTCAGAATGCACATCCGGTTCTCAAGGCATTCATGGATACTAAAGTGGGGCAAGCATTCTCGCGACAGGACGTGCGGGAGGCAGTGATCCCAGCTTACATGGGGCTGATCAAACAAGCCGATGACCAGATGGGGCGGCTGTTTGACTGGATGGAGAATACTGGCCGGATGGATGACACGATGATCGTGCTGACGTCCGATCATGGCGATTTTCTGGGTGACCACTGGATGGGTGAGAAAACGTTTTTTCAGGATGCCTCAACAAAAGTGCCGCTGATCATCTATGATCCGTCACCCGAAGCGGACGGAACGCGCGGCACCGTCAGTGATGCGCTGGTTGAATCCATCGACCTTGCTCCGACATTTGTCGATGTGGCGGGTGGTGAGGTCGCGGGACATATCCTTGAGGGGCATTCTTTGCTTCCGATCCTGCACGGGCAGGACAAAGAAACACTCCGCGATGTTGTGATCTGCGAATACGACTATTCTGCATCACCGATTGCAGACATGCTGAATGCCTCGGTCCGGGACGCTGTCATGTTTATGGCGGCCAACAAAAAGTGGAAGTTAATCCACTGCGAAGGTGGCCATCGACCAATCCTGTTTGATCTTGAGAATGATCCCAACGAGTTGGTCGATTTGGGTGACAGTGCTGAGCACGCCGACACTATTGCCCAAATGTACGACCACCTTTTCGCCTGGACACGCCGCCAGTCGCAGCGCACGACCCGGTCGGAACGGCAATTGATCGAGATGCGGACAAAAAGTCGGGGCAGGGGGATCGTCGTTGGGGTCTATGATGAAAACGATGCACCACTGGACCTGACCGTTAAGTATCGTGGCCGCAAAGCGCGCCCGTTCAAGGACCTCGTGAACAAAGGTTAAACGGCCCGAGTATTAAATCTGCCCGATAGCGCGCAAAATGCGGTTCAATTGCACGAGGTCAGGCGATACAAGACCGACCAGAGCAGAAATCCGGAGAGCCGCAATGACCGCCCCCAAACCCGTCGTCCTGTGCATTCTTGATGGTTGGGGTCTGTCCGAAGACACGCAGTCCAACGCGCCGTATCTTGCGAACACTCCGACTTTTGATGCGATCATGGCCAATGGACCGCACGCGACCCTGATTACACATGGACCTGACGCCGGCTTGCCCAGCGGCCAGATGGGCAATTCCGAGGTCGGCCACACAAATATCGGGGCGGGCCGCGTTGTTGCGATGGATCTGGGGCAGATTGATCTGGCGATTGAAGATGGCAGTTTTTTCGACAATGCCGCATTGCAGGCCTTCATCGCGAAGGTGAAAGCCTCAGGTGGAACGGCTCATTTGATGGGTTTGATTTCGGATGGCGGCGTGCATGGCCATTTGAATCATATCGTTGCTGCTGCACAGGCAATCACCGATGCGGGTGTACCAGTTGCACTGCACGCTATGACCGATGGGCGCGATGTGGCGCCGAAATCTGCATATACATATCTGGCAGAGCTTGAAGATCGATTGCCTGATGGGGCACGCATCGTCACGGTCTGCGGGCGGTATTTCGCGATGGACCGGGACAATCGTTGGGAACGCGTGAGTGAGGCCTATGAAGCGATGGTCAAAGGCCAAGGCCGGGCAGCTGCAACCGCGCATGGCGCTGTGGATCATGCGTATAACCAATCTGAGACAGACGAGTTTATCGCACCTACTGTTCTTGGGGGCTACGACGGCATTCAGGATGGCGACGGTGTTTTCTGCCTGAATTTCCGCGCGGACCGGGCCCGGGAAATCTTGCGTGCGATTGGCGAGCCCAACTTCACGGAGTTCGACACCGGACCGCGACCGCAGCTTTCCGCTCTGCTTGGGATGGTCGAGTATTCCGATAGCCACAATGCCTATATGACAACCGTGTTCCCTAAGCGGAATATCGTGAACACTTTGGGTGAGTGGGTTGCCAAGAAGGGGCTGCGTCAGTTCCGTCTGGCCGAGACTGAAAAATACCCTCATGTCACATTCTTCCTGAATGGCGGTAAGGAAACGGCAGAGGAAGGTGAAGACCGGTATATGCCGAAATCACCCAAGGTTGCGACATATGACTTGCAGCCCGAGATGTCTTCGGCCGAAGTGACGGCAAAATTCGTTGAAGCGATTGAGGCGGGTTATGACCTGATCGTCACAAACTATGCCAATCCCGACATGGTTGGTCACACGGGCGATCTGCAGGCTGCGATCAAAGCTTGTGAGGCGGTCGATCAGGGATTGTCGCAGGTCGTTGCGGCGTTGAACGAGGTTGGTGGTGCCATGATCGTCACCGCCGATCATGGCAATTGCGAGGTCATGGTCGACCCCGAAACCGGCGGACCGCATACTGCACATACTCTGAACCCGGTCCCCGTGGCGCTTGTCGGTGGACCGGAAGGTGCGTCGCTGCGCAATGGACGTCTTTCCGATCTGGCCCCGACGCTGTTGGATCTGATGGGTCTTGAAAAACCGCCCGAGATGACGGGGCAGAGCCTGCTGTCATGAATGCGCGCGCGCTAATCCTTGCGATGTGTCTTGCGTCGCCAGCCGCAGCGCAGAACGATCCGTCTGCGGCAGCTTTGAATGCTGCGCGGATGCTGGAACAAGCCTCGATCAACCTGACCGAAGCCGACGGAGCTCGTGACCGTGTGCGCGCCCTGACCGAAACCATCCAGGCTTATGAGGCTGGGCTTTCGGCAATGCGCGACGGGCTGCGCATGGCGGCGACCCGTGAAGCACAGCTTACGGCAGAGTTGCGGTCGCGGGAACAGGAGGTCGCGCAGCTGCTGGGTGTTCTGCAGACCATTGAAACCACGGCACCACCCGTTCTGATGCTGCATCCGTCCGGTCCCCTCGGTTCCGCGCGCGCGGGCATGATGCTGTCCGAGGTCACGCCCGGTCTGAACGCACGCGTCCAGGCGCTGGCCCATGATCTGCAAGAGGTTCAGACGCTTCAAAAACTGCAGCAAAGTGCTGCAAAAACACTGGTCGAAGGGCTGACTGGCGTGCAAAACGCGCGCACCAGCCTCAGCGAGGCCATCGCCGACCGCACGGACTTGCCCCGTCGCTTTGTCGAAGATCCGGTGCGCACCGCCATCCTGATCTCATCGACCGAGACGCTGGACGGGTTTGCCAGCGGGTTGTCTGAAATCTCAGAAGGTGAAATTGCCGAGACGGATGCAGATGTCTCGGACCGGAAGGGGCAGATTGCACTGCCAACCCAAGGCGTTGTTTTGCACCGCGCGGATGACACCGATGCAGCCGGCGTGACGCGTCCCGGTGTGGTTTTGGCCACTCGTCCTCGGGCGATTGTTACAGCACCGACTGCTGCAACGATCCGGTATCGCGGACCATTGCTGGAACTTGGAAATGTGATGATCCTGGAGCCGCAACCGGGCTTGTTATTCGTTTTTGCAGGCCTTCAAGAAGTTTACGGAGACATGGGTGAGGTGATCCCCGAAGGTACTCCGGTGGGTTTGATGCCCGGTGAATCGCCTAAAATCGGCGCAATTTTGTCAACAAGCGGTGATGGCACTGGAACTGACCGGTCAGAAACGCTCTATATAGAGGTAAGACAGAATAATAGCCCCGTGGACCCGGAATCATGGTTTCGGACCGACAAGGATGGATAAACGAGTATGAAGAAATTTCTGATGGCCGGTTTGGCCGGAACTGTGGCAGGTGTAATCGCAACCACACAAATTGCCGGTCCCTTGCTGGCGCAAGAGGCTGACCGGAAGGCCAGCGTCTACGAACAACTGGATCTGTTTGGCGATATTTTCGAACGCATCCGCGCCCAGTATGTCGAAGACGTCGAGCCGGAAGAGCTGATTGAAGCAGCCATTGACGGCATGCTCACATCGCTTGACCCGCATTCCAGCTACCTTTCGCCTGATGATGCCGAGCAGATGCGCGTGCAGACGCGGGGCGAATTCGGTGGATTGGGCATCGAGGTCACGCAAGAAGAAGGCTATGTCAAAGTCGTCTCGCCGATCGACGATACCCCGGCCGACGAGGCGGGGATCGAGGCCGGTGACTTCATCACCCATGTCGATGGTGAAAGCATCCTCGGCCTGACACTGGACAAGGCCGTTGATCTGATGCGTGGTCCGGTTGGGTCGGAAATCGTGATCACGGTCGTTCGCGAGGGCGAACAAGAGCCCTTCGATATCACGATTATTCGCGACACCATCAAGCTGACAGCCGTTCGAGCCCGGACGGAAGGCACCAGCGTCGTCCTGCGCGTCACCACCTTCAACGACCAGACGTTCCCGAACCTGCAGGAAGGTCTGAATGAGCAGATTGAAGAGGCTGGTGGTCTGGATAAGGTTAACGGCGTTGTCCTCGACCTGCGGAATAACCCCGGCGGATTGCTGACCCAAGCCATCAAAGTTTCGGACGCATTCCTGAACGAAGGCGAGATCGTGTCTACACGCGGCCGCGACCCCAGCGATGGCGAGCGGTTCAATGCAACACCGGGCGATCTGGCGGAAGGCAAGCCCATTGTTGTGCTGATCAATGGCGGCTCTGCTTCTGCTTCGGAAATCGTGGCCGGTGCGCTGCAGGACCACCGCCGTGCGATCATTGTTGGTACCAAGAGCTTTGGCAAAGGATCGGTGCAAACGGTTATGCCGTTGCGTGGTGATGGCGCGATGCGTCTGACAACCTCGCGCTATTACACGCCTTCGGGTCGGTCAATTCAGGCACTGGGTGTCAGCCCAGACATCATCGTCGAACAACCGCGCCCAGCACCGGATGAGGAGGAAGAAGAGGCAAACGCGCGCACACGGTCCGAAGCCGATCTGCGCGGCAGCCTGAACAATGACAGCTTGAGCGAAGACGAAATCCGTCAAATTGAGGAAGACCGCGCCAAAGCCGAAGCAACGGCTGAACTGCGGGAAGAGGATTACCAACTGGCTTACGCCATCGATATCCTCAAAGGCCTGTCGGCGTTCAATCCAAACGGACCGTCACAGTAACGAGCTGGGCCGCCATTATTGGCGGCCCTCACCACAAGGGGCGTGGATCAACTCTCAACCTTGTGCAGTTTTTCCTCGTCCAGCATTACCGCCAGAACAACACCTATCGAGACTGATATGGCTGCAAACACAAAAGCCATGTTCATGCCTGAGTCGAATGCAGATGCAATGGCGGATTTGACCTTTTCAGCCTCTTCTGAGCTTAGCTTTTCCATCACGGCGCGGGCCGTGTCGGTGGTGAGCGTTCCGCCATTTATGGCTCTTTGATCCGCTTCTGACATATTGATACCATCCGCAGCCAACTGTTTGCCGAGGCTGGACAGGCTAACAACATACATTATTGCCGTTGCAAACGCGACCGACAGGGCACCGTACACCAGATGGGTCATAAAGCTCAGCCCGCCTACCAGGCCGGCGCGCTCGGGTTTGACGGCGCAAACGGCGGCAGTACCCGATGGCCCTACCGTCAACGTCGCACCCAGTCCGATCATCGCCATTCCTGGCAAAATCTGGAAATAACCAAACCCGGCTGGCATGACAACAATGCTGAGCGCGCCAATCGTTGCGACCATGTATCCCCAGAACAACAGACGCTTTGGCCCAAAATCATTGTACAAAGTGCCCGATACAATTGAACCGACAGCCAGCAAGAGTGTCAGCGGGGCAAGCCCGATCGCTGACTCAAACACCGACCAACCAAGGACTTTCTGCATGTATTGAGGGAAGTAAAGCAGCCCGACGAATGCGGCCGAAACGTTGAACATATTCAGTCCCAGAGTAATGCGAAATTCGCGGTTCTGCATCATTTGCGGCAGCAGAAGCGGTTCTTTCACTCGTTTCTCGACGCGGGGGAACAGGAAAAACAGCACAGCACTGACGAAAAACAACATCAGCAGCGGGACCGAAGTCCAACCCCAATCTGCGCCAACGTCCAGGCCGTAAAGCAGCAAAAGAACAGCAAATGAGAGAATACCCATCCCGGCAAAGTCGATATGTTCACCCTTTTTGTGTTGGGTTTCGCGCTCCATAAGGACCAAGGCCGTAACCATCGAAATGGTCGAAAAAACAACGTTTGCCAGAAAGAAAAACCGCCAATCCCCAAAGCTGACTGCGGCACCACTGATCAGCGGGCCAAAGACATTGCCGCTGGTCACTCCGGCCAAGATCATGCCCATGATCATGGCGCGGTGTTCAGGGCGCGAGACTTTGGTTGCGCCAAAAGCCAAAGTGCAAGGCCAGACGCAGCCGGAGCCAATCCCCTGCAATGCGCGGGCCGCGATCAGAAAATCGAGGCTAGGTGAGACAAAGCACATAACAGACGCAAACAGAAAGATCGCCAACCCGATGATCATCATCTTGCGATGCCCGAACATGTCCCCCATTCGGCCTCCGGCGACCATGGTCATCGCGAAAAACAGGGCGTAGATGTTCAACACCCACTGGGTGCTGGTTATGTCTGCGTCAAAGCTGCTTTCGATGGCCGGTACAAGAATAAGAGCACCGGTGAAGTCGATGCCAATTCCGAATCCTGTAACCATCAGGGCGATGACCTTGACGATACTGCTACGGTCCATACATGCACCCGAGTTGCTTCAGAGAGCGACAATGATGCACGAAATCTGATTGAAAGATAGTGGAAGGCCCGGATAGCGAGCTAGTCGCGCATCAGTCCAAGGATGCCTGAGACCTTCTAAATGCTCGTTTCAGCATGTCCAGTTCCGCACGCAACAAGGCGATTTCAGTCCGAATGTCATCTTCGGTCGGCGTTCCTGCAATGAGTGTGAAATGACCGATCTCAGTTGATGAATCTGCATCCGTTATCACAAAGCAATGAACCCCATCGGCAATCGCAGCAGGTGGAACTGGAACACTCAGCTCCCACCCGCCTTCGGTGGCGGTCATGTGTACATCCGCTAACACCTGACTCAGGTAGTGAACTTCGATGCGCGGTTCCGTGTCGGCTTGAAGATACCCGCGCCAGATGCCGTTTTCGAACAGGGTTGGGGTTAAAGTTAGTTGTGTCATGGCCAATGCCCTCACAAATCGGCGCGGTGGTGGCGGCACAGTGTCAAATCCCGAAGGACTATTCGGTTCATTGCCGGATTACCCAAAACCAGATCCAGCCAAATCTTGTCTATCCGTCGTTCGTTCAGCGGTAGATTGGCAAGATCGAAGTCCAGTGAATTCGAATTTGCTGACAGATCAAGAGACCGTGGAACGGAATCGGTGTTCGGGCCGTGCTGAATGTTCAATCGCGCTATTACGTCCAATGGACGTTCCGTTTCAATGTGAGCATCGACCCGCATCAGGTGCTGCCGCGTCAGACCTTGCACCGCCTCCGGTGGCAAATCCAGCGACAAAGACAGAAATGACCCTGAAAATCCAAACACATCTATGCCAAGGCCAAACGCGGCCAGATCCTTTTGATCAGTGTTTCGCGTCTGTCGTACGCTGATTTCGGAGAGCGGGCAGTCGTGGAAAATTTTAACCTGTTGATCCAACTCGACCTTGCGTGGAATTGAGGCAACACCGGGGCGAGGCAGCGGAGCACGCCACAAGTCAGGTCGCCAGCTCCAGTCTGTGCCCAGAGGTTTGGGGAACTGCTTTGACCCTATCAAGGGCCAGGTCAGCCGCTCGTTCGCTTCACGTAGCAACCGGTCCAATACCAAACGCAATTTGCGCGCTTCGTCGCGCTGTTGGCGCAATTGAGCGTTCGTTGCCGCGGCCGCGCCTTGTACGGCCCGTTGCCAACGCGCAATCGTTTTGCGGTGTAGATATCGCTCCAGAAGTTTGCCCATGGTCCCATCGTCTGAACTTGACCTTCTTTAGTCAAAGACGACGGCAAGGATAAGGCCGAATTGGTGAATTCCGCATAAAACTGCCCACCATCTAACGCGGTTGTGACTAGGCGGTTGTGGTTGGGTCTGTTAGGGGCGCGATCGCCGTTCTTGCAATCAATCGGGACTGTGCGTACCGTCCGGAACCTGATTGCTGTGGATCATCCGAAAAAACCGCGTATCAACTTCTTTGGGGCAAGGCCGGGCATGGAACCCACACTGTTTTCATTCATCTGGAAATACTCGAAAAAGCAGCAGCTTGTGCTGTTGAGTCTGACGGTATTGTCGTTCCCGTTTCTCTACGCTTCGCTTGAGCTGCCAAAGCAAATCATCAACGACGCTATTGGCGCACCCAGCGACAGCGTTACGGTTCTGGGAATTACAGTTACACAAGTCCAATACCTGCTGATCCTGTGTGTTGCTTTCCTGGCCACTGTTATTGCCAGCGGCCTTATGAAGATGCGCATCAACACAATGAAAGGCGTGCTTGCCGAACGTATGCTTCGCAGGCTGCGATTCACGCTGATTCATCGCTCCATGCGATTCCCGAAATCCTATTTTGCCACCACCAGTCAGGGCGAATTGGTGTCGATGATCACGTCCGAGGCCGAGCCGATGGGCGGCCTGATGGGCGATGCGATTGCCCAGCCAGTGTTCCAGTTCGGTCAGATGATGACCATCGTTACCTTCTTGTTTATGCAAAGCGTATGGTTTGGTCTGGCCAGTATTGCGTTGATCCCGCTGCAGGCGTGGCTGATCCCGAAGTTGCAGCGCCAGATCAATCTGTTGAACAAAGAACGCATTCAGGAGGTTCGCCACCTCAGCTCGGAAATCGGTGAAAGCGCCGCGGGCATCAGCGATCTGCGCACCAATGGGGGTTGGCGCTATAGGTTGGCACAGTTCAGCCACCGCTTGGGAACCTTGTTTGAGATCCGGTTCAAGATCTACAACAAGAAGTTCTTCATGAAGTTCCTCAACAATCTGATCACGCAGATGACGCCATTCCTGTTTTATTCAGTCGGCGGTTATCTTGCGATCACGGGTGAGGTGACGGTTGGCGCGCTTGTCGCGGCGCTTGGGGCGTATAAAGACCTCAGCGGTCCGTGGAAGGATCTGCTGACCTATTATAATCAGGTTCAGGACATGTCTCTGCGGTGGGAAGTCGTCACAGAGCGCTTTGCGCCGGACAATATGATCCCTGAAGAGCTGTTTGTGGGTGAGCCTGAGTCCATTCCGCATCTCACCGGCGATATCGAGTTGCGCAATGTCACGGTACGCGACGATGACGGTAAGACGATCCTTGAGGACATCGATCTGACCATCCCCAAGGGTGCCCGCATCGCGATTCAGTCCTCAAGCGCGGCCGAGCGCAGTGCATTGGCGCAACTGCTGACCCGAGAGCTTTTGCCCATTCAGGGCGACGTCACAATCGCGGGTCATAATCTGCAACAACTGCATCAGACGGTTATTGCGGCGCGGATCGGCTATGCGTATTCGCGGCCTTATCTGTTTGACGGGACTTTAGGCGACAACCTTTTGATGCCCTTGCGGACCCATCCGCAACACGAAACGGACGCCAAGAAGGCACCGACCCGGCGGCAGATCGAAGCGGTGCGGGCCGGGAACCCTCCGGATTCCCTGTCGGACGAGTGGATCGACCCTGGTCTGGCCGGGTTGGAAGACATCGATGATATTCGCGACTGGTGGTTCCAGTTGGTCGAGGCGATGGGAATCGACGAATTCATGTTCCGTCGGACACTGCGGACTCAATTTGATCCGGAACAGCACCCGGCCTTGGCTCGCGACATCGTTAATCTGCGCGAAACAGTCGCGCAGAGACTACGGGAAAAGGGGTTGGACCAATACGTCTATCGGTTCGACCCGGACCGGTTCAACCCGGCTGTCCCTCTGGGTGGCAATTTGCTCTATGCGGCCCCCTCGCGGGATATTTCTCCGGACATTCTGGCCGGTGATGATCGGTTTATGTCTATGTTACGTCGCCACGACCTGGACGATGATGCGAAGAGCATTGCAAGCGCGGTGCTGGATACACTGAACCAAACCTTTGGACGAGACGGGGCCGATCACCCGCTGTTCCTGCGTCTGGGTATGGCCAAAGATATGTTCCACCGTCTGCTGGATATCGAGGACCGGCGCAAAGCCAAAGGGGATGCAGCGATCAGTGATGGTGAGCGGGCATTGTTGTTGACTGTTCCTTTCCTACTGACGGCTGAACAAATCGGGCCTGATTTTCCCGACGAGTACAAAGACAAGATTTTGGCCATTCGAAAGGGGCAGGCGGAACAACTGCGTGCCTCGATGAATGGTATGTTCATTCCGGTCACTCCGGATACCTATATCGAACGCATGACCGTCATGGAAAACGCGTTGTTCGGGCGGGTTTCTTTGATGGCGGGGGCGCATAGAGATGAAATTGAAGATGTGGTCGCCGCAGCAATGAACGAAGCTGGCTTGCGCCGTCGGGCCGCGGCTATCATCTATGACCTGCCATCGGGCCTGGGCGGGAACAATCTGCCGACAGTGTTTCAGGAACGCGCTGCATTCTCGCGCGCAGGTATCAAGCGTCCTGATGTATTGATTCTGGACAAAGCCCTGGCCAGCCACGACTCCGAGAGCAGGCTGAGAACTCGGCTGAAATTGCGGGAATTGCTACCGGATTCCATCATGATCTTCATGGAAGATCATTTTGCCCACCCCGAAGCCTATGATCTGTTCGTCGAGATCAAGGATGGTCGAATTGACGGTGTCTCGCGGACCCGCCCCGAAGAAGAAGCCAGCACCACAGACGATCTAAGCCGCAAGCTTAGAATCATCTCATCGACCGAGCTGTTCTCTGGCATTGACGGCCGAAACCAGCGCCTTCTGGCGTTTTCGGCGCAATGGTATGATGCTGCGGCTGGGCAGATCATCTTTTCCGAAGGGCAGACTCCGGATGCCGCTTATCTCTGCATATCGGGTGAAGCAGACTTGATCTGGAACGAAGGAAGTGGAACCGCGCGTACGATCTCGGTTATTGAGCCAGGGCGTCTGATCGGAGACTTGTCGATTATTACTGGCGAAATTCGACAGTTTGATTTGGTTGCGGTAAAGAACTGTTCGTTCCTGCGCATTGGGGCCGAGGAATTGCGCGCCGTTATTGAAAGTGACGCAGGTGTTGCAATGCAGCTGCTGCAAACAGTTGCCGGCTATCTGACCACGATTTCCCAGAAATTGAACGCTGCAAATGCAACCTCTCTGATCTTCGATGATGACGAACCCAGCAAAGAAACGGCCGACAGTGCCTGACGTCCGAACCGGCAGATACGCACCGCATGAGAGACTGGTTGCGCCTGCGCGCACTCGGCCCGAGCTTTGGCGTTTATTGGTCGGGTTGGCCATTGTTGGCGTGGTTGGCATCCTGTTGAACTTTTTGCTTTTTGGGTTAGTTGCCGGTCTTGTGTCTGTTGAATGGGCCCAAAACCTGCTGACCGGCGCGTCCCCAGTTGCGCTATTGGTGTTGTTGGCAAGCTTTGGGTTCATAACTTTGGGTGTGTCCATCGCCGCACGACGCCTGCAGCATCGAACGCTGAGCTCGATCTGTGGCCCGTGGCGCGAAGGCACTTGGCAATTCGTCCGTGTTTTTAAGGCGTTAACTGTTCTTGGGGTCGTTGTGGCCATACTGCCGCCATATGACATGGGCGCAACGCTGACGCAGAACCTGGCATTGTCCACATGGCTGTTGTTCTTGCCTTTCTCGCTTTTTGCCGTGCTGATTCAAACCAGCGCCGAAGAGGTTTTGTTTCGAGGATACATTCAACAAAGCCTTGCGGCGCGGTTCCGTTCACCCATTATTTGGTTGGGCGTGCCTTCGATCTTGTTCGCCGTAGGTCACTATGCCCCGGGCGCGGCCGGAGATAACGCCTTGTTAGTAGCTGTTTGGTCCGGGTTGTTTGGTTTTTTGGCGGCTGATCTGACGGCCCGGTCAGGGACATTGGGACCTGCTATCGCGTTGCATCTGTTCAATAATATAGTTGCACTGCTGTTTATTTCTTTGCCGGATGGCCTAAGCGGTCTGGCATTGTACCTGTTGCCCTACGATATGTCGGATACAGGAGTGCTGCGGCAATGGCTGTATGTGGATTTCGCTGTGATGATCGTCAGTTGGCTAACTGCGCGGGTTGCGCTCAGGCGTTGATTGCATTTCTTTCCGTAGCGTCTTATTTGACGTCAAAGCCGCACAAGCCAAGGTTCCGATATGAACTGGATCACAAACTACGTCCGCCCCCGGATCAACTCGATCTTCTCGCGCCGAGAAGTGCCTGAAAACCTTTGGCACAAATGCGATGAATGCGGAACGATGCTGTTTCATCGAGAGCTGGCAGAGAACCAGAACGTCTGCACTCAATGCGGACACCATATGGCGATCACACCGCGCGAGCGTTTTAGTCACCTGTTCGATGGTGGGATCTTTACGGAAGTCGAGGTTCCCGCGCCCAAGGACGACCCGCTGCAATTCCGCGATCAGAAGAAGTACCCCGATCGGATGAAAGCCGCTCAAAAGAAGACGGGCGAGAAAGAGGCGATGCTGGTCGCGTTGGGCGAAATTGGCCGAACCCCGATTGTTGCAGCTGCTCAGGACTTTTCGTTCATGGGCGGGTCGATGGGCATGTATGTGGGCAACGCGATCATTGCCGCCGCGCAAGAGGCGGTAAAGCTAAAGCGCCCGCTGGTTCTGTTTTCCGCCGCAGGCGGAGCCCGAATGCAGGAAGGTATACTGAGCCTGATGCAGATGCCGCGCACGACCGTTGCAGTAGAGATGCTGAAAGAAGCAAATCTACCGTACATCGTTGTGCTGACTCACCCAACGACGGGTGGTGTGACCGCCTCATACGCGATGCTGGGTGACGTCCATATCTCGGAACCCAATGCGCTGATCTGTTTTGCCGGTCCGCGCGTCATCGAACAAACCATTCGGGAAAAGCTGCCCGAAGGGTTTCAGCGTGCGGAATACCTGCTGGATCATGGCATGTTGGACCGGGTGACAAAGCGGACCGAAATGCGTGAAGAGCTAATCACCATCATCCGGATGCTGATGAACCAACCTCCGGCCGTCAAAGGCGATCTGCCCGCACCAGAGGCAGAAGACGCCAAGGTAGAGACTCCGACTGAAGACGCGGAAGAAAAATGACCTCTCAGACCTCGGACGTCATCCTCGATCGGATGATGGCACTGCATCCCAAGATCATTGACCTGACCTTGGATCGCGTATGGCGTTTGTTGGCTGCGCTGGACAATCCGCAGGTCAAACTACCGCCGGTGATCCATATTGCGGGCACCAACGGCAAGGGGTCGACCCAGGCGATGATCCGCGCAGGCCTGGAAGGTGCAGGGCTGTCGGCCCATGCCTATACCTCACCTCACCTGGCGCGTTTTCACGAGCGTATTCGTCTGGCGGGAGAGCTGATTTCCGAACCGGATCTGACCGCGGTTCTGGACGAATGCTACGCTGCCAATGGTGGCGGCAGTATTACGTATTTCGAGATTACAACCTGCGCGGCCCTACTGGCGTTTTCACGGTCCAAAGCTGATTATACGTTGCTTGAAGTTGGGCTGGGCGGTCGGCTAGACGCGACCAATGTCATTCATGAACCGGCGGTAACGGTCATCACACCGGTCTCAATCGACCATGAGCAGTTCCTGGGAAACACCTTGGGCAAGATTGCAGCGGAAAAGGCAGGCATCATCAAGCCCGGCGTTCCCTGCATCGTTGGTCCGCAGCAGGACGAAGCGTTGGAGGTCATCGAATACACCGCCGCCCGTCTAGGTGCGCCGCTGTTGGTACATGGCCAACACTGGCATGTCACAGAAGAAAACGGGCGTCTGGTATATCAGGATGAAACTGGGTTGCGAGACCTGCCACTGCCAAATCTGTTGGGTGCACACCAGCTTCAAAACGCCGGAGCCGCGCTGGCCGTCTTGCGCCACTTGGATCTTGGTGATGATGCCTATGAGGCTGCAGTGACCAAGGCCGAATGGCCCGCCCGCATGCAGCGGTTGAAATCCGGACCCCTTGTCGAACAGGCCCCCGAGGTCGAACTATGGCTGGATGGCGGACACAACGCAGCGGCAGGATGGGCATTGGCCGATCTTTTGGCGACATTGCCTGAACGTCCAACCCATATGATCTGCGGGATGTTGAACACGAAGGATGTCACCGGATATCTGGCACCTTTGGCAACTCAAGTGCAGAGTCTGACGGCGGTCTCTATTCCAGGCGAGGCCAATACGTTGAGCGCTGAAGAAACATCAGCCGCCGCCGCACAGATCGGGTTATCTGCTTCAACGTCCGATAGTGTGGCAGACGCTTTGCAGACCATCACCGAATATGACCCGCACGCGCGGGTTCTGATTTGCGGGTCTTTGTATCTGGCCGGTCATATTCTGCGCGAAAACGGCTGAGAAAAGGCCCCCGTACGGCTGCATCTGGCCAAAAATATCCGGGGGGAACCGTGTAGCGCGTGGTGGGGCAGTGCCCCCTATGCCCCCCAATCCTGATCCTGCATCTCGCGCAGGCGCGACGCGGTGCGCTCAAACTCAAACGTGCCTTCACCTTCGACGTACAACATCTCCGGTTCAGCAGCAGCCGAACAAATCAACCGGACTTTCGCCTCATAAAGCGCGTCGATCAGCGTGACGAAGCGTTTGGCTTCGTTGAAGTTGTTACGCGACAGGCGCGGTATGTCTTCGAGCACCAGCACTTTGACCTCTTCTGCGATGGCAAGATAATCCGCTGGGCCCAGCATGCGCCCGCAAAGGTCGTAAAAGTTTGCCCGAGCCACGCCATTGCGAAAGGCGGGCAGCTCCACCGCACGGCCGTTGACCTGCAGGATCAACGGGTCGGCAGCGCCCCCTGCCAGGTCGATCCAGACGCTGCGAATGCTCGCGCGCGCTTCGGGACCAATTGGGGTAAAATAGACAGGCGCACCTTCCAGCCGATTTTGTCGGTAATCCGTGGGTGAGATTAACTCCCACACTTCAAGCTGGTCTTTGATATGTGCGATGAAGGGTAGAAAGAGCTGCCGGTTGAGGCCGTCCTTGTACAGGTCATCTGGATGGCGGTTCGATGTCGTCACGACAACAACGCCACCCTCATAAAGCAGATCGAACAAACGCCCAACAATCATCGCGTCAGTGATATCGGTAATCTGCATTTCGTCAAACGCCAGAACCCGCACCGACTTGACCACCGAAGCGGCTACTGGTGCCAGGGCATCCTCGACTCCATCCTTGCGCGCTTTGTGCATACCAGCGTGGATTTCCTGCATGAAGGCATGAAAATGAACCCGACGGGCAGGTATGTCTGTCAACGAATCCACAAACATATCCATCAGCATAGATTTCCCGCGCCCGACGCCTCCCCACAGGTACAGACCTTTGGGCGGTGGCGGAGCTTTTCGAAAAAATCCGCGTTTTACAGGTTCGGACAAAGTCGCCCGGATACGTTCAAAATGGGGAAGGACAGCCTCTTGCGCGTCATCTCTGGTCAGGGTGCCTTCGGCGACCTGTGTCTCATAAAGCGAAATCAAACCCGTCATAGATTCAGGCATAGCGCCCGGTATGCACATTGAAAAGAAGCCTTTTCTCAGACACATCAATTTTGCTGATCCGTGACCGCAAAACTCCTGAATTGACGCGTGTGCCAAACGCTATAACGTCTGCCCTCTGAATTCCCGAGGACCCAATGCCCCAATACACGCGCTTACTAAATCCAATCCTGATCGTTGGATGTATCATCATCACGGTCAGTTTTGCCGTGCGCGCATCTTTTGGTGTATTCCAGATACCTATTGCTGATGAGTTCGGCTGGTTGCGTACCGATTTTTCGATGGCCATCGCGATCCAGAACCTGGCGTGGGGCATTGGGCAGCCGATTTTCGGGGCCATCGCTGAAAAGGTCGGCGACAGACGCGCGATAATCCTTGGGGCGCTGACTTATGCGGCGGGCATGGTTCTGTCGGCCTGGTCCGTCACCCCGTTTGAACATCAAATGTACGCATGGCTCGTGGGGTTTGGCATCGCTGGAACCGGGTTTGGTGTTGTGCTTGCGGTGGTCGGCCGGGCGTCATCTGACGAAAACCGCTCCATGTCGCTTGCGATCGTCACCGCAGCGGGCAGTTTTGGACAGGTTTTGGGAGCGCCAACCGCTGAATGGATGTTGAGCTTTTTGCCGTGGCAGCAGGTATTCATCGTATTTGCCATAGCGATTTTGGCACTGGTTCTGACACTGCCATTCATGCGTGCCCCGCAGGCTGCCAGTAAGGCAGAAATCGAAGAGAGCATGAGTCAGATCCTGACCAAAGCCTTCCGCGATCCGTCGTATACGCTGATCTTCCTGGGCTTTTTCAGTTGCGGTTATCAGCTTGGTTTCATCACGGCCCATTTCCCCGCTTTTGTGACCGAGATGTGTGGCCCTATTCAACCCGGCGGCGTTTTGCATTCGATTGGCATCACAACCACCTCCGCCTTGGGGGCTGTTTCAATTTCATTGATTGGGCTGGCCAACATTGCGGGAACGTTGCTGGCGGGATGGGCCGGGAACCATTTTCCCAAAAAGTACCTGCTGGCCAGCGTCTATACCGCGCGCACGGTCGCAGCGGCAGCCTTCATTGTTTTTCCGATAACACCGCTGTCCGTTATCGTGTTTTCGCTGGTCATGGGCTCACTTTGGCTTGCCACCGTTCCCCTGACCTCGGGGCTGGTCGCGCATCTTTATGGCTTGCGTTACATGGGAACGCTGTACGGGATCATCTTTCTCAGCCACCAAGTCGGCAGTTTTCTTGGCGTTTGGCTGGGCGGGCGCATGTATGACCAATACGGCGACTACACCATGGTCTGGTGGATCGGTGTCGCAGTCGGAGCGTTCAGTGCGATCGTCCACCTGCCTATTCGCGAAAACAGTTCAGCAGCTGTCACCGCCTGAGTTAGATGGCCTCTTCGGCGCTCAGCAAGCCCTCTTCCACCAGTCGATCGGCCCAGCCCTGCGGGCCGGTAAAGTGATGCGTTTGCCATCCACGGGCGCGCGCCGTATCGATGTTGTCGATCCGGTCGTCGGTAAACAAAAGCGCCTCGGGCGGCAGTCCACAATCCGTTTCGACCATTTCATAGATCGGGACATGCGGTTTGACGGTCTGCATCCGTCCCGACACGTATTGTTTGTCGAATTCGTTGAGAAACGGGTAGATCGTGGTAGCATAGTCGAAGTTCTGCACACCGAAATTGGTCAACGCAAAAACCGGGACACCTTTGGCACGTAATGCCCGTTGCAGGCGAACCGAATGGGGGATTTCAGGCGCGGCCAGTTCGATCCACTTGTCGTGCCACATGCGGATCTCATCCCGCCATTCCGGGTATTTCTCGGCCCAGTCATAAATCGTGTCGGTGAAGTGATGGCCCTGATCAACAAGATCATTCATCCCATGTAGATCAACTTCCGAGAACATTGCGCGACGGCGTTCTTCGCCAATGATCTTGTCATAATAGCGTTCGGGCTGCCATTCGATCAGAACGTTCCCGATATCAAAAACAACAGCTTTCACCGACATATTCGTACCTGTTTGCAATTCTTTGGTTGGCCCAACTGAACCAAGTGCTGCGGCATTGTTCAAGACCAACCGCAGCGCGCAGCGCTGCTTGGCCCAATTGTCAAAGACGCATCTTTGATGCGTCGCTGGCAAGCGGGAGGGCTAACTTCGTTGCGCAGCTCTTAATTCGCGCTCCAAAGCGTCCAGAAATCGGGATCGGTCAGCTTTGCCGAAAGGTTTGCCACCGCCACCCGCGCCCAGCGGGTTGGCGGCGCGCAGGTCGGCCATCAGGTCGCGTATCGCCAGTTGCTGGCCAATATTGGCCGCGGTAAACGCCTCGCCATTGGGACGCAGAACCCGTGCCCCGGCTTCGACACACTTTGCGGCCAACGGGATGTCGGATGTCACCACAACATCCCCTCGGCCACAGCGTTCCGCGATCCATTTGTCGGCCTCATCGGCCCCTTCGGACACGATGACAACCTGCACCAGTGGGTTGGCGGATGGCCGCAAGCCACCATTCGACACCAGAGCAATTGGCACCTTGTGTCGTGTGGCAACCCGTTCGGCCTCGGCCTTCACGGGGCAGGCATCGCCGTCGATATAGAGGGTCGTCACGCCTTCTTGGCCTCTTTCTTGGCTGGATCAGCGGGCTTCTTGCGCACTTTAAACTCGTCCGGAATCGGCATCCGGTTAAAGGCGTCAAGGCCAGCGATTTTGTAGGCCTCGGCCAGCGTCGGATAGTTGAACGTGTTCTGCACGAAATAGTCCACTGTGCCTTTCAGGTTCAGAACTGCCTGCGCGATATGGATGAGCTCAGTCGCGCCTTCACCCACGATCTGAACGCCCAATACCCGGCGGGTTTTCAACGAGAATAGCATCTTCAACATGCCATGCTCCAAGCCCATGATGTGCCCGCGTGAGGTTTCGCGGAAACGCGCCACGCCCACTTCATAGGGGATGCCGCGCTCCTGCAATTCTTCCTCGGACATGCCGCAGGTTGAGATTTCGGGCACAGAATAGATGCCGTAGGGATACCATGGGCTTTCTGGCAGGGTAGGGGTGTCCAGTGCATGGCACGCAGCAACACGACCTTGCTGCAGCGACGTTGAGGCCAGCGACGGATGACCGATCACATCACCAGTCGCGTAAATGTGCGGAACCGCTGTTTGGTAGGTCTTGCGATCCACGTTGATCCGGTTGCGATGATCGGTCTCCAGACCGACGGCGCCGAGGTTTAATGCCGATGTGGCCCCCATACGTCCGGCGGCGAACAGCAACATCTCGGCCCGCACATGGCGCCCATTTTCAAGGGTCACTTCGACGTGGCCACCGGCGTCTTCGATTTTTTCAACCGCGGAGCCCAGGCGCAGGTCCACGCCGTTTTCGCGGATCTGGTGGGTGAAATCATGGATCAATCGGCTGTCGATGAAATCAAGGAAGGTTTCGCGCGGTTCGATCAGCGTCACCCGAACGTCCAGAGCCGAGAACATGGTGGCATATTCCACGCCGATCACGCCTGCACCGATCACAACCAGTGAACGTGGTATCTCTGCCATCTCCAGGAAGTCGTCGCCATCCACTACGGTTTTGCCGTTAAAGGGGACGTAATCAGGCCGGTAAGTTTTGGTTCCGGTGGCGATCAGGAACTTCGCCGCGGTCAGACGTGTGGTTTCACCGGCGTCTGTCGCGACCTCAATCTCGTGCGGGCCAACGAATTTGGCCAACCCGTTCATCGTCTCTACATGGTTGCGGTTGAACTGGTGTTCCAGCACATCAACCTCGTGGTCCAGCGTCATATGCAGACGTGCCTTGAGGTCTTCGGCCCGGATCTGGTCTTTGACCCGGTACGAGCGACCGTAAAAGCTGCGTTCGCGCCAGCCGGACAGGTTCAGCACCGTTTCGCGCAGGGTCTTTGACGGGATCGTGCCGGTGTGGACGGACACGCCGCCAAACCGGTCCTTGCGATCAATGACCAGAACACGCCGTTTCAGTTTGCCTGCCTGAATGGCGGCCGATCGGCCCGAAGGGCCGGACCCGATGATGATCAGGTCATAGTCGTATTTGCTCATACCTCAGTCTCCGTACAGCGCCTCGGCGTGGAAGGTGATGTGGTCTTCCATGAAGGTCGACACAAAGAAGTACGAGTGGTCATACCCAGGCTGCAGACGGAATATCGCTTGCTGACGACGCTCGGCAATCGCCTGCGCCAAAGCTTCAGGACGCAGCAGATCGATGAACTGGTCACTGGCTCCGGTGTCGATCAGGATCGGGCCGTCAAAACCTTTTTCCCTCATCAATACCGAAGCGTCATGAGTGTCCCAAACGGACTGATCATCGCCCAGATAAGCGCTAAGTTGCTTGCGGCCCCAATCCGCGCCGGTCGGGTTCGAGATTGGTGCAAAGGCGGACACCGACCGGAAGCGCCCGGGCAGGTTCATGGCCATCGTCAGCGCGCCGTGCCCTCCCATGGAATGTCCGGTGATTGCTTGACGATCCCCGTCAATTGCGAAGTTTTCGATCAGAAACGCGGGCAATTCTTCGGCCACGTAATTCCACATATTAAAATGCGGGGCCCATGGTTTTTGCGTGGCATTCACATAGAACCCAGCACCCTGGCCCAGATCGTAATCTTCGTGATCGGCAACACCTTCCCCGCGTGGCGAGGTGTCAGGAAACACTACCGCAATGCCTTGTTCAGCTGCCCAGGCCTGCGCGCCTGCTTTGGTCATCGCGTTTTCGTGGGTACAGGTCAGACCCGACAGATACCACAAAATCGGAACAGGCCCGTCCTTGGCTTCGGCCGGTAGGAACAGGCCAAAGGTCATGTCGCATTGGCACGCGGCCGAGGCGTGGCGGTAGACGCCCTGAACGCCTCCGAAGCAAGCATTTTCCGAAAGGGTTTCCATTTGGTTCTATCCTTACGTTGGGTTTGCGCTATGGCTACCGCTACACGACCCATACGTAAAGGCTGAGTGACTTTGGCGGGTCATTTTTCATATTGCTGACGTCAGGGTGTTCCCACCCAGGCAATGACCAATGGAACCGTCAGGATGCTGGCCGCTGTGGATAACAAAATCGCCGCAGACGCCCTGTGCGGGGCCACGCCGTAGTGCGCGGCTAGCATATAGACGTTACCCGCAACCGGCAGGGCCGCCGCAGCAATGGCAACGGATGCGGGAAACGCGGCGACGGGCAAAACCCAAAGAAGTGCGACGGCTACACATGCGGGGTGAATGACCAGTTTGCAAAAACTCAACCAGCCCGCGATATGCACACGTTCGGCGGATTTACTGGCCAGCGAGGCGCCTATCGCGAACAATGCACCGGGGGTTGCCGCCCCGCCCAGAATTGTCAGGAAGTCATTCAATGGCGCGGGGACGGGGATCCGCAATGCGGACCACAGCAATCCTGCCGAGATCGAGACAATCATTGGGTTCTTCAGCAGACCGATACCGATCAGGCGGAAAGTTGCAGGTTTCAATCGCCCGTCACGCCCTCCGTTGATCAGAATGACGATCAGCGATGAAAACACCACCAGATCGACCGTCAGAACCAACATGACCGGACCAATGGCGGCTTCGGTAAACAGCAGCGCCAGCATGGGTAGGCCCAGAAAGCCGACATTGCCAATGGCCGCGCATTGCGCCTCGACCGCGGCGGTCGGAACGTCGAGCCGCCGCATCCATGCGACAACAGTTGCCAGCGCATATACAGCAGCGGTTCCCATCAAATATCCAACGACCAGCCTTGCATTGAAAATTTCGGCAAAGGGCAGGGTGGCGGCAAAGCGGAACAACATGGCCGACAGTGCAAAATAAAAAACAAATTTCGTCAGATAAGCGGTTGCTTCTTCCGAGAAAAACCGACTGCGCCCGGCCCAGTATCCCAAGCCGATGATTGCGAAGAAGGGCAGGGTGCGCAGGAAGATTTCGACCATGGGCAAATTGGTAACACGGATGACGCCAGCTGCAAGCCATGTCCGACCGTTTGTGGCCTTTACTGTCTTTCGGTGCCACCAAGCTTAACTTGCCGGTCGCAAACCTAACGTCACGTGTGTTGCCAGGTGCCTGCAATTTGTGCGAATTGTTGTGTCTGAACTGAACAGTTTATAAATTGTCACCCACACGACCCAAGGAGAGCACATGACCGAAGCAGCCGCCATCCTGCGTACAGGCCGAAAATTTGATCAGGTCCTGCGCGGAGCCCGAGAGGTTTTCATGGCGGATGGTTTCGAAGGTGCAAGCGTCGACGACATCGCGCGCGCTGCGGGGGTGTCCAAGGCGACGCTGTACAGCTATTTCCCGGACAAACGCCTGCTGTTCATGGAAGTGGCTCAAGTCGAGTGCAGGCGCATGGCGGAAAACGTCGTTGCGATGGTCGACGACTGCAAACCGGCGCGCGAAGTTCTGACAATCGCTGCGACAGAACTGACGGCCTTTCTGGTCTCGGATTTCTCGCAACAGATGTTTCGTATCTGCATTGCGGAACGTGACAGATTTCCGGAGCTGGGCCAAACATTCTACGAAGCCGGGCCACAGAACGGTCAACGCCAGATGGTCGAATATCTGGAGAAGGCAGTCAAAAAGGGTGAGCTGGCCATCGACGATCTGCAATTGGCGGCGGAACAGTTCAGCGAGCTTTGCAAGGTTCGGATTTGGACCCGTGCCGCCATCGGTGTCCAAAAAAACTTTTCTCAGGAAGAGGTCGATGAGATTGCGCTGCAGGCCGTTGATATGTTCATGGCCCGATACGGCGTCTGACCAACTAATTTAAAACCTAAGCGAAAGTGCGAAATACCCGCACCCGGTTAACCGGATGCGGGCGAAACAAATCACTCGATAAAAGTCTTGGCCAGCCGGTCACTGATCGGCTGCGACAAGTAGCTAATGACTGCGCGCTCACCGGTATTCACGAACAGATCCGCAGGCATTCCAGGCACCAGTTCCAAAGCGGCCACTTCGGTAGGTTGATCGGCATCCAGTTTCACCCGCGCTTTGTAGTAGGGTTCGCCAGTGCGGTCGTCCTCTAGCGCGTCTGCCGAGATGTCAAAAATCCGACCGCTGGCTTCGGGCACATCCGTCTGCGTAAAAGCCGACAGGCGAATGCGCGTTGCCTGACCGATCTGCAGCTTATCGATATCGGCGGTTTTTATCCGCGCTTCGACGATCAGGGCCTGATTGGCGGGAACAATATCCATCATGGACTCTCCGGGGCGAATAACGCCGCCGGTCGTGGATACGGACAGATTGACGACCCGCCCGCTGGCCGGGGCCAGGACTTGTGTCCGTTTCAACCGGTCTGATGCGCCCATGTATTGCGAGCGGATCAGATCAAGCTGAGCATCCACGACCGCAAGCTCTCCGGCGATCACTTCGTCGCGTAGCTTTTGCTGGCTGATCAGGGACAGTTGCAATTCCTGCACTTGATCTTCGGCCTGTGCGATCTGCGTGCGAAGCGACGCATCGACACCGCCCAGTCGTTCCATTTCGATCTGGCGCGCGCTGACACGAGTGGCGGCGACCAACCCTTTGTCCAGCAGTGACTTCAGATTTGACAGCTCATCCTGAGTGATGTCGATCTGATTTTGCGTGGAGTTGCGTTGTTCATTCAGGCCCGCAATCTGGTTGCGCAGTCCCTGAATGCGCTGGTCGGTGATCTGGGCCTCGGTCTGACGGGCACGGGCTTCAGCGTCGAACAGTTGTTTCTGCGTCAGATAGGGCGACAGCCAGTGCAGCCGCTCCATCCCATCGCTGAACCCAGCCAAAGCAGTTGGTTCGTCAAAACCGTCCGAACCGTTGATTTGCGCCAGCAGACGGGCGCGACGTACTGACAACTCGCCTAACTGGCTGCCCAGAACACTCAGATCTACGTCGATCTCCGAGCTGTCCAGCCGCACGAGTGGCTGACCAACCTGAACGAATTCTCCATCCGTGACCAGGATCGAGTCGATAATGCCTCCATCCAGATGCTCAACGGTTTTGCGATCTCCTTCCACCACAAAGGATGCTGGCGCGACCACCGCCCCATCCAATTTCGAGGCGAAGGCCCAATATATGCTGCCACCAACGAAGGCCATCAGAGTAAACAATCCGAACAGCACATAGCGTTTGATGCCAGATGTCTCGGCGGTGATGTCCAGAACCTGCCCATCGTGGACAACAAGCGTGTTGTTAGAGTGCGAGCGTTTCATCAACTGGGTCATTGGGTGGCTCCGCTGATCTGAGTTGCATTGACAGGGCGCGCTGCGGGTTCCTTCGCCCCGGATTGGGTGGGATTGTCCAAGACGTTCCGACGATTGACCTTCAGGACGTCCTCCTTATCCCCGAACTGTGTTTGGGTGCCGTTTCGCAGGACCATTACTTTGTTGGCAGCCTGCAGCGTGGCCGGGCGGTGGGTCATGACGATGCAGATTGCGCCGCGGGACTGCGCCGCCGTGATCGCATCGCGCAAGGCCTGTTCGCCTTCGGCATCCAGATCCGAATTCGGCTCGTCCAAGATCAGTACAAACGGATCGCCATACAGCGCGCGGGCCAGAGCCAGCCGTTGACGTTGACCACCGGACAGAAAGAACCCGCGACCGATGCGTGTTTCGTAACCATCGGGCAGGGCGCTGATCATCTCGTGTACACCGGCCTCGCGGGCGGAACGCAGCACTTCGGCATCATCGATGGCGACCGAGAAACGCCCGATGTTCTCGCGGATCGTGCCATCGAACAGTTCGACATCCTGTGGCAGATACCCGATCTGCTTGCCCAGATCCTCATGGTTCCATTTTGATATCGGGCTTCCGTCCAGCAAAACTTCGCCGCGTTGGGGATGCCAGATACCGGCCATCATCTTACCCAAAGTGGTCTTGCCGGAACCGCTGTGTCCGATAATCGCCAACACGTCTCCGGCCTCCAGACCAAAATCGATTTGGCGGAGCGAGGCGTTTACGGCGCGCGGGGGTCCTGCCTGCGCAATCTTGACGTCCAGGGATTTGAACGCACGCGGCAGGTGCAGGTTGGGTGGGGTTTCGGCAAACTCTTCGGTCAGTTTTGCCAGCTTGGAATAAGATCCACGCGCGGCCAGAAAGCTGCGCCACTGACCGATCAATTGGTCGATTGGGGCCAGTGCGCGGGCCAGAACGATAGTTGCCGCGATCATAACACCAGCGGTCGACTCTCCGGTGATAGCAAGGGCCGCCCCTAGACCAAGAATGGCCGACTGCAATCCCATCCGAACGGTCTTGGACACGACTGAAAAACTGGCAACCCGGTCTGCGGCGCGGGTTTTGTGCTGATGGGCCTCGGCCTGCAGCGAAGTCCAACGCCGCAATAGGTCGGATTTCATACCCAGCGCATGAACCAGTTCGGCATTCCTGTCACCGGTAGCGAACAACGCATCCGAGCGACCGCGGGCTTGCGAAGCTGACTGCATCGGTTCCCGCGCGCGGGCGTTGTTGATCAGGGCCATGATCGTCAGTGTGACGGCTCCGGCCAACCCGAGCAGGCCCAGATAGGGGTGAAGGGCATAAAGGACCAGCAAATAGAGCGGGATCCACGGAGCGTCAAAGAACGCGGTCAGTGTGGTTCCCGAGATGAATTCGCGAAAGCCGTTCACGTCTTCGACAAGGTTTTCGCCGGCCTCGCTTTCACCCTGAACGCGGCGGCGCATCGCAGCGCCAAGGACCGGAGCGCCAACGTTCAGTTCGAAGCGGGCGGCCAGACGTCCTAAAATGCGCATGCGCATCAGGTCAAGGCAGGCAACCACGACGAAAACACCCGCCAGCAAAGCGGTCAGTGCCACAAGGGTGTCGACATTCTGGCTGGTCAGGACGCGGTCATAGACCTGCAGCATATACAGTGGACCGGCCAGCATAAGAAGGTTCAGAAACAAGCTAAAGAAGGCAACTGCGACAAATCCTTTGCGCAGAGACCCCCAGGCGGATTTCACGGGATTGGCTTTCTGGAACATCACGGAACCCTTTCCGGTTTGACAAACGGGGCGACCTTGGCCGCCCCGCTGTTGATCGGTTAGACGACGAAGTCGTTTTCGTTCAGGTCAGCGACATCGACACCGGCCAGGCGGATCGAGCCTGCGTCACCGAAGCTGATCACAGCGTCCTCACCATCCTGAACGGGGTTCAGAGGACCGGCGAAGTCAGGACCCAGATCACCGATCTGAATTCTGTCGACGCCCGCTTCAAAGTCGGTAACCGTGTCATCACCGAAGATGCCCTGGAACAGGAAGGTGTCAGCGCCTTCGCCTCCGATCAGGACGTCATTGCCGCCCTCACCGTTCAGCAGGTCGTCGCCATCCGCTCCATTCAGAACGTTCTCCAGATCGCTACCGACAATCACGTCACCATCGTTAGAGCCGATGACATTCTCGATCGAAACCAAAACGTCGGTTTCAATCTGGTTGTCGATCACGTCCAGCCCGACAACACCGGTGCCGCCTGTATCCACATCACCCAGCGTCGCACCTGCATCCACCAGCGTGTCCTGAACGACCGGTCCATTTTCACCCGCCGGAGCATTGTGCAGATGGATTGCCGAGAGGACACCGGAATTCGGCGTGGCAAGGTCGGCTTCGTTCAGGCCTACCACACTAAGTTCGCTCGAATAGGTGACTTCGCCCGTTGCCAGGTTCTGCGTGATGACAAGGGTTGCGTTGCCGCTGGCCTCGCTGTCCGATGTGGGCCCAGGCTCTTGCGCTGCGTCCAGACCGCCGCTCAGCGAAACCGTGCGGATGCCGTTTTCGGTCACATCGCTGTCGACCAGCAGTTGCCCGCGAATTTCTCCAGAAGGGAAGTCAGAGGTGTGGATATTGTAGTACAGGTTGCCCAGAACGGCCTCTTCTACAAACCAGCCTCCATCCGGGATATTCGCACCAAACTGGTCCGGAGCCACAACAGCCGCATCCACGATCGAGACGTTGAACCCGGTATCGCGCGTGGCAGTACCGTTGCCGTTGGCGTCCAGACGGACCTCGACCGCGACATCCAGATCCGAGAAATCGGCGGTATCGATGCCTTCTCCGCCATCGATGAAGTCATTGCCCAGACCGCCGGTCAGCACATTGTCTGCATCACCCGCAATCAGAACATCATCCCCGGCGCCACCGTTGATGTCGCCATTGGTGGTGCCCAGATCGACAAAGATGTCATTGCCATCGCCCAGCAGGACGTTGCCGTTGATCACGCCTTCGTCGTCGTTGACGATGGTAACGTCTCCAGCATCCGATGCATCGATCGCATTGACCGTGCCGCGAATTTCGCCTTCGTTCAGGATTGCACCAAGAAGGTTCAAGCCGCCGTCAATACGAATGCCGGCTGCAGCATCCGATTGTTCGGAACCGGCAATCAGGCCTTCATTGATAACAACTCCGGCAAAAGACGCATCATTTTGTCCGGTGAACAGACGCAGGCCGTCGCCGACCTGATTGCCCTCGGTTGCATCGCCGCGGCCCTGCAAGACACCTTCGTTTACAATCGCTGCCGAGACGACATCGCCTGAAACGTCACCTGTTTGCAGCGAAACAGCCGAGCCGTTGTTGCCCTCGCCTGCGTCCACCAAACCAGTGTTGGTGAAGGTGTAGTTGTCTGCTGTACTATCAGCGTAGACTGTGCCGTTGCGCTGATTACCTGTACCTAAGATGGCACCCAGGTTCTGAACGGAAAGCCCGTTACCATCGATGTTCAGCGCCCGGCTGTCCGAGGAAACGGTGCCGCTATTGACAAACGACCCGCCCGAGTGGTCACCAGTGCCAAAGTAGACACCGTTTTGCACGCCCTCGATGGCACCCGCGTTAAGCAATGTGCCCTGGAAGTTCACGCCATTGACAACTCGGATGCCGGCAACCGTGCCATTGGCACCTTCAGAGAAAATCCCGCCAAAATTGGAGATCGTCGCATCGGTAGTTCCCGTGTTGCCAACGTTGCCGATGCGAATGCCATCACCAGCAAGCGGCGTGGCCGCACCAGCGTTTCCGCGTCCGTTGATCACGCCCGTGTTTTCCAGTGTGAATGTGTTGGCACCATCTTCTGCGCCGCCGATTTCCACACCAAAGCCAGAACCCTGATTGCCGTCACCTGCATCAATCAGACCTGAGTTCTGTACCGAGAAGTCATCCGCAGTTCCGTCAGCATAAACCGTACCGTTGCGCTGATCTCCGGTGCCTAGGATGTCACCTTGGTTGTCGACCTCAAGCCCCGTGCCATCAATGTTGAACGCGCGGCTATCCGAGGACACAACGCCGCCCGCTTCGTTGACGAAACGACCACCCGTATGATCCGCGTTGCCAAAATAGACGCCGTTTTGGACACCCGAGATTGTGCCGGAGTTGGTAAATTCGCCCTGGAAGCTTACACCATCCACAACGCGCGCACCGGCTACAGTGCCGTTGGCACCTTCCGAACGCACCTCGCCACGGTTGACAATGGTCGCTTCGGCGATGCCCTGATTTCCGGGGTTGCCGATGCGGATACCATCTCCGGCCAGGCCAGTACCTGCCGCGCCGTTGCCCCGACCCTGGATCAGGCCATCGTTTTCCAGCGAGAACGTGTTGGCACTGTCGGCGGCTCCACCGATTTCTGCTGCGAAACCCGAGCCCTGGTTGTGCTCACCCGCATCGATTGTGCCATTGGCCAGATTGCGGACCGAAAAGTCATCTGCGGTGCCGTCGGCATAAACGGTACCGTTACGTTGGTCGTCGGTTCCCAGAATGTCGCCGCCGTTGATCAGGTCGACACCCGAGCCGTCGATGTTCACCGCCCGGCTTCCGGATTGGATGGTGCCGAAGTTCAGCACATCCAGGTCATGCTCGCCATTGCCGATGTAAAGACCGTTGCGGGGGCCTTCGATCACACCGGTCGAAGTGTTCAGGATCTCACCTTCGGCGTTTACGCCATCTGCAATGCGGATACCGGCGGCTGTGCCCTGGTTGCTTTCGGTCGAGATCAGGCCGCTGTTGACGATTTCAGTTTCCAAAGTGGCCCCTTCGACACCGTCGTCAATGCGAATGCCATCCCCGGCCAATCCGGTGTTGGCTGCGCCCTGACCACGCCCTTGGATCGTTGCGCCAAATCCATTGAAGATGTCAGTTTCCACGCGATCGCCAAGCTCGTCGCCGATCTGCAACGAAATGCCGGCACCCTGATTGCCCTCACCGGCATCAATCGTGCCACCCGTAAAGTTCGAGATCGAAATGTCTTCGGCAGTGCTGTTGGTGTAGATCGTGCCATTGCGCTGATCGCCGGTGCCGATAATGTCGCCGAAGTTGCGTACATCAATACCCTGGCCCTGAATGTCCACTGCGCGGCTGTCCGAGCTGATCACACCACCGCGGAAGTTATCCAGACCGCCCGAGCTTTGAGCACCTGCGAATTGAACGCCGTTGAACTCGCCCGCGATCTCACCAAAGTTGCGAACTTGGGCGCTGCCGGTGACCTGAACGCCTGTGGCCTGCGCGTCAGGGCCGTTGTTTGCCTCAATCAGGCCCGAACGAAAGTTGAAGACATCCACATCCTGGCCCTGCGCCTGAACGGCGGCAACGGCGTTGTTGGTGATGATCTCGCCAAAATTCAGCAGACGCGAAAAGTCATTTGCCAGAACAAAGGCCGGAGTGTCATCGACAACGGTACTTTGAAAGAAGTTGTTAAAAAGGGTTTGGCCGACGCGGTTTGTCTCTTGCGCCATGGTAGACGTGGTCAAGAGCTGAGCGCGCAGGCTTGTCAGCATTTGGGACAGCATGGGGTACTCCGTCAAAAATTGTTACGTTTGGCGGTCCGCCCTGCGTTTCGGGCAGTCCACGTATCAAAGGGGTAGACGGCACCCCGGGTCAGCAAAAATTCATCCTGCAAATCGGTCGTATAACCAATGCAAATAATCACGGTTTCCGTGAGAATCCGGGATGCTCAGTTTATATAAATCAATGGGTTACAGTTTTCCGCCGCATGCGAAGTTCTATTCGAAAGCGCTGGTTAACAGTTTTGTCAGCGGAGTTGATCGGGATTTCATGCACCTTTGGCGGCTTTAAGGTACATAAAGGGGCGGTTCGATGCCGCTTTTGTTTGACCGCAGAGAGATTGAGCGGATGAATTTCAGAGATTTAGAGTACGTGCTTGCCATAGCAAAGCATGGAAAGTTCAGTCAGGCAGCGGTTGCCTGCAATGTTTCGCAGCCTGCACTGTCGAACCAGATCAAGAAGTTGGAACAGGAACTGGGCGTTGAGCTGTTTCTGCGGCTGAATAACGAAGTGCGTCCAACCGCGTTTGGTCAAAGCATCCTCAAGATTGCCGAAACCATCCTGTCCGATGTGCAAAGAATCCGCGACTCCGCCACCCAGTTTCGCGACCCCGAGGCCGTTGCATATCGGATTGGCATGACGCCAACACTTGCACCCTACCTGACACAGTATTTCTCGGAGCTTTTTAGCGATCTATATCCGCGTATGCGTGTCACTATGATCGAGGATCTTCCGCAGAACATGTTGCAGATGGTCGAAGATCATCAATTGGACATGGCGCTGGTGGCCAAAGTCAACAACAGCGACACTCTGGCATTCACCTCGATTTGGGCCGAGCCGCTGTTTCTGGCCATGCGGGACGGGCATCCGCTGTGTATGCTGCCCTCTATAGAGCCCGAAGATGTTCCACCGCACGATTTTATCCGGCTTCCTCACAGTTTTGGCTACGAGCTTGAGGACCGCTTGCCGAAAGCCGATCCCGCAATCCGAGTCGCCAAGCGTTTCGACCTGAGCGCACTGAGGTTTGAAACGATCTGCAGGCACATCTGCCATTCTGACGACTGCACAATTGTGTCGGCCCTGGCCGCCGAACAATTCAAGCGAGACAAATGGCCATTGTGCTTTGTTCCGTTTGAGGGTCCCGGCAACCTGCGCAATCTGGGTGCTGCGACCCGCCCGGGATGTCCCAGAAGCCAGGTTTTAAGCCGTGTAGGCGCTTACATTCAGGAACAACCTCCGGTCGGTGTGACACCAACTTTCACGGCCTGAGCACGACCTGATCTATGCAATCAACAATGAAACCGAAGAAGGTATTTCTTTGGCCTCGTCGATAGCGTTAGTGCAAGCACTTCTTTAGCTCTCAAAGTGAGTTGACAATGGATTTTGTATTTTGGATACATTGGGCACAGATTTCGCGGCGATGAGAGTCGTCTGGAATTGCTTGATCAACAAAAGCAACGCGAAAGCCGATTGAAAATTTTTCTGGGAGACAATCATGAAACTCAAATTATTGGCTGCAACAGCGGCGATAGCCCTGTCCGGCGCAGCCGCTCAGGCAAATACGTTGGTTTATTGTTCAGAAGGTTCGCCCGAGGGGTTCGATCCGGCGCTGTTTACGGCTGGAACCACCTTTGATGCTTCGTCGCACCCTATCTACAATCGCCTGTTGGAATTCGAAACCGGCACGACCAACGTCATCCCGGGATTGGCTGAAAGCGTCGAAGCCAGCGATGATGGTCTGGAATACACTTTCAAACTGCGTCAGGGCGTGAAGTTCCATTCGAATGACGAATTCACACCGACCCGCGATTTCAATGCTGACGACGTGATTTTCTCGTTCATGCGCCAAAAAGATGACAGCCATCCCTATAACCAGGTGTCCGGTGGAACCTGGGAATACTTCAAGGGTATGGGCATGCCGGATCTGGTGGAGTCCATCGAAAAGGTCGACGACTACACTGTCAAATTCAAACTGACTAAGCCAGAAGCACCCTTTGTCGCCAACATGGCGATGGATTTTGCGTCGATCCTGTCCGCGGAGTATGCAGATGCGATGATGGAAGCGGGCACGCCTGAAAAGCTGAATACCGCACCGATCGGCACTGGCCCGTTCTCGTTCTTGGCTTACCAGAAAGACGCCGTGATCCGTTATGCTCAGAATGCCGACTACTGGAAGGCACCTGCGGATGTTGAAAACCTGATCTTCGCGATCACACCTGATGCATCGGTTCGTTATCAGAAGCTGAAGGCGGGCGAATGCCACATCATGCCGTATCCGAACCCTGCCGATATTCAGGCGATGAAGGATGACGGCGACATCAATATGATGGAGCAGGAGGGCCTGAACGTTGGTTACCTAGCCTATAACACCACTATGGCGCCGTTCGATAACCCCAACGTCCGCAAAGCGCTGAACATGGCGATCGACAAGAACGCGATCATCGACGTGGTGTTCCAGGGCTCAGGTCAGGTTGCCAAAAACCCGATCCCGCCGACCATGTGGGGCTATAACGACGCTATCACCGACGATGCCTATGATCCCGAAGCGGCCAAGGCGATGCTGGAAGCCGAAGGTGTTTCTGACCTGTCGATGAAAGTATGGGCGATGCCGGTGCAGCGTCCATACAACCCGAACGCACGTCGTATGGCCGAACTGATCCAGGCGGATTTTGCCAAGGTCGGTGTGGACGTCGAGATCGTGTCCTATGAATGGGGCGAGTATCTGTCGCGTTCAAAAGATCTGGACCGCGACGGTGCCGTTCTGCTGGGCTGGACCGGTGACAATGGTGACCCAGACAACTTCCTGGCGGTTTTGCTGGGCTGTGACGGTCGCGAAGCGTCGAACCGCGCACAGTGGTGCCACGAACCCTTCGAAGATCTAATCCTGAAGGCCAAGCAGTCCACCGATCAGGCTGAGCGCACCAAGCTCTACGAGGATGCTCAGGTTATCTTCAAAGAGCAGGCCCCTTGGGCAACCATCGCACACTCGGTCGTGTATATGCCAATGAGCAACAAGGTTCAGGGCTACAAGGTGCACCCTCTGGGCGGCCACATCTTCTATGGTGTGAGCGTCGAATAAATCACCACTCACCAACCGGAGCCGCCCAATTGGCGGCTCCGGTTTTCTTTATTGGGAGGTCGGCGCGAATGCCGGATTTGTCCGAGTACCGTCAACTGGCAAAGGACATGTCAGTAGATGCCGTGGCACTGGTGCCCGGCCCGAATTTTACCCGCGCATTGGGAAAACCATTTATGAGCCACGAGCGCCCCTTTGTGGTCGTGATCCCGGCCGAGGGAGAACCAGCCGCAATTGTGCCCAATCTGGAACTGGGTTCGTGGGAACTGGTCGGATTTGAAGGCGCTGTTTTCGACTGGCGCGACCAAGCCGGCTATGACGGAGCTTTCGCTGCCCTTGCCGAACATATGCCATTGCGATCGCTGGCGGTTGAAGGGCAAGTGATGCGGGTCTTTGTGTCAGTGGCTTTTGCAAATGCTCAACCAGGCCTTCAAATCGTGGATGCCGAGAGGGAAATCTCCGGACTCCGCATTATCAAAACCGATGAGGACATTGCCGCGCTACAGGCGGCGATTGGCATCTCGGAACGCGCGCTGGAGCGCGTCATTGCAGATGTACGCGTCGGTCAGACAGAGCTGCAGATCGAGCAGGCGCTGATCCAGGCGTTGTTCGCTGAAGGTGCCGCCTCTTTGGCGTTTTCGCCGATCGTCACGGCAGGCGATAACTCGGCAAGGCCGCATGGCAAGGCACGGGCGGACTACCAGATCAGGCCGGGCGATGCCCTTCTGTTCGATTTTGGTGCCCGCAAACACGGGTTTGCTGCAGATATCACGCGTACATTCTTCGTCGGAGAGGTCTCGGACGAGGGCAGGGCGGTCTATGACACGGTTCTGCGCGCTAATTTGGCAGGGTTCGAGGCCTGCCGACCGGGCGTGACCGCTCATGACGTCGACGACGCGGTAACCTGCGTCCTCGAAGCGTCGCCCTATGGAGACCGTATTCGGACCAAAACGGGCCATGGGTTGGGCCGCGATGTGCACGAAGCGCCCTACATCATGCGTGGGAACGACCAGATCATGCGCGCGGGCATGGTTTGGACTAATGAGCCGGGCCTCTACGATCTGGACAATTTCGGCGTTCGGATCGAAGATGATGTTCTGGTGACTGACGATGGTTGCCGTTCGCTGACCAGCTTTCCCAAAGATCTTACAATCATAGGTCGCTGATGTTTGGCTATTTTCTTACCCGCCTCGGTATGTTCGTACCGACATTTCTGGGCGTTACACTGATCTCGTTCATGTTCATCCGGGTTCTTCCGGGCGATCCGATCATCGTGATGGCCGGTGAGCGCGGGATGACCGAAGAACGTTATCAGGAGATGGTCGAGAAGTTGGGCTTCGACAAACCCGTTCTGCAGCAATATTGGGATTACCTTGTCGGCGTGTTGCATGGCGATCTGGGCGAGAGCTTTGTCACCAAGAAACCGGTTTGGGATGAATTCTTTGCCCTGTTCCCCGCCACGCTGGAGCTTTCGCTTTGCGCGATGATTTTTGCCGTGGCCCTTGGTCTGCCCGCTGGCGTGATCGCGGCGGTAAACCGGGGTAAATTCTTTGACCGCGCACTGATGTCGTCCGCGCTGGTTGGATATTCGATGCCGATCTTCTGGTGGGCGCTGTTGTTAATCATTGTCTTCTCGGGCAATTTGGGCTGGACACCGGTCTCGGGTCGGATCGACCTGCTCTACTATTTCCCCAGCGTGACCGGCTTTATGCTGATCGATAGCCTGTTGTCAGGGCAGCCGGGCGCGTTTGGTTCAGCCGTACGGCACCTGATCCTGCCGACGATTGTTCTGGGTACGATCCCGCTGGCCGTTATTGCGCGCCAGACCCGCTCAGCCATGTTGGAGGTGCTGGGCGAAGACTACATCCGCACGGCCCGCGCCAAAGGGCTTGCGCCGGCACGGATCAATGGCCTGCATGCGCTACGCAACGCTCTGATCCCGGTGATCACCGTGATCGGCTTGTCCGTTGGCACGCTGCTGGCAGGGGCAATCCTGACCGAGACGATCTTTAGCTGGCCCGGTATCGGCAAGTGGATGGTCGACAGCATATTCCGCCGCGACTACCCGGTAGTGCAGGGTGGTCTGTTGATGATCGCTGTGATCGTGATGCTGGTGAACCTGCTGGTCGATGTCCTGTATGGCGTCATCAACCCCAAAATCCGGAGGCGGTGATGGCTGAACTGTCCGCGACCCCACCTAAGACCGAAGACCGCCCCAGTGCCCTGCGAGAGTTTTGGTACTATTTCAGCGAAAACCGAGGTGCCGTGTTCGGACTGTGGGTGTTTTCCGCTTTCGTCCTCTGCGCAGCCTTTGCGCCCTTACTGGCCCCCTATGACCCGACCGAACAGTTCCGCAATCACATCCTGCAGCCCCCAGCGTGGCAAGAGGGCGGCAGTTGGGCCTTCCCGTTGGGGACCGACCCGTTGGGCAGGGATATGTTGTCCCGGCTGATCATGGGCTCGCGCTATTCCTTCTTTGTCGGCATCGTGGTGGTTTGTGTGGCCGTGACGGGCGGTGTGATTGTCGGGCTGCTGTCGGGTTTTGCGCCCAAATGGGTCGATACTATGATCATGCGGGTAATGGATATCATTTTGTCCTTCCCTTCGCTGCTGCTTGCGCTGGTTCTGGTGGCCATCCTTGGTCCCTCGCTCACGAATGCAATGATCGCCATCGCTATCGTGTTCCAACCGCATTACGTGCGTTTAACCCGGGCATCAGTGTTGGCAGAACGGCAAAAGGACTATGTCACGTCGGCCCGCGTAGCCGGTGCGGGCAAGGCCCGGTTGATGTTCAAGACCGTGCTGCCGAATTGTCTGGCCCCGATCATCGTTCAGGCGGCGCTGTCGTTCTCGACTGCCATTCTGGATGCCGCAGCCCTTGGTTTTCTGGGCATGGGCGCACAGCCGCCGACACCGGAATGGGGCACCATGCTGGCCGAGGCGCGTGAATTCATCTTGCGCGCATGGTGGGTGGTGACTTTCCCCGGGTTGGCCATCCTTGTCACTGTGCTGGCCATCAACCTGATGGGCGACGGTCTGCGCGATGCGCTAGATCCAAAGCTAAAGCGGAGCTGACGACATGAGCCTGTTGGACATCCGAAACCTCACCGTCGAGTTTGCCACTGCCTCGGGTCAGTTCCGCGCTGTGGATGGCGTTGACCTGTCCGTCGACAAGGGCGAGTTGATGGCCATTGTCGGCGAAAGCGGCTCGGGTAAATCCGTGTCGATGCTGGCGCTGATGGGGTTGTTGCCGTGGACCGCCACTATCACCGCCGATCAGCTGAGTTTCGAAGGCATTGACCTAACCAAAATCTCGGCTCGTGACCGCCGCAAGATCATCGGCAAGGACATTGCCATGATTTTTCAGGAACCGATGTCATCGCTGAATCCTTGCTTTACGGTCGGCTTCCAGATCAAGGAAGCCTTGCGCATCCACCTGGGCCTGAACCGAAAGGAACGCCACCAACGCGCCATTGAGCTGTTCGATCAGGTCGGTATTCCGGCACCGGAAAGCCGCCTGAACACGTTTCCTCATCAGATGTCCGGCGGCATGAACCAGCGGGTGATGATAGCGATGGCCATCGCCTGCAACCCCAAGCTGTTGATAGCGGATGAGCCGACGACAGCTCTGGATGTGACCATTCAGGCACAAATCCTTGATCTGTTGGTCCGTCTGAGGGATGAACAGGAGATGGGTTTGGTCCTTATTACGCACGATATGGGCGTCGTCGCGGAAACAGCCGAACGCGTGCAGGTCCAATATGCTGGCCAAAAGGTTGAAGAACAGCCGGTCAAAGACCTGTTCCGCACCCCGCGTCACCCCTATACCACTGCTCTGCTCAGCGCTTTGCCGGAACGGGCTACCTCCAAGATATTGCCAACCATTCCCGGCGTCGTTCCGGGGCAGTTCGACCGGCCCAAAGGCTGTCTGTTCAGCCCCAGATGCCGATATGCCGATGATCTGTGCCGGTCGTTGCCACCAACCCCGCACGGTGCGGAGTTCGGCAAAGCCCGCTGCCATTATGTTGAAAAGATTACAGCCGGAGAACTGGCATGACTGCCCCCATTGTTCAGGCCAGTGAATTGGCCAGGTTTTACACTGTCAAAGGTGGGCTGCTGTCGAAACCGGCAACCGTAAAGGCATTGTCCGGTGTGGATTTCGAACTGCGGCCGGGCAAAACTCTGGCCATCGTTGGGGAATCCGGCTGCGGAAAATCGACCCTCGCACGGGTGGTGACTATGATTGAAGAGCCGACCTCGGGCAATCTGGTTATCGATGGCGTTGACATCACCCCGTCGAAATGGGCTCAGATGCGTGAGACAGTACAGATCGTTTTTCAGGACCCGTACGGCTCGCTCAACCCGCGCCAACGGATCGGGCAAATCCTGCAAGAGCCATTGATCATAAATCGCCGCGACATGTCCGCAGCCGACCGGGAAGCGCGCGCGCGCGAAATGATCGAGCTTGTGGGCCTGCGTCCCGAACATTACGATCGCTATCCGCATATGTTCTCGGGCGGGCAGCGGCAGCGGATCGCCATCGCCCGTGCGCTGATGCTGAACCCAAAAGTTCTGGTGCTGGATGAGCCTGTCTCGGCTTTGGACGTCTCAATCCAATCGCAAATTCTGAACCTGTTGGTCGAGCTGCAGGAACGCCTGAACCTCGCCTATCTGTTCATTTCGCATGACCTCTCGGTGGTGAAGCATTTCGCCGACGATGTGATCGTCATGTACTTGGGCCGTGCGGTTGAGAAGGCTCCGAAGGAAAAACTGTTTGCCGCCCCCCGGCACCCTTATTCCAAGGCGCTTTTGTCGACGACGCCCAGGGCCGACCCCGAAGCGCAAAAGGATCGGATCAAACTGGAAGGCGAGCTTCCTTCCCCAATGAACATCCCCAAAGGCTGCGCCTTTGCACAGCGTTGCTGGCTTGCGACCGAAAAGTGCCGTGCAGCGCCGCCCGAGTTGAGCGGCGCGGACCACAAAGTGGCCTGCCTACATCCACTGGGATAACAAGGGCGGGCGTTCAGCCGATCTCGCCTTTCCGCGTCTTTATGACCATTGCCAGCAATTGATCTTTGGTCCTTTGAATATGCTTGGTCAGCAGTTCGCCTGCGGCGTCAACCTGACCCTTGCGGGCAAGTGACAAAAGCTGGCGGTGATCTTTCTTGGCGGGCTCGCGCTGTTCCATCACGCTTAGATGCATGCGAACATAGCGGTCCGATTGCAGATTGACCCGTTGCAGGATCTCGTTGGTCAACCCTCGGTCAGCGGCTGCGTAAAGCGCCTTGTGGTATTCATAGTTCAGGCTACCCCATCGCCCGACATTATAAGCTTCGTAAGACTTTTCCATGTCGTCGAGCAGCTTTTCACATTTGGCAAAATCGGCTTCGGTCATCTGCGGGATAGCCCGTTTGAACAGATCGACCTCCAGCAACACACGAAGATCAAAAATTTCGCCAATTTCCGAAAGCGAATGCGAGGTCACCGATGCACCACGGTTGTTTGTCAGCTGCACAAGGCCCTCGGCATCAAGCCGTTTCAAGGCCTCGCGGATTGGCATCCGCGAGACATCATAATCCTCGGCAAGGGCCTCTTGCCGGATGGTTTCGCCCTCGGCCATCTCTCCGCTTAGGATACGTTCCCGCAGATCATTGGTGATGACTTCTGGAAGGCTTTGACGTGCGATAGCGCGGGTTCTGGGCATTAGAGTGGTCTCAGTCGGTGTAAACTTGTATCCAAAATACAAAATGAGCGTTCGATTTCCAAGGGTGTTGCATCTATTGATAAACATAAATTGCACGAGGGCTTTGGCAGGCAATTTTCCGGACACCAGAGCAGGTGAGGTTGCAATGTTCCAAAGCGGAGGAGGGGTTTAGTGGACAGCCAGCGTTTCCTGCCCAAGGGGGCGATCTCCGTCGATGTTCCCTATGATGGGCCGCCCAAGGCGTTCCATTTCCTGTTGCTGCCTAAAACCACGATGCTGGCTTTCAGCGCCGCGATTGAACCTCTGCGTGTTTCAAACCAATTGGCCCGGAAGCAGTTGTTCGAATGGTACGTTCTGACGACGGATGGCGCTCCGGTCACGTGCTCAAACGGTATTCGCATTCAGGCCGACCAACCTATGCACGACCTCGAGCAAGGGGCATATACTTTCGTGTGTTCCGGCACCGAGCCGATGGCTTCGTTTGACGACCGTGTTCTGAATTGGATTCGTCGGCAAAAGGCCCATGGATGCGATTTTGGCGGTATCTGCACCGGGGCATTTGCCTTGGCCAAGGCGGGCTTGATCAAAGATAAGAAATTCACGGTCCATTGGGAAAACCGCCCTGGGTTCTGCGAGTACTTCCCCTCGATGACGCCAACCCAGAACCTGTATGAGATAGACGGCAAACTGCGCACCTGTGGCGGCGGGCATGCAAGCACCGATATGATGTTGGAAGTGATCGAGGAACTGTTCGGCAATACTCTGGCTGTCAATGTATCCGAGATGTGTTTGCACAGGCGTGTCGGAGAAAGCGGCAGCAAGCAGGTTTCGCCTGTCTCGGCGCTTTTGGGGACCCGCAACGCCAAGCTGGTCGAAGCAGTCCAGATCATGCGGGACAACGTTGAAACGCCATTAAGCCTTGAGGCGGTGGCAGGTCAGGCATCTCTTTCCAGACGCCATATGGAGCGGCTGTTCCAGCAACACACCAAGATGTCACCCGGCCAATATTACAACAACCTCAGGCTGGATCGCGCCTTTGCCCTTTTGAATGAGACCGATCTAAGCGTATCCGAGATTGCCTTTGCCTCCGGGTTTTCCAGCACGGATAGGCTGTCGGTGCATTTCCGTGGCCGATACAAGATCTCTCCACATAACTTCCGCCGGTCTTGGTCGCAGGATAGCTAAGATCAATGGTGTGAATTGCGCACCAGGCGTGGCATTTTTTTGGCAATCTTGAGTGACGTCACTGCTTGCGGTGCATTGACCAAGAAGGAAGTTCCTTTCATCGTCATTCCCATGATCGAAAATCCGCAACATCCGCGCTTAAACAAATATGTCACTGTAGCGGCGGCCCCATAAACATGGACGGTATCATGAACACTTCCGATGTCCGCAACGAAGGCATGCGAATAGGTGGCGAGATCGTCTTTACCGATGCTACCGTCCCCGTACACTACCCCTACACGAATGAGGTTGTCGGAACCGTCCCCGCTGGTACCGCTGAACATGCGCGCAGAGCATTCGAGATTGCGGCAAATTACACTCCAAAACTAACGCGCTATGAACGCAGTGAAATTCTGCGGCGCGCCGGTATCTTGATTGGCGAGAAACGGGAATATCTCGCTAAATGGTTGACGCTTGAGCTTGGCATCTGCCATCAGCACTCGATCTACGAAACCAGGCGCGCGCAGGACGTTTTCCAGTTTTCCGCAGCTGAGGCACTAAAGGACGATGCAGAAGTATTCTCGTGTGATCTGACCCCCAACGGTAAAGAGCGCAAAATCTTTACCAAACGCGAACCAGTCAATGCCATCAGTGCGATTACACCGTTCAATCATCCGCTGAACATGGTCAGTCACAAAATTGCGCCGTCCATAGCCACCAATAACTGTATGGTCTGCAAGCCGACCGAGCTGACCCCCCTGACAGCATTGACGTTGGCAGACATCCTGTACGAAGCAGGGCTGCCGTCGGAGATGTTTCAAGTCGTGACTGGCTGGCCGCAGGACATAGGCGAAGAGATGATCACCAATGAGCATATCGACATCATCACCTTCACCGGAGGCGTGTCGGTGGGCAAGATGATCGCGTCCAAGGCGGGTTACAAACGACAGGCACTAGAGTTGGGCGGCAACGATCCTCTGATCGTTCTGAACGATTTGAGCGACGCCGATTTGGACAAGGCCGCCAGTATCGCTATGGCCGGGGCCACCGGAAATTCGGGACAGCGTTGCACCGCGATCAAGCGCATTTTGGTTCAGGAAAGCGTCGCAGACAGGTTTGTGCCATTTGTTTTGAAAAAGGCCAAGGCCATCCGGTTTGGTGATCCTCAGGACCCGGAAACGCAGTTGGGTTGCGTCATCCATGAGCAAGCTGCTGAATTGTTCGAAAGTCGCGTGCAAATGGCAGCAGAAGAGGGGGCGGATATCCTCTATCATCCGGGTCGTAACGGGGCATTGTTACCTCCGATTGTTGTCGACAGGGTGCCCCACAGCAGCGAGTTGGTGATGGAAGAGACGTTTGGGCCAATCGTACCGATCGTACGTGTCCCGGATGACGACGCGCAGGTTATGGATATCTCGAACGGAACCGCATTTGGCCTATCGGCCGGGGTCTGCACAAATGACTTGAACCGCGCGATTGCCTTTATCAATGGTTTGAAGGTCGGCACCTGCAATATCTGGGAACAACCCGGATACCGGATCGAAATGTCCCCGTTTGGCGGCATCAAGGACAGCGGCAATGGCGTCAAAGAAGGTGTGATAGAAGCAATGAAGTTCTTCACCAACGTCAAAACATATTCGCTGCCGTGGCCCGAGTGATCCGGCGCACGATATTCAGTTTTTCGAACATTTGTCTGCCGCAGCCGACGCGATTCCCAAGTATTCTAACCGGCACTGGCCGTACCGTCGAACTAGGTCGAACCAAACACAAGTTGCAGCAGGTTTTTGACCTGCCTTGTCAAAAAACCAACTTCTGTAACGGGTTAATCGTGCGGTTGAGTTATTGTATTCTCGTTTCGTAATTCCGAAACTTTTGTGCTAGTGTCTGAACAGATTTTACAGATTTCTTTCAAAGGTACTTTTTATCGTGAGCAGCAGTTCAAATAACACGTTCAGGTTGCGCCCAATGGAAAGGGCAGATCTGGATTCCGTTCTGAGTTGGTTTCAGGACGTTGAAGACCTTGCGCGCTTTGATCGTACGACGCGTGTTCCCCTCAATACATCGCATGCCGAAGAATGGTGGAAAGACGCATTCACGTCTTCCGATGCCAGCCGCAAATGTTGGTTTGTGGTCGAGTCCTCCGCAGGTAAAGCCGTTGGGTTGGCTGGGCTTGAGTCCATCTCCAACATCAATCGCGATGCAGTGGTTGCGGTCTTTGTCGACAGGGCCATGCGCAGATCCGGTGTTGGGCTGCGGGCGTCCGCTTTGGTGCTGGATTTGGCGTTTCGGCAGCTGGGTTTAAATCGCATAACCTCTTATTATCGCGCAGACAATCATCACAGTCGCGATCTCGTGGCTAAGATCGGGTTCCAGATAGAAGGGACGATGCGCCAAGCCTGGTTCGCTGAAGGAGAGTTTAGTGACATGGTTGTCGTAGGCATTTTGAAGTCCGAATGGATGGTTCATCGAGAGGTTCTGGCGCAGGAACTGGATGCGAAGACGACGGTGATACTAGGACCGAACGATTGCGTCGCCTGGTCATGGCCGCCTCGGAAATCAGAGGTTTGATCAGTTCTGGTCAAAACAGCTTCAGTCGTCAAAAGCTAATTTTGATATATGTTGGTTACGGGTCCGCATTGAATCCGAAAAAAGAGTTACACTTGTGAGTACGACAATTTCTGACATTCCAATTACTCAACGACTCGGCGCGGTATTGTTTGCTGATGTCGTTGGATATTCCCGGCTTATGAGTGAAAATGAGCTGGATACGTATAATGAATTGAAATCATTGATATCTTTACTGGAAGAGTCTTGTGCTAAATACCACGGTCGCGTTGTCGAAGTGCGTGGAGACGGGATTTTGGTCCTGTTCGAAACTGCAACCAGCGCAGTGGAGTTTGGGGTCGAGTTGCATCAGATCGCAAGCGATCACAACAAAACCAGGCCACAGGACAAGCGAATCAAGTTCCGGGCCGGGATTCACCTCGGAGAAATCCTGATCGACGAGCGCGGCATACACGGCGACAACGTCAATATCGCCGCCCGGTTGCAAGAAATTGCAGAGCCTGAACGGGTTTATGTCAGCTCGGCCGTATATGAGCAGGTCTGCAATCGCTTGCGTTTTGGGTACGAGTTTCTTGGACCAAAACAGCTAAAGAACATCCTGAATCCGATCTCGACATACTGCGTTCGCAGCGAAATGGCCGGTGCGACAATGGCTGGCACGATGCGTCCGGATTTGCAGGGAGACATCTTCGAGCGGCCGGACACGCCGTCAGTGGCGATTCTGCCCTTCAGCAGCTCAGGCGGGGATGAATCTGACAGTTGGATTGCCGAAGGTCTGACAGACGACATTATCATGAACCTGTCCAAGTTTCGGAATCTGTTTGTCATCGCCCGGAACTCGTCGTTTTTCTTCAAGACACAATCGATGCCTCCAAAAGAGGCAGCGCAAAAGCTAAACGTTCGGTATGTCGCACGCGGCAGCGTACGTCGATCGGCCAGTCGCATTAGGATTTCCGCTGAATTGATTGATGCCAACACCGAGCGCACGATCTGGGGCGAACGGTTTGATCGCAAAATTGACGATATCTTCGACATA
Organism: Ruegeria atlantica; assembly: GCF_013033965.1. Taxonomy (GTDB): domain Bacteria; phylum Pseudomonadota; class Alphaproteobacteria; order Rhodobacterales; family Rhodobacteraceae; genus Ruegeria; species Ruegeria atlantica_D. Next base: position 213,397 of record NZ_WQFE01000006.1, read on the forward strand.
CTTGACGAAGTGACGGAGTGCATCGTTGCGGCCACAGCAGTGATGATCGAGTCGCATGAAAAGCGGCGAATGATTCAGGCTATCCCATCCGATCTGGAAGCCTATGGTTCGGTTTTGCAAGGCCAGCATCACATCTTCAAATATACCCGAAACGACAACCGCAAGGCCCAGAATTTCTATCAATCAGCCCTAGAAAGGGACGAAAGGTATGCCCGTGCTGCCGCAGCGCTGTCGCGAACATTAAATATTGATTGGCGTTATTCCTGGGCCGACGAGCCATCGCAGGCGTTGGAAAAAGCGCTGATGCTGGCGCAACGCGCAATCGAGTTGGACCCGACTGATGCGCGTGGTTTCGGCGAATTGGGCTATGTGCACCTTTACCGCAAAGAGCATGACGCAGCCATTCAGTCCTATCAGAGGGCGTTGGCTTTAAACCCGAATGACGCGGATATGCATTCTGACTTTGCAGACGCGCTGGCCCATTCGGGCGACAATGAAACGGCCATAACGCATCTTCAGCAAGCAATGCGCCTAAATCCCTACTTCCCGGATCAATACCTTTGGCACTTGGGTGGAGCGTATTATAATCTAAGACGGTATGAGGATGTCATTGAGACGGTCAACAAGATGAATAATCCGACCGAGGGGCAGCGTATGCTGGCTGCTAGCTATGCGCAGCTTGGCCAAACGGACATGGCCCGCCTGATACGGGAAAAACACCACGAAGCTCACCCTAACTTTTCGCTGGACCGGTGGACGTCCATTCAGCCGGATCGGCTGGAGGAAGACACGCAGCACTTTGTGGAAGGTTTGAAAAAAGCCGGGTTCTGAATAGCAAAGGGCCCCACGATAGGGGGCCCTGAATTTCCTTTTGTAAGTTAGACTTAATCGCCGCCGCGCACCTTTGCGCCGCTGACCTTGGCGCCGCTCACTTTTGCACCACTGACTTTTGCTCCGCTTACTTTCGCGCCACTGACCTTTGCGCCGCTCACTTTGGCGCCGCTAATGGCCGGGCTGTCAAAGCCGAAATAGATGTCCAGCAGGACCTGTTCGAACTGACCGGTCATCACATCCATACGCATGGTCTGGTCGGATTTGTCATACTTCCAGACTCGAATTTCGTCTGCCACCTGATAATCTGCTGCAGCAACACCGCCAATACCCGGCTCTTTCGGTGCTCTGGATGCATCGTCTGCAGGTTTTGCAGGATCAGCGACCAGCTCACCTTTACCATGAACCAGAAAAATCACCGGCTCTGGCATATCGTAGTAGGTACCTTCAAAGGCAAAGCCATAAATTTTGGCGAAGCGAGGTCCCATGTCTCCTTTAGCTACGCCAAATTGCTTGTCCAGATGCTTGTTATCACCCTTTCCGCCGGACGGAATACGTTTGTACTCTAAATCTTCGAGCTCACGACCGTATATCAACACTTCTGAAAAACTGAGCAAGGATTCAGGCATATTTCTCTCTCCCAATTACGGGATCGACGAAGCCAGAATCCTCATCTCCCCCTCAAATTAAACCCGAAAAGAAAATTCGGGCAAATGCGTTCCAAAAATCTTCTTCCGATTGCATGCCACAAAACCACTTAAAAATAAAGGATTTTGCACGTCATTCCGGCACCTTCGTGCGAACCGAGTTCGAGTGGCTTTCTTCCTCGGGATCGGGAAGACGCGGTCCGGCAGATGTCAGGCCAATATCACGCGAGCGGAAGTTGCCTTCAATGATGTTACGGAACGCGCCACCAGTGATCTCTTGGTCAACCGCGAGCAGAGCTTTTTCAACGCCGAAATAGCTGAGCATATCTGCGTCCAACCGCTCCCACGTGTCAGCCAGATAAGACCCCAGATAGTCGCGTGCTTCAAGCAAAGCGATGCGGAACCCATCGGGGTTTTCAGCGTAACGTGCATCAAAAATACCCTGCATAACCTCGCTGTAGTCCGGTGAATCCTCCAGCTGATCGGACAGGTGTTCTTCTTCGGGTGAGATCAGGTCATGTAGCAATAGGCGTTCATGGTAGATGTCCACGAAAATGTCGAACATAGCCCCGGTCAATGGTTCGGACAGATCGTGTTCGCTGGTCCATCCTGCTGCAAACTCGGACAGGGACCGGGTGTTGGCGGCAACTCGGATCTGAGCGTTTTCTGACAGTTCCGCAAATCGGTTCAAACGGTTGAACGTGTAAAGATTGCCCCGTGTGTTTTCCAGCAGGTCATCGACAACCGATCCGAAATGCAACGAGGCCAGCAGGGCCACCATGTCAGCCGCGGATTCGTGAAACCCATAATACTCACCCGATGCATCCCCATTCGAAGGCATGCCAATGACACTGTAAATAATGGCGTGACCGATTTCATGGGCGACCACGTCAAAGTTCAGGCTGTAAGGGCGGTATTCGTTTCCATGTTCATGTGTGCCGCCCGTTTCCAGAAACCCCCAGCCAATATGCGCGTTGTCCAGACTGGGTAGCAGCGACAGTTCAAGCCGGTCGAAATCGCGCGCAAAATGCCAGGGGATCGGCCGGTCGAAATAACCTTGCCACACATCCATTGTAAAATGGGCTGACCCGAACAAATGCGCGGCCTCAAAAGCGGGATCGGTTGGGGCAATATGAAAAAAATTCCCGAACTCATCTGGCATCGCAGGCGGCTGGACGTACCCGTCCCATGGCGGCAGATACATGCCGGGTCCATTCGGCCCCGGAACGATGGCGCCGTAAGGTGTTGTTTTACCGACAGGATTGACGGTGTACATGCGCGGCCCGGATGGCCCCGGCCCAATGCTGCCTTGCGGAGCTGAAATCTCGACAAGTTCCGGCTGGATGCCGGGTTCCAGAAAAGGCGATTGCGGATACAACAGAAACCGTGTGCCGGGTTCTTCAACGTCTACATGCTTATGTACACTCATCAATAGACCCCTCGTGTCTGACGGCAGTCTCTTGGCTTTTGGGGATGTCCGCACAGGACTTCCTGCGGCAATACAAAAACTCTGCTTCGATCAATTTATCAAGTGCCGCGCGTCCGGACAGGCCAAGCGAAGCCGCGTAGCTATCCAAGTTATCCGGTACATCCTGTTTCAGGCGCGTTTCAAAATACCACAGGATCATTTGCAGACGATCCGCGCCTGAACGGTGTTCGTTCACAACAGCGGCTTTTTTCTTGGCGTCCGCCCGATCTCGTAACTCGACATATCTGCCGGTACGTTTCAATTCGGCCAACAACGGTCCGTGCAACTGTTTCAAGCGCGCCGCGACCGTCGCATCGATGCGCGCAGCATCCGCCAAAATGTCCTCGTACTCCGCGAGGTTCAGATCATTGGACGCCAACCATTCTACCAAATGCGTTTTGTGAGATAGTCCTGCGTTGGCTCTATGGGTCGTCATTTGCCGGATCAGGGCGTCACGATCTGGCTTCTGATCCTGCTCAGCGGCTTCTTCTTGGGCAATCACGCTCAGTACGGCACGGTTCCGCAGTTCTGAGTAAAGGTCTGGGTTCAACCTCAATTCGTCGATCACCGCGTGGTTTTTGACCTCGTCGACGTCTATACGATTGCGTAGCTGCTTCCAAACCAATGTCGTCTCGGTCCGCGTTACAGGGCTTGGGGGGAGGGTGCCCTGCGACAGACAATCCGCCATGAGTGCGAGCATCGCGCGTGCATCGTCTGCCTTGGCATCAATTTCGCCTTCAGGCAACCAATCCACGAGGGCCGTAACGCCGGGCAGATCCTTCAGCACTTTGCCGATGTCCTGCCACGTGCGGTGTCGGTAGTGTCTGGATTTGGCATGTTCCAGTATTTTTGCGGCGCTTTCAGGAGGTAGTATCCCTGCGGATTGCGCATATTTAACAGTGGCTCGGATGGACACCATCGGTGTGCCGAGAGGTTGAAATCCCAGCTCTGCCGGGCTGTGCAAAACGGCAACCTCATCGTCATCATGCAAAACGCCGCTGCGGTAGTCCTCAAAAATACTGCCAACACCGATCATTCCGAAATCAGCGAGTTCCGCAGCTCGCAAGGCACCCATGCTGGCGCTGCCAAAGACAGGTATCCCTTGCTCCATCGCCCATAAAATTTCTTTGTGCCAAACCGAGGGCACACCTTCAAAAAACCCATCAATGATCCCGATGGCCTGCGGCCGGTCCTTTGCTACTCGATAGACATCACCTTGCCGAACCGGTGGCAAAACCGTCGCATTTAGGTGTGCGGTCACCTCGTGTGATGGCAGGGTAGGGCCTACAAATATGGCGATCGTCATGCGGATGCTTCCCTGACCCGCAGTGCTCTTTTGCCGGCGACATAGTCCGCGTCGTCATGCGGTGCCTCCAAGCCCGGTACGACCGCTCGTACCACCGAAAGATCGTATTCGGACCGGGACAGGTCCACCACTACCACCTGAGAAATCCCGACAACCTCCAACTGGTTCATAAGCAACGCCAGGTCATCCTCGAACGTGTCGGTTGAATGTGTCGGGCAGTCTTTGAAAGCCTCTGTCGGAGCTGAACTGTCGATCAGATTTCGAATATATCGACACCGATCCGTTTTTGCCTGATCGGTGAACTCTTCCGGGTCCAGGTCGTCGCGCGCGCCCGAGATGTAGGTCAGCCGCGTTTGGGCGGCCTCTGTCACTGCGCGCAGCAAGGCGATTGCACGGTCTGGGTGACATCCGTCGCCGATGCCGATGTGTCCTGGCTGCCCACCACTTTCACAGATTACGCAACGAAAGCTGGCAATACCGATATCCGACGTCGTGTTCCACAACCCGATCTCTAGATTTGCGTTTGACACCATTTCGATGGCTTCCTGGCATCTCGAGTCGTCGATGGTTTCGGGATCAAGCCGCGCAGTTTTGGGTCGATGAGACCACAGCGTCGTTGCGTCGCGCTCAATCAATTCGCAAATTGCATGGCAACTGGCCTCGGCGACATTGTTACCCGAAGCCAAGCCGTTTGTCGTTCTGGGAAAGGCGCGCTGCCCAGCGAGTGGAGCAGCGGTGTAGTCGGTATCCACCATCTCAAGGGGAACCCAGCAGGCGTGTTGACGGTTCAAGTCTCGACCTTCAACCCAAAGCATGTTGCGGTTTGGATCAAATTGCGCGCCAATTACCCGAGGAAGTCTGTCCACATCCACAACATCCACTTCGTCGATCAGATCTGTGTATCTCGCCAGCCGTTGCGGTAGACTTACACGTTCGGCATGCCAGGATTCGATAGCTTCCATAACGCCCGATGCCTGCGCTGCCTGTAGCGACAATCCTTTACCCAGCGACACTGCAACAGACCGGGAGTTTGGGCGCGCCACCATAACGGTCGGCAAACCGATCCGATCCAGTCCAGTCAGATTTGCAATCCGAGTAATACCCATTTCTCGAAGAAATGGTTGCACGACGCTAAGTGTTTGCCCCGGGTCGCGCAAACGATGGGTATCATGCACGTAGTTCTTTTGTGAGTTATCGGTCATTCCATCGACCTTGCCAAAACAAACGTGCAGGTTAGCACAATAAAACAAGCTATACGTAAACAGGATGGTAGATGAATTCGCGCGGGTCAACCTTACTGGTTCCCGGTCGAGCGTTCGGAACAAGCTGGTAAGTTTCCGTGTTCTATATTGAACGTTAGATGCATTATCAAAGTTTCCGGTGTTGATCTTCCCCCATGTCGGAGTGCGTAAACAATGAGACTAAATTATTGAGATACGCCTCTGATTGAATTCAACACCCTAGTTTTTGCCCTCTTTGCGTGCCTCGACGATCCAAACGTTACAAGTCGACGTCAGAAAGCGTTGAAGTATTCGCTGATTTCTGGTCGTGTCGCAGTTAAGCGGAAGGCCAAATTGGCCTCGTCGTAGCCTGGATACCGGCACAGGTTTGTATTCCTTGGGCTTGGTCGATCAGCAGATCGCCTTGCCCCACTTTACTACCCAGCGACTACTTCCGTTGCTGTCGCAAGATCTGCAAAGCAGACACGTTATTCCAAATTTCACGCGCATGCTCGTACTTCACAGTAACCGGTGCCGGACGTAAATGCGGGGCGCTCAACACGCCCCGCACTAGTCTCTATCGACCCCCCGCTTTGCCGGGAATGTTCAAGCGCTTGGCCGCACGCGGCGATGTCTTCATACGCAGGTCGCGCGGCGGCTTGACTTTGGCTTTCACTAACTTGGCGGTTTTAGCTGTGTCCTCCACAGCAGGAAGGGCCCGCCCGAGGGCGGTTTTTGGTGGTTTGAAGGGCATGATGCACCTCATGACAAAAGGAAGCTGAAGTCGCGCAGATGCACGACAGTTAACGCCCACAAGAGGCTAGCGTCGTTTGTCCATTGTCAGAGTCCTCCGCAGGAGTTTTTCAACGCGCATTCTGCCAATCCAGGTCAGCGCGCGGCGGGATCAGAGTGTAGGCTGGTCCATTGTTAGAATCTCCTTTGCGAATGGTGGGAGCGTCTCAGACTACAAGGCATCTGTCAAACTTGCCCATTGAATGGGTTCAACTGTTGTCAGACGGTCGAGCTCGGCCCAAACCGAATAGAGATCAAGTTCGGTAGACTTAAGGGCTGGCGCCGGGTAGCAAAGTGATACGACAGATGCCCAATGGTCTGCCTGTCCGCAATCGCACTGGCTGCTATCGTAATTCTCTAACTATGAGTCCTGAGCCTAAGGCGTCTTCGCCGTATAGTGTTTTTAAGCAAGATGGGGGAAAGTCGCAATCCAATCAAAATGTACCCATTTGCGATTCACAACTCCGATAATAGAGATTATGTAAAATAAACCGGCTATCTTGGTGAACGTAGACGCGATTGCCAAGGTCTTCGACACAAAAATTGCACGGCAAGCTTTCTTCCTGCCAAACTCTCTTCGATGCATGTGGCGCTACACCGAAGAGAGAACGTGGCCAGATCCAGATTGAGCTGTATCCACCACACAACCGCGACCTGCATTCAGCCAAGCGCGATCTCACAAAGACTATCGAACGCAACTCTTTCAAACCAATAGGAAAACCATTTCGATCACGGATTTGTCAACAAACGCGCGATCGGTCCGAAATTGTAGATATGACGCTGCTTCTGAATGCCTCCCTTATGTTGGTCTATGTCAAGTATGAGCAGCGCGCGCTGAGCGCCCCGCACAACGCCGGCAAGCGTGTTAAGTACGGGTGCCAAATCCTGCCCCGGATTTGTAGATCACAGCAATTGTGGGTAAATTCATCGTCAAGCGCAGGCTTAGAACCGGGCCGAACACGGCTTCAGCGATTGTCGCTGCATAAAGTGCTGACGTCAGACAGGCTGGACCTCACACCACTAAACATGTCCAGCAGCGGCAAAGAACGAATGGGCAAGATCAGCAAGAAAGGTGGTCGCTTCATCCGGAAGCTTCTGGTCGTCAGTATGACATCACGTGCGGTCATCATAAAGCGCCCACCCCAAAAACTTGATCTCTGTTCCGCGAAGATCATCGCGGACAAGTCCTTCCGCCTCACAACAACCGAAATACGAAAAAAGTCGCCAAGATCGTCTGGTCGATGCTCACAAAGAAACAGGAATACCAGCAGCCCTCAATCTATTCGCGCAAGCTGTCCACGAAATGCAAGACGTAGAAGTGATGATGCGGAGTTAAGTCAACCAAGAACAATGACAGTCCGTGAATATCAGCGTTCTTTGTTAAGGTTGATAAACCGATTGGAACCTCGCTTGCGCAATTCATCAGAGCCAGTTGCGACAACACTGCCCCACGCAACAGGCCGAACAGACAATCGTAGTGACAATAACTCTGCAAAAATCGCCAGCAAATTTTTGCAATGCAGGATCCATCCAAAGCAGTCATCCACCATCCAACGGCGATGCTGCCGGCGCAATCCAAGTTCCAGCCATTTTCTGCACGTGCGTAATTCCTACGAACTCAAACTCACAGTCTGCCGACGAAGTGAGCATTCGCCGCGCCTGAGCCAATTGCGGCTTTCATGACATCAACAAAAAGGTCGCAGGCGACCGGTATCCGTCTTAAACAGCTAGTGGGGTCCAAGGTTAGGGTGCTCCAGTCCGGAGCTTGTAATTGCCCAGAAACTTTCGGCGTCTTTGTCGGCAGCGGCAAAAACTCGTGGCCATTTTTGCCGGCGGCAAGCATACGCCTGTTTGCGGGCACGGACGTTCGCGGCGAAGCAACGGCTTATTCTGGGTCAATGCCTCAATCTAAGAGCACCTTGAGCTCAGAGCGGGCTTGCGGCAATACAGTGCGTCGTCTGCCGAAAGAGAGCGAATACTTGGGAAAAGTAAGTTTGGCCGGATCTGGTAGGGTCAGTTTTGGAAGTAAAAGTCAAATTTTTCTGACATCCCTCAAGGTGTTGAACGTCGTGATTGTTTGACTCGATCGCTGGGAATTTCTGGGGCTTTGCAAGGCTGTTGTTCAAGTAATACCGGTCCAAAAATCAGGGATTTCTAGTCCAATGGTAGTTGAGTGCACGGCGTCACTATCTCAACCTTGTCCCAAAAGCCAAGCGCAATCCGAGGGCCCGCTGTTGATGACCTGTGCTTTTCTCGGAACTCTTAGCCATGACTGTACACTTGGGGCAAATTCGCGATGCGTGGGTTGCAACCAGCTCGTGTCGTCCAGAGATCCTGGCTTGAGGCTGAGGTGATCAGCCGCCTTGCTGGCTTGGTGACGGATGCGGACGCCACAATCAGGGCAAAACGAATTTGTAAGCACCTGGCTACTGTCGGTCTGTCACTGAAAGGTCTTCAGGTCCCCGACCGTGATCTGAAAGTCAGTGGGGTGAATGCGCATGGATATGCCAAAAGCGCTTCCTGACTGGATTTGGAAAATTGTGCAATGACATACGTAGGTTACAATAGAATCGCCAGTTACGACCTACCGAACTGATCCGCATTCGCAGCCAACCGGGTGGTTTTGCCGGAGGACGTCTGGCCCGTCAAAAGAACGCTCCACTTGGCTTTGACAGCCGCTCGCAGAAAATCTCCAAACCCGCCATTTTCGTAGGCATGAAATACGGCGACATCTTGCGGGTCCACACCTGTTTTAAGGACGACCATGTTGGCGATCAGATCCCGCAGCCCTTCATCACATCGTAGGGCGGCAGTTCCTTGGAAACAGCCTGGCACAGGGCGATAGCTATACCATCCACAATGGCGGGTTGTCGCGTGTGATCGCAAGTCCGCTGAAAAGTGCGTATACTGCGCATAAGCCGTGTGTTTCTTCTATTTTGTTTCAGTTGGAGGATTTTCGAAATGGAAACCAGACAATCGGTATTCGATGGCGGGCTCTACGAACTGACAAAAACGGTAATCGAGACCGAAACTCTTTTTTCAGATACGTTCCTCGACGAACCACCCGCAACGATGCAGCTAGCCCAAACGCCCGTGCCGAAAGGCCGCCAGGCGAATGTCAGTCGGACCGCCATTCTACCCCGTGAGACATTGACGGTAAAACTTGTTTTCGATGGTTCAGCGCATCGGCAGGTTGTAGATGAACTGGACAATATTGGCGGCAAAATCGTTTCGCGCGGCCCAAATGTCGTACTGGCCAATATCCCCAAAGAAAACATAGCTGAACTCGATAGAATTCCTGGCCTGCGGCGTGCCGAGCTCAGCCGCAAGCTGCACATGCTTCTTGACGAGGCGCGCGGCCCGGCGACACGCGCCGACATCGCCGCGGCCAGCCATCCAACACTTACCGGCTACAACGTCGTCGTCGGGATTGTCGACAGTGGTGTCGATTGGACCCATCCGGATTTTCAAAGTGGTCCTAATGACAGTCGGCTTGAAATGTTCATCCATGCGAGGCGCGATCAGGCCAGCGATCAGGACATCTTTGATGTATTCGACAAAAGCCAGATTGACAACGCTCTCGCCGGCGGCGTTGGTGTTCCACAAGGCGATCTCAACGGTCACGGCACACATTGCTTGTCGATTGCTGCTGGCAATGGCCGCGCCTCGAACGGCGCCCAATTTCGAGGTGTCGCACCGCGAGCAACCTTGATGGGCGTGCGGTCGGACTCATTGTTTGACACTCACACGATTGAAGGAATCCGGCGTATTTTTGACGCCGCTGGAGACCGCCCAGCCGTAGTGAACCTGTCGCTTGGCGGCCACATCGGTCCGCATGACGGGACAAGTGCGCTGGAGAATGTTATTTCCAAGGAAAGCGGGCCTGGCCGGATCGTAGTCGTGGCGGCCGGCAACGAAGCACAGGACCGCATCCACTTTCGGGGTGTACTGATTGAAGGTGCTGCGCTCGATATCGAGTTTACCATTCGCGATTCTCCTCAATGGATCGACATATGGATTCCACGCGGAGACGAGGTTGATGCCTCGGTAGTCGACCCGGACGGGAGCCAAATTGCCCTAAACGGCCAACTTCAAGAATCAAGTGCGGGCCAGTTCATTGGGGATATGCGACAGGATCAATTCAACGGCGACACAAACCTGTTCTTCGCGGTCGGAGCTCTACAGCGAAACCGCCGCTGGACAATCCGACTGTACGCGACACGGGTTATTCAAGGCGAGGTCCACGCATGGGGACATACAGCTGATTTCGACAACGCTCGGAACATCTTCATGTCGCAGAATTCACCCCTCTACTCGATTGGCATGCCAGCGTCGGAAGAGCGCGCGATCTCGGTCAGCTCCTTCGTCAGCCGCGCTTCGATCTTGCCAGGCGGTTCGTCTGTTCCCGGGCTTTCAGTAGGGCAAATTTCACCATTTTCAAGCAACGGACCCACGCGAACAGGCGTACAGCGCCCAACTATCGCTGGCCCGGGGCAGCATGTGGTCGCCGCATTGGCCAGCAACAGCTCGATGGCAACCGATCCAAGATATGCGTCGCGGCGCCTGCCTGGAAACAATTATATCTCCATCCAGGGCACCAGCATGGCGACCCCTTTCCTGACCGGCGTGATAGCGCTTATGTTGCAACAGGAACCCAATCTTACACCAGAGGACGTGCAGTTGCGGCTGCGGGCCACGGGTCAGCGCGACGACGATACCGGCGCTGTGTGGAACCCAGCTTTTGGTTACGGCAAAGTCGATGTCGAAGGGCTCTTGAACTACTCGGTGGTCACCTAAACCTTGAGAGTAATATGACAGACAAAGGCGAAAACCCAAAGTCGAACAAGCTTCCGGCCAGTCTGACTGCTTGGGCGGAAAGTGGGGATCCGAACGAGACACAAACCTTGATTTTTCGGATCGCTCCGAACACCGACCCGGATAGCGTTTGCGATAAGCTCGACAAGCTGGAGGTCGTTGTGACCAGTGCCGGACCGGCGGCGATAGTTGGCGCAGTCTCGCGCCTCAACCTACCGCGCGTAGCTGACATAGACGAAGTCGTGAGTATAGACACCTCCAGGCGCCTATCGCCAAAGGCAGATGGAAACCCGGCTGACCTTTTGTCGCCAAAGCGGGGAAAGGGGTTTCGCCTACCTTAAGGAAAAGTATCTCACATCAAAGCCCTAGTTTGTGTCCCGTATCTGCCTTCATCTGTGGAGCTGACTGGACGCCAAGACGCTACAAATTTCACGGCGCTCGCCTAGGACGACCCAAAGCCGACTTTCAGTGCGGCGTTGCGAAGCTGCGAAGGCACACCGCATTCACTAAGCCCGGACTAACAACGGCCACAAATTCCAAGTTGAGTTTCGGTCAATCCGCAGCAGCTGACAGGAATGCGACCGGCTTTGTTTATTAGCCTGTCACGATTTGAACATACACCCCCTATCGGCATCGATTGGGCCGACCGTTGTTTCGCGCAACCTGATTGCCCCACCGCAGCAGATTGACGTTGCAATCGTCCCGGTCGATCAGAACTTCGATTAGGCACAGACCATCATGATCCATAGCCGTTTCGATCGCCTTGTCCAACTCGCCTTCTGTTGTCACCTTACATCCCCAGGCGCTGCCCTCCCCGGCGCTGAACACGTCGATCAGGCCCGCATAATCCCAGTTCTTGATGGTGTTGTAAGGCCCGTCGTGGATTTCGACTTCGATCGTATAACCGCCGTTGTTGATGAGGAAAATAATCGGCTTTGCGTTATACCGGATCATGGTCGAAACCTCTTGGACGGTTAGTTGAAACGAACCGTCACCGATGCATGAGATTAGTCGGCGCCCGGCATTGCCCAACGCGTATCCCAGCGATGCACCGACAGACCAGCCAATGGACCCGTATTGCATTTGTATCTCGAAACGGCTCCCTTCGGGCAAGGTGATCTCCATCCCGTTGAACCATGAGTCCCCCGTCTCAACGAGCAGCGTGCTATGTTTGTCCAACATCTTCTGAACACGGGCAAACAGTTGCCGAACCGTCAGCGCCGTTTCGGGCACTCCGGGCTCGGGTAGGCTTTGCGGAGTTCTGACACGTTCAAATGTCGTGACCGCGCCATCATTCGGCGTCAGCTTGTCCGCCAGCGCATCCAGAAACTCGTCCATACGAACGTTGCTGAAATGGGTGTCACCCAAAAGAACAGAGGTCGGATGAACCATAACTGCTTTGCCGGGATCAAAACCAAGCTGGTGGCCGGTAGTGGTATAGTCGGTGAAAACGGGGCCGACAAACAACAGCCCGTCCGCGGCATCGACAATCTCTCCACAGCCCGGTGTGCTTACAGGTCCCCAATAAATCCCCATAAAGTTTTCATTTGCTTCATTCAAAAAGCTTTTGGCATTGGGCATGGATGCCTGTGCATATTCACAGGTGGCAGCAAGCCCGCGCAACGCAGTCTCTGCCTGACCCGCGCGGGTTTTGCTTCCGGCGATCAGCACTGGGCGCACTGCGGCGTTCAGAAATTCCGAAACCTGCGCCACAGCGGTTGCCAGAGTGTTCGGATCACTGCTGGATCGTCTCGCAAAACTGCGCGGCACGGGCGCTGATGTGGGCGCACCGGCTATGTTTGAGGCGATTTCGATGTAAACCGGTTTGCGCCGAAGCATTGCGGTGTCGATCGCCCGGTCGATTGCCACAGGGGCAAGGGACGGATGATGAATCGTGACGGCCTCGGCCGTGACACGGGCAAAGATCTCGCGCTGATAGTCGTAGTCAACCTCTCCCAGCGTGTGATGCAGATATTCCCACTCAGCCTCAGAATTCGTGTTTGGCCCTCCGGAAATAGCGATCAATGGAAGATCTTCGGCATAAGCGCCCGCAACAGCATTCAAAAGGCTCAATCCACCGACCGAATAGGTCACAACCGCCGCGGACGGCCCTCCTGTCGCACGGGCGTATCCGTCTGCTGCATAGCCTGCATTGAGCTCGTTGCAGCAACTGACCATGTGCAGATCCCGGTTACACAGCAATTCATCCAGAAGAACCAGGTTATAGTCACCCGGGACCACAAAGTACTCTACGATCCCAGCTTCTTGCAGTCTTTTTGCCAGGTATGATCCGACGGTCCAGCATTCTGTTGCCATGCCATTGTTCCAATGCAAATTGAATAAAACTGCACACATCCTATTTCCGAAAGCTGGTTTTGCAAAACCTAGAGTATTGGGAGTGTCTTCAAATTTGAAAAGTTGGCATCCGAAAGCTATCCTAGACTAGAATGACACCCCTTCTTGGGACTCACGCCCGACTTCCGTGCAAGCGCACCATCAATGCCGCCTCCGTTTTGCTGTCAGGCTCGTGACACCCCAAACCTGCCGGCCTGCGCACGAGTGACCAGTCTGGCGGCGTATCTCTCAAACAATGCGTTCATCTCGAACAGCAGTGCTTGTCCACCAATAGCTCCAGCAGTGGTTTTCTGATGCCGGTCTGTGAGAAGCAGTTGAGCAAAAAACTCGCCCCACCGCTGACGTGCCCGTTCAAAAGTGGCCTGGTCCGATCGCAATGCATGGACGTAACCCTCAGTCACATCCGCATAAGCAAAGCCAATTTCACGCAGCATTCGTTTGTCGTCGGCGGCCGTTGCAAGCGTGTCACGGCGCCAAGCATAGCCTATAAGTTTTCAGCTTTGGAAAGAACATCCAGGCAAAACCTTAAGGGAGTGCTTTTCGGCAGCGAGCAGTAACCTTTTGTAGGCAAGATGTCCGAAGGTGAACTTCCACCTCCGATCAGTATAAGGAGGAAATCCTCCAAAGGCGGCAAAAGCTCATTTGAGTTTGCTGCCGTCTCCTCCAACGACAGTGATTGAAACACGCCAAAAAGCGGAATTTCGATAGTGCCGTCGGTGCCCTCGGGATATTCGTGCAGGTATTGTCGCGCTCCCCAGACAGGTTCAGTGAAAAAGTCGCGATAGTAAGCCCGGTCCAACTGACTGAACTGAATCCCCAAACCTTCTTGTTCAATTTTCCCGCTGCGGACACTCTGGTAAATGTCCCTTATTTTCTCATAGACTTCAGGCCATCTCACGGCCTCAACTGTGGCGCTTAGTGAGATAATCGCCTTTTTCTTTCCCATGACAACGAAGTCCGAGCGTGGATCGTAAGCCGCGCGCATTTCCTGGCGGATAATACGAAACATCTCGGATCCTTGATTAGCACCGATGTAATCCACCAAGACATTTGTCCCAATCTGTTCAGTCTCATCTGCAAACTTTTCAGCTTTGACAAAAAGGATCAGCATCTCGGTAGAGTCAGGATCGGCAAAGTGAATGACACCCTTCGGAAGGGTGAAATCTTCCTCATTGGCGCCAAACAACGCATCAGCCCATCTTGCGAAAGGCAATTCCCACTTACCCTTCGGGCGGGGAAGCTTGTTGACCAATCGAAGAGTGCGGCGTTCTACTTCTTGATCTCCGGATCGTAGAATTGCCTGAATGGGCCGGCCAAAACGAAACTCGCCATCCCCCACTTCAGCAACTGCGTCGCCAGGTTCGTACTCCAGGAAATGCGCCACTTCCTTCAGAACATCTTCTGGCCTTCTGGTTCTGGTAGACTTGATAGAGCTGGAATGCTGCAGCTCTCTTGCATACCAGCCGTCCGAGTATTCCGGCTCAAGCAAGAGATTTTCGAGGTGTATGATGGTCTCTGGAAAGACTTCGTTTGGCGCCGAAACAGTGAGCATCAGACTATGGCGACTTGTTTCAACGAAATGCTTGATCCCCTTCAACTGCCTGTATTCAGCAATTTTGTAGGAAGAACGGCTTGATGTTCCTCCGGAAACTACGCTTGCGAGACCGGCACGTAATGCGGCCACCCGATCCTTTGTCGGTCGATCAATCGGCCAAACCAGAGAGAGTTCTGAAATGCCGTTTCTCAGAGGCTCCAGATAAGTAATTTTCGCATCACCGGTCGTTGCAATCAATTCTGCTCGGGCCTGCTGCGCTGACAACAGGCTGAGGACCATTAAGAGAGAGGAAATGAACTGGCCTTTGAGTGTTTGCATGTTAATCTGCTTTTTCGGCCAACACGACAGATGTGGCCGATGGCTTGATGATCTTTTCCGCAAAATCAATAACATCCTGATCTGTCGTTTCGTTCAAGATGTCGATAAATACCGACGGGCTGACAGGGGGGAAGCCATCAGAAGCCACATTCGTCAGGAATGATAGAAAAGCTACGGGTCGGCGCGCGGCATTCCGGGCTCCAACGACCTGCGTCTGGCGCGCTTGATTGATCTCATCCCTGGTGATCGGTTCGTTCAACAAATTGGCCAGAGTCTCTGCCAGATGACTGTGCGCCATGTCCAAGCTGAAGCCGGGCATCAGGTGCAAATCTATGGTAAGTTCCAGATCAGCGTTCTTGGCAAAAAACCAGTCAGCGTCGACGCTGAAGATACGCTCGTCTTGATAGTACAGGGCCTTATAAAGCCTTTCGTTCAAAATATCGGTGGTGATAAAAAATGCGCCCTGCATATCGATGCTGGTTGATCGATTTTCGAAGTCCACGAATTTCGCAAATTGCACTGTGTCATGCGCCAACTTGTCCGACCGAATGCGTTCAACAAACCTAAGCTCAGGATCTGGTTTGTGGTCTAACCAGCGTTTATGAGGGGCCTCAGAAGGTTCTGTGTCCCCAAATATTCGCGCTACGAGTTCTTCGGCTTTACCAGGTTCAATTTTTCCCGATACGATTAACGTCACATTGGATGGCGTATAGTGTGTTTCGTGAAACTGATAGGCCTTCTCAAGGTTCAAATTGGGAAGATCTTTAATGGTGTTGTTTGCCCGGCCGCGTAGAGTGCCATAGAGGTTTTGAAGCGCAATTCTTCGGAGCCAGCGGAGCGGAGACTGCCTTTCGCGCAGCAGAGTTTCACGCTGTACTATATCAATTTCGCTTTTCGCAAATCCTGCAGGCAGTGATGGCGTGTCAAGAACGGCCCGTGACAACTGCAACAGCATTTCTATGT
The DNA here is from genome assembly GCF_013033965.1 of Ruegeria atlantica. Taxonomy (GTDB): domain Bacteria; phylum Pseudomonadota; class Alphaproteobacteria; order Rhodobacterales; family Rhodobacteraceae; genus Ruegeria; species Ruegeria atlantica_D. Next base: position 229,667 of record NZ_WQFE01000006.1, read on the forward strand.
CAGAAGGCACGCCGGAATTCGTGTACACTGTTGATACGTTGTGCGTTGTCGCATAGATGTCGCGCTCTCGGGGCTTTCTGAGTATTGTGGCGTCCGCTGAAAACGCGGCCAGATGCTCTGTTAGATGAGCGGTCCCAGATGGTTCCGGATCATCATACGCCCCCGAAAGAACAATTAGCTGTACGTCCACGCGGTCGAAGTCATCTCTCGGAACCACATAGGCTGCGTATAATCCGCCTTTCTCAGAAAGAGGGATGACGCTCTGAGCTTGAACAGTTCCGGCAAGCACCAAGAAGTAAAGCGTAAAAAACAATACGACTGCGCGCATCATAATCCTTTGAACTTTATCACTTCAGCCAAAAGCTCAGTCATCAAGCATTCAACGAAAGTAGCAATGAATTGCAGAATGCTTGTGGGATACGAGCTGCATATTCAAGATGCCTGTCAAAAACTTGTCGAAGTGTGTTCGAATCGAGACCAAACATGCCCGGCGAGACCGGTTGCCTCCAGGCGGCTCTGGCGACTTGGGTATTTGCGTTGGTGATTGGTGAACTTTAGTCAGCTGCAATCTCAAACATCGGGATTGCCGAGTTTTCTGATTAGCATATTTGATCGCGACGCTGCTTCGGCTACATCCCAGACAGACCTGCATTGGTGTTTAATAGAAACTGGCGGAAAATCGGGCTGCTTGCCGCCCCGATGCCACGGGCGTTTTCCCCAACCGCCGCGGCTTCCACGACCGGAGGAATCAATCCGCGCTTGTCCTGATTAATTAAGTAACGGCGCACCCTTGAAACCAGTTCTTCCCGGACGCCCGGCGGGAACGCGCCATCGATGAAAATCGCCTCAAAGTCGATAACAGCGCAAATTGAAAGAGCGGCTTTGGCCAATTCCTGTGCGGTCGTTCCGATCCAGGGCTCAACATAGCGCGAAATGTTGCTCCAATCCTGGGGCTTTTTCCACAGAATGCCGGGATCGACTCCGGCTTCGATCAACCTGTCCTCAAGCAGAAACAGCGAGGCGGTGTCAATCAGTTGCTGACTTTCACCCAATGGACCAGTTGTACGCATCGCACCCAAAGCACCGGCATTGCCTTGATTGCCTTCGAACACCGTGCCGTTCAACGCAACTCCACCGCCGATCATCGAGCCTATGAAGAAGTAGAAATAGTCGCGATACTCAGCCCCTCGACCATAGAGGTGTTCCGCATGACACGCGGCTGTAGCATCGTTGACCACAAAAACCGGCAGATCGCTGAACTTGGCGACCTCAGAGAAGAAGTTCACGTTTTTCCAAGAGCTGAACTTCTTGGCCGCCTGCCCCGACAGATCGTGCCATTTCCAAAGCTCGAACGGGGTTCCAATACCGATCCCGCACACGCGATCGCGAAGTTTCTGCGGCTCATGAGCCAGCAGCGTATTCAGTCCCGATTCCAGAAACCCGAATACGGCTTCGGGATGAGGATAGTCGTAGGTGGTAGAAACCTGACGGCGCGGCCTGCCCTTAAAGTCGATCAAAAGCAGGTCGGCACTGCGCCGCCCGATCTTCATCCCAACTGACAGGATGCCGTCGGGGTTCAGCTCCATCGGGATCGAGGGCTTTCCCACCTTGCCGCGCAAAGGGGTTCCGCGCTTTAGGATCTCATCCTTTTCCAACTTGCGCAAAATGATGGATACGGTCTGAGGAGACAGGCCCGTCAGTCGCGCGACGTCGGCCCCTGCCGCAGGTCCATGCCGTTGTAAAATCGTCAAAATCAGCCGTTCGTTGTGATCGCGCACACCGCTTTGACTGACCCCTCCGGTTAGAATTTTGAGCGCCTCTTTCTCCATAATCCCGAACATAAACACCTTGTTTTCTTATGAAAAGACACTCAGGTAAATTAATAAATAAACTTTATTTATTTATTGACAGAGAGACCAGAATCACAGTTTCTTGAACAAGACCTTCATTGGAGGATGGAGGCGCACCTCGCAGGCACGCCGTGCGGGGCGACAACAATTTTCTGGGAGGACAACATGAGAAATCTACTCAAGCTTGCCGCGTCTGCGACCGTACTGACGATGGCTGCGGCGTCTGCTCAAGCCGCCGGTGAAACCGTCTGCCTAATCACGAAGACCGACACCAATCCCTTCTTTGTGAAAATGAAGGAAGGTGCGACCGCCAAGGCCGAAGAGCTGGGCATGACCCTGAAGGCATTTGCTGGAAAGATCGACGGCGACCATGAAACGCAGGTTCAGGCCATTGAAACCTGCATCCTTGACGGAGCAAAGGGAATTCTTCTGACGGCGTCTGACACAAGCTCGATTGTCCCCGCCGTTCAGCAGGCGCGCGACGCCGGCCTGCTGGTCATCGCATTGGACACACCGCTCAGCCCGATTGATTCCGCGGACGCAACTTTCGCGACGGACAACTACAAGGCTGGTTTGCTGATCGGACAATGGGCAAAGGCTAAGATGGGTGATGGAGCGGCAGACGCAAAAATCGCAACGCTTGATCTTAATGTCAGCCAGCCGACAGTGGACGTTCTGCGCAATCAGGGCTTCCTTGACGGCTTTGGCGTGGACCTTGCCGACCCCAATGTCATTGGCGATGAAACAGATGCCCGTTTGGTCGGCAGCGATGTGACCGATGGCAACGAAGAAGGCGGCCGCCGTGCGATGGAAAACCTTCTGGCCAAGGACTCAACGATCAACGTGGTTCACACGATCAATGAACCTGCCGCGGCGGGTGCCTATGAGGCGCTGAAGTCCATCGGGCGCGAAAACGACGTACTGATCGTTTCCGTCGATGGCGGGTGCCCGGGCGTACAGAACGTGCAGGCCGGGGTCATTGGCGCCACAAGCCAGCAGTACCCACTGTTGATGGCGTCGCTTGGAGTTGAAGCCGTAAAGAAATGGGCCGACGAAGGCACAAAGCCTGAAAACACGCCTGGAAAAGACTTCTACGATACCGGCGTTGCGCTCATTACCGATCAGCCTGTTGACGGAGTGGAATCTATCTCGGTCGCAGAGGGCCTGGAGCTCTGCTGGGGTTAAGGAACTGCGTCAATTGATGAGGCGTTCCAAACCGCCTCATCATTCCCATCACCTCAATTCGAAACTTCCTGTAAACTGGCCTCGTGGCCGCAATGCCAGCCGCGAAAGGGGGAGAGATGTCTGAAGCAAACCAAGGTGCCCAGGAATTTGAAGCTTCTGCAAGTCGCACCGAAACTGTTGCAGAGTTCGAAGACCACCGGCGTGGCGTACTGGGAAAGCTGCAGCATCTTCTGCACGTCAATCCGTCTTTTGTGCCTCTTATCGTTCTGGTTGGCGCAATGTTGGTTTTTGGTCTGCTTTTGGGTGCAAAGTTCTTCTCGCCCTTTGCAATGACCCTAATCCTCCAGCAGGTTCAGATTGTCGGCATCGTCGCCGCCGCTCAGAGCCTTGTGATCCTGACAGCGGGCATAGACCTGAGCGTCGGTGCGATCATGGTGTTCTCTTCGGTCATCATGGGGCAATTCACCTTTCGATACGGCATTCCGGTACCAATTGCGGTCATGTGCGGCCTTGCCATGGGCACGATGATTGGTGCCCTCAATGGTTGGCTGGTCAGTCGCGTTAAGCTTCCCCCGTTCATCGTCACTCTTGGAATGTGGCAGATCGTTCTGGCCACCAACTTCCTGTATTCCGCGAACGAAACCATTCGCAGTCAGGACATCGAAGCAAGCGCCCCCTTCCTTCAGTTCTTTGGCACCAAATTCAGCATTGGTGGGGCGACCTTTACCGTGGGCGTCATGTTCATGCTCGTCCTGATCTTTGTGTTGGCCTATGCGCTCAAGCACACTGCATGGGGCCGACATGTCTATGCTGTCGGAGACGATCCTGAGGCGGCCGAACTGTCTGGCGTCAACGTCCACAGAACCCTGATGTCCGTCTACATGTTGTCCGGCCTTATCTGCGCCTTTGCGGGTTGGGCTTTGATCGGCCGAATCGGGTCGGTCTCTCCGACATCCGGTCAACTGGCCAATATCGAAAGCATCACCGCAGTTGTGATCGGGGGCATCTCTTTGTTCGGCGGACGAGGTTCTATTCTAGGATCGCTGTTTGGTGCGTTGATCGTTGGCGTCTTTACCCTTGGGCTGAGGCTGCTTGGTGCCGATGCGCAATGGACCTTCTTGCTGATTGGTCTTCTCATTATCGCCGCGGTCGCGGTCGACCAGTGGATCAGAAAGGTATCGGGCTAATGTCAGACACAACTCCAATCGTCCAGGGCCGCGGGATCGTGAAACGCTATGGCCATGTGACTGCCATCGACCATTCTGATTTCGAGCTACGTCAAGGAGAGATCCTTGCGGTTATCGGGGACAATGGCGCGGGCAAATCGTCTATCGTCAAAGCGATCTGTGGCGCCACGATCCCGGATGAGGGCGAGATTTTGATCGAGGGGAAGAAGGTCAACTTCACCTCCCCAATCGATGCCCGTAACATGGGGATCGAGATCGTCTATCAGCAACTTGCAATGTCCCCTGCCCTGTCGATTGCCGACAACATGTTCATGGGCCGCGAGATCCGCAAACAGGGTTTCATGGGAAAATATCTGCGTCAGCTTGACCGGCCCGCCATGGAGAAGTTCGCCCGTGAAAAACTGACCGAGCTTGGCCTCATGACCGTTCAGTCGATCAATCAAGCGGTTGAGACTTTGTCAGGCGGTCAGCGCCAGGGCGTTGCTGTTGCACGCGCCGCCGCCTTTGCGACCAAGTTCATCATTATGGACGAACCAACGGCCGCATTGGGTGTGAAGGAAAGCCGCAAAGTGTTGGAACTCATCCAGGATGTGCGTGCACGTGGCATTCCGATCATTCTGATCAGCCACAACATGCCGCATGTTTTTGAGGTTGCGGACCGCATTCATGTGCACCGGCTGGGCAAACGCCTCTGCACGATTGATCCAAAGGATTACACGATGTCCGATGCTGTGGCCTTCATGACCGGTGCCAAGGAACCTCCTAAAGAAGACGCGGCGTGATCAATCATGAGGCGCGGCGCATTTGCAATCTGATCTCTTCCTAGGTGCAGGTTGGGGTTCGAATGATTTCCGCATTCGCCGCGTCCACCTAAATCCGCTAAGTCGACACTGGCAGATAGTGTTGTGCAATCGTTGAACGAGCAGCCGAGCTCCTCGGTTGCCCAATGGGCTAAAGCTCAAGATTGAGACGTGGATTGGGCTCGCTGTAGCCCTCCTCTAAAGCGAGTTCGGACAGGGCGTATGAGCCCTGAGCTGACTTTGACCACGCTTTAGTAGTTCGCTCATACAGCAGATGTTAAACCCCAGAATCCGGACGTTTAGAATCCGTTGGTTAACGGTAGGTGAAGGACGAAAGCTGCCGTTCACCAATAACGTGCTATTCAGAGTTCATGTCGGACATGATCCAAATTGCTTCCTTAAGACCAAGTTCGAATAAACTTGAAAGGTTGGCCATTGAGGCAAAAGAGCAAGGTTATGCTTTTGTTAGTCGGCTGGCCAATGAAGCCAAATCTGGCAAAAACAATTTCAACAAAACTGGCGAATGGTCTCTTGGGGTGTACCTTGAGGAGGTATGGGTTGGATGTGGTGGGATCAACGTCGATCCTTTTACCGACCAAGATGTTGGACGTCTCCAGCATGTTTATGTTCTGAACGCTTACAGAAAAAAGAATCGCCCGCAAATTGGTGAAACACCTTCTGGACCACAGCAAAACCACGCCTAAAACCATCAGTCTTGGCACCCCTTGTTCGACTCGCCCATAAGGCGCACACTAAGAAAACACACCAAATTGCGCCCTGGGTGCGCACCGTGACACGCTTCGCGGCCGGGACGCCTTCGATAACACGGAGGAAACCATGACTATTGCAACTCGCCTGAAACGCCATCTGGAAGCACATGGACTCCCATTTGACATTGTTTCGCATCCCTATGCTGCAACCGCAAGCGAGTGCGCGGAAGCGGCGCATGTGCCCGGCGATCACCTTGCCAAATCAGTGCTTATCCACATGGAGGAAGGCCCGATGCTTGCCGTTTTACCCAGCAATCATCAGGTTGATCTCACTGCTCTGCAATCGATGATGGATCGTCGTCTCGGTTTGGCCCCAGAATCCGAAATGAGTGACCTGTTTGATGATTGCGCGCTCGGTGCAGCGCCACCTGTGGGCGAGGCCTATGATGTGCCTACAGTTGTGGATAACAGCCTTACGGGGCTTGACAAAATCTGGTTTGAAGCCGGCGACCATAAAACCCTGGTTGAGATGCGCGGCAAGGATTTTGACACGCTAATGAAAGATGTCAGGCACGGCTCTTTTTGTTGCATGCACTAGGTGCCCGAGAAGTATCTCGAAATTTGAGTTGAGAGGTCTTGGAACAGGTTGCGGCTTTGAACTCCTTTCCGTCCCGCGCTAGATTCAGTGTGCCCTTCTATTGCGATCGCGGCCCAGAGCCGACCTTGAGCGACGGCGTCCGATGCTGCGATTGCAGCCCGCTTTCCGGACATTCGCTGCGAAGCAGAATACACACAGATCGAATTGGCGAAACGCGAAAACATCTGCCTTAAAACGCAGCATAGCAAAGTCCGCTTTTGAACCTGGAGTTCGAATACGGAGATGTTGTTTCAAGAGATTGGCTTAAACTGTCTGCCAATCCGAAATGAAGGTTTACAACTACATTCGCTGCCGTTTCGGTTTTCTTAGCGATTGAACCACTCAAGTAAGGGTGCAGGATATAACCACCTGCTTCACACACCTTGAGCTGTGATCAGTTGGAAATGTAGAACCTGTTCATTTCGTCAGGTTCTACTTTCCATAAACTGGCCCGCGACTAGGCTAGCTCACGAGCAATGTGACGTGCCTGGGCCTGAGCTGAGGCGACCGAAGCTTCGTGACGCTCATCGGCGAATTCCTGGTACTCGGCCGCAGCTTCGAACATCCGTTCTGCTCCCAGGTACTGGCGCAATGTGCTGATGTGCGCAGAAAGGTGACCCGAGTCATTGCGAACCCCACCGTCCTCAAAACCGAATTCACCAGCCGAGGTCAGCAGCACCAGGGTTTTGCCTGACATGATCGGTTCCAGAGGGAAGTCGCCACGCGCCAAATCAAACGTAAATGTCTTATTGATCCGGATGATCTGATCAAACCAAGCCTTCAGGGCTGCGGGCATGCCGTAGTTGTACATGGGCGTCGAAATCAGCAGGATGTCGGAGCGGTCGAGCTCGTCAATCAGCGTATCAGACAAGCTAACCAAAGCGTTCTGTTCAGGAGTGCGTTCCTCTTCCTCAGTGAAAACGGACGCAATCCAATCGTTGGAAATAAAATCCGGCGGGGCCACTCCGACGTCACGCAGAATGATTTCGACGTCCGGATCAACCGTTTTCCATTCTTCTACGAAACTATCCGCCAAAGCGCGGGAAATGGAGTTATAGGCTGCAACAGGGTTGTCGGTGCGGCGTACGCTGGCGTCAATTCTCAGGATTGTGGTCATCTTGTCACCTAGTCAGTTTGCAATAAACCATTCAAAGGTGAAGCCAGAGAAGCGCAGGTACAAATGAAGAGAATTCTGAATAGAGTGAACTGACCTCAGCCATCTCTAATCGCTAAAAATTTCTTCTCCAGATGAGACGCCGTCGCAAGTGCATCCGCGTCCCTATTGGGAAAGGCTAATACTTTGCATGCGAAAGAACTCCTGATTAGGGGTTCAGAAACGCATGCTTCTCGGCAATTTAGAAATGACAAAAATTCAAGCGACGGATTAGATCGTTACGGACGCGCTAGTCTTCAAAGAACCTTTGACCGACGGCGCTGTCGCGAAACTCATCTGCTTGGTCCAGTAGCCATTCCCGGAACACACGAACGCGTGCACGATTGGCGTAAGTTTCCGGGCACACGAGAAAATAGCTCTTGTTCTTCAATGCCGTGTCAAAGGGGGCGACCAGCATATTGCGTTCCAGAAAACGCGCGGCGGCCAAAAGGCTGACCAGGGCCACACCATGACCATCGCTTGCCGTCAGCAAGCAGATGTGTTCCTCGGAATAGGTGACATAGGGCTCGACATCACCAGTCTGCAAGCCAGCCGCGTCCATCCAGCGCTCCCAACTCGGATCCGCATCAGAAAACCCGCTCCATTGGTATTCGACCAGACGAGACTTCAGAAGATCTTCGGGGGAACTCAGTGACTTCGCCTTTTCCACGCTGCAGACAGGGGCTACCCAGTCATTCAAGACCCAAGCCACATAGCTGTCAGGATAATCGCCAAAGCCATACCGAATGGCCACATCCACATCGCTGGACTTGAAATCTACCAGCTGATCGCTTGACAGAACCCTTACCGAAATCTCCGGGTATTTCTCGTAAAAGCCTCGTAGCCGTGGGCTAAGCCAGTTGGCGGCAAAAGACCCGGTTGTTGAGATTGTCAATGTGCCTGCAAGGTCGTCTTCCTCCAGCGCGAGAGAGGCAGCTTCGATGTTCTTGAAGGCCTCAATTATGTGGGGCGCGTAGTTGGCCCCATCCTCCGTCAGTTTCAAGGCGCGGGTCAGCCGGTGGAACAGGGGTACCCCAAGTTGATCCTCCAGCGATTTGATCTGATGGGAAATGGCAGTCGGAGTGACGCATAGTTCATCGGCGGCATCCTTGAAACTCAGATGCCGGCAGGCCGCTTCGAAGGCCTGAATGCTTTTCAACGACGGTATCTTCGCCATGACGCGCGGCTTTGCTCTCCTGATGCGACGCTATTTCGTCGCTCTACTCTAACCCGATTACCAGTTGACATGTGGGCAAAATTCTCACCGGTGAGGTGAAAACATCTAATTTGAAAAGATAGGGGACCAAGGTAGAGCTTTCGGTTCTTCATGTCTGAAATCTCCTGCGTGCGGACTGTGTCTGCTTTGCGGGACATAGTGTGAATTCGCAGCATTTGCGCGAAAGTCCGCTACTCAGCAGACGGACGTATCTTGCTTGAGGTTGGCTCAGCTATTGAAGTTGCTTGAAAAACTGGGTTAGTGCGTAGATCCCCACTACAATGCCAAACCACGGACGATCATTCCTGACGTCTGGTGAATGCGCAATTTGTCTTCCGATTTATTTGTGGCCTCAGCAATAGCTGCTTACTTGTCCGTTATTCCAGCTTGCCACTTGTGTGCCAGCCAGCTTAACCCAAGCACAGCCACCAAGAGCATAACCTGACCAGCAATGTCAGTGGGTTCCGCCTTGACGCCCATGGCCGTTTTGCCATTCACCAGCAATCTCCACAGTCCAAACCAGCCATAGGTCAAAACCGCGCCAGTCGCTGCGGCAACAATATGCAGCGGCCGCCAGCCTTCGGCACGAGACCAGGTGGCGAAAGCAATGATAGCCACTGCATCAATAACAAGGAAAACTGTCAGACCCAATTGCGCATTGATTTTATGGTCTGGCGCGTAGTGAAACCAAATCATAAAGGCAGAGGAGAGAACGAAAGAAAAGGCGGTAACGAGCCAGATAGAAGGTCCACGATCCGCATCAATTCCAGCGGTTTTGGCGGAGGGTTTAAGCACAACTCGCAATGCCAGAAACACCAAGATCAGCGCCAGCATCACCACTGTGCCGTATTGCATCGGCGAAGAGACAAATTTGAACCGTTGAATGGTTGAGGCTGTCGTACCTACTAGCCCGAGTAGTGCAAGCAACCCGGCACCAATAAGCAGGGGCCGATTCAACCACGGTTCTTTGGCTCGTTCACCGGCAAAGCCCTCGGCCAGTGCAATTGGGGTGCTGATAGTCCAAACGGTATGGAGTGTCAGGATGAAAGCCGCGTAATTGAAGGATGTGCCAAGGGATTCAATAAAACCGTATTGCAGAAGGTCGGCCCCCGCAAAATGGGGATTGAACAGGGTTTGATTGACGATGCCCTCATAAATCAACCCGCAGGCCAACGCCATGAGCAGCATGCTAACCCATCCGCGCCCTGACCGCCGGACCAACTCACGCACAAAGAGTGCCAGAGCACCATAGAGCGGAATGAAGATGCCCAAATACCCAAGCTGCCGCACATTGAAATCCCCTAGGAGAAACTCCGCAATCAGCGGAGCTGTGATCAGCAGCACAATGGCGGGGGCGAGTTTTTTGAAACTCATTTCGCGTTCCTAGATCAAACAGTTACCCATGCGTTTCGGCTATCTTCTGCCACGTAAAGTAATCAGAGCAAAAGTGGTCACCGTAACAACCACAGCCAAAGTTGTCGCAGCACCTTTTGAGCTTTGAAAGCTGCTGTCCATAATCGTGGACATGATGAGAAAGAACGCAGCGGATCCAAGCCCGGCTGCGACCGAAACAATAATTCTGCGCGACATGCGATCTTCCTTCGATTTTCCAATCAGTTAGTCATGGCATACTACAGACCCCAATAGATTGACTAAAATGCGTTAGATCAGACATTGGTGCACCGTGCAGCATCTGGCTGGCAGGCCTGCGTCGCTCGGATGGAGAACGGCCCATTACGCAGGCTGCTTCATTTCCGCACTTCGATATACAACTCTCAATATGGATTTGATGCCTTAATGGCTTCTAATGCTTCGAGCGTCTCGCTCAAACCTGGGTCAAATGGCGCCGCATTCAAACTGGGTCTCCGACTTGAAACAGGCTTGCCCGACATCAACAAAGAGACCGGGCAGAAAAGTGTCGATGGTGCCCATAAGATTTGCCCCTTTTTAGCCGCGGTTCGAAACAACATCGCAGTCGATTTGGCGTTGAAATGATCTGTTGATGGGTGGCGTCACGCAGTGTTGGAGTGGCGGCAGAACAGTGTTAGCAAACGAACGTCATGGGTGACGCCGCCTATCTGAAAGCACATTCGATCGTGGTTGGCTTGAGTGCCCGCGTAGCTCAATTCGCCGAGCTTCAGGACGCCTTGGCAATAACTGAAGCCGTTGGAACCTGATTTCCCAAGGTTGTCTTTACGGGCGGCCCAAATGTATGTACGGGCTGCTG
>NZ_WQFE01000007.1 GCF_013033965.1 Ruegeria atlantica
GATCACGTCTGTAACTAACTTTTATCTCTTGCATCCCGGGCGGCAACCACAGAAGTCGGACGCATCGCGGTGTGCGATCCTTGGGTGTCGACGAAATTTTTTTGTGCCAATTTCAGGTTTTCTGCCCGTCGCTCAGTATTTGGTGTCGGTGTCGCGGCATCCATCAGAGCTTTGAAGTCATCAAGATCATCGGTCATTGTGCCAATTCCTCTTGTCGTAGGGCGCGCAGGCGTTTCCGGATGTCGGACATGCGCCAAGAAACGGTGCCTTCGGACACACCCAGAACTACGGCCGCTTCGGCATGTGTCATTTCATCCTCTAGTGTCAGGGCCAATGTGTCCTGCAACTCTGACGGCAGCGATCGCATGGCACCTTGTAGCCAATCCACTGCTTCTGCTGTTTCAGAAGCCTCTGCCCGTCGCATTTGTTCAATATCGCCCCACCCTGCGGCGGCGCGGCTATGGCTTGCCTGACGACGCCGGGCATCCTCGGCCGCGTTGACGACGACTCGATAAAGCCAGGTTGTGAACTTGGCCTGCGCCCGAAAGCCCGCGATTTTGTCAGGCAGGGCTGCACAGATATCCTGTGTCAGGTCTTCAGCCTGATCGGCCCGTCCGGTCAGACGAAAGGCCAGACGAAAGACCCGGTCATAGTGGCGCTGCAACAGGGTCGCAAACGCATCGGCATCTCCGTCCGCGGCGGCTTTGGCCAGGTCCTCATCCGATGTTTTCATACGCATCACACTGGGTATGACGAATCAAAAACGTCAATCCTTGGCGAGGCCGTAAAAAATTAAAAATGGCCCGCTGAAGCCAATTTCCAATCCGCTGCAAAGTCAGACGGTATTGCGTCGGTCAGCAATACGCCTTCGTCGATAAAGGTATAGAGTTCAGCGTATGACCGCTCCCGTTCATCTGCCGTGCGGCGGCGGATATCGCCTGGACGCAGGTCAGATACCTTCTCTTTGCCCATAGCGCCCAAAAGCTCTCGGAAACTCTCAAGCGTCGCATCGTGAAAGCGGTGCACGCGCTGGCGTTTTTGGGGAACATTGACCGCCCTGCCCCGTATCGGGTCCTGAGTGGCCACACCTGACGGGCAGCGGTTCGTATTGCAATGCAGCGCCTGAATGCACCCTACGGCAAACATCATCGCGCGGGCCGCATTGCACATGTCCGCCCCCAGCGCGAATTTCTCGACCATATCATAGCCTGTGGCCACCTTACCCGAACAGATAATCCGGATTTTGTCGCGCAGACCTACGCCACGCAGGCAGTTATTTACGAAGATCAGGGCTTCGTTAAGCGGCATACCCAAGCGGTTGGTGAATTCGACCGGTGCGGCACCTGTACCACCTTCGGCACCGTCGATTGTGATGAAGTCCGGCAGGATGCCTGTTTCCAGCATCGCCTTGCAAATCGCCATGAATTCCGACGGTCTGCCAATACACAGCTTGAACCCGATCGGCTTGCCGCCAGACATTTCCCGCAGATGCTGCACAAAATTCAGCAGACCAGTCGGACCTTCGAAGGCAGAGTGGATGGGCGGTGATATCACGTCCTGATGTTCTGGCACACCGCGGATCTCCGCAATCTCCTTATCCACTTTTGCTGCAGGCAACACGCCACCATGCGAGGGCTTGGCACCCTGTGACAGCTTGATCTCTATCGCTTTGACAACGTCCTTCTTGGCTTTTTCGGCAAACAGGTCCTTATCGAAACCGCCATCAGACGTGCGGCAGCCGAAATAGCCCGTTCCGATCTGCCAGATGATATCGCCGCCCTCAGCCAGATGGTGCGGGGACAGGCCGCCTTCACCAGTGTTATGCGCAAATCCGCCGTCCTTGGCTCCGCCGTTCAGTGCCCGGATCGCATTGGCACTGAGCGCCCCAAAGCTCATGGCTGATACATTCAGCCGCGATGCACTGTACGGCTGCGTGCATTGTGGCCCACCCAGCATAATCCGTTCTTCGCTTTCATCCACATGTTTGGGCGCGAGCGAGTGGTTTGCCCGATGGTATCCGACGGTCAGCACGTCGTACTGTGTACCAAATGCCTGCGTATCCACCTGCCCTTTTGCACGCGAGTAGACAAGCGATCGAACGATCCTGTTGAAGGGGCGGCCGCTTTCGTTGGTTTCCACAAAATACTGACGGATTTCCGGACTGACAAATTCCAGCATGTACCGAAAATGCCCGAGAACCGGGTAGTTGTTCAGCACGTTGTGCTTGGTTGTCAGCATGTCATAGAGGCCGACCACGGCGTATGGAATCAGCACAACCAGCAACCAATGGGCGGGCGGCCAGAAAAACCCCCACAACAGGGTCAACGGCAGACACACGTATGTTAGGAAATAATAGAGTCTGCGTACAATCATTCGTGCTCTCCCAGGGTCGCGTGGTTTCCAGCCGGCTGTGGTAGGCGAAGCCTTCGTCAACGTGGGCCAAATCGCCGTTAGATTGCAAGCAATTGTGGCTGTTTTCACGCAATCAGGCAAAGTTGTGAAATGTAGCCCCGACCTCGGGCGCTGTTGATCCTGACAACGTCAGCTATTATCCCAAAAGAAACGGGATCTGGGCAGGACGACAGGCTGTGACACAAGAACGAACGCATGTTCGGACCACGGCATTGATGTTTGGTGCCGTATTCATCGGTGGCGCGGCGGGCTCTCTGATGCGCGAACTGTTCTCGGTGAACATACCTGGCATCGGGTTCCTGACGCAGACCTTTGGCATTAATATCGTGGCCTGCTTCGTACTTGGTTGGCTGTATTCGGTGCGAAGCCGCGTCCATGCCCACATGCTGCATCTTGGTGCTGTTGGCTTTTGTGGCGGTCTTTCGACTTTTTCCTCTTTTGTTGCGGAATTGGAGCGATTGGCGTTGTCTAACATCTGGATTGCGACCTCGGCCGCCGCGTTGGAGATCGCGGCTGGGCTGGCCGCCGCTATACTGGGCGAGGCAATCGGACGGCGTTTTCATAGGCATGGGGCAACTGAATGAGCGATCTGTTCCTTCATGCCATGTTCGGATTGGGCGGCGGTTTAGGAGCCGTTTTGCGCCATTGGATCGCTCTACGCGTTGTTCATGACCTGCCATTTTCAACTCTGATTGTAAATATACTGGGTAGCCTGCTGCTGGGTCTCTGGATCGGGTATCTCGGCGACCCAATTGAGATGGGTGAAGAAGAAAAACGCTTGGTTTTCGGCTTTTGCGGTGGTTTCACGACGTTTTCGAGTTTTGCCTATCAATCGCTAGAGCTACGGCGCGAGCGGACCATCGCACTGGCGGTGGGCAACATACTTCTTAGTTTGGGCCTGTGCTGGTCCGCGCTCGCAATTGGCCTGTTCCTGATGCGTTAATGTGCATGCACCGATGCCTGCGTTCCGGGTTTCGGTGCCTTGCAAAAGAACAGCAGCGGAATAGTCGCCAAGGCCAAAAGCCCTAGATTGTTGAAAACGGTCAGGTATGAAATCAGTTCAGCCTGCTGCGCGATCTCCTGTCCCAGAATAGCCGCACCTTGAGCACTGTCCGGCGTCAAATTCAGAGGCGCAAGATAGGCTTGCGCGGCCGGGTTATAGGGCGTCACGTTTTGGCTGAGAACAGCTGTGTTTGTCTGCAAGCCACGGACAACCCACGTCCCGACCAAGGAAATTCCAACCGATGATCCAAGCTGACGGGTCACATTGAACAAGCCGGATGCCTCGTCCTGCCGCGATTTGGATATGCTTTCGAAAGCCAATATCGACATTGGTACAAACACCAGGCCCATACCCAGACCGCTTACTGCCCCCGGCCAGGCAAGCTCCCAAAAACCCGCGTCCATGTTGAGAGCTCCCATCATGAAATTGCTGACAGCCGTCAAAAGCATTCCCAACCCAGCCAGAACACGCGGGTCATAACGCGTTACCAAAACCGCGCCGGTCAAAACCATCGAAACACCTGCAGCGACCCCTCTCGGGATAAACAAATGGCCGGATGCGATAACCGGATAGTCCAACAGGTTCTGAACAAATGTCGGCAGGATCGCGATGCCGCCGAACAGGGAAATCGCAAATCCAGCGATAACCAGATTGCACAGCGCAAAATTGCGATCCGCGAAAAAACGCAGGTCGACCACCGGCTTTTCCGTGGTCAACACGTGCATGATGAACCCCAGCGCGCCCAAAACCGAAGCGATGACGGCAACCTGAATGACCCGCGATGACAGCCAGTCCTTGGTTTCTCCCTGATCCAGAAAAAATTGCAGGCAGCCAATTCCGATGGCCAGAAGGGCAAGGCCGGTCCAATCAATGCGAACCTCTTCTGTTTCATCGTCTGGCAGCTCTCCGGCAAGCAAAAGTAGCGCCATCGCGGCGACCGGCAGGTTCACAAAGAACACCATTCGCCACGAGAAATACTCGGTCAGAATTGCCCCCACCGTAGGCCCCAACACCGGGGCCACGACGACCCCGAGGCCGAAGACCGCCATCGCCTGCCCGCGCTTCTCGCGGGGGAACGCGTCGAAAAGAATAGATTGGGACAGCGGGATCAAAAAGGCACCGAACATGCCCTGGGCAAGGCGAAAGGCGACGATGGTCTCAAGGCTCCAGGACAGGCCACACATGACCGACATAGTGGCGAACCCGGCCACGGCGGTCAGGATCAAGCGTCGACGGCCAACACGGCGGGCGACAAAGCCCGTTAGCGGCATCACTACAACAGCCGATACGATATAGCTCGTCAGTATCCACGTGGCCTGATCCGTCGTTGCGCCGAACGCTGCTTGAATATGGGGCAGCGCGACATTGACGATTGTGCTGTCGAGCACTTCAAGGATAGCGCTGAGAACAACAGCAACCACAATCACCGGATTGATGTGGCCTGCTGCCGGGGACGTCATTTTTGGGCCTGTGACGCTGTGGTATCCACAGTTACTTTGCTGCTACCGCCCACGCGCAGTGGAGCGTCCGTTGGGTCAAGCTCAACCCGCACCGGAAAACGCCGCGTGACTTTGACCCAGTTGCCACTGGCATTCTCAGACGGCAGGAGTGAGAACGTATCCCCAGAGCCCCGTCCGATAGACGCGACCTTTCCTGTCAGTGTCAGGCCCGGCAGCATGTCGATCTTGACGCTGACGGGTTGGCCGGGCCGGATGCGCGGCAGTGACGTCTCTTTGAAATTGGCGTCCACCCACCAATCAGAGGACTCTACGATCGAGAATTGCGGTGCATTGGCGGAAACCGAGGACCCCGGTCGGAGGCTCAGGTTGGCGATCCAACCATCTGCTGATGCAAAAACCTTGGTCCAATTCTGATTGGCCTGCGCGATTTCCAACTGAGCTTGCGATGACAGGATGTCATCCTGCTTGGCCGCGAGACCGCTTTGTAGGGCCAACAGGGCTGATTGGCTTGTGGTAAGTTGCGCCGCGGCGCGCGCAAATTCCGAACTCGACTGATCCAGTGACGCCTGGGCCAGATCACCATCTGAAAACAGCGCCTTAGCACGTTCCAGATTGCTTTGAGCGGTATTGTAGGCCGACTGCGTGCTGTCGACCACCGCTTGTGCGGCCGCTATTTGCGTACTGTAAGACTGCGCCTGCTGCACCGCGCTGTCGAGATTGGCCTTGGCCTGATCGACCGAAGCCTTGAATTGAGTATCGTCAATTGTGAACAACAAGTCACCGGTCTTGACCGGCTGGTTCTCAATCACCAGCACCTCTGCGACCTGACCGGTGACTTGTGGTGCCACGTAGATGATATTCGCCCCGATATAGGCGTCATCGGTCGAAGGGTAGCGTTCCTGATGACGCCAGTACAACACAAGGCCAGCGGCGATTGCGCCCACGATGACTGCAGCACCGACAACCTTGAGAGATTTCATGAACCCGTTCCTTCACTTGGTGCGGTCAGACGTCACATCGGAATAGTATGCATACGAACCGCCAGATTTCCCATGATCCAGACCGTGCCCAGGATGATGATCAGCAGCACCATCGTGGAAAACAAGATAAGGTCCAGGTCTTCGCGACTGCTGCGCCGCCGGTCGATATGCAGAAAATAAACCAGCTGTACGATCAACTGAGCCAATCCAAGCAAACTGATTGCAAGGTAAACACCCGGTGTCTCAATACCGTATCGATAAGCAATTCCGAATACTGCAAAGGTCAACAAAAGCGACCCACCATAACCGATCACATAGCGGCGGCGTTCGCGGCGATGCATTTCGCTGCGTTTATCCATAGGTCAGCCCTCCGAAGTAAACGATCGTGATGATGCCGATCCAGATTAGGTCCAGAAAGTGCCAGAATAGCGCCAGCCGTACCACGCGCGACATCAGCAGATCGGTCAGGCCAAAGACCCGCAGCTGAATACCCAGCACGATCAACCATATACACCCGGCCGTGACATGAAGCCCGTGCAGGGGCACCAGCCCATAGAACGCAGATAGAAATCCGCTGCGCTGCGGGATGCCGCCCTTCTCGGCCATGGACATGAAGTCGCGAATTTCCAAAAACAAAAAACAGAGCCCAAGAACCAATGTCACGCAGAACCAGAACACGATCCGCCACCGCGGCAGGTTGTATTTGAGAGCAAGCATTGCAAGACCGACAGTCAGACTGCTGGTCAAAAGAATAAGCGTCTGGGCAAAAATGCTTTTCAGGTCGAACAATTCAGCCGGTCCCGGTCCGCCAGCCTGTGCGTCGATCATCGTGATGTAGATCGCGAACATCAGGCCGAAATAGACCAGATCGCTCATCAAGAAGACCCAGAACCCGAACGTAACGACTTCGCTTGCCTTGTCGGCGCTTGCGTGCCGTCGTCCAAGGTTCAGACCGGGATAGCTATGGGTGGGCGCGCGTTTCATGTCGCGGCCTCCAGATCCGGGCGGGCCAAACCGCGGTTTTCGGGTGCTGTTTCGTAATCACGATCAACAGGCTGAGAGTTATGGACCAGATCCAACCAGGCTTCGTGCTGCCTGCGTATCTCTTCGGCCGGAATGATCCGTTCCGTTTCGGACTTGAACGTCCATGCGATAAAGGACGCAAGCATCAGGACTGACATCAACAAAGCCAGCCACCAGATCCACCAGACCAACGCAAACATCCAGACCCCGCTGAGCACGCAAAGAATAAAACCAATGCCGGTGTTCAGCGGCACCGAGATGTCTTCATAGGCATCTGGTGACGGGTACGCGGTGCCGCGCTCTTTCGCAGCAGCAAAGTTATCGCGATCGGTGACATGGGGGATGATGGCAAAGTTATACGGGGGCGGCGGCGCCGGGATGGACCACTCCAATGTGCGCGCATCCCAAGGATCACCCACTGGAACACGTGTCTTTTCCCGGTTACGGATACTGATCCAAAGCTGGACAACGACCGAAAGCAAGGCGGCCAAGATGATCAATGCGCCGACGACCGCGATAATCATGTATGGGTGGAAGCTCGGGTCCTCCCAACTGAATGACCTGCGGGGCATTCCCATCAGTCCAACGAAGTACAGCGGCAGGAACGTCACCATGAATCCGACGGTCCACAACGCGACCGAGACTCGGCCCCAAGCCTCGTTCAGACGGAACCCAAAGGCTTTGGGGAACCAATAATTGTACCCGGCAAGCAACCCGAACAGCACCCCCGGCAATAAGACGTTGTGAAAGTGGGCGACCAGAAACAGAGTGTTGTGAACCTGATAGTCCACCGTGGGGTTGGCAAGGATCACGCCAGAAAGGCCACCGATCACAAACAGCATCAGGAAAGAAAGGCCGTAAAGCATAGGCACAGAGAACCGGATACGCCCCCGGAACAGCGTCGCCATCCAGTCATAGACTTTCACGCCGGTCGGAATGGCAATCAGCATTGTCGCGATGCCAAAAACTGCGTTGATTAGCGCGCTTTGACCCATCGTGAAAAAGTGGTGCAGCCAGACTGTGAAGGACAGCACCGCAATCGACATCGTGGCGATGACCAACGAGTTATAGCCGTACAAACGTTTAGCCGAGAACGTGGCAAACACCTCGGAATAGATGCCGTAGGCCGGCAAAACCAACAGATAGACCTCGGGGTGACCGAACAGCCAAAACAAGTTGGCATAGTTCATCATATTGCCGCCAAGGTCGTTGGTGAAAAAATGGAAGTCCAAATACCTGTCAGCCGCCAGCATGAGCGCTGCAACCCCAAGAGGCGGCATGGCAAAAACGATCAGGATCGAACTGCAGATGATTGTCCAGCAATACATGGGCAGCCGCATGAATTTCATGCCCGGCGCACGCAGCTTGTAAATTGTGACGGCAAAGTTGATGCCCGTGAGTGTCGTTCCGATGCCGGATACAACGATCGCCCAGATCCAGTAGTCTGGGCCGACACCGGGATTGAACGCCGCACCGGTGTAGGGCGGATAAGCTGTCCAGCCGCCGGTCGAAAACTCGCCCACCACCAGCGAGACCATCAGCATCATCCCGGCCGAAACGGTCAGGCCAAGGCTGATCTGGTTCATCACCGGAAAAGCAACATCACGCGCACCGATCATCAGTGGGACCAGGAAATTCGCGAGGCCGAACACAAAGGGAACGGCCACAAAGAAGATCATGATCGTGCCGTGGGTGCTAAAGAGTTCGGCGAAATGCTCAGCCTCTAGAAACCCGTCGCCCGGTCCCGCCGCCTGTTGCGCCCGCATGACAACGCCTTCCAGCACGCCGCGCGCCAGCATGACGATTGCGAACACGATATACATGATGCCGATCTTCTTGTGATCCGTGCTGGTCAGCCAGTCACGCCACAATGGCCCCCAAAGGCGAAACCACGTCAATGCCCCGACGACGATTATGACGCCGACGATCACAATTGCAGCCGCCGCATTGGCAACGATCTCGTTCGTGTTGGGATTCTGTATAAGTCCCGCAATCGGGAAAGAGTCCCAATCCAGACGGCCAAAGAAGCCAGAACCATTGGTGGTCATTGCTGTACCTCCTGCCCGAATTCTACCGTCCCCGGCTGTTGCTCGGCGCTCAGAGCTTTGCCACCGTGATACCGATGCACAATTGATTGAAACAGGTTGCCGTCCTCGAGCGTGAAGTACAAAACGTTTTCAGGCATTTGCGCGGTTCCCAAGGCGGCCTGCACCTCGTCCCTGTCCGACCGCATGGCCAAAATGCGATACGTTTCATCGTTCAGTGCTATACCGTTGTTGCGCACTTTTTCGACCCACGAACTGAATTCTTCGCTTGGCATGGAGACGGTTTGAAATTTCTGCTTGGTAAACCCACGTCCATTGTACTGCGTGTTCTCGCCCTGCATTGTCGCGGGCACATCCGACACGACATGCAATTCTGTCGTCATGCCGGGCATAGCGTAAATCTGGCCAGCCAATGCCGGGATCATGAATGACTGCATGACGGTATCGGTCGTCAGCGTCATCGCGACCTGTTGTTTGACCGGTATTCCAAACTCTCCGACGCTGGCGATGCCAAGGTCGGGGTAGATGAACAGCCATTTCCAGTCCAGCCCAACGACCTGAACGTTCAACGCAGGCATTTCACCAAAGCGATCTGAATAGGGATCCAATCGGTGGGTCGCCTTCCAAAGATAAAATGACAGCAGCGCGACAATCAGGACCGGCACGCCCCACATAACGAATTCCAGTTTCCCGGAGAAATCCCACTTGGGCCGATAAAGGGCACTGCCCTCTTTGCGGCGCCGATATCGGATAGCAATCAGCGGAACCAAAACAAGAACCGGAACAACGGCTAGCAGAATCAGAGCAGTGGCACGCAAAAGATGCACCTTTTGGACAGCGGCAATCGGACCTTGTGGGTCCATGAAACTGTCACTGGCGCAAGCAGTATGCGCCATTAAGGAGAGAGCCGCGGCAGTGGTCACGACATGCATCGCCTTTGGTGACATTCGGAATAGGGCCACGCCTGATAGTCCTCCTGAAGCAACCTCTCGGGCCAACTATCGGCAGACAAATGAAATTTCTCAAGGCTTTTTCCCAAATGCCCGGTCTGCTGCCACTGACGCTGACCAACGACAGCAACAAGTGCAGACAAAAACTTCAAGTAAGCTGCTGTTGACTTGCCGTTCTGGCCGAGACAGACCTTAGGTGATGCGTTGGATAGCTTTCATCCTTGGTCTTTGGTGCCTGTCCACAAGTGCAACCGCGCAGGATCGTGCTGCGGTCGAAAGGCAATTTCAGTTTTGGTTGCAAGAAACCGTCTGGCCGATGGCCCGAGCCGAGGGTGTTTCTAAACGCACGATGCTACAGGCCTTTGACGGTGTGACACTCAATTGGAAATTGCCGGATCTGGTGCCGCCCGGGCAACCGGTCAAATCTCCGAAACAGCAAAAGCAAGCTGAATTCGGGTCTCCGGGTCGGTACTTCAGCGCGGGTTCCGTTCAGGGCACAACATCTGTTGGGCGCAAGATGGCCCGAAGACACGCGGCAACCTTATCGCGCGTCGAAGCCGAAACCGGCGTGCCAGGCCGCATTATTCTGGCCATTTGGGGTCGTGAGAGCGGTTATGGGCAAGTTGCAATTCGGCACAACGCCTTTCAGGTGCTGGGTACCAAAGGATTCATGAGTACCCGCGCTGACTATTTTACCGCAGAGTTGATCGCGGCGCTGCAGATCGCTGAAGCAGGCGATGCACCGCCGGGTACAATGAAAAGCAGCTGGGCGGGTGCGTTAGGCCAGCCGCAATTCATGCCATCCAATTTTCTGACCTATGCGGCCGACGGAAACGCAGACGGGAAAACCGACATTTGGACCTCGGCCGAAGATACGATTGCGTCGATCGGGAATTACCTGGCGCAACACGGGTGGAAAACCGGACGCGATTGGGGGTTCGAAGTCATCGTTCCCGACACCATTTCCTGCGCGCTGGAAGGCCCCGATCAAGGCAGGCGCATACGGGACTGGGCCAAAATGGGTATTGTACGCGTGTCAGGCAAACCATTTCCTAAGCACGAGTTGGGCGGAGAAGGATTTTTGATGATGCCCGCTGGCCGGAACGGCCCGGCCTTTATCGTCACACCCAACTTCTATGTCCTCAAAGAATACAACAAGAGCGATCTCTACGCCTTGTTCGTTGGGCATGTCGGTGACCGTATTCAATACAACGTTGGCGATTTTTCGGGGCGATGGGGCAAGATCGACGCCATGTACAGGTCCGACATCGCGGCCATGCAGCGTACACTGGAACAACAAGGGCACGACGTAGGCGGCGCAGACGGCCTGCCAGGGTTCAAGACCCGCCGCTCGATCGGACGCTGGCAAGAAACAATTGGTCAGGTTCCGACCTGCTTTCCGGACGCGGGCATGAAGGCCACGCTGATCCGGTAGCGATTCGCCCTGATCCTGAGACCCCTGTGTTGTTTGACCATGCGGAAACAGCCAAACTGAAATCTTCGTGCTTCACTAAAATGTCACGAAGCCTTGGGGTTTCGGTACAAAAATTCCGCTGAACCCCGAAATTCTATCACAATCCACCTCTGGTTGCTCAATTTGCAGGCAAAGGCTTTAACCTTTTTTGAAATAGTGCCACCTTCTGCGTCAGTGAAAGGCGACTTTTGCAAACACGTTCCCGACTGCAAACCGAAAGACTGCGACGCGGTGTTCATTGCGATCTGAAAAAGCAAAATTCGAACCAGTCCCGGTCTCTTTCTGGGTCGGACAAACATGGTGGCCTTCAGCCATCCTGAAGGGATGCGCGTGGGTCGCTGAAAAAAACGGGAGTTGAAACACATGAACAAGTATATTCGTACATCTCTTGCGGGGCTTCTGACCTCGACCATGATTACAGGCGCTGCCTTTGCCGCAGGTACCCACCCGGAAACCGGCGAAGCGCTGGCGGATGATCAGACTTTTACCTATCGTATTCTGGACGAACACAGCTCGGTCGACCCTCAGGTTGTCGAAGATGTGTCCGGCGCCGAGATCGTGCGTGATCTGTTCGAAGGCCTGATGAACCAGGACGAAGACGGCAACCTGGTCCCAGGTGTTGCGACCAGTTACACCACTAACGACACCAAAGATGTCTACACCTTTACGCTGCGCGACGATGCGAAATGGTCGAACGGTGATCCGGTAACTGCCGGCGATTTTGTGTTCGCCTGGAAACGTGCCGTCGATCCCGCTCTGTCTTCGCCTTACGCGTGGTTCATGGAGCTGATGTCGATCGAAAACGCATCTGAAATCATCGCGGGTGACAAGCCGGTTGACGACCTGGGCGTAAAAGCCATCGACGACCATACACTTGAAGTGACTTTGAGCGCCCCTCTGCCGTATTTCGCGCAGATGACCACGCACTCGACCACTTTCCCTGCCCCGCAAAAAGTCATCGAAGAGTTTGGCGACGCCTGGACAAAGCCTGAAAACATCGTTTCGAACGGTGCTTATGTCCTGACCGAACATCTGCCGCAGGAACGTTCGGTTCGTGAGCGGAACGAAAACTACTGGGACAACGACAACACCATCATCGACAAGGTTGTCGCCTTGGTCATCAACGATGAAAACGTCGCCTTGACCCGTTACCTGGCAGGTGAGCTGGATCGCACCGAAGTTCCCGCCGGTCAGTTCCCACGCCTGCAAAAAGAGCACCCGGAAGAGGCAATCAGCTTCCCGCGTCTGTGTAACTATTATTACACGTTCAACCTGTCCGATGGCGGCCCCGAGGCCTTCAAAGACCCGAACGTCCGTCAGGCGCTGTCCCTGGCCGTAGATCGCAAGATCATCACTGAAAACATCATGGCAGGTGGACAGCCTCAGGCTTATACCTTTGCTCCGGCAGCGACCGCTGGCTTTGACGTTCCGGACGTAGAAATGGCGTCCATGTCTCAGGCCGAGCGTGACGAACTGGCCAAAGAGCTGCTGGCTGCAGCTGGTTATGGTCCCGACAACCCACTGAGCTTTGAGATGGTTTACAACACCTCGGAGGCACACAAGAAGGTCGCCGTGGCGCTGAGCCAGATGTGGAAGCAAAAGCTGGGCGTCAACGCTGAGCTGGCCAACATGGAATGGAAGATCTTCCTGGAAGAGCGCGGCAACCAGAACTTCGATCTGGCCCGTGGCGCATGGTGCGGCGACTACAACGAAGCCTCGACCTTCCTTGACCTCCTGCAGTCGGACTCTGGTTATAACGACGGCAAGTACAACAACGCACGCGTTGACGAGCTGCTGTCCGAAGCCAAAACCTCTGACGATGCGGCACCTCTGTACACCGAGGTTGAGCGCATCATTGCGCAAGAGACCCCCGTTATCCCGATCTATCACTATGCTGGTGTCTACATGATGGACAGCGATGTCGGTAACTGGCCGGTCAACAACGTAGAGCAGAACTGGTATTCCAAGAACCTCTACAAAGTCGCCGAATAATCATCCTTAGACCACGTGTTGCCCCGGAGTTTTCTTCGGGGCAATGCCAATAATTGGGGGCATGAAATGCTTGCCTATATCGTCCGGCGGTTGTTTATGGCCGTCCCAACGATCCTTTTGCTGATCGTTGCAAGTTTCTTTCTGATGCACTTCGCGCCAGGTGGGCCTTTCACCTCGGAGCGGCCGCTGCCGCCCGCGGTACTGGCCAATATCGAGGCGCGGTACGGGCTGGACCAGCCGCTGTGGAAACAGCTGTGGGACTACCTCTACAACATCGTCGTGCATTTCGATTTCGGCCCGTCCTTCAAGTTCAAGGATCGGGACGTGAATGACATCATCGCGCAAGGTTTCCCGATCTCGCTGACCTATGGTTCGCTGTCCTTCCTGGTCGCAACAACCGTCGGAGTCGCGCTGGGGATTGCCGCCGCGATCAAACACAACAGCTGGATCGACTATTTCGCCGTCGGTCTGGGTATCGCGGCACAGGCGCTGCCGAACTTCATCATGGGCCCGATCCTGATCCTGACCTTCACATTGTGGCTGGGATGGCTGCCAGGCGGCGGCTGGAATGGCGGCCAGTGGCCATATCTGATCATGCCTGTTATCGCGCTCGCCACATCGTATATGGGGTCCATTGCGCGGATCACGCGGTCTTCGATGCTGGAGGTTCTGAACTCGAACTTCATCCGCACCGCCCGCGCCAAGGGTCTGCCGACAAGAACTGTGATCTGGCGCCACGCGCTGAAGCCAACCTTGCTGCCTGTCGTGTCCTATCTGGGACCGGTATTTGTCTACGTACTGACCGGTTCGGTGTTTGTGGACATCTACTTCTCCACCGGCGGACTGGGGCAGGCCTATGTAGGCTCGGCTCTGTCTCGCGACTATGCCGTGCTGCTGGGGGTCACGATCCTTTATGGCGTCCTGACCGTACTGGTGAACCTGCTGACCGACCTGGCCTATGCCTGGTTCGATCCGAAAATCCGTTACTGAGGGCTGGCAATGCTTGGTAAATCACAAAAAGCCGCCCATCTGGCCGAAGATATCACCGATTACACGGTCATTCAGGGGCGTTCACTCTGGCAAGACGCACGTATGCGTTTTGTTCGCAACAAAGCGGCCATGGCCAGCCTGTTCATTCTGGCAATGATCGTGTTGTTCACAATCATTGGTCCTTACTTTGCCGTATGGAGCAACGAGGAGATTGACTGGAATGTCATGGGCGATGTGCGCGGCTTGGGAATGCCGTCCACGGAGACCGGACATTTCTTCGGCGTCGACGATCTGGGCCGCGATCTTTATAGCCGCGTCATTCAGGCAACCACCACATCTCTGCTGGTGGGTCTGATCGGCGCTGCGACTGCCCTGATTGTCGGTACCTGCTACGGTATTGCCGCGGGTTATATCGGTGGCCGCACTGATGGCGTGATGATGCGCTTCGTCGATATCTTGCTGGCTATTCCGGCGACTCTGGTCATCATACTGTTGTTGGTCGTTGCCGGCCGGTCGTTCGTAATGCTGTTCATCGCACTTGGCGCGGTCGGCTGGTTGACGATGGCACGGATTGTTCGGGGGCAAACCCTGACCCTGAAGAACCGAGAGTTCATCGAGGCCGCACGCGCAGCTGGGGTTAGCGAGTTCACCATCATGTATCGCCATATCCTGCCCAACCTTCTGGGTGTGGTGATCGTGTACGCCTCGCTGCTCGTGCCTGAAATGATCCTGACGGAAAGCTTCATCTCGTTCCTCGGCCTTGGGATTTCTGAGCCCTATACCTCGCTGGGTCGACTGATCGCCGAAGGAGCCGGAACGATGGGCTATGGCACCTTGTGGCAGCTGTTGTTCCCACTAACATTCTACGTCGCAATCATCATAACCATGTTCTTCATCGGTGATGGGCTGCGTGACGCTCTGGACCCGAAGGATCGCTGATATGAGTCTGTTTTCCGTAAAAGATCTGGGCGTCCAGTTCAACACGCCCGATGGCGTTGTTGAGGCTGTAAAAGGCATCAGTTTCGATATCAATCCGGGCGAATGCCTGGGCATCGTAGGCGAAAGTGGCTCCGGCAAAAGCCAGACCTTCATGGCTGCAATGGGCTTGTTGCCACCCGCCGGGCAAGCAACCGGTTCCGCCATGCTGAACGGTCAGGAAATTCTGAACCTGCCGGTAAACAAGCTGAACCAAATTCGTGGCGACGATGTCGGCATGATCTTTCAGGATCCTCTCACTGCCCTGACCCCGCACCTGCGGATTGGCCAGCAGATGCGTGAAGTTCTGCAGGTTCATGAAGGGCTGCAAGGTTCGGCTGCGCGGGCACGCTGCCTTGAATGGCTGGATCGCGTGCGCATCCCCGAAGCCAAGCGGCGACTGGACCAGTATCCGCATGAGTTGTCCGGTGGTATGCGCCAGAGGGTCATGATCGCAATGTCCATGCTGTGCAATCCCAAGCTGCTGATCGCGGATGAACCGACAACAGCCTTGGATGTGACCGTTCAGGCCGACATTCTGGATCTGATGGTACGCCTACAAAAAGACGAAGGCACGGCGATCGCCCTGATCACACATGACATGGGTGTCGTCGCGCGTATGTGCGACCGCGTCCAGGTCATGCGATTGGGTCAATTCGTCGAGTCGGGTGAGACACGCGAGATTTTCCGCGCGCCGAAGCATGAGTACACCCAGACGTTGCTGGAAGCGATGCCGCGCATCGATGCCGGCGATGCGCCTAAGGCGCTTGAAAAAGTCGATGATCCGCTGCTGAAAGTCGATGACGTAAAGGTGCACTTTCCGATCCACGTTTCGGGCGGGCTGTTTGGACACAAAGTTCCGCTGAAAGCCGTCGATGGAGTCAGCTTTGACATCCGCAAGGGCGAAACGCTGGGTGTTGTGGGCGAGTCTGGTTGCGGCAAGTCCACTTTGGCGCGGGCCGTTTTGCAACTGATCGAGCCCAGCGCGGGCAACGTCAGTTGGCTGGGCCATCCCATCGTCGGGCTGAAACGGCGCGAACTGAACAAATACCGTAAGGATTTGCAGATCGTGTTCCAGGATCCATTGGCCAGCCTCGATCCGCGTATGACCATTTCGGCCTCGATTGCTGAGCCATTGAAGACCTATCGCCCTGACCTGACTGAGCGGGAACGCAAAAAGCTGGTCTCCGAAATGATGGAGCGGGTCGGTTTGAAAGCTAACATGATCAACCGATATCCGCATGAACTGTCCGGCGGCCAGAACCAGCGTGTCGGTATTGCGCGAGCGATGATCAACAAACCCAAACTCATCATCTGTGACGAAGCTGTGTCGGCACTGGACGTGTCAATTCAGGCGCAGATCGTGGAGTTGCTACGTGAGTTGCAACAGGAATTTGGTCTGTCGATGATCTTCATCAGTCACGATCTGTCTGTTGTTCGGGCGGTATCGAACCGGATCATGGTGCTTTATCTGGGCCGGATCGTGGAATTGGGTGACGGAGAAGTGATCTGTTCTGATCCGATCCACCCGTACACGAAATCGCTGATCTCGGCCGTTCCCATTCCGGACCCGGACGTTGAGCGTAGTCGTACACGCCTGAAATTGCCGGGCGAATTGCCTTCACCGATGGATCCCAAAGCGGCATTGAGGTTCCTGCCAAGTCGTTTGGCGGCTGGGGAGACGAACTATGTTCCACGGTTGAGCGAAGTGAAACCCAATCATTTTGTGGCCGAACACGACTCGCTCGAAGCGATCATGGCAAAGGCATAACTTCCCTGCCCCGAAGCAAGTTATTGCCTTCGGGGCGGGTTCCTCCCGGCTATATGAAGGATTCTGAACTGTTTCTGCATTGCGGCCAATATGCACCATTCAGCGATCTTTGTACTGACAAGCAGCAGCTACAGAGGCTATGACTTAACCGGCATCTACACAGCATTTTGACTTCTGATTTCACCGGTGGCACGATTTCTCCTAGTTGTTTGGCATTGCCTATTTGCGTTGATTGTTCTAGCCGCGCGCACTAAGAGGTGGCATCAACAAAACGCATACATTCGAACAAGATATTTTGCTGAGAGGTAGCATGGTACGTAAGGTCACAAAGGCGATTTTCCCGGTTGCAGGTCTCGGCACGCGCTTTCTGCCCGCGACTAAATCGGTACCTAAGGAAATCATGACCCTAGTCGATCGCCCGCTGGTTCAATATGCAATCGACGAGGCCCGAGCCGCCGGAATTACCGAGTTCATTTTTGTAACGTCCCGCGGGAAATCTGCGCTTGAGGACTATTTTGACCACAATCAGATCCTTGAGCAGTCGCTCAAGGAAAAAGGCAAAGATGACCTGCTGGCAACGCTGAATGCGACCAACATGGAAAGCGGGGCAATCGCCTATATTCGGCAACACAAGGCGCTGGGTTTGGGCCACGCCGTATGGTGCGCGCGTCGCCTGATCGGAGATGAGCCATTTGCGGTCATGCTGCCTGACGACGTCATCGCCGGGGAAAAACCCTGCTTGCAGCAGATGATAGAAGCCTATGAGGAAACCGGCGGCAACATGGTTGCCACTATGGAAGTTCCCTCGGAAAAAACAAGTTCTTACGGCGTTCTGGATGTCGGCGACAATATCGGCACAGTGGTGCGCGCGCGCGGAATGGTCGAGAAACCGAATCCCCAGGAAGCACCTTCCAACCTGGCGGTTATCGGTCGTTACATTCTGAGACCTTCGGTTCTGTACAACCTTAACCAGAACAAACAGGGGAGTGGTGGCGAGATTCAACTCACGGACGCCATCGCGGAAGATATCAGAAACGGTGTTCCGGTTTTCGGTTACAAATTCGATGGCCAGCGGTTCGACTGCGGATCCAAGGCGGGTTTCCTGCAGGCAACAGTTGCGTTTGCGCTGGCGCGCGACGACCTTCGAGAGGATTTGCAAAAATACCTACACGATGTTGCCGCCACCGGTCAGGCTGCTCAGTAACCAGAGGCCGCAACCTCGCATACGAGGTAATCAGCACAGACAGAAGGGGCAAGCTGCGGGCAACGCGCTTGCCCTTTTTCTTGCGATGAGGTTGCAAGCGCCCTTCGAATTGTTGGGCACCCGTTAACCCAGGAAAATCTTGGCAAGACGTTAACCGGACGAACCCATTGGTCAGGCGGGTTTCATGGGCAGCGCGGCAGTGTAGCCCGCAATGCAAATGTCGATCCGATAGCCAACGGAGGATGCCCCTTGTCCCAGAATTCGCCCAAGTTGAACCTACCATTTCTACAACCTTCTCAGGCGCAAAAACACATCACGCACAACGAAGCCCTGAGACGTCTTGATCTGATCGTCCAACTAAGTATCGCGTCAACCGGTGCCTCTACACCGCCCTCAGTGCCGGAACAGGGTGAGCTCCATGCCATTGGGTCGTCACCCGCCGGAGACTGGGCGGGTCACGAAGGAGAACTTGCCGCCTGGCTGGATGACGGCTGGCATTTCGTAACACCTGAATTGGGCTGGCGTGCGTGGGATCAGGAAAGTGATCGCCTGAAAATTTGGGACGGTTCAGCATGGATTGAACCCCCGACCGCGACGCAAAATCTTCCGGGTGTTGGTATTGCCACCGGGCACGACAGTACAAATCGCCTGTCCGTTCGCGCACCCGCGACTTTGCTAAGCCACGAGGGCGGCGGGCACCAACTAAAGATCAACAAGGCAAATGCTGTTGAGACCGCTTCTCTGCTGTTTCAATCCAATTGGACCGGGCATGCCGAAATGGGTTTGTCGGGTAATACAGGTTTTTCCATCAAGGTCTCGCCAGATGGCACCAACTGGTCCGAAGCGCTGAGCATTGATCCAGCGTCCGGGGTGGCCTCAGGCGCGGCGGTGCAAAGCAGCGCAGATGATACAACTACGGGGCGCCTGATGCGGGCAGACTATGGCTACGGGCCCGGTAATGTTCTCGGGACCGTCACGCAAAATGGCGGAACCCCAACCGGCGCTGTGATTGAGCGCGGAACCTCTGCGAGTGGTGAGTTTGTCCGGTTTGCTGATGGCACTCAGATTTGCACGGCCACGCTGAATGCTACTGCCTGCACAAATTCCGAAGGTGCCCTGTACGCCAGCACGTCGGACACCTGGGCCTTCCCGGCTGTTTTTGCGGCTGGCACCAACCCGGCGATCAGCGGCAGTGGGGGCGCAACTGGGAGGTTCTTGGGGGTGGATGAGCCGACCGAAACTCAAGTCGCGTACAAAGTACTTTCGTCCGCTTCCGACACAACGGTCCTCCCCCCAACCGCCATAGCCATCGGCCGCTGGTTCTAATCCGTTAGACTGCCCGGATCATATTCCGGGTGGTCACTTTGCGCGAATATCCGCGTCAGCTTGTTCCAGGAACCACGCGTAGGTTTCGCGAATTCCGTCTTCCAGACTGATATTCGCCCGCCAACCCATGGTTGCCAGACGGGAAACATCCATCAGCTTGCGCATCGTGCCGTCAGGTTTGCTGACATCTTGCGTGATCCGACCGGTATATCCTGTCACATTAGCCACCATACCCGCGAGCTCCGCAATTGAGACGTCCACACCGCATCCAACATTGATATGGCTTAGCATGGGTTGGGTGTTGGCCTCATACTCATCACGGGACAAGTCCAGTACGAATAGTGAAGCCTCAGCCATATCGTCGACATGCAAAAACTCGCGTCGTGGCTTACCAGTGCCCCAAATGACAACCTCATCCAAACCATCACGCTGCGCCTCGTGGAATCTGCGGATCAGGGCGGGCAAGACATGACTGTTTTCGGGGTGAAAATTGTCGCCAGGCCCATAAAGGTTTGTCGGCATAACGGAACGATAGTCTACGCCGTGCTGCCGATTGTAGCTTTCGCACAGTTTGATGCCGGCGATCTTCGCCACCGCGTAGGGTTCGTTCGTGGGTTCTAGCACACCGGTCAGCAAAGCATCTTCCCGCATCGGCTGTGGAACAGCGCGGGGATAGATGCAGGAACTGCCCAATTGAAGCAGGTATTTAACGCCCACAGAAAACGCCTGATGAATCACATTGCACTCGATCATCAGGTTTTCGTAAATAAAATCTGCAGGATAGGTGTTGTTGGCATGAATGCCGCCGACTTTGGCTGCGGCCAAAATGACGACGTCGGGACGCTGAGCTTGCATGAAATCTCGGACAGCAGCTTGATTGGTCAGATCAAGTTCCGAATGCGTCCGCGTCACAAGCTCCAACGCCTCGCCCGATGCCTGGCGGTCCTGCAGACGGCGCAGGATCGCACCGCCGACCATTCCGCGGTGCCCGGCCACGTAGATCTTACGCACGCCGCCCGCCTCAGCCATTTTCCAGCGTGACCGGCAATTCATAGCCGTGCTCTTTCAGCAAGGCATGACGCTTGGCCGTCTTGAGGTCCTCGACAACCATTTCAGAGCACATTTCCTGAACCGTCAGTTCCGGTTCCCATCCCAATTTGTTTTTGGCGTTCGAAGGGTCGCCAAGCAATGTCTCCACTTCCGCCGGGCGGAAATATTGTGGGTCGATCCGCATGATCACATCACCTGGTTCCAATGCAGGCGCGTCGTCGCCTTCAACGGATTTGACCGTGGCGATTTCATCGACACCCTCGCCTGAAAATTCAAGCGTTACCCCAAGTTCAGCTGCAGACCATTCGATGAACTGACGCACCGAGTACTGCACGCCGGTTGCAATTACGAAATCCTCAGGGGTGTCTTGCTGCAACATCATCCACTGCATACGGACGTAGTCCTTAGCGTGCCCCCAATCGCGCAGGCTGTCGATATTGCCCATGTACAGGCAATCCTCGAGACCCTGAGCAATGTTGGACAGACCACGAGTGATCTTGCGCGTCACAAAGGTTTCGCCACGGCGCGGACTTTCGTGATTGAACAGGATGCCGTTGCAGGCATACATGCCATACGCTTCGCGATAATTCACAGTGATCCAATAGGAATAAAGCTTGGCTACCGCATAAGGGGAACGCGGATAGAACGGCGTTGTCTCGCGCTGCGGTGTCTCTTGTACCAAACCGTAGAGTTCGGACGTGGACGCCTGATAAAAGCGCGTCTTTTTCTCAAGACCCAGAAAACGGATCGCCTCAAGCAAGCGCAACGTACCGATTGCGTCCACATCGGCAGTGTATTCGGGCGATTCAAAACTGACCGCCACGTGGGACTGGGCGCCAAGGTTATAGACCTCGTCGGGCTGAACCTCCTGAATGATGCGGGTCAAGTTCGAGGTATCGCTCAGATCCCCATAGTGCAGGTGAAGACGCGGATTGGGTACATGCGGATCCTGATAGATATGATCAATGCGCTGTGTGTTGAACGAAGATGCACGGCGCTTGATTCCATGAACTTCATATCCTTTTTCCAGCAGAAACTCGGCAAGATAGGATCCGTCTTGCCCAGTGATACCGGTTATCAGTGCTGTTTTGGTCATGGTTGCGTTCCAGGAAGTTCACGATACGTGTGTGTAATCTCTGAAACAGCAATATCCGCCTGAATGCAAGCCAAGGACGCTGTCAGGTGTTGATATCTCGTCAGCAAGCGGTTCGAGCCGAGGAATCAAGTCGACGCATAAAGCGGCACCGATCCCTTGGCCCCTTCCGCCAGCGCTTTGCTCTGATCGCTGCGAACCCTCTCATACAGGGCCAAAGCATCCGCAGAAAACAGCTCGGTCGGCGGATCAACGTGAACAAAATTGCTTTGGCTGTCCTGCCCGCGTACCAACAAAGCATAGTCGCGTTCCGCGACCAGTTGCTTGGCATTCGGGTTGAGATAGCGGATCGCAAGTCCAATACGCCGGTCATCGGATTGATTGGGACCAGACCCATGGATCGTCAGCCCGTGATGCAGAGACATCTGCCCTGGTGCCAGTTCAATGTGGGTTTTGTCTTCCTCGTCGACGTCCACCGCAACCTCCTGTCCGCGCGACAGAAGATTGGTGTCAGAGTACGTATCATTGTGCGGAAGAATTGGGTTCTTATGGCTGGCGCGCACAAAATCCATGCACCCACTTTCAACTGTCGCCGGAGACAACGCGATCCATGCGGTAACCTGATCCGGGGTTTCGCCCATCCCCCAGTAGGTCAGATCCTGATGCATCCCGACCGTATGGGCTGTTTGCGGTTCCTTGATGAAGAATTCGGCCGACCAAATCATGATGTCCGGCCCCAACACGCCCTCCACCACATCCAGAACGCGGGGATCCATCGCGACACTTGCTGCAAGCGGCATCACCAGATGCGCGTTGACCCGCTTGTAGGTATTCAGCGGCAAAGGCAGATCAGCATCAAGCCATTCCCGCTCAATCCGCTCCAGCTCTGCGCGACGCTCGGCGACTTCTTCTTTGGAAAAGATGGTCAGCGGAAAAAGAAACCCATCCTCCCAATACTTATCAGATTGCTCTTGGGTAAGTGCGACGTCACTCGATGAGTTGTTTTCAGACATCTGACTTGCTTCCTCCAATGCTTGTTCTACCAGAGAAATTGCGCTGCGCTGCACACGGAGTGCCTAACTTACCTGCGACGATATGTTCAGCTTTGCCATTTGGGCAAATCACCTCCCGTTTCAATTCTGACACGGTTTCGTGTCTTCGCTGTTCCAGCCGCGCCGGGCACAGCCCCCCACAAGAACAGGTTCAATTTGCTGTCAAATCCCCCGGATCAAAGAGGGTATGTGACAACCAATCTTCAAAATTCGTGTGTCAACACCCCAACAGGTTCAACAGACCAGCACCGTCTGAATTCACCAGCTCTCCACCATCGCCGCAGCGGATAACTTCAGTGTTTTGGTCAATCATCTCGGGCTGATCACTGAATGCGATCAATCCGCTTCCCAACACCGTGTACAAGCCGCTGGGTTGAGGCTCTGAGTAAAAGCCCTGAACCTGAACAACTCCAATCGCTCCGGCGAATAGTCCCGCTTCCAGTCGTTCCGCTCTGATTCCGTCCGACGTCGGCTGTCCGATCACTCGGACAAGATCACCCGGCGACAAATGTTGAGGCTCAATTCCGCTGATAACGCTTGCCCCTATCAAAGTTCGCGCCTGTGGATCAGACCCCAGATATGTTCCCGACAACCTCGCCGGATACACATCGCTTGACAGTTTTTCGACACGTGACGCGCGCACTTTATGACCCCGCCACAACCCGCTGATCGCGACCCAATCGCCAACCTGGACGTCAACACTCCATTCGACCGTAACGTCGGTCCCAAGAACCGAAATTTGGCCGTCCTGCACACTGGACACTGGTCCGACCAGAGGCAAGACTTGACGGATGTGTCTTGCGTGCCATTCGTCATTTTCATACGTCGCAACAATTGCGACGGTGTGACCCGGCTTCAACTCGTCCGCCCTGATCGGGGGAACCGCATTGGCAACCGGCATTTGGTCATCGAACAGAATACGCTGTCCATTCACATGGATGCTGCCCAGATGGGTGATTGTGCCCACAATACCCGTACCGATAATACCGCCTTCACGCTCAGAATTGCCTTTGTCCTCAGCCTGAAGCGGAACGGATAGCCAGGTCAATAAGGCAAGCATCGCGAACAAACGCAGGAAAACACCCATAACTACTCATCCTCTTTCGTTCTTTTTAGTTGGGCTTTTTGTGGTGAGGGCAGGACAAAAGCACCCATTGCGAACCGGCCGCTGTGATCACCGTTACTGTCTTTTTCCTGCAGTTCACGGGCGAGAGTATTGACCTCTTGCAGCAACGTTTGCGCCCGATCCGACGAGAATTGGAGCAATTGCTCAATCGACTCTGACGACAGGTGCGAATAGCGTACCGCGCGGTCAAAATTGCGTTGAGAATCCGGTTCAGCCAGCAGGTTCTGCGTTGCCGCCTGTAAATGAGCGGACAGCGTCGCCTCATAAGCGGCCACTTGTTCGGCGCTGCCACTAGACGGAAGAAAGGCTGGGGAAAGCAGGCGAAGTTTTCCTTTTTCATCCTGCTCCACACTCTTTTGGTCAACCAACGTTTCCAGAACGGTGCCGGGCGCCATGTCCACACGTGTCCGCCGTACCAGATCGTCAAATCCCGGGCCAGTTTCGTCGCCCTTGCGGCTCAGGACCCGAGGCGCGCCTGCACCATCCAGAAATTCAGGCGTCGTCGACCAATAGCTGACAACCAATGCCGCTGCGTTACTGCGGCGTTTCAAGGGTGCATCATCGTCGACATTTCGCAGTCTTTTGACATCCTTTCGATGCAGGCCCGTCAAAAGGCTGGCGCGACTGTCGCTCAGCTTTCCTTGCGTGCTTTGTTCCGCTGCCGTCAGCAAGGCTTGTTTGAGCGCTTCGGTCACGGTTCCAAGTGTGACCCCATGCGCAACCATTGCCTGCGCCAGTGGTACCAGCAACGCAGACAGCGCGGTCTCAAGGGGAGGTTTGGGGTCATTCGACATTTGAGAACTCGTCACGGATGCTTATCAGATAACATTTTCCTAGAATTAACGAATTCAACGCTTTCGTGTTCAAAATGTGATCGAATGTGAACTTTAATGGGATTTTTTCCCATTATCACTAAGGTGTGACCCCTTCTTGAACTGGAGAATGACATGCACCTTATCGCAACCGATCCCCAGACAAACTATGCCCCCCTGACACCAACAGATCTAGCCAGTGCAGCCGGGCAAGATGCGTTGAACGCACTGAGCCCCGAAGATCAAGAGTTGTTTCTTTCTTTTGGCTGGGGGCCGCAGGCTTCACCCCGGCATGCGACAATAGCAGACGCGCTGCGCCACGCGTTGCGGGATCAGCCCGATGCCGCCGCACTGGAATGTGCTGGCCATAGCCTCAGCTATCGGGCGCTGGACGAAGCCTCAAACCGGTTGGCGAATGTCATGCGCGCGCACGGCGTAAAACGCGGCGACGCCGTGTGCTTGTTCCTGCATCGTTCGGTCGAGATGGTCGTGGGTATTGTCGCGGCAATCAAACTTGGGGCGGCCTATGTCCCGCAGCATGTCGGCGTTGCACCGACGGAAACCCTGCGCCACGTAGCGAAGGTCACCGGTTCAAAAATAATCCTAAGCCTCAGCGATTTGACAGATCAAATCCCGGTTGGTCTGGATCAGACGCTGATCACCATTGATACGACAATGTTCGATCCAATGTTGGACGCGCCAGCACCCGGCTATACACATCGGGCCAGTCCCGACGACCTGGCGATGATATTGTTTACGTCTGGCACGACCGGCGTTCCGAACGGTGTACAAGTCAATCACCGAAATCTGGCGAATATCCTGCTGACTAGCCCTGGCGATCTGGGGATGCGACCGGGCCAGCGAGTTGGACAGATCCTTTCGATTTCGTTCGACATGGCGGCATGGGAAATCCTAGGCGCTTTGTCCAATGGCGCAACGCTGGTCGTCCGAGGCAAATCGATTCAGGAAACAGCCGAGAATGTGGACGTTCTGATTGCCACACCTTCGATCCTGAACGCGCTGGACCACACGCGCTGTACCCAGGTCCAAACAGTTGCTGTAGCAGGCGAACCCTGCCCCCGCCCGCTGGCAGATCGGTGGTCGAGCTTTTGCACCTTCTACAACTCATGTGGTCCGACCGAGACTACGATCATCAATACGGCCGAACCCCATTTCGCAGACAAGCAGGTTCTGTCAATCGGGCGCCCGACGCCGAACAACACGGTCTACATTTTGGACGAAAACCTGCGCCCGGTGCCCATCGGCGAGAAGGGTGAGATGTGGGCAGGCGGCGATTGCGTCACGGCAGGTTACCTCGCAAACCCTAAGCTGACGGCCGAGCGTTACCGACCCGACCCATTCCGGCCGGGCCATATGATGTTCCGCACCCGTGATCTGGGCCGTTGGACGGAAACCGGCGAGTTGGAGCATTTCGGGCGCGTTGATGACCTCGTGAAGGTGCGCGGGTTCCGGGTTGAGTTGGACGGCGTTACAACCGCCCTTGAGGCGTCACCTTGCTGTCAGCAAGCGGTGACCTTGCAATACGACAACCGCAATCTGGTCAGTTTTATCTCGCCATCTTCGGCCTGCCCGAAACGGGCAGTGCAATGCGTATCAGATCGACTGCCGTACTACTGCAGCCCTACCGTTGTTGTCCCCATGGACACCCTACCCCGCACACCGCGCGGCAAGCTGGATAAACGTCTTTTGCTGGATATGGCACGCAACCATATCGCCGAAACCGGTGCGGAGTTAAACTGATGACCACGCAAACGACAAACCTAGATACCGGCGGTCTGAACTGGAGGCGTGTGACCCGCCACCCCGCCCTGATGGAATACCGCCGCCTTGCAATGCTGGTTGCGGTGGCGAATCTGGTCGTGTTCGTGGTTGGACTGCGCGACGGGGTTTGGTTCGCCAACAGCGCTTTCGCACTCAGCCCGATTGCGAACATGGCGCTGATCAACCTCAGCCTTGGCATACTGATCCGACAGCAGCGGGTGATCAACGCCCTGTTCTGGCTGGCCACCCGCATTCCGACGTCATGGCCTCTGTGGATCCGTTGGGGGGCTGGCAAGGTGTTCCACTTCGGCGGGCTGCATTCAGGGGGCACCGTTGCCGGGACCATCTGGTTCAGCTTTCTTCTTTTTGCGATGGTTTGGAACCGTGCCAACGGGTCTGCCGTACCCTCGGATCTGACACTTGTCCTAAGCGCGACCATGGTCGCCTTGATGACATTGATGGTGACATCGGCCCTCGGACCGATCCGCGCGCGGTTCCACAATGTGTTCGAGAAAATACACCGCTTTGTCGGCTGGACGGTTTTGGGACTGTTCTGGGCGCAGACAGTCTCGGTCACAAATGACGCCGGGGGTATGTTGCTTCACAGCGCGGCTTTCTGGATGCTCTGCCTGATCACTTTATCAATCCTGTCTCCCTGGCTGACCCTGAAACGTGTGGATGTCAGGATCGAGAAGCCCTCAAGCCATGCGGTGATTGCACAGTTCGACTATGGGGATACGCCATTTCCCGGCAGTTCGAACGCCATCAGCCATACTCGGTTTGGAGAGTACCATTCGTTCGCCAATATCCCCGCTCCGGACCGGTCGGGTTACCGATTGGCCATTAGCCGCGCTGGTGACTGGACTGGCCGATTCATCGATAACCCACCAAACAAGGTTTGGGTCAAGGGGATCACGACATCGGGTGTGGCACGGATCGAAGTGCTTTTCAAAAAAGTGGTATATGTGGGCACCGGGTCGGGCATCGGACCAATCCTGCCGCATCTACTGGCCAAGGATGTGCCAAACCGTTTGATCTGGTCCACCCGCAGCCCGCGCAAAACCTATGGTGACGCGCTGGTGGATGAGATCGAGGCCAATACCGAGCAG
Organism: Ruegeria atlantica; assembly: GCF_013033965.1. GTDB lineage: Bacteria > Pseudomonadota > Alphaproteobacteria > Rhodobacterales > Rhodobacteraceae > Ruegeria > Ruegeria atlantica_D. The sequence continues at coordinate 27,630 of NZ_WQFE01000007.1, forward strand.
CCTTTGATCTGGGACACAGACAAAGACGGCAAACCCAATCTGTCGGCCCTAGCCTTGCATGCCGTTCGAGAAAGCGGGGCCGAAGCCGTTATCGTGATCTCGAACCAAAAGCTGACCCGGAAGGTTGTGCACGACATGGAAAGCCTGGGCATTCCTGCCTATGGCGCAATTTGGGATAGCTGAGCATGTTTGAGACAATCGAAACCGAAACACAGGGGCGGGTCGCCACGATCCGCTTCAATCGGCCCGATCAGCTGAATGCGCTGAACACACAACTCATGCACGAAGTCCTGACCGCCGCCACCGAATTCGACAAGGACCCCGGCATCGGATGCTTGATCCTCACGGGCAATGATCGTGCTTTTGCTGCCGGGGCGGATATCGGCGAGCTTGCGGTGCAAACCTACGCGACCATGCAGACCAACGACTACTTTGCCGAGTGGGACAGGTTTGCAGCCTTTCGCATACCCAAGGTGGCGGCGGTTAGTGGCTATGCTTTGGGCGGCGGGTGTGAAGTTGCACTGATGTGCGACGTCATTTTGGCCTCAGACACCGCCAAATTCGGTCAGCCCGAAATTAAAATCGGTTGCATTCCGGGCATTGGAGGCACCCAGAGGCTAACGCGGCTAATCGGTCGTGTCAGGGCCATGGACATGATCCTGACCGGACGCATGATTGATGCGTCCGAGGCCCTGCAGATTGGTCTGGTCAGCCGGGTTGTCACGCAGAACACCCTGTCGGACACGGCTTATGAGGTGGCCGAAATCATCGCAGACTACGCCGATGACATCGTAAGCATGGCGCGCACCTGTGTAAATATGGCCGAACAGAGCACGCTTGAATCAGGTTTGCGGTTTGAACGGCAGATGTATCACGCGCTTTATGGATTGCCCGCCCAACAAGAAGGCATGAACGCATTTCTGGAAAAGCGAGACCCTCGGTTCTGACCTCAAACCCGTAAACTTGCTTCCAGTGACAAAAATCACCGTTCGGAAACCGAGCGGTGATTTAAGTGACCTGATCACCTCAGTGAGTTTTCGCTGCCGCGCTAAGTTCAAAGTCAGCGACCTTGCGGGCCATGGATTCAGAATCCACGATCAGGTTCGCAAAGATCGTTTCAACCCACGACAATGCGCCTGAAGTCAGCAAGAACGTCTCGGGGATAACGATCCATTCGCCGATCCACATACCACCCGACCGTTCGTGCTGATGGGTTGTGAATTCGCCAATCTGTTCGGAACGCTGGCGCCCAAGCCGGGCGACAGCCTCTCCGAATTCCGATGCGCGCTGGTTCTGTTTGTGTGCCATAGCAGAAGAAGCGCCCTTACCGGCTTGGTGTACCTCAGACAATTCTGAAATATCTGACGAGGACAACAGATTGACGTTGTGCGAGATCTTGCACAGCGTCGCACACAAACCTCCCAATGCAGTTACAACATCGGCAAGCCCGTCACGTGCGTTTTGCCAGTGCGGTTCGACGACATTCAAACCCAAGGTGGCCGCGATGCCTTCCTTGATGCGATGACCTGTCCCGTTTTCGTAACCCCGCAGATCTCCAACGGGACCACCGATCTGGACATTCAGACCCCGCGCGCCCGCTTCTTCCAATGCTTGCGCGCGCCGCTGCAATTCGACTTTCCAGACGGTCAGCTTGGTGCCAGCGCGTATGGGCAAGGCATGTTGCCCATTTGTGCGACCAATCATGGCTGTATCGTCAAGCTCGTCGACTTGTTGCTCAATAGCGCTGGTCAGTCTTTGCAACCCGGTCTGGATGTGTTCCAGACCGATCTTCATCTGCAGCGCCAGAGCAGTGTCCATAATGTCCTGCGTTGTCGCCCTGTAGTGGACTTTCGCCGCATGGTCGCCGACTTGCCTTTTCAGTTGTTCGACCAGTCCAACGATCGGACGCCCGACAAGCATCATGTCTTCGTGCAAGCGCTCTGTGTCCAGATTGCAGACCGAAATTGCCTCCAGCGCATCCGCTGCTTCTTGTGGGATCAGGTTTTCCAGCGCCTGATGACGGGCCAGTGTCTGTTCAACCTTCAGCCAAGCGGAAATCGTGGCATGTTGCGACCAGACAGACCGCATATCGGCACTGGAAAAGCAGTCGCGGTAAAGACCGTGTTCAAGCATCATCCAACGCTCCCTTTGCGATCTTGCGCTCTTTCATGATCCCACGGATGCGGAAGGCAATTGCGCCTGCACCAATAACCAGGAAGGCCAGAGCGATCGGGCGTTCGACAAAGATCAAGGCACCACCATCGGACATCAGCAACGACTGGCGAAACGTCTCTTCTGCGCCTTTGGCCAGCACGAAAGAAATGACAAAGGCCGCAACGTTGAAGTCGTATTTGCGCATCAGCCAGCCAGCAAAGCCTGCACAGGTCATAACTGTGACATCAAACATTGATCCACGCGCTGAATACGCTGCAACAAACGCAGTCAGGAAAATCAGCGGATAGAGGACATTGGTCGGGATCCTCAGGATAATTCGCGCAACCTGAGTGGCACCGAAATAGCCGACCAGACCATAAGCCAGGATACCCAGCATCCCGCATGCAAACAGTTTATAGACCAGCTCTTTGTCGGTCAGGAACAAGGTTGGCCCAACCTGAATTCCGTGGATCAGGAAAACACCCAAGAGGATCGCACCGATCGTCGAACCCGGAATACCGAGGGTCAGCAGCGGAGCCATCGACGGACCGGAAACCGCGTTATTGGCGGCCTCTGGGGCTGCAACGCCTTCCAATGCACCCTTGCCCCATTTCTCGGGGTTTTTCGCCCGGCGCTTACCTTCACCGTATGAAATGAATGCAGCGATGGCTGAACCCAGACCGGGCAATACACCGATACCTGCGCCAATAAAGCCGCCACGGAAGGCATGGGGCAAGCAAGGTTTGTACTCTTCCCAGGTCAAGTTGTTGCCTTCTGCAGTGCTTTCATTCTCTTGTGTCTCGCCTGTGGCCTTACGCCGGGATTCCAATTGAGCAAAAACCTCGCCCAGAACGAATACGCCGATCATAAGGGGAACAAGGCCAATCCCATTGGACAGATCAAACGAGCCGAATGTATAACGCTCTTCGCTTGAGATGGGGTCCAATCCGACCATAGCGATCAGAATGCCCATCAGAGCAGATGCCAATCCTTTGACGATCGAATTTCCGATAACCGAACCGATGACCACAAACGCCGCAAAGTAGATGGCAAATGTCTCAGGCGGCCCCAGTTTCAATGCGATGGCCGCAATAAAACCGACACCAATGACCAACAGGATGTCCCCCATAAGGTCACCGATGACTGACGAGATGGTCGCGACTTTCATCGCCTTTCCGGCTTTGCCGGCGCGCGCAAGCGGATACCCGTCGATCTGTGTGGCAGCGCTGGCCGCCGTGCCGGGCGTATTGAACAAAATAGCCGCAATCGAGCCGCCATAGCGGCCGGATTTACCGATCACATACAGGAAGGCCAGCGCGAAGAGTGGCGACATGTAGAAGGTGATGGGCAGCAACATCGCAATCGCTGCCGAGGCGGTCAGACCGGGTGTGGCCCCAACAATCATGCCCACGACTGCGGCCAGCACGATGGCAAAAAGCAGGCTGGGATCAGTTATGACCGAAAGAAGTGCGGGAAAAATTTCCATAGTGATTTACCCCTGAATCCAGCTGAGCAGGTCAAAGACTTCGCCATAAGGCGGGTACACACCAAGCAAGACAAAAAAGATGAGGTGGAAGATCAGCGGGCAAAGGACGACAGATAGCGCCAGACCGATCCAGCTGCGTACTCCGAAGAAATACAGGACAATCGGTGCCGCAATCGCTGTTGGCAACAGGTAGCCAAACCAGCGAAACGACTGCTGATAGATCAGGGCAATGATGAACAGCCCGATGATCTGAAGGGTGGCACCGTTGTCCTGCTCCTGACCAGTGTCGCCTGCCGTTTGACGAACGGCGCTCAAAAGCAACAGACCGGAAAGAAACAACAATGCAATTGAGGCTGAAAATGGGACGATGCCAGCCCAGGTATCCCCCGGTGAAGCTGCTGGCACTTGCCAAGCGCCCCAAATGGCAACAATGGAAATAAGGGCAAGCACAAGGCCTTCTGCATAGGCGCGCATATCATTCCTCCCTGATTGCGTTAGATACAAAAAGGCCGGGGGAAGAATATCCACCCGGCCCCGAGGACTTTAGTTGGTCAAGCTTTCGACCAGGGGAGCGGCGTCCTCTTTCATGGCGGACAACGTCGCTTTGGCGTCCGCACCATTCTGATAGACTGGGCCTGTGCCACGCGAGGCGAGAAGTTCGGCAAATTCGGGTTTTGCGGCGATTTGCTCCAACGCGGTTTCCATCGCGGCAACGACCTCGGCCGGTGTGCCCTTCGGAGCAAACACGATCACCGGTGAGGAGACGGCGGCAAACGGAATACCCAGCTCACCAAACGAGGGAACGTCTTTCATGATGCCATCGCGATCCTGGCTGTTAACCGCCAGAGCGCGGAGTTGCTCTTCAAAACCTGCCAACTGCTGTACCCCCAGGAAACCAAAGTCAGCCTGTTCGCCGATCAGTGCTGCACGGGTCGGTCCGCCACCTTTGAACGGTACGTCCTGCGCTTCGATGTCGTTATTGGCCAGGAAACCCATGCCGCCAACGTGGTGGAAACCTCCGCGGCCCGAATGAGCCCAACGCAGTTGGCCCGGGTTAGCTTTGGCCGCGTCGATCACGTCCTGAACCGACTCGAAGGGGCTGTTCAACGGCACCATCAGCGACGTTTGCAGCTGACCGACCTGAGCAACAAACTCAAAGCTTTCCAGCGCGTCAATATCGGTGTCGCGTGTCATGGTCGACAACAGGAACGAACCGCCGGACGTCATCATCAAGGTATAGCCGTCGGGACGTGCACCCACGACCGAGTTTGCGCCGTTCAGGCCGCCCGAACCGGGCTTGTTCACGACTACAACCGGTACATCCAGAATTCCTTCAGCCGCGGCCGAAATAGCGCGGGCATAGGCGTCTGTACCGCCACCAGCCTTGTAGGGGACAACCAGATTGATCGGGCGTTTCGGCCAATCGGCTGCGAAACTTGCCGTTGCGGTTGCAGTTACGGTTACTGCCGCAAGAACGGCGGTGAGAATAGTTCTACGCTTCATAGCATCCTCCCTGAGATATACCTAAATTAGGGCAAATCTTGTGTTAAAAAAAATGCAAATGTGTTATCTTCTCTTGCAAAATCGTAAAGAGTTCTAGGGATGAACATCAAAGCTTTGCGCGCCTTTCGCGCAACCCTCTCCGAAGGATCGCTGATCGCGGCATCTGAAATCCTGCACCTGAGCCAGCCGGCAATCAGCCGTTTGATTTCCGGACTGGAGGCAGAATTGGGCCTGACCCTTTTCGATCGCAGTGGCCGCAACCTGACACCCACGCGTGAGGGTTTGGCGTTCTACCGCGAGGCCGGGCGTATCCTGGATAACCTTGACGAAGTACCCCGCATCGCAGCCGAGATCCGCGCAGGACGCACAGAAACACTGCGCGTTGTAACGATGCCTCGTATCGCTCGGGCAATTTCCGCACCAGCACTAGCAGTTTTTTTGCAAGCTCATCCTGATACCAATGTAACTCTGGATATACGCGCCCGGCGTGAGGCCAGCAAATGGCTTGCCGGCCGTGAATATGACATCGGCATCGGCGCATTGCCGGTCGAGCACCCGGGCGTGAGAACAAAACCTCTGCTGCGGGTTCGGGCGCAGGCCATTCTGCCAGTCGCGCACCCATTGTCCGACCGCAACACAGTCACAGCCACAGATCTTGCCCGCGAACCGGTCATTCGCCTGATGAACGGGCTTTTGCTGCGCGAGCAGCTTGATGACATCTTCCGGTCTGCAGGTGTCAATCCCCGACATACCTGCGAAGTCGCAGCCTCTCAGCTCGCCTGTTCACTTGTCGCAGAAGGCGCTGGCATCACAATAGCTGACGAGTTGGTCGCGGCACAGGAATCCACAGCGGGTTTGTCCCTGGTTCCCATCGTTCCAGAGCGTTGGATGACATTTGGCTTGCTGTACCCCGCGACACAGGAAAAGTCCCAAGCGCTTCAAGATTTTGAGGACGTCCTGTTTTTGCGGGCATCCGAACTATGCAAGAACAGCCCAACATTGGCTCTTGCCTGACAGGCGTTGTCATACGAAGCGACCGAACTCATGCTTTTTACCGCAGCACATTTATTGCCCCGACTTTAGCCAACGCCAAACAAGAGGCATATCATTAACAATTTTGGTAAGTCAGAAAGTCCGACGGATAGGACGGATAGGAATGTGATTTGTCTCCAAGAGTTGAAATCCGTAGCAACGATTGCAACACCGCCGAAGCTCAAGCATCTATATTTCTCCGAACAAAGACAACTCATCAGCTGCCGAGTTTGCTTGGCAACGCCTTACGGACATCAGAACTATGAAGCTAAGCGCGACCGTTTCAGACTGCCGGGTTATCAATTTACCCGAAAACAAAAGCAGGCGGCTTCATATGACCAGCCTGATGAACGATCACGGTATCAAGTTTACGTTTTCGGATGGAGTAAACGGTCAGAGCCATGCGCTGAACTGCGCCCGGGCCCACCTTGCGGCTCTGGACTCCATCAAAACGTTCCCAGCCTTGGTGCTGGAGGATGATGTATCCCCTGCAACTGGAAACCTGACTATTCCCGAAGTCCCCAAAGATGCCGATATTGTATATTTGGGCGTTTCACCCTTCGGTTGTTTTCCCTGGGCACGTCCATACGTACAACGCTTCGGCCATCGCGCACTTTACAACCTTGCACTTGCTTCCACGGAAAACAGCGATTGGCTGCGATTGCACTCAATGGCCGGCGCAATAGCAATTCTGTATATGACCCCAACCGGTCTGGAAGCGTGGCGGATGGCTATTCTGGCGGCCATAAAGCGGAGTAAGCCATTCGATGTGTTCACCGCTTACAAAATGACATCTCTGAACGTTTACGCACCTCACCGACCCGTTTTTCTTGAAGAACCCAGTCTGCAACGCCCTCTTAAGCATGTGACGCCGGAGCAACGTCTTAGATGGACGGCAACACCCTTGTCGCCAGTCGAAGAAGGAATGATCGTCAATGCACCCACCAAAGGCGGGACAATTCGGGCTCGGGCTGACCGGCGCAGAGATCACCATCTTGAATGGTCATTGCTTCAATGAGTTCGGCGATGGGATGCCATCAAGCTGTTGATTGCGCTACGTCACAGTCGTGGCGTTTGATGCACTTGCTGAAACAAATGCGGGTCCAGTTTCAATGAACCCAACGTCTTTGTGGACATTACCTTGCAACCGATTGCAAACCTGACCCATTAGAGCATAGTATTTCCTCATGAATTTGACTGATAGCCATCCCCGAACCCGTCGGTGCCAGCCATGAGTGTGACCCTCAAAGAAGTGGCCGCACTGGCCGGTGTATCCCGCTCTGCCGTATCTCGAACATTTACCGAAGGCGCATCAGTTTCACCAAAAACACGCAGCAAGGTGGAAAAGGCGGCGGCTGAACTGGGTTACAGCCCAAACGCATTGGCCTCATCGCTGACAACCGGACGCACGAAGCTGATCGGGTTGATTTCCAACAACTTTCACAACCCTATCTTTCTTGAGGTTTTCGACCAGTTCACACGCGCTCTGCAAGAACGTGGACTGCGCCCGCTGATTGTGAATCTGACCGATGAAACCGAACCGGCAAATTCGGTCCGAATGCTACGGCAATATTCTGTGGATGCTGCTATCGTCGCCTCGTCCACCCTACCGCCCAGTTTTGCCAAGGCGTTCCACGATGCGGGGGTTCCCGTCGTGCACACTTTCGGTCGATCGGCGACTTCACCTGAGGTGCATGTTGTTGGCATCGACAACGTCGAATGTGGACGTATGGCCGCGCGCGAGCTTTTGGCGCGGGGGTATCGTCGTATCGGCTATTTGGGCGGTCCGAAAGATGCGACATCGGCGATGGATCGATATCGCGGGTTCATGGAAGAAGTCGAAAAACACCCGGAACTCGATGTGACGCATTGTTTCGCAGGCGCCTATTCCTTTGAAGCCGGGCGTGCCGAAATGCTACGGCTGCTGGCAGAGGGACCTGCTGAGGGCTATTTCTGTGGCGACGATATTCTGTCCATAGGCGCCCTGTCCGCATTGTCCGACAATGGTCTTAAACCGGGTAAGGATATCGGCATCATCGGTCTTAACGACATGGAAATGTCGCGATGGGAGAGCGTGGATCTTACGACGATCCATCAGCCCATCAAGCAGATCATCACGTCGTCGGTTGATCTGGTCGAAGAGATGCTGAAAGACCCCGAACGTTACCCCGAGGCCCGTATTTTCCCGTGCCGCGTAATCGAACGGGGCACATTGCGGCCCCGCCCCTGATCACCGGAACATCGGCGGGCGCGCGTCCGTCCATGCTCCGTCATTTTTCGACGACGCCACTGCGGCATGCACCGCTGCAATCGACCGCACCCCGTCAGCGGGTGTCGGCAGGCCATCGCGTGCCTCACCGCAAATGGCATTGGCTAGATCGCAGTAGATATTGGCAACAGCGAGCGGAAACCCCTCGGGGTGGGCAATCGCGACGCGGGACAATCGTTGCGCATCGTCGTGTAGACCACCCTCGCCTTTTTCGATGATCTGCGTCCGGCCACCAACTGGCGTGTAGATCAACTGATTGGGCTGCTCGGACGCCCAGCGAAGACCTCCGGTTTCGCCGAAAACCTGTATGTCGAACCCGTGCTGACGCCCAATTGCCACGGAAGAGGTCCACAACCGCCCGACAGCACCGCCTTCGGTTCGAAAATTGACCATCGCGTCATCTTCCAGCTCGCGACTTGAAATGGTCGACGCCATATCGGCAGACAGGGACTTCACCTCATCATCACTGATGAAACTGGCCATGTGCAGCGCGTGAATGCCACAATCGGCGAACTGGCCGGACACACCTGCCATCGCCGGATCATAGCGCCAGCGCACACGTGGGTTGTCGGCATCCGTGGCGTCGCCGTGATGGCCATGGCTGAAATTGGTCACGACCAGACGGACCTTGCCAATCTCGCCAGCACGCACCATTGCACGGGCCTGACGCACCATCGGATAAGCGGAATAGCAGTAGTTTACAGCGCAGATCTTGCCCGAAGCCTCGGCCACCCGAACGATTTCTTCGCCCTCTTCCACGGTCATGGTCATGGGCTTTTCGCAGAGTACGTTGAACCCGGCCTCAAGGAACGCCTTGGCGATCTCGAAGTGGGTTGAGTTTGGGGTGGCAATCGTCACCAGGTCAATTCGGTCGGCGCGATCTTTTTCTCCAGCGAGCATATCCTGCCAATTTCCATAAGAGCGATCCTCGGCGACGCCCAACCTCTGGGCGTATTCGCGACCAACATCGGGCCGATGATCCAGTGCTCCGGCGGCGAATTCAAACATCCCATCCGCCAAGGCGCCCAAGCGGTGCGCTGGCCCGATCTGGCTACCTTCGCCACCACCAATCATTCCCCATTTCAGCTTTGCCATGGATCTAGTCTCTCTTAGGTGTTTTCGTTGTTTCCAGCGCTCAGAAGGCGCTTACCTCTTGCCACTGCCGCCGCTCTGACGATTTCAGCGCAGCGTCCAGAACGCAATTGACCTCATGCCCGTCACGGAATGTGGGCCAGATTGTCTGGCCTGAATGGATGGACTCAAGGAAATCCTTGGCCTCGATGATGATCTGGTCTTGATACCCGGTGCCGTGCCCTGGTCCCTGGCAGAAGGGCTCGTAATCCGGATGGGCTGGGCCTGTCAGAATCTTGGTAAAACCACGATGCGCCTCTGGGCCTTCGTGGCGATAGAACCAAAGCGCGTTCTGATCTTCCTGGTCAAACCTGATTGCTCCTTTGGTGCCCGTGATTTCATAGGCATATCCCATCTTTCGCCCCGTCGCGATCCGACTGACATAGATATTGCCCATCGCGCCATTCGCAAAACGGCACATGATCTGGGCATGGTCATCGTTTGTGACTTTCCCGCCCGGGCGTTCGTGATGAACGGTTTCCACTTCGGCCATAACCTCGGCAATCGGGCCAATCAGAGCCAACGCACCGTTGACCATATGTGGGGCGAGATCGCCAATCGTACCGTTGGCCATTCCGGTGGTCCGCCATGTGGCCGGAGCTTCGGGATCGGCATAGAAATCTTCGGTATGCTCACCACGAAACCATGTTACTTCGCCCAATTCCCCCTGCGAAATCAGGTGGCGCGCGAACTGGGTGGCAGGAGTCCGTACATAGTTGAACCCGACCATATTGGTGACGCCAGCGGCTTCTGCCGCTGATACCATGGCTCGCCCGTCATCCAACGAAGATCCAAGGGGTTTTTCGCACAGCACCGGCTTGCCCAACGCAAACGCAGCCTCAGCAATCTGACGATGCGTTGTTTGCGGTGAAGCAATCACTACGGCCTCGACCGCCGGGTCGTTGACCAACATGCGCCAATCCTCGGTCGCGCGACGGAAGCCGTAGGCCGCTCGGTATCGCTCGGCACTTGCGGGGCTGGACGCGCAGATCATTTCAAGTCGCGGTCGCAACGCCGTGTTGAACACCGCGCCAACTGCCGACATCGCGACCGAATGAGCTTTGCCCATATAGCCGCCGCCAATGATTCCAATTCCGATTTCAGGCATCTGCAACGGCTCCGAACAATGTATTTGCAACCGGTTGCAAAATCAGTATCGTGTGAATCGATTCAACGCAAGGACCAACGATCCTCGCCAGCCCCTTTTTGCCGGAGGACATGACGTGAGCGCTTTGATAGACGGTATCAAAGGAAACCGGTTTGCGGTCTTCGGACGCGCGGGCATGGACCTTTATGCCGATCCCGTTGGTGTCAAAAGCGAAGATGCCGACGCATTTCACGCCGACCTTGGTGGGTCATCGGCAAATATCTGCGCCGGTTTGGTCAAACTGGGCAGCCAGGCGTCGCTGATCACTTCGGTCTCAGACGATGCTGTTGGCCGCTTCTGCCTGAACAAGCTGACGCACTATGGTGTAGACACCTCTTACATCCGGATCGTCGGTGGTGAATACCGCATGTCGCTGGCGGTTTACGAAAGCCGGATCGAAGATTTCCAGAACGTCATCTACCGCAATGGCGCCGTCGACTTTCAGGTGACCGAGGAGGACATGGACAAGGTCGATTACGGTGAATTTTCAGCAGTGATATCTGCCGGAACCGTATTTGCCGCAGAACCCTCGCGCAGTGCCTCGTTTCGTGCCTTTGACAATGCCCGCAAGGCAGGGTTGCCAGTGATTTTTGACATCGACTACCGCCCCTACAGCTGGCCATCCCCTGAGGTGGCTTCCGAGGTCCTGTCGCGCGCAGGCGAGGCAAGCGATCTGATCGTTGGCAATGACGAAGAGTTCGGGTTCATGGCAGGCGGCATTGACAAAGGCTTTGAAAAGGCCAGGGAACTCGCCGCGAAACCGGGTCGGATCGTGATCTACAAAATGGGCGAAAAAGGCGCGGTAACCTTTGTGGATGGACAGGAAATCGAAACAGGTATCTATCCGGTCACCGCCGTCAAACCCAACGGTGCCGGTGACAGCTTTATGGCGGGTCTACTGGCCTCTATCGCCGCCGGGAGCGAGCTTAAGGATGCGGTCATGCGCGGCTCAGCCTGTGCCTCGATCGTCGTGTCCAAACCGGGCTGCGCTCCGGCCATGCCAACAACGCCGGAACTGGACGCATTTCTTGCCTCCCATCCCGGCCCAACGACATAGGAACCCCTCATGCACATCGCTCCCTATGACAATCAGAACAAACCGATCGTCGACGCCGAGGATTCAACCGTTCCGCTGAACTACTTCAACATCGTCAAACTGAAAAAAGGCGAAGCGTTCGAGTATCAGGTGCCGGGCTATGAGACCTGCATCGTCCCGGCCACCGGCAGTGTTGATGTCGATGTAGAAGGCGTGCAATTCGCCAAGCTCGGCAATCGGGGCGAGGATGTCTGGGATGGTGACCCAGAAGGCGTTTACGTACCGGTTGGTGCGAAAGCCCAACTGGTTTGTGTGTCCGCCGAGGCCGAGGTTTTCGTAGCGGGCGCCAAATACGACAAGGTGCTGGAACCCTTCGATGTTCGCGAACACGATTTGGTTCAATACGGCAGCGATGACACCAAAACGCATCGCAAGATTAAACACATCCTCGGGCAAAAACAGCACGACAAAGTCGGACGCCTTCTGGTCAGCGAGCTTTTCACCGTTGGTCAGGGCGGCTGGTCCGGGTTCCCCAGCCATAAACACGACACCAACCGTCTTCCGGACGAGACACGTCATGACGAGACCTACAATTTCCGCTTCAAACCCAAGTGGGGGTCAGGTCTGCAGATGTTGCAACGTGAGGATAACGAGCCGGGCGACGCGTACCACATCGTCGACGGATCCACGATCTGTATCGACAATGGCTATCACCCGTGCTGCGTGCTTCCGGGGTACGAGATGTACTATTTCACCATTCTTGGCGGCCTCAGCCAGCGCTCGTTGGTGCAATTTTTCCAACCAACGCATGCCTACCAGATCGAGACAATTCCTGGCATCAAAGATATGATTGCAAAGTTCAAATGACCCTAGTCACTCTGAAAGACGTCCTGACCCCCGCTTATAAGCAAGGCTACGCCGTCGGCGGTTTGGTCACACTGGGCTGGGAAGACATGCGCGCTTATGTGGCCGCGGCCGAGGCTGAAAACGCCCCGGTGATCCTGCAGGCTGGCCCCAGCTGCCGCGAACACACGCCGCTGCCTGTTCTGGGCGAAATGTTTCGCTATCTGGCCAAAAATGCCTCGGTTCCGGTCGTGGCGCATCTGGATCATGGTTATACGTTCGAGGACTGCAAGATCGCATTGGACAGCGGGTTCACATCGCTCATGTTTGACGGGTCACGCAAGCCACTTCAGCAAAACATCGACGAAACTGCTGCCATTGCCGAAATGGCCCACGCCGCAGGTATTTCTTGCGAAGGTGAGATCGGGTTTGTCGGCTATTCAGGTGGCGAAGGATCAAACGGGACTGACCCAACCGAGGCCGCACAGTTTGCCCGCGAAAGCGGTGTCGACGCGATGGCCATCTCAGTCGGAAACGTCCACTTGCAACAGAACAAAGAAGGCGGTTTGGACGAGGAACGCATCGCCGAAATCGATGCCGCGACTGAGGTTCCGCTTGTCATTCATGGCGGCTCGGGCGTGCCTGTGGAACAGCGCAGCCGTTTGGCGCGGGAAACGTCGATCTGCAAATTCAATATTGGCACCGAGCTGCGTATGGCTTTCGGCAACGCGCTGCGCGAGGCAGTCAACCACGACACTGACAGATTTGACCGTGTTGCGATCCTGAAAGAGACCCACGACCCGGTCGAGGCCGCGGCCCGTATGGTCATTCGGGCCTTTGGTGCGCCCGCGCAAAGGTAAGCGTGGGCGTTACGCGTCGCGCTCCATGATCCATTCAACTTCGGGGGCCGGAACAAAGCGCCATTTGCGCAGGGGGCCGGCCATAACGTTCAGATAGTACATCTCGAACCCATAAGGTGCACCGCAGGGATGATGACCGCGGGGAACGCATACCACATCGCCGTCCGATACCGCCATTGTCTCGTCCAACTGCCCATCATCGGTATAGACACGCTGAATCCCGAACCCGTTCGCCGGGTTCAGGCGATGATAGTAGGTCTCTTCCAAATATGTGATCCGCGGAAAATCATCCTCGTCATGACGGTGGCTGGGATATGATGACCAATGCCCGTTTGGCGTAAACACTTCGGTCACCAGCAGACTATCGGCATAGTCCTCATTCTCCATCGCTATGTTGTTGATATAGCGCGTGTTCACGCCCCTACCGCGCTCGGTCAGGGTTATGCCATCGGGGCCGATGCGACGCGCAGCGTGGCCACCTTTGCCAGGGGCAGAACACACCGCAATCACGCAATCCGTTTCGGCCGTGGCCGTCCATTCGGCGCCGTTTGGAAGATAAAGACAATGCGGCGGCGTCTTTTCAAAAACGTTCATCCGATCGCCCAGAATACCCCAGTCGCGGTCAGCTCCGGCGATACGAGCCTTGCCCTCGACAATGACCAGAATGACCTCGCGATCACCCGTCGCCTCGGCCACTGTATCGCCTGCCCGAAGGTGGTAAAGCCCAAACCCCACATAACGCCAACCGGCACTGGCCGGAGTGATGTCGTGCACTTTACCTCTGGTCCCAAAGGGCTTTTTGAGCAGATCGGCCATGTGTTTTTCTCCGTGTAAGGCGGGCTGGAAAGCCCGCCCGTATTCCCTCAGGCAGCTTGCCTTGTTTGCAGCGCCGAGAACGTCTCGGACAGTTGTGTTTCGGTCCAGCCTTCAGACACAGCGCGACGCAGAATATCGGCCTGACTTTCCGGTGCGTTGCCCCCTACAGGCGGGTCCGTATCCAGATTGGTCGGGAACGGATATCCCTCGGCCGTGGCGGCGATGGCCGCATCCAATTCGGCACCTACCAACACGCCCCGCTGTTTCAACGCGACGAGCCAGGGGAACACCGCCTCAGACATGGACCTTCGGTCAATTGCTTCCATCGCGCGGCCAAAGGCGGACGAGATCTGTAACAGGTTCGCCATCCGGTCGATATCTGCACTGCAGTTCTCACCAGCGGCATGAAACAGCGCAGGGTTAAAGAACACAGCATCCCCCTTGTCCAGTGCCAGCTGGATATAGCTGTTCTCGAAATATGCGCGATGATCTTCGTCGTGAAACGCCAGATAGCCCGGGGGATAAAGCTGCGAAAAAGGGAGCAGTTTGGTCGGGCCGCTTTCAATCGGCATGTCGCAATGGGCAACCGCCCCCTGCAACGTTAGTGATGCTGTGACCAGATGCGCGTGCGCGGGATAGCGCGCAGCGCTACCCGCACTTTGAAACCCAAGGTGGTAATCCCTGTGCGCCTGTTGCGCCTTTCCACCTGGACGCACCTGATTGATCTGCGCGGTAACTTGATAATTCGGCCCCAACCATGCCTCGCAGGCTGCAGCAACAGCCGTATTCCCGAAATAGAGCGCAAAGCCCTCGGGGTCACGCAGACATTGCTTTTGCAGGGCGTTCCATATCCGATCATTGGCCCCGGACGCGGCAAAGTGATCGCCCTCGCCCGCGTCGCTTTGTCTTTCGTCAATTATGATCTGGCGAAAGACATCGGTGGCGCGATCAATAACAGAGGTATCAGCGAACGCAGTTTTCAGAACAATCACACCCGCCAAATTGTTCAAAACATGCCCCCACTCTGCCAGCAGAGCTTTGCGCTTACCGGTGTCCTCCAGTGCAGGGCGCAGCGCGTACATATCGTAGATTGGAACATTTTTTTCGATCGCGGCGGCGTGCGGGACGTCCGCGGCCAAAAGGTTTTGCGAGGTCAACACCTTGAATTCATCCAGATCACAGGATTCCCGGTCGAAATAGCCGACAAAACCTAGTTCCTGATTTACCATGAGAGTTCTCCTTTTTCATGGCTTCGGTGTTAACCCCACAGGGAGTGTTTTTAAGCCCGAACCTCCAATCCTGCCCGCCCGCAAACGTCGAGGATGTGCTCGTAGCCTTTCTTGGAGTATTCATACGGCGGAGCCTTAGCCGGATCCTGTTCGGCCTCAACCACAATCCAGCCGTCGTAGCTCATGGACTTAAGGGCGTTCGCTACGGCCTGAAAGTCGATACAACCGTCACCCGGCACGGTGAACGCTCCGCCGACGACCGCGTCCAGAAAGCTGCGATCATTGTCCTTTACGTCCTGCACCACAGCCGGGCGGATATCTTTGAAATGCACATGGTGCACACGGTCGCCCCAGCGGTTGAGGGTCGCCATCACGTCCCCGCCCCCGAAAAGCAGGTGACCGGTATCAAAGCACAAGTTCACCTCGGGACCCGAACCTTCCATCAACCAGTTCACGTCATCCTCGGTCTCGATGATGGTGCCCATGTGATGATGATAGGCCATCGGCATACCTTGGTCGGCCATCCATTTGGCCAGCTCAGTGATCTTGGCGGCATAAGCCAACACTTCGTCTTTGGACAGCTTGGGTCGGTGGTTCACCGGCGTGCCAGCCAGACCCTGAACGGTGTTTGAGCATTCGGCATAGACGATACATGGGCTGCTCAGCGCAACAAACTGTTCAACCTGCTCCCGCACAGCTTCGCGTTCTGCCGCAAAATCATTGACCAGCGAGGCACCCGAGCACCACCCGCCACAGAGCGCGATGTCATTGCCTTCCAGATAGGCACGCAGCCCTTCAGTATCGCTGGGCATCCGCTGACCACGCTCGACACCGGTGTACCCGATCTCGCGCGCCTCTTTCAGGGCCTGTTCCATCGTGTACGCCGCCGTCAGGTCCGGCAAATCGTCATTTTGCCAGGCGATCGGAGAAATCCCGATTTTCACGCTCATTTCGTGTTTCTTTCCTTAATCGCCAGCTCATAGGCTGCGCGTTTTTCGTTCACTTCGGGGCGGATGCTGACCTCGGGCACCGCAACTTCCCACCACGTGCCGCCGTATTCGGTCGACGGGTACGGATCGGTGTCGATGACCACCACGTAAGGGCCTTTGACATCGCCACGTTTGGCAAGCGCGTCTTCCAGCTCGGCAATCGAGCTGACCTTGACCGAGGTCGCCCCCATCGCCGCCGCGTGGGCGGCAAAATCGATGGCCGAGGGCGTTTCGTGCACCGCGTGATCCAGCAGATTGTTAAACTCTGCCCCACCAGTGCCCATCTGCAAACGGTTGATGCAGCCAAAGCCCCGGTTATCGGTGATCACCACGGTGAACGAGATACCCATCATCGCCGCCGAAGCCATTTCCGAATTCGCCATCATGTAGGTGCCGTCACCAGTAAAGCAGATCACGTCACGATCAGGCTGGGCCGTCTTGATGCCCATAGCGCCGGCAATTTCATAGCCCATGCAGCTAAAGCCGTACTCCATGTGATAGGCACCGGGACGCGGGGCTTTCCACAGCTTGTGCAGCTCTCCGGGCATGGTGCCCGCCGCGCACATGACG
Source organism: Ruegeria atlantica (assembly GCF_013033965.1). Taxonomy (GTDB): domain Bacteria; phylum Pseudomonadota; class Alphaproteobacteria; order Rhodobacterales; family Rhodobacteraceae; genus Ruegeria; species Ruegeria atlantica_D. The sequence goes on from NZ_WQFE01000007.1 coordinate 44,695, forward strand.
ACAGTATCGTTGTTCGAGGCTCGTTGAACCGCGCCGACCACCTGCATATCGGTCGGCAGCGCATTGCCGTCGCCGGGGGCATCCGTCAGCTTGTCGACCTTGCCATACCATTCCGCCTTTAGCGTATCCGCCACAGGATTAGCGCGGTATCCCTGCAGCGCCGCGCCCAGCTCTTCCAACCCGACCCGTGCGTCTGATTGCAGCGGCACCGCGCCGTGTTTGTCCACATCGTAGGCGGCCGTATTCAGGCAGATCATCTCACGTTCAGGGTTCGAAAACAGGCCCCACGAGCCGGTGGTGAAATCCTGGAGGCGAGAGCCGACCGCCAGCACCAGATCCGCCTCGGAACAGATCGAGTTAGCCGGCTCGCCACCAGTCACACCCACCGGTCCAAGGTTCAGCGGGTGGTCCCACGCCAAGGCGGACTTACCAGCCTGCGTTTCCGTAATCGGGATATTGTGTGTTTCCACAAAACTCTGCAGCGCATCGGTCGCGTCAGAGTAATGAACACCGCCTCCGGCCACGATTACCGGGCGCTTTGCCGCCTTGATGGCCGCGACAGCGCGGGCCAGTTCGCCTTCATCCGGGCGGATGCGGCGCTGATACCAGACGCGCGGCTCAAAGAAGCTTTCGGGGTAATCATAGGCCTCGGCCTGCACATCCTGACAAAAGGCCAGTGTCGCCGGGCCACAATCGGCAGGGTCCGTCATGGTGCGGAACGCCCGCGGCAACGCGGTCAGCAGATGTTCCGGCCGCGAGATGCGGTCGAAGTACCGGCTGACGGGTTTAAAGCAATCGTTAGCGCTGACTGTTCCGTCGCCAAAACTCTCGATTTGCTGCAACACCGGGTCGGGGCCACGCGTTGCAAATACGTCGCCAGGAATAATCAGAACCGGCAAGCGGTTCACATGCGCCAGCGCAGCGGCTGTCACCATATTGGTCGCACCCGGCCCGATGGACGAGGTCACCGCCATCGCCCGCGTGCGCCGCATTTGCTTGGCATAGGCAATGGCACAATGCGCCATTGTCTGTTCGTTATGGCCGCGATAGGTCGGCAGGCTGTCTTTCACAGCGTGCAGCGCCTCACCCAAACCGGCCACGTTACCGTGGCCGAAAATAGCCCAGACGCCTGCGATAAACGGCTCTCCGGCCTCGTTCATTTGCGCGCCCAGATAGCGGACCAGAGCTTGCGCTGCGGTCAGTCTGATAGTTTTGCCCATATTGATCCCTTTCAACACAAGGCCACCCGGCCAGTCCGTTGAATACCAGTTTTCGAAAGCTGGGTCTGCGCGGGACCGCGTCAGACCGTTCCGCCCAAAGACCCTTCCAGCTCGGCCAATTCCTGACCACCTGCCATCAGGTCTTGCAATTCTTCGGGCGAAATTTCGCCGCGTTTGGCCGTGCCCAGCGTTTGACCCCGGTTCAACACAGTAAACCTGTCGCCGACGGCCAATGCATGGCGCACATTGTGGCTAATAAAAACCACACCCACACCCTGACTGCGCACTTTGTCGATGGTCGCTAGAACGTTCGAAGTCTGGCGCACACCCAGCGCCGAAGTCGGCTCGTCCAGGATTAGGATCTTGGCACCAAAATGCACTGCGCGTGCAATAGCAACTGTCTGGCGCTCTCCGCCTGACAACGTACCCACAGCCTGATCAGGGCCACGCAGGTTGATGCCCATCTTGCGCATTTCTTCCATGGTGATTTCGTCAGCAAGTTTCTTGTCGAAGAAATTGATCCCTGCGACCTTGCGAGTTGGCTCATTGCCCATGAAGAAATTTCGACTGACACTCATCAACGGGATCATCGCCAGATGTTGGTGCACCGTTGCGATACCGGCTTCGATCGCATCGCGCGGGTCTTCAAAATGCATCGGCTTATCTTCAAAGATGATCTCACCCGCGGTCGGCTTGTGGACCCCGGACATGGTCTTGATGAAAGTCGATTTGCCTGCACCATTATCGCCCAGCAGACAGTGACACTCCCCTGGCTTCAGATCAAAGCTGACCCCGGCAAGAGCGATCACAGAGCCAAAGTGCTTTTGGATGTCGATCATCCGGATGATCGGTTCTTGAGCATTTGTATCGCCGTGATGGAATTTGGAATCTTCGGTCATCTCAGCGTTCTCCTGTGATGATGCGACGGATGTAGGTGTTGAGGATCACAGCACCCAGCAGGATCACGCCCAGGAACACCCGGAATAGTGAGCTTTCGACCCCAGCAAAGAACAGTCCCTGCTGCACCACGCCAAAGATCAGCGCCCCAAGAGCCGCCCCCAGAACCGAGCCGTATCCGCCGGTCAGCAGTGCGCCACCGATCACCACTGCGATGATCGCCTCGAATTCCTTCAGCAACCCGCGATCCGCTCCGGCCGAGCCAAATTCCATGACCTGACAGGTTGCAAAAACTGTCGCGCAGAAGGCTGTGAACATGAACATCAGGATTTTGACCCGGTTCACAGGAACACCAGAGTTCCGCGCGGCTTCGGCGTCACCGCCCGAGGCAAAGATCCAATTTCCGAATTTTGTTTTTGTCAGCAGCACGTGGCCAAAGATAATGATCGCCAGCGCCCAGATCAGCAGCATCGGAATGCCATCAACCACGGGCTGCCCTTGGCGCGTACCGCGCTCAAAAGTCTCGATTAGGCCGTTGTCACCAAGCCAGACGAAAAAGCCTTGCCCGACTTTACCGCCGAAGATGGACGCGAGCCAGTCACCCTCGGCCACGTCCCGGATACCGCCAATGATGGTCTTCCGTTCGATGGTCTGGGGCAGGTAGATGGTGAAGCCGCGCAGGATGAACAGGAAGGCCAGCGTCACGATAAAGCTGGGCAATCCGGTGCGTACGACGATGTACCCGTTGACTGCCCCGATCGAGACACAAAGCGCAAAGGTCACGATGATGGCCATCCAAACCGGCCAGCTGAGCGTGACTGAGAAGATCGCGATCATCATGCCCGCAAACCCGATCATCGAGCCGACGGACAGGTCAAACTCACCTGCGATCATGAGCAAACAAGCACCAACGGCGATGATCATGAACTGCGCAGAAACCACGGACCAGTTCATCACGCCCTGACTGGTGAACATGCCGCTGTCAAAAGCAAACAGCAGGAAAAACGTGAAGACCGCAACGGTACCAACCATACCGCCCAATTCTGGGCGGATCAGGGCCCGGCGCAGGGGTGAGATCTCTTTTATCCGCTCGTCACCACCAACTGCGGATTGCGCTGACTCAGCCATTGTTGCCTCCTTGGCGCGTGCGTCTGAATGCTTGCATCAGGTGGTGCGGACACACATTCGGCGTCCGCACCATTTTGAAGATCAGCGGTATTCGCCCGCAAACTCTTCGATCTTTTCCAACCCGTCCGCGGTTACGAAACCTGGTCCCGAGTTGATGTTGTTGCCCGGCAGCACGCCATAACGGTGGTAGTTCGCCATTACGACGACAGGCAGGTAGGCCTGCAGGAAGGGCTGCTGGTCGATGCCCCACTGGATCACGCCGCTTTTGATGCCTTTGACGATCTCACCACCCAGATCGAAGGTGCCAAAATAGATGTCGCCGGCCATGCCGTTCTCTTCCAGCGCCAGAATGGTCGGGTCTGCCGAGGTCGGGCCGAGCGTCAGAACGGCGTCCGTTTCGGGGTTCGCCGACAAGTACGCTAGAACACGGTTCTTGATCTCGGCCGGGTCCTGGCCTGCGTCGATCATCTGCTCACCGAGTTCGATGCCCAGGCCATCTGCAAAGCCCTGACAGCGTTCTTGACTGGATGGCTGCACGATGTAGTGGTTCACACACAGGAAAGAACCGATACCATCATCTTTGGCCCGCTGACCTGCAGCAAAACCCGCGTCATATTCCGGTTGGCCGACATACATCAGCGCACCAACTTCGCGCGCTTTTTCCGGCGTACCGGTGTTCATGATGATAACGTCAATGCCGGAATCCACGGCAGCCTTAATCGGGCCTTCCAGAATATCCGGATCAGCCAGAGTTGTGATGATGCCATTCGGCCCCGATGCCGCAGCCTGATCGATGATCCGCGCCATGTCGGCAAGGTCGCCGGTTGGCGGATTGCGGTATTCGACCTCAACCCCCATCTGATCGCCCGCCAGGGCAATACCGTTTTTGATGGTGTTCCACCAGCTGTCGCTGTCCGGAGCATGGCTGACCAGAATGTACTTCTCGCCTTCTGCCGCAACGCCGGTGGCACCGGCAAATGCGACTGCGCTGGCCATCAGCACCCCTTTTACGAACTTCTTCATTTCCATTCCTCCCAATAGAAAAGTCAAACTTGTCGCCGGGTCAGCCCGGCCATTCGGCTAAACCGAATCTCCTTCGCTCCGATCCGTGATCGGGCTTCCCTCAGTTTCCGGAATTCCGATCATTTTGCAACCGGTTTCAAAAAACTTCCTCCATTGCAACCGGCCGTCCGGACCGCGCCGAACGTGTTGCGGCTTCGGCCATCGCCAACGCCGCGACGCCGTCCTTGAGCGTCACCGGCATGTCCGACCCGGATTGAACAGCGCGGGTAAACGCATCCCATTCGGCACGGTAAGCAGACATATAGCGCTCAAGAAAAAAATATGTGGGCTTTGCGCCCGTCACACCGTCAGCCGTAGACTTAACAACCGAATTCTCAAGGATATTATGCGCCTGCAAAAGCCCCTGTGACCCAAGCAATTCGACCCGTTGATCATACCCGTAGGCCGCCCGTCGCGAATTCTTGATGACAGCCAGACTTCCGTCCGCGTAAGTCATTGTTACGACGGCTGTATCCACGTCTCCAGCTTGCCCAATCTCCGGATCAACAACCGAGGTTCCCACGGCTGAAATCGTGACGGGCATCTGCCCCATCAGGTAATTGGACATATCAAAATCATGGATCATCATGTCCCGGTACAAACCACCGGATACCTTGACGTAGCTCACCGGAGGCGGTGCCGGATCAAACGACGTAATTGACAACAGCTCGGCTTTCCCCACTTCGCCTGAATCAAAGGCAGCTTTCAGCGCTTGAAAATTGGGGTCGAAGCGACGATTGAAACCCAGCATGACCGGTTGACCAGTTGCGGCGGCAGCCTTTTGGCAAATCTTCGCTCGCTCAAGGTCCAGGTCGACGGGTTTTTCACACAGAACCGCTTTTCCGGCCTGTGTTGCCGCCTCGATCAGTTCGGAATGAGTGTCGGTTGGCGTTGCGATCAGAACCGCATCTATTGTTGCATCACCGATAATCTCTTCCGAGCTTTGTACTCTGGCTCCGTATTCCCCAGCCAAATCAACAGCAGCGGCATTCACCGCGTCTGAAATAGCCGTCATTTCGGTTTGGGGGTGCGCCGAAATTGCTTCCGCATGCACGCGACCAATTCGTCCAGCCCCCAGCAATCCGATTTTTAGCATACGGTTCCTCGAATCAATTCTTCGATGACACCATCATGATTTTTGCAACCGGTTGCAAGATTTAATTTTGGACAGATAGAAATCCACTAGCGCGGCTTGGATCGCACGCTAGCAAAACCCTTGCTCTTGTCAGTCGGCGGCAGCGCTATCTTCGGTGAACGTCAGGCCAATCGGGCAATAGAGTGATTTCCGCCCGCCGATACGGTGACCCGTCAGAACAACAGGAGAGTTTCCGCGCCAAATACCGAATGCGATGTAACGCAATCCGACACACCAATCACAGGAATCAAAACAACCGAATTGAGGGTGATCAATCTGCTTTGAAAACCTCAAGGCTTTCTTGAAACAGTTCGATGAACTCCAGGGTCACCAGCGACGGTTGCTTCAAAATCGGGCGTACGAGTGAAAGGGTATGCGGTAAAAACGGCTTGAAAGGTCGATAACTTAGCCCATGCGCAGTGTACTGTACGGCATCCAGTTCGCTCACGACAGAAACGCCCACACCTTTCACGGCCAGTTCACATGCCGCCGTGAATTGCCTGACCTCGATATGCGAGTTCAGTTCGACATTGGCATTTAGAAACGCCTTGGAAAGGCGTGCAAAAAAGTCGCTATCACGTCGCGTATGGATGATTTTCGCATGCGCAAGGTCGGCTGGCGTCACTTCTGGGACGTGTTCAAGATCGTGACCCTTGGGGAACACACAAACTGTGCGCACATTGATGTTTCTGCTTTCCACGGCCGGATGGCCATTAAAGCCGTCGGTGATCCCAAAGTCATATTGCTCGCCGATCATCCATTCCAGAATGCGTTCCGGCCTGTCAGGCTCGATCGTCATGGTGACGCCGGGCCGGTTTTTGAGAAAATCGGCGACGACGTTTGGCAGGTGACTGGTGGCAAATCCAGGCAGGCAGGCCACGCGGATATGACCGGCTTTTCGTTGCGTGATGTCTTGGCTGACATCCGAAATCTGCTTCATCAACTCCAGAACACGCTCTACGCTGGGTTGCAGATAACGCACCTCCTGCGTTGGAACCAATCGACCCTCGCGCCGGTCAAAAAGTTGAAACCCAAGTGATTTTTCAAGATCGGATAGGAGCCTGCTGACGGCGGGTTGACTGACCCCAAGGTCCATCGCTGCCGCCGTTACCGAGCCATTTGTGGATACCGCCATAAGCGCTTCCAGCTGTCGGATCCTCAAAGTTTGACTCATTTTCCAACCGATTTCGTTGTCTGCTTACTTACTGCATAATGTTATGTTATGTTTTTCTCAAAAAATAAATGCTTGAATTATAAAACTGTAACGTTAACGTCGTGAAATCGTCATGTGTGCCGATTACGCGTTGCGGTCGGTATTCAACGAAGCATCGAGCCTGATGCATGGGAGGAATCATGAAAAAGAATTTTCTCGGCGCTCTCGCCGTCACAACTGCCTTGTCCCCGGTGGCGGCAATGGCGCAAACCGAAGTCCAGTTCTGGCATGCCTTCACAGGGCGGCTGGGTGAACTGGTGAAAGCTCAGGTTGAAGAGTTTAACGCCAGCCAGGATGAGTTTGTCGTAGTCGAAAGCCACAAAGGAAACTACTCGGAAACCCTGAACGCGGGCATCGCCGCCTTCCGCGCTGGTGAACAACCGCACGTCCTGATGGTCTTTGAAGTTGGCACCGCTACGATGATGTCGGCCGAAGGCGCGATCAGGCCGGTCTATGAAGTGATGGCAGAAAGCGGCGCGTCATTTGATCCGGACGCATATATTGGCTCTGTCAAAGGGTATTATACGACCACTGACGGTGACATGCTTTCGCTGCCCTTCAACTCGTCCACACCGGTTCTGTGGGTCAACCGCAACGCGTTCGAGGCGGCAGGAGTCGATCCTGACACGGACCTGTCCACTTGGGAAAAAGTTGGTGACGTGCTTGAGCAGCTGAAAGCTGGCGGAGAAGACTGCCCGCTGGTCACCGCGTGGCAAAGCTGGATTCACCTTGAAAACATGTCGGCCTATCACGACGTCCCGTTTGCCTCACAGGACAACGGCTTTGCCGGTCTGGATACCGAGCTGATGCTGAACGGCCCGGCGCAAGTGGCACACCTGACCGCGATGGGCGACTGGGCCAAGGATGGCAAGTTCATCTACACCGGACGCAGAAACGAGGGTGGAGCTAACTTCCGGTCAGGTGAGTGTGCTTTGTTCACCGAAAGCTCTGCCGGATACGCGGGCATCAAAGCAGAGGCCGAGTTTGATTTTGACGTGCGTCCCCTGCCCTATTGGGAAGCTGTCACCAGCGAGCCGCAAAACACCATTATCGGTGGTGCATCCCTTTGGGTTATGGAAGGCCATGATCCCGAAGAGTACAAAGGCGTTGGTGAATTCTTGAGCTTCCTGTCCTCGTCCGACGTTCAAGCCAATTGGCACCAGAACACGGGTTATCTTCCGATCACGGCTGAAGCGGGTGAGGTGACCCGAGCAGCGGGCTTCTATGACGAAAACCCCGGCACCGACATCGCCGTTATTCAGATGACCGCGAAAGAGCCGACTGCGAATTCCAAAGGTCTTCGGCTCGGATCCTTCGACCAGATCCGCGGCATCATCGACGAAGAGCTTGAAGCCGTCTGGTCCGGCGAAAAAACCGCTCAGGAAGCGATGGACAGCGCAAAAGAACGCGGTGATGCGCTGCTGCGCCGGTTCGAATCCGCCAATCAATAAGTCGTAATTTCATGCGGGCCCTCTTAAGGCCCGCATTTTCCTTCTTCGGTGGGTTTTCAGGATGGAAAAACGCGTCACTTTTCGCGGCTGGCTGTTGCCATTGGCGCTGATCGCCCCTCAGGTCATCATCTCCGCCGTCTTCTTCTTTTATCCCGCTGGTCAGGCCGTTTGGCAGTCTCTGTTCATACCTGACCCCTTCGGCCTGTCATCTCAGTTTGTGGGGCTGGGAAACTTTGAATTCCTGCTCAGCGACAAGTATTATCGCGCTTCTTTCGTCACAACGGCCGTGTTTTCGACGCTTGTAACACTCTGTTCGATGATCCCGGCGCTGTTTCTGGCGGTTATCGCAGACCGGCTGATCAAAGGGTCGGGCGTTTATCGGACATTGCTGATTTGGCCTTACGCAGTTGCCCCCGCCGTAGCCGGTGTGCTGTGGCTATTCATGTTCAATACACGCGTCGGCGTGGTGTCATGGTATCTCAGCCAGCTTGGTTATGACTGGAACCATGTCTTGAATGATACCGAAGCTATGGGGTTGGTTGTTGTCGCCTCGGCCTGGGGCCGCATCAGCTATAACTTCCTGTTCTTCTTTGCAGCGCTTCAATCCGTACCCCGCTCGGTCATCGAGGCTGCGGCGATCGACGGGGCCCATTTCTGGCGCCGGTTCTTCACGATTGTATTGCCGCTGCTATCCCCGACAGCCTTCTTCTTGCTGGTAGTCAACGTTGTTTACGCCTTCTTTGAAACCTTTGGCGTTATCCACACAATCACCGGCGGCGGCCCGCAACAGGCGACTACGATTCTTGTCTACAAGGTCTTCTCAGACGGGTTTGTCGGACAAGACCTTGGCTCATCCTCGGCGCAATCGGTCATTCTGCTGATCGTGGTCGGCCTGCTGACCGTGATCCAGTTCAAATACGTGGAAAAGAGGGTGCATTACTGATGGCGGCCCAACAACACGGAATGGTCGAAAAGCGCGGCGCGGGCATCTGGTTGACCCATGCGTTCATGATACTTGGCGTTCTGATCATCTTTTTCCCGATCTGGCTGGCCTTTGTGGCTTCGACCGTGACACAAGCCGATATCGTCTCACCGCCCATGCCAGTTGTGCCGGGCGATCAGTTTTGGGTGAACTACAAGGCGGCGCTGTTCTCGGGTATTAACGTGCCCGTCGCGACGATGTTGTTCAACAGTCTGGTGATGGCCATTGGCATTGCTGTGGGTAAAATAGTCATCTCGCTACTGTCCGCTTTTGCGATCGTCTATTTCAAGTTTCCCGGCCGGACGACATTTTTTTGGCTGATCTTCCTGACCCTGATGTTACCGGTTGAAGTGCGGATCGTTCCCACCTTCGAGGTTGTAGCGGGGTTTGGCATGCTCAACAGCTATTACGGGCTGATCTTCCCACTGATCGCCTCTGCAACTGCAACGTTCCTGTTCCGTCAGTTCTTTCTGACAATCCCGGATGAGTTGGCCGAAGCCGCCCGCGTGGATGGCGCGCGCCCCATGCGATTTTTCATCGACATCGTGGTGCCCATGAGCCGGACCAATATCGCGGCGCTGTTCGTGATCCTGTTCATATATGGCTGGAACCAATACTTGTGGCCGCTGCTGATCACGACAGATCCTGAAATGAACACCATCGTGATGGGCATCAAGCAAATGTTCCCGTCCGGAGACGACTTTGCGCACTGGCCGACAATCATGGCGACTTCAATTCTGGCGATGATCCCTCCGGTCATCGTGGTGGTGTCGATGCAAAAGCTCTTTGTCCGCGGCCTTGTCGATAGCGAGAAATAAGAAATGGCAACAGTAACCCTTGAGAATGTCAAAAAGAGCTTCGGCCCGACGGATGTGATCCACGGAATCGATGTCCATATCGCAGATGGAGAGTTCATCGTGATCGTCGGCCCCTCGGGTTGTGGGAAATCCACGCTTTTGCGGATGGTGGCGGGGCTTGAAACGATAACCTCCGGAGAAATTCGGATCGGCGAAGAACGGGCCAACGAGAAGGAACCGATGGATCGCGACATCGCCATGGTGTTCCAGAACTATGCGCTTTATCCGCATATGTCCGTGCGCCAGAACATGGGTTATGGCCTGAAAATTGCCGGGTTGCCCAAAGATCAAATCGATCAAAAAGTTACCGAGGCGGCCAAGCTACTGCAGCTTGAAGCCTTGCTGGACCGCAAGCCGCGGCAATTGTCAGGCGGTCAACGCCAAAGGGTGGCAATGGGTCGTGCCATCGTACGTGAACCGGCAGTTTTCCTGTTTGATGAGCCGCTCTCGAACCTAGACGCCAAGCTGCGGGTTCAGATGCGTTTGGAAATTCGCGAGCTTCAGGAAAAGCTCGGGATCACCTCGCTGTATGTTACTCACGATCAGGTCGAAGCTATGACGATGGCAGACCGGATGATCGTGATGAATGGTGGCATAGCCGAACAAATTGGAACGCCCTTAGAGGTATACGAAACACCAAGAACCCTTTTCGCGGCCCAGTTCATTGGTAGCCCCGCAATGAATGTATTTGAAGCCCAGCGTGAAAATGGGGCAATCAAAATCGGCGATATAGAAGTTGGCGCGTCCCCGGGGCCAGATACCGCGATAAAGCTGGGGATACGGCCAGAGCACCTGTTGTTGGATGACAAGGGTCCGATGGAAGCCGCGATTCAGATGGCCGAACCATTGGGGGCGAACACGTTATTGCACGGCCAGCTTACCGGTTCTGGCGGTGCGATTACGATAAGCCTTCCGGGTGTCCACCCGATCGAAGGCCGGCACCCGAAAATGCGGTTTTCGGTCGCCGCGGAGAACATGCACCTGTTTGACCACGCGACGGGCGAAAGGCTGGAAAGCTAATGGCATTTCCACAGGTTGAAGCCTTTCGGGGCGGTGAAAACCTGATCCGGGTTGTGGGACATCGCGGGGCAAGAGGCGTTCTACCGGAAAACAGCATGATCGGCTTTGACTTTTCACTGTCGATCGATGTCCCGCTTCTTGAGTTTGATGTCGTTCTGACGGCAGATGACGTGCCGGTCATAACCCACAACCACCGGCTACATGCGCCGACTTTTCGTGATACCACTGGTCGGTTTTTAGCGGGGGAAGAACCCAAGGTCTCGTCCCTGACCGTCGAGCAGATTCAGCAATTCGACATCGGGCGATTGGACGGTCAATCTGCCTATGGTCGTCGCTTCCCGGATCAGGCTCAATTGGATGGTATTCGTGTTCCGACGCTTATGAACTTGCTGGAACTGGTCGAAAGTCCAAAATACGGCAATGCCTGCTTGATGCTCGAACTTAAGTCGGATCCCGACTTGGCCCATGATGCATCCCATAGGCAGAAATTCGTAAAGTGCGTGCTTCAAGAACTTCGTGCGAAAAGCATGTCATCACGCGCGGTCCTGCACAGCTTTGATTGGAATTTGTTGGAGGAATGCCAGCATCAGGCTCCTGATATGCCTTCTTCTTACTTGACGCAGTTGCCAGATAACTCAGACGACGTAGGCGAGGACTCTTCGAAAGCTGTTTGTCCGGACTTTCGTGGCCGTCGCGACGAAATCCCAGTGTTGGTCAAGGAAGCCGGTGGTTCACTTTGGTGCCCGTACTTCGCGGATGTGACAGCTGAAAATGTGGCATTGGCAAAAGAGCTAGGCCTGTGCGTCGCGGTTTGGACCGTCAATGAACACGATGATATCTGCAGGATGATTGAACTGGGCGTGGATGCAATAGTGTCTGACTATCCTGGCCGCGTCCAAAGGCATCTGTCGGATTTGGGTATAAGGTGGAGAACCGCCCACTAGCAAAGCCGAGCCACACAAAAACGCCCCAAACACGTTCCTTGTCGCCGGGAAACCTAAAACAGCTGACCACGACTCAGTTGGTTGCCGGAAAACCATTTCAGAAACTTGGGAACCTTTTCGTCTGCGGCGCATCCAATATCACAGGTGCCAAAAATTACGCACCGGATGTGAAGCCTGGAAAGGACAAGCCCATGACTAAAATCTCTATGACTGCAATAGGACTGTTGTTCGTCTCGACAACGCTTGCCAATGCGCATGACGAAAAAGCCCTTATGAATGCACCCGCCGGTGAGCCTTATGTGAAAGTAAGCGATGTGCTGCCTCTGCCAGAATTCATCCCGGGCCTTGGCACGCTGTTTGTAGACCCTGCCACCCTGCCCGCCGGTCCGTTTCTGGCGTATGATCGCGACGGACGGTTGTCGGCGACGGTCTACATGACTCCGCTCGACGACCTGCAGAATGGAGTTTCATTCGACGGGCTCAATCTTGGATCGCACACCGTCAGTTCGACCGATGTCTATTTCAATGCCGGTCACCCCGGAGTGGAGAAACCCCACGCTCATGTTGTGTTGTTTCATGATGAGGGGGCAAAAGAACGGCTGGCTGAATGAACTGTACACGACGTCATGCACTGTGGCTCGCAGGTGGTACGATCGCCGTCTGCGCAGTCACACGTTCCTCAGGCGCGCAAACGGTTACTGATGTCAAAATGCGCGGCAGCGCCCGTGGAGAGAAGGTTTGGTTTGATCCGCTCGGCCTTTCGGTGACGCCGGGTTCAACCGTTCGTTTCACCAACCGGGACCCGGGAAACAGCCATACGGTGACCGCCTATCACCCTAAATATTTTGACCGAAAACGCCGAATTCCCGCAGGGGCGGAACCCTGGGATAGCGACTTTCTGCTGCCCGATGAGTACTTCGAGGTCACGCTTACCGTTCCCGGCGTGTATGATTACTATTGCCTGCCGCACGAAATGGCGGCGATGGTCGGCCGCATCGTGGTTGGAACTCCGGCCGATGCAGGTTGGGAAGGCCTCTCGGAAGATCAGACCGACGTGTCCGATCAGGTTCTGGCGGCTTTGCCATCGGTAGAAGATATCATCGCGAATGACGCCATCACGCGAAAGGACGGATCATGACGATCGGGACAAATCGCAAGACAGAAACACATTTTGAATCGGTAAAATCCGAAGCAGAGCTTGTAGCCGACGCCCGGAATGGAAACGAAATGGCCATCCGTGAGCTTGTCCGGCGTCTGAATCCGCGTCTGTTCCGCGTTGCGCGCGGTATCGTCGAAACAGATGCCGAGGCCGAAGACGCACTACAAGAGGCTTACTGTTCCGCTTTCAGCAAAATCGACAGTTTCAAGGAGCGTGCAAGCTTTTCGACCTGGATTACCCGGATCGTCATCAACACCTCGCGCATGCAACGAAGGCGTATGCGGCCAGAGGAAGAGTATGACACAGTCGAGGAAACTGACCTGTCGCGGGTCCTGACGTTTCCTGGTCATAATCCGGAGCTTCCCGATGCGGCCATAGGCCGGGCACAGCTTCGCGGATTATTGGAGGCTGCGGTTTCCGAACTGCCACCCTACTTGCGCCTTCCGTTTTTGTTGCGGGAATCCGAGGAGATGAGCGTTTTGGCCATCGCTCGTGAACTTCAGATCAATCCGATCACCGTAAAAACACGTCTATTTCGCGCCCGTCGCCGACTGCGCTCAACACTTGAACGACAGGTGCGGGGCGGGTTCGAAGCTATCTTTCCCTTCGGGGGCAAAAGATGCGCAAACATGGCTAACCGCGTGGTCGGGCACCTACGGGCAGATGGAAGGCTCTGAGTGCCAAGCATCCCAAATGATTGGTCCTCCGATCCTCGAAGATTTGGGCGTTGTTAATGCAATGGTTTGCGTTGAACGGACGAGTGCTATCATTAATCTTCTCCGGCCGAGCAGGAAAGCCAAGATCAATCGTCAAAGCACGCGGACATATCGTACGTCCCACCATGCTTGGCTCGACCGAACTTGAGCTTTGCTCCCACTGCGAACAACCTGCATTCTGGCTATTCCCACAGGCTGTGAAAGTTTACGCGTTGGCATCCCGTTCGTTTCACATCTGGGCTGGTATTAATACTTGGAATGACGTTGCCACCCAATCAGGCTGAAACAGGCAAACAGAATGGCAGCCACACAGACGATCGAGGGCCCGGCGGGCGTGTCGAAGACATAAGCGGCCCGTAACCCCGCCACAGCGGACGTCGCCCCGATTGCGGCCGCGATCAGCGCCATCGACTCCGGCGATCGTGCCAGACTGCGCGCCGCAGCAGCCGGTATGATGAGCATTGCCGCAATCAGCAGAACGCCCACAACCTTGATGGCGACTGCCACAGTGATGGCCAGTGCTAGCGTCAGTATCAATTGTTCACGCTTAGGGTCGAACCCGCTGGCATAGGCCAGTTCTTCGTTCAACGTTGCCGTCAAAAGTTGGGACCACCGCCAGACGATCAAGATTACGACCAATGCTGCGCCGCCCCAGATCACGGCCAGATCCGAACGGGATACGGCCAGAATGTCGCCAAACAGGTAGGCCATCAAATCGATCCGGACACCAGAGAGGAATGAGACCGCGACAAGACCAAATGCCAAGGCGGAATGTGCCATGACACCTAGCAACGTATCCATTGCGTATCCACGACCGGCCAACAGCGTCACGGTCAGCGCCATCAGAAGGGCCACTGCCAGCGCACCTGTGAAAACCGACATCTGAAAAGTCAGCGACAAAGCTACGCCAAGAATAGCTGCGTGCGCCGTGGCGTCGCCAAAGTAAGCCATGCGGCGCCAAACAACGAAACATCCCAACGGCGCTGCGGCAAAGGCCACGCCAACACCGGCCAGCGTGGCCCGGGTCATGAAATCATCAAACATTATTCTGCGGCTTCCTGAGACTCTGCTCCGTGGTCATGATCGTGATCGTGGTGGTGATCATGGTCGTGACGGTAAAGTGCAAGCGCACCACCTGTTCCGGTTCCGAACAGCGCGCGGTATTCGGGGGCCGACGCCACCACCGCCGGCGAGCCTTCGCAACAGACATGGCCGTTCAGACAAATAACCCTGTCCGAGGCACTCATCACCACGTGGAGTTCGTGGCTTATCATGATAATCGCGCAACCTGTTTCCTGACGGACGTCTTCGATCTGCCTATAAAACGCCGCCGAACCGGGCTGATCCAGACCTTGTGTGGCCTCATCCAGCAATAGGATTTCGGGCCGGTTGATCAAGGCTCGCGCCAGCAGCACGCGCTGGAATTGCCCGCCTGAAAGCTGTGACATCTGGCGCTTGAGCAGATCGGGCACACCGGCTGTTTCCAACGCATTCGTGCAATCGTTCTTCGACGCACGATGGGTCAACCGCATGAACCGTTCGACCGTGATCGGCAGGGTCGGGTCGATATGCAGCTTTTGCGGGACGTATCCAATTTTCAGCCCTGGCTTTCTTTTGACCTGCCCCGCAGACGGTCTGGTCGCACCGATTATGGCGCGCAGCAGGCTTGTCTTACCCGAACCGTTGGGGCCGACAATTGTTACAATTTCACCAGGTTCGACCCCCATGTTGACATGTTTCAACACGGTGTTTGCCCCATAGCTTACGCTAAGGTCTTCTACGGTAATCAGGTTCATTTCTACGCCTTTTTGGTGCAGTCGGGGCACACACCTTCGGCTTCTACAACCGTCCGCTCAATCTCGAAACCCACCGCGCGTGCAGCCTCACCAAGCTCTCCTTTTGCAGGTGCGGAATGAGTCTCGGCCACGGCGTCACATTTCCTGCAAATCATGAAGGCCGGAGAATGCGTTGCTCCGGGATGCGTACATGCGACAAACGCGTTCAAACGTTCGATTTTGTGGACAAACCCGTTCTCAACAAGAAAATCGAGGGCGCGATAGGCCACTGGCGGCTGCGACCCGAAGCCCTCTTCGCGCAACCGATCAAGGATTGTATAGGCACCCAAGGCCCGATGTTCCTGCAGCAGCATTTCCAAAACCTTCCGCCGAACCGGCGTCAGCCGCAGACCTTCGTCTTTGCACCGGGTCTCGGCAACGGTCAGGCTGCTTTCGACACAATGCGCGTGGTCATGCTTTTGAAATCCGACAAGGGCGGAGTCATCAGCAGGTGCAGGTCTCGTCTTACTTGTCATGTTATTCCATATCATGTATGCCGCTCGCAACGTTATAAAATCACATAGAGGGTTTGATGTCCAGAAAGCTTCTTCCGGTTTCGATCACGGCTGCATTGATGGGGGGTACAGCAATGGCCGGCGCCCCCAGTGTTGCAGTTGATATTGCTCCAATACATTCGCTGGTGGCCCGCGTGATGGACGGTGTTGGCACACCGAACCTAGTCGTGCAACCCGGCGCGTCGCCGCATGAATACAACCTCCGCCCCTCTGAGGCAGCGGCCCTGCAGGGTGCGGATCTCGTATTCTGGGTGGGCGAGGATCTGACCCCATGGATGGAAGGCGCGGTCGCGACGTTGGCCAGCGGCGCGACAATTACAACTTTGCTGGAATCGGATGGCACCGTCCTTCTGGAGTTCCGCGAAGATGCCCTGTTTGAAGCACATGATCATGGCGATGAAGATCACGCTGAAGATAAGGATCATGATCACGAGGATCATGACGACGACAAAGATCATGACGATCATGGCCACGGCGACGAAGACCACGCTGAGGGAGACGACCACGATCATAAACACGAAGAGCATGCTGACGGTGAAGAGCACGATCACGACGAACATGCCGACCACGACGACCACCATGACCACGCACATGGCGAACACGATCCCCATGCCTGGCTTTCTCCCAAAAACGCCGAAACTTGGCTAAACGTGATTGCCGCGCAGCTTTCAGCTGCGGACCCGGAGAACGCTGGTCAGTATTTCGCAAATGCAGCAGCAGCCGGCGAAGAGATGGCGGTCTTATCCGCTGAGGTGAGTGAAACTCTGGACCCGGTTCGCGGAAGCAATTTCATCGTCTTCCATGATGCCTATCAGTATTTTGAGAATGCATTCGACTTCCCCGCATCGGGTGCAATTTCGCTCAGCGACGCGTCGGATCCCAGCCCGGCACGGATTTCCGAAATCCAGGCCCGCATTCGTGAAGAAGGGATCAATTGCGTTCTGTCGGAACCCCAGTTCAACCCAGGCCTCGTGGCCACTGTCATGGACGGGACCGAGGCGAAGACGGCTTTGATTGACCCGCTTGGCTCTGATCTTGAGCCCGGCGCTGCGCTTTACCCGCAAATGATCCGCAACATTGCAAAATCGCTAGCTGATTGCTTGTGATCTGATCAGTCAGCCCGTTTTGGTTGAAATCCGGAGCGGGCTGGCTATCGTCTGGGACAACAAGGTATCTCGTACACTTGTGATGGCGCGTTTTGTTGCCCCGGGGCACTTACGCCGGAAGGCCGAGGCAGGCGAAATCTATTCGAAAGGAACGCTATCCCACCGTTCACAGTCTGTTTCGGTGACAAAAACCCGTGTTTTCAATTTGATGCTTTCTGAAGGTCTTGTTGCGGTATCTTTCTAAATTCGACACGGCGTGTCATCTCGTGACCTGGAAGAGATCATGGCGAACGGGCGAGACTTACATCACGGTATAGGGATCATGGGTTTATCTTTATCGAGCCGTCGACAAAAAACGGTAAAACGCTTGATTTCATATTTTTTCGACGTCGCAATAAATCGGCCGCCGCAAAGTTCTTCGCCAGGATGCTGGAACTCAACGACCAACCCTTAAAGACTGCCATCGACAAAAAGTAGCGCCAACACAGCTGGCAGCAAAACTATCAACAAGATGTTCAAAAGATTTGGTTGCCCGATTCCGATCGAGATGGTGAGGCGGAAAAATCTCAGTAACATTGTCGAACAGGATTACCGTTTCATCAAGAGACGCACTCGGTCGATGCTGGGGTTCAAGGCCTTCGCCTCAGCATCGGCAACGCTAGCAGGCATCGAGGTTGCGCACATGATCCGGAAACAGCTATTCACCAGCGTTGCGGCCTCGGACATTCGGATGTTTGCTGAGATCGCAGGATAACTGCGCCCAGTAGGACGCTGACTCTGGCTTTCACAATTTTTGCGACATAACCGGGGGGCGCTGCGTCGTGTGAATGCCTTTCCCCGTAGATACCTCAAACATGGTTCCGGCCGATTATCGTCGGTGACTGGGCTCTTGATGTGAACACTCTGCGGGACAGTCGGGTACTTTCAGAATGGTGTATCGCTACTCTGCTGAGTGGCCTTCACTAACCTGACAAAGACTAATTGACTGAATGCCAAAAATTGACACAACTAAAGCAAACAATCTTCTAAGCAACAACAGCAGTATCGGCACTGAAAACCGTGATCAAACAAAGAGATATCGAGCGTGACGTCGGGCAAACCTTGCAAAGGCTGCGGCAGGAACGCAATCTGATCCTCTCTGAGCTGGCGACAACATCGCAGGTCTCGACCTCGATGATTAGCCGTATTGAGAATGGTAGCGTCTCTCCGTCTCTTGGCACGCTACAGGCATTGGCCGACGCGATGGATGTTCCTCTGCTGGCCTTGTTTGCGGACACCGAAGTTTCGGCCGACGTACATCATGTCAAAGCAGGCGAAGGTCTCATGTCCCGGCGTATTACGCAGGGCCACGTGCATAACTACCTGTTGCTTGGTAAACATGGCGGGCCGGGAGGTCTGTTTCAATCTGCCCGTATCACCATTTCAAAGGACCAATCTGGGACATTGCCCAGTTACCAGCACGAAGGTTGTGTTTTTCTTTATATGATAATGGGCGACGCTATATACAGGTGTGGCACCGAGGATTTTGTTATGGCAACTGGCGACACCCTAAGCTTCGATGCCAAGCTGCGTCACGGGTTTTGCAAGATCATGTCGGATGAGATCGAATTCATCACTGTATCAACTCGCCCGCAGTAAATCAGACCGTGATTTGGCGCCCTCAGACCGTATAACCTATCGGACCCGTTTCATATTCTTGTATTATGTGAAACTATGAATAATCCGACCGCATATCCCAATCAGGCACTGAGCCCCCATGAAAATTACCTTCAAACAGGTTGATGCATTTCGAACCGTCGTCTCCACCGGAACTGTAACCGAAGCGGCGGCGATGCTGGGAATCTCACAACCCGCGGTCAGCCGCCTGATCTCGGATTTCGAGGCCGAAGTCGGTTTTCAGCTGTTTCAGCGCTCGGGCCGGGTCCTGGTACCCACGGATGAAGCACGTCTGCTCGTGGAAGAAGTTCGGCAGGCCGTCAGCGGCATGGAGCACATAAAGGAATCCGCCACAGCTATTGGCAAGTTCGGTCACGCGCGACTTAACCTCGTCATCACCCCGGGGGTGTCCTCTCAGCTAGCTCCGGATCTGCTTCAGGAGTTTTCTGTCACGTGGCCACAGGCCATGGCCCGAATGGAAATCGCGCCCAGCGATGATGCCGTCGAATGGATGGTTTCGCAGAATTACGATTTCGGGATCACAACAACCCAACCCGCCAACCCGTCCTTTGACAGTCTGGTTATTCGGAACAGCGACGTCTGTTGCGTCGTTCCAACCGGCCATCCTCTGGCAGAGAAAACCATAGTTCAGGCGCAGGACCTGGCGGGTAAGAACTTTATCTCATATATGCCGTCCTCACGCTTCCGGTTCGAGATTGACCAGTTTTTTGAGGCCAAAGGCATCTCACGTCAGATGCAGTATGAGACCCGCACCACCGACGCGGTGTGCCGTCTGGTCGCGCGCGGCCTAGGAGTTTCGGTTGTCGGAGCAAGCCTGGATTATCTCAAAACCATTCCCGATTGTGTCGCGCTGCCTTTTGCCGCGCCTCTGACGTTTCGAGCAGTCCTGTTCTGGTCCAAGAACAAGCCCCTGTCTGCTGTGGGACAGTCCTTTTTGAAGATCGTGCAATCGCAGATCAGCGACGATTAAGCGCCTCGCGAAAACTGGCTCGCGCCTGCGCGCTGTGGATATAGGCGTAGTCCCGAGGGTACGGGGCACCTGCCGTCAGTTCCATCGAGACGAATTGCGGGCCGGTGGATGACAGAACCTGAGGCACCGCAGCTGAAAACTGATCCAGCTCGGTAAAGCGCTGCACACTGGCATACCCGGCAGCCCAGGCCATGGCTGCGAAATCAACCCTATCCGCACCAGGCAGAGGATGCGACCCATTCACCTCATAGACCCGGTTAGCCGACAGAAAATGATAGAGGTTCGTCACCCCGGCATTGGCAATCGTCACCAATGTCCCAAGATTCATCAGCAGGCTGCCATCGCCATCCAGAACGATCACCCGCCGGTCGGGATTGGCCAGCGCCAGACCCAGACCATGGGACGACGCCTGCCCCATCGCCCCGACGGCCACATAATTCAGGTCGCGCGGGTTCAGGGCAAGCCAGTCGAAACAGCTTTGATACACAGCGACAACAATATCGTCCTCGCGGACATGAGGGATCAGGGCCTTAAGCGCTGCGTCGCGGTGCATGGTCATGATGCTTCCGGTGCTCGGCCGACCAGGAAAATATGGGGTCTCGAAGTTGCATAAGCCACTTCAATCGCCTGCGGGATATGAGCCTCGTCCCCTGGCCATTCGATCAGGGAATGTGACAGTTCCATCGCATCCAACACCGGCCGTATTATCCGCACTCCGTAAGAGGCGGACTGGTCCGGGTGAAGATGCGGCTCCTTACCCTGCAGGCCAACCATCATGACCACCGGCAGTTCATAATCGACACCAATGGCCCGGATCGCATTCAATGAATCCATCAGCCCTGTTTGCTGCATCATCAGGATTGCGCGCGTGCCGTTATAGGACATCGCTCCGCAGATGCTGACGCCCTCATCCTCTTTGCAGATACGGGTCAGGCGAAATTCGGGGTCTCGCGAGATCGGCCAGAGCAGCCCGTCACTGGTTACGATGTCCGGTAATGCAACGATTTCGCCGACACCCGCCGCCTTGATAGCAGCGATGATAGCCGCACCTGACGGATGCTTGACCTGCGGCGTACATTCGGTTGGTAGAGGGGACGCAACCATCAGGCACCTCCGTCCAGAAAAGCGGCCAGCCCATCCCGCGCCGCTTGCAGTTCATGCCTGTGACCGATGGTGATGCGAATGTACTCGCGATAGGCGGGTGAGGCGAACCGACGCACAGCAATCCCCTGTCCGCGTAGGAAAAGATCGGCCGCTTCGGCAGATTTCTCGGGGTCCGGAAAATGAACCAGCACGAAATTGGCCTGACTTGGGACAACATGCAGACCCATTTCCGTTAAAGCGGCGCTAAGCCAGGCCCGGTTGTTCAGATTGGTCTCTCGCACGAAACGAGTATGTGCCTTGTCTTCCAACGCCGCAACAGCTGCTGCAACCGAAGAGGACGCTACCGGGAAGGTCAGGCCAATCCGACGCACATTGTCCACCACATCGTTGGCCCCGTACATCCAACCAACGCGCGCGCCAGCTAGCCCGAATATCTTGGAAAACGTCCGGCACATGACCACGTTATTGGCAGCCTCTACAAGCTTATACGCGGGCTCATAATCTGCCGCATCGACGTATTCCTCATAGGCAGCGTCGATGATCAACAGGACGTTTTCCGGTAACGCGGCATGCAGGCGGCGCAGCTCTGAGCCATTCAGGTAGGTGCCTGCCGGGTTCTCAGGGTTGGCGAGATAGACGATCCGGGTTCGTTCGGTCAAAGCGTCGATCATCCGGTCGACCGAAGGTTTGAATGCGTCATCCGCGACCGACACCACCTCGGCATCGTTGGCAAAAGCATAGTTGGGCACTTTGAGATAGCCATTGGCGCTGCGGATCAGCTCGGTGTCCTGCCCTAGATAGGCGCGGGCCAGACGGGCCAGCAGATCGTCCGATCCCTGCCCTGTGGTGATCCGGGCCGCATCCAACCCGTACTGGGCGGCAATCGCCGGGGCCAGGATATCGTCAGGGTTTTCCAAATACCGTTCGACGTTGCTGATAGCCGCACAAGCGGCAGCGCGGGCAGACGGGCTGGGGCCAAACACGCTTTCATTCGAGTTCAGAAGAATCGCAGGCGGTGGAACGTCAGCAGATGCTCCACCCACCATATGAGGTTTGATCCTGCCTATTCCTGATTTTGCGAGGGTAATGCCCATCCAATTCCTCCGGCACCACCAGATGGCGGCAATGGCGATTTTCATCATATATCACATAGCATCGTATTTTTAGCAATTCACTTTCAAAAAAATTATGATATGAAGACTGTAACTCAGCAAAAGAACCCGGATGACCGAAACGTTTTCACCCCAACCCAGCAGGCTTCACCTGACCATCGATCTGGATGCGCCAGGTCGACAGTCCGGTGATCTGATGCTGAAATGGTCCGACAATGCTGTACCGTTGGGATACCACCCGATCCCGGTCATCAGCTTACGTGGCAAACCCGGACATTCTGTTCTGATTTTGGGCGGCACACATGGAGACGAGTTCGAAGGACCCGCCGCGATCCTGCGGCTTGCGGCACAGCTGAACCCATCTGACTTGACCGGACAGGTGATCCTGATCCCGGCCTTGAACGCACCCGCGTTTCTGGCGTCATCGCGGGTTTCACCATTGGATGGGCAGAACCTGAACCGGGCTTTTCCTGGCAACGCAAATGGCGGCCCGACAGCGATGCTGGCGAATTTCATAGAAACTGTACTGCTGCCGCGCGTGGATGCCGCCATTGACCTGCACTCGGGTGGCAAGGCATCTGTATTCGAGCCCTGTGCCTTGGCGGCACGGGGGCACGACGCAGACCTGACCGCTTCCAACATGGAACTGGCCCGCGCTTTCGGGTTGCCTCTGATTTGGGTGCTGGGCGCACATAACGACAACCGAAGTGTGAATGCCGCCGCCGCGCGGGTTGGGATCCCGATGATCGCAGCTGAACTCAGCGGCGGGGGTGGTGTCGATCCTCATGCCGCGGACCTTGCCGAAGCCGGGCTCAAACGCTGTTTGAAGCATTTAGGTATCCTGCCAGGTGGTGCTCCGGACCCTGTTCCGACGCAATGTGTCGAAATCGCCGATCCATTGCATTCTGTCCATGCACCCGCAAATGGGTTATTCGACCGGCGCTGCACCGCAGGGCAACAGGTCAAACGAGGCGATCTAGCAGGCGTGCTGCATTTCCCCGCCGAACCGGAACGCTCTGCCGTCAAACTTACCTTTCCCGCATCCGGGCACGTTCTGGCTCATGGCAATCGTGGCATGGTGCGCCGTGGCGATCTGTTGGCATTGGTGGCTCAACCGGTGTCCGAGGAACATTGAATGAAAACCTATTCCCCATTCATTTCCGGTGCCTTTGTCGATTGGGATGGTGAAACGCTGCCCAGTGTCGACCCTGCCACCGGTCAGATGTGGAGCACCATCGCCCGTGGCGACACTCAGACCGCCGACATGGCCATCCGGGACGCCGACCAAGCCTTCCGCAGCGGGCCATGGGCCAAAGCCGGGTCTGCAGAGCGGGCGGATATGCTCGACTGTTTGGCTGACATGCTGGAAACCCGGTGGGAAGACCTTGTCACACCCGAAATCCGCGACAACGGAAAACGCATAACCGAGGTGCGCGGGCAGTTTGCCGGGCTGCACAGCTGGTTTCGATTTTTTGCGACAGAGGCACGCAAGCTGCGGTCGGAACCTCAGGCCAATTCCATCCCCGGTGTGCATAGCGTGGGCCACTTTAGGCCCTATGGCGTCGTGGTCGCCATCACGCCCTGGAATTCTCCGCTGATGATCCTTGCATGGAAACTGGCCCCGGCACTGGCAGCAGGCAATACGGTCGTAGTGAAACCCTCAGAAATGGCCTCGGCTTCAACCTTGGAATTCGCGCGGCTGGCGCATGAGGCGGGACTACCGCCCGGGGTGCTGAACGTTGTCACCGGATTGGGTCATGAGGTAGGTGAAGCACTGGTTCGCCATCCTCTAACACGCAAGGTCACCTTTACCGGTTCGGACCGAGGCGGGCGAAAAGTGGCCGAGGCTGCCTCGGCCGGCGTAATCCCGGCGGTGCTGGAACTGGGCGGCAAATCTCCGCAGGTGGTGTTTGCCGATTGTGACATGGACAATGCGGTCAACGGAATTCTGTCCGGCATCTTCCTGTCAAATGGCCAGACTTGCGTCGCTGGATCGCGGCTGATCGTTGAGGCCGGGCTGAAGGACAGGTTGTTATCCCGCCTGATCGACCGCGCCCGCACATTGCAGGTGGGGGATCCGATGGACCCGGATACTCAGGTCGCACCGCTGGCCAATGAACCGCATCTGCAAAAGGTTACGGCAATGATCGAACGCGCCAAAGCCGACGGTGCGATTTGCTTATTGGACGGCACCGCCACAACTGCAGGCCGGAATGGGTTCTATATCGGACCAACGGTTTTCGACGATGTGACGCCCGGCATGCAGCTCTGGCGTGAAGAAGTGTTCGGCCCGGTTCTGGCCGTCACCTCTTTCACCACCGAAGACGAAGCCATCGCGCTGGCTAACGACAGCCACTACGGGCTGGCCGCCGGGGTCTGGACCACCGATGCCGACAAGGGCGCGCGAGTAGCCGAAGCAATCGAGGCGGGCACTGTTTACATCAACCATTATCGCAGCGTTGACCCCGCCTGCCCGATTGGTGGGGTCAAACTGTCGGGCTACGGGCGTGAATTGGGTCCGGACGCCATAAGGGATTTCTGTCAGGTCAAATCGATCTGGACCGGCACCAAGCCGGTGCCCGATCCGTTTCCCTGACCACCGATACGCACGGAGGACGGCATGAACGATCATTTCTCAGCCCCCAAGGGCAATTTCCGCGGTCACGACCAACAAAAAGTCTGGCAACAGCAACCTGACCCGGAACTAACCGAAGTTGGACCGGGCACTCCGTGCGGCGAATACCTGCGCCGGTTCTGGATGCCGGTGGCAATGACCGATCAGGTTGGCGACCTGCCCTATCGCCTGCGTATTCTGGGCGAAGATCTGGTTCTGTTCCGCGAAAAAAAAGAGGGCAAGC
Source organism: Ruegeria atlantica (assembly GCF_013033965.1). Lineage (GTDB taxonomy): Bacteria > Pseudomonadota > Alphaproteobacteria > Rhodobacterales > Rhodobacteraceae > Ruegeria > Ruegeria atlantica_D. The sequence goes on from NZ_WQFE01000007.1 coordinate 69,656, forward strand.
TGGGCCTGACCCATCTGCATTGCTGTCACCGCAACATGAGCCTGGAATTCGGCATCGTTGAGGAAGGCGGAATTAGATGCTCATACCACGGCTGGAAATACGGATTGGACGGCACCATTCTGGAAACCCCGTGTGAGCCGCCCGCCTCACAAGTCAAGACAAAGGCCTGTCTGGGGGCTTATCCCGTGATTGAATACAAGGGTTTGGCATTTGCATTTATGGGCCCCCCCGAAGAGCAACCCCCATTCCCAGTGATGGACACATTTGACGAAGATGGCGATGAGTTGGTGCCTTACCTCATCAAGTCCCCGTGCAACTGGCTTCAAGTGATGGAAAACGCATGGGACCCGTTCCATGTTGTCTACCTGCATACTCTGGCCGTACGCAGCCAGTTCATCGACGCCTTTGCCGAGATGCCGATGATCGAGTTTCACGATAGTCAAACGGGCGATTTTTACACCAATGTTCGACGTGTCGAAGATATCGTTTGGGTGCGCATACATGACCATATGCTGCCGTCGTTCACGCAAAATGGCGGCCATTTCCCGGTGCCAGACGGGTCGCGCTATTTCGGGCGCTGCGGGCTGTCGCGTTGGATAACCCCGATTGACGACACCAACACGATGGTCATCGCATGGCGCCACTTCCGGGATGCGGCCGCGAATGACGACCCAAAGGGTCTGACGGACAAAAGTAAAGTGGGCTTTGGAATGACCGATTTCTATGGCCAGGATCCCGATCGACCCTATGAGATGCGCCAACGAGACCCCGGCGACTATGACGCCTGGGTCAGTCAGGGGCCGCGGAACGTCCATGCCCGCGAAAACCTCAGCTTTACGGATCGGGGCGTGGCCAAAGCACGCCGCTTGCTGCGCAACGCCATTCGCGCGTTGAAAGATGGTCAGTCCCCGCCGCAACCGACCGACAGCTTTGCCGGTCAGGTGATACCGACCTATGCCGGGGACACAATGCTGCGCATCCCGCTTCAGGACGGCCGCGACGATGGTGCGGTGCTTAAGGAAATCTCGCATCAGGTGGCTGAGATCTACAAATCCGGCGACCATTTGCAGGGCGAGGCCCGCAAGACGTTCATCGTCGATGCGCTGAAAAAGTACGAGGCAAGCTGGTCATGACAAATCGTGTTCCACATAATCCGGGCCGGGTCGACTGGTCCGGCGAAAACCCCGGCATTTATCTGAAACAAAGCTCGACGCAGGACCACTATGACACGCTGGCGCTGTTCTTCCGGGTGGTTCTGTCGCCATATGGTCGGGGCCATGCCGCATTGATCCTGGGCGCACCGGATCAAGCACAGGGTTGGCCGCACGCACCCAATCTGATCATGACGGACAACCAACGCATGATGCGCTGGATCGTGGATGGCTGGGTCACTAAGATGCCCACCTTCATCGGAAAGGCGGGCCTCGACGCGATGAGCTGGCTGGACTGTGACAGCGTCGAAAAACGCCCTGGTGATTTGAGATCGCGTTATTCCGAGACCCTACGCGGCTCAGGCGTCACGGTCGAGATGATCTGGCAGGAAATGGGCCCACCCTTGCCCGTTGAAGTCACTAAGGAAAACTCGGCAACCAAAGCGCATGAAATGTATTCAGTGTTCCTTGAGGCCAAGGCGGCGCAGGTCGTTATCAACGGCACCCCGCTCCCCGGTCAGGTCGCAAGCCGCCAGTTCTTTGGCCGCACCATGTCGACCGCCTTTCTGGCCTTTTCCGAAACCTGGGTGACCCCGCAGGAGAATCTGTGATGCCGTTGAATGAACCGATCACACCCGGAACCGTCGATTGGACCGGCGAGAACCCCGGCATCCTGCTGAAAGACAAAAACGACAATTTCACCGCCATGGCGCTGTTCTTTCGCGTGGCATGGTCTCCGGTCGGTCAGGGTCAGGTGCTGCTGCTGTATGGAACACCAGATCAAGTGGACGGACCGCCCGAGGCACCGAATGTAATCCTGAGCGACAATCCCGATCTGACCGCCTTTCTGAAGACCAATTTCATCAGCAAACTGGCCGCTTTCGCAAATGCTCCCGCTTTTGCCTCCCTGCCCGAAATAGGCGCGCAGGTCGTCCGATCCTCGGGCGATCCGATGAGCCACCGCTATACCGAAACCATCGCCGGAGAAAACCTGACTGTTGAACTGGTCTGGGAAGGGCTCGAGCCGCCTCGCGCACTGGAGCTGTCTCCGCATGAGGTCGCTTCGGGCGAGCAGAACATGTTTTCGCTTCTGGTGCCCGCGCATTCGGCCCATATCATCGTTAATGGTCACGCATTGCCGGGCAAGTTGGGCACACGGGTGCAGGCTGGGTATGAGACGACGACAGCCTTCCTCTACTTTTCGGAAACATGGATCATCCCGCCGGAGGATACTTGATGCTGCATCCGGCTGATCAGTTGGCGTTCGACAAAGCCATGGTGACACAACCGGTCTGGAACCGGTTCAATACTGCGTCCGAGGCGCTGAGGTTGGACGAAAATGTCCTGCTACATGCCGGTCCCGCCTTCGCTAGCCCGGATCAGATCACCGCGCCGATCCTGAACTCGGCCTGTGTCGCTGCCGTCTGGCAAGGGCTGGCGCAGAATTTCGATCAGGCCGAGGCGATGATCAACGCGGGTGAGATCGTGCTGAAACCCGCGCAGGACCATGATGTCGTGACACCTCTGGCCGCCGTGGTCTCGGCGGATATGCCGTTGCACACCGTCTATGACGCGTGGCGCGGCCAACAACGTGTTTACGCGCCGATCAATGCAGGCAGCCGCCCAGCGATGCGTTTAGGGCTGAGGTCCGAGGCGGTGCTCAACCACATTCGTTGGCTCAACACCCGGTTTCTTGATGTTCTGGAGAAAGGGATTGCCGAAGGGATCGCTCTGGTCCCGCTGGCCGTGATCGGCCTGATGGGTGGGGATGATTGCCATGGCCGCACACCCGTGGCCGCACAGGCGTTGATTGCTGAACTCAAGGATCGCACCACCAGCGGGATCACGGATGACGACGTGTTGGCCTTTATGGACAGCTCGCCCTCCCTGTTTCTCAACCTCTGGATGGCGGCGACCAAATGCATGATGAAACTGGCGGAGGGTATTGAAGGGTCAAGCTTCGTCACCGCTGCAGGCGGCAATGGGCGTGACGTTGGCATCCAAATCGCGGGTCTGCCGGGCCGTTGGTTCACAATCCCGGCCAGCCCTCCCAAGGGGGCGTTTGAAGTGGATCTGCCGCAGGACCGCGCCCTCGGCGCGATCGGAGACAGTGCCGTGGTCGAGGCATTCGGGCTGGGGGCAATGGCCATCGATCTGAGCCCCCAACAAAAGAAGGGGCTGGGTGCCTATCTGCCCGACGACGCTCAAGCGCGAATGTCTGGTCTATCAGTCGGAACGCATCCGTATTTCCGGGCATTGGATGTTCAGCTGGGAAGCACCGCGCGGGGCGCCGTGGAACAGGGTTCGGGGCCTGTGATCGGGTTAGGCATTCTTGACCGATTGGGCGAGGCCGGGCGCTTGGGCGGTGGCATCTACGACATGCCAGTCGCCCCCTTTGCCGACGCGTTGAAAGCGCTGGAGGCATGACTGGGCTGAACCATCATTCTGCCCATGAACTTGCCACATTGATCCAGGCAGGCGAGGTGAAGCCTTCCGAGGTGATGGCGGCCCATCTGGACCGGATCACGAACCGTGAACCCGTCATCGGGGCTTTTCAAACCCTCGATGCGGACCGCGCCATGGAGCGTGCCAAGGCCGCCGATACTCTCCCCGTTGGTAGGCCGCTCCATGGCGTGCCGTTTGTGATCAAGGATATCATCGACACCGATGACATGCCGACAGGATGGGGTAGCGACCTGTATGCCGGCCGCCACCCCGACCGCAATGCAGCTTGCGTTCAGGCTTTTTTGGACGCGGGCGCGATTCCGATCGGCAAAACCATCTCCACCGAATTCGCCTACTTCAAGCCCGGTAAAACCGCCAATCCGGCAAATCCGGCGCATACGCCGGGTGGCTCGTCTTCCGGTTCAGCCGCAGCTGTGGCCGATTTCATGACTCCGCTGGCATTTGGCTCGCAGACCGCAGCCTCGCTGATCCGACCAGCAGCGTATTGCGGGGTCTGCGGGTTCAAGCCAACCACCGGGCGGTATGTTCTGACGGGTGTCATGGGCTTGTCCCAAAGCCTGGATACACTCGGCCTTCTGGCTCGTGATCCCCGCGATTTTGTGCTGACCGATGCGGTAATGTGCCGAACTGACCCGGCACCGCCGGTCGAGTTCGACGAGGTTTTGCCTCGGATCAGCCTAATGCGCGGCCCGCACTGGCAGGATGGTTCGGTCGTGATGCGAGACACCTGCACGCGCGCGCTAGCCGCCCTTGCCGCAACGGGCGCAGAGACCGGAGAAATTGCCTTTCCACCCGTTTTTTCTGAACTCACTCAGGCTCAAATCACCGTCATGGGCTACGAAGTCGCACGGCAGCGCGCTGCGGAATATACTATCGGCATGCCCGCCATCAGCCCGCAATTTCATGACCTTGTCACAGCCGGGCGGGCGGTCACCGACGCAGAATACCAAGCTGCGCTGGACTTGCGCGACCGGGCGGGCGCGATGCTGGATCAGATGTTCCGCGATGTGGACGCTCTGTTGGTCCCGTCGGCACCCGGACCAGCCCCGGCCGGTTTGGACGCCACTGGAGATCCGCTTTTTTCCCGGATGTGGAACCTGTTGCAGGTGCCCTCGGTCGCTTTGCCATTCGGGACTGACCAGAATGGCCTACCGCTGGGTATTCAATTGATCGGTCGAAAGGGTGATGACGCCCGCCTGCTGGACATCGCGGTCTGGGCCTATGAGCACTTGCCGCAATGACCGCCTAGGGAATTATGGGCAGCAGCAAAGCAAGTGATACGGGAATACTGACGGCTGCTATCAACGTCTGCAACGTGACAATGGCCGCCATCAGCGGCGCGTCTCCACCCAAGTGCTTGGCCAACGTGTACGAAGACGCACCGGTGGGCACTACCGAATAAACGACGGCGATCTGCAGAACCTCCCGCGGCAACCCTACCATCAATCCGATCATCAATACTGCCAGAGGGAAGACAATCATCTTGCCCGTGAAGGCCAGTATTAAGGGCAGCGCACTTGCGGCCATGGCCCGGACCCTCAGATTTGCACCGACAGCCAACAATGTGATCGGCAAAGCACCCGCACCCAGAACATCCGTCACATCATGCACGACCGCTATCCTGTCACCGACCAACTGGTTGGCACAAACCGCCAGAAAGATCGAAATCACGTACGGATTGCGCGCGAGTTCCCGCAGGATTGCAACGGCCAGACTGTTGGTCCGATCGCCTTTGAGCGCACCAACCATAAGAACCACCATGACGATATTGGTCGTGGGCACGAGTATTGCAGTCGCCAGGATCGCGATATCCAGCCCCGCTGGCCCATACAAGTTTGCAGCCAGCGCAAGTCCGATGAATGAGTTATGTCGCGCGCTGCCTTGCAGGATCGAGGTGGCTTGCGGCGGCGCAAAACCCATCAAACGGGCGCTAAGAAGCGCAAACAGAAGCGCCACAACAAACCCTCCCAGAATGGCAACCGAGTAAAGGCCCAGCGCCGACTTGTCCAATGGCGACAGGGAAATTTTGCTGAACAGAAGGCATGGCATCAGAACCCAATAAACAAGCTTGTCATTCAGGTTCCAGAAATCCGTACTGGGAATGCCGCCTTTGCGCAGGGCTAAGCCCAGCGCAATGATCAAAAAGATCGGCAGTATCGAGGTGAGTGTCGAAAGCATTACAATTCGCAGACAAAACCGGACCGGCTCGACCGGACACTCTCATGACTGGCGTTTCTACGCAATGCGATGTCGGATAGACGCGACTCCTTCAGCCGGGGGTATCAGCATCATCGTCGATGACAGCCATCGCGTCGATCTCGACCAAAAGCGACGGATCGGCCAGCCCCTGCACAACCACGCCTGTCGAACAGTGATGAACACCTTCGAACCAGCGATTGATCGCCTCGTAAACGGCTGGACGGTACGAAATATCGGTGACGTAGACTGTCAACTTGCAAACATCGGTCAAGCTTCCCCCGGCCTCTTCCATCCAGCGCTGGATGTTGCGGCAGGCCTGATCTGCCTGCGCGCCCGGGTCGCCTTCGCCAACCAGTGTGCCATCCATCAGCGTGCCGACCTGTCCCTGCATGAAAACAAAGTCACCCCGGGCTCGGATCGCCTTGGAATAGGTTGCTTTCGCGTGATAGCGCGTCTGGTACTTGTGGATGTGCGTTCGAACCATGCCGATTTCCCCTCAAGCCGTTGCGCGGATCAGATAGTCTTCGACCATATCCGCAAAACTTTGTTCGACTGCGAACTCAATGCCATCCTGACACCGCATCACCAAAGCCTTGAGGCCAAATACTTCGGTATAGGAAACCGCGTCCGTCCCGAACACGCTGTCATGCAGGTCCATCGGGCAGGCAATTGACATCACCTGACCTGCATCTGGGCCGACTATGCGAAAGAAGGTCATCGTGTCCGAGACCCGAACAATACTGATATCTGCCGGGCAGTCCGTGGGCATCAGCCGGGCTTCCATCGCGTTTTCCTGTGCCAGTGGGGCGCGGGTGATCCAGTGGTCACGACCGATGTAGAACAGTTCGATGCTGTCCTTTTCTGTCCGGCTGTTGGGGCGGTACGGCAAACTAGGCAAAGCGTCCCCGGCCCATTTCGATACCGCGTCAGGCGCGCCCTTGAGGTCGAACAGAGCCATCAGGCCGCACCGTTCAATTGTGACGTCATAACTCATCTCAGGACCTCAGCAATTTACCTTCGGGGTCGTGAAAGACCGGTTTCGTGACCGTGACCGGGATCACGTCATCCTTCAGCCGGACATGGGCGGTTTCGCCCTGCCGCGCGTGGCCATCTTCCAGCAACGCCAGCCCAACCCAACGGTTGTGTACCACGCTCCATACACAGGCGGTGACCAACCCGTCGGTGGCTTCTTTCCGACCTCCGGGCGTCAGTGGTGCACCTTCAGGGATTTGCCGGTTGGGATCATCCGCCAGAATTCCGACCAGCTCGCGCCGGGTGCCGCCGCCGGACCTGCGCAGTTCGACCGAGCGTTTGCCCAGATAGTCAGGCTTCTTATTGGACATCGCCCATCCCATTCCCAGATCATAGGCATCTACCGTACCGTCGACTTCATGCCCCAGCGACAGGAACCCTTTTTCGACGCGCAGCACATGGCTGGATTCCGAACCCACAGGCAGGATGCCAAAGGGCGCACCAACCTCCATCACCTTGTCCCAAAGGGCCGCCATGTGGCGTGGGGCTACGTTGACCTCATAGGACAGTTCACCTGTGAAACTCACCCGCACCACCCGCGCAGGGAAACCGGCGACGGTGCCTTCACGGAAGGACATGAAAGGGAACGCCTCGGGCGCGAGGTCGATATCCGAGCCTACCGCCTGCAAAACTTCACGCGCCTTGGGACCACAGATAGTGGCATTATTCCACTGGCTGGTGACAGTGGTGATCATCACCTGCCAGTCGGGGAATTCGGTTTGCAGCAGTTTTTCCATATGTTGGTTCACCGCATCCGCGTGCCCGGTTGAGGTCGAGATCAACCAGCGGTTTTCATCCAACCGGAAAGCCACGCCATCATCCAGGATCAACCCGTCTTCGGACAGCATCAGCCCATAGCGCCCATCGCCGGGTTTCAGACTAGACATGATGTTGGAATAGATGAAATCAAGGAAACGCGGGACGTCGCGCCCCTTCAGCTCGAAGGTTCCCAGCGGGGAACCATCATAGACCCCGACGCCCGTACGCACGGCTTGGCATTCGCGGTTCACGGCCTCTTGCAGACCTTCGCCTGCTTTCGGGAAATAACCCGGTCGCCGCCAGCGCGCGCCAGCCTCGTACATGACCGCGCCGTTATCCTTGTTCCACTGGGTTACCGGAGTATGACGATAAGGGAAAAGCCCCCAGTTTTCACGCAGGCCGCCGATCGCCCCGAAGGAAACCGGTGTATAGGGTGAACGAAAGGTGGTTGTGCCCACCTCTTGCAGCGGCAAACCCTTTTGCATCGCAACAGTGCCAATAATGTTGATGTTGCCGGTCTTGCCCTGATCGATGCCCATGCCACCGGTGGTATATCGTTTGACATGTTCGACATTGTCGTAGCCTTCGCGCAAAGCCAGATGCACATCGCTGACGGCCACATCGTTCTGAACGTCAAGAAACGCCTTGCCGCGCTGGCCTGAAACGTCCACTCGCCACATTGGTTCGATCCCATAGCTCAGATCTTCGCCGCCTTCGATGATCTGATCCAGCGTCAGATTACCGGCCGCCGCCCCCACGGCCCGGCACGCTTGTTTTGGCTGATCAGGACAGAACGCCGCCAGATCGTCATCAAATCGCAGCGTACTGCGAGATTGGGACCATAAGTGAACCGTCGGACTCCACCCCCCAGAGCAAGCCAACAGCTCGCAGTCAATCCAAACCCCAGAACCACCGGTTTTGGGCACAGCTCTTACGCCGCGGACGCTCTTGCGTCCACGGACGCCGCCGATGACGGTTCCGGTATGGACCGTGACCCCGGAAACCAAATCCAACGCTGCTTGAGGTACCTCGTTTCGACTGTCGAGGATTGCCTCAACCGCGATGCCAGCCGCAATCATGTCGACCGCAACTTCGTAGACGCTGTTATTGTTGGTAAACAACACCGCGTGTTTGCCGGGTGTTACACCCCAGCGATTGACGTAAGCCTGAACCGAAGAGGCCAGCATCACGCCCGGGCGATCGTTGTCGCCGAACACCAACGCCCGCTCTGTGGCGCCTGTTGCGATCACGACCTCATCTGCACGAACCCGCCAACTCCGCTCTAGGATCGAATTTTGATCGGGAGCACGCTCATTCACAATCATCAGATTGTGCTCGCGATAAGCCCACACGGTTGCGTTTTGCAGATGGATCACATTCTCCATCTTGCTCAACTCTGCCACTGTATCAGCCACCCAATCCATTGCCGCACGGCCGCCGACAGTCAGGTTCCGACTGAGCAGGCTCCCACCCGCTTCTGTTCCTTCATCCGCCAAGAACACACGCTTACCAGCGCGCCCAGCATCCAGCGCAGCCTGCAATCCGGCAGGACCGGCCCCCGCGATCAGTACATCGGCATGGGCATTACGTGCCTCGAAATGGCCCTGTGCAGGAGGCGCGGACGGGGCAGCTGCGAGACCAGCAGCCTTGCGGATTGATGGCTCGAACAGATGCCAATTGGGCCACTTGAACGTTTTGTAGTAAAACCCTGCCGGAATAAACCGCGCGAATAGCTGGTTGATACCGCCAAGGTCGAAATCGGGCGAAGGCCAACAATTGACGGATCGGGCGCTCAGGCCGTCGCGCAAAGGGACTGTGGTCACTGGACAATTGCCCGAGGCGTCTTCCCCGTCCAACTCAACCAAAGTCGCTGGTTCTTCGGGACCGTGGCCCATGATCCCGCGCGGGCGGTGATACTTGAAACTGCGGGCCGTGACCCGAACACCGTTGGCCAACAGGGCGGAGGCCAATGTATCACCCTCAAAGCCCTCAAAAGATTTACCATTGAACGTAAACCGCACGGGGCGGTTTCGGTCGATACGTCCGCCTGCCGCGCGACGGTTACTTTGTGCCATCCGGCGCCTCCACAATGTCATGGGTCCGTGTATCACGCCAGATCGTGAACCATTCACCGCATCCCCGTGCGTGCCACCATTTCTCCTGAACCGGACCCAGTGGATTCGGCGTCACGGTCAGATACTCGACCCATTCCTCATCGCTGACGGCATTGGGATCTGGGCGGACCGCCCCTACTGGGCCACCATGGATAAATTCGCTTTCATTGCGCTTGCCACAGAACGGGCAGGTTATAAGCATCATGATCCTGTCCTTTCCTATCGCGCAGTGGTGGTCCCGGCTTCCATTACGAAATCCAGATGCCGGAACCTGCCCAGTGTGAAGGGTGCCATCAGCGGGTGCGGTTCACCTTTGGCCACCAGATGCGCCAGCGTCAGCCCGCCCGCAGGGATAGCCTTATACCCGCCCCACCATCCGGCGGTGACAAACAGGCCCGGTACCTCTGTATGATCCATGATGGGTGAGGCATCATGGGCAATATCCAGATGCCCGCCCCACTGCCGCATCAGTTTGAGCTTCTTGAAACTTGGGAAAAGCGACAGCATGGCAGTCACGGTATCCTCGAATACATGTTGCTTTATGTCTCGACGGAAGCTCTGACCCATATCGGGCGCGCCGCCGATGACCATCTCACCTTTGTCGGACTGGCTGAAATAGAACCCGCTGTCCGGGCAATTTACGATCACATCAACCAGCGGCTTGACCGGCTCAGACACAAAGGCCGTCAGGTTCATCGTCCGCAGCGGCAGTTTGAGGCCTGCGGTTTCGGTCAGCGTCGTTGTATGTCCCGAGACGGCCACGACCACTTTCTTTGCCCGAACGGTGCCCCGGTTGGTCTCGACCCCTTCGATGGACCCATCCGCCCCGCGCAGCAGGGATTGCACCTCTGTTTGCTGATGAATCTCAACCCCGCGTGCGTCAGCCGCGCGGGCATAGCCCCAGGCCACCGCATCATGCCGGTTCACACCCGCATCCGTATGTACCATGCCGCAGATCACAGGCAGCCGCGCATCTGGGCCGCCGCCAGTCAACGCAGGAATGCGGCGGCGCAATTCCTCGGTTGTGATCTGATCGTAGGTCGAGCCGTAGATGTCCATCACCAACTGCCGCCGCCGCAGCTCGCGCAGTTTGGGCCAGGTCTGAACCACATCCACCATAGTTCGTTTGGAATGCATCATGTTGAAGTTCAACTCGTCCGTGAGCCCTTCGTACATGGCGACGGATTTGACATAGAATGGGATCGATTCATCCCTCATGTAGTTCGACCGAATAGTCACCGTATTTCGCGCGATGTTGCCGCCGCCCAGCCAGCCGCGTTCCAGCACGGCGACATTGGTGATGCCAAATTCCTTTGCCAGATAATAGGCAGTTGCCAGCCCGTGACCTCCTGCCCCGATCACCACGACATCATAGCGGTCTTTCAACGGCGGACTACGCCAAACCTGCGGCCAGTTTCGGTGCCCGGTTAGCGCATTACGGACGAGCGAGAAAACAGAGTAATTTTGCATGATGGTAATAATATTTATCACTATGCACATATAGTCAATAAATTTATCGATATGCAAAACAACCCAAACTGGGTTCTATTCCAATGTGGAAAATGCGGCTAAGGTAACGGAGAAAGGTGACGCAATGAGCTTCCGTGTGGAACAGTTTCATCGACGTCTTGCCGGCAAATGGTCGGCCCGTTCGCTTTGGCCCTGTTTCATCATAAACTGCCGCAGTTCACCCGCCTCGTAACGCCAGAAAATCCGGGCGCAACGCGCCTGCCCTCTGCAACCGCCTCTGTGAAAGAGGTGACAGAAATGGACGTTACATGACACAAACACCTGACCTGAAAACCATTCAGAAAACCTATGCGCGCGACGGCGTCGTGCTGCTGAAACAAGTGCTGCCGCAGGATTGGCTGAGCAAGCTGCGTCAGGCTGTCGATGACGAAGTCGCCAAAGGCGACCGTTACTTTGCTTACAAAAACATGCGTGAAAGTCCCGGCGTGTTTCAAGACTACTGCCTAAATTCTGATATTGGGCAGCGTGTGGCAGAGGTAGCAAACAGCCCCTGGACCTCGTTGATCTACGACCAGATATTTGTCAAAGAGCCGGGCACAAAAACACAAACCGGCTGGCATACGGATCAACCCTATTGGCCGGTCTCAGGCCCGATCATGACCATGTGGATTGCGCTGGACCCTGTGGACCCCGACAACGGTGCGTTGGAGTTCGTAAGGGGCTCGCATGCCTGGGGCGCTAAATACCGACCCTTCAAAACGGACCAGCTTGGGGGCTTTTTGCATTATCTGGAAGTGGACAACCCAGACTATATCGACATGCCCGATTTCGAAATGAACCGCGCTGACTACGACATCTTTCATTACCCGAATATGAAGCCCGGTGATGCGCTGGCATTTGATGGCATGACCGTACATTCAGCGATGGGCAACCGCACCTCAACCCGACGCAGACGCGGCTATGCGATCCGGTTCGCTGTGGACGGCGCAACCTATGAGCCCCGCGATACTGTCACCGAATGGCTGCACGACGACAGCTTACGCCCCGGTGCGCCCTTTGCCGGGGGCCGGTTTCCGGTGATCTACAGAGCGTCATAACAAGCGACAAACGTCGCACACAGACTCCGTCCTTTTTGCCAAAAACTCGGCCGGCAGGGTGGGGTCAACTTCAAATAACCCGATCAAGTGAAACTACATGAGTAACCTTCGCAGACGGCGCCTCAAGCCGGAACAGTTGTACTCACAGGGGTGGTTTCGGCTTCGATCGCGCGATCAAGCGTTTTGCGAAACAGTTTGGCACCCGCGTCCAACCCGAGATCGATATTGGGCGTCTTGGCGAACTTCATACCCTTGTGGACTTCTTCCAGTACGTCCTTGTCCTCAAGAAACGCCATGCGCGCGCCATCATTCATAAATTTGGACACTTCCACATTTTTGGGATCGGAATTTCGGTGCTGAAACCAGAAGTATCTGGTGCGGTCTTCATCGATTGGGGTCATGAAATTATAGGAGATATTGATGAACGTTTCAGGAGTGGGTTGCATGTCATACCCGCCGGTCCCGACCGGCGTATAGATGGATTTGTTCAGCCCGATCGCGGGCATGCACATCTCATAATGCTGCAGCCGGTCGCAATCGCCGTCAAATGCCACCAGTTTGGCGTAATAGGGCGATGGCGGTTTGTTCGCGATCCAGCGCGAGACGACGACGCCACGGTCGGTCCGCTCGACGTTCAGCGGCTCTTCATCCGTTCCGGCGCCTGCAAAAGAAGATACATGCACCCAGGCGACATGGCTGGGATCAAGCAGGTTGTCGCAGACCCACAGGTAATGACAGTCGATATCCATCACCCCACCGTCGGTCTTGCCCCAGCTGTCATCATCGAAATTCTCGATCGGGAAAATCTTGTCGGGATCTGCCAGTTCCGGATCGCCCATCCATATCCATAGGAACCGATACCGATCCACAACCGGATATGATCTCACCACCGCCCGACGCGGGGTCATGCCGCGCTGCGTCGGGCTGTCCGTGCACTTTCCAGTGCAGTCAAATTTTAGACCGTGATAGCCGCATTCCACTACATCCCCAATCAGGTTGCCCTTGGACAACGGCAGCTTGCGGTGCGGGCAAGCATCCTCCAATGCGACTGGCCTGCCATCCTCCTGCCGATAAAGCACGATATTCTCGCCCAGAAGCATCTCGGCCTTCAGCTCGCGCCCGATATCTTTGCTCCAGGCGGCGACATACCAGCAGTTTCTCAGATACATTGAAATGCTCTCCAGATCGTCAGATGGCTTGTGCAAGTATGGGCGGCAAGCTGATCTTGCGCCATGCTGGAATGGTAATGACTCGTATAAGTCAGGCTAATTCCTTGTGCCCGCAGATGGCGGAATGTCCGGCTGCGCCTCAACCTCGGCACGGATCCAGTTCAGAAACTCACCGACTTTCGGGCTGTCCTTAGTTTCATGGGGTCGAACCAGCCAATAAGACAACGGAGACTGCGTCAGTTGCGGAACTGGTCGCACCAGACGTCCATCGCACAGCGTGTCAATGACCAGAGGTTCCCGTCCCAAAGCGACGCCAAGCCCCTCGATGGCCGCCTGAACGACCAGATTGGATTGCCCAAACCGCCGAGTTCGCAAGGGCCACGGCAGCGTCAATCCGCATTGCCGCGCCCAAAAATCCCATGTCGGGCTTGCGGGCCCATGATGCAGGTTTTCATCCACCAGCATCGTGTGTCGCGCCAGATCTTCGACCCCGCGCAAGCTTGGAATCAAAGAGGGAGCGCAGACCGGAAACAGCTGCTCGGTCATCAGAAGATCGACCTGATAGCCAGGATAATCACCCAGACCATAGCGAATACCGATATCCGCATCCGCCCCTGAAAACGGATATTGCCCGGTATCTGTGGCAATGGAAATCGACAGGTCCGGATGAGCAAGATCAAAGTTTAAAAGGCGCGGAAACAACCAGTTGAACGCAAAACCCGGCAGACATGAAATCACGATGGTCCTGTCGGTGCGAGTCTTGTCCCTCAGCTGGGTACAAACGTCCGAAATACGTCCCAACCCTTCAGAAATGGCCAGCGCCAGCAGCTCTCCTTCGCGAGTCGGGCGCGATGACCTCGCGCCACGTACCAGCAGATCGCGACCAAGCCATTCCTCAAGCGCCCGCACATGCTGACTGACCGCGCTTTGGCTGACGCCCAGCTCAGCTGCAGCAGGAGAAAAGCCGGAATGCCGGACAACTGCCTCGAAGGCGCGCAGGGCGGAATAGGGCAGGTTTACGATCATATTAGTCACCCTAATGTCAGGCATAATCACTTTCAAATAGATTAGGCGCTCAACCCGAGCCTAATCTATACTGACCGGAACCCGTAGGAGACGCGAATGTCGGACATCACACCCGAGCGCGGCGCGCGAAATCTATTGACAAACTGCGCCCACGCAACGGCTGGCGACCGGTTGTTGATCGCTTATGAACCTCCCGAACATGGCTATTTCGATGCGGATAGTGTGCAAATCGTCACGTATGCCGCGCGATCCATGGGCTTGTCAGTTGATGCGGTGGATGTGGGATTTAATCCGGACAATCCACACCTGTCCGCTGATCTTCTGGCGCGGTTCGAATCTGCCGATATCATACTGTTTCTGGCCCGTCTCGGGGATCAGCTCCGGTTTTCGGAAATGCCACAGGGCAAGAAGATCATCGTCAGTTTCGCCCTGAACCGCGAGCTTTTTGGTTCTGGTTTTTCGAACGGGCATCACGATGCTTTTCTCGACATCAAGGCAGGGATCAATGACGTTCTGAGCAGGGCCACCGACGTGCGGGTCACCTGCCCTCTGGGTACGGACTTTCGGGGACGGCCTGAGATGAACCTGGATATGACGGGCGATACGTCGATCCTGCGCTTTCCCATGTCGGTCTTCACGCCAGTCCCGGCACACAGCTTTTCGGGTCGGGTGGCGTTGAAATTTCTGACTGGCACCGGATCAAAGTACTATGATGATTATACTGTGGAATTCGAAGGACCAGTGTTTGCGATGCTGGAAAGCGGACGCCTGACAGGGTTTGACGGCGATCCTGCCGACGCTGCGCGGGCCGAGGCTCATTATGACCGGGTCGCGGGTCAGTTCGGCATAGACCGCAATTTCGTGCATTCCTGGCATGCGGGTATCCACCCGGGCTGCGGCTACCCATGGGACATGCGCGAGAATTTCGAGCGTTGGGGCGGGTCCGCTTTCGGCAATCCGCGTATTTTGCACTTCCACACTTGCGGTGCTTATGCCCCAGGCGAAATCAGCTGGAACGTGTTTGATCCGACGATCGTGATTGACGGTGTGACCTACTGGGAAAACGGGGCTTTCCACGCCGACCGGCTGCCCGGCGGAGCCACCATTCTGGACAAGCACCCCTGCGCAGCCGCTCTGTTCGCTGACCCCGATCTGGACATCGGTCTACGCCGCACGGGTTGAACCTTGCCGCTTGATCGAACGCGCGTCATCGCGCTAAACTGGTCGCAATAGGACCTACCTGACACGGTCCTATGGTGCGGAGCACTCCCGTCTCCGGTGCCGGTACATGCGATGAGGGCGAAGCCCCCGCACCGGCAAAAATGTGGAACTCACATGTCACAAGCAATCGTTACGCCCCTGTCTCAGGCACTGGCCGAAGGCAAGCTCACGCGTGAAGAACTGAAAGGATTCATGCAACGGTCCGACGGCCCCGGCTTGCGCCAACTGGTGCTTTGGGTATTGGTGCTGGCTGGCACAACTACCCTTGTCACCCTAGCCTGGAACAGCTGGCTAATCTGGCCCGCAATGTTCCTGCAAGGCATCGTTCTGGTGCACCATTTCTCACTACAGCATGAATGCGTGCATTATACGGTGTTTCGAACCCGGTGGCTGAATGATTTGGTAGGTCAGATCTGCGGCCTGATCATCATTCTGCCACATCGGTTCTTTCGCTACGAACATTGCGATCATCACACCTATACGCAACTGACCGGGGAAGACCCCGAACTGATCCCTTTGCCCAAGACGATGGGAGAATATCTGATTTATTTGTCCGCCCTGCCCTACTGGCGCGGTAAATTTACGGAACTGTTTCGCCACGCCAGCGGCAATCTCAGCGAAACCGAGCTACGGTTCATTCCGAAAGTCGAACATCAGGCCGTATACCGTGATGCCCGCAGAATGTTGGCTATTTATGCAGCGATCTTTTTGGGCATGGCCATCACGGGCTGGTGGGGGCTGATCTGGTACTGGCTCATCCCCCTGTTTCTGGGCGAGCCGGTGATGCGTTTCATCCGAATGACCGAACATGTCGGACGCCCGACCGTCGCGCAGATGTCGGAGAATACGCGCACCAATCTGGTTTCGGCACCATGGTCTTTTTTGTGCTGGAACATGAATTACCACGCGGAACATCACTATGTCGCTTCGGTCCCGTTTCACGCGCTCCCGCGCCTGCATGAGAAGCTAAAAGACCACATCCATATCGAGCCCGGCGGCTATCTGGCTGCCCACCGCGAAATCCTGCGTCAGATCCGGCACAAGGAGGAGGCGTGATCCATGACAGATGTAAAACCGTGGAAAGACGTGATCGAGACTGCTCGGTTGGAAAAAAATTGGGTCACACGGGTCGAACTCGGCTCACGTATCATCGCAATCTATGACACGCCCGGTGGTATCTATGCCTCGCTAGCACTGTGCAATCATGGCGGCGCAGATCTGTGTGACGGGTATTTCGATGGCTATATCATCGAGTGCCCTCTGCACCAGGGCGCATTTGATGTGCGAGACGGGCGCCCGGTTTCAGCGCCTGCGACCAGGCCGATGAAAGTATTTGAAGCCCGGGTCGAAAACGGCATGGTGCAGATCAGAGCATAGTCCCGATTGCCCTTAACCCGGTGCCGGCAACCCCGGCATCGGGACATATCCCGGCAAAGCCTCAACACGCGCGATCCACGCGCGCACCTCCGGGTATGGAGACATCGATATTCCACCCTGATACGCCAGAGCTATGTAGGGATAGCAGGCGAGGTCCGCGAGGGTGGTGCGGTCGCACGCCAGCCAGCGGTGGTCTGACAAGTGTTGCTCCATGATCTTCAGGGATTTCTGCCCCAGCGCCCGCGGCTTGGCTAGATCGATGTCGCGTTCAAACAGAACAATCGCCCGGGCCGTTGCAACGCCGTGGAAGATTTCATTCACAGAAAACGACAGCCATTGTTGTATGTCGCCGTGTTCTTTCGGTGTGGCCGGGGCCCATTCGGCTGCGCCATATTTCTGCGCCAGGTAAACCATGATGGCTGTGCTGTCGCGCAGGATGAACCCATCATCGTCCAGAACCGGTACCTTGTTCAGCGGATTGACCTGCAAAAACGCGCTCTGGTTTTGGTCACCGTTCAGCAGGTCTACGTCGATGATCTGGTGATCCCGCTGCAGCATGGACAGCAACAGTCGTACTTTGTGACAACTGCCCGAAAGCCGGAAATCATAGAGACGTATCATACTGGCCTTTAAGTCAGCGCTTGTCCGACCGTTTTTCAAGCCGCGCAAACAATCGGCTAAGGCCGAAGCAAACCACAAAGTAGAAAGCGGCCGTGGTGATCCACGCCTCAAAGATCATGCGGGATGAGGCCACGAGCTCAACCGTTTTGTAAGTCAGTTCCTGCACAGAAATTAGCGAAAGGATTGAGCTGTCTTTGATCAGCGATATGAACTGATTGGCGAGCGGTGGCACCACTTTCTTCATCGCCTGCGGCAGTACTACATAGCGCAGCTCCTGAATGCGACTCATACCGATAGAGCGCGCGGCTTCTCGCTGACCTTTCGGGATCGACTGGATACCGGCACGCACAATTTCACCAACGAATGCGCTCTCAAAAAGGGCCAGTACAATGACGCCCGAAACAAGCGAAGGGAAGCGGCGCATTTCACCGAAGAAGAACTCCCAGACCTGATTGTTTTCCTGACGCGCGATACCGCGCGCCCAGCGCTCCAGGTTCAGCGCATCGATCAATTGTTGGGACAGGAAGAAGAAGAAGATGAAAACAACAACAACCGGCGGCACATTGCGCAGAAATTCCAGATAGGTACGCGCCAGCATACGGATGGTAAGATTGGATGAACAGCGGGCTACACCCAGAATGGTGCCCAGGATCAACGCCAGAATTCCGGCATATAGGCTGATGCGAACCGTTGCGGCTAGCCCTTGCAGCAGCAAATTGGCAAAGTATTCCTCACGACCAGAATGCCAGCCGACAATGTAACTGGGGATGACCTCCCAGCGCCACTTGTAATTGAGCGTGCCTTCGATCGACAGCCAGATATACCCGAAAAACACGAACAGAACCGCGGCGATCAGGTAATCCGGCCATCTGAGTTTTTTGAGAAAATCCTGCACGCGAGACGCTCCGTATCAGATCCGGAGGGCTGCATCGCTGCCCCCCGGGTGGGTCATGGTCACTGGGCGACCTGGTCAGCCCATTCGTTTCCAGCAAACCAATAGTCATGACGCTCTTTCAGCCAGCCGGAACGCCACTGCTGGGCGATCCAGTTGTTGAAATAGTTCATGGCGTCCGGGTCACCCTTTCGCACACCAAAAGCTTCACCGCGCGGATCATAAAGATTTTCGAACGGCACACTCAGCGTTTCAGGGTGCAACCCAGCCTCGCGGTTCGGAGTCGGCTGCGCTGCCATGGAAGCATGAGCGTTCCCATTCAGAACCTCCTGAGTCGAGGCACCGTCTTCATCGAACAACAGCAATGTCGCATCAGGGAAGTTTTGTGCGATCACCGCCGCAGGTGTCGCACCGCGACGGGCGGCAAAGGTCACTTCGGGTTTGTTGAAATCCTCAAGTGTCATGCCTTCGGTCATCGATTTATTGGCCAGAATGGCCAGACCCGAATAGGCGTATGGGTCGGTAAAGTTGATGGTAAGGTTCCGCTGCGCCGTCACCGACATGCCCGAGATGATCACGTCGAAATTGCCCGAGACCAGCGCCGGGATGATACCGTCCCAAGCGGTGGGCACGAATTCGACCTCTACCCCCATATCCTCGGCCAGTTGACGGCCAACATCCAGCTCGAATCCGATCAGATCGCCATTCTTGTCGCGCATCGACCATGGCACGAATAGCGACAGACCGATCCGGATCACGCCATCCTGTTTGATAGTTTCAATCACACTTTCGCTGGATAGTTCCTGCGTAGTGCTCTGCGCCCAGCCTGAGGTCGCCACACCGGTAGCCACGACCGCGCCGAGGGCAGCCCCGAGCATTCTGCGAGAAAGCTTCATCTTGGTTCTCCTTGTTGTCCGACATATTTTCCGGGTTATTGGTCGACGGCATATTTCTTCTCCAGATGGCTTACGCCGATCGACAGGATCAGGGTCACCACCAAATAAACCAGTGCGATGGTGAACCAGATTTCGAAACTCATGTATGTGTCCGAAATGATGTTGCGTCCGAAGGTCGTCAGCTCGGCCACTGCAATCACGCTGACAATAGCCGAGGATTTTATGAGGTGAACGACCTCGCCGGTCATCGGCGGCAGCATGAAGCGGACGGATTGTGGCAGGATGATATAGCGATAAGTCTGGGAAGGGCTCATCCCGATAGATTTGGCGGCCTCCCACTGGCCGGTGGGGACGGCGTTGATCCCGGCCCGAAAGATTTCCGAAATCAAGGCAGAATGGAACACGGCCAGGGTAAGAATACTGGCTGTGTATCGGTCAAATCCAAAGATCGGCCCCAGAACATAATAAAAGAGATAAAGCAGAACCAGCAGCGGGATGTTACGGATCAACTCCAGAAATCCAACCGCAATTGCCGACCCGATGACCAGATCCGACAGGCGCAGCAACGCGACAAGCAGGCCTATGACCATAGCCAGAATGAAAGCCGTGACCGACAATTTGATCGTCGCGACCAGCCCGATGGGAATCTCACCCCATTCAAACCCGACCTCGGTATTTCGATACAGAAACTGCGGTACTCGGTACCATTGCCAGTTATACCCCATGCCCTGCGCACCGATATATGCGCCATAGGCGATCAGCCCGACGATAACGACATAGATCCCAACCGAAATCAGCGTCGAGTCAAAAAACCGCTTCAAAAAAGGCGGCTTAGGCAGCGGCTGACCCTTTGGCCGGGAAATGCCCAGATCGCTCATGTCAATGCGCCAAGATCTGATCTAGGAACAAACGGCAGCGTTCGCTCGAGGGGTTGGTGAAAAACTGTTCGGGTGGTGAGACTTCGACGATCTGGCCCGCCTCCATAAAGACCATCGTATCAGCGACCTTACGGGCAAAGCCCATCTCGTGAGTGACGACAACCATGGTCATGCCGGTGTCGGCCAGCTCGACCATCACGTCCAGCACCTCATTGATCATCTCGGGGTCCAGCGCGGATGTCGGTTCGTCAAACAGCATGATCCGAGTTTCCATGCATAGAGATCGCGCAATTGCTACGCGCTGCTGCTGCCCGCCCGACAGCTGCGCAGGGTACTTGTCGGCCTGTTCCGGGATATGAACACGTTCAAGATAGTTGCGTGCGGTTTCTTCGGCCTGCGCCTTGGATATCCCGCGCACTTTCATCGGACCGATCGTCAGATTCTCTAGCACTGTCAGGTGTGGAAACAGGTTGAACTGCTGAAAGACCATACCGACTTCCTGCCGCAGCTCGCGAATTTCTTTGGCACCATCATAAACCTCGATCCCATCGATCACGAGGCGGCCGGAATTGTGCCACTCCAGCCCGTTAAAGCAACGGATCAGCGTCGATTTTCCCGATCCCGAGGGGCCGCAGATCACGACTTTTTCACCCTGATGGACCGTCAGATCGATGTTTTTGAGCGCGTGAAACGCACCATAAAATTTATCCAGATTGGTCACTTCAATCATCGGAGTGGCTTGGTTCATGTCGTACCTGCCTGGGTTCGTGACATCATGCGAGGTTGTCTTTTGATGGACCGGGCGCGCAAAGGAGTTTCCCCCACCGTTACACTACAGGCGGGTCGCTGTGTTGTGGTGCCGGGCCTGCCGAAACAGCCGAGGCCGGGCTGGCGCTGCGATTGTTTGGGGCAGTCGGGCAAGGCCTGAGCCTCCTCAAATACGTTGCACACTAATTAATATGGTTGCTTAATATGCAATACTCGTCAATAAAAAAACTCAGAGGACAAATTTTGAACTGCCCTCAGATAATACTGACGACCAAGGGAGGAACCGCAAATGTCTGCCTGGATCAGGATGATATCTGACGAAGATGCTGATGCGCACCTGAAGGCCACTTTGGATCTGGCGCGTACACCGCACGGCACCGTCGACAATGTCATGCGGGTGCATTCGCTGCGGCCTAACACCATGAAGGGGCACGTGATTCTTTATCGAGCCTGTCTGCACGATGAGGCGAACAAAGTTCCCATGTGGTTTCAGGAAGTGATCAGTTCCTACGTATCCACTCTCAACACCTGCCCCTATTCTTTTGCCAACCACTGGTCCAACGCCCGACACCTGATCGACGACGCCGCCCGCGCCAACCAAATCGAAGCCGCACTCGAGGCACATCGCCCTCAAGATGCGTTCGACGGCGCACATTTGGCGGCGCTGACCTATGCTGAAAAGCTGACACTTTCGCCGGGTACGATGGTCAATTCTGATGTGGCAGCCCTGAAAGACACCGGCTGGGAGGATGGCGAAATTCTCGAAATCAACCAGATCGTAGGTTACTTCAACTACGCCAACCGGTTGCTGAATGGCCTTGGTGTCACCACCGATGGCGATGTGGTGGGGTATTATAGCAGCGACTGAAAGGACGGATCATGCAAGGAGACACTCCAGGCAGACAGATCGACCGTGCCATCGGCGCCTCGCTGAAGGAACTGCGCCAAAGTCGGAAGCAATCCGCTCGTAGGCTGGCAGAACAGTCCGGTATTTCAGCCGCCATGATCAGCCGGATCGAAAATGGGTTGGTTTCTCCCTCAATCGACACTCTGGCGGCACTGGCTGAAGCGCTCGAAGTTCCGATTGTTTCCTTGTTCCGCGAAGCGCGGACAAATCACACCGACTACACTCTCGTGCGTCATGGTGAGGGACTGAAATCCAACCGTATCTCTGCGGGGCATAGCCACGAATACACTAATCTTTCACTGCATTCTCGTAAGGACCTGCGATTTCAGGCGCGTCGCGTGACTTTATTGCGCGAAGGCGGGCCGCCGCCCACTTATGTCGGCCACGGCGTAGTGTTTGTACAGGCACTCGAAGGCGAAGCCGTTTACCGATATGGCGAGGCCCGCTTTACGCTGTCAGCTGGCGACTCGATCAGTGTGGATGCTGAGCTCAACCACGGGTTCGAAGATGTTCTGACCCCTGAGTTTGTCTTTCTAACAGTTCAGGCCGAGCGCCCATGACACCCAGTTAACATGGCTCAGGCAATCGACCTTAATCTGACCCAAGGGTCCATTGCAGGCCATTTCCGAACATTGGCGATACCCGGCGCGGTCGGAATGCTTTTCAGTACACTGTACAACATCGTCGACATCTTCTTCGCCGGGCTGTTGTCGACCAGCGCCCAAGCCGGGCTGGCCCTTGGGTTTCAAGCTTTTTTCATCTCTATTTCCGTGGGCGTCGGGCTGGGTGCAGCTATGAGTGCACTGGTCGGAAACGCCCTGGGTTCAGGCGACAACCGAGCGGCACGACGCCTAGCGGCCCAAGGGATAACTTACGGAATCGTTGCGTCTTGCCTGCTTGCCCTGGCAGGGCTTTGGTTCGGTCCATTGTTAATCAAGCTTGTCTCGGAACCAGGCGTTTATCGTGAAGCCGGGCTTCGCTATTTCTATTGGCTGCTCTTGGCAATGCCCGGGTTCCTTCTGGCTCATGGGTGTAATGGCATATTGCAGGCCCATGGCGACGCAGTGTCTATGCAGCGGGCACTTATTGTCGCGTTTCTGGCAAATATCATTCTGAATCCCCTTCTGATCTACGGAATTCCGGGCGTGATCCCGGGCATCGGCTTCAACGGTTTGGCTTTATCTACGGTGATCAGCCAAACAGGCGTGATGATCTTTTTGACCCAGCAGGTTCTTCGACGAAGGCGAATGAAACGTATGCGCGCGGCCTATTTCAGACCACGCCTGAAACGGTTTGCAGAAATTTCGCTGCAGGTTCTGCCTACTGCCTTTTCATTCACGATTATGTTGTTGTCGGCCTTTGTCCTGCAGTTTGCACTGAAGCTGTTTGGTGAACATGCAATTGCCGGTTATGCAATCGCTATACGGCTTGAACAGGTTTTGTTGCTGCCCATTCTGGGCGTCACGGGTGCGCTTCTTCCGATCGCCTCGCAGAATTTCGGTGCTCGGGACAGCCAGCGGGTGCGCGCCGCGTTGTTCTATTGCTGGCGAGTTGGGTTTTACATGTCACTGGTTGCGATCCCGATCCTCTGGCTCGGTGGCCCCTTAGTGATGCGCCTTTTTACAGCGGACCCCGAGGTTGTTCGCGTTGGTGTGGGATATCTACGAGTCGACAGTCTGATCCTGCCTTTTTACATGATGCTGTTTTCAATCAACTCACTTTTGCAGGCCTTCAAAAAACCCATTTGGACCGTTTGGATCAGCCTTTATCGCCAGGCCTTCGGGGTCGCGTTCTTTGTTTGGGTGTTTATTGGCATATTGGGTTTCAACGAAACCGGAGTGTGGTTCGGCACGGCAGCGGCAGTAGTGACCGGCTGGGCAGTCGCAATGGCATTGACCATACGTATTGCGAAGACAGAGATCGGCGGATTGTGCGTGCCCGCCACGGGGTGAAAAAAGGATGTGTCGCAAACTTTTTCACCTGGATTGACAAGTACGCAGGTTCCGCTGTTTGTTCTCAGCGGATAGTTCTTTGGTTCTGTTGCAAACTCTGCTCTCAACTGTCATTCCGACTGCGGCTTTGTTAACGCGCTTGGATCAGACAGGAGCAAACCGTGACTATCTCATTCAAAAGTGCACATTTTCCATAGGACGTGATCTTGCACGCGGTCTTCTTCTACCTGCGCTACTGTGTCTCCTACCGGGATCTGGAAGAGATCATGGCCGAACGTGGTGTTGACCTGGATCACGCGACGCTGAACCGTTGGGTAGTGGCTGACGTCAGCTCCAATGCGACAGTTTAGTTTGATTTGATAAGAGAGGGTCTCTTGCTCATCGCAACCGCCAAGGAGTGGAGATGAGAAAGAAACCCGGAACCAGGCAGAGCCACGGTGAGAAGGTTGTAAAGGACATTCGCCGTGCGACCCGCAAGTAGTATTTCGCAGAAAAGAAGATCAGGATCGTGCCGAACGGCTTGAAAGGCGAGTGCAGCATCGCAGATGCTGTGCCGTCGTGAGAGCTTCACTGACACGGAAAAATATTTTGTGTCAGAGGCTTCGGTCTATCGCATCCTCAAGTCCTGCGATCTGATCACCAGCCCAGCCTATGTGGTCCTGTCCGCTGCGGACGAGTTCCAAAACAAGACAACACGACCGAACCAGCTCTGGCAGACCGACTTTACCTATCTGAAGGTGATCGGCTGGGGACGGTACTATCTCAGCACGATCCTGGACGATAACAGCCGATACATCATCGCCTGAAAGCTTTGTACGACGATGATGACCGAGGATGTGACCGACACACTGGACCTCGCCTTGCAAACCTCAGGCTGTGATCACGCAACGGTGCTGCACAAACCACGCCTGCTCAGCGACAATGGGTCCAGCTACATCTCTGGTGAGCTTGCCGAATGGTTGGAAGATCAGAAAATGGACCATGATCGAGGGGCGCCATACCATCCGCAAACTCGGGGCAGGATTGATACTTTCGTCGACCACTACAATCACCGGCGCCACCATGAAAGCTCACAAAACCTTACGCCCACTGATGTCTACTTCGGACGCGGGCAGACCATTCTAAAAAAAAGACAATGGATCAAACGGAAGACAATCCAAACCAGGCGCCTGCTTCACCGCAAATCCGCCGCACAATCAGACCAATCGGATGAGCCACATCCTCTCTTAGATCAGAGCGCCATCTGTCCAAAGCCCCTGACGATGGGCATATCTTTGACGATGCTCAAGGGGAATGGGCGTTAGGTCTGGCTCTGAATCCAATCCGAGAATGCTCGCACCGCGCCAGTTGGAGCTGTTCTGTGCGGTTGAACTAAGAAATACCCGTAGTTGGGCAGAACGGTTTGCGACAACCTAAGCAGCCTTTTCCCATTCAAATCGTCCCTAACCAAGTCATCCATCAAAGCGATTCCCTGTCCATCGATGACCGCTTGCACCCGGACATTCGGGTCGGGAACGATCAGCACATCTCTCCTTGACTGCAGGGGAAGCTTTGCGACGTTCAGCCAGTCAGACCAGGCGCTGCTGTCATCACGATCTCTCAGCAGCGTAAGTTGCGATATTGCCACTTTTATTCCTAACTCAGTCACCAAATCGGCCGCCGCCCGATTGCCCACAGGATAGGGTGGTAAGTGCATGAATGGTGTAACAGTGCCGTCACTCCAATTCCCGTTGCCCCACCTGATTGCCAGATCCACTTCCTGCATCTCAGCTTGAGAAAACTCGATCATCGGTTGAATACGCAGCTGAACGTCCGGGTGGCTGTGCATGAATGACATCAGGCGCGGTGACAGCCAGCGCGCAGCGAAATAGGTCGAGACCCCAACGGTCAAAGAGCGCGTTGAGATTCCCTTCAACGCCTGAATTTCGGATTCGATTTCTTTGTATCGGGTCTGGCAGATCACCAGCAGTTTCAGTCCTTCGCCGGTGAGTGTGACACCACGCGTTGTGCGCTGGAACAGGGTTACCCCAAGATCCGCCTCAAGCGTTTTGATCTGATAGCTGATAGCGCCCTTTGTCATATTGAGCGCCAACGCCGCCGTCGAAAAACTGGAATAGCGGGCGATCTCGGCAAAAAGCCTAAGCAAGTCATGGTGATGAAAGCGAGAAGTCATAGGAATAGTGTATAAATTTCTTAGACGCGGAGAAAAGAAATTTTCGATTTCCAAACAAATTTTCATACCCAATATCTGCATTCAGGCTCATGAAACGAAGAGATGGCGTTGGATCCTTTGAACGCAGTAGCAGACACATCAACATCGGCGGGGCGCCGCAGACGCGTAGGCCGACGCCGCTTGGCCCGTGATGTTAAGCCATCTGAGAGCACGCCATTCAAGGGTCGCAAAATACCTGCTTACAATCTACTAAACGAAACGGCACTGACCCGGATCGAAGATCAAGCCGATTGGATTCTAAGTAATGTTGGCGTCGAGTTTCGGGGGGATCGTACGGCGCTGGATCACTTCGCCCAAGCAGGTGCGCGCATCGATGGCGAACGCGTGCGGTTTGAACCAGGTCACGTCCGCGCACTTTGCGCTACGGCCCCGAGCGAATTTCAGTTGCATGGCAGAGACCCAACCAAAACCGTGACACTCGGCGGCGACAATGTTGTGCTGATGCCGGGATACGGCTCTCCCTTTGTCAGCGATCTCTCGACGGGCCGTCGCTATGCGACGCTGGAGGACTTCCGTAATTTCGTCAAGCTGACCTATAGTGCGCCCGCCTTGCACCATTCCGGCGGCACGGTTGTGGAGCCGACAGATATTCCGGTGAACAAACGGCATCTGGACATGATGCTGGCGCATCTCACCCTCTCGACCAAGCCCTTTATGGGGTCTGTTACGGCACCACAGCGCGCGCAGGACAGCATCGAGATGGCACGCCTCGTTTTTGGACGTGACTTCATGGAACGCCGCGCAGTGATGCAGGCCAATATCAACGTCAATTCGCCGCTGATCTATGATGACACCATGTCGTCGGTTCTGCGTATCTATGCGGAGGCGGGCCAATGTGTCTGCGTTTCCCCTGCGATTTTCGCAGGTGCCATGGGGCCACTTTTGCCGGCCGCGGTGGCGGCGCAAACTCTGGCCGAAGCAATGGTTGGCATTGCGCTTGCGCAACTGGTGCATCCAGGTTGTCCGGTGGTGTTCGGCTCGTTCCACTCGACAATGAACCTGCGCACAGGTGCGCTGACATTTGGATCCCCAGAGGCAAACATGACTGCGATGGCGCTCACGCAACTGGGCCGAAGACTTGGCGTACCTGTGCGCTCTGGCGGCGGGCATATCACCGCCTCCAATGCGCCCGACGGGCAAGCGATGCAGGATAGCACCGGTGCCATGTGGTCCACGCTTTTGTCCGGAGCCCATCAGGTTTGGCATGCGGCGGGCTGGCTCGAAGGTGGGCTTGTGATGTCTTACGAGAAATTTATCATGGATCTCGACCACTGCGGCGCGATGCTGAAACTGCTGCAGGGCTTCGAAACGGATGACGAAGCCTTTGGCCGTGATGCCTATTTTGAATCGGGCCCGGGCGAGAATTTCCTGTCGACCAGTCACACGCTGCGACACTACGCGACGGCAAATTTTGAGCCGCAGATTTCTGACCCCGGACCATTCGAAACCTGGTCTGAAAATGGTGCTCTCACAGCAGATCAACGCGCCACCGGGCGGTGGCGTCAGATGTTGAACGACTATCAACGCCCCAAAATGAAACCCGACATCCAGGCCGCGCTTGAAGACTTCGTGTCAGAGCGCAAAGCGCGAATGCCGGACGAATGGTACTAGAAAGGAAGAACCATGACCGAAGAACTCAGCCGTACATCTGCCCTTGCCTCACGGCACACCGCTCTTGGCTCAGGGCTTGAGGATTGGAACGGCATGGGTACGGCATGGACCTATGACACTGACCCCAATGATGAACATGATGCAGTCCGTGAACGCGTCGGCATGTTTGATATGTCGCCTTTGAAGAAGGTGTTCGTGCGTGGTCCTGACGCTCAGTCGGTTCTTGACCACCTGACCACGCGGGATCTGTCAAAACTCGCGCCGGGGAAAGCGGCGTATCTCTGCGTTTTGACCGAAAGCGGCGGGATCGCCGACGATGCCATCGTGTCCAACAACGGTGACAACGAATGGATGATCGTGCACGGTTCGGGTGACACCATGGCGCTCTTGGAAGCTTCGGCGGCAGCGCGTGACGTTCAGGTCGAGTTTACCGACGATTTACATGACCTGTCTGTGCAAGGGCCGGCCTCGCTGGACATCCTCAACGCTCATGTCGACATTAACCTAGCCAATCTGGGCTACTTCGAACATGCGCCTAGTGTACTTTTTGGTCATCCCTGCCGTATTTCACGTACCGGATATTCAGGCGAACGCGGCTACGAGATTTTTGCAGATGGCTCAGTGATCACCGACATCTGGGACAATCTGGCGGATGTGGGCGTCATGCCTTGTTCCTTCACCGCTCTGGACAAGGTGCGCATCGAAGCTGGGCTATTGTTTTATGGCTACGACATGACCCAGGAGAATTCCCCGTGGGAGGTCGGCCTCGGCTTCACCGTCAGCAGGACAAAGGACGACTTCCGAGGCAAATCGATGGTCATGGCCTCAAAAGGTGCCGAAAAAGTTAACAATGTCTGTCTGGACATCAATTACTCCGACATGTTCGAAGGTGGGGAGACGCTGTCCCTGGACGGCGAAGATGTTGGGGTAATCAACAGCCCCTGTTACTCTCGCCGCCTGAACAAATCGCTTGCGCTTGCCCATGTTCAGCCAGGGCTTGAAATCGGGACCACTTTAAAGGTCTCAGGAAGTGATTTCGCCACAAACGCAACAATTGTGCCCAGCCCAATTTACGACCCCGAAAAAGCTCGCACACACAGTTAGGGAGGTCTTGGCATACAGCGAAGGTGCCTGTGTTCCAGATATTCTTCGCTGCTTGCTAGTTACCCCGCCCGCCAGACGCAACCGCGCCCGGGGTGGCTTATGACTCAGTCAGCAGTACACTTAGTCATGTGCTGACCACGGATACGGCATCAGAAGGGAAAACTATGCTCGTTGAAACGCAGGCGCACGAAAGTCATCCAAATCTACAAGAAAACCGGTAACCTCAGAGCAGCCCAGCTCTTGCTAGGCTAAACCAAGATGTACAGTACAGTCCGGTATCTCGGCGTCGAACTCGAGTAGACCTTGACCATCGCCGAAGCCATTGAGATCTAGTGCCAATTGGTCACCTTCGCTGGCGGCCAGGACCTGACGTTCATCTGGGACTTCGGCGGCTGCAATTCACCCGCCAAATCGTTCATCCGCCGCCTTTGCATCACAGTCTTCTAAGCGAAAGTTGTCGGAGCGGATTTTGCTGTCAGATAAATCAACGTCATTTTAAAGAACTCTGATTTTTGCTTTTATTGGATTCACAATCGCGCAGGGCTTCTCGCCAATTTCTCGCATATGTTTCATATTCGGAGCAGTCATCGGGATTAATCCGTTTGGCATTCGGGCTCTTCGTTAATTTGCCCGTTTGGGATGCCAACATCGCCGCGCCTTGGCTGGTTCCGGTTACACTGGCGGCAATCTCTACGGTACACGCCGTTGCGGCAGATAACATCGTGCAATAGCCAGCGTTGGTCGCGAAAGGCCCTTCGACTATGATCGTCCCCTTGTGGCCAGTTAACGATAGGCATTCCGCTGTCATCATAGCGAGGTAAAAACTGAGTGCTGCACTGCGCTCTGCACTTCCCCGGTTTGGCACTGGTCCGATCCAATGATGCGCGTACCCTTGAAAAGGGCCGCTTTCAGGCACCACAGCCGGCATCAATAGAGGACCGTTATCCGCAACTGTGCTCATGACCCCCGAGTCATAGATCGCGGCCTGGCCGGCCTGGACTACTTCGTATTCTCGACCGCCCATGAAGCGGGCAGAAGGAACGGGTTCGCCCAAACCATTCACGTTAACCAGAACGTCGCGTGATGGGTCCAGCGGCGTTTGGGGTCCTCCAACCGTCATCACAATTACCCATGTGCCTGTCGAAACTACAGAAAACGGAGGATCGCGCCGCATCACGTGGGGAAAAAGTGAGGCGTTGGAATCGTGTATTCCGCAGACAACCTGTGTATCCGGGTTGAGGCCCGTTCGGGCCGTGACGTCAGGCAAAAGAGTACCGATGACATCGGTAGATTTTCGCGCCGGAGCTATCTTGTCTGAAATGCCCAGATGGTCAGCGAGCGAAGAAAATCGCGCCTCGAATGGGTTCCACAGGTCAGTGTGGCAACCAAGAGAAGAAACATCGCATGCGAGTACCCCGGTCAGCCGATGAACCCAGTATTGTGGATAAGTAACGATGGCCGCCGTTCGCTCGCAGAGTGATTTGTCCTGCGCGAATTGCCAGTGAAGTTGCGCACCAAGGTTTAGCCCCATGGGCAACCTTGGAGATCCGGTTTCCTCGAACGCAGGACGCAGCGCGTCATAATCGTTTGCCATCAACTCAGGCCCGGTGTGTTCATAGTCGAGTATCGGAGCGGTAAGGTTTCCGTCCGTGGCCAAGAGGGCCGCAGAAGCTCCGTGTGTTGTTATTGAAATCGCGTCGACGCGGTGCTGTTCATGAAACCTAGCGAGCGTATCAAGGAGAAGTATCCATATCGTCTCAACGTCGAAATGAGGATAGGGCGGCCCTTCAAGAACGGTATTTGGCCGAGTGACAACAGCCATCTCCGATAGATCATAAGTGTCGACGAGGGCAAGCTTCACGTTGGTCTTGCCGACGTCGATGACTGCGACGTGTTCGGGGGTCATGACATATGGAAGACGGGCGTCAATGGTATCGCCACGGGTTCGTTGTTGGACTTAGTTTCCATGATATCAGCCATATAGGCCCACCAGCGTTGCATGATTTCGCGGCTGGGCAAATCGCCCATTTTGTGATCTTCAGCCCGCCAGAGTACGCCAAAAAGTGTGTTGGTTTCTTCATCAAGGTGGATGGAATAATCCGACACGCCTGCATTCCTCAACAAATTCACCAATTCTGGCCAAATCTCGTCGTGGCGTTTTTTGTATTCATCCTTACAGCCTGGATTGAGTTGCATCTTGAAAGCGTATTTTTCCACTAATGCGTCCTCCACATGGACCAAAGCCTGGGTAATGCGATGACCGCGATCAACAAGGCCCCGATCACGATCGACATTACGATCCCCGGCACGTTCAACAAGCCCAGCCCAAAGGTCACGAGCCCCATGACGAAAGCAGCGATTACCACGCCAGGAATCGAACCCAAACCCCCAAGGATACTGACGCCCCCAAGGACGACCATTGTAACGATTTCAAGCTCCCAACCCAGAGCGATGGACGGTCGCGTTGATCCAAGCCTGGATGTCAAGCAAATCGCCGCGACCCCGGACATGAGCCCGGTCAAAAGGAACAGGATAAATTTCACACGTCCCACGCGAATACCAGAGAAGAGCGCACCGGTGACATTGTTGCCGGTGGCATAAACCGCTCGGCCGAAATTGGTCATGTGAAGAATGATGGCATAGATGACCGCAATGAGCGCGAACAACACAATCTCAAACGAAACAACCCACCATACATATCCCTGACCAAAGAAGGCGAAATCGGGCGGGTAACCGCGAAAGGCTTGATCGCCAAGGACGATGAAGCTGATGCCGCGATACAAGCTCATTGTTCCGATTGTGACCACAATGGAAGGCAGACCGAGCCCTGTAACCAAGTACCCATTGACCGCCCCGCACAATAGCCCGACAGAAAGTCCGATCATAACCAACCCCGGTGTGCCGACGCCCACCTGCACAGCTGCCCCCATGGCGGTGGAGGCGAGCGCGATGATGGCTGCTACGGAAAGATCGATCTCTCCTGAAATGATCAACAGCGCCATGGCAAATGCGATCATCGCCTTTTCGGTGAAATTGAAAGTCGCGTCGGAGAGATTCCAAGCATTCAGGAAATAAGGTGAGGCAAATGAGTTTGCGATAAAGATGCCAATTGCGACCAGAAACAAAAGGCTTTCCCAACTTTTTAAGCTCTGCTCCAAAGGCGAACGCAGGCGGTCAGGAATGTTCCGGGAGGTGGTCATGTCGCGTGCTCCGCGCGTTTCAAGATGATGCGGCCTGGCGAGCGGTTTGCCTGAGCATTCAGAACAACCGCGATAATGATCGCGCCGCCTGAAATCGCCATTTGCCAGAAAGGAGAGATGTTCACGACAGGTAAGGCGTTGGCGATGATGCCAAGGAACAATGCACCCAGAAGCGCACCCAGCACTGTGCCGATGCCCCCCATGATGGATACACCGCCGATCACGCAAGCAGCTACAACGGTCAATTCGAACCCACCCGCGACATCGACGTAGGCCACCGCAAAACGGGAAACCCACAGGTATCCGGTAAGGCCGGCTAAAGCCCCCGAAATTGTAAAGGCCCAAAACTGGGTTCGACCGACGTTGATCCCTGCATATGTGGCCGCGTTCGGATTGCCTCCTGCGGCGTAAAATGAGCGACCAAGGGTCGTTCGCGTCAAAACAATCCAAAATAGAATTACGGCCGAAATGGCTATCCAGCTCAGAACAGGTAATCCAAAAATTTCAGTTCTCGGAACTGCCTTGAATGCATCACTCATCTCGTGGCTGTTAACCCACTTGCCTTCGGTAAGAAGGAAGATAACCCCACGAAAGATGGTCATGGTACCTAGGGTTACGACGATTGGAGGAATAGCAAGCTTCCAAACCAGTATGCCATTAATCATCCCAAGCAGTATGCCAAACCCTATTGCGATGGCGACGATCACGACCATGGGCAGTCCTGGTGCAGCGATGTTGATCAGCGACACGACCATTCCTGTCAGTGCCAGGTTCGCGGCAACGGATAGGTCGATACACTTGGTGAGGATCACGATCATCTGCCCGATTGCCAGCAAAATGAGCGGTGAGGTGTCATTGAAAACTGCAGCCAGATTGGCTGGCGTGACGAAGGCTGGAAAGCGCGATGCGATCAGCGCGAGAAGTAATGCGATGGCAATCAGAAGCAAAAGTTCTCGTGAGGCGGATATACGTTTCATTGCTCCACCCCCCCGATTCCGGCGGCGTGGCTGACCAGACTCTCTGGCGATATGTCTTTTCTATCCAGTTCGGCGGCAATACGACCCTCGCGCATCACGATAACGCGGTCCGACATGCCGACAATTTCCGGAATTTCCGAGCTCACTAAAATTACGGCGAGCCCCTGCGCAGCAAGTTCAGCCATGAACTCATGCACAGCAGCCTTCGATCCGATGTCGATGCCTTTGGTCGGTTCATCGAGGATTATGACTTTTGGCTGCGTGGCCAGCCACTTGGCGATCACAACTTTCTGCTGGTTACCACCAGACAGATTTCCGACTTCGGTGTCCAGGGAGGCAGCACGCAAACTGAGGCGTTCAGTATATTTGCGCGCAAGTTTGAATTCTTCAGCCAGTCTGATGAAGCCATTGCGAGACGTGCGTGAAAGAGATGGTAAAGTCACGTTCTGGAAAATGGGTAGGGCACCAATGGCACCTTGTTTGCTCCTGTCCTCGGGAACGTAAACTATACCATTTCCCACTGCATCCGCCGGTGTTCGAATGGTTGCCGATGCTCCGTCGATTCTTATATCTCCGCCGGACGGACGAGTGATCCCGAAAAGCGCCTGCATGAACTCAGAGCGCCCCGCGCCGACAAGACCATAGAAACCAAGAAGCTCACCGCGGCGGAGCCTGAATCCGATCCCTGCAAACTCGGTTGGGTGCTCATAGCCTTCGACCACAAGCACTTCGTCACCGATGTTGTGATCGCGATCCGGAAAGATCTGACTGACATCTCTACCAACCATCATTTTGACGAGTTCTGGTTCGCTTACATCTTCGATGGCACCTTCACCGACCATCTGGCCATCTCGATACACCGTATAGAAGTCGGCGATCCGGAAAATTTCATCGAACTTGTGGCTGATAAACAAGATCGCCTTACCTTGGGCTTTCAAGTCATCGACCAGGTCGTACAGCTCTTCGATTTCCTTCTGACTGAGTGCCGCGGTCGGTTCATCCATGATCACGACACTTGCATCGATGGACAGCGCGCGGGCAATTGCGACCAGATGCTTGTTCGCGGTGCCCAGGTCCTTCAGCGTTGCGCCAGGATCTATTTTTGCACCTATGCTGGATAGTAGATCGCTTGCGCGAGTGGTCATGGCACTTTTGTCGATTAGCCCAAACCTACCTTTCGGCGCGTGTCCAAGGAAAATATTTTCGGCAACGGACAATTCATCGAACAGAACGGTTTCCTGGTGGATTGCCGTTACACCGGCACTTTCAGCCGATTGCGGGGTTGGAAACCGAACCGGCTCGCCTGCAATCCGGATATCGCCCTCGTCGGGCTGGTAAATTCCAGTCAAGACTTTCACCACGGTCGACTTACCGGCACCGTTTTCGCCGATCAGCGCCGTTACCTTGCCTGGATAGAGCTTCAGCGATACGTCCGACAGCGCCCGTACACCGGGAAAGGTCTTGGTAATCCCTGCAAGCGACAACAGGGGATCGATATCAGAGGCGGCTCGGATGGACACGTCTGGTCTGATCTCCAACTGCATTGGCTCGCTTCGATGTCTAAGGGTTTGCAGTTGTTCCGGCGCGGATCAATACCCGCGCCGAAAACTGTTCAATTCAGAATATCGACTTGAACTGGTCTATGTTCGAGCTGTCATACGTGAACGGATCCGACATTGCGGCCGAATTGGTGTCGTCCAGCGTTACAGAACCCATGCGACCCATCGGAATTTCAGCGCCCGGAGCGGCTTCGGCCCCGCTCGCGATCGCGTGTGCCAACATGGTCGCGGAGTACCCAAGATCAATCGGGTTCCAAATCGCAAAACTCTTCGTAGCGCCCGAGTCGACGCAGCCTGCCATTTCAGATGGCAGGCCAAGACCCGTTACGTTGATCTCTCCAATTTTTCCTGCGTCGGTTACAGCTTGGCAGGATGCCAGGATACCCACTGTCGTCGGCGCGATAATCGCTTTCAGGTTTGGGTGGGACGCCATTAGCCCCTGCGCTTCGCGGTAGGACTTATCTGAAAGGTCGTCGCCGTAAACCGTTGCAACGAGGTTTACGCCTTCGTAGTTCGGCAAAAACCCTTCTGCTGCCTCAATCCACGCATTCTGGTTGGTCGCTGTCGCAGATGCTGACAGGATCGCTACGTCACCTCCGTCCGGCATATGATCGGCAGCGAGCTTGATGATCGTGTTCCCGATCAGGTCAGTCGACGATGGGTTCAGGTGCATCTGGCGACCGCCTTCGGCCACCCCAGAATCCCACGAAATAACAGTGATACCGCGATCCATCGCTTTCTTTAGTGCGGGTACAACCGCGTCAGGGTCATTTGCCGAGATCGCAATGGCGTCGACGCCCTGCGCGATCAGCGAATTGATGACCTCAATCTGACCTTCTGCGGTGGTATCGGTCGGACCGGTATAAATGATCTCGACATTGCCAAGCTCGCCAGCGGCCTCTTCGGCGCCTTCAGCTGCGGCTTCGAAAAAGCCAATGCCGAGAGCCTTTACAACCAAAGCAATGCGCATGTTGTCCTGTGCTATTGCTGTTGTTCCCATCATACTTGCCGCGAGGCTGAGCCCGACAACAACCGAAGTAAACGTGCGACGTTTCATTTTGATCCTCCCTCAAGGTCATATTGTGTAGTTCGTCTATGAATCGATTATGAGGCCGCCTCTTCGCTTTGAATGCCGCCTGAATTTGCGACGACCAGTTTCACACCTGCAGCTTCCAGCATGGCCGCCGCATTGTCCGGGATACCGTCGTCAGTAATGACGGTAGAGATACGTTCAAGCGGGCACAAAACGAGGCTCGACCGTTGACTGAATTTCGAACTGTCAACTAGAACGACGAGTTCGTCGGCCTGGCCGATGAGTTTTTGCTCGGCTTGGATCAGGAGTGGGTCGGCTTCCATAAGGCCAATTGCACTAAGCCCTTGTGCACCCATGAACATGCGTCTCGCATAGAAATTGCGCGTTACATCATTGTCAAACGGCGACAGGATAATGTTCTGTTCGCGGTATATCGCACCACCCGACAGCATGACTGTGTTTTTGGAGTGCTTCAGCAAATGCTCGGCAATTGGAAACGAGTTTGTAAAAACTTGAAGCCGACGGCTGGCTAGTGGATGCACCATCTGGAACGTCGTCGTGCCGCCATTGATTATGATACTGTCGCCATCTTCGCACATCCCAACAGCCGCGCGCGCGATGGCTTGCTTCTCCTTGATCCTCAGCGTTTCGTTTACCGCAAAGGGCCGACCGGCAAGTCCAACGAACTGGGGAGGCGTCATGGCCTCAGCGCCACCGCGTACACGGCGGAGTTTCTGTTGCATATGCAGGTTGGATATGTCGCGCCGGATTGTTGCCTCGGAAGCACCCGTCAAGCTGCACAAGTCAACTACGGTTACCACCGGGCGATCCTGAACCGCTGAAAGGATGACTCTATGTCGTTCTTTTTCGTGCAAGTGCGCCTCCCGTGACCTGAACCGTGCGCAGATTCGGCCCTTCTGTCAATCATTTTCAATCATGAATCATCAAATTGCGCTAAATGCTGATTGTATTTGATTGTTAGTGATTGACATGTCGCCATATCAGATTAAGGCTCTAAACAACATCTTCCCATCTCCGAACTGGGCGACAGAGAGGACAAAATGTTGAAAACATTTCAGAATCAGCTTCTAGAAAACCAATGGGACACGGAAGCTGTGGTGGGAATGTCCGAATCGGACCTGCTGCTTTATCGCTCCAACATCCTTGGATCAGACAAGCGTGTGACCAATTACGGTGGTGGGAATACCTCTGCCAAGGTCAAGGAAACCGATCCGCTAACCGGTCAAGAAGTAGAGGTGCTCTGGGTCAAAGGGTCGGGAGGCGACATTGGGTCGATGAAGCTCGATGGGTTCGCAACGCTGTACATGGAGAAGCTGAACGCTCTGAAAGGACTTTATCGCGGGGTAGAGTTTGAAGATGAGATGGTCGCTTACTTGCCGCACTGCACATTCAAATTGAACCCCCGATCTGCCTCTATCGACACGCCACTGCACGCCTATGTACCGCGTAAGCATGTTGATCACGTCCACGCAGATGCGATCATTGCAATTGCGGCCTCAAAGAATTCGCAAGAATTGACGCAAGAGATCTTCGGTGATCGGATCGGCTGGTTGCCTTGGAAGCGCCCCGGATATGAGCTCGGCCTTTGGCTGGAAAAATTCTGCCTTGAAAACCCACATGCAGAAGGCGTGGTTCTGGAGAGCCATGGGCTTTTTACTTGGGCTGACACGGCGAAGGACTGCTACGATTGCACGATCGATGTCATAAATGTCGCAACTGATTGGCTGGCAAAACGTTCAAAGGATGTGCCTGCCTTCGGTGGAGCGAAGCATGTGAACCTTTCGCCAGATGAGCGCCGCGCCATTGCTGCCCGCCTTATGCCTGCGTTTCGTGGATTCGTCAGCAGCGCCCAGCATATGGTTGGGCATTTCAACGATTCAGACACAGTTCTCGAATTCATAAATGCGAGAGAACTAGAGCCACTTGCTGCCCTTGGCACCTCTTGTCCTGATCATTTCTTGCGCACGAAAATCCGACCGCTTGTCGTGCAATTTGATCCCCTGCGAAAAAAAGTTGATGAGGTCTTGGAAGGTCTTCCTGCCCAGATGCAAGCCTATCGGAATGACTACGCTGCCTACTATGAACGCTGCAAACATGAAACCTCGCCTGCAATGCGTGACCCGAATGCGGTGGTTTATCTTATCCCAGGCGTCGGCATGATTACTTTCGCACAGGACAAGGCAACGGCACGGGTTTCTGGTGAGTTCTATGTCAACGCAATCAATGTGATGCGTGGGGCAAGCGCGGTCAGCGAATATTGCGGTCTTCCCGAACAAGAAGCCTTCGACATTGAATACTGGCTTTTGGAAGAGGCCAAGCTGCAGCGGTTGCCAAAGCCTAAATCGCTCGCCGGGCGCATAGCCCTTATCACCGGTGGCGCTGGCGGTATCGGTGCGGCAACCGCCGAGCGTTGCTTGGCTGAAGGTGCCTGTGTAATGTTGGCCGATATCAATGCTGAAAATCTGGCGGCCACTGAAACTGCGCTGAACAAAAAGTTCGGAGTGGATGTCGTGAGATCCGTCCTGATGGATGTAACGGATGAAGCTGCCGTGGCACTCGCGTTGAAAGAGACGTCTGTCGAATTCGGAGGCATCGACATCCTCGTGTCGAACGCAGGCGTCGCTTCTTCAGCACCAGTCGAAGACACGACGCTAGCGCTTTGGAACCGAAATATGGACATCCTGTCGACCGGTTACTTCCTGGTCAGCCGTGAAGCCTTTAAGGTAATGCGTATGCAGGATCTCGGTGGATCAATCGTCTTTGTGGGCTCCAAAAACGGTCTTGCGGCGTCACCCAACGCATCGGCATATTGTACAGCGAAGGCTTCCGAGATCCATCTCGCACGCTGTCTTGCGCTGGAGGGGGCCGAAGCGGGTATCAGGGTCAACGTAGTGAACCCGGACGCTGTTCTGAGAGGCTCCAAAATTTGGGAAGGCGACTGGCTAGAGCAGCGAGCTTCAACCTATGGAACCGACAAAGAGGGGCTTGAAGAAATGTATCGCAATCGCTCGATGCTGAAACGCTCTGTTCTGCCTGAAGATATCGCCGAAGCCTGTTATTTCTTTGCCGCAGAGACATCTTCCAAGTCGACGGGCAACATTCTGAATGTTGATGCGGGGAATGTTCAAGCATTCACGCGTTAAAAGGGGGGTGGGAGAATGGGGTACGAGAGTGCCAAGGCACAGTTTGCAGATTGGGGTGTTGATACCGAAACAGCAATTCAACGACTGACGAACATTCCGATTTCGGTTCATTGTTGGCAGGGTGATGACGTTGTTGGGTTCGAAAATCGATCTGGCAATTCAGGCGGCGGTATCCAAGCGACTGGAAATCATCCTGGGCGCGCGCGCAACCCTGACGAGCTTCGAGCTGATCTGGAGTTTGCCTACTCGCAAATCCCGGGCGCTCACCGTCTCAATCTGCACGCCATGTATCTGGATACGGACGAGTCGCCGGATCGCGATGAAATCGAATTTCGCCACTTTGTCCCCTGGGTCGATTGGGCGAAGGACCAAAGCATCGGATTGGACTTTAACCCGACCTTTTTTGCCCACGCGAAAGCGGATGACAATCTCACTCTGTCCCATCCAAACGCAGGTATCCGCGATTTCTGGATCGAACATGGCCGTCGCACGCGCGACATCGCAGCGAAGATGGGTAAAGAACTGGGCTTGCCTGCAATCAACAACATCTGGGTGCCAGATGGCTACAAAGACATCCCTGTTGACCGTATGGCAGCTCGCGCACGACTAGAGGCGTCGTTAGACGCCATGCTGACCGACCCAAAAGAACATATGAAGGACGCAGTCGAGTCTAAACTCTTTGGTATCGGTGTTGAGGCATGCACCGTGGGCAGCCACGAGTTTTACCTTGGATACGCAATCCGAAAGGGCACGCTGTTATGTTTGGACATGGGGCACTTCCATCCAACCGAAAGCATTGCCGATAAGCTATCAGCAGTATCCCTTTCTATGCCCGAGGTTCTTTTACACGTATCCCGCCCAATGAGGTGGGACAGTGATCACGTCATCCTTTTGAACGACGATATTCTCGCCATGGCACACGAGCTGGTGGGTGGTGATCTTCTTAAGCGAACTCATATTGGATTGGACTTCTTCGACGCCACGATCAGCCGCACGACCGCATGGGTGATTGGTACTCGCAACATGCAAAAAGCCCTATTGCAAGCCTTTCTGAAACCCTGGGATCGTCTACGTGCAGCAGAAGATGCGCTGGACTTCTCCTCTCGCCTAGCACTGACTGAAGAGCTCAAGGATCTTCCTTATGGTGCTGTGTGGGCAGAGTTTTGCTCCAGAAAAGAAGCCTCGGTGGGATCGGAATTGATTGCGAAACTCAACGCCTATCAAGGCTCGGTCGCGGATCGCTAATATTGATCGTTGATGGGACGTAAAGCTGAAAAAGCGCCAACAAGGAATGCGCCATAAACCCAGAATGCGGACGCTGGCCGATATGACAGCTTCAAATGCTAGATTGGTCGATCCGAACCTTGTTAATCGGCACGTACGAGAGTGGCGGATGCGCCGGTTCCTCAGATGCCGCAAAAACAATTAGCATTTTTTGGGAATACTTTTTACCATGTGGTCAAATTTGGGGGAGGATGAATGCTCGACATTATCATCAGACAAGCCCGCCTGCCAGATGGCCGAGGGCCGCTGGATATTGCGATCAAGGGTGACCGCGTCGCAGAAATTGCCCCCAAGATCAAGGCTGAGGCGGGCGAAGAAATTGACGCGGCTGGGCGCTTGGTTTCGCCCCCGTTTACCGACCCGCACTTCCATATGGATGCGACCCTGAGCCTGGGAACGCCGCGCATGAATGTCTCGGGCACACTATTGGAAGGCATTGCGCTTTGGGGTGAGTTGAAGCCCCTGCTGACACCCGAAACAGTGATTGAGCGCGCCATGCGTTATTGCGACCTTGCCGTTTCACAGGGGTTACTGGCCATCCGTTCGCATGTGGATGTTTCATCCGCTCCTTTAGTTGGTGTTGAAGCCCTATTGGAGGTCCGCAAGCAGGTCGCTCCCTATATTGATCTGCAACTGGTAGCATTCCCGCAAGATGGCCTTTACCGCGCAGAAAACGCGGAGAAAAACCTGATCCAGGCCCTTGATATGGGTGTCGACGTAGTGGGCGGCATCCCACATTTCGAACGCACGATGTCGGAAGGGGCCCGGTCGGTTACGCGACTGGCTGAAATTGCGGCAGATCGCGGCCTGATGCTGGATTTGCATTGCGATGAAAGTGACGATCCGATGTCGCGACATGTGGAAACATTGGCCTACGAGACCACGCGCCTTGGTCTTGGAGGCCGTGTCACGGCCAGCCACGTTACGGCGATGCATTCGTATGACAATTACTATGCATCGAAGCTCATTCCGCTAATCGCAGAAAGCGGCATGAACGTGGTGCCCAACCCGCTCATCAATATAACGCTGCAAGGGCGTTCGGACACCTATCCGCGCCGCCGAGGTCTTACCCGCGTTCCAGAGCTGCGCGCGGCAGGTGTAAATGTCGCCTTCGGACAGGATTGCACGATGGACCCGTGGTATTCGCTTGGTTCTGCC
This sequence comes from Ruegeria atlantica, assembly GCF_013033965.1. GTDB lineage: Bacteria > Pseudomonadota > Alphaproteobacteria > Rhodobacterales > Rhodobacteraceae > Ruegeria > Ruegeria atlantica_D. Next base: position 110,974 of record NZ_WQFE01000007.1, read on the forward strand.
GACATGTTGGAAGTAGCTCATATGGGCGTGCATGCCGTGCCGATGACATCTCGCGAAGCTATGGAATGGGCGTTTACTTCTGTCACCCAGAATGGCGCCAAAGCCATGGGCCTGCCAAACCCGACAATCCGCGAAGGCGGCCCTGCCAATATGGTTGTGCTGCAAGCGCGTGACCCGATTGAAGCTATTCGCACGAAAGCCACCCGCCTGGCCGTTATCAAAAACGGAAAGGTGTTGGCCCGTACAGAACCCCGAATGGCCGCGCTTTCGTTGCCCGGCCGCCCCACGACCCTGGATCCCGCAGACTACGCGCCCAGGCCCAATACTCAGGAAGCTTAAGAACAAGAACAATTGCCACCAACAGAAGAGGATCTACCAATGAAACTCACCACAACCCGCCGTCAACTGATGGTCGGAGCCGCGGCCACGCTGGCCCTGCCGGCTTATGTCCGCCGCGTCAACGCGCAATCTGCGACGCGCGTCGCCGGAGTGCACATGTCTCCGGTCGAAAATGCGTGGAACAGCCGCATCCATGTGGCGATGCAGGAAGCCGCTGACGCTGGCCTGATAGAGTATGAGTTTTCAGAAGGAGTAGCTCCAACCGACTATCCCCGCGCAATGCGCGAGTATGCCGAAGGCGGTGCGCAAATCATTTGGGGCGAATCCTACGCAGTGGAACGCGAAGCACGAGAAGTGGCGGGCGATTATCCCGACACCGCATTTCTGATGGGCTCTTCCGGTGGGCCGGAAGGTGACAATTTTGGTGTCTTTGGCACCCGCAACCACGAGGCCGCCTATCTGGCAGGAATGCTCGCGGGGCAAATGTCCGAAAGCAACGTTTATGGCTCGGTCGGTGGTTATCCGATCCCCGAGGTGAACCTGTTGATTAATGCTTTCCGCATGGGCGTGAGTGAAGTGAACCCAGATGCCACCTTCGTCAACGGCTTTATCGGTGCATGGTTCGATCCAGCTCGCGCGCAGGAAGCTGCGATTGCCCAGATCGATGCGGGAGCGGATATCCTGTTTGGCGAACGCATTGGTACCGCGGACGCCGCCCAAGCGCGTGGTGTGAAGGCCATCGGTTCTCTTATCGACTATACACCGCGCTACCCAGGCACGGTCTTTGCCAATGCGATCTGGAATTATGGCCCAACCATCGAAGCCATCGTAGCGGATGTGCAGGCGGGTAATCCCACCGGGCGCAATTACACGGAGTACTCCTTTATGGCCCATGGCGGCAATGAGCTGATCTATGTCGCCGAAGAAGTGCCAGCTGACGCCATCCCGACTATGGAGGCCAAACAGGCCGCGATCCAATCCGGTGAATGGAACGTTCCGATTGACGAAAGCGAGCCCTCCTGATCCCGAGGGCTTTGACGTGACCGATGCCACAGCTCTAGCGGCTGCCATCACAGCAGGCCAGATCACTGCCTGCGAAGTGATGGATGCGAGCCTTGCCGCCTGCCACGCGCGGGCGGATCTGGGGGCCGTGGTCTATCTGGACGAAGATATGGCCCGTGCTGAGGCGATGGCGGCAGATGCTTTGCCCGCTGAACAGCGCGGGCCATTTCACGGGGTTCCGTTCTTGGTGAAAGACCTTGGTGGTTCCGCAAGAGGACTACCGGCTGCGGCGGGATCTGCTGCAATCCGCGCACAAGAGCGTAAACCCGAAGCCGACAGTCGCTTGTTGCAGGGATTGCGCCAAACCGGCCTGATCCCTTTCGGCCTGACCGCAACACCCCCATTTGGCCTTTCACTGACATGCGAACCCGATGGCATGGCTGCGACCCGCAATCCATGGAACCCCGCGCTGACACCCGGTGGTTCATCCGGTGGCGCTGCAGCAGCAGTTACAGCCGGTATCGTTGCCATTGCTCATGCCACGGATGCAGCCGGGTCCATCAGAGTGCCTGCAGCCTGTTGCGGTTTGACCGGGCTCAAGCCTTCTCGTGGTGCGGTGCCCGGTGGCCCTGATTTTGCCAATCACCTGATGGGCATAGCCTCTGAGCTGATCCTGGCGCGGTCGGTCCGTGACGTGAAGACCGCCTTTGAAGCTGTAGTCCAGCCCATGGCCCCAATAGCCCTGCCGGAACGCCCTCGTGTCGCGATTGCATTGCCAGAGCGTTGCGGAGCTGACCAGTGTTGTGCCGCGAAAAGTGCCGCTGAAGCGCTGCGCGATGCAGGCTGTGAGGTGTTTGATATTCGTGCCCCTGACCGGATAGGAGCCGAGGCTCACGCCATTGCCCGAACCATACTAGCAGTTTCCTTGGCCGAGTGGCTCACTGCTCTCGAAATCTCTGATGATCAGGTCCCCCTGCTTGCCGCCGCCATGGCCGGCGAGGGCCGTGCGACACCTGCCACCGCACTTTTTGCGGCCTCTCGTCAGCTCGCACGTCTGACACATCGCTCACGCAAGCTTTTTAACTCCGCCGATGCTGTCTTGATGCCGGTCCTCTCGTCTGCGCCACCCGTAGTTGGCACTTTGGATTTGTCTGGCTCCTCCCCAGACGATCACATGGTGCGGCTGGAGGCTTTTGCCCCCAACGCCGCGCTTGCCAATGTGGCGGGCTTGCCAGCTTTGGCGCTGCCTTTTGGCATGGCTAACGGCTTGCCGCTTGGTGTTCAGCTGATCGGCCCCCCTGGCTCTGATTTTGCGCTGTTAAAACTCGGTGCACTGATCGAGGCCCGCGCGCCCGAACTTTCCTTTCCGTCCCCAATCGCAGGCTTGCCCGCATGACCAAGGTTCTGGAACTAATCGGCATTACCAAGCGTTTCGGAACGCTTACCGCAAATGATGATGTGACCCTCACGCTGGCAGAGGGGGAAATCCTTGCCCTGCTGGGCGAAAATGGCGCGGGAAAAACGACGTTAATGAATATTCTGTTCGGCCATTACGCTGCTGACGAAGGCTCTGTCAGGGTGTTTGGTCAAGAGCTGCCACCGGGCCTGCCGCGCGCAACGATCGAGGTGGGTGTGGGAATGGTACACCAGCACTTCACTCTTGCCGGCAACCTCACGGTTCTTGAAAACGTTATGCTTGGTTCCGAGCCCCTGACACGAGCACGTTCCGCTCGTGGCGAGGCGCGCAAAAAGTTGCTGCAGATCGCAGATCGGTTCGGCCTGCCTGTGAACCCCGAAGCCAAGGTCAGGTCACTGTCCGTGGGTGAACGCCAACGGGTCGAAATTCTCAAAGCGCTCTATCGCGACGCGCGCATATTGATCCTGGATGAACCTACCGCCGTTCTGGCCCGGCCTGAGGCGATGCGCCTGTTCGAGACGCTGCGCGACATGACGAAAGAGGGTCTTTCGCTTATCTTCATCAGCCACAAACTGCATGAGGTCATGGCTGCCTCTGACCGTGTGGCAGTGCTTCGTGGCGGTAAGATGGTTGCGGAACGCAAAACCTCTGAAACCACCCCCGGAGAACTGGCAGAACTGATGGTTGGCCGCAAGGTGGAACGGCCTGTACGTCAGGACCACGAGATTGGAGCGCCAGTCCTGATCGCAAGCGATGTGCGCGTCGAAGAAGACGGTGAGTTGCGGCTGGATGATGTGTCTTTCGCTGTCCATGCCGGTGAAATCCTTGGTATCGTTGGCGTTTCAGGCAATGGTCAGTCCTCCCTAGGAGGTCTGCTGTCTGGGTTGATACACCCGAATGCGGGTCAGTTGACACTCCTGAACGAAGATATCGGTCATCTGGGGCCGCGTGGGATGATCCGCGCAGGTGCAGGCAGGGTGCCTGAAGACCGGCATGCAGAAGGTGTCGTGGGCGAATTGAGCTTGTGGGAAAACGCGGTGCTTGAGCGCTTGCGCACACCGGAGTTTTCGCACCGAGGCTTTGTTCGGCAACGCGCCGCCCGGGACTACACTGCGGGACTGATCGAACGTTTTGATATCCGCGGCGCCAGTCCTGACACGCGAACCAGGCTGCTGTCCGGCGGCAATATGCAAAAGCTGATCCTTGGTCGGGTCCTGACCAACGGGCCGCGCTTTGTGCTCGCCAACCAGCCGACGCGGGGCCTTGATGAAGGGGCAATTGCCTCGGTTCATGCCGAGCTTTTGGCCGCACGGTCCGAAGGTGCCGCGATCCTGCTCATCTCGGAAGAATTGGAGGAAGCCGTGGCCCTTTCAGACAGAGTACAAGCCATCGTCAAAGGCCGCTTGTCGGAACCGATATCCGCCGACGATGCCGACCCACAGCGCCTTGGTCTGATGATGGCAGGTGTCTGGAAGGAAGATGATGATGCGGCTTGAACGACGCACACATGTGCCGCTGCACCTGGTAGCAATTGCGCCGCTGGCCGCGATCTTTATTGCATTGCTTCTTGCTGCAGGCCTTATCGCTGCCGCAGGAGTAAGTCCGCTAACTGCTTATGGTGAAATGTTGAATGGCGCATTTGGCTCGCGCCTTTCCATCGCCGAGATGCTCACCCGCGCAACCCCGCTCATTTTTACAGGGCTTGCCGCAGCTGTCGCCTTCCGTGCACGGCTTTGGAACATCGGGGGCGAGGGACAGTTCTTTGTTGGCGCGCTGATCACCGCCTGGATCGGCCATTCACTCGGGGTTCCCGGGTGGATCGGTATTCCGATCTTGATGTTGGCAGGCATGGCGGCGGGCGCGGCCCTTTTGGCAGGACCTGCCTTTTTACGCCTGCGTTTCGGCGTGGATGAGGTGGTGACAACCCTACTGCTCAACTTCATCGTGATCCTTTTTGTCGGCCTCATGATTGAGGGTCCGATGCGCGATCCACTGGCTTTTGGGTGGCCCTCTTCTGTGCCCGTTGACGGGGAATACCACCTGCCGGATCTGATCCCTCGAACGCGTCTTCATATCGGACTGCTTGTTGCTATCGCTGCAGCAGGTGCTGTTTGGCTGATCCTTGCGCGTACTGTTTTTGGTGCTGAAACCCGCGCCGCAGGCTTAAACGCTAGTGCTGCCGCCTTTGCTGGAGTTTCCCTGCCCCAAACGATCATGGGCGTGGCCCTGCTATCGGGCGCGTTGGCAGGGCTTGCCGGGTCTGTCGAAGTCATGGGGGTCACCGCAGGGGTCACCACCACTATGAGCCCCGGATTTGGCTATGCAGGCATTGTCGTCGCTATGCTCGCCGCTTTGCATCCGGCCGGAGTGGTCGCTGCCGCTGTTTTCGTCGCCACCGTCTTTGTCGGGGCCGACGCCATGAGCCGTGCGACGGGGGTTCCCAGTTTCATTGCCGATGTGATCGTGGCGCTTTGCCTGCTCACCATGATCGTGGCACTCCTTTTCACAACCTACCGGATGCGCCGATGAGTGATGCAATTGATCTGCTGCTGAACACCAGTCTTTGGGCGTCCGTGCTGCGTATTGCGACACCGCTCATATTTGGTGTTCTTGGTGCGTTGCTTTGCGAACGTTCGGGCGTGCTCAATCTGGGAATCGAGGGGATCATGACCATGGGCGCGATGAGCGGTTGGCTTGTTGTTTACATGGGCGCACCCTTGCTTGTAGGCCTCATTTTTGCAGCGCTTTGCGGCGCGATGATGGGATTGCTTCATGCCATACTGACAGTTCCACTTGGACTTTCGCAACACGTCTCAGGGCTGGGCATTACGCTGTTTGCATCCGCTTTGGCCTATTATCTGTACAGGTTGCTTGTTGAGGTGGGAGATCTTCCCCCTACGATTGAGGCTTTTAAGCCGCTCGATATTCCGGTCCTGTCAGATATTCCCGTTTTGGGACCGATCCTGTTTTCCCAGGCTTTGCCGACCTATCTGGCGCTCACTGCGGTGGCTGTGATGGCCTATGTTCTCGCCCGCACACCGTTGGGGTTGGCAATTCGTATGACCGGTGAAAACCCTCATGCGGTTGAGGCGCAGGGGCTGAACCCGATCCGTATCCGTATCGGCGCAGTTGTTGTTGGGTCTGCTTTGATGGCGGTGGGCGGAGCCTTCCTGACCACAACGGCGTTCAACAGCTTTTTCCCGGGCATGGTGCAGGGGCGCGGCTGGATCTGCATTGCGTTGGTTGTTTTTGCCAGCTGGCGGCCGGGTAAGGCTCTGATTGGCGCGCTGTTATTTGCGTTCTTCGATGCATACCAGCTGCGGTTACAGACGGCGGTTGAAGGCGTACCCTATCAGCTCTTCCTGATGGCACCCTATGTTCTTTCCATCGTCGCGCTCGTCCTTGTCGCCCGCAGAGCCGAAGTACCTGCGGCGTTGATGGCACCCTACCGGCGCGGAGAACGTTAATGGCATATGTTCGAGCACATTGGTCAGGAAACGATGAAATCATCAGAAAAACATCTACTCTATCAGGACATTCGAGTGCTGGCACGGAACCGCAACCACAATCCGGAAAACTCTGCGTAGTATCTACTTTATGTTCTCCGACGTCATTCAGTCGCGCAGATTGAAATCCGGTCTCAAGGTCACTTGAATGTCTGCTTTCGACTGTTTGATCTGACAGGCTCACGCACGCAGCGTCAGATTCCTGCCCTTTGTGCTGAATACCACCTGCCGAGAACAGAGACTCGGTGGTTTGAGCCCCCTGCCCTTTTTTGGCTTTGCGCGTCCATCAAGTCGCTGCCCACAAGCTGGAAATTGGAGCTGCAAACATGTTGCCCGCGAAGGGTACAACTTGATCGTGGTCGTAAAGAACAAGCCCCTGGATAAATTTGTCACCACACGCGTCTGCCAATTTACGCATTCCAGAAAAGTCGCTGGAGTTAACCGTCGCGGACGACTTCACCTCGATCCCGACGATTTCGCCACGCCTGTTTTCGAGAACGATGTCCACCTCGTTTCTGTCTGGCTGAGAGGTAAGAGGCGGACAGTTTCCATTCGCCCGGCAAGAGAGTCCGCGATCTTTGGAATTGTCATTAGGTTTGCGGAACCGGTTAGCAGAAACCTCCCTGCCCTTTGGTCATCATCCACCGTTTTCTTAATGGCCAGAAGTAGGTCAGGTGCCCGCTGGATTTCATCAATCACGGCCCTATCCAATCCGCGAACAAAACCGACCGGATCGTCGACAGCTGATTGCAAGACAGTCGCATCGTCCAGTGTTAGAAAAGGAACTTTATCGGAGGCGATTTCTGTCGCAGCGTTGTTTTCCGGGCTGACGGGGGGGCCCGGAGATAAATACAACACGTGTGTCCGACAGTGCTTCTTCTATTTTTTGTTCTAGAAAATCTTGGGTAAATGATTGCGCCACCGCATTTCGACCAATTGAAAGTACTCATACGACCAATTGAAATTACTAATCCGGTAGATTGAAAGGCTGACTGAAGCTGGATCGATAGAACAGGTGTACGTTTTTCATAGTTTGTTTCAGTATTCAGGATTAAATCCTTTGAATACAAATCGTTGATGACAAAAGGGAACTGTCGCAAACTCTGAGCACCGTTAAGAAGGACCAGCGCTCGGATTGACTATCCTGCCAATTGAACAAACTGCTGGTAGGGAGAGATTCCTGGCGTGGGTTGGCCCTTTTGGATCATGCTAATTGTTTCGAAACCCGCCAACGTGGACTCCGCTGAAGTGAGAGCTTTGAATCCCAACATTGGGCGAATCCGGCGTTTGATGAAACGGCGCTCTTGTTCCACGATGTTATCGAGGCACTTGCGCCTCACCATTTCAACCGGGATGGGACAGCCAAAGCGCTTCAACATGGTATTGATTGCTTTGAAGCCAGCTGTGTTTGCGCCACTCTTGTCAATGACGATCTTGCGTGGGAGCTCGTTCACTTCGAATGCGCGATCAAGAACTTGGTCGCCGCAGCTTTGTTTCGGCGCTTGGACAGCATGAAATCAAGTGTCTTTCCTGCTTTGTCGACTGCGCCGTACAGATAGACCCATTTCCCTTTGACGCGCACGTAGTTTCGTCCATTCACCAAGATCGATCGCAGTCCTGCTTCTGACATCGTGCTCGTTCCGCGACCAGAGGCGCGAATTTGATGATCCAGCGGCTCAATGTGGCATGATCGACCGTTACGCCGCGCTTGGCCATAATATATTCAAGATCGCGATATGGCACACCGTAACTCAGATAGAAAAACACCGCGTGCAAGATCACGTCCTTTGGAAAATGCGCCTTAAAATGAAATTGTCACGAGCTGCCGCCCTCTGTTTTGGGCAATACTCTACCAGACCATCGATCAGATCGACAGACAGACTACAGAGTTTGCGAGAGAGCCCTTTCCAAAACTAAACTAGTTTTACTCTGGATTTCCTGATGAGGTCAGCTGCTTTCTCGGCGATCATAATGACCGGAGAGGCGGTATTTCCTGACACGATCTTTGGCATGATCGACGCATCTACGACGCGCAGACCCGTCAAACCCACGACACGCAATTGCGGATCAACGACTGCCATATCGTCCTGTCCCATTCTGCACGTACCAACCGGGTGAAAGATTGTTGTTGCGATGTCTCCGATGGCATTCACCAGGTCCGGCTCATCCTGAACAGTTGGGCCGGGCAGAATCTCCTGCGGCTGGTAAGGTTCAAGCGCTTTGGCGGTCATAATCCGGCGGGTCTGTTGGACCGATTTGACCGCAACTGATCGATCCCGTTCTGCGGACAGATAGTTCAGCCGGATATCGGGTTGCTGATCCAGGTCGCGGCTCTGGATATGGCTGCTGCCGATACTTTCGGGACGCAGGTTGCAGACCGACACGGTGATGGCGGGAAAGGGATGCAGCGGATCGCCCAACTTGTCGGTCGATAAAGGCTGGACGTGATATTCCAGATCCGGCGTTTCCAGCGCGGGATTGGATTTGGTGAACATCCCGAATTGGCTGGGTGCCATCGACATTGGGCCTGATTGAGTCAACCCGTATTGCAAAGCGATCCGAGCTTTGCCCAAGATGGAATTCGCCATCGTGTTCAGCGTTTTAGCGTTCTTCACTTTGTACACGGTTCGGATCTGCAGATGGTCCTGCAAGTTCTCTCCGACGCCGTTGCATTCGTGCAGAAGGTCGATGCCCCGAGCATTGAGCACATCGCCGCGTCCGATCCCGGAAAGCTCCAATATTTTTGGTGAGTTTATCGCACCGGCGGCCAGCAGCACCTCATGCCCTGCAAAAGCCTTCAACAACTGCCCCTTGTGGCGAAACCGGACACCATGCACGGACTTGCCTTCCAAGATCAGGCGGTCGGTGGTGGCCTCAGTCATCACCCGCAAGTTCGGTCGGTTCATGGCCGGGCGCAGAAAGGCTTTGGCAGTGTTCCAGCGCACACCGTTTTTCTGGTTCACTTCGAAAAAGCCCGACCCTTCGTTGTTGCCATTATTGAAATCGTCGCGCGGCTCGATTCCAAATTCCTTTGCGCCCTCTTGCACTGCATTCAGGATGTCCCAGCTGAGCCTTTGTTTCTGAACCTTCCACTCACCTCCCCTGCGATGCATGTCGGTGTCGCCGCCGTGGTGGTCCTCGGATTTCAGGAAATAGGGCAGAACGTCATCCCAGCCCCAGCCTGTGTTGCCCATCTGTCGCCAGTGATCGTAATCCGCCGCTTGCCCGCGCATATAGATCATGCCGTTGACCGACGAGCAGCCCCCCAGCACCTTACCACGCGGATAGACCAGAGATCGCCCGTTCAGGCCGGGCTCGGGCGCGGTTTTCATCATCCAGTCGGTGCGGGGGTTGCCGATGCAATAGAGGTAGCCCACCGGTATATGCACCCAGTGGTAACTGTCGGATTTTCCGGCCTCTAGCAGCAATACGCGCGTGTCGGGGTCTTCGGTCAGCCGGTTTGCCAGCACGCATCCCGCGGTTCCGGCCCCGACGATGATATAGTCATAGTCGCCATCAAGGCGCGTCGCCTGTTTCATGGTCAATCTCGATTGCCTGTCATTTGTGTGCCGATCATAGCGTAGATTCAGGCACGGTCTTGCCGCATGTGCGCGCGCGACCAGAAGTCCTGCATCGTTTCGATCAGATCCAGATAAGTGTCATACCGTTCGCCATAGTGGGTGTGCATGCCCGGGTCGGGTTCAAAAACCTGTTTAACGCGTGTCATCCGGGCGATCCCTTCCTCATAAGCCTCGACCTCGCCTACAGCACAGGCCGCGCCAATAGCCGCGCCCAGAGCGCCCGTTTCGCGGGCTTCGGCCACGGTGATCGGGACGCCCAGACAATCGGCAAACATCTGCGGCCAATGCGGACTGCGCGAACCACCACCCGAAAGGATGGCGCGATCAAGCGGAACGCCCGCTTGTTCCAGTACCCCGATATGGCGGCGGTGTTCGAACATCACGCCTTCGAACAGGGCGCGCAGCATATGGCCCTCGCCATGCCAGCCGGCCAGCCCGTAAAACCCAGCGCGGAACGATGCGCCCTGACCTGAGCCATAGAGAAAAGGGTGAAAGAAAGGATCATCTGCCCGTGGTGTCACCCGCCCTACCTGCGCGTTGCAATAGCCAAATGGATCATCATGGTGCCCGCCGCGTTCAACCAGCTCGCGCACGTACCATTCCAGATTGGCAGCCGATGTCGCGCTGGATTCGATATTGACGAAACGATCCTGGCCAAAGCACGAGGCCATAAAGACGTTCCGATCGTTGACCGGCGCTGCTGAGAACACCTGATTGATGCTCCAGGTTCCGGCGATGATCGAAGCCTCGCCCGCAGCGACTACGCCCGACCCCATGGCGCTTGAGATCACGTCGAAATACCCGCCGATCACCGGGGTTCCGGGTGCCAGACCGGTTGCAGCGGCGGCATCAGCGGTCACGGCACCGGCAATCTCTCCAGGGTCGATGAGACGCGGCAGGAATTCGCGCGCATCCGAAAGGCCGTAGAGTGCAAGCAGCTCGTCGTCGTAGACACAGTCCGGCATTCGGGCCAGACCGCAGCCGGACATATCTGACAGATCGCTGACCCTCTCTCCTGTTAGTTTAAAAGTGATGAAGTCCTTGCATAGCATCACGGTCCGTGTGCGGTCGTAAATCTCGGGCCGGTGCCGCTTGATCCAGGCCAGCAAAACCGGAGTTTGCGAGGGCCAGGGGTATTGCAGGCAAATCTCGTGCAACCTATCCCCGTTGGCCGCGGAAAGTTCTGCCGCCAGATCAGCGGCACGGGTGTCCAGTGACTGAATACCGATCAGCGGACTCCCTGCCTGATCCAGCAGATACAGCCCGTTGCCATGCCCCGCGCATCCGACACCGGCAATCTGATCCGCCTGAATGCCGGCCTTCGCGATACAGCCGCCAATGGCGTCACGCGCGTTGGCCCAAAGTTCATTCAGGTCACGTTCCACAAACCCCGGCTCGGGCGTCGAGGACTGCCCGCCCAGCGCTTGAACCGCAACCTGATGTCCGTCCTGATCAAACAGGACGGCCTTGATCACGGTGTTCCCCGCATCCAGCCCCAGAAAATAAATGCTCTTTTCAGCCACGGTTGTAGATATCCCAGGCTTCCTCGCCGTTTGCGCCATTGTGGATCATTGCCATCAGGGCCGACACAACCGCCTTTGGGTTGTCATGCTGATAGATGTTGCGCCCGTAGACCATGCCCTGCGCGCCTTGCGCCATCAAGGCTGCCGATTTCGTCAGTACGGTCTTCAGATCCTCTTTTCCTCCGCCGCGAACCAGAACCGGGACCCTGGCCGCCTCAATCACTCGGTGAAAATCCTGCGCGTTTTCGGTTGGATCGGCCTTGATGATATCCGCGCCCATTTCCGAGGCAAGGCGCACCAGAGTCACAATCTTTTCCGCGTTTCCGTCCACCTGATAGCCGCCGCGAATGTCATTTGGCAGCATGACCAGAGGTTCAATCATCAACGGCATCCCGTACTTGTCGCAGGCAGCCCGAACGCGTGAGATGTTTTCGACACATTGGCGAAACAATTCCGGCTCATCCGGCAGCATGAACAGGTTCACAACAACTGCCGCCGCATCCATTTCCAGAGCGCCGATGATAGGTTCATCAGCGTTTTGCAGCATTGACCACATCACCCGGTGGCGTTGATCGTTGTAGGGGTTTCCCATGTCGATCCGCATGACCAGCGCGGGCTTGTCCTTTTCGGGGCGGCTCTGCAACAGATCGGCCTGCCCATAGGCGCATTGGATCGCATCCGGTTTGGCCTGGATCAGCGTGTTCATGACGGCAGGCATGTCTTCCAGGCCGACCATAAAGCTGGGCTCGTTACAGACCCCGTGATCAACTGCAACGTCCAGACATCCACCATTGGTGAACATCCGGTTCATGCGGGCTTTGCTGCTAATACGCATTCTTCACTCCGTTTGATGTTTCTGGCGATCAGGGTTTCGGCGGAAACGCCATGAAACTCTGCCAATTCATTGATCAACACTTTGCGCTGATGATTGAGGTCTTGTTCGGACAGGTTTCGCTCCTGCTTCAGCAGATCGGCCAGAGTGTCGATCACCTGCATAGATATGCCACCGGTGATGGCCAGCAATGTCCGGCGCAGCACGACGTCCGAGAGCGTTTGGATATATTCCTCGCGCAGCAACAGACAGATTTCTGCGTGGGTGTATGGGCAACCGGGGGCCAGGGGCGTGTCGGTTACAGCTCGGCAGGCTTCGGCGACCTGCCTTGCTTGCGTGCCATAATGAGCTGTTAAATGCGCGGCACGTTCGGCGCTGAGCTGGTGGTGCCGTACCAATTCCTCTTCCAGAAGTGACGGTTGCGAAGGAAACTTGACCCCGCCACCTATGGCACTGCCAAATGTGGATTGGCGACGGGATTTGCCCAGTTCGGCCAGCACCTCATCGGCTGTTTGTTCTGCGAAGGCACGGAAGGTGGTCCATTTGCCACCGATCATGCAAAAATGCGGCACGAGACCGTCCATACGTTTGGTGTAGTGACCACGAGAAATCCGCCCGGTGAAATCATGCTCACTGTGAGGCAGGGGACGGATGCCGCTGTAGCTGAACACAACGTCGTCGGATGAAAACGTCAGGTCAGGGAACACAAGACGCAGAGATCCGAGGATGTAGTCCCGTTCCTCATCTTCGCAGCGCACCCGCCGGGCGCGTTCAACCCGGATATCTGTCGATCCGGCCAGAACCTTGCCCAGATAGGGAAACACGATGCACACCCGGCCATCGGTGTTCTCAAAATACACCATATGCCCGCCAAGCGCCTTCAGTAGGTCAGGGTTGTCGATGATCAGGTGCGAGCCCTTGGTGCCAGACACCAGCGGCTTGTCTAGCCCATTGCCCAAGGTGCGGATTGTGTCGTCCAGCCACGCGCCGGTGGCGTTGACAATGACCTTTGGTCGAACCGGGAGCGCCACACCCGTGCGCACATCCCGCACGTGATAGGTGCCGTCCCGCAGGTCCAGCTCGGTATAGTTCAGCGCGACAGAGGCGCGATTGGCCCGTGCGGTGTCGCGCAGCATTTCGATGCACAGGCGTTCTGGGTGGCTGATCCACGCGTCGTGATAGACCGCAGACCGTGTGGCATTGGGCGTCAGATCGGGCCAGGCCTGCCGCGTTTGCGCAGCAGAGTTGAACCGATGGCGCGGCAAAACCCGCCGGGTGCGGGTTACCCAGTCGTACAGCGACAGCCCCAGCTTGATCGGAACCGCGCCCCGGCTGGCAGGTTTTCCCTTCCAGCCGACAAAGCTGGCTGCCGCATTCAGCATTCCGGAAAACCGAGAGGTGATCGGGATCATCGTGGGCAGCGGACGCACCAGATGCGGCGCGTTTTCAAGCAGCGCATCGCGTTCGCGTAAGGACTCGCGCACCAGATCGAACTCACCGTTTTCCAGATAGCGCAGCCCGCCATGGATCATCCGGGACGGCGCGGCGCTGCAGCCTGAACAAAAGTCGTTCCGTTCTACCAACAGAACGCGCAAACCCTGCAGGGACAGATCGCGATAGACGCCGATGCCGTTCACGCCGCCGCCGATAACGACCACGTCAAAGGCCGCATCGCTGCGCAGGCTGGCCAGGTTCTGTTCCCGTTGATCGGACATGACTCTCCTGTTCATTGAAACGGTGTTTCAATGGTCTTTGTGTTTTGGTTTTGATCCGGGATCAGGCGTCCAGATCGCTCAGGTGGTGTTTTGCTTGTTGATCGATTGTCGCAATATCCTCAGCCGACAGGCGCAATTGGCCTGCCCGTGCGTTTTCAGCCGCTTGCGTCGCATCCCGCGCCCCACACAGTGAAAAGGTGATGCCCGGCTGCTGAACTGTCCAGGCGATGACCGTCTGGGCTGGCGTCGCGCCGTGCGCCTCGGCAATCGGCGTTATGGTTTTCATCAACTCGGCCACCTTTTCCCGGTTGCCCTGCGAAAAGCGCGGGTTGTCCTTGCGCTGATCATCGCCGGTAAAGACCCGGTCGGGGCCGACCTTGCCCGTCAACAGGCCAAGCGCCAGCGAGGAATAGCTCAGCACCGAAACCCCGTTCTCGCGGCAGACGGGTAGAAGGCTGCTTTCGATGTCACGTTTGACCATCGAGTATTCTTCCTGAATGGCGTCCAGCTGACCGGCGGCGACATAGGCGCGAATGTCGTCCGCCGAAGTGTTGCTTGCCCCGATAGAGCGGATTTTGCCCTGCTGTTTTAGCGTCTCTAGCGCCTCCATCGTCTCGGCCACTGGTGTCGTCGTGTCCTGCCAATGGGTGATGTAGTGGTCGATATAGTCGGTCCCCAGACGGGTCAGGCTTTGTTCGACCTCATGAATGATCGCATCCTTGCCCAGATAGCGGTGCACCGGTCGGCCGTCATAGTCGAAGAAGTGGCTGCCCTTCTGAGTGTGCCAGACCAACCCGCATTTGGTGGCCAGCACCACCTGATCACGACGGCCCTTCAGTGCCTTGCCCACGATGTCCTCGGCCACGCCTTGTCCATAGGCCGGGGCGGTATCGATCAGGGTCACGCCAGCATCGACCGAAGCCTGAATTGCGGCGATGGATTTGGCCTCATCCGTGCCACCCCACATCCAGCCGCCTATGGCCCAGGTGCCGAGCCCGATGGCCGAGGCCTCGATCCCGGACGTGCCGATTTCACGTGTCAGCATGTCATGCGACATTCTGCGTTCCTTCCATTTCTTCCAGAACCGCCTTGGCGGTCTCTTCATCGACAATCAGTGAATCCAAAAATTTACCGTTCAGCGCCGCCGTGATCGGCTGCACCTTAAGCGGGCCTGCGGTCACACCGATCACCCTTGTGCATTCGGCCAGATCACCGGGCGGCAATGCGACCAGACGCGAGTTCAGAGCATAGTTCGATACAGCGCCGTTGCTGTGGATCAGATGCGCCAGAAACTCGCCGACGACACCCATCCCGATCAGCATCTTGCGATCCGCATCCGGTACGGGATGCAGGTCGTAATAGCTTGAACATTCCGGTTCGATCGAACCGATCCCAACCAGCGCAACATTCGCACGTCGTGCCAGATTGAGAACGTCGCGGATCGAGGCAACGTCCATCAACATGTCCCGCTGCTGCTGGCTTTCGGCAAACAGCGGTGCGTGCATCAGCATTGTCTGGCCTCCCAGACGTTCCGCCATCTGCGTCGCCAGATGGTTGACGTCCGTATAGTACTTGCCCTGAACTCCGCCGGTCAGCGGCACAACGGTCACGTCGAAGGAGTGCTCGGGGGCCAGGCTTTCCACCACGGCGCTTACGGCCTTGCCGCCGGTAATCGCAATCACGTCACCGTCGCGCAAGGTCTCGACCAGACGACCCGCAGCGGCGCGTCCCACCTGTTGCAACGTCGTCTCGACACTGCCCGACACCGAGGGCGTCACCACTGCATCGTTCAGACCGGTGGTCTGTGCCAGTTCGCGCTCCAGATCCATCAACGTCTGGAACGGGGTTTCGATGTCGATTTTCACCATACCCATGCGGCGGCCCTGCGTGATCAGCCGGTTTACCTTGGACGTCGACAGGTTCAGCGCCTTGGCGATGTCCGACTGTTTCTGACCTTCGATGAAATGCAGGATCAGCACCGTGTGGATCTGTCGGATCAGTTCAAAGTCCTTTTGTTTATCCGTCATGGTCTACCCCCGCCGTTTGTTGAGGTAATGATCGATGGTCACCGCGCTCAGCAGGATCGAACCGCGGATGATATCCTGCCAGTAGACCGACACATCCAGCAGAGCGAGCGAGCTGGACACCAGCGATAGCAGGATCACCCCCAAGATCGCACCGAGGATCGAGCCCGAGCCGCCATTCAGGCTGGCCCCGCCAATCACGGCGGCGGCGATAATCGTCAGCTCAAGTCCCAGACCAAATGTGGGCTGGGCCGAGCCGAACCGCGCCATGTAGATGATCCCGGCGATCCCGCACAGGGTCGAACACAGGGTGGTGGTCAGGAAGATGACCTTTTTGGTCCGAATGCCGGAATACGCGGCGGCCTTTTCGTTGCTGCCGGTGTAGAACACCTTGCGGAACATGGTCGTCCGACGCAGCATGAAATCAAAGGCGATCACAAAGACCAGAAAGATGATGATTACAATCGGGACTGGTCCGATGCTGCCTTGCCCGATGAACTTAAACTCCGGCGGTAGGGTATAGAGTCCCAGGGGTCGCCCTCCGGTAAACAACAGGCAGGCGCCGCGCGCGATGACCATGATGGCCAGCGACACGATGAAATGGTGCAGCCCCACGCGGGTCACAAAGAACCCCATGAAGGCTCCGATCCCTGTACACAGAGCAATGGACATTGCCGAGGCAATCCAGGGGTCTACTCCGCTGAGAAACAGCCAGCCCGCGATCACCATTGCCAAGGCCGTGACCGACCCGACCGACAGGTCGATCCCGCCTGAAATCAACAGGATCGTCATCCCGATCACCAGAATGCCATCGACCGCAAAGGCCATCGACATAGCACGCATATTCGCCCAGGTCAGAAAATAGGGCGAGGCAAAAGACATGATCAGGAACAGTGCCAGAATGATCACGATCAGCCCGGTTTCGCGCATCCGAAACAGCCGTTTCAGCGGCGAGGTGCTGTCGCTCGGGTTTGCCTGGGCCATGTTCACTGTGTTGTCCATCTTGTATTCTCCGCTCATGCGACCGTGGCCTGCGCATCCATGACCGAGGCCAGATGCATGATGTTTTCTTCCGTCATGTCCTCACCCGTGACTTGACCGCTGATATGCCCTTCGCGCACCACCAACACCCGGTCACAGACACCGATCAGTTCCGGCAGTTCCGAGGAGATCACCACGATCCCGACGCCATCCCGCGCCAGGTCCCGTAGAATGCGGTGGATTTCCGCTTTTGCGCCCACATCGACCCCGCGGGTCGGTTCATCCAGAAAGATCAGCCGCGGGTTCACCGACAACATTTTTGCCAGAGCCACCTTCTGCTGATTGCCCCCTGACAGGGACGACACCGGATCGGACAGGGACCCGTATTTCAGGTTCAGTTTTCGACCCAGCGCTTCGGCCTGCGCCTCTTCCGAGGCCGACTGAATCAACCCCAGCCCGTTGGCCACCTGATCCGGCTTCAGGGCCGAAATATTGGCCGAGATTGGCAGGTCCAGAAACACGCCATCGCCTTTGCGATCCTCGGACAGGTAGACCATGCCTTCGGCGATACTGTCCTGATAGCTGCGCAGGGTAAGCTTTTTACCGTTCAGCCAGACCTCGCCCGACACGTCGCCTTCCAGGCGGCAGATACCCTTGGCGATCTCGCTGCGGCCTGCGCCGATTAGTCCAGCGATACCCAGAATCTCACCCTTTTTCAGACTGAAAGATACATTGCGGAACCGCGTCGCCTCGGTCAGGTTGCGCACATCCAGCAAGATATCGTCCGATTTCTCGTCTTCGGTCTGTTTCTCAGGATACAAATTGTCGATCACCCGACCGACCATGGCGTTGACCACGTCCGAGGGCTGAATCTCGGCCACATTCTGCGTCACGATATGTTGGCCATCCCGGAACACGGACACCCGGTCGCAATTGTCGAATATCTCGACCATGCGGTGTGAGATATAGATGATTGAAATCCCCCGATCCGCCAGATCACGCATAATCCCGAACAGGGTTTGGGCCTCGGCCTCGGTCAGTGCGGCCGTGGGTTCGTCAAGGATCAGGATGCGGCAATCAAGGGTCAACGCCTTTGCAATCTCGACCAGCTGCTGGTTCGAGATCGACAGGTTCTTGACCAAAACGGCCGGATCAATATTGCTGAGCTGGCGAAAGACGTCGCGGGCCTCATGCTCCAGCTTTTTGTAGTCCATCAGCCAGGACCTGCTGACATTGGTCTTGGCCATAAAGATGTTCTCGGCAACCGACACGTCCGGGCACAGGGCGATTTCCTGATGGACAAACCCGATACCCAGCCGCTGCGCCATTGTCGGCGAGGTGATCTTGATCGGCTTGCCATCCAACATGATTTGACCGTCATCAGGTTGCAGGATGCCATCGATCACGTTCATCAGGGTCGACTTCCCTGCCCCATTCTCGCCTGCGATGGCATGAATCTCACCTTTGCGCAGCTCAAAATCGACGCCGCACAAGGCTTTGACCGGGCCAAAGGACTTGCTGAGGTTCGAGATTTTCAGGATCACATCGTCTTGCATGACACCATCGCGCCCGGATTCTGTTAGTGGTGGGCGCTGCCAACGCGATTGCAAGACAGCGCCCTTTTCGGGGATCAGGCCGGATCGCGGCCTTCCATATAGACGTTCAGGTCAAAGCTGTCGGCATTGTCCTTGGTGATGACAGCAAAGCCATTATCCATGAACGGGATCTGAACCGGGTTGAAACCACTGGTTTGCCAGTCGTTGAACGGGTCAAAGATATCCGCACGATTGGCCAGATGTACTGCCATGAAGCCCATGAAGCCCTGCACACCCTGGTTTGGGTTCAGCGACATGTGAATGTTGCCCGCCTTAATGTGTTCCAGCGTTGTGGGCGTCACATCCGCATGCATGATCAACAGGTCCGAGTTCGCTTCGAGCTTGGCCGCAACCGCGCCTTCGGCTGAACCCGCCTCAGGGATCCAGATCGCGGCCACATTCGGGTTGGCTTGAATGATCGACGCGGTGGCGCGATAGGCGGCGTTGCTATCTTGATTGGTGGCCTGACGACCGACCAGTTTCATATTCGGATAGTTCTCTTCCATGTATGCGATCAGGGCCGTCACGCGCAGGTCGTGGTTGGACTGGCCGGGATTTTCCAGCACCGCATATTCCGCGCTGTCACCCACTTGCTTGACGATCTCTTCAGCAGCAAATTTCGCCTCGGCAAGATTGTCCGACGTAATATAGGCGGTCCGGTCCGAGTTCGGGCTGTCGGCCGCGAAAGTCACGATTTCGGTACCGTTGCCGATAGCCCGGTTGATCGGCTCGATGAACGGGTCCGACTGCATCGGGTGCAACAGGATACCGGCGGGGGTCTTGACCAGATCCTGTTCGAACGAGGCGATTTGTTTGGTGATGTCGTAATCCGGTGTGCCCGAGAATACAGTCTCGCAGCCGAATGCCTCGGCCGCCTGTTTGAAGCCCTGGTAGACTGGCACCCAGTAGGGGTGGCCAGAGACCATGACGTTCATGATATAGGTCTCACCGGGTTCGCACATGATCCCCTCAGCCGCCGCCGGAGCTGCGGTCGAGATGCTGCCGACGAGTGCAGTTGACGCAAGAACTGTCTTGAGTTTCTTATAGTTCATGGAATTCCTCCCTAGGTCGATTGCTCGTCGTTCCTGAAATAGTTTTCCTCCACAGCATCAGGAACGCAAGAAATTTCAATGCGCGCATTTTGTTGCGCAGCTTTATTCATAGGTGGAGAGTACGCCTGGTCAACGAAGTTTAGGAAAACTCTCGTTACTTGAAAAAAATTTCACTGAAGCCGGTGCAGTGCCGCCGGCTATCGGTTGTGTCGCAACCTTTAAAAAAACCAATCCAGGCGTGTTACGGGACACCGTTATCCTGCAATCTCAGCAAACATCCGAAAGCCCGACGTCGCAACACCTGTGAACTGCTGTTTCTGGATCATGTAGGCGACCTTGATGCAATCCAATGAGGCCGGCGTTTCTGGCGACGGTTTGGCAGGTGCCGCGCCAGTCGTACTTATTGACCTTGCGGGCTGCAGACATAGGCGTAAATCGTCTCGCGGCTGCCCCGGACAGTCCGATTGTCGTTGTCAAGGCGATCCGCGATCTGTTCCGGCGTCCAACCTTCAATCAAACAGTTGATGACGTGCGCGCGCAGACCATCCAGCCGGATCAAATTCCGGCGACAAGCCCGCCCGGAATTCGAGGTTCGTTGTGCTTGGACACCATATTAACCACTTAGATGCAGCAGTTCATCGTCCTTGTATCAGTTCCAATTGATTTCCCGATAGACGGTTGACCGATGCATGCCAATCTCGGCCACGATCTTGCTTACCGGCACTATTGCGTTCAACATTTTCTTAGTTTTGCCCCGCTCGCACGGATCCGGTTCCGTGTGCGCCAATTTCCATTCTCCTTGCTTTTCAGCAAGATGGGGGATTTGTCGCAACCCAGTTTAGAATGAGCCCCAGTGTGAGAGATATCCGGGAGTAAGCTAAATTATGTTAAATACAAAAGATCTAGCCACATTCTCCGATCAATCACTAATGCAGACGTTCCCGAATACCGTGGCGAATGACTGGAATGAGCCCCTACCGGTCATTGCCAAGTGATCTGATAACTGCGGGTGCATTGGGCTGTTTACAGCCCAATGCAGACCTCAACCGATACGTGGCATCGGCTACGAATGGCGGATTCCGCCGGGATTGTTTGGACCTAATGACCGAAGGCACGTTTTTGATTCATTTTGACCAAGTCTTCATGACTTACTCCGATATCTTCGAGCTCCCGCTTGTCCAAGCCATTGAATTTTTCCAGCGTTCTGGCGTGCAGCGACCGAAGGGCCACTCCATCTCGATACTCTTCGCAGGATGAACGTAGCGCCGAAAGGCCTCTGGATAAGAGCGGCATGTGTGAAAGGATCTGTGTCATTTCGATCTTCCTTCCCGAGCTGGCACACAATGCTCCAGCAATATGAACCACAGTTATTGTTGATAAATATTAAATGGATGTGGCGACCTACATGAGCGCCGTTTCAGCACTTTATCAGTCGCCAAAATGGTGACGATGCAACTTTTGTTCCAAGTCGATTCGGCAGTAACCGAGATCAAGCAATTCCCGATCCGTCATCCGCATCAATTCACGTCGTTGCCTATTGTACTCTGCGCGCTTGGCCCGTTTGGCTCTTCTTTCCTCTGGAGTGGAAAAAAACCGCGAAAAAAAGCCACCTTGGATCGTTGTATCAGCATAAGCCACTTGCATCTCCTCCTCACTGAAAATGTCTTCATGAACTGGTAGGTGGGCGGCAGAGTAGAATCATTCCTGAGGAAGACATTAACTTTGGTTTAGCTTGGAAAAATGCTTGGGTCTCAACGACAATTACGCGCTGGGATACTGCTTGCGGGGAGGTGAGTGAGAGCCCTTACCGGACCTTGATCACACCTCGGTCTTTCGCTCATGCGACAGGTCGCGAACCACGTAAACCGGACATTCTCTGAGTCGCACGTAGATAGCGGTGACGCGGGACATGGCTGCCTTTTGCCAGTGCTGCTAATGCTGACGCAGAAACTGCTCGCGGGTGCTGCACCTTGATCGCTGCTTCGCGGCAGAGGTCTCCAGACCGGTCATTCGTTTGCGTTGTTTTGACCGGAAACGAGACCGTACCTTCGCCGCAGATCGGTCAGACAAGCAAGACGCGCAACAGGTGCCTCTTCCGCGTACGGGGAAGAGGCACTTGTTGATAACGCTGCGCGATGATCCGCCAGCCGCAATTTTGGATGGTCGACATCTGGTTGGCGACCGGCGGGCCGTTTCGGACCACTGAATATCGGTCGGGGTGTTGGACGGAACAAGGCCGCGCCGTGTCGCACCAGAAAAGAAGCCCAGGCCATGCACCAGATCAGGGGCGCTGTGGAGTGCCCTATCGTGTCGACCGAGACGAATACGCGCAGAACTGCAACCATCCACAAAAGCGCGAAGCCGACCTGATCGATCATGGCCGGTCGTAGTCGATCAGCGCGGCGGGCCACTGCGCGCGAGGCGACGGCATAGATCGAACACGCCATTGCCCCAGCGGTAAGCGAATGCAGGGCGGCGCTGTTGAGCAGCATCCACACATGCGCTTTGCTGAGCGCTACTAGAAAGAGCCCCAAAGGCAACCAAATGTAGGCCAGAATCAGCATACTCAACAAACTGTCTTTGAACGTATCTTTCGACAGCCAGAGAGACAGTCGAATCGCTTCGGCTGCAGCCGCAACCGCCAGACTTGCGAAGATCCATTTGGATGTGGCCCCAAGCGTTTCCAGCAAGAGCGCCACGAGGATGGCTATGACAGAGGGGTAACCGTAAAGCCGCGCCAACCTGAAGCGCTTCTCATGCGACGTAGGGCTGCTCAACCTGTTCCAGGTGAAACCAGCAACCATGCGACCGCCCACGATCGACAGCAGGGCCGCAAAGCCCAGAACCGAGATGAACGGCATAGTCCCCCCCCACAGCACGACGATCTGCACGCCGGTCATCGTCATCGCAAACAGCGCAAATCCCACGCCTTTCGTGGATGGGGATCGCAAGGCCGCGCGCGCAAGGGTCAGCGCCACAAAGCCCATAAAAGCCGCAGTTCCCACTGTGACCAGAGCAGGATCGGTTCCAAGTACACCTACTGCGGTCAAACGGGCCAGGAGCCAAAGCGCCACCAGGAGAACCACAGCTCGGCGAGACATACGAGCACCATTGGACCAGCTTGGCATCGCGGTCAGCGCGTAGCCCGCAAACATGGTTGCGGCGAAGCCAAACACCATCTCATGCCCGTGCCAGGCCCACCGATTACCAAACGGCGAATATGTCAAGTCAAACCCTGTGTCCCAGCCGACCAGGCCAACCCCGACAATTGCCCAGGTCGCGCCAGCCAGAAACATGGGCCGATACGGTGCCGCCATTGGATGTTCCCGCTGCGCGGTCACACCGGATTGGCATTGGCGATGCGGCGATATCCGGCCTCGCCGTGGAAGAAGCCGTTGCTGAACGGAGCCCCGCCGCAGATCTCACGCAACACCGCTTCCGCCTCCGACAGATCGAGTCTGCGCTCCAGTGCGCGCCGGTAGACCTGCGCGACGGCTACCATATCCACCGCCTGCGGCATCAGGCGCAAATGGGTGACACCGTCTCCCGCCAAGCGTTTCACTTCCGGCATGAGGTCGATATAGCTTTCTGATTGGGTCTGGATACCGTTCACCCGCAAGATTGGCCGATCGTCACGGGTGATCAGCGGCATTCCGTCGGTATCGTCTTCGCAGACGAACTGGCAATTGTCCTTGGTGCGACCATGCGCGCGGGCGTGGTAGCAGCGCGCCGAAACGGCCAGCGAGGCACGGCCGAAAACCTGTACCTCGACGCCTAGTCCCAGATCGCGGGCAGCCCGCGTCGCTACTGCAATGGCGGGGGCGGGAAGCTCGGTTGGCAGCACGACATGGGTCGCCCCTTGATGGGCCATCCATTTGATCGTGGCCTCGTTATAGGCATTCATGAAGGGGCCGATACGATGGGGGCGTTTCCCGCACGCATATAGCCCTGCGGCGTTATTAATCTCGATCTCGTGACTGTCTATCGCGGCCAGATCCTCGGTCGCTTTGCGCTCGCGCTTCAGCATCACTTCGGCAAGCGAGGACAAGACAACCTGTTTGCCCGCGCGTTCCAGCCGCTCGATGATTGTTGGCAGTTCAGCCTCCTGGAAAGGTGCACGCTTGGAACAAATCACTTCACCCAGATACACCTCATCAACAGGTGCTTCATCCGCGATGCAGGCGTAGAAATCGCGCCGCCGCTCGGCAGACCAATGATAAGCTATCGGGCCCAATGTCAGTTTTGCCATGTTCGTCACCGCCATTTCTTTGTCTCGAACGCGCCCTGTGTCTGTTTCTGCCCTTCGGTCAATGCGACGAGGTCAGCGATATTCGCCTCTCGCCCCGCACGGATGTCATCCACCGCCGCGCGAAAGGCCCTTACAACATTGCGCACATAGCTTTTCGACCGCTGCCGACCTTCGATCTTGAAGGCATGAACGCCCGCCTCGATCAGCTCAGGCAGCAGCCGTGAGAGATTGAGGCTGATGGGCTCCTCAAAGGCGTAATAGCCCTCGGGTCGGTGCGGCGCGGTATAGCGACCTTTGCAGATCGTGGGATAGCCGGCCTTTTCGTCCGAACCGAAACAGTCGATGGTGAAGCCTGCAATTTGCGAGGACATCGACCCGTCATCGTGCCGGACATACTCGACGTCCGAGGCCGGGGAACAGACTCCGTCCATGTTGGTCGATTGCCCGGTCAGGTAGTTGGTCAGGCTGCACCGTCCTTCCACCATCAGCCCGTGGTTTCCGAAGATGAAGGTTTCGATCTCGCAGGGGATTTCCTCGCGGATCTGGCGGATCTCGGGGATCGTCAGGATGCGCGGCAGGACCACGCGTTTCACCCCGAAATTCTCACAATAGTAGCGGATGGCCTCGGGGCTGGAGGCGGCAGCCTGCACAGACAGATGTAGCCGGATGCCGGGATGTGTGCGGGCGATGTAGTCGGCGACGCCCATATCGGCAACGATGAATGCGTCGACGCCAAACCGTGCACCGGTATCGGCGGCCTGCCGCCAAAGGTCGACCTTACCAGCAGGCGGATAGGTGTTGAGCGCTAGCAGAACCTTGGTGCCCTTCTCATGGGCATAGGCGACAGATGCGGCCAACTCATCCGGTGTGAAATTCAGGCCCGGAAAGTTGCGGGCGTTGGTGGCGTCCTGGAAGCCGCAATAGACGGCGTCGGCGCCAGCATCGACGGCGGTACGCAAGGCAGCGGGCGTGCCAGCAGGGCAAATCAGTTCGGCAAGGCTCATGATTGGCCTGTATCCTTTCAGGTTGTCGGGTATGAACGGCGCAGTCGCGCCAGGATCGCGCGGCCCGGTGCGCCGAACATGTCGGCGGTTTCTTCGGCGATGGAGCCGTCGACATCGTCAAGCGCGTTTCTCAGTCGTACTACAGCTTCGGTATCGCCGGTCACCTCGAGATCACGCGAGAAGAAGGCCGCATCACCATCCTCTTCTGAATCGATTAGTTCCAGCAACAGCATGAATCGGCCACGGATTGCCGCCCCGGCAACGGGCGCTATATCGCGCGGCACGGCGCGGAAGATCAGCGCTTGCGGATCAGGGCGTAGATGCAGCGAAAAAGGCAGCTCAATTGGGTCGATGATGTAATCTGTTGTCTGATGCGGTCCAAGTCGGGCAAAGAGCGACGGGTGGCGTTCCGCAACGCGCCGCACGATCCGCGACAGGATCGGCTGTACAATTGCAGCCGACAGCCGCGCTACCGAGCGCTGTCCCAGCAAGCGCGGGCGATGAATGGGGTCGGTGTTGGCGGTCATTTCTCAGGTCTCTCTTGCTGTGCACAGGTCGGTTTTTGGCTAGGACAAGACCATCGGGCTGTCTTGGGGTTGCCAAAATTTGATCGGCAAGCTCGCTGTGGCAAGCGCAGTACAAATCGGCATTATGCGAGGTGTCGGCGTGGTGTGAGACATCGGTTGTTCAATTTCGGGCTACGAGGGAATTGTGGTCTTATCTCTCATGCTCTCATCTCGATGCGCGGAAAAAGCACTTCGTTTTCGAGATACATGTGCTCGTCGAGATCCTCGACCAGCTTGCCGAGCCCGACATAGAGGCGCCGCCAGCTTTGGCAGGCGTGGTGCGGAAGCCGGAAGCCGTGGGTGATCGCGGCGATGCGATTCAGCGCAGCCTCGTGACCGTCATGAGCCTCGCGTAGGCTTGGGACGGCACTGACTGCGCTGGCCGGGCGCTCGGTCTGCAATGCAGTAAATACAGTTTCCTCTTCGTCGCGCATGTGATCCTCGAGTTCTGCGAACATTACCTTCAGCGCATCGGTCAAACCGTGCGGTGTGTTTGGATCGGTCGCGTGGACTGTCTCGACTTTGTTGGCCAGCGCGATCAGCCCAGGCATCTCCCGCCGGTGAGTGTCATGGTAGCGGTTCCAGATGTGATTGATCAGCGCGACGGTCGGCATCTGAGTTGTCGGATCGTACATTCAGGCCTCCTCGGCAAGTGTCGTAGTGGGCTTGATTGCTGTTTGGCACCAGACCAAAACTTCATTCTCTTCAGGTGTTAGCGTCGTCGCCATGCCGCCCGCGAAATGTTCGAAGGCCGCCCGGTGCGCATCGGAAACGCCGATCAGAACCGGCACGTTGTGCGACAGGGCCTCGGCGATCAGAGCGCGAAATCCGCGCCCCTCCGTCTCGCTGACCCCGAACTTGTTCAGCACTACCAATTCGACCTCGCCCGCAATCAGCCGTGCGGTCGCCGTGGCGGCCGCCTTTTCAAGTGCTCCTGCATCCATCCGGCAAGATGTGGAACCAGTTCCAAGATCTTGCGTGATCCGGGCGTTCGGTCCATCAGGCAAAAGCCACAAATTGCTGTTGCAATCAGAAGCCCCTCCCGATGGTTTTTGCTGGCGTAGGGCGCCACCAACCCGGACTCCGTCAGTCTGCAAACGAGCCACCACTGCAGAAAGTAACTGATCTGTAGCACCTCGACCCTCAGCCGAAACATTCGCCAACTGCTTCATCGCCCCGGCTCTTCCCAACCCGCTTCGGCAGCAGCAACCGTATTGCAAGGCCGCCACAATGTGTCGGATTCCTTGTGAACAGAGGTGGCTAGATCATCCTTCAAGTCTGGTCCTCTCTGCCGTGTTTCAGCTGGGCAGAATCAAATTGGTATTTGATTTGCCGAATACTTCGCGTTAATACGCATTGCAAATACCAAATCGGGATCGCGACCTTGCGCCTCACTTCATTCACAGATTACGGGCTGCGCGTTTTGATGCGCTTGGCCGGAACACCTGACCGCGCCATGACTACCGTTGAGCTCGCCGCCGAATTCCAGGTTTCGCGCAACCACCTTGCCAAAGTGATCTCTGCCCTCGCCGGAGCAAGCTATATCGAGACCCGGCGCGGCGGTGGCGGCGGTGCCATGCTGGCCCGCCCACCAGAAAAGATACGGCTTGGCGACGTGATTGCCTTTCTCGAAACCGGCCAGGTATTGGTCGAGTGCTTTTCACCTGGCGGCGCTGCCTGCACCCTGACGCCGCACTGCCGTTTGAAGAACCGGTTGGCCCAGGCCGAAGCGTCCTTCATCGCTGACCTCAACCGCAGCACATTGGCCGATTGCGTCTATCACCCAAAGCCGTCTGACCCTCCAGATCAGTGATCGTTGATAAGAGAACTTCCCTTGCCGTTCTGATTGGCTCTGATCAAACCCTCAGCACAGCCGCCTTCAAATTAACTGACAAAAACGGACTAATCACATCAGACTGATCGACCAGGAAACGTGATGACATGAAACTGAAGGAGTTATGCATAGGTGTCCGTGGACAGACTGTCGGGTTTTGCGTGGGCGCAGCGCCCTTTCGCCGGAAGTTGCTTGCATGGGCCTTGCACTGGGGCCGAATTCAGTGTGACCCGCCTCGCATCCCTTGGGGTCCGATGAATATCCGTATGCGCAGCTATACTTAGCCTTCGTTTCAGAGGGACTGCGGGTAGTTGGACTGGTGGCGCGACATACCGTCCAATCTTCCCTCCACGCCCGGACATCAGCATCGTGCCGACATTTGGGGTTCAATGGCCAGATGGATAGACGTTGTTGGTTGGCGCGGCTTCCATGCACTGCAGCGGTTGCATCTGGGTGGTTACCGCCAGTCGAAGCGCACCGACGATGGTGGCCACTGTGAGCCCAAATTATGGGTTAATGCGTTGTGCTTGAATAGCAGCTTGCATCACGGACCGCTGTTGAGCATGAGCGAGTATCTGCTTCGGCTAACCGTTTGAGGTGGAAGCTGAAACAAGAATTCTTGGCAAGAACATGAAGTCGATCAACAAGAAGATTTTTTCGAACTATCGCAAAAAAAATATCCCGCTCGCTATGATGACTACAGTATCTCCTACACCGACGAAGAGGCAGTTTTTTTCTGACCACCTTCAATAAGAGCCCATTGCTGCCGTCGGCAAAGCTTTCGCCTTTCGCATGTGTGGCACGTCGCAATCCGCGCAAACCGGATATTCCTAAGCGCTTCTCAGGTGGCAGGGCAGCTGGACTTTGCCGACCTTGGATTTTCGACCTTCGCCGACGCAGCATTAGTTCGCGATTGCAGCGCACTTCGCGCTGCACCGAATACGGTGTCGCCAGACCGGTCATGCGCTGGCGTTAAATTGTCCTGCATCGAACCAAACCTTCACGATCCCGATCTATTCTAACGCGATGCAGCTCAACTTGTTCCTGCATGCGTCCCTGCCAACCGGCCAAAGACCGATCCATTGATCAGGCCGGTTCCCCCTGGATAATTGAAGAAAAACACGCCCCCGACCAATTCGCCTGCGGCAAAGAGGCCAGGAATGGGGGAGAGATCGTTGTCAAGCACCTGGGCTGTGTCAGGATCAATCCGCAGCCCTCCGAAGGTGAAGGTGATGCCGCAACCGACCTGATAGGCCTCGAACGGTCCCTCGTCGATTGTGTTGGCCCAGTTCGATTTCTGCACGTCCAGGCCTGTCGTCGCACGCCCGTCCTTGACGTTCGGATCAAACGGCGTGTCGGTATTGACTGCGGCGTTATAGGCCCTGATCTCTTCCAGAAATCCCTTTGGATCGACACCCTCAAGCTTCTCTGCCAGCCCTTCGAGTGTCGGCGCGGTCACTTTGGTCACGCGTTTGATGCGGTATTCGTCGCGCAGCAAATGTGTGACTTTGGCGTCGAATATCTGCCAGGCGAATTGATCGGGTTGATTGAGGATCACTCGTCCGTATTTGGCGTAGGTGTAGTTGCGGAAATCCGCACCTTCATCGACGAAACGGCGCCCCGTGGCATTGACCATAATTCCCCAAGGATAGGAGTGTTTCTGGAAGCCGTCGCCGACATCAAGATCCCCGAACTCGGGTGCGTTGTAATCCCAGCCAACGGCATGGCAGCCGGACCAGTTCCCATAGGTCGAGGCGCCGATATCCATCGCCATCTTGATGCCTTCGCCGGTGTTAAAGCGGGAACCTCGCACGCGTGCCATCTCCCATCCGGGACCCAGATAGCGGGTGCGCATCTCGGGGCTGGATTGAAAGCCACCCGCTGCCACGACAACGGATTTGGCACTGACATCCTCAAGTTGACCCTTATGGCGGACCTTGACGCCGGTGACCGCATGACCGTCTGTCAGGAGTTCCACGGCGCGGGTATCATACCGGATTTCAATGCCAGAGGCTTTGGCGATCTCTGTATGGGCATCAACCAGGCCCGGACCACCACCCCAGCTTTCCAGCGTCAGCCCGCCCCAGAACTTGAACCGTCCGTCCACCTTAAAAGCCTGACGCCCATAGATGGGTAGAAACCGGATGCCCTTGCCGCGCATCCAGTGCATGGTCTCCCGTGATGACCGGACCAAACGCTCGCACAGGGCAGGGTCGGTGCGGAAACGCGTGACGCGAAACATGTCGTCGAAAAATTGTTCTTCTGTATAGGTGCCAAAATCGGTGATGGCGATCTGATCTTCGCTCAGGTCAGGGCAAAGGGCGCGGATGTCTTCAACCCCGTCATAGGCAAAGCGGATCGCACCGGCGGTGTATCGAGAGTTGCCACCATTCTCCGCTTTTGAGGCGCATTCCAGCATCAGAACGCTTGCGCCTTTTTCCCGAGCCGCATGTGCGGCGCAAAAGGCCGCATTTCCGGCACCGATGATCACAGTGTCCCAAGTCGTCATAGGATCAATCCTCCTTTGGAGCTTTGAACAGATCCTTGCGCAGGGTCATCAGTGCGCCGGGGTCAATTTTGGCTTGGATGACCGTGGTCTCACCGCTTGCGAGCGCTTCTTTCAACGCCGGTCCCATGCCGCCGGGGCCATCAACCCAAATGCCCTTGCCGCCGCAGAGTTCGGCGAATTTGTCATAGCGCGGAGATTGGATTTCCGCGCCCAGCAGACGGCCACCGTAGAATTCCTGCTGATAGGCCTTTTCCGCGCCCCAGGCTCCGTTGTCGAGGACGATCAACACAAAGGGCAAGTTGTGGGCAACCGCAGTCTGGATTTCGATCATAGTGTAGCCGACCGCACCATCGCCCATCACGGCCACAACCGGGCGGTCGGGGGCCGCTGCCTTGGCGCCGATTGCGGCAGACATGCCAAAGCCCACCAACCCAAAATCAAGCGGTGTGATCAGCGACATCGGCGCGTAATGCGCCAGCCGGTCGGCGGCCTGCAAACAGGTATTGCCGGTGTCGAGTGTGACAATGGCATTATCGGGCAGGGCACCGCGGATTTCGGCCAGCGCGCGGCGGGGGTGCATCGGCAGCGTCTCAATCGCGGCTTCCTCGGCCCTCTCAGCCCAAAGGCTGTCTATATCTGCCCGGAAGCCGTCGCGCCACGCGTCGCAATTGGGTTTCTGGGCGGCAGCGGCCAAGGCTTCGGCGGTCAGGCGGGCATCACCTTGCGCGGCGATCTCAGCCGGGAAATAGCGACCCACGGCAGAACCTTCGATATCGACATGGGCGATGCGGGTCTCTGCCCCCACATAATCGTTGCTGTGGAAGGTGGAGTTAAAGCCAAGGCGCGCGCCTAGTACGACCATCACGTCCGCCTCTTTCGTCAGGCGTGAAGCGACGCGGTTGCCACGCGGACCGGCCTGACCCGCGAACCACGGATGGCGGTGGCGCATCACATCCGCATGGCCAGTCGAGGCGACGACGGGGATTTCCAGCGTTTCGGCCAAGGCCGTCAGCGCGTCGCGTCCTGCGCCCCATTTGAAACCGCCGCCTGCAAAGATGACCGGGCGTTCGGCGTTTGACACGAGCTTGGCAATCGCGGCCACATCGTCAGCCGCAGCGGGGCCTGGGCGTGCAATCTGCAACGGCTTAGGGTTGATGGCCGGGACATCCGCGGAAAACAGATCGCGGGGCACGTGCAGAACAACAGGGCCGCGTCGACCCGTGTTTGCCAGTCGGAACGCATCCTCCAACATAGGTGCCAACCGCGATGGATCGGTGACCATGACCGAGCGTTTGGAGATCGGGGCGAAAAGGGCGACCTGATCTACCTCCTGGAACGTATCCTTGGCCTGATCGGCGCGGGTGATGGCCCCGGCGATCACCACAAGCGGCGAATAGGCCAGTTGCGCCTCGGCCACCGCTGTCACGATATTGACCACGCCGGGTCCGGCCTGCGCGCCCAAAACGACGCCCGGCTTGCCGGTCATACGGGCCCAGGCGTCGGCCATATGACCAGCCGCGCGTTCGTCGCGGGCACCGACATAGGCAATCTCGCCGCCTTCATACATCGCGTCGTAAAGCTCGAGCATCGAGCCGCCCAAGAGGCCGAACACCGTGTCGATGCCGTTGGCTTTCAAAACGCGATAAACGGCTTCGCCGCCATTGATCGTGGTCATGTCTGTTCTCCTGAAAGCGGATATCTGCGCATGGGGATCATTAGGCCTCCGATCTCGGGCGCAGGTTCTGTGGGTCGAACAGCGCATTGGGATGCACGGTCGTCGCAATTTCGCGATTCAGGATCTGAACCTTGAGCCCGTCGTGCGGCGTACCCTTGCGGACAAAAAGCCATCCCAGCGATTTGCCGATGCTGTAGCCATAGCCACCGGAAGTAGTCAGGCCTACGGGTTTGCCATCCAGCAGGACGGGTTCACCGCCGTGGATGTCGATGTCATCGGAATGCAATTCTGCATAGAGCAATTCCCACGTTGGATCGCGCTCCATCAGCGCCGCGCGGCCCACGAAGTCGCGGTTCTCGGTCGCGACAAAACGTTCCAGCCCGACATCGAAAGGGCCGATGTCCGTCGTTAGCTCACCGCTCGCACGATAGGCTTTTTCCATGCGCATCCCGTTGAATGCGTAGCTGCCCAGATCGACCAGCCCATGCTTTTCGCCCGCTTCAAACAGGGCATCATAGATCGCCCCGATCTGATCCAACGGCGCGTGCAATTCCCAACCAAGTTCACCAACAAAGGACACCCGCAGCATGTAGCAGGGCACGCCTGCAATCGTGGCCTCTTTGCCCGAGAGCCACGGGAAATTTGCGTTTGACAGATCCACATCCGTCAGCTTGACCATGATCTTGCGCGAGGCCGGACCAGATAGTGCCAGCATGCCCCAATCCTGCGAGCGGTTGATCATCTGAACGTCTTCGCCCTGGCGGACATGGCTTTTAATCCAGTCAAAATCCGGGTTGGACCGGGCGATGGGCGAGCCGGTGAAAAAGCGGTTTTCGGCGATGCGCCAGATCGTGATCTCAGTCTCGAACCGGCCCTGTTCTGTCAGCAGGTGGTTCAGGCTCATCCGCCCGTCACGCGCCGGGATTTTGTTAGCGGACAGACGGTTTAGCAGCGCGCCCGCGTCCTTGCCAGTAATCTCGAACTGGGCAAAGGCGCAAAGGTCGATTACACCCGCCGCTTCCCGCGTGGCTTTGGCTTCGCGGATGGCATTCTCGTGCCAGTTCTGGGGGCCCCAGCCGATCTGTTCGACCTCACCCACCTCACCGAAATAGCGTGGGCGTTCCCAGCCTGCGATCTCACCAAAGACTGCGCCCTTGGCGGCCAGCCGGTCGTAAAGAGCGTGTCGGTTCAGGGGACGCAGGCTGTGGAATTGTTTGCCCGGGCAAGGGGTGTCGTGGCGGCGCATGAACTCGTCCTTGGTGCGTTCCACGATGAAATTGCCGTCCGCGAAGTTGCCATAGCGGCGTGGGTCAAAACCGCGTGTGTTGATCTCGCTCTCGCCATGCACCATCCAGTCGGCCAGCACCTTGCCCGCACCACCACCCCACGCGAGCCCGATGGAGGACCCGCAGGAGAGCCAGACATTCGGTGCCCCGGACGGCCCGACAAGCATTCCGCCATCAGGCGTGTGGGTGATCGCCCCGCGCACGACGCGCTTGATGCCAAGCTCGGCAAGGATCGGCATTTTGTCGAACGCGACCATCAGGAAATCGCCGATGGAATCGTAGTCCGCTTCAAAGAGTTCATTCTCTGCCGCCCAGGGCGCACCTTCGGGCATTTCCCAAACAGTTGGGCAGACATGGCCTTCGTAGATACCGATCAGGCCGGATTTCTGTTCCTGCCGGATATACCCGCCAAAGGCGTTGTCCCGCATCACGGGCAGTTCGGGGCGGTCGAGAAATTCCGGCACCGTGTCGGTGACAAGATAATGGTGCAAGCAACTGACCGAGGGGATTGTCAGCCCGAACCATTCCCCCACCTGATTGGCATAGGACCCCGCAGCGATGACCACATGTTCGGCCAGCACGTCCCCCTTTTCCGTACGCAGCAGCCACATGTCGCCCTTGCGACTGGCCCCAAGCACTTGGTTGTGGCGTTCGATCTTGGCCCCCCGCGCGCGGGTTGCGGCGGCCAGTGCCATGGTCACGCTGGAGGGATCGATATGCCCGTCTTCAAAGGTCTGGATCGCGACCTTGACGTCGTCGACCTTGTAGAACGGATTGCCCTTGGCCACGGCCTCGGGCCCGACCAGTTCCATCGGCAGGTCGAGCAATTTGCCAACGCCCATGATCGACTTCATCCAGTCAACCTCATCATCCGTGGTCGCGATGCGGAAGCCGCCAACCTCGTGCCAGCCGATACTTTGGCCGGTTTCCTTCTCGACCTTCTTATAAGTCTCGATCGACGTCTTGTTGACCCAGCCCATAACCCGGCTGCCCACCGCATGGGCGATCTGCCCGGCCGCATGCCATGTTGAACCGCTGGTTAATTCCGCCTTTTCAAACAGGATCGTGTCGGTCCAACCCGCCTCGGCAAGCTGGTATTGGGCGGCAACACCCATGATCCCGCCACCGATGATGGCAACGCGGGTGGTGCGGAGCGTGTCTGACATCAGAACGCCTCCTTCGCGGGTTTGAGGGAAACTTGAGCAGTGAAGCGGTCGCAGGCGATTTCGACCTCGAAGCCGGGAACAATGTCTTCGGTGGCGAGCCGGTCCAGCGGCGCGTTGATCATCGCGAGCGCGACAGAGCGGCCAAAGCGATAGTTCCATGCGGCGGAGGTGATTTGCCCAACGACCTTGCCGTCAAAGTAGATCGGCTCATCATGGATCGGGATCGCATTTGGATCGTCAAAAAGCAGGGACACAATGCGCCGGTCTGGCACGTGATCCCTAAGCGCCTCTTCCCCGACAAACCCGGTGCCCGTGGCACAGAACGCGCCCAGTCCGGCTTCATGCGGTGTGGTGCCGGGGGTCAATTCGTGGCCAAAGGCACGGAAGCCGCTCTCGATGCGCAGTGAACCGCTGGCGTAAAGTCCGGCATGGGTGGCCCCGGCGGCGACCAACGCTTCATGCGCGGCCATGGCCATGTCGGCGGGAACGTAGAGTTCGTAGCCTTCCTCACCGGTAAAGCTCAGCCGGCCAGCCCACCCACGGGCAAGGCCAATCTCAACCGGCGCAAAGCCAAAGCGTTTGATGGCGGGCAGAGGGCTACTGCTGGTGGCCTGCAAGACCTCCCGAGCCTTTGCCCCGGCCAACCCAATGATGGCATAGCCGCTGGTGACATCTGTGAACTCAACTAGGAATTCGCCCTTGGTGTCGCGCATCCGCTTCATGTCGCGCACAACCTCGCCTGCGCCGACGATCGCCAAATAGGTCTCAGGCCCATGACGCTGAACGGTCAGGTCGCTTTCCACACCACCGCGCGCATTCAGGATTTGGGTGTAGGCAATGCGCCCCTCGGCGATGTCCATTTGCGCGGTGCAAAGGTGGTTCAGGAAGGCGCAAGCATCCGGCCCCTGCACCATGATTTTGCCAAAGGCAGACTGATCCAGAATGGCCGCCCCGGTCCGGCAGGCATCAACCTCCTGACCCACCTGACCACGCCATTGCGGCGCGCCGAACGTCAGTGGCAGATGTGCGGCCTCTCCACCAAAGTGCACTGGACGTTCCCAGCCACCGCGCCCTTCGAACTGCGCACCTGCGGCCACCAGACCGGCATGGATCGGCGACCGACGATGGCCCCGCGCGGTGTTCATCGAACGCCCCTGATAGGGATTGTCGTAATGGCGGCCCAACACCTCTGGAATACGCGCTTCTAACGCACCAAGCACGTTCATCTCAGGACTAAAGCGCCGGATGTCAGCCTCGTTCAGTTCCATCGTCGGTTCGCCGGCGATGATCCATTCGGCCATCGCCTTGCCCGCGCCGCCCGCAAGTGCGATCCCGGTGGAGTTCATGCCGCCCATCAGGAACAGCCCGGGCACTTCGGGGCTTTCACCCAACATGAACTGACTGTCGAGCGTGAAGCTTTCTGGCCCGTTCAGCAGCATCCGCACTTCGGCCTTTTCCAGCGCCGGGATGCGCCGCAGGGCGTTTTCCATCATGGGCATGAAATGATCCCAATCCTCGTCCAGCAGATCGAACGAGAAATCGGCCGGCAGGTCCTTGGTCGAGATGCCCTTGGCATGCGGTTCAAATGAGCCGACCAGCAGCCCTTCGACATCATCGCGAGCGTAAAGATAGGCGTCCTGATCGTTCAGCGTGGGCAGATGCGCGCCTTTGCCAAGCGCCTGCACCTCTTCCAAAGGTTTGGTCAGGATGTAGAAATGTTCGCAGGCATAAAGCGGCATATGTGCGCCCGCCATCGCCGCCACCTCGCGCGACCAGAGGCCAGAGGCGATCACCACCTCGTCGGCCTCAATCACATGCTCCCCGATTTCGACACCCGAAATGCGCCCGCCTTTCTTTTGCAGGCCCGTGACGCGCGTATCCTCCCATATCTTCACTCCCCGGGCGCGGGCGCCCTTGGAAAGGGCCAAAGCCACGTCTGACGGGTTCACGCGGCCATCCGCCGGGGACCAGACCGCGCCGATCACATCATCGACCTCAATCAGCGGCCAAAGCTCTTTCGCGCGGGCAGCATCAATCACTTCGGCCTCAAGTCCAAAGGCCCGACCCAATGAGACCTGGCGTTTGATGTTCGTCAGGCGGTCGGGATTGGTGGCCAGCGTCAGCGACCCTGTCTGTATCCAGCCGGTGGCCTGTCCCGTCTCAACTTCCAACTCTCCATAAAGGTCGATGGAATAATTAATCAGCTTGGTCAGCGTCGCCGAAGGCCGCAGCCGTCGCACCAGACCCGCCGCATGCCAAGTGGTGCCCGAGGTCAGCTTGGAGCGTTCCAGCAGTACGATGTCTTTCCGACCTTCGCGGGCCAGATGATAGGCAATCGAGCAGCCGATCACACCACCGCCGATGATTACGGTGCGCGCCTGAGAGGGGAGGCTCATGTCAGTATTCCCCCGCGTTTCATGTCCGTGAGGGTCTTGGCAAAGGCCTCAAGCGCTTCGTCAATCAGGTCCGGTGTATGAGCGGTCGATGTCAGGCCCGAGGTGTAGGACATAATGTCCACCCCATGGG
Source organism: Ruegeria atlantica (assembly GCF_013033965.1). Classification (GTDB taxonomy): domain Bacteria; phylum Pseudomonadota; class Alphaproteobacteria; order Rhodobacterales; family Rhodobacteraceae; genus Ruegeria; species Ruegeria atlantica_D. The sequence continues at coordinate 147,356 of NZ_WQFE01000007.1, forward strand.
AAAGCATGCCGTCCCGATAGCCGTTGACCACCGCTTTGGGCAGGCCTCGGATTTGCATGGGGCTGAGCCCGTCAAGCGTGTCCTGCCCGAAATAGACATGGATGATCGAGCTATCGCCATAGGCCAGCCCCTTGACGCCCTGTTCGCCCATCCGGGCGTTCATCCCGTCGCGCATGCGCTTGGCCATCGCATCCGCGTGGTCCTGCGCCGCTCCATCGGCGAGGTAAGGCATGGCTGCACACGCAGCCGCTGCGATCAGGGGAGAGGCGTTGAACGTGCCCTTGTGGCTGACCGCCGGTGCAATCCCGTCGCGTTCGGTGGTGTTGTTCATCAATTCCATGATGTCGGCACGACCACAGACCGCGCCACCGGGCAGACCGCCCGTAGCAATCTTGGCCAGCGTGGTCAGATCGGGCACGATCCCGTCCCGCGCCTGCCTCCCGCCAGGGGACCAACGGAACCCGGTGATGATTTCGTCAAAGATCAGCACCACGCCCGCGGCACGGGCCACATCGTGCAACGCCCGCAGAGTTTCGGTGGCGAGTGGGACGGAGCCGTAGTTCGCCCCGGATGCCTCAAAGATAACCGTGCCAATCCGGTCATCTTCCAGTGCTTTGGCCATCGCATCGGGATCGGCGGCGCAGACCTGCACCAGGTCGGTGACGGGTAGCGGCACACCCAGTGACGGCGGCGCGTTGCTGCCCGGTTTGGTTCCCTTTAGCGCGTGGTCATGCCAGCCGTGGTAATGGCCATCAATCCGCAGCACATGATCCTTGCCCGAGTAGGCGCGCCCCAAGCGCAATGCCAGCATCGTGGCCTCGCTTCCCGAGGCGGTAAAGCGTGTGCGTTCGGCCGAGGGGTAAAGCCGGTTGATCCAGTCAGCCCACTCGATCTCGAACGCATGGCAATCAGCGGCAAAGATCGAGCGTTCGGCTTGCTTTTGCAGCGCCTCGACCACAGCAGGGTGGCTGTGGCCCAGCATTTGGGCGGCCGAACCCATCTTGAAGTCAATGTAGCGGCGCCCTTTGATATCCCACTTTTCGGCGCCACGCGCCTTGTCGATGTAAATCGGATGCGGGGCTCGATAGCGCAGTTCGTGGCTTACCCCACCGGGGAGGGCCGCGCGGGCCTGTTCGCTAAGGCGGAGATTGCTCATTCTGACCGTCCAGATCCGGCTCGCGTCAGGCGGATGTCAAAGCTCGCACGCAATTTATTGTCCAATGTATCAGAGATATGTTTCGGAAAGTGACTGCGCAGAATCTCGCGGGTCTTCTCGCGCGCAACATCCCCGATGGGCTTGGCGCCATCCTCCTCCCATTCGCGGGGGGTCCGGCGGTCACCGATCTCGGGGTAGAAATAGTCTGATTTCATCCGTCCAAAGGTGTGATGTTCACCCAGGTAATGCCCCGGCCCTTCGCAAACGGTCTTTATGACATCCGCTGCGATGTTTTCCGGTGTTGCCTCAATCCCGCGAATGGTCCGCAGGATATTTCCCAGAAGATCGTTGTCACTAACATAGGCAGCGTGGCTGACGCCCAGCAGGCTCGACATCATACCCGCCGCCTGAGTGACGATATTAGACCCGGCATGGGCCGCCATCGACACCGCTAGGGATTTCTCGGCCCCGTATTGCGCATCAAGGCACTTGGCATCGGTGATCCCGGCAATCGAACTGGTAGGTAAATCCCAATGCCGCCCCACCTGCGCCGCGCCTGCCATCAGAATCGCTTGTTCACCGCCGCCACCGCTCATGGAGCCCGTGCGTAAATCTGCGACGAGCGGCTTAGGGGCAAAGATCGCATTGACATCCGGAGCCACCAACCGCGCAAAGACCAGTCCCGCCAACGTCTCGGCCACAGCCTGCACGAGCGAACCGGCGACTGTGGCAGGGCTTGTCGCACCAGCCTGACCCGCGCTGATGAGTTGCACGGGAAAGCCTGCCAGTACCGCACGTTCCAGCACCTCGCAGGCTTCTTCGGCAAAGCGCATCGGTGGCACTACATGACAGACCATGACCGTCATAAAGGGGCGGTCGCGGAAGGCTTGTTCGCTTCCGGCGATGGCATAGCAGAGGTCTGCGATAGCCTGCACATTCTGCGGCTCGGTGATCGAGATCGAGACATGTTTGGTCGTCCCAGCCAAACAGGCGTAAGCCGTGTTGAGATCCATCACCGCGTTATCTTCAATGTCACGCGCAACAACGGACCGGCTGAAATGATGGATATTGTCCATCCGGTCCACGATGCGGGCGGCATCGTAAAGGTCTTGCAAAGTGCTGTCGCGGTAAGCATGCGTGTCCAGATCAAACACGCCGGGGGCCGCGCCACCCGTCGACATATGGACCCGAGCCCCTTCGATTTTCAGATCGCGGTCGGGTGTCTGACCACAAAGCGTAAATCCACGCCGAGCCCCATCAATCGCCCATCGGACGAGCTTTTCAGGAAAGAGCAACCGCCCTTCCTTGGTGTAGGAACCACCGGCTTCGGTGACTTTTTCGATCATCGACGGAATGGCCTGGCTCAGGCCCAGCGTCGCCAGTAGCGAAAACGCCGCTTCTTCAACCAGCTTCACCTCATCGGGCAACAACGGTTTTAGGCGTCCACCAAGGACACCGGGCCACACGGGGTGAACCACCTCGTCCCCGGTGGGTTGCTTTAAGCGATCTTTGCGACCTCGGCGGCGGGCTTCAACCATGAACTCATGAGTATTGTGTTTCCTTGGCTGAACATTCGCAACTAGAAGGCCAGTTTACAAAGGCACCTTTTTCATCAAAAGATGAGTAAAACTAATGAATGATTGTCATGAAACCTTCGTTACCAGCTCTCCGCGCCTTTGACGCCGCTGCTCAGCACGGCAGTTTTCGAGCAGCGGCTGAACACCTGTCGGTGACGGCGACCGCGATCAGCCATCATGTACGCGGTCTTGAGGATCAGCTGGGCACGAAGCTCTTCGTTCGCAGTGGACGGGATGTCGTCCTGACCGAAGACGGCGCAAGACTGTCAGAGGCCACAGTCCAGGCATTTGGGATACTTGATGATGCTGTTCGAACGCTCCACCGTGATTCACGCAAGGTTGTGCGCCTGGCTGTGGGCCCAATTTTCACGGCACGTTGGTTGATGCCGCGGATAAGCGAATTCTGGCAAGCTCACCCGAATATCGAACTCGAATTTCTCCCATCCTTCGAACCGGGTGCTTATGCCAATGAAACCATCGACATCGTCATACGTTGGGACCGCATTGAAGGATCGGACCCCAAGGCAATCAAACTGCTCGAACTCAGCCCTGCGGCCATTGCCTCTAAGGCTTTCATCGAAACGCATCCCGCCATTTGCCACCCAGACGATCTGAAGCGTTTGCCATTGCTGCATCAAAGAAATCACTGGGGGTGGCTGGATTGGTTTACGGCGATGAATGTCGCTGTCGACTCGCCTCTGCGGGGGCCAATTTTTCAGGACGCCAACACCTTGCTGAGAGGTGCCGCTGATGGACAGGGCGTGGTGATCGGCTGGCTGCCTCTTATTGACCAGGATCTTGCTGACGGTCGTGTTGTCCGCCTCTTTGACGAGGACATCTCCCCGACTCATGGATATTTTGTCGAAATGCGCGGTGGCCTTGCGCACCGAGCAGAAGTGCGTCGAGTTGTTGAATGGCTGACGGGCGGTGCATGAAAGGCAAGCTTGTGTTGGCACTGTCGTAAAGCGGAAGAATCCCCGCCATGTCGCCAGTCGTTATGACGAAACCGCAGAAAGCTACCTCGGCTTCGTCGACATCGCATCAATCCGCATCTGGATGCGCCATTTGTTGGCGTAACCTAGAAAGAAATATGGTCCAATGGCCTAGGATGGCCAGTTTCTCCGCCGCTGCGCAGCATTGTGAAGCAAGCAGATGCAACGAGTTTCATGCTGCGTGCGCACGCAGCGCAAAATCTGAGCCTTCCGCTGTGGGCTCACTGCCGACTTTCTCTACGACGTGCCCGAACTGGTGCGTAGAGCCCATAACGGTCATTCTTGGGTAGTTGAGCATGGCGAGCGCATCCGGCAGGGTTCTGGAGCAAAGCAGTCATGGATGTGTGACATAGCACTAAGCATATTGAGTTCACTGCCGCCAATTTCCGGCGAGTCGTTAATGATCGCTAAGAAATTTCAGAGGGAGTAATCGCTGTGGTGTACCAAACGTCAACTTTGCAATAACAATTACACCCAGCCGCTCAGTTCAAGCCCTCCAATGGCAATTGTGATTAAACCAGACAGAAAGCAGAAACTCTATAAGCGAATGAAAAAGCATGAAGATATCTTTCAGGTTTCAAGTCAAATAAACCTCTTTAGAGGTCCAGGCTCCTTGAAACAACTTTGTATTTTCCCTGTTTTGAGTTTTTTGCCACTCGCACTCCTATGGGTTCTGCATCGCACAGCGTTGACGATTCCGCCTAAAGCGGTGGGGATATTAATAGCGGGTACTCTCCTGATCGGCGCTTTGTGCCTCACGACTCCGTTCATAAGACGAATTCGAGTGGACCTAGAGAAATCCGTTTCAATGGGGGTTCACGTTTCTTGGGGTGTTTTGCACAGACAGAACGTGCACGGAATAGCATCTCGTGGCGTCGTCGTGGCTCTTTTTGCGCCACTCATGGTCGCCATTCTCGCGTCGGCCGACTACTTTTTGGAGGGACAGTTCAGGGTGGCATATGTGCCAACGCTCTTCTTCTCCATCCTGATTCTGATGGCGGCAGGCTCTAGAGCTGTTGGCGGAAAGATTCCTTTTCTTGAGTTTTTTTTGATTGGTTTTTCCGTTTTCACGCTCGTTGGGCTGAATATGTGGTCCGCCAATAGCTGGTCTTGGCTCAGCATGTTGGGCTCATTTGAGCGCTTGCTTTTCGGACTTGTTGTCGTTGTGATTAGTATTCCCGCGCAGTACTTTTTGGGGTCCACGATCACACATTGGTTCCTGAGCCCGACAATACTTAATCTTCCAATTCGAAGAAGCTATCCCCGAAAAAAATTGCGTGTTTATAACTTAATAGGATTTATTGAATACCTTCTCGTGCGACAATACGATGTGATGGCTAGCTCGGCGATAGCTATCTCAGTCTTGGTGTATTGGTTGTACAGCTATTCGAGTTCATCTCTTGTTTTTGTATTTTTGAGTCTGGCAATATACTTGCCGGTAGTGTCAGCTTCGATGCTGACCGGTAAGCGAGTGCAAGCCGCTGAACTGCGCTTTGTGCGCCGTATGGCAATGCAAACTTCCGCGGTTTCGATAGTATCCGTGAATTTGCTTCTGCCTGTAGCCTATTCAGTAGGTTGGCTTTTTTTTCAGGCTTACGTCATAGTTTTCGGGAGTTTTGGTGGCTACCCAATTCCCGAAATGTTCTATTCGTTTAGAACGCAATCTCCGCTTGAATTACCTTTGCTCGAACAAGCCGAAGCAGCGTTTGTTTCTGTATGCATCCTACTCGCCGCATCTTGGTTTCTTTTCATCTTGCATACACGTTCATGGCGTGAGTTCGTCTACTTAGGAGCTTCCGTTGGACTCGCAATTGTGGCCCCATACCTTTCTTTACCCGAACAATTCATAGAAACACGTCTACCGATAACGCAACAAGTACCGTCTGTTGTCTTAGGCCTTATTATACCTGCTGTCAGAGGCTTTTTTGTGCAGGACCTAGAAGAGGGTTTTGTAGGATCGAAGGTGGAGTTAACCTGCGACATTTGTGGAGAGCAGAATCTGCCTCCTGATGCCCGCTTTTGTAGCATGTGTGGCCATGTGATTGACCAATAGCGACTTGGTTCGAAGGAGCCCTGAGCTGACCTTCATTGGTGGCCTGAGTATTGCACTTGTGGCAAGTTGCAAACAGCGTGTAGCGGTCATAGATGTGATTAACTGCCGACCAGAGTTTCAAGAGCAGGGGTTGGGGCTGTTCGAACCGCTGGAGTTATACCTAGCAGTTCTGAGGAGCTAGCGTAGATTCTCGCAGTAGGAGCTGAAGGTGTCGACGTCAAATTCGACTTGTCAGCTTGAGTCGTTTAAGTTTTCCGCATTCTAATATTCAGTTGCCAAATAGGAATTCAAATGTCGACTAACGGTCTTCAACCTGGCGAATTGTCATTAGCTGATCTCATTCAGGCGATGAAGCCTACTCAGTTGTGGGGTTCGATAGTATCCTTCGCGGCGGTAGTTTGTGGCGCTTGGTATTTCGGCTACTGGGTAAAAGACCAACAAGCAGCGTTCGATTACCGCGAATTGAACGGCCAAATAAGTGAAGTTAATGCCGAACTGGAGTCGCTCGCTAAGGTTAGTGAGGCGCAAAGCAAGGAAATCAAATTCTTGTCCAAGAAAAACCGGCTTCTTTCGCTCTTGGTACTTTTTAGCGAAGAAGATGCTCGTCGGCTGGAGCTACTAGATAAGATAGAAAACGGGTCAACAGACGACAAAACTGAGTTGGATTTTGTTGAATCGCAAAAGAAGTGGAGGGCGATTGGCAACAACCTGTTGGAATTTGTTGAGGCGCTGGACACGGAAGGCGGTGCTGGTAGTTCCTCTGACGTAACAATGCGGTTAGGAAAGGGAATTTCCGGCCAGACTATTACATTTGTTGAAGACGGAAGTGTTTGGCCTTTGCCAGACATTTTGTTTGCAGCGGCGGACTGAATGCTCGGTTCCGTGTACGGGCTGGAATACCAAAGCAGCTCTGAGGGCACCTCAGAGCCTCGCAGTCGTCGGCGATGTGAAGGAAAGGCTCAAGTAGGTGTTCCGTCAATGCCCGCACTGAGCCCTCAGGAGACCTCGGAATTTTGCACTGCGAGCGCACACCGCGCCGATTTTTCTGCAGGTGCATCATCTTGAGCACGGCAATTCGGTGTAAGGAACGGCCATTCGCGCCAGACGCAGCGAGGTTTTGTCAGGTAATGAACGAGACGCGGACAGAGCGGACTTGTGCAGGTGCGGCTATTGCTGACGCAACATTCATTTGCTCTTGCAGCACGACCATCGCTGAATTGCAGCCCATGTCCGCGTATCAGTCACTTAAAATCGAAATGGTGAACGGTTGGTAAGCAAATTTCGTACGATCCAAAATACGACCTTGGCTGAAGAAGTTACAAAATGATACGGGTCGGTTTCTCTAGAACCCTTGCATCAGCATGTCGACCGCAACAGTGATCCGATCAAAATCATCACCCAAATTGGAAACCTGCGACTTGAGAATTCCAACGGGAACTGCCGCCATAAACTGGGTGACCATGACGACCGGTTCACCGTCGATGTTAAAAACCGGGTTAAGACGTGCCGCCGGTTTTGGTGCCCTCGATTTCGGCAGCAGCGGTACAACAACACGCGTATTCAGATCGCTCAGGAGATCAGTCTGGACATCCAGAAGAAAGCCTGCGCCGGATGGGTTTGGGAAGACGTCGTATTTTGGCATTAGAACTGCCTGAAGCGTTCCAGTGGAAGACCATGCCGCTCGACATAAGAATTGGAGCTTCTGAGTGCAGAGGCGTTTTCTGCTTTCCAGCGCTCAGACTTTGCCGCTGTGACCGCCGCACGCACGCCCTCTTCGGCCGCGCGAGACAGGTTCACCTTGAGCGCTTTGGCCTCGGACAGCAATGCGCTATCGAGTGACAAGTTTGTGGGTTTTCGCGTTTGAGCGTTCATTTTTTACTTTCCCTATGCACGCAGGATACCGCCATAAGATATGCGCGTCAAATATGCGCATGCATAAAGTAAGAGTGTAGGGCATGCTTCGTGGAGGCCGGCCAGCTGCAACGCCCGATTGGAGTTATCATTTTCCAGTTGGCGTAATGGATCGAAGGTGATTGTTCCGAGGAACGGCTCGAAATTGCCTGACACCGGACTGACTCTCAGATGTGAAAGCCTAAGCAGCGTAATTCCCCTATAAGTAGAACCCCGCCTCTAACCAGATTACCTGGGGTGCGCCAATTTGCAACTGAAACGCCCGCACATCACTGGAAGTAAATGGGAAAATTACGTAGCTTTCTATTAAAGAAATGGGTTTTAGACTCCAGCTGCTGCCGAACCGATGGTTGTGTCGCGTAATTTTGGAGAGAACGGGAACAACCACTCGTTGGACACACCTTTCCGGCGATTTCAGCAGATTGGCGAATCCCAGAGGTCCAAGGCAAATCGAGTTGCTGTTTTCGGATCATGTTCACGGCCACAATGCCGTCCAGTATCGGGGGCGTGGATACGAAAGATTTGAATCCGCACATGTGCCGAAGGTTCTGTTGCAAACTTTTGACATTGACGCTGGTTAGGTTCGTTCAATCGTGACGAATGTCTAATGTGCGGACTTTCCCGACATTTGTTTTTGCAAATTCGCTGACGTAGCATTTACTCGCAGTTGTGGCACGATCGCCGTTGCTGTGCGGCCTGTGCCGCCAATCCGGTCATTCACCAGCCGTACTTTGGCCAGGACCGAAACCGCTCTTTCGCCGCACCCTTGTCAGACAAACATGACGCGGACATTGCTGCCTTCAACTTGTTAAGACAAACTGGCAACCGCGCCGACAAATTCGGTCCACCGCTCGCGATCCACAAACCCATAATGTCCTGCGCCCTCCCACTCGTGCGCTGTACAGCTGGGAAGCTCAGAGCAAAGGTGTCGTGGCATTTCCGGTGAGATGATATCGTCCGCAGTCCCATAAAACATCTCCACGGGTTGCTGGATCTCCCTTGGCGAAAATCCCCAGTCCCACAGAGCCATTGTCATTTCGAAAACTCCTTCCTCGTGTTGCAGATAACCAAGGCGAAAGTTTTCTTCGAACAAGGCTTGCTGCTCAGGATTGCGGAGTATTGTCTTTGCCTCGTTGGGCATTTGATCAACAACAGACTCCACATACGATGGGATATCCTTCAAAGCACTTTTGGCGCCCATACGCTCTGCCCATCGTATCAATAAGGTCAGATAGCGCAGTTTCGCGATGGTCTTCAGATCCTTCAGTACCAGCATTTTGGTAACGCCGGGCTCATCGAATGGCGCCACAGGAGAAGCGAGCGCGACCTTGCGCACCCGTTCGGGCATGTGAAATGCCACCGCCAATGCGTGGGGTCCGCCTCCGGAATGGCCGGCTACGTTAAATGTCTCGAGGCCAAGATGGTCAGCCAGGTCCTCCATATCGGCGCCCCAGTCGACCATTTTCCGATCCTTCTTCGGACTCGACCCTCCGACACCGGGCTGGTCTGCTGCAATCCAGCGCACACCAAGCGAAGCGGTCAGGTTGTCGTCGGGTTGACGAATGACGTGAGAGTCGGAAAACCCATGGCTAAAAATCACTGGTGTTCCGTCTGGGTCGCCGTAAGTGCTGAATGCGAGCGTTCTACCATCTCTGAGAGTTATGTGTTTGGTCACGTTGTTCTCCTAATACGAAATAACTTTGGGTTGTGAGTTCATTGGAGTGCTGGCAAAGATTAGATTCAGGTGCGCGAACCGTTCTAATTTATTAGGTACCTTATTCTTTGGTCCACATAGTGAAACGCGGAGGTCAGTTTGGGCTCAATCCAGATTGGACAACCTGATTGGTGACAATCTGATCAAGAGCTTATCGAAAGCTCCAACTTCTTGGAGCTTTCGCCGTTATGTTTGCATTCACACCTAGTCGGAGAATGTATACTCACCCAGATCACATAGGTTCAGCGAATAATCTTCGGCTTCGGAACCATCGGCAAAGACGCCACGGATATCATAGACACAGGTCGTCAGCCCGTCTGCGATATCCACGCCAATTTCATATCCAGGGGCGAGATAGCCACCCGCCAAAAGGTTTGCTTCCCAATCGTCGGACGATGCGGGGGAGACGTTGAATTCTACCAGGTCGGCACTGCTGTCGTTGTAGAGCAGGAATTCCAGATCTTCCGCCTGAGCCGGTGAATGAATGGCCAATGCCGCAAAAGCCAGTGCCGCAGAGATTAGAGATTTCATCGTGTTGATCCTTCTGTTTGATAGGTAAACTGGTTGTGGGCCACCTTTGCTCGTGAGTGTCGGAGGAGAAGAATCCGCCGTGTTGCCCTCATGTCCGTCGCCAAAGTGTTGGGGACAGATGGAAGTCTGCTCTTTCGTTTTCTGCATCGTCAATGAAGCCTTATTGGCACTCGCAGCGTTTTTTTTTGCTTTCTTGATTGCTTCGGCCGCTTTGGCTGCGTTTGCACCCAAATCATTCCTCTTTTTGGGAATGACGTTGTCTATGTGGGGCCACTTGACCAACGCTGCATCAACGCGGCCCCGACATGGATTGGGCAACAGTTGCCGAAGATATCCCTGCTTATTCCAACAGCCCTTTTTCCTGATAGTATTTCAGCGCGCCGGGATGGATTGGCGCTGAAAGACCAGCCGTGACCATTTCTTCTTTGGTCAGGTTGGCAAAGGCCGGATGAAAGGTGCGAAAATCGTCGAAATTCTCGAAGATGGCTGACACCAATGCATAGACCGCCGCATCAGATACGTCGGCTGACGTCACGAGTGTTGCACCGACCCCAAAGGTCTCGACGTTGTTATCGGTGCCACGATACATGCCGCCGGGTATTGTGGCCGAACGATAATAGGCGTTGTTGTCGATCAAGCCCGTTACTGCTTCACCCGTCACTGGCACCAGCTTCGCATCGCATGTGGTGGCGGCCTCGGTCAGATTACCCGAGGGATGGCCAGCCGTGATAATGAACGCGTCGATCTGGTTGTCGCACAAAGCGCTGGATTGCTCGGCTGACTTCAACTCGGCGGCAAGGGCGAACGTGTCCTTTGTCCAGCCTTTGGCGTCCATAAGCACCTCCATGGTGCCACGCTGGCCAGAGCCGGGATTGCCGATGTTGACCCGCTTGCCCGCCAGATCGTCAAAATGTTCAATCCCCGAGTCCGCGCGGACCATCACGTTGAACGGTTCCGCGTGGACGGAAAACACTGCACGCAGGTCTTCGAAAGGCCCGGATTCTTCAAACTTAGAGGTGCCATTCAATGCGTGAAACTGCCAATCGGACTGGGCAACGCCGAATTCCAGCTCACCTTCACGGATCGTGTTGATGTTATAGACCGAACCGCCAGTGGATTCGACCGTGCAACGTACGCCGGTTTCCTTGCGGTTTTTGTTCATCAGACGACAGATTGATCCGCCGGTGGGATAGTAAACCCCGGTCACACCACCTGTGCCGATTGTGACAAACTCTTCTGCCTGCGCCGCAGCAACTCCGAGTGCCAGTGCGGCAGCGGAAGCTAAGATCATATTCTTTTTCATCGTTTCCTCCCTTCTAAAGTACATTTATTCGTTTAGTGACTAGTGTGATTTCATCACATCCAGCTTCTTCAGACCGACCCAATAACTTCCTGATATCCAAACAGCGCCGGAAGCCCACCAGTGTGCAGCATGACGACCTTTTGGCCCTTTCGGATCACGCCCACGTCTAGCAGCCCAATGAGGCCGGCAAAGGTCTTGGCCGAGTAGACCGGGTCCAAAAATATGCCTTCGGTACGCGCCATGAGGTTCAGGGCATCACGCGTTCCTTCCCCGACCCGTCCGTACCCCGGCGCGAGCGCACCATCCCAGACATCGATGTCGTTCATGACAATCGCCGGGTCGAATCCCATCAAGTCAGCCAGTTTACTGAGGACTTTCTCCATGCGCGCGTTTTGTTGTTTTTGATTGCGACGCACACAGATTCCATAGACGGGCGCGGGCATCCCGGACAGCCGTAGGCCCGTGAGAAACCCGCCATGGGTTGAGCCGCTGCCCGAAGGCACGACTGCGGCATCAAAGTCGCTGATTTGCGCGCTCAGTTCCGCACCCCCCTGCACATAGCCCAATGCCCCCAAGGGCGGGTGGTCGATACCAAGATGGATGACATAAGGCCGGTGGCCGGCAGCAACCAACTGAGCCGCCCTCTCATGCAGGGCATTGTCCGCACCGACTTCATCTTCGCCTACCGGAAAGCGCATGTGTTCTGCGCCCAGAATTTTGGCCAGCAGGACATTACCTGAATGGTAATATTGCTCTCCCATCCCCGGCACCCGCTCTTCCAACTGCAGAACAGACTTCATCCCGAGACGGGCGGCCGCCGCGGCCGCTGTGCGCACAAAGTTTGATTGTACTGCTCCGGTTATCAGAACGGTATCAGCCCGTTGTTGTACCGCTTCGCCAAAATAGAACTCCAACTGACGCGTCTTGTTGCCGCCAAAGCTAAGCCCGGTCAGGTCGTCGCGCTTAAGCCAGAGGTCAATACCAAGGCGGTCTGACAGGCGATCCAACCTTTCGACCGGCGTGACTTCAGTCATCAATCGGGCGCGCGGGAACTTAGACAGCTTCCGGTCGAGTTTCTTTTGTTCAGTCATCACTTGTCATCCAACCAAATAGGCACGGCGGAACAGGGCCGCGCACGCGAGAATCGAGATCAACCGAATGGCGTGGGTAATGGCCTGCTGTGGCAGCAGCGGGCCGATCAGGTGCCCCAGCAGACTGCCCGCAATCGTGGCCGCAACAAACGGCCAAAGCCACGGAGCGCTGGCAAAGGCCGCCCAGTCCGACAGGCAGTGCAACGCAAAGGCTGAACCATATGCGATCAATGCCACAGGCTGTACCAACCTACGCGCTTCGTGCGGGGTTCGGCCCAATGCCAGAAAGCCCAGAATCATCAAAGGACCGGGGGTCGCGGCCCATACGGTGGCAAGGCCAGACAGGCCCGAAATTGCCTGAAACCCCTGTGGGCCGACCCTGTTTTCCTGCGGCAACAACGAAGTCGCAACTCCGACAAGTAAAAGAACGCCGGTCAGGACCAAAACCAAGCGTTCCGACAGATAGGGGTAAATCAAGAGACCGAGAGCTATGCCCGCCAGGCACCCAATCACCGCATTCCGGATCAGTGCCTTATTCTTCACCCACACCCGCCTATTCGACGCGACAAGCGAAACGAGCGTGTTCAACATGAGCAAAACCGGAACAGCTGTGGTCGTCCCCAGCAACACCATCATCACAGGCGCTGCGACGATGCTGAACCCAATCCCGACCCCAACCTGAATCGCCGCACCTGTTAAAATGGCAAGCAGCAAGATCAGTAAGTCAGCAGGCACGTTTCGATCCATTACTTGGCAGTTCATGCACGGAACGGTAACGCCAGACAATCTTAATGAAAAATCATCTTATTGTATTTGTTGATACGTATATGTTATCGACCTATATGCGTATAACTGCCCGACAAATTGAGCTTTTTCAGATGGCCTACCGACACCGGTCCACGCGAAAGGCGGCTAATGCCCTGCACATATCTCAGCCCGCCGTAAGCCGTGTGGTCGCTGAACTTGAGGCAGAAATGGGCGTGCCCCTGTTCGATCGATCGGGACGTAAGTTCGAGCCAACCTCTGCGGCGCACAGTCTGCAGCAGACAGTTCTGAAACACTATCAGGGTTTGGGACGTATCCGGGAGGCCGCAATTCAGATCGCCTCTGGCACAGGAGGGCATTTGCGTGTGGCAACCGTTCCGGCGGTGGCCGATACCCGCGTTGCGGTTGCGGCCGGCAAACTCATGGCGGAACTCGCGGCCCTAAGGGTGGATGTCGATGTCCTGGACGAGAGGGCCGGGATGGCCGCGTTGCACGAAGGACGGGTGGATTGCGCCATTGTATCGTCTGACCCCGGCGACCCAAATCTGGCTTGCACGCGGCTGGCCGACCTGCAACCCGTGGTGATTGTTCCCCGCGATGACCCGCTGGCCGATGCGCGTAGAATGTCGGCTGCCGAACTCGCCGAGGTTCCTCAAATCATGCTGACGCCTCGTAGCCCGTTTCGCCGCGCAGTGGAGATAATGTTCGATAGCTGTGAGGTTTCGTTTCAGGTAAGAGCCGAAGTTCAGACGCAATCTGCTTTGGTGCGCATGGTCGCTCAGGGCGCAGGCCGCGCAATCGTCGACAAAGATATTTTGGCTGCGTTGCAAGCAGACGATGTTTCCGTCGTGCCTTTAACTTCGGACCTTAGTTGGCCGGTCCGAATGATCACCTTTTCCGCATCAAATGACATTCCTGGATTGCAGAGATTTACGAATGAACTGAAAGAGCACCGGGGTCAGTCCCATTAACTACAGGAGTAAAGACGGCCCTAACTGGACACTGACCAACCGTGCGGTCGCTGCGGCGTGGCATCTGCTTAGCTGCCGTTCGAAAGTTGCGCAGATTTGCAGAACCCAGGTCCGGCATTTGTTTGTCCGGCGGTTTAGATCAGCGCGGCTGAAGCAGATTCTCATAGCAACATATCCCAAGGGATTCCGCATAGTGCAACGACCATTATATGATAGCATCGAACCAAACTCTCTCACTCACAGTCGTCCAAGCGAACAGAGGTACAGAAAGACAAATATTTGCTGTCACTTCGGTCCAAAGATATCGAGACTGCCTACAATGCGCTCGCTCTTTGCGCAGGGTTTTTGGTTGCACCGTCAGTTGGCGGCGCGGTTAAGCTCGGGTTTGAGATCAACGACGTCAAGGCTTCGCTGACAAGGGCCGACAAAACGACGCTCAAGAACTTTACGGACAAGATGATCTCAAGTGCGGAAAGCGCGTTGGAAGGATTTGCGGCCGATGCGCCGCCTGACGCGGCAGTCCTATATGCCCAGATGCTCGAGCTTTCCGCTCCGAAAGCTACGGATATCTCTGGCAGCGCCCTTAACGCCGATACTCTAGCCTTGCACATGGTCGAGCAACTTGAGGATCCCGAACACAAATCCATGCGCGATCTCTTTGTTCTGCTGACCTCGGCGGCGTTAAAACCACTTCTCGCCGATCCGGATTTTGTCGAACAGATTAAACCCGCGATCTACGCCCAAATGTTGTCAGGCACACAGGCCATTCAACGCGACCTGGCTGAGCTTGTTCGGAAACATGGCAGCCTCGACGCTGTCGTCGACACGGTCAAAAATGCCGCCGACGCCGAATTTCGAATTCTGGCGGCGGCTTTCAAGCTGCCCGACGCGGACACCGCCCCGCGCAGTAAGCTTATCGCGGATATCATCCACAAAGCCCAGGAGTGCGATCAGGTTCAGGCGACACTAGATGACGTCGATGATACCGATCCGGTCGTGCAATCCTATCTGGAGCACGCCCAGACCGCGTTGAGTCAGATGAATCTTTCCGCGGCGCTTTTTCTTTTGAGAGAGGCAAGGAAAGTGCTTGAAGACAACTCTCTGCGCAAAACCCTGGAATTCCGCGCCAACATTGCGGAGCCCGAAGCGATGGTGCATCTCCTGAACTCTCAACCGCAGGAGGCGTTCCGACTTTTCGAAAGCACCGCAAATGGCATGGCGATGGTTGATGAACATGACGCCGCCATGAGGCGCTCGAATTATGCACTTGCGCTTATGGCTTATGGCGATCGTTACGGCACCGACGGGTACCTCTACGGGACGCGCATCATCGACCCTTTGCTCAGTGAAGCGGCAGCCGAACTGCCGGCCGACGTTACCGCCCGTCTTTTCCTGCATCGGGGCACGATACACGCTAAATTCTATGCGGCCCTGGGGCATTTGGACGGGCAAGATCAATTCAAGGCAGCAGAAGAAGACCTGATTTCCGCTCAGATCATTGCTGCGGACGTGTTGTCCGATTTTCACAGCGCGGCAACGGCGCGGGCGACGGCGGGATGGCTCAATCTGCAGGCCGCTCAGTTCACCCTTGATGCCGACGCCGATCCCTTTCTGCAACAGGCCGAAGAACTCCTCTCGATTGCTCGCAAGCTCTATGAACAGTTGGATGCCCAGTTCGAGTTGGCGCTGGTGAAGCTGGACCTTGCCGATCTGCTGGACCGAAAATCCGTTCGCGCAGACCACACCGAACGGGCGACGATGTGCCAGAAGGCGATCGACCTGGTCGCTGAAAGTGAAGAACAACTCGTAATGGGCGATCATCCCGCCGAACTGGCCCGCGCGCGCTATCTCGCGGCAAAGCTTCTCTGGAACGAAGCGATTTACAGGCTTGGCACGGGGGGTGCTGAACTGCTTAATTCGGCGATGGCCTTTGCAAACAGCGTAATTGAATTGCGCGCTGTAGAAGCGGATCCCCTGGGATGGGCCGAGGCAACACTGCTGATCGGCGAAATCCGAGCGGATCAGGTGATCCACAATAGGGAAGAAGATCGAATTGCCGGTTTCAAAGAGGCCGTGAAAACCATGCAAACCGCGATCAGGATCTACGAGGAGATGGGAACTGAAGAACAGATCGCAAAAGCGCGGCGCGCGTTCCAACGTTTGAGCTGGCAGATCGAGGAGGAAGGCAACGTTGACACTGTATGAAGTCCTGGACCGGGCCTCTTACGCCGTCAGCGGGTCAAACTGATGAGCCCCTTCGTTAATATTCGTATTCTGTTCCGGCCCTTAGCTGCCTTCGGCCAAAGCCGTTAACGCCGCGATGCAACATCACGAAAGCGGACGATCGTGTAAGTACCCCTATCCAGTCGGTGCGACGTCGGTTGGACGAACAGAACGCCCAACCATTAAGGGCGCATGCATTCAATGACTCACAATGCCGTCAGTTCTGTTGGGCTAGCTTGTCCGCATTCTCTGCCGCCCATTCATGCATCTTCTGCAACACCGGGATCAGGCTTTGCCCCAATGCGGTCAGGCTGTATTCCACATGCGGCGGGATGGTCTTGAAGTCTTTGCGTGACACAAAGCCCGCGTCTTGCAACTCGGTAAGTTGGCGGGTCAGTGTGCGGTGCGTGATGCTGCCAAGGTTGCGCTGGAGCTGATTGAATCGAGATGTTTCCTGCGCCAGCCAATAGATGATTAGCAGTTTCCACTTGCCTGAGATCGCCTCGATCAATGGCTCAATCAGGCAGTTTTCATCCGGTTCGAGTGGCGCCATTACAGTATCCTAAGTGACCGTACTTGTTGTCTTGATCTTGTGCTTCTAACTACGGCTCAGACCAACGGAATGCAACGAGGAACAGGATGACCCAGAAGAAAGTCGTAATTGTAGGCGGAGGATATGTCGGATTTGAGGTCGCCAAGGCATTGGATGAACACGCTGATATCACGCTAATCGAACAGCGCGAAGCTTTCGTGCAGCCACCAGCGGCCATTCGCGCGCTGTTGCAGCCTGATCTGCTGGATCAGATCATCCTGCCATACGACCGTTTGCTGGCGCATGGCCGGGTCGTTCGTGGCCGCGCAACGGCGGTGACCCAGTCCGAGGTCACGCTGGAGGACGGCACCGTCTATCCCGCCGACTACATCGTACTGGCTACTGGATCGTCCCATTCGGCGCCGTTCAAACCGGCTGGCGACAGCATTGAGGACTTTCGCAAGATCAACGCGGACGTCAGTGCAAAACTGGCCACCGCCAAATCAGTGTTGATCGTAGGGGCGGGCGCTGTTGGCACCGAGCTGGCTGGCGAAATCGCCGCGGCACAGCCTGACAAGATCATCACGTTGGTGTCGTCTGACATGTCACTGTTTCCAATGTATCCTGACAAGCTGGGCGCGCAGCTGAAACGCAAGCTTGAACGTGCTGGTGTGAACGTCGTGCTGGGTCAACGGGCGGAGAACCTGCAAAAGTTGGATATGCCCTATGCCGGATCAGTCCAATTGACCGATGGCCGGGTTATTAATGCCGATCTGGTTTTCCCCGTGATCGGATCCAGGCCAAATGCAGCTCTGGCGAGAACGTTGCCTAGGGTGACCATTGCACCCACTGGTCGGATCAAAACAGACAAGTGGCTGCGCCCCTCCGAGCATCCGAACGTTTTCATCGCAGGTGACATTGCAGACGTCGGCGATGGTATGACTATTGTCGCCATCTCCCGGCAGAACCCGTGGCTGATCAAGACCTTGAAAAGGGCGTTGAGCGGGCATGCAATCGAAGAACAAAAGCCTTATACGCCTTGGAAGAAGGCCCCGATCCTTCTCCCCTTAGGTCCAAAAAACGGAAACAGTTGGCTGTTTGCGACGGTTGGCGATTGGGTCACCCGCCAGATGAAGGGAAAGAACCTCTTCATTCCGAAATACCGCAAGGCGTTCGGGCGCTAGGCAAATTGGCCGGAACCAATCCAACCGCAGTGAGAGCGATTGAGGACATCATCCAATGACACGCGTTGATCTTCCCAAATTTCCGACGCGCCACGGCTTTATGAGCGAGCGCATTCAGCAGGTCTATATCAAATCGGCGATCGAAAAAGGACTGCTGCCGTCCGAAGCACACCGCATGGCAGAAGTCGTTTCGCTGACCGCATCAGGTGACACTTCAAAGCCAATCCAGTTTTGGCAGCTTTTCTCGATCCTCGGACAAGACGCCATTGTCGGCATCGTCGCTCGTTTCTATGAACGGGTCTTTGCAGATGAGCCTTGGTTCGCATCTGTCTTCGAACGGGTCGGTGGGCTGAACCATCATGTTGCGACCCAAGCCTCAATGTGGATCGACGTCATGGGCGGCGGCCCCTACTACCATGGTGCCGAGCTTCGATTGAGCTTTCATCACACGCACAACGCCATGGCTTTGATGAACGACAAGGGTGCGGAGCGATGGGTCAGCCTGATGCGCCTGACGTTGGATGCTTCTGCGGATCTGATGACGGATGATCCGCGCGTGCGGACGAGCCTTAACACGTTCCTCGCCTTTTTCATGACCAAGTACGCCGTTGAGTTCGCTTTCGAAGATCGGCACATCTTTGGTGAAACGAACGGCCCGCTGAAGCGCCGGATCAACTTCATGAAGATGACGACTGAAGCAATCGAAGGTTTGAGCGAGCAAGAACTGAGCGATGCGCTGGCAGAGCGTGGCGTCGACGTCTCGCAATACCCGGACAAGCAAGCGCTTGTCGGCAAGGCGCTGATGATGTGATATCGGTCCCTAACCGGTCCTTGAGCTTTGCCAACTGATGCTGCGGTTGCGCCCGCATTGCCGATCTTCGTGCGCGGTGCAGCATTTCAACTGGGGATACTGACGGCAGTAGCGGACAAATTTGCTGTCGGTGCTTCGGATCACATTCACTGAATGTTACTACGGAGTCCACCCAACCAACCCAACACTGAAACCGAATCAACGATTTCATTAGAATATCCATTCAGGGCACTATCGACGTATCGCCCACGTGCATACTCTGAAAAAAGGAAATGTGCCATGATCCGTTCAGCAACACCGGTCGTGCGGACCGGAAACTATCCGAGGGCCCATGCATTCTACACCGAAGTACTTGGGTTCACCTGTGTTGAAGAGGGCGGTGAACCTGCCAAATTTGGAATCTTCAAGCGCGATGGGGCTGTCATTTTCGTCAATGGTCACAAAGGGGCTGATACCCAGTACGATCATTGGCGTGCTTACTTCCATGTGGATGATATCGACAGCCTATCTCAGGAAATCCGCAATTCTGGCGGCACTTTGTCGAAAGACGTATGGACGACTGTCTACGAGATGCGTGAATTTGAGGTTACGGATCCCGACGACAACGTCCTCTGTTTCGGTGCTGATGCGTAAACAGTTCACTCCTGCTGCTTCCAAATACTAGCAAGCGCGCGAATGTCTCAAAAGGGATCAGTCCTTCCATTCATTTTGCAGACTGTTAAAGAGTTTCGCTTGAACCCACTGACCTGCTTTGCCCAGAGCGTGTTGAACCACCTAAATGGAACAGAAGCTTGTTACCAAAGTGGCTCTATTGAAGGAGCTCGTACTTTGGTCAGGTTCGGCCAATGCCGCTCCCGGAACCAACATCAGGCTTCGGCGATCATGGTACCCCAGCTGGACAGGCCGCCTTCTGTCTCACAGATGATTGTATCCATTCCCGTCAGTGCGTCGGTCCCGAAATAGCAGTCCGCGAAAGCCGGACCGCTTAGAAAAGCTAAGTTCAGGGCAACGATACCCAGTGCAGCAGCATGTTTCATGGTACTCACTCCTATTAGGTGAGCCCCATGTGGGGTTGGTTCTTGGCAGCAAATACTGTGCTGGAATTAAGTTTGCTTAATGTAAATCTGGTCGGACGGACCACCGCAGCATCCCAAACAGGAGTTTGATCTGAGAATACCCGCACCGGGTTTGCGGGAAACAGGTGCCTTAACAGTTTCGCAAGCCGTCCCTGACCTGTCCAATCCGAATTCTGAATTTTCAGCTGTGAGCAAGAAAAGCTATAACAAGAAGATCTGCCGCCGCAGCGCTCAGTGCCATTGGGATGTCATGCATTATGGTAAGCCGGGTCAAAGCTTGCAGGTCAACATCATAGCCATGAGGCGCCATTGGGTCGGCAAAGAAAATCACCGCGTCCAGCTCTCCGGTCGCGACGAGTGCCCCAAGTTGCTGGTCACCCCCTCTGGATCCGCGCTGCAGGCGTCGGACGTTCAATTCCGGGCAGGTGTTGGCAATAAGCGCGCCGGTATCGCCAGTGCAAATCAGTCGGTGCCCTGCCAAAGCCGTTCTGTGGCGCAGCACCCAAGCGCGAAGATGTGACTTCCGGTCATCATGGGCCACCAGTGCAAATCTGCGCGGAGCCGTCGAGAACGCCTGAGCACTTGTGGTTATGGCGAGGATCGAACGGACCTGATCGACAAAGCTTGCATCGGTCTGAAAAGCGCCGGCGAAAGCTGCCGTGCCGACCGTGAAACCTTGCGCACCGGATTCCGCGACTGCACCGATCTTGGCCTCGCTATCAATGCTACCGGCCACAATCACTGGCTTGGCAACGGCCTGTACCACTTGCCGCATCAGGGCAGGGACATCACCAGAAAACCGATAGGCCAGCAGATCCAGCCCGTGCACATGCTCGAGATCGGCCAACGCGCGGGCGGATGCAACGATGTCACTTACGGGACCTTCAAGCACACTGGGATGACCCGTGATCCGCCCGGGAAACGGGTAGTAGCGCAGAGGGTGATCGCGGGTCACTTCCGTGACCGCCGATGCCCTTGTCCCTCCGAGAAGACAATCGACGTCCAATCTCACGGCGGCGCGGGCCGACGCCAGTTCACTTTCTTCGTCAAGGCTGACGACTTCAAGATAGGACCTTCCGCCTGCTGCACGAATGGTCTGCGCCAACCCACGCAAATCTTCTAGCGGCAGACCCACATCCTTGAACCCGATATGGCGTGCGCCCCCTTCCAGCGCTTGTTCCAGACGCATGTGGGCGTCCGGAATGGTGCGGTCGTTCTCGGTCAGCATCAGGATGAAGTTGAACGCCATTACCTAGTCCTTCCTTGATGCAGCTATTGCCGGTGCAAATACCCAATCTGCAGACGCGCCAACGATATTCAAGTGTTCCTGACCTTGGGAAAATCGTGCAAGGGCGTGCACATGGCCCAGTGCCTGCCCAACCGGCACATCCGCTGCAATCAGGGCAGCCAAGACATCACCAACGCCATGCGGCACGTCCGGATATCGGGGCGTGCAATACTCGTGAATGTCTCCATCGGACAATGACAGGACACCCGTTTTTTCCGACCCCAGTGGGGCCGAGGTGACATGAACCGTTTGAACGCCCAAGGCCTGAACAGCCCTTTTCGCGTCGTCGACGGTCCTGCATTTCCGCTGCGACAGCCATTCGAGCTCAAACAGATTGGGTGTCACCGTATCTGCCAGCGGCACAAGCCTGTCCCGAACCGCCTGCGCGACGTCTTCCGATACTTAAAGGCCCTTTGGCCAATCTCCCAGAATGGGATCAACCACGATACGGGGTTTATCCGCACCCGCGCGAATCCGTTTTACCAAAGCCGCTGCTGCATCAACATGCTCGATGGTGGGCATATACCCCACCAGCACCGCCTGGTGATCAGCGAGCCAACCGTTCGAACTCAGCGCTTCGGCCATGGCACTATATGCTCCGCCGCGACTGGAGCACGCGCCACGTCCGGCCAGCCGGGGTGATTTGACAGAATAACCGTAGGCACAGCGGTGACGTCCACGCCCAATCTTTGACACACGGGCTGTCCTGCAGACAAGCCAACGTGACCGATGGTCACGAAGCTAGATAGGATCATGATGCGCGCCACGTTCTTTCCTCGCTGTCGCCGATGGGGTTGATACCAGTCAGCCTTAACTTGGAAATAACGTCAAATGCGATGCAGCGTGCGTCTGCGGCAAAATAACAAAAGCAACAGAGCTGTGGCCCAAATCAGACTTGGAACGCCCTCCCTCATTTCAGTGGTGCGGCTTTCTCAAAGCAATCGTTAGCAGGGCCATGGTTGCGACATAGCTGCTACCGAAAAGCGAACCTTCAGCATCATGTGTAATCAGCGGTTCCAAACCGCGGAATTAGATCACCGTTTACCTAGAATATGATTAAAGCAATTTAATGTGCCCGAAACCATAATCACCGTGCCGGGGTCTATCTTTAATTCAGTTTTGATGACTTGCAGAGAGTGACTATCATGGCCTTTCAATCAGTAGACATTTTTAAGCCAGTAGGTGTTTCAAAGAGTGATTTTGTTCGCGCCTTCGCGACCAGGTTCTAAACTTAGAGTGTGAAATCAAACTAGCGTCTGACTCCCACGAAACCTTTAGCGCCCTCAGACAGGTAACATTTTTGAGTTTTCTGGTTGTCCTTTGCAGTGCGGGGTAATTCTATGGCTTTTCGAAGCAGTTTGGTTGGCGCATCAATGGCGCTCTGCGTCTTTTCACCAGCTTATGGGCAGAACATTGCCCTGATTACACCCTACCTCTCTCAGCCGGGAACACAGTCCTATGTTGACAGTTTCAATACACGTGCCGATGGGTTTGGGTGGGATGTTGACGTGGTACACACTGACGGAGATGTCGCGGGTGTCATCCACGAAATGGAAAACGCAGTTGAGCAGGATGTTGATGCAATTGTCATAAATGTCGATCCGTCGCAGGTCGGCCCAGGGCTGCGCAAAGCGTCAGAGGCGAAAATACCCGTTGTCGGCATGGATGCAGGGAGCCATCCGCTCATAGCAGCCAATATCACATCCAATGGTTACTCAATGGCCGCGGAGACCGCTGCATATATCGCCAGCAGAATTGAAGGTACAGGCAACGTGGTCATGTTTACCTACGATCAGTTTCCACCCGTACAGGTTCGGGGCGTAATCGCCGACGCCGTCTTTGACAATTACCCGGATATTGACGTTATCGAACGGATCACGCCGGATATCAGTGATGGGGCCATTACAGATAGCCGTGCAAAAATGGCGACTGTACTTGCTGCGAATCCAGAGCTGGGCAGTGTTTCAGCCGTTTGGGCAGCGTGGGATCAGCCAGCCTTAGGCGCACTAGAGGCAATCGAGGCGGCTGGCCGCAGCAACGAGGGTATCGTGATCACTGGCATTGATGCGAACCCGCAAGCTCGTCAAGCGATCGCCAAAGGAAGTAACTTCGAGGCAACTGTAGAGCAGAATTTTAAGGTGATGGGGAAGAAAACCGCAGATGTGGTAGCTCGGTTGCTGGCGGGTGAAACCCCACGACAACAAACAATATACGTACCGGCAAAACTTGTCACAGCCGAAGCCTTCAAAGGTTGATTGTCAATCATCAGTCATACGCGACCAGGCCCTGCCCCATTAAAAGAAAACTGAAGACGGCCCGAAGGAGACATCCATCAATCTGCACAACTCTGCAGTGCAGCTTCCTCAAAACGGACGTTTTACACCTGAGAGCGGAATTTAGGCCAGGCGCAGGACCGCGTCGCGAAAGAAGCTGCGTCGGCCTTGCAGTGACCCATGCCTTGGGTCGGTGGATTAGTCCTTGAGGCAACGCCCGGCCTGCTAGTCAGCTAGCTCAACATCCTTTCCATAGCGGTCTGAGACGAGTGTTAGTAACCGACCGTGAATGCGGCGCGCGGGAACTTGGCTGTTTGTGCTTCATCTACCAGCGCAACAGCAAAGTCCTCCATCGATATCTCCGATTTTCCAGCTTCATCAACGAGCAGCGTGTCCGTACCGGTTCTGAACGCGCCTTGGCGGGGGCCGGGCTGCAAGAGGGCGGACGGGCTAGCATAGGTCCAGTTTGCCGATGTTTCAGAGGCGCAGAGTTCCCATTGCGCCATCGATGCGCGGGCAATCGGAACGATGTTTTCTGGTAAGAAATCGGGGTCTGACAAAACCGTATGTGGACTGCCGTTTGGCAGATGGAGTCGCGCGGCGCCGCCAACGATGATCACCCGAATGCCCGTGCGTGACGCAGCATTGAGGATCGAACGTGTCAGAGCGACGATCTCGCCTTCGAGCCCGGGCGGAGAGCGCAATGCGCTGATCGCCAGGTCCTGCGATTCCATTGCGGCGGCGAGAGCTGCTGGGTCTGTCGCGTCTGCGATGACTGGTCTGACTCCCTCCGGCAATTTGGCAAGCGCTGCTTCGTTTCGGACGGCTGCGGTTACGTGATGCCCGCGTGCGAGCGCTTCTGTTACGACGCGAGAACCGACATCGCCGGTGGCACCAAATACAATGAGTTTCATTGGAGTTCTCCTTTATGCTGGATTGCGGATGGGATGTTTCGGAAGGTTGGGCGCACGGGCGCGCCCGGCCCTTTGACCAAGCCAGATTGCCGCAAAAACAAGCGCGGCCCCAGTGATCTGCATCTGTGTCAGCGCCTGACCCAGCAATGCCCAGCCGATCAGGACGGCGGAGAGCGGGCTCAGAAAACCAAGCGCCGAGACGGCACCTGGCTCTATCCGAGAGATGCCGCGGAACCACAGGATATAGGTGAGCGCAGCCCCGATGAGAGCAAGGTAAAGGATGCCGGAGAGGTTTCGTGCATCCAATGGCGGAAGCGGAGGTTCGATGAGGATGGCCAAAAGTACCAGCAACAGACCGCCAGCAGTCAGTTGCCAGGCGGTGAAGGTCAGAAGCGGCACAGGAGGGTGCCATTTCCGGGTCAGGACTGTGCCTGCCGCCATCGAAGCTGCACCACCTACCCCCGCAATCATGCCGACCGGATCAAGCGATATGCCTGACCCCAAGACGAGCAGCCCGACACCAAGGATACCGATCAGGGCGGCCAGCACGGATGCGCCTCGGATTGCAGTGCCGAGCAGCAGTGCGGCGAGGAATACGACGATCAGCGGCTGAACCGCACCGACTGTCGCCGCAACTCCCCCCGGTAGCCGGTAGGCTGCGACAAACAGAAAGGCCCAGAATAGTGTGAAGTTGAGTGCTCCGAGAATGAAGATGCGCAGCCACCAAATACCTTTCGGCAAGCGCGGTGCCAGAACTAGAAGCAACAGGCCGGCAGGCAGAGCGCGTAGGGAAGCCATCGTGACCGGATACCCTGCAGGAAGGAATTCAGTCGTCACATAGTAGGTGCTGCCCCAAACCAATGGCGCAATGGCTGTAATTGAAATGTCGAGATATCTCATCGCAGACCTCCATTATCTTGACGTCAAGATACATCTCCATATCTTGACGTCAAGATATA
Organism: Ruegeria atlantica; assembly: GCF_013033965.1. Taxonomy (GTDB): domain Bacteria; phylum Pseudomonadota; class Alphaproteobacteria; order Rhodobacterales; family Rhodobacteraceae; genus Ruegeria; species Ruegeria atlantica_D. Next base: position 172,680 of record NZ_WQFE01000007.1, read on the forward strand.
TTCCTGCAAAATACTTGCATGGACCACGTAGACCGCATCGTTGCTCAATGGAACAAGGCCCGGCCCGACCTTGATGTCGGACCGATGGAGATCATCGGTCGGCTTTCACGTTTGACTACTAAGCTCCGGAGTGAGATGGAAAGAACCTGGAAAGCTCACGGGTTGAACGCCGCCAGTTTTGATGTCCTGGCGACCCTGCGCAGATCCGGAAAACCTGATGGCTTAACCCCTGGCGAGTTGCTGGATCTGACCATGGTGACCTCAGGAACAATGACCAATCGCATCGACCAACTCGTCAAACACGGCCTCGTCGAGCGGGTGCCAAACCCTGAAGACAAGCGCGGGTTTTTGATCCGTTTGACAGAATCCGGATTTGCGACAATTGAGAAAGCCGTCGGCGATCATGTCGAAACGCAGCATCGCCTTTTACGGGGACTAGCTCCGGTAGAAGCCGAAGGTTTGAACAGGCTTCTGAAGACGCTGGATGAAAGGATTAACTCCGATAGTGGGACGATTTCACGCGAATAATCCTCTCTCTGGGTGCAACACATAACCGCGACCTGTTGGTCTTATGTCGCTCCGATGCGGACGGCCCATTCCTGCCGTTGGCCAATTGGTCAAGATGCTGCTATTGCAGCCCGCATTGCCGCCATTCGCCGCAACCGCAAAATCTGGGTAGGGTCGAACTTACAGATCGCGGACAAAGCCACCGTTGCATTCAAACTGCGGAAGAGCCGCTTCGTACTTCGAAGGAGACATTCCGCACCCGCCCCACTAGCCTTGCGACGCCTTAGGCGGTGTTTGGGCTATTTTCGACATGCGACGAATTAGTTCTTTCTCAATGATATTCGCTTCATAGGGTTTCATTTTTTTCCATCTTGCGCACTCCTCCCGTGTGCGGCCGCAGCCAAGACACCAGCCACTAGGGCCAGTAAACTCACAAACATCGATGCAGGGGCTTTTACGCTTTTTCATAGACGTGAAACTATCGATAAGAGGTGGGAGGTCAACAAAGGTGGCGAGTCCGGTTTGGTGAAGAATAGGACGGTATGGAGAATAGGTTGATTCGGAACCAACCCTTCACCGTATTGCGCCCGAACCGCAAAGACGCAGACAAACTACGCTTACCCTGCGGCTGCGCCAACGGCAGCTCTTCGTAAAACGTTTCAATTCTGCTGATTGAAATCAAAGAGTGTCGAATGCCGATCTCGGGCAAGTGTTTTAGCCTCGGCCGCGTTCAGCGACGCCAGTGCTTATTCAGGCGTCAGTCCTTTGGCGCGCGATTTCGACCACAAACGCCGTGCAGATGCCGCAAGCCAGGGTAAGGCAGCCTCTGATAACCACAATCTCAGAGGGGCAGGCAGGCCATCATAGGCCGACATGGGATCACCTGACCGACGTTTGCGATGCAGGCTACTTTGTCCAAGATTGCCGCTCAAAATTCATCTTCCGGATCGCCCACGGGGTCGAGTACGAGCACCAGCCGGGCCTCGCCTGTCCCTTCTATTGGGGGTGAACGATGCAGCAGACCGGAAGGCGGTTCGCCGGGCCAAAGCGTGCCGCGCAAAAGTATGGGCGAGCCGGTTTGAACCGTGAACACGCGTTTCGGTCAGCGCCGTCGGTCGATATCCCGTATTGTGTGCCAGTGCCCCGATAGGTGCAAATCAGCCGCGCGGTGATTGCATCGATGTGAAACCTGCGGCAGGCATTGGTGGTCACGACGTCCAAACGTAGCCGCAGGTATTTCGCCTGCAAAAGATCAGAAAACATATCGGCCAGCCCGACAATGTCTTTCTGAAGCCACTCCCGTTCGGGTCCAAAGGGCAAACCGGCCATGTCAAAGAGGTTCTGTATCACCTCACCAACGGCGCGCGGCGGAAGGACAACCCGAGCCCGAGGCAAAACGTCGGCGTCAACGCCATCCAACCAGGACTGCACCTTTGGCGGCGTCTGCCGACGCCAGATCGCAGCGGCACAACCGGGTTGCAGGAATGTGCTCAAGGCCGCTGAATCATCTGCGATCCCGACGCCGATTGCGGACTCCTTAACGGTTTCTCTGACAAACTTCATGCTGCATCCTCAACACGACGCCACCCCGAGAACGGATCGGGCAGGTCAAGCGGCAAGGCGTCTGGTCCGCTTGCTACGACAGTCGGAACAAGGCAGGCATCCAGTTTTGCCTTCAGAGCGGTCCAGTCAATGCCGGTACCGATGAAAACTAGTTCCTGCCGCCGGTCTCCCCAAGGCTCCGCCCAGTGTTGTTTCATGTAGTCGGATACCGCGACATGTTCGGGCCAGCGATCTTGAGGCACGTTCGCCCACCAGGTTCCAATGGGCTTGATGCTCGACAACGATCCGGCCAATGAAAACTCCGCCACCCATTCTGGCCGGGTTGCGATCCAGAAATGCCCCTTGGCCCGGATGACGCCCGGCATGTCACCGTTCAGGGTCGCCAGAATTTTTTCTGGGATAAACGGGGCCTTGGCACGGTAAACGTAGGAGGCCACACCATACTCCTCTGTCTCAGGCACATGGTCAGCAAAACCATACAGCTCCTTTGCCCACATCGGATGTTCATGTGCCTGCTCGAAATCAAAAAGCCCTGTATCGAGGATCTTTTCCGCTGCAACCTGCGATTGGTTGGTTTCGATGATTTCCGCATCGGCATTGAGGCTTCGGATAATCTTGCGCGCCGCGTCGACCTTTTCGGGGCCTGCATCATTGACCTTGTTCAAGATGACAACATCGGCAAACTCGATCTGGTCCGTCAGCAGATGCACAAGGGTACGTTCGTCTTCCTCGCCCATCGTTTCGCCTCGGTCGCTTAAGAAATCGTGGCTGGCGTAGTCGTTCAGAAGGTTCACGGCATCAACCACCGTGACCATCGTATCGAGCCGAGCCACATCTGACAGGCTCTCCCCTAACTCATCCCGGAAATCGAATGTGGCGGCGACGGGCAGTGGCTCGGATATCCCGGTGGATTCGATCAGAAGATAGTCAAAGCGCCCCTCCGCCGCCAAGCGGCGCACTTCGTCGAGCAGGTCATCGCGCAAGGTGCAGCAGATGCAGCCGTTTGACATTTCCACCAACGTCTCGTCCGTTCGACTAAGTTCGGTATCAGCCCGGACCAGATCTGCATCAATGTTCACTTCCGACATGTCATTGACAATAACCGCAACTCGTCTTCCGTCCCGGTTATTGAGAACCCGATTGAGAAGAGTTGTTTTTCCCGCGCCCAGAAAGCCGGAAAGCACCGTGACCGGAAGGCGTTCATCTGACATAAACCGCTCCAAAGCTGATGTGATATTTCTCGCAACTTACGCAGTTACTAGACTAATGCAACTACAAAAGTTACGTGTATGATCCGTTTGGAGAAAAACCGCACATGAAACGAAACTCTCGCCTGTCGCTTGCTCTGCATACACTCAGCCATATGGCCGGGGAGCCGGACCGCGTGCGGACGTCGTCTGACATCGCAGATCACGCGGGCACCAATCCAGTTGTGGTCCGCCGCGTTCTGGGAAAGCTGCGAGAGGCGGGCCTGCTGACCTCGGAGAAGGGTCACGCAGGCGGCTGGCGTTTGGCACGCGCGCCGCAGGATATTTCCCTTGCCGATGTCTACCTCGCGCTTGATGAACGCTTGGTTGCTTCTGACGAAATCAGCGAAGCACCTGCCTGTTCCGTCGAGCACGCGTTGCAAAAACGTGTATCCGGTGTCCTTGAGGAAATCGAACAGAGCCTTGTCCAGAAGCTTGGCGAAACATCGATTTCTGAAATGCGGGGCGCCTGATCTGGTGAAGATTCCACACAAAGCAGCCGTTTGGCCCGAGTGCAGCATCTGTTTCTTTGGGCTCACTGCCGCCATAGAGGCAAACGCAGCATCTGATCGATAGGTCCGACTGGTTCAGATGGAGACGGCCCATTGCAGACATTGACTATTCCATCGGGTTGCTGCGGTGCGGCCCTACAAACCGGTTGTTCGCTGCAAATGCAAGAACTGCGTGTGACAGAATTCTCACGTTGAGGAGATAGCCGCCGATGATCAACCCTGCTCTTGCTGCGCAGTGAAGCGATCCCGATAGACCAACGCTGCAATAGCGCCACGGCATATTGGTTTACTCGTGCTGGAATGGTTGGCCCTTACCGCCTTCGAGATAAGGTTTGAGGCTTTCGAAAAGAAAAAAGTCCCAGCCTGCTTCGCAAATCTCCCAACATTCCATGCTTTCAACCAAGCCCTCATGTGTGAATTCAAGCCGGGTTGTGGCCTCTCCCTTGGGGGACAGGCTCCAAAGGATCTTCGTCCCCTTCCATTCGTCATCTCGGGTCAGGGCTTCATTGTCGTGGCAATGCTCTTCAATGTCCCATTCGACTCGCTGGTTTTCGATCAATTGACTGACTTTGATGTGGTTGTAGGTCTTACCGAACCGGGTCGTAAAAACAGTGTCGATTTTTGAGGCATCCTCGGATCCTGTCGTCCACCACTGCCTGATGCCTGTTGTAATAGCCTGGTACACCTCTTCTGCAGAGGCTTCGATATCGACGGTTCTGCTGTATCCAGTCATAGTCCATCTCCCACAACAATTAGTCCGAATTCGAAAGAAATGTGCACAATTGCTTGAGTTTCATGGGCCATCCTTGCGAAAGGCTTTCGATATCGGCCTGCGTGGTCATCCCAATATGGCTCATAGTTAACTGAGTGCCGCCATCGACTGGTTCCAGCTCGAAACATACACGGGTCGGTTCAGGAATGTCCGCGCTTACCCATTGCCACACCATCCGTCGTGGCGGCTCAACTTCAATGACAACGCACTCCGTAAGCCCCCGCCAATTGTTTGTGGCTGCGCCTCGAATGGAAAACCGGTGTCCAACATTCGGGCGGAAGTCACAGGGCATCAACCATTCAGCGATAGCCACGGGGTCAGTAAGCGCTTGCCAGACGGTTTCGACAGGGTGGGGGTAAAACTCCTTAAGCGTCAGACGGAGGCCCTGCATCACTTTTCACCCTCGTTCTTGTCCAGATATTCACCCAGCCGTTTGAAGCGATCCTGCCAGAAGGGACGATATCTATCTGTCCAATCATGAACTTCCTGAAGAGGCTCAAACCGGCTCCGGTACAGCCTTTGTCGGCCATGTGATTCCCGTTCGACCAGCCCCACTTCATGCAACACATTCAGGTGCTGCGACACCGCTGCATAGGTGATCCCAAGTTCTTCGACACAATCGCCCACGGGGCGGGCCTCATGTGCCAGAAACCCTAAAAGCGTCCGGCGGTTGGCGTCAGAGATGGCGTGATAGACGTCCGAGGATGCTTTGTTTGGCGGCATATCGATTTATATTTAAGTATATACCTAAATGTCAATACCGATACTGAGCCCAGGTTGGTCGCGCGGAACTCTCATCGATCCTGCTGATCGCACCAGGCGATACAAATAGACCGCAATTCCTCTGCCTTGCTTTTGAGGTCCTCCAGATCGGCAACCTTGAAGCTCCGGGCTTCTTTGCCGACCCCTTCCAGAGTGGGGAAATCGCCTTCAATGAATGCCCCTTTGTGAAACATTAACGAGGCGTGTTTTTTGGCACGTGGAAAGAAGCTGGCCATGTTGCCCTTGTATGTGAAGGTTGGGGCCTGCCACTTGATCGTCTCTTCAATCCTGCTGTCCACATCCAGTATGAGCCTGCGCATTTCTGCGACCACAGGTTTCATCGGGTTGTCATACTTAGCCATCCAATCATCAACTTCTTCTCGGCTCATGATCGCCTCACAAATCTAATGTTGTGACAAGTGATGTAATCAGGCCGTCCTTCAGCTGAAAGACATTGGTTCCGCTGCCACGGCCGCCGGGGATCGCCTGAGAAATGCAGGTCCATTGCACGGTAACTGTTTCGCCCTGCACGTCGACTGCGCTGAGATTGATCACTGCGTCGTCAAAGGCGTCAGACCTGCTGGCGTCAAAGGCCGAAATGATCGCCTTGCGCCCTTTGTGTGGTTCTGTCTGACCCGAGAACGGTTCGGAATAAGTCGCATCTTCAGCAAACATGGTGGCAAGCATGTCCAGACCATGCGGCCCGGCTTGCATTGCGAGAAAAAAATTGCTGATCTCAAGTGGCATTTCGTTCATGAAGGGGCTCCTTGATGACAATAGACGAAAGTGTTCTTGGCGCGTTGAAAAAGGCGGTGCGGGCCGTTGAAGTTGACGCCCCGCGCCCTGTGCCGATGGAACTTCTGTTGCCGCTGATCAGGGTCGCCAGGCCCGGGCTGCACATGCATCTGGATATCGCGGCCAGCGATGTGATCGGTGCGCCATTGGTCACAGTCATGGACAAACCTGATAGGGCTAAACTGCTGGCGCCGCTGACAAAGCGACAACGGCAAGTGGCCGATTTGATCATTGAAGGCCTTCCAAACCGCGTGATTGCAAAACAGCTCGGTATATCGCTTGCGACTGTCAAAGATCATGTTCACTCTATTCTGGAACGGTTGGACCTCCCGTCCCGGACGGCCCTGATTTTGGCGATGCATCGTTAGGCATAAGCTACGTTGCGGATTGTATTCCGGCAATCCATCCAAGGATGGAGGCCGCGCGCCGCTTGTGCGTTGATACGGATCGAACCCCATCCGATATTTTATGCACCAAATCTGAACGGATGATCAGTTTGGCTGAACCATTGAGAATTCCGGGCTCCTAAATTGCCAAAGGAAAACCTGCTCGGTTTTTACAATCCATTTTGCGCGAATTCGTCGAATTTCGGGAACCTTCCCGCGCTTGCTACACGCAAAGACCCAAGAGCGCATTGACGCGCACTCGATGAAAACCTTGGAGACGGCCCAATCATGCTTAGAAAGACAGCAATTACCATTGGATCTATCATAGCTACCACACCAACCGCCAAAGCTCATGATGAGCAAGCCCTCGCAAGCGCCCACGCTGGCGATCCTTATATGACAGTGAGCGAAGTTCTCTCTAGCCCGTGTTCATTCGCAACAAAGTTGCATGCTCATCATTGGTCACTGACTCCGCCAAGCCACGTTCTTGTCGCTTCAAGCCCTTCGCGCAAGACAGAAAAAATCTTCTCAATTTCAGTTTCGCTAACGATAAGTGGCGGTGAAAGAACACACATGTTGATCACAGGTCGAACAAGCAGTCCACGTTTCTGGCATTCCATATCTATCTGGTTGCCAATCTCGTAGTCGCATCCCAGGTCGCTCAGGGGATCACCATCGACCGAGCATTGAACGCACCCCATCAAACCCATCCCGCGCACATCGGCAACGATGTCAATTTGACGTAGCTGCTGCAGCTGGTCCTGGAAAATCGGAGCGACCTTTCGAACGTGTTCGAGAAGCTTTTCTCGTTCAATAATCTCCATGCTTTTCAGACCAGCCGCCGCGCTGACCGGGTGACCGGAATAGGTGTAGCCATTGGAAAAGGTGGCATCTTTTCCCGCAACATCGGCGATCAGTCTGTCTGAAATAATCGCGGCACCCATCGGCGCATACCCGGACGTCATTCCTTTGGCACAGGTGATTATGTCTGGCTGAATGCCAAAAACAGCCTCTGACGAAAACCAATGCCCCAATCGCCCGAAAGCTGTGACCACTTCGTCGGAAATGTACAGAACATCATACTTCTTGCAGATGTTCAGGCAGCTTTCGTGATACCCTTTGGGCGGCACGATCACGCCGCCAGAGGCGAGAACCGGTTCGGCAATAAAAGCAGCAACATTTTCTGGACCAAGCGCCAGAATGGCGTTTTCAAGATCGGAAACTTTTTCTTTCAAAAAACTCTCTTCAGTTTGACCGGTCGCACGATAAAGCGGATTCACGTCTGGCAAGAAATGTGCGAGGTCATCGGCCTTGTCGAGCCAAAGCCTGTCACGCTCTTTCCCGCTGACGCTGGCCGCCAGATAGGTGCTGCCATGATAGGCTTTTTGCCTTGAAATGATTTTCTTTTTCTCGGGACGACCCAAAAGGTTGTTTCGAAAATGGACAAATCGGATAGCCGTATCCACGGCCGTGGAACCGCCGGTCGTAAAAAATACATTGTTCAAATCGCCCGGCGCACGTTTGGCGATTTCGCGAGCGAACCGCGCAGCAGTCGAATTGGTGTTGTTGAAGGGCGAGAAATAGGCAAGGTTCCGAGCTTGATCAGCCATGGCCTCGGCCATCTCCTCGCGCCCATAACCGATCTGGGTGCACCACATGCCTCCCGGTCCGTCGATCAAGCGTTCGCCTTTTTCATTCACTACGTGGATACCGCTGGCACCTTCGATGAAGGTCCGGTCGTTTTCGCCCAATGTTGCCATCCCTTCCCACGGGTGCAGGAAGTGGTCGTTGTCCCATTGCTTGGCGTTAGAGTTATCCACGGCGGGCCATGCTTTCTGCGCTTATCACAATTGGGAACTCTTTGCGCACCTGCGCGTCTGAGGCGCCGAAGTAGTTGGGGAAATGGCTGTCGAGAATAGAATTAGCCTTGTCACGGGCGCGGTCCAGCAAATCTGTTTTGCCCTCGTTTTCCCATGTATCTGTACGCTCACGATCCATAAGCCGCGGGTAGACGAACTCGCTGTTCATATAGTTCAGCGTGTGCGGGTTGCCGAGGAAGTGACCAGGATCAATAGCGCACTGGTGGATCACATCCACTGCCATAGTTTCATCTGTGACCTCTATCCCGCGCAACGATCGCAGGATCATACCGCCCGCTTCGTCATCAATAACCATGCTTTCAAAACTGCATCCCATCAGGCTGCCGATCATCCCCCCGAATTCGCACAGGCGATTGGCTCCGGCATGAGCGGCAAGCGTGAAGGTCAGCGCCTTTTCCAACCCGTATTGCGCGTCGGGTATTTTGGCATCGGTCATGCCTGCGCCAACAGATGTGGGAAGGCCATAGAAATTACCCATTTGAATGGCTGCCGCCCCGATCAGAGCCTGTTCTCCACTGCCGCCGGTGAACGATCCGCTGCGCAAATCTGTGATGAAGGGCCAGGCAGCAAAACAGACCGGACAGCCCGGTGTGATGAGGTTAACAATGGCAACACAGGCCAGCGTTTCGGCCACGGTCTGAACCAGTGTTCCCGCAAGCGTCGCGGGGGCTGTGGCCCCAGCCTGCGGAGGCACAGCCAGATCGACCGTCAGGCCAAGCTTGGCGGTATCAATCAGGATTTCCATGTTTTCTTTGCCGATCCGCAGGGGCGAAACCATAGGGCAGCCGCCAAAAATAACGCTTGGCTTTTTCATGAAAGCCCCTTCACCACCCTGAGCCAAATCAAACATGCGGATGGCATGCGGGATATGGCTGCGGTCGCGAAAGGTCAGACAGGCAGGCTTTTGGCTGCCTGCGAGCATTGCATATATGGTGTTCATATCGTGGGCGAAATCATCGGTCACATCAGTGGCCAAAACTGTGTCGCCCAGCATATGGATGTTGTCCAAACGGTCCACCAGTCGGGTGAAGTCATAGACATCGCGCAGGACTGAAGGGCGATAAGACTTCGTTTGTGAATCGAAGGTGGTGACGGCAGTGCCAGAATTGGCAAAGTAAACGCTCTCTGCCGAGCAATGCATGTCGTCTTTGCCTTCACGCTCTCCCCGGGCATAGACGTAAAACTCCTTGGCGGCACCAGCCAGGATGTCTTCCATCAGGGCACGGGGGAAGCACAGCCGATTGAGGTCATTCATCACCGCGCCTTTGGGAAGCACCAGATCAAGCAGTTCTGGGAAATGGTCGGTAACGCCGGTGTTTTCCAGAACGGTTAGGGCCGCTTGGTGGATGTTCTCCATATCTGTTTGAGTCAGCGGTTTGTAGCGTCCGCCACTTAGGCCCCCACGTACGGCCTCATTGCCCGTGGTCGCCTGTTGCACCTTTATGCGCGCGGCGCGCCCGCCGCCACCGCGACGGCGTGATTTTGCCTCAGCCATGACCGGCCATCCTTTGTTCTGGTTCCGGACTGATCATGGTGAAATAGAAATCGTAGAAATCCTGGATCGAGGTTTCCATTTCGCCCAAGGGGCCCGGTTGGAAGTACTGAGAGTTTACGCCGGACTGGTTGTGGCGAATGATGCGCTCGTCATCCAAAGATGTGACATGCCAAAGCCAGGTCAGGTCTTCCTTGTTGTAATCCTGGCCTTCTTCGGCGTCAGCGCGAACCAGCCAGACCACCTGAATGTCGGTTTCCTGTAAGCCTCGTGGAACAAAGCGGTAACCCACCATGTGATCCGAATAAATCAGGAACCAATTCAACGGACCAATATCAAAGTCAGTTGCGCCACCATCGAAACCTTTTAGGGTTCCAAGCAAAGGCGCAAGTGCTTCGCCCGTTTTACTGCCGGTTTTATAGCCTTGATAAAGCGGATATCGCCGATAGTAGCCGCTGGTGAATGGGGTTGGTGCGGCCGCGCCGACAAGCGCCAATTCACCAGGTGTCAGGCCGACTTCCTCAGCCCTTGCTTTTAGCGGTTCTACCAAGCCAGCCATGTCTTGAGGCGATTTCAGGCTATGAGAACGAGAATATTCTTTGTGGGCTGGTCCGCAGTGGTAGCATTCAAGATAGTTCTCCACCGCTAATTTCCAATTCGAGGGAACTGGAAATGACGCCGTATGCGCCACTTTCAGATCGTCAAAGCCATAGGGTTCGACGAGTGGCGAAAGTTGGCTGAGGACTGGATCAAGCGATGGTGTGTTTGCATCGGCACAGACAAAGATCAGGCCCTTGAAGACACTCACCTGAACGGGAAAGAGCCCGAATCTGGACGGGTCAAAGTGTTCCCCCATGTTGTGGCCTGCACGAAGTTTTCCCGATAGCTCATATGTCCAGGCGTGGTAGGGGCAAACAAGAACACGGGCGTTGCCGGACTGTTCGGTGCAAACGCGAGAACCCCGATGGCGACAGACGTTCAAATGAGCACGAACTTCACCTTCGCGGTCGCGAACAACGATAATGCTCTCCGGGCCATAGTCGAACAGGAAGTAGTCACCGGGGTTTGGGATTTGGCTGACATGCCCTGCCCAAAGCCAGTTGCGGTTCCAGACTTGAGCAATGTCATAGTCATAGATGTCTTGCGAGGTATAAAAACCGCGCGGTAAGGCGTGGCCGTACTGGTGCGAGGCTATCAACGCATCCAACTCAAACGGTCGGCTGTTCATCACGTTTCCTCCAAATCGATAATCTCGCGGCGAAACCAGTCCTTGTCTGCTTCTGCCTTGGGGCGTTCAAAATCGCGGGCGGCGCGATGGCCCGCGAAAACTGCGTCGACGATCAGTCCAGGAGACGCGGCATCGCCAATAAGTTCGAGGGTCTTCAACCCGAGCCCGCGCAAGCTATTGAAGAGCGTTGTTTCTCGATGGCGTTCGGTAACCAGAATTGTCGAGGCACAAGGAATACCTGTTTCGCGACCGGTAAAGGCACAACCGACGCGTGCCATGTCACCTTCAACCGCCGTCAGCACCTGATTGCAGCGAATGTCTATGCCTAGCTCGATCAGACGGGCCTGAATGCGAGGCTGCTCCAAAGTATTGACGGCGTAAGCTGAGACCAAACTCTCCGGCGTGACAAAGACCACCTGGTATCCTGCAGTCGCCAGCTTTTCGGCGATTACCCCTGCCAGATAAATGTGGTCATCATCATAGATTATCACCGGGCCATCCGGGGGCAAAAGGCCGTTCATGATGTCGTCAGGCGTCAGCACTTTGGCGGTTTGCTCGATCTGAGGCATATGGCGTTGCGTGCTACGGCCTATGCCGTCGGTGCGCCAATGGCTGCCGGTGGCCACAAAGATGTGTTCGACGCCAAGCTCTGCCACCTGATCGCCATCAAGTCTGCTGTCAGTGAACAATTGAACGTTGCCGCGCTGCTTTAGGTCATTCAGGCGATAGTCGACGACGCGGGACCAAGCTGCGAGGCCGGGAAGTTTGCTTTCCTTCGTAACCCGCCCGCCTAATTCGGCTGACGCCTCAGCTAAGGTCACTTGATATCCTCGCCTTGCCAACTGCGTAGCGCATTCAAGACCGGCAGGGCCACCGCCAATAACCAAAGTGTCCGCGTTGCTCTTCTTCGGCGCGATGATCTCGGGGTGCCAACCGCGTCGCCATTCCTCGCCCATCGTGGGGTTTTGAGTGCAGCGGATCGGGATGCCCAAATTGTCGGATGAGACGCAGATATTGCAGCCGATGCACTCGCGGATTTCGTCAATGCGGCCCTCTTCAATCTTTTTGGGAATGAATGGGTCCGCGATGGAAGGTCGTGCGGCTCCAATAAGGTCGACAATTCCCTTTTTGACCATCGACAGCATCATATCGGGGGACGTCAGGCGACCGACACCAACCACAGGTTTCCGTGTGATCTGTTTGACGTGCGACAGAAACGCGTTCTGATAGCCATCCTCCGGCTGAAAGCGGGTTGTGGCACTGTCATTGGACCAGTCGGCAACGTTCACATCCCATAGGTCAGGAAGATCGGCCAAAAGCTCGACCACGGCACGGCCTTCTTCTGAAGCCTGCATGCCGTCAGCGCCCACCATCTCATCAATGGCAAAACGGAGCGCCACAGCGCAGCTGTCACCTACAGCTTCGTGGGTGTCTTCCAGCAGTTCGCGGGTCAGGCGCGCACGATTTTCAAGCGACCCGCCATATTCATCACTACGCTGGTTCATATGCGGCAGCATGAAATGTTGCGCCAAAGTCATGTTGTGTCCGGCATAGATGTAAATGATGTCGAACCCGGCGTCTTTTGCGCGCAGGGCGGCCTCGCGGTGCCAGCGGCGGAACTCGCGAATATCAGCTTTATCCATGGCCTGCGCCTGCTTGGGATGCGTCGTGTCGACGGACATCTCGGAAGGTGCAAGAACCGGCGCGCGGGTCAGCAGGTTTTGTGCATGATTGCCATTGTGAACCAGCTGAATGGCCGCCAGCGCACCATGCGCATGTACCGCATCCGTCATCAGCCGCAACGCGGGCACATCGCGCCCGTCCCACAGCCGCCCCTCGGCAAAAGGAGACAGGTCTGAGGTCGGGTGAATCTCGGTCTCCTGATTGGAAACCACCGCCCACCCGCCTTCGGCTTTCATCCCACGAACGGCGGCATCCGCCCGCGGTCGGACATGCCCCAGCCCCGTGCAATGCGGCACCTGGTAAAAGCGGTTTCTGGCTGTGACTGGCCCAATCTGAACCGGTTCAAAAAGCAGAGCATATGGGTTCGCGTTCGACATGTTCACGCGTTTTCCTGTATTTGGGATCCGGAGCAGTAAGGCCCCGGAAATGTGGTTGTGTTAGAAGCCGGCTTTGATCCGTTCAAATTCTGCCAGCATTTTCGCCTCAAGCTCGGGGTTCACCGCATCAAAGAACAAGCTGCCCTCGAAGAAGCTTTTTGGATCCGAGAATCCATAGGCTTCGATGTTGGCCTGATCGGCAACTTCGAACGCTTTTGCGTTGGAATGTGGGTAACCCCAGTTGTCGATGATGTACTGACCGCTGGCAGGGTCAGTGAGCGCGTTCAACAGATCATAGACCTGATCGACCGGAGTTGTGGAAGACTTCAGATGCACGTAACCGCACGCCCACGTCGCGATGCCCTTATCGACATCACGCATCATAGCAGCTGGCACTTCGTTCCAGATTAGGTTCAGCTCTGACTGGTTCCAGGCCCAGCCCAACTCAATCTCACCACTGGTCATGGCCTGATCAAATTGACCCGCATCGGACCAGTAAAAGCGCATGTTCGGGTGGATCGAGCGCAGGAAATCAGATGCTTCCTTGAACTGCTCGTCGCTCAGATTGGTGTAATCGTCAGCATTTCCAGTAGCCAGTGCTGCCAGGGCATATGCAGACGACGCGGCATCCGGGATGGCGATCTTGCCAGCATAGGCCGGGTCCGCTAGCAATTGCAGCGAGATGTCATCGCCTGAGATTTTGTCGGTGCGATAGATAAGCCCTGTGTTTCCCCACTCGAACGGCAACATATAAAGCTGACCGTCCAAAACAATTGCGTCGACTTCTTTGATCTCGGGCAACACATCGGCCCAATTGGTCAGTTTGCTTTCGTCCAGAGGTTGGATCAAATCGGCTGCGACCCATTTCCTGACCGCGTCGGAACAAGGGTGCGCTAGATCAGCCGTGAACCCCGAACTTAGTTTCGTAAACGCTTCTTCCTGACTTCCGAAATAGGAATAGCTTGGCGCCTCATTCCCGTACTTTTCCATGTAGCTGGCAAAGAACCCGGGATCTTCATATCCCGACCAGTCAAAAACCGTTAAATCGGTGCCACCTGCTATGGCACTTCCTGTACTTATTGCCGTCGCGCATGCGAAGGCCGCAATTCCCTGAAATCTCATTCTATCCTCCCACTGTTTTACTTTTTGTCTGTACCAAGATCGATCACGCTTGCCCCCTGAAGCCCAAGCCAGACCGCGTCTCCGCGTTGGAAATCGACCGTGTGAAAATAGTTGGGAACCGATACCGAGATTGGTTTCTCGGTTCCCGCCACCTGAATGTGGTAGTGAATGTTCTCGCCATAGAAGGCGACGTTGCTAACAGTGCCCTGAACCGTTGATGGGTAATCTTCGGGCCTTTGAGCAGCAATCTCCAATTGTTCCGGGCGAATACCGATGTTCATGTCTTTAGCGCTAGTTACAACGTTGGGATTTCTCTCGATCTCAATCCGCCCGAAGGCGGCTGCATCGATCGACAACATATCGCCGGTTTCGCCCAACAACTGGGCAGGCAGTATGTTCATTTCACCGATGAAACTGGCCACTTGCTGATCACAAGGGCGGGCATAAAGCGTGGTTGGAGTGTCCACCTGCTTGAGCCGTCCGTTGAACATCACGCCGATGCGGTCGGACATGGTCATCGCCTCATATTGGTCGTGTGTGACCATCACGAAGGTGATGCCAAGGGATTGCTGCAGGTTACGCATTTCAAACTGCATCTGCTCGCGCAATTTCTTGTCGAGAGCGGACAAGGGCTCGTCCAGCAACAATACTTTAGGTCGCATGATCAGCGCACGGGCGAGCGCCACCCTTTGCCGCTGCCCACCCGACAACTCACTTGCGCCGCGATCCTGAAGACCTCCAAGCTCGACCATGTCCAAGGCTTCTGCCACGCGCTGGTCGATCTCGGCCTTGGGGGCCTTGCCCCGTAATCCATAGGCCACGTTGTTCCCTACGTTCAGGTGCGGGAAGATGGCGTAGCTCTGAAAGACCATGTTCGTTGGACGGTTGTTGGCCGGGACACCTTCCATATCCTGACCATCGATCAGCACGGTACCTTTGGTCGGTTCCTGGAAACCCGCGATCATCCGCAACACCGTGGTCTTGCCGCATCCCGATGGGCCGAGAAGCGAGAAAAACTCGCCCTCTTTGAGATCGAGATTGATACCGCTAGCCGCCAGGAACGTGCCATAGCGTTTCTCGACGCCCCTGAGTTCTATGATGTTACCGGTTGTCATTGGACCTCTGATGCGGATGAGCGGCGCCGGAAATACTCGGCCAGTACCAAAAGCAGAACCGATGTAAGCAGCAGGATAGAGCCCAAGGCCAAAACGTTTGGAAGCTTGGCCGGGAAGCGAATTTGGCTCCAGATATAGACCGGCAGGGTCGGCTGGTTGCCGGACAGGAAAAAGGCCAGGACGAATTCGTCGAAGCTGACCGTAAAAGTGACCAACAAGCTGGCTACAATACCTGGGGAAACGACCGGAAGTGTCACACGGCGGAAGGTTTCGAACACGCCGACGCCCAGATCGTAAGATGCCTCTTCCAGCGAGGCGTCAAAGTCATCAAAGGCAGACTTCAGGATTGAAACGGAAAACGGCAAGGCGAGGAACGTATGGCCCAGAACAACGGTCAGCAGAGACGGCTTGAGACCGAGAAACAGAAACAAAACCAGCATTGACGAAGCCACGATAATGCCCGGGATAACCAAAGGCAGCATCACCAGTCCTTCAGCTGCACGCTGACCCCGAAAACGATAGCGAACAAAGGCACGAGCAGCAAAAAGCCCCATAGCGGTGGATAGAATTGCGACGACCGTGCCGACACCAAGCGAATTCCAAAGGGCCTGGATCAGCGTATCCTGTTCGCCCAGCTTCCGATACCAGTCCAGCGTCCAGCCCTTGATCGGAAAGGCAACGATTGTACCGCTGTTGAACGAGAACAAGGGCAGGAAAAGGACCGGCAGGTACAGAAAAACCAAATACAGGAAAGCGTAAGCTGTCAGGGTCGAAGGACGTCTCATCTGATCCGCCTCCCAAGCCGGGTGGCGGTAATGACAAACACAATGGCGACGAAGCCAACCGACAGCATCGCGATCATGGACAGTGTTGCGCCGAGGGGCCAGTTGTTGGCGGCCCCAAACTGCACCTGAATAAGATTGGCGATCATCTTCCCATCCGATCCGCCGACCAGTGCGGGGGTCACATAGTCACCGACTGTGGGGATGAAGATGATCAGGCAAGCGGCAATTATCCCCGGTATCGTCAGCGGCAGCGTCACCCGCATGAAGCGTTGCAAAGGACTGTTGCCAAGGTCTGTGGCGGCCTCCAACAGGCTTGGATCGATCTTCTGCAACGAGACATAGATCGGCAGGATCGCAAAAGGTGCCCAGGCATGGGCAAGCGTCAGTACGACAGCGAATTCATTGTAGAGCAAGAAGTCGAGCGGTTCGTCGATCAGACCAAGCATCAGCAGTGCAGAGTTCATCACCCCGTTGAACCCAAGGATGAGTTTCCAAGCAAACACGCGCAGCAGATAGCTGGACCAGAACGGAATGGTGATGAGCAAAAGCCAGATGGTCTTTTTCCGGGCCTTCATCGCGATGAAGTACGCAATAGGATAGGCCAGTGCGACGGTTGCGATAGTGACCGCCCCTGCAATCCAGACCGATCGAAGCATCAAGTGTCGAACCAACGGGTCGGCAAACGCGTCGCGATAGTTTTTCAGCGTCGGCGTCTTGTCGAGCGTTACGTAGGTTTGCGTCCAGAATGAATAGGCGATCAGGATCAACAATGGCGCCGCCACCAGAAACCCCACGTAAGCCGTGGCTGGTGCGCTGAGGGTATATCCCCGGGACGCTTCGCTACGAAAGATCACCCAACCTCCCTTCTCGATTTTCACGAGTCACTAATGGACGATCGTCCATTAAATGTTGCGCCAGAACGGTCTTTCGTGTCAATCTTCCTGTAAGATAGACCTGCGGATTTCCGCCAAGAGAATGGGATTATTGAATAAAGTGGAAGTCTTAAAAGGAAGAAAGCGTGGTTCGAAGCGTGATCCGGAGGCCAATAAGCAGCTGCTGATCGAGGCGACTCTGGACACTATCGCAGATATTGGAGTCACCGATACCTCGGTGAGCCGCATCTGCGAGCGCTCCGGCCTGTCGCGCGGAATGATCCATTTGCATTTCGGAGGAAAAGACAATTTGCTGACGGCGGCGGCCCAGCATTTCAGTGCCCAATATTATGCCGAGATGGACAGAATGACCGATCTGGGCTCGGATGCGTCGCCCGAAGACCGAGTGATGGCTGTGATCGAGGCGGATCTGTCCGAGGCCCTGCTCAATCCACGAAGTACAAAAATCTGGCATGCATTCCGCGGCATCGCGAGCTCACACCCCGGTATTGCCCGTTACAGCAGCACCCAGGATCACAAACTTGTCGAGACCTTGCGGCTTGCGTTCAAGGAGATAACTCAAGAAAACGTGCGTGACTCAATCTTGGTGGACGATGCCACAGCCGGAACGCTGGCATTGCTGGAAGGCATGTGGGTCAATTACCTAACCGATATGCAGGGTTTTTCACGACGGCGCTCTGTGGATCTCATCAGAAGGTTCTTATGCGGGCTGTTCCCCGGCAAATTCAAGTTGTGAGATCTGGTGTCACTCAGACTTAAGATAGAAAAACAGCATCTTCTTGGGAAGCCGACTACCGGTATTGGGGAAGTCCCTAGCGCATAAGTGGATCACCCAGTGCCTTGGACGAAACCCAATGTCCACAATCCGCTGAAGAAAGGTCTCCATTGCATGTGCAGCGAACGGCAGCTTCCCGCAATTAATGGCAAGCAAGGAGAAGCCCAGGTTCCAAAGCGAAGTATCGCCTGAATGCCTGATCTAAGAAAAGTGACCAACGGTGGCAATGGGCTCAGCAAACAATGTTCCAGGCGGTGACTAAGCAAACTTTCGCTGCAGGCGCAAACTAAATAGCTTTGGCTCCACTCCCCAGGAACACCTTGCTGACAAACTCTCTCAATGCGCGGCTAACTGGTAACAAGAATGACGTAACCTGAACGCCTTGTTCACGTTGAGTTCACCAACGGTCAAGTAATCTCTCTCTAACTTCTTAGCGATTCAAGTTTTGTGCATTGGGAGATGAAAGCCATGACAATGAGGCTAGATAGCGAAGTCGATGACGGCCAAGCAAAATGGTCTGAATGGACCATGTATCCTAAAAAGCGCACGCTTAAGCTGACAGACTACGCCTCTGGATTTGTCATCGCACTCTCAGCGTTCGTCGCGAGTGACGGACACCACTACTTGTTTTTCTGAACGTACCGACACATCCAGCCCGCCTTCTTATTGTTGACGCCGTAGATCCTGCTCATGGCAGAGTTCGATTGTGCTTTCGAAACCCAGAAGAATTGCTAGTAGTCTGCCGTTTTGGCGATTTCTTCCGCAATTGCAGCCCCATCTCGCGTTAATTCTGCAGACTTTCTTGACGTTGACTGACCAACCCTCGCGGTGCAGCACATAGTGCACGCGCCCGTATCCATAACGGACAAGGGGGCACGCAGATCTCCTTAATCCGCCGCCTCAAGAAGGCCGGATCACTGCGAAGAGAAATATACCGCTAGGTCGACCTGTCGAACGGCTACACCTTGCAGGCGCACCTGACAGGTACTCGCCGGTCGTCCCGAACACCGTCGATAAGCCCTCGCTTACGATCCTTCTCTCAGCTAGGGATTTATCACGAAAAAATCTAACCAATAATGGCGGGAAAATCGGGCTTCAGAGCAAGTGCAGCTTCTGCTCGGACACACAAAGGTCGATAATACAGCGCGATACCAAGGGGTTGAACTGGAAGATACGCTGAGTATTGCGGAGCGGATTGACAACTGAATGCGTTGGCGGACGGTACCTTATCAGGGAAAAAGGCAGTCAGTTTAGAACATCGGCTATCGCGCCTATCAGGTTCAAAACTTCGTGGGTCTGTCGGTTGACTTCGTAAACATAGTTTCCCGCGCGCACATAGTATCCGTTTCTTTTAAGGCCATATCTGTTGGGATTGTCGATACGCACATAGCCGTCGTAGATGTAGTCCCCGACCCGGTATCGTTTAACTTGGCCGGGTGGCACGCACGGAACTGCTTTCTTGGCCAATCCCGGTGGGCAATGTCCGGCTTTGGATTTCACAAGAACTGGCTGCATTGCTGTATGTGACGCGATAATTTGTCTAAACTTATGAGGTTGCGCGTTAATACTCGCACTCGCAAACGGTGCGGTTTGAAGGATGAAAAACGTCGCCGTGATTCCTAAAGCCGTTTTCATCGTTTGTGCCTCCATTAGCTTCATATCCTAGTCGTGATCTCCGTCGGGATTTGACCAATCCATAGGCGAAGACTGACTTGCCGCTGGCGTCTTCCACTGGGACGCGTTGGGTCGTTTGGCACGACATTCCAAACCGCCATATTGGAAGGGTGCAATAGAAGTCTCGCCCGGTCGGATAATTCATCTGTTCTTATTTCGTAAACAACATTAACTGAACGTGAACAATGTATTCTCTGTGCGTTCAACCAAGGTGAGGCATTGTGACCAGATCCGACCGAACGAAAAGTAAATCGTTTGGTGAAAACAAGGGGAAAAACATGGTCAAGCCTGCCTTTGTGACTGAAGATCGCGGCACAGAAGTTGCGATGCGGACCTCTGGCTACTCTGCTGAAGAGCGTCTGCAAACCACGATGAATTCGAGCAATGGTCGCTTCCCTCCTATCGAAAATGCACTAACAGAGATCATAAAAAACAAGCGGCTATCCGAGGCTCACCAGAACGTTTGAAAGCAAATCAGCTGACTCCCCCACAATTCTCGATTATCGTCCTAAACATCGGAATTGTACTCTGAATCCCGCCCCAGCTTGGGGTGGGATTCTTTCTTTGAGCATCGCAATCATCAAGAGCTTGCGTCTAGCAGGCCGACTGAATCGACCTGCAAACTTGGTATCCGAAAGGCTTGTCGACCCTCCAGCTTTCCGTTTTTCCTAAAGCGGTGGCTGGCGATGGCCGGGAAGCCCCAGGTCACAGTCCCAGCAGCGCTTTGACCTGTTCCTCAACTGCATCGGTGACAGGCTTGTTGGCGACGGCTTCCAGGGCCTCGCGTTCGGCCAAATCTTGCTTTTCAACAAGGTCCGTCAGCTCTTCCACCTCTTCAACAGCTTCATTGTAGTCAATGGCTGCTTGTCTCTCGTCATTCAAACTCTGGGCTTCATCGATCGACGCGTCCAATTCGGCCTGGGCCTCTTCAAGCTGCGCTTCGATATCCGGATCTGTGCCGCCCGCGTCTTCCAAAGCCTGTTCAAGCCCTGCGACTGTATCCCGGTTGGTTTGAACCTCATCCAACGCGGTTTCCAAGTCACCCTCAATTTCTTGAACTGTCCGGTCTGGTTCTTCCAACCCCGCAAGAACCTCCAACTGTTCCTCTAGGTCCTCACGCAAAGGTTCGCCGGCCAGCACTGTGTCTCGGTACATGGCAATTCTGCCAACCCGCGAATTGAGTGCGGCATTGGCCAGGGCCGTTGGGCTTGCATTGGCCGCGTTCAACGCGCCCAATTCCGAGGGATGCGCACCAAGCAGCGCAGCCATACGATTACCTTTGGTACGGGAAACGGGGCGCTTAGACTCTTCTACAATCACAGTCTGACGAACCGTTCTTTGCACCTCTGCCTTTTGCGTTCGAAGGGTTGTCGTAGCGACTCTTGAGGTGGTTGCCGTTGTGCGAGCTTTGCCTTTCCCGTTGAACAAATCTTTCAGAGAGAACCCTCCGACTTTTTTTGTACCGGACCGGGCAGACTGAGACTTTGTTTTCCCCTGTCCGAATGTCCCGGCCCTGGCGCCGCCACGGCTTTTGTCGGCCCCGTTCCCACGGCCGCCATTTCCAGCCGAGCTGTTGTCTCCGCGATCTCCCTGAGCGCTGTTGCCATTCCCGCCGCCGTTTCCATTGCCACCACCGTTGCCGCCACCATTGCCGTTACCTGGCTTGGCATAAGCAAAATCAGGAGCTGCGACAGTGGCTACAATGGCTGTGGACCCTAACAGGGCAATTGCGATCGTCGAAGCTTTTAACAGTCCGCAATAGGTGGTTTTCATTTCAATCTCCTCAAAACTTTCAGCAACGGCAGTCAGCATGCTGAGCTTGACCACAGTGTTTCGGCAGTCAGATTCGCGGTCGAATCAAGACAGCTGCCACTGATTTAACTTGAGGGCGCTTGAACGCAGGGCTAACTGCTTGTTCATCATTGGTTCATGTCCGGCCTAGTAATCTTCGCTGAAGGTGTTTGAGGGTGTTATGCAAGCCAAAGCGTTTTTTAAGGTTGCAGCGCTGCTGACTGTCTTGTCCGGAGGGCAAGCGGCGGCAGTCGCTCGTGAACTCAAACAGTCTGAACTGCGTATGGCGACGTTGTCAGGCAGCGCAATCCGTTTGAACCGTGTCATCAAGGGTGTGGAGAAAGCCTTCGGTGGGATTCCAGTCGACGCGCGCGCATTCAAAACGGACAAGATTTACTATCGTATTCTGGTCAAGAAGCCTGGTGGAAAGATCGTCAGTGTGATCGTGAACGCCCAAACCGGCACAGTGGTTTCGAACCGTTCGAGTATCGGGCGAGAGATTTCCGAAGCCGCACGCAATTCAGCCAAGTCCAAAAGCAACAACGGTCTAAGCGCCTCTGCTACCCGCGGGAACAGTGTAGGCCGAAGCAATGCAGGCGGCAACGGTAACGGCGGCGGAAATAGTGGTGGCAACGGCGGTGGCAATGGTGGCGGGAATGGCGGCGGTAATGGTGGCGGCAATGGTGGTGGGAACGGCGGTGGCAACGGCGGCGGTAAAAAATAGAGTGAAGATCGCGTTGGTTTAGCTGTAGTCTCTGGATATGCGAATACTCCTTGCTGAAGATGAACCACAGCTTTGCGAGCAAGTAAAAAAGCTATTGGGTGCGGAAGGTCGCGTGGTCGACGTGGCCAATAATGGTATAGATGCCCTGCATCTGGGGTCGACTGAACCGTACGACATGATCATCCTCGACATCGGCCTGCCTGAGCGTGACGGTATCTCGGTCCTGCGTGAATGGCGCAGCGCGGGCGTCAAAACCCCAGTATTGATCCTGACTGCCAGAGATGGGTGGAGCGAACGCGTCGACGGCCTGGATGCAGGCGCAGATGACTATATGACCAAGCCATTTCACATGCCGGAATTGGCGGCGCGAGTGCGCGCAATCTTGCGACGTCAGAGCGGTCAGTTGAATCCCGTGATAGAAATGGGGGAGGTCTCTTTGGATACGCGGAACGGTCGGGTTACTGTCGGGGGAATTCCTGTCGATTTGACCGCACAGGAGATCGCCGTTCTAACTTATCTGGCGCACAATATCGGTCGCATGGTGTCGCGCACTGAGTTGTCTGAACACATCTACGAATATGACGGCGACAGAGATTCCAACACGATTGCGGTATTTGTGACCCGCCTGCGCAAAAAACTGGGCCCAGATTTGATCACAACAGTGCGGGGGCGCGGCTACATGATAGATACAACCTGATGCTATCGCTGCGCCAACGGGCCTTACTCGGAGGTATCGCCTCGGGAACTTTGTCCGTAGGCGTCGGTACGCTGATGGTGTTTTCCTACATCAACACACGCGTTCTGGATCAGTTCGACGCAGCACTGCAAGACCGGCACACACAAGTTGTCGTTGGCCTCAGCGCAACTACGGATGACCCAGAAACCTTGCGGCAGTTGGTATTCGACCCAGCATATAGCACACCGTATTCAGGGCGGTATTGGCAAGTAACGGACAGTAGAGGTGGAACCTATACATCTGCTTCACTCTTCGACGAAACAATCGCCGAGCCTCCGCGCGGAAGCAACGAAACAACCATTTGGAACACCTCGGGTCCAGATAGCGAAGCCATTCGTAGCGTCTATCAAAAGATCACGTTCGAAGACGGAACGGAGTGGGGGGTAACCGTCGCCGAAAGCAGGAGCGAACTGATCAACGAACGCAGTGCCGCACAAAGATACTTGCTCCCGGTTTTCGGCTTGGTCGGTTTGATCGGAGTAGCAAGTTCTCTTTTGTTGATGTCCGCCATTGTTGGCCCGCTTCGGAAGTTGCGCGCGGATGTCGCTCATCGCTGGGATCGGGGTGATGAGCTGACTCCAGAAGACTACCCGGAGGAGGTTTTGCCCCTGGTGGAAGATCTCAACAAACTTCTGCATCGAAACCGCGAGATTGTCGCCGGTTCTCGAAGACAAGCGGCGGATCTGGCGCATGCCCTCAAAACACCGACCGCTATCTTGCGAAACGAATTGGCGGAACTGACAGACGCCGGAGCACATACGGAGTCTGCGAAAGAAGCCCTAACTCGAATTGACGCCCAGCTTAGCCGTTCACTCGCGCGCATGCGTGCATCAAATACCGGAGAGTTAACGCATTCCAGGACAGACTTGTCGGATTCGGTCGAACGACTGTCCCGACTGTTTTCGGTCATGGCAGAGCGCGAGGGTAAGACGCTTGTTTCAGATTGCGACGCTGGCCTTCGCGTCCGAATGGACCCTCAGGACATTGAGGAAGTGATCGGGAACCTCCTCGACAATGCCCTCAAGTGGAGCCGGACAACATTTCAAATCACCGCGAGGCGCACCGACAGCGGCATCGAACTGTGCGTTGAAGATGACGGGCCCGGTATCCCGGATGGTGCACGAGACGAAGTCCTTCGTTCAGGCAGTCGGCTGGACACCTCCGTAAAGGGAACAGGTTTGGGCTTGTCTATTTCCGTTGATTTATTGGCCGCCTACGGTGGTAAGCTAGAGCTCAGAACATCGAAACGCTTAGGTGGCTTGGCCTCTGAAGTGAAGATCGGCGCGTGAGAAAATCGAACTGCTTTGTTCCGCTGGCCGTCAAGGCGCAGCTCCTTCCTATCCGCAATCTATCGTCTGGATGAGCAATACTGCCAAACCGGAGATTGGTGCGCGCTGAAGGTTCACTTTGCCCGCTCACCAGCCATCTGACACTGGGTTTGAACGTCCGCAATGCGCGGTTCGCGACTTGCTGCACAAGCAAGACTTTGGGTGTTGTAGAAAGTCCGCAAAGGGGCTCAAACCACCCGCCCGAACTCGCCGCAGCGAAGGGCCAACCTGACGCAGCTTTGTGGAAAGACTGGTGTGATACACACTTGAACCAACGGGAGAAACAAGAGGGCTCCATGCGGTCTTTCATTGCGATATCGCTCAGCGACGACGCAAAAGCAGCTTTTGTACCCTTGCAACGCACGCTGCCGGTCGGTCGACTGGTATCGTCGGAAAACATGCATCTGACGCTAGCCTTTCTGGATGATCAGACCGAGGAGACGTTAGAGGCATTGCATGAAGAGCTTCTGACACTTTCAGCGCCAGCCTTCGGCGTCACCTTTTCAGGGATCGAGGGTTTTGGGCAGGTTCTGGCCGTCGTGGTGGAGGATTGTCCAGCACTCATATCTTTCCACCGAAAAATCCAGACCGCCATCCGGCGAGCCGGGATCGTGCTGCCCCGTCGGCGCTTTCGCCCGCATGTGACTATCGCTCGCTTCAAACCAGGGCAACGCGAGGCGGTTCAGCTCGTCCAGCGTCCCCGCACCACGAGTGCTTTACCAAAGATGCCGGTCACCGGCTTTACCCTTTACCAATCCACCTTGCGTCCCGAAGGTGCCCGACACGATGCCTTGGCACATTATATCCTCAGGTGACCGGCTGCCGACGTAACCGAACCGACCAGCGCTTGGCTCGCCAACGTGCATGTGTGACAAAAACGATCGTTGTTGGCCGACCATCCAAAAGCGCTCGTTGGGGCAGTTGCAGCGATAGCTCACTTTGTCCGCGTCTTTGCTGTTCGGGCGCAATGCGGTGAAGGGTTGGTTCCAAATCAACCTATTCTCCATACCGTCCTATTTTCACCGCAGCTGCCATTCGTCGCGCATGCGAGATCCAAGTGATTCCCTAGGCCGACTATGCGGACTTTTGACCAAACCAGATGGACCGCTGAACGCCCGGCGTTGATGGCAAATTAGACATTTTCTTGGGGTGGCGGATTTCCGGGATGTGCCAAATAATCACCGTTGCGGCTACTAGCACAGGACGTCAATGCAGACCAAGCATCTCGACTCGAATGCCGGTCAAATTGTACGACTGGCTAAAGAGACTTTTCCATGATCACGAGATGCTTTGCAATTTCCGGGTCCTGCACACTTGACGGGTCAAAGGTTGCGTCCTTGAAACCTAGCGACTGGTAAAAGGCTATCGCTTCCCGAAGCCCGCTGCTTGTGTCCAGATAAAGCGATAAAAGACCCATCTTTCGTGCCTCTGCTTCGAGCCGATCCATCAACCGTTTGGCGAGGCCCATTCGGCGGGCTTGTGGTCTCACGAATAGCCGTTTTATCTCTCCCTTGTAGTTTGGAAGTTTGTGCAAAAGCACCATGCCAATCAGTTCGCCTTCAGAACTTCGCGCAACGATGAAACGTCCGTCTGGGCCAAGAAATTCATCGATTTGAGCGACAGTCTGGCGAAGTTGCTCCTCTGGATCGACTAGTTGTCCGGTGGCCTCTTCGTGACGCGCTACAGCGAAATTTAGGTATTCGAGTTTCATGTCGATCCAGCCGGGTGCGTCGGCCAAGTCTGTCACCACTTCGATCCTAATATCACCAGCTCTCATGATGCCCCTCCAGACCTGAACCTAACCGAGTTGATCTACGATAGAAATGACAGGGTTGGGTTCTTTAGTGGTAACGCCAGCTTTCGAGGGTGAAGCTGCCGTCCACCGGGAACGGCTTGAGTGTCTGGGATGGGCTCGTTGCGGCCATCGGAGGCGGCGCAGCATCCTCGCGCCTTGCGTCCGCAACAAACTTCATAGACGGCCCACAAGGGACATTCGGCTGCATTCGACACAGCTGTGGCCGCAGATCGTCTTCCGACCGCGCTCTAAAGGTGCGGGTCCATTAATGACTACGAGCGGCCAACCATGCATTTCCCCTGTTTTGTTTTGAACCGGACACAGAAACCATCTGGAGTAACGGTTTTGAACTTACATTTGACATGATCCGATGCGACGTATCGGTCACTTGGGTGGCATTTATGAGCATGCCGGCCCAATCAGGTGTCGATGAACCGGAAAGTGTTGAGCAAAGACCACATGATTACAGTCACGAACTTCAGCAAGCAGTACAAAGGCTTCACGGCCGTGAGGAACCTCAGTTTTTCGGTCGAACCAGGCCAAATCCTCGGATTGCTTGGGCCGAATGGCGCGGGCAAAACAACGACCTTGCGTACATTGTGCGGGATTATACCCCCTAGCTCAGGCAGTCTGTTGGTTGCTGGCCATGACGTTGTCCAGGAACCCATCGAAGCCAAAGCGAACCTCGGCTATATTCCTGACGATCCACGGCTTTTTGACACCATGACGGTTTGGGAGCATCTGGCGTTCACGGCCGCAGCTTACAGGTTAGCGGACTTCGAAGAGGATGCCGAAGCACTCTTGGCGTCGTTCGAACTGACACATAAGCGCGATACGTTGGTCCATAACTTGTCGCGCGGTATGCGGCAAAAGGTGGCCATCGCCTGTGCCTTTCTGCACGACCCCAAAGTGATCCTGTTCGATGAACCTCTGACGGGGTTGGATCCCCAGGGTATTCGGGGGATTCAACAAGCAATCCGCGACCGCGCGAAGGCTGGTGCGGCGATTATCATTAGCTCACACCTGCTGAGCCTGTTCGAGAACCTGTGCACCCATATCATGGTATTGAATCTTGGTGAGTGCCGCCGATTTGGCACAATGGAGGACCTGCTGAGCGAGGTCGGCAATACCGACAGCACGTCAGCGCTTGAGGAAGTCTACTTCTCAATAACGCAAGCGCCAGACCAAAGCTCTAAGACGGCAGCAGCCTAAGTCATGGATCCCGCACTTCGCCAGCTTCTCATTCTGCGCCTGCGTGGCGGTCTGCGCCAGCGTTTGCTCCAGTTGGCAAGCCTACGCGGCCTGCTGTTCTCTCTCGCTTTCGGGGGGATCATTTGGTTCCTGATCGCTTCAAGCGGCGCCTCGGACACGAGCTTGTTCGGACCGGCGGCTCAAGACCGGCAAGCGCTGAGCGAGCAGATCATGACTTTTATGCCGCTTGTTATGCTCGGGTTGTCTTTACTCACCGTATTGATGACGACCGGTCCCACATTCCATTTTTCGCCCAATGAGATCAACTTCCTCTTTACTGGGCCGTTCCGCAGGCGGGATCTGATCCTCTATAAGTTTGGCGCCTATGTCGCTGGCGTCGCCCTGACGAGCGTCTTCATCGCGCTCATTGCTGCGCCGCAAACAGGATCGGCACTCGCAGTATTTATCGCCACACTGCTGACGCTTGTGTTCGTTCAGTTGAACAGCGCTGTCATCAGTATGACTGGGCATGCGCTCGACGGCAGTCGGCTCGCAAAGATTCGGTGGCCCGTAACTGTGTTGCTTTGCACAATTGCTGCGGCAGCCGTGCTCTACGCATGGATCTCACCCGACCGTGGCATTATCGACCTTCTGTCCGACTTTCGCCACTCATGGATCGGGTCGGTAATCTTGATTCCTTACATCGTGTTTGCCGAACTATTCGTTGCGACTTCGCTTTCACAAATGACCCATTGGGCTCTTGTTGCGGTTATCATCAATGCGGCGCTTTTGCGTGCTGTTATCGTGCTCGACGCACGCACGACCGATCGCTCCATCGCGGAAAACGCCCGACTGAGCAACCGATGGGATCGCATCAAACAAGGTGGCTCTTTCTTTGCGACACAACGGACCGAGGTGCGTTCGATCCGTCGTGCACCAATTCTGGGTGGCTTAGGGCCTATTGCCTGGCGGCAAGCGCTTAACGCATTGCGGAATTCGTCCAAACTTTTCATCGTCTTTGTTGGTCTCGCCGCCTGTATTGCCCCGATGTCCTCAGCGCTCGGCACGCCGGTCACGGAAGGACATACAATGGTGATGATCTATGTCTTTGTCGCATTCATCCTCCCTCGCAACCTGATCTGCGACTTTCGCGGTGACCTGAGCCGGATGGAAATTTACAAGACACTGCCCATCACGCCGTGGCGCATTTGCGCAGGCCAACTCTTAGTTCAGGTGCTTCTGGCGTATGTCGTTGCTTCGACCATTATAGTCAGCGCCCTTGTCTTTGAGGACATCGTCACGACACAAGTTGCGCTGGTATTGGCCGCTTTTGCACTTCCGTTGACTTTGCTTATCCACGCCCTCGAGAACACGGTACATCTTCTGTTCCCGACAAAGCTCGTTGCGATGGGGCGAGCAGACTTCGAATTTCTTGGTCGCTCCATTGTCGAGTTTATCGCGAAATCGCTAATCGTTTTCGCTGCTATGGCAGCATCGGGTGCCGTCGGGTTCATCACCTTCAAAACGATGGGACCCGCAATTTTCCTGCCTGGATTGGCCAGCTGGCTAACGCTGACGGTGTTCGGACTTCTGACATTGGTCGCCATGAAATTTGCTTTCCGGCGCTTCGCGGTCGCAGAAACCATCGAATAAGGCATATCTACCGTATGAGCTGAAAGGCGGCTTTGCCGGTCCAGGGGTGGCACCTTCGCACCCGCAGCGAACTTCCGCTTTTCCGTCAGAGGAGACATTCGCTGCAGTAGCGAAGTTTGGCGGTTGCTGAGCGCGTACCCCACGCAACCAAGGGCGAATTCGCTGCGATCATTCGAAGTAGACAGCATGCCAGCGCGGCGTTCCTGACAGCGGTTTTTTAGTCGCGTGATAGCCGGCGTTCCCGTCAGTATTGTGACTGCAACCCCAGCAGGAACGCTGAAACCATGTCGGCTATCTCGGCTTCCCGTTGTTCGTCTACTTCTTTTCCGTTCAGACATGTGACGCTTAGAAAAACCAAGATCATTGAGCGGCGCGCGATAGCAATCTGACCCAGCCTCTTTCGCCCGAGTTTTCCCAGTCCGAGATGACGACTGATCAGCTCGGCTTCGATGTCCAGCCCTTGAACAATAATGGCCTCGTTTTCATCAAAGGCATCGCGGGTAGGATCATGCGCTTTCGCGAAGTCGTCCAATGATAGACTTACGATTCCCTTTCTGGCGGCCAAATAGCGCGTTGTCCGCTTATTGAGCTCCCGAATTGCGGCTTCTCCGTTCACCCCCTCGGGCAGGTCTAACAATAGGTGTTCTTGTGCCAATGCCTCGCCAATGAGGGCCGTCAATATGGCGCCCAGCCCCTTGAAGTGCTTGTAGATCGAGGCAGGCTCGATCCCGACGAGACGGGCGATTTCTCTGATTTTCAAACCAGATGCGCCTCTTTCCCCTGCCAGTTTCTCGGCTGCGGCAAGAATGGCGTCGCGCGTCGTGAAGCCCTCGTATTCCCGGGCAATATCTTTGGGCCGTCCCACCATGGCTTGGCGTCATCTCCTGAATATCGAACGCTGCTATTGACTTCTTTGCTAACGTTGTTAGCTAAAGTGAACAACGTTAGCTTTAAGGAGCCGATATGAGACTGCCAACTTCGTTTACCGCCACCGCGCTGATCGCACTGGGAACAGCCGCAAACGCTCA
The DNA here is from genome assembly GCF_013033965.1 of Ruegeria atlantica. GTDB lineage: Bacteria > Pseudomonadota > Alphaproteobacteria > Rhodobacterales > Rhodobacteraceae > Ruegeria > Ruegeria atlantica_D. The sequence continues at coordinate 202,494 of NZ_WQFE01000007.1, forward strand.
GAACAGCCCGATGACCGAAATCGCGGATGGTGTTTATCACTTCTTTTCCATGGGTTACTCCAGCATGGTTGTCATAGGGGAGGATGGCATCCTCGTGACCGACCCATCCTTCACGCCGCGCGCCGAAGAGCTGAAGGCTGAACTTGCCAAGATCACCGACAAGCCGGTTACGCATATTGCTCTCAGTCACGAGCATTTTGACCACATTGGTGGAACTGAGGTGTTCGAAGGGGCCGAGATCATCATGCAGGAGAACGGCCTCGACGTTCTGAAACTGTCGCCGCTGATGCCCATGCCAACGGTCACTACGTCGTTTGATGACACCCATACGGTGGATCTTGGCGGTCAAACCGTTGAGCTACATCACCTCGCTGTTGCGGATGGTGTTGCAACTACGGTCGCACGGGTCGCCGATAGCAATGTCGTGTTTTCCGTGGACATGTACATGCCGCAGGAACTTTCGCCGCATGAGTTCAAGGAAGACACCAACTTCGTCGGCTCCGGCATTGTTTTGAACAGGCTGGTGGATTGGGAACCGGCCTATGCGATCAATGGGCATTCAAACGGTAACAGCGTCGAGGCCCTTAGGGAAAACGCAGAGTTCCTGAATGAGCTGCAAGCGAAGGTAGAGGCCCGCTTTCAGGAAGCCTTTGCCAGCGGCAACCCGTCAGCCCCCGTTGAGTTGCTGTTTACGATCTCTGACGAAATCGAAATGCCCGAATACTCCGACTGGAAAAACTACGACACAGCCTTCCCCGGCTACGTCCGCCGAATGGCCCTGTCCGTTTTCCATGGTGGCTGAACGGGACCGCTCTGCTCAGGACGGCTACGGAAATCAAACTTCAAAACCATAAAAGGAAAACCAACATGTCCTTAGGAAAAGAAGCCTATCTGCTGTTCAGTTTCACAGAACAAGGAGATATGAAAAATTTTGGCGATTATGCAAAGGCTGCCAATGACGTTCTGGAAACGTTTGGCGGCGAACTTCTTGTCATAGGCGCGCGCGATCCCTCCATATCCAAGTTTGAAGGAGACTGGCCAGAGGGCGCGGGTCTTACTCTGATACGGTTTCCATCCCGCGAAAACCTCGAAGCTTTCTGGAAGAGCGACGAATACCAATCCATCGTCGATCTTCGAACAGCGATACTGCCGGCCAATTTCACCATCGGATTCTCGCACGGATGGCGGGGTGAAGTCACCTCGTGACAGTCGCAGTCACACCTTGATGAAAGAAAGAAACATGTTCAATTCAATCGCTAAGATTGCTACCGTGACTGGTATTCTCGTCAGCGCAATCGCTCTGTCTGCCAACGCTGAAACTTTAAAAAGCTCATACAGAATTGCGTTGGAAGAAGCAGAATTCTTCCAGCCCGAAGGTGCGCCGTTTGAGCTTGCTGTCCTGTGGGGCAATCCTCAGGAAGGCCCCTCAGCGGTCTTCATGAAATTCCCGCCAAACTTCCCCGGAGCCATGCACTCGCACACCCATGGATATCACGGCCTTGTCGTAACCGGTGCATCCAAGCACTACATCAAAGGCGAGAGTGAAGCTGAGGTGCCGCTGCAAACGCCAGGAGACTACTGGTATCAACCAGGGGGAGAGCATCACAATGACTCCTTTCCCACCGATGAACCAACAATCCTGTTGATTCAATGGGAGGGTCCAATGGACGTTCACTTTCACCCGGAGGAATAGTTCCAGAGTTCAAATGGAGGAGCATGTGCCCCTCCATACTTATTCAAACCTTAGTTCGGACATTGGTGCATGGTGCGGCATCGGTCAAAATGGAGCTCACTGCCGCCATAGAGGCAAACGCAGCATCTGCTCGAGAGGTCCGACTGGTTCAGATGGAGACGGCCCAAACCCGTCATTCATCTTGCCAAGCGATGCCGCAGTGCAGCTTCACCGAAGCTGCCATTCGCCGCGCGTGCGAGACCTAAGCGTTTTCCAAGGCCGACTGTGCGGGACTTTGCGACCATCCGCATTTTTGCTCCTGAGGACAGCAGTGCCGCCCGACGCGGACATTCGTCACTTGGCTTTGCAATTTCTAAGGTGGACAGAAAAATTGCTTTTTGCACCTAAAACATCAGTGATAGACAGTATGACCCAAGCAGCCATTCGTTAGCATTCAACCATCGAAATCAAGCGATCAAAGCCGCCAAACAGCCGACCCGCACAAGATCTAATACCTACAGATCGTGATATGTGTCTTGTATTGCCTGGTATCACATGTGAGCCGATACTTCGTGCTATTAGCAGGGTTTGCAACTCAGGGAGTTCAGAGTGCTCAACGGTGCGATGCTTGTGTGGTTTTTGTTGACCGGTGCCAGCGTGGCCTTCGTCGTTTGGGATTCAATAAGCAATGGCGTGACCAGTTGGGTTCAACGTATGGCTTGGATTCTGGTGACGACCTATACAGGACCAGTCGGACTGTTTTTCTACCTCATCACCTGCCGCCGCCCATTCCCAGGCGGGCATGACCGTTTCACGCGCGCAACGTGGAAACAAGGGGTCAACAGCGAAATGCACTGCTTGGCAGGCGACGCCACAGGAATCCTAGTTGCTGCAATCCTTGTTCACTTCCTCGCGCTGTCGAATGGATGGGACATTGTGGTCGAATACGTTTTTGGTTTCGTCTCAGGGCTTTTCGTCTTTCAAGCCCTTATGATGCTTTCAATGTATGGAAGTTATTCGCAAGCTGTCCGAAAGACGCTTTTCGCAGAGACCGTGTCAATGAACATGGTAATGACGGGCATGATCCCGACTATGATCCTGTTAGCGGAAGCTTGGCCTGGATCGGAAGACCCGCTCTCACCGACTTTCTGGTTTCGTATGAGCTTGGCAACAATTGTGGGTGGTTTCGTTGCATTCCCAATCAATCGTTGGCTGGTGGCCAATCACCTGAAACACGGATGCATGACCCTACCCGGGGCAGATGGCCCGGCACCAGACATTGGGCATGTGTCTTCAGAGATGAACGGCATGTCCCATGACAAAACAAAAAACACTTCGAGGCACAGCACGAATATGAAGGCGCTGCCTTTGCACTCCATGTTGCTCTGGATCATTGGCACCTATGTGATCCTGCTGGTCGCGCTCTGGGTGACTTCGCGAATTGCACCTATACATTTTTAGCGCTTCAAAACCTGTTGGCAGCTAACTCACGACGACATTGCATGCCAAGGCGAATGCTCGCCAAACGGACCACGCAAAGCCGTAAGCTGCACCAAATGTCCAGTTTTTACTCGTGCGGAAGGTTACGGCTGGCCTGTAATCGCTGAATATCGTCAGGCCAAGTGGAGCGGATATAGGCCAGAATGTCCCAAATATCTGCATTGGTTAGGATTTCACCAAATCCGGGCATGCCACTTACAAAGCTATTGACGCCGCGCGCGACCAACGCCACCTCGCCACCCAGCCGAGCGTAAGAGCCACCCCGATTTTTCTTGTGCAGCGAATGACGGCTTTGCGTGCTGCGACTGCGGCATCTTGAATGCTCGGCGAAGGTCTGGATTGGGCCGATGTTCGGGAAGGCTGTCGCCCGCGAGCATGCTGACCCAGTACGGAAGGATGCGTTCAAGTCGTAAGCTCGTTGCATTTGTTGTCGTATAATGCTGACCTTACCGGACAGATGCGTGCAACCTGTGCGTGCCGATCCGAAAGGTTAGCCTATGGTCGATTCCAGTCCTGCAAATTTGCAATACTTGACGAACCCACTCTTGAACAAAGGGACTGCCTTTTCATTGCGCGAACGAGAAGAACTCGGATTGATGGGTCTTCTACCGCCACACATTGAAACACTCGAAACTCAGATAGACAGGGCTTATGCCGCCTTTGAACGTGAGGAGACACCGCTGGAAAAGCATGTCTATTTGCGCGGTCTGCAGGATGACAACGAGGTTCTGTTTTACGCTCTATTGGTCCGGCATTTGTCCGAGATGATGCCGGTAATTTACACGCCCGTTGTGGGGGATGCCTGCAAGCGGTTCAGTGAAATTTACGACCACCCACGCGGATTGATCATTCCATACCCCGAGCGCGACCGGATTGATGAAATACTTGAGAATGCCATCCTGCCCTCTGTCGAAGCTATAGTCGTCACCGATGGAGAGCGGATTTTGGGTTTGGGCGATCAAGGCGCGGGCGGCATGGGAATTCCGATAGGAAAGCTTTCGCTTTATACCGCCGCGGGTGGAATAAGCCCGTCTGTGACGCTTCCGGTGGTTTTGGACGTCGGCACCAACAATCAGGATCGGCTGAAAGATCCCCTCTATATCGGCTGGCGAAATGAGCGCATCAGCGGGGATGAGTACTTTGAGTTTGTCGAACTTTTTGTTCAGGCGGTAAAGCGCAAGTGGCCGGATGTGTTACTGCAGTTCGAGGATTTTGCACAGCAACATGCGGCACCGCTGCTGGCGCGATATCGCGATCAACTCTGTACTTTCAATGATGATATTCAGGGCACGGCGGCAGTAACGGCAGGCACTTTGCTGGCGGCCTCCAACGTCACCAACATTCCGCTAAAAAACGCAACCATCGCGTTCCTCGGAGCGGGCTCTGCAGGGGTGGGTATCGCCGAACAACTGGTTCAACTCATGGTCCGACAAGGACTATCCGACACTGAGGCACGCAGGCGCATCTACATGGTGGATCGGGCCGGGTTGTTAACCGATGCAATGACAGACCTTCTGCCGTTCCAAAAGCAAATTGTACAACCCCTCGACAAAGTGGGTAGCTGGGCCGAAGGTGAGATTTCGCTGCTGGATGTGATTAATCACGCCAAACCCAACATTCTAGTTGGCGTCAGCGGGCAGGCGGGCTTGTTCTCAGAGGAAATCATTCGTGCGATGGCTTCTCACTCGGAACATCCTGTCGTGTTGCCGCTTTCGAACCCGACATCGCGAATTGAGGCCGTGCCCGCAGATATTATCCACTGGTCAGATGGTCGCGCAATGGTCGCCACCGGAAGCCCGTTTGAGCCGGTTGTTTACAACGGAAAGACGCACCATGTCGCGCAATGCAATAACTCCTACATTTTCCCAGGCATGGGGCTGGGTGTACTGTCGGTGGGCGCGCGCCGTGTCACTGACGGAATGTTCATGGCCGCCGCTGAGGCGCTGGCGGCATTGTCGCCTGCTAAATCCGATCGCACCGCCAGCTTGTTGCCCGATGTTGAGGACATTCGCCAGGTCAGCAAAGCAATCGCATTTGCGGTTGGTCAACAGGCGCAGTTGGATGGAGTTGCGCCTAAATCCACAAATGAAGAACTGAAAGCGGCAATAGATGCGAAGTTTTGGATCCCGCAATATCAGGAGATTGCCTGAAGCAGACCCGCGTCAGAATAACTGGAGGTTTGTCTTTGCGAATTCAGAATCCACTGGGTCTGTTATAGGGAATGAGATACGGCATCGGAGTGTGGTTCTGACTATGACCTTTGCGCCGCCTCACGCCTGAGTGGCTTTTGTATCGCAGCGCAAAGGGCTCCCACCAGCAAAACCGCAGAGGCCACGATCAGGCTGTCCCCTATTTCTCCGGTTATGTCCCCGATGACACCGGCCCCGATCGGCCCCAATGCCTGTGAGACAGCGAACACCACGGTAAAAAAGCTAATGGTTGCACCCCAATCCTGCTGTTCCACATTCTGGCGAACAAAGTTGGTTACTGCAGTAGGTGGCATAAAGACTGATAGTCCGAATACGAGTGCCGACAAAATCAACCCATATCCAGATGAAACCAGGATCGGTAGTGCCGAACCCAATGCGACTCCGCTTAGGATCAGTGCCAAGGGCATTCCAGACGAATAACGAGCCAGCACCCCGCGCCAAATAAAAGGAGACGCCATAATACTGAACCCAAGAACCATCCATGTTGCGGTGGTCAACAGCACACCGGATTGCTGCTCCTTCATCCAGACAGAGATAAAAGTGACGTAGACAATGTAACCCAACCCGAACAGCGCATACCCGCCGAGTTCGCCAAGCATTCCGCGCACTGGGGGGATGGACGGCAGTACCGCGTCGTGCTCGGTTTCGTTCAGTCTGGTTGAAGCCCAAATCGAAAATGGGCAAATGATCAGGGCCGCCAACCCGACTCCGATCCACGCCCAGTCCCAATATTGTGGCCCGAACACGTCCAACATGCTCGGAAGGGTTGCGCCGCACAATGCAATACCAAATCCACCGCCTCCGCCAAAGTACAGGGCGATGGCCAACGCGTTCTTTCGCGCGTCGCTCTGGAACAGAGATGCCGCCAGTACGCCGCCTGACACAAATGAAAGAGCACCAAACATTCCCACCAAGGTGCGACAAGCGGTTTGCACCACGAGGCTCTCATCAAATCCGGTCGCCAAAAGACACAATGCAGTCGCCACAGTGCCGATTGCGAACAACCGCGACGGTGAAAAATGTCGGATCAGTAAAAGAGTTAGAATCGAACCCACTATGTAACCAATCGAATTGGCCGTATTGAGCCAACCGGATTGAGTGAGACTCCAGCCAAGGCTACTTTTCATAGACGGCAGAATTAGACCGTATGCAAAGCGGCCGAAAGCATTGGATATGCTAACGCCGAGTGCAAGGCCCAGCAATATTAACCACGGGTTTGCAGGTTTTGCCGCGGACATGGATATCCTTCCAAGTTGAACGGTCACCGTGCCCCAATGCGTTTGGTTGTGCAATCCCAACCGATCTGACCACGCGGCCTGGGTTCAATTGATTAGCGACTGTTCGAAGATTGAGGAGGGCAGCTTTGGAACGGCGCAGTGCCTCAAACACAACCTGTGCTGAAGAATAAGATGAACATCTTCCGCGTCTGCGCGCACGAAGATTAAGGTAATACATCTCCGCATTCGGGCAGAATGGACGCCTCCCTTAGCTCGGCGCCTGCGGCCGTAACAAACCATCCCATGGCAAGCAGCCCGCAATTGTGATCCGACCGACTGGGCCGTCACACTATGTGAGCTGCACCGCTTTCTTCTGCCGCTAGTCGTTTCAACGCCATCCGGTCAAGCTTGCCGCCCATGGTTAACGGTAGTGAATCAACTTCCCGAACAACGTCCGGTGCCTTGTATCCAATCTGCTCTCGCGCAAAGTCGATGATCTCTCCGGCGCGCACCGGGGGTGCCCCTTCAACCAAGCTCACAAAGGCCCAAACATCCTCGCCATGCATTTCATCTCGGACCCCAACCGCAACTGCTGCCGCGACTGCGGGGTGTGCTGTCAACGCATCTTCGACCTCTGCGGGGCTGATGTTCGAACCGTCATGTACAATGACCTGTTTCCGACGCCCCCGGAACCAGAAATAGCCATCCCCATCCTGCCGCATCAAATCGCCTGTATCGAGCCAGCCATCCTGAAACGCCGCCCCTGTTGCCTCGGGATCCTTCCAATACCCTGTCATCATGGTCGGGCTTTTTACCCAATGCCGACCGTCCAACCCTAAGGGCACCTCCTCACCGGCTTCGTCGCGAAGCACTGAGACATAGCCCGGATTGTTTAATCCAACTGCGCCCAGTTTCTCGGAGCCGCCATGGGTATTGGAATGCGACGTACCCATTTCCGTCATTCCATAAAACGCCCCAATCGGCACACCAGCCAGCGCGCCGAACGCTTCAACCAGCGTCTGCGAGGGCTTGTCCCCACCAGCCATCATCGTCTTTAGCGAGCGAAAGTCTTCGCGCACCGCCCCGTGCCCCGTGACCAAAGCCGCCAAAGGCGCTGGTAAGATCTGCGCCACCGTTGGGCGCGTCTGCCTCAAGAGCCCCAAAAGCTCGTCCGGTGTAAATTGCCGCGCAATACTTGTCTTGGCGCCCGACCAAAGCCCTGCAAATGTCAGTCGCAATCCGGCGGTGTGCGAAATCCAAGACGCCGGCAACACCACATCCTCGGGCCCCAACCCTAGCCCCTGCGCATTGCTTGCCACCATGTATCCCATGCTGGCATGACTGTGTGTGACGCCCTTTGGCTTGCCCGTGGTGCCTGAGGTGAAGAATATGAAAGCCGGAGCCTCAGCCCGAACCTTTGGCAGTGTTCCTTCACCCTCTGCGTTCAGCAGATCGTCAAAAGCGAGCGCTCCGTCCACTTCCCCTGCATAGACAATCACGCCTTTGGGCAATCGCGCTACGCCAGGGACCGCGGTTACATCCTTTACCCGCTCGCCATGTACCAACAGTGCCGCCGGTGTCGCCAACCCCAGTGCATAGTCGATATCCGAAGCTGAATAGCGATAGTTGAGCGGCATCGCCACAAGACCAGCCCGCATGCAAGCCAGGTAGTGGATTATCAGCGCCGCGCGGTTTGGCATAATGGACGCCACTCGATCCCCCGGCTCGAGCCCTAGGTTCAGATATTGCAACGCCAACCGCGTACAGGCGGTATCCAGTTCCCGCCAAGTCAGAGCCCCGTCCAACGCGTAAAGCGCAATCGCCCTGGGATCCGCTGCCAACCCCTGGCGAAAAAGGTTTGTTAAATCCGCAGGTGCGGCAAGCGGTGGTCCAGCTACCGACATGCACTTCTCCTCAAAACAGACCATTTCGGCACCTTCACTGTGCCACCCAGACTCCAGCAAGGATGCCGACCTACTTGCCTCAATGGCTAGGTAACGAACGGAATCCAATCACGTTATCGATTGGTCGCTGGATCGAGCATACTGTATTGATGTCTATCGCCAATAGCGAACGACGGAGACATCCGCGATGTTTGAGTTCGTTGCTCTTGAGACAATGCACCTGCGACGAATGTCCGCTTCGAGGAAGCTGCACCGCGGCGTCACGCGACGCGATGAACGGCAGGTTTGGGTCGATTTTCGTCCGACCTGAAAGTGAATTATCGATTGGGCATTGCGTTCCAGGTCAGCTTCTGAGCCCGATGCGGGAGTCGAGTTCATTTGGATACGAGCGGGGTTAACCGTTGATCTGTAAACCCTTACTTTTGTTCTTGTAGCCATTAATCCGCTCCTGGGTTTCGGTGGCCTCGCGCTTGAGCCAATCCACGAAACGGCGCAATTGGGGACGCTGCAACGTTTGTTCTCGCAGGTGAATCCGAAATGGGTTTGGCGCTGAAAGCCCTTTTTCAACAGGATAGGGAAGCACCAAGGACCCTTCTTCCAGATCGTTCTCTATCAAAGAAGCGCCGCAAAGGAGAAAGCCCACATCTTCTCTCACCGCTTCAAGGGCCATCTCCGCTCGCTTGTAATACGGTCCTCGGTCAGCGCCAGTACGCCGCATTCCGAAAGTTTGGAACCATTCGCGAAAACCTGGCCTGTCTTCTTTACTTCTGTGCTCTTCCAAATGAAGAAGCGGCATCCCCTCCATTTCGTGTTCGGTGTCATAATCGGCTATTCTGCGTAAGTTGTCTGGGCTGCAAACGGGGACGAGGTAGTCCAAGAAGAGCGGCTCACCTTTTTCGTATCCGCCGTATTCAACGCGGATATCTGGCGCCCCCAGCCGCATCGGAACGTCGCCCGCTCCGTTGATGCAAAAGAGAATGTTTGGATGGTTTTCTCGAAATCTCGGTAACCGAGGTGCCAGCCACAATTCGGACCAATCCGGGTCGGCAACGATGTGAATTTCGCTAACACGCTGAAAATCGAGCGTAGTCGATACGCGTTCAAGTGCCGAAAATGCAGTACGAAGATCCGTCAGTGCCCCTGCCAGTTCGGGTGTTGGGTGTAAACCCGACCGTCCACGGACCAAAAGGTCTGTTCCAAGATAATCTTCCAGCGCCCGGATCCTTTGACCAACCGCAGCTGGGGTGATCCCCAATTCGCTAGCGGCCGCTTTTAGTGAACCGGTTCGAAGGGCTACTTCGATAGCTTGAAGAGACTTGAGGTGCGTCGCCATACGTGTTTGATAAAGATTTCCTTTCGATGGTGCAAACTTCCGCACTACTGCGCCAGTTTTTCTTTAGTTCCGCAAAGAAAATTTGGTTCGGAATCTTGAAGTCTGAGTGCCACAATCTCTGTACACGGCAAAACGGAGGTACAGATATGCTGAAGAGATTTGTAATCGAACGGGACATTCCTGGAATCGGAGATTTTTCGTTGACCGAGCTTTGCGCTGCATCACGTGCTTCAAATAAAGCCCTTGCCGACGTCGGCCCGTCAATTCAATGGCAACATTCCTATATTGCCGGAGACAAGACATTTTGCATCTATCTGGCTGAAAGCGAAGCCGAGATTCAGCAACATTCTGAGTTGTCGGGGATTCCAGTAGGGAAGATAACTGAGGTTCACCAAATCATCGACCCGCTTACCGCGAACAATTGATGCACACGGCACGCTGGCGGTGACCAGTCCTAGTTGGTCACCGCGCGCGACTTGCCTATTTTCTTTTAGCAAAAGTAGGCTAGCCCAATCATAGTCCCGATTAGGTGGCGCAAATGTGAATTTGAATCAGCCTTGGTTTCACAGATGCCGCGAATGGCGGGAATGCGGGCTGCGACCGCAGCATTTCAGATCCTTATCGAGTGACCGCATTGGGCCGAGGAAAACAACCAGTTCGTCTTCAGAAACAATTATCTACGTAGGAGCGCCCCCCAGGTCTCGAACTGTTCCGAAACCGCTTGGTGCTGCACCAAGCCTGATTTCTAATCCTCGAATATCCCGGTAGGCCGACCGTCGACGGTTTCTACATTCTTCCGTCTCCAATAGTCCTTGACGCCGTCCGGCCCCATTTCATCATAGAACGGCTCCAGTTCTTCTTCGCCTCGCGAACGGCGAAAATCCATCTCAGGCACTCCTGTGCCGCAAGATGTCTGGACGAGATCAATACTCAGCTCGAACACCTGACGGCTTCCCGCCAGCTTTGGGAAATTCGAGACCAGTGTTTCCCATTGCGTATCGCGAGGGTGGTAGGTGACTGCCTGCCCATAAACGCGCAGGATCATTGGACTGCCCTCGAACGCGCAGAACATCAACGTCATGCGCCCAGTTGCCTGCACATGAGCCGCTGTCTCATTGCCGCTTCCAGACAGGTTTAGCCAGACGATATGGTTGTCGTCTTGGATCCGCAGCGTATCCATGCCCTTTGGCGACACGTTGACCCGTCCGGTGTGATCGGCGGTGGCAACAAAGAACATATGCTGCCGCTCAATGAATTTCCGAAGTGATCTGTTCAGTCTCTTTCCTGTAGCCAATTCATTGCCCTCCCGGCTCCGATAATGTTGGTCAGATTGAGTCCGGCCAGTACATCCTTGATCCCTGCGGCCGAGTTTACCAGTTTCCTGCGCGGGATTTCGCGATGGCTGAAGTCGCCAAACTGTCAAGAAAGGACCGTCGGTCGCGGGCCCTGATGCCTTCGGATTTTAGATATGTGTCAAGTTGCTCGCGGATCTCCGGCAAAGGAACAGACTTCGCGAGGATCGCACTTGCGGCATCGTATTGAGATTTGACTTTTTTGCTGTCCGCCTCTTCGGCCCCTTCAGCGCGCATAAAATCCACCGCCTGGGTCGCCAGCACATCATAAAACGGCCGGGCGGGACCCGCCAGAAAAACCAAAAAGGCGGGATCAACCATCTGCGCTGCAGAGGGTGCGATATACCCGCCCTCCGAGTGACCAAGAAATCCGATGCCCGAGGCATCTATGTCCTGATGTCCTTCCAGAAAGCGGAATGCGCCTGCGGCATCATCCGCAAAATCGCGCAAGGAGGCATCCTCAAACGATCCGGTGCTTTCCGCGAAACCACGATCATCATAGCGAAGAACGGCATAGCCAGCCCGTGTAAGATGGTCTGACAAAACAAGGAAGGGTCTGTGACCGGCAAGCGCTTCATCACGGTTCTGGGGGCCGGATCCCGAAATGAAAATGACGGCTTTGTGGGGTCCATCTTCTATAGGTATCGTTAGTTCGCCCGCCAGCACAACATCGTCACCTCCAGCAAACCGAACCGTTTCAATCCTGTAAGGCCGATCCTCTGGATCTTGAGGTCGTGGGACAGTGTAGCTGTCATCGATACATCCCGTCAGAAGGAGTGTGACGAAACATATCAACCTGCGTTTTCCAATCGAGCGTCGCTCACGAGCAGCCTGCCTGAACTCTGTATGTTTGGTACTATGATTGGGTCCGATACTGCCACGCCAGCAGGTAGGCAAAAAACTGTTGGCCAAAACAACATCTCCTAGAGGCACTTACTTAACTGCATGTCGCAGAACAGGCACTCGTTGTCGTCCACGCCGACCTGTCCGGACAGGATCAGTTGTGAAGATTCTTGCTGACCAAACAGAGCAAACCATATCTTTGGCTTATGTGGTCAATTTTGCAAATTGGCGAAACGGGCAGAGCTCATGTACGCGTTGCCCTTTGCCGTTCATGCGAACCACTTCCCGTTCAATCCAACGTTGACGCTGATGAAGCGAGGGCTTCGAACCCACGCACTGATCGAGTGCGCCACATGATGCACTGATGATCCTGCTCGACGATTTTGAGTAGGTATCGATCTCTAACGCATTCGATATGTTGCGTGGCGACGATACTTTGGCACCTCGGGGGCTAAACCGCTATCTGAGTGTCACAAAGGGTAGTGAAATGGTTCGCAAGCGGTACCCAGATGATGAAGCGCTGAGGTTGCTAGCGAGGGGCAACTTTTAGATACAAGACTGGCCCCACAGGAAGCGAGTGATGTGTGGGTGAAAGTTTCCCCGGATTAACTCCACAGTACTGCGGGAGAGGGCAGCCCTTTCAGACCGCGCCTGACAGCCAAGATCGATCCGAAGGTGCCGGGTCGATGTCATGCACATCTTTGAGGAAGTTGATCCATAGCTGAACACTGTATTTAAGATACGAAGTGAGCGGATCTCGGCACACTCGCATTAGCAAGTTGTGCTGTCGGTCATCACCCTCACTATGACCGACCTACTTTAGTTATGAACGCTGACACTGGTTTGTGAAATTTGACCGACTAAGCCTGTGCTCCCCGCGTCACCAATATCACCCTTAGATTCCCGATGTTTTCAAAGCCAAGATCGTCATAAGGTTTGGCATCTTTATGAGTTTCATATCCTACGATGGGGCGGCCTGCGCCAAAACATTCTGCGCTGCGGGTTGCAGCATCCACAACCGAGTGATCGTTGGTCGGCCCAAACACATTTGACAGGCCAACCACTTCAGACGACAGATTTGCAATACAACCCGCCCGAAATCCTTCCCCGTCCTCTTGGCCAAAGAACGCGATATTGGTGTTATCCGATAGGCTGGCAGGGAACATGGGTGCATCAGACCGCACGTTCGAAGCGCTCCATGCGATTTCCCATCGCGCCAAGTCTTCTTCACTGGCAACCCTTTTCCAAGGAGCGTCGGAATTTATTTCGGCCGGAGCCTCTTTCCAGATCCACGTCGCTGAAAACAGTGTTTCTGCTGAAAGTTGCCCCAATGGTAAGTCGGCAAAGCTGTCCTTGACAGCAAATGAGGTTTGGGCGGTTACGCTTTCGAACCGCAATAGCTCCGGACCAATTCCGGGTCGTAAAGAAACCACCTTGGGGTAGAGAGGCAGAGGTGTCCCCTCGCAAACCAATGCGTTTTCGTCACGTCGCACCGCGATACCGTGGGCTGCAAAGACTGCGGCGCAAAGATCGGCATTGTTCTGGGCAGCCAATACCGATTTTCTCACATTGTTCTCGTTCATCACACCTTCCGGTACCAGACAGTTTGCTGCAGTGGCACCGGGTCGGCCTCTTGACCAATTTCAGCCCCAGAAACCATTGAACGCGTAGTTGGTTGGCGCGTCGAAGGTCGGAGGGAGTGGCCAAGATCGATCTGGTCAGTGAGTCACCGCCACCGGTTGCATCGGCATCTTATGAAGCTCTCAGTTATCGCACACAAGTGGATATCGCCGCTGGTCGACCCGTTTGTGTCAACGACCGCGATTCTTCTCAAGTTCGGTGAGCAGACTTGGCAAAAATGTATGCATTGCTCTTCGCAGGAGAGCGATCCCAAGATCGGTTTGACCCTTGCAGAGATTCCTGTCTTAAGGTTTCGAAGACACGGTTCAATGAGGATAGAATGAGCGATCTTGGCTTCACTTTTAGGCGGTCAAAGAACGGTGAGGTGGTGGTCGACCATCGCGGTAAGCGCGCCACGATTCTTCGGGGCGACAAAGCAGAATGGTTCCTGCAAGACATGGACGGGCTGGATTTCGACAGCCAGCAACAGGAGATGGCCCGCCTGACCGGAAATTATAAACGCGGCAATGAACGCAAGGCACGCAACCATCCCCGAAACAGGTAGGCTGATGCTCAAGACACTGATCCGCGGGAGCGCTGCAGCCGCTGGTACCATCCTCGTGTTCGGAGCTGTGACATGGTATGCAACTCTCCCCGAGGAGGACCCGAGAGGTATCTGGACGGTTCTGTCGCAAATTCCTTTGAAGGACGAGAAGGCAACGCAGGCGGGTTGATTATCCTACCAGTTGAACAAACTGCTGAAACGGGGAGAGTCCGGGTGTGAATTGACCTTCGCGGATCATGTTGACCAGCTCGATACCAGCCAGGGCAGATGCGGCTGAAGCGAAAGACTTGAAACCCAACATGGGCCTGATCCGGCGTTTAGATAGCATGAAGTCCAGGGTCTTGCCGTGTTTGTCGATGGCACCATAGAGATAAACCCACTCACCCTTCACTTTGACATAGGTCTCATCCATGAGCCACGAACGGTCGGTAGGACGCTTCTTGTGCCGCGAAGCATCAGCTGCAAGACCGGCATATCGGTTCACCCAAAGGTTCAGCGTCGCGTGATCCAGTTCAACGCCTCTTTCCGCCATGATTTCCTCCAGATCCCGATATGATACGCCGTATCGGAGGTAGAAAAAAACAGCATACAAGATCACTTCTTTCGGAAAGTGTGCACCCTTGAATGAGATTGTCACGGTCTGCTCCTATCTTATCTGAGCACGCGCTTCCAAAACGACACTCAGTCTGACAGGGGGAACTAAGTTTGCGAAAGAAACGCCTGTCCGCCGTACTGATCGGATGGTTCCTTTTGGGCCAGAACCTGACGATTTGGCAGATTACAGGGGCAGGAATTGTTTTGACGGCCGTATCGTTGGGACAAACGTCAGCCCGATCAACCCGGCCTCCCCTCTCAACTCTTGCAACTCAGAGGTAACCCAATGAAAATTATCGTTTTTGGCGCAACAGGTGCTGCCGGGTCGTGCATTGTCACCGAAGCCGTCGCACGCGGTCATCAAGTCTCTGCGGCCGTAAGAGATCAAGCGGGGCTCGCCAAGTTACCTGCAACCGTACAAGGACATATCGTGGACGTAAGCGACCCATCGGCCGTTGCAGCCGCGATGTCGGGTCATGATCTTGCAATCAGTTCTCTTCGGTCCCCAAGCGGTCGCGAGGGCGAAGTTGTTTCCCTTACAAAGTTCATTCTGGACGGTACGTCCCGGACAGGCATCCGGGTCATCATCGTGGGCGGCGCAGCCCGCTTGCGCCTGCCGGGCGGAAGCCCGCATACCGTCCTGTCCGATCCGGACTTTCTACCCGACAGTGTTGTTCCAACGGCGCGCGCTTCGTTCGCACAGGCCGAGCTGTGCCGCAGCAATGATGACGCGGATTGGACCTATGCAATCCCATCAGCCCTTTTGCAGCCGGGCGCGCGCCGTGGAACTTACAGGATCGGCACCGACAGCCTTCTGGTCGACGACGAGGGCAACTCGGAATTCTCGATGGAGGATTTTGCAGTCACATTGCTGGACGAAGCACAGAACGCGCAGTTCAAACAGACGTCTTTCGCCGCAGGGTATTGAAGGGCCTGACGTTTCGTTTCCGCTACCGCGCCCTGCCCGATCGGTATCTAGCAGGGCGCAATGGTTTCGCCTGCGCGGATTGCCCAGCCGACTCGCTGCTTAGACCGATGATGACACTCGTAATCGATCCAGAAGATAGCTGATGGTATTGTAGCGCGCCTTGAGGGTCGGCCCGACGGGACGCCGGTAGTCTCGTGCCGCGCATTCTGCCCGAATCCGAACGGCAAGATCGCTCACCAACTCCGACAGGTGAATGCCACTTGCGAGCAGGAAGGCTAGGTTGCAATGCTTGCAATCCGATCAAGCTCGTCGGCGACCAGCAAAGGTGCAAGAACCATTGCATCATGACCTGTTGCGATCTGCGTAACAGGCCAACTTTTCTGTTGCGCACGGGTCAGCGATAGGTTGGCCGGTGCGTAAGGTGGGTCAGCGCATTGGATGTAGTGAACATCCATCCCATCGCCAGCGGGACGGTCAAGGCACAACGCGGTTGTCATCGTTGCAAACGGATGTGGGGTGAGGCGGTCTTTGATGAAGGCAACATCCTCATCTTTGGTCACGCCCATGGCGTCTGGTTTCACCGGCGGCAGGGTCAGTCCGCCGCTGCTGGATTGCGCCAGGTCTGATCGCGCCTTGGCAAGTGCCGGATCTAAAAGTCCCATCCAGGTTTCACCAGATTCGAGAATTGCACCATCGAGGTAGATCAGCTTGGCTATTCTGTCCCCAATGCGGTCAGCGACGCCAGTAACGGTCGCGCCTCCGAAACTGTGGCCAACCAAAACAACGTCCTGCAATTGCTCAAAAAGCATATGTTGTACGATATCTTCGACAAATGTTGCCAGCGTGATGTCCTTGGTCAGCAAGTGGGATCGTTCCCCTACCCCCGTATTGGTCGGCGTTTCCACTCGATATCCCCGTTTTTTCAGGATTTCGGCCACACGCGACCAACACCAGCCGCCGTGCCAAAGCCCGTGAACAAGAACAAACGTCTGCGGCTTCATAAAGATCTCGCCTCCATTGGGGAACTGCTCTCTCAAGGTATGCACTAAAGGAATATTGGCCAAATGGATTCATAGCCGCGATCGAGGGCAACAGAACCCAGCGCAAAGGGTTCTGTTGCAACCCGGCTTTCCGCTTAGTGCGCAATATTATGATGTTTTGCACATTAGTTGAACTACTCTCAAAAATCCATATTATATCCGATAAGTATCCCTTATCATGCTTGATTGATTTTACCGGGGAATGGGCGCAGAATGCGGGCCATGAAGTGTCGGTTTTCCTTAACCAATGGACTCGCGACGGCATTGGTCCGTAACCCGTAGACCCCTGCCCCGATCCGGCAGCAAACCATATTAGATGCAGCACAGTAACCTGCAATTTTGTAAACAAATACCGGCACAAATCTGGTCCGCATCTACACTTAAAGGAACAACTCAGCGTAAGGCCAACCATGAAACATGGTGAAAACAAGCAAGAACAGTCTACAGGTTAGGGAAAATCGACACATGAAGCCCCCTGCCCCATACCTCCCTGCGGCCGCCCCTGCCCTCTCGGACACAGATCAGGAGGCGCTCACTGATCTTTATGTGCGCGGCACACCGGAAAACACGCTGCGGGCATATGAACGGGATCTGCTTTATGTCACCGCCTGGAAGTCCGAGCGGTTCGCAGCGACGCTGAACTGGCCGGAAAGTGAGGCCACCGCTCTCGCCTTCATTCTCGATCACGCCCGCGATCTGAATGACGCACCAGAAACGGATGTGGCGCGCGAAACCGCAGAAGCGCTAATTGCTCAGGGGCTGCGCAAGTCCCTCGCCTGCCCTGCCCCTTCAACGCTGGACCGGCGCATCGCCTCCTGGTTGGCCTTCCACCGGATGAAGAACCTCGCCTCCCCGTTTGATGCGCCTCAGGTGAAACAGGCCCGGTCCAAAGCGCGCCGTGCCGCCGCCCGGCCCCCTGCCCCGAAATCTGCTCACCCGATTACCCGCGATGTGCTGGAGCAGCTGCTGGCCACCTGTCGCGGCTCTCGCCGGGATTGTCGCGACCGGGCTTTGCTGATGCTGGGTTGGGCCAGCGGCGGTCGGCGACGCTCCGAGATTACGGCTCTGATGCGCGAGGACGTGTCGCTGAAAGAGTTCGATAAGGAAGGTCTGGTCTGGCTTTCGCTGCTGGAGACCAAGACCACCGCCAAGGGTGAGACCCCGCGGCTGGTGCTAAAAGGCCGTGCCGCGCAAGCCTTGGTGCATTGGATCGAGGTTGGACAGATTAATAACGGGCCACTGTTCAGACCAGTCTCAAAAGCGGATCGTGTGTTGAAACGTCGGCTTTCGCCGGACGCTATCTATCAGATCGTCAAACATCGCCTTCAGTTGGCAGGGTTGCCGGAGGACTTCGCCTCGCCGCACGGGTTGCGGTCCGGGTTCCTGACCCAGGCGGCGCTCGATGGGGCTCCGATCCAGGCCGCCATGCGCCTCTCGCTGCACCGCTCCATGGCCCAGGCACAAAAGTACTATGACGACGTCGATATCGCAGAAAACCCGGCGACGGACCTGTTGGGGTGAGCACTTACTGATTGTTCAAAGCAATCTCAGCCCGAAGGATATGCTGACTACCGCGACTATGTATTATTCTCTGCTCCGCCTTCAAAGTGGCCAGCGCGGAAACATATGCAGCAGATCGCAATAGATCTTCAAATTGATCGACTAGCTGACGATGTTGCAAACATGTCTTGAGATGGCAGTGTCACTTTGCACTCCGCTAGCACAGGTCCCAGCAGGTTTGCGAGAGCACAGGATGCGATGCGCATGGCAAGAGAGCCTGCATTTTGTGTCACCTCAAAAAAGTTCACAGCTGTGAACTATTCCAACAACATGTGGTAGAGCTCTTAGCTCACTACCCTACATGTAAAAAAAGGTTGACTTGAATCATTTCATCAGGTCTCAGTGATGGTAGAGCGTAAATCGCCAATTCGAGCATACAGATGTAACCATGATCCCAACCACACCCATAGCATCAACTTCTCCAGTTGATATCAGCAGTGAGATCAGTAGTCGATTGAATCTCGCAATCAAAGAACACCTTCTTGCGGCCTATGCTCCAGACTCAACAAAGCAACTGCGCCTTTTCCCAGCTCAAGAGGTTTGTGACCTGATGGGCATTAGCCATCAGTATCTTCGCAAGGCAACTGTTGAGGGCGCTGTTCCCGAGGCCAGTGAGATCAATCACGGTCGTAGGTATTATACAGGTCAGGAAGTTTGGGAACTACGAAAACTTCTGGACGCCCGTAGTAAAACTCCAGGACGATACGTCCCACGACGGCGCGAAGGCGAGACGCTACAGCGAATTCAGGTGATGAATTTCAAGGGCGGATCGAGCAAATCCACGACATGTATTCACCTTGCGCATTACCTCGCCCTGCAAGGCTTCAGGGTGCTTTGTGTTGATCTTGATCCTCAAGCCTCGCTTTCGGCAATGTGTGGCCTTCAAACCGAGCTGGATGAGAGTATTGATACCGTTTACGACGCGATCACATACCATGACCCAATTCCAATGAAGGAAGTCATCCGAGAAACTTACTTTCCTGGCCTTTCGATCGCGCCCGGCGGACTGATGCTGTCCGAATTTGAGGCAGAGTCGGCCAAACTAAATAGCAAGCAACACCCCTTTTTCGCGCGCCTTCACGACGCTCTTATGTCAGTTGAGGCCGACTACGATGTGGTTCTGATCGATAGCCCCCCAAGCCTTGGCTTTATCACAATGGGTGGTATGGCGGCCGCGACTTCAGTGATTGTGCCACTAACTCCTTCGATGCTCGATGTCGCGTCCACAGCGCAGTTTCTAAAAATGACTTCGTCGTACATGGAGGTAATTGAAAGAAGCGGAGCAAAACTTGTTTATGATAACTACCGTCTCTTGATTACGCGGGATGAGCCGGTCGACACACCATCTCAAACAATTGTCGCGTTCATGCGGGCCCTCTTTCAAGAGCGAGTAATGACTGCAACCAGCCTGAAAAGCACCGCGATTAGCGATGCAGCGATGCTTCAGCAATCAATCTATGAGCTGAACAGATCGGACCTGACACGTGCAACTTACGACCGAGCCAAGTCCTCTATGGATGCCGTTGGTAAAGAAGTAGAACATATGGTTCTTGAAGCATGGGGACGCAACTGATGGCAAAAGAACGCAGAGCAAGAAAGCGTCATTCCAGCATGATGGAGATCGCAGAACAAGCGACTATGGATGTCAAGGACGCGGCCCCCGCCCCTGCCCGACCAATCACTCCGGGTCTTCAATTCATTGAGGACACATATAACGCTATAGATGAGATAGACCCAGATCTTATCGATGACTGGGGCGTCGAAGACCGACTCGAGAAGTTCACAGCTGTGAACTCCGGAGCTGACGAAGACACGGACATACCCAACCATTCACTTGAACAATTGGCGGATAGCATTCGAGAAAATGGTCAGCAAGTGCCAATTCAGGTGCGCCATGAACCTGGTCGAACCGGTCGTTACCAAATCATTTATGGTCGGCGTCGTCTTGCTGCCTGCCGCTATCTGAAAGAAAACTACCCAGATGAGAACATTAAGATTAAAGCCAATGTTGTCGATCTTGATGATGACAAGGCTCTGATTGCCAAGGCTCTTGAAAATGCGTCCAGGAAGGATCTCACATTCTATGAGCGCGCTCGATTTGCTACAGACATCATTGCTTCAGGAAAAAGCAGGTCAGAAGTCATAACAATCATGTCCCTGACCAAGTCTGGGTTGTCCAACCTAGAGCGCGTTACGAAGTCAATACCGCGAGAACTGGGTGATGCCATTGGAGCCGCGCCAGGCTTTGGTCGCACCAAGTGGATGATCTTGGTGGACGCTTTAGATCAAAAGGTGATCACGCTTCGCAACGCATTCCGTGAACTGGAGAAACTGCCTCCCGACTCTTCTTCAGACGAACGACTCCTGGCGCTGCTTGATGAGATAAAGAGGAAATCCGAAACACCTAGACCGAACCCCAGAATCGTCGGAGAGGGCCTGGCAACTGTCAAACAAGGAGCTTCCGGACTGAACATAAGTATAAATGACAGCGTAGCTCCGGGCTTCTCTGATTGGCTAGACGAACACATTGAATCTCTAATGAAGGAATTCCGGGACCGCTTTGAGGCAGTAAGTGGACGGAAGTAAGAAGTTCACAGCTGTGAACAAATCATAGGCAAGCGAGCAAAGGAGAAAAGGTAGAAAGAAATAGCCCCCGAAAGCGGTGATGCTCCCGAGGACCAAATCTTGTCTAGCAACTTGAACTTAGCTCCTCCCGAATCACCACACAAGAAAAAACACCCTTGGGTGGGCGATATTTCTGTGTCTGCTGACAAAAAACCATGAGGACAGTAACAAATTTCGCTCCATCAGGAGCAGTCAGGTCGTTGACCGGGCAGGGGGGTAGTGCGCCCAAATGGATGCAACTCCGTGCCATAGAAGAGGCCCGTGAGCCACTTGGGCTGAAAGCAACAAGCATATCTATTGTTCGAGCCATGCTTTCATTTATGTCAGCTGACCGTGTCAGTGAAATGGCCGATGAACATCACATCGTCTATGCCAGCAATTCTTCAATAGCTGAGCGTGCCCACGTGAGCGTTCAAACAGTAGAGCGTCACATCTCGAAGTTGGTAAAATTGGGCATCATTAAACGCACTACCGCAGCAAACGGTAAAAGATGGTGCAGACGAGACGGAGCAGGGCAGGTAACGCTGGTCAGTGGATTGTCGCTTCTACCCCTGGCAACCCGTCATGCGGAGTTTACAGCCCTCGCCGGTGATTATCGTCGTGCGCAAGAGGCCCTTCAGGTGCTTCGAGATGAATGCACAGTAGCGATGGCCCGGCTTCAAGGCGTCATCTCAGATGGAGTTCAGGATCTACTCGTTCGGGCGCGACTAATCCTACGCCGTCGGCCGCAACAGGACGTTCTTCAGGGGCTGCTGGACGAGATAAATGAGTGTGTTTCTGTGGAGAACCGCTCGTCGGAAACCTACGAGCCCATCAATTTGAGGGATGGCGGCGGCGAAATTGAGGGGCACAAAGAACATTTACTGATTCATAATAGTAAAAAAGAAGATCATTATTGGAAGAAGGTGACCCCGGATCAAATGGAACACGCATTCCCTCGGCTGTGTTCAGAATTGCGGTTCGCGCGAGATCAAACACATTGTGATCGACTAATGGACCAATTGGCTGACCACATGCGACTTGGGGAGGGTTGGTATGCAATGAAATCATCACATCCCCCAGCGATACGCTTCATGGTCTTAGGTTATATTTTGCAACGCGTTGAAGGAGTGCGAAGCCATAGAGCGTACCTGACGTGGATTATGAACAAGATTGATCGCGGAGAAATGGAACCGAGGAATCTCTTGATACCTCAGAAAACTAGGCGGGATGGATGGGAGGATCGCAAGAATACTTAACGTGGTGCCCCGGATAGCGGCCAATTGCTCGAAGGCGCCACCGGAAACTCCCGCAGCGGTTTGTCTCTTCGTCAGATTTTTCCGCGCTGTAGCCCTCGCTGAATGCCGGAGCTTTGCGGTACGTTTACTACCTCATTCGCGAAGTTTAGACCCAATTGTCACAACGGCAAATACTGAGCCCAAATTGGCTGGCCAACCTGTCTTTTGTTTTGTAAGATAATGAAGTTAGGTGGCTTTCCTGTTGTTTTTAAAGGATAACTTTCCAGCTATGGTATCGGCTCAACAACTCATCGGACTCGTAAAGAGCCATGCAGAGGGTGACGTGGATCGCTTTTACGATCTGGCGATGCAACTTTCTGCGAGCGAAGAGCAAAAGGGTCATAGGCGCTTGGCCGAACAGCTACGTCAATGGGCGGAAATGGGGCAGAAAGCCCCGGTATCACACGCACCTGCTGTCACCCCGATAGCTGCTCCGCGCGGTGACATGGCAGCATTTCTTGCCGCCTCATACCCAACGGAGCGGGTTGTCGATGTCATTTTGCCTCTGCGTATTGAAGATGAGCTCGCCCATGTTGTTGTAGAGACGAGAATGCGTGAGAAACTTGAGGAAAAGGGCCTAAAACCGCGACGCCGGCTTTTGTTGTCTGGCCCGCCGGGCACAGGAAAGACATTGAGCGCGTCAGCGCTTGCAGGAGAGCTTCAGTTTCCGCTGTTTTCCGTCATGTTGCACGGTTTGATCACCAAATTTATGGGCGAGACAGCTCAAAAGCTAAAAATGGTGTTTGACGCGGTTAAGACCACACGCGGCGTTTACTTGTTTGACGAGATCGACGCCCTTGCGGCTGCGCGCGGGAACGACAATGATGTCGGAGAAGCCAGGCGTGTGCTCAATTCTTTCTTGCAGTTCCTCGACGAGGATACAGGGCCGTCCATTGTAATCGCCACAACCAATTTGCCTGATATTCTTGATCGTGCAGTATTGCGACGGTTCGATCTTGTACTCCCGTACGAGATGCCAGATGCGTCTTCGATCAGGCAGGCAATAGAGCGTCGTTTGATAAACTTCTCTATTGCTAGAATAAGCTGGAAAAAGGTGACGGACTTTGCCAATGGATTGTCTACAGCGGATGTTGTAGCCGCCGCTGAAGACGCAGCACGACGTGCGGTGCTTACAGATACAGACAAAATTGCGACACAAGATTTGATAGCGGCTCTCGAACGCCGCCGTTCATTACAAGTTTTAGGAACCGACACAGTTGGCAAGGAATCTTCGACACTTTCATCTTCGCAACCTGGGAAAGGCACACCCGTTTCAAGCCAAAGGCGGGGGAGGTCAAAAAAGGCCAAGTGATGTTCTAGATCGTGCGGCACACGCGCAAGCGCTTCTTCAGGCTATTGACGCGCTTCCAAATACCCAGCAGACGGATATTCCTGGGGTTTACCTAGAGGTCAAGTCTCGGCCAAACGAGCGTTTGAAGAAAGACAGCCTTGATGCAAGCGATTTAACATTACTTCGTTTTGAAGACGGGTCGCATAGTGGCACCAATCAAGAGCGCGCGACGGTTTTTGCGACGGCCAAAGGCATAGAAAAGCTCCGTAAGAAGGTCGACCAATTTGAAAACGAAAATACGCCTGACCGTGTCAAAGATGGCGAGATCGTTCCAGGGCGGCCAAAGAACGCGGATCTCGTTCAAAGCGTAGCAGCCATAACCGAGGCTGGGCTTCGCGCTCTGTGGCGCAGCCCAAGCAACAAATTTCCTGAAGGTCGTGGCGCCGCGAATTGGGAAATTTGGTTGGAGCCAAACAAAGTCGACAACTTCACTGAAAAGGCCCCAAAATTTGGTTTGGCAATTGGCGAAGAACGCCTGCATTTTCCAGAAGATGTAGTCGTGATTGCGCACGGTACACCGGAGGTTCTAGGATATGCTATCCGACGTCTTGGCGGTGTTCGTGCGATGGCGGCACCGACTGTTACCGCCGATTTTTTCGACGGAATGGATGTCCAAGAACAGGCTCAATGGGTTGACGAACTCCTGCAGAGAACCGAATTTCCTCTGCACCCAAATCCTGGTTACGTGACTCTGATGGATACTGGTGTAAGCCGCGCACATCCGCTAATTAACCCCGCACTTGCCGCAGCTGACAGGCACGCCGCCAACCCGGCCTGGAGTCTCGACGATGTGAAGGGACACGGGACGCAAATGGCCGGCTTGGCTTTGTTCGGTGACCTTACGCCAAACCTCCACCAAGCCAATCCGATTACCGTTGTAAACCGGCTTGAATCAGTCAAGTTGTTGCCGGACGCAGGTGTGAACCCCCACCATCTTCTTGGGGCGGTAACTCGCAACGCTGTCAACATCGTTGAACAAACCCACCCGCGCCGTCGCACTTTTACTATGACCACCACCACTGGCGAAGACTCTCCGCACGATGGCGCACCGACATCATGGTCCAGTGAGCTTGATCAGCTCGCCGCCGGTGTTTCAGGTGCGGTCGACACGCCCAGGCTCATCCTTGTCTCCGCTGGCAACACCGACAATTTCACGTTTGGGGCCGGCGACTACCTGAACAAATGCGACCATGAAGACAATGAGATCGAGTCACCAGCGCAGGCGTGGAACGCTCTTACGATAGGTGCTTATACTGAAAAGACTCTATTGCCAGAGGGAGAAATCGCATCACCGCTGGCACCGTTTGGTGACCTTTCTCCGGCTTCCAGAACGGCATCTTGGTCTTCCACTTGGCCGCTCAAACCGGATATCGTTTTAGAAGGTGGAAACTGGGCATCCAGTGCTGTACCCCCACCGATGCGGCATGGCTGGCTGTCTCTTCTTTCAACACATCACAATTATCCGCTGCGCTCGTTTACGTTTACTTACGATACAAGCGCGGCGACAGCGCTTGCTGCAAAGGGGATATCGGAGCTCTGGTCTGAATACCCGCAGCTATGGCCTGAAACTGTACGTGGGCTGTATGTTTCGTCGGCCCGTTGGACGCCTCAAATGTTGTCACATTTACCAGCCGAACCAAACAAGGGCCATTACGCGACGCTGTTCCAACGCTATGGATATGGGGTGCCCGATCTCAGTCGCGCCCGTCGTAGCGCGTCCAATGCTCTTACGCTCATTGTCGAGGATACTATCACCCCATATGGATTGTCAGAGAAAACTGGCGGAGATATCCACAATGAAATGAAGCTGTTCACCTTGCCTTGGCCGGTTGAACAATTGCGTTCGCTTGGCAATGCAGAAGTAACGTTGCGAGTGACTTTGAGTACATTTATTGCTCCTAACCCCTCCGAAGCTTCACGTGGGTCAAAATACCGATACGCATCGCACAATTTGCGCTTCAAGTTGAACCGAGCTGATGAAAACGCTCAACGATTTATGGCCCGCATCAGTAAGCTTGCCGAACAGCCAGAAGGTCCACCAAGTGCTGAAGACGATCTTTGGGATTTCGGTAGTAACCGGCGCGATGTGGGATCGCTTCATATCGATCAACTGACATGTCGAGCTTCCGACTTAGCGCGTCGCAATCTTATTGCTGTTCATCCGGTTTCTGGCTGGAGAAAATCAAAAGCGTTGTTGCAAGGCGAGCTGCCGACGTTCAGATATGCGCTCATTGTTGAAATTGATGCTGAAGAACTGCAGGCGGAGCTTTTTTCTGAGGTGCAGACTTCCGTTGATGCATTGGTGGCGGCCCAAGCTGTCGTAGCGGTTTGAGGGCAAGGAGAAAATTGGGAGCCACTTGTCCGATCATACCAGTCTGGGTGTCAAAATTACCTGGTAGCGTCTCCATGAGCGCTATATGTCAGTCAGAAAAAATTTAATTGACCCTTCGGACACTATCGCATCGACGATGGAACAGCTTGTACTTCTTCCCCGAATAGCAACTATGACGAGACACATTGCAAATTTAAGGGCATTTGGGAGTCCGGATTGGGTCGATGAGCGAGGTGAGGGCTTTTTACTGGTTAAACTTTGCGCCAAGTTTGCCGTATCGGAGGTGTGAAGCTCAGACGACAGAAACCGTCTTCGATAGCTTGACCAACCAAAGTTCTTTTTCAGAAGAGATTTTTTTATGAAAACACGCAAAGTCGATCCCTCTAGCACGCAGACCAAATACGAGATTGAACAGTATTTGAGATCCGTCAACGAAGGCGACGAGGTTGTAATCCGCAGCACTCAAGGTGGACTATTGGATTTGAAGGTTACTAAAGTCACCGGTACCAAGCCGAGTGCAGGGCGCCTTTATACCGAGCATAGTGGCGGTTGGGGAGGAACTGCTTGGTATGCGAAATCTGGGAAGAACTGCTATGCCCCCAAGGCCCAATCAAATCTCGTTATCCCAACGCGCGAAGTCCTTGAATACGCAAGCTCAGTCAAAACTCCTGAGTTCTATGTAGTCGCGCCTGGATCCCACATGCTCTAGCTATCGAACTGGAACTACGCAGAGGGTTTTGTTGACTAAATCGACGCCGAGCGGATCGACAACCGGGCCAATCTTGTGGCCAATTTCGAATTTGTTGAACGACCATTTAAGGTGCTTGACGATACGCTATAGAAGTCATACCCAGTGATTGGCCTTCACGCAGGCCGGTGTGCCCGCCATGCAAAGCTAAGCAGCGTTTCAGCTTTAAATTAGCGCCTCCGCGTCTACTGCGCGGTATGATTAGTAGCGGGCACCTAGTCAGATCCAAAAGGAGATGACACATGTCAGATTATCACATGAAAAAGTTAAACGTGTTGGGGAAGCGGTACGCGCGAGCGACCACTATGGCCCACAACGAAGCTTTAAACGCTATCGCAGTAGAGCTCGGTTTTGCTCACTGGAAGGCACTGACTGATGCTGCGAAGGCTAAATGGCAGCCAACCGAAGACGATCTCAAGCAAGCTGAAGCGTTTGTATGCGATGCTGGTGCCAAGACAAACGGTGATGCTACCAATAACGACGCTCTATTCTCTTTCGAACTGGCATTCGAAGAAGGGGAGCTTTGCGGTCACTGGTACCAGATTGGAGACAGTCTTGGTGATGTTGTAGTTTCCGGCAAAGGTTGGGACTTACGGATTCCGGAGGCTCCGCTTGAAGCGCCTATTGTTGAAATTGACGAGCGCTATTCAGAAACAAGCCCGGTAAATGATCCGAAGTTTCTTGCCCAACTTCTTGAGATTGCTCAGGCGCGCAGCAATAGAGTGCGCGCACAGATGGCGGTTGATTGGCCACGAAGATCAACAAAAGCAGATCTTGATGGCGTTGCAAGGCATCCATTGGGGCGTGGCGACGCCACAACATGGTTTTGTCACAGCTGCGATGCAAAGATCACGGGCGCGCAAGCGGCCGAAAACTACTGGCATTGTCCCAACTGTGGCACTCACCCATTGAATGTCCATCCGGTACCATTCGATGATCAGTTTCCTGGGGAGCCAGTTCAGACTCCAGATGTGGCGCAAAGGCAGAACCCGGAAGTAAGGATTGTGGAGCCGCGGCTTACACTGCGTTTGGATGAGGACACCGTTTCAACTTTGGTTCGCTGCGCGTTGCTTGAGGACGCGATCACAGTCAACGAACGGCTTGGCGCTATTCGCGCACAAATAAGTCTGATCGACGGAGAGGTTGTTTGGATCACCTTTGACGAATTGCTTTGGCCGGAGGACAAGGAGCCGACCTCAGCGCTGGCGGTTGCCGCGAAGCTCGGGCTCGAGGTCGAACAAGAGATTTCTGCATTCTCGGAACCATTCGCCTGGCCTGACTTAGGGGGAATGACGGCAAACACTGCCGAGTATGTTGAAACTCTGTTGAACGCCTATGAGGAACACGGAGTGATAAAGCGCTGAAGCCGACGAAAAAACGTCAGCTGCGTGGCCGGGTGTGAAATCCCGGTCACCTGATTTTGCAAAGTCATTGGACAGAGGAGCTTTATTGATCGACAATCGCGCCATGGAGCTGACAGAAACCAAACCTATCCACCTGATCCATGTGGACCCCGACGTCAACATGGCCCGGTTCTATGGGATTGAACTGCAACCGACGCTGTTTGGAGAGCACCGCAAAGTGTGGGGCAATCAGGCTACCATTTGCGTTTCTTCGTGAG
>NZ_WQFE01000008.1 GCF_013033965.1 Ruegeria atlantica
CAGCAGCCCGTACATACATTTGGGCCGCCCGTAAAGACAACCTTGGGAAATCAGGCTAAGCACTTCAATACGATTAAGCTCGCGTTCGCTCATGACAACCAATCCCACCGTCACATTCCAATCCTGCCTACTCGAAAGGGAAGTGTGACACTTCTGCTTGCCAATGTGGGACATTTTAACTTTGCGGCTTCAGTTCAATAGCTTGTAAGGGAAGCTATGTTAAGTCACGTCCCGGTTTGACATCTGGCTTCTTCGCAAATCTGGTAGCGATAAACTGAACGCTAACCATCTAACTTAATTTGTGCGCTCAATGTTTGCTTTCACTGTCGGAAGAAGCAGAACCACTGAGCAGAGGGAAAATTTCGAACAACTTGTTTCCTGATTTGCACGAACCATGTCGGTGATTGACGATATGTATGTTTCTACCAAGTGCAGAGTAAGGAACACTCATGAAAAGCCTAGGCAACCTTATCTTGTTCGTAACGGACAATCATGCGCGAAACTTTTTGGGTGTGGCAGGCCATTCTCACGTGCGGACCCCGAACCTCGATGGACTGGCAAAACGCGGCGTCCATTTCAAAAACGCTTACGCTGCCACGACATTATGTTGTCCGGCGCGGGCTGCTATTGCGACCGGTCGCTATCCGCATCAAACTGGTTTTTGGGACAATGCAACGATGTACGACGGCTCGGTCGATACGTGGCACCATCATCTGCGCGATGCTCAGGTCTCGGTCACGGCGATTGGAAAGCTACATTACCGGACAGCAGAAGATGACAATGGATTTACCGAGGAAATCCACACAATGCATGTCGTCGGAGGCGTTGGTTCTCCGCTGACGCTGTTGCGGGCAACTGAAGACGGTGTTCCAAATCGCTCCGGTCACAAGGCAATCTACGGAAACTCGGGACCGGGCCAGACCGACTATCAGGTTTATGACCGCCAAATCACCGAAAGAGCGATTGATTGGCTACGCATCAATGCGGATAACCCCGAACCCTGGGCTTTGATTGTCTCATATCCCAGCCCGCACCCGCCGTTCCGGGCTGATCCGGAATTCTGGGACCTGTACCCGCCCGAAGACATGCCTTTGCCATCCACATGGGATGCGCCAAACCGCTACGACCACCCCGCGATGGCCTATCTGGCATGGATGAACCAGTTGCCTGACGATATGGATGAAACCTTTATGCGAAATGCCTACGCGGGCTATTGCGCCCTGATTACCCAGACCGACGCTGAAATCGGCAAGGTCATCTACATGGCGGACGAACTTGGCCTGACTGACACGACGCGGATGGCATATACCTCGGATCACGGTGAGGCGATTGGCGCCCACGGCATTCTGGGCAAGGCCAATCTGTATGAGCATTCCGCGGGTGTTCCCCTGATTCTGGCAGGCCCCGACCTGCCCAGAGGCAAGACCGTGTCCGATTGTGTCAACCATGTGGACTTGTTCCCGACCATTCTGGATCTGTTCGGCGTTCCTAACAAAAGTGGCGGAAACCTCCCGGGCTGTTCCCTGTTGAAAGTGATCGGGGGTCAGCAGGACTCGCGGCCGGGTTTTGCCGAATATCATGCGATGGGCAGTGTGAATTCCAGCTTCCTGATCCGTCAGGACAATTGGAAGCTGATCTATCACGTCGATATGCCTAATCAGCTGTTTGATCTGGCCTCGGATCCCGACGAGGCAAATGATTTGCTGGCGGGCGAAGGAACACACCCGAAAGAGGCAGAGTTGACCGCATTGCTACGCAAGCAGGTCAACCCCGAGGAACTGAACACGCGCAGTAAAGCAGATCAGCTAGCCCGGATCGAAGAACTAGGCGGTTACGATGCGGTAAGAAACGCTGGATCTATCGCGGCCTCGCCCATTCCTGGCAAAGAAGTCCGTCTGGAAAAGATCTGAGCAGCCGGGGTCAATCGGCGTCCAGCACTTTGTCCAGATCGTTCCGATAGGCCAAAACCTCTTGCCGGATTGCATCTTTGATGAATGCTGCGGCGCCTTCGACCTCGCTGTCGCGGGGGACAACAAAACCGACGGGAACGGATTGCTGCGTCTTTAGACGGCGCAGCACATACTTCTGACCCAGCAAAGCCTTAGGAAATATCCCATCGTTGATCGACAGACTGCCCGCCGCCAATCCAACACGGATCGAGACATCGACCTTGCCGCTTTCCTGCCGCACATCCGGGGTCAGACCGGCGCTGTCGAATACCCGGGCGATGCGCTGGCGTAAGATCGCCCCGCTTTCAATCAGCGACAGCGGTTCGCGGGCCAGCGACTGAACCGGTACTTCACGTTCGCCGGACAAGGCATGATCCCGGGGCAGGATCACACATAAGGGGAAGTCGATGATTGGCTCTCCACGAACGCCCGGATGGAAAACGGGAACGGTTGTCAGAGCAATGTCGAAGAGGCGCGATGCTGCCCACCGCTTTATGTTATGACGCGCCTCGACGCTGATGTTGATACGGGTTTCCGACCGGGTTTCGCGATAATAGTGCTGAATGGCTGTGGGCAGGATTTGTTCTGCCAGCCGTGGAAAACTTAAAATCCGGACCAATTGTTCTTTGGTCGCACCGTCGCGGATCGCGTCAGAGATGCGGGGTAGCTCGTCCAACACGCTCAGTGCGCGCATTGCCTCGGGCAAAAGGGTTTCCGCGGCTTCGGTCGGAACCAGGCGTTGCCGTTCGCGGCGAAAAAGCTTCAATTCCAGATCGCGTTCCAGTGCTGACAGCTTCCGGCTGGCGGCGGACGGCGTCAGGTGCATCTGTTCAGCTACCTTTGCGATGGTACCCGCCTGCATGACCTCAGCAAACAGCTTGAGCGAAGCAATTTTGGGCATTCTCGCGGACATCTCTGGTCTCCGGGTGAGGTGTCAGTTTTGGTGCGCTTTGAGAAGCATCTGATCGGCATCATCTACTTTCCGCACGAAATAGGCCAGCTAGATTTCGCACAATTTCGGAACCAAGTGACGCGGCATCGCACCTAAGAAATCAGAATCTCAACTTCATGGAATAGCGAAACGTTACTTCCAACTAGGTTCCGGATATGTGGCTATGCGCGATATTCTGGCCATAATCTTTGCCTTTCGGCGTGCTATCCGAATTTCGTCTGACGATCATATCGAAAAGATATTTTTGGAGCCGAACCTGTGCGGATATCGTTCAATCATAGCGAATGCCGAAGACAGATGCTGCGGATACGGAAGTGAGGCAATAATGGACGATAACGCTATCGCGGCCGCCAAAGAGGTGATGCATCGCCATGTGCAGGCGCTGAATGCACGTGATGCCGCAGCCATATCAAAGACGCTGCATTTTCCGCATTTTCGCCTGGCCGGTGAAACCGTGAAGATCTGGGAAACGCCTGACAGCTATCTGAAAGATTTCCATGCCCGCGCAGGCGACACTTGGGGGCACACGGAATGGGGGCATCTCAGGCCGCTGCAATCCGAGGCCAGAAAGGTGCATCTGGATGTGATGGTGAACCGGTTCGACAAATCCGGGCAACCGCTGGTTTCTTTTCAGTCTCTCTGGGTGGTCACACGAATTGACGGGGTTTGGGCGGCACAGATGCGGTCATCCTTCGCGCAGGAGGCGCGACAGTAAGCGATCACATTTTCTTCTGCCGCGCGCCGGGATATAGTGATCTCGACTGCAATTTGTATTCAGGTGCGCGATGAACATCCGCCAACTCCGGTATTTTATTTCAATTGTCGATCAGGGCAGCGTATCTAGCGCCGCGCGGGTCCTTCATATCGCGCAACCTGCGCTTAGCCAGCATATTGCCAATCTCGAAGAGGAACTGACCACCGAACTGCTGGTGCGATCCTCTCGTGGGGTCAAGCCGACAAAGGCAGGCGAAGTTCTGTATCATCACGCCCGCAAGATCGTTGCACAGATCAAAGAGGCAACCGACGACGTTCGCAAAGAAGCCGATACCCCACGCGGTGAGGTTTCGATTGTTGTGCCGCCGATGCTGGGTGTTCACGTGGCACCATTGTTGCTGGAACGGGTTGCCGAAAAGTACCCTGAGGTCGAGCTTCGGATTATGGAAGAACTGGCCCTCAACGTAAAAGAGATGATCGAAAATAGCCGCGTGGATCTGGGTGTTCTGGCTACCGGCGACAAGACCCCCAAGGCCGAATATTTGCACCTCTATACAGAACCTTTGTATCTTGTGACCCGCCGCAGATCGGATGAAAAGCCATGCTCCGGAGAGGAGACTGTGGACGTCGAGGCGCTGTTTTCCACACCTCTGGTCCTGAGCCAACAGTCGCATGCTGTGCGTGAGATTGTCGAAGATGTCGCGGAAAAGATGGGGCGCACGCTGAACCTGCGCGTGACAACAGAATCGGCGCGGCTGCGGCTCAGCTATATTCGCAGTGGTGTGACATCCGGTATTCTTCCATGGCCATCACTGGATGCGATCTGGCGCCGAGGAGAAGTAACCGCAAAGCGCCTGGTCAACCCTGATCTGATCCGCGAGGTATTTCTGACCTGGCCGCGCAATCAGCCGCTGAATGCGGCATCGCGCGCGGTGCGTCAGGAATTGCTGGACATCTGCTATGAACTGTTTGACAGCGGTGTGATCCGAGGCACGTTTCGGCATGTACAGCCCGAGGATCAGAAACCGTAAAGGCGCGCGGGATTGTCCGTCAGGATTGCATTTCGGGTTGCCGCCGCTGGCGCCCAAATGGCCAGCTCATCCAGTAAATCCCCGTCATTCGGCATTACCCCCGGAATATGTGGATGTGGCCAGTCAGTTCCATAAACCACTTGATCCGGACTCGCCGCAATCAATGCCTGCGCGATAGAGATGACATCGTCATAAGGTGGCGCAGCCTGACTGGTTGTCCGGTACGCGCCTGACAATTTGGCCCAGGCCTTGCCTTCGCTCATCAGGTTCAGCAAATCCTGAAAACCCTTGATCCCGATCCCTTTGGTCACTGGAAAGTGCCCCATGTGGTCAAAGACGGTCTGCACCGGCAGAGTCGAGAAAAAGGTGTAGGGGTCGGGGAAGGTGCTGATGTCCAGCAGCACCTGAAGGTGCCAGCCCAATGGCGCGATCCTGTCGGCAATGGTGCGCACCTCAGTCATCGCCTTGTCGCCGCTGAACAACAGGTTGGCACGGACGCCGCGCGCGCCCTGATCGTGCATCTTCTGCAGTTGTTCCTCGGTGACTGCAGCATCGACGACCACGATTGCGCGGTATCGTTCGGGGTCGGTTTCGGCCGCTTCCAACGTCGCGCGATTATCGGTTCCATAAATGCTGGGCTGGACGATCACAGCGCGTTCGAAACCAAGAGTGGACAGCAGATGTTCGTAGGAAGCCAAGGATGCCTCGGGCGGTGTATACAGTCTGTCCGGCACCATCGGATATTGGTCCTGCGGGCCAAACACGTGGGAATGGCAATCGCAGGCCAGCGGTGGCATTACAACTCGCGGCGCGCGCGGGGCCGGGTCAGGCGCTTCGCAATTCGGGATTTGAGCATCGGTCCCAGTCACGCCGAGTTCTCGTTCGATGCGACGAAGTCTGCGTTGATACCCGGCGCTGGTGTGGCGCCGAATCCACCGCGTTCCAGCACTGCCTCGACGCCACCGTGTTTTTCGATGATTGCCGCCTGATCGGCCTTGGCCTGACGGTCGACCGCATCCGGGTCGCAAACCTTGAGCAATTCGGTATGAAGTTCGGCGCGGATCGCTTGGTGTTCGGGCGCGGTGCCCAGATCGTTGACCTCGCCCGGGTCGGTGTCGAGGTTGAAGAGCTGCGGCACCAACCCGGTGTAGTAGATGTATTTCCACGGCCCTTTGCGGATCATGAAGGCCCCCGACATTGCCCCGGCAGCGTGATATTCTGAAAATACGGCGCGGTTTGGGCAATCTTCCTCGGCAGCAATCTGAAACAGCGACCGGCCCGGCAGGTCGGGGTCATCGGCGCTGAAACCCGCGCAATCCAGTACCGTTGGGAACACATCAGCCAGTGACACCGGCGTTTTGCTGACCTTACCGCACGGCACGTCCGGCCCGGCCATGATCATCGGAATACCGGCAGCCTCTTCATACATGTTGGATTTGCCCCACATACCGCGCTCGCCCATGTTGTCGCCATGGTCGCTGACATAGATGACGTTGGTGCTGTCGTTCAGTCCGGCAGCTTCGGCTGCGTCCAGAATGCGGCCCACATTGTAGTCCATGAAGCTGACCAGCCCGAAATATCCGGCCAGCGCGGCCTGCGTGCGTTCTTCGTTGAAATTGTCATAGACAAAGCAATGGCGCAGCGCCTTGAGCCACGGGTGGTCATCCTCGCGCGCGGGCTTCGTAGGCTTGAGGTCCATGTCCTTGTAGAGGTCATAGAATTCCTGCGGCGCGGTCAGCGGGAAGTGCGGCGCGACCATCGAGATGAATACCGTCCATGGTTTCTCGCCCGCCGGTTCGTTCCCGCGCTCGGCAATCCACACGCAGGCCGCATCGGTGATGTTGCGGTCATAGGTGGTGTACGAGGTTTCACCCGCACCGGCACTGTCGGCCAGATCGCGCGCCTTCCAGCGGCGCGGCATCGGTTCGCGGACGCAGCCCAGCACGTCGCCGACACCATTGACCAGATGCATCGGGATCTGCTGGAAATCCAGCCCCACAGGATCGGATGCGTCGCGGTAATGCAGTTTGCCGATCGATCCCACCGGGTTGCCGTTCTGCTGCAAATAATGACCCCAGGATTTCGGCTCACCCGTATAGGGGGTGGCATTGTCCCAATGGCCGGTCTGATGGCCGTATTTCCCTGTAGCGAAACTGGCACGCGCAGGCACACAGATCGGCGCATTGGTATAGGCGCTTTCAAACAGGGTGCCCCGTGCGGCCAGTCGGTCCAGATTGGGCGTCTTGATGAACGGATGCCCCGCGCATCCCATGATGTTGGACGCGTGTTCATCGGACATCAGAACGATCATGTTATGGGCGGTCATGAGGGCCTCGTTTCTTCGTTGCAGTTACGGTTCAAGTCGTGCCAGAAGCGCAGAGCAGGGATGTGCAGGCTTGGCATTGCCAAACCGTCCGGCCTGTGATCGGCAGGAAAACCCGGTGACCAGCGCGCCCGATCCGGCAGTTTCCAGAGATTCGCGCCAGGATAGGTCGAAAAGTTGGCTGGACATGGCGCGGTGTTCGGCTTCGTGGCCAAACAACCCGGCCATGCCGCAGCACCCGGTGCTGGCGATGTCGAGCGTCAGCCCGAAATGCCGGAACACCGTTTGCCAACGCCGGGCGGCGGCGGGGTCAGCGGTTTTTTCGGTGCAATGGGTGAACAGGGTAAAACGCGCGGCCTCGTCGGCGGGAAGATGGGGCAGTGCGTGCAAATTGTCGGACAGGAAGCGGTCCAGCGACAGGACTGTACGCAGGCCCAGATCGTAATCCTTGTTCAACAGGTCGGTCACGGCAGGTTCAAGGCTGATCATCGGAATGTCATCCGCCCCAAACTGCGACAGCAGTGCGGCGGTGTGATCGCGTTGCGCTTCGAAAGCGCCCATCATGCCGCGTACCTGCCGGGCCTTGCCGTTGGCGACCGGTGGAATGGCCCAGACGGTGAACCCCAGCCGACCCAGCAGAGCCGCCGATTGCGCGATCACTTTGGTATCGAACGCGCCGGTGAAACTGTCCAGCACCAGCAGAACGGGGCGTTCCCCCCAGTTCGATGGAGGTGCGTGGGGATAGACCACGCGACCTCCGGCGTCCTGCACGGCCTGTTCGGCGGACAAAGCGGAATAGCGCGGGATATCAGCCAGGCCGAACCCCCGGTTCAGCACAGCGCGGCTCAGAGGGTTGCCCAGCACCAGATTGGCAAGTCGCGGTAGCTTGCGCAGGGCAAGCGAAAGCCCCTCCATATAGCGCAGCACATGGTCGCGTGAAGGGCGTGTGCGGGTCTTGAAGTATTCGTGCAGGAAGGCGGATTTCATCGCCGGAATATCTACCCGGACCGGACATTGGCCAGTGCAGGATTTGCATGACAGGCACGTGTCCAGGCTTTCCTTCAGCGCCTCTTCCACCGGGGCGACATCTTCGCCGGTCGAGCGCAGCCGTGCCCATTCGCGAAACAGGCTGGCGCGGCCCTTAGGGGCCTGAACCTTGTCGCGCGTGGCTTTGTAGGATGGGCACATCGGATCATCGGGTGCCCAGTTGTGGCAGGCCCCATTGCCGTTGCAGGCGATGGCACGGTCGAAATCGGCATGGGCCGTTTCGTCGATTTGCGCATCGCGCGCGCCGCGCATCGGTACGGCGTCCAGTTTCATCACCGTCAGATCACTGTCGGCCGCTGTCACCAGCTTGCCCGGGTTCAACCGGTTGTCGGGATCGAAGGCCGCTTTGATCCGGCGCATCACCGCATAGAGGTCAGGGCCCACATAGGTTTCGACATATTCGCCCCGCATCCCCTTTCCATGCTCACCCCAGATCAGGCCGCCATGCTTTTGGCACAGCGCCGACACCGCGTCCGAAATTGGGCGGATCTGGTCCCGGTCCGCCGGGTCGCGCATGTTCAGCATTGGGCGCACATGAACGCAGCCCACATCGGCATGGCCGAACATGCCGTAGGTCAGACCGCGTGTATCCAGCAACCGGCCGAACTCGGCCACGAATGCCGACAGGTTTTCCGGCGGCACCGCGGCGTCCTCGACAAAGGGCAGGCCGATGCGGCTGGTTTCCACCGCCGCCAGCAATCCGACCGAGCGTTTGCGCATCTCCCACAGCGCCGACATCTCGGTGGGCGCAGCGGTGGTGACCTGCGCGGTCAGGGGGATGTGGTTCTGATCCAGAACGCGCGCCAGACGGTCCTGACCGGCCCGCACCTCATCCTCGGTGTCGCCGGTGAATTCGACGAACAGGAACCCGCCTGCCTCACCGACCTGACCCAGCACGCTTTCCACCTCGCTCCACATCGAAGAGGCTGCGGCCAGCGCCAGAATTTTGTCGTCCAGAAACTCGATGGCCGCAGGCTCGGCGTTGGCCAGATAGGGGACGTGATCCAGCGCCGCCACGCAATTTTCATAGGCCAGAACCGTAAGCGCCCGGGCCTTGGGGATCGGTGTGATGCGCAGCGTCAGACGGGTAGTCAGGGCCAGCGTACCTTCGGACCCGGCCAGCAGTTTGATGTAATTGAGATCGCCCGCATCTGCGCGCGCGTCGTCCAGGTTATAGCCGGTCAGACCCCTGTTCATGACGGGAAACCTGCGGGCGATCTCTTGGGCGTGGGTGTTCAGATCGCTTCGGATGGTGCGGCCGACACGCTCTAATTCCTTATCCGAAGCTTCGTGAGTGGTGACTGAAGCACCCCGCCCATTGGCCAGAATGATGTCGGCACTCAGAACATGGTCCGACATGCGGCCATATATCCGACTACCCTTGCCGCTGGCATCGGTGGCGAACATGCCACCCACGGTCGCCCGCGACGATGTGGAAACCGTCGGGGCAAAGAAATAGCCCTGCGGTTTGAGATATGCGTTGAGTTGGTCCAGCACCACGCCGGGTTCAACCGTGACGGTGCCTGCATCCGTATCCAGTGACAGAATGCCGGTCATGTGCCGTGACATGTCGATCACCACGCCGTCGTTCAGCGACTGGCCGTTTGTACCGGTCCCGCCACCGCGCGCGGTCAGCGCGATGCCAAACCGGTTCGCAAGTGCTGCGGCCTTTGCCATGTCGGCGGCATTCCGGGGGAACAGGATCGCCTGAGGTGCGATGTGATAGATGCTGTTGTCGGTCGCCCCAACCAACCGCGCTGCTTCGTCCTCGACAATGTCACCGCCAAAGCCATCGGCGCGCAGGGCGTTCAGATACTGCCGCAGATTGGGTGCGGTGTCGTCCAACATATCTTCAGAGTCCCTGTTGGTATGCCCGAGCGCCGGTCAGGACGCTCGGGCGGGGTTTGTCAGGTCTGCAATTCGGCGGTTGCTGCCTTGCGCGCGCGCATCCGTCCGATGATGCGGATACCGATGGCGATCACGGGGATGGCAAAGAAGATCAGCGCGACCGGGCGGTGCAGGAAGATGCCGAACCCGTCATCGGTCAGCAGGACCGACTGGCGCAGCGCCTGTTCGGCACCCGGTGCCAGCACAAAAGCGATGATCGCCGCAGCGGGGCTGAAATTCAGCGTTCGCATGAAGTACCCGATCAAGCCAAAGATGCAGGCCACCAGCACGTCAAACATCGACGACCGCGCAGTATAGGCCGAGATCAGGGCCACCGCCAGAATTGTCGGATAGATCAGCCGCTGCGGCACCTTGTCGATAACCCGGCCAATGACCGGACCCAGGAACCAGCCGATCAGACCATAAAGCGCGATACCGATCAGACCGGCAGCAAACAGGCCATAGACGATGTCGCCCGAGGTCTCGAAGATTTTAGGACCGACCTGAATGCCGTGGATCAGGAACACGCCCATCAGCATCGCCGCAATAGTTGAACCCGGAACGCCAAGCGCCAGCAGCGGGATCATGGACGGGCCGGACACGGCGTTGTTGGCAGCCTCAGGCGCAGCCACGCCTTCGATGGCGCCTTTGCCCCATTCTTCCTTGTTCTTGGCTTTGGCCTTGGACGAGCCATAGGCCACGAAACAGGCCACGGCCGAGCCGACGCCGGGGATCAAGCCTACGAGCGCGCCAATGACAGACCCGCGTCCGATAAAGGGCAGGCAGCGCTTGATTTCAGCCCAGCTGAGCTCGTCATCCTCAGGCTTGCGCGCCGCGATTTCGTCATGATGTGTTTGACCGGACCGCGCGGCCTGAACCTGCGCGAACACTTCGGAAATCACGAACATCCCGATCAGCAAAGGTACCAGCGAGAATCCGTTATACAGCTCGACCATGCCAAAACTGTAACGCGGTTCAGAGGTAATTGGATCCAGCCCGATCATCGCCAGCGACGCGCCAAACAAGGTCGAGGCAATGCCCTTGAGGACCGAATCCGAGATCACAGAACCGATGATCAGGAAGGCGCAGACATAGATCGCAAAATAGTCCGGCGGCCCCAGTTCGCGGGTCAGTTGCGCGATGGTCAGCGCGCCGAAGATTAGCATGAACTCGCCGACATAGTCGCCGATGACCGACGCGGTTGTCGCGGTCTTGAGCGCTTTGCCCGCCTGCCCCTTTTTGGTCAGTGCGTGCCCGTCGATGACCGTTGCAGCAGCAGCGGTTGTTCCCGGCGTGTTGAACAGGATAGCAGAAATGGACCCGCCGAACCGCCCTGCCTTGCCGATGACATAGAGGAAGGCCAGCGCCGACAAAGGGTCGATGTAATAAGTGATCGGAACCAGCATCGCAATCGCGGCCGAGGCCGTCAGACCGGGCACCGCGCCAACGATAACGCCGAGGATCGACCCCAGCACCACGAACATCAATGTCTCGGGTGTGGTGAAAATGGTGTAGAAACCGTTCAGAAGCTCCATGTCATTTTCCTCACTGAAGCCCGATAAGAGATAGGGGGTTAAAGATGGTTGCGGCTGGTTCGAACACGGTCATCAGCTTGAAGAAAAGCAGATACAAAACGATTGTTCCGATCACCGGCAGCAGGATCAATGCCGGTAGACGCACAGCAAACAACAACCCGGCGCAGAACAGCGTAACAAAGCAGGCGGTGACGTACCCAAACGCACCGAACATCCAGACAAAGGCCAGACCCATAAGGAACAGAGGTACGGCGTCCGAAAAGAACCGCTTTGCCTCAAAGCTGCTTTTGTCCGCCGGTGCGGTTTGATTGCGAATACCAAACACAATCAGGATTAAGCCGATCAGCCCAAGCGCCACACAAATTGCCTGAGGAAAAAATCGCGGCCCCACACCTTCTTCGTCAACAAAATCCAGTGAGATATTGAAGGATTTCCAGAAAAAGAAGGCGGCCAGAGCAACCAGCGCGGCCCCTGCCACAATATTGTGGCGCGCAGTTTTGCGCGCCACATCCATTTGAACGTTCTCGGTCATTCCATAGTTTCCAGCAATTTACCCCATGCCTCCTTGGAGGATTCCAAAGCTGCAGCGGTGTCAGGACCGCTGACGCTGGATGTAGGCAGACCCGCCTTGGACAGGGTGTCCACATAGGATTCTTCCTGGGTGATCGCGACCACTGCGTCAGACAGTTTGGCGACAATCTCGTCCGAGGTTCGCGCAGGGGCCATAACGATCATCGGGGTCGAAACCGGGATGAACTCAACGCCCAGTTCCTTGGCCGACGGTGCGTCCGGTGCAGCCGGGTGGCGGTCATTCGACAGAACCGCCAGCAGGCGCACATCGCCCTCAAAGCCGCGACCCAAATGGGCACCCATGATGCCAAAATCAACATCCGCGCTGGTCAGCGCTGCCCGTACACCCGAGCCGCCTTTGAACGGAACATCCTTGGCTTCGACCCCGTTCGGATTCAGAACGCCCAAACCCGCCATATGCCATACGTTGCCGCGACCGGTATGGCCCCAGCGCAGTTTCGAATCCGAGGATTTAGCCACTTCGATCAGTTCGTCCAGTGACTGAATGGACGATCCCGCAGGGACGAAGATACCAGCGGTCAATTCGCCAATCGTGCCGACCATTTTGAAGTCATCTGTTGATACAACCTGCGGTTTGATCAGATTTTTCAAAACCATCGAGCCCGCCGAGGCCAGATATAGCGTGTAGCCGGTCGGGGGTTGATCCGCCACGAAACGTCCACCAACCAGACCGCCTCCACCAGGCTTGTTGACAATGACAACGGGCTGGCCGCCGGTATGGGCTTCAGCCGCGCTGGCCAGCGCCCGGGCATAAGTGTCGGTGCCACCGCCGGCTTTGAAGCCTACGATCATATCGATCGGGCGTTCTGGGAACTCGGCGGCCTGGGCCAGCGTTCCCGTCACAGCCAATGCCGCACCGGCGGCCAGACTCTTCATCCATCCAAGTTTTGTCATGGTTCTCCTCCCATTGAGCTCGCGGCAATACGCCATTGCCTGATATTTCATTTTCAAAGGCTACCGCTGGGTTGGGCCATTAGGACAATATTATCTTATGATTTTCTCTATAGGAAAGTCATATGGCGCGACCCTACGGCTTACGCTACGGATGCCTGGCCATCGCGATTTCCCTTAAACCCGCTCCAGCAGAAGCGAAATTCCCTGCCCAACACCGATACACATGGTGCAGACCGCGTAGGTCTGACTTGTTCGCGCAAGGTGCTGCGTTGCGGTCAGGGCCAGTCGCGCGCCCGACATGCCCAAAGGATGTCCCAGCGCGATCGCGCCGCCA
Source organism: Ruegeria atlantica (assembly GCF_013033965.1). Classification (GTDB taxonomy): domain Bacteria; phylum Pseudomonadota; class Alphaproteobacteria; order Rhodobacterales; family Rhodobacteraceae; genus Ruegeria; species Ruegeria atlantica_D. The sequence goes on from NZ_WQFE01000008.1 coordinate 13,258, forward strand.
TTGGGATTCACCTTCGGAGAATCATCCGGCAGACCCAGTTCACGAGTCACGGCCAGCGCCTGCGCCGCGAAAGCCTCGTTCAGCTCGATCAGATCGATCTGACCTATCTCCATCCCGGTGCGGGCCAGCAATTTCTGTGTTGCAGGTGCGGGGCCAAAACCCATGATCCGGGGCGCAACCCCCGCGGTCGCCGCGCTGACGACGCGCGCACGTGGGGTCAGCCCATGACGCTTGGCGGCCTCTTCACTGGCGATGATCAACGCCGCAGCGCCGTCATTCACACCCGAAGCATTGCCCGCTGTCACTGACCCACCCTGCCGGAACGGCGCGCGTAGTTTGGCCAGCCCCTCTAGCGTGGTTTCTGCCCGGGGATGTTCGTCGGTGTCCACGACGAGCGGGTCACCCTTGCGCTGCGGAATGGTCACCGGCGTAATTTCTTCGGCGAAAACACCCGCTGCCTGCGCCGCTGCCGCGCGTTGTTGCGAGCGCAGGGCAAAGGCGTCCTGATCTTCGCGGCTGATCTGAAAGGCCTCCGCCACGTTCTCGGCTGTTTCGGGCATCGAATCGACCCCGTGTTGTGCTTTCATCTGCGCGTTCACGAAGCGCCAGCCAATGGTCGTGTCGTGAATTTCGGTCGTGCGGGAAAAGGCGGATGTCGATTTGGGCATCACAAAAGGCGCGCGGCTCATGCTTTCGACACCGCCGGCAATGATCAGATCGGCATCCCCGGCCCGGATCGCACGGGCGCCGTAGCTGACCGCGTCCAGACCTGATCCGCACAACCGATTCAGCGTGGTTCCCGATACCGAATCCGGCAGCCCTGCCAGCAGCGACGACATGCGTGCCACGTTGCGGTTGTCCTCGCCCGCCTGATTGGCGCAGCCGAACAGGACGTCGTCGACCGCCGCCCAATCGACCTGAGCGTTGCGCGCCATCAATGCCCGCAGCGGCACAGCGCCCAGATCGTCGGCCCTGACCGAGGACAGCCCACCGCCATAGCGCCCGATGGGCGTGCGGATCGCATCACAGATAAAGGCATCAGACATCAGATCACTCCGGCCTCGCGCATCGCTTGGATGGCGGCATCGTCATGGCCCAACCCGCGCAGGATCTCGTCGGTATCCTGACCTTTGCCGGGCGGGGGGCGGTTAAACTCATTCAAACCGGCGGAAAACTTGGTGGGGTACCCGGCCTGAAAGCTCTTGTTCTCGCCTTCGCCCAGCTCTCCGAACATGCCGCGTTCTTGCAAATGCGGGTCGTCGAACAAGCGCAGGTCTTGATATACCACCGCCCAGGGCAGGTCGGTTGGACCAAAAAGCGCCTCCCACTCGGCCAGCGTTTTTGAGGCGAACATCTCGGACATCAAAGCGTGCACTTCGGATTTGCGCTGGTTGCGCAATTTGTTGGTGGCATATTCCTCGCGGCCCAGCTGCGGGAAATCAGACGCCATCAGAGCGGCTAGCTGCACCCAGAACTTGTTTTCGAACAGCCCGATAGCGATATGGCCGCCATCGCTGGCTTCAAAGATATCGTTGTCTGGCATGACAAAGGACATCTTGTCGGGATCGCCCTCGCACAGCTCATGCGCGATGCGCACCAATGGTGCAGACCAGTTTACCATCGCGTCGGTGATGGCGACATCCAGATATTGACCCTGACCGCTGATCTTGGCCGAGCCCATGGCCACTGCCAGCGACAGAGCACCATACATTGCGCCTGCGTAGTCCGACAGACGTACTTTCGGACGGGCAAGCTTGTCATTGACCTGGCTGGGCACAGCAAAATAGCCCGAGAGCGCCAGAAAGTCGATGTCATGCCCAGCGCGATGGCTGTAAGGGCCAGTTTGGCCAAACCCGGACAACGAGCAATAGACGATTGCGGGGTTCAGGGCCCGGACGGCCTCGTACCCGAAGCCTAGCCGGTCCATTACCCCGGGGCGAAAGCTCTCGATCACGGCATCAGTGCTTCTTAGCAGATCGGTGAGCACCCCCTTGCCCTCTTCGGATTTCAGATCCAGCGTCAGCGACTTTTTATTTCGGTTCAGTCGCGCAAACATGTCTTTCCCCAATCGGCGACCCGGATCGCCATGCTTGGGCTCTTCGATCTTGATGACCTCGGCCCCCAGATCGGCCAGAGACTGAGTGGCAAAGGGACCCGGCAGCAGGCGCGACAGGTCGACAATTCGCATCCCATTCAGGAAAGACCAGTCATTCGTCATTGCGCCGCCTCCGGATGAGCCTGTTTCCATTCTTTTTGGATACCCTTGCCGATGGTGTTGCGCTGAATTTCAGAACTGCCGGTCAATACGCGGAACATGCGCAGGCGACGGAACACCCACTCGACGGGATGGTTCTTGGTCATTCCGGTCGCACCGTGGATCTGGATAGCCTTGTCTGCCACCTGAAAGGCGTTTTCAGCGACGAAGACCTTGCACATGGCCGCCTCGGTCCGGATGTTTTCGCCGCGGTCAGCCTTGGCAGCAGCGGCATGGATCATGGAATGAGCCGCGAAATTGGCGGTTTTCATATCGGCCAGCATGTGCTGGATCGCCTGGAAATTGGCGATTGGCTGCTTAAACTGGACCCGCCGGTTGGCATAATCCACCGTCTGCTCCAGTGCGAACTGCGCATGGCCCAGCATGGTGGGGCATTGCAGAAGACGGTTGATGTTGATCCGCTCCATCCCCAGCTTGAACCCGTTGCCCAACCCCCCAAGGATATTGCGGGCAGGCACCCGGACATTTTCCAAAATAATGTCGTTGTCGATATGCTGGCCGGACATGGGCAGATAATGCCCTTCGACCCGATACCCGGGCGAGGCCGCATCAATCAGAAACGCAGTCACGCCGCCCGCCCCCGCATCCGGGTCGGTCACACACATGACGATGGCAAAATCCGCCGTGCGCGACGCGGTGATATAGCGTTTGTGCCCGTTAATGATGTAGTCGTCGCCATCCTTGACGGCAGTGGTTTCGATCCGCATCGCATCCGATCCCGCGTTGGGCTCGCTCAGCGCAAAACACCCGGCGCGTTCACCGCGCGCGGCAGGGTAGAAGAACTCGTCGTTCTGCTCATCCGTTGCGCGGGTAATGATGTATCCGATCCGCATTGGCCCGCCGTTTTCGCCCAGTACGCAACCATACAGTGCCGCGTTTGATCGGGTGCAATCGGCCTTGAGCGTGCATAGCTGGTCGATCGACAGGCCCAGCCCCCCGTACTCTTCCGGCAGGTTGCAGCCATAGATGCCCAACTCGCGAGAGCGTTTCCACCATTCTTCAAGTTGCGCCCGTTCGAACCGAGTTTCGTGGGTTAGACCGTGCTCCTGCTCAAACGGGATCATTTCATCATAGAGCAGGTTGTTCACCTTCGACCGCAGGTCGGCGAAGGCTTGAGCTTCAAGACCGGACGTCGCGCGATTTAACCCCTGGTTCATAGTCACACCTTCCGATCCGAGTTGGCCCAATATCCATCTCTCACCTGTCGACGCAGTATCTTTCCAGCGTCGTTCTTAGGCAGTTCACTCACGATATCGATCGAATGAGGCTTCTTGAATTTCCCTAGTTTTTCAACGCAATGTGCGATCAGAGCATCAGCATCTATCTTGATCTCATCGCGCGGAACGATCACCGCCTTCACAGCCTCGCCCAGATCGGAATCTGGAACACCAACGACACACACCTCATAGACTTCGGGATGTTCGAACAGCGCATTCTCGACCTCGTTTGGATAGACATTGAAGCCACCAGTGACGATCATGTCCTTCTTGCGGTCGACGATGAAGATATAGCCGGTATCATCCATGTAAGCGATGTCACCGGTGTGGTAGTACCCGTTCTTCAACACCGGCTCAGTCAGTTCTGGGGCGTTATGGTAGCCCTGCATCACGTCTTCACCGCGTATCACCAGTTCTCCGGCCTCACCGATTGGCAATTCATTACCCGCGTCATCAACCACCTTCACCTCGGTCTCAAACAGCGGACGACCGCAGGACTGAAACAACTCGGGTCGGGATTCTATAGCAAGTTTGTGATCCGCTTCCGTCAGGATGGTGACGGATGAACAAACCTCGCCCGCGCCATAACCCTGATTGAGGATCGGACCAAAGAATTCAACAGCCTCGCGCAAGCGAGTGGGCGAAATGGGGGCCGCACCGTACCGCAACAACTTAAGTGTGGAGAGGTCGTAGTCGCCCCGGTTCGGTGCGGCGAGGATGCGGTTGATCATGGTCGGGACCAGATAGGTCTGGGTCACCTTCTCACGCTCAAGCGTCGAAAGGTAAGTGTCCACATCAAACCGCGACAGGATGATATTGGTATGTCCCTGCGCAAGCATGGGCAGCAATGCCATCCCGGACACGTGGGTTATGGGTCCTACATGCAGAAAGGTCTCGGGCTGGTCAGGATAAAGGCGCGATCGGAACGTGATCTTGCGCAGAATGGCGCGCCGGTTGCGCACTGAATGCATCGCGGCCTTGAGCACGCCAGATGATCCAGAAGTATAATGATGCACAGCGATATCATTGGGGTCAGCCTCGACACTGACGGGGGCGTTGTCGGCCTGTGTCAGCGCGTCTTCGTAGCTTCCGCCCTCTCCCATGACCAGAAGGGTTTGCAGGCCGGGGGTTTCGGTCAGGGCCTGTTGTGCGGCGATCAGATGCGCCTCATCCGTGATCAGAACCCGAACCTGACTGTCGGCGCAGACATGCACCACTTCTTCCGCTGACAGCCGTGCGTTAATCGGAACACGGACAAAGCCGCCTTTCAACAGCGCCACCTCGGCTTCGGCGATTTCAACCCGGTTCCACGCCAATACTGCAACCCGCTCGCCTCTGGCGACGCCCAATCCGGTCAGAGCCGTCGCCAAGCGATTTGTCCGGTCGTCCAGTTCCACATAGCTGAGCGCAACACGTTCATCCTTGAGTGCAATCCGGTCGGCCCAGAAGCGGGCGGCGCGGGTTACAAGATATCCCAGATTCGTCATGATAACCTCTCAGTTCGTGTTCGGGCCCAACCTGAAGCGGGGCATCGCTGATTGTCAGGAAAGGTAGAGAGTGGCATTCAATAAGGAAAATATCATTTTTGACTGCTGGATATAGCAAAACGATATGGGCGTGTATTGTGGTCCCATAGGGTTTGCATCTGGGGGGGATCGGAACTCTCTATACCCTCCTTCGGTGAGATCTTCGGTAGAGATACCGGCAGAGGATCATACAAGCCGGAGGGCATAGCATGAGCGCGGTGACGGTGACGCGGGTTGGGCAAGTTGGGGTGATCCGGGTGGATGCCCCTCCGGTCAATGCGATTTCACAAACGGTACGACAGGGTTTATGGGATGCGGTCGATGCTATCAGCGCCGATCCGCAGGTCGCGGTTGGCGTGCTGATCTGTGCGGGCCGGACCTTCATGGCGGGCGCAGATGCGTCTGAACTGGGAAAGCCACCGGTGCCGCCCCACCTGAACGATTTGGTGTTGTTCATTGAATCCTGTCCTAAGCCGGTCGTCGCAGCGATCCATGGTCAAGCGCTTGGCGGTGGGCTGGAAATCGCGCTGGCGTGCTCGCATCGGATTGCAGTCCCGAATGCCCGTCTCGGCCTGCCCGAGGTTAATCTGGGCTTTGTCCCCGGTGCGGGCGGGACGCAGCGTCTGCCCCGGCTGATCGGCGTGGAACCCGCGCTTGAGATGGCGGTCGAGGGCAAGCCGGTTGTGGCGAAAAAAGCGCTGGAAACCGGGTTGATCAATGCGATCGCCGAGGATCTGGAACCCAATGCGCTGGCCTTTGCGGCCACGTTGATCGGGGTCGATCCGGCCCCGATCAAGCTGAACCGCCCGATTGCCGCCGACAGCATTGACGCGGACGTGTTCGATCGGTGGCGGGCCATGTGCGGCAGGCGCAAACGCGGGTTGGATGCGCCGCTGGCGGTGATCGACGCGGTTCAAGCAGCGACTGGCCCCGATTTTCAGGCCGCTCTGGACACCGAACGCGCGCTATCGCTGGAGTTGCGCAAAAGCCCTCAGTCCACGGCCCTGCGGCATATCTTCTTTGCCGAGCGGGCGACATACAAGGTCGATGGACTCGACCTGTCGCAGGCCGGGGATGTCAACAGCGTCGCGGTCATCGGCGCTGGTGCAATGGGCGCAGGCATCGCGCAGGTATTTGCCACGCAGGACATTCCGGTCACCCTGGTTGAAATCTCAGACGAGGCCGCGCAGGCCGGGCTCGACCGAATCCGGGGCAATCTGGAACAGGCCGTCAAACGCGGCAAGCTGGATGGCGCACGGGCCAGGTCCAGTTTGGAGAAGGTGACGCCAACCACTGACTACAATGCGCTGGCGCATACGGACCTGGTGATCGAAGCGGCGGTCGAGGGTATGACGATCAAGAAGAAGATTTTTGAACGGCTGGATCAGGTCTGCCATCCAGGTGCGATCCTGGCAACCAACACCTCCTATCTGGACATTAACGAGATCGCCACCACCACGTCCCGGCCGGACCGCGTGGCGGGGCTGCATTTCTTCAGCCCTGCGCAGATCATGAAACTGGTCGAGATCATTCGCACCGACAGCACTGATCCGGCGGTCACAGCGACACTGGCGGCGGTGATGAAAAAGCTGGGCAAAGTCGGCGTGATCGCCGGGGTTTGTCATGGCTTCATCGGCAACCGCATGTATCAGGCCTATCAGCGCGAGGCCGGTCTGCTGATGCTGGAATGCGGCTCACCCGAGCCGGTCGACGCGGCGTTGCGGCAGTTCGGCATGGCGATGGGTCCGTTTCAAGTGCTTGATTTGTCGGGCATCGATATCGGCTATCTGATGCGCAAGGCGCTGCCAGACGGGGCGGTTCACCCTTTGGCATTTCAGGTCCATGATCGCCTTGTTGAAATGGGCCGCAAGGGGCGCAAGACGCAGGCTGGATTCTATAGTTACAGCCAGGAAAGCATGAACTTGGACGACACCGTTCTTATCCTGATACGAGACATAGCAAAGAAGGCGAGAATTGCGCATCGTGATTTGTCGGTTCAAGAAATAACGGACCGATGTATCCGAGCACTGCATGACGAGGGACAAGCCATCTTGGCCGAAGGCATCGCCGCCAAACCGGGCGATATCGATGTGGTCTTTGTCAATGGCTATGGCTTTCCGCGTCACAAAGGCGGGCCGATGTACCATGGAAACTAGTAATCAGATTGTCGATGAAGCAGTAACCGACTGACAGCCCGAACAATCCCAGGTTTGCGACGAGTTAACATCCGCCCGACGCGTATCGGATGGATGCGTCGCCGCGTTGACCGTCGACGTCTACGTCTACGTCGTGAAATTTCTTAGCCCGTTAAGGTGGGTAACAAGCCACCCCATATGTAGTAAAAAGGCTTCTACAATATTGGTGCGGTTCTCAACCGGATAAGAACGGGGTTTGAAAAACAAATATAGTTTTGCCGGTTCCACAAAAGCCCTTCAAAATAAAACTGGCTGGTCAGATCTGCAGAATCAGATCGGACCTATCGCTTTGGAGGAGATCAGTCGCCGAATGCCCTCGGGGCCAAGCGTTGCATCTTGGAGGATAGCAGTTGTGTTCTCGCCCAGCATCGGGCGTTGTAAGCAAATACCAGCGCGCGGCGATTTGAGGCATGCCGAGGCATTCCGGCAGAGTCCGAAGCCTTGCCGCGGGAACCTGATTGTCAAGCAACAAGGCCTCCCATTCCTGCGCGGTTCTGCGGGAATATAGTTTTCTATGATGTACTCGTTTCTTCGCCAGATACTGTGCGCTATACTTCTTCGGCTTTGGTTGAAAGATGCCGGAAGATGTTTCCACCGATGTCCGCTTTGGGTTGGACTGTTATTAGGTGTCGAAGGATGAATGGCAGCTTTGTCCGGTCACAAGACACTGTCTTTTGCACCGAATATATGACGTTTACACCGGTGGGCAGTAACCAAACAATTCTGAGCGTCATCTTGAGCATCGCATCGTGCAAGGGTGGATTTAGTTTGGAACGTGATGCACTCTGGAAACCCACGCCCGGGTAGGAGTAACCAGAATGCCCCAATATAACGATTTGTTCGAACTCTCTGTCGAGGACATCGATCTGATTGAAGTATCCTTGCGGCGGGCACTAACTTCATTATCGGTTGGAGCCCCTGGTGAAGGCGAAGACGAAAAGAAAGAACGAAATGACAGCTTGCACCGAATTCAGGATCTGCTTGGGCGGCTGCACGATCAGAAGATATTCTATCGACCTAGGTCGGGTGTGTATGTCGGTGGTTGAATAGTGGTCCAAACAGATCTGACGAGCTAACGCGAGCTGGGCAACCCAAAGGGTACGGAACACGCCCGCACAGGCGGGCGTCGATCTGACAACGTCCGCTGTGAGCCCATAGCTGACCTCCAGCAACCGATCGCGATGCTGCGTCACGGCCTGTCGAAGCGGACCTTTCTTGGGCCGCATGGTACTGCAATGGATCGGTCGTCTGGGTCACCGGAAATCGCCCTAGTTCAAACGCTACAACTCACGGATATTGTTGGCGACCCATCCCGATGCATCCTCGCTCACGACGTATTCCTTATCCCAAGGCCCCCAACCTTGCTCAATCGGAACCTCAGCATATGGGTTGTGCACTATAGTCAGCGGGCGGGCTTGTCTCGACATATTCCCCAAACCAGTTCGCGACCACAGGACGCCAGAAACGTGCGAAAACTCCGGGCCAGAAAAGGCGGCGCGAGGAATCTCGCCCCCTAGTCGCTCAATGGTTGGCGCGTGGTTATAGCCTTCTTCGATCACCTCGCCGGAGTTTCTATCTACTCGAACAAATGCTGCCCCAATTGGGAATAATGAGCTCATGATCAATGGTGGGTCTTCTGTGGCAACAGTGGCAAAGCGGCTCGCCGATATAGCAATAACCCTCTTATCCGATGGATCGATGACTCCTTCTTCCAAATAGGCTTGGATCCTCCGGGACTTTGTCCAGAAAGCGCTTGTCGCCCTCAACTGAGTTTGGCGGAGCGGTACAGGTACTACCCAACCTCCTTCATTGATTGGAAGAATGTCGGGCACTTGATCGCTGCCCGCCGCTCCCTTTGTCGGAGCGATTGCCTCGATCCAAGTGCGACTACCGTCTTCGAGGACGCATATGTCTGGTTGTCCACCGTCTGCGTTTCGTTCCGATCTGGGAAGAAGTTGGTGTCCCGAGCGCAGGAGCGTAGTAGCCAGGAGTAACTCCCAAAAACGACCATCGACATCTTGCGCGAAGCCTTCCCGGAAATCACCATCCGCGTACGGCTCATATTCCGCCCAAAGGCCTTCGATGAGATCACGCATTTTCCTTTCAGGGGCAGCGAGTCCGGCTTTAATGTTGACATATGCGACATCGAGATCATCGCCGTCCACGTCAAAAATTCCGCACATAGAAATCCTGCCTTTCCTTTGGCTACGTTTCGCTCTGGTTCTTCCTTGCTTGGTCACAAGAGTTAGAAAGCTAAAAGCTCAATAAAGCGAATACAGCCTCCAAAAAACTGCTTTTACGCGGAGCCGAGCGCTACGATTGCGCATTCCGGGCGCACGCGCCCGGGGATTCCGATCTGATGCGCCCACCCATTCAGATTTTTTGGCCCACTGATGCTGGGTTATCAGCCCACCCCTCTGACGTGTTGCTGCGAGGCGATCTGTAGCCCGCTACCTTGCGGTTCGCCCTGGCTGACATGGGGCGGCAACGAAGAAGGCAAGGAGTTCGTCTCGGGAGTAGGCAACTTCGGCAACGCCATGTGCTTCGAGAATGTCGAGAAATCTATCTTGACTGCTGGCTTCATGTCGCCCGGTCACATGATAAAAACCAACAAGGGCGCCTTTGACACGCTGGCTACGGAAATGGCCAGTTATGCGGTTGAACCATCCTGGCGAAACCTAACATGCCTGATGGGTGGTGCTATCATGGGCGGTTTCCGTCGGAAGGACTTCTGAGGTCAGTATTCCATAGCCACGGTGCGTTGCACTCTTTGACTCCATCGCCAATTTGGCGGTGGGGTTCGAGGTTAAGGGAGTCACTCGACCAGAGATCGCTTCACATAACACCCCTTCAGCGTCGTTCTCACTTTGTTATAGCGCTGCCAGTCACCCAGTGGCTGCAGAAAACTGCCATTCGAGACGCGGTTCGGCGACGACCGCAGTGCGGACAAAGCGCTCCATCGCTATGGTTGCACCAATGGCGGCTTTAGGAGTTGACACAACAAAGTGGCAATCGGATCTCAGCAACACTGAGCTTGAACGGCGTTATGGCACCACATAAGGATAGATGGCGGACGCAGGCTATGCGACTAAATTCCCATCTAACACTGTTAAGAAATCTATATCTTACAGATATTTAAGCTTTCTGAAAAGCCGGTTAAAGCCTCTAGTATTTTACGGACCGCTAAGTTGATTGGAAACGAGGCGAGGGTCCTATGCTGAGTTCTGTTTTTTTACCCGTTTTGGCCGGCGTCCTTTTTGAACTTGGATATCTGTGGTCTTCATTCCTTCCGAGTCCCGAAGGTGTTTTGGCCATTTCAGCCAACAATGCCCAATACTTGGCCCCTGCCTGCATTGCCGCACTAAGGTTTTTGCACAGAGGCCCCGATAGCTCTCAGGGACCAATTGCACCGGTTTTGAATGTAAGGGCAGATCCCGAATGTCTTTTACAGCGTAGGAAGAACACTCTCCCAGGGTTGGATGACATGTTGGTTGATCGGCTCTTCCTTCGCACCCAGGCCGCTCGCAGTGGCGGACACCTGGTTCGGCAGCCCACCTCCATGATCACAGCGAGAATTGGATAGCAAATGTCGAAGCCCAAGGGTGATGCAACGTCTGTACTGGCCAAATTTAGCGAAAGGTTTGGCCTGGTGCAAAAGCACGTCATTACCATCCCACCTGCAAACAGCAAAACTCGTCCAATCAATCAATCATTCGGTGCGGGTCAGAACAGCAATTCCAAGGCCAAAAAGGAGCCAAACATGTCGTTGGATATCTCTAAACTAAGCGAAATCAAAGGTCTTTTAGGAGCGTGCCTAGTCGACAGTGACACGGGCCTAGTCCTAGGCACTGAGGGTGGTTCAAAGTTTGATCTTGAAACTGCAGGCGCTGCGAATGTTGAAGTCGTTCGCGCCAAGCTTCAGGCAATCGAAGCGCTGAAACTTAACGATACCATAGAAGACATTCTGATCACGCTTGGTAAACAGTTTCATTTGGTCCGCCCGCTGGACAAAAACCCAAACATCTTTGTGTACGTTGCGTTAGACAAGAAGACGGCCAATCTGGGCCTTGCCCGGCTCCAGGTGAAAGCCGTCGAAGAAACGTTGAGCCTTTAGTCTGCAACGATTTGCCAAATGGACTTAGCCATCACGTTATGGCTGGGTTCCCTAAACCGCGCATTCCAAACTGCAGCAAGCGAATCCAGTTTTTAGGTCGGAGGGTCTAAAGTGAAAATACTCGTCGCAGAAGACGACAAAAAGACCGCCGACTTTGTCAACGCTGGACTAAGATCAAACGGTTTTAGTGTGGAGTGGTATGAAGATGGTCGGGATGCCTTGTCATATTGTCTATACAATGAATGTGCGGCCATAATTCTGGACCGCATGTTGCCGGGCATGGATGGTCTTTCAGTTCTCAAGGCGCTGAGGGCAGCAAACAGACAGACCCCAGTTCTGTTTCTCACATCAATAGGAGACGTACAGGACAGAGTTGAAGGCCTGACTGAAGGTGCAGATGACTACCTCGTTAAGCCTTTTCATTTCTCAGAACTACTGGCGCGTTTAAACAGCATTATCAGGCGACACTCTTCCGGAGCGTCAACTACCGAGCTCCGTGTCCACGATCTATCAATGGATTTGCTCAGCAGGGTCGTCAAACGGCAAGATAAGACAATTGAATTGCTGCCACGCGAATTTGCGCTGTTGGAAGTTTTGATGCGCAATACTGGGCGGGTGGTGACACGCACCATGCTTCTGGAGCAGGTTTGGGACTATAATTTTGACCCGAACTCGAGCATAATTGAAACATACATCAGTCGTCTGAGATCGAAGATAGACAAGCCTTTCGAGACGCCGCTTCTGCACACGTCTCGGAACGTTGGATACAGCCTTCATGGGCCGCGCTAGCATTGTCGCGGGTGCTCCGTTCCGGACAGCATGTTTTGCCGCATTGATTGTCTGGATCATCACCGCTGTTTTTGGATATGCAGCCTATCTGGCGCTGGAAGACAAGCTCCGCTCTGACCTCAAACAACAAATCCTCGATGAAGAGTTGTTGCTTCATGAGATATTGCGGGAAGGCGGCGCAAATGCAGTTCAGCGGGCGATTGAACATTTAAATTACCCCAATCGAACCAAGCTTCATGTAATCGCGCTGTTCGACGAAAGCGGTTCAGCACTCGCTGGATCAATTGCAAAAGTGCCTGATACGAACGGATGGCACGAAGTGGATCCGGATTTTGTTCAATTCGGTGGGACCGCCCCTGTCTATATGCTTCATGCGTCCGAGTATCTTGCGTATCGCACTGTAATCGCTCGTAGCATGACATCGCTTAGTCAAGCTTTGACAACACTTTGGGAAGGGTTATTGCTCCTCACGCTTGCCACCACCCTAACTGTATTGGGTCTTGGCTACTACTTCAGCTCTCAAAACTATCGGAAACTAAAGTGGGTTGAGCGCACTCTCGAGCCGCCTGTTCAAGCGAACGGGACTATTCGTCTTCCTGTTTCAGGATCAGGCGATCAATTCGATCGGATTTTCCAATTGGTTAACCGACGTCTTGATTGGATTTCGAGTTTGCTGAATAGCACTCATGCGACTGCCGTTACAGTTGCTCGCGATTTGAAGGCACCTTTAACTAACGGTTTCATTGCTTTGCAACAGGTGTACAGCGAAGTCGAGTATGGTGGCGATCCGAGATCAAGCTTAACCGAACTAGAAAGCAACCTGCAGCGCATCAGAATTGTATTCGACACGATCCTCAAGGTCTCGCGGATTGAGGAAGGAAGGCAACAGAAGAGCTTTGAAACCGTGAACCTGAGTGCACTCGTCGAGGGTGTCGCTCAGGCGTTATATCCAGTTGGTATCGAAGCAGGCAAACACATCTCAGCCGATTACAACGCCGACACGATGTTAGTCCGGGGCGACGAAAACATGCTGCAGCAGCTGCTCGTCAACCTCGTGAACAACTCGCTCCGGTATTGCCCCTCTGGATCTTGGATCAGGATTTCCCTGACTGCCAAGCCTGATGCGATTGAGCTGATTGTGACAGACAATGGTCCAGGGGTTCCGGAACCTCAAATCAGCAAAATTTTTGACGCGTTTTTCCGGGCGGACGGCACAAGAAAAGAAGCCGGAAATGGGCTCGGCTTATCGCTAGTTAAAGCCGTTGCAATGCGCCACGGCGCAATAGTCACTGCGGAAAACAATGAACCTGGCCTACGGGTGTGCGTGAGCTTTGGGAAACCTCCCATCGCGGCCTGAACACAGGTCAATGAACTGTACCGCTCAAAATTCAAACCTCCAATCGGACCACTCAAACCACAAAACTCAACCTTTTGATCGGAAAAACAATGACGAAGTTTACAATACTCCTGATGACAATCTTGCCTGCAGCTACAGCGTTCGCGGACGAAACAGAATACCGATGCACGTCAGAAACAAATGATGAAGTCATTCAGATCTTTCAGGATACTGATCTCTCAGAGGCGCGCCTGATCGTACAGAACACAGAAGGCATGGCCTCCGTAGCGCACGGACTGGACGGCGTAACATTCATCCACATCAAGACCGACGAAGTTTGGACCTTGGCGCTTCATTTTCCAACGATGACCTATGAGTTGTCCACACATGGTGCCACATCGACTGAGGATCACGGTCATTGCACAAAAAATGGGTGATTAACATAAGTTACTCAATGATCAATCGAGCAGACGCGACAACTTTTCAAAAACGTAAGGTTGATGAAAGCCTGATGGCAAGGACACGTTGGAGAAGAGGCCGTTCGGGTTGGAACTGAACCTGCATACTCGACTGAGGAAGCACTCGTAACCCTCCTGAAGGGTGTCACCGGTACCGTGAGGACACGGACCACTCACTCGTAAGCAAGCTTCCCTCAGTCAAAGCAGCGCTCCCCTCCTCCCCCTCGGAAGGGGGCGCTGCAAATTCATCAAAACCAACGTTCTTTTTCTCCCTGCATCAGATGAACACCACCGCACAACTTTTTGACGTCGGCCGGACATGCTCCACTGCCAGAGGTTACGAGGATGTCAGCACGTTGTTCTTATTGTGCTTCGCAGGTGCTAAATCACCAATGATGCAACAAATTCATCCAAATTCCCCATTCTTCCATTGGTTTTTAGGCTAAAAACCTCGGATCACACGCTTGACTGGTTAGGAAAGTTCTTCTGCCAGCCATTTAACTTGCGGTCGCCACTCTAGTCGGATGAAACACCAATGAAACGCTCAAACATTGTATCTGGAGCAGCATTTACTACAGCGTTGTATGCAGCTGTAGTAATTCTCCTTTCAGTTACAGCGTTGGCCTTTTTGACGTTCGAAAGAATTCGTGGCGATTTGCAACGGGAAATGGACTCATTGTTGATCGATGAAATGCGGTTCATTCAGGAAATACTGGATGACAACGACAACGATTCCGATGTTGTTCAAGCAATAGATGACGCTACGCTCTGGTTGCCGTTCGACACCAGTTTGATTGGCTTGTTCGATAATCAGGGGAAGCGTCTGGCGGGAAACATCGACGAATATCCGTCCTTTAGAGGATGGGGAGAAATCGAAGACGATGGTATAGATCTGGGTGGGGAAAAACGGGTCCACCGTGTCAACGTACAAACCTACCGTGGATTTGTAATTGTGGTTGGTCGCGATCTTGCCTTTGTGAAAAGCACACTTCGTTCGCTGACGTGGTCTTTGGTTGCAATCGGATTTGGAGCGACGTTGTGCACTTTGTTAGTTGGGTACATCTCCAGCATAAGAACCTATCGCAAACTCGGTCAAATGGCGAAGACGCTTAACAAAGTCTCAAGAGGCGATGTTAAAGCGAGGCTTTCAGTCGGTAAGAACAACGATCAGATAGATCGGATTGCCCGGCTGATGAACGGGCATCTCGACAACCTGACAGCTTTGATGTCCACGACTCGATCGACGGCTGCATCCATTGCGCATGATTTGAAGAACCCGCTAACTCATGCTTATATCGCGCTTCAGGAAGCAAGAGACACGCTACAATCCGATGGTCAGCCTCTGGAGCTGATCGACAATATTCAGTCTGAACTTGACCGTCTAAAATGGACCTTTGAAACTGTTTTGCGGATCAACCGCATCGAAGAAGGTAACAGTCCAAAAGCGTTCAGTTATCTAGATTTGAATAGGCTGGGTCGAGAAGCAGTTGAAACGATGATTCCTCTTGCGGAGGCTAAGGGTCAAAGCCTCAATTTTGTTGAGAACCAATCAGGAAGTACCCTGATCGAAGGCGATGAAGGTATGCTGAAACAACTTTGCGCAAACCTTTTGCAGAACTCGATAGATCACTGCCCAAAGCACTCCAGAGTTCGCCTGCTTATAGAACAAGAAGACGGCATCGTTACGCTTTCGGTGCTTGATGATGGACCCGGCGTTCCCGAAAACACTCTGGGAAAGCTCTTTGTTCCTTTCTATAAGCTTGAAAGCGAACGAAACAGTGTTGGAAACGGTTTAGGTCTGGCGCTAGTGAAGGCTATCGCAGATCATCATTCGGCGCTCATAGCTGCAAAAAACAATTCGCCCGGGTTGACGGTATCGGTTCGTTTCAACGTCGCGTAGCAACCGATCAAGTATTGTCTTAGCGCCAGGTTTTGTGGCTCTGCAACCCACACATCTAATTGAACTAGCGCTGGCTTGGCTGATTTGTTCGAACTGGTTCGACCCAAATGTATGTACCGGCTGCTGTTCGCAAATGATTTCTAGCATGCTCTCGGAAGCCGGCCATATGTATCCGACCTGACTCAGCCGCCCTGAACGTGCACAGATGGGAGTTATGAGGAACACAAAGAGAAAGCGCTATGCAGTGACCCATCGTTGCGCGGTTTTTGAACTGGAAAGATGCGGGACATAGCTGCCTTCTGCAGTTGGTTTAGGAATGGCAGCTGCGAACAGAGTAGCCAGCATGAAGGCTGTTTCTCATTTCGATTGGCCTGCCCACTGTGATAAAACATCCAGCACACCAACGATGGTCGGATGGGACTTCAGTCGCTTTGGATGGGCAATGCGATACTTACTTGGCAATTCCAATGGCGGGCTATCCAATTGCACGACCCATCCCGACGACAGATCGTCAGCCGCCATCGCCGCTGGGACCAGAGCAGCGCCAAAGCCATGGCGCGCAAATTTCAGGGCAACGCTGCTAGAGCGCACAGACATGCCCAGGTCGCGATTGATGGTTTTGCCCACAGGCAGCACGGATTCCCAGTTCGGGGATGAGGCAAAACCGCTACCCCAGTGTGTATGAATCAAATATCTATCCGGCAATTCCTGCACATATGGGCCGAAACGGTGGATGAAATCCGGGTTGGCAACCGCAATCAGGCTATCGGTAAAGAGATTATGGATCAGAAAATCGCCGTACAGGTCATGGCCAAAGAAAATACGCATGTCGATTTTGTCGCGGGCAAAGTCTATCGGGTCATCGTCAATGCGCACATCAATGGGGGAGTACTTATCTGCGCCCGTCAGCGGGGCGAGTCTGCTGGGCAGCCAAGTCTCCACAACCGAATGAGGCGCGCTTAATACCAGCCGGGTTTTCCTGATCTGTTCGCTTTGCATTTTGGCAGATAGCGCCGCCAAGCTGGCCATGGCCTGGGCGAGCTGCGGATAAGCCGTCTGTCCGGCATCGGTCAGTGACAACCGATTGCCTTGGCGGATGAACAACGCCTTCTGCCAGAATTCTTCCAGCAGCTTCACTTGCTGGCTGACGGCAGGCGAACTCACGCCCAATTCAGCTGCGGCAGCCGTGAATGACCCGGTTCTGGCCGCAGCCTCAAAAGCTTTAAGAGCGTTAAGGGGTGCGTTGAAATTCATGACCACTTCGAAACTTTTTCTTATCTATCATAAATAGAAATACTGTTGATTGGAAAGAGCACGCGGCCTTACCCTTTTGGCAGAACAGAGGGGGACTGGCATGCGCGACCTTATCAATCTGCAAGATTATCCACTGAATCAACCCGGCAGCCCGAACTGGATCGCTCTTGTCAATGATTGCAAGGCCATGCTGGCAAAGGATGGTCTGTTCAATCTTGCAGGTTTTGTAAAAGCAGATGCATTGCCGACGGCTGTGGCGGAACTTAAGCCGATTCTGGAGGCGGAGGCCTTCACCCACGCACGCAAACATAACATCTATTTCAAAAAAGAGATCGAGGAGTTGCCCGCCGATCATCCGGCGCTAACCGAATTTGAAACGTCAAACCGTACGATTTGCGCCGATCAGATGGGCCAGGCAGCGGTGATCCAGCTTTATGAATGGCCGCCTTTCGCGCAATTCCTGGCTGCCGTGATGGACAAATCCGAGCTGTTCACCATGCAAGACCCGTTGGCCCGAGTGAATGTCATGGGCTATCGCGAGGGGCAGGCGTTGAACTGGCATTTTGATCGATCTGAGTTCACCACCACCCTTTTGTTGCAAGCGTCTGAAGCCGGCGGTGAGTTTGAATATGATCAGGACCTGCGCAGCCAAGACGACCCGAACTATGCTGGCGTCTCTGATCTGCTGGAAGGGCGCCGAAGCCCAACACGCATTGCATTGGAACCGGGTACGCTCAATATCTTCAAGGGCAAGAATACTGCACATCGCGTCACTCCCGTGAAGGGTGATCGAGACCGGATCATCGCCGTCTTTTCATACTATGAACGCCCTGGCGTACAGTTCTCTGACCAAGAACGCATCGGCTTTTATGGTCGTGCCACATGAGTCTGGACACCGCCTTAAAAGACGATCGAAAACTCACGTACCTGAACGCCGAAGGCTCAGATAAACCACTTAAGAGCCCGGTCAATGATGATGTTCTCGACCGCGCCCGCGCATACCGTCTGGGCCGATTGCGCGCAGCACTGAACCGGTCAGATTGTGCGGCGCTGTTGCTTTATGATCCCTGCAATATCCGCTACGCTTTTGATTGCTCGAACATGCAGGTCTGGACGTTGCACAACCCGATGCGCTACGCGCTTATCCTCGCGGATGGTCCAGCGATCATGTTCGAATTCAGGGGCTGCCTGCACCAATGCGAGGGCCTGCCGGGTATTGACGAAATCCGGGTCGCTAAGACATGGATGTTCATGGCCTCGGGCGACAAGGTCGGGGCGGCCACGGAAAACTGGGCCGACGAGATTGCTGATCTGATCCGCGAATATGGCGGTGGCAACACACGCATCGCCTGCGACAGGCTGGATGGCAGCGGGGTTCACGCACTTGAAGCGCGGGGGCTGGCCTATGTGGAAGGCACGCAACTGACCGAAATAGCCCGGTCGATCAAATCCGTCGACGAGATTGAATTGATGCGCTGGACCATCCACGTGTGCGAGGCGGGGATGGCCCGGATTTACGACCATTCCTACCCCGGCGCTACGGAACGAGAATTATGGGCGCATCTACACTTTGAGAACGCCCGGTCTGGCGGGGATTGGCTGGAAACCAAACTGCTGACCTGTGGCCCGCGCACTAACCCGTGGTATCAGGAATGTACAGACCGGGTGTGCCGAGAGGGCGAAATGATCTCGTTCGACACCGACATGATCGGGCCCTATGGCTATTGTGCCGATCTGTCACGCTCCTGGACATGCGGATACACCAAAATGAACGACAGGCAGCGGCGGCTTTACGACACCGCGCTGGAGCAAATCCATCACAATCTGGACCTTGTCCGCCCCGGGGTGAGCTTTGATGAATTCAACGAAAATAGCTGGCGCATCCCTGAAGCCCATGTCCCTTACCGATATTCGTTGGCGGTCCATGGTGTGGGCATGGCCGATGAATGGCCGGTGGTACCGCTGCATGTAGACTGGGGTGCAGGTGCGATGTCAGGGCGATTTGAGCCGAGTCAAGTCGTCTGCGTAGAGAGTCTGATCGCCGAAGAAGGCTCTGAAAGCATCAAACTGGAAACACAGATTCTGGTCACAGAAACAGGGGCTGAACGGTTGGACAGTTTCCCATTTGAATAGCCCTGTTTCAAAACCAACTGAACTCGACCTTCACCGGACAAGTCGGAGAACAGCTCTATCGCGACCGGGCACACCTTCCAAAGCTGGTAAAGAAAGTGGCCGTTCAACCGCGGTGCAGCATTGGTTATGATGGGCTCAAACGACCTGTCTGAAATAGTGACGGATAATGAACGGAATGTGCACCAAAAATAGCAGTGTGGTTTGTTTTGTGCTACCGCTTGATTATGGTCCGCTGCGACAAGCTTTGCACCAAAATCGTTGAAAAAAACGCGGGGAGTTCAGGCGACCACGCAGTTGACTTGTTGTTCAAGATCGCGGGCTCATTTCGCAATCAGGCCGCTCAGACGATGCGTATTTGGAAACCTCGTGCGAGATGCAAAACAGGCAACCGGCATATCCAGAAGAGGTTCATCAATGTTTTCACGCGACAAAATCAAATACGAACCCATCGATCTTCCCGATCACCTGGATTATTCGGCGGTTCAAAGCCTTGAGGAGGCCCGTGCTTTCTATGAGCGGATGAAGCGGCGGCACACGGTCAGGGATTACTCAAGTGAGCCTGTTTCTCGCGAAGTTATTGAAGAGTGTATACGCACAGCGGGCACGGCACCCTCAGGAGCCAATCATCAGCCCTGGCACTTTGTGGCTATCTCAGATCCCGGTTTAAAGAAGAAGATCCGTGGAGCTGCCGAAGAAGAAGAGCGGCAGTTTTATGATGGCGGGGGTGGTGATGAATGGCTGAAAGCGCTGGAACCAATCGGCACCAACGACAACAAGCCGCATCTGGAAGACGCCCCATGGTTAATTGTCGTTTTTGCGCAGCGCTGGGGCTATTTCGAGGACGGAACGCGTTTCAAGAACTACTACGTGCCGGAAAGCACGGGCATTGCCTGCGGTTTCCTGCTGGCCGCACTTCATCATGCAGGCCTTGTCACTCTGACGCATACCCCGAACCCGATGAAATTCCTCAATGGAATGTTTGACCGACCGGATAGTGAAAAACCCATCATGATCGTGGCTGCGGGTCATGCCGCGAAGGACGCAAAAGTACCCGCTGTGGCGAAGATCAAGAAGCCACTCGAAGATATCCTGACGATTGCTGATTAGGTGGATCCTAGCCATCTAACATTGAACTCCAACCTTCCCCCACAATCAGGTTGGCCCGCTGCTACGTTATAGGCGGAACGCCTGACAGACGTTGATTTTCGCGGGAACTTACCGCCCATTAACCATCAATTGCGCATTGTCGACTGAACGGAAAGTCTTGGGCGCGGTTATGCGCCGCCATTGATGTCGCCAGCCGCTCGATACTCGGTCTCAAACTTTCGGCCAAGCCAAGTGCCGAAGATGCGAAAGCAGTCGTTTGGATGGCCATGCGAGACAACACCATGCTCGCGTCCCAACTCGGATGTGAAACGTCCTGGTCACAGCATGGGCATGACGGCCAGGTGTGTTTGGCTTGTCCAAATCCCGCTGGCCCACGAAAGGAAAGCGATGGGATAGAGGGCCCGCCGCCATTTGCGATTGAACCCTTCTGTCAAACTTCAAAAAGCAATAGTGGCCACACAGCCGCCATTCGCTGCGTTAGTAGTACCAAGCAGCGTGAACGGCAGCTTTGGCAGAAGCTGTATGCCGCCTGAGCAAAGTCGCGAGCAGCACCGAAGGTCTGGTATGGGCTCAAATGGCTTATTCAGGCTCACTGCAGAGAAAGTCGGCAGCGAGCCCATTTAACCGATGCTGCGCAACGCACGAATGTCGGCTTCATGAAAGACGTATTCCAAACTGCTTCGGGGTTAGGCCAGTCACCGTTTTAAAGGCGCTGATAAAAGCACTCGGCGTTTCAAATCCGACATCGAGCGCAACATTCGTCACAGTTTGACCCTCAGCCAGTTTCTCAATCGCCGTTATCACCCGGGTTTGGCGCCTGAGTTCCCTGAACGTCATCCCCGTTACTTCACGTATTCGTCGTATTAGGTTTCGCTCGGAAAATCCTAACTCCTTTGCCCAGTCCGTAATGGTCTTATGTGACTCTGGGTTCGAACGCAGCGATGCCGCGAGAATGGCAATGCGTTTATCTGCTGGCAGCGGAAGCAAAAGAGCCTCAGTATCAGCGTGTTTGATTTCATGCAGCAATACGAGGGCAAGGGGGCCTTGCAAAACCTGCTCTGCTCCCTCTGCCAAGCGAACCAGAACTTCTCGAAGCAAAGGGGAAATGGAGAGGACCTGCAAATACTCCGGAAAATCGGTATACGCAGGGCTGAGATATGCCGTCCGCATTTTGACAGCACCGTTGCATCGAATTTCATGTTCTGTTTTTGCCGGTATCCACAATGCGCGCCCAACCGGTAGCACCCAAAGCTGTTTTTTTGTGTAAACCCGCATCGTTCCCGAAATCGCGTGAATGAGTTGATGAACGTCATGCGAATGCGGTTCGATGTGGGTTCCGGTCGGATATGTCAAAGCGAACCCGGTCAGACCGGGCTGCCTTGAGCTTGGCATTTTAGGCGTATCTTTTGTCATTATGTCGACAGATTGTAAGAGCATTTCGAGCCATAATCAAAGGGCACTCAACGCTCGGAGATTTTGCATGTCGCGTAACGAAACCCTCCAATTCATCAACGTGGCGCATTTCTTCGATCACTTCTTTCTTCTGATCTTTCCAACTGCGGCATTGGCAATCGCCCCGGACTGGAACATGGACTATGCAGATGTGCTTTTGTTGGGTTCTCCGGTCTACATCATGTTCGCTCTGGGAACGCTACCGGTCGGTTGGCTGGGGGACAAACTGGATCGCATGACGTTGATTGCGGTCTTTTTCATAGGGTGTGGTGCATCGAGCCTCGCAATTGCGCTTTCAGAAAGCGCTTTGGTCATGAGTATCGGCCTGGGCCTGCTCGGATTGTTTGCGGCGATCTATCATCCGGTCGGGCTCGCTCAGATCACACATATCGGCGAGCGCACAGGGCGAGCCTTAGCTGTAAATGGTGTTTTCGGGAACATGGGGCTGGCCGGTGCAGCCGTCGTAACCGGCCTTCTCGCCCAATATGTGGGGTGGCAAGCAGCGTTCTATATGCCGGGGGCCATTTCGGTCCTGATCGGAGTGATATTGTTCGTTAGATGCCGGACAAAACAAGCGCCTTGCCATGTCACTTATGCAAACAAGAAGAATGGTCCGCAGGTCATCCAACGCAGCACTCAGATACGTGTCTTCTTGATCGTTTGCGTGTCGGCTCTGTTTGGCGGCTTGATTTTCAATGCAGTGACAATCTCATTGCCGAAATTCTTCGATGAACGACTCACAGGGCTTGGGGGTGACTTGACCTGGGTCAGTGCCTCGACCGGGTTTGTCTTTGGTATCGCTGCATTCGCACAGATCCCGGTTGGTGAACTTCTCGACCGGATCGGCGCGCGTTCTGTGCTGCTGCCTTTGCTCGCTGGGCAAATCATATGTCTTCTCATGCTCATACAGGCGACGGGGATCTCTGCACTGATACTTGCTCTACTCTTGGTCACCTTCGTGTTCGCCGAAATCCCGATCACGACATGGCTGCTTGGTCAGTTTCTTAAGCCGCACATAAGATCGCGCGCTGTTTCCATCGAATATGTGCTTTCCTTGGGTGTCGGGGCTGCCGCCGTACCGGTCCTGGTGATGGTGACCAAAAGCGGCGTTGGTTTTGCGGGCCAGTTCCTTGGTCTGGCGGTAGCAGCAACATTTATCTTCATCGTCGCGCTGTTTCTCCCAGGAAAGAACACTCAAGCGCCGGAACGCACACTTCGGCTAAGTGAACAATAACCCCAACGAACAAACGCCATCCATTAACTCATTGAAAGACAGTACGATGATTGAAGAACCAACCCCACTGACTGTTCTGAATAATTTCCCGCGCCCGACCAAAGCGCAGGTGACTGCATTTCGGGGTGTCCCGACTGGGTTTGTGGCAGATGCCTTGGGAGGTGGCGGCACCCTTGCTTCCTCAATCCGCCCGGTCGGCGAAGGGCGAGATGTTACATGCGTAGCGGCTGGACCTGCGTTGACGGCGATCAACGGGCCTGCAGACATTTTGGCAACCGTTGCAGCACTGAATTTCATTGAACCCGGTGACATACTGATTGCTTCTGTTGACGGTCATCAAGGCTGTTCTGCGGCGGGTGACCGCGTGATCGGAATGCTGCGCAACGCCGGTGGAGCCGCATTTATCACAGACGGGCCTGTCAGAGATTACCCAGGCATTGTCGAAGTCGGGTTGCCTGTCTGGTGCACCGGCCTCAACCCGGCATCCCCGTTCACATCCGGACCAGGACAGATCGGCATAACAGCTCAGGTTGCAGGTCAGAGTATCAACAGCGGAGATATGATCGTGGCAGATCAGGACGGTGTTGTTGTGGTTCCGTTTGCGCGGATCGACGAGATCACCCAGCGGCTTGAACACATAAGGGCGCTTGAAGCCGACCTCGATGCAGAAGTCGCGGCAGGGAGGAAGGTCTCGCAAACAGCAATGGATATGCTGGCCGACGCCCGGTCCACGACGTACTTGTAGAACTCGCTGTTCCATAACTTGGTGAGCGGCGTTTAGAGCGGACTTTGAAGGTAGCAGGACGAAAGTCGGCTTTGCGAAACGAAGCTGCCATTGGAAAACAATTGAGAATGACCGCTGTTCACTCTGCCAAAGCTGATGTTATCGACCAGGCTTCGCAATTTCGAAGGGCGCTAATATGCGAGCCTTCAATGTCGCTTCCAGGCGTTGCTACAATGCAGTCATTCTTCGAATTGACGAGACTTGGAGATGCCGTCAATCGAACAGTTTCATAACGCTTTATTTTGACGATGTTGCGAGAACTTGGTCCCCTATCCAGTCAAAAACAAGTCTAGGGCCGCGGCCCAAGTTGGTATGGCTCCGAGACATCACATAACCGGCGTCGCTGGAGACTAAATCGTCTGTAATGGTCACCAGAGAACCCTTATTGAGCAGATCATCAATCAATCCAATCCAGCCCAAAGCCACGCCATCCCCAGACAAAGCGGCCTGGGTCACCATGTCATAGTTATTAAAACTGATATAATTTTTCTTTCTTTCTCCGGTTACGCCCAAACTATCAAACCACCCTTGCCAGGTTTGCCAAGCAGCGGTAGCGGGTTTTGACAGGCTAAGAAGTTGGACATCCAGCAAGTCCGCAGGCGATTGGATTGGTCTAATCCTTTCTAATAGCTGCGGGCTGCAAACGGCCGCCACGACTTCTTCCAACAGTAGTACTTCATCGGGCTTTATTTGGGCCTTTGGTGCAACATGGATTTGAATATCGCAATCGGTGTCATCTAGACCGGGTGGCACAGTTGAGGCCAAAATCTGAATTTCGATTTCATCCCCGATTTCCTCTCGAAGATAACCCAGACGCGGTAGCAACCAGAAAGTTGAGAACGCAAAATCAGCCGAAATTCGAACCCTGGGTTTGGTTTTGCGCTCAAGCAAAGAACTTACCGCAAAATTCATCTGCGTCATCGCGGGTTTGACCACATTCAAAAGCCTCAGCCCCTCGTATGTGAGTGAAACGCCACGGTGTTCTCTTTTGAAGAGGACGACGCCCAGATCAACTTCTAGACCTTTTATCCGTTGCGAGATCGAGGACTGAGTCAGCCCGAGAGCATCCCCGGCACTTGTAAAGTTCCCATGTTTCGCAACCATCTCGAACGCATACAGCGCCACGAGGTTGCGACTTAGGCTGGTATTAATTCTATTAATGTCATCCATAATTACTCAGCTACTGCAAAAAAGAGAAAAATTATATCAAAAACTGTGTCAAAGGGCGCGTAAGCAGCCCTGTGAGAGAAACACGGGAGCTAATCATGACCAAACACAGTCACAGACGGGCTATTCATCCAGCAATCGCCATGCATGCAGGTGAAGTAGCCGACGGAATGCTCAGCCGCCGTGAATTCTTAACGCGCGCGACTGCACTTGGGCTGTCTGCATCGGCTGCGTATTCAATGATTGGTATGGCTCAGCCAGCACAGGCCGCGTCGAATATCCAACCTGGTGGTACGATTCGTATTCAGCAGGTTGTACGCGCTCAGCTTGATCCGCCGCTTTACAACTGGCCTCAGCTTGGAAACGTGGTGCGTGGGTTCTTGGAGTATCTCGTTCAGTACAACGCTGATGGTACATTCGAACCTCGGTTGCTTGAAAGCTGGGAAGTGAACGACGACGCGACGGAGTATGTATTGCGTGTGCGACCCGGAGTGAACTGGAATGACGGGCGCGGAACGCTGACGGCCAAGGATGTTGCCTATAACTTTGGTCGATGGTGTGACGGTAGTTGGGAAGGCAATTCCATGGCCGCGCGCATGGGGTCTTTACAGAATGACGCTGGCGATGGCCCTGCAGAGGGTGCTTTGGAAGTGGTCGATGATTTGACGCTGAAACTGAAGCTGACACGACCTGACATCACAATTATTCCCGCCGTCACGGAATACCCGGCAGCAATCGTGCCCGACGGTTGGTCTGGCGATCCGGCGAATGACCCGGTTGGTACGGGGCCATATAAGCTGGTTGAATATCTGGTCGGTGAAAAGGTTGTACTGGAAAAGAACACGGATCACGAATGGTGGGGAGAAGGTGCCTATTTAGATCGGATCGAATTTATTGACTACGGCACCGATGGCGCGGCGCATTTGGCTGCGGCAGAAGCCGAAGAAATCGACATGACCTACGAAACGGTCGGTGAATTTGTTGACATCTATGAAAGCATCGGTTGGAACCAGAGCGAGTCCGTTTCGGCCAACACTATGGTTTTACGAACAAACCGCGATGCCGACGTCGACGGAGTAAAGCCGTATGAAGATGCACGTGTTCGCCAGGCTCTGGCGATGGCTTGCGACAATGCCATTCTGCTAGAATTGGGATACGCCAATCGTGGGACTCTAGGCGAAAACCATCACGTTTGCCCTATTCACCCGGAATACGCGGACATTGGAGCACCTGAAAAGGATGTCGAGGGCGCACGAGCATTGTTGGAAGAAGCCGGTATGCTCGACTACGAGCACGAAATCTTCTCGATCGACGACGATTGGCGCCGAAACACGACCGACGCATTAGCGGCACAACTGCGCGATGCTGGGCTCAAGGTAAAACGCACAGTATTGCCAGGTAACACATTCTGGAATGATTGGAACAAATACCCGTTCAGTTCGACCGACTGGGGACATCGCCCGCTAGGTGTCCAGGTGCTGACGCTGGCATACAAATCGGGGGTGGCTTGGAATGAAACCGGTCTGGCCAGCGCCGAATTTGACGCAATGCTGGAAGAAGCCTCAGCAATCGCCGATGCTGAAACTCGTCGAGTCCGCATGGAAAAGATCGAACAGTTTATGCGAGATGACGGAACGATAATTCAACCCTATTGGCGATCTCTATACCGCCACTCTCGTCCTGGCATTATAGGCGCGGAGAGCCACCCGATTAATGAAATTCACGTGCATAAGCTGGCTCTGGAGAGCTGAGAACTCCGGCAAATATTAACTCCCCGGACCCAATGAGATTAGCAAAGCAGATTATCTGCATCGCCAATCTCATTGGTGTCTTGGGAAAATGGGTGATCGGGTCAGAACAAGCAAATCTATCCGCTCTAAAATCAAGAACAGGGAGAAGTTGAATATGGCAATAAAGCCACCTCTTTCGGAACTTCCGATTAAGACCGCTGACAACGGTTTTTATCGGGGGTTCAGCGTCAACGTGACGGTGATCAGTAAGATCATCATCAGTTTGCTGGTTGTCTGGTGCATCGTGTGGCCAACCCAGGCCGGCAGGATTCTCGGCGACTGGAACGCAGCCATTCTGGCGCAGTTCGCGGCCTGGTATATCTGGGTTGTAACCGGGTTTGTCATTGTCTGCATAGGTTTGGCCATTTGGCCAGCTGCGGGACGCCTAAACCTGGGTGTTGAAGGCGAAAAGCCCGAATTCTCGAACTTCTCCTGGTTCTCGATGATGTTCGGTGCCGGTATCGGTGTTGGGATGTTGACCTGGGCCGTTGCGGAACCCGTCGCACATTTCAAGAACAACCCGTCGGTTATTCAGGGTGTGACAACAGCCCTAGACGCGGACAATGTACGCACGGCTTACGTCTGGTCCTACCTGCATTGGGGTCTTGGCGCTTGGGCGTGCTACGCGATTGCCGGTCTTGCGCTGGCGTTCTTCAGCTATCGCCGCGGGCTTCCCCTGACGATCCGTTCGTCTCTGACGCCGCTCTTTGGTAAGGCACTGTCCGGCAATCTGGGTCACCTGATCGATATCGTCGCGGTTGTTGCGACGATCCTCGGTGTAGCACAGACGCTTGGATTTGGTGTTGAGCAGTTCGTGGCGGGTTTGACACGTATCGGCATCGGCGGTCTGGCGCATGCAGATGGTTCGGCCACGACATTGGGCATTATTGTTGCCTTGCTGGTCATCATGGGCGCTTCGACGCTGTCAGCACTGTCTGGCGTTGGTAAGGGCATTAAATGGCTGTCAAACATCAACATGGCGCTGTCGATCTTCCTGTTGGGTTTCTTCATCCTGTTCGGAGCAACATTCTTCGGTGCCAAGGCCTTCTTTGTTGGCATTTGGGACTATCTGGTCGCTCTGCCCTGGCTCAGCTTCAACGTCTACACATCAGATGGAGTCGAAGGGTCCGAGTCATTCTTGCTGGCACAATGGCAGGGCTGGTGGCCGGTGTTCTACTGGGCCTGGTGGATCGCGTTTGCCCCCTTCGTCGGATTGTTCCTGGCACGCATCTCACGCGGTCGGTCCATCCGTGAGTTTGTGCTGGGCGCGATGATTGTACCCTCGCTGATGTGTTTTGTCTGGTTTGCGTGGGCCGGTGGCACAGCCATCGACCTTGAATTAAATGGCGGCGCAAATGGCGTGATCCTAGACGCAGCTAATGGCGACAAGATCTTTGCCATGACCACCTACATGCTTGCGCCCATAGCAGAATTCCTGGCTTGGGCCATGGCGGTTGTGATCGTGGTACTGTTGATGACATTTCTTGTGACCTCAGCTGACTCGGCTGTGCTGATCGTGAATACGATCAACGCGGCTGGTGACGAAGGACCCAAGGCGCGGCCGCATATCATGTTCTGGGGTGCTGCGCTGGCATTGGTGGTAGGTGGTCTGCTGATCTCAGGCGGAACTGGGGCCATTCAGACCGCCATGGTAATTGGCGCACTACCGTTCTCTATCGTCATGGCGCTGATGTGTATCGCGTTGATAAAAGCGATCTGGAATGACGGACGCCGCGAAGCCGCCGGTGTTGCATCAACTATTGATCCAGAAACATCAACTATGCTCGCCGAATAGTACGCGCGTATCCAACTGTGACCCCAGGACAGAACTGGGGTCACAAATAGGACAAAGGCTTATTCAGAAGTTTGCCAAAGTGCAGGTTTCACGACGGATTTCTTACATTGATATTATCCAAGAAAATCTTAGAAGCTTGGCCAAAACTTTGCGTAGTATTTGTGCGTCATTTTGCACGATTTGCCCAAAAAATGCACATTCCCCGTTTCGGTATCGGTTTAAATTCTTCCGAAAGCCACTTTGAGCTCTGAGACTTTTTCAGCATCCAGTAGGCGGGTTGGCAGGCCGCGCAAAGCCACTAGCAGCTTAGCCGTTTCTTCCAACTCTTCTGCTGCACAAACTGCTGAGAACAGATCCTTTCCCGATACGACGGGCCCGTGATTGGCCAGCAGAACAGCACTAAAATTGCCGCCCAGTTCACGGATCAAATCACCTGATTTCGGATCACCCGGCTTGACGTATGGGATCAGTTTGACCGTGCCTACGCGCATGACCACGTATGGTGTAAGCGGTGGAATACAGTCATTGGGATCGGTGTCTTCCAGACACGACAGTGCGGTGGCCCAGGTCGAATGCAAATGCACCACTGCACCAGCTTCTGGCCGCGTCTCATAGAAGGCTTGGTGCAGAAAGACCTCCTTGGTCGGCTTGTCTCCGGAGACGTGGTTCCCATCCAAATCAATCTTGGCGATGCACTCGGGATCGATATCCCCCAAGGTGGAGTTGGTTGGTGTCATGAGGATTCCGTTGTGTAGACGTGCGGAGACATTGCCCGCAGTACCGACTGAAAATCCCCGCGCAAACAACGAAGCGCAGAGATCTGACATCTGCTGTCGCAATACCAATTCTTTAGAACTCATTTGCCAGACTCCATCATTCTCAGGGCCTTAGCAAAAAAGTCGGGAGAGCCAAAATTTCCAGACTTTAGAGCCAGCGCAATGGGTTCAGTTTTTCCAACGCTCAGGACTGGCACGCCCGGGTCAATTTCCGGCCCAATTGACATGGCCGGTGATCTCAGTGCCTCAGAGACAGCCTGGGCGACAGCTCCCGACGTCTCTCCTCCGGCCACGACAAGGCGCTTATACCCCGTTTGGACAAGTTCCCGTGCAGTTTCTGCAAAGAGATTGTCCAGCTTTTCCGCAACTGCTTCCTGACCAAATTGATTTTGGATCGCTCGCACATCCTCCGGGCTTCCCGATGAATATGCGAGCGGCGCCTGACCCGGGTGCGCTTCAAAGAAATCCAGAAGCGTTTGCGTGGTCACTTCCCTGGACATGACACCTGGAACATCAATGGCGAAGGTCGGATGGGTCTTCGCGTGAGTTTCAATCTGCCCGCGGGTCGCTCCTGAACAAGACCCGGCAAGGATCGCGGCAGGCCCAGCGATACCGGTGCACACACTGCCAACATTTTTAGATGAATCCTCCGTCCGGAAGTTTCTGGGGAGCCCCAGTGCCACCCCGGATCCCCCGGTAATGAGCTTGGCATCCTTCAGAACCTCGCCCCAGGTCAGCAAATCCTCGTCCGAAATCGCATCGCCAATCACAAAGCGTTCGTCGGCCTTCTGCAAAGCAGCAGCAATCGCCTCTGATCCTTGCTCCACGGCGTCAATTGACACCAACCCGACCGCTTCTTGGGTCTGATACTGCAACCATCGCCTGATGTTGGCATCCCTCATCGGAGTAAGAGGGTGATTTTCCATCCCAGACTCGTGCAACAGCTTGCCAAGCACAAATAGATGACCGTGATAGACCGTACGTCCCGTTGCCGGAAAGGCCGGACAGAAAACCACCTTTTGCGCACCCAGTTCGTTGGCAAGTGCTTCCGCGACCGGGCCGATATTTCCCTCCATCGTGGAATCGAAGGTCGAGCAATATTTGAAGATGAACTGCTGGCATCCTTGGTCCGCGAGCCACCGCAAGGCACTCAGGCTGGCTGCAATGGCTTCCTCGACCGGTGCAGTGCGACTCTTGAGCGAGATGACGCCTGCTTCGATCTCCTCGTCGGCTGGGGTATTCGGAACACCTGGAAACTGCGCGGTTCGTAACCCACCTTCCGGCTCAACGCCCTTTGCCAAGGTGTTAGCGATATCACTCGCACCGGTAAAATCGTCCGCTATGACACCGATTTTCATAGTTCAATGTCCCGCGCCGGCCCTGGATCCAGCCTATGGATATGCGGTGCCGCGCCTACAGGAAATACCGCACGCACAAGTGGATCATGACCGGGCACGATAAGCCTAGGATGCGACGCCAACCTCTCGAGTGTCTCGAAACCATCCATCATGTCCTGCAAATCGACGACGATGGGAAAGGCTTTGCGCGCCATGAAATTCTCGTAGTAATGCGAGGCGTCAGAGGCGAGAACCATCCACCCGACTGCCGTTCTTACGCGAACGCATTGCAACCCGCGCGAATGCCCGCCGATACAGTGCACGGTCACCCCATCTGCAATCTCGGCCTCTCCATCGTAGAACACGACCTTGCCTGAATAGAGACGCTTTACGACCTCGCAGACATGGCCCGCCGTGAAAGGCGCGCGCAGGTGATCGTGGCACATGCAGGGGCCGGTGGCGAAGGCCATCTCCGCCGATTGCATATGCAACTTCGCGTTAGGGAACATATGCAGCCCCCCCGCGTGGTCATAATGAAGATGGGTCACGATGATGTCTGTCGCCGCTTCCGGCGCAATGTCCAAGGGGCGCAAAGCCTCGCGTGGGTCCATCGCGATGGGACGACCGCGGGCAGCGGCCTCATCGGAGTCGTAGCCAGTATCGACCAGAATGACTTCGTTACCGCGCTTCAATACCCAAACGAAATAGTCCATCGCGTGAGGTGCGTCGTGATTGTCATCCAAGATGAAGCTGTCGCGTCGAGTGCGGGCATTGCGATCCGCGTACTTGACGGCGTGAATTTCCCAATCGTTCATCGGATGATCTCGGAATACTGGTGAACCGTCTTGGTGGCGATCATATCAGCCACAGCCGTATCGAAGGACTGAAAATGCGCACTTTCTAGGTGGGCGGAGAACGCCGCGCTGTCATCATAAACCTCATAGAGAAAAACTGTCTCGGGATCGTCGCCGAGGCATACGTCAAACTGCTGGCATCCGGGTTCTTCACGCAAAGAGGTTGAAGCGTTTTCTACCATCAGCGGCATGAAAGCTTCTCTCGTACCGGGCTTGAGAGTGAAGGTGACGGTAACCACAAACATCAGACGGAAAGTCCTTTCAGACGTGAGAAAGCGCGCTTTGCCACGGGCAGTTGGCTGAGGATCAGTCCAACGTTGAGCACAAGCAGAATGGCCGCACCGGGTCGCGAAAAGAAGACCGAAAGATCCCCGTCCGACAAGAACAGCGATCGGCGGAAGGTTTCATCAAACAGGCTGCCCAGAATAACGCCTATCACCAACGGCGCGATTGGGTATTTCATCAAGTTCATAAAATAGGCAACGGCGCCTACTCCGAGCATCAGGTAGAGATCATTGATGCCACCACCAACACTGAAAGACCCAATTGTTGTCAGAACCATAACAACGGGCAAGAAGATGGTCTGCGGGATGGCGAGTATTTTGATAAAGACCCGAGCGGTGAAAAGCCCCATCAAGAACATTGTCAGGGAGGCCAGCACCAAGATTGCGACAACGCGCAGAATGATCTCGGGATCAATCGTCGGACCCGGGATCACGTTGTTGATCTTGAAGGCCCCCATCAAAGCGGCGGCGGGTGGTGAACCGGGGATACCCAACACCAAAAGCGGGATCAGCGCGCCGCCAATACAGGCATTGTTTGCGGTCTCAGAGCACAGCAGACCTTCCAAGGAGCCTTTTCCGTATTTGTCGCCCTCGGCGGACACGGTCTTGCCAA
This sequence comes from Ruegeria atlantica, assembly GCF_013033965.1. Lineage (GTDB taxonomy): Bacteria > Pseudomonadota > Alphaproteobacteria > Rhodobacterales > Rhodobacteraceae > Ruegeria > Ruegeria atlantica_D. The sequence continues at coordinate 45,648 of NZ_WQFE01000008.1, forward strand.
CACCGTAGCTGACCCAACCGGCGACATCTTCGCCCACGCCGGGAAGCGCTCCTACCCCGGTCCCGATCACTCCTGATCGGCCAATGGTCGGCAAGTAACGTCGAATAGAGCGAAGGTTTGGAAGAATGCGGCCTTTCAGGGCCAGAACTTTCCCGGCCTCAACGTGCGTCAAACCATCAATGATTTGGGGGATCGCAAAGGCCCCCATCAAAACTGGCACAACCTGAAATCCGCTCATCAGGTAAGACCAGCCGAAGGTATAGCGCGGTTCAGACAACAGAGGGTCAAGCCCCACCATGGACATCGCAAGCCCGATCAGACCGGCGATCCATCCCTTAATCACCAGGTCTTCGCTCATCAAAGTGCCAGAAAGCAGAATGCCGAACAGGGCCAGCAATGCTTTCTCCGGGCTTGCGATGTTCTTTGAAACCAAAAGCAACACCCAGACGAAAATCAAAAGCGTGATGGTCCCGATAACTGTGCCAATGAAACTGGCCGTCGTGGTCAGCCCAAGTGCTTCGCCCCCTCGACCCGCTTTGGCCAGTGGGTAGCCATCCATAGCAGTCGCCGCGCTGGCTGCCGTGCCCGGAATGTTCAGCAGAATAGACGGGTAAGAACCGCCGTAAATCGCGCCAACATAGGCCCCGAGCAATGCGATGAGCGAATAGTCCAACGGGATCTTGTTGCCGAAGAAACCCGTCAGGATCGTCACTGCCAGGGTTGCGGTCAGGCCGGGCAATGCGCCGAATGTGATGCCCAGGAATACGGATGCGATCAGATACAGATAGGTCAGCGGGTCCACCGCCAGACCCACGAATGCAGTCCCAAATCCAGCCAGTTGCGAAAGAATAAAGTCCATCCGGTCAGTCTTTCCATAGCGGACGAAGCGTCACGTAGTAGTGGTATTCGATTTGCTTGAAGATCAGCCCGCCGCGCGCGGGCACGTTCTGCCGGAAAACAAAGGCCATCGCACAAACGAGGATGAGCGGGGCAAGTATTGCCACCAATGGAACGAACCGCAAAACGCGTTCAGAAGCCGCTTTGGTCAACACCACTAGTGTTAACGCGACCCACAAGGCCAGTGTAAACCAATCATCACCGTGTGCATTCCAATCCGCCTGAGCAGGAAACACGGCGAACGCAAACAAACCGGCGACGACAACTGCGATACAAGCCACCAAAGCACGCCGCGCGTGACCGCCGTAGTAGCCGTAAGTCAAAGCTGTAATCAGCAAGCCAGAACACAGAATGAAGTCCACTCTTGGAACCAACCCAACGACATATGCAAGAAGGATCAGGCCTATTGTAGAAGCTCGATAGGCTTCCGACTTATCCCACCCGATGCCCAAAGCACTGAACGCGTGTTGAGCTCCACCTGAGCGGATTGAAATAGCCAGCAAAACGAAGGACAGCACAAGCAATCCCCCGAAGATGAACAGCGGTACAATTGCAGCCGAGTTGTACCAATCCGATCCACTTACACCTGCGCGGTTTTCACCCCAAAGCGGGATGTCCGACGTCTTCCAAAGGAAAAAGGTGGAAATTGCTATCAGACCAATCGATGCCCAGAAATCGCGCGCCCGCATGATCAGTGTATCGTCAGGTTTGTCCATTGCCTGCCTCTTGTCGGAAAGGGCGCGATCAGGCGCGCCCTTTCAAAAGTGATCGGATTATGGCTTCTCGATACCCAGCGACGCCGGATCGACGGTCGCTGCGCCCAGATCTTGCAAGGTATAGGCAAAGGTAGCTTCGAGGTTCGCAAACAGCTCTTGAGCCTCTTCGCCGTGTTGACCACCGACATCATAATTGTTTGCAGAGGCCCATTCAGCGACGGTATCGGACGCAATCGCTTGCTCGAAGGCATCACCAAGCGCGGCCTTTACGTCGTCCCCGGCTGAACTGTGAACTGCAAACCCGATGGCCTGCTTGAGCGGCAAATACTGATCGAGACCGTCATAGATGCCAAAGGCAGAAGGCACTGTTGCCCCTGCAATCTGCGCATCTTCAGGTGTCAACATCGCGAGGGGTTTAAGTTGGCCGCCTTCGATCAACGGGGCCTGTTCAGCCAGCGATGTCACAACCAGCGCAACCTCGCCCGCTATTGCCGCTTCCTGCCCCGGGGCTGAGCCTTTGTAGGGAACAAACTTGAATTCTGCACCGGACCCTTTTTCGATGGCCAGAAGGTTCAAGTGGTGGATCGAACCCGCGCCGGACGCGGCAGCAGGAATTGTGCCAGGGGCGGCTTTGGCAGCATCAACCAATTCTTCCAGAGTATTGTAAGGGCTGTCCGCCGGAACCGAGATCAGATCAGGTGAACCACCGACAATAAACGGATACCAAAAGTCAAATTTCTTGTCCCAACCGCCCTGCACAGCAGCGGTGACGTTCGACTCAGACAGACCAACCAGCGTATAGCCATCGTCTGGTTGGTTCATGACATAGACCATGCCGTTGGAGCCTGCGACCCCACCGGTTTGGTTGATCACATTGATCGAAACCGGAAGGTGTTTTTCCATTTCGGCCATGATCATTCGGTTGATCGTATCCGTGCCGCCACCGGCCCCCCAGACCACAGCTGTGGTGATATCACGGTAAGGGTAATCCTGCGCGGTAGCAGCCCCTGAAATCCCGGTTGCAATCACGGCTGCGGCCGCCAACTGCCCTAACTTCAGTTTCATTTCCAAGTCCTCCCAAACATCTTTGCGTTTATTATTGCATTTATTTGCGTATACATTAAAGAATGCACTGTCAACGGACTGTAGTGAAAGCTGCTATCGCGCTATGAATGCGGAACGGGAAGGAAGCGGGCTAAGATGAAGAAAAGATATGATGTGGCAGTGTTCCACGGGGACGGAATCGGCCCTGAAATTATGGCCCCTACGCTTGAAATCCTGCGTCAGCTCTCGCGCGGCAGTCCTTCCTACGAATTGGTGTTTACAGACGCTCCGGCAGGCGCAGGCCACTACGCCAAAACTGGAGAATCGTTTCCGGCTGGATCACTCGAAACTGCCCGCAATGCAGACGCGATTCTGCTGTCTGCAATGGGCTTGCCGGATGTTCGATACCCGGACGGAACCGAGATTTCACCGCAGATTGATCTGCGAAAGCAACTGGGACTTTTCGCTGGTGTACGGCCAGTAAAGGTAAGCAGCGAACAAATGACCCCCTTGGCTCTGCCTCCCGAAAAAGAGATCGACTTTGTCTTAATACGCGAAAGCACAGAAGGGCTGTTTTTCACCCAAGGTGCTGGTGAAGTCACCGAACACGAAGCACGTGAAACTCTGCTGATCACTCGTGAGGTTTCCGAAAAACTGTTCCGTTTCGCGTTTGAACTCGCCCAGAACCGCAAAAAAACCGGGCGCGGTCGGGGTCGAGTTACTTGTGTCGACAAAGCCAACGTATTCCGCGCCTTTGCGTTCTTCAGATCGATGTTTGATGCAGAAGCCGCCCACCATCCCGAATTGCAGGCAGACCATGCTTATGTTGATGCTACCGCTCTGTGGATGGTTCAAAAGCCTTGGGAATTTGATGTTTTGGTCACTGAGAACATGTTCGGAGACATCCTCTCCGACCTTGGCGCAGGTCTTATGGGCGGTCTTGGACTGGCTCCGTCAGCGGATATCGGGTTGAATCACGCTGTATTCCAACCCTGCCATGGTTCCGCTCCGGACATTGCCGGACAGGGTATTGCCAACCCTTTTGCGATGATACTGTCCGCAGCAATGATGCTTGAATGGTTGGGTTTGACCCATGACCACCCAGGCCTGTCCAACGACGGCGAACGGTTGCGTGAAGCGGTGGAAAAAGTGACTGCGAACGGACAGAACCTGACGCGTGACCTAGGTGGCACCGCAGGAACGCAAGACGCAGCCTCATCGGTATTGGAAGCATTTCGGGTATGAATACTTGCCAAACCATCAGAGTCGCGTGTGTCGGTGCGGGATACTTCAGCAGGTTCCACTACGAAAGCTGGTCCCGAATGCCCGGAGCTATTCCGATTGCATCCTGCAACCGTGATATCAACAAGGCTAAAGAAACAGGACTGGCCGCTTACAATGATCTGTCAAAAATGCTGGAGGCGGAAAAACCAGATCTCGTGGACATCATCCTTCCACCTGTGGCGCAGGCCGATACCATCCGAACGGCACTGTGCTCTGGAATAAAATGGTTGATCTGCCAAAAGCCATTTTGTTTGTCTTTGGATGAAGCTGAGAAGATTGTTTCAGAGGCTGAAGCGGTTGGGGCAACTATTGTCGTGCATGAGAATTTTCGCTTTCAGCCCTGGTATCGTGCGATCAAGGTGGCGATGGCAGAGGGTCGAATTGGTACACCACTACAAGCTACTTTTCGGCTTCGGCCCGGCGACGGAAAGGGACCACAAGCCTACCTTGACCGGCAGCCGTATTTTCAGGACATGCCGCGTTTCCTGGTTCATGAAACTGCGGTGCACTGGGTAGACACATTCCGTTTTTTGTTCGATGCGCCCAGCGCCGTTTATGCAGACTTGCGCCAAGTTAACCCTGTTATCTCGGGCGAGGATGCAGGTTTCATTCTGTTTGATCACCCCAACGGCTTGAAAGCTCTTTTCGACGGCAACAGGTGCCTCGACCACAGTGCCGAAAACCTGCGTCAAACCATGGGTGAGGCTCTCATCGAAGGAACCGAAGGATCACTGGTTCTTAACGGCGACGGTTCAGTTGACCTCCGCGCTTTTGGAAAACAGGACCGACAGAATATTCTCCCTCCGAGCGATCATGATGCGTTTGGAGGAGACTGCGTACACGCCTTGCAAAGTCACGTCGTTTCAGGCCTTGTAAAGGGCACGCCGCTGGAAAACACGGCTCGAGACTATTTGGACGTGATCCGCATTGAAGAGAACATCTATCTCTCGGCTGCGGAGGGACGAAAGATCAACCTGGAGACGCCGTGAAGGATCAGGACGCAAAAACTCTTTCCAATACGCAACGCGCTGTTAGGGATTTGCGACAGATGATCCTGTCCGGCGAACTTGCGGCCGGAACTGACCATCTGGAATCGGAACTCGCCGAGACACTTGGAATGTCCCGCACCCCGATACGGGAAGCTGCGTTGATGTTGGAAAGTAAAGGGTTGCTGGAAATGCGGCCCCGCAAGGGTGTTCGGATACTGCCTGTTTCTTCAGACGATATGCGTGAGATTTACGACATACTGACGGAACTCGAGAGTCTCGCAGCACAGCGCGCTGCCGAAGCGAGTTATTCAGAAGATGAACTGGCGGTGCTTGCTGGATCAATTGCCAAGATGGACCAAGCCATCGAAGCCGAAGACCTTGAAGCCTGGGCCGAGGCCGACGAGTTGTTTCATCAGGAGCTCGTTCGGTTGGGCGGCAACAAACGAGTCGAAGCGATTGTTGCCATGATGAGCGACCAAGTGAGTCGCGCGCGCGCAACGACGTTGTTCATCAGGCCCCTGCCCGTCAAATCCAACGAAGATCACCGAGTTGTCTTCCAAGCGATTAGCGAAGGTCAACCAGATATCGCGCGCGAACGCCATCGAGAACACAGACTCCAAGCCATGGCTATGCTTTGCGGGATACTAGAGAAGCATCGGCTTAACAGTCTCTGATCTACTCGTGTCCGCCCTTTAGGCGTCTAAAGAAAAGCTTTTTGAACAGAGGCGAAGAAACAGACGAGACCGTCTGATGAATGGTGGGTGTTCGGAAGTGCTGCCGTATCTGCTGGATCGATTCACTGTGATGTTTGGCTCGGAGAGGCCGCCAGACTCCTGACCCGGAACATGATCTGCGTGTCTCCAGCTACAGGTTGGTGGAAAGGTTCTAAAACACCGGGAAACAACAGTCAGTCTGCGCGCTATGCACTGATCGTGTCTATCAAGTCCCCGGACGTTGATGTTGATCCGCACACACCCATCTCGACAATCATCAACCCAGAGACTGATACAGTCACAAAGACCGAAGTTGAATCATTTGTCGAAACCGAGACTGAGCCGCCCCGACAAGAGAATTACCTTCCTTTTCAACTCTCCATTACCGAAATGAATGGCCGCTTTGAAAGTCGCGTCCGGGGATTCATGCGATTGCAGCGCATGACCGGTTTCCGTCCAATCTATCAAAGTTGGCTCCACCGTTTTTGGTGGAGCCAACTAAAGCTCAGAGGCTAATTGCCAACTGCCTTCCACAACACAGAACACATCAGATAATAACACCGGACGGATTTCGTATCAGGCCATCTGGAACAGGATACCAGCGATGATGGCCCCGATGATCCCCAGCGCCAGGTAGGTCGCAAAGACCCGTGGTTTGACCAATGACCAAACGGCGGCCATTGCCGGGATCGAACTGACGGCACCCGCAACCATGAACGACATCGCAGCCCCCGCGCTCATCCCCTGATCCATCAGACCTGCCAGCAGCGGCGGCGCGACATAGGAGTTCAGATAGGCAGGCATGCCGACAAGCGCTGCTATGACAATCGGAACGACACCTTCGCCGCCAACGAGGCGGGCGATGAGATCGGCGGGTACATAGCTGACCAGAAGTGCCTCGAGCACATAGGCCAGAGCCAGCCATTTCAGCAGGAACAGGCCGTTGTGAACGAACTCGGACCGGAAACGCTGACGGCGCTCGGGAATATTCCAGAACTTCCAGACCGGTTTGTCATCCTGCTTGGCACCACACCCACAGCATCCAGCCGGTTTATATTCGCGCAGTGGCTGGGCAAAGGCACCGCTCCGCATCAGGACGCGGACGGTAAGGCCGCCAAACAGACCCAATGCGACGGCGGCAATGGCCTTGCCGATTGCAAATGGCCAACCCAATGCACTTGCAGTGATCAACAAGGTGGGCGGGTCGATCAGGGGCGAGCTGAGCCAGAACGCCATGACCGCCGACAGAGGCGCACCAAGTGCGAGCAATCCGGCGATGAACGGGATGACCTCGCAGGAACAGAACGGTGCGAGCCCGCCGAAGACCGCTGCCAGAAAGATCATCCGCGTCTCACGCCCCTCGAACGCGCGTGCGACCATCACCTCGGCACCGGTCGCCTTAAGGTAAGATAGCAGCAAGACAGCAAACAGAATGTACTGGCCGGTGTGGGCAAGAGCTTTCCCTGCAAAAGTAACGATCTCACTCCAGTTGCCGGGGTCAAGGATGGCGACAAGCGCCAGGATGAGCACGATCACCGCCCAAGGGGTTTTAATCAGGTCAACGGCAACCTTGGCCGGTATCTTTGGGTTTTGTGTCAGTTCAGCCATCGTTCGCAGCCTTTCCAACTTCGTCTGCGCAGCATTCGCTGAGGATGAACTGCGCCAGGTTCTTAAGTTCGTCGTAATTCGCACGATTGATGGTGGCGCGCCCGATTTTCTCTTGCTCGACCACACCCCCTGCCGCGAGGAATCGCAGGTGGTGGGCCAGTGTTGACGGCGCAATCCCTGTGCGGTTCTGGATTTCCCCAACGGTCAATCCTGCTTGGCCAGCCCGAACCAATGTCTTGAGAACCTTCAATCGAGCTTCAGAACCCATGGCCGAAAATCCTGCTGCAGCTGTTTCCCACATCTGGCATCTCCATTTAACTAGATTTCTAGTTATTTAGGTTAATCACTCGTGTTGGTCAACACCGTTGTTCACGAAGTCTCGAGGCGAGCTTAAGTCCAGATTGCCCTCAACTTAAGTCCACCCTATAAGGCCGTATGGGAATATCAGTCGACACATTCTTTTTGGAACTGAACGGACAGGGTACACTGCAGGCCCAGATCCAGCAGATGATTGCCGAGGGCATCCTGTCTGGCCGCTTCCATGTCGGGGAAAAACTGCCCTCATCTCGCAAACTGGCGGCGCATCTGGGTGTTAGCCGGATCACGGTGACGTTGGCATACACGGAATTGCTGGCCAATGACTACCTGTCGGCCAAGGGGCGGTCAGGGTACTTCGTGTCGCAAAACGCGCCCGTTCCGCCAAAGTACTCGCCTGTTCAGAAACGCGATGAAAATGTTGACTGGGGAACAGCTTTGGCGCGCCGGTTCTCAGATGGGGACGTGCTGCCCAAGCCCAGTAACTGGCGCGAATACAAGTATCCCTTCATCTATGGTCAGGCAGATCGGAAACTGTTCGACCACGCCAACTGGCGTCTATGTGCGGTCCGTGCGCTAGGTCACAAGGATTTTGCCTCGCTGACCGGCGACTACATGGATCAGGATGATCCGCTGCTGATCGAGTTCATAGCTCGTCACACCCTGCCCCGCCGTGGAATCGCCGCCCGCCCCGAAGAGATTCTGATCACCATGGGGGCACAAAATGCCCTGTGGCTGGCATCGCGCATCCTGTTGAACCGCAATCGCACGGCCGTGATCGAAGACCCCTGCTATTATGCGCTGCGGGATCTGTTGAATCACTCTGACTGTAAGGTTTCACCCTTGGCCGTCGACAGCGACGGACTGACCCCGGACGCGCTGCCGGACGAAACAGATGTTATTTTCACCACGCCCAGCCATCAAAGCCCGACAACCGCGACGATGCCCGTCGATCGCCGCCACGAGCTGCTGAAAAAGGCGCGGGAACTGGATGCCATGGTGGTCGAGGACGACTACGAGTTTGAAATGGCATTTCTGGGATCCCCGTCCCCGGCCCTCAAGTCGATGGATCGCGACGGACGGGTGATCTATGTGGGCAGCTTCTCAAAGTCGCTGTTTCCCGGATTACGACTTGGCTACATTGTCGGGTCCGAGCCTTTTATCCGCGAAGCCCGCGCCTTGCGGTCCCTGGTGTTGCGCCACCCGCCGGGCCACATCCAGCGTACTGCAGCTTATTTCCTGTCGCTGGGCCACTACGATGCCCAGATCCGGCGTATGTCCAAGACTTTGGCGCGGCGCCGTGAAGCGCTGGATGCCGCAGTCGAACAGTACGGGCTTACCGTTGCCGGGCGTGGAATCATGGGCGGATCCTCGCTCTGGATGTCCGCTCCCGAACGGGTGGACACCACCAAACTTGCCCACAAGCTGCAGAGCCAGGGTGTACATATCGAACCAGGCGCGCCGTTCTTCAACGGATCACACCGGCCGCGCAACTTTTATCGCCTTGGATACTCGTCCATCGGCCGGGACCGCATTGCGCCGGGCGTGAAACTTATCGCGGATGCTATTCGGTCTACCTAGCACCGCTCTGGACATATCCCGGTTAACGTTCTGGCCCTAACGCCGCTTCGCCCCATACGCCAAAACCATATGCAAAGGCGGGTGCTGTGCCCGAACCTTTCTTCAATTGTGCGGAGAACACTCAGATGAAAATGACCACTGAAGAGGCCTTTGTTAAGGTTCTGCAAATGCACGGTATCGAACATGCGTTCGGTATCATCGGTTCGGCTATGATGCCGATTTCGGACCTGTTCCCTAAGGCGGGAATCAACTTCTGGGACTGCGCCCACGAAGGTTCCGGCGGCATGATGGCAGACGGCTACACCCGCGCCACCGGTAAAATGTCGATGATGATCGCGCAAAACGGCCCCGGCATCACCAACTTCGTGACCGCCGTGAAGACCGCGTACTGGAACCACACCCCGGTTCTGCTGGTCACTCCGCAGGCGGCCAACAAGACCATCGGTCAGGGCGGTTTCCAGGAGATGGAACAGATGCGCATGTTCGCGGACTGCGTTGCCTACCAGGAAGAAGTACGCGACCCCTCGCGTGTTGCCGAAGTCCTGAACCGCGTGATCATGAATGCCAAGCGCGCCAGCGCCCCGGCGCAGCTGAACATCCCACGTGACATGTGGACCCAGGTTGTCGACATCGAGCTGCCCAAGATCGTTGAATTCGAACGTCCTTCGGGCGGCGAAGATGCAGTTGCTGCCGCTGCCGAGATGCTGTCGAACGCAAAGAACCCTGTCATCCTGAACGGCGCCGGTGTTGTTCTGGCCGAAGGCGGTATCGACGCGTCGAAAGCCCTGGCCGAGCGTCTGGACGCACCGGTCTGCGTTGGCTACCAGCACAACGACGCCTTCCCCGGTTCGCACCCGCTGTTTGCCGGCCCGCTGGGCTATAACGGTTCGAAGGCCGGTATGGAGCTGATCTCGGAAGCGGACGTTGTTCTGGCTCTGGGCACCCGTCTGAACCCGTTCTCGACCCTGCCCGGCTATGGCATCAACTACTGGCCTGCCAACGCAAAGATCATTCAGGTCGACATCAACCCTGACCGTATCGGTCTGACCAAAGACGTCAGCGTCGGCATCATCGGCGACGCCGCCAAAGTTGCCAACGGCATCCTGTCCCGCCTGAGCGACACCGCTGGTGATGAAGGCCGCCAAGAGCGTAAGGACCGTATCGCCCAGAAGAAATCCGCATGGGCGCAGGAACTGACCTCAATGACCCACGAGGACGACGATCCGGGCACCACTTGGAACGAGCGTGCACGTGCTGCCAAGCCTGACTGGATGAGCCCCCGCATGGCATGGCGCGCAATTCAGGCCGCGCTGCCGAAAGAGGCGATCATCTCGTCGGACATCGGCAACAACTGCGCCATCGGTAACGCGTACCCGTCCTTCGAAGAAGGCCGCAAGTACCTGGCGCCTGGTCTGTTCGGCCCCTGCGGCTATGGTCTGCCCGCCATCGTCGGCGCGAAAATCGGCCAGCCGGACGTTCCGGTTGTTGGCTTCGCAGGCGACGGTGCATTTGGTATCGCCGTGAACGAACTGACCGCAATTGGTCGCTCGGAATGGCCCGCCGTGACCCAGATCGTCTTCCGCAACTACCAGTGGGGCGCGGAAAAGCGTAACTCGACCCTGTGGTTCGACGACAACTTCGTTGGCACCGAGCTGGACACTCAGGTTTCCTATGCAGGTATCGCCAAAGCTTGTGGCCTGAAGGGCGTCGTTGCACGCACTCAGGAAGAGCTGACCGCGGCGCTGAACCAGGCGATCGAAGACCAGAAGAACGGCACCACCACCCTGATCGAAGCTCTGATCAACCAGGAACTGGGTGAGCCCTTCCGCCGTGACGCCATGAAGAAGCCTGTCGCTGTTGCCGGCGTTTCCGACGCAGACATGACGCCTCAGGCCGGAGCATAAGCGCGTGAAGCCACTGCGCACAATTCTCGGAGCTGCCAGCAGCTCCGACAAGATCATCGCCCTCGCCGAGGGCGATGATCCACGTGTTGTTGAAGGTGCTTTGAAGGCCCGCAAAGAAGGTGTCGCACGCATCATTCTGGTTGGCAACAAAGCCAAAGTCACTGCCCTGCTGGCTGAACAGGATGGCCAGGACGTCGACGGTATCGAAATTCACGACCCGTCTGACTCGACCCATTCTGAAGCCTTTGCAGCTGAGTTATACGAGCGGCGCAAGCATAAGGGCATGACGCCTGAAAAGGCCGCTGAAGAAATCAAACACCGCCTGAACTACGCTGCAATGCTCGTGCATATGGGCGTTGCTGACGGAACCGTTGGCGGAGCTGTTGAAACCACGTCGGCCACGGTTCGCGCCGCTTTGCAGATCATCGGCAAAGCGCCCGACTCGGCCATGGTGTCCAGCTTTTTCCTGATGCTCTACTGCCGCGATCACCACACGGTTCGGGGGGCACATATCTTTGCCGACTGCGGTCTGGTCGTTGATCCGAACGAACAGGAACTGGCCGAAATCGCCCGGGCTTCGGCCGCGTCGTTCAAGGCCTTGACGCATGAGACGCCCCGCGTTGCGATGCTGTCCTTCTCCACCAAAGGCAGCGCCAAGCATCCGAAGATCAATAAAGTATCCGAGGCACTTGAGATCGCAAAATCTGCAGACCCTGACCTTCTGATCGATGGCGAGCTTCAGTTTGATGCTGCTTTCGTCCCGGAAGTGGCGGCCAAAAAAGCCAAGGATTCGCCATTGCGCGGCGAGGCCAATGTATTCGTGTTTCCGAACCTTGATGCGGGCAACCTGGGTTACAAGATTGCCCAACGTATCGGCGGAGCCGAAGCAATCGGCCCGATCCTTCAGGGGCTTGCGAAGCCGGCCAACGACCTTTCACGCGGATGTTCCGCCGAAGACGTTCTGCATATGGTCGCGGTCACCGCCGTCCAGGCCGAAACATCCAAGACCCGGACAGACGTCTCGTAAATCCGGCTCAAGCAAAATAATGTTCCGATTTTTCTCTGATCATGAGACTAATCGGAACAAAAGCCACAGGGACCAGAAATGAACCAGCCAATCATTAATACCTCTCCCAAGGTCTCTGACGAGGTCAGAAAAACAACGTGTTACATGTGCGCCTGCCGTTGCGGGATCAACGTGCACATGAAGGACGGCAAGGTCGCCTATATCGAGGGCAACCGCGATCACCCGGTCAACAAGGGCGTTTTGTGCGCCAAGGGCTCGGCGGGGATCATGCAGGTCAACGCGCCCTCACGCCTTCGCGCGCCGCTAAAACGCGTTGGTCCGCGTGGCTCGGGCAAGTTTGAAGAGATCAGCTGGAACGAGGCGTTGGACCTTGCCGTTGGCTGGCTCAAACCGATCCGCGAGGATAACCCCGAAAAACTGGCTTTTTTCACCGGCCGGGACCAGAGCCAGAGCTTCACCAGCTTCTGGGCACAGAATTTTGGCACCTGTAACTATGCGGCTCATGGGGGGTTCTGTTCCGTAAACATGGCTGCAGGCGGTATCTACACGATGGGCGGCGCGTTCTGGGAATTCGGTCAGCCCGACTGGGAACACACCAAGCTGTTCATGCTGTTTGGCGTGGCCGAGGATCACGACAGCAACCCAATCAAGATGGGCATCGGCAAGATCAAGGCGCGCGGAGCGCGCGTGATTGGCGTCAACCCAATCCGTTCTGGCTATAACGCCGTTGCTGATGATTGGGTCGGAATCACACCCGGCACCGATGGCCTGTTCATCTTGTCGATGATCCATGTGCTGATGAAGGCGGGCAAGATCGACCTGGATTACCTCAGCCGCTACACCAACGCACCGGTCCTGATCGACGCGTCCGAGGGTCCGACCAAAGGTCTGTTCCTGCGGGATAAGGACGGCAAGCCGCTGGTTGTTGACCGCAATACAGGCGAGTTGACGGCGTTCGACAAACCGGGCGTTCGCCCGGACCTGTCGGCGACCTACGAGAAAGACGGCGTCACCCACCGTCCCGTTTTCCACCTGATGGCCGAGCGCTATCTCAGCGACGAATACGCGCCCGAGAAGATCGCCGAGAAATGCGGCATCCCCGCAAGCCGTATACGTGCAATCGCGGGCGAATTGGCGCGCGTGGCATTTGACGAGGCGTTTGAGCTGGACCAGGAATGGACCGATTTCCGCGGCGAAAAGCACACCAAGATGATCGGTCGCCCGGTGGCGATGCACTCGATGCGCGGTGTTTCTGCCCATGCTAACGGTTTCCAGACATGCCGCGCGCTGCACGTGTTGCAGATCATCCTCGGCACGGTCGAAGTTCCCGGCGGTTTCCGCTTCAAACCGCCCTATCCCAAGCCGGTTGAGGCGCACCCGAAACCACACTGCAAGGTGACCGCAAATACACCGCTGGACGGCCCGCACCTGGGCTTTGTTCAGGGACCTGATGATCTGGCGCTTAAGGCTGATGGCAGCCCCGCGCGGATCGACAAGGCATTTACCTGGGAAAACCCGATGTCCAGCCATGGGCTGATGCATATGGTGATCTCTAACGCGCATGCCGGCGATCCCTACAAGATCGACACGCTGTTCATGTACATGGCCAACATGTCCTGGAACTCATCCATGAACACCACGGGTGTCATGGAGATGCTGACGGACAAGGATGAGAACGGCGATTATGTGATCCCGCATATCATCTATTCCGACGCTTATTCGTCGGAAATGGTGGCCTATGCCGACCTGATCCTGCCCGATACCACCTATCTGGAACGGCATGACTGTATCTCGCTTCTCGATCGCCCGATCTGCGAAGCGGATGCGGCAGCCGACGCGATACGCTGGCCGGTAATTGAACCCGACCGGGATGTCAAAGGCTTCCAATCGGCGTTGATCGAACTGGCCAATCGCATGGACCTGCCGGGGTTCACCAACGAAGACGGCAGCGCAAAATGGCAGGACTACGCCGACTACATCGTCAATCACGAGCGTAAACCAGGCATCGGCCCGCTTGCCGGCTTCCGTGGCGAGAATGGCGACAAGGAAGGCCGGGGTGAGGTCAACCCGGACCAGTTGAACCGTTACATCGAAAACGGCGGCTTCTACGTGGCTCATATCCCGGAAGGGGCCGACTACTACAAACCATGGAACACGGCCTATCAGGACTGGGCCGTCAGCATGGGTATTTATGACAGCCCGCAGCCTTACCTGTTCCAGCTCTATTCCGAGCCGATGCGCAAGTTCCAGCTGGCCGCCGAAGGTCACGGCGAGCGTCAGCCGCCCGAGCACCTGCGCGAGCGGATCAAAGAGACATTGGACCCGATGCCCATCTGGTACGAAACCGACCAGACCGGGAACGAAGGGTTCACAGTTAATGCCCTGACGCAGCGCCCGATGGCGATGTATCATAGCTGGGGCACCCAAAACGCATGGCTGCGTCAGCTGCACGGCCGCAACCCGCTTTATGTTCCGACCAAGCTGATGCGCGAGAATGGCCTGCAGGACGGCGATTGGGCCAAGGTAACTTCCCCGCACGGAGAGATCACGGTTCCGGTCATGGAAATGGCAGCACTGAACGAAAACACCGTCTGGACCTGGAACGCCATTGGCAAACGCAAAGGCGCCTGGGCCTTGCAAGAGGACGCGCCCGAAGCCACCAAGGGCTTCCTGCTGAACCACCTGATCCACGAATTGCTGCCACCCAAGGGCGATGGTCTGCGGTGGGCCAACTCGGACCCGATCACCGGTCAGGCCGCTTGGTTCGACCTCAAGGTCAAAATCGAAAAGGCCGCGCCGCCCTCGGATGCGGAAAGCCAACCGGAATTCCCACCAATCGAATCTCCGGTCGGAAAAGGACCGAAGGATTTGGCATGGAAAGTAGGCAAATGAACCGATCCGCACTTCATCTGGCCCAAAATACCTCGGGGTCTGGGGCAGCGCCCCAGCCCGCCCTCACCACACACGCGGAGGCAAGGCAGTCATGACCCAGCTCCCCTCATCCACTGACCGCAAGATGGGTCTGGTCATCGACCTGGACACCTGCGTTGGCTGCCACGCCTGCGTCATCTCGTGCAAAGGCTGGAACACCGAAAACTACGGCGCGCCGCTGTCCGATCAGGACGCTTACGGAGCCAACCCGTCGGGCACCTTCCTGAACCGGGTGCATTCCTATGAGGTGCAACCGGCCGAAGGCCACGCCCAGCTGATCCATTTCCCCAAATCCTGCCTGCATTGCGAGGACGCACCGTGCGTTACCGTCTGTCCCACCGGCGCCAGCTACAAGCGGGTCGAGGATGGCATCGTTCTGGTCAATGAAAGCGACTGCATCGGCTGCGGCCTGTGCGCGTGGTCCTGCCCTTACGGCGCGCGCGAACTGGATCAGGCTGAAGGGGTGATGAAGAAATGTACGCTCTGCGTGGACCGGATCTATAACGAGAACCTCCCCGAAGTAGACCGTGTTCCATCCTGCGTACGCACCTGCCCCGCGGGCGCACGTCACTTTGGTGACTTGGGCGATCCGGACAGCGATGTCAGCAAGCTGGTCGCCGAACGCGGTGGCATGGACCTGATGCCTGAAATGGGCACAAAACCCGTCAACAAATACTTGCCGCCACGGCCCAAAGATAATGTCGAAGATCAGATCGACATCCTGGCCCCGTTGCTGGCCCCGGTCGCTGAAGAGCCCAAAGGGTTCCTTGGCTGGCTGGACAAAACCTTGGAGAAGCTCTGATGCATCCAGCACCATCCGTTATCATCTTCACGACCCTGTCGGGCCTTGGCTTTGGACTGTTGCTCTTTCTGGGGCTTGGTCTGCCTGACGTCTCTGGCTGGATCGCTTTTGTCTTTTTCGCCATCGCCTACGCCCTGTCCGTTGGCGGCCTGATGGCGTCCACCTTTCACCTTGGCCACCCTGAGCGGGCCTGGAAAGCGTTTACGCAATGGAAGACCAGCTGGCTCAGCCGCGAAGGCTGGTGCGCGGTTATCGCTCTGATCGTCATGGGTCTTTATGCGATAGGCGTGATCTTTCTGGGACAACGCTGGAGCTTACTTGGCTGGATCGGTGCGCTGTTCTCGCTACTGACCGTGTTCACCACTTCGATGATCTACACCCAGCTCAAGACCATTCCGCGCTGGAACATGAAGCTGACTCCGGCCATGTTCCTCAGCTTCAGCCTTGCAGGAGGCGCGCTGTTGGCCGGACAGGTCCGAGTGGCGCTGCCGCTGTTGCTTATCGCGGCGTTGGTGCAGATTTTGTATTGGAAGAAGGGCGACAAGGCACTGGAAGAGTCCGGCACCAATCTGGGCACAGCCACCGGACTGGGCGACCGAGGTGCAGTACGTGCGTTTGAGCCACCCCATACTGGCACCAACTACCTGCTGCGCGAATTCGTTCACGTCGTTGGCCGCAAACATGCCGAAAAGCTGCGCATCATCTCGTTTGTGTTGGCTTTTGTCCTGCCTGTTATCCTGTTGCTACTGCCGTTCGGCCACTTCTTTGCGCTATTGGCCGTGGCGTCGCACCTTGCCGGCGTTGCCACTTCGCGCTGGCTGTTCTTCGCGCAGGCCGAGCACGTCGTCGGGCTGTATTACGGAAAACGGTAGGGGGCTCTGCCCCCGTCGCGGCAAGCCGCGACTCCCCCGAGATATTTTCAGCCAGATGAAGTCTGGATCCGGAACAAAAAGGGCGGCGCTCGAAGTTCGAGGCCGCCTTTTTCTTTTTCAAACCTGTTTAGATCAGGCCTGCATGTTCCATCGCCGCATCAATCGCGGATTTGGTGCTGTTGTCCAACCCGGACAGGGGCAAGCGAACTTCTTCGCTGCACAGACCAAGTTTGCTGAGCGCGTATTTGGCACCCACGAGGCCAGGCTCGATAAAAATCGCTTCGTGCAGTGGCATCAGGCGATCCTGGTACTCCAGAGCTTTGGCGAAATCGCCGTCGAGTGTCGCCTGCTGGAATTCGGCACACAGCTTGGGTGCGACGTTAGCTGTCACGGAGATGCAGCCAACACCGCCATGGGCATTGAACCCCAGCGCAGTGGCATCCTCGCCGGACAGCTGGCAGAAATCGGCACCACAACTGGCCCGCTGCTGGCTGACGCGCGCTAGATCACCGGTGGCATCCTTCACACCGACAATGCGCGGCAGTTTTGCCAGCTCACCCATGGTTTCAGGGGTCATGTCGATAATCGAGCGACCGGGAATATTATAGATGATGATCGGGATATCCGCGCAGTCGTGTAGCGCGCGGAAATGCATCAAAAGACCTTTTTGCGTGGGCTTGTTGTAATAGGGCGTCACCACCAATGCAGCATCGGCGCCCACTTTTTCGGCGAATCGCACGAAGCGGATCGCCTCGACGGTATTGTTCGAACCGGCGCCCGCGATCACAGGAACGCGACCGGCCGAGGCTTTGACAACCTCTTCCACGACGGTCTCGTGTTCTTCGTGGCTGAGCGTCGGGCTTTCTCCGGTGGTGCCAACAGGAACCAGACCGGTCGAGCCTTCCTGAATCTGCCATTGCACCAAACGTTTGAGCGTATCCAAGTCCAACTCGCCGTTGCTGAACGGGGTGACGAGGGCTGGCATAGAGCCTTTGAACATGACACGCTCCTTAGAGTGCAGTTTGTATTTTTTGCGTCTCGGTTTGTCAGGAAAGTGACTTTCTTGAGTTGAACCCGACGGCGCAAGCTTTATCCTGAATGGCTGTATCCTTGGTTGGTTGGGAAATGCAAGGGATGACACGCTTTCTGGCGTTTTTGACGGTCGTGATTCTGATTTCGGGCACACATGTGCGAGCCGACGCGGCAGGTGATCTGCGGGCCGGTATGAACGAAATGCGCAAGGGGGACTGGAATGAAGCCCTACGTGTTTCAGGTCCGCGGGGGTCGGTATCCCGGGACATCATCGTCTGGCACTGGCTGCGCGAAGGGTTTGGAAGCTCGGGCGACGTTCTGGTGTTTTTGGACCGCCGTCCTGACTGGCCTGGGCTGGCCTGGCTCAGGCGTAAGAGTGAGCCCGCGTTCACTGGTACGGATCCGGATCGCGTCCTTAAATTCTATGCCGAACAGCCGCCGCAATCCGCCGAAGGTGCTTTGAATTATGCGGTCGCATTAAAAGCAAAGGGACGACCCGGCGATGCCGAGGCCGATATCGTCACGGCATGGCGGACGATGCCCATGGGTGCAGGTCTGCAAAAGGACTATCTTGAGAACTTTGGCAAACTGCTCAAACCCCATCACGCTGCACGCCTGGACCGGATGCTGTGGGACAATCACCTGGTCAGCGCAGGCCAAATGCTGCCGCTGGTCAGTGCTGATCAGCGCAAACTGGCAGAGGCGCGGATCGGTCTTCAAAAACGGCAATCCGGCGTCGACAGCAAGGTGGCGGCGGTTCCAAAGTCGCTGATGGATACTCCGGGGCTGGCCTTTGACAGGTTTGTCTGGCGAGACAAGAAGGAACTGGATGACAGCGCGATTGACCTGATGCTGACGCGCTCCACCGGCCCGGATACGTTAGGTGAGCCCGACAAATGGGCCGAGGGCCGCCGCCGTCTGGCCCGGCTTGAGATGCGCAACGGGGATCAAGGCCGGGCCTATCAGATTGCCGCCAATCACCATATGACGCCTGAAATGGGCTATGGCTATGCGGATCTCGAGTGGCTTTCGGGGTTTCTGGCTTTGCGTAAACTGAATGATCCGGCCACCGCGGTTCGACATTTCCAGAACTTCTCGGAAGCGGTGAAATCACCGATTTCGAAAGGGCGTGCCGGGTACTGGCTGGGACGTGCCTATGCGGCACAAGGAGATGCTGACAAGGCCTATGAAGCCTATGCCATGGGCGCGGATCATCAGACATCTTTCTATGGTTTGTTGGCCGCGGAACGGATCGGGCGTCCATTCGATAGTGAACTGGCCAACCCCCGCCGCGCGCCGCATTGGAAGCAGGCCGAGTTTTCCAAGTCCAGCGTGCTGGAGGCCGGGCTTTTGCTTTTGAAGGCTGACGAAGACAATCTGGCTGAGCGCTTCCTGACCCACTTGGTCGAGGGGCTGGACCCGGTTCAGGCCAATCAACTGGGCGACCTGGTGATCGAGTTGAGGCAACCACATCTGGCCGTGATGATTGCCAAACGGGCTGCGACCGTCGGTTTGGTTCTGCCGGCTGCCTACTATCCGGTGCACCCGGTCGCCGACATAGGCCTGCCCATGGCCAAGGAAATGACGCTAGCCATTGCCCGACGGGAAAGCGAGTTTGACCCCGTTGTGATCAGCGGCGCAGGTGCGCGCGGGCTGATGCAGGTCATGCCCGCCACGGCAAAACTAGTGGCCAAGGAACTGGGCATTCTAAGTGGTCACAAGACGATCAAGCTGACATCTGATTGGCAGTACAACGCTAAGCTGGGTGCGAACTACCTGTCCAGCCTGGCGGCTGATTTCAATGGAAATGTCGTGATGATGGCTGCCGGGTACAACGCAGGCCCGCGCCGACCGATTTCGTGGATGGAGCGCTATGGCGATCCACGCGCGGGTGAAATCGACGTGGTCGACTGGATCGAGACAATCCCGTTCAGCGAGACTCGCAACTACGTGATGCGGGTCGCGGAAAGCCTGCCCGTCTATCGCGCCCGTCTTGGCGAACCAGCTCTGCCGATTCCGTTTTCGCAGGAATTGGTTGGCTCAACTCTGGCGTCTTTCGCGCCATAGAGTGAACAACCCGGCCGCAACAACCAGAGCTGCGCCTATGACCACTTCGGGGCGCAGAGTTTCACCAAAGATCGAGATCCCCAGGATCGCGCTCCAGACCAGATGGAAATAGGCGAAAGGCTGCACCGCGCTGGCCTCGGCCATTTCATAGCACTTGATCAGCAACCAGTGTCCAAGAACACCGCTTACGCACAGCAGCGCCATCCAGGCCCAATCTGTCTGGGCCATCGGCTCCCAGAACCACATCCCAACAAGCGTCATGGCAACAGCGCCACTGACGCCTGTCCAGAAGAAGCTGGTGGCAGAGTTGTCGCGGCGGGACACGTACCGGGTCAGCAATCCATAAACTGCAAACATGAAAGCCGAGATCAGCGGGACAATGGCCCATGGGTTAAACACACCCACACCGGGTTGCAGAATGATCAGAACGCCAATGCATCCGACGCCGATCGCAGCCCAGCGGCGCCAACCGACCTGTTCGCCCAATACCGGTCCGCTGAGAGCGGCGACCAACAACGGGTAGCAGATGAAGACGGCCATGGCGTCGATCAGGCCCAGAACAGTAAAACTGAACACCGCGACACAGATTTCGGCTGCCAGCAGCAGGCCGCGAAAAATCTGCAGCTTCAATTGGCTTGTCTGAGTGGTGGCCTTCAACCCGCCCGGCGCACGTGCGGCCAAAGTGATAACAAAGGCCGCAAAGAACCAATACCGGATCATCACCACCATGTAGGTGTTATAGGTTCCCGCCAGATGGCGCGAGATACCGTCCTGCAACGCAAAGACGATGGTCGCCCCGATCATCAACGCAATCCCGGCGCGCGTGTTGTTTTGTTGTGTCACCGTTTGACCGCCTGCGTCATGTGGCGCTTTCGGCCATAACCCGGTGTGCGGGTGACGGTGAAACCTGCATCCTCAAGCCCCCGCCGCACGAACCCGGCGGCGGTGTATGTCGCTGCCGTCCCCCCGGTTGCCGTGTGGTCGGCCACCTGCTGCATCAGCTCAGCGCCCCACAATTCGGGGTTCTTGGCCGGAGAGAACCCATCCAAAAACCAAGCATCGGCGACCCCTTTCCATGCTTGCAGCGTTTGGCGCGCATCGCCTTCGACGACTTCAAGCCGCAAGGTTCCCAGATCACATGCGTCGCCTTTCCAGTGCGCAAGAAATCGCGTGCTCCACGGCGCGAGTTCGGGAAAGGCCGCCAGCGCACGCTCCATGTCTTCAACTTCCATCGGGAAAGCCTCGAAACTGGTGAAAGCCAGGGATGCCGTCTGGCCCGATTTCTCCCACTCTGACCAGACGGTCAGCATATTCAGGCCGGTGCCGAAGCCGAGTTCCGCAATGTGAAATCCCGGTGCGAAGCGCGCAGGCAGATCATTGCCAGCCAGAAACACGTGACGCGTCTCTTCCAACCCGTTTTGCAACGAATAATACGGATCGTCGAAACGATCCGAGACGGGGATCTGATCCTCGGTCCATGTCAGTTCGGCGCGCTGGTGTGCCATCGGGGAATCCTGTAGCTAAGCGGCGCGACACTGAACAAGGTAAAGGGGAATGGCAATGGTCGATGTGACGGTGCGAGGTGCAGGGATTTTCGGCCTGTCCATCGCCTGGACCTGTGCCCGACGCGGCGCAAAGGTGCAGATCGTCGACCCCCTTGGTCCCGGTGCGGGTTCAAGCGGCGGTTTGGTCGGTGCGCTGGCTCCGCATGTACCCGAGAACTGGAATGCCAAGAAGGCGTTTCAGTTCGACAGCCTGATCATGGCAGAACCCTTCTGGAAACAGGTCGAGGCGACAGGCGGCGTTTCACCCGGTTATGCCCGGCTGGGGCGCCTGCAACCCATCACTGACACCCGAACGCTGGACCTTGCGCATGCTCGTGCTGGTACGGCGGCCGAACTGTGGCAAGCCCGCGCCGAATGGCGCGTTGTTGAAACAGCCGCAATCGGTGCATGGTGCCCACCCAGCTCCACGGGCTTTGTCATCCATGACACGCTGAGTGCCCGCATGCATCCCCGCCGCGCCTGTGCGGCCTTGGTTGCGGCGTTGGGGGTCATGGGGGTCGAGGTCGTAGCGGATGCACCAGACCGCGGGCAGGTTGTTCATGCAACGGGACTTGCCGGACTTCAGGAACTGAACAAGGCGTTTGGCAAGACAGTCGGCAACGGCGTCAAAGGACAGGCGGCTCTGTTGCGGTTTGACGCGGGCGACGTACCGCAACTGTTTGCGGATGCGATCCATTTCATACCACATGCGGATGGCACGTTGGCAATCGGATCAACTTCGGAACGAGACTATGATGATCCGGCCAGCACGGATTCCACCCTGGATGACGTTCTGGACCGGGCGATGCGAGCGGTTCCCGTGTTACACGGGGCGGAGGTCATCGAACGATGGGCGGGCGTGCGGCCCAGAAGCAAAAGCCGCGCTCCGATGCTGGGCGCGCACCCGCTGCACAAGGGTCAGTTTATCGCCAATGGTGGCTTCAAGATCGGATTTGGTATGGCCCCGAAAGTGGCCGAGGTTATGGCAGATCTTGTTCTTGAAGATAAGGATGCGATCCCGGAAGATTTCAGGCCCGAAGCGTCACTCTGATCGCGGGACGGCCTCGGCGGACATACATTGCCGCCCGTCGGGTCCGCGCACCCACATCGATTGGCCATTCCGGCACAGGGTTGCCGTCTCACAATCCATCAACGGCGATGACGCGCGAAACGAGAATTGAGCCAATGGACCTACAAGATCCTCGGCAAATAGCAACAAAAGTTGCGCCAATAGCGGGCCGTGAACGACCAAACCGTCATAGCCTTCGACCCCACGTGCATAGTCCAGATCATAGTGGATACGATGCCCATTAAAGGTCAGCGCCGAGTATCGAAAAAGCAATGTGCTGTCGAAGGTCACATCTCGCCTGTCGGTTTCATCGGTGCGTGCCACAGGCGGTTTGGCTTGGATATCCGTGTCCGACGGGTCCTGCCGGTAAACCAGATCCTGCCATTCGCTCAGACACAATTGACCGTCCTGAGAAATGTCGTGCCGCAAGGTTACAAACCCCAACGGACCGGTCCGGCCGGCTTTTGTCGTCGCGCTTTCGCACACAGACCGGCGCAGGGCTTTTGAAGCCGCGACCAACGGCGTGTGAAATTGCAGGCGGCCCCCAGCCCACATTCTGCGCGGCAAGCCCATATCGGGGATCAGACCGCCACCAACCTTTGGATGCCCGTCCCGACCTAAGGCAGCAGGCGGTTGCGGCGACCAGAAATACAGCTGGTGAAAGAACGGCGGCAGGTGATCGCCCGCACCGAATTTCTTACGGGAACCAAGCGCCGCCAATAGCGCAGAGGCGCGGGCCGGGTCCATCACATCGGTCTGTATTTCGTCAGTCATAGCGGCAGATTATGCAGACGGACCTGACCCGGCAAGCAGCCTCTCGATCTTAGAACCCAGCCTCGGCACGCAGTTTCTGCATGAGTGTCCGCAGAGAACTTTCGTAACGGTCGCTCAGCAATTTGCCCTGCTCGTCAAACTCGTTCGAACTGCTTGCGAGATGAATCTCCGGGCCCTGCAGGATGCGCGGTTGGAAAGGAACCATATAGCCGCGCAGAACCATCTGCGCCCGCTCGCCGCCTGCGCGTCCTGCGGCGGCTGACATCACGGCAACCGGTTTGTCGGCCCATGGGCGACCGTCGGTTCGACTGACCCAGTCCAAAGCGTTTTTTAGAACACCCGACGGACCTTTGTTGTATTCCGGGGTCGAAATGATCACGGCATGGGCTTGGGCGATTTGATCGGAAAGGGTTTGCACGGCTTCAGGGATGCCCTTGCCGTCCTCAAGGTCCCCATCATAGAGTGGAAGGTTCAGATCAGCTTCGATATGCGTTCCCGGCTCGAACAGCCGGGCTGCTTCGCGCAGCAATTTGCGGTTGGTCGCGCTCTGGCGCAATGAGCCGGACAGGCTCAGGAGGATTGGGTCAGACATTGGGAAACTCCGGTTCAGGTGTTTCCCAATAGCTAACTTAACTTTCACGCACACCAAAGCCCGGATGACGCGCAGTCAATGTGCAAAAAATGGGCACGTAAAAGCGCCCATGTCGTTATGTGTTTCCGTTGGGGATGATCTCGATGTCGACCCGGCGGTTCTGCGCCTTCCCCTCGGGCGTCAGGTTTGACGCAATCGGGCGGCTTTCGCCCTGACCGATGGTTGAGATGCGTGCACCGCTTACGCCATTTGCTTGAAGAATATCCGCGACAGACCGCGCACGGCGTTCGGACAGGCCCTGATTATACGCGGCGTCACCGTCACTGTCGGTATTGCCGATGACCTGCACGTTCGAGTTGGGGTAGTTCACCAGATTCTGCCCCACCCGAACCAGATCGGCCCTTAGAGCCGGGCGCACGGTCGCGCTGTCGGTGTCGAAGGTGATGTCATTCGGAACGGTGACGATCAGCCGGTCGCCCGCGTTGGTAACGATGATGCCTTGGTTGGCCAGTTGCTGACGCAATTCCGCTGCTTGCCGATCCAGTTGATTGCCGATCAGGCCGCCTCCGGCTGCACCGATCGCACCGCCGGCCACTGCACCCAGCAGAGGGTCCGAATCATTGGCAATCGCGCCGACACCTGCGCCGATCAGACCCCCAAGGATTGCGCCCTGTTTGGCGTTCTGGTTCGGGTCCGAGGGCAGGTTCAGCGTACCGGGGTCTGTACAGGCCCCCAAAAACAGGGCCGAACACAGTCCGGCGGCAAGAACACTTTTGGAAATCGTCATGAAATCACCTTCTGCTCTGGGGCCCGTTCACCGGACCCGCATTGTTTGGCGCAGTATATCGCGTTCCCTCAACATAGGCTCAAGCAACAATCGGGTGAAGTCGGCAATTTACCGCCGTTCTGCGGGATCCCATTGGTTCTGGTCTTGCCAGATCGCCCGCAACGGCTCCCCCTGCCCGCAGAAATGATCGTTTGTCAGGTCACAGGCCCAAATACGATCCGTGCGAAAATGGCGGAATGCATTTCTCAGTTCGCACCACGCTGCAAGCATCGTGCATTCGATGTGATAGATCAGGGCGACGGGTCTGACGACTCGCTCGGTCCGTTCGCCTTCGGCGTTCACGTAGGTGATGCGAATTTTGCGCTCAGAGCGGATGGCCTCACGATAGTTCACGACGGGCACGCACCCCTTGGCCGGGTCATCCATCGGTGCGCCCCATGGGGCGACCTGCAGCCAATCCGCAGGCGCGCGCAAAGCGTCGATCTTGCGACACACCCGGTCCGCCGCCTGTTGCAGGGTACTGTCCCCTGTGCGCGCCAGCATGGACAGCCCAACCCACAGCGCCTCGACCTCTTCCGCGTCAAAGTTTAACGGCGGCAGATCATACCCGCGGCGCATCAGGTATCCCACGCCAGCTTCACCCTCGATCGGAGTTCGTTGCGCCTGCAATGCTGCAATGTCGCGATAAACGGTGCGGGACGATACTTCGAGCTTTTCTGCCAGCGCTTCTGCCGTCACCGGTGCCTCGGCAGAGCGCAGAATCTGGATGATTTCAAACAGGCGGGTCGAGCGGCGCATTGGGTTCTCCGGGTATCTGCTGACACTCTAGCACACCCCCCTGACAGGGTGGTGTCAGGAGTGATCGGCGATCTTGGGGAAACAAATCAAAGGAGGTCGATCATGCCATATCTCGACAATCACGTGATGATGACATTGAAACTGGACCGCTGGGCTCAGGATCACACCTTGCGCGCGTTCGAGATTGAACGCGAAATCATGGCAGCCCGTCAGCCCTGCGCGCCGCGCAAGCGGACCAAGCGGTTCTCATTGGGCAACCTCAAGATTCTGTGGTCGAGCACGGCCTGAGGTCAGAAATCAGCCGGGGCGCGGAATTTCATTGAAACTCCGCCCTCAGGGCTCTTCAGGCGCAATTCCTCAGAGTGCAGCATCAGACGCGGGAATTCGCGCGCAGGTCCTTCTGCGTAGAACGGATCGCCCAGAATGGGATGACCCAGCGCTTGCATATGGACGCGCAGCTGATGCGATCTGCCCGTTTTGGGGGACAATCGGACGCGCGTTGTCTCGCCCTCGTATTTGACAAACCGCCAGTCGGTGACGGCGGGCTTACCAGTCTCATGACAGACCATCTGGCGCGGGCGGTTGGGCCAATCCACGATCAATGGCAGATCGACGGTTCCGGTCTTTTGCTCGATACGCCCCCAAACGCGCGCAACATAGGTCTTGCGGGTCTGGCGTTTTTCGAACTGCATGCTCAGATGCCGCTGTGCGTGCGGTGACTGGGCGAACACCATGACACCTGACGTATCCCGATCCAGCCGGTGCACCAGCAAAGCCTGCGGAAATGCCGCCTGCACGCGGGTCAACAGGCAATCGGCCAGATGCTCCCCCCTCCCCGGCACAGACAATAGACCCGAGGGTTTGTTGACCACGATTAGCTGCGCATCTTCATGCAGCACGTCCAACGGTGTTTTCGGGGGATCATAGGTCTCGCTCATGCGCGCCTGCCTATCGCACGGCGTTGCTTCCCGCAACGTCGGCCTTGCCTGAACGGATCAGTTCAGCAACTCTCGGAACAAAGCGGAGGAGAACCCATGCATCCCATGATCGCGCACATGAAAGACGTCGTTGCCAAGGGCGACGAAAGCCTGATCCACGAATTGCTGGCCGAGGACGTGCGGTTTTCACCACCGACCTACTACAGCACGTGGACCGGTCGTGAACCTGTGGCGGCCGTTTTGGGCCATGTGGGACAGGTGTTTTCCGATTTTCGCTATCGCCGGATCATGGGTGAAGGCAAAGACTGGGCGCTGGAGTTTCAGTGCAAGGTCGGAGATTTGGATGCGGTAGGCGTCGACCTGATCACTCTGAATGACGACGGTTTGATTCAGAACTTCGAAGTTGTCATGCGTCCCTACAAAACCATTGGTGCCCTGCGTGAGGCCATGATGGCCCGGGTTATGACAGACCCCAGATTCCTCGAGTACAAAAACGCGCTCAGTTGAACATGCCCAGCCTGATTGCCGCAGATCAGATCTTGCGCGTGCCGCTGCTGCCGGTTCTGGCAGCCCAGGCGGTTTCCGTGCGCCGAAACGCGCAACAACTTCCAGAACCCTCGGGCCCTCGACAGGGGCGCGAAGGGCGCGGCCCCCGGTTGCGGTTGCTGATCGCAGGCGATAGCTCGGCAGCCGGCGTTGGTGCTGGCCGACAACAACAGGCGCTTTCGGGGTTTCTGGTGGCACGATTGGCCCGCCACTACAGCGTGGAATGGCGACTTGAGGCAACGACAGGCCACACGACGCAGGATACGCTGGACCGGCTGGAACGCCTTGAAGGCACGTTTGATGCGGCCGTGACCGCCCTGGGTGTCAACGACGTCACACGTGCTGTTTCTCAGCAAAGGTTCACAGCCTTGCAGACCCAACTGCTGAATCATCTTACGAACAATCTGGGTGTTCGCCATATCGTCGTAACTGCCGTGCCACAAATGGAGCGATTTCCAGCGCTACCGCAGCCACTTGCGTGGGTGCTGGGACGTCAGGCCGCGCGGCTGGATCAGGGTTTACAAAAGGCTGCCGCGGCATTCCCGCAGGCCCGCCACCTGCCCTTGGAGCTTCCCGATGACCCGGCGCTGGCTGCTCCGGACGGATATCACCCAAGCCCAAAGGCCTATCGCTTGTGGGCAGAGGCCGCCGCTGACATGTTGCGTCAGGTCTGAGACCGCATCTGACGGATCATTGGGATCGTGTAGACCACCAGCGCCGCCCAAATCAGCGGAAAGGCGATCATGCGCCCTCGGTCGATCTGTTCCCCAAATACGGTGATTGCAGTGATAAAGATCATCGTCGGTGCGATGTATTGCAGGATCCCCATTGTGGACAGCCGAACCAGTTTGGCCCCGTTGGCATAGACCAGCAACGGAACAGCCGTGACAATACCGGCGCAAGCCAGCAGCATGGTGTCCCCAGCGGCAGCGCCGAAGTGACCGGTTCCTTTAGCCGCTAACCAGGTGATGTAAACCAAGGCGGGGATCAACAGGATCAGAACTTCTAACAAAAAGCCCTGATTGGGGCCGATGGGCAACGAGCGTTTGAAGAAGGCATAGAACCCCCAACTGACGGTCAGCGCCAGAGCGGCCCATGGAAGCCGGCCTGCTTCGACAACCAACACCAGAACGCCCAATGCGGCCAAACCAACGGCCGCCAGTTGCGTGCGGTTCAAAGGTTCGCGCAACAGTACCGCCCCCAACGCAATGCTGAAAAGCGGATTGATGTAGTAACCCAGCGCCGCATCCAGCGCATTGCCGCTGGCTATGGCCCAAACATAAATTGCCCAGTTTACCGAGATCAAAGCTGCGGTCAGACAGGCCATGCCCAGCATTTTCGGGTTCTGCAGTGCGGCCTTCAGATCCTTGGTTCGCCCCAACGCCACCAGCAATAGCCCGGCTACCGGTACTGACCAAATAATCCGATGCGCCACGATCTCAACCGGTCCGATATGCGCCAGCGCCTTCATGTAAAGCGGCAGGAAACCCCAAAGAACGTAAGCGGTCACCGCCAAAGCCAATCCCTTTGGCGTGTCCTCATTCTGGGGTGGTGCTGCGACGTCCGCCATCATGGGCCTCCCGATAATACCGTTTGTCTATACGGCTGATCCGGATGGTTTGAAAACTACGAAATCCGTGAACACTCACATCAACAAAATTGATATGCACAACAAAAAAGGGCGCCGAAGCGCCCCGTTTTCGATCATAAGGATTTAGACTTTTACGCGTTCGGATTTTGGATCGTACATCGGCTTGAGCGACGCTTCGGCTTTGACTTTGACACCGCAAACATCGATCTCGTAGGTCGAGGCCAGAACGTCAGCGGCCTTTTCGCCTTCGCAGGGCACATAGCCCAGACCGATCGCACCGCCCAGCGTGTGGCCATAGTTGCCCGAGGACAGATAGCCCACATACTCGCCATCCCGAATGATCGGTTCGTTATGGAACAACAGCGGTTCCGGGTCGGTCAGTTTGAATTGAACAAGGCGGTTGTGCGGTCCGCTTTCCTTGCGCGCGATCACAGCCTCACGACCAATAAAGTCACTGCCCTTGTCGACCTTGACCGCAAAGCCGAGCCCAGCATCGACCACATGGTCCTCGCAGGTGATGTCATGGCCGAAGTGGCGGAAGCCTTTTTCGATCCGGGCGCTGTCCATCATATGCATACCGCACAGTTTCAGCCCCACGTCCTGTCCTGCCTCGTGTAGTGTTTCGAACACGTGACCCGCCATGTCGGACGAGACGTAGATTTCCCAACCAAGTTCCCCCACATAGGTCACGCGATGAGCGCGAGCCAGGCCCATGCCGATCTCGATGTCCTGCGCTGTGCCAAACGGGTTGGTCGCGTTGGTGAAATCGTTGGGTGAGACCTTTTCAAGCAGCGCACGTGCATTCGGCCCCATCACGGCCAGTACGCCCTCACCCGCAGTGACATCGGTGATGACAACGTTGAAGTTACCCGCGTGGCGCTGCATCCAGGTCTGGTCCGCCAGACGTGTCGCCGCCGGGGTCACGACCAGATAGGCGGTGTCGGCCAGGCGGGTGACCGTCACGTCCGCCTCAATCCCACCTGCGCGGTTGAGGAACTGGGTATAGACGATCTTGCCATTCGGCACCGAGTAATCGCCGCCGCCGACATAGTTCATGAACGCCTCGGCATCGGGGCCTTCGACACGGATTTTGCCGAAAGATGACATGTCGTACATACCGACATTTTCGCGAACAGCCTTGTGTTCAGCGGCCGAGTTCTCGAACCAGTTCTGGCGCTTCCAGCTGTACTGGTATTCCCGCTCCTGCCCTTCATTCGCAAACCAGTTGGCACGTTCCCAGCCTGCCAGTTCGCCCATGACCGCGCCCTGTTCCAGCAGGTGATGATGGAACGGCGTCCGGCGCACCCCGCGTGCGGTGGCTTTTTGGCGATAGGGAAAGTGATCGGCATAGAGCAGGCCCAGCGTCTCTTTCGAACGCTCAAACAGGTACTGCTTGTTGCCCTGGAACGGCTGCATCCGGCTGATGTCCACGTCACCCAGATCGAACGGTTTTTCACCGCTGTCCATCCACTCGGCGAGTGCCATGCCCGCACCACCAGCAGATTGGATACCGATTGAGTTGAAGCCTGCCGCAACCCAGACATTGTCCATCTCGGGCGCAAGCCCCAAATGGTAGGCATCATCAGGGGTAAACGATTCCGGTCCATTGAAGAAGGTATGGATGCCAGCCTCGGCCAACATAGGCATACGTTCACACGCGGCTTCGAGGATTGGCTCGAAATGGTCGAAATCCTCGGGCAGTTGGTCGAACTCAAACGTGTCGGGGATGCCGTTCATCGCCCACGGCTTGGCGTTCGGTTCAAATGCACCCAACAGAATCTTGCCAGCATCTTCTTTGTAATACGCACATTCATCCGGAACTCGCAGAACCGGCAACTGGGTCAAGCCGTCGATGCCTTCGGTGACGATGTAGAAGTGTTCGCACGCGTGCAACGGAACGTTGACGCCAGCCATCTTGCCGACCTCATGCCCCCACATGCCCGCGCAATTCACGACCATGTCACATTCGATATGGCCCGAGGCGCTGCCGTCATCCGCGACCCAGTCAACGCCGCTCACCTTGCGGCCCTGTTTGGCGATGTCGGTAACTTTCACGCGTTCCTTGACGATACCGCCACGCTGTCGGGCCCCCTTGGCCAGCGCCAGTGCAATGTTGGCCGGATCACCCTGACCGTCCAGCGGCAGGTAAACAGCACCCGTCACACCTTGTAGGTTGATGTGCGGATACAGTTCCTGAATGCGCTCATTTTCGATTTCTTCGACCTCGACACCAAAGGCCCGTGCCATGGCCGCCTGACGGTAGAGCTCTTCTTTGCGCTCTTCAGTCAACGCAACAGTGATCGACCCACAACGTTTGAATCCCGTGGCCACACCGGTTTCTTCCTCAAGCGAGCCATAAAGCTCCTGACTGTACTTCGCCAGTTTGGTCATGTTCGCCGTTGCACGCAGCTGCGCGATCAAGCCCGCCGCGTGCCAGGTGGTACCGCTGGTCAGTTGCTTACGTTCCAGCAGCACTACGTCTTTCCAGCCCTTTTTGGTCAGGTGGTACGCCACCGAACATCCGATGACTCCGCCACCGATGATGACAACACGGGCCTTAGTAGGAAGATCAGCCATTCTCATGATTCCGCTTTATGAGTTTCCAGCCAAAATACACGGAAGAGCGACGCAGAATGCACGAAAAACGTCAGCGCATTTGCAAAAATCAACCATGTTTAACTTGCCGCTTTTCGCGTCTCAACACGAAGGGCGTCACCCCAAAAAAGCTTTTGTAGACCGACGAAAACCCGTTGGGAAACCCGCAGGCCAGTCCGATTTCGCGCACGCTCATCGTAGTGTTCAGCAGGAGGTTATTGGCCTTGGCCAGCCTCATCTCGCGGTAAAAGCCGTTTGGTGTGGTTCCGAAATAGTTCTTGAACTTCCGCTCCAAAGACCGGTTCGAAAGCTTTAGTGCTTCGACGATTTCCCGTATTGGCAGCGGGTCTTCGATATTGGCCTGCATCACCTTGATGCACTGATCCAGCTTGGCGTCGCCGGTTGCCGTGGTTTTCGACCCGGAAAAAGGCTGAAGCGAGGAAAAGTCCCGGATGTTCTCGTGCAGCATAATATCGGCCACGGTCATTCTGGTTGGCCCAGATATGTGGCGCCCGATCACGGCCAGCGCGACATCGGTTGTCGCCTCCATCCCGGCGCAGGTCACAACGGCGCCCTGTTCTGTTGCAATCGACAGTTTGGCCTCGAATTGAGCGCGGCGTTCGCGCAAAAAGGACGCGTTTTCCCAATGGGTCGACATCTCCTCGGTCCCCTGCTCGTCAATATAACGGCTTGCCGCCTCGGACAGCAGAAAGACCTGAGCGCCGCGATACGTGTAATCAGATACGACGCGCCCCAAGGAAAGGTCGGGATGATCAGGATTGGAATTGCCGATGACAAACAGGTAGTCCGCGTTGGGTTGCGGCGGAATGCGCTCGGTCTGGATCGTCGCCTCGCTGCTGCTGGCGATCGGACCGCCCCGCAGAGAACGATAAGTGTAGGTAAAAGGCGGGCTAGGGCAAACGCGGTTTGCCAACCGAAGCACCTCGACCAAGGACGCAAATTCCAACAGCACATAGCCCGGTGCGACGACGATGTCGAAGTGCCGCTGAGCATTGACTGCCGGTTTGTTTGACGTCGATGGCATCGCTTTCCTCTTAGACAATCCGGTGCCCTGCGGCCCGCAGGCGGTCGGCAAGAGCCTCGATATGATCCGGGCCGACTTCGCAGCATCCGCCAACAATCGTTGCCCCCTGTGCAACCCAGCGCATTGCATGATCGGCGTAAGCCTCGGGTCCAAGATCGTGGCGCTGTTTCAGGGCATCTACCGTTGGCGCGTCTTTCAGGAAATCTTGCGTAATCCCGGTAAACCCGTTTGCATAGGCCCCAAACGGCCGCCCCATCGTTGCAATGATCTTAAGCGCAGCAGGAACGGCCTCGGGGCGCGAACAGTTTATCAGAACCGCGTCAGGGTTGAACCGGTCGACAAGCGGCGCGATGCCACCGAGCGGTTCTCCCGATCGCAGGCGCGTTCCATCGTCGTCCATGACCGATAGTGCCAGCCAGACCGGTTTACCTGCCTTTGCCGTGCCTAGCAGAGCCCCTTCGCCCTCCTGCACCGATGATACGGTTTCGATCAGAAACAGATCGACGTTGTCGGCCATCAGTTTGACCAACTCCGAAAATTTCGCGGCAGCGTCTTCCACGTCGGGTTTCAGATCGGGGCGATAAGACGCCAGCAATGGACCCAGCGCGCCTGCGATACGCCCGGAACCGCCCATTCTCGCACGGTTCGCCTGTGTAACCGCAGCATCAATCAGGTCGGGCAGTTGGGCTTCCATACCCAAGCGCTCCAGCCGAGAACGATGGACCGCGTAGGTGTTGGTCGTTGCTACCGTTGCCCCGCGGCGAAAATACTCGGCATGGACCTCATTCACCAATTCCGGGTGGTCGATCATAACGCGCGTCGACCATAGTGGCGTCGGCTTATCCCCGCTGCGTTTGACCAACTCCTGACCAATCGACCCATCCAGAAGTGTGATATCCACCATTTGCCAATCTCCTTAAGGAACCAGAACAAGTTTTCCCGGCAGCGTCTTGGACTGGAAATCCTCCTGCGCCTTGGCGATATCTCTTAGCGGATAGGTTTTGGAAACCAAAGGTTTGAAACAACCAGCGTTCATCATCTCGACGAGACGCCCGAAGACGTCGAAGGTTTGGTGCGTGCAGCCGTGTATTGTGATGTCGCGCAGGTAAATCTCCCGCAGGTCAGCTTCAACAATCGGCCCGGCGATTGCGCCAGAAACGGCATAATGCCCTCCGGGCTTCAAAGCCAAAATCAGGTTAGGCCAGGCGGGGCCGCCGACAACGTCGATCACGACGTCGAATGTGTCCTTTGGCAGCGGGTCGTCGCGGTCGTACGTGTCGATAGCACCCTGAGATTTGACCACCTCGGCCTTGGCAGCGCTGGTGATGCCCCAAACCGTCGCCCCACGCAACGCCGCTAACTGCACTGCTGCCAAGCCCACGCCGCCTGACGCCCCGGTTATCAGAACCTTGTGTCCGGCCGACACACCGGCGCGGGTCAATAGGTTCTCTGCCGTTCCAAAAGCACAGGGGATCGCGGCGATCTCAACGTCTGAAAGGGGGGATTCTGTGACGTCATACAAATCATCCGCCGCAACCAAGCAGTATTGTGCAAAAGCTCCGTCGATTTCAGACCCCAGCGCAATGAATCCCGTCGGATTGCCCGGACGAGGCCGCGGCAGGTTGATCGGACAGGTCACACGTTGCCCCGCTGTGAATCTGGAACCGTGACCTGCTACTTCGACATAGCCGCACAGATCTCCGCCCTGAATGCGGGGAAATGAAAGCGCCCCACCCCAGCCGCCTGCATCAACCTCCTGATTGACATCATCAGTGGCGCTGGTCACGCCCGAGGAATACCAACCGACCCGTGTATTGATGTCAGTGTTGTTAACGCCCGCGGCCGCGACCCTAACCAGCACCTGACCTGGGCCGGGTGTTGGGACCAGTATATCCTCGCGCCACTCCAGCGCTTCGGGGCCACCATGGCGGGTCAGGTAAACGCCAGACATGGTCGCAGGAACAGCCATCAGCGCCCTTTCACTTCTGATCATCCGGATGAGCGGGAACCGGTCCCATCGGTACGATGTCATAGCGCGCATTCAACTCAGCCATCTTCGCATCATCCGCAAAATCAGCCTCATCCATGGTCGCCAGTTCAGCCAGAAATCCATCGAACCCCGAAGGCTGGAAAATCATCAGCATTCTGGCAGGCGCACCATCGGCCACGCGGCAGGCATGGGGCACACCGGGCGGCACATGCATGGTTGTACCCGGGGGGCACCGATGCCAGTCACCATCAACATAGAAATCTACTGTACCTTCCAGAAAATAGAAGGTCTCGGCATGGCTATCATGGCGATGAAGGCCAAGCGCGAAGCTGGCCTTCAGATTGTCTTCCATGAGCGTGTATGCGCCGTCGGTGTCCTGACCGGAAACCTTCACAAAGGTGTGGTCATTTTCCCAGTCATAGTTGGGACCCTCACCGGGTCCCAATTTGGCGTATCTCTTGCTCATGGCGGTCTCCGTGAGAGGTTAAGCGCGCAACCGCTCGTTCTCGGGATCCCAGAGCGGCTGGTCCTGCTCTACCACAGCGCGGCACTTTTGGCCGTAGATTTCGACCTCAAGCTCGGTGCCGGGGTTGGCAAGCTCGGCCTTGATCATGCCCAGCGCGATGGATTTACCGACGCGGTAGCCCCAGGCGCCCGAGGTGGTTTCGCCCACGATTTGATCACCCTGCCAGATGCACGACATATACGGCGCATCGCAATCGCCGGCATCAACCGTCAGAGTGACAAAGGCTTTTTTCACGCCCTGCTGCTTTTCGTTCAGGATCGCGGCCTTGCCCGGGAAGTCCTGCGGCTTGTCCAGTTTGACGAACCGCTCCAGACCACCTTCGAGCAGCGAGTAGTCGGTCGACAGGTCGCCCTTCCAGGCACGGTAACCCTTTTCGATCCGCAGCGAGTTCAGAGCGTACATCCCGAACGGCGTGGCACCGGCATCGATGATCGCGTCATAGATCGCGGGCATATGCTCGTTCAGAGCGTGGACTTCCCATCCCAGCTCACCCGCGAAGGAGACGCGGATCAGATAGGCGGGCTGGCCTGCGACGGTCGCAGACTGATGAGTCAGCCACCCCGAGGTCAGATCCGCATCCGTCATAGTCGACAGTATCTCGCGCGATTTCGGGCCGGTGACGATCAGTGTATCCCGTGTCGTGGTGACGTCTTCAATCGACACACTCGCAGGCATCGCGTTCATCAGGATGTCCCGATCATGCCACTGTGCAGTTGCGGCGGTGATCATGACGAATTCATCCTCGCCCAGACGGATACAGGACATCTCGGTCAGAATGCGACCACGGTTGTCAGATACGTAGATGAGGTTCATCCGGCCGACCTTTGGCAGCCCTCCGGTTGCGAGGCCGCGCAGCGCCTCAGCGGCGCCCTCTCCCTTGACCATGAAGCGCGAGAAGCCTGGCAGATCCAGCACTCCACAATCATCCCGCACGGCCTCGCATTCCTCTTGGATCCGCTGCTCCCACGGGCCGGACCGGCCCCAGGTATGGGTCGCATCAAGCGACGTGTCGTCGCCCGGCTTTGCGAACCAGTTGGCACGCTCCCACCCGTTATAGGCACCCATCACGCCGCCCAGCGCTTTGACCTTGTCATGCACCGGCGACAGTTTCTTGTCGCGCGCCGCGGGCCATTCATGATGGGGGAAATGCATGGCGTACTCGTTGCCATAGACTTCCAGACCTTTCTGGTTGCAGTAGTCCTGATCTGTGTAATCGGTGTAGCGACGTGGATCGACGGCCCACATATCCCACTCGGTCGCGCCATCGACGATCCATTCGGCCAGCACCTTGCCTGCACCGCCGCCCTGAGCGATGCCGAAGGTGAATGTGTGTGCCTCGAACGCGTTTTTTACACCGGGCATTGGGCCGATCAGCGGCAGCCCGTCCGGCGCATAGGGGATCGGGCCGTTGATCACACGGCCAACGCCGGAGGTCGCCATCAAAGGCACCCGCTCCATCGCGTCGGTAACGATGTCTTCGATGCGGTCCAGGTCGTCGTTCCACAGCTGGAAGCTGAAATCCTCGGGCATCGGGTCGTCCTCGGTCATCCAGTGACCCTTGCAGTTGGGCTCATACGGGCCGAGGTTGAAACCGTTCTTCTCCTGCCGCAGGTAGTACGAGATATCCACATCGCGCAGCAACGGCAGCTTCTTGCCTCCGTTCGCTTTGGACCATTCCTCGACTTCAGGCACTTCGTCTGTCAGCAGGTACTGGTGGCTCATGACCATTGCGGGAACGGTACGACCGCCGAAGGGCTTGAACCACTCCCCCACGCGCTGTGCGTAGTAGCCGGCCGCGTTCACCACGTAGTCACAATCGATGTCACCCTTATCCGTGTGAACGGTCCAGGTTCCGTCGTCGCGCTGGGTGACGCCGGTCGCCGGGCAGAAGCGGATGATCTTCTGGCCCATGTCACGGGCACCCTTGGCCAACGCCTGTGTCAGCTGCGCCGGATCAATGTCGCCATCTGTCGGGTCGTACAGTACGCCTTCAAGATCGTGCGTTTCCAGGAATGGATAGCGCTCTTTAGCTTCTTCAGGCGTCCAAATCTCCATCGGGATGCCTTGATAGCGCCCCATCGCCATGGCGTGTTCGAACTCCTGCATCCGCTCTTTGCTGTGCGCCAAACGGATCGAGCCCGAAACATGGTAGTTCATCGGGTAGTCGACCTCTTCGCCCAAACGCGAATACAGCTCGGTCGAGTATCGCTGCATATTCATGATCGCCCATGAATTCGAGAAGGTCGGGACGTTACCCGCCGCGTGCCAGGTCGAGCCTGCAGTCAGTTCGTTCTTTTCCAGCAGAACACAATCGGTCCAGCCCTTCTTGGCCAGATGGTACAGTGAGGAAGCCCCCACCACACCGCCACCGATAATGACCACGCGGGCTTTTGTCGGAAAGTCACTCATTTGCTTGATCCCTGTTACTGTGCCCGTTGGGGCAGATCGTCCGTGATGTCGTAGTAGTCGCCCTTGTCGGCCACAAAGATGTGCCGGGCGAGGTGTAATCCGGTAGGCGTATCGAAGGCCCCCATGGAAATCGAAATCGTGTCCTCTTCATTGTGCTGCCAGAAAAGGAATGAGCCGCATACGCTGCAAAAGCCCCGGCGCGCTGTACCTGATGCGCGAAACCAGGTGAGCGTGTCGCTGGCAGTGAAACTCAGGTTGTCCTGATGGGTTACTGTTGAAGACCAATAATGTCCTGATTGCTTGCGGCACTGACCGCAATGGCAGGCCGAGGGCGGCGACAGATCTCCGTCAATCGTGAACGCTACCGCGCCGCAGAGGCAAGAACCGTTGTACATGTGACTACCCCCTTGCTGCAGGCGTGGAGCTGGCCCCCAGCAACACGCCATAGATGATGAAACAGGCGGCCATCACACGGCGCACCCAGGTGTTGAAAACCGCTCCCAGCGCAGCCTTACCCATCAGCGCGCCCAACACGGTGAACCCGGTATAGCTGAGCGTGGTGATGATCAGCGCCGTAGGCATGATGACGACCATCTGCTGCCAGATCGGAACGTCAGGCTGCACAAACTGGGAAAAGGCGGCGAGGTACCCTGCCACGCTTTTAGGATTGATCGTAGCGACCGCCAGTGCGTGCAGATACACATGGCGCGCAGGTCGTTCACTTGCCGGGGCCGGACGCGTGGCATTCATCCAGCCGCGAACTCCAACCCAGATCAGGAACCCTGCCCCCACCAGTTTGGCGATAAAAAACCCGGTTGGGGATGCTGCGATCAACGCGGTCACACCCAGCGCTGACAGGACAAGAAACGTGCTGGCCTGCGTTAGAATCGCCAGGACACCCAGCATCGCTTTGAGAAACGGCAGGCTCATCCCGTTTGAAATGCAATTGACCGCGTTCGGCCCCGGCGTGGTGACGAACACCACCCAAAACAGCGCGAATATGGTCCAGGCTTCAAAGCTCATCAGTACACCGGCGGAGCGATAACCCAGATGGCCACTGCGGGCTCATCATAGGGGTTCGACCATTGATAGGGTTCATGTTTGATCCGAAAGCTGTCGCCGGGGCCGACCAAAAACTGGCGCCCACTGATCGTCAGTTCCAACCGCCCTGACACCATGTACCCAACCTCCTGCGTTGGTCGGTTGGCCGGGGTTTGCATTTTCGATCGGGGCTTGAACGTGGAATGCACCATTTCGAAATCATCGGTCAGATCGGGCGACAGCAGTTCTTCGATCAACCCTTCCTCACCGGACCCCATCGGGCGGCGCGTTCCGGCCCGCACCACATACCCCTGCTCATCTGCCGGCGCGGAGGAATGCGCGAACAGCATCGACATCGGCACGCCCAGACATTCGGCAATCTGGCGCAGGTCGGAAATT
The DNA here is from genome assembly GCF_013033965.1 of Ruegeria atlantica. Taxonomy (GTDB): domain Bacteria; phylum Pseudomonadota; class Alphaproteobacteria; order Rhodobacterales; family Rhodobacteraceae; genus Ruegeria; species Ruegeria atlantica_D. The sequence continues at coordinate 84,074 of NZ_WQFE01000008.1, forward strand.
GAGGGGTCGGACATGTCACGCTCGACCTGGCTTAGCCAACCCACCGAACGGCCCAGTCGCGCGGCGATCTCGCTCAACGTCAGCCCGCGCGATTTGCGCAATGCGCGAAGATCGGCTCCGAGTGTGGCGCTGCGCGGTGCTTGGCTGTTCACTGAAAGCTCCGGGGTTTGGTGAAATTTTCTCTTCGTTTTTCACGATGCGCTGATTCCGTGAAAAAACCAAGATATTTTTCACTTGGACCCACAACATTGTTTGGGTATCCGTCCACCATGTGGATTGCGGTGATTTACTTATGGACCATCAACGCCCTGACTTTGCTTGCCTTTGGCTGGGATAAACTGCAGGCAAGACGGCGGAAAAAGCGTGCTCCTGAACGAAACCTTTTGTGGTTAGCTGCGCTGGGCGGCAGTCCAGGCGCATTGCTGGGGCGTTGGATATTCAGACACAAAACCCGCAAGCGGCTGTTTTCATATTATATCTTTGGGATATTCGGCGCTCAGGCTGTGCTGGCCTATCTTCTAACGGCCATTGAATTACCCAGCCTGGCGTAGCGTAGTAAAACCATCAGAGAATTGACACTAACCAACCGGCAAACTGTCTGCTACAGTCCATGCTATCTGAATATGAATATTCTTACGCATTCGCAAAGGGTTGAATGACAAATGGACAACGGCATCGGTTTCTTCGACATAGTCTGGTCAATCTTCTGGCTGTTCCTGATGGTGGCCTGGTTCTGGGTGATGATTTCGGTTGTGGCCGATGTCTTCCGATCCAAGGACTTGAGTGGCGGTGGAAAGGCGGTCTGGATTGCCTTTGTCATCCTGATTCCATGGATGGGTGTTCTGGCCTACCTGATTGTCCGCGGCGACAAGATGCACCAGCACAATGCCGAAGCCATGAGCCAGATCGAACAGGCGCAAAAGGACTATATCCGCTCAGTCGCGACCGTATCCGCCGCGGATGAGCTGGAACGGCTTGCAGCGCTCAAGGAAAAAGGCGTTCTGACGGACGAGGAATTTGCCGCGCAGAAAGCCAAGCTTCTGAACACCTGATCGTTGACATCATGAGATAGACGAGGCCGGGGCTACACCCTCGGCCTTGGCTATTTGGCGAAAATGCTGGACAGAATTTCGCCCAGTTGGCTTGCGTCTTGTTCATTGAACGCATCGGGTTGATCGCTGTCGATATCGAACACAGCAATGACGTCACCGGCGGCATTTAGCACGGGTAGCACCAATTCGGACCGGGTCGAAGACGCGCAGGCGATATGGCCCGGAAACGCGTCTACATCCGGCACCAACTGTACTTCACCGGTGCGGGCGGCAGCGCCACAGACGCCGCGGTCGAACGGGATGACCAGACAGCCGTGCCCGCCCTGATAGGGTCCGATTTTCAAAAGCCCCGGCTCGGTAACGCGATAGAAGCCTGTCCAGTCAAATCGATCATCGGAATGATGCACCTCGCACGCGACCGTGGCCATCAGAGCCACGTCGTCGGTTTCGCCTTCGGTCAGGGCTGCAATGGTTTTGGCAAGTGTGTTGTAGTCGGCTGTCATGTCGGAGCTCGTGGCAGGGGTTTATGCCGGAGTATTTGGAAAAAGGTGAAGCGTCAAACGCGTTCGATGGCTATCGCCGTACCTTCGCCACCGCCGATGCAGATGGCCGCCACGCCCCGTTTGAGGTTTCGCTTTTCTAGCGCGTTCAGCAGCGTGACCATGATCCGCGCGCCCGATGCACCGATCGGGTGGCCCAGAGCGCAGGCCCCACCATTCACGTTGACGATATCGCGGGGCAAGCCCATCTCATGCATGAACGCCATCGGCACGACGGCAAAGGCTTCGTTGACCTCCCACAGGTCAACATCTTCTTTCGACCAACCGATATTGGTCAGCAATTTTTGCGCGGCCGGAACTGGTGCGGTCGTAAACAGCCCTGGTGCCTGCGCGTGGCTGGCGTGGCCGACAATACGGGCACGGACACTCAAGCCCTGCACCTGTGCCGCGTCCTCCGATGCCAGCACCAACGCGGCAGCACCATCTGAAATCGAAGAAGAGTTTGCAGCCGTGACGGTACCATCCTTTCGAAAGGCTGGCTTGAGCGTTGGGATTTTCTCGGGCCGCGCAGAAAACGGCTGCTCATCCGCGGACTGGGTGACTTCGCCCTTGCGAGTGCGGACCGAGACGGGCGTGATTTCATCCGCAAATGCACCATTTTCCTGTGCGGCCAGCGCATTCGACAAAGAACGCAGCGCGTATTCATCCTGCGCCTCGCGCGTGAACTGATAGGCCTCGGCACAGTCTTCGGCAAACGTGCCCATCAGGCGACCCTTGTCATAGGCATCCTCGAGCCCGTCCAGAAACATATGATCCATTGCCTGCGCATGACCCAACCGCGCGCCCTCGCGCATTTTGGGCAAAAGATAGGGAGCATTCGTCATGCTCTCCATCCCGCCCGCGATCATTGTGTCGGCATGGCCCAAGGCAATCTGATCATAGGCCATCATGGCTGCTTTCATGCCCGATCCGCACATTTTGTTGAGCGTCGTGGCTGGGACCTCTTCACCCAGCCCTGCCGCAAACCCGGCCTGGCGCGCAGGGGCCTGACCCTGTCCAGCTGGCAGAACACATCCCATAAGAACTTCGTCAACAGATTCTGCGCCCGCCCCCTGCAGCGCGGCCTTGATCGCAACACCGCCCAGATCGGCTGCTGTCACTGTATCGAACATCCCCTGAAACCCACCCATCGGGGTACGTGCTGCGCCAGCGATAACGACTTGTTTCATTTGGATGCTCCTCCGTTTTTCTACTGGGATGGATACCGAATGGTAAGAATTGCCGTCTAGCGTATTTCTACGAGTGATTTTCAGTTTAGAGAACCCGCGCGCATGGCCCTGACCAGTAAGACAACAGACACTACGCAGATCATTACAGTGCATTCGGACCGAATTGATGCTGCAATGGCCATTCAGTTCAAGGAAGATATGCGCAATGAGGCCGAAGGCGGCGCGGCGCGTGTGGTCCTGGACCTGACGGAGGTGGAATTCATCGACTCAAGCGGTCTTGGGGCCATCGTCGCGTCGATGAAACAACTTGGCAGTGACCGAAGGCTGGACTTGGCTGGTCTGCACCCTTTCGTCGAAAAGGTGTTTCGCCTGACCCGCATGGATACGGTCTTTCAACTTTATCCGACCTTGGACGACGCTCTGGCACGGTCGGCTGAATGAACTTAAGGATTGAATAGGCGCGATGCCCATGGGGAACGGGGACTTCTTGGATCTGAGCTTTGCTGCAACCGAAGCCGAGGCCAGCGATGGCATAGCCGAGCTAAGCAAGGGCTTAGAGGCGCATGGTCTGCCGTCACGGAAGGCTGGAGATGTGAAAATCGCGCTGGCTGAAGCGATCAACAACGTCGTTGAGCATGCCTATGCGGGGATTACGCCAGCCAAGGTCAAAGTGCATTGTCGGCTGCATCAAAACTGGCTGGATATTCTGATCTCTGACACTGGGAACCCACTACCCGGATTTCGTGTACCGGATGGTGTCCCCGCACCATTGGGATCAACGCGCGATGAATTGCCTGAAGGTGGTTTTGGGTGGTTTCTGATCCATGAACTGACCAGTGATATTCGCTATGAACGCCGCAATGGCTGCAATCGGCTATCCTTGCGGTTTGACTTTCCAAACCCCGTCACGTGACCCAAAATGGCCACATAAAGGCCCCGATCGCACCATTGGCGCGCCGCAAACAAAGGGCAGAAAGATATTCGTAGCTCAGATAGCTTCCCTCGGCGCCTTGTGTCACAGCCCCCACCCAGTGAACGGCGCCGAGGACCTCCCTTCCCGCTGATGTGACTAGACAATCCCTGACCACGCTTTACGTTCGGCGTGTTCAAAAGGGGAAGGCAAGCCTATGCGGGATTTTCACACTCCGGGTCGGTCCGAAGTTCTGGCAACCGAAGGAATGTGCGCCACATCGCACCCTTTGGCCGCTCAGGTCGCGTTGAATATCCTGCAACAGGGCGGCAATGCGATGGATGCCGCCATTGCGGGCTCTGTGTTGCTGGGTATTTGCGAACCTCAGATGACGGGGATCGGCGGCGACTGCTTTGTTCTGTATAATCGCGCAGGCGAAGATCAGATACGCGCCCTGAACGGGTCCGGACGCGCCCCGGCGGCAAGTGACGCGAATAAGTTGCGGGCCAAGGGGCTCGACGCGGTGCCCTTGAGCACGCCAGATTCTGTGACCATTCCCGGTGCGATTGACGCGTTTTGCCATCTGGAAGAGACCGAAGGAAGGCTTGGGCTGGACGCAATCTTGCAGCCCGCGATTCACTATGCCGAGGTAGGGGTGCCTGTTGCACCCAGGGTGGCTTTAGACTGGGAAATTGGAGCCCCAACGCTACAAGGATCAGCGCGTGCGCATTATCTGATCGACGGTCAAGTGCCACAGACAGGACAGGTCTTTCGCGCGCCGGGGCAGGCCGAGGTCCTGCGCCAGATCGCACGCAATGGCCGCAATGCCTTTTATTCCGGTGAAATTGCACAGGATATGATCGACGCCCTGAAAGAATTGGGTGGTGTTCACACTGCCGAGGATTTTCTGGCCACACAGTGCACCGAAGCCCAGCCCATCAGCGGAACCTACAATGACATTGATCTGGTCGAACATCCGCCAAACGGCCAAGGTGCGACTGCAATCCTGCTTTTGAACATTCTGAAGAACTTTGATCTGGGCAGCCTTGACCCCTTTGGGCCAGAACTCATCCACCTTGAAGCCGAGGCTTCGAAACTCGCCTATGACGCGCGCAATCGGTTCATTGCTGACCCAGATTTCACAACCCATGCCGAGCGGTTCCTTGACCAGACGGTGGCCGATAGGCTGGCCGCGTTGATTGACCCCAAGCGCGCCATGCCAGCGGCAGCCCCGCTAACCGAGTCCATTCACAAAGACACGGTCTATATCACGGTTGTTGACCGGGATCGGATGGCGGTTTCGCTGATCTATTCCATATTTCACAGCTTTGGGTCCGGTATCGCATCAGAAAAGTACGGGATATTGCTGCAGAACCGAGGCTCTGGTTTCAACCTGCAGGCTGATCATCCAAACGAGTTTGGCCCGGGCAAGCGACCGATGCACACAATTATTCCCGGTATGCTCAGACAGGATGGCCGAGTGCTGATGCCATTCGGTGTGATGGGAGGTGCGTTTCAACCTACAGGCCACGCACGCCTATTGTCCAACCTCACCGATCATGGCTTGGGTTTGCAGGCCGGAATAGACGCCCCGCGCGCCTTTGCGGACGGCGGTGTACTGAAACTTGAGCGCGGAATTCCGCCCAGTACGTCTCAACAATTGTGTGAATTAGGACACAACGTTCAGGTTCCAGAAACGCCACTGGGCGGGGCACAAGCAATCCGAATCCGCTCAGACGGTGTTCTGGAAGGCGCTAGCGACCCCAGAAAAGATGGTTGTGCGTTAGGTTATTGACCACCAGGGCGCGCGATCTGGCGCACCAAATCACTTAGTTCAAATTAAAGTGCAGCGGGTATGCGCCATTCTCGAAAGGACCGAACATGTCAGGAATATCAGGATGCTCAACCGGTTCTCCGGATTGGTCCGCAACCAGATTTTGTTCTGAAACATAAGCCACATAGAAGGATTGGTCGTTTTCTGCGAGCAGATGATAAAACGGCTGATCCTTGATGGGGCGGCTGTCCTCGGGAATGGCCTGATACCACTCTTCTGTATTGGAAAACTCCGGGTCCACGTCAAAAATCACCCCTCGGAAGGGATGCTTTTTATGGCGGACCACCTGTCCCAGGCGGTACTTGGCATTTGTCTTCAGCATTTTTTCAGCCCCCAGAGATCTTACTACCTCTTTCCGGGCCGAAATGCCAATCATTGATCGGAAATTAAAGGAAACAGTCTGTGAACATCTTACTGACAGTGTTCGAAATTGTGGCGCCGGTCTTCCTGCTTGCGGGCATCGGATTCACTTGGGTCAAACTTGGTTTTGAATATCGTCTGGAGTTCGTGACACGCCTTGCCGTGACGCTGGCCGTGCCCAGCCTGATCTTTGTGGCGCTGATGCAGACCGAGATTCCGGCAGGAGAGTTGACCCGTTTCACGCTGGCCGCAATTGCCGGTCATGTTGGGCTTGCCGTAGCATTTGGCGTTTTTGTTCGGATTTCTAATCTGGACCGCCGAACTTACCTTTCGCCGCTAATTTTTGGAAACACTGGCAATTTGGGCCTTCCGCTATGCATTTTTGCGTTTGGTCAGGCAGGCCTGGGTTTCGCAGTCATTTTTCTGGCCATAACCGCCTTGTTTTCCTTCACCTATGGCATCTACCTCGTCGCTGGAAAGGGGGCGTTCGGCAAAGTCGCGCGCGAGCCGATGGTTTGGGCAACTCTGCTTGGGGCCTTGTTTCTGTGGCAGGATTGGGAAACGCCGCTGTTTCTGACCAACACGCTGGAACTGCTGGGCCAGATGGCTGTCCCGATGATGCTGATTACGGTTGGTGTCGCCGTCGCAAGGCTGACAACGCGCAAATTGGGTCAGGCGATTTGGCTGTCTGTCCTGAAATTGCTGGTCTGTTTTGCGCTCGGCTGGGCAATCGCGCGTTTCTTTGATCTGGACTCAGTCGCCTTTGGCGTAATGGTTTTGCAGATGTGCACCCCGGTCGCGGTGACATCATACCTTCTAGCCGAGCGGTTTGACGCGGATGCGGACGCCGTTGCAGGTATGGTCATGGTGTCAACTGTGCTGTCTGTGGGCGCCTTGCCTATAATTCTAGCTATTGTTCTGTAACGATTGTCATTTCCTAAATGCTCAATCTGCGCTAGAATAAAGAAAAAAGGCACGAGGCACATGAGCAGAATTTTTTTCGTACTCCTTGGGGTGCTGCTTTTGGCATCCTGTGGTGGCGGGTCCAAACAGCCACCGAGCAGATTGAATGACGCGTGCAGTATTGCGCGCGAAAAACCCGACTACATCAAGGCCTTCAAGAAGACCGAGCGTAAGTGGGGGGTTCCCGTTCACGTCCAGATGGCGACAATCTATCAGGAAAGCCGCTACAAGCACGATGCACGCACACCGCACCAATACGTTCTGGGCGTGATTCCGATGGGCCGTCAAAGCAGCGCCTATGGGTTCAGCCAGGCGTTGGACGGGACATGGGATGAATACCGCAAAGAGACCGGCAAGCGCCGCGCGAAACGAGACCGCATTCGCGATGCGTCAGATTTCATCGGCTGGTACATGAACAAAAGTCATCAGCGGAATGGCATTCACCCCAGTGATACACGCAACCAGTATCTGGCCTATCACGAGGGGCACACCGGTTTTGCCCGCGGCAGCCACAACAGCAAATCCTGGCTGTTGAACGTCGCCAATGACGTTGATGCCCGCGCCAAGCTTTATCAGGCGCAGCTGGCCAACTGCCGCTACTGACAAGATTGCGGGTCAGCGATTGCTTGACCCGCTTCTTTTCGACTTTGAAAACAAATCGTTGCTAAGGTTGCCACCAGTGCTCAATTGACCCAGCAACACGGTCGTTTGACTGCCCGCATTGTCGTGTATGACCCATTTGCGCAACTCGATCGGATCGCCCGTGAACATCAGCTCAATCCGCCCGGATTCGGGGTTTTTCGGGTCCTGAGCCGTTACAACTGTAGCTGTTCCGTCAAAGTCGTGGGCGACCACCATATTCGCCTGCCCCAGATTTACATTTCGCGCCAGGACCAGCGACAAGGGTGTACGTTTCAGCGGATACTGTTCGGGGGGCTGGTTCGATTTCGGGTCAAATATCTGCACCGTGCCTGCCCGCGCCAGAACCACGGCACTGTTGGGCGGATCGTATTCAAACCGCATTTTACCGGGCCGTTCCATCCACAGCTTTCCGGTGCTCAACGAGCCGTCATCGTTGACTTGTGTGAAGGTGGTCTCAACGGTTTTGAGGCCGTTCAGGTAGTTTGAGATTTGGGACAACGGCAGCTTATCAGCCGCCCAGGCCGCAGGCGCGGCCAGTGTCAAAGCAAGGGCAAAGGCAATCTGTTTCATGGCTATCAGATATGCGCTCTGCCCTTGTTATTAAATATCCTATTGCTCGGGGACGAGGATTTCCCGCTTACCGACGTGATTTGCCGACGAAACAACGCCTTCATCCTCCATTTGCTCAACAAGCCGCGCAGCTTTGTTATAGCCAATGGCAAGTTTCCGCTGAATGTACGAGGTCGAGCATTTGCGATCCTTAATCACAATCGCCACGGCCTGATCGTACAGCGCGTCCTCTCCGTTGGTGTTGCCGCCGGTGTTCAGACCCAGAACAGCGTCGATATTGTCTGCCTTTTCCTCGGCCGGTCCATCGACCACTCCGCTCATATAGTCCGGCGGGCCGAATTGCTTCAGGTGGTTGACGATTTCCTCAACCTCTTCGTCCGAGACAAACGGGCCGTGGCAGCGGGTGATCTTGGCGCCACCGGCCATGTACAGCATATCGCCCTGCCCCAGCAGTTGTTCGGCACCCATCTCGCCAAGAATTGTGCGGCTGTCGACCTTCGATGTCACCTGGAACGAAATCCGGGTTGGGAAGTTCGCCTTGATTGTGCCCGTGATAACGTCGACCGAGGGCCGCTGTGTCGCCATGATCAGGTGAATGCCCGAGGCTCGCGCCATCTGCGCCAGACGCTGAATGCAAGCCTCGATCTCTTTACCCGCAACCATCATCAGGTCGGCCATCTCATCGACGATAACAACGATGTAGGGCATCGCTTCGGGTGCGAATTCTTCGGTCTCGAACGTGGGCTCTCCGGTTTCATCGTCGAACCCGGTCTGAACCGTGCGGCTGAACATCTCGCCCTTGGCCAGCGCGTCCTTCACGCGGCCGTTGTAGCCAGCGATGTTGCGGACGCCCATCTTGGACATTTTGCGATAACGATCCTCCATCTCGCCCACGACCCATTTCAGAGCGACAACCGCTTTTTTGGGATCGGTTACAACAGGTGAGAGCAGATGCGGAATGCCGTCATAGACAGACAGTTCCAGCATCTTGGGGTCGATCATGATCAGGCGGCATTCATCCGGCGTCAGCTTGTACAGAAGCGACAGGATCATTGTGTTGATCGCAACCGATTTACCGGAACCGGTCGTACCCGCGATCAGCAGGTGAGGCATCTTGGCGAGGTTCGCCACAACGGATTCACCGCCGATATCCTTGCCCAGAGCCAGCGGCAGCGCGTGGTTGCCATCGCCAAAATCGCGGCTGGCGAGGATTTCGCGCAGCACCACCATTTCACGGTTCTCATTTGGCAGTTCGATCCCGATGACCGAACGTCCCGGCAGGGTCGAAACCCGCGCCGAAAGCGCGGACATCGAGCGCGCGATATCGTCGGCCAGACCAATCACACGGCTGGCTTTCAGGCCCGGAGCGGGCTCCAGTTCGTACATGGTAACGACCGGACCAGGGCGAACACTAACGATCTCGCCCTTCACGCCATAGTCATCCAGCACGTTTTCCAACATGCGTGCGTTTTCCTCCAACGCCTCATCACTAAGGTGGTGGCGCTGAATGCTGGCCGGATTGGACAGCAGGCTCAACGGAGGCAGTTCAAAGTCCGAATGCCGATCCTCAAATGACAGTGCGGGCTGCGCTTCGGCCTGCGCCCTGCGCGAGGGCGGCGGTGTTCGGCGCACAGGCTGCGCGACCACCGGTTTGCGCGGCTCGGCCACCGGGATTTTCATCGCGGGACGCAGTACCGGTTCGGGTTCGGGCGTATCTTCAAATACAGCCTCATCTTCATATGCAGGCTCAGGCACAAAGTCCTGATGCAGGGGTTCCTGCTGCCATTCAGGCGCGGGCTCTGCTGTCAGCATCGGCTCGGGCGGCAGACCGTTGGACGTCACCGGCGGCTCGGGCGGCAGTTCGTCGCCACCTCTGGGGTTCAGGATCAGAGGGTCCGGTCCCCGACCCCGGCCCTTGGTCAGTGGCAGTGTCGGATCGACCTCTGGCGCCATCTCACCTGTGGCCACCTTACGGTTGCGCACGGCTGCGGAAATCTTGGACTTGATGCGATCTTCACCGGGCATTTCATCGAATCCAGCAACAGGCTCGCGGTCGACCAATTCCGGTTCGGGCATCGGATCAGGGCGGCGGATCAGGCTGGGCATCCGTGCCAGCAGGCCAGGTTTTGCGGGCTCAGGCTCATTAAATTCCGGCTCATCGAACACCGGATCGGCATATGCCATGTCATCGTCAAACATCGCACCAGCTGTCTCTGCGCGGGCGGCTTTACGCTCTTCCCATTGTGCCCGGCGATCCCGCGCGGCCTGCGCGGTCGCCGTCGCACTGCGGCCCAGAAGGTTCATCAGCATGTCGTAGGCCATCACAAGGCCCAGCAAGAAGGCCCGCATGCCCTTGCGCACGTCGGCTTTTGTGAACCCAAGGACGAAAATCCCCAACGCTAGCATGCCTGCGGCCATCGCAAACGACATCAGCTTGACCATGAAGTGTGATGAGATCGGCAGCAGCGTCAGAAGCGCACCCATTACGGTATCGCCAAACAACCCGCCCAGACCAAAGCTGTGGGTTGTGCGCCAGGCCTCTCCGGGTACCAAAGTTGCTGCGTAAACCGAAACGATCGCAATCCAGATCGGAGCAAATATCAGACGGGCCACCGCGCGCTCTTCGCCAAAATGCCCGGCAAAGCGTATGCCCCAACCGATCAGCACCATCGCGATGCTCCAGCTGCCCCATCCGACGATCATGAACAGCGGCGCGGCAATCGATGCCCCAATCCGCCCCATCCAGTTCTGCACCGGCGCGTCAGTTGACACCATCCAGTTCGGATCATCCGGCGTGTAGGACCAGATCATCGCGGCCGCAGCCAGCCCCAGCAGGATCAGGGCGATCCCGATCAGTTCCTTGCTGCGCCGTTCGATGGCGGCCTGAGTCGTGCTGTCCAGCAATGGATCGCGGTTGCGCGCGTTATATGATGCCATTTTGCCCTCGTACCTCACGAATAGATGCAGTCACGGAGCGTGATCAGCCCCTGCCGCAACTCTGTTTTTGGGGCCACCATCGCGACCCGGATAAATTGCTCGCCCGGGTTTTGTCCCGGATCACCTTGAGAAAGATATGCGCCCGGCAGAACCCGCACACCGGTCTCCTGCCACAGCCTCAGTGCGGTTTCCTCGCCGTTTTCGACCGGCAACCACAGGAAAAACCCAGCTTCGGGCGGCATATAACCCTGCACCCCCGCGAACACCTCATCCGCGATGGTGTATTTTTCCTGATAGAGCGCGCGGTTCTCGACCACATGCGCCTCATCCGCCCAGACTTTGGCGGCGGCTGCCTGCAAAGGCAGCGGCAATGGGGCACCCGCGTAATTTCGCAGCTGCTTGACCCGCTTGATGGTTTGCGGCCCACCCGCGATCAGGCCAGAACGCAGCCCGGCCAGATTGGATCGCTTCGAAAGCGAATTGAATAATGTGATCCGCTCGGGATCCGCCCCAAGTTCCTGTGCAACGGTCAAAACGCCGGTTGGCACAGTGTCACGGTAAATCTCGGAATAACACTCATCCGCAAAGATGCGAAAATCATATGTCTCGGCCAGCTGAATCAGCTCGACCCAATAGTCGCGCGAGGCGACCGCGCCCTGCGGGTTTGCAGGCGAACAGATATAGGCCGCAACAGTGCGGTTCAGCACGTCCGTTGGCAGCCCGGCATAGTCCGGCAGGTGACCTGTGGCGGCGGTTGCAGGCACGAAGATCGGATCCGCCCGTACCGACAGCGAGGCCACCATATAGACCTGATAGAACGGGTTCGGGCACAGGATGACGGGTTTTTCGCCATTCTTCTGCTCGGGGCACAACGCCATCGCAGCGTTGTACAACCCCTCGCGCGTGCCGTTCAGAGCCATCACATTGGTGTCGGGATCCATAGACACGCCATAGCGGCGGTCAATCCAGCCTGTGATCGCCGAGCGCAGCTCAGGCGAGCCTTCGTTGGGTGGATAGCCCTGAAACCCGGCTGCGTTTTCTGTGATCACATCGGTGACCCACGCTGGAAAATCATGCATCGGTGCGCCAATGGTCATGTGAATCACATCACCCCCCGGCTGGTGATGATCCAACAGGGTGCGCAGACGCGGGAATGCATATTCCGGTAGGTTCGAAAACCGCTCGGGGAAATTCATAACTACTGCCTCAATACCGGGATCATTTCGCCCCGTTTTTCAAGCAGATTACAGATCGCACCCTGCTTCGTCCAGACAAAGAGACGGCGAATCAGGGGATTGTGGCATTCAGGCCAATGCGGCCTCGGCGGCCGATCCAAACCGTAACAGGGCCTCTTCCGAACCCGGATAGCCCATCATCATCAGCCCGCAGCCCGGTGTTCCCGTCGGCAGCGTCAGCGCGGCCAGCCCCATCAGGTTGCCAATCCGAGTGTTGCGCAGGGCCAGCAGGTTTTCGGTGACATAGTAGTCGTGGTCATCCATCAGCCGATCCAGATTTGGCGGCAGAATGGGTGCCGTGGGCGCAAGCACAGCATCGAACCCGGATGTGGCCGCATCCCATGCCGCCCTGCAGGCTTTTAGTCTGGACCAAGCCGCAATGTAATCGGCACCCGTCGCATTTCGGCCTGCGCGAAAACGTTCGAGAATCTCAGGATACATGGCATCGGGGTTGGCCTCGATCACATCACGCCACAGCCCATACGCTTCGGTCGTGTAGAGAATACCGGACAGCGCCATAGCTTCGTTCAGCTCAGGAACCTCCAGCGGCACGATCTCAGCTCCTGCCTCGCGCAGCTTGTCCACGGCATTGTCAAACGCCTTACGCGGCTCATCCCGCAAATCATCTTGCGCCACTGTCTGAAGGTTGGCAAAGCGACGGCCGTTTAGGTTGGCCCCGCGAAGATCCGGCGGAGTCCGCCCTTCCAGCAAGGCCAGCATTTGGGCTGCGTCCTCGACCGAGCGGGCCAGCGGTCCAACGGTATCAAACCGCAGGCACAAGGGCACTGTGCCCTCAAGGCTGACCCGTCCGGCAGTGGTTTTTAGCCCGACCAGGTTGTTCCAGGCCGACGGAATGCGCACCGAACCGCCCGTATCTGAACCGATTCCACAGGCGGCGAGCCCCCAGGCAACCGACGCCGCGGCGCCCGAAGATGACCCTCCAGACACCGCCTCTTCATCGTCGATGCACGGGGGCGTCCCGGTAATCGGGTTCAGCCCCAGGCCTGAGAACGCAAGCTCGCTCATATGCGTCTTACCCAGACAGACCGTGCCCATTGCTGTGGCGTTTTGTACGACTACCGCATCCGCCTCGGGTACGCGGCCTTTAAGCAGGGCCGATCCAGCCTCGGTTGCGGTTCCAGCGGTGTCGAACAGGTCTTTCCAGCTGATGGGCACACCGTCCAGCAAGGACCGCCGCAGGCCCAAATTGGCGCGTTCCTGCGCGGCCTGCGCTTCGGCCCGCGCACGATCATGGGTAACGCGGGCATAGATTCTTTCGACATGCGGATGCGCATCGATGGCGGCCAGATAGGTCTCGGTCAGTTCAATCGGATCGATCTGCCCCATACCGATACCTCGGCCCAGATCACACGCCGTCATGGTCAGCCAGTCCTGCATCCCTGCCCCCTTGCGAAAAAAGCGCTTTGAGGGACGGTAGCGACAGGACCGCACATGGACAATCCCGAAAGGGCGCGCATATTGCAGGCCATGGAACACAACTCGGATATCCTGATCGTCGGCGGCGGCCTGAACGGCCCGGCCCTGGCCCTGGCACTGGCCCAGACGGGGCATTCTGTCACCGTCATCGACGCCTTGGCCGAAAAAGCCCGAAAAAACGCAGCCTTTGATGGGCGCGCTTATGCGCTGGCGCTCGCCTCGCAACGGCTATTGGCTGCGGTAAACGTTTGGGACAAGGTGGCGGAACACGCCCAGCCAATGCTTGAGATCAAGGTCACTGACGGACATGCTGGCGCGGGGCCATCCCCGTTCTTCATGCATTTCGATCATGCCGAGATTGAAGAAGGTCCGATGGGCTTTATGGTCGAAGACCGCCACCTGCGCCGCGCATTCCTTGATACAATGGCCGAGGAAAAGGGCATAAATCAGATCAGTGGGAAAACTGTGATCGCTCAGGACAACGATGCGAACGGGGTCAAGCTGACGCTGGACGACGGTACCCAGGTTACCGGGAGCCTGCTTGTCGGCTGCGATGGGCGCCGCAGCGGAACCGCGGTACGTGCGGGGATTAAGCGCTCGGGTTGGGATTACGGTCAGACTGCGCTGGTCTGCGCCATCGAGCACGATCTGCCCCACCACGGGATCGCACATCAGTTCTTTATGCCGCCCGGTCCTTTGGCAATTCTCCCGCTGACCGGCAACCGCAGCTCGATCGTCTGGAGCGAGCGCACTGAGATGGCCCAGCGTATCAATGCCATGCCCGAGGCCGACTACTTGCAGGTCCTACGCCCGCGTTTCGGAGGTTTTCTGGGGGATATCCGCCTGCAGGGCGACCGGTTCACCTATCCGCTGAACCTGACCATCGCCAACTCTTTCGTCGGTGACCGGATGGCGCTGGTCGGGGACGCCGCCCACGGAATGCACCCTATTGCCGGACAAGGGCTGAATGCAGGTCTTCGCGACGTCGGCGCGCTGGCCGAGGTTCTGACACTTGCCGGACGGCGCGGCGAGGATATCGGCTCGGTACTGGTTCTGGAACGCTACCAGGAATGGCGGAGGTTCGACACGGCGGCGCTGGCTATGGCGACCGATGTGTTCAACAAGCTGTTTTCCAACGACAACCCGATCCTGCGCTTTGGCCGCGACATCGGGATGGAAATCGTCGACTCATTGCCCGGATTACGCCGCGGCTTTGTACGTGAGGCCGCCGGGCTAACCGGAGATCTGCCAAAACTGCTGCAAGGGCGCGCGATTTAGTCCAGTTCGCGCGCTTCATCCACCAACATGACCGGAATGCCATTGCGGATCGGAAAAGCCAGATTAGCAGCTTTGGACACCAGTTCCTGCTTTTTGGCGTCGTAGTGCAATGTGGTGTGGGTCTGCGGACAGATCAGCGCCTCAAGCATATGGCGATCAAAGGGGTGTTCAGCTTCGGTCATTGCAGTTTTTCCTCGCTCGATCCGCCGCGCATGGCGAATTCAATCAATGTCACCAATGTCTCGCGGCGCGTGCGAAGGCAAGGCGCTTCAAGCAGCGCCTGTTTTTCTTCGGGGTCGAAATCCAGCAGCATCGACAGGGAATTCACCAGTAGCTCATCATCGGCGTCCTTCAATGTGTCCCAGTCGGTCGAGAGCTGGCGTGAAGAAAAAAACCGTTCGAGCAGATCTAAAAAGCGCGAGCGGTCGAACGCATTGTCCGCTTCGGCCTTACCCAGATCACGGTCAAACCCGTCCCACGAGACGGCACAACGGCGATAAGGCGTAAACGCATCCAATTCGGACTTGATCCGAAACCGCGAAATGCCGGTCAGTGTGATCAGATATCGGCCGTCCTCAGTCTCGGAAAACTGCGTCACACGCCCGGCGCAGCCGATCTGATGCAGTTTGCTTTCGTTCGACTGACACGGATTCGGCTGGGCCATACCGATCAGACGTTCGGGCGTTTTCAGTGCGTCGTCCAGCATCTGAAGGTAGCGCGGCTCAAATATATGCAGCGGCAGGCGGGATCGGGGCAGCAGCAGCGCCCCCGGCAATGGAAAAACGGATACCGTTTCCGGCAGATCAGCGGGATGCATCATGTATCCGAGTGTAGCTCTGATCAGGATTTAGGCAAATATCATCGAGCTGAGCTTGCGCCGGCCATTCAGAACAATTGGATCATTGGGTTTGAGAGCGTCGAAAATCGTAAACAGCTGCGCCTTTGCGGCACCGTCATTCCACTCGCGATCCCGTCGGAACAGTTCCAGCAACTGCGCAACGGCCTCTTCGACCTCACCATTGGCATGCAGCGCCTGCGCAAGATCAAAGCGCGCCTGATGGTTATCGGCATCCGCCTCGACCGCTGCTTTCAGTTCGCCTACTGGGCCTGCATCCGCAGCCTGTTTCGCCAGCTCAAGCTGGGCATGGGCGGCTTCGATCTCGGCCGAAGTCGAAATCTCGGCCGGCGCACCGTTCAGAATCGCCTCGGCCTGCTCCAGATCGCCGGATGCGATATGGGCACGTACCAGACCGCCATAAGCGCCAGCGTGATTTGGATCTTCTCCAAGGATGGCCGCGAAGGTCTGAGCCGCGTCAACGGCTGCGCCGTCGGCCAGCATCTCTTCGGCGGCCTGAACAGCGTCATCCAGCTGCCCACCGGGGCTTTCGCCGCCTGCCGCCTCGATCACGCGGTCCACGAATGCCTTGATTTCTGATCCCGGCACGGCACCCTGAAATCCGTCGACCGGCTGGCCCTTGTAGAATGCATAGACAGTCGGGATCGACTGAACGCGCATTTGCGAGGCGATCATCTGCGCCTCATCTACGTTGATCTTG
Source organism: Ruegeria atlantica (assembly GCF_013033965.1). Classification (GTDB taxonomy): domain Bacteria; phylum Pseudomonadota; class Alphaproteobacteria; order Rhodobacterales; family Rhodobacteraceae; genus Ruegeria; species Ruegeria atlantica_D. Next base: position 100,577 of record NZ_WQFE01000008.1, read on the forward strand.
ACCATTTTCACCGCACCTTTGGCGGCGGTCACAGCCTCTTCCAACAGCGGCCCAAGCGTTTTGCACGGACCGCACCACGGGGCCCAGAAGTCCACGATCACGGGGGTTTCCTGCGAGGCCTCAACGACATCGGCCATAAAGGTGGCCTCGGATCCATCCTTGATCAGATCGGTGGCATCAGGTCCGGCTGCGGCGTTCAGAAGGTCCATGGCATTCACTCTTTCGTTCAAATTTGGCCCCTATATGCAACCGGAAAGGGCAGAAACCAAGGGGAGAGTTATAGGGTCAAAGATCGAATGTCGCAAATACCGGTGCGTGATCGCTGGGTTTTTCCCAACCGCGCGCATCGCGCAGGACACGGCTGGAATGGCCCGCGTTGGAAATATCCGGCGTGGCCCAGACGTGGTCCAGCCGCCGCCCCTTGTCCGCGGCATCCCAATCGCGGGCGCGATAAGACCACCAGCTATAGAGCTGTCCTTCAGGAATATCCTGACGCGTGATATCGACCCAACCGCCTGCATCCTGCGTTTCGGCAAGCTGTTCGACCTCGATCGGCGTGTGCGAGACGACTTTGAGCAATTGCTTGTGCGACCAGACATCATCTTCGCGCGGGGCGATGTTCAGATCCCCGACCAGAATGGATTTCTTGGGCTTTTCGGCATGGAACCAGTCGCGCATATCTGTGAGGTAGTCGAGCTTTTGTCCAAACTTTTCGTTCTTTTCGCGATCCGGAATGTCGCCACCAGCGGGGACGTAGAAATTGTGGATCGTCACGCCGTTTTCCAGACGCCCTGCAATGTGGCGTGCGTGCCCGAGCCCCGCGAAATCCTTATCGCCGACCTCTTCCATCGGCAGGCGCGATAGGATGGCGACGCCGTTGTACCCTTTCTGACCCCTTGCAACCATGTGGGTGTATCCCAGTTCTGCAAACCCCTCGGTCGGGATTTTCTCGACCGGCGACTTGCACTCCTGCAAACACAATACATCCGGAGCCTCTTCCTGCAGCAATTTCAGCACGATAGGCTCGCGCAGGCGGACCGAGTTGATGTTCCAGGTGGCAAGGGTAAAGGGCATAGGGGACTCCTCTGTCGCGGTTGGGCGCGAGGTTAGCGTGGTGAGGGATGGGGTGCCATAGGAAACGACCCCGAAGAGCAACTGAGCGGACAAACCAGACTTTTGCGATTGGACAAGGCATGTCCGCTCAACGCCTGTCTCCGACATTGGCGTCAGGATGTCTGACAGCACGCTGAACTTAATTTGAGCTCATGTTTCCCAAGGAGGCTTTGCGCCAATTTCTGCAACCAGAAAGTCCATGAACACCCGCACTTTGGGGGACAGCACGTTGGACTTGGGGTAGATCAGCCACAAGACATTGTCTTCACTGGCCTCAAAGTTTGGAAGAACCCGTACCAAACGGCCTGACTTCAGTTGATCATGCACGCTCCATCGAGCGTTCAATGAAATACCGGCTCCGGCTAGTGTGGCGCGGACTTGGCTTTGGCCGTCATCGATGATCAATTGTCCTTTGGCTGATGCGGGATCGAAAATTGCGTTCTCGCCTGCTGGTCCTATCAGTGGCCGCGGTTGGAGGTTTTGGAAAGCGATCAGACGGTGGTTTGTCAAATCGGCTGGTGTAACGGGAACGCCGTGCGTATCGAGGTAGTGTGGCGCCGCACAAAGAATACGCTGGTCATCAGCCAGTTTGCGGCCCTTCAGGCTGGTGTCGACAAGTGGCGCGTTCCTGAGCGCTAGATCATAGCTTCCTTCGATCAGGTCGAACTGTACATCCGACAGGCGCAGATCGAGAGTGAGGTCGGGATGCTGTTCAAGGAACTTAGGCAGGATTGGCGCGATGTAGAGCTGTGCAAAACTGCTTGGTGCAGCAAACCGCAATGTACCTTTGATCGTTGTCGTTTGCTTGCCCAATGCAGCAAGTGCTGCCTCCTCCTGCGCAATGATCTCACGGGCGAAGGGCAGGAAATCTGCTCCTTCCACCGACAGCGACACTTTGCGCGTCGTGCGGTGCAAAAGCTCGAAACCCAGGTTCTGCTCCAGCTTGGCAAGCCTTGCGCTGGAGACTGCCGGGGCCATGCCCAGGTCACGCCCCGCCGCGCTGATGTTCAGCATTTCTGCTGCCTTGATAAACAATCGAAGCGCGTCAGTGTCCAAGCCCATTATATTCATTATCCGAATTAACAATCCATTGCTAAGCAGTTTATCTGCAATTTGATCAGTATTAAATCCCTTTCACAGACACAGCAGAGCTTAGGCAGGAGGCGCAAATGACACGGACAGCCATAGTCAACTACCATATTCACAAATCCTACCGGCAAGCCTTTGAACTTGATGCTGGCGGGGTCGCAGGTAACCTGATTTCCCCTGAACTGGCAGCGACATCCGTTGTGTTAGAAGACAATCGCACAACCACCACGCCTGTTTCATTTGCGTGTGATGCCGTTGAAATCACGCCACTGGAAACGCAGGCCTTAGACTTTGCAGGCGACAGCTGGGAACCGATTTATGACGCGGAGCTCAAGGCGATACTGCAGGACAGGCTGGGTGCGCGAGAGGTGGTGGTTTTTGATCACACCGTTCGGGTAGATGACCCCGAAGCAATGCGTAAACCGGCGCGCAATGTCCATAGCGACTACAGCAAGGACGGAGCCGAACAGCGGCTTATCGACTTACTGGGCGCCGAGGCCGCAGAGGAGTGGGCGCAAGGTCACTACGCTTTTATCAATGTGTGGCGCCCTGTGGATCATCCGATCAATTCGGCACCTCTAGGCTTTGTTCGCCCGTCATCGATTGATCCATCTGACTGGATTCTGCTGGACCTGATCTATCCCGACCGCAAAGGACAAATCATGGGGCTGGTAGGAAACCTCAAGCATGAATGGATCTATCAATCCAAGATGACGCCGGATGAGGTCGCGATCTTCAACATCTATGACAATCAAGGCCTGGCTTCGATTGCTCATAGCGCCCTTGATATGGTCGAGGATCCAAACATCACTACCGTTCGCAAAAGCATCGAAAGTCGCACTTTGGTGCGCTATTGAAGGAGGGCTAGAGATGTTGGATAAAACGCAACCGGCTGAGTTTGAGCAAATCAATTTGGCCTACAACCAGGTATTCCGTCCCGGGCGATTGAGCGTTGGCCTTGTGTTGCCTCTTGAAGCCTATGCTGTCGGCGCAGAGCCGACGCTACGAGGGCACTTGGAAGCGGCTCGGAAAGCCGAGGCGCTTGGGTTTGCGGCACTTTGGCTTCGGGACGTGCCCTTCAATGTTACAAGCTTCGGTGATCCCGGGCAAGTTCTTGACCCATTTGTCTATCTAGGGGCGTTGGCGACAGCGACGGAACGGATTGCGCTTGGAACGTCGAGCGTGATCCTGCCATTGCGTCACCCCGCTCATGTCGCCAAGGCCGCAGCAACGGCAGATGTGCTCTCGGGCGGGCGGTTGCTTTTGGGTGTAGCTTCCGGTGACCGGCCCGAGGAGTACCCGGCGATGAACCAGAGCTTTGACGACCGGGGGGCACGTTTCCGCGATAGTGTTAACTATATCCGCACGGTTGGATCGGCTTACCCCAAGCATGAAAATGCACAGGGCAAACTGCATGGCGGGATTGATCTATTGCCAAAGCCGCACGGGACGCGTCTGCCGATGCTCATTACCGGTGGTAGCCAACAAACACACAATTGGGTCGCGCAGAACGGAGATGGCTGGATGACCTATCCGCGTACCGCGGCGGCTCAGGGTCAAGTCATCGCAGACTACCGCAGACGTGTGAAGGCGGCGGGTCAACCGGATAAGCCTGTTATGCAATCGCTCTATGTCGATGTCGTTGCCGACCCCGCCGCACCACCACGCCCAATCCATCTTGGGTTTCAGTCTGGAACTGATTTCCTGCGCAGCTATCTGCGTGAGATTGAGACGCTCGGCGTCAATCACGTCGCATTGAACCTAAGGTTCAATCCAGCACCCATCGATACAACCCTCGAACATTTGGCGGACACTGTGCTGCCTGACTTTTCGTAAAGGATCACACTTATGACCAAGACTATTCTTATCACAGGTTCAACCGACGGTATTGGCCTGCTGACGGCAAAGAAACTGGCCGCCGACGGGCACAAAGTGCTGATGCATGGTCGCAGTGTACCCAAATTGGAGCGCGCGGCTGCCGCCGTCGGAGGCGATGTTGAAACCTATGCCGCTGATCTGAGCGATCTGTCCGCGGTTCGAAAACTGGCCGAAAACGTTCGGGCCAAGCATCACAAACTGGATGTGTTGATTAACAACGCAGGCGTGCTGAAAGCCCCGCAGACCGTGCTTGAAAATGGTCAGGACATCCGCTTTGTCGTGAACACGCTTGCACCGTTTCTGCTAACCGAATTGCTGCTGCTGATCATTCCCGCCGACGGGCGTGTCGTGAACCTGTCATCGGCAGCGCAGGCCCCGGTGAACATCAAGGCCATGCAGGGCAATGTGCCGCTGGCGGATATGGAAGCCTACGCCCAAAGTAAATTGGCGATCACTATCTGGACCCGCGAATGGGCCAAATCGCTGTCCAATGCGCCAGTGATGGTCGCTGTAAATCCCGGATCACTTCTGGCCTCAAAGATGGTGAAAGAAGGCTTTGGTTTGGCTGGGAACGATATGAACATCGGCGCTGACATCCTGATTGACGCTGCCTTGGGTGCACGGTTCGCTGACGCATCAGGTGCCTATTTCGACAATGATAGTGGGGCTTTCGCTGATCCGCATGCCGCAGCGCGCGATAAGAACCACGCTGCCGACGTCATGAATACCATCAAAGGCTTGATCAGCCGGACGGGCTGACCATCCCGGCGCGAAAGCGCTGCGCACTTCCACCTTTAACACTCCCCTATCCCTCACGCACACCGCGTTGAGGCCCAAGAAAGGACTGCCTGATGAAGTATGAGAACTTCCAAACCTTTGACGTAGCCGTCGAAAACGGTATCGCCACGGTCACCTTCAACTTTGGCTCCGTGAACGTGCAGGGCCAGGAAATGCTGGCCGACCTCAACAGTCTGGCCATGCGGTTAGAGCGGGACCGCGACACCAAGGTCGTGATCTTTCAATCCGCCAATCCGGAAATCTGGGTCTGCCACTACGACACCGACCTGCTCAAGGACATGTCGACTGAGGCCGTGTCCCGCGAGGACGCCCAGCTTTTGGACCTGCAGTCGGTCTGCGAGCGGATCAGCAAGGTGCCACAGGCTACTATCGCAAAGCTGGAAGGGTTCGCGCGCGGTGGCGGGCACGAATTGGCCTTAGCGTTGGATATGCGATTTGCCGCACGGGGAAAGTACAAGTTCATGCAGATGGAGGTCGGAATGGGCATCCTGCCCTGCGGTGGCGGCGCCTCGCGCATGGCCCGTCAAACCGGCCTTGGCAAAGCGCTTGAGATCATCCTGAGCGCACAAGATTATGACGCGGATGATGCAGAGCGCCTCGGCACCATCAACAAGGTTTTGGAGCCCAATGAGATCGGCCCCTATGTGACCGCACTGGCCGAACGGATCGCACAATTCCCTGCGGAGTCGATCAATGCCTGCAAGCAGATGGTCTATGAATCCATCGACAAGCCCATCGATGAGGCGCTGAAGGCCGAAGCCTATTGGCTATATCAAGCGACTAGCAAAACTCCGGCCGTCAAACGTTTCACGATCGCGGATGAACAAGGTTTGGAACACGACATCGAGAACCAGCGCAAGTGGGGCGATCTGGTGATGCAGGTGCAGCACATCAACTGACCACCCCCAAGACAACAAACTCGTCAGGCGGCGTGGTTTCCATGTGGGCCTGACAACATTTCACAAAGGAAAACCTCAATGAAGGCAATGGTTCTCAACTCTTACGGACCCGATGCGCTATTCGAGCTTGCTGAAACACCCGACCCGGTCGCGACTTCTGGACATGTGGTTGTCAAAGTGGCCGCGACCAGCGTCAACACCGTCGACACAATGATCCGAAGCATGGGTACGGACCTGCCTCTGTCACCCCAATTGCCCGCCGTGCTTGGCATGGATTTCGCTGGCACGGTCGTTGCAATTGGCGAAGGCGTGACAGGCTTCGCCATAGGTGATGATGTATATGGCTGCGCGGGTGGGTTGATGGAAATCCCGGGCGCTCTGGCAGAGTACATTAATGCCGATGCCCGCCTGATTGCCCACAAACCCAAGACGCTGAGCATGCGGGAAGCCGCAGCGCTGCCTCTCGTCGGCATCACCGCCTACGAAGGGCTGACCCGCGCTGGTGTTGGCGAAGGGCAGACCGTGCTGGTACAAGGCGGCGCCGGTGGCGTTGGTCATATTGCTATCCAAATCGCCCGCCACCTTGGTGCCAAAGTGTCCGCAACGGGTCGCGGCGAGGATCAGATGACCCTGATCGAAGAGCTGGGCGCGCACGCGATAGATTTCACAACGCAAAGGGTCCAGGATTACGTGGCTGAGAACACCGACGGTGTGGGCTTCGATATGGTGTTTGATAGCGTTGGCGGTCCGAACATGACCAACTCGTTCGAAGCCGCCAGGCTCAATGGCCATGTCGCCTCAACGGTCGCGATGGTCGAGATTGATTTGACGCCTGCGCATTTCAAAGGTCTGTCTCTGCATGTCGTTTTCATGCTGATCCCGATGATGCACGATGTTGGGCGGCAAACACATGGCGACATCCTGAGGACACTGGCGGAACTGGCGGATGACGGAGCGCTCAAACCGATTGTCGACGAACAGAAGTTTGGGTGGTCTGACGTCGGCGCAGCCTATGCGCACCTGACGAATGGGTCTAAGGTCGGAAAAGTCGTAGTGGAGCTGTGATAAGTTTCAGCTGAGATTGGTGCCCGCAAAACGACCTTGCGCACCAACTCAGTTTGAGCTGCAATTTATGACAACTATCAGTGCTTAGCAGACCTTCGTGCAAAGCGTAGCATCGGTCGATTTGGGCTCACCGTAGACCTCGGTGCAGAAGCAGCACAAGTCCCTGTCCCGTTCTCCACGACATATCCAACGGCCCATACCTGCTTTTCAGATACCGGTCCAGTTGCTGCGTTCGCAGCCCGCTTAGCTACCATTCGCTACAGACGCGAAATCCGATGGTCGTTGAACTAGCACTTCGTGGACATACACGAGCGGCTCAGGTCAGGTATTGAAAGAGGCCGCACCCTTGAGAACACCAGTATGTCCGGAGTGAAAACCTCCGTTGTCGTCGCTTCAACCGTTGACGGTTTTCTGTCAAAGACAGTCTTCCTTTCCAAACCTAATAAATGCCGCTTCACGTCAAGATTTTGCATGTTTGTTTGCCGTCCTAGGGCGACAGGACATCTGGATCAGGACTAGAGATGACAGGTTCAGATCAACGTAGAATGGCGCGCCCACCAGAACGGAGCCTGAGCTGTCGACGAAAAACCAGGACCATGCAGCAATCTTTGCGGTCCTGGCCGGGGCAACATAGGTTCCCAGCGCCCATTGTATGACCAGAAATTGAGATAAGCTTGTTTCAAGTGGACGTCAGAATAGGCATCGAATCCCGGTGTTTTCAGGCAAGTTATAGTTCGAATTCGAGGCGCGGAAGATACCTTCCAGGTATCGAACCTGATGGCACATTTCCCGCTTCGCGACAGCCCATTGCTGTGTAGAACGGAACAGCGTCGGGATCAGCTTCAACAACCAAACGCATAGCTTGCCGAAGCCGCGATTTGTCCCGCGCCCAAGTAAACAGGCACCGCCCAATCCCTTTCCCCATGTACGCAGGATCGACAAAGAGTTTTTCAAGACACACAGTTTTCCTATCGAAAGACAATTGAACAACTCCGGTGATCTCTGAACCTTGCACAGACAAGACAATGGCTTCTTCAGACAGATCGCTTTCCGTCACAGTTAGTTCTGTTCGACAAGCGTTCATGAAATCCGCATCATAACCCCAGAAGGCCTTGGATCGCATACACAGATCCGTCACCGCTTCGAGCTCACTTCGCCGTGGTGAACGTAATTCAATCAATTTTGGTCTCCTTGGCTTTATTGCGCACTCAGCCGGACGTTGGCCTGTCATCGCAAAATGGACTCTCAATAGATCAGCAGGGGTTGCCCAGCAGTACTAAAATTCTGAGCAACCCCTGTCTTCAATAGCTTTGGCTAAGTTGCTATCGGCCTCTTACGGTGATGCAAGGGTTCTTTGGCCGCCTGACGCCCCATCAAGAATCTTGCCCGACTCCGGATGGGAGAAAGATCACCGTCTGTTGATTGGAACAGGCGAAGTAACCCATAAGCCCATCGTTTCTGGCCGTGTCGGGTACAGAATCTGACACACTTTCGTCGGTGCACCCCCCTCTGAACGTCGACATCATCTGACGCTCGTAACCCATCTGCATCGGCCCATGGTCGCGCAGTACAAGGTGAATTTCTGCGCCAGATTGCGCTAGTCCGTTTCCAAACCAGGCATTTGTCAGCTCGCCCAACGGCTGGAATGTCGCAAAATGGGCGGCTCCACTGAGGTCTGCAATGGTCCCATCTGCGAAACCCAGATCTGATTTTACCATGGTAGATGAGCCAAGCACGTCAGTGCTTGGACAGGGCGTCGCGCTGCAATTCGATGGATCGTTTATTGCGACAAACCACATCGTATAGACGTGCCCCGGTTCAAGTTCCTTGGTCTTCACATCAACAAAGATGCCATCCTCAGACCGAACCATCGTTCCTGTGGCCCCTTGAACCTCCCGGACTTCGCCCTGAGACCTGTGCGTGTTCACAGAGGCTTGTTGCAGATGTAGGTCCATAGCGTGGGTCTGCGTTGCCATGACTGCGGCACCAACCACAAGCATTTGGGCTAGAATAGACTTTGACACTTGTCTCAACTTAATTCTCCTGTGTTTCAAATCTGGTTTGGTTATCGAGGCTGATCAACGACACGCATGTAGGGTTTGATCGTTTGCCACCCTTCAGGGTAGCGCTTTCGCGCATCTTCGTCGGTGACCCATGGCAGGATCATCACCGGTTCACCCGGTTGCCAGCCTGCGGGTGTGCCCACATCATGTCGCGCTGTCAGAAGGATTGCGTCGACGACCCGGAGGACTTCTTCGAAGTTCCGACCTGCCGTCATTGGATAGGTCATCGCCATCTGAAGCCGCTTGTCGGGTGAGACAAGAAACGTGCTGCGGATGGTGAACAGGTCCTGCGCAGTCCTGCTTTTGAGATCGAACTCTGCGGATGCCGGGATCATGTCATAGAGTTTGGCGACTTGCAGATCCGTATCCGCGATAATCGGATATCTTGGGCGGGCGCCTTGAGTTTCTTCGATATCACCGGACCACCTGATGTGATCCTCTACACTGTCGGTGCCCAGTCCGATGACTTTGACACCACGCTCGGTGAAATCGGCATGGTATCGCGCCATTGATCCGAGTTCGGTCGTACAGATCGGCGTGAAGTCCTTTGGATGGCTGAACAACAGGCACCAGTCCTGTCCGATCCAATCGTGAAACCGGATTTCACCCGCCGTGCTATCGGCCGAGAAATCCGGCACCTTGTCTCCAAGTTTCATTGTGCTTCCTTTCAGTATCCGGGGTCTTAGTAGGCCCGGATACGAGGTAGACCTTTTGGAATTTCTGCTGAATGATCGTCTGACCGGAATTCATTGCCGATTTGCCGGAAGTCAGATCGCGAGGACTTTGATGGACGCTTTGTCGGAAATTCTTCGTTCAGCACGGCTGACAGGTGGCGTTTTTCTTCATGCGGAGTTTTCCGAACCCTGGTGTGTGTCTTCGGCTCTGAAAGCATCCGATTGCAGCCACTATCTGGGTCCCGCGGATCAAATGGTTCTTTTTCATTATGTGTTGGAAGGCTGTCTGACCGTGATCGACGCAGAAAAAAACGCCCACATATTCTTGCCCGGGCAAGCGGTTATTCTTCCCCGTAATGACCCTCACCTTTTGAAAGGTCAGCAACCGGCTACAACCGTTCCGGCATTGGATGTGACTGACCGAAATGGACCTGAAGAGCTGATGGTCATCAGACATGGCGGAGGTGGTGAAAAAACCAGAATTGTGTGCGGGTTCCTAGGAGGGCGTGGGCTTCAGCATGATCCGCTTTTGAACGCTTTGCCACCCGTGTTTCGATATAATGGACTAGAGTGTCGTTCCGGGTCCTTGGTGAAAACAACCTTAAAGTATGCGGCAACGGAAATGTCCGACGGCCAGCTTGGATCAGAGGCTACACTCGCAAGGATATCCGAGCTTCTGTTTGTCGAAGCCGTTCGAGACTACATCTCAAATTCCAAGAGCGGTGGGTTGCTTGACGCTCTCAAAGACCGTGCTGTCAGCAGAGCTATTGGATTGATCCACCGGTATCCGGGGAGGAGATGGGTTGTCGAAACGCTAGCGCAGGAATGCGCGGTTTCGCGTACCGTGCTGACCGAAAGATTCAATCATCTGCTTGGCTGTTCACCTAGGGAATTTGTACAAAACACCTGTATGCAGCTTGCGGCTCGCGGTCTTGCTGAACAGCAGTTGAACATCGCAGATGCAGCAGAGCGGGCCGGATATGCATCAGAAGCGGCGTTTAGCCGGGCCTTTAAGCGTCATTTTGGCGTTTCGCCTTCAGAGTGGAGAAAAGAAAACACTTAGGACTTCTTCAAGTGCTGCACTAAGATAGTCACAGCGTAGAAAGGCCAAACTTGCCATGCCCAGAAACGGGGGGTAAGCTTTTGCACCCGACCATATTTTCCGCAGCATCAGGCAAGTTCGCTTCACTCCTGACATTCTGCGCAACTCGCGTCAGCGACTGGTGGCAGCCCAAAACGGACGTTCACCACATGGCAACCCAGTGGCAGATTTGTCTGAATAAAATCGATAGAGTGTGCGGGCTGCTACAGGGGAATGGAGTATGGCAGTTTCAGGAATTCTTCCAGGCGTTCGAATACCAAAATGGCTGGATTGGTATCTCAGCTATGGTTTCGATGGAAATCGCAACGCCGGAAGCGCAGGCAGCTGACCGCAAATTTTTCAGCCTGTGAGGAACGGTCAATTCGTTTTGTTTATTGGGCTTTATCAATACCACGATGCATCGATGTGGCCCACAAGCACAGCTCTTGCCCCTGAAGAGCGACGTGATCGGGCTTTGGTGTATTCAGTATCAAAGGAATGACCACCAGTATTGAATGCACCAATTAGGCGTGGATTGCGCGATACAGGGCGGCCGCGCAATCATCATCAATCAGTGGGTTTTTGGGCACCTCTAGTCACGACGGTACCGCGTCGGTTGCATATTGAGACAGGAATTCCTCTGAGGGTGGGATCTGGGTGATGACATCGATCAGTACCCCGTTTGGATCGCGATAAATCGCATGGCGTTGGCCAAACGGCTCGCTCACAAGTGACTTTGCGACAGGAACTCCTTCCGACCGAAGTCGTTCGTCCACTTTGTCGACATCCTCGACTTCAAAGTTGAGGATCATACCCTTAGACGCACCGCGGGAAACCTCTGGGATCGTCTCGTGATCCGACTGGACGATCGCGAGATTGACCGACGGATCCACTTCACTTTGTAGATGCACATACCAATCCGCCTCGAACGCCGCGCGGAAGCCAAAGTGACGTTTGTAGAACTCTGCTGTCTCAGAAACCGTTTCAGACTGAATGACCGGGTAATATTGAGTGACACGCATATTCTTGATCTCCCTAACTTACATGCAATTTGTATGTATCATAAATTTGCAAATACATGCAAGATGTATGTAAGATGTTTGCAATGATATTCGGAGCCATTAGTCTTGACCGCAGAAAAAACCGCCCGCCGCAGCCAGGCAGACCGGCGCGCCGAAACGCGCGCTAAACTCATAGAGGCTGCCCGTGAACTGTTTGTGGATTCGGGATTTTCCGATACTGCAACCCCAGACATCGTGCGTAAGGCCAGCGTAACCCGCGGCGCGCTGTATCATCATTTCAAGGACAAGGCTGACCTTTTCCGCGCCGTCGCAGAAGAGGAGGCCAAAGCAATCTCGCGCCACATTGACCAGGAAACGCGCAATGTTGCCGATCCCGAACAGGCCATGGTGACTGGATCGAATGCCTTTTTCGATGCGATGTTGGTTCCAGGTCGGGTGCGCCTACTTATGGAAGAGGCCCCAGCGGTATTAGGGCACAGCGCTGCTGTCGCGTTGACCCGGGCCAATGGAACAGAAGAACTTCATGAAGGACTTTCGCGGGCACTTCCTGAGCATACATCAAAACACATCGATGCTTTGACCAATCTGTTGTCGGCCGCGTTCGATCGAGCCGCTCTTGAGATCACCTATGGCGGCGATCCAGAGGTCTACAAAGAGGTTATGCACCATTTGATTGGTGAAGTGCTCAAGGGAAAATAGCAGACCTCGGATGCCGCGCAGTAAGGATCCCTGCCCTTCATTCCGTGAACTACGGCCCAAACGGTCATTCGATCGTGCTCCTGGTTTCTGCGGTCGCGGCCTGCGTAGCGGTCGTTCGCTGCAATTGCAAAATTGGAGACCGAGTGGACTCACAGATCCTGGGCAAAGCTGAAATTCAACTTCAGGCGCCGAACGACTGCAATCTAGAAATTGACGAACTTCCAGAGCGTGGTTTCGATTGTCAGGCAGCTCGAACGAAAGCAGCAGCAGCAAGCTCTATTTCGTAAGGCAAATGGAATAACTGGCTGCGCCGTCAATCTAAATCAGAAGTTTGAATCATAACCGCCAAACGGAGAACTTACATGACGACACCGTTTCATAACTGGCTGAGCTCACGACTGGCGGACATGATCTGAGCTTGTTTCAACGCCGTTTGTGGAACGTGGTCGTGAGAAAAGTGCCAGAATTGCTTCTTTCTCATTCCCTCCAAAACGCACTCGGCAACAGTTTCAGGATCCATACCGTTAGCCACAACCTCGGCTGCCTCTTTCTTAATTGCCTTAGTTTTCTCTGCTACCGCGACTTCTCTTCGAGCTGCCACGGGACGTTCCCCCTCGACAAGATGAGTGCGCGTAGCGCCTGGGCAAAGAACTGAAGAAGTGACACTGGAACCAGATGCCCGCAAATCTCGTTCAAGCGATTGCATCAATCCGACAACTGCAAATTTCGATGTGTTGTATGCGGCAAGAAAGGGCACCCCGTAGAGGCCCGCCTCTGATGCAGTCGCATAGATATGACCTTCTTTCTGAGCCTCAAACAACGGTAGAAAAACATGTACACCGTGAATAACACCCCACAGGTTGACGGACAGGACCCATTCCCATTCCTCAATAGTCGTCTCTTGCGTCGCGGCAAACGGACCCACCCCGGCGTTGTTGCACAGCAAATGGGCCGCACCAAAAGCACGTATCGTCTCGTCTGCCACATGCTGAACGTCTTCAAGGTTCGAGACATCCGCTTCTACTATGATTGAATTGCCAATCAATGAGGACGCCGTTTCTTCCAGCGGAGGTTCGTGGTGTCCTACCAAAACTAGGTTCATACCCGCGTTAGAAAGAACCCGAGCAAGACCGCGTCCGATACCGCTGCCAGCTCCTGTAACAACCGCCGTTTTCTCTATGGTGTCCATCTAATCTGCTTTCACTGAATTGTAGCTGCTTCCAACAATATATGGCGCAAAACACCTTCACCAAGCAGCATTCCGATTGAATTCGTATCAGAGCCCATAGCATCGAAGTCAGTCGTTGGGATTAGGTTTCAATGGGAGAAGTTTGAGGACGTCCTCACCACTCAAAACCGGTGCGATGTGGTCAACGGCCAAGTCAGTCCAGCCGCTTAGCAGCTTCGCCAGCACTGATGCGTCGTCCGCCTCAACAATACCCCACCCTTCCAAAAGAGTGGTCGAGAACCATGGACCGGATACGGACTGCACTCCGTCGGGGATACCGTCACCGGCATTCATGAACCGCTTTAGCGCAGTGTCGCGGGTTTCTGGAGTGAACTCAAAATGAATGTGAAAATACACAGTTTGATCCTCGGTTTTATAAGGGTTTGGAGTAGCTTTGCATCAAGACAATTTGGAGATGATTTTGTAGCTCAACCGCCCTGTTTTGTCATCATTCAGCTTACAGGTGGTTTGTTCCGAATTTTCAGCCAGAGGGGCGTACGATTGCAAAAGACATTAACACCGTTCTCGAAAAACCTACTTGTTTGAACCTAGAGTAGGATTGTTAGGATTGCCCGACAGATTTCGGCCGAAGGCCATGATGGTTAGCACAGCGGCTAACATTAGAGCCTATAGCACCACTCTGGTGGATCAACTACTCTGCATGGATCTTCTTCACAGGAACGACCTAATTACCGAAGTCCTGAGCCTAAACATTGTCGCAGCAACACCAACAATTGAATCAAACAATGTCAGACTTCAACATACCCGTCAGAATTTGACGGCATGTTTTCTGGCTTTCAGGTTTTGGTTTTTTGTCACTAACTTAGGTGATAGAATGTAGATGCACACTGAGGGGCTTCAGATGAAAGTACCCAAGGAGACCAAAAAGATCATGGAACTTGAGAAGGAACTGCATTCGCATCTTCCTTCCGATCCGGCTCTGCGGGTCAAAGCGCTTGAGAGCCTGTTGGTCGAAAAGGGTCTGCTTAACAGCGCAACAATCGACCGTTGGATTGAAGTATTCAGCGACGAGGTAGGCCCAAAGAATGGGGCACGCGTCGTTGCCAAAGCCTGGTCCGATGAAGCCTTCAAGAAACACCTCATGGCTGACGCCAGAAAGGCAGTCGATGAATTGGGTTTTCCAAGACTCGAAGCCAACAATTTGGTGGTCGTTGAGAACACGCCCAAGCGGCATAACGTTGTCGTTTGTACCCTGTGTTCGTGCTATCCGTGGGCAATAATGGGATTACCGCCGACTTGGTACCGGTCCTTTGAATATCGCTCGCGCGTGGTGCGTGATCCGCGCGGCGTGCTTAGGGAGTTCGGCTTAGAACTGGACGATGATGTTGAGGTCAGGGTGTGGGACAGCAACGCGGATGTTCGCTACATGGTGTTGCCCGAGCGCCCCCCCGATTCCGAGGGACTAAATGAAGCTGAGCTTGCGGCCCTCGTGTCGCGCGATGCAATGGTCGGTACCGCCAAAGTAACCACCACAGAGCAAGGGAACTGAGCTATGGATGGCATCCACGACATGGGTGGTATGCACGGTTTCGGGCCAGTTGATCCATCGCGTGAGCAGCCATTTTCAAAGACCGAGTGGCGCGCCCGTATGTTTTGTCTTGAGTTGTCTTATACACAACCTGGCGGATTCAACGTCGACTGGTTGCGCCATGTTCTGGAATGCATACCGCCCGATGTTTACCTGACAAGCGATTATTTTGATCGTTGGTATTGGCGCGATGTTGGCGTTCTGGCCAACGTGGGCTGGGTAAGCATCGACGAATTGGCCAGCGGTGTGGCAACTAGTCGGCCGCAGGACGTAGGTGATCCACTGCCACCCGAGGCGGTTTCAGTAATGCTCGAACAGGGTCTCGACAGCCGTCGCGATGTCGCGGACCCACCGGCTTTCAAGCCAGGTGACCGGGTCCGCGCTAAATTTCATTCGCCACTCGGAGCAACGCGTCTGCCTCGCTACGTGCGTGGGCATGTCGGTGTGATTGAGCAATACCACGGCTGGCACGTTTTGCCCGACGCCAACGCCGTTGGCGACGAAAGACCTGAACCGCTGTATAGTGTCGGCTTTCTCGCTCAAGATCTGTGGAGCGATGCTGCGGCTCCTGGGGACAAGGTCTTTCCTTGCTTGTGGGAGAGCTACCTTGAACGAGAATAAGACATTGCGGCCCGTGAGCCCGAAACTAACCGAACCTTGGCAGGCTGAGGTGCTTGCCCTTTCAATTGCGCTTCAAGAAATGGGACATTATTCACCCGCCGAGTGGGCGACTATCCTGGCCGCTGAGATCGAAAAAGCACGCGTTGCTGGCGATCCGGCCGATGGCAGCACTTACTACAGTCACGTCCTTGCGGCACTGGAGCGTATTGTTGCTGAAAACGCGCTCGTTCCTAGTGAAGCACTTCAGCAAAGACGCACCGACTGGGAAGACGCCTATAGGCGGACACCCCATGGCCAGCCAGTCACTCTACCAGAGGACCCTGCTACGGGTTAGATACTCGTATTCCCGTCGCAAAAAGGGGTTTAGTTGTCTGGAATGGTGCCAACTTCTTCTGGGTTGGCTCTTTGCGACGGGCATAGTGCACGCACTAATTGAACGTCCGATCCAACCACGTCCCTGGCAAAGAGCGCGAAGATCAATAGCGTCACTTGTGGCCCAAAACTGCTGGTCCGAGTGTCACGACAATTCTGCTATATTAGCCGAAGAACCAAGGGCATTTTTATTATCGGTACCTTCACACCAAATCTAAGACGTGTATCCACAGCGAGGTATGCTCATGCCAATTTCCGGTCCAGAGTTAGAGGGACCAGCTCCGCTTCATGATCTGCTGGGGCACGCTGCGTCTGATATGCACGACGATACGGCGTTAGTGTCGGGGATCAGCGTCTGGACTTGGCAGCCGTTGAAGCAACAAATCGAAACGCTTGCCGCGCATATGCTCGCATTGGGCCTGCAACCAGGGGATCGCGTCGCGTCGCTCGTGCCCAATTGCGGTGAATTGCTCGTGCACTATTTGGCATGCCTAAAGGCTGGACTAGTCGTGGTTCCCCTAAACTATCGATACACAGCAACAAACATCGACTACGCACTGAAGGTGAGTGAAGCGCAAATCATGTTGTTTCATGCCGAGAGGTTCGAGGACCTCGAGGCCAGCGAACAAGCGCATCAGCTTTCATTGGGGCGGAATTCAGTTGGTGGCCCGGTGCAAGGTGCGCGATCATTTGAGGAACTGATGCATCTTGATCCTCCAGCTGCCATGATGCCAGAGCCCGATTTGAATGCGTTGGCTTTCATATTTTTTACATCCGGCAGCACCGGCACCCCAAAGGGTGTGATGCACAGCATCCGCAGCTTTGGCGCAATCACAGCAAGTTTCGCGCAAGCAATGTGTCTGACCAATGAGGATGTCGTGTTCCCGGGTGGTTCGATTTCTCATGTCGGCGGTTTGTCGACGGCGTTCGCAGGGCTGTTGGTCCGCGCACCCGTGATACTTGATCGTCGATTTGATGGAGATGTGGTGTTGCCCCTATTGCGCAAATGGCGCCCCACCGTCTTGGTTGCTCTACCCGCCGCGTTGATTGCACTCCAGCAAGATCACAATGCGAAACGCGCCGATTTCAGTTCGCTTCGGTTATGCATCACCGGCGGAGACAAATTTCCTGTCAATTTGGAGAAGGGGTTTAGCAGTCTTACGGGATTAGAAATCAAAGAGACCTATGGGCTGACAGAAGCCGCCGACTGTTTATTTGACCCTCCCAACAAGGAAACCAAACCAGGATCGGTCGGGATCGTCTGCCCGGGCTTTTCAATGTCCGTGCGAGACTCAGACGGGAATGAAGTCGAAGAAGGTGACCTGTGGCTGTCTGGTGATCCGATGTTCCTGGGATACTGGAAAGATCCCAAGGCAACCGCAGAAGCTGTCCAGGACGGATGCTTTAACACAGAAGACATCATGCGAGTCGATGCTGACGGGTATTTCTGGTTTGTTGGACGGACAAAACAGATCATTGTGCATGATGGCTCGAACATTGCGCCGCAGGAAGTTGAAGAGGCGGTCATGGCGCACCCGGCGATCGAATTAGCCGGTGTGGTTGGTGTGCATGATACTGTGCACGGCGAAAACGTATGGGCTTATGCCTCAGTGAAAGACGGTGTTGCTACACCACGTAGCAAGGACGTTGTGGATTTAGCCCGAAAAAAAATTGGCTACAAAGCACCGGAAGTCGTAATTTTTCTCGACAGGATACCACTAAACGCCACCGGGAAAGTGGACCGACTTGCCTTGAAAAAACTAGCGGCTGAGCGGCTCTCAGCCGCATGCGCAGATTAATTGGGCACGAAGAGGTAATTAAAATGGCCGACATGTCCTTACCGCAAAGCGATCTGCTTGAAATAGAGCAGGTGCTCAGGCAAGCACTCGCGAATATTTCCAACCGCGATTTTGAGTCCTGGCTTAAGCACTGGACGCACGACGCCGTGATTATGCCGCCCGAAATGGACGACATCAAAGGTCTTGCTGAACTCAGAGCTTGGATCAGGGAATGGCCTGCAATACGGCGTTTTGAGATCGAGTCAATTGAGATCGAAGGCGCTGGTGACTTAGCAGTGGTGATATGCCACTTTGCAAGAGTTCTCGAAATGCCCGATGGTGGTGAGACCCGTCGACCCGCGCGACAGATGCTAAAATTTCGCAGGCAAGAGGGCAAAGTGTGGCAGATCGCAGCCGCGCTTTTTAACGGAATGGAATGACGCATCAAAAGGCACGGTCGTGATCTTCACACACTATATGTAAGTGGCTTGATCGTCCAACAAGCGCTGAGTTGCAATCAATTTGGCAAAGTTAGCGTTTTAACGAACTCTTCAACACCAGAAAGCATCAATTCGACAGACACAGCCGCCAACATTATGCCCAGTATGCTGGTACCGATTTGGACTGTTGTTTCATTCAGATATCGCGCGCTGAGGCTCGCAAAAACCATAGAAATCCAGTATTGAGCAGCGATCACAACGGCGACCGCCAGTATCGCAGTTAGGTCAGCAAGGGTTTTTAACCGACTGCTAAAAATGATTGCTGTCGTGAACATACCCGGACCCGCAAGAAGCGGGATCGTCAAAGGATAGACACCGATATTCTTCTGCTTTGAAGCGGCGATAGCCTTAGCTGACGACACATCTTTTTCAACTTTGTCCTTAACAACAAAGAGCATCTTAAACGCGAGAGCTAGGATTATCAGGCCGCCGGCAATTTTGAATGATGGCAGGTGGATGCCCAGAAGCGTCAGGAGCTGATCGCCGACAATCACAGTGACAATAAGCGCGCAGAACATTGTCGCAGCGGCTGCGACAGATGTTTGTCGACGCTCAACATTGGTGAAATCCTTAGTCATACTAACAAAGACGGGCACCGTGTAGAGCGGATTTACGAATGCAAGAAGAGCAAGCAGAAAATCGATAAACAAGTCATGGTTGAACATGCAATCCCTCACGAGATTGGGGTGGTCGTTTCAAGCCCAGTCTAGATTAAAATAGCTTATGTCAAAGGGATACTCTAGCTCGTTTAACGCAAATTGATCCGCGTACGGCCCATTCCCGACATTGGGCATAGTACCCGAATGCTGCGTCTGCAGCCCACATTGCCGACCTTCGCTGCGGGTGCCAGACTCGGTGTCAGTCAAGCGCATGCTCGGGACAAAACGGCCATTGACAGATCGCAAGAGTTAGAAGATCGGGCTGTTTGCGAACCTCCAATCAGCCCGCAAACCCACCCTATATTCTTCAACAGTTCAGTCACCGTCATTTGACAAAGCAGATTTCATGAAGTCCTCTTTCATCATGTGAGCTTTCATGGCCGGTAGGCCAATGGCTTTCAATCCGATGATTGCTGCATAGATCAAAGTTGCTGAGGCAAGGGCGTCCAAAAACCACCCGATAGGTGTCGCAGTAACACCAAGATGCCCTGGCAGTGTTGCGAGTGCCGGTATCGTCCAAAACCCGGTCAAGCCATGTAGAACCAGCGCGATCCAAAACCCGGCACAGTACGGGCAACGCCATTGTTCATAAAGTGAACTTAACGGCCGAGGCAGCGCCGCAATGAAGCGGTTGAACCACGTCCCCCATTCAGGGAGTTTCTCCCAGATCAAGATGTGGATGGCCGTCGCCATTAGGACTAGTTCGAACGTCATTTTTGAGTTTCCTTATTATGTTAGTTTGTCTGACTTACTTTAATTTCCAAAATACTTGTCAGACCGGTTTCCGATGCTGCCCTACTGCGATTTCAATCGCTCTGGCGTCATCTCCGGACAGTTCCTCAAGCAACGCCTTCGCTGCTGCTTCATAGATCTGCTCGCCAGAAGACAGCAGGTTTTGACCCTGTTCAGTTAGCATTATGTGTTGAGCGCGGGCGTCGTACTGACAAGGGAAACGCACGACTAACCCACGTTCCTCAAGTTTCAAGACCATCGCACTGGCTGATGCTTTTCTCACACCCATTTCATCAACTACATCTTGAAGATGTTGCCCATGATAATCTCTGTCCGTTTTTTTGGCTTCCTGATCCTTTATCGCGCGAAGATACTCGAATTCGCTATGGGTCATCCCCAGATGCCCCCCTGCTTTCGCCCACTGTCTGTGGCCTTGTCTGTGCGCTAGTTCGATCAGCCTTGCCAACTTCATGCTACTACCCCATTTAGTCAGTCACTCTAACTAACCTACATGCACGCGAAGTCAATGGTGCTTCCGCAACTTTGTACACAATCAAATCGAAGCAAAAGCTACGCCCATATGATCCAAGGCTATCAGAAGCCTTTCGCGTCTCCCCCCAACCATCTTTAGCGTTTCCCTGATTGTAGGCCTATTTGTCGGTTTTCTTTTGCAATGGTCCGCGCTGCCATGGGGTGTTCAACTCGTTCTTGGTCTCTTGATCATTCTAGCAGGCGTTCTTACGATCCACAGCTCCATTAGGGAATTTGAAGCTGGCAATACAACATATGATCCGTATAACGTTTCAACTGAACTCGTCACCTCTGGTGCTTATCAGTATTCGAGAAACCCGGATTATCTTGGCCTCGCGGTCATTCAATGCGGAATCGCCGTTCTGCTCGATAATGTTTGGATCGCTATCGCTGGTTTTATCGCAGGTACTGTCACGACGGTATTTGCCATCCGCCTTGAAGAACGCAAGCTAACTGCTCCCTTTGGCAAATCCTATACTGATTATCGGAAGCGCGTTCGGCGCTGGGTCTGAAGGTTAGCCACAGACGTTTCGAATTGAAGAGATTAGGCGATCAATTGGGTCCGCTCAGGGTTCACAGCAGACCTCAGAGCAAGCACCGCAATGCCCCTACCTCGTCATATCTGACCACGCCGACGGCCCAATCCCGACCTTCGCCGAGCATTCAAGATGCCGCAGTCACCAGCCCGCGAAGCAGTCATTCGCTGCGGCTGCGCCAAAAGCGGATCTTGGATGGCAGGGCAACAAAAATACAGTTGTTTTCATGTGTGTTAAAGACCTATGAGTTTTGGCACAGACGAAAACTCTTCGACTTTTGAGTGGTCAGTAGACACGGCAATTGGTAGCCTTTTCAGTATTTGAGGAAAGGCCTGTGTTGTGAAAGCGTTGTATTCTTTAAAACTTGCTCTGTTCTCGGTAGTCCTGTCTGGGTGCTATTTTGTGGCGGAAAACGACCTGTTTGGTTCGAGGTTGCTGGATCACGGCTTCCCAAAAGAAGCTGTAATAGTGTCAAAGAAGAACGAACTTATTCCTGTAAGCCAGTCTTTTCACGTATTCGAAATCGAACCCGGCACGTTTTCAATGAAGGTGTCAGAAGAAGAATTGAGGTTCAGCGTTGTCGATCGACACAATGGTGGCTTTTTTGTTCAGGTATCTTCACCGGACGATCCGAGTGGCCTATTTTATCTTTGGGTCTCGGAATTCCAGGAGGATGCGTTGACAGTCGGGTACCCTGACCCGTCAACCGCGAGGGGTTTTCTTTCAACGCTTCAGTCCGATGGCTACACAGTATTGGAAAATACTGTTCTGGCACAAACATCCGATGAACTGAAAGAAATTTATGACTTCTTTGTAACGAATGATGCAATTGGGCGGGTAGTCTGGACAGTGTACGATCTTGATAGCCCGCATGATAAGAATGAATTCCGGAAACTTGCCGAACAAGGCGTGGTCGCGTTCTCCGTTGCGAAGGAAATCTTTCCAGACTTCAAGCAACCTAAGCAAAATTCGGACGTATCTGGCAACGAAAATGAGAACATCAACAACTCGCTAGCTACTTCCAGTGAACCGGCAAATCACTGCATGAAGGTGACTTATGAAGCTAAATTTTTTCGAGTGCGCGTAAGGAATTCCTGTGAGTTCAGCGTAAGGATCAATCATTGCGAAAGAACGAAGACCGCGGCGGCAGAAAGCCTGTGGTCAAACATGCTCGGTTGGAGCCGCCCAATTCACGAAACTTGCCGCAGTTACGTACTAGCACCCGAGAACAGCAACACTTTCACTTTTGTAAGAAACCTGGATGACCCAACTGTGCCGGGGATTTACAAATTAAATTCGCCGCTCAGTTACAGGCTTAACGCATTCAAGAAGTGACGTGGGCTTCTAGGTCGTAAATCTTTAAATACACTAGTGTTTTTGTCGCTGCCAATTCCTCGAATCTGGAAGAATCCACCATAGCACCGGTCGGAAGTAATTAAGTTTCTTTGCATACTACGACACTATGGTTCGCGGCTATGCAACCTGTGTTGAACTTGCCATTCAATCTCAACTTTGGATTTTCAGAATTGGTTTTTTTGTCACTGTCTGCACACTTCCCTAATTCGTTTAAAATCTTGGGCCACAAACACTTGGCAAAAGCTCGCGTTGATTTAGCTCATCTTAGGCCGTGGCCCAACTACGCGACGCTCGTGTGGGGTGTAGCATCAGGTAAAATGGGCTCACATCTGCCCTTCGCTACGATAAGTCCCAATTGGTAAGAAGAGCCCATACCGACCATTGATCGTGCTTTGGGATTTTGCTCATATAGCAGGTTGCTAAACGCGTAAACCAGACATCGCCTGTGTTGCTAGCAACTGGCTTTGATGCGGACAAAGCGGGCATTCGACCAATGTCGGCTCTGCGGAAAGCATGTGATGGACCGCTGCCTCCAGAAGGCGACGTCATAGGTCTTTTCAGTCTCAAGCCCATAATTTGTTGAGCCTGGGTTTCGGCAACTTCTTTTGTAGAGTGTTTTTTCTTACAGTTTTGTTGCGGACTACGTGCCTGCACGAATTCTGCACAAAAGAGCCCCTGAGTCTGCACAACCTACCACGAAGAAGTTCAAAGAAGCCGCCCATAATCCTTCCTAAGATATTTGATTTCCAAGGAGGAAAAGATGAGCGGAACATTGGTGATCAATGGTGTACCGGACAGTATTCGCCATGATGGTTGGTGGCTTGCATGCAGCCATGCTGACGCGCCGGGTGTTAGCGGCACCCAGGAGAAAATTCGACCAAAGAAGGTCGGCCGTCGTCACTCAATTGCCATCATAGTTTTGCTTTTAATGGTTATTCTCGCCGATTGGCTTTTTTGGGGTCACAGCCTTGGCATCTCGGTCGCCCTGTTTGCTCTGGCTCTATCAGTCGCCATACTTGCGATGAAGCCAAGCGGAGCGACACCTCGTGAATGGGTGATCGCACTGGCCTTTGCAACCACCTGCAACCTTCCGGTTGTAGAGCAGTTTCAAATGTTGTCGCTGTTTTTCGCGGGGATCGGGATCGTCGTCCTGGTTGTTTGGGTAAGTTACGGGCGGATCGTCAAGTGGTGGCAAGCACTGTGGACCATCACCCGAGTATCAACCGTCGGTGCCACCCTTTTGCCCATTGGTTTAGTCGATGACGTGAAGGAGGTTCAGGCTACGGCTAGACTAAAGCAACACCTAAAGGCGTTGATCCTTCCGTTAGCGGTCGGGTTGATGTTCCTGTTACTGTTGGCCTTGGCCAATCCCATCCTGGAACGGTTCCTGGATCAACTTGCCAGACTTGAATTTCTGACTACTGAGCACGCCCTTAGAATCTTCTTTTGGGTGGTCGTGGCGTCGGTCGTGTGGCCCTACCTGAACTTGAGTGAATCTTGGCTTGGTCCGGTTGCCAGCACGCCCAAGTTCAAGTCGATCCACTTGCCCCGACTGGCATCGTTAGTGAGTGCCGAGTCGGTTCGCAACTCGCTCTTCCTTTTCAACATCCTTTTCTTCGTTCAAACCGTTATGGATATCGGTGTGCTCACGGGTGGTATGTCGCTGCCCGACGGGATGACTTACGCCCGCTATGCTCATCGAGGGGCCTATCCTCTGCTGGCAACTGCGCTTCTTGCCGGAGTGTTTGCAATCACTACGCACCAGATGATCGGAGAGAGCCGGTTTCTGAAGAGCTTGTTACTCCTGTGGCTCGGTCAGAACCTTTTTCTGGTTTTCACTGCTGCATTCCGGCTCAACCTCTATGTGGAAGCCTACAATCTCACCTACTTACGGGTAGGCGCCTTCGTTTGGATGGGGCTGGTTTTTGTTGGGCTGATCCTGACCGTCGCTCAGATCACCAGAGCTTACAGTGTTGGATGGTTGGTGAGATCAAACTTGGCTGTATTGATGGGCACACTCTATCTGTGCAGTTTCGTCAACTTTGCCTGGGTGATCGCCGACTACAATTTGCACCACTCAAACACCATCGGTCGGCTCGATACTCGTTATGTCTGCGGGTTGGGTGAACTGGCGCTGCCCGCGATCCTAGAACATCACAGGGCGACCGGGGAGTCCGTGTGCAATGGATACCAGCGTCAGATGCCAGTACATTCCCCCATAAATAACTGGCGAGATTGGGGCTTTCGCGAATGGCGGCTTCAAGTCTATCTTGCCGCAGAATTGCAGGAACAGGTGATTGATGCCCGGCCATATTCTCATCGCTGATGACGATCCGAACATCCGTGAGGTGATTGGGTTTGCAGTGGAGAAGTCCGGGTTCACTGCTTCCTTTGCCGAGCATGGACTGGCCGCTCTGGAACAAGTTCAGACCGGCAATCCCGATCTTTTGGTGCTGGACATTGGATTGCCCGAGATGGACGGGCTTGAGGTTTGCCGTGAATTGCGAAAGACCTCGGACCTGCCCGTTCTGTTCCTCACCGCTCGGGATGAGGAGATCGACCGTATCATAGGGCTGGAGATTGGCGGGGACGACTACGTGACCAAGCCGTTTTCACCCCGTGAACTGGTTGCCCGGATCAAGGTAATCTTAAAACGCACACAAATAAATAAAATGTCTTTGGCTCCGGCCTTTTCCCACGGTGACCTCCGGATCGACACTGACCGGCATCTCTGCCTTGTCGCAGGGAGGGAGGTTGCGCTGACCGCCTCAGAGTTCTCCCTACTAAGAGCCTTGATGTCAAAACCAATGAAGGTCGTGTCCCGGCAAAGCCTCGTTGATGTCGTCTACGGTCACAACATTCACGTCTCGGATCGCACAATTGATAGCCACATTCGTAACATTCGGAGCAAACTGGCACTGGCGGGTTGTGTTGAGAGCATTGTGACGGTTCACGGCGTAGGTCTGAGGATGGGATCGTGCAACACAGCATGACTCGAAAATGGCGTCCTCGGCTTTGGGCCGTAGTGCTGCTTGTACTCGGACTCGTCCTGTGCCTGCCCTTCGCTGGTTTGTTTTTGTTCAAGTTCTATGCCAACCAGCTTGTACAGCAGACCGAGGAAAGCCTGCTAACACAGGCGTCGGTCCTGGCGGCGGTATATGCTGAACTCTATCAGGCTGAAACCAGTCGAGACGCTTACGATCCGGAGAGGCAGCAGGCATACACCCCGGTTTTTCCCTCCTTGTCGATGCAAGCCGAAGCAATCCTTCCGCCGCGCCCTGATGCGGCTCCGATCACCATCGACCCCGCCATCGATTACCTCGAAATCGGTCCCGAACTTTCACGCATCGCGGATGCCTCCCAAGTAAACACACTGGCCGGATACCGGTTTCTTGATCCAGATGGGAATGTCATTGGAGGGAGTGCCGAAGTTAGCCTTTCCCTGCTCCATGTGGACGAAGTCGCGAGAGCCCTTGGGGGTGAAACTGTCTCCGTTGCCCGAGAGCGCATCCGTGAAGGCCCAGAACCGGCTCTTTACTCCGTCAGCCGTGGCACCAGGGTCAGGGTCTTCGTCGCGATGCCCGTTGTCGTAGACGGTGACATCATAGGGGCCGTCTACATCAGCCGGACTCCGAACCATATCTTTAGGTTTCTCTATGGCGAACGGTTCAACCTGGCCAAAGCAGGGCTTTTCATCATCGTTTCGACTGCACTGATCGGCTTCATCTTTTGGCGCTTCATCACCCGTCCTATACAGACGCTTATCCATCGTACCCAGATCACCGGAAACGGAAAACGCTGGGAGCCTCTAAATCATTATGGCACCCGAGAAATCGAAAACCTCAGCCATAGTTTTCAATCCCTCACAAGACGACTTCAAGACCAGCAGGATGCACTGCAGACATACACAGCCCATGTGACTCACGAATTGAAGTCACCGCTGACCGCCGTGAAAGGCGCGGCTGAGTTACTACGTGACGGAGCTATGCCCGACGAGCAGCGGAACCTTTTCCTGGATAACATCGACCGTGATACAGATCGTATGGAAGACCTTCTCGCCAGCATGCGCTCATTCAGCCTGGCTGAACAGAACGCCATCGGGGGCGCATGCTGCCTGGCAGACGTGGAGGATCAGATGCGGGGAAGATTCTCACGGCTATCCATCACCTTGATGAACGCCGATCTAGTTTTGCCAGTGCATCCGAAAACCCTAATGATCATCCTGACACATATTCTAGAAAACGCCCAACAACATGACGCTGATGAGATCGTCTTGAGAACCACCGCGGATTCGTCTGGAGTAAGCCTAACCATTACGGACAATGGCCCTGGAATCAGCGACGGAAACCGAAACAAGATCATGGACCCATTCTTCACGACCCGTCGCGATCATGGCGGTACGGGGATGGGGCTGAACATCGTGAATGCAATCGTCAAGGCCCTCGGGGGCATCATTGAACCTCAACCAAACCCGACAGGGGCACGGTTCCGGATCAAGTTTTAAACAAGCGGACAAAACGCAGTTTCATGCTCACGGCACACCTACCATCGGGGTATTGTTTAGGGAAGTTATCTCGGTTTCACGGGTGGACTTTTGCCGCCGCGGTCCTTGGGTCCGTTCTCCCGGATGCCGATTTACTTTTCTTTTACTTCATCGATCAAAAGGCGATCCATCACCACCGGTATTGGATGCATATCCCATTGTTTTGGGCAGTCATTGCAGGGGTCGCGTTGTCGCTTTTGTGGAATTCACGCTTCAAACAGGTAGCCATTGCGTTCTTCGCGGCAATATTCCTCCACTTGATACTGGATAGTGTTGGTGGCGGGATCATGTGGCTTGCACCCTTCAACACCGAACTCTGGGCGCTGGTAGCGATTCCCCCACGCTATCCTCACTGGGTTCTCTCGTTCCTGCTTCATTGGACGATCCTGATTGAAGTATTGATATGGGCATGGGCAGTTTATTTTTTCCTGAAGCAAAGGCGATATTGCGCGGCGCGGTGATACTTTCGTCTGCCACTTCAAATGTTCCTTTGGACAAACAGACAAACCACACCCAGGGATGTCCATTCCGTCAGAACCCGCCGGAGATACTGCGACTCCGCGATCTATGCAACACGGTCTTGATGACTTAAAAGAGCTTTGTTCGGCTCACATCAACCACGAGGTTGAGCAAATGAGAGTTGCCGTTGCGGATTTTGACGACCGGCTGCGCTTTAAAGGGGCGGTAAAGAACAATTACCGGCTGGACTGATCTTCTCCCTGATATTTCCTGCCGTTGACAGCCTCCCCCCACCATGCTTGGCTGCTTCAAACTTTAGAGGATAACAGACCATTAGATTTTCAGGATTTTTTGTGATCGCAGCCATGTTGTGCGGAGGGCCCTTTGCAGTCGGGTCCGCCTCGGCTGATACACTAATTTACTCACGATCGGCACAACTCATCGAAAACCCAACGGGTACGTTCCGGGATGTCTATGACATTTTTTCTGTGGACACAGGCACAGGATTTACGAAGCGGCTGACGACTACGCCAACCGGGCTGGAATACGACAACGCTGATGGTGCTCTCAACGACGCCGAAAATCTTCTGGTGTTCTACAGCTACCGGCATCGCGATGAGGCCGGAAACGGAAATTCCGCGGAACTCTACACCATGGCAGCTGACGGAACTCAGGAAACCCGTATCTCCACCAATGCGGCCATTGATGATGCTTTTCCGCAATGGTGCGGTAACTTCATTGTCTTTACGAGGGATGATTTTTCCGATGGCAATGCCGGTGACATCTACCGCATCAATCCGGATCGTTCGGGATTAGCGCCCGTCGTCCAGACCACCGCAGACGAGTTTGAGCCAGACTGCCATTCAGCATCGAACAAGCTGGTCTATGTGAAGGCCAATGCTCCAAATGATCGCAAGATCGTCGTCTCAAATCTGGACGGGTCAAACCCTGTCGTTCTTACCACCCTACCCACTATCTGCGGCGAACCCCGATGGTCTCAGGACGGCCAATGGATCGTATATTCCTGTGATCACCACGCGCCACAAACATTTGACACCGAGATCTATAGGATGCGTCCGGTCGATGTTTCGCCGGCGGATGGAGAGGGCGACGACCGACAGCGTTTGACTATCTCGCCTGCGGGATCTCGCGCGAGCTCACCCGTTCTCTCGCCCTCTGGTGCCAGAGTGGGCTGGACCCGGGAAACCGGCCCGGAGTGGACGGTTTTTTGGAAGACCATTGGCACGACAGATGATGCGCCCGTAGCGGTCATCGACGGCAGAAGTTTTCTAAGTGATTGGAAATAGATTTGGAGCAGGAGAATTGAGATGCCGTGGGACTTTCAGCCGGAACTGATCATTCAGGGTGTGGCAAGCAAGGCCGATCTGCTGACTAGGCCGACCGGCGATATCCGGCTTGATCGGTTCCTGATTGTAAACGATCCGGCGCAAATTGATGCGAGTTGGATTGGGGAAAGCTTTGACGAGGTGGTTAAGACTATGCACCCAGCCACAAGCGTCAAAATTGATGGGGAAGACCAACCAACACATGATCTTCACGCCGGAGGCCTGTTTTTTCGCAACTTTCAAATGGTCAATTCGAAGTTCAGATCGATCAATTTGAGCAGCACAAGCCTAGGCGGAAACAACTACCTCAACAATGTTGATACCGGGGTCGTTAACCTGAGCTTCACGCATGCGTTGCCGGATGGGGACACGCAACCGGTAAAAGGGTTCGTGTTTCAGGACACAACCTGTTCCAGTATGCTGATAGCGAGGTGCACATTGAAGCATATTAGCTTTCGGGATTTTGTGACCTCCGGAAACCTGGTGATTGAACAATGTGACACCGAGCACATTTTCTTAACACAAAACACCAGAGTGTCAGGGCTCCGCTATCATGGAACAAGCGCAACCCTTTCGGCCGATTTTGATCGCGTCGCAATCAAACCACAGCCAAATGTACTGGAAGTGCCGTTGGGAATGTACCCGGCGATAGAGCAACTTCAAGTGAATTGGTAGTGCTTCTGTCTGGCGGCTGTATTCAGTTCCCGGCCGACAATCTCGCTCCTAGCAGCCAACAGATCCTCAACGTCTGCTGTGCTAATCGCAAGGCGATAGTAAGCCCAATCCGCGCAGGCAATGATCTCTCGAAGATAGCAAAAACCCTTCGGGCAAGGCATGATCGGTGGGATGTTCATTTGCCCGACATGGCGGGATCTCTCTGCCTGAACAGGTCGGCAATACCTATTGCTGCCCTGCAGCGCTAAGTTGCCAACGAACTCGGCAGCGGGATCTGTGCCCCGTCTGTTTCCTTGGCGACGTGAGGTAACCACGCTGATTTATTGACCAAGGCTATTCGTCCGCATACGAACTTGCCCAAACGCAGAAAACCGACACCCGACGCGGCACAGATCCCGCTGATCTACCAAGGACAAACTCCATGAGCGAAAACATCATCGTCAGCACTCAGGATCGCGTCACAACGGTGACGATTTCTCGTGAGGAAAAGAAAAACGCGATCACTTTCGCCATGTATACCGCGATGGCAAAGGCCATTGAGGATTATGGTCAAACCGATGATGCCCGGGCATTCGTTATTACAGGCTGCGGCGATATGTTCACAGCCGGGAATGACCTACAGGACTTCATGTCGGGCGGTCTTCCGGCCAGTAACGACGAAAACCCGATCGTCCGGTTTTTGAATGCGATCCGCGATTGCCCGAAGCCTCTGATCGCGGCTGTAAACGGGCCCGCGATTGGCGTTGGCCTGACCATGCTGCTGCACTGCGACCTGGTCTATTCTGCACGCAGCGCCACCTATAGCGCACCATTTGTCCAACTGGGTCTGGTACCCGAAGCCGGGTCTTCGATGCTGTTGCCTGCATCCCTTGGCATGGCTGTCGCCAATGATGTCTTGCTGGCCGGGCGGGTCCTGACCGCGGCCGAGGCCTTGGACCATGGATTGGTCGCCCGCGTCTTCGTCGACGAGGATCTGATGAGCAATGTGCAGGAAATCGCACAGAGCATAGCGGCCTCATCGCCGACTGCCCTCAAACAATCAAAGGCCTTGATCCGTAATCAGCGTGCAGAGGTGGCAGGGCACATGTCCGCGGAGATCAAGATCTTTGCCGCGCAACTCCAGTCCCCCGATTTTGCCGAAAGCGTTGCGGCCAAACTGCAAAAACGAGCTCCCAACTATGGCTGACCCAAAAGCAAGCTGAAAACCGACATCTCTTTGCAGGTCTATTAGGTCAATAAGCAAGGGATCATAACTTAATTTCATTACTGGGCTGGTCAATCCCGCCCGGCGATGGAATCAGTGCACATCAACAATTTTTGATTCGTCCCAACCGGCTTTTACAAGCCGCGCAGTACATATTCAGCGGCATTTTGGATGGTGTTTCATCCGACGGCCGCATGAAGTCAGAGGAAAAGCATGGGCCTAACCTGCTATGACGTGATGGTACCGCCTGAGGTACAAAAGACCATTCTGCCGGATGAAAGCATCGCCACGGCGTTCAACATAATCAGGGGCAGCCGGGCGCGGTTTCTTCCCGTTGTGGCAGAAGACGGAACCTATGTCGGCGTTTTTACTGCGCCTACACTGCTGAAACTGATCCTGCCGAAGGCGGCGACAATTGGTTTGAACGATGATGCGTCGCGCGTACCGATTGAATCTCTGAGCTTCATGAACTTGACGCGGGATGATTTCGAACAACAGCTGGAGCGACTGAAAACCGAAACGGTACGCGACAACATGTCAAGGCCCTCGAACATTCCCGTTGCTGCACCAGATACGCCGGTGATGGAAGGTATCTTCCTGATCTACAAATACAAACGGCACGTGATCCTTGTTGAGCCCGAAACCAATCGTTTCGTCGGCACCGTAAGCGCCAACTCGCTTTTGGATCGCGCACTCAGCTAACCCTATACGAACCGGACTAAAACCTTGGCTACGCATTCGACGTCACACGGAGAGGCCGCTCTCTCTGTTCCACAACTATTGGGAATCGATCCGCTTTGGGTCGCGACCGGAATTCTGATTTTGGTGTACGCGGTACTGATCACAGAAAAGGTCAATCGCGCTATACTGGCTATGCTGGGCGCGTCCCTGATGGTCCTGTTTGGTATTATCAATCAGGAACAGGCCGTGGCCGGAGTGGACGCCAACACTCTGGCTCTGCTGATCGGCATGATGGTCATCGTTGGGATCACCAGCAAATGCGGATTGTTCCAATACGTGGCGATTAAGGCTGCAAAAGCGGTGAAAGCTAATCCAACCGGCATTCTGATCATGCTGACGCTGATCACGGCTGTGTTCTCGGCACTACTGGATAACGTGACAACAGTCCTGTTGATCGCGCCGATTACACTGCTGATCACCGAAGCACTGGAAACTCGGGTCTTCCCGTTTTTCATAGCCGAGATCCTGGCTTCAAACGTCGGCGGCACCGCCACCCTGATCGGTGACCCGCCCAATATCATCATTGGCTCGGCAGCGGGGCTGAGCTTTAATGAATTCGTGGTGAACCTCGCACCTATCTCGGCCATTTGTCTGGTTGTTCTGACCGGTATTATCTACCTGATGAACCGCAAGGAACTGGCCAGCATTCCGAAATCAGCCAGCGAACGGATCATGGGGTTCAACGAATCCGAGGCGGTCACCGATGTGGTCCTGATGATTAAATCCCTAGCCGTTTTGGCGCTGGTATTGCTGGGGTTCACGCTGGGGCACAGCTACGGTATTCAGCCTGGCACGTCGGCATTGGCCGGTGCGGGCCTGTTGATGCTGCTGGCTTATGGCCATCAAAGCGGTGAAGAACAATCCGAGTCGGTTCACCACATCTTTGGCGAAGTCGAATGGGTCACAATCTTTTTCTTCGGTGGGCTGTTCGTCATTGTTGCTGGCGTTGAGCATGTCGGGCTGCTGGCATTCTTTGGTGAAAAAGTTCTTGAGCTGACCCAGGGCGACATGATGTGGACCGCATTCTTCATCTTTTGGGCCTCCGGCATTTTGTCCGCAATCCTCGACAACATTCCTTTCGTGGCAACGATGATCCCCCTGATCGAGTCCACCGCAGACACGTTTGGCGGCAAGGACGCGATTGAACCTTTGTGGTGGTCGCTCGCGCTTGGGGCCTGTCTGGGCGGCAACGGTACACTGTTAGGGGCAAGCGCAAACCTGACGGTGGCCGCTTTTGCAGAAAAGGCCAAGCAGCCTATCGGCTTTATCGCCTTTGCGAAGATCGCGTTCCCGATCATGATCCTGACCCTGATGATCGCAAACGTGTACATCTGGCTGCGCTACTTCTGACCCTTTGGCCCTTTGAACCAAACGTTTTGCAGGTTCAAAGGGCGCCTGGTTCCGACAGGGCTGCCCCGACAAATGGAAATCACACGGCGTTGAGACACCAAATTAGGTTGTCTTTTCGGTCAATCCCCCCTAGTGACGGCCTCACCTCGGGGAGCACGGCCTGCCGCGCTGAGATGCTGATCAAGCGAACCCGTAGAACCTGAACCGGCTAGAACCGGCGGAGGGAAGGGTTTCGGTATCATCCATCCTTGCCCTCTCGCCGCAATGGAGGATGACATGAAACATCTGCTGATTGCTGCGGGAATTCTGAGTGCAACTTCGGCCATCGCCGCCGACAAGCCTCAGCTTACCGTTTACACCTATGACAGCTTTGTATCCGATTGGGGCCCCGGCCCGCAGGTCAAAGAAGCTTTTGAAGCGGTCTGCAACTGCGAGCTTAACCTTGTCGGAGTTGAGGATGGCGCCGCGCTGTTGTCGCGTGTTCGGCTTGAGGGTGAGAACTCCGATGCCGACGTCGTGCTTGGACTGGATACCAATCTGATAGCAGCGGCCCGAGAAACCGGCCTGTTTGCGCCCAGCTCTGTCACCGCTGATTTCGCACTGCCGATCAAGTGGACCGATGACACATTCACCCCGTATGACTGGGGCTATTTCGCCTTTGTTCACAAAGCGGACGCTACGGCTCCTGCCAACTTCCGGGATCTGGCCGACAGCGACACTAAGATCATCATCCAGGACCCTCGCTCATCCACCCCCGGTCTGGGCCTGCTGATGTGGGTCAAAGCGGCCTATGGTGATGATGCACCCGAAATCTGGGCTGGTCTTTCCGACAATATCGTGACGGTCACAAAAGGCTGGTCCGAAGCGTACGGCCTGTTCCTTGAGGGCGAGTCGGACATGGTTCTCAGCTACACGACATCTCCGGCCTATCATCTGATCGCCGAGGACGACGGCAGCAAGGCCGCGTCTGCTTTTGACGAGGGCAACTATCTGCAAGTTGAGGTTGCCGCAAAGCTGGCCGCAACAGATCAGGCCGAATTGGCGGATCAGTTTTTGCAGTTCATGGTCTCGGACGCGTTCCAGCAAATTATTCCGACAACCAACTGGATGTACCCGGCCGTAACCCCGGCAGAAGGCTTGCCTAAAGGGTTCGATACCCTGACAGTGCCTGCGAAGTCCCTGCTGTTTTCACCCGATGAAGCCGCCGCCGTGCGGGATCAGGCACTCGAAGAATGGCAGAACGCGCTCAGCCAGTAAGCCCATGGCCCGGTATCGGTGCCGCGGCCTTGGTCGCTGCACTGATCCTGGGCACGCTTGCGGCGGTTGCACTGCGCGCTGAAACCAGCGGCGGGTTCACACCCGCCGACTGGGCTGCGCTACGGTTCACGCTGACCCAAGCCTCGCTGTCAGCTTTGTTCAGCGTGGCGTTGGCCGTACCGGTTGCGCGGGCTTTGGCCCGCCGACGGTTCCCTGGTCGCCGTGCTTTGATCGCCCTTCTGGGCGCACCCTTCATCCTTCCGGTCATCGTTGCTATCCTCGGGCTGTTGCAAGTCTTCGGCCGATCAGGATGGATCTCGGATATTCTGGGCGTTTTCGGATTGCCGCCCATACGGATCTACGGCTTGCATGGTGTCGTGCTGGCACATGTGTTCTTCAACCTGCCGCTGGCCACCCGCCTTGTGTTGCAAGCCTGGCAGGAAATTCCCGCCGAACGGTTTCGTCTAGCGGCACAGCTGGGCTGCAACGGGCTGGCTATGTTTCGGCTGATCGAGATGCCTATGCTCAATCGGGCGCTGCCGGGGGTTTTAGCCGTCGTCTTCGCCATTTGCCTGACGAGTTTTGCAGTAGCCCTCACCCTGGGCGGAGGGCCACGAGCCACAACGATTGAGTTGGCGATCTATCAGGCTTTTACCTACGATTTCGACCTTGGCCGCGCCGCGCTGTTATCCGCCCTGCAACTCGCCCTGACGGCTGCAACCGCGCTGATAGCACTTAAGTTTTCACGCGGAGATGGTTTTGGAACTGGCCTTGATCGCGCACTGCGTCGCTGGGACGGAGGCGCGCCGGCAATAGACACGTTCTGGATAATCGCCGCGGCGGTATTTTTACTGTTACCTTTGGCGTCAGTTGTGATCTCGGGAATTGCTGGGTTTTTTAATATGCCCGCAATCGTGTTTCGCGCCGCGATGATCTCGATCCTGGTTGCTGCCGCAAGTACCGCAGTCATGCTTTTGCTTGCTTTGCCCATAGCCACTACAGTCGCGAACGGCCGGTACGGGCTAGTGGAACTCAGCGGTATTTTGGGTTTGGCTGCATCACCTCTTGTCATCGGAACAGGCCTGTTCATCCTGATCCGGCCTTTGGCAAACCCGGCGTCATTGGCACTGCCGGTCACTGCGTTGGTGAATGCGGTCATGGCGCTGCCCTTTGCGTTGCGCATTCTGATACCAGCAGCCCGAGACATTACCGCCAGGCACGGACGCCTTGCGCTTTCGCTGGATATGACGAAATGGACGTTCTTCACGCGCGTTTTGCTGCCGCGCATGCGTGCCCAGATCGGGTTCGCCGCTGGCCTAGGGGCGGCCCTTTCGATGGGGGATCTGGGTGTCATCGCGCTGTTCGCCGACCCACAGATCGCGACGCTGCCATTGCAAATCTACCGCCTGATGGGCGCTTATCAGATGCAGGCCGCGGCAGGCGGAGCATTGCTGCTGTTGCTACTTTCTATGGGCGCATTCTGGCTATTGGACCGAGGAGGACGCTGGCATGCTGAAGCTTGATGGCTGCGTGATTGAGAATGGGGACTTTACCCTCAGCGCCGATATTGAGATCAAGGCTGGCACCAGCGTTGCCATTATCGGCCCATCCGGGGCCGGTAAATCCACTCTGCTGGAAACCATCGCTGGATTTCGAGACCTGAAGCAGGGTCAGATTTTCTGGAATGGGCAACAGATTTCCAACCTGCTTCCGGGCAAGCGTCCGATGGCGATGCTGTTTCAGGATGGAAACCTGTTCCCCCATCTGACGGCCGAACAAAACATTGCTCTGGGCCTGCGCCCAAATGGACGGCTGTCGCAGGACGAGCAAACGCAGGTTCAGTCCGCTCTCGACCGGGTTGCGCTGCAAGGTTTGGGTGCGCGCAAACCCTCGGAACTGTCCGGAGGGCAACAAAGCAGGGTCGCCCTGGCCCGCGTGCTTGTGCAACGGCGCGAACTGTTGCTTTTGGACGAGCCCTTTGCAGCCCTTGGACCAGCCCTGAAAGCCGAGATGCTGGACTTGGTGGCCGAGCTGGTGGCCGAAGCTCAATCAACTTTGCTGATGGTCAGCCATGATCCGCAGGATGCACGCCGTATTGCCGATCAAACCATACTGGTTGCAGACGAGAATGTGCATGTACCGGCACGGACCGAAGAACTCTTTGAAAACCCGCCGCCAAGCCTGCGTGCCTATCTGGGCTAGCGCGATCCCGCCCCGAACGTCATCGAGGCGTTGAATAAGGTCGCCAAGCAAAATATCGTTCAAAGATGGTCAATGAAGACGAACACTTGGAGCGTCCCGGCATAGTCGACCCCGATGTCCTGCCGCATCGCAGCCCGCGGTCAAAGTTCAGAATCAAGATTTCCACACTTCTTGCGTTGGCCATCGGCGGGCTGGTGGCAATTTCGACAGGCGCGGTACTGTTCGTTTCAACTTTCGCCAATATTCGCAACACAACCGAATTGCTGAACACCTCGGCCACGATGATCATTGAATCGATCGAGGATGATATCTTCAGCCTGACGACTCCGATCGAAGAATTGGCGAAGGCTCTTCAGCAAGATGCGAGTACCGGTGATGTTGATTTAACCGATACAGATTTCCTGAAGGCCTATTTCAAGGGCGTTGCCGCCTCGGCGCCCTATCTTACTGATCTCGCCATCGTCTACCCTGACGGCAGCCTCTTCATCACAACCCACATTGCAAGCCAGGACGGACCATCCTTCGTATCAGCCACCGAACCGCCCGCAGCCGGTACACTTCGGTATCTGCAGGATGTCAAAAGTTATGACCAGCTATTCTGGAACGAGCCCTTCTTCGATCAGGGTAGAACACATATCTCTGCGGCCGTTCCTGCCTATAAGGAAGGCACGTTTCTGGGTGCTGTTCTGGTGTCTTCGACCGTGCATCATTTCTCGGACATTGTTGGTGAGCTGGGAAGCAAATTTGGCGCAACGGGTTTTATCCTCTATGGCAATAGCCGAGTATTGGCTCATCCCAAATTGCTGGAGCTTTCGGCAAGTGATCTGAATTCTGACACGCCCCTGCATTCGATCGCGGCACTTGATGACGCGGTCATCACACAAATGCTGATGCAGGCGCCTGAGTTTCATGGCATGGACGGCTCTTTTGACGGGTTTGTCGTCGAAGCCGACCAGGGCGGTCACTTGATCCTGACCATTACCGTCGACGATTTTGGATCGGAACCCTGGATTATCGGCCAGTATTCCCCGCTCAGCGATTGGAGCAATCAATGGACACGGCTGAGTGATGCTGCGTTTGTCAGTATCGGACTGCTGGTGGTTTCCGTCATCGCGGCACTGCTGCTGGCCAGAAGGTTGGCGGCACCGATCCACAGATCAACCGAAGAAGCCACCAAGGTCAGTGAGTTAAATTTAGATCAGATCGACTATCTTCCACCATCGCGCGTGGCGGAACTGAACCTTCAAGCATCGGCGTTTAACAAAATGCTCGACGGGTTACGCTGGTTTGAAACCTACCTACCCCGGACCCTAGTGCGGCAGTTGCTAAAGACCGGGGACCCCAATCTTGTCGAACCCCGTGAAGTCGAACTGACGGTCATGTTCGCAGATATCGTCGGCTTCACGCCTGCATCCGAAGCCATGACGCCGCAAGCCACTGCTACCATGCTCAACCGCCACTTTGAGATATTGAACCGTTGCATCGAGGCCGAGGGCGGAACACTCGACAAGTACATCGGCGACGCGGCGATGGCATTCTGGGGTGCACCGCAAGACCAGACAGATCATGCCGAGCGTGCCTGCCGGGTTGCATTGGCGATCAAGCGATCGCTGGCTGAAGCTGGGGTAGATTATGGTGTCAAAATTGCGGTTCACACCGGGCCATTGATCGTCGGCAATATCGGAGCCGCTGACAGGATGAACTATACTGTGATTGGCGATACCGTGAACACCTGCGCCCGGATCGAAACCTTGGTAGGTGACCTGCCGGGCGATGAGCAAACCAAAATCCTGATCAGCGATGCAACCGCGCATTTGATCGGTCCCTCCTTCCATCTGGTTCACTTTGGCGAATTCACAGTCAAAGGACGCTCGAAGAAAGTGAACGTCTACCGAATTGGTGATGCTGACAATTCACCCGAGAATTGGCAGCGATCAACTTAGCAGATTGAAACATTGGATACTCTGAAATCACCGATCAGATCACTCGGAACGCCGCAATTGCTTTGGAGTTTTGCCGTATTCGGCCTTGAACGTCTGGGCAAGCGTGGACGTCGAAGAGAAACCGCAGGCTATGGCTACATCAATGATTGGCATTTGCGAATTCGAGACCAGGGTAAACGCCTTTTTCAACCTGATTTTTCTATAAAATTTGCCAGGCGACGTACTCAGGTGCAGCATGAACTGGCGTTCGAGCTGCCGGGTGGATACGCCCACGCGACGGGCAAGGCTGGCCGTTGGCAAGGGGTTTTCCGTGTTTTCTTCCATGATACGGATCGCGTTTTGCAGCCGTTTTTCAAGGAAATTCGGGTTCGCACTTAGGCCTTTGGGTTGCTCTTGCGCGTGACCCCGAACGTCACTCAGCATCAGTTGACATGCCAGTTCGGCCCTGTCTTGGGGTTCAAGCACTTCTGCCAGAATGCCAATGATTGCTTCGGCTGTATGACCATGTCCCGCACAGGTCACTACCGTCCCATTTCGGGCGACAAGGCTGTCAGAAAGCGTCGGATAATCACCAATCTCACGCAGCAATCCAATATCGCGCCAATGCGCTGTGACCGGCCCTGACTGTTGGACTGTGGCCTTGATGTACTCGCGCGCCGCGTCCGAGAACAAAGCAACTGGTCGCTTATGCTTTTGCATTGCCCGTACGCGTCGCAACCAAGCGCCGGCGTCTCCCAATTGTCCGCCAACAACGCACAGGCAATCGCTCAGATACTGGTCAGCAATGGCGGGTTTTGCCCGCACAATCAGGTCTGAACTGCTGGACACCAGGCCGGGCGTGTCAGACGTGATCTGCCATCGAAAGAAATCACGGTTAAGAACATCGTTTGCAGTCTGCAAAACAGCAGTAATGGACGACAGCTCTAGGTAAGCAAACTCTGCCTGAACGAAAATCTCGAACGTTATCTGCTGTTCGATCTTTGATTTGTCTGTGGGTGCTAACATTCGACGAGATCTTATTGTTCTTTGCCAGCGCGATAACCTTTTCAGGACCCGGTCGGACCTTAGGGTAGCCGAACATCATTTGAGGAGGGTTTAGTTTGAACCGATCACGGAATTGAAAGCAAGGAACAAGTCCGCGCGCCCTTCCGCAAAGGTCATCGCAGCCGAACCTGTCTGGGCACAAAGACAAATGCCAAAGCGCGGGGTCAGATCGGCCCCACGCCAAAGCGCACTTGTTTTAGTATGACTTATGCCGCCGCAATTTGGCTGGCCTTTTCGACCAGTACTTCTGCCTGCCGGATCGAGGCATAGTCGATCAATCGCCCATCCAGTGACACAGCGCCTTTCCCGGATGCCTCGGCGTCGGCCATGGCAACGAGGATACGCTGCGCTTTGTTCACCTCGGCATCGGATGGGGACATGACCTCGTTAGCCAACGCAATCTGGCTGGGATGGATGGCCCATTTACCCTCGCAGCCCAAAACGGCTGCTCGCTTCGCCGCAGCCTTGTAGCCGTCAGGATCCTGGAAATCGCCAAAGGGTCCGTCGATCGGTCGAAGACCGTTTGCGCGTGCGGCAACAACCATTCGAGCCAAGGCATAGTGCCACATGTCGCCCCAATGGGTCAGACGGCCACCGTCTGCATCCGCATCTGTCAGAACCGAGTAATCCGGGTTTACGCCACCGATGATCGTCGTCCGGGCGCGTGTTGAGGCGGCGTAATCGGCTACCCCAAAATGCAGACTTTCATTTCGTTTTGACGCCGCAGCGATTTCACCGACATTCTGCATGCCCAATGCGGTTTCGATGATGTGCTCGAAACCGATCCGCTTCTTGTATCCCTTGGCATCCTCGATCTGAGTAACCAGCATATCGACAGCATAGACATCTGCCGCTGTTCCAACCTTGGGGATCATGATCAGGTCCAGACGCTCACCGGCCTGCTCGACCACATCGACCACGTCGCGATACATGTAATGTGTGTCCAGCCCGTTGATCCGGACTGACATGGTCTTGGCACCCCAATCAATATCATTCAGTGCCTCAATGATATTCTTACGCGCCTGTTCCTTTTCGTCCGGGGCAACCGCGTCTTCGAGGTCAAGAAAAATGACGTCCACATCCGATTTCGCAGCCTTTTCGAACATGCCGGGCTGGCTGCCCGGAACAGCAAGTTCGCTGCGGTTCAGGCGGGCGGGTGCCTGATCGATGGAATGAAAGCTCATGGTTTGGGTCCTTCGTGCTATAGTTCAGAATGCTTGGGGCAGGCCTCAGATCACGCGATCTCGGGGCGCACGGCCAGCAAAAAAGTCGTTGAGGTTATCGAGAACACGAAACCCCATCGCTTCGCGCGCTTCGCGTGTGGCGCTTCCCAGATGCGGCAGCATCACAAGGTTGTCACACTGCAACAGGTCCGGGCTGATGCGGGGTTCGCCATCGAAAACGTCCAGCGCCGCGCCGCCGATCATGTCGAACATCAAGGCTTGGATCAGTGCCCATTCGTCGATCACCTCACCGCGCGCGGTGTTGATCAGAAAGGCG
The DNA here is from genome assembly GCF_013033965.1 of Ruegeria atlantica. Classification (GTDB taxonomy): domain Bacteria; phylum Pseudomonadota; class Alphaproteobacteria; order Rhodobacterales; family Rhodobacteraceae; genus Ruegeria; species Ruegeria atlantica_D. The sequence continues at coordinate 141,084 of NZ_WQFE01000008.1, forward strand.
TTGGGTTTCATCAGGCTTAACCTGCGAGAGTTGATCAGGTGCTTGTTCGCGACGCCACCAGGGCAATGCAACGAAACGAAGTCACACTGCGGCAACAGATCGTCTATCGCATCCACCTGAGTTGCGTTGCACCGGGCCAGAATGTCCGGTGCCACCTTGCTGCGGTTGTAGACAACGATATCCATCCCGAACCCGTGGTGGGCCCGGCGGGCCATCTCTTGTCCGATGCGGCCGTAGCCGATGATGCCCAGAGTTTTGCCACTGACCTTGGTGCCCACCAGATGTGTGGGCCGCCAACCGGTCCAGTTGCCCGAGCGCAACTCCCGCTCTCCCTCACCTGCGCGTCGTGCCACCATCAGTAGCAACGTCATCGCAATATCAGCAGTGCATTCGGACAGAACATCCGGCGTGTTTGTCACCGTCATACCCAATTCGCGGGCCGCGGGTTCGCAGATGTGGCTGTAGCCGACCCCGTAATTGGCGAGGATCTTGGTTTGCGCGCCAGACACATCCAAAGCTTCAGCATTCAGCGTGTCGGTGACAGTAGGCAAAACGGCGTCATATTGCTTTAACGCGTCGCGTATCTGAGACGGGGACAAAGGCTTGTCCCCGGTGTTGAGTACAGCGTCATAACTCTCGGCCAGCTGCGCCTCGACGGCAGCAGGCCAACGACGGGTTACAAGAACAGAGGGTTTAGCCATCACGCAGCCTTTCCCATGACGCGAGCGATGGTTTCGCCGATGACAGCGGGGTTTTCAGCGACCGTGACGCCCGCTGCCGACAGGATTTCGACTTTCTCGGACGCGCTTTCGCCAAAGGCCGAGATGATCGCGCCCGCGTGGCCCATGGTCCGGCCTTTGGGTGCGGTTAGACCTGCGACATAGGCCACGACAGGTTTGGTCACATGATCGCGGATGTACTCGGCAGCCTCCGCCTCCTGCGGGCCACCGATCTCGCCGATCATGGCGATGACTTCAGTGCTTTCGTCCTGCTCAAACCGTTCGAGGATATCGCGGAACGAGGATCCGTTGATTGGATCTCCCCCGATACCAACGCTGGTCGAAACGCCCAGCCCGCGTTCCTTGAGCTGGGCCGCCGCCTCGTACCCAAGCGTCCCCGAGCGGCCAATGATCCCGACATTGCCCGGCAGGTAGATATGTCCGGGCATGATCCCCAACAGCGCTTTACCTGGGCTGATTGTACCCGCGCAGTTTGGTCCGGTCAGCACCATGCGCTTTTCCTTGGGGTAACGGTACATGTAGCGTTTGACCCGGATCATGTCCTGCGCCGGGATGCCATCGGTGATGCACACGCAATAACGAATACCTGCGTCGGCAGCCTCCATAATAGAATCCGCAGCAAAAGGCGGGGGCACGAACACAAGGCTGGCATCTGCACCAGTGGCTTCGACTGCCTGTTTAACGGTGTCAAACACCGGCACGCCTTCAACGGTTTCGCCACCCTTGCCGGGGACAACACCACCAACGACATTGGTGCCGTATGCCAGCATGTCCTTGGTATGAAAGCGTGCCATGCGTCCGGTAATGCCCTGAACGATAACGCGCGAGTCTCGGTCGAGAAGAATGCTCATTACACAGCCCTCATCTTGGTGTTTTGGGACAGATCGTTGCGCCATGCGCCGACAGCGCGTTCTGCGGCCTCCATCAGTGTTGTTGCGCGAATGATGGGCAGGCCGGATTTGGCGAGGATTTTCTGCCCCTCTTCGACATTTGTACCGGCAAGGCGCACAACGACTGGAATATCGATCTCGATCTCGCGCAGCGCCTGCACGACGCCCTCGGCCACCCAGTCACAGCGGTTGATCCCGGCAAAAATGTTGACGAGCACCGCCTGAACATTGGTGTCCGACAAAACAAGACGAAATGCCTTGGCGACACGTTCAGGCGAAGCGCCGCCACCGATATCCAAGAAGTTCGCGGGCTCGCCCCCGGCCAGCTTAATGGTATCCATCGTGGCCATGGCCAAACCGGCACCGTTCACGATGCAGCCGATATTGCCTTCAAGGCCGACATAGGAAAGCCCACGATCCGCCGCGCGGCTTTCGCGCGGGTCTTCCTGGCTTTTGTCGCGCAATTCGGCGATCTGTGGATGTCGGAACAGGGCGTTGTCGTCAAAGCTCATCTTGGCATCCAATGCCAACACGCGGTCATCACCCGTGACAACCAGAGGGTTGATTTCGACCATAGTCGCATCAAGCTCGCTAAACGCCGCGTAACAACCTTGCAGCGTCCGCACCATTTGCTGAACCAGTCGCGGTTCAAGCCCAAGATTGAATGCGATCTCGCGCGCTTGGAACTCCTGTAGCCCGACAGCGGGCTCCACAATGGATCGCACAATGCTTTCGGGACGTTCCGCCGAGATGTCTTCGATCTCCATCCCGCCTTCAGACGAGGCAACGATCATCACCCGCTGGCTGGAGCGATCCAGCACGAAGCCCAAATAAATCTCACGATCAATCGGCACTGCGGATTCTACATAAACACGGTAGATACCCTTGCCTTCGGGCCCTGTCTGATGCGTCACCAGTTTGCGGCCAAACAGATCGTCACAGGCCTGGTAGATCTCGTTTTCGGTGTTGCACAGCTTTACACCACCTGCCTTACCTCGGCCGCCTGCATGGACCTGAGCTTTGACAATCCACTTGTCTCCGCCCAGTTCACGCGCGCGGTAGGCCGCTTGCTCAGGGCTGTAAGCCAAAGCGCCCGACGGCACGGCGACACCAAAATTCGAAAGAACCTCTTTCGCCTGATACTCATGAATATCCATCTGCAATCCTCCCGTTCATGCAGTGTGGTTAAGCCGCAATCGACGTGCCGTAGCGGCTTTCGAGCAGCGCCTCGATCTCTTCGAAATCGACGTGACCGCCCAGTTCCCGGATGGCTTCGGCAAAAAGGCGTACAATCCGGCTGACGGCTTGTCGGTTGAGCTGATTGAGGATGCCGATGCGAACCTGAACCGGCGCGCTGAGCGTCGGCCAGATACCGAACCCTCTTCCCCTGCAGTTCTGCACCAGTTCCATCTCGCGCCCGGCCAATTCAGGCGGCAGGTTGAGCACAACAAGGCTGGGCATGTCCGAGGTCACCTCGCATCCCATAGCAGTTACCGCGTCGCGCAGTACGCGTTCGTGGGTCTTGTATGATGCCGACCGTTTGGCCAGACCTTCCTGCAAGGTCAGGCGCAGGGATTCGTGGAAAGCGGCGACGGCGTATCCGGAGTGGGTTCTGTGATAGGTCCCTTTCTCAACATCCTGACCGTCTACAATGCCCCAATGGCGGGCTTCGAAAATCGGATTGTGCACATAGGTGTAGGCACCTGTGGTCTTGAGGGATTCGATAAAAGTGTCCGTAAAGCTGACCGGCGCATAAGTCAGAGGTAGGCAGCAAAGCCCCTTTTGCGGACATGACGCCCAACCGGCGATCCCCGGATAGTCATCGATCGAAAAGTCATCCGCGCCCAGCGAGGATACTGCGTCGATCAGGCCCATGACACCGTGACGCTCACACGCGTCCGAAAAACCGCGCAGGTCGTTGACGCGGCCAGATCCGGTTTCCCAATGCGCCATGAAAGCCCATTTGGGATTGTGCTCAGCCAACGCAGCCTCAGCTATTTCACCGGTCACTGGCTGACCATGCGGAACATCAATCACCGTGACACTTGCTGCCTGAGGGTCCAGCGGGTTGGCGGCGTGTTCCTCTGGTGTGGCTGCCTTGATCCGCAAGGTCAACGCGTCGATCCCGGAAAAGGTCCCGTTGGCAAAAGCCACGACCTTGTCACCAGGCATGACGGCAGAGAACATGGTGTCCAGTCCGCTCCAACCTGTCCCGGCGACGGCAAAGGTGTAGGCGTTTTGGGTGCCCCAGATCTGGCGAAGCATGTGCTTGCATTCAACCATGCCCCTGAGGACATCACCCTGCATGTGATCGGCCACACCAGCATTGGCAAAAGCCTGCAGAACACGTGCATCTGTATTGCCCGGCCCCGGACCGGCGGCCAAGGTCTCGGGGATCTCAAGCGGAGGGAAAATCTGAAATGTCATCGGTTGACGTCCTCGGCAGTGGAACGGGCACCTCGGCCCATTGGGTTACATTGGCTATCAGGAAACGCGGACTTGCGCGGCGACGCAACGTAACTTACTACTGCTTTAGGATGGCTAATCAGATGGGAAACTTCCTACCCATTTTGGTAAAAATACAATGGTATACTAAAAATCGGCCTATCCGTATGGGTGGTTTTTGAAGAAATTGGATGAAAATTAGATGGTTGAAACCTCAATGGCTCCGATTGACGTCATGCTGGCCGACAGCAATCCACTGGTCCTGTCAGCCATGTCAGAGATATTTGAACGCGACTCGCGATTCTCGCTTGTAGCGACTTCGGCTACGGCCGAGGGTTTTTTGGGGACAGTGATGCGGGTTCCGGTGAAGGTTGGGGTTATCGACTGGAATCTTCCCGTTTTGGGTGCTGCCAAACTGATCGAGGTGCTGCGCGAACAGGCCGATGCACCACGGTTCGTCGTTTACGGCGATACGTCCGGTGACGTTCCAAGGTTGGCAATGCAAGCCGGGGCCGCCGGGTTTGCTGCGCGATCTGGCGAGGTTGAAGGTCTGCTGAAAACCTGTGCAGACGTCGCAGCCGGCAAGATGGTTTTTCCCTTCATTGACGTTCGCAAAATGCAGCAAGACCCCATCCAAAGCCTGTCCCGCAAAGAGCGCGCCATTCTGGAGGCCCTGGCGCAAGGTATGTCCAACAGGGACTTGTCGAAAGAGCTTCAGATTTCCACCAACACGGTCAAATTCCACCTGTCCAACATCTATGAAAAACTGGCCGTAAAAAACCGAACCCAAGCAATCGCATATTACTACTCCTCTCAGCTGTCGCGCGACTAGACCGCGTATACCGTCGCGCTGGCCTATAGCGTTTCAAGTTGTGCGCTGCACGATAAAGGCGACGTAATGTGTGATCGCGGACGTCTAAACGTTTGTCTGGCAAGTTTTAGCAAATGGTTCTTTTGCCCCGAACGCATACTTCCCAATCTGGACAAAGCCAAAAAATATTGATTTTCGTGGTCTTTTGGCAAACACTGCTAACGTCAGTATTTTTTGTTAATTTAACGAGTGGAGGGAGCCAATGGTACATGGCTCAGTCGGCAATATTGGTGATCCTGATGTATTCGGTGACAAGCTCTTTTTCAAAGACACCGGATCATTCAAGGTAGACTTTGGCAAGCTTCCGTTTCTTCTGCACCACAATTTCGAAAACAGCGATCTTTTCTCGTTATCGCGGCTTGCTCGCGCGGCAGAGCAGTTGATCCAGAAAGGTCGGGGGCACAGGTTCTCGGCGCATAGGGCACAAGACAAAATCAACTCAGGTTGGGTTTCAATGCCGCGGGAAGAGCAAGTCGCCGCTGCCGTAGAATCCATCGGCGAACAAAACGCTTGGATGAAGATCACTGCCCTGAACGAGGCGGATCCCGCATATGTTGAGTTCTTGAATACGGCGATTGCCGAAATTGACGGTCTGTTGGACCACAATTTCAAGCAGGAAGTCACCCACGCGCAAATGACGGCTTTTATATCTTCTCCTGGCGTCGCGGCTCCATATCACATTGACCACGAAGAAAACTTCCTTTGCCAGATTTCCGGAGAAAAGGAGGTTTGCCTATACGACCCTTTGGACAGGGAAAACCTTCCGGATAAGGAAATCGAGGAATTCTATTTCGGAAACTACGATGCCGCGAAGTATCGCGATAACCTAAAATCTCGAGGTAAGATCTTTCAGCTTAAACCTGGTGTTGCCGTTCACCATCCGTCCCTTTCGGCGCATTGGGTGCGCAATGGCGATCAACCGTCAGTCAGCATCTCGCTTGTGTTCTGCACAAAAGAAATCGACAAGCGCGCTTACATCTATCAGAGCAACTACCTGCTCAGGAGGCTGGGACTGCCACAAAGTCCGCCGGGGCGCCATCCGTTCTGGGATGAAGTAAAGAAGAAGTCTATTCGCGCCGTATCCAAACCTCGTCCGACATCATTCCGGGAACTTATTTTCTCCGGGCCCGACAACATCAAAGCGCCAATCCGGTCCATTCAGAATATGTTCAAAAGCGTCAAATCCAATTAGCAACATGATCCATGTCGTGAATTGTTTCAATTTGTCGGCGAAGCAGCCATCCAACTGGACATGTGCATCAGTCGAAGCAATTGGATTTGCGGAAACCGAATGAAACAACTTTGCCTTTGTTGCCAGAGTGTCCTGTGCAGGCAGATTTGACAAAGGCTACGCCAACGGTGCGACGGTTTGAATCGGGGATGCGTGTCGGTTGTTCTTGTGACGCCTTCAGCCCACTGAATGTTCCGAAAAGCTTTTGTTTCGCAGTGCGTCGCGCAAGGATCCATCCAGCAAAAGAACCGCAGGAACGAAGAAAACCATCATGCTCAATCCAATTAGAACGAAGCGGACTAGATCGTGCGTATCCATGAAAAGGCCCAACTTGTCCGCCAAAAAAATCGGAATGCAAGACAAAGCAAGGGCTGGCAAAACCGCCCAGGATCTGGCCAGGATGAAACGCCACTGAATACCCGCATAGCGTTTCATGATGAGTGCGTTGATCAGAAAGGCAATGACGGATGACACCACCTCGGACAATGCAATGGCGGTTATGCCGAAAGAAGCAGCTGACAGGATTGCCCCAATCGTGATCGATGAATACACCGTCATAATCCACGGCAATTTCCGAACCTCTCCGGCAAGCGTTAAAATCGCGGCGCTTGCAGTACCACTGCATCGGATCAGGGCGGCAACAGCAAGGATACGCAGCACGGGCGTCGCAGGTTCCCAACCGGGCCCCAGAATTCCGGTCGTAAGCGTATCAGCCATGAGGAAGACACCGACGAACAGAGGAACCGCCCCATAATACAGAACGGGATAGAAGCGGAGCGCAAGTTCGCCAAATCCAGACGTATCCCCATATGAATCACGGCTGCGGCGGAAAAGGCTCCATGACAGGATACGGGTCGGCTCGCTTACAATTTCTTCAAACGCCGCAACAATACGCTGTGCCGCGCGGTAGTAACCGGCTGAGGTTGCACCCAAAAACCCACCAATGATCAGTGTTGCGGCATAGATACGAACGTTGACCACAAGGCGGGTCATTATGATCTTCCAAGAAAATGCCACAGAATCCGCAAGCGTTTCACGCTGCATCATCCTGGGTGTCGTTTTGCTTATGATAAGACCGCTGACGCTCAGGATAACGGCCCCGGAAAGACGGCCCCACGCCAGCGCCATCACACCAAACCCCTGATACAGAGCCCAAATCGCAACGATCAGGTTCGCAATGTCCGCCAAAAGTGTTGTCAGCGCTGCGACCGTCAAGCGGTCCTGCCTGACTAAAACACCATTGTATGCCGCTCCGATCGAAGTGAAGAACATACCAACTGACAAAACCTGAAGAAGCGGCTTGGCAATGGGATCAGAAACTATGCGCCCAATAGCGCTACCACCGACAACACCCATCGTCGCAATCATGAAACTGCACAAGATTGCTACAAAAAGAGTTTCGCGAATACGGGCCTCGGACCCGTGCCATTGCATGATGTACTCTGACCAACCTGCCATTGAAACTTGTGTCAGGATGACCACCACCGCCGCAGCCAACGCAAACACGCCAAACTCCGCCGGAGTCATGAGGCGTACGGCCACCATGAAAATCGCAAACTGCGTTAGCTGAGTGAAAATTCTGGAAACCGTGGTCCAAACCCCGCCACGCAACACGGTATCCCCTTTTTTGGTTGCCTCGGTCATTGGCACAACCTGCCTAGCAACTGTATGCCTATTCTCCCATATTCGGGCATGGGATCAGGGCGGATGTTACTTACAACACCCCTCATTTACGTGACCACTCGGGCACAATCCCGTGCTGATTCCGGAGTTTTGCCTAGATTTTGCAAGATACCGCCATACAGAGTCATCAACGCGTTACACCAGGCTTCGGGTGTCAACGAAATAAGGCGCGCGCCTGATCTGGCATTCGTGGCCATTTCGGCAACGCGATCATCGTCCGCAGATAGGCGGCCCAGCGCAGCGGTTAGTGCATCAGTATCTCCGGCGGCAAAGCTCGCACCCATTTTTTGAGCGCGGATTTCTCGGCTTAGTAACAGGCTATCTGATGCCAGAACCGGCACGCCACATATCAATGCTTCAACCGGCGCCAGTCCAAATGGCTCTGGACCCAATGTAGGGGCCACAAGCATCCGGGCTTTGGCCATGGCACGCTTTAACCCGGCGCGATCTTGCCAGCCATCGAATTGGTGTTCGGGGAAACCAGTCCTAAGTTCCGCCAGATCCAGACCATCGCCCACAAAGCGAATTTTTACACCAGCACGGCGCGCGCCTTCCGCCAACAGGAACACGCCCTTGTACTGATGAAGATCGCCGATGTACAAAAACTCGCTGTTTTGATTACATGACACCGGACTAGACAACAGAGGTTCTGACGGATTTGCGATTGGGACAATTGGGCTGACCGCCCCGTCAGGAAACAACCTTTGCTCCATATCCGGATGCAACAGTACGGTTGTTACATCTGGCAGCAGGCTGGCTCGGGCCTGGTCTTGCAAGGCTTGGCGTGTGACCCGCCAAAGTTTCTGCGCATAGCTGCGTTTGTCGCAGTTGCACAGGATGCAAGACGCCGACATCGCCTTACGGCCACAAGTTTTCTGCCGCCGAAAATCAAAGAATGCGCCATTGGGGCAGCTTAGAAAATAATCGTGGGCGTGCATAACAGTGCGGCGCCTGACCATTTTGAGAGGCCACAGTACAGACGGTGACAGAGTCTGATGATATCCGTGGACATGATAGATCGTGTCCGAGCGATCGTTCTGCCCAATCCACGCGGCCAATCGATTTTGAGCGGCCCGGTTCCAAATCCCGGACACGGCTGCGGTAAGCTTGGCCTGATCCAACAGACGGTGCCCGCCCAGAGCCACCACTTCGACTCCGGCATGCAAATGATCGCCCGCGTCACCGCAAAAATAGGTGACAGGAATTCCGTGTTCTGCAAGCAATCCAGCCTGCAATACGGCCAATTTGGAAGCCCCGCCACGAACCTTTGAGAAATCGCTGAGGATCACAACTCGGCTGGGGGTTCGTCTGGTCATTGTTGCTGTAAGTGTTGTGTTGCACGGAATTGTGAATGCAAAATGGTGGCGAAAACCCGCTGAGGTGGCATTGCTCCCTTGCCATACACGCAAACTGGATTAGCTTTCTTTCCACCCATCAATAGACAGTGTCTCGGTGGGCCGTAAATGAGCCCGAAACTTTCACCGTGCGCAACCACCAATTGCGCCGCAATAGAAGGAACTGTCACCTCTTCTTCGGCAAGCTCTGTAGCTGGAATGGGAACGCTAATTAGCATCAAATTTTCCATGTTTGGACGAAGTATTGCCGATAATTCGCCCACTCATCCTGTGATATTGACAGGAAATCTAACTCCGCGTAGCGGTGGAGGTAATCATGAATGACAAAAATCGAGCACAGCAAATGACACTCGTTCACGAGAGTAAACCATTGCGCTTCAACCTTGCTAATCTGATTGACACTGCCTCGCCAAAGCTGCTGAGAAGGCTTGTAATCGGTGGCTGTCTCCTGTTCTGGTTGATCGTCGGTCTTTTCATTTTCCTTTGATCCATAGGATCAATGTCATTGCGCGCCGTCAGCCATCAAAATCACCTTGATGGTTTTGAGAATGATTGTGATGTCACGCGGAAATGACCTGTTGCGCACGTAGTCTACATCCATGGCCACCCTTTCCGCATAAGTGGTTTTGCTTCGACCGTTAACTTGCCAGTGGCCGGTAATACCCGGCTTGACCGACAGGTAATCGTCGAAATGATCCCCATAATGCGAAACCTCGGATGCAACGATCGGACGAGGTCCGACAATTGCCATATCGCCTTTGATCACATTCCAAAACTGAGGAAGTTCATCCAAGCTGGTTTTGCGAAAGAACTCTCCGACGGTCGTAATGCGCGGGTCGTCATCCAATTTCTGCTGAGATTCCCACTGCGCACGCGCCTCTGGATCTGACTCGAGTATCTTTTCAAGGCGATCTTCAGCGTCTCGTGCCATAGTACGAAATTTCAGGCAGTTGAATGACTTTCCATCTCGTCCAATGCGTTTGTGTGCAAAGAAGATTGGCTTGCCATCCGAGATCAGGATCGCCAAAGAGATCAGCCCGATAAATGGCGCAAAGAACACCAACGCAGAAAACGCGAAAATTCGGTCGAACAACGACTTACCTAAGCCGTACCAACCATCCCCATTTCTGTGCTGTATTTCTGAGTTAGAACTTCGGGACTGCGAGGCATCAATGCCCGCCTCCCGACGAAAATCAGATTCCATAACACAGCCAATCGCTAACACTATATACAAGGCTGCAACCCGAAAACGACGGTTCGCAGAAAGAAACTTAATACCGTTAATGTATAGAAGATTCTCAATCGACGTCGCAACTTTTTTTGAAAAACAGGCGGCGGAGCCTGAAAGCTTGTGGGTAACTTGAGACTATCAAGGGATCTGTCGCACTATCGGAAACAGTCGCGCAAATCGAAACCACACTGTAGCAGTGCAGCAGAATCACATATGGCTTGAGTTAACTTGCCCTGAGTGCACCTGAGGGTTTGCCACATACAGCCCATAAGCACGCTCACGCGCAGCGACGCAGACCGCCGTGACGGCCATCAGGAAAAGTGTCGGATCCGGTGTGGTTGCCGAAACCAGCATGGCAGTTAGCAAAGTCAGCGCACAGACTCGGCCAGCGCAATACAGCCGCAAAGTGCTGCGATCAGCCCCGCTGATAGGCGAACCAATGGCAGTTATGACAAAAAGCGCAAAGGCCATCGTTCCAATAAACCCAACACTCCCCAAAAGAACCGATACAAGACCATTACCGCGCAGTGACCCCACGCCAGCCCCCAGTCCCCAGGTTTGAACAAACGCGTTCAATGCACTTGCCGACCAAGCCCCTCGCTCTCGTCCGGACAAAGTATCGAGCTTGGAAAAGATCAACTGATCAAGAACGTTCGAGACATTATCGGCAACAGAAGGGAACAAGAGTGACGTGCTCACAAAAATCGTCAGTACCGACAATCCCAATACCAGAAAATGTCCAAATACACGGGACATGCTGAATCCAAGGAACATCCGGAAATGCAAAAGGACATAGAAAACGCCACCCGCGACGGCCAACACACCTGTACTGGACACGGCCAGCAGGGCGCCAATCAGGTTAGCCGCGGCCAACACACCATGGCCTTTTTTTCTGACAATCAGATATGACATCAGGAAATAGCTGAAGAATGCCGCCGAGGCTGCTCCATAGCTGGACGCCTCGGAATAGCCGCCGATCACCCGATCAAAGCGTCCGATCACAATTTGCTCGTTCAACAAAGCGTAGTCTGCTGTCCTGAACAGACTAAGCACCGCATCGGCCTGAAGAAAGTCGACCAACCCCAATATCGCATTCAATGAAGCGGCCCAAACTAATCCGGTTTCGATAAACTCTACGCCCCGTCGTCTGGCAACGGCCAGCGTGGCCAGAAAAAAAGCAACCGAAAGCACGATGTAAAAGGCCTGCGCGATATTCGAGCTTGAGGGCCCCAAAGGAACCATCACCGAATTGAAGAAAAGGCTGACTTTCGGCCCGGCGAAGGTGACGTTCATTGGAAACACCGAGAAGTTTCCCTGGAATACTCGCACCAGAACCAATGCTGAAAAGACAGAATACAGTGCGAAAACCAACAAGAAGAGGCTGGGTGCGGGAAGCGGCAAGTGTTTCGTCGGCGAGACGCGTGCCGTTCGGCGCAGCACCAAGAGTGTGACCGAAAGGATGGCCAGCAAATTGGCCATGATGATGGACAAGTCTCCTACAACTATGGCCGCGAACATACCGAACGGGATCAACGCAATGGCCATCAGAATACCATTATCGACATTTCTTATGCTAAGCCAAAGCCACAACAACAAAAATGCGGCTGCAGCAGGGTAGACAGCCATTTTGGTCCTCGCTCACGATTTCAGCGCGCGATCGGGGATACGCGAAACTGGTTCAATACATCTGGTTCAATAACTCATTCATCAGATGATTGAGCATCACCGCCCTCGGGCATACAGATCAAGAAAAATATTCCTGTCATTCGCGCCAAAACCAGCCAAACAAATAACCGCCCACAGCGAATTGTCCGCGATGAAATACGTACTGCGGTAACGTCCGCTCAATGGCTGCAAAAAAGTCGAGGCAACAGTTTCGTTCATTTTCCAGAATTGTTTCCAATCATTCAGATTCGCAATCCAAACTTCAGAGAATTGCATCCCAACATACGGATTATTCGTGTTTTGACGGAATTGCATTTGGCATGATCGAACTGTGCAATAACCTCTGTCTGCATATATTTTCGGGAATGCTGAAACTACGATGACTCTGCGGGGAACGATAAAAAGCGGCCTTAGCTTGGCGAAGCGCAGAGTTGGCTATCCTATCTCCGCCGCCTGGGCACATCTTATGGCAACCGGTATTCGGCCTCCGGCGATGATTGGCGCTTACCCCGACTATGCGACTGCAATAGCCAAAGCTGATCGCGGTGGCTATGCGGACGAAGAAATCGTACAGGCCAATACCAACAAGATGAGGGGAAGAGCAGTCTGGGATTACCCCGTTATGCTCTGGATCAATGCAATGCACCGCGACGGCATGCGCGTATTGGATGCTGGCGGCCACTTTGGCATGAAATACACCGCCTTTGGCGATTTATGTCCGATCGCGAGCATGCATTGGACCGTGTATGATCTGCCTACAACCATCAACCTGGCCCGCGCCGCACAAAAAAGGCGAGAAGTGCCCCCAGAGATCGTATTTCAACACGATCTGGAAAAGGTGGGAGATGTTGATTTACTGCTGGCCTCGGGCCTGCTGCAATTTTTGGATGTGCCCTTGGCTGAACTGGTCAACAGGCTGAATGCGCCGCCGCAATACATAATTCTGAACAAAGTCGCCACGCGTCTCGGACCAACGGTCGTCACACTAGAGAAAATCGGCCCCGGCAGGGTTCCCTATCAAATCCGCGACAGGGACGAATTCGAAAAAAGCCTGACTGACATGGGTTATGCCATACATGATCGTTGGGAAATTCCGTCACTCAGTCATGTGATCTCGACCCATCCTGAATTGGGTTCAAGCACTAGTATGGGATATGTATTGCAGCGCCTAGAGTGAGCTTTATTCAGGGTTCCGCCAAACCAGTTTCAATGGTTCAACAACATCTCGAAGGGCCAGGGCGCCAACCCAACCTGACGCTGGCTCGAGATGAACTAATGACCACCGTTCGGGATTATCTCCTTCGATCCGGTTCAGCCGTACCGGGCTATCAGGAGCGAGTGTTACGTCAAAAGAGTCCAGCGGCATAAACAACCCGTGCCCAAGCATCTTCAAAACCGCTTCTTTTCTGGTCCAACAATTAAAAAAACCCTGCAACCAGCTCGACCGAGGCAGGGCAGACAATTCGGCATATTCGGCTTGAGAGAAATGGTGCCGTGCCACGGCGTCTTCGATTGGTCTTTTCTTTTCGACATCAATTCCAAGACTTGCCTGTTCGCAAACAGCCAGAATTGCGCGACCGCCAGAATGGCTGAGATTGAAACCTGGCCCAGCGTCCAAAACCGGCTTTCCGTGTGGGCCGTAATCAAACTCGACAGAGCTGGCGCTGAGGCCAAGGTACTGCCCGAGGATTTCGCGCAACCTACCCCGCCCCGCGATATACGTGTGTTTGTCGCGTAATTTCACAAACCGGTTCGCGCGCTGAATCTCATCCGTCGACAGACAATGGCTGAAACCGTGGATCTGAGTTTCTGGGACATCCAATGACCATTGCCAAACATCAACCTGGGGCACCTACGAACTCCAATTTCCAATCGCCAGACACTTTCTCTTTGAACGCAACGATTTTGCCTCAACACAAGTTTTTTCATTTTTTGGTCAAAATATCACAATATTGTTGCGCTTTTGAGTGGAATTCTGCTTCCTTGAAGCTTGCGCTACGCAGTTAACGATACCCGATCTCGCTACAGATCGGCCTGAATTTGTACTCCAATGCCGCCTGCCCAAACGGCGCATGCGTATGACCAATTCCGTCAGTGGACCCAATCTCTCAGAACCGTATCTACGATACTCGAGAATTCCCTGCGAAACCGGTCAGCTCCGAAACCGTTCGCATGGTCGCTGATATCCGACGGGTCGAACTGCGCAGCCTCGAACCGTTCAATCGCGTCAGCAATTGATGTCGTCGACTGTTCATCAAAGAACAAACCGGTGCGCCCGTCGATAACGCTGTCACGAACACCGCCGCGGGAATAGGCCAACACCGGGGTGCCACAGGCCATAGCTTCAACCGGAACAATACCAAAATCTTCTTCAGCCGGGAAAATCAAAGCTCTTGCCGATTGGTAAAGGCCGGGAAGATCTTCGGCGGACACGCGGCCCAAAAGTTGCACGTTGGCAGGCAGGTTCCGCTCAAGCTCGGCGCGTTGTTCGCCGTCTCCGACAACTAGCAATTGCCGGTCCAGCCCTCGGAATGCTTCAATCACCAAATCCGCCTTCTTGTAGGGCACCAATTCAGATACGAACAGATAGGGCACGCGCTCGACCTTTTGGTTGGACAGGTGATAAGATCCAAGATCCACAGGCGGATGCACAACTTGCGCCTCACGGTGGTAGTAACGGTGAATGCGTTGCGCCACGAAACTGGAGTTCGCAACGAATTTGTCCACCCGAGCCGCCGAGCAGACATCCCACGTTCTAAGCCGGTGCGACAGGTGCGAAAAATACACCTGTTCGAGCCAGGATAACCGGGCGCGATAGGCACCGTATTGATCCCAGATATATCGCATCGGCGAGTGGGTATAACAGATATGAGGCGTACCTGGCGGGGCGATAACACCTTTGGCCGGACCGCTCTCGGACGAAATAACCAGGTCATATCCGGACAGGTCCAACTCTTCGAGAGCACGCGGCATAAGGCCTAGGTACTTTTGATAGTGCCGCCGGGCACCAGGAAGCTTGGCAATAAAGGTTTCGGTAATTGGCCGGTCTCTCAGCAGGTCAGACAGCTTCCTGGGATCCGCAACATGAGTGAATAGATCCGCCTGAGGAAACAGTTTCACCAATTCTTCCAACACGCGCTCGCCGCCGCGCATCCCAACCAGCCAGTAATGAACAATGGCAACCTTCATAAACGCACTTTTAGACGAACACCTGTTTCAGTAATTGTACTTGTAGGAATATGTTCCAAGATCACGTGCCGCTGCGTCGCCACGGCGCACCATAGTCATAACGGTACCAAATACCGGCTCACCGTTTTCCTCAAGCCGTATGATCGAGTTTCGAACGACCTTGGAAGGGGTTTTGCCGCTGCGCACCGTGAAAATCGTTGTATCGACATGCTTGGTTAGCAATACCGCGTCGGACAAATGCAAGACGGGCGGCGCGTTGACGACCACGACATCGTAACGCGAGCGCATACGGCTCAATAAACCGGTAAACAAATTGGATGACAACAGATCGGCTGCATTGGCGCTTTCTACCGAAGGCGAAATCACGTCGACACCCGCCAGTTCAGAATGAACTGGCAAGTCTTTCAGCTTTTCCTCTCCGCTAAGATAGCCAGCCAAACAAGCACCCTGGGAAGGCAGGGCCAATGCCTTGCGCACATCGGGATGGCGCAAATCCGCATCCAACAACAACACCGAAGAGCTGGTTGTGCTTATCGTCCGCGCCAATGCGCAACATAGCGATGACTTCCCCTCAGCAGGAAGAGAAGACGTCACCATTATTACTTTGGGCTGGCGTGTTTTACCAAGCCCAAAAAGGCAGGTACGAATGGTTCGTACATTCTCCATGAACGATGAATGTTCAGCACCAGACAGTTCATTGCGCAGCCATTTATACTTGTGGCCAAAGTGGTGGACATAAGGAAGCAAGGCCAGATTACGGCGGTGGGTAAGCTCCTGTAATTCGTTGGCCGTGTTGACTGGCGCGCGGATCAGGTTGCGCAGGAAAACAAACCCGATAGCAGCAGACAAACCGAACACGAAAGCAACGATGATATGAAGCGTTTTGCGCGGCCCGGACGGGACCGTCGGCACCTCGGCTCGGCCAATTACCCGCGCCTCAGGCAATTGAAAGTCTGCCTGCGCGCTGGTTTCCTTGAAGCGGGACAAGAAGTTCTCGTATACCAGCCGCGTTGCGTTTGCCGCGCGTTCCAACTGGCTCAGCCGAACCGACGCCTTGGCCAGTGAATCTGCACGCACAGAAACTACAGCGATTTGCTCGCGCAATGCATTCTCGCGATTTGTGGTCACGATAACCTCGCCCCGCATTTCTTCGATGCGCCGCTGCAACTCGGTGTCGATCGTTCTGTTTATGTTTGCGATCTGGGCTTTGATACGCACCATGTCAGGGTGCTTGCGACCCAGCGTACTGGCCAATTGCGCTTGGGATGCTGTCAGTTCCGCCCGTTGCCGAATTAGCGTCTCCAAAAGCGGTGAAGTCACCACATCGGACACCGCCTGCAAACCGCCGTTTGTCTGCAACGCCTCTACCTGCGTCAGTCGGACTTCGGCATCTGCGCGTTCTGTTGCACTGCCGACCAGCCTGGTGTTGAGCTCGGCAAGAAGTTGATTGATGTTTTCTTCGTTGCCATCGGCGATGTCGATCATCTCTGCCTTGAAATCAACAACCGCGGCGTCGGCGGCTTCCAACTGGCCACTCAGTTCAGCCAGCCTGTCAGACAGCCAGGAATTGGCGCGCAGCGTTGCGTTCAATTTCGCATCAAGCTGACTCTCTATGTATTGATTGGCGATCGCATTCGCGACGTCGGCGGCTAAAACGGGGTTGGTGTTCTGGAAGCTGATCCCAATCGCATACGAAACGCCGATCTGCTTGACCGTAAGATCCTGACGCAATTCATCAATGACCAACGAACGCAGCATATCCTCGGACATAGTAGCCGCCTTGACATGAGCGGGGTCGTCCCCCCGAATAAGGCGTTTCGCCAATGAAAATAGATCTTCGCGGCGCGGCAGACGCGGGTCGTATTGGGGATGGTTCAAAAGGCCCAGTTCATCGACAACTTCACCAATCAGAACATTCGACCGGATAGTCACGACCTCACCAGCCAGAACAGAACTGTTGATGCTGAGATCTGAAACCACTTCTTCCGCGGGAGAGATGCTTTCCTCGCGGGTGTCGAGAATGACTTGCGAATAGGCCGTGTAAACCGAAGGAACAAACAGCAGGTAGATATACATTGCGATCACGCAACCAATCGCAACCGCCGAAATCAAACGTGCGTTCACCCGCAATATCGTGAACAGGTACATCACGTCGATGGGCTGATACGCGAAAAAGCCGGGATCGACTTTGGTGTGTGTCTCAGCTTCGTGCGCCGCAGATTGGGCCGGATTTCTGCGTAGGTTCATTGGGCATCACCCAGCATTTCCGGTGGCCTCATCACGATAACCAGCAGATCACCCGGAGACAGTTCATCATCGGGCTCAAGGCGCAGCTTCCGAACTCCACCACTTTCGCGTCGCCGGACCTGGTATTCCAACAAAACTTCAGTCTCCAATCCCGAGGCGGCTGCCACCCATTGGTCCAGCAGGGCCAGACGATCTTCAATCGATTCCCGATTTGAAATCAGCTTGTTGATCTCATTCCAATATCTCTGCGTTTCTGTCAGACGCCGCTGCTCCAGATCAGAATCGAACTGAGACAACCGCCCTTCCAGTGAGGCACGCTCCATCATCGCCTCTGACTGTCTCTCGCGTTGGTCCAACAGGTCGCTTTGAGCGCGCGAGACACTCAGTTCGAAGCGCCTTACGTCAAACTTTGGGATCAGACCGCGCCCAGCAAGGTCAAGCATTCTCGTCAACTCAAGCTTCGAAACACTCACGATTTGGCGTTGAACTTTTTCGCGCTCCTGCATGATCGAAACCTGGTTCTCTGCCTCGGCAAGAGCTTGCGTCAACGAGGTGCGCTGTGTGGTGGCGTTTTGCGTTTCAATAGCAATGACCTGATCTTCACTTGCCTTGTGCTCTTCAAATAGTTCGCGATTCACACCGGGGCGCAAATCCGGAGGGAGATTGGCCCAGCTGAGGCTGGCTTCTCCTTTCAACAATGCCTGCGCACGGGCATATTGCGCTGCAACCAAGGCAAGGTCGTATTCAAGGCTGTTCAACATCCCCTTCAGGTTGCGCCGCTCAAGAACACGAGCCTCTTCGTTGTTTGCGGAAATCGATGGCCCGCCGGCCATTCCGACGGCCTGCTCAGCCGTCATGAAAGGTTGGTAATCGAAATTTCCCGGGTCTCGAACATCGCCTAAAACGGAAATCGGTCGGAAACTGGCGATGGACAATTCGACCGAGGGGTTTACAAAAATTTCGCGCTGCACATAAGTCCGCTGGATCAAGTCCCGCGCCTCGCCAACTGCGATAGACGCAACCTGCAAACCGCCGATGAATGGCAACTGCACCTCGCCATCGCGCCCTACAGTGAAACGTTGCGGCGGATCGTTATCATCGAGAATATCAAGCTCAAGCTCGTCTCCGACATGGATCAGATAGCCATCCGGAGTAGTGGCTTGGGCACTGCCCACAACCATCGCTGCGCTGGTGAAAAAGGAAACCACGCAAACGCCACGCACGACATTTCGCGCTGCGGCCAAATTAAAACCCTCAAGCCAACTCATCGAATCGCTTACAACTAAATAACAACGCATTCATGATACCGATTTATTGCGGTCTGTCAGGATCGATTTGCCTGCCTAAAACACCAGATCGCGTGGCAGCCCCCCGACTAGAGGGTCTTTTTGGGCCGGTTTTATTTGACTTGAGTGAGCCCGGCGGAGAAACTCTTCCTCAGTTATGAGTGACCGCATTTGCCCGGTTCGCAGCACGCTGGAAAGTTTGATCAGCTAACGCCTGCGACGATTATTCTTCCGTGTCCGGGGCAATGGGTTCTGCGGAGTGTTTTACGATGAAAGCATTGCAACAGCAGCAGATTATTGGAACGTTTCCAACGTCCGTTACCCAAAAACGGTGCTGGTTCATGGAACAGATTCACCCCGGAAATAAGGGGTTGAATTTGGCCGTTCGTTGGGAATTGCGCGGGCCGGTGACAAGCGACATTGTTCAGGCAGCATTTCAAAACATCGTAGATCGCCACGAGATCCTACGCACTCGCTTCGTCGAAAAAGACGGCGAACCTTTGCAAGAGGTTGTCGCTCAGGTCGATTTTAAACTCGACCTCGTCGACATACGAAATGTGCCGGTAGAAAGCCGGGCCGCGCGAATTGACTCGATTGCGATTGCGCATGCTGAGGAACCATTCGACCTGTCGAAGCCATGTTTGTTTCGCGTTGCGATGGTGCCGATCGACTCTGAATGTGCCGCTTTGTTGATTTCAGTGCACAACAGCGTGTTTGACGGGTTCTCGATCGGTGTGCTTGGTCATGAGTTGGGAACCAATCTTCAGGCTATTTTGGCAGGGGCAGAGCCTGAACTACCGGACCTGGCCCTGCAATACGGTGACTATTCGATGTGGCTTGCGGACTACGAAGCAAGCGGCGCAATGGAGGAGGAAAAGGACTATTGGCAGAGCACCCTGCGCGGGATGGAGTATTTTGAACTGCCGCTTGATCGTCCGCGCGTAGCCGCCGAGCCCAATAACAAATCGCTGGCAACCGACCTGCCCTTCGACTTCGAGGCCAACCTCGCGGAAACCGCGAAGGAACTGGAAACCTCGGTCTTTGCGCTGGGTGTGTCGGCATTCAGCATCGCGCTAGAGCGGTTTTCCGGACGCAGCGACGTCAGCTTTGCCATACAGGTAGCCGGTCGGATGGAAGTTGATCTTGAGCCGTTGATCGGGATTTTCACCAACCCGGTTGTCATGCGAACCGAAGTGGATGCGGACACGTCCCTGGTCGACCACAGCAGGTCCATCCGCGATATCGTGAATGGTGCTCTTGCCCATCAAACGCTGCCCTTTGATAAGCTGGTACAAACACTGAACCCGCCTCGGGATCCACTGAAGATTCCTTTGGTTTCAATCATGTTCAACCTTCAGCGCGCATTTTTGAATGAACGCGCCTATGGCGATGTTGAACTGGTTTCGGTTCAATCACATTCACCTGGCACATTGTACGATCTCAACGTCAACATCGTCGGACGCAACTCGGGCTGGCGTATGGTCGTCGACTACAACGGGAACCTGTTTGACGAAGCCACGATTCAGGATTTTTCAAACCTTCTGTTAGAGGTTTTTCACACTCTGATGCATCGCGACAATGCGCCTATTGCGGGTATCGCGCCTGTATGTTCGCCCCAGAACAACCCTGAACCTTTAAAAATTGACGTCCCAACATCCATTGTAAAACCAGTGCAACCGCCGAGCAGGATCAAACCTCGGCTCGCGGCGCTGTGGTCTGATATTCTGGCACTGCCTGTTGAACAGGTGGACGGCGATTTCTTTGATATGGGCGGGTATTCCGTGCTGGCGTTGCAAATGCTTTCGCGCGTTGGTGAAACGTTCGGTACCCGACCCACATTGCATGCGTTTCTGAATGATCCGACATTGGACGGTTTAACCGGCATGCTGGGTCAGATCGAACCAACTATGGAGCACTACGACCCCCCTCCATCCGGACAGGAAGTCAATGGCATCTGGGAAATGGCCGAGCTAAAGCCATCCACAGAATCGGCACCGGTTCTGCTGACCGTCAACCAGCCGTTTCTCTATCATTCTTTGGGCGCCGAAATTTATTCAGATTGCGCTGTCGCGAACTTGGGTATCGCCCATCGGGCGCAGCTAATGAACTTGGCTAAGTCAGGGTTTGATCCCGCAATTGAAATCGCCGCCTCGCTTGTTCAGAGCCGTTATGGCGGACGTGAGATTCTACTCTGTGGTTTGTGTGTGGATGGACGTGTCGCGCTTAGATTGGCGCAACAGCTGCAGGTATTGGGTGAATCTGTGCGCTGCGTTGCTATGATAGACACCTGGGCTCCGGGCGCGGTTCACCAGTTTTCCGGGCTCCAACGCACGCGCGACAAATGGGTCATTCGAATACGCCGGTTTCGGTACTATCTGGGTCTCAGATGGCGCGGAGAAATCGGAACGGCGGATTTGCTTGGCCAGTATAATTTCGCCCAACGCATCCTGTCGCCACTGAAACTCGTACCGACCAAAACCAGCACCGCTGAACTGGTAGATGACACCGTCGATGTGTTGGTGGAATTGACTCGTTTTTATCGGTTTCAGCCTTTCCGGGGAGAAGCCGTCCTTTTCACAACTCGGTCTCAGGCCATGGTTCCCAAGGACGGTGTCCTGGGGTGGTCGGATCTGCTGCCGGCTGATACTGCGGTCTATCCGGTAAATGGCTGGCATGGCGATTCCTTGATGCGTTCCGGATTTAGCCGGATTTCCGAAGTACTGGACGCAAAAGCGCATCGGTTGGAGAGCAGCCGTGCGGGTTAAACGGCTGCGGATCGCGATTGTCACGCCTCAGGAGGGGTTGCGCCTGCAAGACTGGCAAGCGTTGTTGATTGACCGTTTGCGCAGCGATGGGCGCTTTGAGATCACCGGCCAGATCATCGGAGGGGATAATCGACATGACCCGTCAGGAACGTTTCTGACGCGATTTGTGAAAATCGCCGAAAGCATGATGGCCGCACACCGGATCCTGCCGTACGATACTCAATCTGCTGAAGACTACCTTGGTTCTCTGCCTTACACGCAGGACCGGGCAGAACTTGCGCTAGCGCTTGGACCAGTTTCGCTGACGGAATACCAGCTTGCGCAATTGACGCTTGGCGAATGGTCCCTGACCTATGGCGGAATGGCAGACCCGTTTAACGCGGTCATGGTGTCGGGCGCGACATGCGCCCCGCGGGTCGAGGTCAACATCCTCACTCGGTCCTATGAGGACCCCACGCTCCGGCTGTGGCGACAAACAAGTTACAACCGCAAGCCAGGTGCCGTTCTGACAGGTGCTTTTGTCGCCGAGAAATCCGTTTTGTTCATGATGCATGCGCTGGCCGGACTGGCGCAAGACCAGTCGTTGCCAGATGCCGATGATTTGCGCCCGGCTGAAGCCCAAAAACCGGAATTTGACTCGGCCTGGACTTACGCGGGCAATTTTGCATCTGTTGTCGCGGAAAAGATCAGGTCCGAACGTCTGGCCCGATCCGGCAAAGCTCGTCACTTTTGGCAGTTGGGAAGCAGCACCGGGCCAATCTCTGGTTTCCACCCACGACACGCCGTCGCCCTACCCCGATCTGCATTTGTAATGGCCGACCCGTTCCTGTTCGAGCACGAAGGAAACCGCTGGGTGTTTTATGAGGCGATGAATGCGGATAATCACAACGGCTGGATCGAAGTCGCACGCCTGAACGGGGATTGCCTGGAACAGCCAGTGACCGCCTTAAAGCGCCCCTATCACCTGTCATTTCCCTTCGTGTTTCGGGACGGGCAGTCCATTTTTATGATGCCGGAAACGCAATCCGCACGACGGCTTGAAGTCTGGCGAGCGACCCGGTTTCCGGACGAATGGGAACTGCACGCGACTGCATTCGAGGGACAATATTTGGCTGAATCCAGCCTGTTTCGCGACAATGACGAACGCTGGTGGTTGTTGACCAACTTGTCCGATCACTATGCTTTCCAGGATCACTCCAGTGAGCTGTACCTCTTTGAAATCGACGGGCCGGGCTTGAACAAGATAAAGCCACACCCGGATAACCCAGTCGTGTTTGGATCTGAGTCCGCGCGAAATGCGGGATCGGTGATCCGACAGGGAAATAGACTATTCCGACCGTCTCAGAACAACAGCCATGGTGTGTACGGCTATGGCCTGAACATCATGGAAATTATGCGGCTGGACGAACACTGTTACGAAGAACGCCTCGTCCGGCAATTCACGCCCGATGACAGGCCCGGAGTCAGCGGGATGCATCACCTGAGTGTCGTTGGTGACCAGATTGTCATCGACTGGAGCGGCGCAGAATGAACTGGCGTGCGATGATCCCCGGACTGTTTCTGGTCACCTCGGCACTTGCCGAGGACATACCGTTTCACCTGGGTGTTCAGACTCATATGGAGCAGGGATGGAGCAATTCATCCATCCGCCTAGCCCGAGACATGGGTGCCACGCATTTGCGGGACGAAATCGGTTGGGTCACTGCAGAAAAACAGCCAGGCGTTTATAGCTTTGACGTGGCCGACAGATACATGCTGCCCATCATCAACCAGGGCATGACCCCTTTGATCGTTGTCACGGACACCCATCCCCTTTACGACAACGGTGATACCCCGCACAGCAAAGAAGGTCGCGAGGCAATGGCGGCCTGGATCAGTGCAATCTTCAGCCACTACGGCGTGAACAACGTACAGATCGAAATCGGCAACGAAGTGAATGCAGATGATTTCGTCAGCGGTCCGTTTACCGAAAACCCACCTGTTTACTTTGCTGCATTGGTTCGTACAATCCGCGACCGGCTTGATCAGGATCACCCAAAAGCTCGCATCATGTGTTCGGGTTTGAATACAATTGCCATCGGATTTTATCGTGCGTTCTTTCAAGCCGGTGGATTAGATTCTTGCGATGCGATCTCAGTGCATCCTTACCGTGACAACCCCGATACCCTGCTGATCGAGCTGAGCCGATTGACATCTTTGATGGAGGAATTCGGGCGTGCTCGACCAATTTATGTGACCGAATTCGGCCACTGGTTCGACGACCCGAACGACGCCCCGGACTATATGGTGAAGATGGTTTCACAACTGGCCGCGTCAGGCGTCACTGATGCCTACTGGTACGCACTGCTGGATGAGGAATGGTGGCCAAATATGGGCCTGCTGGACGAGAATGCCCGAAACCGCAAACCTGCCGCGGACGCATTTGAGCTGTTACAGAACACCCTTTTGCCCCTTGGACGTCCCGCCACCCGCGCCACGATAAACACGTCCCATGTGTATGAATTCGGAGATGGAGGGAATGGCTTTGTCCTTTGGGGCAGCGGTGCAGAGATCGAAATCTCGGGAACAGCTGACTACTTCGACACGAGAGGTCGGCCGATTGAGGCGATTTCCGCCTTGTCCGACACACCTGTAGTGATCACAGGGCAAGATCTGGAAGTCCGCTTAATCTCTCCGGGCAATACTGCTGACACTCAGTATCAGTTCAACCAGCCACCTTGGAGCTACTTTGTGCGGCGGCCCGAAGTTGGGATCGTTCCGTTGGAGGTCATCGACTGGAGATGGCCCAGCTTTCTGGGTGCCCCAGACCTGTCGCCGCTGAACGTCGGCTTTGACGGCATCACGACGGCACGGTTTGATGACAAACCCTATTCAGTCATTGAACGGTTTACAGCCCAAGCTGCCGGACGGCATACCATCAACGGCTGGTGGCAGACCGAGACAAAAACAGAACCGTCGCGTTTGTTCATACGCCACAACGATAACGATTTGACGGAAGACGGCATCACGACGGACCGTTATTCTCTGCCCGAGCTTGCTCTGGACTTGCAGCCGGGCGATACCATCGACTTTGAAATCGCACCGGCCGGCCCCAATGGTGACAGCTTTACCACGCGGCGGATCAAGATATCGGGACCAGCTGCTGAAACCTCAGAAACCACCCTATCCGACTAAAGGCCACGTCGCGCACCACGCCGGTAGGATTTCAGCGATGGCTTGCGCGGCGCGCTATCATCTTCGGTCCGGCTATCGATAAATGCCGCAAGCCGCGCAATTGAAGGGTACTCCAGCAGGTGCCGCGCCTCGACGTTCAATTCGGCATCAATCATACGCGCCGCAATCCGGAACACCGTCAGAGAATCCGCGCCGAGAGCAAACAGGGTCTGCGAGGTCGAGATGTTCTCGATCCCCAATGCATCTTCCCAAATCTTGGCCATTTTCTTTTCGGTTGGGGTTCCGGGTTCGGTGTAAAGGGCCGTCACTGTGGCCTTAACGTCGGGATCAGGCAACGCTTTTCGATCCAGCTTATCGTTGCCTGTTTTGGGCAGATTGCGCAGGAAAACCCAAGCAGACGGAACCATATAATTGGGCAGTCGATCCGCCAAGGCTGCGCTTAAATGTTCTGGCTTGGGATCATGTCCGGGTGCGGCCACGATGTATCCGACCAGCTGGGTGTCGCCGCGCGGCGATGGCCGCAACGCGGCGGCCGCAGCCTGAACGCCGGCGATTGCGCGCATCGCAGCCTCGATCTCGCCCAATTCAATACGGAAACCACGCAACTTGATCTGACCATCATTGCGCCCCATAACCTGAATCGAACCATCGGCAAGGCGGCGGGCTAGGTCACCGGTCTTATACAGCGTCCGGGACCGCCCGTTCAGACTCACGTCTCGGAATACCGCCTTGGTCAGGTCATCCCGGCGGAAATACCCTTTGGCCAGGCCTGCTCCACCAATGTTCAGCTCTCCCACTGCACCGATAGGCAGCGGTGCGTCATCAGCGCCCAAAACATGCAACTCGGTGTTGGCAATCGGATGGCCGATCGTGATTGGATCATCAGAGTTGACCCGGGATATGGCCGACCAAATGGTCGTCTCGGTTGGGCCATACACGTTCCAAAGGTCTGCGCCATGGGCCAGCAGTTTCGCTGCCAGATCCGCCGGCAACGGCTCGCCCCCTGCCAACAGGGTCAGCCCAGCGCCGGGCTCCAGCCCAGCCTCCAAAAGCATCGTCCACAGGGTGGGTGTGGCCTGGATATGTGTGACATCACCGCGTTTGAGACGTTCAACCAACCGGAAACCGTCCAAAACATCTTCCTGCGCTGCGATGGCGACCTGACCACCTTGCAGCAACGGCAGGAACAGCTCCAACACAGAGATATCGAACATCGTGGTCGTCACCGACAGCATAACCGAGCTTTGGTCGAAGCCGGGCTCATGCGCCATGGATGTCAGCAAGTTGATAACTGCACGGTGGCCAATCTCGACCCCCTTGGGCGCGCCGGTCGAGCCCGATGTGAACATCACATAGGCGGTCGGATCGACCTGATCCCTTACCAAAGCCGGAATACCACCTGGCTTGATCCGGTCAATTTGCAACTCGATCAGATCAAGATCTTGCGCAAACTCAGGCAATGTAGCTTGATCATGCAGGATCGCTGACACATCTGCCGCCTCAAGGATCATACGCAACCGAGACGCCGGTTGGGCATAATCAATGGGGACGTAAGCGTTGCCACTTTTCATAACGCCAAGCAAAGCCGCCAAACACCGAACCGAGCGGGTCATTGCAACGGCAACACGCCCTCCGAACCCATGCACTTGCGCCTGAATATCAGCGGCAATCGCGTCACTCAGCCGATCCAATTCACTGTACGTGAGCTTTTCGTTGTTGTCCTCGGCCGCGACCGCGTCACCACGAGACTTCACGGTTCTGGAAACAAGCTCGTGCAATGTCGGCATCTGAGGCAGGTCTTCAGCCGTTTGATTGACGGTTTCGATCATCCAGTCGCGTTCTTCTGTGGGCTGAACCGCGATCTCGGAAAGCGGCCGCATGGTGTCAGAGGCCAGATCGGTCAAAACCGATTCAAAATACCCGATCCACCGCAAGACAGTGTCTTCGTCATACACGTCGGCGTTGTAGTCAACATCAACGCGCAACCCATCTCTACGCTCGACCACGTTGAAGAACAGATCGAAATTGGCAGCTGATTTTGGATTCGGCGACATGGTTGCCCTTAGCGGCCCCATCTCAACGGCTTCGCTCAGGCGCTCGAGGTTAAACTGGATCTCGGTCAAGGGAAGACGGTTCAGCGTGCGTTCTATATCCAGATCGCGCACAAGCGTTCCGTACGTGTATTCCTGATGGTCGAAAGCACTCATGACCTTGTCTCGCACCTGGGATAGAAACTCAGCTGCTGGCACGTTTGGGTCCTGGATGGTGCGGATGGGCAGGAAATTCACGCAATGACCAACCATATCGCTGTTATCCAGCAGCGCCTGACCACCGGTTGGAACACCCAAGACCAGATCATTTGATCCTGTCAGGCGTCCGAAAACAATCTGCAGCGACGCGAACAATGTGGCAAACAGCGTGCACCCATGCGCCGCACCAGCCTTTCTTGCGGCCTGAGAGATGTCTTCCGGTATGAACGCGGTACATGATGCGCCGGCGAAAGTTTTGATGGCAGGCCGGGGTCGGTCGGTTGGGATTTCTGGCAGCTCAACGGGTTCTGCGTACTGTTTCCGCCAGTAGGTCTCTGTTGGTGCCAGATTTTGCTTGCTGGCTTGCGCGGCAGCATAAGCGGCAAACGACGGTGCCGGCGCCAGATCGACGGACAGGCCCATTACCTTTTCGGCATAAAACGCCGCAAGATCCGAACCCAGCACATTAAATGACCAACCGTCGCACACGATGTGATGCGCGTTTATCACCAGTACATGGTCTTCTTCAGACAAACGGGCAAGAAAAGCACGCAAAGGTGGGCCTGAAATCAGGTCGATTTCAGTTGATGAGTCCCGTTTTACTAGTTCATCCAATCCTGCTTGGGGATCAGCCTGAGCACTCAGATCCTCCAGCGCCAAAGGCAATTCGTACGGTTCGAGGATGTCGAAGGTTTCTCCGGTTTTGGCGAAGACCATCCGCAATCCGTCATGTCTTTCGATCACCCGGTTCAGCGCGTGCTGAAGCGCCTTTGAATCCAGCGGGCCCTGGAGTCGCAGAGATACGCTTTCGTTGAAACTACAAGAAGCGCGCGCGCCAAGCTGGCTGGTCATCCAAACTTCGCGCTGTGCTTCGGTCAGCGGGATCCTCTTGGTCGGTGAACCGACTAGTGGCACAGGCTCGGCGGGGCGTGCTTCACAGTCGCCCACCAAGATTCCAACAGACCTGAGTGTATCAACGCTGGATTCGAACGCTGTCACAACCGCCTGGAAGTCTTGGTCGGAATGGGCTGTCGTAAAGATGCACGGATAGCCAACCTGCAAATGAACGCCAGCCATCCTCATCAGAGGGAAGAACAGCGCCGCGTTTGGATCGTGATCCGTCAAGTTCGGTATGAACCAACTGGAATAAGTTTCCAGCAAGCGTGGCAGGCCGCGTGCCTCAAGTATGTCATTCATCTGACCGACGGCTTTGGCCGTGCGCTCGGCAGTGCCTTGCCAGAGGTCTTCGCCGTGCGCCTCAATATGATCCAGTGTTGCACCAACAGCTGCAACCACTAGTGGATGGCGTACAAAGGTTCCCGCAAAGAAGGTCGGAGACGCCTCGGGCACTGAGTCATCGCCGTACTGCCACATGCCGCCATCCAGTGCGTCCATGAACCGGGCAGAGCCAGCCAGCATGCCGATTGGCATACCACCCCCGACCACCTTGCCGTAGGTGGCCATGTCCGCCTGTATATCCCATTCTCCCTGCATACCTCGGAGACCAACACGAAAACCGGTGACGACCTCATCAAACACCAGCGCGGTGCTGTTTTCGCCCGTGATCTCACGCAACTCGCGCACAAAGTCCTTGGGACGCAGTTCGGGATGTCGACTTTGCACAGGCTCAACGATGACGGCTGCAATATCGTCGATGTTTTCGCGAATCCACGCCGCGCTTTCCGCCACACCATAGGGCAGAACGACCATGTTTGAGAGGCTGGATCGAGGAATGCCCGGCGCAATGGGCAGCGCCGCGGGGGTGTCACCACCCCGACTTTTGCCTTTGACCAGAACCTCGTCAAATTGACCATGGTAGTCGTTACCGAAGACTACAATGCGTTCCCGGCCTGTGACAGCACGGGCCAATCGCATGGCGGCCATCACCGCCTCGGACCCTGTATTGCAGAACGTTGCCCGCTCGTGGCCCACAATCTTTGCAAACCGTTCAGCCACCGGACCGGCCAAATCGCTTTGGGGACCAATGGCAAACCCCCGTTCCATCTGTTTGGCCACGGCATCAACAACAAAGTCCGGAGAATGACCGAACGCCGTCTGCCCAAAACCGTTGACCAGATCAATGAATTCATTACCGTCGATGTCCCAAATCCGCGATCCCTTCGAACGGTCACATACAATCGGGAACACCATCTCTTTCCACTCGGAACGGAAGCCCGCAGCCGATCGTGGGTCAGCCATGACATGCCGATAGCTCTGGACGTAATCCTTGGATTTGGCGTGCCGTGCGCTGACGCGAGCAGCAAGGTCCTGTGCAAAAGCCAATTGCTCGGGTGACAATTCACCGCCGGACGCATTGGTCGCGCGACCGATCGAAAATCCGGATTTCGACTTGGACTTTGCTGACCCTTCGTCTACGTCCTTGGCTTGCAACCGGGCTGAAACCAGAGGCACGCTGGCTGTGTCAGCAGCCGCCTTCGGCTGAACACCGGACAACACCTGAAGCTGCTGCGCAAACAATGTCTGCATCGCAGAAACCTGCGCCTGCAGGACCGAGGCCACCGATCCATCGCCGGGTGGCTGATCACTCCCCGACGAAGTGGTCGCGCCCAAAGTAACGGCAGGCGCTGCATTGCCCGACCGAGCAGGTACGACCGTATCGGGTTCCTGTACAACGGTTTCAACTGGCATGGCTTCATCCAGATAATCCACCACCGCCGCAGTCGTCGGATAATTGGCCAGCAATTGGCGGAATGTCAGATCGACCCCGTAATCCGCAGTAAGTCGTTGGGTAACCTGCCCCAAAAAAAGGGAATCAAACCCAAGTTCCAAAAAAGTAGCCGTTGCGTCATCCGGCCCAAGATCTTCGCCAGACACATCCCTCAAAATAGCCAGAACTTCGTTGGTCAATCGCGACCTGCGATCAATCGGCTCGGCAGGAGTTGAACCTGGCACAGCCGGCATCTCACTGCCGCTAGAAACAGAATTCATCGGCAACGGGGACTGAGCGGCCACAGCGTTTTGCCGCGCCGTGT
This sequence comes from Ruegeria atlantica, assembly GCF_013033965.1. Taxonomy (GTDB): domain Bacteria; phylum Pseudomonadota; class Alphaproteobacteria; order Rhodobacterales; family Rhodobacteraceae; genus Ruegeria; species Ruegeria atlantica_D. The sequence goes on from NZ_WQFE01000008.1 coordinate 171,098, forward strand.
TCGAAGATGCGGGGCCATCCACCCAGTGCAGATTGCGCTGAAACGGATAGGTTGGCAGCGGCACTCGTTTGTTGCCGCGCTGACCGAGCTTGTCCCACTCAACTGGAACTCCGCAGCTCCACAAACGGCCCATTGCTGTCGCCATCGCCACTTCGTCGGTTTGCGGGCGCGTATGGTCCGGAAGGGATTGCACGATCGCAACTGATGCATCACGGGACAGGGTTTGTGCGCTGAATGCCGAAAGCGTGTTTCCCGCGCCGACCTCAAGCAATGCGGTTGGTCCGTCTTCCGTAAGCTTGGATATAGCCAAACCGAAGTTCACCGCAGCGCGCGCTTGATTGGCCCAATAGGCCGGATCGGTGCATTGACCGTCGGTCACCCAGTCGCCGGTGACACAACTGACATATGGAACTCGCGTTGGTCGCAATCTCGTTTCTGCAATCGCGCTTTCGAGCGCATCACAAACCGGATCCATCATACGAGAGTGGAAGGCATGAGACGTGTGCAGGCGCGTACATGGTATGTCGGCCGCCTTCAGTCGTTCCTCAATCGCATCAATCGCATCAAATTCGCCGGCCAGCACATTTAGGCGCGGCGCGTTGCACGCAGCAATATCGACAGTTTCGTCCAGATGCGCCTCAAGTTCGTCAAGCCGCGCGCGTACCGACAGCATCGCGCCGCCGGGTTGAGCCTGCATCAACTGCCCACGTTTTGCGATGATTGACAGGCCTGTTTCAAAGTCCATCACGCCGCCAAGCGCCGCGGCTGTGAATTCACCAACCGAATGCCCGATCATCGCTGCCGGGGTCACCCCTCGGGCCATCCACAAACGTGCACAGGCGTATTGGGTCAGGAACAAAGCGGGCTGCGTCAGTCGGGTTTCGCGCAGCGCGCGCGCAAGATCCTGGTCGCTAGGATCGCCAAAGCAGAGCATTGTTTTGACGTCCATTCCAAGAACAGGGCGCAGGATTTCCGCACCCTGATCAATCCACCGAGCAAACTCGGGCTCAGCACGGTACAACCCACTGCCCATGCCGGGGTATTGAGAGCCCTGACCAGGGAACATGAATGCAACCGACGGGTTATCCTGCAATACCGGCTTTCGCACAGCCGGCGCCGAACGCAGCGCGTTCACCACCTCTGCCCGATCACCTCCGGCAACGGCCTGACGGAATTCAAATTCAGCGCGGCCTTCCTGTAGCGTATAGGCGACATCAGCCAAGTGTGGTGCGTCGGGCTGTTCCAGCGCGTCGGCCAACCGATCCTGCATTTCAGTCAGTGCCTCAGGTGTCTTGGCGGACAAAACAATCGCCTGAACACAACGATCCTCTGCATCGCGCGGTAGACCCGGAGCTTCTTCCATCACCAAATGCACATTGGTCCCACCTACTCCGAATGAACTGACGCCCGCTCGGAATGGACCATCCTGTGCCCACTCAGACACAGAGTCCGGGACCCTGAACCCCGATCCATCCAATTCGATCCGTGAATTCAGCGTGCTGAAATTTGCCACCGGTGGGATTGTGCGGTGAGTCAGCATCAGCGCGGTCTTTATCACCCCGACCACCCCTGCCGCCGCGTCCAGATGGCCGATATTCCCTTTGACAGAACCCAACGTGCATCCACCATCAGAGTGCACGTCCCCAAAGGCCTGACGCAATCCTTTAATTTCAATCGGATCACCCAGTGGGGTCGCCGTTCCGTGGCATTCAATGTACGACACAGTACCAGGCGCTATGCCTGCATCCTCATGCGCGCGGCGGATTGCATCAGCTTGCCCAACTACGGTTGGCGCAGTGTACGAGATCTTGTCGGCCCCGTCATTATTGATGCCAGCACCACGGATAACCGCGTGGATATGGTCTCCGTCGGCAACAGCGTCCTTCAAGCGCCGCAAGGCCACGACACCGGCGCCATGCCCAAACACCGTTCCGCTGGCTTGCGCATCAAACGGGCGGCAAACGCCATCATCCGACGCAAGCCCGCCTTCCTGCGCAACATACCCGCGATTTTGCGGAAAGGTGATCGAAACCCCACCAGCCAAAGCCATATCACATTGCCGGGACCGCAGGGCCATCATCGCCTGAGATACCGCAGTCAATGAACTGGAACAGGCTGTCAGAACCGTCATAGATGGACCCTTGAGGTCCAACTTGTAGGACACCCGGGTCGCCAGGCAATCGCCCAGGTTTCCGGTCATTTCGGCAAACTTTCCGGTCTGATAATTCGACGTGAAGTCCTCTGATCCTTTTCGGTCACCCAGAACATTGTGAATCAGGTAGGTGTTCATTGAGCACCCTGCATAAACTCCCACGGGCATGTGCATTCGCCACGGATCATGTCCACTGTCTTCTAGCGCGTGATAGCAGATCTCCAAAAAAATACGCGCCTGAGGGTCGGTGACGGCAGCCTCTCGGGCGTGCATGCCAAAGAATTTGGCATCGAACATGCCCGCATCGGGCAAGCCCGGACGGACAGGAACATAGCTGTCTTTTGCCCGCTCCTCGGGCGAGAAACTGTCGTCCAGTTCTTCTGCTTGGAATGGCTTGATCAAGTTGTCGCCGTTCCGGATATGTTTCCAAAACTCATCCAGTGAGTTCACACCGGGCAGCTTTGCGGCCATGCCAACAATGGCAACTGCGTCTTCTGGCAGGTCTGGTTGGACAGAGGTTACTTCGTGACGTTCCGGCTGGGGATCTGCACTCGTCACATCTACAGGGCCTTTTACAGCAAGATCCGCAATCGCTGTCGACAATGGCCCCAATCGTGGCGTCTCAAACATCAGGGTGATGTCGAAAGTCACGCCCAAACGCTTCGTGATTTCTGCATGCGCGCTTATAAGTTGCAAAGATGTGCCGCCAGCCTCGAAAAAAGTTGCAAACTCGTTCAAAGGGCCACAACCAAGTTGTTCGTCATAGACCTTGGCAATGATCGCTTGTACTTCGGTCGCGCCCATCCTGGTGCGCTTCGAGCGGAACGCAACAACGGTATCGGTTTCGGCTTCGTCCTCAGGTGCCTCAACACTGCGCACCAATGCTTTGCGGTCGATCTTGCTGTTGACGGTCAAAGGAAACTCGGCCAGCACCCGGTTCACCCGAGGCAGGCATCCGTCCGGAAGCACCTTGCCCAGTTCATCCATAACATCGCTAGTAAAGGCCTTTTGATCCGCAGGCATTTCCCCCGCGGGTTTCAAAAATGCAGCGATCCGCTTATCGCCTGTTTTTGCGGTAATCAGCGCAACGGCGGCGTCGACCAACATTGGAATTTCACGCAGATGGTGTTCGATCTCATCCAGCTCAATGCGGCGCCCGCCGATCTTTACCTGTCTGTCGACGCGCCCGAGAAACTCGTAAACACCGTTGTCACGACACCGGGCCAGATCTCCGGTCAGGTAGACTTGGCCACTGCGACCCTGGCGCGGATCTGGAATAAACGACTCTGCGGTACGTTCAGGCTTGTTGAGGTATTCTGTTGCAACGCCGGGACCTGCGGCCACCAGTTGTCCCACATCCCCAATCGGCAGCTCCTTATAATTTTCATCGACAACAAAACACTCGCAATGGCCTGTTGGCAGGCCGATGGGTATGGACCCACCGTCCAGATCTTCCGACGTCACAAGATGCATCGTGGTAAATACCGAATTTTCAGTCGGGCCATACCCGTTGATGACTTCGATGTCCGGATAGGCATTCATCAATTGGCGCACATGCGAAGAAGACAAGACATCGCCGCCGGCACCAAACTGTCTCAACCCACCCAGCGCATCCAGATGATGCTCGATCATCAGATGCGACAACCCGGTATAGAAGTAAGCGACATTGACGTCGTAGCGCGAGATCGTCTCAGCCAAAACGCCCAAAGCAGGTTTCGGTTCGGTGACAACAGCGACCGCTCCGCCGTTCAAAAGAGGCGCCCAGATTTCCCAGGTCGAAACGTCGCAAGCAATGGTCGAGTTGGCCAGAGACACATCTCCGGGTTTCATCTGACCAGTCGGTTGATCATATCCCAAGCGGGTAATGGCCCTATGAGGCAGAACCACACCTTTCGGCTGCCCGGTCGATCCAGATGTATACATGATATAGCAGGAATCGCCGCCTGCTCTGGTCGGAAAATAGTGATTGACCGCAGGTTCAGAATTCAACATTTCCCGAATGTTCAGGCGGGGAATGTCGCCCGAAGCAAACTCAATTGCCAAGTTTTCATAGGGCTCTTCCCACAGGAGCGCCGAAGGCTTTGAGTCCCCCACCACATAACCCAATTGCTTGGAATCGTATGCGGGATCCAAGGGGACATAGACGCCGCCTGCGCGCATAATCCCGCACATGGTCAGGATGGCCTCAGGCGTTCGATCCGTAATCATCACGACATTGTCGCCAGGTCGTACGCCCCGGCTCATCAAGTGACTGGCTATTCTGTCTGCGGCGGCCGCCACCTCTGCATACGTATACTGCCGACCACCACCCATCAGGGCGACTTTATCCGGTACGATAGAACAAACTCGCAAAAAGCTCTGATACAAGTCCAGCGCTGGATCAAATTTCAATGAACGCAATGAGCCTTCAGCAACACCATTTAACATAGCAACCCCACACAACAATCAGAGGGGATCTCGCAGCGCTCGACGCAATAAAACCACGCCTTCGGCCTTGCCCTACGAAATTTGCATACACCCCCTCAGGCGAAAAACGTCGGCAAATAATAACGAATTGGATGGAGGCTAGGGTATTGCATGACTGTGTGGCTGTCGACTCTTCGCTGTGTCAGGTTGAAACCAGCGCGGAACGGATGTTTCAAGCTCTGGTAGCATGACCTACATAACATTGAAAACTAAATGGAAAACTATGTCTCGCAGCGCATGGGTTCACCTGTAAGCAGTGACTGTACCTAGCACTCAACCATGAAGCGCAGTCTAATGTGGACTCTTGGATTGGTATTGTTTCCATTTTAGACACAAAAGTCGCGCGCGTTCCTGCCCGTGCTTACAACCTCGGCCAATCTAAAACGTGAAGAGTTTAACGATTCGACCCGTCTGCGAAGCTACGCGATCATGTTGCGCGCCTTTGGGGTAAAACCTCGGAACAGTCTAAGGTTCTGATAATCTGGAATACTTCCAAGAAGCAGCATACAACGAATTGGAACGTTACAACTCTTGCCACCCTTGTTGTTCGGCAGAGAGTCTCAATTCCACATCGGTGTCGCGGGCGTGTTAGCAGCAGCGTACGGGCCGGGACTCCCAACAGGGTTTTGTATCGGATCGATGCTTGCGTCCGAACCGAACAAGCCACCTACCTTGCAGGCGGGTCTGGATCTTTGCAATGGAAGTGAACCGCAGGCATAGTCGGCAAAGCCAGAAATCAGAGGCCTCGAGAATGGACAGGATCAAAATTAACCTGATCGGAGCGGGCCGGGTCGGTCAGACACTTCTGAGTCTTCTCAGTACTTTGGCAGACTGCCAAATTCAGGATATCCTAAGCGCAAGTCGCAGCTCGGCAGAAAAAGCCGTTCAACGTGCCGGGGCAGGTCGCGTTGTATCCGACCTGTCAGATATGCGGTCAGCCGACCTTTGGGTTGTTGCGGTACCCGACACGCAAATCTCAATCATTGCCTCGGAACTTGCCGCGACGCAGACTGCGACAGATCAAAATCCCATCGCCTTTCACTGTAGTGGGTTTTTCCCGGCCGATGAGATGGCTGCGCTGCGCAATTTAGGCTGGCGTTTGGCCAGTGTGCATCCGGTTCTGTCCTTCGCGGACCCTGACACGGCGGCAAGTCAGTTCAAGGGAGCCTTGTGCGGCCTTGAAGGTGACGCTGATGCATTGAAAGCCCTCCAACCGTTGCTGGAGCGACTGGGGGCGAAGTGTTTTTCGATCCGCTCTGATGGAAAAAGCCTTTACCACGCTGCAGCCGTGATCTCGAACAATTTTGCCGTGGTACTGCAAGCCCTCGCGCGTGAAGCCTGGGTCGAAGCCGGAGTTGCAGGCGATGTTGTCCCATTGTTGAATGCGCAGCTTCTTGAAAGCACTGCGGAAAATGTGGTTGCACTAGGACCGCAGCAGGCATTGACCGGTCCGGCGGCGCGGGGTGACCAACGGGTCGTCACCTCTCAGGGGGGCGACGTGGCCAACTGGCATCCTCTCGCTGGAGAAGTCTATCGCGCCTTAAGCGACATGGCCGTGTCTTTGAAGAAGACCGGTTCAACCAGCACCGCCAACAGATAGCAAGAGGAATAGGTTGACCGGTCAAAGGTTAGTCGTACCTCATTTCGCTTTGCAGAAACTCGTCTGGGCTGTACACTTCTTCAAGCCTGCGACCGTTTATCCACCAGAACCGGTTACCAACATTTCGCAGAAAACTCCGGTCATGGCTGACCAGCAAACAAGACGCACCGTGGGTGATCAATTCGGCCTCCAGTGCCTCTTGGCCTTCGATATCCAAATGGTTTGTCGGCTCGTCCAACAGATAAAAGTTGGGGTTTCGGAGCCGCAGGATCAACATTGCCAGCCGGGCTTTTTGGCCACCGGACAGCGCCTCGATCCGAGTATCCTGCATTTGGATATTGATACCCGCGCCCGCCAGCAGACTGCGGGCGCGTTGATCCCCGATGTCTACCTCTGCCGTGACGGCAATCAACGGCGTGTCGGTTGCAATCAGCTGACTTAAATGCTGATCCGAATAGGCTGGCACCACCGAAGGCGCACATTTCACGCCATCCTGGGTGCCGTCCAAGGCCCGCTGCACGGCTTTGATCAGCTGCGTTTTCCCAGTTCCGTTTTTGCCAAGCACAACGATGCGCTCACCACGTGCGATCCATTTTTGACCGGTGTTGTACAGCGGCCGCCCGTCAGGCGTTTTGACAGTCAATTCGTCCAGTGTGATCAGGGCTTTGGCATGCGTGCCGCTGTTACCCAACGTGATATCACCCGCCGAACGTTCTTGATGAACAGGTCTGGCAGCGGCTTCGAGTTTGTCAGCGCGTTCTGTCAGCTGCTTGGTTTTGGTCAACAGAAGGTCAGAGCCAGAATTGATCCCGACATTCTTCAGCTTGGCAGCTTGGCGGCGCAATTGCCGGGCTTTGTTTAGGTCATTTGCCTGACGTCGTTCGTCAGCCGCGTCCGCCTCATCCAACGCTGCCCGAGCTGCGGTGAAAGGCAACTGAAACACCCGAGAGTTCTCGGGCCGCAGGAACAGGGTACGGTTTGTTGTGGCTTCAAGAAATGCCCGATCATGCGAGGTGATAATAACGGGCACCTCACGAGACAACCCTGCCAGCCACCCTTCAAGCAAAGCGATACGGTTGAGATCAAGGTGGTTCGTTGGTTCATCCAGTAGCAAAAGATCCGGCTCTGTCACCCAAACGGCCGCCAACATCGCCGTCCGCCGCCATCCTCCGCTAAGCTCCTCAAGGGGTTTGTGCTGCAATTCGTAAGGGACTTTGAGCTCATCCAGAACCACATCCACCCTCCAGCTTTCATAGTCTGCTTGTTCGGGCGGAAGAGCGGTCAGAACCCAATCGAAAAGCGTAACGGAAAGTACCTCGGGCGGGACATATTGCTTGACGTACCCGGTTCGTAAACCGCGGGCGTATGTGATTTCACCTGAGGTCTGTTCAAGTTCTCTTGCGAGGCAGGCCAGCAATGTGGACTTCCCGCGCCCATTTGCGGCAACAAGGCCTATTCTGTCACCTTTCGAGACTGTCAGGTCGAGGTCAGAGAACAGCGGTTCGCCAAGGGTCATGCCCAAAGCATTGATATTGATGATTGTCATTGGATATCTCGGGTCACAAAGAATTTGGCCGCTATGCGGCTATGGGCAGACCGTCGATAAGGATACTCTCGGGTCAGCCCTGCAAACGGATCTGCAGGGCAAAACGGGGACCATGCTGAAGTCGGCGGATGATACGCATGTTCAGCTCGTGCCCTCCCGTTGTTGAATGTGACCTTCACGCCAAACTAGGGAAGACAGTGGTTTTTGGCAAGCCTGCAGGACCTTGCACAGTTCCAACACCAAATCTCCAAAACCTGTCAGAGCGTCTCGGCGATTCTGACTAAGAGTCGCTTCAGCTGACTTTACGCCCGGCTAGGTCGTTAAGTGGGTGCTTTAGACTGATTCGGGTATACGCAGACGTTTTTTGTGTAGGTGGTCGTAGTGCGGCTTCATCCGCCGATGGACGCGGCGCACACGCTCGGGCGTATCTTCAAGATCCACGTATTTCCGCTTTTGCGGAACTAACCCGGTGGACTTGGCCAGATTGGCGTGGAACGACCCGCCATCCCACCAGCTGTGTGCGGACGGATCGCCGCCTGCCTCCCAACTCAGCGCTTTTTCGATGAAAGGTATGCCGATCGCATCGCAAAAGCGGCGCGTCACAGCGTGTAGGTTCTCCAGCAAATCATCGCTGTCGATCACGGGCGGGGTTGAACCGTTCAGTGCGTGGAGCAGATCGAAAAGCGCGCGCTGCTCGGGAAAGCCAACCTCGAGCTCATCGAACTCGGGCCATTTGTTGTACATGGACGTGATCGTCTTGGCCGGGTCACGGATCAGGAAGGCATGGGTGAAATGAGACAGGAACTCGGCGTCCCACATGTGATTGATGTAATGTGGAAAGTCCTTGATGAACACCGGACCTTGTTCCGCGCGGGCCTTAATGCCCTCCCAAACACTTTCCAATGTCAGGCCCGGTGTGGTTTTTTCACCTTCTCTGAAACGGGGCCACAATGGGTCTTCTCCCTGATACCACGCTTCGCCAAACGGTTCGTGCAAGCAATCCAGATCGCCACGTTGGCGCATCATCCATTCAAAGGCCGTCGAGGTCGAACGCGGAATAGCCCAAAGGGCAATGATCTTGTGCAATGTCATCAGCCTTTCAATGAAGACAGCAAGCTGCCTTGTTGCGTCTCCGGGGCAAGACCAAGAGACTTAAAGATCCGCCAGTACAGCGCAGTATCGTGGCCAATCACAGGTGCGCCAAGCCGTTCCTCAAGTTCGACTTCATAGTGCACAGGCCGTTGCGCAATCCCGTCCGAGGCGCGGCGGAAATTGCTCATCCCATTGATCAGATAGGCATCAACATTGGGGGCTTTGTCAGCGGTGTAATCAAAAGACTTCCAGATCAGGTCCTCGTCAAAACACCAGATGCAGTCATCGACGGCTTCCTGGCTATCGAACCAACCCTGATCGAAAAAGTTTCCGGCCCAGACCACATCAAATCCAGCTTCTTTCAGGAATCCAACTGTACCCTGATACCAGCTGTTCCGATGATAGCACGCATTTAGGGCCACTCTTTCCACATTTCGATCACGCAAAGCCTCGACCATTGCATAACCCGCCATATGAAATGGGGTTTGGTACTTCTCGCTCAGCATTTCGCAATGCTGACGAATGCCCTCGACGCCCATGTCGCTGGCATGAACCCAGTTCGAACCGACCTGCCCGCAAACATCGGCCCCATTGTTCGCCATACATTCAATAAATTCTTCCAGAAGGCCAAAGTTCTTCTTTCTCTGATCCAGTCGGTGAGCATAGTCAGGGACGTGCAACATACGACCATGTACGCCGACGCTGCGCGGGGCCATACGCAGAAAGTCCGACGGGGCGGCATCAAAGTCATGTGGTGGGCAGGTGAACCCGACCTGATGTGGGAACAGCTTGTTTCTGGGCTCTGACCAGTGAGCAGGCTTGGTATAAGCGTCCATCGCTCTCCTCATCTCGGTTTAGATGTTCTCTCTTGCTGACTATGCCTTTGGTTGACCGGGCAATCGATTGTTTTTTCGTGTCTGTCTCCGTACCTTTTTATTTGTCCAGAAGGAAACGCGCCCTTCCCTCGCTCAACCTTCAAGGTGCGGTGCAAAGCCTGCAGCGGGTGGAAAACCAAGTTTTTGCAAGCGCGCTTACTATTGGGCGATAAGATATACCCACTGCTCACGGTTTATTCACGTTGTTGTAAGCTCAAATGTCCTGGGGTTGAGGCACATTTTGGCGTCGCCTAGTGCTTAGAAGAGGCAGGCGTGCAGCGAATTCAAGGAACAAATGGAACTGAATCAGGTCAAATACTATCTAGCAGTTTGTGAAACATTCAACTTCACCAAAGCGGCCGAGAAGTGCGAGGTTTCGCAACCCTCGCTGACTCGTGGAATAAAGCGCCTTGAGGAACAGCTTGGCGGTGATCTGTTTCGGAGAGAGCGCGCGCGGACACATCTGACTGAATTGGGGCAGATGATGTATCCGGTACTCCGAAAATGTTATGAGGGTGCTTTGCAAGCAATGCGCCTCGCCGAAGATTTTTCTCAGGGTGACCGGGCATCAATTCGTATCGGTATGACGCGCGCAGTCGAAGTGGACCGGATAGTAGCGGCCATCCAGAAGCTTGTGTCAGGTATTCCGGCAACGGAACTGACCATCATGCGCGATGACCGCGACGCCGTGTTTTCAGCGCTAGAGTATGGTGATCTTGACTTTGCTGTTGCGACGGGCTGCGACGGACTTTGGGAACGTTTCGAAACACTAAACATGTTTGAGGAGCCGGTAGCTGCATTTGTGTCTGCCGGGAACCGGATTTCTGACTTGAACCGTTTCACCCTCGACATGTTGGAGGACGAAGCGCTTCTGCTGGAGCCATTCAGCGACAATGACAAAAAGCTGCTTACGCTGCTTCATGAAGTGGGCGTTTCTCCGGGAAGGATCCACACCATGACGTCAAGATGCGATACCATGAGCTTTCTGCGTGCCGATCTCGGGGTTGCCTTCCTACCCGCTGGAACACCTTGCCCGCCCGAGGTTCGTTCATTACCCGTTGAGGATTTAGACTTCAGTTGCCTGACGTCCGTGCTTGCAGTGTCAGGTCGACAGCATTCTCCGGCCGGAGCGGCCTTTGCCAAGGTTCTGCGGAAGAACGGGTCCTACCGTTCACCTGCCATGCTTTAGTTTGTCAAAAACAATAGCCAATGCGTATCGAAACCATACACGCTGAAATATTGAACATTAAGCTGTGGCGTCCGATAAGCAATCTTCGAACAAAAAAGGAAACTGGGGTGGTAACTGAGGTTGGTTTTGGGCGGCAAATGGCAGGCTCAATGTCGACCTCGTAGCGTGAGAGTGTTTGGGATGGGTATGAGTAAAGAATGGTTGCTAATAGAAAAGTCACCAAAGCAGGACAGACAGCGCGGAAAGCGTCTGAACCGCTTGGATAGCGCCAATTTCATTGGCGAATGTAAGTCAGCCGGTTTCCTTCTCGGATAGACTTATAAAAAACGTCAACACGGAAGACGCCTGAACGACGCCAATCACCGGTTGGCAACAGGTGTCATGGATCAGGTCAGATCCGGACAAGACTGACCAACAGGCAAAAAAGTGGACAAATAATGATTGAAAACCGCAAAGCGCGTCGCCGCTCGATCGCACTCAACCATAAAACTGTCAAAAATGGCAGAAAAATGATCACTTCAGCGCTGATCGGTTCAGCCGCCGGTGTCGCTTCACTGGCGATGCCAACTGACGTCCAAGCTCAGGTCGTTCCTGGCGACCCGCAGTGCACCACCAGCGGAACGACCGTCAGCTGCAGCGGAGACCTGCAAGCTGGAGTTGCGGTCGCAGAACCTGTTGAGACATTGAATGTGAACAATGTTGACGCAGAGGGAATTGCCCCGGCAACCGGAGTTGAGGGTATTTCTTTTGTTTCCGAAGCCGGGGATCTTACACTGAACGCGGATACAACCGGGTCGGGCGGGATCATTACGTCTGGCAATGGGACCCGCGGGATTATGGTGGATCATCAGGGTCCCAACGGAAATATCAACGTTTCTTCTAATGGTGATGTCAACGCGATTGGGGACGGTATTAGACTTAGGACCGACGTCGGTGATGTGACGTTGACGTCAATGGGTGATGTCACATCCATGCAAGACGAAGCGATCGACATTGATGTCGAGGATGGGAATGTAACTGTCGACTCGGTCGGAAATCTGTCAACCCAGACCGGTATGGGTGAAGAAGCCATAAGGATCGACGTCGATGGAGATGGCGATGTCACCGTAAGGTCCACGGGCAATATCACTACCAATCAGGACGGTATTGAGGTGGATGTCGATGGAACTGGAGACATCGTCATTGAATCAACAGGCGATGTTACGGCCAATTCAAATGACGGATTGGATGGCACCACCGAAGACGGCAGCATCTCCATCACTTCGACTGGGACAATACGTGCGAATGATAACGGAATCGAAGCTGACGCGGCTGGCAATATTACGATCTCATCGACGGGAGACATCAGCGCAAGAGGAAGCGGAATAGAAACCAATGTTTCTGGCGACAGCAACGTTGATGGCAATGTTAGGATAAATACCAATGGCGACATTGATGCAATCAATCACGCTCTGAACGTCAATCTAAATGGCACGGGCAATGTCGAGATTGCAAACAATGGCAACCTGAGTTCGCGCGCTGAGACAATTTTTGTTCTGTCCAACGGTGACAATGTCACCCTTCAATCCACAGGTGATGTTACGTCAGAACGGGCCAGGGGTATTGTCGTGTTTCGCTCCGATGGGGACGGCAACATCGACATCACCCAAACCGGCAACATCGTGGCTGCAGGAACAGGCATCGATGCCCAGCTCAACCCGGGTGCTGTCGGTAATATTTTGATTACCTCGCAAGGGAATGTCACAACCCAGCAAGACCTTGCGAGCGGCATTCGTGCTGTCCAAAGTGAACTCGGGGCAATCGAAGTTAACTCAACCGGTAACCTGTCGACAGCCGGCTCAGAAGCACATGCGATCCGTGCAGAGAATTTGGGGGATGCCGACGGAGATATCAGCATCTCCTCGACCGGCAATATCAACACTACCGGCGATACGTCTGCCGGTATCTTCGCGAACACGGATACCGCGACATCGCGCACGAATGTGCAAGTCATATCGGTGGGGAACATCACCACACAAGGCGTGGACTCCGACGGGATCCTCGTCAACGAAGAAGGCAGCGGTGCTGTAGCGGTGACCTCGACCGGGGATATCACCACCCGCAGCGGAGGCGCAGATGCGATCGAAATCAGAGCCAATGGTGAAGGCAACGCATCGGTCGCCTCGGAAGGGAATCTCGAAACTCAATCAACTTCCGCCAGCGGCATCAATGTGACGAAAATCGGTGGTATGGGTGATGTTTCGATCGAAACAACAGGCAACATCCAAACCACTGGTGACACGTCCCACGGTCTTACTGCCCTCAATCGGAATGGCGGCAACACGACAATCAACTCGACCGGAGTAATTTCGACATCAGGGGCATCCGCAAACGGGATTCGCGTCCAACAACAAGGGGGCTCCGGTGATACCACGATCCGGGCGGTGGGTGAAATCAGAACCTCGGGCACAATTGGCAGCGGGATTCTGACCCGGCAAACACAAGCGGTCGGGAACATTTCCGTTGAAGCGGCGGCAAACATCGAAACGCAGGGCAATCAGGCGCGCGGCATCGATGTCACAACGTTTAACGCAGTCGACGACAGTAGTGTTGCTGTCGTTGCGACCGGGAACATCGCGACAACTGGGAACGACGCCATAGGAATTCTTATCAGTGACTCGGGAGCTGGCCGCGTTGAGATCAACACCAGCGGGAATATCTCGACAAGGGGCGAAGCTTCGACCGGGGTCGTTGCTTTTCACGTCGGCGGTGGTAGTACGGCAATCACTTCGGGCAGCGATATTGTCACACAGGCAGACAGGGCAAGTGGCATTGCCGGGACGAATTTTGACGGCGAAGGTGACCTGACGATCCAGTCTACTGGAACAATCACCACTGCGGGAAGGTTAGCCATCGCAATCGGGGCGGCCAAGGAATTGGGTACCGGGAACGTTTCAATTCGCAACACAGGTCAGATTGAAACCACCGGGATCGAAGCTCGCGGGATTTTTGCATTGCGCAATGGTCTGGGAGATATCGAAGTTACGACGTCGAACACCATTCGTACAGAAGGTGCACAGGCAGATGGAATTTTTGCTGTAGGATCAAGTACCGCGCAGATCAGCAATATCTCGGTCTCGTCGATGTCGAATATCTCGACCGGGGGTTCAGGTGCCTCTGGGATCGAAGTCCGGAACTTCAGCGCCGGTAGTATCGACGTCGTGTCCACGGGTGAAATCGCGACCCGCGGCGATCAGGCAAGCGGGATTGAGGCCTTAAACTCCGGCAGCGGCGACACTGCGATCCGCGTCAGCAACAGGATTACAGCAGAGGGTGAAAGCGCCGACGGTATCCGCGTAACTGGTTCGGCTACTGATACGTCCACTGTCTCTATCTCTGGTGCAACTGTCCAAGGTGGTTCAGGGGAAAGTTCGGCCGTACGCTTTTTCTCGGCTTCGGGCGCGACGAATATTGTAAACACGACGGGTGAGGTTGTCCTTTCCTCGCTGGGTGGATCTGCTGTGATCGGAGGCGCAGGAAACACCACAATCAACAATTTCGGAACACTGACCACAACAGCCAACGGCGCCATTACGCTGGGCGAAGGTACAAATGCTTTCAACAACCAGGCAGGCGGCTCCTTCAACGCTGGTGACGTTGTAAACCTGGGCGCAGGAAACACTCTGACAAATGACGGGATGCTATCTCCGGGAGGGCGGGGAACGATCGCCACCACGAGCGTGACAGGCCGGCTGGTACAAAGCGAAAGTGGCCGCTTCGCTGTCGACCTTAACCTTGATACAGGTGCCTCGGACCGTCTGAACGTTTCAGAAACCGCTGCCCTTAACGGCACTGTTGACGTCAACGTATTGAGCGGATCGAACCGCACTCAGCAATTCACGATTTTGTCTGCCGCGGGCGGCACGACAAATGAGGGCGTGACACTGAATGGATTTACACTCAGCCCAATCCTGCAGGCTGAGCTGCAGTTTCCCAATGCAAATGACGTGGTCCTGGCGACCAACGTAAATTTCGCCGCCCCTGGTGCCGGGCTGAACGCCAACCAGCGCAGCACCGCCAATGCAATTAATGCGGCCTTTGAAGACGAGGACGAGAGCATTGCTCCGGTAACCGGTGCCTTGCTTAATGATGTGTCCAGCGCGGTGGAACTGAAACAGGCGTACGATCAGCTCGGTGCAGAAGGAATTCTGAGCAGTGAAACGAACGCATTGCTGAACGCCCAGAGCTTCACAAATCAGCTGTTTTCTTGCCAGGTGACCGGCGTGGAATACGCCGCCATCTCGGAAGGCAGCTGCATCTGGGCACGCCCTCAGACCCGCCAGTTTGATCAGGATAGCACGTCAGACTCTGTGGGTTTCGATAGCCGCACCCACGGTATCAGCATTGGTGGTCAGCTTGAGTTCCGGCCTGACTGGTTTGCCGGGTTTGCATTGGCATACGAATCCGGCAATGTCGCCTCAACATCCGGCGTTAACAGTGACTTCGACTCCTATTCAGTTGGTCTGAGCCTGAAACACACATTGGGACGGCTTGTTTTGTCTGGGGCGATCTCGGGCGGTTCGGGCGACTTCGACACGACACGCGCCGTCACTTTCGGCGGCCTCAACGCATCAAATACCTCAAATTACGACGTCGATTATCTGTCGGCACAATTGCGGGCCGCGTACTTGATTGAATACAGCGCCGGGTACCTCAAACCTATGGTGGATGCGAACCTTACACGTGTGAAGCGCAACGGTTTCACGGAATCCGGGACGTCAGCAACTGCACTGACCGTCGACAGCAACAGCGAGACCTATTTCTCGCTCAGCCCGGCGCTGGAGTTCGGTCGGGATCGTCAGATCAGCGATACACTTGCGCTGCGTGCATACGGAAAAATCGGGGCGACCTATTTCAACAATGCGGACACTTCCGTGACAGCCCGGCTCGGTGATGGGCCAGATTTCACCAACTCGGCAGCGTCCGACAAACTGTTCGCCGACGTCGAAGCAGGCGTGACCTTTTTTGCCAAAGGCGACAGGGCCGTTCAGATCGGCTACCAGGGCCGTTTCTCGGACAGCACGCGCATCAACAGCGCGTTTGTCAAAGGCAGCATCAAATTCTAAACGAATGAGCTGTTCAAACGAAAAGGTATGCGGCAAGGGGAAGGACACTTTCCCTTGCCGTAACATTTGCGCCGTCCGCCAACAAACATAACGCACAGAATGCGAAAAATCCTGCGTTCAGCTCAGGTGATGGACGAACAATTCACCGAATGCTTTGTTCCACGCACAACCCATATGACGGGCCATCTTGATGCACACGATGTGGGGGTTGGCAGAGATGGGAATGAGTAGTTCGGAAACACCCGCTACAACCGCATCGCCGAAGTGTCTGATACTCGCGCATTCGAACCTGCCTGGCAGGCCAATTTCGACTCTTCAATTCTGTCCGAAAACCATTGTTATCTGAACGGTATGGCAATGCAGGACGAGGTCGTTTGCAAAGAACTTTCAATACTGCAATTTCCCCGCCTTTCCAGTGGCAAGCTTTGGTTTTTTATTTCTGGAACAGACGAACCAGGTTGGATCGACTTATAAAAGAAAACCCTGTCCGAGCGGTTTTGCCCAGTCGCGTTTTTCTGACCAAAGACGTACATGGCATCATCACGATTGAGGATCACCGCATCGCTCATCTGTGATTGCGTTGCTGCAAGGGTTTGCGTCACATCCTTCCGTTTTGCTCAGTGAACGAACAGCAGCGAAATCAAACCCACAAGGATCAGGCTTAGCGCCCAGACCAGATCCAAATTGAACCAGCTCTTGGAGAGAAACCGCAGACCCAGCCAATGGTAAACCCCAAAGGCAAGCGAACCGCCAGAAACAGTCATCGCCAGAGTGTGGGCCAATGCAACAGCAACAGCGATTTGGGCGTGGCCAGTCATCAAATCAGAAGCAGCCGCGTGACCTGAATTGGTTTCAATCGTCTGGCATATGCCAAGGTAAATGGGCACCAGCATCAAGCCTGCGCCATGTGCCATCGCAGCCAGAAACGACCACAACGCAAGTCGAGATGGCGGAACACGCGCAAGAAACCGAGGATGGCGGCGGTTGAACAAAAGGTAGACGCCAAGCCCAATCACAAGGCACGCAGCCCCAATCTGGATTTCGCGCTGCCACTCAACGAGAAAAAGAAGCGCGGTAAAGGGAAAAAGAATGGCCGCCATCGCAAGAAGGTGCCCGGCGGCCAACGCAATCAGCGCTTTTAACAGGCTGTTGCGATTCTTGTCCATTAATGCGGCAGACACTGCCAAGGGCCAACCCATGCCCGGATTGATCCCGTGGTATATGCCAGAGGCGACTACAGCCCACCACAGGGCTGTTGTCGTGTCTATTCCGTCCACGCGTCAGACGGACGGATAGCAGAAACTATCGGTTGAACAGTCGCCACCTTCTAGGCGGATCTGGTGGCTTCGATAACCCTTTGGAAACTCGACATAGAAGTCTTTGTCCAGTTCCAATCCACCATTTTCCCCAACGTTGGCCATGACCATCTGCCCGCCTGCGTCATCGGGGTAAAACTGATCGTCCCAAGTCGAGTACAGCGAGTTGGTCCAGTAAACCCTCTTGCCGTCCCGGCTAATCTCGACCATTTGCGGGCCGTAGGCGAAACCTTTTCCGTTGGGGTGTTTTGCACCTCTGGCAATCCCGCCCAGCTCTACCTTCCCGGTCAGTTTGGGGTTCATTGGATCGGATACGTCGTATTGGTGCATTTCCCCCTGACCCCAGCAGGCGACATACAGGTACTTGTCATCCAAGCTCAAATCGATGTCGGTAACCAGTGGCGGCACTGCTTCGAAGCCTTGCAACAGCGGCGGGAGGTTCTCGGCTTTCTCTGGTCGCGGATCAATCGTGATCGTCTTCTTCGCTTCGAAGGTTCCGTCGTCCTTTTGCCACCATGTGAATATTGCACCTTGCAGATTTGTTGTATCAACAACGACACCGCAAAAGCCGTAATCCTTTGATGGATCATGAGCGGGCCGGATTTCCAAGGCCATCTGATGGTTTTCGCCCAAATCAATAGTTTGAACATTGCGGCGTTCGCGCAGGTTCCAGAAATGAATTTTGTGACCGTATTTGTTGGACAGCAAATCCTCGGCCACGATCCCGTTTTCGAATTGCGGAGGCAGCCCCCATTCCGAACTGACCATATAGTCGCGCGGAAGGTTCCACCAGAAATCATAGTGTTTGTCTTGCTCCCCCCGATCCATCTCGTAGCGGCCGAGAATATCAAAGGTTTCGCAATCCATAATGAAGATACCCGGAGGACCGTCTGTCCCGTCCGCACCGCCGCCACCAAGCGTTGAGACATAAATTCCCTCGGGGCCGCAGTGGATTGTGTGGGGCCGTGAGTACCCCGTCTTGGCAAACACTTCTTCCGGTTCGATGATTTTGTGGATTTTTGCCTTCAGCGGTTCTTTTACATCGATCACATAGATACGCGAGGACCGGATACCAGGTACGATGAGATACCTGCGCTCCAGAAATGCATGCCCGGTCAACGGTGAAAGAGCGGAAGAACAAGCGTTCCAACCAAAATGATGAAACTCGTCTCCCTTGTTGGGCATAATGAGCTTATGGACAATCTGGCTGTAAGTTTTTGAATTCGGATCAACATCCACAACCGCCAGACCATCGGGTTCTGACCCGTCCGGGCTTAGCATTAATGTAAAGGCAAGCGTTTCCGGCGGAGCCTCCATGGCAAGTTTTGGTGTTGCATGAAACGTTGGATCTGGTCTCAAGTTCATAACAGGCTCCTCCCAGGCCGCAGGCGACAATTCAAAACGTGTTGATCAGTTTTTGCCCAGATTGGAGAATGGCATATATTCAAGTTTTTTTAAATCATCCGTCAGCCCGAGTTAGGTGCGGTCACAAGTGAGTACGTGCTGCAGACCCAAATTGTTCTTGATTTTCCCCTGAGTTTATCTCATATTTCTGTCATGACAGAAATTTTTGACATAACGAAATCTAGCGCAGCAAGCCAGTTCATTCTCTATTGGGGTGATATGGGCAATCAATGGGGTGTCAACCGCTCAGTCGCGCAGATTCACGCGCTGCTCTATCTCAGCTCTAAACCTCTCAATGCCGAACAGATCGCCGAGTCGTTAGGCATTGCGCGGTCCAACGTGTCCAACTCACTCAAAGAACTTGTGAGTTGGCGGCTCATTCGTCGGGTGCCTGTTCCAGGGGATCGTCGCGAACACTATGAGGCCGAAGTGGATGTCTGGGAAATGGGGATCCGTATCGCCCAAGGGCGCAAAGAGCGCGAGATTGATCCGGCGGCACAAGCCTTGCGGGCCTGCGTGACCCAGGCCGAAACCGAAAGCGGGTTGGACCCGACGGCGTTGCAGCGGATGCAAGATATGCAAGACTTCCTGGCAACGGCCGACACATGGTTCCGCGACATGCTGACAGTGCCGCGCCCAAAGCTGGTGATGCTGATGAAAATGGGAACGAAAGTCGTTTCTCTGCTCAACTTCGCCGGAGGCAAAAAGAGCCGCTAAAAAATTTTATCTCTCTATTTCTCTATCAACGGAAATAACAGAATGCGCGCGAACAAAGAAAAAGTTACCCCGCCCGGCATGAAGCCAGCACAAACGCTATCCGATGCGGCAAACGATTGGGATGATCGGTTCAAAACCCTTCTGGGGGCCGAGGCATGGGACCGTCTTCCCAAGGCAATCCAACGCCGGTTCAGCAAGCGGCTGTTGGGTGATGCAAGCCTCGCCTATCAAGGTCGTGTGACCCAGATGCGGATGAACCCCATTGGGCGCGCGCTGGCCTTTGCGCTGCGGGTCTTAGGTGCTCCGCTGCCGTTTGATCGCACCTCTGTCGGTCGATCCGCAGTGGTCACCGTCACCGAAGATGCGGCAACAGGTGGGCAGTTCTGGATTCGGCAATATGGCCGGGCCGCCGGGTTTCCGCAGATGGTTGGCAGCTCTAAACGCTTTGCCGGGCCTACTGGATTGGAAGAGTACATCGGGTTCGGAATTGGCATCTCGCTGCGGCTCGAAAGCACAAGGACTGGCCTATATTTTGTCAGCGAACGGTATTTCCTGAAACTGGGACAACGACGGCTGCCTTTGCCGCGGTGGATCTGCCCAGGAGGGTTGATTGTCGGCCACGAGGAACTCGGGGGCGGGCAGTTTCGTTTCACCATGGAACTGGAACATCCGGTTTTTGGTGAGCTGATCTGGCAGGACGCAATTTTCCACGATGCCGAGATTGTCAGGAACATCCCGTCATGAAGGTTGTGATTATAGGCGGATACGGAGTTTTCGGATCCCTGACAGCCCAATTGCTGGCACGCGATGGGCACCAACTTTGGCTGGCCGGGCGACACCCTGAAAAAGGCCGGACTGCGGCTCAAGAACTCGGAGCGCGGACGCTGAAGTTGGACATCCACAATGCTCCAGAGGCGCTGTTTGACGTTAAGCCGGACGTTGTTATCGATGCTGCGGGACCGTTCCAACATTATGGCGACGACCCATATCGAGTCCCAAGGCTATGTATTGCCCATGGCTGCAACTACCTTGATCTGTCGGACAGTGCCACATTCACAAAAGGCATCAACGGCTTGAACACCGAAGCAACGGCTGCAGGTGTTTTCGCACTTTCTGGTGCATCCAGCGTGCCTGGTCTGTCCTCCAGTATCGTTGATGACTTGATCGAGGATCTGGAAGAAGTCGACCTGATCGACATCGCAATCCTGCCCGGCAATCGCGCGCCGCGCGGTATATCCGTTATCAAGAGTATCTTGAGCGGCGTTGGAAGGCCGTATCAAGTGTGGCGCGAAAGCACCTGGCAGACCGCCATCGGCTGGACGGATCGCAAGGCGTATGAACTGGAGCCGGATATGATGCGCATTGGATACAGCGTTAACGTTCCCGACATCGCGCTTCTTCCGGGCAGGACGGGCGCAAATAGCGTCATGTTTCGCGCGGGCCTAGAACTTCCGGTGATGAACTGGGCCTTAGATTTTTTGGCCAGAGCGAGGCAGTATTGGCGCTTCGAGTTGCCCGAAACGGCATATTCCGCGCTCTACCTTCTTTCCAAAGCGCTCTATCCCTTCGGGAGCGACCGTGGTGGCATGCAAGTACGTGTTTCAGGAGATCTCAACGGCCAACGCGTAACCCGCAAGTGGACTCTGATCGCTGAAAGGGGATGCGGCCCCTTCGTGCCTGGGGTCATGTGTCGCGCAATCCTGCGAGAACACAAAAACATCAATGCGGGCGCACGACCTTGCCTGGCAGAGCTTCCAAGGACCTTGATCGAAAACGCAATGGCGGATCTGGAAATCCATACCGAGGTCATCGAACTGTTTGAACAAGGTGCAGCTGACCCAATGGGCGGTGCGCAAACTTCAATCACATCGGCTTTGCCGCCAATGCTGCGCTTTGACGACAAATCGTCGACATCGCGCAGGATTTACGCGAAGCGCGGATAGGCGCAACCCTCAGAGGAAATCACCGCCTGCGAAAAGTGGTAACCACGCAATCGGGTGTTGACGAGTGATACTCCAATCGAAACACCCTGCCTGCCGCGGTCAAACCGCGTCGAGCGCACTGCCTTTTTCAACGACGCCTTCTGAAACCCACGTGTCGAACTGACTCAGCACTGCGTCAACGAACGCCACGTCGTTGATATGAGCTGCAACTTCAGTCACCGGAGTTACGGTCGGCATGATCTTGCGAGCCTCGTCTATCATGGCCTCGCGCGCCTCGGCATCGTAGGCATCGCCTCCGATCCGGTCCCATTCTTCAATGCCCTCAAGCGGCAGAAAAAAATGTGCCGGAGCGGTGGACGCCGACAGACGGTCTGCCATTTCCCGGATCGTAGCTCTGCGCTCTTCGGCGTTGAACACCGCGCTTTTGATCAGGCGGTTATGTTCATGGAAAGGGCGGTCTGCATATTGATCGGGGATTTCTTGCCAACCGGCAAAATCCAAAAGGTCCAGCGCCCCCGGTGCCACCATCTGTGGGACACCCGCACGCCCGGCATTGGTCAACCGGTCCTGCCCCGAGGACACCAACGATCCTGCCAGCATGTTGGCGAATTCTTGCATGCAGAAATCCATTACACAGCAGAACGCACCCTCACCCGCAAGTTTCTCGAAGGCCATGCCGCCCATGCCCGTTGAATGAAAAACAGCCACTTCGTAACCCCGTTCTTCCAACGCAGGTTTCAGAGTTTTCATGTATCGCAGACAGGATGAACCCAACGAGGTCATTCCGATCATCGGGCGATCACGCAGGGGGCGCTGAACGGCCCGGGCAGCGCCCAACACAGCGCCTGCAGCCTGGCTCAGCGATGAACGGCAAACCGAGTTCATACCATAAAGCCCGCCTGCCCACAGGATCATCTGAATATCCGGTGCCAAACGATGCGGTGGGATCAACGGTGAGAAACTGACGGTCGAGACGATGTACTTCGGCACACCCATCGGCAAAGCCTGCGCGCAATCCAGCGCCAGATCAGTACCCATCGTGCCACCGGTTGCCAGCATCGCGTCAAACCTGCCTTCGGCGTAGACCTGCGCCACAACCGCTGCTGCGCCGCGTGACATCACGCGAAATGCTTTGTTTTCGTCACCGAGCGCGATCACCTCATCTATGGTCATACCACCGGCCGCAGCAACATCATGTTTGGAAATGCCCGTGGGCGTGGTCGGATCCCCAAGAACCGAGACATCCATGGTCAGCACATCGCCACCCTGCGCCTTGATGCACTCTTCGATGTACCGCATCTCGGGGTCTTTGGTGTCATACGTGCCGATCAGCAAAATCGTTTTTTTGCCCATGGTTATCTTCTCCTCCAAGGTCTTTGTCTTACAGCTGAATCCAGGCCGTTTTCAGATCGAAGTACTTCTCCATTGCGTGCAGTGACTTGTCGTGACCATTGCCCGACTGCTTTACTCCGCCCAAAGGCACTGTGCCGTCCGCGCCGCCATAAGTATTGACGTGAACAACGCCCGAACGGATGCCCGCCACCATGCGATGCGCGCGGCTCAGGTTGGAAGTCCACACACCTGCGGCCAGCCCATAAATACTATCATTGGCCAGGCGCAGAGCTTCGTCCTCATCTTTGAAGGACGTGACGGCGAGAACCGGGCCGAACACCTCATTGCGAAATAGGTTATCGGTCGGTTTGACCCCGTTCATAACGGTAGGCGCCATATAGTAGCCTCCGGTTTCGGTCAAAATACGATTGCCACCGGCGCGAAGCTCGGCACCCTCTGCTTCAGCCTTGTTGACGAATTCAAGATTGCTTTCGAGTTCCGGCAGCGAATGCACCGCACCGATCTGGCTGCTCAGGTCCAGCGGATTGCCGACACGGAAGGCCTGAGCGTGTTTGACAATCTCAGCAACGAAGTCTTCGTGAATGTCCTCCTGCACCAGCAAGCGCGATCCCGCGACGCAAATCTGACCTGAATTCCGGAAAATACCTGCGGCAGAGACCTTGGCAGCCCGCCCGAGATCGGGGGCGTCATTGAACACAATATTGGGGGATTTGCCGCCCAGTTCCAGATAACAGCGTTTCAGGTTCGAGCGCGCCGAGTATTCCAATAGCCGCCGACCCGTCACACCGGACCCGGTGAAAACCATGACGTCTACATCCATCGAAAGTGCCAGCGTCTCGCCAACCACACTTCCCTTGCCGGTAACAACGTTCAGAACACCATCCGGCACACCTGCCTCAAGCGCCAGTTCCGCCAACCGCAGAAGGGTCAGAGAAGCCGATTCCGCGGGTTTCAGCACGACTGAGTTTCCTGCGGCCAACGCCGGAGCGATTTTCCAAGCCCCGATCATCATCGGCATATTCCAGGGTACAATCACCCCCACGACGCCTACCGGAGCGTGATGCACAAGGCCTAGCACGTTTTCCGCTGTCGGCGCGATCTGACCATAGATCTTGTCGATGGCTTCGCCGTAATAGCGCAACGTACCTGCCGCCGACATCGGCTCGGCCTTCATGGCCATGTTGATCTCGGTTCCATTGTCCCGCACGCCCAAAACGGCCAATTCCAAAGCGTGTTTTTCGATCAGATCCGCCAGTTTCAACAACACCTTTTTGCGCGCGGCCGGCGCGGTGCGCGACCAGCGACCGTCCTCGAAAGCGGTGCGCGCTGCCGCAATCGCCCGCTCCATATCCGCAGGAGTCCCCTCGGCTATTTGAGTCAGGATCTGACCGTCGATTGGAGACATAACATCCAAAAGCCCGCCTTCAGCGGCGGCGTGATGACACCCGTCAATCAAATGGCTGCGGGCAACCAAGGGCTGGCCGCGCAGCGCGTCGATGGCTAGTTGGTCCATGGGTCACTTATCCTTGCTGGTTCGGATGATCGGAATCCACCGGTGGCAAACTTGGTTCCGGTCTGAGCTTGTTCTTGAATTCAGAGTAAAGCGTGCGTAAATGCAGGATCACGATCAGCACAATCAGGCTGAACAGGATGGCCGCGATGGGGCGATCGATGAAGTCGAGCGGCGACTTGACCCGTGCCATGGCGCTGCGCAACTTTGTTTCCATGATCCCGCCCAGCACCATGCCTAGAATGATCGGCACAATCGGCAGGTCTAGCCGCTTAAGGATCAGCCCAAAGACCCCGAATCCGGCTGCAATGGCGCAATCGGTGATCGAATTACGCAGGCTATAGACCCCCACGAAGGCCAGAATCAGGATCATGACACCAAGGAACCGGGTCGGGATCTGAATAATCTTCAGCAGCAAATTCGTTGAAAACAGCAGGAACACCAGAACAATCACGTTAAGCAGGATCAGCGCCATATACAGGGCTAAAACGAAATCCATCTGGTTTTCGAACAGCTGAGGACCGGGAATCACGTTGTGGACATAAAATACCGAAAGCATCATCGCCGTCAGCGCCTCACCCGGAATGCCCAAAGCCAACAGCGGGATCATGGCAGCACCGGGAACAGCGTTGTTTGCAGCCTCGGACGCCACAAGGCCCTCGGGTGAACCATCACCGAACTTTTCGGGGTCTTTCGATGTCTTCTGGGCATACGTGTAAGACAGGAATTGCGATGTAAACTCTCCCGTGCCTGGCACCATTCCCATGACAACACCGATGCTGGAGGAGACGGCGGCGACGCGTTTCACGCCCAAAAGTTCTTTCAGACCAGCAAAGAGGTTGCCGCTTACATGGGCATTGCCCGGCGCATGGTTCTTTTCCAGCAGCAGCAGGAACGCCTGGCTGATCGCAAAAAGACCCAGTACGACAACGATAAGATCGACGCCCGAAGCTAACCAGCTTTGTTCAAAGGTGAACCGGCGAGTGTATTTCACGGGTTCCAGCCCCACGGTATTCAGGAAGACTCCGAAAGCAGCCAACATACCCGCGGCAAAGATCTGGCCTCGATGCGCCAGCACGACCAAAACGATGCCCAATAGCGCGGCCAGGAAAATCTCTCGACTACCGAAATGTGGCGCGACAAGAGCCAGAACCGGCGACAGCACCATCAAGCAAAGGATCGCGAACACTCCGCCGAAAAATGAGGCTGAATAGGCCAACGACAAGGCGCGGTGGCCCTGCCCGCGTTTCGTCATCGGATAGCCGTCATACGTGGTCAGTGCGTTAACGGCAGTGCCGGGTGTGTTGATCAGGATCGCGGGAATGGCACCGCCATACATGGACGATCCGTAGATGCCCAACAACAGGGTTAGGCCCACGATGGGTTCGAACGCGAAGGTTGCAGGCAACAGGATGGCGATGGCAACCGCAGCACCCACGCCGGGCAGCGCACCGATGATGACACCTCCGATCGAACCGATCAGCAGGGCGACGATGACCTGCCACTGCAGCAGGATAGCAACTCCGGACAGAAGCGTTTCCATGACGCCCTCCTTACAGGTAGGTCAACGCAAAAGCGCGCACGGAATCTGGAAGGAACTCATAGATAGCTCCGGCCGGGATTTTGACTTGAAGAAAGCCGCGAAACACGATCGTGACTACGAAGCCAAACAGCGCAGCGAGGCCAACAGCACCCGATCCACGAAACCCAGCCCGAAGAGTTAGGAAGACTGCAAACAGCATCGTCGACGGCAAGTAGCCAAGCTGCGGAACTAACAGTACATAGATCAGGAAATAGGCGACATATTCGAACGACCGAGCCCAGAACCCGACCTCGGCCCAGCGGCCGCTGATCCGCTCTGACAAGGCCGAACTAAGCCAGTGCAGAAAGCCGAACACCACCATGCTCCAGACTGCGATGGTGGGCCACAGACTGGGCTGTGCGAACCATTTGGTTCGTTTGACGACCTTGGTCTGATCACCAAGTTGGGACAGTAGAAATACTGCGAAGGCCAGGAACAATACCGCAAAAACAACATCACCCGGCCGGCGATATCTTTTGAACATGTCCTGTAACGTCTTAGCAATCATAGCATCCTCCCAACCTGAAAAGGGCGCGAAGCAATGCCCCGCGCCTCGATCTGGAACTTATTCGCCCAGAATTTCTTCGATTTTTGCGAAAGACGCTTTGTCCGTTTCGATCTGCGCGTTCGACGCATCCGGGTCCTGCCAGTAGATCAGCGCACCGGTTTCTGCGGCCAATGCCTTGGCTTTGTCTGATTGCAGAGCCTTCTGCGCGGCGGCCGTAATTTTTTCGCGCGCATCATCTGGTGTGTCCTTGTGAACGAACAAACCGTTCCAAAGCGCCAGCGGTAGATCCGGATTAATTTCAACGATCGTGGGTGTGTCCGGCACCAGTGAAATTCGTTCACCGCCGATGCTGGCTAGAACATTCACCTGATCGAGACAGGGCAGCACCAGTTGAAGCGTGGTGTTGATTACATCCACATCGCCTGAGGCCAGTGTGTTGCAATCCAACGCGTCAAATGCAGCTTCGCTGGCGAAGTCGAAACCGCTGCTGACCGCCGCCGCAAAGGTCACCTGGGTTGGTGGCAAGACCGAACCAAAATGCCCGAGCGCCACGTCGTTTTCTTTGCCATGCGCCACGAGTTCTTCCCAGTTCGAAAACGGCGCGTCTTTGCTGGCTGCAATCACAAAGGGATATGTCAGGAAGATACCGATAGGATCAAACGGGTTCGGATTAAGTTCGGGAATGCCAATTTCCGGTCCAATAACTGGCACCCCAATTACGAACGATCCGATCGTGTAGCCGTCCGCCGGGGCAGTGGCCACTTCTACAGCACCGGGAAACGGTCCACCGCCGCCGCCGGGCTTGTTCACCACTGCCGCAGGAACACCGTACATCGCCTGGAATTCATCCGCGATCATCCGCGTCAGAACATCTTCCAGATCGCCCGGAGGCCACGGAACCACAAAGGAAACCGGCTTTTCGGGATATTCGGCCAGTGCAGCTGTTGCAGAAGCTACAAAGGCGGCGGTTGCTAGAAATTTCTTCATTGACACCTCCCAGTGCGTGGTTCATTTATTGAACCGTGTTAACAATAAATATCTTGCTTTGTTAAATTGTATCTGTCAAGTATGTGGTGTGCCTAAGGAGGTATGAAGAATGGGGACTGCCCTTAACGCTCTGAAAATGTTAGAATATTTTTCGAACTCGCAGCCGGAGATCGGCCTGAGCCAACTTTCTCGGCTGTCAGGAGCCAACAAAGCAACCACGCTCAGGCATCTGCGGGCGTTGGAAGAATTTGGCCTGATCGAGCAGAATCCGATGTCCAAGTCCTACATGATTGGCCCCGCGGCGCTGCGATTGGCGGCGCTGCGCGAGATTGCCAAACCCGGTTTGGAAGGTGCCCGTTCACAGATGCGGTCCGCGATGCAAGTCGTCGGAGAAAGTCTGCACTTATCCCTTCTTGAAAAAGACACGCTCAAAACCGCTCTTGTGGTCGAGACGACGCAACATAGCGTGCGCGTCAGTCTGGATCCGACCGAGATCATCCCAATAAATGCCACCGCATCGGGTCTGTGCATGTTAAGCTTTGGCCCCACTTTTCTTTTTGAGCGTCTCGGTTCTGATCCGCTTACCCGCTATACAGACCAGACCCTTACTGACCCGGATACTATTCGTGAGCGAGTCAAGCTGGTCGGTCGCGCAGGATGGGCCAACAGCAATGGCAGCTACGAGGATGGCGTTTATGGCTTTGCCTCGCCGATCTTTGGTATCGACCAAATCGCAATCGGAACAATAGCGATCGCCGTTCCCGAAAGCCGTGCCACTAGCGAACGGCTGCCAGCCATCTTGAGTTCTCTTCACACACTTACGCATGAGCTGACCGCAAACTTTGGCGGCCAGATACCCGAGACATTTCCAACCGAATTCCACCCGCGACAGGCAGTGGACTCAATACCCGGAGAACCCCGAAATGAAAGATTCCAACTTTCTGAAGGAAAATAACGCTCGACATTTCTGGCATCCAATGGCGCACCCTGCCGACAGCCAGAAGAACCCGCCCACAATCCTGACCGGAGGCGAAGGGGTCAGCATCGTCGATGTTGACGGGCATAAGGCCATCGACGCCGTAGGCGGTCTTTGGAACGTAAACCTTGGCTACTCCTGCGAACCAGTCAAACAGGCGATTGCTGATCAGCTGAACGCCCTGCCCTATTACTCCACCTTCCGTGGCACCAGCAACGACAAGGCAATTGAGCTGTCATATGAGCTTGCTCAGTTCTTTGCCCCCGATGGGCTGACCCGTGCGTTCTTCACATCGGGCGGTTCCGATTCAGTTGAGATCGCGCTGAAACTGGCGCGGCAGTATCACAAAGTACGTGGTCAGGAGGGGCGCACCAAATTCATCAGCCTGAAACAAGGCTACCACGGCACCCATTTCGCCGCCGCCTCGGTAAATGGAAACCAGAAGTTCCGAGCGGCTTATGAGCCGATGATGCCAGGCTGTTTCCATGTGCCCGCTCCGTGGACTTACCGAAACCCGTTCGATGAGACCGACCCCGAACGTTTGGCGCAGCTCTGCGTCAAAGCGTTGGAAGCAGAAATAACGTTCCAGGGCGCGAACACCGTCGCCGCTTTCATCATGGAACCCGTTCTTGGCGCCGGCGGCGTGATCCCGCCGCACAAAAGCTTCATGCCCATGGTGCGCGACGTCTGCTCGAAACACGGCATTCTTCTGATATCGGACGAGATCATCACCGCCTTTGGCCGAACCGGCAGCGAAAGCGGCGCTCGGCATTGGGGTGTGCAGCCCGACATCATGACCACCGCCAAGGCAATCACCAATGGATACTTCCCGTTTGGTGCGGCCATGATCTCGGGCGCAGTCGCCGAGGTGTTTGAAAGTGACACCACAGGCAAGGCGTCAGTTGATCAGGGTTATACCTATTCCGGCCACCCGGTCGGCGCGGCAGCCGCTTTGGCGGCCCTGTCGGAAATCAACCGCCTGCGGGTCTGGGAAAATGCGTCCGCTCGTGGGGATGAATTGTTCGCCGGTCTGAAAAAGCTGGCCGAGAAATACGACGCGATTGGCGACGTGCGCGGCGGCGAGGGTCTGATGTGCGCGCTGGAACTGGTGTCAGACCGTGCCACCAAAGCACCTATCGCCAGACATCTGCCGTTGCAGGTCCAGAAGGCAGCCTACGAAGATGGCGTGATGGTCCGTGTATCGGGCAACAACATCATCCTGTCGCCGCCTCTGATCATCACATCTGACAATGTTTCCAAGATCCTGTCGGCACTCGATACCGGTCTGGCAAGTCTCTAACCGCCGCTCTGACCCTGATCTGCAAGGCCGGGGTCAGACTTTTACGGCCTGCAACTCCTCAAGGAGGTCCAGCAGGTGATCCAGCTTTTCGCGTCCCATCTGCGCCTCGATATTACTGGTGATCGCCAAAGACGTCGCGAGGTTATCCGCAAGAATCCTACGCCCGTCATCCGTAATCTTCACCATAGTGCGGCGCTTGTCCTGGCTATCTTGACGGCGGGTGATCTGGCCTTCGGCCTCCATCGTGCGCAGAATGCGCGTCAGACTGGGCAACAGCAGACATGCCTCGTTGGCGATGGCACTTTGTTCGACTTCGCCCAATTCGTCCAAAACACGCAGGATGCGCCATTTTTGTTCGGTCAGCTGAATGCCCTGCAGCATATCCCGGATCGGGGCCATAACGGTTTCGCGCGCGCGCAGCAAAGCAATCGGAAGGGATCGAGACGTGCTCTGGGTGTGGCTTTGAGTGTTCATATCCGACTTCTAGAGTTCCAATTCGGGAATTGCAAAGATTAACAAAGCAAGCTCTTGACGAGCGTAGCGCAATTTACTAAACATGTTAACAATAAAGGAGGAGACATGCCACATTTCCACGTCGAATACTCCGGCAATCTGGACGATCGTGTCGACATGGGTGGCTTGTGCGAGTGCATTCGCGCGACGGCGGTGGAGATAGATACCTTCCCCTTGCCAGGCATTCGTGTCCGCGCCATCCGCGCTGACCACTATGCGATCGCCGACGGCAACCCAGACCATGGCTTCATCGATATCTCGATACGCCTGCGTGGCGGCCGCCCTGATGACGTCAAGCACGATGCCACACAGCGCATTTTTGCGGCAGTCAATGCTTATCTGGCACCCGCCTTGTCACAATACTCGATCGCGCTGTCGCTTGAGATGCGCGACATCGACCCAGACCTTTCGCCCAAGACCGGCACGATCCGAGAACACTTGAGCGCGACCACGCAGGAGACCTGAAGCATGAGTGCACTGGACACAAATATCGAGAAACTAGCGGGATTCTTGGCGCGGTTCAAAGAGACGGGTATCAAGAACCGCATCGCAGGTGAGGATCGGGACGGCGCTGCAGGCGTGTTCCGGTCCACATCACCGGTAGACAAGTCAGTGATTTGCGATGTCGCGCATGGTACCGCCGATGATATCGATGCAGCGGCCAAGGCCGCCCATGCCGCATTCGCCGATTGGCGCGACATGCCCGCAACCCAGCGTCGCCGCGTTCTGCTGAACGTAGCCGAAGCCATCGAGGCGCGCGCCGAGGAAATCGCCCTGTGCGAATGCTGGGATACTGGACAAACCCTGCGGTTCATGTCCAAAGCAGCACTGCGCGGGGCCGAGAACTTCCGCTATTTCGCCGATCAGGTGGTCCAGGCCCGCGATGGCCAGCATCTGAAGTCGCCTACGCTGATGAATATAACCACCCGCGTGCCGATCGGCCCGGTGGGCGTGATCACCCCTTGGAACACACCGTTCATGCTGTCGACTTGGAAAACAGCTCCGGCACTGGCCGCCGGTTGCACTGTGGTTCATAAACCGGCCGAGGACAGCCCCCTTACTGCGCGTCTGCTCGTAGAAATCGCCGAAGAGGCCGGCTTGCCCAAAGGAGTGCTGAATACGGTTAACGGGTTTGGCCCTGATGCGGGCAAGGCGCTAACCGAGCACCCACTGATCAAGGCCATCGCTTTTGTCGGCGAAAGCCGCACCGGGTCGATCATCACCAAACAGGGTGCCGATACGCTCAAGCGTATGCATCTGGAGCTTGGAGGCAAGAACCCGGTCATCGTTTTTGATGACGCCGATCTGGACCGGGCGCTGGATGCAGTGATCTTCATGATCTACTCAATCAATGGCGAGCGCTGCACCTCTTCTTCACGCCTGCTGATCCATGACACGATCAAGGAAAAGTTCGAGGCCAAACTGATTGAACGGGTAAACAACATCAAGGTCGGCCACCCGCTGGACCCTGCGACCGAGATCGGCCCGCTTGTGACCGAGGAACACTACAACAAGGTAACCAGCTATTTTGACATCGCCAAAGAGGATGGTGCGACCGTGGCAGCCGGCGGCGTCAAAGTGGGTGACGAGGGCTACTTCGTTCGCCCGACCCTGTTCACCAATGCCACAAACCAGATGCGCATCGCGCGTGAGGAGATCTTTGGCCCGGTTCTCACCTCCATCCCCTTTTCGACCGAGGAAGAAGCGTTGGAGA
Organism: Ruegeria atlantica; assembly: GCF_013033965.1. Taxonomy (GTDB): domain Bacteria; phylum Pseudomonadota; class Alphaproteobacteria; order Rhodobacterales; family Rhodobacteraceae; genus Ruegeria; species Ruegeria atlantica_D. The sequence goes on from NZ_WQFE01000008.1 coordinate 202,946, forward strand.
TCGCCAATGACACGCCTTATGGACTAACCGGCTACGTTTGGACCAGCGATCTGACGCGCGCGTTGCGTTTTACAGACAAGCTCGAAGCCGGAATGATCTGGGTGAACTCAGAAAACGTCCGCCACCTGCCGACACCCTTTGGCGGCGTTAAGGCCTCTGGCATTGGTCGTGACGGCGGCGACTGGTCGTTCGAGTTCTACATGGAACAGAAACACGTCGGATTTGCTACTGGCCAACACAAGATCGTGCAGCTGGGCAAGTAATCCAGATTCTGCGGTATCCCAACAGTGGGCCGCACATCGAACTAAGTTAGGATACGCGCAAACACCTATGGTTCAGAATACCCGTTTTGGGTCTGACCAAATGTCGTCCGACCGCCCGCCCTCCCTTCGAGGCGGTCGAACGCCACCTTTCATAAGGAGGAATTGTCATGGGGAAGATCGTACAGGCCGCAAAGATCACGCATGTGCCAAGCATCTGGATGTCCCACACAATGCCCAAGTACAAAGGTATCCGGCAACCTGCTATTGATGGATACGCGCGCTTGCGTCAGGACGCGATTGACCGCAGCGTCGATACGTTCATCATTTTCGACACGCATTGGATCACCAATCAAGGCTTTCACCTTAACGCCAAGAACCACCATAAAGGCCGGTTCATCAGCCACGAGCTGCCGCATATGCTGGCGGATATGGAATTCGATTATCGCGGTGACCCAGAGCTTGCGAACAGCATTCTGGACGTGATGAAGGAACGCGGCGAACGCGCACTGGGGCATGCCCAGCCCGATCTGGGCATGGAATATGGTACGCTGCTGCCGATGCATTTCATCAACGACGGCGTCAATGCTCGGGTGCTGCCGGTGGCGGTCAACCAGTTTTCCTCAATTGCCGAAAACCGTGTCTGGGGCGAGGCCATCGCAGAAGGCATCCGGCGTTCGGATCGTAATGTCTCGATCCTGGCATCCGGCTCACTGAGTCACGATTTCACGCCAAACGAACGCTCAGTCGATGGGTTGAATGCGGTCAATGGCGAATTCAACCGTCAGATGGATCTCCGTGTATTGGAGCTTTGGGAACAAGGGCGATTTGAAGAATTCCTCGAACTCCTGCCCGACTACGCCAAGAAATGTACAGGCGAATGCGCGATGAACGACACCGCGCTGCTGTTCGGAGCTCTGGGCTGGGGCAGCTACCAAGGCGAAATCGATATCTACACGCCCTATTTCGGAAGCTCTGGAACGGGTCAGGCAAACATCAGCTTTTCGGTCTGAGACCGAGACACAGGAACCATCAGAATGTCAGAGCTTCGTCTCAACGATCCTTCTTTGCTAGTTCAGGCAGCCAAAGTAGGAACCAATTGGATCGGCATAGCCGACATGACGGATACAATCGACGTCACCAACCCGGCTACGGGTGAGGTAATCGGCAAAGTTCCCAATCTGGGGGCCGAAGAAACCGCTATCGCCATCGCCGAAGCGCAGACCGCTCAGAAAGCGTGGGCCGCGCGCACAGCCAAAGAGCGCAGCCAGATTCTGCGGCGCTGGTATGACCTGATGATGGAGAATCAGGACGATCTGGGCGCCATACTTACCGCCGAGCAGGGCAAACCGCTGGCCGAAGCCAAGGGTGAGATTGCCTATGGGGCCAGTTTCATCGAGTGGTTCGCCGAAGAGGCGCGTCGCGCTTATGGCGACGTGACGCCCGGCCATGCGCCGGACAAGCGGATCGTCACCATAAAACAGCCCATCGGAGTCGTGGCCGCGATCACGCCATGGAACTTCCCTAATGCCATGATCACACGCAAGGCCGGCCCGGCCCTTGCCGCAGGCTGTTCGATGGTTCTGAAACCTGCCAGCCAGACGCCCTTCTCTGCCATCGCACTGGCAGTTCTGGCTGATCGGGCAGGTCTGCCGGACGGGTTGTTCTCGGTCCTGACCGGATCAGCGCGCGGGATCGGCGGCGAGATGACGTCCAGCAAGGTCGTACAGAAGCTGACCTTTACAGGATCGACCGAGATCGGCGCGCTGCTTTATGCGCAATGTGCTCCTACGATCAAGAAACTGGGGTTGGAGCTGGGCGGCAACGCGCCGTTCATCGTGTTCGACGATGCCGATCTGGATGCCGCCGTCGAAGGCGCCGTTATCGCCAAGTTCCGCAACAACGGTCAGACCTGCGTCTGCGCCAACCGCATTTATGTGCAAGCCGGTGTGTATGACGCCTTTGCCGAAAAGCTGGCCGCGAAGGTGGCGGCCCTTCCAACTGGGAACGGGTTTGACGAGGGCATCATTTTTGGTCCCCTGATCGATCAGGCCGCCGTGGAAAAAGTGACCGAACATGTCGCTGACGCCACGGCCAAAGGCGCAACTGTAACCCTTGGCGGCAAGGCCCACGAATTGGGCGGCATCTTCTTTGAACCCACTATTCTGACCGGCGTGACATCGGAAATGGCCGTGGCTACAGAAGAAACCTTTGGCCCTGTTGCACCCCTGTTCAAATTTGACACCGAAGATGAGGTCGTCGCGGCGGCCAACGACACTGAATTCGGCCTCGCCTCATATTTCTATTCCCGTGATCTGGCCCGCGTCTGGCGCGTGTCTGAGGCGCTGGAATATGGCATGGTCGGGATAAATACCGGGCTGATCTCAACCGCCGAAGCGCCATTTGGCGGGGTTAAGATGTCCGGCTTGGGCCGCGAGGGATCGCGCCACGGGCTCGATGACTTCATGGAACTGAAATATCTGTGCATGGGTGGCATTAACGCCGCCGAGGAGGCCTGATGCGTTTTTCAACTTACACCGCCAAAGGAGCAACCTATTTCGGTGCCATCACCGATGACGGTGCAATTGCGCTGAACGACGCGTTCCCCGATCACGGCAGTCTCTACGAGGTAATCGCCGCAGGCGCGTTCGAAAAACTGGCCGAGCATGCCGCAGGCCGCGAAGTGACCCACAGGGAATTCACTTACGAAATGGTGATGCCAGATGTTCGTCGTATTCTGTGCGTCGGTGTAAACTTCCCGGACCGCAACGCGGAATACAAGGATGGTAGCGAGCAACCGAAGTATATGTCGCTGTTTCCGCGTTTTGCCAGCGGATTCACCGGACACGACCGCCCGCTAATCCGTCCTCCGGAAAACCACACGTTGGATTATGAGGGCGAGGTCGCTATCGTTATCGGGAAGTCCGGTCGCCGCATTGCACAAGCAGATGCCTATGACCATATCGCAGCCCTGACATTGTGTAACGAAGGCACAATCCGCGACTGGGTGCGCCATGCAAAGTTCAACGTCACGCAAGGAAAAAACTGGGACAATTCCGGTTCCATCGGTCCGTGGCTGGTGCCTTTTACCGATGCAGCCCAGCTAGACGACGCGCGCATTCAGACCCATGTGAATGGCGAGTTGCGCCAAGACGACACTCTGAACCGCATGATGTTCCCGATCCGGCGCGAGATCGAATACATCTCGACCTTTATGACATTGCAGCCTGGCGACATCATCGTCACTGGTACGCCCACCGGGGCAGGGGCGCGTTTCGATCCACCGAAATACCTGGCGCCCGGCGATGTGGTCGAGGTGTCGGTTGAAGGCATCGGCACACTGCGCAACACAGTTGAGGACGAACAGGTATGACCCCCGAAGATCACACCCGCGCCGCTGCCGATCTTCTAAGGGCCGAAAACACGCGCGAACAGATCGGACTCTTGTCGCTGCGCCATCCCGAGATGGGGATGGACGATGCCTATCAGGTGCAAAACGCCATCTATCGTCAGAAGCTGGCGCAAGGGCGCAAGGTGATTGGCTGGAAAATCGGACTGACCTCGAAGGCGATGCAATATGCGCTGAATATCGACATCCCCGACAGTGGCATTCTGTTCGATGATATGGCGTTCGATCATGGCGGAACCGTTCCTGAGAACCGGTTTATCCAGCCCCGTATCGAGACCGAAATTGCGTTTGTCATGAAATCTGCGGTGAGTGGAGAGGGCGTCACGCGCGACGACATCATTGCCGCCACCGATTACGTTGCGCCTTCGATCGAAATCCTTGACACCCGCATTCAGCGTGTCGATCCCGCGACCGGAAAGACGCGTAGCGTATTTGACACAATCAGCGACAACGCCGCCAACGCAGGCATTGTGCTGGGTCCCGGGCGGCACGCGGTGGATGCATTTGATCTGCGTTGGGTCGGGGCATTGACCTTCCGCAATGGTGAGATTGAAGAAACCGGTTTGGGCGCAGGCGTTCTGAATGATCCCGTTGAAAGCGTCGTCTGGCTGGCCCGCCGTATGGCGCAGTACGGCCAGAGCATCGAGCCGGGTCAGGTTATCTTGTCTGGGAGTTTTATTCGGCCAGTCGAATGCCCTCCGGGCACTGAAATCCATGCAGACTTCGGGTCTTTTGGCTCGGTCGATATCAACTTTGCCTAAAGGAGACCGGAGATGCCTGCGCCCCACAACGCGTTTAAGGTCGCGCTAAAGTCTGGCCGACCGCAGGTCGGCTGCTGGATTGGAATGGCTGATGCTTATGCCGCCGAAATCGCAGCCACATCTCAGTTCGATTGGTTGCTAGTTGACGGAGAGCACGCGCCAAACGATCTGCGCTCGATTCTGGATCAGGTACGGGTCATCGAAGGATCAGGCTGCGTACCCGTCGCGCGACTACCAACTGGCGAGACCTGGATGATCAAGCAGTATCTGGATGCGGGTGTTCAGAACATACTGGTGCCGATGGTCGAAAGCGGCGATCAGGCGCGTGATCTTGTTCGCGCCGTGCAATACCCGCCGCAAGGTGTGCGCGGTGTCGGCTCGGCGCTGGCGCGCGCCTCGCGCTTTGCCGCGATCCCCGACTATCTGAAAACTGCAGGAGATCAGATCTGCCTATTGGTGCAGGTGGAAAACCGAACCGGCCTGGACGCACTCGATGATGTTCTAGCCTCAGACGTAGACGGCGTGTTCATTGGCCCCTCAGATCTGGCCGCGGATATGGGCCATATCGGCAACGCCGCCCACCCCGTGGTCGAAGCTGCCGTTCTGGACGCGCTGAATCGGATCGTCGCATCAGGCAAGGCAGCAGGTATTCTGACGATGGACCCGGCGATGCAGCGCAAATGTCTGGATCTGGGCGTCACCTTTCTGGCCACCGATATCGACGTGGTTCTGTTCGCAAAGACCTTGCGCGCAGCCGCGGATACAGCGCTGACCTTGTTGCCGGATCAAAGCGTGTCAGGCACCGCCCGGACCGATACCGCCAGAAAATACCTGAAGCAACTGTGCAAACATTGGTCTCACAAAGCCGAAGTCTCATTCGATGACAATCAGGGCTTTGTGGCTTTTCCCGACGGAGACCGGGTCAGGCTGATGGCCACAGCAGAAAGCCTGTCAATCGAAGCCGAAACCGGACCGCGAGGGGATCTGGCACGATGGCAACACGTGATCGAGGCGCATCTGATCCGGTTTGCCTTCCGTGAAAACCTTCAGATCGACTGGTCCAACTGACCCAAAAGCTAACCAAACTCTGAAAGAAAGCCATGTACGAACCCATTTACGCCATTGGGGACATCCACGGTCAACTTGGTTTGCTGCAAGAAGCGCTTATGCGTATCGAAAAAGATGGCGGCCCCGAAGCCAAAGTTGTCTTTATCGGAGATTACACGGACCGGGGTGCCAACAGTGCTGCCGTGTTGGATTTATTGATTCAAGGTCGGGACCAGGATCGAAACTGGATCTTCCTACGCGGAAATCACGACCAGATGTGCGCGATGTTTCTGGAGGACTACCCACGCAGTGACGCGCGGCTGCTTGTTGGCTATCACTGGCTACATCCCCGGATCGGCGGTGTCGAGACTTTGAGGTCTTACGGCGTTGAAGTTACCGAAGGCGACCGCGTCTTTCAGGTCCACGCCCGCGCCAAAGCGGCGGTTCCGCAGGCCCATATCAGCTTTCTGCAAGGGCTGCAGCCCTACCATTTGAAGGACAATCTGCTGTTTGTTCACGCAGGTGTTCGACCCGGTATCCCACTGAACCAGCAGGACCCGGACGACATGATTTGGATCCGAGATGAGTTTCTCGACTATACAACTCCTCACCCTTGGCTGGTGGTTCACGGCCACACCCATGTGGCCGACGCAGACCATCATGGCAATCGCATCAACCTGGACACAGGTGCAGGCTATGGGCATGCCCTGACAGCTGCAGTGTTCGAAGGCACTAAGTGCTGGATTCTTGATGCGAGTGGTCGAAGGCTTTTGACGCGCTGAGGTATCCTCGGCGTTGGACGTATCCGGTGCCGATGAATGGGTGGCCCCTTTGGACGGCTTGCAGAATTGGCCTCCAATGAATCTGGAATGAAAAACGCGATATCAGACCAATCACTTCGCGAATATCCGTTCGGCTGTTCCCGGAAACAAGGTACCCAAACCGATTGCTGCAAAACCAAACAGCATTGACATTAGTTTCATTTGTAACGATAGTCGTTGCAAATGAAACGACATGAGTCGAGCGCGCAACGTACGTCGGGAGGACACAATGGCTAAGGCATTCGCATCTCAGGGAGATTTGGTTGAAAAAAAAATCAGCTTCACAGAGGTCGGTGATGGGCTATGGGCCTTTACCGCTGAAGGAGATCCCAATTCCGGTGTGATCATTGGTGATGACAGCGTAATGATCGTTGAAGCGCAGGCAACACCTCGGCTGGCTGGCAAGGTGATCGAGAAGGTCCGTGAAGTGACCGACAAGCCAATCACGCATCTAGCGCTCACCCACTATCACGCGGTCCGCGTTCTTGGCGCTTCGGCCTACGGTGCGGATCAGGTTCTAATGTCCGAAACAACCCGGGCTCAAGTTGTCGAGCGTGGTCAGGAAGACTGGGACAGTGAGTTTCAGCGTTTCCCGCGCCTGTTCGAAGGTCACGAGAGCATTCCGGGGCTGACCTGGCCCACGACCACCTTCAAAGATCGCATGAGCGTCTATCTTGGCAACAGGCGCGTAGACCTGATGCATCTTGGGCGCGCCCATACTGCCGGTGACATTGTCATTCACGTCCCTGACCAGAACGTTATGTTTACCGGTGACATCGTCGAATACCATTCGGCCTGCTACTGCGGTGACGGTCATTTCACTGATTGGGGCGGCACGCTCGACAATATCGCCGCTTTCGATGTCGACGCCATTGCGCCGGGCCGGGGTGATGCGCTGATCGGAAAAGAAATGGTCGAAGCGGCGATCGAGTCCACCCGGGACTTCGTCGAGAGCACCTACCGCCCAGCAGCAAAAGTGGCAGCCCGCGGTGGCACCCTGAAAGAGGCCTGGGACGCTGTTCGGGCCGCCTGCGACCCGAAATTCGCGGACTACGCGATCTACGAACACTGCCTGCCGTTCAACGTTGCGCGCGCCTATGACGAGGCGCGCGGCATCGATACGCCGCGCATCTGGACGGCGCAACGGGACTTGGAAATGTGGGAGCAACTGCAGGGTTGAACGCCTGAAGGGAGGGGATTCTTCGATGTTCGATGACCGTTACAAGCTGGCTTACAAAAGCTATCCATACAAAAAGTCGCCGGATCAGGATCTGGACGCGCCGGTGCGCCACCCGGTTGTCGTCATGGGCGGGGGGCCGATCGGGATCGCCACCGCACTTGACCTTGGCAGACAGGGTATTCCGGTTGTCGTGCTTGATGACCATGAAGGCATCGGCATGGGTAGCCGCGCGATCTGTTTCGCAAAACGATGCCTCGAAGTAGCGGATCGCTATGGCTGCGGTGAGCCGATGCTCGACAAAGGAGTAGTCTGGAACCTCGGCAAGGTCTTCCACCGCGACGACAAGGTGTTCGAATTCAACCTGCTACCGGAGGACGGGCATAAATACCCTGCCTTCATCAACCTCCAGCAGCCCTACTTCGAGCAATACATGATTGATCGGCTGCGTGAACTGCAGGAAGACGGTGCCCCGATCCAGTTGCGCGGCAAAAACCGTGTGGACACGGTTCAGGTGCACGACAATCACGTCACCCTGACGGTGATGACGCCGGACGGGCTGTACACGCTCGAAGCGGACTGGTTGATCGGTTGCGACGGAGCCAATTCGCCACTACGCGGGATGCTTGGTCTGGATTTCAGCGGCCGTGTATTCCAGGACAGCTTCCTGATCGCGGATATCAAGTTGAAGGGCGATCTGAATTTCCCCACCGAGCGCTGGTTCTGGTTCGAGCCAACACACGGCTCGGGTGCCTCTGCACTGTTGCACAAGCAGCCCGACGATGTCTGGCGGATCGATTTTCAGATCGGCTGGGATGTGGACCGTGCGGAGGAACTGAAAGAAGAGAATGTCCGCCGCCGGTTGGATGCGATGCTGGGCGATGCGGACTATGAAATGGTCTGGTCCTCAATCTACACCTTCCAGTGCAAGCGGATGGACAGCTTCCGATCGGGTCGAGTGTTTTTTGCTGGCGATGCGGCGCACCAGGTTTCGCCCTTTGGTGCGCGCGGTGCCAATTCCGGCATGCAGGACGTGGACAATCTTGGCTGGAAGTTAGGGTTGGTGATTCAAGGCAAAGCACCGGAAAGCCTGCTTGAAACCTACAATGTCGAACGCATCTATGGCGCAGATGAGAATATCCTGAATTCCACCCGCTCTACTGACTTCATCACACCGAAATCTGAGACCAGCAGAATCTTCCGCGATGCTGTTCTTGGTCTGAGCGGCACTTACGAATTCGCCCGGCCGATGGTAAATTCCGGCAGGCTCTCGGTTCCTTGTGTGTACAGTGGATCGCAACTCAATTCAGCCGATGCGCTTGCGGGTGGCCCCGAGCGGACACAGCCTGGTGCCCCCTGCCCCGATGCCCCATTGGGTGACGGCTTTCTTCTGCCGAAACTCGGCGATGAGTTCATCCTTCTGACGATTGATGCTGAGGCCCCGGAAATCCTGGAAGAGGATGGAATAATCGCACGGCGGTTGGCGCTCTCGGCCCGCGACGATCCAACGGGCCAGCTCAGAAAACGTTACCTCGGCGAAGCCACTTCAGCGGTCTACCTGATCCGTCCGGATCAGCATGTCGCGGCCCGTCGGGCGGAATTCAACGAAGCCCTTATGCGTACGGCCCTGCGCCGCGCAACCGGCAAGGAAGTAAATCAATGAGCGATTTGATCCTGACCCCCAATATTGACGGAACCGACGATTTCTACGCCGATCTGCTGGCCACCCACGAGGGCAAGAACAAGGATGAGAGCGACGCAATCAACGCTCGGCTTATTCTGATCTTAGCCAACCATATCGGCGACCGCGACGTCCTGAGCCAGGCTCTCAGGGCCGCAGACATCACGTAATCCAAGGGAGGAAACCATGAACATCAAACTGAAGGGCAACGCCCTGCTGTTCGCCGGCATTGCAACCGCTGCCATATCCATCGCAACAACAGCCGTTGCCGAGACCAAACTTGCCCTGTCAAGCTGGCTGCCGCCGCGCCACCCGATCGTGGTTGACGCCATCAAGCCTTGGGCAAAACAGGTAGAGGAAGTCACCGATGGCCGTGTGACGGTGCGCGTTCTGGCAAAACCGATGGGCCCGCCCCCGGCGCATTACGATATGGCTGCCGAGGGAATTGCCGACATAACGTATGGCTTGCATTCCTTTACAACAGATGATCGCTTTACCCGCTCGCGGATCGGGCAGTTTTCGTTCATCGGTGACGATGCTGTTGCTGGTTCCAAGGCGTTCTGGAACGTCTACTCAGGCCCGCTGGAGGCTCAGAAAGAACATGAAGGCACCAAACTTCTCGGGCTTTTCGTGCACGGCCCCGGTTTGCTCCACAACAATGTCCGCAAGATCGAAACGACGGATGACTTCTCTGGTTTGAAGATCCGCGTGCCGGGCGGCTACATCTCGGATCTGATGTCCGGGCTTGGGTCCACGACGCTGTTCATGTCTTCGGGTGAAGTCTATGAAAAGCTTTCGCGCGGTGTGATCGACGGCGTGACCTTCCCCTTTGACGCCCTTGCCGCTTTCAAACTGACCGGAGACGTCAAATACACGATGAAAGTGCCCGGCGGCATCTACAACACCACCTGGTTCATGGTCATGAACGAGGATAAGTGGAACGAGATTTCCGAAGAGGATCAGGCCGCAATCGAGGCGATTTCCGGTGAAGCCTTTGCCGCCCTGGTCGGTGAGGCCTGGGTCGGCGCGGACCAGAAAGGCAATGCCGCGGCCGAAAAGGCCGGGATCGAAATCTACGAAGCACCAGCCGAGGTGGTTGATGCGATCAAGTCCCAAGCTGCTGATGCCGAAACCGCGTGGTCCGAAGCCATCTCGGCAGATGGCTATGACGGAGCGGCGGCACTGGAAGAGATCCGCAAACAGGCTGGCGTGGAATTTTGATCCATGGAGCGGCTGCGCCATCGTTTCCCCGACCAGCCCCCTGAAGAGGGGCTGGACATCGGGCTGCTGCTCGACCGGTCACTAGGTGTCGGGGCTGCGCTGATCCTGTTCAGCCTTGTCCTTATCACTTGTGTCGACGTGGTTGGCCGTTACTTGTTTAACGCGCCGCTTTCCGGTGCATTCGAACTTACTGAAATACTACTGGCAGCGCTTGTTTTCCTGGCCCTGCCGCTGACGACCGAGCGCCGTGAACATGTTGAAGTCGACCTGCTGAATCTGGCGCTCGGACGCAAGGCGCAACGTCTAATGTCTGCTTTTGCAGGCCTGTTTTCTGCGGCCCTGTTGGCCACCTTCGCTTGGCGGCTTTTCACCCACGCAGCCAAGGCTGCCCATGACGGCGCAGTGACCAATGCCCTGGAGATTCCACTGGCACCATTCGGCTATCTGGCCGGAGTCTCCTGCATGGTTTCGGCGTTCATTGCATTCCTGCGCGGATTACAACCACCCGTCGAGCACGAAACTGACAAAGATCACCTAGAGGGCGCACCATGATTGAATCACTGATCGGGTTTGCGATCCTACTGGGCCTCATTCTGCTGCGCGTGCCCATTGCGTTCGCGATGGCGGCCGTGGGTGGATTCGGATTTGCCTTCATGCGCGGTTGGGAACCGGCCTGGGCCATGACAGGTCAAGTGGCCTTTGACACTTCGTTGTCCTACTCGCTTTCGGTCATCCCCTTGTTCATCTTCATGGGCAATGTGTTGGCGGGCTCAGGCGTGGCGCATGGGTTGTTCGCAGGCGCTGATCGGCTTTTCGGCAGATTGCGCGGCGGGCTTGCCATGGCATCGGTCTTTTCGTGCGGCGGTTTCTCTGCGGTCTGCGGGTCATCGCTGGCCACAGCGGCCACGATGTCTAAGGTGGCGATGCCTTCCATGCGCCGCTTTGGCTATGATGATCGGCTGGCAACCGGTTCGATCGCTGCTGGTGGTACGCTGGGAATACTGATCCCTCCTTCGGTGATCCTGATTATCTATGGCCTCCTGACCGAAACCAATATTGCCAAGCTCTTCATCGCCGGGATTGTGCCGGGTATCATCGGTGTGCTGCTCTATCTCGGCGCAGTCATGGTGGCGGTACGGATCAACCCCGCTCTGGCACCCGAAGAAGAAAACACCGAACCGATGAGCCGGTCTGACGTCATCGGTGTCTTTTGTGTGCTGGGCCTCTTCCTCTTCATCATGATCGGCATTTATGGCGGCTTCTTTACGCCGACCGAGGCCGCTGGAATGGGCGCAGGTGCTTCGATCCTTATCGCAATAGCCCTCAGAACGATGACGTGGCGCAGTTTTTATGCAGCAACGCTGGATTCAATCCGCGCGACGGCGATGATCTTTGCCGTCATCATCGGGGCAGAGCTTTTCACCAACTTCATCAACTATGCCGGATTGCCGGATGCATTGTCGGGTTTTGTCATCGACAACGAACTGCCGGTCTGGGCGGTGATCCTGTTTATCATCGCAACTTACATGGTGCTTGGCTGCGTTCTGGAAAGCCTGTCGATGATCCTGCTGACGGTGCCGGTCTTCTACCCGCTGATGTTCGAGCTTGAGTTTGCCAACGAACTGCTTCTCGACCCCGAAAACGCGTTGATCTGGTTCGCAATTGTCGTCGTCGTAGCCACTGAGATCAGCCTGATCACCCCACCAGTAGGCATGAATGTTTTTGTGCTTAAGGGTGTGCTGCAGGACGTATCACTTGGAACCATCTTTCGTGGGGTTTTGCCATTCTGGATCGCAGACATCCTGCGGCTGACATTGCTCATCCTCGTCCCTTCTCTGTCGCTCTGGCTGGTGGGGCTGATGTAAACGGTCGGTCGGCCCTTTTGCGCCGCCTCGGCCCAAAAACTGCTCCCTCGGAAAGGAGGAACCGATGAAAATCGAGAAAATCCATCACGTCGCTTACCGCTGCAAAGACGCAAAAGAGACGGTCGAATGGTATGGAAAGATGCTGAACATGGACTTCATTCTGGCCATCGCCGAGGATCACGTCCCCTCGACGCATGAACCGGACCCCTACATGCATCTGTTCCTGGACGCCGGGGACGGCAATGTGCTCGCCTTCTTCGAATTGCCGACCAAGCCAGAGATGGGCCGGGATCCAAATACCCCCGTCTGGGTGCAGCACATCGCCTTTAAGGTGAAGGATCGCGAAGCGCTGATTCAGTTCAAGGATCATCTGGAAGCCAACGGCGTCGAAGTGCTGGGCGTGACTGACCATTCGATTTTTCACTCCATCTACTTCTTCGATCCTTCTGGTCACCGGATCGAGCTGGCCTGCCCGGACCCGGAGGAAGAAGAGATGCTGAAGCGCATGGACGAAGTGAAATGGCTGATGCTTGAGGATTGGTCGAAGACCAAGAAAGCTCCTAAACATGCTGATTGGCTGCATGCCAAGGAACTCAACAAGTCTGCCTGAAAGACTTCCTGCGCCGGTTGGACTACCGGCGCGGGCATTGACCTTTGATTGGACTTGATGCGGCTTGAAACAGAACAAAAGCGTTATGAAACTGTACAGCTACTGGCGTTCTACAACCTCTTACCGGGTTCGGATCGCTCTTAATCTCAAAGGTGTTTCTTACGAAACGATACAGGTCGATCTGGTTTCCGGGGAACAACGCGCGCCGGAATACGTCGCGTTGAATCCCATCAAGGGTGTCCCTACTCTGATCCTGGAAGATGGTCGCGTGCTTACCCAGTCGCTAGCGATCATCGATTACCTAGACGCCACAATTCCCAATTTCCCGCTTGTGCCAGAAGATCCGTTCGAGCGCGCTCGGGTCAAGGCTGCGGCCCATACCATAGCAATGGATATTCATCCGGTTAACAATCTCAAGGTTTTGACGCATCTGAAATCCCGCTACGGTCTCACGGCCGAAGATGGGATCGAGTGGTTCCGGCATTGGATGACTGAAGGGTTCCAGGCCTATCAGGCACTTCTGCCTGACGGTGTCGCCTTCAGTTTCGGTAACAGGCCGGATCTGGCCGATATCAACCTGGTCGCGCAACTATACAACGCGCATCGCTGGGGCGTCGACATGACATCTTTCCCGCGGCTTCTTGAGATTGAAAAGCGCGCCTTGGCGCTGCCTGCATTTGACGCTGCCCACCCTGAAAACCAACCCGACGCCTCTTGATCTGAGAGGTTCGATCCCCTGCTGGTTCGACACCTTGATTATGCTGAATCCCGTACTCAGATTGGCTCAGACTACGCCTGGCGGTATGGCGAGACAGAAGAAGTTTTATGTCGCCGTTGCAGCCTTGAGAAGCGCGGTTACCCCTCGGTCCAGCGCCGCGCGATCCTCGGCGGACATGGAATTCAGCATCTCCTGCGCACAAGCATCAACTTGTGGCAGAAGCTTTTCGAATTGTCGAAAACCTTCGGGCGTGCAGTGATAGACCCGGATTCGGCGATCCTCCTCGGATATCGTACGTGTTATCAGCCCCTTATCATCAAGCTTCTGCGCGGCTCTGCTGACTTGGACCTTATCCAGAGTCGTGCGTTGGGTAAGTTCAAGCGAAGTCAGACTCTTGGCGTTGGCAAGCAGAAAAAGAAGGCGCCACTCTTCCCGAGATAGCCTAAACTCTCGCTGATACACCTCAGTTAGCTTTCGGGAGAACGCCTCCGACGCCACGGCGAGACGATATGGAAAGAAGGAATCTAGTTGCATACGAAACTATAAGTCGATTTTGTTTCATGTGCAACGACATTCAGTGGCTCTCTCACCCCGTCGCTTATTGGTATCTTGAGAATGGTAACCGCACTTTCCAGCAAATTTTTCCGAGTCATCGCAGTTAATTGCGCTACGCAGGCTGTAAATAAGAAACTCTTCATAACGCTCATTATTTTGACCTTTTGCGCATAACACCGAGAGCCTCGCAATCGCATGTGATCCCTACACAGTGATTGCTCGTCAAATGTGTATTCCAGTCACCATCTATTTTGGGTTCTCTAGGACGCTAGTCCAGGTGGCGCACGATCTGTTCTATCAGTTCTTGGGCATCTTCCTCTGACATTCCTTGCAACCGAACCCTAATCCGAACCTCGTCCGGCGAAATCTCGGCCTGTACAGTACCCCCTCGGGCCAGCTTGACTGGCATCAATTGTTTGATTTGCTGCGGGCGTCCTCCTCGCGGTTTCTTGTTCGAAGGTGACAGACTCGAATTCATTGCTTTTTCCAAAACCGCCCATTCGGCTTTCGGATCAATAGCCTCTGCTCCGGCGAGGGCTTCTCGAAGTTTGGACTGCGCGCCCTCTTTCAGTGCTGACGCCAGTTTCAAGCCTGCCTTTTCTGAAAGGGCAACAGGATGCTGCAGCAGGTCGCCGAGCGCCTCATGGACCATAGCAAAACTTCGAACTTTCGACCTCTTTGCCTTGGAAGCCGCCGCAAACAAAACGTCGACTGCAGCCTCAGTCGTCTCGAAAACCCCCTGCCCTACGGCCAGAACCGCGATACGTCCACGCTCGTACGGGCTTAGATTTGAACGAAGCTCATTCTCCTCAACCATCGACACGTAAGCTCCCTGCCCCGAGCCGGCACCCCGCACGAAGGCTGGAATGGTAGCAAACCGCCCATCGGTTTTGGACAAGCGCTTAAATGCGTCCAGGCGTCTGAACCCCGAGATAAGACCAAAACCCTCGCCTTCCCGAGAAACCTCGATGGGCGTGCGCAACCCATGAGTTCGCACAGATTCCAGAAGCTCCGCCATAGCCTCTTCGTCCTCGACCATTCGATCCCTGCGAATATACTCGGCATCAATCAAGTCCAACGGCAGCATTTCAGCCACCAATCCGGCATCCTGCGCGTCTCGCCAACGTGCAGCGTCGCTTTGATCTTTCGCTAGTTCGACACGATCTGTGACGTTTGCCATACCACTTAAAGTCGCGGCTTCAGCGGCCACCTGTGCAATTGGCGGCGTGGATGACGTACTCTCAAACGGATTCAATGAGGGTTTCGCGGCGAAACCTGCCTCCATCTCTTCCAATTCCGCTGTATCTGGAACAGCAAGTCTTCTCCGTTTAGCCATTCGACTCTCCTCCCATCTGGGCATCACGCCACCAGCAACCTATCAGAACCTCTTTGAACTCTGCATAAGTACGATCAAAAGTTTCGCGCCCGCGCACATAGGTTTCACGGTTAAAATCGCGGTAGTCAGCCTCGTAAATCCCGTTCACCTGCTCTCCTGCCTGCCCAACCAACGCTGTGAAATCCTGCCGGTAAGCATTCATGAAATCGCCGAAATATGCCTGGATCACATTTGCCATGTCCGTCTGTTGGCTGGCATCAAACCGGGTAATGATTGCCCGAACCACATCCCATTCGAATTTCAACTCAGGCAATCCAGCCGCTCTTTGAGCTGCATTTTCTCCATCCTCAATGCTTGCGAAAGTCGTATAGAGCATATCAAAGAACCGGCCCGTTGAATCAAACTCGAGGAACGACGCTCCAAGCGGGACCAGAAGAATGTCTGCTGCGGCCAATGCATTAATCGTTAGGTACCCAAGTGCAGGAGGCGTATCGACGAAAACGATATCATAATCGTTGAGGACGCCTTCATTTTCGAGAAAATTGGTTAGGCCGTCCCATAAAGGCCAACTTCTTAGCCCCATACGCCATACTGGTATCTGAAACTCAGCCCAGTATAGATTCAATTGCGCGCCGATAAGGTCGATATTTGGCCAATGCGTCTTCTGAATAACGTCAACTGATGTTGTTTTTAGCGCCTCCTGCAACGTTTCATCCAAAGGGATTTCCGCCTGCCCGCCGACCTGTCTTATTCGGTTTTCCTCTTGAACGGCGCGTGCGTAATCTTTTGCAATAAGCGGAAAAACCGTTTGCCATTCGTCGGCAACGGATCCGCCAAGAATTGACGTCATTGATCCCTGGCTATCCAAATCGATTACAAGAACTTTGTAACCATCCAATGCAGCAGACATTGCGAGGTGCGCCGCGGTTGAAGTTTTTCCGACGCCTCCCTTGAAGTTTGCCACAGATACAACTTTGGCAGGGAGATTGTCCGGGCGATAAGGAAGATACTCTTTTGTGCTAACACCCTCTGCAGCGAAGTGTTTACGAAGGGTTAGAACTTCTTCCAAGGTGAACCATTTCGACCCCGCCTCACCCTCTCCTTGTGGTAGGTCCGCGTTTGCTTTGAGAACTCGCCTTAAATGTGCGGGCGCGACCGGGATAAGGTACTTCGTAATCTCCCAGATCGAAAAGCGTCGAAGACGTTTTTCACCGTCTGGAGCGTATCCTCTTCGAGCCAAATCCTCACGCCCTTTTGCACAGAATGTTGCAGCTTTAGCGAATCGCGAGGTTCCAATAGGATTGGGTAACTTCGCTGCTGCATTCTCGGGATCGAGATTAAGATAGGGGGGCAGGGGAGGTTGGTTGCTTTTATTCACTGTCGATACCTCAGGTAATGTTCGCCTTGTCGGCGTATATGGCACACTGTAGCGAACATCAGGGGATTAGGCTATCCTTCCTGGGGGTTTTTTCCACAGAAGTTGGGGTTGTCAGGTGGTTTCGCCACGAAACTTAATAGATATATTAGAAAAGGCGCAACAAAGCGTTTAGTTTATTTGTAATATTTAGAATCTTTGAGATAATAAAAATCAATAATAACAAAAGATTAAAGGTGTTTGAGCACCTGTTTCCAGTAACACGGGCACCCGTTTGCAGGATCATAGGTCCCCAAATACAGGTCCAACGGTACCGAACTACGGTTGGTCGGGACCCGATTCTCAGGATTGCATTCTTTTGACAGATAAGGCTCTAAATCGAGCGTTGGCAGAGTCGAATTTGCCGGTTTCATGTGATCGAGAGAATCCAGAATTCGGGGTTTCTGTGGATAACTGTTGCAAGTGCGATGATAGGTACCCGTCCACGGGATCACGGTCATCCCGTATTTGGGCACCCAAATTAGATTGCAACATAGGTACCTAACGTGCAAACAATAAGCAAACGAGCAGCCAGGCAGAATCATGCCGGATACACAAGTTGACATGGATAACCTTGCGGGCGCCTTGCGCCGCGAGACTGTTAAGAAAAACGTCGCCGCGATCCACATCAGCGGCAAGCTGACGCTGCTGCAACGCAAGCTGTCGAACGTCCTGCTGTTGAACGCATACGACGCGTTAACGTCGGCACCGACGCATACTATTGACGCTCGAACTCTGGCGATGATGGTTGGATACAATTCGAACGACTTTGATACGCTGCGTGCAAGTTTGCGCGCCTTGGCCGAGACGGTGGCCGAGTGGGATATGCTGGACGAGCAGGGGCGCCAGGAATGGGGTGTCTCTTCATTGCTGAGCTTTGCAAAACTAAAAAATGGCATCTGCGAGTATGCATATTCACCAGCTTTAGCGCAGAAGCTTTATGACCCGAAGATTTACGCGTTGATTAACGTCCAAATTCAACGAAACTTCAGCTCCGGGCACGGACTGGCGCTTTATGAAAACTGTTATCGATTTGTCCGGACGGGTTCGACGGGATGGTGGGCATTAGACGTCTTCAGAAAGCTCATGGGGGTCGATGGGAGCGACTACTATGGCAGTTTCAAGCACCTTAACGCCAAGATCATCAAGCCAGCTGTTGCTGAAGTAAATAAAAGCTCTGACATTCTTATCGAGCCTGAGTTCCAAAAGAAGGGGCGCACAGTCACGGAAATACGGTTCCTGATAAAAGGGAATCCGCAGAAGGCGATGTTTGAAATTGATGATGAGGATGGCGTTCGCAATCTGAAAATTTACAAGACACTGCGTGAACAGGGTGTTTCTGACAGGTTGGCCCGGCAGTGGATTTCCGAGCATGGGGAAGACTATGTTCGAGAAAAGCTTGACTATGTAAGGGGTCGGGATGGCGTCAAATCCACCCTGGGGTTTTTGTCTGCGGCTCTGAGAGACAACTACCAGGCACCGGAAAAAGAAAGACGTCTGGCACCCAATCCGTCAACTGACGAGGTCAAAAAAATTCGGACGGCGGAACAGGAGAAACAAGATAGGGAATACGAAGAGCGTGCCGCAGAGCGAAGTGAACGTGCGCGGCGATTAACTATCGTCGAAGAGCTGGTTTCGCGGCGAAACCCAACGCAGCGGGATGCGGATAAACGGCTTTTTTTGTCTGGCCTGGATAACGACCTCGATCGAGAACATTTCCGAGCTCATGGATGGCGATCCGGGTTGAACGCCACCAAGATTTTTGAGTTCTGGGAGGAACTCGAACCAGGCGTGTTCGCATAGTGGCGGTTGAGAAAGGCGCATCCAGCTAATGCCTCATTCACCCATAACCTCTTCCAGGTCTCGGTATGAAACGCCGTACCGGACATACATGAACACGGCGAACAAGATCACGTCCTTCGGGTAATGCGCGCCTTTAAACGAGATCGTGAGCCGACCTTCGACCTAAAAATAGATTGTACCAAGCGCTCGCTACATCCATGCGCGACAATGGTCAAATCTTTGAAGCAGATCCCGGTCACATAGATCAAATCACGCTAATACGCCCGCAATGTGTTGGCGGACGTACCACGGATATAGAGATCCGTGAGCGCCTCCTGATCTTCAACAGAGAGGGCCGGAGAGGCGGTCGGAAGAAACGGGGCAGGGGACTTCATGGAGCACACTCTGCATCAATTTCGGGGTAAAATCACTTATACCTGATAAGGGATACTTATCGGATATAATAGGGAATCTGTGGCGCAACAGAACTAATGAACAAAAATGCCAGTTTTTGCGCGTAACGTAGGCAGGGGGTTGTGATGCAGTCACAAACATTGGCTCTGTTGCAAAGATTTAGTTATTGACTCGCTGGGGTTCGCGTGTGGGTGGCTTTTGGTCCAAACTAGTCGAAAGCCAGTTCATGATCTCCTTCAAAGGCGCACAATATCCCAAGGATGTGATCCTCTTTGCTGTGTTCTTCTACCTTCGATACGGCGTGTCGTACCGTAATCTTGAAGAAATTATGTCCGAGCGTGGCTGTCACTGTGCTGTTAACTACTGGACGTTGACTTTAGAAAGTTGAGCAAAATCAGTGCTTGATTGTGCGCTCATGAGCGTTTTTGGCTTTCCCGGCATGAAAAGACTACCCCGCTGGCGCGGGATGGTCAAAGTTTGTAACCTGTACAGGCGCTGGAGACGGTGAGCCGAACCGAGTGTTGTCATGCTCTCATCCGCGGGTTGGATACCGCCTTACCAAATACGACGTGGGATTGCCTCTCTCTAAGACCGAGTGTTTGCTCCAACGCACTCCGAGGATTTCCCCATCATTGGCTCCCATCTCCAGCGTACTGCACAGGCAGGCTAGATAGGATGGTTAAGGTTCCAGCGGTGTCTGCTTGGCGATATCTCAAACGAATCCGGCCAGTTCCCGAGCAATGGCGGACAGAACGCGGGGTTGCGGTTTGCCTGTTCGGCTGAGATTCCGATACCGTTTGCACAGCCTGGTTTGGGCCTTCCATCCGATGTCTTTGATGTGCTGCGGCAAGTGTGCTGACCGTTTCAGATAAGGCTGCCCTTCTTTTGGGGGATGGCGATATGACCAACCGGCCTCCACAAGCATTGTCCGGGCCAGAGCATTGCCTGTTTTTGTCAATCGACCGCGACGTTTTGTGGATCCACTGGAATGCTCGCTTGGCACCAACCCCAACCAAGCCATGAGTTGGCGTGGATTCTCGAAACGGGTGATGTCACCGATCTCAGCCACAACGGTTGCAGCGATAGTCGTATTGACCCCACGCAGGGCGCGTAACGCATCAACAACGGGCGCAAAATGCCAGCCCGGAATGGTGTCATCAATCACCTTATCCAGCGTTGCGACCCGATCCTCGGCTTGGGTGATCGCGCGTTTGTACTCCTCAAATGCCAACTGCTGATGCGGGAAACGAAAGCGGCGCAACTCTGCCAGCCAACGTCGATGGCGTTGCGTCCAGTACTTCCCATTCTCATAGCGAAGACCATGGCGCAGCAGAAAACTCAGAAGCTGTTGTTTGGCAGTCTTCACCGCGTCCATCGCCTGTTTGCGGGCGCGGATCAGATCCCGCATTGCCTCTTGCTCCTCATCAGGTGTCCAAATCGGGGTCAGCTCCCCAGCCCGCCAAAGCCGCGCCAGCATCACAGCATCGCGTCGATCTGTCTTGATCCGGTCACCTGATTTGCGCGGGATCATAGTCGGCGAAACAACTGCGCATTCAAACCCGAGTTTCGTCAAATAGCGGTGAAGACCATATCCACAAGGTCCCGCTTCATAGCAGAAGGATGGCGTGCAGCCGTTCTTCGTCAGCGTTTTGGTCAACCTCAGAACAGCATCCGATGAATTGACAATGGCCCCGTGAAACCTGATCTCACCACCCCGGCCATCCTCGGCAACCGCTACCGGAATCGTATCCTTGTGGACGTCCAGACCCACATACAGCATCTTGCTCATTTGTTTTTCTCCGTCGAACAGTTTCCGTTCGCCGAGAAAAACACGGGCGTCGCGCCCGCCGCAAAAACGCTCATCTGGTCTAATTTCTGGACTGTATCATTATTTACCGGACTGTGCCCTTAATTCCCGGACGGAGTGTCCTGTGGATAAGTCGCGTGGGGATGATCTTGTCTAATGAAGTAGAGCACCCAGAAGAAAGTGCGCTCGCAGTTGAACGGGCCAATGCGTTGCGTCCAATACTGGAACTTGAGGAGTCAGGGCAGGATATTGGACCGCTACTATTGGAAGCGGCCAAGAAGATTGGCGTTTCGAGAAGCACCGCATGGGACTTTTACCGTCGCCTCAAGATAAATGATGGGCGCGCGAGCTCGTTACTCCCTAAACGACGCGGTCCGAAGTATGGCTCACGACGCCTGGAACCCGATGTAGAAAGCACAATCGAGCGCGTTCTACGCCAACACTACCTCGTACCAGAACCGCCAAGTTTTCTGAGGATAGTCAACGAGATCC
Organism: Ruegeria atlantica; assembly: GCF_013033965.1. GTDB lineage: Bacteria > Pseudomonadota > Alphaproteobacteria > Rhodobacterales > Rhodobacteraceae > Ruegeria > Ruegeria atlantica_D. Next base: position 224,316 of record NZ_WQFE01000008.1, read on the forward strand.
GGGCGGAGTGCGCAGCGAGAGGCTATCTGAACCGCCCCGGGTTTACCGGAGAGTGATTGGTTCAAATGTTAGGCCGCTTTTTCAGCGGCAT
>NZ_WQFE01000009.1 GCF_013033965.1 Ruegeria atlantica
AATCAGAGCAATCACCAACGGTAATGAGTAGCGTAAAGCCCCATTACCGTATCTTGGTTCGATTGAGGTGATGATCACCCGGTTGTCAGCAACATCCAACGAAACGGTATGCGCAGCCGCCTGAAAGGCGGCTTCGGTTGCGGCTTCATCGCCCAATCCCCAGTCAAAAGCCCGGTTGTCAGGAGCTTGCGGGTGCAACATCTCACCACCGACGTCCACGTCCAGCTTCGCAGGCAGGCCATCCGTTTCCATCCAGATCATCTCAGCAGCATCACGGGCCTGGGTCAACGTGTCGGCAATTACGACAGCAACGGGTTCACCCACAAAGCGCACGCGGTCCTTGGCCAGCATATGCCGGTCGGGTGCCGCTGTCTGAGAGCCATCCCGGTTCGGAACAGTCGCGGCGTTCATAACCGTGTCGATCCCCGCGGACGCCAGATCATCCAACGCCATGACAAGGCGTACGCCATCAGCCTCTCGCGCAGCCTCAAGATCAAGCGCCGTGATATGACCATGCGCAATCGGGCTGCGGAAGAATGCAGCAAACAGAGCGCCGGCAGGTACGTCATCATCCATGTACCGCCCCTGCCCAGTCAGAAAGCGCTGGTCTTCGGTCCGTTTGACGGATTGGCTTTTGCCGAACTTTTCCATGAAATTACCCTCGTGCGCGATCCCAAAGGCGACCGTAGCCCGCCCGCACACGATGTCCAGACAAACAGTTGGTTTTTCAGTGTATCGAGAGCGTTGCTTCCGTTAGCCTGCCCTTCATGACATGGGAACATGATACCGCATTTCCGTTCACGGCCCCGCTGACCGATGGCAGCGAAGTAACACATGATGTTTACGTGGGCGGAGAAGGCCCCCCAATCCTGATCCTGCAGGAACTACCGGGGATCGGACCAGAAACGCTGGATCTGGCGCAGCGGCTGAATGATACCGGTTTCCGCGTCTACCTGCCTCATATGTTCGGAAAGTTTGGCCAGGTCACGATGGCCAGAAACGCCGCGCGGTTATTCTGTGTCCGGCGCGAGTTCAACATGTTCTTGAAAGGTCGCCAAAGCCCGATAGCCGGTTGGATGCGCGCATTAGTGGCAGACATCAAATCACGAGACGAAGCCGTTGGCGTCGGTGTAATCGGGATGTGCCTGACGGGAAGCTTTGCCCTGACACTGATGGCTGAAGACGCTGTTTTGGGCGGAGTGGCCAGCCAACCCGCCCTGCCGGTTTTCGGTGGTGACAACCTGCACATGAACCCCCTGGATGTAGGCAATGCCCGAGCGGGCATGGCGCAGAAAGGGCCGGGTTTGGCTATGCGTTACACCGATGACAAGCTCGCCCCTCGGCGATTGATGCGCGCATTGAAAGCGGCGTTTGGCGAACACCTGGACACCGTCGAGTTCGACGGCAAAGGTCACTCTCTGCTAACGTTGGATTTCCACGGACCAGCTTATCAGTTGGTGCAGGACTACTTTCACGCACGTTTTGCCCAAGCCGAATAGCACACGACCCTTCCCCTTCCCTTGCGCATTCGCTATTGCAGGCGCTGACCCGAGATTGATGACGCAGGACGCACCCCATGGCGATGGAAAAGACATTCAACGCGGCCGAGGCCGAGGCCCGCATCTACAAGGCCTGGGAACAGGCCGGAGCCTTCACGGCGGGCGCGAACAAATCGCGCGACGAAAGTTTCACCATCATGATCCCGCCCCCCAACGTGACGGGCGCTTTGCACGTGGGCCACGCCTTCAACAACACCCTGCAGGACATCCTGACCCGCTGGCACAGGATGCGCGGGTTCGACACGCTGTGGCAGCCCGGTCAGGACCACGCGGGCATCGCCACCCAGATGCAGGTGGAAAAAATGCTGGCCGCCACTCAACAGCCCAGCCGGAACGAGCTGGGCCGCGAGGCGTTTCTGGACAAGGTCTGGGAATGGAAGGGCGAATATGGCGGCACGATAATAGAACAGCTCAAGCGTCTGGGTTCGAGCTGTGACTGGTCACGCAATGCCTTCACCATGGCCGGTGCTCCGCGTGATCCACGCACAGGGCATGAGAATTCTGCGAACTTCCACGATGCCGTCATTAAGGTCTTCGTCGACATGTACGAAAAGGGCCTGATCTACCGCGGCAAACGGCTGGTCAACTGGGACCCGCATTTCGAAACCGCGATTTCGGACCTTGAGGTCGAGAATATCGAAGTCGCGGGCCATATGTGGAACTTCAAGTACCCGCTGGCTGGTGGTGAAACCTACACCTATATCGAGAAGGATGAAGACGGGAACGTCGTGTTCGAAGAAGAACGCGATTACATCTCGATTGCCACGACCCGCCCAGAAACCATGCTGGGCGACGGCGCGGTTGCGGTTCACCCCTCGGATGAGCGGTACGCGCCAATCGTCGACAAACTCTGCGAAATCCCGGTTGGTCCGAAGGAACACCGCCGTCAGATCCCGATCATCACCGATGACTACCCGGACCCCGATTTCGGCTCGGGCGCGGTGAAGATCACCGGTGCACATGACTTCAACGACAATCAGGTGGCCAAGCGCGGTGGCATTCCGATGTACCGCCTGATGGACACCAAAGGCGCAATGCGGTCAGATGGTGCACCCTACGCCGAAGAGGCCGATAAGGCGCAGGAATATGCGCGTGGACGTGAGTTCACCGAGAACGAGATCGACGCGATCAACCTGGTCCCAGATCACCTGCGCGGGCTCGACCGGTTCGAAGCGCGTGCGAAGGTCGTGGAAGAGATCAACGCTGACGGTCTGGCTGTCATGACCCGCGCGGATGACCCGCGTCTTGGCTCGGCTGCCCTGAAACCCGAAGCTGAGGGTGCAGATGAGCTGGTCCCGCTGGTCGAGAGCAAACCGATCATGCAGCCTTTCGGTGACCGCTCAAAAGTGGTCATCGAGCCGATGTTCACCGACCAGTGGTTCGTGGATGCCGAAAAGATCGTCGGCCCCGCGCTGGACGCGGTCAAGGATGGCACGGTCAAGATCATTCCTGAATCGGGTGAGAAGACCTATTACCACTGGCTGGAAAACATCGAGCCCTGGTGTATCTCGCGCCAGCTGTGGTGGGGGCATCAAATTCCGGTTTGGTACGGCCTTGATTTATCCGCAGAGAACTTCATCGATGATGAGAATGACGGCGATCTTGATCTGGTAGAACTGGGCCGGTTGCTCAATGAAGGCGGCATGTTGCAACGTGGCAGCGTCATGGAATGTGCACCTACTTTTGAGGCGGTCACCGAAAAATTCCTTAATGACAATGCCGACATTCCCAGCCCGCTGAGCCACGCAACTGTTGTTGAAGTTGAGAACAAACACGATGCAATGCATCGGTTCGCTGAGAGCCTTGCGCAGTATGCCGTCGAACAGGACCCGACCAAACTGATTTACCCGGTCTGGCGTGACCCAGACGTCCTTGACACCTGGTTCTCCTCCGGCCTCTGGCCCATCGGCACGCTAGGCTGGCCCGAAGAGACCGAAGAGCTTAAGCGCTACTTCCCGACCGATGTCCTGATCACCGGCGCGGATATCCTGTTCTTCTGGGTCGCCCGGATGATGATGATGCAACTGGCTGTGGTGAACGAGATCCCGTTCCACACCGTCTACCTGCACCAGCTCGTTCGCGACGAGAAGGGCAAGAAGATGTCCAAGACCACCGGCAATGTCATCGACCCGCTGGAGATCGTGGACGAATTCGGTGCCGACGCGCTGCGCTTTACCAACGCCTCGATGGCAGCCATTGGCGGCGTGCTAAAACTGTCCCGCGAGCGCATCACCGGTTATCGAAACTTTGGCACCAAGCTGTGGAACGCGGTCCGCTTTGCCGAGATGAATGAGGTCTTCACCGACTCTGTCCCGCAACTGGACGTGGCCGACCTGAAGCCCAAAGCCGCCGTGAACCGCTGGATCATCGGCGAGACCGCCCGTGTGCGCGAAGAAGTCGATGCGGCACTGGAAAGCTATCGCTTTAACGATGCCGCCAACGGGCTCTACGCCTTTGTCTGGGGTAAGGTCTGCGACTGGTATGTGGAACTGTCCAAGCCCCTGCTGCAGGGCGACGACGCCGAGGCACAGACCGAAACCCGCGCCACCATGCGCTGGGTTCTGGATCAGTGCATGGTCCTGCTGCACCCGATCATGCCTTTCATCACTGAAGAGCTGTGGGGCCTGACCGGCAGCCGCGCGAAGATGGTCGTCCACGCCGACTGGCCGACCTATGCCGCCGCCGACCTGATCGACGCGGATGCGGATCGTGAGATGAACTGGGTGATTTCGGTGGTCGAAAACACCCGCTCGGCCCGTGCACAGATGCGGGTTCCGGCCGGTCTTTACGTGCCGATGCTGGTGACCGAGATCGACGCGAATGGGCAAGCCGCATGGGACCGCAACGAGGCGCTGATCAAACGCCTTGCGCGGATCGACAGCCTGACCAAGGCTGATGAACTGCCCAAAGGCACCATCTCGATCGCCGCTCCGGGCGCGTCCTTCGGCCTTCCGCTGGCGGACATCATCGACATCGGCGCGGAAAAGGAACGGTTGGAGAAAGCCAAGGGCAAGCTGGCCAAGGAACTGGGCGGTCTGCGCGGACGCCTGAACAACCCGAAGTTCGTGGCCTCAGCCCCGGAAGAGGTCGTCGCGGAAGCCAAAGCCAACCTTGCCACCCGCGAAGAAGAAGAGGCGAAACTGAACGAAGCCCTCGCCCGTTTGGCGGAAATCACCTGACCTTCACCTTTTTAAAATACTCAAAAACCCGAACCCCGCCTCGCTTCTGCTGGCGGGGTTTTCATTTGTCTGAAGGCTTTTCCCCTTGTTCCCAGCAGCTTGCGATTGTTAGCAAGTTCTACAGATGATTTTGAGGCAGTGATGGCGCATCCCTTTCCCCCTGTGCGGACAATTTCGACTGGCCTTGTGGTTGCGGTCGTGGGTTTTTTCAGCTCTTTCCCGATAGTGCTGCAGGGCCTTGTTGCAATGGATGCGTCGGAGGCTGAGGCCGCATCCGGCTTGATGATGGCCGCTGTTGCGATGGGGCTTGCAGCGATCTTTCTCAGCCTTTGGTACAAGCAGCCGATTAGCGTAGCCTGGTCCACGCCGGGTGCCGCGTTGCTCGCGGTTTCGGCAACCCCCGCCCTAGGCTTCTCGGGGGCGGTTGGCGCGTTTCTCTGTGCCGGAGCATTGACCGTTCTTGCAGGAATGTGGCGTCCACTTGGGCGGTTGGCGGCGGCTATTCCGACCACACTGGCGCAGGCTATGCTGGGCGGGGTTTTGCTGCCATTGTGTATCATTCCGTTCAAGGCGGCGGTTGAGGTACCATGGCAGGCGCTGCCCGTCATCCTGACATGGTTTATCGCAGGACGGTTTAACCGGTTGATTGCTGTTCCGGCCGCAGTGGTTGCCTCGGCAATCGTCGTTGTTCTGAACGCAAGTGACGGTTCGGTCCGGCCCGAGCATCTGGTCGCCGCCCCGGTCTGGACCATGCCAACTTTATCGGTCGCTTCGATCGTGGGGATTGGTATCCCGCTGTTCATCGTGACAATGGCCACGCAAAACATCCCCGGCATCGCAGTGATGCGCAGCTTTGGTTACACGCCTCTCGCAGGCAAGTTGTTTTCTGCCGTCGGAGGTGCCAGTATCTTGTCCGCGCCTTTTGGCGCTCCCGCAACGTGTCTTGCCGCAATCACCGCAGCGATGTGTTCGAATGAGGACAGCCACCCGGATCCGCACCAGCGCTATTGGTCAGCGGTTATGGCGGGCGTATTCTACTGCATCTTCGGTGTGTTTGCCGTTGCTATCACGGGTTTTGCCGCCCACGCCGACCCGCTACTAATGGGTACGCTGACCGGAATTGCCCTGATCGGTGTGATGGCAAACGCGACTTTCGCTGCGCTGGAGGTACCCGCTGAGCGCGAAGCAGCGGTCCTGACATTCGCCATCACCGCGTCGGGCATCACTGTCTTCGGCCTGGGCGCTGCTGTCTGGGGTTTGGCGGCGGGCGGCATCGTTTATCTAGTTACCAACCGCTCCAAATGACGTCTGTTCCCCGTTGTTCTGGCGGAGTATTATGCAGCTATGCTTGGATCGCTCGGAAAACTGATCGAACGACAGATCAAAAAGGCGCAGGCCGAAGGCCAGTTTGATGGACTGGAGGGCGAAGGCCGTCCCCTACCTGATCGTTCATCCGAGGCTCAGGCGGATCCGGCCTTGGCCGCCGGTCATCGGATCATGGCGCAGGCGGGCGTTCTTCCCGAAGAGTTCAGCATCAAAAAAGAGCTGGATGCCGCCCGAAAAGCTTATGCGTCGCAGACCGACCCTGACGAGCGTAAGGCTACCATGGCAAAAATTGCCGAGCTTGAAATGCGTTACAACATGGCACGTGACGCACGGCGGGCATTTATGCGTTAACTTCCGGCGGCAAATGCTCGACTGGAAACGGAAATCGAGTTTCCAGACGGGTCCTTGGCATTCGCGAAACTGTAACCATCCGCTTGGTGGATCGCACCGAATTTCAACCCCCGTCTCCCGGCTTTCCTGCAGAATTCAGCAACATCCGCAACATCAAATACGATTTTGACCGCCGCTTGCCCTTGGCGGGCAGCCTTGCTGGCAGGGTGCAGCAGCAGACGCAACCCATCTTCGGCGGGCACAAGCTCGACTATCCGGTCCCCTTCGAGTTGGCGCGCCGAAAAGCCGAAATGCGTCTCATAAAAACGCACCATCTTGTCGATGTCCTTGACGTAAAGGATCAAACGGGTGACGGGGGGCGAGGTCATTTGAATTCTGGTTTGCGACCTTGCAGATTTGCCGCAATGACCTCCATCTGATCCGGCTTGCCGATCAGCTCAGCTTGCTCTGCCGACTCCTCCAACAGCACCTCGGCGCGAGGTTTGGCTTCGGAGACTTCGATCAGGCGTTTGGCCGCAAGAATGGCCGACGGGCTTTGGCCCGCGATATTTTCAGCCAATGCCAGTGCCTCGGTCAGCGGATCATCCGACAGCTTGGTGACCAGCCCCCATTCTGCCGCCTGCACGGCACCAATGGGACGAGCCGTATAGGTCAACAGGCGCAATACGTCCGACCGCACAAGCTTTGGCAGCAAAACCATGCCGCCCATGTCGGGGATCAGACCCCACTTCATCTCCATCACGGCGAGTTTGGCCTCGCTATGTGCTATCCGGATGTCGGCACCCAACGCAAGTTGCAGACCGCCGCCATAAGCGACACCCTGAATGGCGCAAATGACAGGAACAGGCACCCGCTGCCAAACCAAAGCAACCTCTTGCACCTCATTGGCGTCACTGTGGCTGCGGGTCATCAACCATTCGGTCGGGTCGGTTTGCGCCATGCTTGCAAAGCTTGCCATGTCCAGACCCGCGCAAAAGCTTTTGCCTTCACCCGACAGCACAACAGCGCGGGCGTCCGATGCGGCGACCTCCTGCCCTGCAGAGATGATGGCCTTTATCATCGCATCATCCAGCGCATTCATCTTTTCGCCGCGAGTCAGCGTGACATGGGCGATGTGGTTTTTGTATTCGACGGATACGCGTGACATGTCAGGCCTCCCAGTTCCGGTTTGAAGTACCATGCCCGGAAGGCCCGGACAGTTCCACCTCAACGTTAGGGCAAATTTACCGCAGGCATGCGCCCGAACCAGGGTGAATCCAGTGTCATAACATAGAACTGATCGCCCACAACCTTGCCACCCGTGGTGATGCCCAGCCGGCCGTCGGGATCCTGCAAGGTTTGCAGGATGTTCCCCTCGCCATCAAATTTCACCATCATCCCGCGATGGATCGGCGCCGGTCGCACCATCGGTCCTAGCCGCCAGATCACCTTTCGCAGGAAAGGGTATGGCATCAGCGCCTCGCTTGGCACGCGCGGACTGGCAAAGGCCATCCAATACGTGCCATCGCCCTGCGCCTCGATATTGTCGGGATAGCCGGGCAAGTTTTCCATCAACACCTCTTGCTGTCCCGCCTTCGGGCCTGTCAGCCAAAGCTTATGTACCCGTGCGCGCCCGGTTTCTGCGATAAGAAGAAAGTCCTCATCCGGCGACAACGCGACGCCGTTTGTATAGACAAATCCTTCGGCCAGTTTCTCGGTCGTGCCATCGGGCGCATGGCGGGCCACGTAACCGGTGTCCGATTGCTCCCAGATGGTCAGGACCGAGGTCGGCTTGGTCCCGCCCATCGTTTCGGGGTCGAACCGATCAGACGAGTTTGAGAAATAGATAGTCCCGTCCTGCGCCACATCCAGTTGATTGGCATAGATCACCGGCGCGCCGTTTATCTCGGACACAACAGGCTCCAGCGTTCCGGGACCGGTCCATCGCATGATGCCTTGGAAACTGTCGGCGATGTAAAGCGCACCATCCGGAGCGGCTGTCAGGCCCAATGGCCGACCGCCGAAGTCGTCAACTTTCACCGGGGCCTCGCCGTCTATCCGGTACAGCGCCCCGGACAAGCTAGTCGTGTACGCAGACCCGTCGGGCAGAATCGCAATGTCCTCGGGGCCTATCTCACCGTCAGGCAACGACACCAGCTTTAGCAGATCCAACGCATTGTTTTCCGCAAAATCACCAGCAAAACCTGGTGCTTCGGGTGGGGTCCATGCCACAGGCTGAACAGGGATCGGCCAGAACACAAGATATGCGAGACCGGCAATCAACAGGCCCAAAACGATGCGCATGTGCGCTCCTCCCTTTATCGTTACGCGAACAATGCGGAGCGGCACCCTGCAGCGCAAGCTTGCCTGTAGCGTGACCTTACGTTTATCTGCCCCCATGACTGAGCCTCGCTTTACCTCGCTTGCCCGATCCCTACCAGCAACCGTGCCATTTGTTGGCCCCGAAACGCAGGAGCGTCAGCGCGGCTCGCCTTTTGTGGCGCGGCTGGGCGCAAATGAAAGCGTGTTTGGACCCTCTCCGCAGGCCATTGCGGCAATGGCGGATACGGGAATATGGATGTATGGCGACCCGGAAAACCACGATCTGCGTATTGCATTGGCGAAACACCATGGAGTGAAGCCGGAAAACATCGTGGTTGGCGAGGGGATTGATGGGCTGTTGGGGTATCTGGTGCGGTTACTGGTCGGACCCGGAGACGCGGTTGTCACGTCAGATGGGGCATACCCGACTTTCAACTACCACGTCGCAGGGTTCGGAGGAACGCTCCACAAGGTGCCCTATCGCGACGATCACGAAGACCCGGAAGCTCTGTTCGCCAAGGCGGGTGAGGTGGACGCCAAGCTGGTTTATCTGGCCAATCCTGACAACCCGATGGGTAGCTGGCATTCCGGAGCGGATATCGTGGCAGCGCTGGACATCTTACCCGGTGGCTGCCTGCTTGTGCTGGACGAAGCCTATGTGGAATGCGCGCCCGAGGGTACCGCTGCCCCGGTAGCAGCAGACGATCCTCGGGTGATCCGGATGCGGACTTTTTCCAAGGTCTACGGCATGGCCGGCGCGCGAGTTGGCTACGCCATCGGCGCGCCAGGTTTGATTTCAGCCTTTAACAAAGTGCGTAACCATTTCGGCATGAACCGAGCGGCACAAGCCGGTGCTCTGGCCGCGCTGAAAGATGCGGCGTGGCTGGATCATGTGCAGACCAGAATTGCCGAAGCGCGTGAGCGGATCAGCCTGATTGCCCAAGAAAACGGATTGGCACCCCTGCCCTCGGCAACCAACTTCGTCGCCATTGACTGTGGGCAGGATGGTGCCTTTGCCAAGGCTGTTCTGGACTCGCTGGTCGCGCAGGGCATTTTCGTCCGTATGCCCTTTGCCGCTCCCCAAAATCGCTGTATCCGCGTCAGCTGCGGTGACACAACTGATCTGGATGCCTTTGCCGCAGCCTTGCCAAAAGCGCTTGCCGATGCGCGGCGCTAACCTGTCGACGCCAGCACCGCGGCCGCAGCCTCTAGTGCGCCTTTGCCGCGCGGAATGTCCAGCGCGGCCATAGCCGTTTCCACGCCGCCTAACATGGCCATGACCATCTGGCCGTTGATGTGGCCCATGTGACCGAGGCGGAAGCACCCGTCCCAATCCTCCATCCCTAGGCCAATACCAAGGGTCAACCCAAATTGGTTTTCGGAGAACTTGCGCAACGGTGTCCCGCGCCCCTCGGTCAGCCGCAAGGCGGTGACAGCGCGGCTGCGATGTCGACGATCAGCGACATTCAGATGCAGCGCACCACCTTGCGCCCATATCTCACACGCTTCCCAGATTGCCGTGGCAAGGCGCTCGTGACGCGCCCACACCTGTTCCATTCCCTCGGCATGGATCATATCCAATGCCGCACGCAGGCCATAGAGGTGATGGGTTGGCGCGGTGCCGTTGAAGTACTGATAGAACAATTCAGGGTTGGCGCGTGGCTGCCAGTCCCAGTATTGCGAGACGCGCGGCATTGAAGCGCGCTTGGCCTGCGCTTTGTCGTTGAAAAAAACAAAGCCAGTGCCTGCGGGTGTCATCAGACCCTTCTGACAGGCTGTGACCATGACATCGACGCCCCAGGCATCCATTTCGAACCGGTCACACCCCAGCGAGGCAATGCAATCAGCCATTAATAGCGCCGGGTGCCCCAGATCGTCCAACAAGGCGCGTAGCGTTGGAATGTCATTCCGGATCGAGCTTGAAGTGTCCACGTGAACCGCCAGAACTGCCTTGATCTTGTGGGCCTTGTCGTCACGCAACGCCTCGGCAATACGGTCGAAGTCCCACGCTGAGGACGAGCCAAAGTCGATCAATTCAACCTTTGCTCCAATCCCCTCGGCCATCTCGGCCCAGCCCTGGGTGAACCGACCCGAGGCCGGTGCCAAAACGGTTTCGCCGGGTGCGATGACGTTGGACAGCGCGGCCTCCCACGTTCCGTGACCGTTGGAGATATAGATGGCGACGCTATGCGCGGTCCGGGCCACGCGGCACAGATCGCGTGTCAGCGCGGGCATCATCTCGATCAGCTCGCCCTCGTAGATATTTGGCGACGGGCGGTGCATGGCCTGCAAAACCGCATCCGGGATAACCGAAGGTCCTGGAATCGCCAGATACTCGCGCCCGTGCGCCAAGGAAATGGGGTCTGTCATGGGATCAACCTGTATGAATTGACGCCCACCCTAGCGCAGCTTTAGACGGCGTCAATCCATCAGCTTGGAGGCCGCGCGCGCAAGGTTTTCAATACCGGCCCAATCCCCGCTGGTGACCATCTGTTTCGGCGCAACCCAGCTGCCGCCCGCGCACACCACATTGGACAACGACAGGTAATCTCTTGCATTTTCGGGCGAAACGCCGCCGGTTGGACAGAACTTGATTTGCGGCAACGGCGCACCGATTGCTTTCAGCGCGGGTGCACCACCCGATGCCTCGGCTGGAAAGAACTTGAGCATGTCGTAGCCCTTTTCCAGAAGGCGCATCGCTTCGCTGGCCGTGGCGGCACCTGGCAACAAGGGCAGGCGTTCGGCCTCGCAAGCCGCGATCAGAGCGTCGGTGGCACCAGGAGAAACTCCGAATTGCGCCCCTGCTTTTTTCGCGGCGCGTACATCTTCGGGCGTGACCAAAGTACCGGCACCGACGACGCCGCCCGGCACATCCGCCATCGCGCGGATCGCGTCGAGCGCAGCGGGGGTGCGCAGCGTAACCTCGAGAGCGGGCAAGCCACCCGCGACCAAAGCCTCGGCCAGGGGACGTGCCTGAACCGCGTCATCAACGACAAGGACGGGAACGATTGGCGCCAAAGCGCAGATTTCACGCGTGCGTTGGGTTTTGGACATGGATCAAGCTCCGAAAATGCTGGCGCCGGTATCGGCCGAACCGACGTTATGGCGGAATGTGCCGAACAGGTCGCGCCCCACGCCGTGTTGGTTGGCTGACAGATCAGCGGTGGCGGGCGTACGGTCCAGAACACCTGAAGTCAGAATCTCCAACTCACCCTTCACCGCATCGACGCGCAGGATGTCGCCATCTTGTAGATAAGCGATCGGTCCGCCGTCCAGCGCCTCGGGGCAAACATGGATCGCCGCAGGAACTTTGCCGGACGCACCAGACATACGACCATCTGTCACAAGCGCCACTTTTTGCCCACGGCCCTGCAAGATCGACAGGATCGGCGTCAGCGAGTGCAGCTCGGGCATGCCATTGGCCTTGGGTCCCTGAAACCGAACGACCACGATAACGTCATCCGTGAACTCCCCGGCCTTAAAGGCGGCTTTGACCTCACCCTGATCGTGGAACACGCGCACAGGTGCTTCGACCACCTGATGTTCAGGCGCGACGGCCGAAACCTTCATCACGCCGGTGCCCAGATTGCCGGTCAGGCGCGACAATCCGCCAGTGGGCTGGAATGGGTCCTTGGCTGAACGGACGATCTTTTCGTTCAGACTGTGGCCCGCACCGTCCTCCCAGACCAGTTCGCCATCCTTCAGTTTGGGTTCCTTGGTGTAATTATGCAGGCCCTGTCCGGCGACGGTTAGCGTGTCGGGGTGCAGCAGCCCGTCTTCCAGAAGCGTGCCAATGCAATACCCAAGACCACCCGCCGCGTGGAAGTGGTTCACATCGGCCAGACCGTTCGGATAAACCCGGGCAACCAAGGGAACGACAGCGGAAATATCGGAAAAGTCTTGCCAATCCAGCACGATACCACCAGCTCGCGCCATTGCGATCAGATGGATCAGCAGGTTCGTAGACCCCCCCGTGGCCATCAGGCCCACGATTCCGTTCACAAACGCCTGCTCATCCAGAACCTGATAGACCGGCGTATAGTGGTTGCCCAGCGCGCTCAGAGAAAGGGCACGGCGCGCGCCTTCCTCAGTAAGCGCATCCCGCAGCGGCGTGTTGGGATTGACAAAGCTAGAGCCTGGCAGGTGCAGCCCCATAAACTCCATCAGCATCTGATTGGTGTTTGCAGTGCCATAGAAGGTGCAGGTGCCAGGGCCATGATAGGCGGCCATTTCTGCCTTCATCAACTCGTCGCGCCCCACTTCACCGGCGGCAAATTTTTGACGAATCTTGGCTTTTTCATCGTTGGGCAGACCGCTGGTCATCGGGCCGGCTGGCAGGAAGACAGCGGGCAGATGGCCAAACGCCTGCGCCCCAATGACCAGACCGGGCACGATCTTGTCACAGACGCCCAGAAAAACGGCAGCATCGTACGTGTTATGGCTTAGCGCCACTCCGGTGGCCAGGGCAATCACGTCGCGCGAAAACAGAGACAACTCCATTCCCGCTTCGCCCTGTGTGACGCCGTCACACATGGCTGGCACACCGCCAGCGACCTGTGCGGTGCCACCCGCGGCGCGGATCGCGTCGCGGATCAATCCGGGATAACGCTCAAAGGGTTGGTGGGCGGAAAGCATGTCATTATAGGCGGTCACAATGCCCAGGTTCCCGGCCGTGCCAGTGGCCATGGATTGCTGATCCTCACCCGCGCCAGCATAGGCGTGGGCTTGACCGCTGCATGACAAATGCGCGCGGGCCGGACCCTTGGAACGGGCATGTTCCATACGCTCAAGATGTGGGCCGCGCAGGTCGGCGCTGCGCTCGATGATGCGTTGAGTGACGTCGGTGATGACGGAATGAACCATGACTACCCTCCGATCTGACGCCAGCGGCGTCCATCGCGATGCATCAGCATCAGTGCTTCTTCGGGGCCGGAACTGCCCTGATCATATTTTGCCGGACGGTCGCCACGATCTTCCCAGCTCTGGATAATGGGATCAACCCAGGCCCAGGCCGCTTCAGCCTCGTCCCCGCGCATAAACAGGGTCTGGTCGCCCCGAATAACATCCATCACCAGGCGCTCATATGCATCCGGCGATTGTGCCCCATCCCCAAGTGCCTCGGCAAAGCTCATGTCCAGCGCGACATCTGACAGGCGGAACCCACCCTGCCCCGGTTCCTTGATCGTTGTGCGCAGGGTGATCCCCTCGTCCGGTTGCAGACGGATCACCAGCACGTTGCCGTGCAGAGGGCCGACATTGGGAAAGATCGTATGCGGTGGGTCACGAAAAAACACCGCGATTTCCGATTCCCGCGCCCGCAGGCGTTTGCCGGTTCGCAGATAGAACGGCACGCCCGCCCACCGCCAATTTCCCAGATGAACCTTGAGCGCAATATAACTCTCGGTGCGGCTCGCCGCGTTGCCAACATGATCCAAGTAACCATCACCGCCCTTGCTCGAACGATACTGGCCGCGCGCGATGTCAGACGAAGCGACCGGCTCCAGTGCCTCGATCACCTTGACCTTTTCGTCACGCACCGCGTTGGGTGAAAACTTGGACGGAGGCTCCATCGCGGTCAGGCACAAGAGCTGAACAAGGTGGTTCTGCACCATGTCCCGCATCGCACCGGACTGATCGTAATAGGCACCGCGCCCTTCGACACCAACGGTCTCGGCTACCGTAATCTGGACATGATCGACATGGGTCGCATTCCAGAGAGGTTCGAACAAAGAGTTGGCAAAGCGCAACGCCATCAGGTTCTGTACCGTTTCCTTCCCCAAGTAATGGTCGATCCGGTAAATCTGATGCTCTTCAAAGCAGGCCCGCAGCCCGGCGTTCAAGGCCTTGGCCGAGGCGAGGTCGTGGCCAAAGGGTTTCTCGACCACGATGCGACTGTCGGGCGTCGCCATGCCATGATCGCTAAGCCGTTCTGCTATACCAGAGAAAAGGCTGGGACCAACAGACAGATAGAACGCGCGCACGACATCAGGACGCAGAGCTTTGGCAAGATCTTTCCAGCCGGAGTCACCCATTGCATCGACGGGAACATATTCAACGCGACTAAGGAACTGATCCAAAACGTCTTTTTTGAACGCTGGCGCGAACTCTTTCATCGAGTCGCGTATTTGCTTGCGGAACCCATCGTTGTCCATGTCAGACCGGGCCGTGCCGATGATCCGGGCGTCTTCGGGCATCTGGCCAACTTCGAACCGATGATAGAGCCCAGGTAAAATCTTGCGCTGCGCCAGATCACCGGTCGCACCGAATAACACCAGATCGAACGGGTGTACCGGAATTACGCGTGAAACCATCTATGGGCTCCTTTAAATCTGCTGGCATCGTTCAAGGCGAAACTATCATGGGTCCTTGCGATGCGGGCATTGTTACCGCTAACATTCAGGCACTGAATAGGGAAGCGCAGCTGGAAAATCAACCCTGATTCCGCAACCACTCCATAACCGAGGACCGAACCGATTGCTCTCCACGATGGCGGGCGTCAGCGATGATCTTGCGCAGCGATTGCAGATCGGCGCGCAAAAGCACACTTTTGACCGGACCAATTGACGCCGGGCGCATCGACAGGGTCCGAATACCCATGGCTGCAAGACAAAGTGCCTCCACCGGTCGCCCGGCATCCTCGCCGCAGAAGGACAACGGCGTATTCGAGATATTGCAGCGCTCGACAATCCGCTCGATAAAGCTGAGGAAGCTGACATTCAGTGTGTCATAGCGACGGCGCACCAGCTCGTTTTCGCGGTCGGCAGCAAAAAAGAACTGTTTCAGGTCGTTGCCCCCGATCGAGACGAAATCGACTTCGTCAAAAAACTTCTGCGGTGCGAATGCGAGCGACGGTGTCTCCAGCATTGCGCCAACTTCGATCGACTGTGGCAGTTCATGACCCAAACGCTTTTCGCGCTCGATGGTTTTGTTGACCTCCCACTTGGCCTCGCGGAACTCGTCAGCCTGCGCGACGAATGGGAACATCAACGTCAACGGGCGACCGTTCGCAGCGCGCATCAGGGCCTGCAACTGCATCCGCATCACGCCGCGCTTGTCTAGGCCGACACGGATGGCGCGCCACCCCAGGGCGGGGTTCGGCTCTTCCACATGTTTCATGTAGGGCAGAACTTTGTCCGAGCCAATATCCAGCGTGCGGAACACCACGCGCTTGTCGCCTGCAGCGTCCATAACACGCTGATATTGCGTCACAAGCTCGGACCGCTTTGGCATTTGATTACGGATCAGAAACTGAAGCTCGGTGCGGAACAGGCCGACACCTTCGGCCCCGGAATTGCCCAGCGACGGCAGGTCGGCCATCAGGCCCGCGTTCATGACAAGGTTTATCCGCTCGCCATCGCGCGTGACCGTTGGAGTATCGCGGATCGAAGCATAGCGTTCCTGCGCCTTGGCTTGCATTGCGATTTTGTCGCGGAACGCACTTACAACTGTCTCTTCAGGGCGCAGGTGTACGATGCCCTGATCCCCATCCACCAGAATTTGGTCGCCGTTCAGCGCCTCTGTCGTGATGTGGCCAACGTGAACCACAAGCGGAATCGCCAAAGCCCGGGCCACAATGGTTGCGTGACTGCCGACCGAGCCCTCTTCAAGAACAATCCCCTTTAGGGACCTGCCATATTCCAAAAGGTCTCCGGGCCCGATATTGCGCGCAATCAGGATCGGATCGGGCGGCAGGTCGGCCCCGTTGGTGGCGCCCTGCCCCGTAAGGATTCTCAAAAGCCGGTTGCTAAGGTCATCCAGATCGGCAAGCCGTTCCCGCAGGTAGGGGTCGGTGACCTGTCCCATGCGAGCGCGAGCTTGCGACTGTTCTTTCTCAACCGCTGCCTCGGCGCTAAGGCCCAGGGCAATGTCCTCTTCCATCCGGCGCATCCAGCCTTTGGAATTGGCAAACATACGGTAGGCTTCCAGAACCTGGAGTTGTTCCTTGTCGCCGCCCTGCGAGATTTCCAGCATCTTGTCGACACCCACGCGCAGCTCATCGACAGCCTCGCTTAGTCTTTCGCGTTCGCGGTGGGGATCATCGGCAATCGGGTTTGTGACGACGACACGTGGTTCGTGCAACCATACGTGCCCCTCGGCCGATCCTTCCTGCGCGGGGCCACCACTGAACTGCACGGATTGCTGGTGGCGGGGCGAAAGCGCTGCGCCTTCTCCCACAAAGGCGCCGAGTTCGGTCATTTCGGCCAAAACCATGGCGACCACTTCCAGCGCATAGACCTCATCGGCGGAATACTCACGCGCATCACGGGATTGCACAACCAATACGCCCAGCTTTTCGCCCAACCGCTGGATCGGCACCCCGATGAAGGATGAAAACCGCTCCTCCCCGGTTTCCGGCATATACCGGAACCCTTTGGTCGACGGCGCGTCAGCAGTGTTCACGACCTTACCGGATTGCGCAACGCGACCCACAAGGCCCTCACCCAACCGCATACGTGTTTTGTGAACTGCCTCTGGCGACAATCCCTCGGTCGCACAAAGCTCAAGGGTGTCTGCATCCCGGAACAAGTAGATCGAGCACACTTCGGCCCGAATGCTGTCAGCAATCAGATGCGTGATCCGGTCAAGACGTTCCTGACCGGCGGCTTCGCTCGCCATCTCTTCGCGCAGCCGGCCCAGCAGCTTACGGGATTCTGTTTCGGTGCCTTCCGCCATAGCCCACCCAATTTACACAGTCAGGCGAGACCTTTGGCTGAAATGCTCAGGCCGCCTTATCCAGTTCAAAGGCATCATGCAGTGCCTGAACAGCAAGTTCCATGTATTTCCTATCTACAAGGACGGAAATTTTTATCTCAGAGGTTGTAATGACCTTGATGTTGATCCCCTCATCCGAGAGTACCTTAAACATCTTTGCCGCCACGCCCGATTGCGAACGCATGCCGATTCCCACGACCGAAACCTTGCAGACATCCTGATCCGCAACCAGTTCGGCATAGTTCAGTTCACCCGCGTCCTTGATCGCCAGCAATGCCTGTTCGGCGCGGGCCACCTGATCGGTGGGGCAGGAGAAGGTCATGTCCGTGCGCCCTTCGTCCGAGATGTTCTGCACGATCATATCGACATTCACGCCCGCGTCGCTGAGCGCGGTAAAGATGATCGACGCGATGCCCGGGCGGTCAGCCACCGAGACAACAGTCATCTTGGCTTCGTCACGGGAATAGGCCACACCGGCCACAACATTGGATTCCATGATATCCTCCTCATCGCAGACCAGCGTACCGGCCTCATCGGATTGTTCTTCAAAGCTTGAAAGAACGCGCAGTTTCACCTTGTAGCGCATCGCCAGTTCGACCGAACGGGTCTGCAGCACCTTTGCCCCCAGCGAGGCCAGTTCCAGCATTTCCTCGAACGAAATGCGGTCCAGCTTGCGGGCCTTCTCGCAGATGCGCGGGTCGGTGGTATAGACACCGTCAACGTCCGTGTAGATGTCGCACCGCTCGGCACCGAAGGCGGCGGCAAATGCCACGGCAGTTGTGTCCGACCCACCGCGGCCCAGGGTCGTGATACGGCCTTCGGGGCTGATGCCTTGGAACCCGGCGACAACGGCAACCTTCATGCCTTCGCCAAATTTCTGGTTCAGGTTGTCGGTCGGAATTTCCTCGATCCGGGCCTGGCTGTGGGCACTCGTGGTCATCAGCGGAACCTGCCAACCCTGCCAGCTGCGGGCTGGGATATCCATTTCCTGCAGAGTCAGCGCCATCAGACCAGCGGTGATGTTTTCACCCGAGGACACGACGGCATCATATTCGCGCGCATCGTATAGCGGTGACGTCTCATCGACCCAGCCCACAAGCTCATTTGTCTTGCCGGACATAGCCGAGACGATGACGATCACGTCATAGCCCTTTGCCACCTCAACGCCGATGCGCTTAGCTGCGCGGCGGATACGGTCAAGGTTGGCAACCGAAGTGCCGCCAAATTTCATCACGAGTAAGGGCATGGGGGCAAGTGTCTCCGCGCCTTGGATTTCTGATCCCGTGCGTCTTATGCGAGGGGGGGCTTGAGGGCAAGAGTTCAAAACCGGTTGGATGGCCGCACCAGACTGCTTTACAACCGAAACAGAGGCTGTCAGCCTGCACCCACACTTATTCCCAGAGGTTTTCCATGATCCGCGTTGCCGCAGCCCTCGTCCTATTGTCCTCACCCGCCGTTGCACAGGTCTCTACTCTGGCTGCAACCGACGGCAAGAATGCTTTGGGCACGGTGCCCTGCGCCACAGGCGGTGCGGCGTTGAGTAGCTGCAATGCCGAGCTGCGTCATCATGACGACGGCACTACGACACTGGCTGTGGGCCTGGGTGGCGGCGAAGTGCGCAGTATCTACTTCACGGACGGCGTACCAAGCTCCAGCAGCTCGCCCGCCCGGATCAGCTATGAAACTCGCGGCGGCATCACGGTAGTCTTCATCGACCCCGATGAAGTCTACGAAATCCCCACGGCGGCTTTGAAACGTCAGTAAGCGTGCGGCTGACCTTCCCAGGTTTCAAAACACCCGGTTGTGGCTAGCGACAGCGCGCCAAAACGGTCAAGAAGCCCGGCGGCGGCCTTATCACCGGTGATATCAGCCTGGACTCCGCCCATATCCGTTTGCACCCATCCCGGATGGTAGATGCCAACAGCGATGCCATCCGCGCGCAGGTCTGTCGCAAGATTACGCCCCAGATTCAGCGCCGCCGCCTTGGATGCGCGATAGATATAGCTTCCGCCCGGCGCGTGCGTATGCGACGCCATCTGAGACGATAGGATGGCGATCTTGCCTTTCGCTGCTTGTAGATTGGGCAAAAGCGCCTGCACGGTCAGAAACACGCCGGTCACATTGGTCGCAAAGCTCTGCGCCCACATGTCGGCCGGGTACTCGTCAATGCCTTGGCCCTTGTCCAGACAAACCCCAGCGTTGCAAATCAACAGATCAACGGGGCGACCCGCAAGCCCTTCTGCCATGGCAGCCTGCTGTTTCGGGTCTGTTACATCCAGAACAACCTGAGCGCTGGTGTCCCGTGCCGTCCCGGTCACGTCATGCCCTTTCGCGCGATAACGATCCGCCAGGGCCTGTCCAATTCCGCGATTGGCACCAGTGATGACGATGTGCATACGTCAGTTCGTTTTGCGGGTGGGAAGAAACGGGAGCGGTGAAACCGGTACGCCATCTTCGATCAGCGCTTTTGCCTCATCAGGTTTGGCTTCGCCATAGATTGCGCGCTCGGGCGCATCACCCAGATGGATCTTGCGCGCTTCTTTGGCAAAATCTTTCCCGACATAGTCCGAGTTCTCCTCGACCTTGCGGCGCAGGTCGGCCAACACCTTCTCGATATCCGGTGACGGGGTCGCGACGTCGATCGGTTTTTCCTGCTGTTCCGAGGTCTTGGCATTGCGGGCC
Source organism: Ruegeria atlantica (assembly GCF_013033965.1). Taxonomy (GTDB): domain Bacteria; phylum Pseudomonadota; class Alphaproteobacteria; order Rhodobacterales; family Rhodobacteraceae; genus Ruegeria; species Ruegeria atlantica_D. The sequence continues at coordinate 20,111 of NZ_WQFE01000009.1, forward strand.
GGACGAACACGGGGTGTCATAATGGCCTTTTCGACATTCGCATCCCCGCATACCACGCAGGTTACCATACCTGTGGATGCGAGCTTGTCGTAAGCGGCGGCCGATTGGAACCAACTGTCAAATGTATGGTCGCGGCTGCATTTCAGCGAATATTGTATCATGGTCCGTCCATTTTCCGGTAGGCAAATAGATACTGACAGCCATGGCAATATCAAGCCCTTCAAATGGCGAGTCAGTGTAGAATTGGGCCGAGTCTGTGGAACAATTGGGACAGTTCCGGCGATTTGACCCAAGAGGCCGCTTTTTTGGGCGAAACCCACTTTCGCTTTCGTTGGGTCCGTTCAGGGAATTCCGAAGAAATCGACCTAACACAGAGGGGAAAGACATCCACCAGACAAAACACTGAACTCTTTCCGCTGCGAGGTTTGACATATGAGAAATGGCCCAAGGGCTTGTTTGCGCATTTGCCTTTTACCCCAGCCTCTTCCCAAGCTTCTCGCCCGGCGGTTTGCGACGGTGTCATATCCTCGATCAGCCAACCCTTCGGTATGATCCAACGTTTGGATTTGCGCGATGTGATCAGCAAAACCCTGAGCCGACCATTTTTGATGCGATAGCACAGGGCCGCCGATTGATGCATTAGCTGCAGGTGCTGCTCGTTTCCCTGCAGACACGCTGATCGCCTTGCATCGATCACGCCGCGCCGCCTTTCCAACTGCTTTCATCCTCAATCGCCGACCTTTGCGTTTTCATACATTTAGCGGTCAGATGGCACTAGAATACCATATGAAGTATTTTCTTCCAAGCAGTTAGACAAAAATCAAACGCGTGCCGCCAGCTTCCGAACCAGATCTTCGTGCGGTATGTCGGCATCGATTGCCAGTCGCCGCAACCCGAAGTGAACGCGTGCCACTTGCTGATAGTAACGGGTGTAGACGTAATTCGTACCGCCCCCCGCGATCGCACCCAGGACCGGAATTGATTGTGCCGCAAGTTTCTGGCCCAGCACGATGGATAGCCGCGGTGCAACCGCCGCGATCAGCTTTTGCATTGCAGTGCCAGTCAACGTCAGGCGGACGGAAAAGAACCCCAGATCAGCACCATCGTCAAAAGACAGCGGACCAGCCGCTGACAGAACCCGAACGCAATCAAATTTTACGCCTTCTTCGGACGGATCGAACCCTTCGCGGGACGCCGCACCCTGAATGGCACGCAATAACATGGCCGTCGTAGCGGGCAATTCCATCAGGGCGGTCGACACGCCTCCCATGCCACCAGCGGCCCCCATCGCCGTTGCCACAGCTGTGTTGACCCATGGCTTTTGATCCGGAACAGCCCGGCGCGACTCTTCTGCCGCATGCATTGCAAGCCATAACGCCTGCTCGGTTGCCCCGGTCAGCCCCTCTCGTACAGATACAGGGAGTTGTTCCAGTAAGGATTCTGCCGAACCCCCTAAACTGTTCAACAGTTTAACGCCCGGACCTCCGGCTGTTCTGTAAAACTTGGCCAACCGATCCAGTTCGGCTTCGGTATCCAGCTTTTCGACTAGAAGCACGTCCTGCATGTGAACCCTCCTGCCAGTAAACATCGGGGCTGTATGGCATGGTTTCAATAGCTCAGCGCATCCAGCGTGTGACCGCGCCGCGCACATTCGACCATTCACCCGGGCTCAATTCCACGCCTAAAACTCGGTCCGGATTTGTTGGCGGGGGCATTTCCACGCCGGAAAGACGGGCGAAGCCGAAACGTGCATAATAGGGCGCATCGCCCACCAACATAGCCCTTTGCCACCCTTTTTCGCGACCGGCCTCAAGCCCCCGGTGGATCAGGAACCCGCCCAGGCCTTCGCCCTGGTGGGTCGGGTGCACTGCCACAGGACCCAGCAACAAGGCGTCATGATCGCCCACATGCACGGGCCAGAACCGGATTGCCCCGGCCAGAATACCTTGCCCGTCGCGCGCAACAAGTGACAGGCCCGAAACCGGCGGAATATCATCGCGCAAACGATACGAGGACAGCGCCTCGCGCCCTGGCGCAAAGCACAGGTCGTAAAGTGCCTCGACCTCCCACCAATCATCCGGCTCTTCCGGCCTGATCACGAACTGCTGCACCCTGCCCTCTTTTCCTAGCTGGCATTCGCCCTAGCACTTCGGTACGCCTTGGGCAAACGCTTGGAGACCATATGTTCTATCGCCCCGAAGACGGCCACGGCCTGCCGCACAATCCGTTCAACGCCATTATCACGCCTCGGCCGATCGGCTGGATTTCCACACGTGATACTGATGAGATCAACAATCTGGCGCCATACTCGTTTTTCAACGGCGTGGCCTATACCCCGCCGCAGGTCATGTTTGCCTCAACCGGCATCAAACACGATCAGGACGGCACAAAAGACAGCCTCGCTAATATCGAAGCAACCGGAGTGTTCTGCGTAAACGTCGTGGCCCATGCACATCGGGATGCTATGAACGCCAGTTCTGCCGGACTGCCAAGGGGTATCGATGAGTTCGAACATGCCGGGCTGACACCGGTGGAATGCGAAACCATCCCATGTGCCCGGATCAATGGGGCTCCGGCAGCGCTGGAGTGCAAGCTAACCCAGATCGTATCCCTGCCGGGCGAGGCCAATCGGGTGGTGTTCGGAGAGGTTACAGGTGTGCATCTGCGTGACGATTGCCTGAAGGACGGTATGTTCGACGTCACAACATTCCAACCGCTGGCACGGCTTGGGTACCGGGACTATTCGGTGGTCACCGAGCTATTCAGCCTTTCACGACCGGATGACTGATGCCACTGCCTGACCCGTCGCGTAGATACCCGATCACCCTCCCTGATGGATCCGACCACAAGGGAACAGTCTTTCTGGCCCAAGCCGTCGACCACCCCCGGTTCCAGGCCGGAGCTTTCAGCTATGCTTCGGATTTCGATGCGCCAGAGGACTGGGCTTCACGGTTGGCCCCCTATCTTTTTCCATTCTCACAAGAAAGACTGGTGCTAGGAAAGTTCTGTCAGATCGCCCATGGGGTTCGCTTCATTACGTCCTCGGCCAATCACGCGATGGATGGGCTGACTTGTTTTCCATTTCCGATTTTTGACACAGAACAGATGACGGGGTTTCAGCCGGATACGCGCGATACAGTCATCGGTCATGATGTCTGGATCGGATATGGCGCGATGATCCTGCCGGGTGCCCGGATCGGGAACGGAGCCATCATCGGCGCAGGTTCGGTCGTGCGCGGAGATATTCCGCCTTATGCCGTTGCCACCGGCAATCCAGCAGAAGTTCGGCGTTTTAGGTTCGCCCCCGAAGTGATTGAAAGGTTACAGGCTTTGAACTGGTGGGACTGGCCTGCCGAGATGATCGCGGAAGCGGAAGACGCGCTCGTGTCTGACAACGTTGAAGAACTGGAACGGATTGCCGCAAAGTAAAAAGGCGGCCATCTCGACCGCCTTTTTCAATTAGTGACCGCCCAGAATTCCGGTACGAACCGAGTAATCCACCGCCAGTTCGTAATCCGGGTCATCGTCGCTGTCGACCATCAGGTGACCTGCCTTGTTCAGCAGCTTGTGGCAATCACGGCTGAGGTGGCGCAGCATGACGCGCTTGCCCGCGGCCTCGTACTTGGCGGCGATGTTTTCTATGGCCTGCAGCGCGGATTGGTCCACGACGCGGCTTTCTGCAAAGTCTACGATCACGGTGTCGGGGTCATTCGGCACGTCGAAGAGTTCGATAAAACCATCGGATGAGCCAAAGAACAGCGGCCCTTGGATCTCATAGACTTTTGCGCCCTGCTCTGTGGCCGAATCTCGCGTGACAGCGTGGATGCGCTTGGCGTTGTTCCAAGCATAGGCCAGTGCAGAGACGATCACGCCAACAACGACGGCAACCGCAAGGTCTTCCATTACGGTCACGACCGTCACCAGAACGATGACAAACGCATCCATCAGAGGAACTTTGCGCATGATCTTGAACGAGTTCCAAGCGAAGGTGCCAATCACCACCATAAACATTACACCAACCAGCGCGGCCAGTGGGATCTGCTCGATCAAAGGTGAGGCAAACAGGATAAAGATCAGCAGGAACAGGGCCGCAGCAATGCCGGCGATACGGGTACGACCGCCGGACTTCACGTTGATCATCGACTGACCGATCATGGCGCAGCCGCCCATGCCCCCAAAGAAACCAGTGGCCACGTTGGAAACACCCTGCGCGATACACTCCTGCGAGGCACCTCCGCGTTTGCCGGTGATCTCACCAACAAGGTTCAGGGTCAAAAGGGATTCGATTAAACCAATGGCGGCCAGAATGACGGCGTAAGGCAGAATGATCTCAAAGGTTTGCCAGTTCAGCGGCACCATCGGGATGTGGAATTGAGGCAGACCACCCTCGATCGAGGCCAGATCGCCAACGCGCGGCACATCTAGCCCAAAACCGATCACCAACGCGGCAACTACAACGATCCCGGCCAGCGGCGCGGGGACGATGCGTGTGATCCGCGGCATGATCCAGATGACTGCCATGGTCAGGGCAACCAAGCCCAGCATGGTATAAAGCTGCAGACCAGAAAGCCATTCGCCGCCACCCACACCGTGGCCGGTGTTTTCCATGGTGCCGGGCACCTTGAATTGACCCATCTGCGCCAAGAAAATCACGATGGCCAGACCATTCACAAACCCCAGCATCACCGGATGCGGCACCAGTCGGATGAACCGGCCCCAGTGCATCGCGCCTGCAATGACCTGCAAAATACCCATCAGAACCACCGTGGCGAACAGGTATTCCACTCCGTGTTCGGCCACCAACGCCACCATGACAACAGCCAGAGCGCCGGTTGCGCCTGATATCATGCCCGGACGTCCGCCGATCAACGCGGTAATCAGGCCAACCATGAATGCGGCATACAGCCCAACCAAGGGATGCACACCCGCAACAAAGGCAAACGCCACAGCTTCGGGCACCAGCGCAAGCGCCACAGTCAGACCGGACAAAAGCTCGATCCGCAGGCGCGAGACGGTCAGCCCCTCATCCGGCATCCAGCGGAGATCGGGTTTAGCTATACGATTGGCAAAGCTTGCCAGCATGGCTCGGGGCATGAGACGTCCTGTGGGTTTGTTTGTTCGCGCGAAAGGGGCCTTTTACCTGTCATGCCTGACATTAGATACTGCACCCAGCGGGACCCTGATATGCGTAAAGCGCATAGCTTGCAGGCGGCATACACAAACCCTTGAAGCCACTTGCCAAACCAGCGGTCGCCAAGCAGAACTCTTTCAACAGTTTTTCACGGAGAGCAGCCATGACCCAGACCAAAATCGCAATCATCGGTGGATCAGGCATTTACGATATCGACGGTTTGGAAAATGCGGAATGGGTCACCGTTGAGACACCATGGGGCGACCCCTCGGACCAAATTCTGACCGGATCGCTGAATGGCGTGGACATGGCCTTTTTGCCCCGCCACGGGCGCGGTCACGTGCATTCCCCGACCGACGTGCCTTATCGCGCCAATATCGACGCATTGAAACGGCTTGGTGTGACCGACGTAATCTCAGTCTCGGCCTGCGGTTCGTTCCGCGAACACATGGCACCGGGTGATTTCGTGATCGTCGATCAATTCATCGACCGGACCTTTGCGCGCGAAAAAAGCTTTTTCGGGACCGGCTGCGTGGCCCATGTCAGCGTAGCTCATCCAACCTGCCCGCGCCTGTCCGATGCCTGTGAGACCGCAGGCAAGGCAGCCGGGATCACCATCCATCGTGGCGGAACCTATCTGGCGATGGAGGGGCCACAATTCTCGACGCTAGCGGAATCCAAGATGTACCGCGAACAGTGGGGCTGTGACGTGATCGGGATGACGAACATGCCCGAAGCCAAACTCGCCCGCGAGGCCGAGCTTTGCTACGCCTCGATCGCCATGGTCACCGATTACGACAGTTGGCACCCGGATCACGGCGAGGTGGACGTTAACGCCATCATCGCCACGCTGACAGGCAACGCCGAGAAAGGACGTGCCTTGGTCAAGGGCCTGCCGGGCCTGCTGGGGGCGGAACGCGCGCCCTGCCCACACGGCTGCGACCGAGCACTGGAATTTGCCATACTGACCGCACCGGAAAAGCGCGACCCCGCCTTGCTGGAAAAACTGGACGCTGTTGCTGGTCGGATTCTCTGACCAGCAAACTCAGTTTGATGGCAGCGACTGCTGAACCTGATCCCATAGCCCATGCGACCAGAGGTCGTTGTGGGTGCCGTCTGATATGACGTGCAGTTGCGCAGTATCCCCTGCCATCGCCGCCAATGCCTCACCATGATGCAACGGGACCGTTTCGTCTTCGGTCCCGTGGAAGATCAGCGTTGGAACCGTTACATTCGCGATCAGATCGCGGGTCGCGAACTGATCGCGCATCAGGGCATGAACAGGTAGCCAGGGGTATCTTTCCGCAGCAACGTCCACGGTCGCCGTAAAGGGTGCCTCCAGCACCAATAGCTGCGCATTCGGGCGCTGTTCGGCCACTGCTGCAGCCACAGCAGTTCCAAGGCTCTGACCGTGCAGCACAATTTCCGCGCCTTGGCGATCCAACTGGTCATAAATCTGGATGCCGTCGGATATCAGCGCCACTTCGGACGGTTCGCCATCGCTGCCCGGATAGCCGCGATAGCTGGGGGCCAGAAGTCCGAGACCGCTGTTGAGGATTTCCCTCATCCGGTCGGCCCGATCGCCCAGATTGCCGGTTTGACCATGAAAGAACAAAACTGTCGGCGCGCCCTCTATTGCAGGCGGGGCAGACCACGCGGTCAGCGTGACGCCATCGGACATCGTGAGAGATACCGAATCCACATCAGCCAACCCTACCGAGTTGGGCGCTGGCAATTCTCCGTCCGGTTTGAACAACAGCGATTGCTGGTTCACATACATATACCCCACAATTCCGGCGTAGATCACTGCGAGGACCGGAACCAAAAGGATCAGCGCGCCCTTTACGCGGGCAAGCCGCGAGTGGTTGCGCTCAGGTATCGCGCCTGTGGATGTGTGATCAGTTTGAACCATCGGCCTCTCCGAAGCGTTGTGTCCTGTCCAAGGTCGGTGACACAGGGAACCAATTCAAGCCGCCCGGGGCACACTTAATCCAATCTTTAAACTTGTTGCCGTGTTGCACGGCCCCAGTTCTTTTTTGCTCAACATCTTGAAAAAACGTCCGTATCGCTCCGATGTGTGGGCCACATGGCGGTGTCAAAACACTGACAAGACAGAGGGAAAGCATGAAGCGACTTGAGGCATTGGACGCGGCCCGGTTTCTGGCATTTTGCGGAATGGTTCTGGTGAATTTCCGCATTGCCGCCCAGGTTGCCCCTGGCAATGACTGGGCCTCGATCCTGATCGACATGCTCGAAGGCCGCGCGGCTGCATTGTTTGTCATCCTGGCCGGTATTGGAATTGGATTGTCTTCTGTGTCAGCCTCGGTATTGCTGCGGCGAGCAGTGTTTCTGTTCGTCCTCGGTCTGATCAACATGACTGTATTTGACGCGGATATACTGCATTTCTACGCCGTGTACTTCGTTGTTGGTGCGGCTTTCCTGGCGGCCCCGGCAGGTGCGTTGTGGCTGGGGTCCATCGGAGTGGTGGCGCTGGCCGTCCTTGCCATCTCGATCTTCAACTACGACCTTGGCTGGGACTGGAACACGCTGACATACACCGACCTTTGGACCCTACCCGGCTTCTTGCGCAATCTCTTCTTCAACGGCTGGCACCCGGTTCTTCCCTGGGCCGCGTTCCTGTTGATCGGAATGGCCGTTGGACGGGCAGAGCTGCACACGATCTGTATTCAACACCGGCTGATCATGTGGGGGTTCGGAGGCGCCGTATTTGCCCTGTTCCCACAGATGCTGGCGTCGGATCCAGATTTGGCGGCCTATTTGGGGACAGAGTCCATTCCTCCGGGGCCGTTCTACATCATTGCCGGGACAGGGTCGGCGTGCGTAGTGATCGGATTGCTACTGAAGCTGTGGCCGAAGGTCGAAAAGCTGCGCCTCGGCCCTGTCCTGATCGCACCCGGCCGTCAGAGCCTGACGCTCTATATGGCGCACATCCTGATCGGCATGGGCATGCTGGAAGAAGCCGGGTTGCTGAACGGGTCACTGAACGCCCCACAGATCGTGGGCTACGCTATTGTATTCTGCGCGGCGTCCTCAGCTTTCGCCCTTCTGTGGTTTCGCAAGTTCAAACGCGGCCCACTGGAAGCCGTGATGCGTCTGACAACACAGCCACGCGGGGCTTGACCTTGCACGCCGGTCCGGGCTTGCTGCGGGGAACGCATTCACAGGATTTCTGATGTCTCTTGATCTATGGCTCACCTTTGTCGCTGCATCCACTGCCCTTCTGCTAATCCCAGGCCCCACGGTTTTGCTGGTGCTTAGCTATGCCCTGTCCAAAGGGCGCAGTGTGGCTGTGGCATCAGCGACGGGTGTAGCTGTTGGAGATCTGGTGGCTATGACGGCCTCATTGTTGGGACTGGGCGCGCTGGTTCTGGCGTCTGCCACCTTGTTTATGATCCTCAAATGGGTCGGCGCCGCCTATTTGGTCTGGTTGGGTGTTAAGCTGTTGCGCAGCGCGCCATCAGGTGGACTTGAGACTGTGGACACCGGGCGCGATGTCACCGCCCGCAGCGTCTTTGGACATGCCGCCGCTGTCACCGCGTTAAACCCGAAATCCATCGCGTTCTTTATCGCCTTCGTTCCACAGTTTCTGCGTCCGGCTGATCCGCTTGGGCCGCAATTCGCCATCCTGATCGCAACCTTCGTCGGGCTGGCTTGGCTGAATTCACTGGCCTACACCCTGCTGGCAGACCGCTTACGCCAAATGATCGGCCGTTCAGGCGTCATCACTGCAATGACCCGGTTCGGAGGGGTGACTTTGATCGGGATGGGCGTGGCCACGGCTGTTTTGCGCCGACCGGCCTGAGGGCCTAATCCTCTGCGTGTTCCTTCATGAACCCGCGTATGAAACGCCGGATTTCCCTTGCGGCTGATGTGTCCAGCTCTCTGCACAACTCAACAAAGGCGTCCCGTTCGTCCTTATCCAGACGCAGGACCAACTGACTGTTTTTCTTGGTTGAGACCTTGCCGTCTTTTGTTGTCACGCGCCCTGTTCCCATCAAAATTCCCGCCCTACAGGCTATTATTTGTATATACACTGCATAGAATTTGTAATTCGCGAGCACCTAACAACAATTGAGGTCAATGGCAATGAACCTTCACTTCCGCTCTGGCGTTTCTCTTGAAAGATCCCCGAAAGTGGCGCAATCCGCAGCAGCCGTTTTTGCCTTCCGCACCGTACCGCAATCACGGACCACCGAAATCAACCCGAAAACGTCGCAGGCACGGTGACAGCAATCTTTCCTTGCATGACTGTCACCGATGGGCCAAACAACCCAGCGTGTTTTGACGTCAGAGGGGTGGCCATGTCCAGGAACAAGTCGGTCAAGGATTACATTCGGACCATCGTGGATTTCCCGCATGAAGGGATCATGTTCCGGGATGTAACAACCCTGTTCGCCGACCCGCGCGGGTTTCGCATAGCGATTGACCAGATGTTGCACCCCTATGCCGGCGAACAAATTGACAAGGTCGTTGGCCTTGAGGCGCGCGGGTTCATCCTTGGCGGGGCTATTGCACATCAGTTAAGCGTCGGTTTTGTGCCAATCCGGAAAAAGGGCAAGTTACCGGGAACCACGATCAGCCAAGACTACAAACTTGAATACGGTGAGGCGATTGTCGAAATTCACGATGACGCCATCCAGCCGGGTGAAAAAATCCTCGTCGTTGACGATCTGCTGGCGACCGGTGGCACCGCCGCCGCAGGCATCAAACTGATCGAGCGTTTGGGTGGCGAAATCGTCTCGTGCTCATTCATTATCGACCTGCCCGAACTGGGAGGCCGCAAAGCTTTGGAGGATATGGGCATGGATGTCCACGTCCTGTGCGAATTTGAAGGCCTTTAACAATCCTCGCGATCACAAAAACGTGAGTGGAAATTCGAAACCGCGCTGGCTTAGCGCGGTTTTCTTCGCGATCAACCTGAACTTATCGACACATTCAGTGATCTCTGCTCGATGATGCCGCGTACCCCTGTTGATGCCACCAAGGGCATTCCAACAAGGGAATTCATATCATGTTTCGCAAATTTGCAATTGCCGGTGTCGCAAGCATTCTCGTGTCAGCGACGGCTTATGCTGATGGCCACTCCAAAGATATCGTCGACACCGCTGTCGGTGCAGGCAGCTTTGAAACCCTTGTCGCAGCCGTCCAGGCAGCAGAACTGGTCGATACGCTGAAAGGTGAAGGCCCATTCACCGTCTTCGCCCCCACGGATGAGGCGTTCGCGGCCTTGCCCGAAGGCACAGTCGAGACCCTGCTAAAGCCCGAGAACAAGGATCAGCTGGTCGCCATCCTGACCTATCATGTAGTACCCGGCAAAGTGATGTCAGGCGATCTGTCCGATGACATGATAGCCGCAACCGTTCAAGGCGGAGACATCAAGATCGACCTGGACAACGGCGTGATGGTCAACGACGCCAACGTTGTGCAGGCAGATATCGAAACGTCGAACGGCGTCATCCATGTGATTGACAAGGTTATTCTACCGGAATCGTAAGTTCAGCGCGCGGCCGATCCGAAATTGGCCGCGCCTACACCTTCAGCACGGCCCCGGGGTTCATGATCCCCTTGGGATCAAGAGCGGCTTTTATCGCACGCATCGCAGACAGCTTCACAGGGTCGCCATAGTGCTCAAGATCATCCGTTTTTAAACGACCTATACCATGTTCAGCGCTGATCGAGCCGCCGAATTCATGCACCAGATCATGCACCGCGCCTTTGATCTTTGCCCGCTGTGCATCATACTCCGCACGGTTATGCCCCTGTGGCGGGAACACATTGTAGTGCAGGTTACCGTCTCCTAAATGTCCAAAGCAGTTGATGCGAAATGTCCCCAACGCATTCACCATTTCTAACCCACGCCGAATAAACTCGGGGATCTCCGAGATCGGGACGGAGATATCGTGACTCGAGACAGATCCAATCAACCGGTTTGCCTCGGGGATCTGTTCACGCACGGCCCAAAGTTCCATTCGTTGTGCTTCGCTTTGGGCAATAACCGCATCACCGACAAGTCCACGCGCGTCCGCTGTTTCGAACAGCGCCATCAGCGCATCTGACGGTGACGCACCGCCGGAAAGGCCCAACTCAATAAGGACCATCCATTCAGGCTGGACGTCAAACGGCTGACGGATATCGGGCAAAACCTCTGCCAGGAACTGCAGACCTTGCTTGTGGATCAGCTCAAAGGTGCTGACCCCCTCGCCCACCTGATCGCGCACCATCGCCAGCAGATCAATGGCAGCTTCGGGCGAGGCCACCTGAAACATCGCTGTGCCGGTTTCTCCCGGGCGCGGGGACAGTTTCAAAGACGCCGCGGTTATGATACCCAGCGTACCTTCGGACCCGATCAGCAGATTTCGCAGATCGTACCCGGTATTGTCCTTGCGCAACCGGCTGAGGCCGTGCCAGATCTCGCCATTCGGCAAAACCGCCTCAAGCCCCAAACACAAATCGCGCGCATTGCCGTAGCGCAGGACATTGACCCCACCTGCGTTCGTCGCAAGATTGCCACCGATCCGACACGATCCCTGCGCGGCCAGCGCAAGGGGGAACAACCGATCCGCCCCTTCTGCAGCAGCCTGAACATCGGCTAAAATGGCACCGGCCTCGGCGATCAGAACGTTCTCGGTCGGATAAACCGTCCGGATGGCTGACATACGTTCCAGCGAAATCAGTAAAGGGGCCGGACCTTCGACCATCACTTGCCCGCCGACCAGCCCGGTACCACCACCATAAGGTACGACAGGAACCAACGCATCCGATGCAAGCCGAACAAGCGTCGAAACCTGTTCTACCGACCTCGGTCGCGCCAGAACGCCCACATGACCTGCAAACCTGCGGCGCGGCTCTTCCAGATATCGTTCCTCGACGGGGTGCAGAACATCATCGCCCATCGCAGCGCGAATAGACTGGGCAAATGTGTCATCGGCCGGGTTCAGTTTCATACCCATTCCTTGCCCAAGTCGCGAGGTCCCGACAAGCCTTATTCCAATTCGATGAGGTATTGCGGTTCCAGCACCACGACAGTCGGACGATCAGGTAGCGTACGCAAGGACACGATAATTTCCGACACGCCTTTTCGTTCGACGGGAAAATCATTGCGGATATCGACCAGAAACCGGTCCAGTGAAAAGCTGGAGAACCAGTGCATCGGAATGATGACCGAGCTTTTCAGCCGCTTCAGTACCGTGATCATTTCCGGCAAGGGCATCGTCGTTCCGCCATCTACAGCGGCCATCACAACGTCCAAACGCCCCAAAGCCGCAAATTGTTCATCCGATGGCACGTGATGCAAGTGCCCCAGATGACCGATGCACAAACCCTCAACCTCGAACACAAAGATCGAATTGCCGCGCTCTTCATAACCGCCATACGAGGATCGGATATCGGTCGAGACATTCCGCACCAGCATCTCGCCCAGATCAAGATAGTGTTCGATCCCTAGCCCGAACTCCCCCCACCCCGGCAACACATTCGGGATCGCAGGGTCCGGATGGGCCGTCCAATGGGTGCTGTGAGCGTGGTTCATCGTCACCACGTCCGGGATCAGATCCGCACTGCCGATAAATCCAGTGAAATCCGTCACCGCATTCAACCCGCCTTGGGTCTGGATCAGGAAAGACGCATGGGCAATATAGCTGATCCTGACCGAAAACTCAGGCACCGGGTCCTGCCAGGCGGCTTTGTGAAGATACTCGATCCCCGGCGCAGCATCCGCAATTGCGATGCAATGACTTGGCCGCCGTTCCTGCGCCGCAGCCCCGCCCGAGATCACCATCAATGCCACACCAACCCAGCGCATGGGGGAAGTGTAGCGCAGAACACAGGTAAGTCACGTCCGCAGATATCGCGTTAGTGAGATCACGGTTTGGTCTTCACGAAGCAGATCAGAGAACGATGCACTTCCGCAGCTTGAACGAGCGTGAGATTTTCGCCGCACGCAACGCTTGTGCCAACGGATCACTCACAAAAAACGCGTGGCGCATTTGTGTGTCTATCCAGATGTCAGGACCAACCAAGGCCGAAGCGCTGACCGCAATATCCTTGTCTTGCATTGCCCCAGGCGGCTGCCAGATAGCATAGTTTGGGTATGGCTTTGTTATGCGCGGAGATTGATCTGTCAGAACGGCCGTTTTTTGCGCACCGAAGTTCAAACAGAAATACTCGCCTTCAACCGGCGTGGTACGATCATGCTGAAAAAGTTTGACAGGGTAGAGATTGCCTTCACCGAGATCAAACTGGTGCAGAACCGCTGCACACGCGGAAGACACCGTCCACAGACCTCCAGCCATAAAGAAATCAGGCTGCTTCTTTTCCTTTTTGTCGTTGTACTTCGCGTACATTTCTTTCGGGAAACAGTCTTCTGACTGCGGTTCTCCAAGTCTGTTTCGCTTCATAGCTTCAACAGCGCGTTCCATATCCCTCAGGACAATGTCTGCCTCAAACCCTTTGATGCTTGAAACGCTCACCATCGCATCACTGACCCAGATCATTGGCTGTTTTGCCCGCGCCATCGACCTACCCCGCGTCGGTCTTTCCGCGCCGGTCTGAGCGCAAGCTGGCATACAGCACATGCGTCCGCCACCGCCCGTTGATCTGCAGGTACGATTGCGCGACGCCCTCGTATTTGAAGCCCGAGCTTTCCAGCAACCCGCGCGAGGGCTTGTTTTCCGGCAGGCACGCCGCCTCAATCCGGCTCAGGTCCAACCGGGTAAAGGCGTGATGAACGACGGCGCCTATAGCCTCGCGCATATAGCCCTGACGTGCAAAAGACAGCCCCGTCCAATACCCCAGAGTCCCCGCCTGCGCAGGGCCGCGGCGGACATTGTCCAGCGTGATGGCACCCAGAAGTACATCGTCCGTGCGCCGGAACAAAAACAGGGGGATTGCGGTCCCCCCCGAAACCGAACGCTGCGCCCAGTAGACGCGGTTCGTAAACGACTTTCTGCTCAGGTGATCCTTGGCCCAGACCGGCTCCCACGGGGTCAGATAGTCCCGGGACGCGCGCCGCAGCGCCGCCCAATCGTTGAAATCGGAATGCACAGGCGGGCGCAGGCTCAGGCGCTCGGTTTCGAGTTTCAGCTTGCGTCTGCCCAACAGCATCACGCCGCACGCCTCTCCTGCAATTCTGACAGGGTTGGCGCACCCGAGACCGGGCCATATAGCGCCAGCGCTGCCGGAGCCTGCACGGCCATTTGCTCGGCGAATACACGCACATCCTCGGTGCTGACGGCGTCGATCTTGGCTACTGTATCTTCAAGCGAGGGTACATTGCCCCAAATTTGCACCAGACGCGCCAGACGTTCAGCCCGGTTCGAAGGGCTTTCCAGCCCCATCAGCATACCGGCTTTCATCTGCGCCCGAGCGCGCGCAACCTCCTCGGCGCTCATGTCTTCGGCGGCGCGCTTCATCTCATCAATCGTAATGGTGGCGAGTTCCGCGACCTGATCCGCCGAGGTTCCCGCGTAAATCGTCGTCGTACCGGTATCGGCATACGCTCCGGTCTGCGCAAAAATCGTATAGCAAAGCCCACGCGTTTCGCGCACCTCCTGAAACAGCCGCGAGGACATGCCCCCGCCAAGCGCCGTCGAATAAATCTGCGCCGTGTAAATCGCATCGTCGCGATAGCCTGGGCTTTCCAATGCCAACGCGAAATGCGCTTGTTCCAGTTCTTTCTCCTGCCGCGCTTCGCCGCCGGTAAAACGGGCAGTTTCAGGGATCAGCCCCTTGCGCGGTTGCAGATGCCCAAACAGCGCCTCAGCCGTTTTCATCAGCGCATCATGATCCACAGCACCAGCGGCGGACAGAATCATCTGCTCGGGCCCATAATGTTCGGCGACAAACCCCGACAGATCCTCGCGCGAGAACGCGCTGACCCGTTCGGTCGGTCCCAGAATGGTCCGGCCCAAAGGTTGATCGTGATAGCTCTGCTCTTGCAGCCAGTCAAAGATC
Organism: Ruegeria atlantica; assembly: GCF_013033965.1. Lineage (GTDB taxonomy): Bacteria > Pseudomonadota > Alphaproteobacteria > Rhodobacterales > Rhodobacteraceae > Ruegeria > Ruegeria atlantica_D. The sequence goes on from NZ_WQFE01000009.1 coordinate 35,214, forward strand.
ACGTCGTCGGGCGTGTCATAAGCCTGACCGATTTCCTGCAGGATCACACCCCGTTCGACTTCGATCTCGCGAGGATCGAAGATGGGGTTCAGAACGATATCGCCGATGACATCCATCGCCAACGCCACGTCATCTTTCAGAACGCGCGCATAATAAGCCGTCACCTCGCGCGAGGTATAGGCGTTGATGTAACCGCCCACATCCTCAATCGCTTCGGCAATTTGCAGCGCCGAACGACGCTCGGTTCCCTTGAACGCCATATGCTCAAGGAAATGCGCGATGCCGTTCTGCTCTATCCGTTCATGCCGCCCACCGGCGGTTACCCAGATACCGATGGCCGCCGATTGCAGCCCCGGCATATGTTCACTGACGATACGAAAGCCGTTCTTCAGTTGGTCTTGTCTGACAGTCACTCAGCGATATGCCTTTTGATATGATCCTCAAGGGCACCCAGATCGTTTGCAATGCGGGTCACCCGTTCCGGACGTTCATACAGATCAGACATGCGAGAGGGAAGAGGCGGATGCATGTCGCTCGCCTTCTCCACCGCGGCCGGAAATTTCGCGGGATGCGCGGTGGCCAAGGTGATCATAGGGACATCGGCTGCGCGATATTCTTCGGCGACCTTGATACCGACTGCGGTGTGTGGGCAGACCAGTTCAGCGCTATGATCCAGCGTTGATTTTATCGTTTCCAGCGTTTCGTCTTCGGACGCTCTCCCTGAGTCAAAGCTCTCGCGCAGAGCTTCCATCGCGCCCTGGCTTACATTGAAACCGCCATTCTTAAGCTCATCCATCAACTGAGCGACAGCTCTGCCATCCTCGCCATAGGCATAGTACAGCGCGCGTTCAAAGTTCGAACTAACCTGTATATCCATCGACGGGCTGATCGAGGGGATAGTGTCACCCTTGAAATACCCTTCGCCCGACAGACAACGATGCAGAATGTCGTTCTGGTTGGTCGCCACCACCAGACGGTCGATCGGCAGGCCCATGCGTTTGGCGAGGTAGCCCGCAAAGATGTCACCAAAATTGCCGGTCGGCACGGTGAAGCTGACCTTGCGATGCGGTGCGCCGAGGCTGACAGCAGCCGAGAAGTAGTAAACGATCTGCGCCAAGACACGGGCAAAGTTGATCGAGTTCACTCCTGCCAATTTCACTCCGTCGCGGAACTCGAAATCGTTGAACATGTCCTTCAGCGCTGCCTGACAATCGTCGAAGTCACCGTCCACGGCCAGCGCGTGCACGTTGCTGTCGGCGGGTGTTGTCATCTGACGACGCTGCACTTCGGACACGCGGCCATGCGGGAAAAGAATGAACACGTCCACCGCATCCAATCCCCGGAACGCCTCAATGGCAGCCGAGCCGGTATCGCCGCTAGTCGCGCCCACAATGGTCACCCGATCTCCGCGCCGGTTCAGAGCCACCTGAAACAGCTGACCGATCAACTGCATGGCAAAATCCTTGAAGGCCAGCGTGGGGCCGTGGAACAGCTCCAGCAGGAAGTGGTTCTCGTTCAGCTGCTTCAGTGGCGCGCGGGCGTCGTGGCCGAAGCCTTCATAAGCCCGAGCGATGATCTCTTTGAATTCATCCTCACCGAAGGACCCGCTGACATAGGGCCACATCACGCGGAACGCGATTTCCTCATAGGGCAAACCCGCCAGCGCTGCGATCTCATCCTGTGTCATAACCGGAATTTCAGCAGGCAGATACAGGCCGCCATCCCGGGCCAATCCGGTCAGCATCGCCTCTTCAAACGTCAGTTCGGGCGCCTGCCCGCGGGTCGAGATGTATTTCATGTCGCGTCACTCTCAGAAGGGGCGCGGCTGCGCCACAAAAAATATCCGGTCATCACGGCCCAGACCAGAGCCAGGCCAAACCATGTGATTGCATATTGCAGGTGATCATTCGGAATTCCCGTTGCCGAGACGGGCAAGGGTGTGACGCCGGGGTCAGTTTGCGACCGGGCGATCAGTAAGATCGGCTCAGCCCCCAACGCTGCGGCCAAGTTCGGAACATCACGAGCAAACCAGATATTTTCGTCAATATCCGGCGCGGGCGTGTACCCGTCGATCTCATCCGGCCAGTGCAGATTGCCGGTGATTTCCATCGGGCCATTCAGCCTTTGATCCTGCTTCGCCGTCACGGGAACAAAGCCCCGGTCCACCAGAATAGTCCGATCTTCCGTGCCGAAAGACTGGATGATCCGGTACCCTGCCCCGACCTGCTTGACTGAGACAAGGACGTGGATCTCACCCGGCTCCATCTCGCCTGTGATCGTGACCGGCAGATACTTGTCAGCGTCCGGCGACACGCTGTCGGGCAACCCAACCGGATCGGCAGAAATCCGGTTTTCGATCTCGGTCAGCACGCCCTGCTTCCACGCCAAACGCTGAACTTGCCAAACCCCCAGCGATACAAGGATCGCCAGGCCGGCAACGCCAAAGATCAGCAGGAAGAGAATGCGGCGCATATCAGGACCAGGTTGAGTTGTTCGAATGGCTCTATAAGAGCCGGCGTCTTGTTAAGGGGTGCACCTGCAGAAAGGCAACCTCACAATTGTATGGGGCGCAATAATGCGCCCCGGATAGAGAAAAAGCCGCCCCAATTGGGCGGCTTTTGCATTTTGATCGCCCGTCCGGCGTTACATCAACGGCGCTTGACCCCAGATGTACACGGCAAAGAACAGGAACAACCAGACAACGTCCACGAAGTGCCAGTACCAGGCCGCTGCCTCAAACCCGACGTGTTTCTCAGGCGTAAAGTCACCCTTGAGCGCCCGGATTAAGCACACCGACAGGAAGACGGTACCGATGAGCACGTGGAAACCGTGGAAACCAGTCGCCATGAAGAAGTTCGAATAGAACTGATCTCCGCCGAATTTCCAGCCCTCATGCGCCAGCAATTCGTAGTATTCAAATGCCTGCAGACCCGTGAATGCGACACCCAGAGCGATACCGATGGCCAGCCCCTGCACCAGCGCCTTGCGGTCATTGCCATGTACCAGCGCGTGGTGCGCCCAGGTAATCGCACAGCCCGACAGCAGCAGGACCAGAGTGTTGATCAGCGGCAGGTGGAACGGGTCAACCGCATGAATATCCGGCTGGATGTATTCGGTGCCGGCATAGTCATACATCGGATACATGCGATGTTTGAAGAACGACCAGAACCAGGCAAAGAAGAACATCACCTCAGACATCACGAACAGGATGAAGCCGTAGCGCAGACCGATGCGCACAACCGGTGTGTGATCGCCCTGACGGCTTTCAACCACAACCTCGGACCACCACGCGAACATGGTGTAAAGCACTGCGATAAGACCGGCCCAGAACATCCACGGGGTGACCCCGTGCATCCACAGGACGGCTCCGAACAGCATCACAAAGCCACCGACCGCACCGATCAGAGGCCAGATCGATGGGGCCAGAATGTGATAATCATGGTTTTTTGCGTGTGCCATCAGCGTCCCTCACCTACAGGCGTTAGTTCTTGTTTGTGACTGCCTGCACGTCAAGGGCAGCGTAGCCCTCGGGCAGGTCAATTTCGTAGAATGTATACGACAGAGTTATCGTATGAACATATTTCGCTTCCAGATCCTCGACCATTTCCGGGTCGACGAAAAAAGTGACCGGCATCTCAACACGTTCACCGGGTTGCAGCACCTGCTCTTCAAAGCAGAAACAGGCGATTTTCTGGAAATACCCGCCAGCCGAATAAGGCGTCACGTTATACGACGCCTGTCCTGCGATGGGGCGATCGGTCGGGTTGTAGGCCTCATAAAAGGCCAGTCCGGTTTCGCCGATGCGCACTTCCATCTCACGCTCGACCGGTTTGAACTCCCATGCCATGCCTTTCGCCTTCGAGGCGTCGAAGCGGATGGTAACCTTACGATCCAGAATGTCTTCGGGCGCGGTCGCAGCTACACCGGTGGTTCCGCCAAAACCGGTGACACGGCAGAACCAGTCGTAAAACGGCACGGCCGCCCAGGCCAAGCTGCCCATCAGGACAACCACACCAACGGTCTGCACAACCGTTTTCCGAGGACCTGTCAACGCCATCAGTTCCGAACCTCTTGCGTGGCCAGGTTGAAATCCGTGCCCGAAACCTTGACGATTGTCAGACCGAAGATGATCACGATAAAGGCCGCCAACGTCAAGCCGACGCCAACGTTGCGACTGAACCGGCGTTGATGCAGTTCGTGGCTTTTACGCAGGCTCATGACCAACCTCCCAGCCCATAGGGTTTCAGCAGCGCTTCGGCCAGAATAGCACCGAAATGCAGGAACAGGTACAGCAGCGACAGCTTGAAGAACGAGCGTTCGACCTTGAAGTTATCGGCTTCAGAGTCGTCCTCGTTGCGGCGCGAGATCTGCCACGCGCCCCGCAGGAACAAAGCATTCAACACTACGGCAACGGTCAGATAGATCGGGCCTCCGATACCTGAGAATGCGGTACCAACGGCCAGCATGGCCAGAAGTGCCGTATAGACAAGGATATGCCAGCGCGTCGCACGGCGACCATGTGTAACGGTCAGCATGGGCACGCCCGCATCGTCATAGTCCGAGCGCATGAACAGCGCCAGCGCCCAGAAATGCGGCGGGGTCCACATGAAGGTCAGAGCAAACATCAGCCACGGCTCGATAGACATCGACCCCGTTGCAGCAACCCAGCCGATAACCGGCGGGAAGGCCCCTGCTGCGCCACCGATGACGATGTTCTGCGGCGTCGAGCGCTTCAGCCACATCGTATAGACGACAACGTAGAAAAAGATCGTGAAGGCCAGGAATGCACCCGCAAACCAGTTGGTCGCAAGCCCCAGCATGATGACGGACAGCCCCGACAGGGCCAGTCCGATTGCCAGCGCCTCACCTTCCTGAACCTTGCCAGAGGGGATTGGACGGCCCTTGGTGCGCTTCATCACGCGGTCGATGTCGGCGTCCCACCACATGTTCAAAGCGCCGGATGCGCCGCCACCGATGGCGATGAACAGGATGGCGCAGAAGCCGACAAATGGGTGAACAGGTACCGGTGCCGCCAGAAGTCCGACCAAAGCGGTGAACACGACCAGCGACATCACGCGCGGCTTCAGCAAGGCAAAGAAATCGCCAAAGCTGGCCTCATCCGCGTGGGATTGGGCGCTTACTGTGCTGGCATTGATGCTTGCGTCGCTCATGTCCGGTCCTTCTGGGGCGAAGGCTGCGCAAAACCCGCGCAGCCTGCATTGTTTTTGGCGCGAGCCGTCAGCCCGCGCGGGTCATCACTTGGACGCAACCTGGAAGGTTGCGGGCTGACCTGCGTATTCTTCCAGTGCGCCTTGCAGCCACTGCTCATACGCCTCTTCGCTGACCACTTTGACGGTGATCGGCATATAAGCGTGATCCTTGCCGCACAATTCGGAACACTGGCCGAAATAGACGCCTTCTTTCTCGGCTTCGAACCACAGCTCGGCCAGACGTCCCGGAACGCCGTCCTGCTTTACCCCGAAGGACGGGATGGTCCACGAATGGATCACGTCAGACGCGGTAACCTGCATGACGATGACCTTGCCAACCGGAACCACAACGGCGGTGTCGGTGGCCAGCAGCCATTCGTCTTCGCCATAGCCCGCATCGGCCAGTTTGGCGCGCATCGCGTCATCCAGAACGAACGGGGTTACGTCCGCATCTGCAGGGCGCGCACCTTCGTCCAACGTGGCCGGATGGCCCAGCAGATAGCTGTCGAATGCGAAATCGTGATCAACGTATTCGTAGGTCCAGTACCACTGGTTCCCGACGACCTTGATAGTGATGTCACCTTCGGGGATTTCCTGCTGATTGAACAGAACCGGCAGCGAGAAGGCACCGATAAAGACCAGTATCAGGATCGGACCCAAGGTCCACGCGATCTCGACCGGGGTATAGTGCGAGAACCGCGCCGGTTCGGGGTTGTTGCGCGAATTGTAGCGCACGATGCAGTAGATCAGCAGACCGGCAACGAACAGGCAGATCACGGTGATGATCACCAGAATCATGGCATCCAGCCGGTGAATTCCTTCCGCCAGACTGGTGGCTGCGGGCTGGAACCCAAGGCCGCCATCGACCGGCTTACCAATAATCTCAAGCTCCTGAGCCATTGCGGGAAGGCTGGAGAGGGCTGTCATCAACCCCGAAAGCATCAAAGCATTCTTCATTTTCTGTCCTGATCGTCTGATCTTTGCTTCTCTGGCGAAAAGGTGTGAATCAGTCGCACCTCTCCCGTTGTCTTTGGCCGCGTTAAAAACCATATTCCGGCGGGTAGATAAAGCAAAATGCTTGCGTCAAACAGACGCTATTTTTGATCTGGATCAAACTCGAAAGGTCCCAACAGATGCCCAACGACCCGTTTCGCCCATTTGAACGCGCTATTCCGCAGGACGAAGCGCTTGCCGTTTTGCAGTCTGCCACCGCCGGAGCCGAGGACGGAGAGCTGTTTGTCGAGCGGCGAAAATCCGAGTCTCTGGTCTTTGATGACGGACGTTTGCGGACAGCGTCATACGACGCATCCGAAGGGTTTGGCCTGCGGGCCGTGCAGGGCGAGGTTGCCGGGTACGCGCATTCCACCGATGTTTCAATTCCGGCTTTGAAACGGGCTGCGGAAACCGCACGCCTCGCTGTCGGCGACGGCGGCGGTACTCTGGCTGGTGGTCCCCGCGCAACAAATACACGTCTCTACACAGACGAGGACCCGATTGAGTCCGCCGACTTCCCGGTCAAGATCGAAACGCTGCGCGAGATCGACACCTTTGCCCGCGACATGGACCCCCGCGTCGTCCAGGTCAGCGCAACAATCGCTGCAGCAGTGCAAGAGGTCGAGATATTGCGCCCGGACGGCGTTCTGGTGCGGGATGTGCGCCCAATGACCCGCCTCAATATCTCGGTCATCGTTGAACAAAGCGGTCGCCGTGAAAGCGGTTCGGCAGGCGGCGGTGGGCGTGTCGGGCTGGATGGGCTAATCGATCCGGCGGATTGGCAGGACAAAGCGCGCGAGGCACTGCGGATCGCTCTGGTCAATCTTGACGCGATCCCCGCCCCAGCTGGCGTGATGGAAGTCGCGCTGGGCCCCGGTTGGCCAGGTATCCTGTTGCACGAGGCAATTGGGCATGGGTTGGAAGGCGACTTCAACCGCAAGGGAAGCTCCGCATTTTCCGGTCTGATGGGGCAGCAGATCGCATCCAAAGGCGTGACCGTCGTAGATGACGGTACGATACCGGATCGTCGCGGCTCGATCTCGTTGGATGACGAAGGTACGCCTAGTTCTCGGACTGTTTTGATCGAGGACGGCATCCTCACCGGTTATATGCAGGACCGCCAGAACGCGCGCCTTATGGGCGTAGCGCCCACCGGAAACGGGCGGCGACAAAGCTATGCACACAAACCCATGCCGCGGATGACGAATACGGTGATGCTGGGCGGCGACGCCGATCCGGCCTCGTTGGTCGCGGATATCAAAGATGGCATCTGGGCAGTCGGTTTCGGAGGAGGACAAGTGGATATCACCAATGGCAAGTTCGTCTTCTCCTGCACCGAGGCCTACCGCGTCGAAAATGGTAAGGTCGGGGCACCGGTAAAAGGCGCGACCTTGATTGGAGATGGCCCGTCAGCCCTCAAGCGTATCCGTGGGCTGGGCAATGATATGGCGCTGGATCCCGGCATGGGTACTTGCGGCAAAGATGGTCAGTGGGTGCCCGTTGGCGTCGGCCAGCCAACGGTTCTGATGGATGGCCTGACAGTCGGCGGATCGGCCGCTTAGCGGGGAATCACTTGACCGAGGATTGAAAGCGCAGGGTTAACGCTGTGCTTTCTTTCGACCGACACACACACTTCGCGGCGAGCCGCCCTGCCAAGGACAAGATTATTTATTTGTTTTATTTCAAACACCTAGAGCGCGTTAGGCGGCAAACACTGAAAATTATCCGAATAATTTGAAGAGATTCACAAGCTGTTAACCCCGGCAATCGTAAACCAGTTCTGCAATCAGGCGGAGCATCGGATGACCGAAGAGCAGCTATCTTCCTATCACCCCACACTCCCACCCACCACGGAAGAGGATCGGTTTTCCTGGCTTCGTCTGTTGCGTTCCCGCAAGGTTGGTCCGGCGACGTTTCGTCGGCTGCTGCGGGAACATGGCTCGGCGCAGAATGCGCTGGCCGCGCTGCCCGAAATGGCGCGCGCTGCCGGAATTGAAGGGTATGAAACCTGCCCGCCCGGTGTGATTGAGGCGGAGCTCAGGGCCGCAAAGGTCGCGAACGCACACCTTTTGTGCCTTGGGTCCGCCGACTTTCCAGACGCTATGAACGATCTGTCCGACGCGCCGCCTATGCTTTGGGCGATTGGAGATGCTTCCCTGCTGCAGCGCCAGTCGATTGCGATGGTCGGCGCGCGGAATTGCTCATCGCTGGGTGCCCGGATGGCAAGGGGGCTTGCCACGGATCTGGGACAGCAGGGATATGTCGTTGTGTCCGGCTTAGCACGCGGGATAGATACCGCGACCCACATGGCAGCGCTTGAATCGGGCACTGTCGCGGTGATGGCAGGCGGCGTAGATGTCGTCTATCCCGCCGAAAACACGGCACTGGCAGAAAAGATAACTGAAACCGGGTTGCGCGTATCCGAACAGCCTATGGGCGTCACACCGCAGGCGCGCCACTTCCCGCGCCGAAACAGGATTATCTCAGGGCTGGCGCAAGCTGTTGTCGTCGTTGAAGCCGCAGCAAAGTCCGGTAGTCTGATTACGGCGCGGGACGCCCTGGATCAGGGGCGCGAAGTTCTGGCCGTACCCGGACATCCCTTCGATGCGCGGGCCGCGGGGTGCAACATGTTGATCCGGGACGGCGCGATATTGGTGCGATCAGCCGAAGACGTTATCGAGGCGCTTCCGCAACGAGTAGAAGTTCATGAGGCTCATGCTCCCGCACTGCCGAAAATTCCTGAAGTACCTGCCGTCACTGATGCGACACTGCACAGGGAAATTCTGTCGCGGCTGGGACCGTCTCCGATTGCGGAAGATCAACTGATCCGCGACATTGCTGCAACGGCCGGAGAAATAGGACCGGCCCTGATTGATCTGGAACTCGAAGGACAGATCCAGCGGCAGCCTGGCGGACTTCTGTCGTTGTCTGCATAAATCTCGAACCTGACGAGCGGTTCCTGCCCAGCCCCTTTTGTGCACAGGCTACGTGATTGAAATAACAGCATAACTTCTGCATTCAAAGGAACGCATTGACAATTTGCCCTTGCCCTCCACATTTTGCACGATCATAGAAGGCGCCAATTCCGTCGAGCGAGGTTTTCCGTTAAATGCCTGTAGTTGTTGTAGAATCCCCTGCCAAGGCCAAAACAATCAACAAATATCTTGGCCCCGACTACACGGTTCTGGCCTCTTATGGTCATGTTCGGGACCTGCCTCCAAAGGACGGATCCGTCGATCCCGAGCATGAATTTGAGATGAAATGGGAAGTCGGGAATGACAGTCGGAAACACGTCAAGGCGATCGCCGACGCCCTGAAGGAAGACAACGCTCTGATTCTTGCAACCGACCCTGATCGCGAGGGTGAAGCCATCAGCTGGCACCTGCAGGAAGCGCTGACCAAGCGTCGGTCAATTAAGAAAGACACACCTGTCAGCCGCGTCACGTTCAACGCAATCACCAAAGATGCCGTGACCGAAGCGATGCAAAATCCACGCCAGGTCGACATGCCTCTGGTCGAAGCTTATCTGGCCCGTCGCGCGCTGGACTATCTGGTGGGCTTTAACCTGTCGCCGGTGCTTTGGCGTAAGTTGCCCGGGGCGAAATCTGCGGGCCGGGTGCAATCGGTCTGCCTGCGCCTGATTGTCGAACGCGAAATGGAAATCGAGGCGTTCAAACCGGTCGAATACTGGTCGGTCAAGGCCGTGTTCGAAACGCCGCGCGGACAGACTTATGAGGCGCGGCTGGTTACCCTGGCTGGCAAGAAACTGGACAAACATGATCTGGCCAACGCCACGCAGGCTGAACTGGCGGTACAGGCCATCACCAGCCGCGCGCTGAGCGTCACATCGGTCGAGGCGAAGCCAGCTGCGCGAAATCCCAGCGCGCCGTTTATGACCTCGACCCTGCAGCAGGAGGCCAGCCGTAAGTTCGGTATGGGTGCGCGTCACGCGATGCAGGTTGCACAACGCCTCTATGAGGCAGGCTACATCACTTATATGCGGACCGACGGCATTGATATGGCGCCAGAAGCCGTAGCAGCCACACGCGACGCAATCACAGACCGCTATGGTTCGGAATACGTGCCGGACAGCCCGCGTATCTATAAGAACAAGGCCAAGAACGCACAAGAAGCGCACGAGTGCATCCGCCCGACGGACATGTCGCGCGATGCCAAGGCCCTAAAGGTCACAGACGAGGATCAGCGCAAACTGTATGACCTGATCTGGAAGCGTACAATCGCCTGCCAGATGGCTGCGGCTAGGCTGGAACGTACCACAGTCGAGGTCGGCAGCGATGATGGTCAGGTCGGCCTGCGCGCCACCGGTCAGGTGGTGCTGTTCGACGGGTTCATGCGCGTTTATGAAGAAGGCCGCGACGACGTCGCCGATGACGACGAAAAGCGCCTGCCCCAAATCATGCAGGGTGATCCGGCACGTTTCGCCAAGACCTCGCTGCGAGATCAATTTGCGAAGGCAACGAGCGAAAGCTCCGACAAGGCTGCGAAACAGGCCATCCTTTCCGAAAACGAATCTGTGCTTGCCCTGCAGCACCACACTCAGCCGCCGCCGCGCTATACCGAGGCCACGTTGGTCAAGCGGATGGAAGAGTTGGGGATCGGGCGCCCTTCGACCTATGCCTCGATTGTAACCACGATTCAGGACCGGGAATATGTGCGCAAAGACAAGAACCGGCTGATCCCCGAGGAAAAGGGCCGGATCGTCACGATCTTTTTGCTGAATTTCTTCCGACAGTATGTCGGCTATGAGTTCACCGCCAATCTGGAAGAACAGCTGGATGACGTGAGTGCCGGTGATCGGGACTACAAGGACCTGCTGGGCAAGTTCTGGCGCGAGTTCTCGGCCGCGATTGGCGAAACCTCAGAACTGCGCATTTCCGAAGTGCTGGACAAGCTGGATGAGGCGCTGGCGCCGCAGCTCTATCCTCCGCGCGAGGATGGGTCCGATCCGCGTGTCTGTCCAAAATGTGGTGTGGGCCAGTTGCACCTGAAAACCTCGCGCACCGGCGGTTTCGTTGGGTGTGGCAACTATCCAGAGTGTACATACACGCGTCCCATTGCCGGCGAGGGGGCGGAGGGCGATGAACGTCTGCTGGGCGAGGATGCAGGCGATGAGATCTGGCTGAAATCCGGTCGCTTTGGCCCTTATGTTCAGCGCGGTGAACCGACACCAGAAAACAAGAAGCCCCCGCGCGCTTCGCTGCCACGCGGGTGGAGCAAAGATGACATGGATCTGGACAAGGCGCTGACATTGCTCAGCCTGCCGCGGCAGATTGGTGAACATCCGGACGGCGGTATGATCAGTTCGAATTTCGGGCGGTTTGGTCCTTATCTCATGCATCAGTTGGCAGATGAGGCCAAACCGGTTTACGCCAACCTCAAAGATCCCAACGACGTGTTCGAGATTGGCATGAACCGCGCGGTCGAGCTGCTGGCCGAAAAGCGCGCCAACCCTGGGCGAGGCCGTCGCGCTGCGGCCAAACCGTTGAAGGAATTGGGCGAGCATCCCGATGGCGGTGCGATGCAGGTTCTGGATGGGCGCTATGGGCCATATGTGAAATGGGAAAAGGTCAACGCGACCATTCCCAAGGACATCAAGCCCGAGGACGTGACGAAGGAAATGGCCATCGAACTGGTCAACGAGCGCGCGGCCAAAAAGGGTACCAAGAGAAAAGCGGCCCCCAAGAAGAAAGCTGCCGCCAAGAAAACGGCCAAAAAGGCGGCCACCTGACGGTCGGCTAGGTAGAAATACCACCTACCCCTTGGTTTCATTGACTTCCCCGTGACGCGGCGGCACAACCTGCGCCATCACCATGTCATTGGGGGAGTTTTCCATGAAGAAAGTCTATGCCAATGCCTCTGAGGCGCTCGATGGAGTGATCTCGGACGGCATGATGATCGCGGCGGGCGGTTTTGGCCTGTGCGGTATTCCCGAGCTGCTGCTTGAGGCGATCAAGGACTCGGGCGCTCAGAACCTGACCTTTGCCTCGAATAACGCCGGTGTCGACGATTTCGGCATCGGCATCCTGCTACAGACCAAGCAGGTCAAAAAGATGATCAGCTCTTACGTCGGCGAAAACGCCGAGTTCATGCGTCAGTACCTGAGCGGTGAGCTGGAGCTGGAATTCAACCCGCAAGGCACACTGGCCGAGCGTATGCGCGCCGGTGGTGCGGGCATCCCCGGTTTCTACACCAAGACCGGCGTAGGCACCGTGATCGCCGAGGGCAAAGAGCACAAAGACTTCAACGGCGAGACTTACATTCTGGAAGAAGGCATCTTTGCCGATCTGGCAATCGTCAAAGCCTGGAAGGCCGACGACACCGGCAACCTGATCTTCCGCAAGACCGCACGCAACTTCAACGTTCCGGCAGCGACATGCGGCAAGATCTGCATCGCCGAAGTTGAAGAGATCGTACCGCGCGGCTCGCTGGACCCCGATGCAATCCATCTGCCCGGCATCTATGTGCATCGCATCATTCAGGGGACGCACGAAAAGCGCATCGAACAGCGCACCACCCGTAAGAAGGAGGAAGCATAATGCCCTGGGACCGCAATCAGATGGCCGCACGTGCGGCGCAAGAACTGGAAGACGGCATGTATGTGAATCTCGGCATCGGCATTCCGACGCTGGTGGCGAATTATGTGGGCGACAAGGATATCACCCTGCAGTCCGAAAACGGTATGCTGGGTATGGGGCCCTTCCCTTTCGAGGGTGAAGAGGATGCAGACCTGATCAATGCAGGCAAGCAGACGATCACCGAACTGTCCCGTACGTCCTACTTCGACAGTGCGACCTCATTTGCGATGATCCGGGGCGGTAAGATCGCTGCCGCTGTTCTGGGCGCGATGGAAGTCGATGAAGAAGGCGACCTGGCCAACTGGATGATTCCCGGCGTTCTGGTCAAAGGCATGGGGGGCGCGATGGACCTGGTTGCAGGTGTTCGCCGCGTGATCGTCGTGATGGACCACACCAACAAGCACGGCAAGTCCAAACTGCTGAAGAAGTGCACCCTGCCCCTGACCGGCAAAAAGGTGGTGAATCGCATTATAACCAATCTGGGCGTTCTGGATGTGGTCGACGGCGGCCTGAAGATCATCGAGATCGCCGAGGGTGTAACCGAAGACGAAATCCGCACCGCGACCGAGGCCAATATCGTTAACTGAATACACTCAAAGAAAAGGCCCACCTGATCCAGGTGGGCTTTTTTCAGTTATGCGCCTGGAACACACACCCGTCAGAGATCAACTGAGGCGGTGTCGAACACAACGCCCGCGCCACCTGAAACGCCGCAAGAACCTTGGGAACATAGTCACGGGTTTCTGCGTATGGCGGGACGCCCTCGTGCTTGCGCACAGCCCCTTCCCCAGCGTTGTACCCGGCTAGTACGAGAATCGGGTCATTGCCGAATTCTTCCATCAGCCAGTTCAGGTATTTCACGCCACCTGCAATGTTTTGCGACGGCTTCATACTGTCCTGGACCCCAAACCGTTTCGCGGTTGCAGGCATCAGTTGCATCAACCCCTGCGCGCCGGCCGAACTTATTGCATCGGTGCGCCCCGCGGATTCCACGGAAATAACTGCCAGAACCAAAGCGGGTGAGACATTTGTCCCGACGGTCGAACGCAGAATATCCACACCGCGCTGTTCTGCGATGTTTTGAAGGGTCTGCAACCGAGGTGATGCAACGTTGATTGCGGCCAGCGCATTCATGGCATCGTTGAGTCGCCCAGACCCGGCTTCGGCCAAAGCGGGTGAGATCCTCTCCCAGAAAGCTTTGTACGATCCGACCGGCTTCTTACCTACCCCGGGAAGAGATGGCGGAACGACACGCGTTCGTGCGATGATTTCAGGTTCAACGATTTCGACACCCGTACTTGGAGCAGACGGAGCCTTGGCATGCTCATCGGGCGTGATCTGGACCGTAACACGCGGTCGCGTACCTGGCTTAGGAGCCTTTACGCGCTTATAAACACCTCGTGGCTCGATCTCGTTTGCCATGGCTGGCACCGGGCCAGACAGCATCAACACCGCCAAACCGGCGCAAGTCATTGCGTTCCGGAGATTCATTTGCCTGCCTCATGTTTATTCTTTTGGTTGATTTGAACCTCGAATCTGCCCGCAAGGCCAGAAAAACAATATGAATTGGGGCAATTTCGCCTCATTTGCCGCAAATTTACATCGGGGCAACCCAGGGACTTATCCAAGGTTATATTTTTTTTCATTACTATTCAGTAGCTTAACTGAAAAACTGCCAAAAAGTTAAACTTCATCAAAAAAAAATGGGGTTTGGCCCAATTCCTGCCACGCACAGCAGTCAATCATAGTGCCATACCGAGACGATCGGGAGCCGACTGAGAGAGAAAGCTCTGATAGACGCCGAGGTTTAATTGACTTTTTAGATCCTTTAGGAGGGACGTAACATGATCAAGTTCATCAAGAACTTCCGCAAAGACGAAGACGGCGCCGTAACAGTTGACTGGGTCGTTCTGACCGCAGCCGTTGTTGGCCTGGCCGCAGTTGCATACAGCGCAATCGGTGACGGCACCAAAGACGTGTCGGACAAAGTCGGTGCAGCACTGACCAAGACTTCTGGCGCAGTTGCTGCCGAAGTACAGATCACGCCGAAGTAAGAATCAGATCGTTCCGATTTGATTTAACGGGGCTGGGTTGTCAGACTCGGCCCCGTATTTTTTTTCCAACGTGACTCGTGGTGCTGCTCCCATGCTTAGATCGATCATCGAATTCTGCAAATGTGAACACGGGGCCGTGACAGTTGACTGGGTGGTGTTGACTGCCTTCGTTGCCTTTATGGGCGGTGTTGTCGCTCTCTACATAGCAGGCCCTGTTATTGCTATGGATGCCAAAAACGCGGCCGCAGTTAAAACGGTTGGCGATCAGGTTGAGAAAATGGAAATCACGGTGAGTTTCAGCGATTAAGAACTGTACGAGTTGGATACCCATTCAGTCCCCGGCAACGGGCGCGAATAAAATCCAACATTGTCCCCCTTTTCGACACAATTTACACTTACACCGGGGTCAAATGTTGTCGTATTCTGTACGACGCAGAACCAGATAAAAGTAACGTGAGGGGACGTGGATGCGTGCGGTATTTGGACTTGTCCTGATTATTGGGGTCGCACTGGCCGGTGGGGCTGTGTATCTGGCAAGGGACTACATCAGTCAAACACAGGCGGAGCTGGAGCGAGAAAGACTGGCAACTCAGGACGCTCTTGCAAATATGAAAACAATTCCGACCGTGGGAGTCATGGTCGCCAACCGAGCCATGAAGTACGGAGAACGTCTTGCGCAAGAAGATGTTCGCGAAGTGCAGTGGCCTGAGGATGCGATTCCCGAAGGATCATTCACGGATATGGCCGTATTGTTCCCACAGGATGGTAATGGCGATCGCTTTATCCTTCGTGCAATGGAAAAAGACGAGGCCCTTCTGGCAATCAAAGTTACCCAGCCCGGCGAATCAGCTGGCCTTACCTCGCGCCTGAAGAAAGGCATGCGTGCCTTTGCAATCAGTGTGGATGTGGCATCGGGCGTGTCTGGCTTTTTGCGCCCGGGCGACAATGTCGACGTATACTGGACTGGATCCCTAAGAGGTGCGGGCGGGGAAGGTGAAATCACACGCCTAATCCAAACCAACATCGAACTGATCGCAATCGACCAAATCGCTGGATCAGATGTAACTGGCACAACAATCGCCAGGACGGTCACTGTAGCAGTTACCCCAGAGCAGGTTGCCGCTCTTGCCCAAGCCCAAAACACAGGGCGGTTGTCACTGGCACTAGTAGGTGCGCAAGATGAGACCATTGCGACAGCTATTGAAGTGGACCAAAGAAAACTGCTGGGAATCGAAGAAGCTGCACCCGCGCCAGCCAAAGTCGAGCAAGAGATCTGCACAGTAAAGGCGCGCCGCGGCGGAGAGATCGTCGATACGGGAATTATCACTCCCTGCACAAACTAACGTAAAATCAAAACGTTAATGCCACAAGCCGCGCCATCAGCGCGGCTTGTTTCGTATTGGATGTTGCGCATTACCCACATAAGGAAAATTCCGGAAACCATTGATTATTGCAATAAAATCGTAATTCGCGCAGTGTTATCGCACATAAGGCATTAGACCTAAAACGAGGCGTGATCGGAGAGGCAGGTCACATGAAAATAAAATCTTGGATCAGCGCAACCCTTCTGGGGTTGGCGTTAGTTATCAGTTCGGCCAGCACGGCTGTCCAAGCTGAAACCCTTCGCGTGGTTAAGAACGGTACGGCGGAAACGCTGGACGTTCCGATGAACCGCGCAATTGTCGTTGAAAGCGAAACACCGTTTGCGGAACTCAGCATCGCCAACGCAGGCATTGCTGACATTTCGTCGCTTTCTGATCGCACCATCTATGTTTTGGGTAAGGCACCTGGCCTGACCACACTGACTTTGTTCGACGGGGCAGGCAATCTGTTGGCCAACGTTCGGGTTCGTGTTTCACCGGATGTGTCTGAGTTCAAAGAGCGGCTGCGGCAGATTCTGCCGAGCGAGCCAATTGAAGTGCGCACGGCCAATGACGGCATCGTTCTTTCCGGAACTATCTCCAGCTCGGCTAAGCTAGCCCGTGCCCTGGAACTGGCAGAGCGTTATGCGCCCGAGCGTGTTTCGAACCTGATGTCGGTTGGTGGCGTTCAGCAGGTCATGCTGAAAGTTCGCTTTGCCGAGATGAACCGATCCGTTGCCAAAAGCCTGACCGCATCGCTGGGCTTTGGTGGCAGCGACGTCACGGGTGGTATCAACACGTTGAACAACGCAGGTGCTTTGGCGAATGCGCTCAACAACAACATTCCCATCCAACAGACAAATACAGGCGCTATCCTTTTTGGTTTTGGCGCCGGTTCGACTCAGGTACGGTTGTTGCTGGAAGCTCTTGAAACTAAAGGTCTTTCCCGCACCCTCGCGGAACCAAACCTGTCAGCTCTGTCGGGTCAGGAAGCTGAGTTCCTCGCGGGTGGCCAGGTTCCGATTCCGGTTCCAGGCGATGACGGTCAAATTGCAATTGAGTACCGGAATTTTGGTGTGCAGGTCCTGTTTACGCCACGCGTGGTTGATGGTGACCTGATCAACCTTGAGCTGGGAACATCAGTTTCAAGCATTGACCCGAACTCCGACTTTACAATTGCCGGTAACAACGTGCCGACGTTCATCACCCGTCAGACAAAGACGACGATTGAGCTCCGGGATGGTGAAAGCTTTGCCATTGCAGGCCTGATTCGGGACGATTTTACGGATCAGAACAGCCAGCTACCATGGATCGGCGACATCCCTGTGTTGGGTGCACTGTTCCGTAGTGCGGAATACCAACGTCAGCAATCTGAACTGGTCGTTATTATCACCGCACATCTGGTGTCGCCAACACGTGGTGAAGCGCTGGCCCTGCCAACCGACCGCGTCAAACCGCCCAGCGAGTTTGATTTGTTCTTGAATGGCAAAACTGCGCGGACCACACGCGTTGGTTCGGGTGGCGCGTCTGAAGTGGCCAAACAAGACTTTGGCAGCTCCTACGGCTACATCCTGGAATGATTGAGAGGATAGGACCAATGCAGAAGTGGATCATAACACTGGGTCTCTCGGTCGCCGTTGCCGCGTGTACACGCGAGGCCGGGTATGAAATTGACCAAGGCGCCTTTGGCAACGCAACCCTAAACAACGTTCAGGTTATGAACGGCGAGCTGACATACGCCCAAATCCTGGGTCAGAGGTTTGCTGCAGAAGTGCCGACGCAGATCAATTTCGCGTTTAACAGTTCTCAGTTGGACGCGTCGGCGCAGCGAATCTTGTTGCGGCAGGCAGCATGGATCAAGCAGTTCCCAGAAGCGCGGTTCCGCGTTTACGGCCATACCGATGCCGTCGGCTCTACAGCGTACAACCAGTCGCTTGGACAACGCCGGGCAAACGCCGCCGTTGCGTTCCTGACACAACAGGGGATTTCGCGTTCTCGGTTGGAAGCCGTTGTTTCCTTTGGAAAATCGCGGCCACTGATTGATACTCCGAACCGGGATCGCCGCAACCGGCGTACAGTGACCGAAGTTTCCGGCTTTATGGATCGCAATCCGTTGGTATTGGACGGCAAATACGCGGAGATTATTTACCGCGAATATGTCGCTAGCGCCACGAGAGAAAGCTACATCCAGCGTGAAGATGCTGGCGGCGCCGGCAGCAGTGATGATGAATAATCTTTAGGAAATGGGCGGCATCGTCGCCCATTTCCCTACAATTGGTTCTTTTGCGTCAAAATCTTGCCTAAGTTCCAAGCCACCTTTTCAACAATTAGGTGAAGTGCGGCCCGAATTGGTCGCGACCGGGCAACAGCGAACTGTGCCGAACCCAACGTGTTCGGACGGCGAACAGGCCCTCACGACGAGGATTGTGTGAATGACAAGTGCCACAACGCATGATGACGGAACTGCTATTCTGGCCTGCACGATCAGCCGAGATGTCCAGAACTTCGATCTGCTGATCGAAGATATGGAGACCCTTTTGGGCGAGCGTTGGGGTGATCTTGGCTTTGCCGAGGCCCTGGCTTTTTTCAGCCAACCTGAGGCGGAAAGCCTTGAATTTGTTGCGCTTGCCATTGATGGCGAAGATGAAGACAACCTTTCCTTGATGGGCGAGATCATCTCGCAGGCCAAAGAAAAGAAGATCAAAATCGTTCTGATCGCTGAGGACGTCACGCCAGCGTCTCTGCACCAGTTGCTGCGCAAGGGCGCGGACGAGTTCGTCCCCTACCCCCTTCCCGAAGGCGAGCTGCAGGAAGCCATAGAACGCATGAATAAGCCCGATCCGGTGGCAACTGCTGTTGCAGCCGCTCCGGCTGCTCAGGGTGATTCGAAAGAAGGCGCACTTTTTGTGGTCCACGGGTTGGCGGGCGGAGTGGGTTCAACAACCATGGCGGTCAACCTCGCCTGGGAGCTTGCAACCGCGTCAGACAAAGAAGCACCTTCCGTCTGCGTCATCGACCTGGATCTGCAGTATGGCAGCGTGTCGACTTATCTTGACCTTCCCCGCCGTGAAACTGTTTTTGAGATGCTCTCGGATACCTCTTTGATGGATGACGATGTGTTCTCGCAGGCACTGCAGACCTATGAGGAAAAACTTGAGGTCCTGACCGCGCCGTCCGATATGGTTCCGTTGGATCTGATCACACCGGAAGACATCGAACGCGTCATCGACATAGCACGCAGGAGATTCGACTACGTGGTTGTCGACATGCCGACGACCCTGGTTCATTGGTCGGAAACGGTTCTTCAGGCCGCGCACGTATACTTTGCGATGATCGAGCTGGATATGCGATCCGCTCAGAACGCGCTGCGGCTGAAACGCGCCCTGCAAGCCGAGGAGCTGCCGTTCAACAAACTCCGGTTCGCTCTGAACCGGGCTCCGAAATTCACCGACCTGAATGGCAAAGGCCGGGTCAAGCGGATGGGTGAAAGCCTGGGCATTTCAATCGATCTGCAATTGCCGGATGGTGGCAAACCCGTCATGCAAAGCGGCGATCACGGATTACCGCTGGCCAAATCTGCCGCCAAGAACCCGCTGCGTCGGGAAATCGCAAAACTTGCAAAATCGCTTCACAGCTTGGGCAGCAGCAGCGCCGAGGCCGCGTAACCGTATTTCAGAGGGGTAGTCGCCGTGTTTTCAAGATACAAGAAGCAGGCTGGAGCGCAGCCGGTCGAGTCTGCTCCAACGCCGCAGGCCACTGTACAAACGCCTGCCCCTGAAAAAGCGCCTACGGCCACTGCTGTCGCCCGCCGCCCAATTCAGAAGAAAGCCGCTGAGCCGGTTGCTTCAGACCGTGATCGAAAGCGGAAAGAGCGTCTGGGTGAAATCAAGATTGAGCTGCACAAGGAACTGTTGGAAAACCTGAATCTTGGGGCGCTTGAAAAGGCCGGTGAAGCCGAACTTCGGGCGGAGATCAGCGCAATCTCGAGCGAGATCCTTGAATCCCGTGACATCGTTCTGAATCGCGAAGACCGATCACAGCTTAACAAGGAACTGTATGACGAAGTCACGGGGTTGGGTCCGCTTGAAACGCTGCTTCAGGACGATAGCGTCAACGATATTTTGGTAAATGGCCCGCAGCAGATTTTTATCGAGCGCGACGGTAAACTGGAACTCAGCGAAGTTACGTTCAAGGACGAAAAACACCTGATGCGGATTATCGACAAGATCGTCTCCGCCGTGGGTCGTCGCGTCGATGAATCCAACCCTTATGTTGACGCCCGCTTGGCCGACGGGTCGCGTTTCAACGCAATGGTGCCACCTATCGCGGTCGACGGTTCGCTGGTCTCCATCCGTAAGTTCAAAAAAGATAAACTGGCCATCGACGATCTGGTTAACTTCGGCGCCTTCACGGAAGAAATGGCCGCATATCTGCAGGCTGCCGTTTCGACTCGTCTGAACATCATCGTTTCGGGCGGTACAGGTTCAGGTAAGACGACGACGCTGAATGCTTTGTCCAGCTTTATTGATGACGCCGAGCGGATCCTGACCATCGAGGATACGGCGGAACTTCAGCTGCAGCAGACCCACGTGGGCCGAATGGAAAGCCGCCCTCCTAACGTCGAAGGCAAAGGCGAAGTAAGCCCACGCGACTGTCTGAAAAACGCCCTGCGTATGCGTCCTGACCGCATCATCGTGGGTGAGACGCGTGGCGCCGAGGTGATCGACATGTTGCAGGCTATGAATACCGGCCACGACGGTTCGATGACCACGATCCACGCCAACTCGGCCCGTGACGGGATTTCGCGTCTTGAAAACATGATCGCGATGGCCGGTATCGAGATGCCAATCAAAGCGGTCCGCAGCCAGATCTCTTCGGCTGTGAACCTGATCGTGCAGGCCAGCCGCTTGCAGGACGGTTCGCGCCGTATGACCTCGATAACCGAGATCACGGGGATGGAAGGTGACGTCATTTCGATGCAGGAGATTTTCAAATTCCAACGCGTCGGTCTGACACCGGATAACAAGATTATCGGCCATTTCACTGCAACCGGTGTCCGCAGCCACTATTCGGAACGCTTCCGTCTGTGGGGCTTTGATCTACCTCCGTCCATCTACGAACCAACGGCCATCTAAGGAGATCCGGATATGCAACTGCCTGTAGAGGCTCTTATCTATGTTGTGATCTTCGTCGGAGTACTTCTCCTTGTCGAAGGCATCTATCTTGTGGCGTTCGGCAAATCCATCAGCCTAAACAGCCGGGTAAACCGTCGCCTGGATATGCTTGAGAAAGGCGTTGGGCGCGAACAGGTTTTGGAACAGCTGCGCAAGGAAATGCAGCAGCATATGAAATCCCAGAGCGTCCCGCTCTATTCGCTGTTGGCCGACAAGGCACAAAAAGCGGCCATCGCCTTTTCGCCGCGCCAATTGATCATGATCATGGTACTGGTTTCTGGCTTTGCTTATGTAGGGTTGAGCATCGGCACGGGAACAGAGCTCGTATTGCGGATCGCACTTTCAATCGCGATAGGTGTAGGTGGCGTGTATGCGTGGGTGGCCAGCAAGGCCAAGAAACGCATGGGTCTGATGGAAGAGCAATTGCCCGACGCCGTTGAGCTGATGGTACGCTCGCTTCGAGTCGGCAACCCGTTTGTTTCGACAATTCAGATTGTTGCCAACGAAGTTCAGGATCCGCTTGGGACGGAATTTGGCGTCATCGCAGACGAATGCGCCTACGGTCGCGACGTCGGTGAAGCCCTGAAGGACATGGCCGAACGCCTGGGCATGCAGGATCTGCGCTTTCTGTCTGTTGCCGTTGGCATTCAGCAACAGGCTGGCGGTAACCTGGCCGAGATTTTGGCGGGTTTGGCCAAAGTTATTCGTGCTCGGTTCCGTCTGTTCCGCCGTGTCAATGCGATCACGGCCGAGGCCAAATGGTCCGGCAAGTTCCTGTCTGGCTTTCCCGTATTTTGCCTGTTGTTCATTTTGGTGAAGTCTCCGAACTACTACGACGAAGTTCTTGACCACCCGCTGTTCATTCCGCTGTGTTTCTTTGTTGGCATCATGCTGACACTGAACCTGATCGTGATGCGCGTTCTTACGAATATCAAAGTCTGAGGGCTTGAGTATGGAATTTCTGACCCAAATCAACGAACTCCTGACCGAGCATCTTGGTCCGTTCGGGCCTCTCATCGTGGTCGGGGTATTGGGATTGTTCATGATTCTGGTGGCTTTGCCACTGATGTTGAACCAACCGGAAGACCCTCTTAAGAAACTGCAGCGATCAACTGCCACCCCAAAGGAAAGCAAGAAGGGTAAACAGGACAAACTGCGGCAATCCAGCCGAAACGAGCAGCTTCAGAAATTCGCGAACTTCCTGGAGCCACAAAACCAGGACGAATTGTCCGCGATGGAACTTAAGCTGCGCCAGGCGGGGTATCAGTCCAAGGACGCAGTCCGCTTTTTCCACTTCGCACAGTTTGCTCTTGGTCTGATCGGCGTGATGATCGGTGTTCTATTGGTCACGGTATTTGCCGGTGATCAGGAATTCACCCCGGCCCAGATGGCCATGCGCGTCTTGATCCCGGCTTGTGCGTTTTATTTCCTCCCACGCTATTGGATCACCCGGCGCGTTGCCGAACGACAGGAAGCCATCGTTGCAGGGTTCCCCGATACCCTGGATCTCATGCTGGTCTGCGTCGAAGCGGGTCAGTCGCTTGACCAGGCGATCGTTCGGGTTGCCGCCGAGATGAAAGTCTCTTACCCGGACATCGCTCTGGAGTTCGAAGTTGTCGCACACGAGCTTAAGGCGGGTAAGGACCGAGACACCGTACTTCGCGACTTTGGTACCCGTTGCGGCGTTCAGGACGTCAGCTCGTTCGTGACGGTCATGATCCAGTCGGCAACATTTGGTACGTCAATCGCCGAAGCCTTGCGGGTTTATGCCAGTGAAATGCGCGACAAACGCGTGATGCGCGCCGAAGAAGCCGCGAATAAGTTGCCAACCAAAATGACACTTGCCACAATGCTCCTGACGGTGCCGCCGTTGCTGGTCATTCTGGTCGGCCCCTCGGCAAAAGGCATCTCTGACTTTGCAAGCGGATCCGGTGGATAACAGCCCAATGGAAACAAAATTCAGGTGTAACCGGTTAAGGTTACGCCGTATGTTTCAGGCCACCATGGTTCTTGCCATGGTGGCCTCTTGTACAGAAACGGGCCTCTCGACCGGCCTGGATGCCCCTGGCGTCGACCCAAAGGGCGAAGCAGTTGATCCGATTACGGTCGGGAACCGGCTTTTGGTGTCAGGCGAATATGAACTGGCGCTGACGTCTTTTTCACGCGCCGCGTTGGATCAGGGGATGACAACGGAAATCCTTACATCAATGGGAACAGCTAATCTGGGTCTCAGGAGACTGGGCCAGGCCGAAGAACTGCTGCGTCGCGCGGTAGCAGATGAACCCGACTGGCCTGTCGCATGGAATAACCTGGGCGTTGTGCTAATGGAAAGGGCCGAATACCCCGAGGCGGCGCAGATGTTCAGGCGCGCCTTTGCATTGGACAATGGCGAAAGTGACGCAATCTTGGACAATCTGCGCTTAGCACTCGCAAAAATGGAAAATCCTGTTAATACTGACGTCGAAAAACAAGAATATACACTGGAGCAGCAAGGCAACGGGCAATTCAAGCTGCGCAAGCTCCCGTAACATTGGCAAGAGCAGTAAGGGACGCAAAAAAATGCGCCAACAATTCTTGATTCCGACGATGGTAATCTGCGGGATGGCCCTGTCCGCCTGCGAAAAAGAAACCGAAGAAGAAAAGGTCGAACGAACGTATCAGGAGGTGAACGTCATTGACGAAACCAACCTGAACGAGGTTCTTCTGACCGCTTCTGATCCGAATGAAGCAGTGACCTATTTCAAAGGTGCGGCCGCAAAAAACCCCGGCCGGATTGATCTGCAGCGGGGGCTCGCGATTTCTCTGACGCGCGCCAAACGCACGACCGAGGCCGCTTCGGCTTGGAAAAAAGTGACAACGATGAAGGGCGCCAGAAACGTCGACAGGGTCGAGTATGCCGCCGCTTCGGTACGCGCCGGGGACTGGGCCACCGCCAAGTCGACACTGGATTCTGTTCCGCCAACCTATGAGACGTTTCAACGTTATCGCCTGGAGGCCGTCGTCGCGGACTCCAGAAAAGACTGGAAACGTGCGGATCATTTCTATGAAACCGCCGTTGGTCTGACCACACGCCCTGGCAGCGTTATGAACAACTGGGGCTATTCCAAGCTGTCGCGCGGCGACTACGCCGATGCCGAAAGGCTGTTTTCCGAGGCCATCCGTCAGGACAAATCTCTGTTTACTGCCAAGAACAACCTCGTTCTGGCCAGGGCCGCACAAGGAAACTATAGTTTGCCGGTTGTTCCTCTGACACAGGTTGAACGGGCTATGTTGCTGAATACGATGGGGATTTCTGCGATCAAACAGGGCGACGTTACGACCGCAAAAAACCTGTTCCGCGAAGCCATCGCGACCCACCCCCAGCACTACGAGGAAGCCGTTCGTTCGCTTCGCGCGCTCGAAGGAGCCTGATCTATGAACATCCCTGCGACGGCGGCCACTTGGTTTTTGCCGTTTGTGCTGCCGATCTGCTTTTATGTTGCGTTCACCGATCTGCGTAGCATGTTGATCAAAAATCACGCGGTGATCGCTCTGGCTGCGGTCTTTGCCGTCGTGGGCTTTTTTGTATTGCCGCCCTGGGCCACCGAGTGGACGACCGGCGGCATTGGTCCAGTCTCCCTAACGCTGCCACCTTATATATGGCAGTTGCTGCACATCGTTGTGGTTCTGTTTTTTGGCATTCTCTTCAACGCCGCCGGTGTTATGGGGGCTGGTGATGCTAAGTTTCTGGCCGCTGCCTCGGCTTTTGTCTGGGCCGGTGACTATCTGCTTATGGTGCTGATCGCCACGTGCGCCATGCTTGGAGCTTATGTGACCCACCGACTAGCCAAGCACACGCGCCTTAGGGCAATTGCCCCGGACTGGGAAAGCTGGGATCGAGGCAAACATTTTCCTATGGGGTTTCCATTGGGGGCCAGCTTGGCGATCTATCTGACTTTCGGAACTGTTTACGGTTCGTGAACTATCATTAACCCGCCTTTTCCCTGCCTTGGTACTGCCACAAAGCCGAGCCAGATTTTCTGCAAGCGGCCCTTGTGGGGCTATTTGCGTGATTACTGGATAGACGGGCAACGCTCATGAATATGCAGACGACCTCGGTTATGGCCCCCCCTGCCCCGAAGGGTATGGGTGAAATGAAACTGCCCATCGTGATGATGCGGGACATTCTGCTGAAAACGATTTTCCGAAAGAACGTGGATACGGTCTCAGAAATCGCTGATGCGGTCTGTCTGCCGGGTTCGGTAACGCAGGAACTTGTCGACATCGCCCGTGAACAGAAACTGATCGAAGCGACCGGCACCCTGAACGCCAACAGCGGCAACGAGATGGGCTATCAGCTGACCGATGCCGGCAAAGCCCGTGCATTGGACGCGCTGAGCCAATCTGAGTATTTTGGCGCCATGCCGGTGCCGCTGGACGTCTACCGTGAACAGGTCAAGCGTCAGTCGATCCGTAATATTCAAGTGACCCGTGACCAGTTAACCGGTGCAATGGGCCATCTGGTTCTGCCCGACAGCCTGCTGGATCATCTTGGTCCTGCGGTCAGTGCTGGCCGATCCATTCTGATGTATGGCCCTCCGGGTAACGGTAAATCCTCGATCTCGAACGGTATTCGCGATGCACTGGGGGACAACGTCTATGTGCCCCGTGCCATCGAATATGCCGGTCAGGTCATCACGGTCTATGACCCCATCGTGCACACCGCGATCGAGCAGGAGGCCGACGACCCCAACAGCCTGCGCCGCCGCAAGCGTTTTGACACACGCTATGTACAGTGCGAACGTCCGACCGTTGTGACGGGTGGTGAACTTTCGCTGTCCATGCTGGATCTGGTCTATAACCCGACCGCACGGACCTATCAGGCGCCGCTGCAGTTGAAATCGACCGGTGGCATCTTCATCGTGGACGACCTTGGTCGTCAGCAGGAACCGCCGCAGGCCCTAATCAACCGTTGGATTGTTCCACTGGAAGAGAACAAAGACATTCTTGGTCTGCAATCGGGCGAAAAGTTCGAAGTGCCTTTTGACACGCTTGTCATCTTCTCGACCAACTTCCACCCGAACGAGATCTTTGACCAAGCGGCCCTGCGCCGGATCTTCTTCAAGATCAAGATCGGTGGCCCCGTTCAGGAAGACTTCCTGAAAATCTTTGCGATGGTCGCCCGCAAGCGCGGCATGCCACTGGACGAGGCCGCTCTGGTGCATTTGTTGAAGGTCAAATACCCGACCATTAACAACGTCTATGCCAACTATCAGCCGATCTTCCTGATCGACCAGATGATTTCGATCTGCGAATTCGAAGGCATCCCCTATCAGATGAGCCCCGACCTGATCGACAGGGCCTGGGCAAACATGTTCGTCAAAGACGAGACAATCGTAAAATAACGCCGTGCCATTTCCGGGACAGGCCGGGTAATCTGCGTTCATGACGCAGATTCCCGCCAGGATCATGGATTGGTTTGACGCCAAAGGCTGGTCCATCCATCCACATCAGCAAGAGATGTTTGACCGGGCTACGGACCCGGCCACATTGCTGATTGCGCCAACCGGCGGCGGGAAGACGATGGCCGGTTTTCTGCCAACTCTGGCCGAGCTGGCGGAAAATGATCACTCAGGCCTGCATACCCTTTATGTTTCTCCGCTCAAGGCTTTGGCCGCCGATATCCGCCGTAACCTGCGCGGGCCGGCGGATGAAATCGGCCTGCCCATCCGCATTGAAGACCGCACAGGCGATACATCGGCCACGCAGAAAAAGCGGCAACGCGTAGACCCGCCGCACATCCTGCTGACCACACCCGAAAGCCTGGCCTTGCTGACCTCGTACGAAGATGCGCCACGGATGTTTTCGGGCGTTCAACGCGTGATCGTGGACGAGATACATGCACTGGCAGAAAGCAAGCGTGGCGATCAATTGATGCTGGCGCTGGCCCGTCTGCAAAGCTTGTGTCCTGACCTGCGCCGCGTCGGCCTGTCGGCCACAGTTGAAGATCCGAACGCCATCGCACGGTTTCTGGCCCGCCACCCCGATCCTTGTCAGATCGTTCAGGCCGATCCCGGCCCCGACCCCGATATCCGAATGCTTAAGACGCAGGAAATGCCGCCCTGGTCCGGCGGTGGCGCGGCCTATTCGATCCCCGCTGTCCTTGAGCAGATCAAACAGCACAAAACCACGCTCATCTTTCACAACACCCGCGCCCAAGCCGAGATTTTCTTTCACAATATTTGGCTTGCGAATGACGACGGGCTACCAATTGGCATCCACCACGGCAGCCTTGATCGACAACAGCGCGAACGGGTCGAAGCCGCGATGGTGCGCGGCGACTTGCGCGCAATCGTCTGTACCGGCAGTCTGGATCTGGGCATCGACTGGGGGGATGTGGATCTGGTGATCCAGATTGGCGCCCCTAAGAACGTCAAGCGCCTGGTGCAGCGGATTGGTCGTGCCAACCACCGCTACAACGCGCCGTCCAAAGCCCTTTTGGTGCCAGCGAACCGGTTCGAAGTGGTCGAGTGCGTCGCCGCGCTTGAGGCGGCAAAGGCCCATGAACTGGATGGCGAACCGCGCGGGTCCGGTCCAAAAGACGTTTTGTGCCAGCACATTTTAGTTGCGGCAGCCGCGGGGCCGTTCGATGCAAATGCGTTGTTTGCCGAGATGACAACCGCAGGCCCATTCGCTGATCTCAGCCGCGCTGAGTTCGACGCCTGTCTGGACTTCTGTGCAACAGGTGGCTACTCCCTGCGCGCCTATGACCGCTGGCAGAGGCTACTACAACGCCAGGACGGCCAGTGGCAGTTAAGGGACCCGAGGGCAGCGCAACGCATTCGCATGAACCTGGGCACGATACAGGACACAGACACACTGAAGGTCCGCCTAAAACGCAATCGCGGAGGCAAACCGCTGGGTGAGGTCGAAGAGGCATTCGCTGCCTCTCTGACGCCCGGAGATACCTTCCTGATCGGTGGGCAGATCGTGCGCTATGAAGGGCTACGCGAAATGGTGGTCGAAGTCAGCCGCCGGGCGGACAAGAAGCCCAAGATCGCTACGTTCTCGGGCACCAAATTCGCGACCTCGACGCAACTCAGCGACCGTATTCTGCGCATGTTCATACAACCCGATTGGCCGCAACTGCCTGCCCACACCGCCGAATGGCTGGCGCTGCAGCGGGATATGTCCCGCCTGCCGCAACGCGACCGACTGCTGATCGAAAGCTTTCCCAATGACGGCCGGGAAAACCTGTGTGTTTACGGTTTCGCCGGGCGCAATGCACAACAGACCCTTGGCCTTTTGTTGACCAAACGGATGGAGGAATCCGGGCTGGCCCCGCTTGGTTTCGTTGCCACCGACTATGCAACTTTGATTTGGGGCTTGGACGCAGTGACCGACCCGCGCCCTTTGTTCCAGTTGGATGCGCTGCGGGAAGGGCTCGACACCTGGCTGGCAGGAAACGCGGTCATGAAACGCACTTTTCGCGCCTCTGCCACCATAGCGGGCCTGATCGAGCGCAATACGGGTGGGCAACGCAAAAGCGGACGTCAGGCTACATTTTCCTCGGACATCCTTTATGACACATTGCTGAAATACGATCCTGACCACCTGCTGATGCAGATCACCCGCGAGGAGGCGATGCGCGGTCTGGTGGATTTTGGGCGTATTGAGGCGATGATCGAACGCATTGGAGACCGGATCGACGTGGTTCGACTTGATCGGGTTTCTCCGCTTGCAGCTCCGTTGTTTCTGGAGGTTGGCAAGGTACCAGTCAAAGGTGCCGCCGAAGAACGCCTGTTGGCTGAAGAAAGCGAGCGGCTGCTGCAGGCGGCGGGACTGGGCGCGAAGTAAATCAACTTGCACCAAAGATCGAAACAGGCAAAGAACGTATCATGAACGATTTGCCGTTTTCTTTTTCTGGTCAAGACCTGCGCGCCTTGGGCACAGGCGCGTTGTGGTGGCCCAACCGGAACCTGCTATGCGTCAGCGATCTGCATCTTGGCAAATCCGAGCGCATGGCACGACGCGGTGGTCCCTCTCTGCCGCCTTACGACAGTCAGGACACCCTGACCCGGTTGGCGGCCGACATCGACAGAACCGGCGCGCAAACTGTCATCTGTCTGGGCGACAGCTTTGACGATCTGGACGCGCTGGCCGCACTGGGTACCGCCGAAAAGCTTTCGTTGACGACCCTTCAAGCAGGCCGACAATGGATTTGGATCGAAGGAAACCACGACCCGGGTCCAATTGGTCTGGGTGGCAGCCATCTGGCCGAATACACAGCAGCCCCGCTGGTTTTCCGACATATCGCTCAGCCCGGTGGACAAAGCGAAGTTTCAGGCCACTACCATCCAAAAACCCGCCTTAAGGCACGCGGGCGGACAATCACCCGCCCGGCGTTTTTGTTGGATCACGACCGGCTTATCCTACCTGCTTACGGTACATATACTGGCGGGCTGCTGAGTTCAGAGAATGTTCTAATCGATCTGATGAGCGACCAGGCAATGGCCATCCTGACCGGCTCTTATCCGCAAATCATCCCGATGCCGCGCTGAGATTAAATCAGCCCGTCGTCCTCAAGCATCGGCTTGTACTTCCGGCTAACAGGAATCAGATCTCCATTCACCAGCTTCAGATAGATTCTGTCGGCCACTTTCTCGGTCCCGATAACCGCGTCATCCGTGACCCAATGAGAGCGATGCGCGCAATGCCCGATCATTGGTTCCATTTCCGTGATCGCGTCGGACAGCCGCAATCGGATAGTAAAGGTGCCCTCGGACGTAACCACATCGACATAGTGATTGCGCGAAGTCAGGCGGTAAATCTGCCCTTTAAATGACGCAGGGAGCCGCCGTGCAAGCCGCGGTGCCGGGGACGGCGGCGGTTCACTTTTGTGTTCTGCCCGACTGGTCAAAATCAGGCCAGCGGTGAACAGGGTACTATACCCGATAACACGCGGGAACCCGGGTGCGGTGTGGCCCCCAATTGAAAACAGAGTCACGGCCAGCACCCAAAGCGACGGTATGAACAATAGCAAAACGAACAGGGCAATTGCCAGGTCACGCACCGGCAGGTTCAGTACAGTCCCGGTGTCACGGATCAGTTTTCTGGCCATCCAGGTGGACGTCACAGCGATGCCCATCACCCCGAACCAAAACAAGAAGCTTAAAAAAAATGGCAAATCCGAAACCAGAAACGGCGGAAAAGCGTAAGCCAGCATAGGGAGGAAGAACGCCCCGGCCACCACACGTTGCGGGCTGCACAGGCTGAAGATGGATCTTAGCTTTGAAGTCATGCCAAATAAGAAACCACTTTCCGGGATCCAGCCCTAAGCCCCGGAAAGCGAACATTTACACACTGTAAACGGCTGGGAAATCCCAGCTACCACGCTCCATTCAGACATTCAAACTTTAAAGGGGGGAATTTTAGCACGCTGTCATCACAGCCTTTTTTTGACACCGGAATAGAACCGGTGGATTGGGGCGCTTATCTGCGCCCCAATGGTATGAGTCAGGCTGTCAGGCCTTCTGGTTCCGGCAGTTTGTTTGCGCGGCAGCAGGCGGTCAGCGTGTTGGCCAGCAGGCAGGCAATGGTCATGGGACCAACACCGCCCGGTACTGGTGTAATTGCTCCAGCACGTTCTGCGGCGCTGGCGTAGTCCACGTCGCCGACCAGCTTGTTCTTGCCGTCGCGTTCAATGCGGTTGATGCCGACGTCGATGACCGTAGCCCCTTCCTTAATCCAGTCGCCCGGCACCATCTCGGGACGGCCAACGGCGGCAACCACGATATCTGCACGGCGAACCACATCAGGCAGATCCTTGGTGCGGCTGTGCGCGATGGTCACGGTGCAGCTGTCGCCCAGCAGCAGCTGCGCCATCGGCTTGCCTACGATGTTCGAGCGGCCGACCACAACCGCATCCATACCCGACAAGGACCCGTGATGATCGCGCAGCATCATCAGACAGCCCAGCGGGGTACAGGGCACCATCGATTTCTGACCAGTGCCCAGCAGACCCACGTTCGATATGTGGAATCCATCAACGTCCTTGGCCGGGTCGATCGAGTTGATCACCAGATCCTCGTTCAAATGCTTGGGCAGCGGCAATTGAACCAGAATACCGTGCACAGCCGGATCGTTGTTCAGCTTGTCAATCAGCGCCAGCAGGTCTTTTTCCGAGGTGTCTACATCCAGCTTGTGCTCATACGAATTCATGCCGACTTCGACGGTCATCTTGCCTTTGGAACGCACATAGACTTGGCTGGCCGGGTCTTCACCCACCAAAACCACGGCCAGGCCGGGTGTGATGCCGTTTTCTTCTTTCAGCTTCGCGACCTGATCGGCCACTTGCGCGCGCACTTTGGCCGCAAAGGCCTTGCCGTCGATAACCTGGGCTACCATCCTTTGATCCCTTCTTTCAAAAACGGATCGGGCGCATGGGGCGCCCGGTCATTCAGTCTGGGCCAATCACACGTTCCTCACGTGCAATCGACCAATCGATCAGTATACGCCACATTCTCTCGGCCAAATCCGGATCCATTCCCAATTCGGCAGAGCTTGTGCGCACGCGCTGCACCACTTCTTCGACACGATCCGGGATACGGGCGGGCAGGCCCTCGCCTGGTTTCAGCTCGGATGCGCGGTCAATGTAACTTGCACGCGTCACCAACATTTGGATCAGTTGGCAGTCCAGCTTGTCGATCTGAGCCCGCAGGTCCTGCATCGTTGCGCAGTCTTGCGGCGGTGTCAGAGTGGGCATCGCGATCTCCTCATGGCCCGGGGATTCCCCGGACCACGAGATGTCCTATTCGGCGGCTTAGAACAAGCCCTCGATCTCACCTGCGTCGTTAAGGCAGATGGTTTCGGCGGCCGGTTTACGTGGCAGGCCCGGCATGGTCATGATCTCACCGCAGACAACCACGATGAAGCCCGCACCCGCGGACAGGCGCACCTCGCGCACGGGAACCGAGTGGCCGGTGGGTGCGCCGCGCAAGGAGGGGTCGGTCGAGAACGAATACTGCGTCTTCGCCATGCAGACCGGCAGGTTGCCGTATCCCGCCTCTTCCCATTCGCGCAACTGGTTGCGGATCTTGTTGTCGGCCAGAACCTCGTCCGCGCGGTAGATGCGCTTGGCGATGGTTTCGATCTTCTCGAACAGCGGCATGTCGTCGGGGTAGATCGGCGAGAAGTTGGCGCTTCCGCCTTCAACGATTTCCACGACTTTCTCGGCCAGCGGGGCAGACCCTTCCGAGCCCAGTTCCCAGTGACGCGACAGAACCGCCTCAACCCCGTGCTTGCCGCAATAGTCGCTGACCGCCTGCACTTCGGCATCGGTGTCGGTGACAAAGTGGTTGATGGCGACAACAACCGGCACGCCGAAGGATTTCACGTTCTCGATGTGACGACCCAGGTTGGCACAGCCCGACTTGACCGCGTCAACGTTTTCCGCACCCAGATCAGCTTTGGCCACGCCGCCATTCATCTTCATCGCGCGCACGGTGGCAACCAGAACGACCGCCGAGGGTGCGATACCCGCTTTGCGGCACTTGATGTTCATGAACTTCTCAGCACCCAAATCGGCACCAAAGCCCGCTTCGGTGACAACATAGTCAGCGACTTTCAGCGCGGTTTTGGTGGCGATGACCGAGTTACAGCCATGTGCGATGTTCGCGAACGGGCCACCGTGGACAAAGGCCGGGTTGTTTTCCAGCGTCTGCACCAGGTTCGGCTGCATCGCGTCTTTCAGCAGAACGGTCATCGCGCCTTCGGCCTTGATGTCGCGGCAGTAGACCGGGGTCTTGTCACGACGGTAAGCAACGATGATGTCACCCAGACGCTTTTCCAGGTCCTTCAGGTCGTTGGCCAGGCATAGGATCGCCATGACCTCGGACGCTACGGTGATGTCAAAGCCCGCTTCGCGCGGGAAACCGTTCGACACGCCACCCAGCGAGGCCGTGATCTGGCGCAGCGCACGGTCGTTCATGTCGACCACACGGCGCCATGCAACGCGGCGGGTGTCGATCTCACACTCATTGCCCCAGTAGATGTGGTTGTCGATCATTGCCGACAGCAGCGAGTGCGCCGAAGTGATCGCGTGGAAGTCGCCGGTGAAGTGCAGGTTCATCTCTTCCATCGGAACAACCTGCGCATAGCCGCCACCCGCAGCGCCGCCCTTCATGCCGAAGTTCGGGCCAAGCGAGGCTTCGCGGATACAGATCATCGCGTTCTTGCCGATGCGGTTCAGACCGTCACCCAGACCCACGGTTGTGGTTGTCTTACCCTCACCCGCAGGCGTCGGGTTGATCGCCGTGACCAGCACCAGCTTGCCGTCCTCACGACCCTGAACCGAGTTGATGAAGTCCTGGCTGACCTTCGCCTTATCGTGCCCATAGGGCAGCAGATCAGCGGATTCGATGCCGATCTTTGCGCCGATTTCCTGAATCGGCTTTTTGTTCGCTTCACGCGCGATTTCGATGTCGGATTTATAGCTCATTGGGCAAGACCCCTGGTTGAATTCCCTGCAAACCGACGCCGTTGGGTCGGTGCTGACCAATCCATACCGTTGTGTACAATCCCAATGGATAGAAATTCCGACATATTCGTGCCGTGAAACGGCGTTGCGTCACTTCAACGGTTTCAAATCAAAAAAGCTTGACTTTTATGGCGCCCAGGCGCGCTGATCCGGCACGAACAGGGTCATCCGATCCCCCAGCCGCAACTGCCCGGGCCGTTCCACCCACGCGGTCACGCCTCTTCGACCCTGCGCCGCTGGTTTGAATGACGCCCCGTACCCGGGCTGATCCGCTTCAATCTCACGTCCGGGAATGACGCAAGGGCGGTTTTCCATGTCCACGGTGATCGTGACGCCGTCGCGCGACTGCAGGCGCGAGGACGGTAAAATCCGGGATGCCGCGTAACAGGATGCTGACGCCCAGATACGACGGGTCCAGGCGATCCAGCCCCATATCTTTGGCTGCGGCGTCCATCTCTTCGGCAGACAGAACCGACAATTGGCGAACATTTCGGATTTCAGTGCCTTGCGGATACAGGTTTCTGACCCTGACGCAAGACGCCCGGTTTACGCCTTCGTGACGCGCGCCTTTTTCCCCCGAGAAATTCAGATCCAAAACATCGACCGCTAGGGCCCGGATAGACCCGCCTGCAGGAACGTGACCCAGCCAAACTACTTCGCCCGCGAACTCCGTCTCTCGCAAAACTGGCATCTGAAATCCTCTTCGACAACAGCTCGTCAAAACGGCACTAAATGCCAGACCGGATGAAATGAAAAGTATAAAAGAAAAGACCCGGGGATTGGCCCGGGTCTGATTACTTTATGTCGAAGGTTCCGGCTCCATCCCGCCATCGGGCGGGGTCTTTTTGACCTTGGTCTTCGGAATGGCCGTCACGCTGGGCGCGCTGCCCTCATCTGGCTTGTCGCCTTCGTCGTCGCCATCGCTGGGCGATTCACCATTCATGACGCGCTTGATCTCATCGCCCGTCAGGGTCTCATACTCCAGCAAGCCTTGCGCCAGGCGTTCCCACTCCTCGTTCTTGTCGGTCAGGATTTTGTGCGCCCGCTCATAACCCTGCTGGATCAGGCGCTTTACCTCTTCCTCGATCAGCTCTTTAGTATGAGCCGAAACCGAGAATCCGGCGGTATTTCCGGAATAGCCCTCATGGGCTTCGGCGTAATCGATATTGCCGACCTTGTCCGACATACCCCAGCGCATCACCATGGCGCGCGCCAACTGGCTGGCCTGCATGATGTCGCCCGCAGGACCGTTTGAGACATGATCTTCGCCGTACTTGATAACCTCGGCAGCCTTGCCAGCCATGGTCATCGCCAGCTTTTGCTCACACTCATCGCGGTGGTAGTTCAACTGGTCCATCTCGGGCAAGCTGACAACCATACCCAGCGCGCCGCCGCGCGGAATGATCGTTGCTTTGTAGACCGGATCGCACAGCGGCAGGGTCATACCAACAACGGCGTGCCCCGATTCGTGATAAGCGGTTTTTTCCTTCTGATCCTGGGTCAGCACCATCGAGCGTCGCTCGGCCCCCATCATCACTTTGTCCTTGGCGTTCTCGAAATCTTCCATGGTGACAAAGCGACGGCCCACACGGGCAGCCATCAGCGCGGCCTCGTTCACGAGATTCGCCAGATCTGCACCCGAGAAGCCCGGCGTCCCGCGCGCGATAATGCGCAGATCGACATCCGGGCCCAGAGGTGTCTTACGGGCATGCACGCCCAGAATTTTCTCGCGGCCTTTGATGTCGGGGTTGCCAACGGTCACGTTGCGGTCAAACCGGCCCGGGCGCAGCAGCGCTGGGTCCAGAACATCCTTACGGTTGGTAGCCGCTAGAATGATCACACCTTCATTGGCTTCGAATCCGTCCATCTCGACCAGCAATTGGTTGAGGGTCTGTTCACGTTCATCGTTACCGCCGCCGTACCCGGCACCACGATGGCGACCCACGGCGTCGATCTCGTCAATGAAAACGATGCAAGGCGCATTTTTCTTGGCCTGTTCGAACATGTCCCGGACACGGCTTGCACCGACACCCACGAACATTTCGACGAAGTCAGAACCGGAAATGGTGAAGAACGGTACACCCGCCTCACCCGCAATCGCACGGGCCAGCAGCGTCTTACCGGTCCCCGGAGGGCCAACCAGCAATGCGCCTTTCGGGATCTTGCCGCCAAGGCGGCTGAACTTCTGCGGGTTGCGCAGAAATTCCACGATCTCTTCCAGCTCTTCCTTGGCCTCATCAATGCCAGCAACATCGTCAAAGGTCACACGGCCATGCTTTTCGGTCAGCATCTTTGCCTTGGACTTTCCAAAGCCCATCGCGCCACCTTTGCCGCCACCCTGCATCCGATTCATGAAGTAAACCCAGACACCGATCAGCAGCAGGAAGGGCAGCAGCGTGATCAGGAACGACTGGAAGCCGGATTGCTGCTGTTTCTCGGCGCGAACGGGGATGTTCTCGTCAATCAGCAGTTTTGTTACCTCGGCATCGCCGGGTTTGATGGTGACATAGCTGGCACCACTTTGCGTGGTGTAGCGAATCTGTTCGCCATCCAGGGTCACATTCTTGACTTCACCGGCTTCGACAGCCGTCACGAAATCAGAATAAGTTCTTTCATTGCTCTGAAGCGTTCCGCCTGGTCCGCTGAACAAATTGAACAGTGCAAGGATCAGCAGAAACAGAACGACCCAGAAGGCGATATTGCGAGCGTTGCCCAAGGAAAATCTCCCAAAAGATTTCGGCAGATGGGGGTCTGCCGGGTTGCTCTATAAAATAGAGATGATTCAAGCAGGTTCAATGCGATAAAAAAGAAGAGTGAAACTCGGGCGTTCCAACGGCCAATTCAGCGGACCAACCGTTCTCGAACCCGGCATTTGGTGCTGAAATCAGTTCATCCGCTCGCCAAACGGCGGGTGAGGCCAACAAAACCTGACGTGGTTTACCCAACTCCCGCCAGTCTAGAATCCTTGGCAACCCTTCCTCACCCAGTGGGCGGATTCGCGCTCCGGCAACCGGAGGTCCTGACACAATCCAGCGCGTGTCCCACGACTCACCCGGATGCGCCGTTTCGCGTTGAACTGCGTTTAGTTCTCTGCAAATCCACATCTTATTGGCCTGCGGGACCAGCAAACAACCACCGATCGACGTGCCGATGCCCTCTTCAACGGCTTTTACAGCCTGATCCACGGAATTTTGGCGTGGCGGATAGCCCGCTCCGGCAATCCACGCGACACAACCGACTAGAATCCGGCGTTGGACTTCCTGCGGCAGAGCCTGAAAAGCCGCACGATCCAAACACACGTCACC
Organism: Ruegeria atlantica; assembly: GCF_013033965.1. Lineage (GTDB taxonomy): Bacteria > Pseudomonadota > Alphaproteobacteria > Rhodobacterales > Rhodobacteraceae > Ruegeria > Ruegeria atlantica_D. Next base: position 72,424 of record NZ_WQFE01000009.1, read on the forward strand.
GGTTTCCACGGTGGTAACATTCCGGGCGGATTCCTGCGTATAGCGCTCCAATGCCTCACGCGCTTGTGCAAGGTTTTCGGCGACTCTGGTCAACGAATTGGCCGAAATCCCCAATTCCTGCAGATCAGACAAGGCTTTTCGTGCCTTGATCCGATCAAACCGAAGGTCCTGATTCGAGGGATCTTCAATCCACTCCGCCCCCTCACTTGTCAGATACTCGCGCAGGGCTTGGCGGGTGACCCCCAGCATTGGCCGCAACATGGTCACGCCATCCAAGCTTCGCGCAATCGGCATGCCCGACAAGCCGGTAACACCAGCAGCGCGCCCCAGTCGCATCAGGAACGTTTCCGCCTGATCATCCGCTGTGTGGCCAAGTGCAATCGCGTGGATGTCATTGCTGCGCGCCCATTCGGTCAGCAGCCGAAACCGCGCCTGCCGGGCCTGATCCTGAAGGTTCCCCTCACCGGTCCACCCCGTCCAATTCAGTGTTTGATGCGGAACACTCAGACCCGCAGCAAGTTGGACGACCATTTGCGCTTCGGTCGCGGATTCGGGGCGTAATCCGTGATCAACCGTGGCCACAAACAGCTTTGTGCCTTCGGATTGCGCAATCTCGTTCAGCAACAACAGCAAGGCAACCGAGTCACCACCGCCAGAAACAGCGACGCCCAACCGCCGCGGAAGAGATTTAGGTAAACGCGCCCGGATCTCGGCGCGCAGGCGTCCGGCGTGTTCGGTCAAGAACAGCCCAGGCTTGCCATTTCCTGCGTGGCATTGGTGGCCGAGGCCGAAGAGGGGAATCGCACACCGACCTCGCCCAGGGTGATGCAAGCTTGATCGGTCTGACCCAGGCGTCCCAGCGCCGAGCCCAACTCGAACAGCGCCTCAGGCGCAAATGCACCTTCGGAATCGCCGGTGAAGCTGGCCAGGAAGGCTCGTGCAGCCTCGCGCGTGTCACCGATACCAACAAGCGCCTGCCCGCGTTTCAGGTTGGCCTCGGGCGCCAGCGGGCTTCCGGGGTAAGAGGTTTCAAACGTGGCGAACTGTTCTGCCGCGGCCTGAAAATTGCCATCCGCAAGGGCCTGCGCTGCCGCATCAAAATCAGCGCGCTCACCTACTGCAAGTTCACCTTGATCGACCGACGTCGGTGCCGTCGGGGTCGCAGGCGTTGAGGGTGCCGCAGCGGTGATTTCGGTTTCGCCACCCAGGGTCGAAGTCTCTCCCAGCGTGCTGAGATCGCCGCCTTCCAATTCCACCAAACGGAACTCCAGGTCTCCGATCCGGTTGGTCCCATCAGTGACGATGTTTTGCACGCGCTGGTTCAACTGCTCGGTCTGACGCGTCAGACGCTGCAGCTCGGCCTCAATGGCGTCAACACGCTCCAGAACTGAACTGCCAGCCAGATTAGGTGCCGGCGAGCCGGTGGTCGAAAACTCGCGTTTGAGGCGCTGAATTTCGACGTGCAGCACTGTCAGCTCCTGCCGGATATCCGCAAGGGTTTGCTGATCCTGTGCACTTGCCACGCCTGCTGTCGCCATGACCGCAGCCAAAACCCATCCTGCAATTCGCATCATCTTACCCCAAAGTTGAACCGGTCAGAACCGTCACCGCACGGCGGTTTTTGGAATAGCATTCCTCGGTGCTGCAAATCTCGATCGGGCGTTCCTTGCCGTAGCTGACGGTGGTCAAACGGTTGCCCGCAACCCCGCGTGAAATCAGGAACTCGCGCGCGGCGTTCGCACGACGCGCACCCAGAGCCAGGTTATACTCGCGTGTCCCCTGCTCGTCTGCGTGCCCCTCAATCGTGGCCACAAAGTCCGTGTTGGCCAACAACCAGTCTGCCTGGCCCTGCAAGATCGTCTGCGCCTGCGCGGTCAGGGTCGACTGATCGACCTCAAACAACACGCGGTCGCCTACGGTTTGCTGGAAATAGGCCGGGGACCGTGGATCGCTGGGTGAACCCGGCAGGATCGAGCCATTGCCGCCCGCTGCGCCGCCCAATGCCGAAGGATCATTGTTGGTGCAGGCGGCCATTACGCCCAGCACGCCCAATGCTATGACTTTGCCCAATACATTCATTTCAGGTGCCTCGTCGTTTTATTGCTTTATTGCCGTTTCTGTTATCACAGTGCAGGAAATTTGTGAACTTTTCCAACCCCCTGCCACGATCACTTCTGCAGCGGCCCCCAGGATGGGTCGCTGCCACCGTCAGGTGTACGCACCGGGCGCAGGTTCCGACCCGAGATATCCACCGAATAAAGCGTCGCCCGGCCGCTTGCACCCTGCGATTCTCGGGTGAACATGATGACCCGACCGTTTGGCGACCATGTCGGCCCTTCATCCAGGAAAGATGAGGTCAGGAGGCGTTCTTCGCTGCCATCCGTGCGCATGACGCCAATATGGAACCGGCCCTTGTTCTGCTTGGTAAAGGCGATCAAATCCCCGCGCGGCGACCACACGGGTGTGCCATAACGGCCCGCCCCAAAGCTGATGCGCGTGGCTTCGCCACCGTTTGCGGGCATGATGTAAAGCTGCGGAGTGCCGGACCGGTCGCTTTCAAACACAATCTGCGAGCCGTCAGGCGAATAGCTGGGCGCGGTTTCAATCGCGGGCGTGTTCGTCAGGCGCACGCTTTGCCCCGAAGCCAGATCCATTTTCCAAAGATCCGTGTTCCCGCCCTGGATCAACGAATAAACGATCGAGCGGCCGTCCGGCGAGAAGCGTGGCGAAAAGCTCATCGTGCCGTCCTGTGTCTTGAGTTCGGTTCGTTTGACACGGTCGACGTCCAAAACATAGATGCGCGGCTGGCCGGTTTCATAACTGGTATACAGCAACCGATCACCCGAGGGCGAAAAGCGCGGTGCCAGAACGATCGCGGCACTATCCGTCAGATACTGAACATTCGCGCCGTCGTAATCCATGATGGCCAGCCGTTTCAGACGCTGATCCTTGGGGCCGCTTTCAGACACAAACGCGACGCGGCTGTCAAAGTAACCGCTCTCGCCAGTCACCCGGCTGTATACCTGATCGGCCACTTTGTGCGCCATCCGCCGCCAGCCGTCGGTTGTACCTGCAAACTGCAGACCATTGCCCAATTCCTGACCCGAGAATACGTCCCAAACGCGGAATCGCACAGTCAGGCGCTTGCCCGAGACATTTACCGCACCTGTCACCAGTGCCTCGGCATTGATCGCCTTCCAATCGGCAAACTGCACCGGAGCGTCAAAACTGCTGACCCGGCTGATAAATGCGTCCGAGGAAATCTCTCGGAACAAGCCGGTTCCGGTCAAATCCGCTGCGACGACGCGCGAGATATCGTTGGCGTATTGTGTGGCCGCTGGCCCGTCGGGAACGAAGTTTGGTACTGCAAAAGGCAAGGGTTCGATAATCCCCTGATCCAGCTCAAGACGCAGGGGTCCGCTTTGCGCATATACCGGCGCTGCCAGAATTGTCAGGCCAAGCAACAGGCTGGTCAGAAATCTCATCATTTGATCCGCATCCTCTCGGGATTGAATGTAATCTCAATATCCCGCCATTGATCGTATTTGTCAGTAGGCAGAACGTATCCTTTGGCCCCGCAGCGCAAAATCGCTCGCCGGGCGGCCTCGTAGGCCTGTTTTGCTGACGCCGCAGTGCCACCGGAACTGTCAAGCATTTGCATTGTACCGCCCAGCACCTTGCCATCTTGTGTCAGCGAGAACCCGACCACCACGACCGTTTGCAACGCGTCCGTGGACAAAGAGCCAACGTTCCAGCACTTCGACACGGCGAGGCGCATTGCATCCTTCTCACCCGCAGTCAAAGGCGGTCCGGACGGCTCCCCGCTCTGCCCCAACGCCTCGGCCAGTGCATCATTGATAGCGGCCTCGTCACTTGGGGCGGGTTCCGGTTCGGTCGGCTCCTCGACCTCGGCCACTTCGGGCTCTGCCGGGGGCGTCGGTCGGTTCGGTCGTACCGGCGGGCGCGGAGAGCTGCGCGGCGCATATTCCTTGGCTTCTTCCGCCTCGGTCACAATTTCATCCGTGGCCTCTTCGGGAGCGGTTTGATCCTGCTGTTCTTGCTGATTCTCGGCCCCTTCGTCCAATGACACGGCCGGGGATTCAATATCGTCCGGCGTTGCCTCTGGCGGCGGCGGCGCAACAGGTTCCGGTGCGACCTTGTCCGCAGGCCGCGGCTGCGCCTCGGGACCGGGCGGGGTGGGCAAGACGACGGCTTCAGGCTCCGGGGCCTCTAGCGCAGGAGGCTGTTCAATCTCGACCGGCTCAGGCGGGGGTGCCAGCGGCTCTGGTTCCAACTCCGGCTCTGGTTCGTTTGGTTCAGACACTTCGGGCGTTGGAGGTTCCTCTTCCACCGGCTCAGGGGTGGGAATCTCTTCCTCGGGCGCATCGGGCTGTTGCAGGGCTGTTGGCGTCGGCACCTCGGGCGCTTCGCTCTGGGCCGTCATAGCTACGAATTGTTCGGCAGAAATCACTGAGATATCTTGCACAGGCATAGGCAAGGGTTCGGACCTAAAGGTGCCGCCAAACAGAGCCCATGAAATCAAACTGACATGGGCAATTGCCGAGATCTTGGTGCCGGTATCCACCGCGCGGCCTCACTCTCCACCTTCGTCCAGCGCGGGGCCGCCGGTATCGGTCACCAGCCCCACATTGGAAAACCCACCTGCATTCAGCGCACCCATGACCTGCATCACCTGTGCATAGGGTATTGCACCATCCGCCCGCAGAAACACCCGGTCGCTGCTACGCTCTGCCGCAATGGCGCGAAGCTTGCCAATCAATTCTTCGCGCGCAACATCGGTGGTTTGAATTTGAACGCGCCCTTCTGCAGTCATCGTAACAGTCAGCGGCTCTTCGTTGTCGCCCGGCAAGGCGCTTGCCGCCGTTTTGGGCAGGTCCACCGGCACGCCAACAGTCAACAGCGGTGCCGCCACCATAAAGATAATCAGCAACACCAGCATGACATCTACAAATGGAGTCACGTTGATCTCAGCCATCGGCTGTGCGCGCCCGCGACGTCGGCCTCGTCTGCGCCCGTTTCCGCCTCCGCCCTGCTGAACCGCCGCACCCATTTTAACTGTCCAACTGACGCGACAGAATGGTAGCGAATTCGTCGGCAAAAGCCTCGTAACCACCCACGATCCGGTCGCTGTCCGCGCTGAGCTTGTTGTAGAAAATCACCGCCGGGATCGCAGCAAGCAAGCCCAGGCCGGTGGCCAGCAACGCCTCGGCAATGCCTGGTGCCACAACAGCCAGGTTGGTGTTTTGCTGCTCGGCAATCTCGATAAAAGCATTCATGATGCCCCAGACGGTGCCGAACAGGCCAATGAATGGTGCAGTCGAGCCGACAGTCGCCAGAATGGGCAAGCCTTTTTGCAGCGTTTCGGACTCTTTGGCGATCGCCACATCCATCGAACGGTCAATCCGCGCAGTGGCCCCGGCGATCAGCCCACCATCCGTTCGGTGCGACCTGCGCCATTCGATCATTCCAGCGGCGAAAATCTTTTCGGAACTGCCGTCGGGCTGTGGTCCGATATGTTCGAACAACTCATCCAGCGGGTTGCCGGACCAGAAGGATTCATCAAATACCTGCGCCTCGCGGCGAGCGGCGCGATAGTTTATCAATTTCTGGATAATAATCGCCCATGACCAGATGGATGCACCGATTAGCATCAGCATCACCAGTTTGACGATAAAGGTCGCGCGGGCATACAGCCCCCACATGGAGAAATCGATCTCCTGCGCCAGCGCCAGCGTTTCAGCTTCCATGAACCTGCTCTTTGTTTTTGCCTGACGGCCGTTTATTTGGCCTTGTTTTGCCAAACGCTATCGCAGTTGGTTACGAAAAGCCAACATAACCACCCCTGACTGACAAATTGTTACATCAATGCGCGAATCTCTGCCGGAAGGCGGACCGGCTTGCCTTGCGCATTCATGCAAACAGCTGTCACCGAGGCTCGGAAAATCTCGGTCTCGCCCCGTTTGACAAGCTGCTCCATAGTCAGCCGAACTCCGGAAATTGAAGAGAGCCAGGTTTCGACGATAAGCTCATCATCGAATTTCGCGGGCGCGAGGTAGTCAGCTTCGATCCGGCGCACAACCCAGACGATCCCGCCATCGCGCATCGCGTTCTGATCATTGCCCAGACGGCGCACATAATCTGATCGCGCACGCTCGATGAATTTGAGATAATTCGCGTGATAGACCACCCCGCCCATATCGGTGTCTTCATAATAGACCCGGATCGGAAAGATATGCTTGTTAGGCTCATCAGCTTCATTGGCCATAATATCAGGTCCGGTCTCTTAAACATGTTTAGCGCGGAGCAATTCCTGCATTGAAACAGATGCATGGTTGCCACGGCTCCTGCAATCCCCTTGTGGGGGCAAATCACTCACCTTCCTAACTCCGCTATCGAAATTCGACGATTTGCCCCCTAGGCTTTCAGAAACCCATGTGAATCCGACAGGAGTTTCAATGGCTAAGGGGCAAAAGGAGAAGAGAGCGTTCAATATTCCAGTTCTTCAGGGCGTCTTGCCCTTAAACCGCGCGACCTTGCCGGCAGAAATCTTGGCCGGCCTGACCTTTGCCTGCCTCGCGATCCCCGAGGTCATGGGCTACACCAAGATTGCTGGCACGCCTGTCGTGACGGGCTTGTACACGATCCTTTTCCCAATGGCGCTGTTCGCGCTATGCGGCTCATCCCGCCATCTTGTGGTGGGCGCGGATTCTGCTACGGCGGCAATCACGGCCTCGGCCCTTGCCGGCATGGCGTTGTCGGGCTCGTCCGAATATCTGGCCTTGGCGTCCCTGCTGGCGTTCATGGCAGCCATCCTGTTGATTGCAGCGCGGCTCATAGGGTTGGGGTTTCTGGCTGACTTCCTGTCCCGAACCGTCCTTGTCGGTTTCCTGACTGGTGTGGGAATTCAGGTCGCGACCGGCGAAATCCCGGGCCTTTTGGGGATCAAGAATGACGGTCACGGAACCATCGCCAAGCTGCAGGCAGTATTTCAGAATTTCGACCAGACAAGCTGGCCTACCCTAGCGATTTCAGCAACAGTTCTGCTGGTCGTCATCGGATGCCGTCGTCTATCCCGAAAACTGCCCGGCCCGCTGTTTGCCATACTCGGGGTGATCCTGTGCAGCTGGGTCTTTCAACTCTCGGAAACCGGCATTGCGGTACTGGGTCCAGTTCCCGGCGGCCTGCCCGCGCTTTCGATCCCAGAAGTCGACTGGAACTGGCCCCTGTTCAAACAATTGCTGCCAACCGCGCTGTCCATCTTCGTTGTAATCTTGGCCCAGAGCGCCGCAACATCGCGGGCCTATGCGGCGCGCTACGAAGAGAGGTTCAGCGAAAATACAGACCTTGTCGGGCTGGGGCTTGCCAATCTTGGCGCGGCTTTCACGGGAACATTTGTGGTAAATGGCAGCCCCACAAAAACCGAGATGGTAGCCAGCGCCGGTGGCCGCAGTCAGGTAGCTCAGCTAACGACCGTCATGATTGTCTTGGTGGTCATTCTCTTCCTGACCGGCCCACTGGCCTATTTGCCGAATGCGGCGCTGTCGGCTGTCGTGTTTCTGATCGGTCTGAAATTGATCGATCTAAAGGGCCTGATTGCGATCTACCGGCAAGCCCGATCAGAATTCTGGATCGCTGTCGCCACGGCTGCGGTCGTCGTCATTATCGGTGTCGAACAGGGCATCATCTTTGCGATGGTCCTGTCCTTGATCGACCATACCCGCCGTGGGTATCGCCCCAAAAACTCGGTGATCATTAAAACCAATGATGGTGGCTGGCATTCGAAACCTATTTCCGTGCCAAACCAATTCGAGCCTGGGCTCGTAATCTATCGCTTCTCTCACAGCCTGTACTACGCGAATGCACAACGGCTTTCGGACGAGGTTGCTACGATTACGCAAGACGAGGACAGCGTCATAGAGTGGTTCTGCATCGAGGCATCGGCGATCGATGACGTGGACTTCACCGCGGGGTACACGCTGCGCAATGTTCTCGAACTCCTGCAGGCGAGGAACATCAAGCTGGTTTTCCTATTCGTCGAATCGCATGTCCGATCAGAGCTGGACAGGCACGGGGTGACCGATTTGGTGGGCGACGACGCATTCTTCGCGACGGGAAGCGATCTAGTGACCGCGTTCCGTTACCGTAACACATCCGATTCGTAGATGATCTCAGCCTAACTTACTGCGACTGCTGAATTCGCGCGAACAGTCGCAGGGCGTGCGCCGCGTCCTGTGCCGCCCCCGGCAAAACGGGATCATAAGCGGCCCGGATCAAACCGGCGATGTCGGGGCGCAGGATTGTCGCCCCATCCACAATCGCGAGCGGCGACTGCGTTTTAAACGCGGTGTCCGACCACAGCAAAATGGTCTGCACTACTTGGCTGAGCGCCAATGTTTCTGCCGGAATTTTCGACAGCTCCTTATCCATGCGCAGGAAAACAAACGCGGCCCGGATCGCACCATCCTCTTCGAACCGGAACACGCGATACTGATTGGCATCCGCCGCAATCAGCCGAGCCACCAGCGGCACAAGATCGGGAACCAGCCGATCCAAATCGGGGACTTCCAGAAGCTCTTTCCAATCACGGAAGAAAAACACCATGCAGTTTGCGCCAAGTTCCGGATCCGTCTCGGCCATTTTATGATCGGCCAAGCTTACGACGGCCTCAAAAGCGCCCTTGACGGTAGTCAGGGTTTCATCCTCGACCCCAAAGACGATGGGCACGATAGGCCGACCCCAACGCGCGAACAGGAATTCTCCGCTTTCACGGGTGAACAACGACTGAATGTCTTCGGGGGTCACGCCCAATCCTTCATCTTTTCGAGAGTACTTTGGCCGAAGGCATAAAATTTATAGGCCGCCGCTTCAACCGAACAGATCGCTTTGGCCCTTCGGAGCCGCCATACCCAAATGCGTCCACGCCTTTTGTGCCAGCATTCGTCCGCGCGGCGTCCTTTGAATCAAGCCCTGCTGCAACAAGTAGGGCTCGATCACTTCTTCCAGCGAGTCGCGGCTTTCCGACAACGCGGCGGACAGGGTCTCAATTCCCACCGGGCCACCCGCATAGTTCTCAGCGATCAGCTTGAGATACCGCCGGTCCGCGCCGTCCAGGCCCAGGTTGTCAACACCCAGCCGCGTCAGCGCGCCATCCGCCAGATCACGCGTAATTGTTCCGTCGCCTTCGACAATGGCAAAGTCCACCACCCGTCGCAGCAACCGCCCCGCGATCCGCGGGGTTCCGCGCGATCGGCGCGCGATTTCGCGGGCTCCTGCGTCATCTGCGGGCGCGCCCAGCTTGCGCGCGTTGCGGGTGACTATTTCGTGCAGCTCGTCAACCGTATAGAACTGCAACCGGGTCGGAATGCCAAAGCGGTCGCGCAACGGGGTGGTCAGCAAGCCCATCCGGGTCGTGGCCCCAACCAAAGTAAACGGCTGCAACTCAATCCGCACAGTCCGCGCCGCCGGGCCTTCACCAATCACAAGATCCAGCTCGAAATCTTCCATCGCCGGATACAGAACCTCTTCGACAGCCGGGTTCAGGCGGTGGATTTCGTCGATGAACAACACATCGCGGGATTCCAGATTGGTCAGGATCGCCGCGAGATCACCCGCCTTGGCCAGAACCGGCCCCGACGTCATGCGGAAATTCACCCCCAGTTCACGCGCCATGATCTGCGCCAGCGTTGTCTTGCCCAAACCCGGAGGGCCATGAAACAGCGTGTGATCCATCGCCTCTCCCCGCTGGCGGGCGGATTGGATAAAAATGCGCAGATTGGCCCGCGCCTCGGCCTGACCGATGAACTCGTCCAGCCCCTGCGGGCGCAGGGCACGATCGTTATCCTCGGGCATCGGCTCGGGGCGCAATGTGGGATCGGCGTCTACCATTCAATCACCCTTTCGGAGCCAGCAACTTGAGCGCCGCCCGGATTAATTCCGCCTCGCCTGCATCCGGCAGGCTGGCGGCCGCTTCGGCCACAGCCGAGGCTGCCTCGGACGGTCCGTATCCCAGGTTACCCAAAGCTGACAGCGCCCCCGCCGAAGCCGCAGCCGATCCCGATGCAGGTTTGACCGCCCGCTTGGGCGCAGGTGCCGGTTCTGACAGTTCGACGACATCCAGGTCGGGTCCATCCATCGCTTCGGCCACAGTCCCGCCCATCGCCATTACACCCGGCGCCTTGTCTTTGAGGTCCAGCACAATCCGCTGCGCGGTCTTCGGACCCACGCCCTTGGCCGCCTTTACGGCGCCCCAATCCCCAAGCGCAATGGCCCTGCTGACCCCATCCGGGCCCAGCGCGGACAATATGGCGAGCGAGACCTTGGCCCCGACCCCCTGAACCGAACACAACAGCCGGTGCCATTCCTTTTCGACCAGCGAAAGGAAGCCGTATAGCTGCATCAGATCCTCGCGCACCACCATGTCGGTATAGATCGAGACCGCCTCGCCGACACCCGGCAACGCCGCCATCGTCCGGTCCGAGCAATAGACGAGGTATCCGACCCCACGCACGTCGATCAACACGTGATCCGCAGCGCGATAATCCAATCGTCCGGTCAGTTTTCCGATCATGCCCGCACCTCTTTCATGCGCGCCTGCGGCGCTGCGCCGTAGTAAGAATGACAAATTGCAATCGCCAGCGCATCTGCCGCATCCGCCCCTTTGGGCTGACAGCCCGGCAATTGCAATTTGACCATGTGAAGGACCTGCTCTTTTTCAGCATGGCCGACGCCCACAACCGTTTTCTTGACGCGGTTGGGCGCGTATTCTCCGACAGGCAACCCTGCTTGCGCCAGCGTCAGCAAGGCCACGCCACGCGCCTGGCCCAGCTTCAGCGTGCCGGCCCCATCTTTGTTGACGAAGGTCTGTTCGATGGCTGCCTGATCGGGCTGATGTTCTGCAATGACTTCGACGATCTGATTGTGCAGCGACAGCAAGCGTTCGCCCAAATCATCGCCGTCAGACTTGCACAACCCGTTCGCTACGTGGCTCAGGCGGCTACCATGCGATTCGATGACGCCCCATCCCAGGGTCCTAAGCCCCGGATCAATGCCCAAAATCCGCATGTTTTGCCTCGGCCTGCTCGGGTTTTTGTGATCTTTCTTACGGATTAGCACGAAGCGTGAACATTTTCCAAGCGAATTGACGGAATGTCCAAAAACGACAGACCTGTTTCGCGCGCGACAAAACGGCCGGTTTGCGACAGCCAAAAGTCTGAAATCGACACGTTTCATGAAGCAAAAATTGCCAATAAATTAAGGGGTTCTAATGAATCTTTAGCTCTGCAAAATTTGCATAGGACATTTGCAATTTCCGCACTTGCGCAGCCGATTTGACGACACTAGATGCCGCTCAGATCGAACGATCAAAACGTAAACTTGAATTAGAAGGAAACAGGATATGGCTGCACTGGACACAACCCGCACCACCACTGGCTCGTTCGGCCTCGTTGGCCGTATCGGCGCACATTTCACATCGGTCGTGAATGCCGTTGTCGAATGGAATGACGCCCGCGTGACTCGTAACACGCTGAGCGGTCTGACAGATCGCGAGCTGGAAGATATCGGACTGTGCCGTGGCGATATTGACGTCGTGGCTGACGGTCGTCGTTAAGTTTTAACACGCCACCCACTCTAATGCCCCTTCCCTCCCTCAGGGGCAAAACAGAACGCCGCGCATGCTGAATGCGCGGCGTTTCTGGTTCATCTGGCCTGATCTCAGGGAAGAATTCGCGCCAGTTGTTCTGAAATCGCCAGCGATACCGGGTCTATTTGCATCACCCAGGCGCCCGCTTTTTCAACCGTGGTGCCCTCGTTCAAAGCGTCAACCCTGTACTGATAGCCCGATGGTCCAAGGCTGGTCAGTAAGAACGTCTTGAATGCGAACAACCCAAGCAGGCACATCAGAAGAACCTTCAGGGGCAAAGCGGACTTCACCCTCTGCGGTTTCATCACGACAAGCCCGTCCTTGCGCATGGTCGCGCGATAACCACGGCTTAGTTTAGCGTGTTTTTTGCTCAGGCGATTCACGCGCTGATCAAATTCCAGTTGTTTTCCCGTCATGGCAGCCTCCAAAACCGCCCCCCGATTCCACGTTAAGACGGTAAAAACAGAATGCGACAAAATAGAGGCAAAACTCCAGAAAGCTCCGGCAAATGGCCTGAATTTAGCCCTGTTTGCTTAATATTAGCGTCGTCCACTCACCAATTTGGTCATTTTCTTCCAAATTGAACCCATTTTGTAGATAAACAGAGACCACGTCATCAGCTTGTTCGTTAAGGATTCCGGACAGAATCGCTTGCCCACCAACGCGCAGATTTGCCGCGATCTCGGGGGCCAGAGCGACCAAAGGCCCTTTCAGGATATTGGCGAAGATCAAGTCATAAGGCGCCAGCGCACCCAACTCGGGGTGATCAAAACCCGCCGCTTCCACGCAACGAACCTGACCGGCCATTCCGTTGGCCTTCAGGTTGGCCTCGGCGACATCGACGGCGACCTCGTCGATGTCGCTGGCAATGATCTCACCCTCCCAGACTCGCGCCGCCGCCATGGCCAGCACGGCCGTGCCGCAACCGATATCGGCCACTTTGGTGGCCGTGAACCCTTGGTGCAGAAGATGGTCCAGCGCCTTCAGGCATCCCAACGTCGTACCGTGGTGACCGGTCCCAAAGGCCATCGCAGCCTCAATCAATAAAGGGATACGCCCCTCGGGTAGCTTGTCGGCATCATGGCTGCCATAGACAAAGAACCGCCCGGCCTCCACGGGGGCCAATTCCCGGCGAACATGGGCCACCCAATCCGTTTCGGGCAATTCCGATACCACAAAAGGCTTGGCCTCAAACGCGGCCGCGAGAACCGCCAGAGCGGTTTCGTCCGGGGTTTCAGTAAAGTACCCGCCGACTTCCCACCGGCCAGAACCGTCCTCAACCTCGAACACACCGACGCCGGTGGGTTCCGGATCCAGTCGCTCCATCGCTTCACCCAGCCCTTCGGCGGCTTTTTTACCGGTCAGAGTTGTCAGCGCTGTGAATGTGGGCATAGGGGCCTCCTGTATCAATTGACACAGCGCCTATGGCGATGGCCCACCAAGGTCAAGCTTTGGCGTCTATTCTGCTGGCGCTGCTGCGTATTTCGACAGGATCGTTTCGTTGCCCGGTTCCGGGTGCCGCGGGATCAGCAGTGACAGACCCAACGAAATCATCGCCATCGCTGCGGCCAGTGCAAAGACAGCACCGGGCGAGACAACCCACAGCAGGCCCAAAAGCGCAGGCAGGAACACTGCGGCAATATGGTTGATGGTAAAGGCCACAGCCGCCGTCGGCGCGATATCCGCAGGGTCGGCGATCTTTTGAAAGTAAGTCTTCAACGCAAGCGCCAACGCGAACAGCACGTGGTCAATCACATAAAGGATCGCAGCCAAAACCACTCCCCAGCCGAACCAGTAGATGCCGCCATAGGCTGCAAAGACAATTGCCAAGCCTGCATATTCGAAGATCAGCGTGCGGCGCTCGCCAAACACTGACACTGCTTTACCCAACATCGGAGCTGCCGCCATGTTGATCACAAGGTTGATCAGATAGAGGCTGGTCAGCTCATGCACTTCGAAGCCGAACTTCTCGACCATCATGAAGCCCGCGAAGACGACAAATATCTGCCGCCGCGCACCGGCCATGAATTGCAGCAAGTAATACAACCAGTAGCGACGGCGCAGGACCAGTTTTTTGGTCTGTGGAGTTGGCGCGTCAAACTGCGGGAAAACAAAAAGACAAAACAGAGCCAGCAAGGCGGTCACGCCACCAGCAGCCATGAACACTATGTTGTAAGACAGATCAAACCGATCCCAGGTCAGGACGATCAGACCATAGACCACGGCCGTCGCGGCAGACCCCATGGCCACCAGCCAACCCAGCACCTGCGGCGCGCGGTCCTTGGGCAGCCATTGCAGCTGCAGCGACTGGTTCACCGTTTCGTAGTAGTGAAATCCGATCGAACTGAACAGGGTGACAAACAGCAACCCGCCAAGGCTGGGGAACCACGCCGTCACCGCAGTGGCCACACCCAACATCATGAGCGAAATCATCGCCAGAACCTGCTCGCGCACGAAAATGATAACCGCGATCACGCCGACGGCCAGGAAACCGGGGATTTCACGCACCGTGTGCAGCAACCCGATGTCGGCACCGTCAAAATTGGCCACCTCGATGACGAAATTGTTCAACAACGCACTCCACGCGTTGAAGGCAATCGGCATCGTCAGCGCCATTACGAACAAGAGCGTCACAGGACGGCGCCAGAACGGAAGGCTCTGCGCCTCGGACAGGGGCATTGGTTTCAACATGGGACTCCTCTACGCCCATTTCCTGAGTTTGGCGAGGGTGAAGCAGCGCGCGCACAGCCAGTCTGCGCTGATGCAGAGGTCAATAGAAACTCTGGGGGTCGATATCCACGGTCAAACGCAGGTCTCCTTTCAGGTGCAATGGCGCGATCCAGCGGGCGATTGCATCCTGAATAGGCGCGCCTTTTGGGGCTTTGACCAGCAACCTCACACGGTGTCTGCCACGAATGCGGGCTATGGGGGCCGGCGCAGGGCCAAAGACCTGCGCCCCAATATCGCGCAGCGGCGCATCGTTTCTGGCCATTGCGTTTCCGATATCAAAGACTGGCCCGACCTCCGGCCCGGACAAGACGATCCCGGCCATACGCCCATAGGGCGGAACGCCCGCAGCCTGCCGCCCCGCGGCCTCGGCCTTCCAGAACCCTTCCTCGTCACCTGACAGAATAGCACGGATAACCGGGTGTTCAGGCTGGAATGTCTGCAACAGCGCCTGCCCCGGCTTGTCCGCCCTTCCTGCACGGCCAGCAACCTGACGCATCAGTTGGAATGTTCGTTCAGCCGCGCGCAGGTCTGCCCCATGCAAGCTGAGGTCGGCATCAATCACCCCGACCAAAGTTAGCTTGGGAAAGTTGTGCCCCTTGGCGACCAGCTGTGTACCGATGACGATATCGGCATCACCCTCGGCAATCTCTTCGATCTTGGCTTTCAGTGCGCGGGCCGAGCCAAACAAATCAGAACTCAGCATCGCGATCTTGGCTTCGGGAAACGTCGCCTCGGCCTCTTCGGCCAAGCGCTCGATCCCCGGCCCGACCGGTGCCAGCTTGCCCTCGACACCGCAGGATGGACATTCCTCTGGCATCGGCTTGGTTTCACCGCATTGGTGACACATCAGGCGTTTCAGAAATCGGTGTTCGACCATCCGCGCATCGCAATGATCACAGGCAATCTGTTCTCCGCAAGCCCGGCACAGGGTCACGGGCGCATAGCCCCTGCGGTTGATGAACAGGAGCGATTGCTCTCCTTTCTCGATCCGCTGCCGAACCGCCTGCCGCAAGGACGGAGAAATCCACGTCCCCGGCTGCATCTGCTCGGCCCGCATGTCGATGGGCTTCATTTCGGGCAACACGGCGGCACCAAAGCGCGAGGTCAGATCAACCCGTTCGTATTTCCCGGCCTCGGCATTGGCCCAACTCTCCAGCGAAGGCGTCGCGCTGGCCAGAATCACGCGCGCGCCGCATATGGCCGAGCGTAACACGGCCATATCCCGCGCACTGTAGTGCACACCGTCCTCTTGTTTGTACGAGGTATCATGTTCCTCATCGACAACCACCAGCCCCAGATTTCGGAACGGCAGAAAAAGCGCCGACCGGGCACCAATCACCATCTGGGCATCCCCCTGCCCGACCATCCGCCAGACACGGCGGCGTTCTGTCATGGTCGCGCCGGAATGCCATTCGGCCGGGCGGGCACCAAACCGCGCCTCAACCCGCGTCAGGAATTCTGCGGTCAACGCAATCTCAGGCAGCAGAACCAGCGCCTGTCGGCCCATGCGCAGGGCCTCGGCCACCGCCTCCAGATACACTTCTGTCTTGCCCGAGCCTGTGACGCCCTTAAGCAGTGTCGTGCCATATTCCTCGGACCGCTGGCCAACTTGAAGCCTGGCAACCGCTGCGGACTGATCGTCAGTCAACGTCTTTCCCGGTAAGTCCGGGTTCAGATGTGGATATGGCAGATCGCGCGGGCTGTCTTCCTCCCGGACTGCACCGTGCTTGACCAGCCCCTTGATGACTGAGGACGTGACACCTGCCTGTTCTGCAAGCTCTTTCAGTGTAAACGCCAGCCCACCATAATCGCGCAGAACCTCCAGCACCCGCGTCCGGGCGTCGGTCATCCGATCAGGTTCGCAAGTGCCCAGCCTATAGATTTTGCGCATCGATGGTGGATCGCTCAGCCCAGGGGCACGCGTCGCCAGCCGCAACATCGCGGGCATCGGCGTCAGCGTGTAGTCGGCGACCTTACCCAGAAACAGCCGCATTTCTTCGCGCATCGGCGCGACCTCAAGCACCCGGATAATCGACCGGGCCTTGTTCAGATCAAAACCACCCTTCCCCGGCCCCCAAACCACGCCCAGAACTTTGCGCGGCCCCAATGGAACCTCAACAAACGCACCCAGAAAGCACCCGCCCTCGGGCGCTTTGTAATCCAGCGTTCGGTCCAGTGGCTGTGTTGTCAGCACCGCAACCAGCTCTCCTTGGTCGAAAAATCCGTTAGCGCTCACGGTATATCCTTCGCGGGGGGTTCCAGCATGGGTCTCTTTGAGGTAAAGCCATCCGCGACCAAGGCCAACCCATCAAAGGACTGCCCTCATGAAATTCTTCGTAGACACAGCCGAGATCGACGCCATCGCCGAACTGAACGATCTGGGCATGGTGGACGGCGTGACCACCAACCCCTCGCTGATCCTGAAATCGGGCCGCGACATTCTGGAAGTGACCAAGGAAATCTGTGATCTGGTCGACGGACCGGTTTCAGCCGAGGTTGTCGCCACCGAGGCCGACGACATGATCGCCGAAGGCCGCAAGCTGGCCAAGATCGCGCCCAACATCGCCGTGAAAGTGCCGCTGACCTGGGCTGGCCTGAAAACCTGCAAGACGCTGACGGACGAAGGCCAGATGGTTAACGTGACGCTCTGCTTCTCGACCAATCAGGCAATTTTGGCTGCCAAGGCGGGCGCGTCCTTCATTTCGCCCTTCATCGGTCGTCTGGATGATATCAACCTCGACGGCATGGACCTGATCGCCGATATTCGTCAGGTTTATGACAACTACGGCTTTGAGACCGAGATCCTAGCGGCATCGATCCGCACCGTGAACCACGTCACCGATAGCGCGCGCATCGGTGCTGATGTGATCACCGCACCGCCAGCCGTGATCAAGAAACTGGCCGATCACCCGCTGACCGACAAAGGCCTTGAAACCTTCCTGGCAGACTGGGCCAAGACTGGTCAGAAAATCCTCTGATCCTTTGCACGCCCGCGCGGCGCCGTCAGGCGCCGCGCCCGGCCCAACTGCCAAGCCCTGATCTTCGATCAGGGTTTTGCGGGCGGGAGCGTCCGGCCACACCCCATACGAAATCCACTGATTTTGTATTTTTTCCAAGGAAAACCCTGTAACTCGTGTTATAAGCCCCTCAACAAAAAAAGACCGAGCGGGACATGAGCAGCAACACCAAACTCCAGGACAATTTGCGCGCCGCGATTCTGGCCAAGCCAGACGCTGTGCTGGACGACAAGGACCTGATGCAGGCGCTTGTAATGGCCAACGAGCAGGCGCGCGGTGACAATGTCATCGACTTGCGCGGCATCGCCATGCAACGGCTCGAGGAACGGCTGGATCGGCTGGAAGACACGCACCGGTCTGTCATAGCCGCCGCCTATGAAAACCTCGCGGGCACCAATCAAATCCACCGCGCTATCATCCGCTTGCTGGAACCGGCCGGGTTCGAAGACTTTCTACGCACGCTCGGCACGGATATTGCCGAGATTCTGCGCGTAGATCGGGTCAAGCTTATTCTGGAATCCACAGCCACACAGGAAGATCCTGCCATCGACACGCTAGGCGGTGTTCTCTCCGTCGTCGAACCCGGTTTCGTTGACAACTACCTAACCTTCGACCGCAACGGCCCGGCGCGTGACGTGGTTCTGCGCGAGATCCTACACCCGACGCACCGGATTTTCGGAGCCAACGCCGATCACCTGCGGTCCGAGGCCTGCCTGAGGCTGGATCTGGGTGATGGCCGCCTGCCAGGCATGATCGTAATGAGCGCGAGGGATCGCAATCATTTCTCGCCGCAACTGGGCACTGACCTTCTGTCATTCTTTGCCGGCGTCTTCGAACGCTCGATGCGCCACTGGTTGTCGTGAGCCTGATCTCACCCGCGTGCCGCGATGCATTGCAGCATTGGCTGAACGGCTTAAGCGCGCTGGCGGGACGATCAGAAAACACTCAGAGCGCCTATCGCGGTGATGTCACCGAATTTCTGTCTTTCATGACCCTGCACCACAGCGAACGGCAGGGGTTGTCTGCGCTGGCCCGGATCAATGTGTCTGATATGCGCGCCTGGATGGCCGATCAGCGTGGCGCGGGGGTCGGGGCGCGGTCGCTGGCGCGAAAGCTGTCAGCGGTCAAAAGCTTCTACCGCTGGCTGGCCGAACGTGAAGGCTTTGAACCCACCGCTGTTCTGTCGACGCGTGCCCCGAAATTCACCAAGAAACTCCCCCGTCCTCTGGCCGAAGACGCAGCCCGCGCGATGATCGACACGGTCGAGCTGCAATCCACCAACGATTGGATATCAGCACGCGATGTCGCCGTTGTCACGCTCCTCTACGGGTGCGGGTTACGTATCTCCGAGGCGCTGTCCCTGACGGGCCGCGACGCGCCCCTGCCAGAGAGTTTGCGGATTGTGGGAAAGGGAGGAAAGGAACGTATCGTTCCGGTCATACCGGCGGCCCGCAACGCCGTTGAGCGCTATCTGCAGCTTTGCCCGCATCCCCAAGCTCAAGACAAGGCACTTTTCCGCGGAGTACGTGGCGGGGCGCTCAATCCGCGTGCAATCCAGGGGGTTATGGCCAAAGCACGCATGCAGCTTGGCCTGCCGGCAACCGCCACGCCACACGCCATGAGGCACAGTTTTGCCACTCACCTCCTGTCGGCCGGGGGTGATCTGCGCGCCATTCAGGAATTGCTGGGCCATACGTCGCTGTCCACCACCCAAGCCTATACAGCCGTGGATACGGCCCGACTGATGGAAGTCTACAATCGCGCTCATCCCAAAGCCTGAGACCCGGACGCATCTCGACGTCATCCATTTAAACTAAGCGGGCTTTTAGTTTGCATCTGCAGCGCGCATCGTCCAAGACACACGAATGACAATAAAACTCAAAGCCCTTTTCGTACACCTGTTCACCGCGACCGGAGCCGTCTTCGCCATGCTGGCCATGCTCGCCGCCGTCGAGGAGAAGTGGAGCCTGATGTATCTGTGGCTGGTGATCTCGTTCATTGTGGACGGAATCGACGGGCCGCTGGCGCGCCACTACCACGTAAAAAAGAACGCGCCGGAATTCGATGGTGTTCTTCTAGACCTGATCATCGACTATCTGACATATGTTTTCATCCCGGCCTTTGCATTGTTCAAATCGGGGCTGATGGATGGTTGGACCGGCTGGTTTGCAATCATCGTGATCACCTTTGCAAGCGCTATGTACTTCGCGGACACACGGATGAAGACCAAGGACAACTCATTCTCCGGGTTTCCGGGTTGCTGGAACATGTTTGTCATCGTGATCTTCGCGCTGGAGCCCAATTTCTGGGTGATCCTGCTGCTGGTATCGCTGCTGTCGCTGGCGATGTTCCTGCCTTTGAAGTTCATTCACCCGGTCCGCACGGAACGCTGGCGTAACGTGTCACTGCCTATCGCGCTCGCCTGGACATTCTTTGCCGGTTGGGCCGCATGGGTTGATTTCCACCCCGAAAGCTGGGCGCATTGGGGCCTGGTGATTACAAGCCTCTATCTGGTTTCTGCAGGCATTGCGCAGCAGTTGATCCCGCAGCGCAATACCTAGGAGTTACAGGACTTCCTGAACCTCGAATTCGGTGCCGTTATGGGTGAATACATCCCCTTCCTGCAGACCGGTCATGGCTAGAAAAATAGGGCTTTGGGTTGAAATACCCATATAAGTCTTGCCGTCCACTTCGAACCGCGTTGTCGAAACACAGACCACAAAACGGCGATTGTTGAACTTGACCACCGCGCCCGGCTGCACCCGGTCAGTCAGGCCGAAATCCGTGTTCTCGATCACGTCGATCTTGGCGTGATGCGCATGGACGGGCGCATCGAACGCTGCCGCCAGATCTGCATTCTCACGCGAGGCGGCGATATCGTCCTTGTCGTGACCCTCTCGGTCGTCCAACTGCGAGTCCTTCAAGAATGCGTCGTAATGCGCTTGCGCGGTTGCCAGTTCCTGTTCTTCCAGCGACATCAGGCGATCTATGATAGCCTTTTTGCGAGCGGCCGGGTCTGTATGGGCAGTCATGCAATACGGTCCTTCAAATTCAGCAACTGATATAGGTTGGGCCGCGAACACTGGGATTGCAACTGGTTTTCGCGACTCAGATCAGCAGGCCAGCCGCGCGTTCATGGCGCAGCAGGGCCACTTTGGTCTCAACGCCACCATCGCCTGAGAACCCGCCCAGACCGTTGGCGGACAACACACGATGGCAAGGTATGATCACCGGAATCGGGTTCGCGCCACACGCCTGCCCCACCGGTTGCGCAGGTTGCCCAAGCTCTTTGGCTATATCGCCATAGGTTCGGGTTTCACCCAGCGGAATGGCGTACATCAGATCGCAGACCTGCTTCTGAAACTCGGAACCGGCAACATTGTATGGTAAGTCAAACCGGTCCAGACGCCCCTCGTCATAGGCGGCCAGCTGAGCCGCAGCTTCTTGCAACAACGGTGTTCGCGAACCTTCGTTGCGGCCATTCCAAACAAGTCGGGTTATGGCACCATCGGTCTCTTCGATACCAAGGCAGCCAAACTGCGTATCAACGGAAATCATCGGCATGGGACACAGCGTTTCAGATCGCCGGGACCAGTGCAAGCCGTGAAAGAAAAACCCCCGGCCGTTCGACCGGGGGTTTGGTGATTTAGCCCAGCGCTTCGTCGCAGCGCCCGCAGACGCCCGCGTGGGAATGCCGACCGACATCCGGAAGGATCTTCCAGCAGCGCTGGCATTTCTCTCCGTCTGCTTTTTCGAACACGACGCCAACGCCCTCGATTTCCGGTACACGGAACGCCTCGGCTGGGGCTGGGTCGCCCGAAACAGTCAGGCCGGACGTGATGCACATGTCGTCCACGTCGAAGGTAGCCAACAGGTCGCGCGTCTCGGCATCTTCGACATGCACGATTGGCGCGGCTTCGAGGCTGGAGCCGATGACCTTGTCCTGACGCTGAACCTCCAGTGCGGCAGTTACCGCACGGCGCACGCGGCGCACCTTGGCCATGCTAGATTCCAGGTCCTGATTGCGCCAGTCGGCAGGGGTTTCGGGGAAGTCCATCAAATGAACCGAGCTGTCATCGCCAGGGAAACGCTCCAGCCAGACCTCTTCCATGGTGAAGACCAGAACAGGGGCCAGCCAGGTGGTCAGGCGATGGAACAGGATATCCAGCACCGTACGCGCAGACCGGCGGCGCAGGTTGTCGCCATCGCAATACAGCGCATCCTTGCGGACGTCGAAGTAGAACGAGGACAGATCGACCGTGGCAAAGGTGAACACGGCACTGAACACGCCCTGGAAATCGAATGCGGCGTAACCATTACGCACCTGCTCATCCAAATCGGCCAGACGGCTGAGAACCCAGCGTTCCAGACGCGGCATATCCGCAGGGTCCACCCGGTCAGCTTCGGCGAAGTCCGCCAGCGAACCCAGCATGAACCGCATGGTATTACGCAGGCGACGATAGCTGTCGGCGGTACCTTTCAGAATCTCCGGCCCGATCCGCTGGTCAGCAGTGTAATCGGTCTGGGCCACCCAAAGGCGCAGGATGTCGGCACCGTACTGCTTGACGACCTCTTCCGGCACGATGGTGTTGCCCAGCGACTTGGACATTTTGTTGCCCTTGGCATCCAGTGTGAAGCCGTGGGTCACCACATTGCGATACGGCGCACGACCCTTGGTACCGCAAGCCTGCAGCATCGAGGAATGGAACCACCCGCGGTGCTGGTCAGTGCCCTCCATGTAGACGTCCGCGATACCGTCCTTGGTTCCGTCCTCACGGTCTCGCAGAACGAAGGCGTGAGTCGATCCCGAGTCGAACCACACGTCCAGCACGTCGAACACTTGATCGTAGTCGTCAGGGTTGGCGATGCCGTCTAGGATCTTTTCTTTGAACCCGTCAGTGTACCAGATATCCGCGCCGTCTTTCTCGAAAGCCGCCTTGATGCGGGCGTTGAGGCCTTCGTTGCGAAGCAGGTAGTCTGCGTCGGTGGGCAACGCGCCCTTTTTGGTGAAGCAGGTCAGCGGCACACCCCATGCGCGCTGGCGCGACAGAACCCAGTCCGGGCGCGCTTCGATCATCGAATACAGACGGTTACGGCCGGTCTGCGGGGTCCATTTTACCAGCTCGTCGATGGACCGCAAAGCCCGTTCGCGGATGGTGTCGCCCATCTCGCCCATGCCATCCTCCAGCTTGCGATCAACGGATGCAAACCACTGCGGTGTGTTGCGATAGATGATCGGTGCTTTCGAGCGCCACGAATGCGGATAGCTGTGCTTGATCTTGCCGCGCGCCAGCAGCCCACCGACCTCGGCCAGTTTGTCGATGACGGCTTTGTTTGCATCACCCTCACCACCCTTGCGGGACAGGATGTATTTGCCACCAAAGAACGGCAGATCAGCGCGAAACGAGCCATCGTCCATCACATTATAGGTGATGACCTGCTCCAGCATGCCCAGATCGCGATAGAGCTCGAATTCCTCCATACCGTGCGACGGCGCACAATGGACGAACCCGGTGCCTTCGGTATCGGTCACAAACTCAGCCGCACGGAAGTCGCGGATGTCGTCCCATTCGCCATTACCACCTTCGGCCCCGGCCAGCGGGTGGGTCAGTTGGACACCTTCCAGTTCACCAGCGGTCACGTCACGGACGCGGGTCCACTGGTCGTCATTCAGACGGGCGCGGCCAAGCACATCGGCAGCCAGATTGTCGGCAAGCAGGAACTTGTCGCCTACATTGGCCCAGCATTCTTCCGGCGCGCCGGTGACCTCGTATAGGCCGTAGGAGATGTCCTTGCCATACACAACTGCCTTGTTCGACGGCATAGTCCATGGAGTCGTCGTCCAGATCACGACAAAAGCATCATCCAGATCACCGGCATTCACGACCCTGAATTTCACCCAGATGGTGAAGCTTTCCTTGTCGTGATACTCGACCTCGGCCTCGGCCAGCGCAGTTTTCTCGATGGGCGACCACATCACAGGTTTTGAACCCTGATAGAGCGTGCCGTTCATCAGGAACTTCATGAACTCATCCGCGATCACGGCCTCGGCGTGATAGTCCATCGTGATGTAGGGATCAGGCCAGTTTCCGGTGATGCCCAGACGCTTGAACTCGTCGCGCTGGATGTCGATCCAGCCTTCGGCGAACTTGCGGCATTCCTGACGGAAATCGACGATGTTCACCTCGTCCTTGTTCTTGCCCTTCTTGCGGTACTGTTCCTCGATCTTCCATTCGATTGGCAGGCCGTGGCAGTCCCAGCCGGGCACATAGCGCGCATCATGGCCCATCATCTGATGGGATCGCACGATCATGTCCTTAATCGTCTTGTTCAACGCGTGCCCGATGTGCAAGTGACCGTTGGCGTAAGGGGGGCCATCGTGCAACGTGAAGGGCGTGCGGTTCTCTTTTTCACGCAGGCGGTCGTAGACGCCGATCTTCTC
The DNA here is from genome assembly GCF_013033965.1 of Ruegeria atlantica. Classification (GTDB taxonomy): domain Bacteria; phylum Pseudomonadota; class Alphaproteobacteria; order Rhodobacterales; family Rhodobacteraceae; genus Ruegeria; species Ruegeria atlantica_D. Next base: position 96,275 of record NZ_WQFE01000009.1, read on the forward strand.
CCAGCGTTCCAGCCAAGCAGGCTCGCGTTTGGGCAGGCCAGCGCGCATGGGGAAGTCGGTTTTGGGCAGGTTCAGCGTGTCTTTGTAGTCAGGTGTTTGGGTCGTGTCGGCGCACATTGGGGGCGTCCTCAGGATGATCTTGTCGTGTATGGATCGAAGCGGTCAGTGCGAAGTCTCAAGCACCTTTGCCCGGCGTCTCGCGATATCAGAGCGCCGGGGATATAATTCGAATAATGATGGCCCAACGGTCATGCATGCCGGGCTTATAAGGCGCCAACGCCTAATGGTCCAGTGGTTCCGGGTCCTGCGGCGAATGGCGCAGCTTGGCCCATCGATTCAGCCACGCCAGACCGGCCAACGCGAGGCCTAATGCCAGCAGCGAGAACACCCGAATAAGGCCGCCCAAACCCGCGATATCGACAAGGAACACTTTAGCCACCGCAAGCCCGATGACGGCCAGTCCCGCCTTGCGCATCATGTCCGACCGGCGGGCGAGAGACTGGTAGAACAGCGCGGCACCGATGACCAACAAGGCCATCGTATAGGTATAAAGCTCGGGCTGCGATACGCCGTTGCCTTCGTACATACCGCTGGCCCCCTGCCAGACATGGCGAATGGTCAGTCCCAGCCAGACGGCACCCAAGGCAGTCGCCAGACCGAGGCAAACCTGTTTCCAGCGAGGATGCAGTGCCGGCAGCCAAGCGGCTGACAGGGCCAATACAATTGCAGGCAATAGATAAGCTATGGCGAGGGTATTCAAAACGGGCAACCCAAGCACCGGATCAGCTTGCGCATTCAGCAATGGGTTCGCCTCAGTCAGTGCTTGCACCAAGCGAATTACACCATGTGCCGCAAAGAACAGTGCCAGAGCGTAGCGCACATAATTCAGTTTACCACCCAGCTCGAACCGCCGCACCTGCGCACAGGCCAGCAGCAGCCAGATCAGGGACATAAGCCCCAGCCCCCAATGGCTGTCATGGGCTCCACCGTCGCCAAATTCTTCGAGCCAGCGCAACAATAGCAAGGACAGCAAGATACCAGCCGTTGCCCAGGCCGCGCTTTCCAATAGCAACACGACGACCGGGCGGTCTAACGGACGCAGGATGACCCAAGCTGCCAGAAAACCAGCAGCAGCGATGACATAGACCATAGCCATTTCTGCGACCGGTGCCGAAATTGCCCAGTCCAAACCGGGATTCAGGACAAGCCGGAGCGTTACAGTCAACACGCCAGCCCAGATGAAACACCCCATTGGCGGAAGGCCGAAGCGTCGGTCCAGCACAGCCGCGGCCACGACCAGAGCGACGAATGCAATGGTCAGGGCAGTTGAGCTGAGGACAATCACGCAGGCAAATGTCAGGCAGGACAACGCCGACAAGGTTGCCAAGGCCGCCCGCAACCGGTTTTCGCCGTCCGCCCGTGCGAAGCGCTCGGCCAACACAACCATCATCACCGCCAATGCGACCGCATGCAGCGCCCAGGGATAGGCCCCGATTACCTCAGCAGGATGCCACCCAAGTTCAAGCGCAATTGCCAGCACAGGCGCAAACATAGCGGCCCCGCCCGCCCAAACCGCTGCATATTCGGTTGCGCGGAAGGATCGCCTGGCCGCAAGCCCCGAGATCAGAGCACCTAAGGCCACCAGCAATGTTACCGTCCAGGGGAAATCCGCCTCCGCGGTTTCGGCATAGGTTTTGGCGAACCTGCGCGCGACAGCGCCGTTGTCCCACCCATGGACCAGTACATACCAAGTCAGCCCGGCGGCAGGCAGCACAGTCAGATCCTGCAAGGCCCGCGCGTTGCCGGCCCACGTCAGCAATGCAAGTGTCAGCCCTACCAAGAGCATAACACCCAGCCAGAATTCGCCCTCCGAATCCGCCCAGTGTATTGACAGGATGACTGTGCTGACGGTTACCGCACCAAATGCAAGCCGGGTCGGAAACTCTGGCCACTGTAGGCCTTTTGAGGTCGCGATGATCTCGCTAATCATGCGCCCCTCATGATCTGGCCAGATCCGCCGAACGGGGATCGCGATCGCGACAACCGCCAATGCAGTCACGCCAACAAGATACTCTGGTTCGGTCATCGGCGCAGTGAGTACCAACAAAAGGCTAGAGGAATAAGCTCCCGCCAGCGTCAGAACGGATATCCACGCCCAGCGTCGCACAGTGTCGATGCCCAAGCCAAGGACAGCAATCACAAAGAAGTACCCGTACAACCAGCCGGGGTTCGTCGAGGTCCCGCCCACCACGAAGGGTGACGCAAACGCACCAATCAAGCCGACCGCGGCCAGCAGAGGACCGTGGAACCAACCCAAAACAAGCCCGACAAGCGCAACGGCGATCATAGCAATCAGCGCCGCTTCGGGGCCAATCAAGTCGTATAGCTGCCTTGCTGCCAGCAAGCCACCGAACAGCGTCACCAGCCCGGCCCCGGAAAAGACCGATGGCAGGTAAGCCGTGGCCGCAGATTCGTCATCGCCAAATTTCCTGCGGATCACTTCACCCGCACCGATCAGTGCAGCACCGAAGATCAAGGCCGCGGTGACGCGCATTGTTGGTGACAACAGCCCGCTTTCGACCCCGTATTGAACCAGGAATATGCCCGCCAGCGCCAAAGACAGGGCAGAAACCGCGTAGAACCAGTTCTCGCGCAGCCACGCACCTAATGCGGCAATACGGTCGTCCCTTGCCGTCTCGGGTGCAGGCGCCTTTGAAGGCTCTGGTGCAGAAGTCTCCTCATCTGCCACAACTTCGGGTGTGTTTGCTTTGGCTGCCGGCCATGGAGAGCTCTTTTTGTCATTCTCCAACGGCGGTTCAGGTGCCGCCTCTTGCGCTGGCAAATCGCCCCCTTGTGCGCGGATCTGCAGTTCAAGCTGTTCTACCCGACGGCGCAGGCGAACCTGCGAAGCCAACAGAACAAGAATGGCCACAGGGATGGCCAGGACAATCAATCCTACGAGTACGAGCAGGGATTCCAATTGAAGCCTCCGGGCGAGTGTGCTGACAACCTAGCCGGGTGTCGATCTGCGCAACAGTCCGAAAAATAAAGTTTTTTGCCAGTGGCACAGTTCAGAACCGCTCGGGCCTTAATTCCGTTCCGAATTTCATCACCGGGTCATGACCAGCACAGCCCAAAACGAATAAAAGTCGACGCTGGATCCAAATTCGGTTTTTCAATACCTACCTGCGACGCTACGCGCCCTGCGGGACTTTGGCCCCTAAGGATGGAACAGAGACCCAACAAAATATGCCATCAGCGCCGCTGCACCACCAATCACAAAAGTCTCAAGACCTGATCGCCACCACTGTGCCAGCGACCAACGGCTTTTTGAGGCACCGATGATGAAAAACACCCCCATGGTCATAACAGCAGACACCTGAAATGCCCGGTCCACCGACAGCAGAAAAGGCAGCAACGGGACCATGCCAGCCACAAGAAAGGCTAAAAACGTCGCGATCGCGGCCTTGAACGGGTTTGGGTCAACGCTGCCCAACCCGTATTCCCCTTCGATCATTAGATTGATCCAGTTGTCGCGGTTGGCAGTGATGGCGTCTGTCGCCTCATCCAGCACGCTTCCCGACAGGCCCTTTTGCGTCAAAATCGCACGCACTTCATCCCGCTCACCCTTGGGGTACAGCCTGATGTGGCGCTCTTCGATGGACCGGATGCGGCGGATATTGTCCAGTTCGGCCTTGGTGCCCGAGTAGTTACCGGCCGCCATGGAAAACCCATCCGCCAGAACATTAGCTAACCCCAGCGCAACGACGATAAATGGCGACAGGCCCGCCCCGGCGACACCCGCCACAATTGCAAACGTAGTTACGGACCCATCGATCCCACCATAGACCACATCCCGCAAAACACCGCGCCCCGGTGGGGCGTTTATGCGTTCGGCAATCTCTTGCTGGCTGTGTCCGTGGTCGGTCATGGCGGGCTCCGACACAAATTTGCACGTCCGCCAGCCGCAGAACCTTGCGTCAGGTCAAGTTTTGGAAAACAGGCCTGCCAAAGCGCGTTTGATGATGCCGCGGGTAGACGGCTTGTGCCGATCCGAGAACGGCAGCGGACGGCAGACCTCCATCGCGGCGACTCCGACCCCTGCGCTGAGCGCGCCGTTGACCAGCCCCTCGCCAAACCGGCGCGACAGCTTGCTGAGAACAGATCCGCCCAGAACCGGCTCCAGCAGATCGTCGCCAACGGCCACAGCGCCGGTGGCCACAAGGTGTACGAAAACAGCCCGTGTCAGACGCCAACTGCCCAGAAATCCTGCGCGCCCGCCATAGATTTCAGCAATTCGCCGGATCATACGCAGCGAAGCGGCCAGCGCAGTTGCCACATCCGCAAGCGCCAAGGGCACCAATGCTGTCACAGTAGCAACCTGCCGCGCGGCGGCCTCAACCTCCCGGCTGGCAGCGGCATCCAGTGGGGCCAGCAACTCATCCTCGGCCAGAGTCAGCAGCCCAGATGCGTCGAATTGCTCGTCGATCCGTTCGGACAGCCTGTCGCGACCCCAACGGGTTTCCTCGCGCCCTTTGTAGAACGAGATCAATCGGTTGGTGACCGCGCGTGCCTGTGCCAGATCATCCTCAGCCAACGCAGTATCCGCCGCGTGACGCATCCCGTCCACGCGGGACAATCGCCCGATTGCGGCCAACTCGCGCACAGCGATGATCAAGGCCACCAGCACCAGGGCTGCAAACAAACCCGTTATCACCCAGCCCAGAATGGGCGCGCGCAGAATTAATGAGTTCACAAAGTCCCACGCTGCCACGGACACCACGGCCCCAAGCGCGGCAAGTGCCAAACCCCAGAACCAACGCGACAGAGCCGAAGGTTTGCGCGCCGCCAAGCGCGCCGCTCCCTGCATCGCCTGACCCTGAGGCTGCGCGATATCTGGTACCGGGGGCGCTTGCGACACGTCAGCCGCGGGTTCATCGGCGTCAAGATCAATCAGAACTGGTCCCTTAGCCATTGGCTGCTCCTTCACTGTTCCAGACATACTTGATGTCCGGGAGGTTCTCGTCGTTGTCGGCGCCATCACTGCGTGCGACCTCGACAAAACCGTTGCGTTCGTAAAACCGACAGGCGGAATGGTTTGCCTGAAACGCGAACAGAGATAATTCGGACTGGCGGGATTTGGCATGTTCAAGCAATTGCCGACCGACGCCCTTCCCGCGCGCGTCAGGGGCCAGGTACAGTGAATGGATATCGTTTCCGTTGAGTGCCAGGAACCCAACCACCCCTTGATCCGTTTCGGCAACGGTCATCCATTCCATTTCAATCATACGGCCACAAAACGAAATGGTTTCCGCACGCGAATGCAGTAACGGCATCCATTCGTTTTCCCGGGCGAAGCCATGCAAAATCTCTCCGGTGGCACCGGCATCCGTGCTGCGGGCAGGGCGAAGGATGACAGTCACAGCCGGTCTCCGATCAGGAACTGAGCCGCACGGTCCAGCCGGATATGCGGCGGGCCGTCGCCGGGGCGCAGGGTAAGGTGTGCAGGCGCGAAGGCCATGAATTCGTAATCCTCACCCAGCCAGCCGTCGGACCCGTTACGCGCCGGACCGAGCAGATGCGACGGGTCTTCGGGCAGATCTCCGGGATAGAAAGCCGCCTGTTTGCCACTATCCAGCAGCGTACCCCGGACGCAGGGCAACTCGGCCCCATTGTGGGTGCGAATTTCCTCGGTCGTGGCCCTTAGTGAGGCCAACGATAGCGCCGCCGTCTCAGCCCCTGCAAAGCTGGCGCGGTCGCGCGCCTCGCGGGTCAGGGCCTCCATGATATTGGTCAGGCGGTGATGTTGCAGGTGGTGCAGATGATCAGCCTTGGTGGCGGCAAACAGGATGCGCTCGACCCGTTTGCCCAGCAGCAACTGGCTAAGCCATGCATTTCGTCCGGGCCGGAACGCCGACAGGATATCGGCCATCGCGCGGCGCATATCCTCGACCGCCTGTGGCCCGTTATGGATCGCGCCCAGCGCATCCACCAGAACCACCTGACGGTCGATCCGGGCGAAATGATCGCGAAAGAACGGTTTCACGACCTTAGATTTATAGGCTTCGTACCGGCGGGCCATCTCGCGATGCAGGCTGCGACGGGGACCATGGCCATCAACCGGCAAGGGCGCGAATGTCAGCACCGGGGATCCGGCCAAATCGCCCGGCAGCAGGAACCGCCCGGGCGTGCAGTCATAAAACCCGGCGTCGCGCGCAGCGTTCAGATATGAAGCGAATTCTTGGGCCAGTGATTGTGCTTTGGGTTCATCATGGCCTTCGGATGGATCAATGGCCTTTGCCAGCGACAGAAAGGTCGTAGCCTCATTGCGTTTGGAGATGCGCTCAAGCGTTTCCTGCGACCAGTCCTCATAGGTTTTGTCCAGCAGTGCCAGATCCAGCAGCCATTCGCCCGGATAGTCCACGATATCCAGATGCACAGTGCGCGGTCCCTGCAGCCCCGACAAAAGCCCGGCGGGGCGGGCTTTGAACGACAGGCGCAGCTCTGACACGGCACGCGTACTGTCCGGCCAATGCGGTTGAGGCCCGGTCAGCGCCGCCAGGTGATTTTCGTAGTCAAACCGGGGAACGGTATCATCCGGTTGCGGCTGCAGGTAGGCCGCGTTGATCCGCCCTTCCTGCTGCGCCACGAGGCCGGGCATCCGCCCGCGATCCAGCAGGTTCGCGACCAAAGACGTGATAAACACCGTCTTGCCCGATCGCGCCAACCCGGTGACGCCCAGTCGGATCACCGGCTCAAACAGTGCCTCAGACACGCGGTCGCCCACGGATTCGACGCCACGCGCCAGACTGTCTGCCAGAGTTGAGATGACCAAACCGTCGCCCCGCTTTTTTCGTTTCCCCCAAGATAGGTAGCGGCTGTCGGACATACCAGCGCTTTCCCGCTCTTGCCCGTTGCGACGCGGCACGCTACCAGCAGCGCATGCCTAGATACGCGCTAAAAGTCGAATACCAGGGAGAACCGTTTGCCGGATGGCAGCGGCAAAAGGATTTGCCTTCCGTTCAGGGCGCAATCGAGCAAGCTCTTTCACGCATTCAACCCGGCGATCACACCATCGCAGCGGCCGGGCGCACGGATGCTGGTGTGCACGCCTTGGGACAGGTCGCGCATTGTGATCTGATCAAGGATTGGGACCCTTTCCGTTTGTCCGAGGCGCTGAACTATCACCTTAAGCCGCAACCCGTGGCCATCGTTAAGGCCGCACTGGTGGATCATGACTGGCACGCACGATTTTCTGCGTTGGAACGGCAGTACCTGTTTCGCATCCTGATGCGCCGCGCCCCGGCGACCCACGAAGCCGGGCAGGTCTGGCAGATTAATCATCAGTTGGACGCCAGCGCGATGCAGGCGGGCGCGGATATGCTGATCGGGCGGCATGATTTTACCACGTTCAGATCCTCGATTTGTCAGGCCGCAAGCCCGCTCAAAACGCTGGATGAGTTGCGGATCGAGGAAGTCGAGGGCTTTTCCGGGCCAGAGATCCACTTCCACGTCCGCGCCCGGTCATTCCTGCACAACCAAGTGCGCAGCTTTGTCGGAACACTGGAACGTGTCGGCGCAGGCGCATGGTCGCCCGAAGATGTGCGGGACGCACTTGAGGCTGTTGATCGCGCCGCCTGCGGGCCGGTATGCCCGCCACAAGGTCTGTATCTGGCACGGGTTGGGTATCCGGAGCCGGTCTTCGACTAAATCGCACGCAGCAGCAAACCGCTTGCGATCACGGCGATCAGCAGTCCCGCAACCAGCTCAATCGTCGGAGCCAGGATCGAAGCAAATCGCGTCGCCGAAGCCGAGGCCAGAAGCCCCCCACGTAGTCCGAACGACGTCCACCCTACCAAAGTCGTGACGGTTGCTGTGCCCAGCGCCATCGCGAAAGCCCCGGCAATGCCAACCATTGCGATGCCCATTTGCCAGGTCAGGATCAGCACGAACAAAGCACCGGTACAAGGGCGTGCGGCAATTCCTGCGATCAGCACCGCGGCCTCGCGCAGGCTGCCGACTTGAGCCACCTCTTCGGCTGTGGGGCCGTGGCGGTGCCCACAATCGGCGCAGACTTCGTGATCATGGTCGTGGTCGTGGCTATGGTCGTGATAGTGGTCATGGTTATGATGGCGAAGTTTTTCGCTGCGCTGACGTTTCGCAAAGCTGCGAATGGACCGAAAGATCAACCACAACCCAATCGCCGCGATGGCGCCATAGCTGATCGGGGCCATAACCTGTTCGGTGGCACCGATAAGGCTTTCCCGCGACATTTGGAACACCAGTACCCCGGCATAGACCAGAACCACTGCCGTCACCGCCTGCCCCAGGCTGGACAACAAGCTGATCGCGGACAGGCGCAGAAAGGCAACGTTGCGACCCAGCCCGTAACCGCCGATCAGTACTTTGCCGTGGCCAGGACCGATGGCATGAAAAAAGCCATAAGCAAAACAGACTGTCAGCAGCGTTGCCACGGCCTCGGGCTGTTCCGCACGTGCGGCACGCAAAGCACGGGCGATCTGGTTCTGGAATTCTCGCTGCTCACCAGCAGCCCAAGCAGCCAAATGGTCAAAGCCACCGCTGCCCCAAAACCACAGCAACAGACCAACGGCGATGGCGACAGGAACAATCAGGTACTTGGACATGAAAGGCGGATCTCGGACGCAAAGTTTTCCCCGACCAGCGGGATATCGTTTTCCTCAAGGTCATAATCGGCATCAAGGGTCAGCAGAAATGCCTGCATTTGCGCCAGTTGCCCATCAATATCCGCATCAATCCGGCTGATCTGACAAGCGGCTGGCCCGGACACTGTAACCGGGCGAGTCACTTCATAAGCTGTGTAGTAGGATTCATCATAGGCTTTTGCGAGAACGGCGGTTGCGGGCACCCCGTCCCCTTCCACAGCACGCAGATGGGTAGTCACGATGCGTCCATCCTCGGTGGTGGCTTTGGCTTCCATCGGTCTCGACAATACGACCGGCGCGCCATCAGCGAACACCACGAGATCGCCGTTATATCCTTCGACCCATTGGGCATCAAAACCGGAGAGAAACTGTTCTTCGCTCTCGGTCAGGATGCCATCAGAATCCTGGTCCAGCTTCATGTCTTCCAATTGAAACAACGAAAAAAGCTCGTCATATGCCCACGTCACCCTGACGTGGGTCAGCTTACCGCTTTCGTCCACAATGAATTCCAGCCCCGTGTCGATAAAGACGTGCGGATGAGCCAGTGCCGGAACCGGCAGGCAACACGAAAGAAGGGGTATGAGCCATCGCATAGGCGGAAGATAGGGGCTTGGCCCGTGCACGGCAACTTTGTTTATCGTTCAATTGCAAGAACCGGCCAAACCGGTCACCTGGGCGGAAACAGAACCAGAGTCTGCAACGCTGTTCCGATCGGGCCTTCCGTATCAAACAGAACTGATTGCGACATTCCTATTCCCGACGGTTGCCAATGGGATACCGATTGAGAGGCGAGCCACTCTGATGTGGGTTCGCGGTGGATCTGCACCGTCAGGTCCGTGTTCATGAACCCCATCTCGGACGTCGGGGCATTCCACGAAATCCCGTTCCCGCAATCCGCCAGTGGGCAAAGCGCCTGAATTGGTGATTGCACCTCGCCTTCCAACAATGTCGGTGTGCGCATCCAGATCGTCTTTGGGCCCGCTTTCTGGTTACCGCCCTTGGGGTAGAGAATATCCGAGTGGTTTGCGAACCCCGGCAGGTCGTGGCGTGTTTCGCCAATTGGGAACGGGCCTGTCACAGCGTTCTCAAGCTCGGGCGTCGACAGCGTGACGTTGGGAACCGGCCCCAAATCACGCCGCACCATGTGCATTGTGGTTGCCGTGGCGCACAGTGTATCGTCCAGATCGTGCACCGTAACACGCGTTGTAGCCAACGTCTTGGTATGGCGCGTGGTTTCCGCTGCCACACGCAGACCCGCCAACGGTAGGGGGCGCAACAGGTCCACCGTCAGCCGTGTCAGCATCTTTTCCGACCCAACCTCGGTCTCAGCCGCACGCACGATCAGCCCGGCCACCGGACCGGCATGGCAATGTTCCGCAGACCAGGGTCCGCGTGCGGGGTCGTTGCCTACAAAAGCTCCGTCCGCCCGAACATGGAAATAGGCGTGCTCATTCAGATCCGGTTTCAGCACCATTTCAGACCTCAGACATTTTCCTGAGTATGCTTCTTCAGTTCAGCCCGCGCCACCTGACGACGGTGCACCGCATCCGGCCCATCCGCCAAACGCAAAGTACGCACATGCGTCCATGCCGTAGCCAACGGAGTGTCTTGGCTGACCCCCTGTCCACCGAACATCTGAACAGCTTCATCAATGACCTTCAGCGCCACCCGCGGGGCAACGACCTTGATCTGGCTGATCCATGGGGCTGCGGCACGGGCGTCGCCCTGATCCATGTACCAAGCGGCCTTCAGGCACAGCAGGCGCGCCATCTCGATCTCCATCCGGCACTCGGCGATGATATCGTAATTGGCCCCCAGCTGCGCCAACTTCTTGCCGAATGCCTCGCGCTGCATCGAACGTTTGCACATCTGCTTCAGCGCCGATTCAGCCTGTCCGATTGCACGCATGCAGTGGTGAATGCGACCCGGGCCAAGCCGCCCCTGAGCAATCTCGAATCCGCGCCCTTCGCCCAACAGGATATTCTCTGCGGGCACCCGAACGTTGGTAAAACGAATATGCATGTGTCCGTGCGGAGCATCATCGTGGCCATACACCTGCATCGGTCGCAGAACCTCAATTCCCGCCGCATCGGCAGGCACAACGATCATCGATTGCCGCTTGTGCTTGGGTTGCTCGTCGCCCGCCGTTTTGACCATGACGATATAGACCTTGCAGCGCGGGTCACCCGCCCCCGACGACCACCATTTTTCACCGTTCAGAACATAGTCGTCCCCGTCCCGCACACAGGACATCGACACGTTTGTGGCATCCGATGACGCCACATCGGGTTCGGTCATCAGATATGCCGACCGAATGTCGCCATTCAGCAACGGTTTCAGCCACTGCTCTTTCATCTTGTCCGTTCCATAGCGCTCGAACACTTCCATGTTGCCAGTATCGGGGGCGGAGCAGTTGAATACCTCGGCCCCGAGGGGCGTCTTGCCCATCTCTTCCGCGAAATAGGCATACTCCACGGTGCTCAGACCAAAACCTTTGTCGCTGTCGGTCAGCCAGAAGTTCCACAAACCTGCTGCCCTGGCTTTTGCTTTCAACCCTTCGAGGATTTCCGCCTGTCGCTCGGTGTATGCCCAGCGATCACCCTTGTCGATTTCGGCCTGATATTCTTCTTCAAGCGGCATGATCTCATCCCGGATCATATCTGCCACGCGTTGCAGCAGCGCGCGGTTTTCTTCGCGCAGGCCGAATGACATGTTCATGAGCTTTCCTCCTCGGGCTCAAAGAGCGGGCTTTACCTTTGACCAGAGAATGACTTAGCTGCCGACACGATGTCTAGCTATGTGACGGGACGTCAATTCAATCAATTGAAACTGCGGGGGTGATTCATGGCGCTGCTGATCGAAACCGGGCTGTCTGACTGGATAAGCGATGCGGAAATTGCCGATACGATCCGGAAAATGCTCCCTGGCGCGGATGTGCGCACGCCGGATACGATTGGAGATACTAGCGAAATATCCATGGTCGCTGTTGTCGGCCTGAGCAACGACCACCCAAAACGACTGCCAAACCTGCAACTGGTGCAGAAGCTGGGCGCGGGTGTTGAAACGATTGTCAGCAATCCGCATCTGCCGGAACACGTCCGGATCGCGCGACTCAAGCCCGATGCGCCGGCGCAGGGAATCGCCGAGTGGTTCGTCGCCTATATCCTTCACCGTCAACGAAACATGGCGTTTCACGAGGCCGCGCAGCGCAATTCAGAATGGTTGCCCAAAGCGCCGGTTTTCACTCCAGACACAGTTGTTGGCGTGTTGGGACTGGGTCATATCGGCGCCCGCAGCGCCAAGATGTTGCGCGCCATTGGATTTCAGGTCATGGGGTGGAGCCGGTCCCCGAAAGAGATCGAAGGCGTGACCTGCCTGCACGGCGAGGATGCGCTGCCAGTGCTGCTGGGCCAATGTGACCATGTCTGCGCCATTCTGCCATCCACACCGCAAACCATCGGGTTGTTCGACGCACAAATGTTGGCGGTAATGAAACCCGGCAGTCAGTTACTGAACGCCGGGCGCGGTGATCTGATTGATGAAGACGCGCTGATCAAGGCGCTGGATCAAGGAACGCCCGGCCACGCTGTTTTAGACGTAACCAGCAAGGAACCTTTGCCCACAGACAGCCCGCTTTGGACACATCCCTGTGTCACGATCACCCCGCATGTGTCGGGCTGGCATCTGGGGGAAGCACTGGCCGACGTGGCCGATAATTTCCAGCGCCTGTCCGCAGGAACGCCCTTGCTGCACGAGGTAGATCGCGCGCGCGGTTACTGAGTCAAATTCAAGGCGTCAGAACCCAGTTCCCGTTGGCATCCCGGCAGTTGCGGGTTCTGACTTCACGCGATTGATCAGCACCTGCGGGAACTATGAAATGTTGAAGATGCACGCAATTGTCCCGGACCTCGCGCACCCGGACAGTGCCCTTTGACCCCGTGTCACTATTAGACCAAGTGCGCTCAGTTCCGACCTGCGGTGTTCCATCTGCCAGCATCGCATTGGTCGTGTCGTTAACGACGCTATAGTCCTCGGGGCTCAGCCCCATTTCCGCGATGATTCTCGAAAGTGACTTGGCCTGAGCCAATGAACTTGCGCCAATCAAAAGGGCCGCTGCAATCAGGGGGGAAATCCAGGCTTTCATGATCTTCTCGCCTTGCTGAAATAAGTTTGACCTCAAGACTATACCGCCGGGGGACGGGGGCCAAGCCCCGCTGGCCGACCTTCAAATAATACCGAACAAACCTATCGCGACTCGGGCGCTAGGCCCGTCGCGCCAATCCCCTCATAGTGCCTCAAACACGAACCAGAGGCATAAAATGGCACAGCCCTCCTACTACGCGCCCACAGGCGGACACCCCGGACAAGACCAGTTGTTGACCGACCGCGCCATGTTTACCGACGCCTATGCGGTGATCCCAAAAGGCACCATGCGTGACATCGTCACCAGCAACTTGCCGTTCTGGGAAGGCACGCGCCTTTGGGTCCTGTCCCGGCCCCTCAGCGGATTTGCCGAAACGTTTTCGCAATACATCATGGAAGTTCAACCCGGCGGCGGCAGCGATCACCCTGAAACCGATCCTCAGGCGCAAGGCGTTCTCTTTATTGTCGAAGGCGAAGTTACCCTGACATTAGATGGCGCTGTACACCTCCTTGATACCGGCGGATACGCCTATATCCCGTCGGGATCGGATTGGACCCTGCACAACCGTGCCGAAAAAACCGCGCGATTCCATTGGATTCGCAAAGCTTACGAGGCCGTTCCCGGCCTACCCGCGCCCGACCCGATCATCACCAATGAGCGGGATGTATCACCCGTCCAGATGCCCGGCACCGAAGGGCGCTGGTCCACAACCCGTTTCGCTGACCCGCAAGATTTGCGCCATGACATGCACGTCAATATCGTCAATTTCGAACCTGGCGGCGTGATTCCCTTCGCGGAAACTCATGTCATGGAGCACGGGCTCTATGTGCTTGAAGGCAAGGCCGTCTATCGGTTGAATCAGGATTGGGTCGAGGTCGAAGCCGGCGACTACATGTGGTTGCGCGCCTTTTGCCCGCAGGCATGCTATGCGGGTGGGCCGGGGCGTTTTCGCTATCTGCTTTACAAGGATGTGAACCGGCACATGCCGCTGACGTTGTCCAAACGCTAGGCTTTTAAACGCTTTTTTTCGGCCAGGGGTTCACAGAACCCCGTGAATCTGGTGAAATGACAGCGGTTTTTAGCACTGGAGATTGTTCAATGGTACTGCGTGTAACGATGCTGGCACTGGCAGCTGCAATTGGTTTGACGGCATTTGATGCAACGCCTGTAGCGGCAAAGGAAGAAACCAAGCAGGTGACTGTCCTGAGCCGTACTTGGGCTGTAACACAGGTCTCGGACGCTCCGGTCATGTACCGCGCGACCCGTGACAACAATAACCTGAATCCCTTTGGCCCTCCGCCCCGCCTGCGCACCCTTCAGGCCATCGCGGCCATTCAGCAAGCAACCGGATGCAAGCCGATTGTCGCCAGCATGTACCAGAACATTTCGGGCCAGTTCTTTTCTCAAGTCAGCTGCAACTGACCACGGGTCAGAACGGGCATTGAGCTATCGGCATCACGCTGCCATAGCTAGCGCATGAAACTTGCAATCAACGGATTCGGCCGTATTGGCCGCACGATCCTGCGGCAGCTGCTGGCTTTGCCGCAGGTCACGGATGTCGAACTGGTTCTGATCAACGACATCGCCCCGCTTGAAACCTGCGCCTACCTGTTCAAATATGACAGCACGTTCGGCCCCTACGCCGGAGCGGTAGAACAGGGCGACGCTGCAATCCTAGTCGATGGGCGCACTATCCCAATGACGCACAGTCCCAATCTGGCGCATGTCGATCTGTCCGGTGTCGACGTTCTGATGGATTGCACCGGTGTTGCCCGAACCTCGGACGTAGCAAGCCAGGGCCTGACTGCCGGGGCTAGAAAGGTGCTGATCTCGGGCCCTTCACCCGCAACCGAAATCACTATTGTTCTGGGCGCCAACGAAGACCAGTTGGGCAACGCGCGTATCGTGTCCAATGCATCCTGTACGACCAACGGGCTTGCTCCGCTGGTGAAAGTGCTGGATCAAATCGGCGGGATCGCGTCTGCCCACATGACTACAATCCACTGCTACACGAACAGCCAACCCATGATCGACGCGCCACGCGGTGATCTGGCCCGTTCGCGTGCAGGCGCACTGTCGATGGTGCCAACCACATCCAGCGCGACCCACCTGATCGACGACGTCATGCCACATCTCGCTGGTCGGATCTCGGGTGCTGCAGTACGAGTCCCAACGGCCAGCGTATCCGCCATTGATCTGGTGGTAACGCTGGAACGTGGCATGTCGCCTGAGTTGTTCAACACCGAGCTGCGCACGGCTGTTCAGGCATCGCCCGTGCTGGGGTGGACGGAATCCCCTCTGGTCTCGTCAGACCTGCGAACGCGTCCAGAGTCACTGGTTGTTGCGGGCCCCGAGACGCGAATGGTCGGAGAGCATCAGGTCCGCGTGTTCGGCTGGTATGACAATGAATGGGGATTTTCAGCGCGTATGCTGGACGTTGCCCGGCTAATGACAGATAGCTGACTTTGCGCGGACGCAGCGAGCGGGCTTGCCCGCGCGCTGCCTGGCCCAACAGGTCTCAAGCATCTTTGATGCGCTGGGTCCGGGCGGGAGCACCCTACCCCCCGATGATCTCAAACGGAGTATCGAACCAGAACTCTTCCAGATTTGAGCCCTCACCAATCCGATCGATCACGGCGAACAGTCCCGGCCCGTGCAAAGGGGTCAGCACCCCATGCCAGGTGCCGCGAAAATAGTTCACACCCTGCCCGGGCCTGGTCACAAACGCCTGTGGAAGACCCGGCTTCCCGCCCTCATCCGGGGCCACGACAACCAAAAACGGCCGTTGTGTCATTGGGATGAATGCCTGACTGCCGTCAGGGTGACGCTCAACCATGTCCAGCTGGTATGGAAATGCTCGTGGGTTAGTATTGAACAGGCTGATCCCTGCGCGCCCGTCTGTGAAATCCAGCCGCGCCAGGTCGTGATATCGGCCACATTGCCCCTGATTGATGATCTTGTCCGGATCCCCGGTCACTTCGATCACATCCCCAAACGGGGCAAATGCCGTGGCCGTCAGCGGCGCGGTCGTAACGCGCACTGTCATGAGGGCAAAACGTCCCGCAACCGGAATTCGGCGATCCGCTCGACCTGACGGCACGCTTCAGCGAATTCGGTGTCCCAGTCCTGTTCGATCCTCCGTTGAAACGCCTGCAGGATCGACGCCTTGTCATGATCACGCACGGCAATGATGAACGGAAAGCCGAACTTCTCGGTGTATTTCTGATTCAAGTTCGTGAACATCGCACGCTCATCATCTGTCAGAGCATCCAGCCCTGCTGAGGCTTGCTCGGACGTGCTTTCCTGCGTCAATCGCTTGGCCTGCGCCAGCTTTCCGGCCAGATCCGGGTGCGCGGTTAGGACGCCCATCCGTTCTTCCGCAGAAGCGGAGCGGAACATGCGGGTCAGGGCGTTGTGCATCCCACCTGCCGTATCATGGGCGGGTCCCAATTCCAACTCATACGCCCGTTCGGCAATCCAGGCGGAATGCTCGAAGATGCCACCATACGCAGCTACGAACGCGTCGCGATCCATCCGAGTAGGTTTCGGATGCGATACCGCCGGATGATGTTCTGCCCAGTGCTCGGCGATCTGCAACCGTGTCGCAAACCAGACATCGGAAAAGCCGCGCGCGTATTCCAGAAACCGTTTCAACGCCATCACCCGGCCCGGTCGTCCGATCAGGCGGCAGTGCAAACCGATCGACAGCATCTTGGGCGCTCCGGCCTCGCCCTCGGCGTAAAGCGCATCAAAGCTGTCCTTGAGGTAAGAATAGAACTGGTCACCCGCGTTGAAGCCTTGCGGTGTGGCAAAGCGCATGTCGTTGCAATCCAGTGTATAGGGCACGATCAACTGATCCCGCCCACCGGTCTGCATCCAGTACGGCAAGTCGTCCGCATATGTGTCGGCCACATAGGCAAAGCCACCCTCTTCTGCCACCAGACGAGCAGTGTTTTCCGAACAACGCCCCGTGTACCAACCGCGCGGACGTTCCCCGACGACTTCGGTATGTAGGCGGATCGCCTCGGCAATCTGTGCGCGCTCTTCATCTTCGGGCATGTCTTTGTGTTCGACCCATTTCAGGCCATGGCTGGCAATCTCCCAGCCCGCAGCCTTCATCGCAGCCACCTGATCCGGCGAGCGGGCCAGAGCTGTCGCGACACCGTAGACCGTGATCGGCAGATCCTGCATCAACCGGTGCAACCTCCAGAATCCGGCGCGCGCGCCGTATTCATAGATCGACTCCATGTTCCAATGGCGTTGGCCCGGCCATTGGGCGGCCCCCACGATTTCAGACAGGAAAGCCTCGGACGCCGCATCACCATGCAGCACGCAATTCTCGCCGCCCTCTTCGTAGTTCAGCACGATCTGAACGGCCAGTTTCGCACCGCCCGGCCACTTGGCGTCTGGCGGGTTGGCACCGTAGCCAATCATGTCACGAGGATAGCGAGGGGGCTGCATGGCATCTTCCATTCTTGATCTTTTGAATAGCCTTACCCCAGAAACACGCCAATGATTATCAAATCAATCCGAACGCTGTTTCCGGTTCTTTCGGCATTTCCACTGTGTCAAACTTTGCGCCAGACTGTGACAAAGCAAAAGATATATCTAAGGAGAGACCCGTGGCTGGCTATCTGACGACCCATGTTCTAGACACTGCGCGCGGCTGCCCGGCTGAAGGGTTGAAAATCGCACTCTATAGGGTGTCGGGGAATTCCCACCGCAAAATCGTCGAGATGGAGACCAATTCGGACGGGCGCACTGACAGCCCGATCCTGCCACAGGACTCGTTCAAAACCGGCACCTATGAGCTGATTTTCTTCGCCGGTGACTACCTGCGCGCATCGGGTCAAGCTGCCGATGACCCGCTGTTTCTGGATCAGGTACCGATCCGGTTTGGCATGTCTGATGCCGAGGCACATTATCACGTGCCTCTGCTGCTTTCCCCTTACGGCTATTCGACCTACCGGGGCAGCTGAACCTCGGGATAGGGCTGCCGCTAGGCGGCAGCTTTAGGTGTCAGCAATTTCCGAACCACGCACGACCTTGCCGATCCGTGCAATCATGAAATCCATGAACAAACGCGCCTTGGGGTCCTGATGGCGGCGATGTGTGTACAGGCAGGCCATTTGCACAGACACCGGTGGCGTTTCGACTGCGACACGAACCAGACGCCCTGAGCTGAGGTGTTCTGCCACCTCAAAAACCGGCTTCATCGCGATCCCCTGCCCTGACAACGCCCAGTCTGTCAGCACGTCACCGTCGTCACATTCAAACCGACCAGAGACTGCGAAGCGCTTGGGACCGTCGGGCGTTTCCAATTGCCACTGAAATTCGGTCGCACCGGGAAACCTCAGATTCAGACATTCATGGCGTTGCGATACCAGGTCCGCGCCCGTTTCTGGCATGCCTCTGCGTTCGACATAAGCCGGAGCGGCACAAAGAACGCGCTGACAGTCGGCAATCTTGCGAATGCGCAGGGTGCTGTCTTCGGGCTGGCCGATGAAAAAGGCCAGATCCAGACCCTCGGTCGTCAGATCAACAGATCTGTCAGTCAACCGCAAACGCACATCGATCTCGGGATATTCCTTCAGAAAATCAGGTACATGTGGCGCCAAAACCCTGCGCCCCACCCCTAGCGGGGCTGCCACGAACAACGATCCCCGTGGTGCCTCAGTCAGATGGACAACCTGAGCTTCGGCATCGTCCACCGCATCCAGAACGGCCACAGCACCGGGATAGAACGCACGCCCCTGTTCCGTCGGGCTAAGGTTGCGCGTCGTCCTTTGAAACAGGCGCACGCCCAGATGATCTTCTAGCTGAGATATCCGTGCCGACGTCACTGCAGGCGAGATTCGCAGGTCTCGCCCGGCGGCAGACATGCTGCCAAGGTCATAAACCCTGACAAAGGTGCGGATGTTGTCTAGATAGGACATCTTTTCGTTTTTTTTGATACAGTTTGACAATATCAGGGAATACCGAAGAAAGTACCCTTTGCCTAGTGTGACGGCAACCAATCGGAGAGCTTTCTCATGTACGACTTCGCCGTTTTCTGGGACTGGATGGCATTCGCCGTGCGCTGGCTGCACGTCATCACCGCTATTGCCTGGATCGGATCCTCATTTTATTTCATCGCGCTGGACCTTGGCCTGAACCGCGACATCCCCGGCCCGGCGGATGGCGAGGAATGGCAGGTGCATGGCGGCGGTTTCTATCACATCCAGAAATATCTGGTTGCGCCCGAACGGATGCCGGAACACTTGGTTTGGTTCAAATGGGAAAGCTATGCGACCTGGCTCAGCGGCGCCGGATTGCTGATGATCGTCTATTGGGTCGGCGGGGAGCTTTACCTGATCGACGCGCAGAAAGCCGATTTGGCACTGTGGCAAGGTATTCTGATCTCGGCGGCGTCGTTGACCGTCGGCTGGCTGATCTATGATTTCCTGTGCAAGTCGGGTTTGGGTGAACGTCCTACCCTGCTGATGGTGCTGCTGTTTGTGCTGCTGGTTGTTATGGGCTGGGGCTACAATCAGGTGTTTACCGGTCGTGCGATGATGCTGCACCTAGGTGCCTTCACGGCCACGATCATGACAGCCAATGTTTTCTTCATCATCATGCCGAACCAGCGCATCGTGGTGGACGATCTGAAGAACGGGCGCACACCCGATCCGAAATACGGTAAGATCGCCAAGCTGCGTTCGACGCATAACAACTACCTGACGTTGCCAGTCGTGTTCCTGATGCTGTCGAACCACTACCCGCTGGCCTTTGCGACCGAATACAACTGGATCATCGCGGCTCTGGTCTTCCTGATGGGCGTGACCATCCGGCACTACTTCAACACGCGCCACGCGCGGGCAGGCGATCCGACCTGGACATGGCTGGTCACGGCACTGTTGTTCATTGCGATCATGTGGCTGTCCACCGCCCCGATGTACAAACCTCTGGAAGAGGCTGAGGCGCAGCCGCTGACCCCATTTGAACAGAAGTACGCCGCCGCAGATGGGTTTGAAGAGGCTCATGATGTCGTTCTGGGACGTTGCTCCATGTGCCACGCACGCGAGCCGGTTTGGGAGGGTATTTTGTGGGCGCCCAAGGGCGTGTTGCTGGAAACCGAAGGCGACATCGCCCGCAATGCACAGCAAATCTATCTGCAGGCGGGGGTCAGCCACGCGATGCCCCCAGCGAATGTCACATATATGGAACCCGAGGACCGCGAGGCAATCATCCGCTGGTTCCGCAATGCTGGTTCCTGATCCCGAAACCGATCAATCACACACTCCGCAAAATTCGCGTGACGCAGGATTTGCTCTTTTCCTGCAAGACCTCTGATGTTCTAAGTTGAAACTAATCAGCCGTTGCTTTTCACAAACGGCGAATGTGATTTCGAGTTGGGGCAGTTGGAGCTATCAGATGCCGGGGAGCAGGCCGCGCGCCTTTTTGAAGAGATGCCTTCTCGGCGCGATTGTGATGACCCTGCCGACCGCTTTGGCCGCGTTGGAAACTTCCCTAACGGCTCCGGGTGCTTCAAAAGAGCTTGTCGAGCGGATGGAGGAAACCTCTTCGGTTGCAACAGCCGAATCCAGAGGGTTGGACACTCCGCTTGAAATCCTGTCGGCGGCGCTCTCTGATTATCGCACACTCGTTCAGATTCTTTACGACGAAGGGTATTTCAGCCCGGTTGTCAGCATCAAACTGGACGGCCAAGAGGCCGCTGATATCAGCTCTCTCAGCGTACCAGCCCAGATCAACCGCGCGGTTATCACGGTCAACACCGGCCCCAAGTTCACCTTCGGCGAAGCCATCGTACGGCCGGTAGCGCCCGAAACGGTACTGCCCGAGGATTTTGCAGTCGGCAAGCTCGCGACCACCGGCGCCATCCAACAGGCCGCATCCGCAGGTGTACAGGGGTGGCGCAACGCCGGGCATGCCAAGGCCGAAGTCGAAGGTCAGAAAGTCATTGCCCGCCATGTTGAGGCCAAGCTGGATGCCGAGATCGACCTTGAACCCGGACCGCGCCTGAGATTTGGCAAGATGTTCATCAAGGGCGACACCGATGTACGCCACCGGTCGATTGAAAAGATCGCCGGATTTCCGGCAGGCGAGGTTTATTCGCCCCAGAAAATCCAGAAGGTCGGCACACGACTGCGGCGAACCGGCACCTTTAACGTGGTTTCGATTGAAGAACGCGAAACGCCTAACCCCGACGGCACATTGGATTTCGACGCCACGTTTGAAGATCTGCCAAAACGCCAATTGACCTTTGGTGCCGAGATCGCATCGCGTGACGGGATAGACGTGACCGCGACCTGGACGCATCGAAATGTGTTCCGGCGTGCTGAACGGCTGCGGTTCGAAGTGGCTGTCCGCAATATTGGCGGTGCCGAGGATATCGACGGCCGTATAGGTCTGCGTCTGGATCAGCCCGACCGGCTTGGTCCCGATGACAACACGTTCTGGAACGCTCTGCTGGAACGGCGAAACACCGAAAACTACAATGTCACCGTTGCGTCGCTGGCCTATGGGGCCCGGCGCACATTCTCAGACCGGCTATATGCTGAGGCCTCGGCCGGGTTCCAATGGTCCAGTGCGGACGACGCTTATGGGGATGACCGCAGGTTTCGATATTTTATCCTTCCACTAAGGTCGGAATGGGACGAGCGCGACAGCAAGGTCAGCGCAACGCGCGGCTTTTATCTGGACGCACAGATCACGCCCTTTGCCGGTCTGTCCGAAACTGAAAGCGGCATTCGAATGTTTTTTGATGGGCGTGGCTACACCAGCTTGGGCACGGGCGGCAGGTTGGTTCTGGCCGGCCGCGTGCAACTTGGATCGGTGCTCGGACCGTCACCGGACGGTGTAACGCCTGACTTCCTGTTTTTCTCAGGCGGTGCCGGAACGGTTCGAGGCCAACCCTACGAAAGCCTTGGCGTTCCTGTTGGCACCGGTATTGCAGGTGGTAAATCTTTCCTAGGTCTCTCTGCAGAGGTGCGCGGCAAAGTCACCGAAGCCATATCCCTGGTTGGATTTTATGACTACGGTACCGTTGACACATCCTCATTCATCGGCAGCGGCGCAGAATATCACGCGGGTGCCGGGCTTGGGGTCCGGTATGATCTGGGCGGATTTGGTCCGTTGCGGCTGGATCTGGCCGTCCCAGTGCAGGGTGACACCGGCGACGGATTGCAGTTTTACATCGGGATCGGACAAGCATTTTGATTGGACGTCGCGCATATCCGTTATTGATCTCGGGGCTGATGCTGTCTGCCCCTCTGCCACTTGCCGCGCAGGAGGCAGAAGGCGGCAGCATGCTCGAGCGGTTCCTGCAGGACACGCTGTCGGGTGACGACCAGAACGTGACCGTCAAGGGCCTGCAAGGCGCGCTGAGCGCCCGCGCGACGATCGAGGAAATCACCGTTGCCGACGATGAGGGCGTCTGGCTGACCATCAAGGACGCCGAGCTTGACTGGAACCGCCTCGCGCTGATCAGAGGCCGGTTCTCGGTCAACGCTTTGACCGCGCAAGAGATCGACATTGCTCGCGCTCCTGGAACGACAACCAAGGAAGAGCCTCCTGCTTCGGCGGAGACGCAGCCGTTTCAACTGCCCGAGCTGCCGGTGTCTATCGAAATCGGTGAAATCCGCGTGGACGACCTGTCTCTTGGCGAGCCACTGATTGGCGTCGCCGCCGATCTGAGCGTGACGGGAAACCTGACGCTGGCGGATGGGGCGCTGGACTCCAATCTGGACGTGATCCGACTTGACCGCGCGGGCGATGAGATCAAGCTGGCGGCTGGCTTCCAGAATTCAACAAGGGAGATCAATCTGGATTTACAGGTGAACGAGGCGTCCGGTGGTCTGATTTCCACCGCGCTGAAAATCCCTGACAGCCCACCGATTGGCCTGACGGCCAAGGGCGCTGGTCCCCTGACTGACTTTACCGCAGATATCGGGCTGAGCAGCGACAACCAGATGCGCGTTACCGGGCAGGTTCAGCTTCAGGCGGCCGAGGGTGGAGCGGCGGACGGCATCGCATTCACCGCGGATCTGAATGGCGACCTGACACCATTTCTGGGAGAGGACGTCGATCCGTTCTT
Source organism: Ruegeria atlantica (assembly GCF_013033965.1). Lineage (GTDB taxonomy): Bacteria > Pseudomonadota > Alphaproteobacteria > Rhodobacterales > Rhodobacteraceae > Ruegeria > Ruegeria atlantica_D. The sequence goes on from NZ_WQFE01000009.1 coordinate 119,199, forward strand.
CGGTCCAAAATCGCGGCTTTACGTGGATGGTCAGACCAAGCCAGAAGGCGCGCTGGATATCTCGGATCTGGAGCTTACCACACAGGCGCTGGACCTGAAGGGCGAGTTGCAACTGGGCGAAGGAGGCACATTGCAACTGGCTGCGCTGCAGGGGCGCATCACGCCGCCGGACGGGGACGCCGTCGTTCTGCCGGTTGCAGGCGGCGACACGTCCATTAAGGCGGCGCAGCTTTCGGCCTTGTTTGACCGCCAGAACGGCAACCTTTGGGACCTTAGCCTGACAGCCAACGAGTTTTCATCTCCGCAGGCAAAGTTGAGCGATGCCCGGATTACCGCTCAGGGCACCCTGGATCAAGGAGACGTTCTGACGGTCGATGGTGACGTTCAAGCCGTGGTTGACGGACTGGACATGGCCGATGACGCGCTGACCACGGCGTTAGGTAAGCAGATCACACTTGATGGCCAGTTCGACTATAGCAGCGATCAGTCCCTGAACCTTTCGGGGTTCGAGCTTGTGGGGTCTGATTACACTCTGGCGCTGGACGCGCTGATCTCAGGTCTGACCAGCGGCTTGACGGTCGACGGAACGGCCAAGCTGGACGCAACCGACCTGTCGCGCTTTTCGGACCTCGCCAAGCTGGATCTTGGTGGGCAGGTCTCGGCCAGCGTGACCGGTAAAGGTTCACCGCTAGAGCGCAGTTTTGACGGCAAAGTTGTGGTTCAAGGCCGCGACTTGTCTACAGGTCGTGACGATATCGACCCGGTAATTGCCGGAGAGACCACGATCACTCTGGACGCCAGCCGCGGCACAGACGGCATTACGATCCGCGAATTCGATCTGGACAGTGAGGCCGCCAAGGCCGTGGCCAGCGGCGTGGTAACAACCCCGGACGGCAACCTGACGATTGATGGGCAAGCCCGGATCAACGCATCGGATTTGACTGTCTTCTCTGGTTTGGCAAAACGCGACCTCGGTGGGTCCCTGCAGGCAACCGTGAACGGCAAAGGCGCGCTACAAACGCTGGAGTTTGACGGTACCGCCAGTGTAATTGGTCAGAATATCAAGACCGGAATGACCGATATCGACCCTCTGCTAACGGGCAGAACCGAGATTGAATGGGACGGTGCCAGAACCGCAGACAGTATCGAGATCCGCAGCGCGTCGGTGAATGGGCGCGCCGTGACCGCGCACGTTCAGGCAACGATAGACGATCCCACCCGCGATCTGTCGGCAAATGGCCAAGCACGGCTAACCGTGCCGAACCTGTCCTTGTTTTCCGGCCTGGCAAGGCGCGATCTGGCCGGGTCGGTCAGGGCCAACGTAAAGGGCAACGGCACAGTGTCGACCCGGGCCTTCGACGTTCAAGGCAACCTGGATGCCAATAACATTCAGACCGGCATCGAGATCGTGGACAAACTGATCCAAGGTCAGACAACCTTGGCCGTCGATGCGCAGAACGGCGAAGAAGGTCTGGATATCCAAACGTTCCGCCTGAACGGCACGGCCATAACCGCGACGGCCTCGGGCAAGATGGACCGTCAGTCCGGCGGGTTGGATTTCACTGTCAAGCTGGATGATCTGGCGCGGGTGTTGAACACGATGTCCGGTCCGCTGACTCTGGACGGAAATGTCGCCCCAACATCCTCTGGCGTGGAAGGCACCGTCAATTTGAACGGCCCCGACAGCTCGTACGCCAAGCTTGCCGGGGCGGTGGACAGCGACGGTTCGGCGGATCTGGACTTTGACGCCAAATTCAACCGGATCGAGCGTTTTGCGCCTGAGTTTCCTGGTACTGTGTCCGCCAATGGTAATGCCAAGCGCAACAAGGGCGTCTGGACAATTGACGCGCAGGCCGAAGGACCCGCCGAAATTAACAGTAAAGTCTCGGGCACATTCGATGAAAGCTCAGGACAAGCGAACATGAAGGCTGTTGGCGGCGTCAATCTTGGCATCGCCAACATCTTCATCACGCCGAACAAGATCGATGGCAGTGCCCGTTATGACCTGACCCTGTCAGGCAAACCCGCGCTTGAATCCCTGTCCGGGTCGATCACGACCTCCGGCACGTCACTGGCCGTTCCCGGCGCGGGCCAAACAATCACAGGCATCAGCGGATCGGTCCAATTGGCAAACAGTCGCGCCACGATTTCCCTGAGTGGCGGCCCACGGGCGGGTGGCAATTTCACAGTAAGCGGACCCGTAGACCTTTCGCCGCCATTCAATGCCAATATCACGACAGCTTTAAACAGCGTTGTACTGACCGATCAGCTGCTGTACGAAACCACGCTCAACGGACAGATTGCGATGACGGGGGCGCTGGCTGGTAACAGTTCAATCTCGGGTCAGATCACCTTTGACGAGACAAATATCAACCTCGCGGCGGCGTCAGGCGCCGTGGGCGCGGCGCCAATCCCGGATATCGTGCACGTCAATGAAAGCAGGGCGGGCTATGTGACCCGTGAACGCGCGGGTCTGGTCGAAAAAGAAGACGGTACAAAAAGCGATTCCCGTATCGCGCTGGACGTTAGCCTTTTGGCCCCGAAGGCCGTTTTTGTCCGCGGGCGGGGCGTCAACGCAGAACTGGGCGGAAGAATAAACATCGGCGGCACCACGTCCTCGGTCGTACCATCCGGTCAGATTGAGCTGATCCGTGGTAGCTTTGACATTCTGGGCCGCAGGCTGGCCCTGACCAAGGGTATTGTCACGCTGCAAGGGGACCTGACGCCCTATATCGAATTCGAATCCTCGACCAGCACGTCGGACGGCACCGCAACGATTGAAATCGCCGGACCGCTGGACTCACCCGAGGTCGACGTTTTCTCCGATCCAGAGCGTCCGGCTGAGGAAGCACTGGCAATGCTGTTGTTCGGCAACCGTTTCTCGGAACTGTCGCCTTTTGTAATCGCTCAGATGGCCGCTTCACTGGCGCAACTCAGCGGCGCAGGCGGGGACGCGACCAAAGGTCTGCGCGATTCGACGGGCGTTGACACAGTGGATATCGGGGTATCCGAAGGTGGCGCAGGCCGGTTGGGTGCCGGTGCTTACCTGAGCGATAACCTCTACACCGATTTCACCGTCAATACCGAAGGCGACACTGAGGTGAACCTGAACCTGGATGTGACGGACAATTTCACTGTGAAAGGCACCGTTGACGGCCGGGGTGAAACCGGGGTTGGGATCTTCTTTTCGCGCGACTACTGAGAAAGCCTCAGGTTACTTTCTTCGGATGCCAATCTGCTGCCCGACCTCAGCGGCTGGTTCCAACGCGGCATGGTCCTTCACCATACGCTGTAACCGTTCCACCGCCCAATCCGGATAGGGAACCGATCGCCCGGTCGTATGGCTGACATTCATGAACAAGGCTTCCTGCGTGGCGCAGACGGCTCCGTCTTTTTCTGACACCATCTGCGCAAAAAAATGGCCGCGCTTGTGATCTGCATCCAACAGCCGGAACCGGATACTGAAGGCCTCGCCCTCCAGTATTTCGCGCAGGAAATTCATGTGGGATTGCAGAATGTAAGGCCCCTGCCCCATCGCATTGACCTGTGCTTCACCCAGACCCAGATGGTCCACCATCAACAATTCTAGCGCATTGTCGAAGGCGACACCGTAGTAGCCCACGTTCATGTGACCGTTATAATCGATCCACTCAGGGCGCGCCTTGAACCCGCGGAATTCAAGCGGAGCGTCATAGGGGCCGTCATGTCCGGCCAGCGTTTCAGGCGACGGTTGCATCAGGTGCTCCTTCCTGGGTTTCAAAGACCGCAACAGCGCGGATAAATCCGGCTGAGGCCCCTTTGATCTTGAACGGGAAACAGGAAATCTCGAACCCGGTGGGTGGTAAGGTTTCAAGGTTCGTCAGTTTTTCCATGTGACAATACCCAACCTCCATCGAGGCCCGGTGCCCTTCCCAGATAATCGACGCATCCTGGGTCTCAGCATATTCCTGCGCGGTCAAGGGAAACGGTGCGTCCCAACTCCAGGCGTCGGTTCCGGTCACTCGCACTCCGCGCTCGGTCAGGAATAAGGTTGCCTCACGCCCCATACCGCAGCCCTTTATCAGGTAATCCGGTTGACCGTACCGTGTACCGGCCGAGGTATTCACGACCACGATATCCAGCGGCTGCAATTCGTGGCCTATCCGTTTCAATTCAGCTTCGACATCGGCAGCGGTCGCCACATAGCCGTCATCGAAGTGGCGGAAATCCAGTTTGACGCCCGGGTTCATGCACCATTCCAGTGGTACCTCGTCGATGGTGATCGCCCGCTCGCCATTATTCATGGTCGAATGGTGATGATAGGGCGCGTCCAGATGGGTGCCGTTATGCGTGGCGATCTGAAGGCGTTCGATGGCCCAGCCCTCGCCACCCGGCAGATCGTCTTTTTTCAAACCCGGAAAGAAGGACATTACCTGTTTGGCGGTCTGGTCATGGGTCAGATATTCGATTTCGGGCAACATAATCGGCGGGTCCGAGACGATCCCGGTTTCCAATGGAACGGACAGATCGACGAAACGGCGTGCCATGTAAAACTCCTCCACCAAGACCGGTGACAGGGTTGGCTGCAGGTAAGCTGCTGTCAAGGAAAGAAAAAGGCGGCCCCGGGGCCGCCTGATCCTGCTTGGTGAATGGTAGTGGTGTTACTCTGCTGCTATGGCGTCTTCGATCTTTTCGACGCGAATGGCCGAGAATTTGAATTCGGGGATCTTGCCATAGGGGTCGATAGCCGAGTTGGTCAGGATGTTCGCCGCCGCCTCGACATAGGCAAACGGGATGAACACCATATCCTCGGCAATTGCCCGATCAGCGCGCGCCATGATCTCAATCGAGCCGCGCCGGGTGGTCAATCGGATCATCTCGCCCGGTTCGATCCCCATCAATTTCAACGTACGGGGATTAAGCGAACAGTTCGCCTCAGGCTCAACTGCATCCAAAACCTTGGCGCGGCGAGTCATCGACCCGGTGTGCCAATGTTCCAGCTGACGCCCTGTGGTAGCAATCATCGGGTATTCGTCATCCGGGGCCTCATCCGGCGGGATGACGCTGGCCGGGGTGAACTTGGCCCGGCCATCCGCACGCGGGAATCCATCGCCAAACACAATCGCCTGACCCGGATCGGTCTCGCTGAGCGACGGGTAGGTGATTGTCTCGGTCTCCAGACGGTCCCAGGTGATGTTGTTCAGAGATGCCATGGTCAGCTTCATCTCGGCAAAGACCTGAGACACATCCGTGTAATCCCAATTCAGACCGATGCGCTGCGCGAGTTCAACGGTGATCTTCCAGTCTTCACGCGCCTCACCCGGAGGGGTCACGGCGGGCCGCACCCGTTGCACCTGACGGTTGGTGTTCGACACTGTACCGTTCTTTTCATACAGCGCCGATGCCGGCAGTATGATGTCGGCATAGTTCGCCGTCTCGGTCAGGAAGATGTCCTGCACGATCATCAGCTCGAGCTTGGCCAGCGCATCGCGTGCGTGACCCACATCCGGGTCGGACATGGCCGGATTTTCACCCTGAATATACATGCCCTTGATGTTGCCCGCATACGCCTGATCGATGATCTCGGTGACGGTCAGGCCTTTCTCGTTCGAGAAGTCGTCTGAGTTCCAAACATTGTTGAACTTGGCCCGGATACCGTCATCGGTGACCGACTGATAGTCAGGCAGGAACATCGGGATCAGACCCGCGTCAGACGCGCCTTGCACGTTGTTCTGGCCACGCAGCGGGTGCAGGCCCGCGCCGGGTTTACCAACGTTTCCGGTCATCAGAGCCAGCGAGATCAGGCAGCGCGAATTATCGGTGCCGTGAATGTGCTGGCTGACACCCATGCCCCAGAAAATCAGACCGGCTTTGGCCTGTGCAAAGGTACGCGCGACGCGACGCAACTGATCCGGTTCGATGCCACAGATCGGCGCCATCGCCTCGGGCGTGAACTGCCGCAGGTGCTCTTTCTCGGCTTCCCAGTTCTCGGTCCAGCGGTGGATGTACTGGCTGTCGTACAGTTCCTCTTCGACGATCACGTTCATGATCGCATTGAGCATCGAGACATCGGCACCGGGGCGGAACTGCAGCATTTCGTCTGCGAACTTGCGCATACCAACGCCGCGCGGGTCCATCACGATCAGCTTGCCACCGCGTTTGGTGAATTGCTTGAAGTAAGTCGCCGCAACCGGGTGGTTCTCGATCGGGTTAGCCCCGATGATGATAACCACGTCCGAATTTTCGACCTCGTTGAAGGTCGCGGTCACCGCTCCTGAACCAACGTTTTCGATCAGCGCCGCCACTGAAGAGGCGTGACACAGACGCGTGCAGTGGTCGACGTTGTTGTGCTTGAAGCCCTGACGAATGAACTTCTGGAACAGATAGGCTTCTTCGTTCGTGCATTTGGCCGAACCAAAGCCTGCAACCGAGCGCGGATCTTCAGCGCGCAGAGCTTTCAGTTTAGTGGCGGCCAGATCCATCGCCTCTTCCCATGTCGCTTCGCGGAAATGGGTCGACAGATTACCCGGATCGACGTTCAGGCCCTTTGCTGGCGCATCCTCACGACGGATCAGCGGCTTGGTCAGGCGGTGCGGGTGGTGGATATAGTCGAAACCAAAGCGGCCTTTGACACACAAGCGGCCTTCGTTTGCGGGGCCGTTGATACCCTCGACATACTTGACCTTGCCGTCCTTGACCTTCAGCGAGACCTTGCAGCCAACGCCGCAGAACGGGCAGACGCTTTCGGTTTCGCTATCGTAGTCCTTGCTGTCACCCTGCTGGTTCTCATCCAGCACAGTGGCGGGCATCAGCGCACCGGTCGGGCAGGCCTGAACGCATTCGCCACACGCAACACAGGTTGATGCGCCCATCGGGTCGTTCTGGTCGAACACCACCTGCGCGGTATGTCCGCGACCGGCCATGCCGATCACGTCATTGACCTGCACGTCACGGCAGGCCCGGACGCAGAGGTTGCAGTTGATACAGGCGTCCAGATTGACGCGCATCGCAACGTGGCTGTCATCCAGCAGCGGAATCTTCTCGGCCTCTTTCGCCGGGAAACGGCTGTCGCTGACATCGTTCAGCTTGGCCATATCCCAGAAATGGCTGGAGGTGTCGTGCGCCTCTTCGGGCTGGTCGGCCACAAGCAGTTCCATGACCATCGCGCGCGACTTCTCGGCACGGTCGCTGTCGGTCTTGACGACCATACCGTCCGCCGCCGGACGGATGCACGAGGCGACCAGAGTGCGCTCGCCCTCCACCTCGACCATACAGGCGCGGCAGTTGCCGTCGGGTTTGTAGCCCGGCTGTGGCTTGTGGCACAGGTGGGGGATCGTGAACCCCTGCCCCTTGGCGGCTTCCCAGATGGTCCAGCCCTCGGGCACGGTGACATCTTCGCCGTTCAGGTTGAAGGTGACGGTCTTGTTTGGGCTTGCATCAAGCATGGCTCTGTCTCCCTCAGATTTCGTCAGCGAAGTGTTTCATGACAAGGCGGATCGGGTTCGGGGCCGCCTGCCCCAGACCGCAGATCGAAGCATCGCCCATGACCTGACACAAATCCTTCAGCAGGTCCTGATCCCACTTATCGGCTTGCATCAGCTTCACGGCCTTTTCGCAGCCCGCGCGGCAGGGGGTACACTGACCGCAGCTTTCATCCTCGAAAAAGCGCAGCATATTCAGCGCGGCGTCGCGAGCGGTATCCTGATCGGACAGAACCACAACGGCGGCAGAGCCAATGAAGGTGCCATGCGGTTGCAGCGTGTCGAAATCCAGAGGGATATCGTCCATCGACGCAGGAAGCAGGCCCGAGGACGGGCCGCCCGGCTGATAGGCCTTGAAGGTCTGGCCCTCGGCCATACCACCAGCGGCTTCGATCACGTCCAGAATGGTCGAACCCGCGGGCAGCAGGAAGACACCCGGTTTCGCCACCCGGCCCGAGACCGAATAGCTGCGCAGTCCTTTACGACCATTCTTTTCGGTGCTGTTGAGGCATTCAGGCCCCTCACGGCAAACCTTGGTGACCCAATAGAGCGTCTCGACGTTGTGCACCAAGGTCGGGCGGTTAAACACCCCAACCTGCGCCACGAACGGAGGACGGTGGCGCGGCAGGCCTTTTTTGCCTTCGATCGACTCGATCATCGCGGATTCTTCACCGCAGATATAGGCACCGGCACCCCGGCGCAGGTCGATATAGCCGGGTTCAACGATCCCGGCCTGTTCCAGCGCAGCGATCTCGCGGCGGAGAATTTCCAGAACCGCCGGATATTCATCGCGCATATAGATGAAGCAGGTCTCGGCCTCGACCGCCCAGGCGGCGATCAGCATGCCTTCAAGGAAGACGTGCGGCGTGCGCTCGAGATAGTACCGGTCCTTGAAGGTGCCGGGCTCGCCCTCATCGCCGTTCACGGCCAGATAGCGGGTGCCTTCGTTCATGCGAACAAAGCCCCATTTCTTGCCGGACGGGAAGCCAGCGCCACCCAAACCACGCAGACCCGAGGACAGGATGTCTTCCTGCACCTTCTCCCAGTCACCGCCGTCACGCAGTTCTTTCAGCTTGGCGTAGCCGCCATTTGCCTCGTATGCGGCGAAGGTCTCGTAATCGGGCAGATGGGCGTGGGTGTCACCAGCAGCGATCGCAGCCTGCACCTTTTCGGGGGTCGCATGGTCGATATGGTTGTGACCAATCTCCAGCACCGGGGCAGTGTCACAGCGACCCATGCACGGGGCGCGGACAACGCGGACTTCAGACGCATCCAGCCCGTCTTCCAGCGCCTTTTGCAACTGCTGGGCACCGGCCATCTCGCAGGACAGGGAATCGCAGACCCGGATCGTCAACGCGGGCGGAGGCACCTCGTCTTCTTTCACCACATCGAAATGGGCATAGAACGTGGCTGTTTCATAGATTTCAGCCTGGCCAATCCTCATCTCAACCGCCAGCGCGGCGATGTGATCGGCGCTGATATGGCTGTGTTCGTCCTGAATCAAATGCAGGAATTCAATCAACAGATCGCGACGGCGCGGGCGATCGCCCAGCAGGCGAGCGATTTCAGCCTGTGCCTCATCCGTGAACTGACGGCCCTTGGGCGTGTGCCGCCCCTTGCCTTTACCTGACTTCCAGACGCCCTTGGGTGCGCCTGATGGCTTGGTATCTAATGGTGCCATGATGCCCTCCGATTGAGGCTCCGTGTCTCATCAGAATAGCATATCGTCAAATCGCTTATTGAAATCGCACGATAACGACAGTTTATCACCGTAAAGACGTCACCACTGCGCGCAATGCCCCGACCGTCGGCAATTCGGGGTCACGGGACAGGGTCGCCAGACAAATCGGTTTACTTACAATGGGATCGACCAGAGGCAGTACTTTGGTTCCCTTCAAATCACCCAGCGCGCGAACCAGAACACGAGGAACAACGGTAGCCGCCAGCCCCTCGCGCGCCATGACCATTGATGCGGTGAAACCGCTGGTTTCCGCAACCACATGGGGGTGCAGGCCCTGCTCGGCGAAGATGCGATCAAGGTTGCGTCGGTTCTGCATTTGCGGTTCCAGCAGACTGATCGGGAATTCGGCGACACGCGCCCACGGAATCGGCCCGGTTTCTGTGGTCATATGGGACGGGATCAGCAACACATAAGTCTCTTCGTATAACGGCTGAACGTGCCGCAGATCCGTGCCAATACTGTCGCCATAGGTGATGCCGGCATCCAGACTGCCCTCGTCCAGTCGGTGCTGGATGGCCGAGGCCGACATGGTTTCAACCCTTGTAACTATGCGCGGATGCGCCTGGTGCAGTCGCTTGATCAGCCGTCCGGTAAAGGCAATTGCGGTTGGGATCACACCCAACTTGAGCGTCCCGGTAATCTCGCCTTTTGACGCCAGAACCTGCTGTTCCAGGGCTTTTGTCTCGTCCAGAATGCGCCGCGCGCGTTGGACGATCATCTCGCCCTCTTCTGTCAGACCCTGAAATCGGTTGGCCCGGCGAACGATGGTCACACCCAACCGGTCCTCAAGGTTGCGGATGCGCATTGAGAATGCCGGCTGAGATATTCCGCTTTCCTCGGCCGCCTTGGCAAAATGGCGATGTCGGGCCAAAGCGCTGAGCAGTTGCAGGTCGCGGATTTCGATCATTTAATGTTTTCTCAATTTGAATGTCGCCCGCCACACTAGCGGGGATTGTACAGGAGAGGGAAGCCTGGGCTGACTGGGGCAGTAGACCCGTGGCACCTGAGTTCAGAAAGGACACTGCAATGCTCAACGCGCTCAGGTATCTGCCGAGAACACTGCTTTGGGGTGTGATAGCGGAAACCAATTTGTAGGCCGGCACCAAAAAAGTGCGTAAGCTCTTGCAAGGGAATTTTTTTGGAGAGGAATGTACGGAATGATTGCCTACGTCACTATGGGTGTTGACGATATTGCGCGTGCGCAACGATTTTATTCTGCGTTCCTGCCATCCCTTGGTTATAAGCTGGAAAAGTATCACGGGGACTTAAGTTACACGCTGCCTGTCAAACCTGGCCAATCTCCCGTTCAGCCGGAATTTTACGTGAAGTCGCCCTATGACGGAGCCCCGGCTTCAGCCGGGAACGGCACAATGGTTGCCTTTGAAGCACGCAGCCAAAAACAGGTTCGTGACCTTCATGCCGCAGCGCTTGCCGCAGGCGGTTTTGATGAGGGTCAGCCGGGTTTTCGTGCTTCGTATGGACCCAGGTTTTACGTTGGCTACCTTCGAGATCCTCAAGGTAACAAAATCGCACTGTTTTCCAGCAATCCGGACGAACCCGGGCGAGATGACTAACCCAGGATCGTTGACGGCAAAAGAAAACTTTCACGAAGTCGGCGCAGTCCGACCTTAGGTATTGAACAGGAAGTGCATCACATCGCCATCCTTGACGATGTACCCTTTGCCCTCGGCCCGCATCTTGCCCGCCTCTTTCGCGCCCTGCTCGCCATTCGCGGCGATGTAGTCGTCATAGGCGATGGTCTCGGCGCGGATGAAACCCTTTTCGAAATCACCGTGGATCACACCAGCGGCCTGCGGGGCGGCGGTGCCGGTGCGGATGGTCCAGGCGCGGGCCTCTTTTGGGCCAACGGTGAAATAGGTTTCCAGCTTCAGCAGGTCGTAACCTGCACGGATCAAACGGTCGAGGCCAGGCTCTTCCAGACCCATCTCCTCAAGGAACATCTGGGCTTCATCGTCTTCCAACAGGCTGATCTCTTCTTCGATCTTGGCGCTGATGATGACGTGAGAATTGCCCTGAGCGGCGGCCATTTCAGCCACCTTGGCAGAGTACTCGTTGCCGTCAGCCGCTTCTTCCTCGGACACGTTGCAAACATAGAGCACCGGCTTGGTGGTCAGCAGTTGCAACATCTTCCACGCCTTGGCGTCTTCGTCCGAAACCTCGACCAGGCGCGCGGGTTTGCCGTTTTCCAGCATCGCCTGCGCCTCAGCCAGCAAGCGTTCCTGCTGCTGCGCCTCTTTGTCGTTGCCCTTAAGCTTGCGCACCAAATTGGCGCGGCGCTTTTCGATGCTTTCCAGATCAGCCAGCATCAGCTCGGTTTCGATTGTGTCCGCATCGGCCACCGGATCGACGCGGCCATCAACGTGAGTTACATCACCATCTTCGAAACAGCGCAGTACATGGGCAATAGCGTCGGTTTCACGGATGTTGGCCAAAAACTGATTGCCCAGCCCCTCACCCTTCGAGGCGCCCTTCACGAGACCGGCGATATCCACAAAGGTCATCCGCGTTGGAATGATCTGTTTCGAGCTGGCAATCGCTGCCAGTTTGTCCAGACGGTCATCTGGCACCGCAACATCGCCCACATTGGGTTCAATCGTGCAGAACGGGAAATTCGCCGCCTGCGCAGCTGCGGTTTTGGTCAGCGCATTGAAGAGGGTCGACTTGCCCACGTTCGGCAAACCCACGATTCCCATTTTAAAGCCCATGACGGCCTCCTGCATACCATTCGAGCGCTGCTTCTATGCAGGTCCGAAGTAATGCGCAAGCCAACGCGCGCGATAGGTGCGCAGAGGCGTTTTGACAACACAATTGATTGTCACGGCTTTGTGCGCTTGCGCACATTGAAACCTGAGCACTAGAATCACCAATTAACGATTTAGAACAATTGAATAGTGAATGGCTGACATGAGATCTATCGTTCTTGCCCTTGGGGCTCTTTTTGCCGCGACCAGCGTACACGCACAATCCGTTGTATTCGGAGCCGGATATGCGGATTTTTCCGACAGCAACTCAAAAGACCAAGCCGTCTTTTCGGTCGAGTACCAACATCGTCCGTTTTACGAGGCGACACGCCTGTCCGCGACATGGGGCGGTGCGTTGACCGTGGACGAAGCGGGGGACCTCCATGTGGGCGCAGGTCTGATCGGTTTATACACCTTTGCTGACCGATGGTTCGTCGAGGGAAGCGTCATGCCCGGCTACTTCTCTAAATCAGAAGAGCTGAACGACTTGGGTGGAAGTTTCCAAATTCGCAGCCTCTTAGGCGTCGGCTATACCCTGAATAGCGGCAACAAAGTTTCAATGGCACTTACCCACAAATCCAACGCAAGCACGCAACGGGAAAACCCAGGCGTCAATTCGGTGCTGCTGCGATACCACCTTGCGTTCTGAGGCCGAGGCACCGAACCGGGATTGATTTCTTTTCAAAGTTTCTGCACATCAGGTCTGAACCTGATTGCAAGGACAGCCTATGACCCGTATCGACGCCAAGTTCGCCGCTCTGAAAGAACAGGGAAAGAAGGCGTTCGTCGCCTACATCATGGCCGGTGACCCGGATTTCGAGACCTCCCTTGAGATCGTGAAGGGCCTGCCTGGCGCAGGTGTTGATGTCATCGAGCTGGGCCTGCCCTTCACTGATCCGATGGCAGACGGGCCGACGATCCAGGCCGCCGGCCAGCGCGCGTTGGACGGTGGCATGACCCTGCAGCGGACCTTGGATCTGGCCCGGGCTTTCCGCGAGACCGACGACACCACTCCGATTGTGCTGATGGGGTACTACAACCCGATCTACAGTCGCGGCGTGGATAAGTTTCTTGCAGACGCGAAAGAGGCCGGCATTGACGGGCTGATCGTCGTCGACCTGCCGCCAGAAGAGGATGAAGAGCTGTGCTTGCCTGCGCAGGCTGCTGGATTGAACTTCATTCGTTTGGCCACGCCAACAACCGATGACAAACGCCTGCCCCGCGTTCTGCAGAATACGTCGGGCTTTGTGTATTACGTGTCTATCACCGGCATTACCGGTGCGGCCGAAGCCCAAGCTACAAATGTCGGCCCCGAGGTTGCCCGCATAAAATCCGCAACCGATCTGCCTGTGATCGTTGGCTTCGGCATCAACACACCTGAAAAGTCCCGCGCTATCGCTACCGTGGCCGACGGCGCTGTGGTCGGTTCTGCGATCGTCAGCCAGATTGCGGCAGGAAAGCCAACCGGTGAAGTATTGGATTTTGTGAAATCTCTGGCCGACGGCGCGCATTCGGCCTGATCAAATCCTAACCAAAATTCAACGCAGTCGGACTTTTCCGACCGCGGTTTTCGTGCCCTGAATTACGTGGCGTGGCATCGAAACGTCGCGGCGTTGCGAGGGGCTCAAATGGTTGGTAAACAAAAAGAACCAATCCCGCGAAGGCCGAACCACATGCCCGTTATCACCAATATCGACGACCTGAAACGCATCTACGAACGCCGCGTTCCACGCATGTTTTTCGACTACACCGAAAGCGGGAGCTGGACCGAGCAAACCTTCCGCGAAAACAGCTCGGATTTCGAAGATATCAGGCTGCGGCAGCGGGTTGCCGTCGATATGGACGGGCGCTCGACCGCGTCACAAATGATCGGCGAAGACGTGGCAATGCCCGTCGCCCTCGCGCCTGTTGGCCTGACGGGCATGCAGCACGCGGACGGTGAGATGAAAGCCGCCAAAGCCGCCGAAGAATTTGGAGTGCCCTTCACCCTTTCGACCATGTCGATCAACTCGATTGAGGATGTTGCAGGGCATACAGGCAAACCTTTTTGGTTTCAGCTCTACACCATGAAGGATCAGGATTATGTCAGTCGCCTGATCCAGCGCGCCAAAGATGCCAAATGTTCGGCCTTGGTCATCACACTGGACTTGCAAATTTTGGGGCAGCGCCACAAGGACCTCAAAAACGGCCTGTCTGCACCGCCGAAACTCACGGCCAAGACAATTGCCAACCTGATGACCAAGTGGGCTTGGGGAATCGAGATGCTGGGCGCGCATCGGCGCGAGTTTGGCAATATTGTTGGCCATGCCGAAGGTGTCTCTGACGCCTCATCTCTGGGTGCATGGACGGCTGAACAATTCGACCCCAGCCTTGATTGGCGCAAAGTTGAAAAACTGATGGAACAGTGGGGCGGGAAGGTGATCCTAAAAGGCATTCTGGATGCTGAAGACGCCAGAATGGCGGCCAAGCTGGGAGCAGACGCCATTGTCGTATCGAACCACGGCGGGCGTCAGTTGGATGGGGCGCTCAGTTCGATCCGGGTTTTGCCTGAAATTATGGACGCCGTAGGTGGTGACGTCGAAGTTCATTTGGACAGCGGCATCCGTTCGGGACAAGACGTTCTCAAGGCACTGGCGCTGGGGGCCAAGGGCACATATATCGGCCGCGCATTCATCTATGGGCTGGGCGCAATGGGTCAGAAAGGCGTGACCACCGCGCTGGACGTCATTCACAAAGAGCTGGACACCACCATGGCCCTGTGCGGTGAGCGGGATGTGAATGGACTGGGCCGTCACAACTTGCTGGTCCCCGAGGATTTTGGTGGCCGTTGGCAGGGTTGATCCGACCCTATGCCTAAAAGGGCAAAAACCCCTTTCCAAACCAGATGAATCAAGCTAAGGACGCGGCTTCACGCGGGCATACAGCCTTGGAGGATGCCCGCCCTAACATTGGAGAATTATCATGGCTGGAGAGATTCCTGATCTCGTAGCTCTGGAACGGACGGGGACAGGCAAGGGCGCCGCTCGTCAGGCACGCCGCGACGGCATGGTTCCGGGCATTGTTTTTGGTGGCGACAAAGAGCCGCTGCCGATTCAGATCCCGTTCAACGTCCTGTTCAAGAGCCTGAAAGCAGGCCGGTTCAAGTCGACCTTGTGGAACCTGAAAGTTGAAGGTCACGAAGACGTCCGCGTCATCTGCCGCGACGTTCAGCGTGACGTCGTCAAAGACCTGCCGACCCACCTTGACCTGATGCGCCTGCGTCGGACCACAAAGATCGCGCTGTTTATCCCAGTTGAGTTCATCAACGAAGAAGAAGCGCCCGGCATCAAGAAGGGCGGCGTTCTGACCGTTGTTCGTCCGGAAGTCGAACTGATGTGCACGGCTGGTGACATTCCTGAGAAGATCGTTGTTGACGTAACTGGAATGAACATCAACGACGTTGTCACCATCTCGTCGGTTGACCTGCCCGCAGGAACCAAGCCGACCATCGACCGTGACTTCGTTATCGCGAACGTCTCGGCACCGACCGGTCTGTCGACCAGCGACGACGAAGAAGGTGATGAAGCAGAAGTGGCCGCAGACGAAGTTGAAGTCGTCGGCCAGGAAGCTGAAGAATAAGTTCAGGTTTACTACCTTGAATTTGAAACGGGGTTCCATTGGAGCCCCGTTTTTCTTTTCTACGACCGCGTGCCGTCGGTCCGTTCCGCGCGAGGTTTGATCTGTCGGCAAGCCCGACTGGATTTCCGATCCATTTCCGGGCATGAGAGGGCAACTCGAACAAGGATGCCTGGAGCAGAGCCATGAAACTATTTGTCGGACTGGGAAATCCGGGTCAGAAATATGCCCGGAACCGGCACAATATCGGCTTCATGGCACTGGACAGGATCGCCGACGACCATGGTTTCGGACCTTGGAAATCCAAGTTTCAGGCAGAAATCGCAGAGGGGCGACTGGGCTCGGAAAAGGTGCTGCTGGTCAAGCCGCAAACCTTCATGAATCGCTCAGGGCAATCCGTGGGCGAAGCCATGCGGTTTTACAAACTGGACTCGACAGATGTGACCGTTTTTCACGATGAGCTCGATCTGGCCCCCGGCAAGGTGCGCGTCAAAGCCGGCGGAGGTCACGCCGGCCATAATGGGTTGAGGTCGATCCATGAACATATCAGCCCGGCGTATGATCGGGTTCGTTTGGGCATTGGCCATCCAGGGCGAAAGGAACTGGTCTCACCTTATGTTCTCAGCGACTTTGCCAAGGCGGATGCGGATTGGCTGGATGATGTGCTGCGGGGTGTGTCGGACGGCGCCAGTCATTTGGCAGATGGCGACGGTGGCAAGTTCATGAACGCAGTTGCATTGCGCGCCGCACCGCCACGGTCGTCAAAAACCCCGGCGACCGCCTCGAAACCGGTCCCAAAACCTGCGCCCGAGCCCAAGGTGGACAACAGATCGGCCATGCAAAAACTGATGGACAAGTTCAGATAAGGCCAGCGACGTTGCCGTTACGTCTCAATTGCGAACTGCCTCGGTCCGCGTTCCAATACGGTACGAAAAAGGGAGGAGACATATGCGAACCCTGATCAAATGGGTGCTGCGCATCGTATTGATGTTGGTGCTGGCGGCAGTGGTTGTTGGCTTTTGGAAGCGTGAAGAGATTCAGCGTCTGATGGCCGTAAACTCTTTGTTTTCCGAAGAAAAGATCGTGCACAACTTCTCTCATATGGACGAAGCCTTCCTGACCGTTGCTCTGGCCCGCGGTGATGCCCCAACGTTCGAACTGCCCTACGGCCCCGGTTTTGATCTGCCAGAAGGCACGGATGCATGGATTGATGACCGCGCCGTGACTTCGTTGCTGGTGATGCAGGACGGGCAGATCCGGTTCGAAGAATACTATCTGGGGACAGCGCCTGAAGATCGCCGGATTTCCTGGTCGGTGGCCAAAAGTTACCTGTCCGCTCTGTTCGGCATTCTGATGGACGAAGGGGCCATCGCCTCGCTGGATGACCCCGTGACCAAATACGCGCCGAAGCTGCAGGGGACGGCATATGACGGTGCTACAATCCGCAATGTCCTGAACATGGCCAGCGGAGTGACGTTTGACGAAGATTATCTGGACTACGATTCGGACATCAACCGCATGGGCCGTGTTGTTGCACTGGGCGGAGAGCTTGACGATTTCGCTGCCTCGTTGAGCGAGACTTTCGCCACACCCGGCGAAACATGGCAGTACGTGTCGATCGACACGCATGTCATCGGCATGGTGGTCCGCGGGGCAACAGGCCGGTCGGTAACCGAACTGTTGACCGAGAAGATCATTCAACCGCTGGGCCTTGAACGCGATGGCTACTATGTCACCGATGGTGCCGGGGTGGCCTTCGTGCTGGGCGGGCTGAATTTTACCACGCGCGACTTTGCCCGGTTCGGACAGATGATCCTGCAAAACGGTGAACATAACGGCCAGCAGATTGTACCTGCCGAGTGGATCGCGGAATCGGTTTTCCCCAGCGCCCCCACGGAAGCTGGAGAGATCGGTTACGGCTATCAGTGGTGGATCCCCGTTGGCGCTCATGAAGGCGAATTTCTGGCCCGTGGCGTTTACGGACAGTACATCTATTTCGACCAGCCACGCGGTGTTCTGATAGTCTCGACCGGGGCGGATCGCAATTTCCGTGACGCTGGTGTCAACGATGCAAATATAGAAATGTTCCGCAGGATCGCCCAAAGCCTGTAAGGTATGCCTATGCAAAAGCTGGACAGCATCAACGTTCTGGGGGGCGTCCTTGTCCCCTGCTCTCGCGATCCTCTGACCGGGTTTTTCCGGGATGGGGCCTGCAATACCTGCGCCGAGGATCAGGGCAGCCACACTGTCTGCGCCGTCATGACGGCCGAGTTTCTGGCCTATTCCAAGTATGTCGGCAATGATCTGAGCACGCCCCGCCCAGAGTTCGACTTTCCCGGCCTTAAGCCCGGCGACAAGTGGTGTCTATGCGCCGGGCGTTTCCTGCAGGCCCATGACGAAGGATGCGCGCCCAAAATCAATCTTGAAGCCACCCATCAGCGGGCGCTGGACATCGTCCCCATTGGAATTCTGCGTGAACATGCCGTGAAAACGGATTGACCGCTGGGGCAAAAAAGCATCAAAGAAACCCGCCAGCCAACACTTTGTTTAGCGAGCGCATCCGTCAACAAACGAGGTAGGCTATGAGCTTTATCGCCATGAACCGCTTCAAAGTCCGTCTGGGCAGCGAAGCAGATTTTGAAGCCGTTTGGAAAGACCGCGAAAGCCGTCTGAAAGAACTGCAGGGGTTTCAGGAGTTTCGTCTTCTGAAAGGCCCTGAGGGCGACGGGTATCGGCTGTATTCCAGCCACGTGATTTGGGACCATCGCAGCGATTTCGAAGCGTGGACCAAGTCCGAACAATTCCGCGATGCGCACAAGAATGCGGGTAACGGCAAGACGCAGTCGGCACTGATGGGGCCGCCCAAATTCGAAGGGTTCGAAACGGTCTTGCATCAGAACTGATCCGGCCAAATCGTCAATGCCGGGTTGATCCTCAAACAGCGCGCGCCAAATAGCCGTGCGATGTGCGCGAAGGCGGGCCAGTTGGGAAACTGTGCTCCGCCTCCAACTGCCAGCCTGTATCCTTTAACAATTTGGCCACTTGCTGCGGTCTGTACGACCGGTGCCGCCATTGAAGCCAGATAATTGCATTACACCAATGGGGTTTGCTGACGACCAGCCAGATTTTTGCCTCTGGCGCGGCCTGTTTGCGCATGTGTCGCAAGGCGTCGGTGGGGTCATTGCAATGCTCAAGAACATGGGCGGCCAGAATGCAATCAAACCGCTCGGTTGGTTGAAAGTCTTCCAACCGGGATTGCACTGTTTGTGACGTGACGCCTCGTTTGGCCAAGGCATGTCTGGCCTGTTGCAGCATCTTCCCGGACGGCTCCAGCAGTGTGATCCGTCCCTCGGGCTGAATGACTGCGCGTGCCTCAGAAAATGCGCCCGTCCCGCACCCCACATCCAGGGCATTTCGGCCAAGCGCGCCTGCCAAACCGGTCGACAGAAATCCCAGATAGGCGTCGAAATAGCCCAACAGGCGCATTTTATCCGCCCAGCCGGGGGCCGCGGCATCGTATTTTTGATCGAGTCTATCTGTACTGGACGCGTCCTGCATACCCACCAGCGTGGCATGAAACACCCGGGACGCAAAGCCCCGGATAATCGTTAGCTAGCCGTACGACCTTCGGTATCGGACATGTCGAAGTTCAGGTATTTGGCCACAGTCTGAACGTCCTTATCGCCGCGTCCGCACATGTTCATGCAGATCAGGTGATCCTTGGGTAATTCAGGTGCGATTTTCATGACATGTGCCAAGGCGTGGCTGGGCTCCAACGCAGGGATGATGCCTTCGGTTGCACAGCACAGCTGGAACGCTTCCAGTGCCTCTTTGTCGGTGATCGAGACATAGTTCGCGCGACCGATGTCATTCAGCCAGGAATGCTCAGGCCCGATGCCGGGGTAATCCAGACCGGCCGAGATCGAATAGCCTTCAAGGATCTGGCCGTCATCGTCTTGCAGCAGATAAGTGCGATTGCCGTGAAGAACACCCGGACGGCCACCGGTCAGAGACGCACAATGCTCCATCTTTTCGTTCACACCTTTGCCGCCCGCTTCTACGCCGATGATGTTGACCGATTTGTCGTCGAGGAATGGGTAGAACAGGCCCATGGCATTCGAGCCACCGCCAATGGCTGCGATGATCGTATCGGGCAAACGGCCCTCGGCCTTGTGCATTTGCTCTTTGGCTTCCTTGCCAATGATCGACTGGAAATCGCGCACCATCGCCGGGTACGGATGCGGGCCTGCCACGGTGCCGATGCAGTAGAACGTGTCGCGCACATTGGTCACCCAATCACGCAGCGCGTCGTTCATCGCGTCTTTAAGAGTTCCACGACCTGAGGTGACCGGAATAACTTCGGCGCCCAACAGGCGCATCCGGAACACGTTCGGTGCCTGACGCTGCACATCGTGCGCGCCCATGTAGACTACGCACTTCAAACCGAATTTGGCGCAGACAGTGGCAGTGGCCACGCCGTGCTGCCCTGCCCCGGTTTCGGCGATGATCCGGGTCTTGCCCATGCGCCGCGCCAGAATGATTTGGCCCAGCACATTGTTGATCTTGTGCGCGCCAGTGTGGTTCAGCTCATCGCGCTTGAGATAGATCTTCGCGCCGCCCAGATGCTCGGTCAAACGCTCCGCGTAATACAGCGGCGAGGGGCGGCCCACATAGTTTGCCCAAAGATCGTCCATCTCAGCCCAAAAGGTCGGGTCATCCTTGGCCTTCTCATATTCCTCTTCCAGCGACAGGATCAGAGGCATCAGTGTTTCGCTGACGAACCGTCCGCCGAAGATGCCAAAGCGGCCCTGTTCGTCGGGACCGGACATGAAGGAATTGAAAAGATCGTTGGCCATGGGTGTCTCCCTCGTCGTACCCGTCGTTCATAGGAGGTAGCGGCAGGTTTTGCCATCGGAAAACGCGCCTTTTGTCCTGGCTAAAAGCAACGGCGCGGGTTACTTCGCCGCGTCGATAAAGGACCGTATCAACTCAGCGTCTTTCACACCCGGAGCACTTTCCACACCGGACGCCACATCCACCTGTTGGGCACCGGTCATACGGATCGCCTCGGTCACATTGCCGGGGTTCAATCCACCTGCAAGCATCCAGGGTCTACGCCAGTACTTTCGCCCCGCCAGCAACCGCCAATCAAAGGCCAGCCCGTTTCCACCCGGAAGTATCGCACCCTTGGGGGCCTTCGCATCAATCAAAAGCTGGTCGGCAACCTCACTAAAAACATCTATCGCGGCCAGATCCTGAGCTTCGGCAACGCTGATAACCTTCATCACCGGCAGCCCATAGCGCGCTTTTACCTCGCGCACGCGCTGGATGCTTTCTCCGCCGTGCAGTTGCAACATATCGAAAGGCGCAGCGCCGGTGATACTGTCCAGCAGGTCATCCGAGGCATTCACGACCAACGCAACTTTTGCCACCCCCACCGGGACAGGCGCCATCAGCGCCGCCGCCTGTTCAGGCGAAGCATAGCGGGGCGATTTTGGAAAGAAGTTAAAGCCCAGATACCGAGCGCCTGCATCAGCCGCAGCGCGCACGTGATCAGGTGCGGTCAGCCCGCAAATTTTAACAGCTACGTCCGTCATAAAAGTGCCTTAGCTGGCTTCGTCCAGCAGTGCCAGAACGTCGTCCTTGCCCTCGTTCTGCTTTTTCTTGAGCTTCTTGACCTCACGCTCAAGCTTGCGCACTTCACCAGTCTTGGTCGAGGCATCGCGGCGATGCTTGTGCTCGCGCAGCCATTCCCAGAGGAATCCGATGATCAACCCGGCCACAACGCCGCCTAGCACAACGACAAATAACGGCAAGGATGTCGAGAAATTGAGCCCCAGCAACTCGGCCAGGGCGTCCGGCATCAGTTTCAGCTCGACGATCTGGCGATTGGCCAGCGAGATCGACACAAGAACGATCCCAAGGATCGCCAGAAAAGCATATCGAAGGTAACGCATCATGGTGTCAGGCTTTACCGTTCAATCGATCCCTTAGCAACTTGCCAGTTTTGAAGAACGGGACACATTTTTCTTCGACCTGTACGGTCTCACCCGTGCGGGGATTGCGGCCGACACGCGCATCCCGTTGTTTTACCGAGAATGCGCCAAAGCCACGCAGCTCAACACGGTCGCCACGGGCCATGGCATCGGTCACTTCTTCGAACACGGTATTCACGATCCGCTCAACGTCACGCTGATAGAGATGCGGGTTTTCGTCGGCGATTTTCTGAATCAGTTCTGAACGGATCATGTGCGTGTCCCTCCCAGGCGACCGGTTAACCATGTCTATTACTTTGGACAGTATAGGAAAAAACCGTGATCGGGGGAACGTAAACTCTGCGTGCAAAGCATTCATTTTGCTGCAAAGTTACGCGATTTTTCGCTTGTTCGGGTGGATTCTGCGCCTAATGCCTGAACGACAGCCGTAATAAACCCAAAATTCGGAACATATTGATTCGCAACAAAAACGGCCCCGCGCTTCTGCACGGGGCCGCGAATTCGGCCGGAACTCCAGCCTGAGCTTAGTCGCCAGACTTCAGCGCTGCACCCAGGATGTCGCCCAGCGATGCGCCCGAGTCGGAAGAACCGTACTGTTCCACGGCCTCTTTCTCTTCGGCGATTTCGCGCGCCTTGATCGACAGGCCCAGACGGCGGGTCTTGCTGTCGACGTTGGTGACGCGGACGTCGATCTTGTCGCTGACCGAGAAACGCTCGGGGCGCTGCTCTGCACGGTCGCGTGACAGGTCCGAACGACGGATGAACGACTTCATGCCTTCGTACTCGACCTCGATGCCGCCATCTTCGATCGCGGTGACTTCGACAGTGATAACCGAGCCACGCTTCACGCCGCCCACGGCTTCGGCGAACTTGTCACCACCCAGGGCTTTGATCGACAGCGAGATACGCTCTTTTTCGACGTCAACTTCCGAGACAACGGCCGAAACCATGTCGCCTTTGCGGTAGTTCTGGATCGCATCCTCGCCACGCTCGTCCCAGGACAGATCGGACAGGTGAACCATGCCGTCGATGTCGCCTTCGAGGCCAATGAACAGACCGAATTCGGTGATGTTCTTGACTTCGCCTTCGACCTCGGTGCCCTCGGGGTGTGTTTCTGCAAACACTTCCCATGGGTTGCGCATGGTCTGCTTAAGGCCCAGAGACACGCGACGCTTGGCGCCGTCGATTTCCAGAACCATGACGTCGACTTCCTGGCTGGTCGAAACGATCTTGCCGGGGTGGACGTTTTTCTTGGTCCAGGACATCTCGGAGACGTGGACCAGACCTTCGACACCGGCTTCCAGCTCGACGAACGCGCCGTAGTCGGTGATGTTGGTGACGCGACCCTGATGAACCGAGCCCAGCGGGTACTTGGCAGCGACCAGATCCCACGGATCTTCCTGCAGCTGCTTCATGCCCAGGCTGATGCGGTGAGTCTCTTTGTTGATCTTGATGACCTGAACCTTGATGGTTTCACCGATCGTCAGGATCTCGGACGGATGGTTCACACGGCGCCATGCCATGTCGGTGACGTGCAGCAGGCCGTCAACGCCGCCCAGGTCAACAAATGCACCGTATTCAGTGATGTTCTTGACAACACCCTCGACGGTCTGACCTTCGGACAGGTTGCCGATGACTTCGGCGCGCTGTTCGGCACGCGATTCTTCCAGGATTGCGCGGCGCGAAACAACGATGTTGCCACGGCGGCGGTCCATTTTCAGAATCTGGAACGGCTGCTTCAGACCCATCAGCGGGCCAGCGTCGCGCACGGGGCGAACGTCAACCTGCGAGCCGGGAAGGAACGCAACTGCGCCACCCAGATCGACGGTGAAGCCACCTTTGACGCGACCAAAGATTGCACCTTCGACACGCTGGTCGTCGGCATATGCTTTTTCCAGACGGTCCCATGCCTCTTCACGGCGGGCCATCTCGCGCGAGATGACGGCTTCGCCACGGGCGTTTTCAGCGGCGCGAAGGTAAACTTCTACCTCATCACCAACAGCGATTTCAGGGGCTTCGCCGGGATTTGCGAATTCTTTCAGATCAACGCGGCCTTCCATTTTGTAGCCTACGTCGATGATGGCTTGGCCGGCTTCGATCGCCAGAACCTTGCCTTTGACAACAGAACCCTCTTCGGGCGTGTCCATTTCGAAGCTTTCGTTCAGGAGGGCTTCGAATTCCTCCATAGATGTATCAGCCATGTGGCGTTGTTTTCCTCTACATAACGTTTTTGCTGGCCGAGCGGTTGTCTCCGCCGGTCTTGATTCATGGTGCCATCGGACGTGACCCGGTGCGCCCCTGAGCAAACAAACACAAAGGGCCGAGGTAACCCGGCCCTGCTCAGAAACGTCATCCGGACGTTGACCGCCCTTGTGTTGACAGCGCGCGTATATGCGGAATCACCAACAGGCGCAAGAGGAAAGCCTTGAAACACAGGGGCTCGGCGTCCATCAGGGTCGCTGCGCTGTGCCCCAGACCCGTGCATCCCGTTGCAGCATCGTTTGCTCGATCGCGTTCAAACGCGAATAGGCTTCTTCGGGATCATGTGAACCGCCAACTATGTCCCAAACTCGCAGAGCCGATGCCGGGCTCCACGGCAGACAGGCCGCGGCAAGCCACTTTCGCAAATCGGCGGGCAACGCATCATAGGCCTCCATGGGTGAGCCCGCACGGCGACGGCGTTTGATCTGGCTGCGCAGGTTTCGGTTCTTTCTACGATCAGTCATTGCGCACTCCATTCACTGGTGCGCAAGAACCCAATCTGTACTGTGTTCATAGATATTGTCATGCTCGCCCAACCTTTTGCTATGTTATTACATCAAGATAATTTGAGCGCAACCATCACCTTTAAGCGAATCACCTAATTTCTGCGATGATTGTCGCGTTTCGAACAGCAAAGCCTGAGGCAAGTGCAAAGCTTGGAAAAGCCGGAGGATTCCATGGGCCAACACCTGAACTTTCTTGTCATCATTTCGGATGAACACCGCAAGGATGCGATGGGGTGTGCGGGCCATCCGATTGTCAAAACGCCCAATTTGGACGCACTCGCCGCGCGCGGTACAGTATTCTTGTCCGCCTACACGCCGTCACCCATGTGCGTCCCCACTCGGGCTGCATTGGCGACCGGTGATTGGGTTCACACGACAGGCAACTGGGATAGTGCCACGCCCTATAACGGACACCCACGCAGTTGGATGCGGCAATTGCGAGATGCAGGTCGCGAGGTTGTTTCCATTGGAAAATTGCATTTCAGATCCAACGATGACGACAACGGTTTCTCGCAGGAAATCCTGCCGATGCATGTGGTCGGAGGCGTTGGCTGGGCCGTAGGTCTTCTGCGCGAGAACCCACCTGCCTACGATTCGGCATCAGAATTGGCGAACGATGTGGGCATTGGGCCCAGCACCTATTCCGATTACGATCTGGACATTACCACGGCGGCTGAGACCTGGTTGACCGATCCCGAGCGCCAGAACCAACCCTGGGCAGCGTTCATGTCGCTGGTCAGCCCACACTATCCTTTAACTTGCCCCAAGGAATGGTACGACCTTTACGATCCCGAACAGATGGACTTGCCAGTCGGATATGGCAAAGGGCTGCCCGATCATGAAGAGCTGCGCAACATCGCCGCGTTCTTCAACTACGACGACTATTTCGACGAGCAGAAAATGCGCGAAGCCAAGGCGGCCTATTATGGTCTGACCTCATTTATGGATGACTGCGTGGGCCGTATCCTAAAAGCCCTGTCTAACAGCGGCCAGACAGAGAATACGGTTGTGATCTATGTCTCGGACCATGGTGACATGATGGGGGATCAAGGGTTCTGGACCAAACAGGTGATGTACGAGGCAAGCGCAGGCATCCCGATGATCGCAGCGGGCCCGGGCATTCCGGCGGGGCGGCGTGTCACGACGTGCACCAACCTGACGGACATCGCCGCAACCGCTCGGGACGTTTGCGGGGTCGAAGACGACGACGGCAACGCCCGTCAACCCGGCATCTCTTTGATGGGGCTGGCAAATGCCCCGGACAACCCTGACCGGACCGGGTTCAGCGAATATCATGATGGCGGATCGAAAACCGGCAGTTTCATGGTGCGGTGGGGTAACTGGAAATACGTCTACTACGTCGGACAGCCCCCGCAGTTGTTCGACCTGTCAACCGACCCGCACGAAAAGATCAATCGCGCGCACGACCGGGCGAATGACCCAATGGTGCAGGCGGCATTGATCGAGGGGGAACGCCGCCTGCGCGAGATATGCGATCCCGAAGAGGTCAACGCCCGCGCCTTTGCCGACCAGCGCAAGAAGATCGAAGATCTTGGCGGAGAAGACGCCTGCCGCACCGCCTACGTGTTCAATCACACGCCCACCCCGTCCGAACAGGAAAAGCTGAGCGAAGGACCTGCACTTTAGTTTAGGGCCTTCGCTCTTTTTGCGGATACCTGATCAAGGCAGAGCGCTGGGAATGTCTAGAACAGTTGCAGATCTTTCCTACCGCTTTGGATTTCGGCGAGGTTGGGCATGTTCTGGACCGCCACGGGCGCAAGCTGTTCGCCCGGCATCGCAACCGTCGGTCGCGCTACCTTGCCAAAAGTTGGTTTCTCCAACTCTCCGCGGATGTCACGCAACAACGTTTTGTGATCGGGCATCGTTTTGAGTATCTGCGAAAGATCCACTTTTGCGCCCTTACACCATTGGAACCAGATCGGTCTTTTCAATGGCCGCAGGCGATCCCGGATGCCGGTTCCATAGCCGGTGTCATAGACCTGTTTGCCCAACAGAACCGTTTGGTAAACGCGGAAGTTAAACAGCGTTGCAAACTCGATATCATGTTCCATGGGCAAGCGGTGCTGCCACAACTCAAGGTTCTCGGCTAACCGATCCGGGATTTTCATCTCGGTGCGTGCGTCGATCCAGTATTGGTCGTCCGTGCGGTTGCCCAACCGGTAATGCAGGCAGATAAAATCCAGAACCTCGTCATAGAGCTTGTTCATCTGGCGATTATATCTGTCCCGCAGTGACGACTCGATGTCCCGCGTCGGCAGGTGCTCGGCGAACCAGCGAATTGCGTGATCAATCATGTGGATTGCGGTGCTTTCCAATGGCTCGATAAACCCGCCGGACAGACCGATTGCCACACAGTTCTTGACCCAGGCATTGCGCACGCGCCCGATGCGCATCGGGATCACGCGCGGTGTCAAACCCTTGCCGCTATCCCCCAACCATTCAAGATATTCATCCGCCGCCTGATCATCCGTCCGATGCGCGGATGAGAAAACATAGCCCGTGCCCACACGGTTGTAGAGTGGCACCCGCCATGTCCAACCGGCGCCTAATGCAGTGGACCGAGTGACGCTTTCGATCTTGTCCGGATCCGGATGTTCGATCTGCAGCGCCATGGCGCGATCGTTCGGCAGATAGTCCGAGTAATCCATAAACGGCTCACCCAGAGCTTTGTTGATGATCAACCCGCGGAACCCGGTGCAATCGACAACCATCTCTATGTCGTGGCGGCCTTTGTGCTCTAGTATCAGGTGGCTGACGTTGCCCTGTTCGTCCAGCTCAACCGCTTGCACCTCATCCTGAATATGCTCTACGCCGCGCTTGGTGCAGATTTTGGTGAGCATGCCGGCAAACTTCACAGCGTCCAGATGATAGGCGTAGCCAAACCGTTGCTCAAACTCGGGCTGACCTAACTGTCGTGCGCCTTTGCACAGGCGTGCCAGGTCGTCATGTGGTGAGATGGACTGTGTAAAGTCCCGGTCCCCATTGCCAAAGCGCAGGAAGTACTCGGCGGCCTCCAACCCCTCGAGCATCTGGCCGTGGGCAAAGGGGTTCACGTAATCTATGCGATCACCCTTTGCGTCCTTGTTCCAATTGCAAAACTTAACACCCAGCTTGAACGACGCGTTGGTTTCGCGAAAAAAATCCCGCTCAGATATACCCGCCTGACGCAGCGTGACTGGCATGCGTGGCACGGTTGCTTCGCCGACACCAACGGTCGAAATATTGGGGCTTTCGATCAGGCAGATACGCGGGCGATCCTTGGTCGCTGAGGTGCGCGATAACACCATATCCAAGATCAGCGCGGTCATCCAACCCGCCGTTCCACCACCGACGATGGTGATTTTACTCAAACGATTTTTCATGTTTCTTCTGTCCCTGTTGGCTTTAGGGATTTTTAGCTGCTGCCCCTTTTTTGTTTGGGGCTTGTAAGGCAGCATTCCCTTTTAGCTTAAAAGAGACTATAGCAGCTTTCCTTCATCCAGCTAGGGCCAATGACGCAACGATCTGTACTCGAATGGGACTGGATCGAGCCTCAGGCGAGACTCAGATTTCTTCGCCCTTTTTCAGAAGCTCTTCGATCAGATCACGCTGCAGATCATGGCTGTCGCCCCCACCGAATTCCGCCGCGCCACCGGAGTACAACGTTCCATAGGTCTTGGCGATATTCACGGTCTGGGCCAGCCCAGAGATCAATTGGTTCTTGTCCAGCCGGGATAACGGATGGATGAATGCCGCCCATAACGTGCCATTCGCGATCGCATAACGCGCGTCCAAAGTGCTGTCAAAATTTGCCTGCATCATGCGTTGAAGATCTGCGGGCGACAATTCCGTGGCACTTCCAATTGCGACCATCGCCCGCATCCGGTCAGCATTGGTATCCGTAACGACCAGTACCGTCAGGTCCGAGACCTTCAGTTCAAACCCCGGTCCGAACGGCTGTGCGTCGGGGTCGAGCGCAAAAATGATCTTTCCCAACCGCTCATACGTCATCGGAGGTTCCGGCTCGGCGGCCTCTTGGGACAATGCGCTTCCGGCGAGGAAAATCATCAATACGGCTAGTCGGATCATGGTAACGCTCCTGCAGGCTATAGGCCGACAATAGGGGCCAGCCGCAGACCTGACCAAACAAAGCTTAGTGAGGTGGTCCCTCAGGGCAACCACAGCTTTGGACGATCTGCAAGATACTTGGGGCTTCCTGCGATAGCTCGTTCAGAAACTTGTTCCTAGCTTTGGATCAGCGGCCGGATGACCCGCCGGCCCAAGCCTGAGAAAGAAAGGAAACACAAATGAAGTCTCTCGTTCTGACCACTCTGATCGCCACCCTGCCCCTGATCGCGGCCCCGGCCTTTGCCGCAGATGAGATCAATGTATCAAACGGCATTTCCGCCGCCGGTGCACCGCTTGCCGCGCACGGGGTCGATCTGGTGGCCCTCGTCAACGACGGCAACCCAGTCGACGGCTTTGCCAACCATTCGGCGACCTATGACGGCGCATCATACTACTTCACCAGCGCTGCCAACCGCGAAGCGTTCGAGGCCAACCCTGCCGCCTATCTGCCCCAGCATGGCGGGTTCTGTTCTTTCGGCGTTTCGGTGGGCAAAAAGTTTGACGGCGACCCGGATCAGTATCTGGTCGCAGACGGCAAGCTGTATCTGTTCCTGAACGCGGACACTCGCGCGGCGTTCCTGGAAGATGTCACGACCACATCCAAAACCGCTGACGATCAGTGGTCAAAGATCAAAAACATCGCGGTCGGCGAGCTGTAATCTGCCTGTTTTAGACCAAGGCCTGCGCGGTTACGTCCCCGCAGGCCTTTTTGTTTCAATGACCTCGATGGCTTTTGCCAGGGCGGCTTCGATGCTCAGGTCTGATGTATCCAGCAAGACGGCGTCTTCTGGCGGTTTCATGGGCGCGGTGCTGCGCTCGGCATCCCGTGCGTCCCGCTCTTTTACGTCCGACAACACTTGTTCACGCGTGACATCGCTGCCCTTCGCGCTGAGTTCAAGGTAACGGCGCTCGGCCCGAACCTCGGGGCTGGCTGTGACGAACAGTTTCACCTCGGCCTCAGGACATATCACCGTACCGATATCGCGGCCGTCCAGAACAGCGCCGCCGCGGCGGCGCGCAAATGCCCGCTGGAAATCAACCAACGCGGCGCGGACCTCGCGGATCACGGCTACTTTTGAGGCCGCCTGCGCAATCTCCGCCGTGCGCAAATCGCCTTGTTCCAGTTCTTCAGCGGTTAGTGCCTGCGCAGCCGCAATCGGTTCCATCCCCTGCAATGTCCGGCGTCCGACCGCGCGGTACAAAAGCCCGGTGTCCAGATGTGCGAACCGAAACCGGGCCGCGAGTGCTTTGGAAATCGTGCCCTTCCCCGCCGCCGCAGGTCCGTCAATGGCGATTGTAAACTGCGATTCCGACATTGAACCTACCGATTATTGCGTTGCAGTTTCGCACCCAATGTGGCCATCAAAGGCTCGAAAATCGGGAACGACGTGGCGATCGGACCCGCATCGTCGACAGTGACACCCTTTTTGGCGCCCATCCCCAAAATCATGAACGACATAGCGATCCGGTGGTCCAGAAAGCTCTCGCACGTGCCGCCACCTGGGACATTACCGATGCTCAACCCTTCGACTGACCACCAATCATCACCTTCTTCGACAGTTACACCGTTGGCGCGCAGGCCACGGGCCATTGCGTCGATCCGGTCACTTTCTTTCACGCGCAGCTCTTTTACGCCGCCCATCATCGTGACGCCCGTGGCGTTGGCCGCAATCACGGACAATACAGGGTATTCATCGATCATCGAGGCCGCGCGTTCGGGCGGCACGTTGATCCCCTTCATATTTGGCGAATACTTAGCCCGCAGATCGGCGACGGGTTCGCCCCCCTCTTCGCGCTCATTCTCATAGGTCAGATCTGCACCCATCTCGCGCAGCGTGGTGAACAAACCAGCGCGGGTGGGATTCAGACCGATACCCGGCACCAGAACGTCCGACCCCGGCGTGATCAGCGCGGCACAGACCGGAAACGCCGCGCTGGACGGATCGCGTGGAACGGCAATGATCTGCGGTTTCAACTCGGGGCGACCGGTCAGAGTGATAACCCGGCCTTCATCAGTGTCCTCAACGGTGATTTCCGCGCCGAAGCCTGCCAGCATACGTTCGGAATGGTCGCGGGTGGCTTCTTTCTCGATAACCACAGTTTTGCCCGGAGCGTTAAGCCCGGCAAGCAGTACTGCGGATTTCACCTGAGCCGACGGCACCGGGACCTCGTATCGCACCGGTGTCGAGTCAGCGGCCCCAACGATGGTCATCGGCAGGCGTCCCCCAGAGCGGCCCACCGATTGCGTGCCAAACAGCGCCAGTGGATCTGTGACCCGCGCCATCGGGCGTTTGTTCAGGCTGGCATCGCCGGTAAAGGTTGCCGTGATCGGACAGGTCGCCATCGCGCCCATGATCAAACGAACGCCAGTGCCTGAGTTGCCGCAATCAATCACCTGATCGGGTTCGGCAAATCCACCGACACCTACACCGTGCACGGTCCACTCACCGCCACCGTGATCGGTGACCTCGGCCCCAAAGGCGCGCATGGCCTTGGCGGTGTCCAGAACGTCCTCGCCTTCCAATAGGCCCGAGATTTTAGTCTCACCCACGGCCATCGCCCCCAGGATCAACGACCGGTGCGAGATCGACTTGTCGCCGGGTACCTCTGCCGTGCCGGTCAACGGGCCGCAGGGATGCGAGGTCATCGGGATGGGCGTGCCGTGTCCGGACATGGGGGCTCCTGTTTTCGCTATCAGTCCAAGGCGAATTAGCGAATTGGGGCCGGTTGGTCCAGCCGCAATCAGCCTTTGCGGCGGAAGGTCAGATAATGCGGCGTGCGGCCCTCGCGTAGGGCTTTCTGTTCATAGCGGGTGGAAATCCAATCCTCCCACGGCTCGCGCCAATCTTGGGGACGCTCAGCAAGCCATTCGAACCCGGCGCGAGGCACCTCTTCCAGAGTCTGGCGCACATAGTCAGGAATGTCCGTGGCAACTCGGAAAATCGATCCCGGCTTCAGCGCGCGGGCCAACGGCTCCAGATGTTCCTGCGTCACGAAACGGCGACGGTGGTGCCGTGTCTTGGGCCAGGGGTCCGGGTACAGCAGGAAGGCGCGCGAGATGCTGGCCTCGGGCAGTACATCGAACAAATCGCGCGCATCGCCCGGATGCACGGCCAGGTTTTCGACGCCCGCTTTACGAATTTTTCCCAACAGCATCGCGACGCCGTTGATATACGGCTCGGCCCCGATGATCCCGATATCCGGGTTGCTTGCGGCCTGATGCACCAGATGCTCACCCCCGCCGAAGCCGACCTCAAGCCAGACGTCCTTGCCACCGAACAGCGCGTGCAAGTCCAACGGATGGCGTTCTGGATTGGTTTCCCAGTCCACCGCACCGGGTGACAATGCATCAAGGTCTTCGTTCAGATACGTCTTTTGGCTGGGCTTCAGGGTTTTCCCTTTGAAGCGGCCATAAAAGTTTCTGCGCGGGCGTTGTGGGGTCTGGGTGCTCATGGCGGTGGCCATACTGCGACGCCGAGGTTGGTTCAAGAGGGGCGTGGCAATCACCGACCCTTAAAAAAGCGCGCCGCTATTGGCGCGCTTTATCGTTTTGGGTCAGACGGCAGCTTTCAACGCATCGACCAGATCGATGCGTTCCCAGCTAAAGCCGCCATCCGCATCGGGCTCACGCCCGAAGTGGCCATAGGCTGCGGTACGCTGGTAGATGGGCTTGTTCATTTGCAGGTGCTGGCGGATGCCGCGCGGTGTCAGGTCCATTACCTGACCAACGGCATTCTCGATTTCAGCGTTCGAGATTTCGCCGGTTCCGTGCGCGTCTGCATAGATCGACAACGGCTTGGATACGCCGATCGCATAGCTCAGCTGGATCGTGCAGCGTTCCGCCATCCCGGCAGCAACCACGTTCTTGGCCAGATAGCGCGCGGCGTAAGCGGCCGAGCGGTCTACTTTGGTCGGGTCTTTGCCCGAAAACGCGCCACCACCATGGGGTGCGGCACCGCCATAGGTGTCCACGATGATCTTACGACCGGTCAGCCCGGCATCGCCGTCGGGACCGCCGATAACGAACTTGCCCGTAGGATTGACGTGCCATTCGGTTTCGTTGCTCAACCACCCATCGGGCAGGGTTTCACGAATGTAAGGTTCGACAATCGCACGGATGTCGGCCGAGCTCAGCGTTTCGTCCAGGTGCTGGGTCGACAACACGATCGAGCTGACGCCCACTGGCTTACCATCGCGATAAACGACCGACAGCTGCGATTTCGCATCTGGGCCAAGCGCGGGTTCGCTGCCATTCTTGCGTACTTCGGCAAGGCGACGCAGGATCGCGTGCGAATACTGGATCGGTGCTGGCATCAGAGCCGGCGTTTCCGTTGTCGCATAACCGAACATGATGCCCTGGTCACCGGCACCTTCGTCCTTGTCTGCGGCTGCATCGACGCCTTGAGCAATATGCGCAGACTGTTCATGCAGCAGGTTTGTCACCTCGACAGTTTCGTGGTGGAACTTGTCCTGCTCATAGCCGATATCTTTGATACAGGCGCGGGCGATCTCATCGATGCGGCCCATGTAATCGTGCAGCTTTTCCTGATCAGACAGACCTACTTCACCGCCGATGACAACCCGGTCGGTCGTAGCAAAGGTTTCGCACGCCACGCGCGCTTCGGGTTCTTCATTAAGAAATGCGTCAAGTACGGCATCGGAAATCCGGTCACAGACCTTATCCGGGTGCCCTTCGGAAACGGACTCCGAAGTAAATGTGTAGTTCTGTCGGGACATGAATGTGCTCCATTGAGATTTCCCCATCACGCCAGGAAGCCGTTGCGATGAGCATGCAACGGGATACGCACCAAGAAACACAGCGTCAATCCGAAATTACTGCTGATGTCCTCTAGCGTTGCGCCAAAACAGCGCAAAGAGCGCCAACAGCACGACGAAGACCGGGCCATCACCCAGTCGGGCGTACACCGTCGGGGCCAGCGGGTTCGGCAATGTCGCATCGACAAAACCAGCCTGCCCCAGCGGCAGGGCCTGCGTGATCCGGCCCAGCGGGTCAATCATGGCGGACACACCGGTATTGGCCGACCGCATCATTGGCAGCCCTTGCTCAATCGCGCGCATTTGGGCCTGTGCCAGATGCTGATACGGCCCCGAGCGCGTGCCAAACCATGCGTCGTTGGTGATCTGCAACAGAAAATCGGCGCGACCCGGCGCCGACAAGACGTCCTGTGTAAAGACCGCCTCGTAGCAAATAAGCGGCAGTGCCTTTCCCAGCTTGCCAGCGTCCATCAGCGCCGCGCCGGGTCCGGCGCTAAAGCCGTTGCCGGTGGTGGCGGCCATGCCGTAGACCCCGAACCGCGCCAACACCTCACCAAACGGGACATATTCCCCGAAGGGTGCCAGGTGGTGCTTGTCGTACAGCCCCTGCTGCCGGCCATCCTCATCCAGATAGATCATCGAGTTGTAGATGCGCGGGCCGTCCCCCCTTTGAATACCCAGAAATACCGGGGTTCCCTCCGCCGCGTCGGCGATTGCGGCCAGATAAGGTTGCGCGCTGCCCAGCCACGCAGGAACCGAGGTTTCCGGCCAGATAATCAAATCCGGTTGCGGTGCTGCGGCCGTGAACTCAACCTGACGGGCAAAGAAAAGCGGGGCGTAGTCCGGATCCCACTTCTGGTGTTGCGGCGCGTTGGGCTGAATGATGCGCACGACATGGTCGGTTTCTGTAACCACTGGGCGCGACGTAGAATAAACCAATGCTAAACACGCGGCTCCGACAGTCAGGCTTAACGGCGCGACATAGTCATCGCGCTGCGACAGCGCGGCCCCAAGTGGCAAAGTCGCCAGCAAAGTTACCGCACCCAGCCCATATGGCCCGAACAGGGACAAAAGCTGAGCCACCGGTGTGTCCACCCAAACCTGCGCCAGCCCAGCCCAAGGGAAACCTGTCAGAACATACCCTCGGGCTAATTCCAGAAGGGATATCGAAAGCGCCAGAAACACAGCCTGTGATACAGCTTGGCCGTCATGGCGTCGCACCAGCCAAAAGGCAAGCGCCCAAAACAGCGCGAGGCCGCCCGCCATGAACGTCAGCGCAAATG
Source organism: Ruegeria atlantica (assembly GCF_013033965.1). Taxonomy (GTDB): domain Bacteria; phylum Pseudomonadota; class Alphaproteobacteria; order Rhodobacterales; family Rhodobacteraceae; genus Ruegeria; species Ruegeria atlantica_D. The sequence goes on from NZ_WQFE01000009.1 coordinate 153,728, forward strand.
GCGCCATCCATGCGTGACGCTGGGCATCAACAAGGAACGGCTCGACAATCCAACTAAGTGCATGCGCGAAATACCCGGTCGCAAAGGCCCACCCCACCCAAGCTGCCCTCGCCCGCGTCTCGGTCGTCAAAAACAAGGGCGACAGCAGGACTAATGCAATCACGGTAGCTGGCCAAATACCAAATGGGGCCAACCCGAACGCCGCGATCGCGCCCAGCAGCGCCGCGAGCACTAATCGCAACCAAAACGGCCAACCCCGCGCAGGGTTCATTCAACGCGATCCGGTAACATGACACGCAGGCGCTTGATCCGGCGGGGATCGGCGTCCATCACCTCGAACTCAGGACCCTCGGGGTGCAAGACAACCTCACCTCGCGCAGGAACGCGACCCGACAGCATAAAGACCAACCCGCCCAACGTGTCGATTTCTTCCTCGTCCACGTCTTCGTGACTGGTCAGAGAACGCCCGATCTCGGCCTCGAACTCTTCCAACGGAACACGGGCCTGCACAACATAGCAACCGGGCTTTTCCTGAACCCAAAGCTGGCCCTCGTCGGCATCGTGTTCATCGGCGATTTCGCCAACCACCTGTTCGATCAAGTCCTCAATCGACACAAGACCGTCAACGCCACCATATTCATCGATCACCAACGCCATATGGCGACGTTCGGTCTGCATCTTAGTCAACAAAACGCCAATGGGCATTGATGGCGGAACAAACAGCAACGTGCGCAGCATCGAGACCAGGTCGAACTCTGGCCCCGAGCCGTTGAAACCGTGCGTAAGCGCAAAATCCTTTAGGTGAACAAACCCCAAGGGCGTATCGAGTGTTCCCTCGTAAACCGGGATACGGGACAGACCACTGTCGCGGAAGACCTGCGCCAGCTCATCCTTGCTAATCGTTGATGGCACGGACACGATTTCTGCCGTGGGAATGGCTACATCCTCGACCCGCATGCGCCGCAAGTTGATCATGCCGCGGGGCTGAACCATGTCGACCTCATGTCCATTGGCCGCGTTGACCTCATCGTCGCTCTGCGGCGAGAACGCGTCCACTATTCGAGAAAAGAAACCAGCTTTTTCGCTGCCATTTTCACCGCTGTCCTTCGGTTGCGCGCTATGCGCCGCCATAGAACTGCCGTCTGTATCGCCCATAATCCTGTTCCAAATGATCGGCCAATCCGGCCCTTACTATATATTATATGGGTCATCTATACCCATTTTGCCAAGTATCTCGACTTCGAGACCTTCCATCAAAGTAGCGTCAGGGTCACGGATGTGATCATAACCCAGCAAGTGCAACGTTCCATGGACGATCAAATGTGTGACGTGATCGTCCATGCTCTTGTCGGCGTCAGCCGCTTCGCTTGCGCAGGTATCAAAGGAAATCGCAATGTCGCCCAGTGCAATTTCGCCTGTGAAATCTGGCATAGGAAGTGTCGGTCTCTGCCCCGCTTTGTCAGCGGCCAGATCTTCGGCCGGCCAACTGAGCACATTGGTCGGTGTGGGCTTTTCCCTAAATTCGGCGTTCAGGTCTGCAATTCGCGCATCATCACAGGCCAGCAGGCTTATTTCGCACAAATCAGCGTCCAGATCGCAATAGTCCAACACTGCCTGAATAGCGCGCGTCGCCAACGGCTCCAGCCCCTGCCAGCGGGCATCCTCAATCGTCAGTTCAAGGTTCATGTCACCACGCCCAAAGCCTGCGGCCGTTGACGATTATCCCGTCTCACGGCCCGAGTCGGCCTCATACGCTTCGATAATGGCGGCGACAAGCGGATGGCGCACAACATCCTTGGACGTGAAATAGTTGAAGCTGATATTCGGGATCGTACTCAGCAAACGTTCGGCATCCGCTAGCCCAGATTGAACGCCGCGCGGCAGGTCGACCTGTGAGCGGTCGCCGGTGATCACCATCCGGCTTCCTTCACCCAAACGCGTCAGGAACATCTTCATCTGCATCGTGGTGGCGTTTTGCGCCTCATCCAGAACAACAAATGCATTCGCCAGCGTCCGCCCCCGCATGAAAGCCAGCGGCGCGATTTCGATTCGCTTTTCTTCAATCAGCTTGGCCAGCTGCTTGCCGGGCAGAAAATCGTTCAGCGCGTCGTACAAAGGCTGCATGTACGGATCGACTTTGTCCTTCATGTCGCCGGGCAGATAGCCCAGCTTTTCGCCAGCCTCTACAGCGGGTCGGCTCAGGATGATCCTATCTACATGGCCGCCGATAAACATCGATACACCGGCGGCGACAGCAAGGTAGGTCTTACCGGTACCAGCGGGACCAATCCCGAAGGCCAGTTCGTTCTGAAAAAGAGACTGAACGTATGCCTTTTGCGCATCCGTGCGCGGCTCAACCAGTTTTTTGCGTGTCTTGATTTCGACGGTGCCGCCCTTGAACATCTCAAGCTGGTCACCATCGCGGCTACCGGTTCCCGTCTCAGAACCGCCCATCCGCAGTTCGCGGTCCACATCGGCGGCTTCAACATCGCGCCCGCCTTCAAGACGGGTATACAAAGCCTGCAAAACTTCGATGGCTTGCTTTTGGGCGTCTTCATCCCCCATCACAGCCAGCTGATTCCCGCGGCGCACGATCTGGACGGACAGCTTTTGTTCGATATCAGTCAGATTGCGGTCATATTCTCCGCACAGGTCTATCAACAATCGGTTATCTGGAAACTCAACAAACGCTTCGCGCTGAGGTATTTCATCTTGCGGTGGGGTAAGGGCACCGATGGCCAATCCGCTCTCCTGTCTTGGCGTTTCATCCCAAGCGTAGACAGGAACACTTGGTGGGCGCAAGCCACAGTTTCATTTTTTCCCGCCCGGATGACAAAACCGCCGATGCACCCCGCATAACGAGAAGTGTCAACAAGCGCAGCTGTTTCAAGTGAACTGTCAGAACCGGTAGTTCAAGCCTAGCTTCAAACCGCGGTATTTCGGCGTCGACCTGGTCGAGGTTCCGTTACCAAAATCCACGTTTTCCGCGCTGAACTGGACATATTCATATTCGCCGCTGATCGACCAGTTTTCTGTCAGATTATGCTCGACCCCGATGCTGGCGGAAAACCCGTTCCGTCGGCCGCCACTTTCAAAAAACTGAGAGCCCCCTCCGGATGACTGCCTGCTGGTTGTGGTAACGTCGCCATTCACATAACCAGCTGACACAAAGTACAAAACGGTACCGCTTTTGTTGGTCAAACCATTGCGGAGTCGAATCGAAAACACGTCTGATATTTCCGACCCGCCTGTGACCGGTTGCCCCCCAATCTGGTTAGTCGCGTCATCACTGAGCGAGCCGAATTCATATCCAAGCTCGACCCCATAAACATAGTCGCGACCGCCGCGCGCTGGCAAAACGCCGCGCCACCCTGCGCGCACGCCGCCCAGTGTGCCGCTCAGGTCCAAGTCGCCAACTTCTGAGGTTCCGCTGGGTCCGGTCAGGCCAAATCGATCGTCGCCCCCAAACGCATAGGCACCTGTTGTGCCCAGATAAAAGACACTGACGTCACTGCCGAACCGTTTTGGATTGATGACAATAGGATCAGAAACACCTTGATCCAGATTGCCTGCTGTGGTCACGCCGGGAAACACCGAAAAAGCGAATGCGGCGGTCAGGGCGGATGTCAACAACCGCCCGGTTAAACGTTTCAAAGTCTTCACTCGTACCCTTTCCATTCACCGACCTGCTCATCCCATCGGCAAGAGATAAGGTTTTCTAAGGGCCCAAAACAACAAGCCCCTAAACAACCTGATTTTCTCGGAACATAATTCCGAGTAATAAATCAAGGGTAAATTTGGAATTAACAAAACCGTATGGTTTCCAAATTCTGAATAACGGATGCGTTACCGCAACGCGCCGGCCAAGGAATTTGCGCCCGATGAGGTAATCCGTACATCCCGCAATTCGCCCACGGCGACATCGGCGTCGGACACGTGAACCGAATGAAGATACTCGGATTTTCCGACCATCTGCCCTTGCAGGCGACCAGGTTTTTCAAACAAAACTTTGACGTTTCGCCCAACCATCGCGTCCTGAATTTCGCGTTGGTGACGGGTGATCAACGCCTGAAGACGCTGCAAGCGGTCATCTGCCGCCTTCGGATCAACCTGAGACCTCTCTGCGGCCGGGGTTCCAGGGCGCGTCGAATACTTGAACGAATAGGCGTAGCCGTATTTGACCTCTTCCACCAGATCCAGAGTGGCTTGAAAGTCCTCTTCGGTCTCTTCCGGGAACCCGACGATAAAGTCACCGGACATCACGATATCCGGACGTGCGGCGCGGATACGCTCAATCAGGCGCAGATAGCTCTCGGCGGTGTGGCTGCGATTCATCCGCTTGAGGATACGGTCTGACCCCGATTGAACCGGCAGGTGCAGATAAGGCATCAGCTTTTCGCAGGTCCCGTGCGCTTCGATCAGGTCATCAGCCATGTCGTTAGGATGCGACGTGGTGAACCGGATTCGCTCCAGCCCATCGACTTTGTTCAATTCCCAAATCAAACCGGCCAATGTCATGTCACCGTTTGGGCCAGCCCCGTGATAAGCGTTGACGTTCTGCCCCAGCAGAGTGATTTCGCGCACACCGCGTTCAACCAGGTCGTTTGCTTCACGCAGGATGCGATCCGCCGGGCGGCTGACCTCTGCACCACGGGTGTAAGGCACAACACAGAAGGCACAGAATTTGTCACAGCCTTCCTGCACCGTCAAAAATGCGGTTGGTCCGCGCTTGGCCTTGGGACGACCTTTGAGTTTCTCGAATTTGTCCTCTTCGGGAAAGTCGGTGTCCAGAGCCTTTTCACCGGCACGCGTCTTGGCCTCCATCTCGGGCAGACGGTGATAGCTTTGTGGTCCCACGACCAAGTCCACCATGGGTTGGCGGCGCATGATCTCTTCACCCTCGGCCTGCGCGACACATCCGGCAACGCCGATCTTCAGATCGGGTTTTTCGGTCTTCAACCCCTTGAATCGGCCCAGTTCCGAATAGATTTTCTCAGCCGCTTTTTCCCGGATGTGGCAGGTGTTCAACAGGATCATATCCGCGTCATCGGGAGTTTTCGTTTCCACGTATCCCTGGCCACCCAACGTTTCCGCCATACGCTCGCTGTCGTATACGTTCATCTGACAACCATAGGTCTTGATGTACAGCTTTTTAGGTTCTGACATGAAAACGGCCTTTGCATTCGCGGGACCGGCGTCGTCTATACCCAACGAACGCCGCTTGCAATGCCGACGCGATTACCCGATTTTGGCCCGAAACTCCAGCAAGGCGGCGGCGGACAGGCAATGCAATACAAATCCCTCGACTCTTTCCTGCAAACGGGCCAAGCCGCTTTGGCAAAAGGTCCACTCGCGTTGGTTTTTGTCGAAGATGACGTGGAAATTGACAGTACCATCCGCCACCATCTGAATCTGGGCTTCAAATCCCTGATTGTGTTCATGCCGCCGGCATTCGCACTGGACCCCAAGCTTGAGGATCGTGTTCACCGCGTCCCTCTCAGCTGCGTCCCGCGCACCGTCGTTTTTGAGACGATCAACCGAATCATTCAGGCTGCGCCCAGTCTTTGGATGTATTACTGCTACAATGCCGAATACCTTTTTTTTCCCTTTTGCGAGACGCGCACGATCGGCGAAATGCTGGCGTTTCACAACGAGGAACGCCGGGATTCGATGCTGAGCCATGTCGTCGATCTTTATGCCGAAGATCTGAACGAATTCCCGAATGGTGTCGCACCGGAACACGCGATGCTGGATCGCACTGGGTACTTCGCCCAGGCACGGCTTGATTTGAAAAAGCACCCGAAGGAACGCCAGTTGGATATGTCCGGCGGGCTGCGGTGGCGGTTCGAGGAACATGTACCCTCGCAAAGCCGCCGAATTGACCGGATCGCCCTATTCAAATCCAAGAAAGGATTGGAGTTACGACCGGACCACACGTTCAACGACGAAGAATACAACACCTATTCCTGCCCATGGCACCACAACCTGACCGCTGCAGTGTGCTCGTTCCGGGCCGCAAAAGCCCTGAAATCCAATGCCGGGTCGACCTTCGACATTGCGACGTTTCACTGGCGCAATTCGATCCCGTTCGAATGGTCGTCAAACCAATTACTTGAGATGGGGCTGATCGAAACGGGACAGTGGTTCTGACCCGTTTCTTTGGCCTGTTTGGTGTCGGATCACCGACGCAGCAAGATCGGAAACCAATCCTCGCGCAAGCGCTGACCCGGATCCATGTCGTGCCCCGGAAACGGCGGGGATGTCCGACCTGGCCGTTCAACATAACGCGCATCGTCACCGACCAGACGCAGTGAAAACGCGCGGCGGCGGCTGTTGGATTGATTTCCCCGCGCGCCGTGCAGCGTTCGATAGTTGAAGGCGACCGCGTCGCCCGGCTCCATCTCGAACTCGACGACCTTCATTCCTTCCGCATCCGGGTCCGGAACGGGAATGTACTGGCCTTCGTCGGGAAAGAACCCATCCTCGGACACCCAACGGGTCGGCAGAACCTCTTTCTCCCACCGATGCGAGCCTGCGACACAGCGCAACGTGGCCCGCGTGACCGGATCAAGAGGTGACCAAAAGCTGATCGTCTGCTGACCTTCAACGAAGTAGTACGGACCGTCCTGATGCCACGGCGTGGCCATCGAGGTTCCGGGTTCTTTGACCAAAACATGGTCATGGAACATTTGCACTGTTTTGGACCGCATCAAATCGGCCGCAACTTCTGCGGCTGGAGACCCGTGCACAACCGACTGAAATTGCTCGATCCGGGACCAGTTGCAATAATCGTCGAAGAAACGACCTGTCTCGCCTTCTTTCTTGTTCTCAGATGCATAAGGTCCCGGCTCTGCCATGTTCGCAGCTACCCCTTCGCGTAGGGTTTCAACGTGATCGGCAAACAACCCCTTGATCAGGACCACGCCGTCCTGCTGATAGGTGTCGATCATCTCTTGCGTAACCAGAGGGTGCGTCATGTCTTTCTCCGTGCCGTGGTTTATCGATCTGCGCATAGATAACCCCTCTGTTCAAATAATATCTTTCTAAAGTAGGTTTAATTTCATGTTATATATTTCACTTCGCCAATACGAATACATCTGTGCGATCGGTCGTTTCGGAAGCTTGTCTGCTGCAGCGCAACAGCTGAACGTGTCACAACCGGCGCTGTCCACAGCCCTGACGCGTGTCGAATCGCATCTCGGTCATCCGCTGTTCACGCGCAGACGCGGCGCTGCCATGGCGCTGACCCCGCAAGGGCGCAGCTTTATCGAAGACGCGGAAGCCCTGCTGGCCAGCGCAGCGCAACTTGAAAAAGCCGATCAGGTCAGTCCGACCAAGGCGCAACTGCGGTTGGGTTGTTTCGTGGATTTGGCCCCGTTTTTGCTTGCCAAAGCGCTGCGCCCTTTGCGTGCGGCCCTGCCGGATTTGACCATCTCATACAAAGTGGATGGGTTCGAAGGGCTGATATCTGACCTGATAGACGGTCGCATTGATCTGGCGTTGACATATGGCCTGAGCATGGATGCCGGGTTTCAACAGCAAATTCTGTTTCCCAGTAGGCCAAGTGCCATTATGGCCCCGGACCACCCACTGGCGGGTGCTTCGTCCGTTTCACTGAGCGAACTGGCAGGCCATCCGCTGATCCTGTCGAACGAAGGCCTTTCCGCGCAGCACGTTCTGGGGCTATTCCGGCAAAACGGATTGCGGCCCTTGGTGGCCCACCGGGCGGCAACGCTGGAAATCCAGCGCAGCCTTGCTGCAAACCACGAAGGTATCGCAATTAGCTATGCCAACCCGCCTTCGGACTTCAGCTATGATGGAATGCCTTTGATCAGTCGCAGGGTCCTCGAAGATATCGCCGCAGAATCTGTGGTACTGGCGCGCCACGGTACCGGTCCCGCAGACCCGAATACCGCACAGGCGGAACAGATTTTGATGGAACTATTGGCCTGAATTACTTTTTCCGCAGGCGGATCACCACGTCGACCGACGCGATTTCAACGCCCTCTGGTGCTTCGGGCAACCGTTGGATCACCAGCTGGTCTGATGGCGCATCGCTCAGGCGGCTTTCGTCTTCCCAGAAAAAGTGTGGGTGATCGTGCGTATTGGTGTCAAAATAGCTTTTCGAACCATCAACCGTGATCTCTTGCAGTACTCCGGCCTCACAAAAAGCACGCAGCGTGTTGTAGACGGTTGCCAGAGATACCGCATCCCCGTTCTTCTTGGCCGCCTCAAACAGGCTTTCGGCGGTGACATGCCGGTGGCGACCGTCTCCGACCAGAAGCTCGGCCAAAGCGACACGCTGGCGCGTTGGGCGCAGCCCGGCGTCGACCAACCAATCCGTGGCTCTGTTCTGGCTCTGAGGTGTCATCAATCCGAAACCTAATTGTTGCTGCCCCATATATAAGTGCTGTGTTCGGGTAATTTCAAATGAAATTCATTCGCAAAGAATGTCGTCTGCACAACAGGATGTGACGTGGCGCTCTTGCAGGACCTTGCATACGGGTGCTAGACGAGGCCAGATATAACGAACGGACCCCTGGCAGGAGAGGCGGCAGAATGGCCCAATACCCGAGCAGCTTTGACAAGGACGATCTGCTGAAATGCGCCCGTGGCGAATTATTCGGTCCCGGCAATGCGCAATTGCCTGCTCCGCCAATGCTGATGATGGACCGGATCACCGACATCTCGGCCGACGGTGGCGCACACGGCAAAGGCCATGTTTTCGCCGAGTTCGACATTACACCAGACCTGTGGTTCTTTGACTGCCATTTTCCCGGCAACCCGATCATGCCCGGCTGTCTGGGCCTTGATGGCCTATGGCAGCTGACCGGTTTCAACCTGGGCTGGCGCGGCTGGCAGGGGCGTGGCATGGCCGTAGGCGTCGGCGAGGTCAAACTGACCGGTATGGTCCGCCCTGACCGTAAAATGCTGACCTACAAGATCGACTTCAAAAAGGCGATCCAGACCCGCCGCCTGACCATGGGTGTGGCGGATGGTATCGTCGAAGCGGACGGTGAAATGATTTACGATGTCAAAGACATGAAAGTCGTTCTATCCGAAGCCTGAGCCTGACCGGCCCGAAATAAGGAGCACGCACATGCGTCGAGTAGTTGTCACCGGTCTGGGGGTCGTGTCCTCCATCGGGAACAATGCCCAGGAAGTATTGGCCTCTCTAAAGGCTGGCAAGTCCGGCATCGAAGCCAACGAGCAGATGGTCGAACACGGCTTTCGCAGCCGGATCGCCGGAACGCTCAAGATCGATCCGGCCGAGCACGTAGACAAGCGGACTCTGCGCTTTATGGGCCCAGGTGCCGCCTATGCTCATATTGCAATGAACCAGGCGATTGCCGACGCAGGGTTGACCGAGGATCAGGTCGTGAACCCCCGCACCGGCTTGGTAGCCGGTTCCGGCGGCCCGTCGACCAGCGCAATGCTGACCGCGCATCAAACCGTTCTGAAAACGGGCGCAACCAAGCGCATCGGCCCCTTCGCAGTGCCGAAATGCATGTGTTCGACGATCTCGGCCAATCTGGCGACCGCGTACAAAATCAAAGGTATCAACTATTCGATCACCTCGGCCTGTTCCACTTCGCTGCATTGTATCGGCAACGCAGCGGAACAGATTATGCTGGGCAAGCAGGACGTCATGTTCGCAGGTGGCGGCGAAGAACTGGACTGGACGCTGTCCTGCCTGTTCGACGCGATGGGCGCGATGTCGTCCAAGTACAATGACACCCCGGAAAAAGCATCCCGTGCATTCGATCAGAACCGCGACGGGTTCGTCATCTCGGGCGGCGGAGGGATCGTCGTTCTTGAGGATCTGGAACACGCACTGGCCCGCGGCGCAAAGATTTACGCCGAAGTGACCGGTTACGCAGCCACATCGGATGGCCACGACATGGTGGCGCCCTCTGGTGAAGGCGGCGAGCGTGCGATGCGCCTGGCCCTGTCCACACTGCCCGAAGGCCGCAAGGTCGGTTACATCAACGCCCACGGCACCTCGACCCCGGTCGGAGACGTTGGCGAGGTTGAAGCCGTCCGCCGCATCTTTGGTGAAGGCAACGTGCCCCCGATCTCATCCACCAAGTCGATGACCGGACACGCGCAGGGCGCGGCTGGCGCGCTTGAAGCGATCTTCTGCCTGCTGATGCTGGACAATGATTTTATTACGCCGTCGATCAATGTCGACACGCTTGCCGAAGGCATTCTGCCCGGTGAAATTGCAACTCAAGTAGTTGAAAACGCAGGATTGGACAGTGTTATGACCAACAGCTTCGGCTTTGGCGGCACCAACGGGTCCATGATTCTGTCGAAGTATAACGGGTGAATGTAATGTCGGATCTTCTTAAAGGTAAACGCGGCCTGATCATGGGCGTGGCCAATGACCGCTCGATTGCGTGGGGCATTGCCAAGGCCATGCATGAGGCCGGTGCCGAACTGGCATTCACCTATCAGGGCGAAGCTTTCGGCAAACGCCTTGAACCGCTGGCCCAAAGTCTGGGCAGCGATTTCATGGTGGACGCGGATGTCACGGATGACGCCTCGCTGGACCGTGCGTTTCAAGAGCTTGGAGCGCGCTGGCCCACTATCGACTTCGTGGTCCACGCCATTGCCTACTCGGACAAATCCGAACTGACAGGCCGTTTCCTGAACACTACACGAGCCAACTTCAAGCACTCGCTGGATGTCTCGGCCTATTCCTTCATTGAGGTCGCGCGCCGCGCTTACCCTCTGATGCAAGAGAATGGCGGCACGCTGCTGACCCTGACCTATCAGGGGTCGAACAAGGTGGTGCCGAACTACAACGTGATGGGTGTGGCCAAGGCTGCGCTGGAATCTGCGACCCGTTATCTGGCCAACGATCTGGGTCCTGAGGGTATTCGCGTCAACGCGATCTCTCCCGGCCCGATGAAGACGCTGGCCGGTGCAGCCATCGGCGGTGCCCGCAAGACCTACAAGTTCTGTGATCAGAACGCGCCCATGCGCTCGAATGCGACGCTCGAGGCCGTTGGCGGCACTGCAGTTTACCTCACATCGGATGCAGGTGCATGCACGTCGGGCGAGATCATCCGCGTCGATGGTGGCTTCCACGTTCTGGGCATGCCGCAACCCGATCACATGTGACCCGATCTTTCCCTGCCGGTGCCAAGATTTGAACATCTTTCACCGGCAGGGATATCGGCATGAGCAAAGCCGAACATATCCTTACCAGCAACACTCGCAGTATCCGGTCGCGCCGCAGATCCGGGTTTCTGGGCGCGCGCGGCATTGTCGCGCTTTTGGCCCTGATCACTCTATTGTTGTTTGTGTTCTTCACACAGCCGCAAATGCGGGAAACCGTTGAAACTTGGATCAGCCTCATTTCAGGCTGATCCGACACAGTTTTCGGGTCAGTTGACCGAAACGACCTCGATATCAAAAATCAGATCCTGCCCGGCCAATGGGTGGTTGGCATCCAGCGTGACCGTTGCCTCGTCGGCGTCGACCACGGTCACCGGCACCGCCTGCCCATCCGGGGTTTGCATTTGCAACTGCGTGCCGGGTTCCAGCGGGATATCATCGGGAATCCCTTCGCGAGGGATTTGTTGCCGCGCACCCGGATTGATCGGCCCATAAGCGTCAACACAGGCGATCTCGACGCGTTTCTTGTCTCCTACGTTCAGACCAGGCATCGCCGAATCCAAACCGGGAATAATCTGGCCCGAGCCAACGACGAATTCCAGCGGGTCGCGTCCATCGGAACTGTCAAAGACGTTTCCGTCCAACAGCGTTCCTGTGTAGTGGATGCGAACCGTGTCGCCTTGTTTGATTTCGGTCATATTGGCCACCGGCCTCTGAATGGGTTAAGCGATCAAACCTAGGAGGTCACACGCTATTGTAAACCCCGCCCTCTTTCATGCTTACAATTGTTGTGCAAACGTGCCCCGAACGATCAGGAGGGGACCGGATGCCAATTACAACCTGCGTTTTTGATGCCTACGGTACGTTGTTCGATGTGGCCGCTGCTGCACGACAGGCGGCTGGTGAGCCGGGTTTTGAGAGACTTCAACAAAAATGGCCGGAACTGGCCAATCACTGGCGTCTGAAACAGCTGCAATACACATGGCTTCGTGCGGTCACGGACGCCCACGCGGATTTCTGGGACGTTACGCAGGATGGGCTCGACTGGGCACTTGAGGCGACAGGGCTGGACGGGGACGCAGCGCTGCGGCAACGGTTGCTGGATCTGTACTGGGAATTGCAGGCCTATCCCGAAGTTCCCGAAATGCTGCGCGCGCTGAAGGCTGGCGGCTTGCAAACGGCGATCCTGTCGAACGGTTCGCCACCGATGTTGGATGGCGCGGTGCAATCCGCCGGTATTGGCGACGTTCTGGACGATGTGCTGTCCGTGGAAAGTGTCGGCGTGTTCAAACCAGACTCGCGCGTCTATGACCTTGTGCAGGACCGGTTCCGCTGTGCCCGCGACGAAGTGTTGTTCGTCAGTTCAAATGGCTGGGACGCGGCCGGGGCCAGCGGATATGGCTTTGTCACCGCATGGGTCAATCGCGCTGGGGAACCAATGGACCGCTTGCCATGGAAGCCAGCCCAAGTACTGTCCGACCTCACGACAATTCCGCAACTGGCTGGACTTTAATGGCTTTTTTCACCACGTCTGACGAAAGACGAATTTACTTTGAGGACATAGGGTCTGGAACGCCCGTACTTTGCCTTGCCGGGCTAACCCGAAACTGCAGGGATTTTTTGTTCCTCGCCCCGCACCTGTCCGATATGCGGATGATTGCAATGGACTACCGCGGTCGTGGCCGTTCAGACTATGACCCAGATTATATGAACTACAACATTCCTCGGGAATCGCAGGACGTGATTGAGTTGCTGGACCATCTTGGTCTGGATCGCGTGAATGTCATCGGCACATCGCGCGGCGGGCTGATCGCCATGGTTCTGGCCGCCAGCCATCCCGAACGGTTGTTGAGTGTCGTTTTGAACGATGTTGGACCGGTGCTGGAACCGTCCGGCATTGCCAAGATCATGGGGTATGTCGGCAAACAGCCCGTTTCCAAAACCTACGATTTGGCAGCACGCGCGTTGCAGCATGTCATGGAGCCTCAGTTCCCCGGTGTGTCGCTCGCTCGTTGGCAGCAGCAGGCAGAAGTTCAGTTCAACGAAACGCGTGATGGCCTGACACTCTGCTACGACCCCGCGTTACGCACGGCGCTTCTGGAACAGGCTGCTGCAGGGCCAGCTCCGGATCTATGGCCGCTTTTTGAAGCGCTGCGGGACATTCCGACAGGCCTCATTCGCGGCAAGAATTCGGACGTTTTGGGCAAAGACACGCTGACTGAAATGCACAACCGCCACCCCGATCTTATGTCGGCGGAAATACCCGACCGTGGTCACCCCCCGTTTCTGGACGAGCCACAATCGATAGAACTCATTCGCAAGGTACTGGTCAACGCATGAGCAAAGTTGAAATGATCGAGGCCGCCGCCAAACGGCTGGAAGGACATGTTCGCGAGACACCAATTCTGACATCGCCGTTTCTGGACGAAATCGCAGGCCGCCGCGTGCTGGTAAAGCCCGAGTGCCTGCAGCACACCGGCAGCTTCAAGTTTCGCGGGGCTTGGTCCGCCATTTCAGCCCTCAGTGACACGGACCGGCAACGCGGTGTCATCGCCTATTCCTCGGGCAATCACGCGCAAGGCGTGGCCTATGCCGCGGCTCAGCACGGGATTTCGTCCGTCATCGTCATGCCCTCTGACGCGCCACAACTGAAGATCAGCAACACGCGCGCGCTGGGCGGGGAGGTTGTCCTTTACGACCGCGCGAACGAACGCCGCGAAGAGATTGGCGAGGCGCTGGCTTCCGAACGCGGCTTGACGCTGATCCGGCCTTACGACGAACCGCAGGTCATCGCAGGTCAGGGCACCATTGGGCTGGAACTGGCGCGGCAGACCGCCGAAATGGGCGTCGATCAAGCAGACGTTCTGGTGTGCTGCGGCGGTGGCGGTTTGACCTCGGGCATTGCGCTGGCACTGGAAAGTCACGCACCGGGGCTGCGTGCCCGTCCGTGCGAGCCCGAAGGGTTTGACGATGTCAAACGGTCTCTGGCGACAGGTCATATTCAAAGCAACAACGCTGCGGCGGGAAACATCTGCGACGCAATTCTGACACCGCAGCCGGGCCAGATCACCTTTCCGATCCTGAACCGGTTGTGCGGACCAGGCTTTTCGGTGTCCGAAGACGACGCGCTGCGCGCCATGGCGCAGGCGTTTTTGCGCCTCAAGATCGTGTTGGAACCGGGCGGGGCAGTATCGCTGGCCTCAGCCCTTTACCAGGCCGAGGAAATCGAGGGCGACACTGTGATCGTAGTGGCATCGGGCGGCAACGCCGACCCCGAAGTCTTTGGGCAAGCACTGGAATACCTGACCTGACAAGCTGTTTGGGCTGAGGCAACCTTACTATTGTGCGTATGACGCCAGGGGATTGAGTCGTGCAAATAGCGGACATTGGAAACGTGCAAATCCACTATCGGATCGATGGTGATCCAGACGGCGCGCCGATTGTGTTTGCCAATTCATTGGGAACCGACCTGCGGCTGTGGAACGATTTGCTGCCGCACCTGCCCACCGGGCTGCGCATCATCCGATTTGACATGCGCGGGCACGGTCTTTCGTCTCAACCGCCGGCACCTTATTCGATGGGTGCCCTGGTCCGGGATGTGGAAGGTCTGCTTGATTTTCTCGAGGTGCGCGATAGCGTGTTTGTCGGCCTTTCGATCGGCGGGCTGATCGGACAGGGGCTGGCCGTCAAACGGCTGGATCAGGTGCGCGCGCTGGTGCTGTCCAATACAGCGGCCAAAATCGGCATGCCTTCGATCTGGCAAGACCGTATGGACGACGTACGAAAAGGTGGGATCAAGGCCTTGGCCGATGCGACCATGGAACGCTGGTTTTCGAAGGCATTCCGCGCGTCGCCCGAGCACCTGCTTTGGCGCAACATGATGGTGCGCCAGCCCGTCGATGGCTATCTGGGTTGCTGCGCCGCCATCTCGGGCACGGATTTCTACACCCCGACCAGCGGCCTGCGCCTGCCAACCCTTGGCATCGCCGGCAGCGAGGACGGATCAACCCCACCCGATCTTGTGCGGGAAACCGTTGACCTGATCCCCGGCTCTCGGTTCGAACTGATGCGACGCGTTGGGCACTTGCCTTGTGTCGAACAACCGGCAGAATATGCAGCATTGCTAAAAAGTTTTCTGACTGAAATTGGACATGTGTGAAGGAGAATTGGTTTGGCCGATCTTCTGTTAGTCCATGGATCCTGCCACGGTGCCTGGTGTTGGCGCGAACTTATCCCGGCGTTGGAAACGCTGGGACATGAGGCGCGCGCCATTGACTTGCCCGGTCACGGCTCGGACCCGACACCGATCGCGAATGTAACGCTGGACAGCTGCCGCGACGCGGTTTTGCATGCGAGCTCACCCAATACGATCATTGTAGGTCATTCCTGGGGAGGATACCCGATCAGTGCCGCGGCAGAAACAGCACCGAAAGCCATGCGCGCGCTTGTTTATCTTGCCGCCTACGTCCCGCAGGATGGCCTTTCGATGGTAGAAATGCGCAGACGCTGGCCCCGGCAGACGATCGTTGATGCCATCGAAAAGTCAACCGACGGTCAGTCGTACATGTTTAAGCCGAACAAAGTGCACGATCTGTTCTATCATGACTGCCCATCCGAAACGGTGCCATACGCGTTTGCACGCCTGTGCCCTCAAGCCATCGCACCGCAGGACACCCCCCTGTCCCTGAGCGACAAATTCAGCCGGGTTCCCAAGGCCTATATTCGGACGACCAATGACCGGACAATTCCGACGGAATACCAGGAACAAATGAGCCATAACGCCCCCGAAGCTATGCGGCATACGATTGCCACGTCGCATTCCCCGTTTTTTGCGCAACCCCAAAAACTCGCTGATTTGTTGGACAAAATCGCAAAAGACCTGCCAGGATCACAAGTCTGAGCGCATCCCTTTCAACCCGTATCGTCTGCGGTTAAGGTCCGCCAAAATTATCATCCTCGCGGTACAAATGCGCCTTCCCTTCTTCTTCGTTCTTCTCACGGTCATGATCGACGCCATGGGCATCGGCCTTGTCCTGCCCATTATGCCGGAACTGATCGTCGAGGTTCAGGGCGGCACGTTGGCGACGGCTGCGATCTGGGGCGGAATCCTCAGCACAGCATTTGCTGCCATGCAGTTCGTGTTCGGGCCGGTTTTGGGAAACCTCTCGGATGCTTACGGTCGACGGACAGTTTTGCTGGTTTCGCTGTTCGTCATGTCTCTGGACTATGTTGTCATGGCGCTTGCGGGCGGCATCTGGCTATTGCTGGCCGGCCGCATCGTCGGAGGCATTACAGCGGCCACGCATGCCACGGCGGCAGCATTCATGGCGGATGTATCCAAACCTCATGAAAAGGCAGCCAATTTCGGCCTGTTGGGTGCGGCCTTTGGGGTGGGCTTTGTGTTTGGCCCAGTCCTGGGTGGGCTGCTGAGCGAATATGGCACGCGCGCGCCGTTTTGGGCTGCGGCTGGTTTGTCTGCCACAGCGTTCGCAATTGGCATGTTTGTCATGCCTGAAACGGTCACCGACAAGACCCGCCGGGCCTTCAGCCTGCGGCGGGCTAACCCGGTGAATTCTCTACGCGCAATTGCTGCGTTGCCCGGCATCCGTCCAATGCTGTGGGTTTATTTCCTGTACTCCATCTCAATCTATGTCTACCCGGCCATATGGGCGTATTTCACGACCGAACGGTTCGGCTGGTCACCGCAAATGATCGGCCTGTCACTGGGTATCTACGGGATCGGCATGGCGGCCGTTCAGGGCGGCTTGATCCGTCCTGCAACCAAGTATTTGGGTGAACGCGTCACTATCATCTGTGGCATGGGGTTCGAGCTTGTTAGCTTTTTGCTTCTGGCCTTTCTGACCAACGGAATCATTGCGCTGATGCTGATCCCGGTCACAGCAGTCGGAGCAGTTGTGACCCCTGCCCTACAGGCTTTGATGTCACGCGCGACGCCGGACTCGCAACAGGGCGAACTGCAGGGCGTACTGACCTCTCTGCACGCGTTGTCGATGGTCATTGCTCCGGTGCTCATAACCAGCGTTTTCGCACAGTTCATCAAACCCGACGCGGTGATCTACCTGCCTGGTGCACCATTCCTCCTGGCATTCGTTTTGATGGTGGTCGGTTTGGTCGTGTTTTCCCGCTCACGCAAGGTCATGGCATAACTACGACATCTCTTTGACGGAATCCGCCTTGCAGGGTCCGCTCAAGCGCGCCACCGTGGCGCAAAGGGAGCGAGAAACAGCATGCAAACAATCAAAGCCGCCGTTTGTCGGGCGTTCGGCGAACCTCTGGTCATCGAAGACGTCCAGATCGCATCGCCCAAACCGGACGAGGTCGAAGTGACTCTGGATGCGGTGGCGATCTGCCATTCGGACATCTCATATGCCAGTGGCGCATGGGGTGGGCACCTTCCGGCCGTCTATGGGCATGAGGCGGCAGGTGTTATCACGGCGGCCGGTGACTCGGCTGGTGGATTTCAGGTTGGGGATCCGGTTGTCGTCACCCTGATCCGGGCATGCGGCTCGTGCCCCTCATGCGCTGGGGGGAAACCAACTGTCTGCGAAACGCCATATGACACGGTCAAAGGACCATTGCGCACAGCAGACGGCGGGCCGTTGGAACAAGCAATGGCCTGCGGAGCATTTGCGGAAAAGGTTGTGGTCAGCCACCGGCAGATCGTCAAGATTCCACAGTCGATGCCTAAGGACGTTGCCAGTCTGCTGTCCTGCGGTGTGATTACGGGCGTAGGTGCCGCTGTTAACGCTGCAGGGCTGCGTCCTGGGCAGGATGTGGTGGTGATTGGTGCGGGCGGCGTCGGACTGAACGCGGTCCAGGGTGCACGCATAGCAGGTGCGCGCCGCATCGTGGCCGTGGACATGACCGAAGAGAAGCTGGCCATCGCCAAGGAATTTGGCGCAACCCACGGCGTCTTGGCCGATCAGAAAGCCCCCTGGAAGGCCGCTTACAAAGCGCTTGGGGGGCGCGGCGCGGACGCCGTGTTGATCACCGTCGGCGCACTCCCTGCCTATGATCAGGCCCCTCGTTACTTGGGTCCGGGTGGCAAGGCAGTCATGATCGGGATGCCCCATTCCGGGGATATGGCAAGTTATGAGCCGGTGGTGCTGGCCGCGCTGGGTCAGGGCCTGATCGGGTCGAAAATGGGTGATGTCGTCATTCAGCGGGATATTCCATGGATGATCGACCTTTATGAACAAGGGCGTCTGAAGCTGGACGAACTGATCTCGGGCCGGTGGTCCCTGTCGCAGATCAACGAAGCAATTGAGGACACCAAAACCGGGTCCGCCAAGCGCAACGTGATCGTTTTCGACAGGACCTAACCCGGCAAGGCAGGAGGACACCTGATGAAGCTGCAAGATCTCGATATCATCGTCACTGCGCCTCCCGCGCCCGGATGGGGCGGGCGGTATTGGATACTGGTCAAAGTCACGACCGATACCGGAATCACTGGCTGGGGCGAATGCTATGCATCCTCAGTTGGTCCCGAAGCAATGCGCCATGTCATACAGGACGTGTTCGAACGTCACATGCTGGGCGAAAACCCCGAAAACATCGAGCTGATGTTCCGCCGCGCCTATTCCAGCGGTTTCACGCAGCGCCCTGATCTGACGGTCATGGGTGCATTCTCTGGGCTGGAAATCGCTTGCTGGGACATCTTGGGTAAGGATCGCGATCGCCCGGTCCATGCCTTGCTTGGCGGGCTGGTGAACGAACGCATCCGGGCCTACACCTATCTGTACCCCCTGCCCCAACATAACCTGACCGATTTCTGGACCTCGCCGGAGCAAGCTGGCGAATGTGCTGCCGAAATGGTCCGACGCGGCTTCACAGCCGTCAAGTTCGACCCGGCCGGGCCTTATACGATACGCGGCGGGCACATGCCTGCAATGTCCGACATCTCGATGTCTGTGGCATTCTGCAAAGCGATCCGAGAAGCCGTAGGCGACAAAGCCGACCTTCTGTTCGGCACCCACGGGCAATTCAACACGGCAGGTGCAATCCGATTGGGTCAAGCGCTCGAACCCTATTCCCCGCTGTGGTTCGAAGAGCCGGCACCCCCCGACATGATCGAGGACATGGCCCGCGTCGCGCGAAACGTTCGCATCCCGGTCGCAACTGGCGAACGCATGACCACCAAGGCTGAATTCGCCGCCGTTTTGCGGGCCGGAGCGGCGGAAATCCTGCAACCCGCGCTGGGCCGTGCCGGCGGCATTTGGGAGATGAAGAAAGTGGCCGCCATCGCCGAAGTCTTCAGCGCTCAGATGGCCCCACATTTGTATGCCGGTCCGGTCGAATGGGCCGCCAATATCCACCTTGCCGCATCCATCCCTAACCTGTTGCTGCTTGAGACCATTGAAACTCCGTTCCACGATCAACTCATCAACAGCTCACTGCGGGCCGAGGAGGGATTTGTCTTGGCCCCCACTGCACCCGGCCTTGGCATTGAGGTCAACGAAGACCTAGCCCGGGCACATCCGTTCAAGGGCGACGGCCTGCATCTACAGATGCAGGAAGAGCCCTGCGATTACGTGAATGGAAACGCCTTTCAGGGCGGTGCCCCTGCAACCGAGGGGTGACAAAACAATGGGAATTGAGGCACATTGACCCAACTACAAGGTGTTTGACGGGCCAGGCGTGACACTTAAAGACGACAAGTCCCAGAAATCCAAAGCTGCGCTAACTGACATGCAGGAAAGCGCGGCCCGGGCCTCTGCGTTTCTGAAAACGCTCGCGCATGAGGGCCGATTGATGATCCTGTGCCATCTGGCCGACGGTGAAAAATCCGTGGGTGAGTTGGAGGCGTTGCTAGATATTCGTCAGGCCGCGGTCAGCCAAATGCTGGCGCGCCTGCGCGCTGAAAACATTGTCGCAACGCGCAGGGATGGCAAATCCATCTATTACTCGCTGTACGATGACGGCGCGGCGAAGGTGATCGCAGTGCTCTACGAAATGTTTTGCAGCCCCGACAACGAATAGCCTCTAGTTCGACACGTAGCCCGCGATTACCTGCAACAGCTTGAACGCCGTTGCAGCGTCGTTTTCAACCACGGCCAGGAATTCTTCTTCGCCGATCCGCAGGCAAGACAGCTCTGTCTCGGCGATCATGCTAAGA
The DNA here is from genome assembly GCF_013033965.1 of Ruegeria atlantica. GTDB lineage: Bacteria > Pseudomonadota > Alphaproteobacteria > Rhodobacterales > Rhodobacteraceae > Ruegeria > Ruegeria atlantica_D. Next base: position 173,988 of record NZ_WQFE01000009.1, read on the forward strand.
GCCCGAGGTTCCTTGCGGATCAGCCCCAACTCTCCGACCAACGCTCCGGGCCCGACCTTGACAATCAACTGATCTGCCCCATCAAGCTGCGGCAGATACAACCCGGCTTCTCCTTCCAGCACCACATAAGCGCCATCCGTTGGCTGATCGTCTTTGAGGAAAACAATCTCTCCTGCTTTGGCATCGAACCAGCGCGCACCAAAGGCCAACAGGCGCAACTGTCGGCGATCCAGCCCGGAAAACAGCGGCGTCTGTTCGAGCGCCCGCAGCTTGCGCGCAAGGTCAGCCGAGGCGGCACTGTCTTCTTCCACGTCCACCGGTCCTTCGTCAGAGACGACCCGACCTTGCCTGATTTCGACATACATGTCGAACACATCAGGGCTGTCGAACTGATCGTTCAGATAGATCACCGTGGTATCCGGCAAGAGCGCACGCAGGTTTTTGTAAACCGCCACTTTTGAGGCCATGTCATAGCTGGCCAACGCATCCTCAAGAATCAGAATGTCCGGTTTCTTGATCGTTGCGCGTGTGAAAGACAGGGGTTCGGCAAAGACCGCGGGCAGGTTTTGCCCACCGAGCGCCACCGGGACGTCATAGATCAGTTCGACCACCAGCGGGCGCGCACCGTTTTCATTCAGGACATCCACGATCAGTTTGCGCGCCTCATCCGAACGGGCACCACCGATCTGACTGACTTTTCCGAACAAAGCGTTTTCCAGAACCGTCAAGCCGGGCGCAAACTTCGATTTGTCCAATGGCACAAACACGTCCAGCAACCGTTCCAGCAGCTTTTCCGAGTGGCTATGCCGCAGCTCAAGTATTCGGTCTTTGAGGTCATCGGTGAACGCCGGACCAATCTGTTCCGCCGAAATCACGAACGGAACGGCCAACAAATTCGCAAGCTGTTCATCATCCAACCCCGAAACGCCTTCGTTCCGGGTTTTCTCGACCAGCTCCACCGCGGACTCATAGGTCTGCGCCTCCAACCCCAGTTTGCGGAACAGGGGATGATCGGTGCCGTCCAGGCCGAAAATCTGGCGCAGCATCTCGATCACATCGCGCGTCAGGCTGACCAGAGTTTCGTCCAGACCAAATTCACGTAGCTGTCCCAGAAACACGGTCTGTTGCGCCAAAAGTTCCTGTGTGACCGGCACTTTGGGCGTGGCAAACAGCAAGTTTTCCGCAACCGGCAATGCCGGATTATAGCTGTCGCGATCAAAGATCAAAGCCTGCTGATCCAGCCCCGAGTTTTTCACCGCGTCCTGAACCAAGGGACGCAATTCGACCAGTTTGTCGGCCAATTCGGGGTGTTCTGTGGCATCAAAAACCTGTTCGGCCCCGCGCAAGAACAACGCTGCGCCAGAGCCCATCCCATCAATCAGCTTCAGCCACCAGTCGCGCACCTCTTCAGCATTTTCCAATCCCGCAATGGTCGGGTCCAGCCAATTTGCCTTGAATGGGTCAGCGCTATTTCCGGCCCGCAGGGTCTCATCATGTCCGGGGTCGCTCGTTTCCGTTGTCTGTGGCTTGAACCGCATCGGCATCATGACGTTGTCGCCCAGCGTGCCCTGGAACATCACCGGTCGGGACGACGCGTACCCAATGCGCGCCGCCACGACGCTTTGGTGCAGCTCGGACAGATTGACGTCACCTATCCGAACCCGGCCTGAGCTGGGCAAGATTTCCCGCGTCAGCAACTCGGCGACAGCGCGGCGGTCCTCTTCGCTGGGGGCGGCAATTCCAATGATTTTTCCACTGGAAAATGTCAGATCCAGATCATCCAGAATCTGATTGCCGTCCATATCGCGGACCGAGACATGATCCAGCACAATGTCGCCGTTCAGCCTTGGATTGGCGTCGGGTTCGCCTTCGAACAGTTTTTCGTTGTGCATTCCAGCTGGTGCAAACCGTTCGGTCACCACGTCCCACCGCAGCGACATGTCCTGTGTCTGGTTGTAGTAGGTCAACAGTTCCTTCCACGGCGAGCTGAGGTCCTTGTACGCGGCCAAGGCCGCAACCAGAGCCCCCAAAGACACCGACCCCTGCAAAACCAGAAGACCGCCAACCAGATAAAACAGGAACGGCGTAAGCTGCGAAATGAAGTTGTTTATGAATTTCATAAAGAACTTCTTCTGGTAGATCTCGAACCGGATGCCAAACAAGCGCCCCAGCTGATCGGAAACCATTGCGCGACGATACCGCCACCCACCGTTGGCACGCAATGTGGACGCACCCGCCGCGTTCTCGCCGATCTGGGCGGCAAGCACCCGCACTTCTTGAATTCGTTTTTTGTTTAGAAGGTTGATCTGGCGTTGCAGCTTCGGGATCAGCCAGGCTTGCAATGGGATTAGCGCAATTGCCGCCAACCCGAACCAGAAGCTTTGCAAAAACAGAAAGGACAGGATGGTGATCATCTGACCCGCCTGCAAAACCGGTTGGCTAATCGCATCCCCCATAAGCCCACCCATCGGTTCGCTTTCGGCGGTGACCATCGACACCAGCTCGCCTTGGCTGACACGCTCAAAATAGGGTTGAGGGAAACGCAACGCGCGACTGATCAGCACATACCGGAACCGGCGCAGCATACGCTCGCTCAGCACGCCCTTCATCGTGTTGATGCGCATTTTCATCAGGCCATGCGCCAGCACCGCCACAAGGAACCCGATACACAGAACGATCAGAAATGTTGTCTGCGGCAGGCTATAGCCCCACACATCCACAACTGGACTGGCGGCACCGATTGCATCGTTGATGATGCGTTTGGGCAGTTCAAGCGTCAGATAGAGCAGTGGAAACAAGGTCGACGTCACGGCCAGCAGAATCAACTGGTCGCGCTTCGAGTACTTCCAAATAAACTGGAAAATTGAACGTTCTATGGAACCTGCCCCTACTACGGATCACGGATACGATCTTGACCAAAGTGCCGTAAATCCAACACTCTGAATTTACCTTAGTCCAGCAAAAAGAGGCAAATAGTTTCCAATTTGATCAGTTAACTGCCGAGTGTGAACAAGTTCATTTGCGCAACCACAAATTAGTGCCTAGAGTCTGCTTTGGGACGATATTGGGAGGAGTCATTTGACTGCCAGTTTAGGCGCAGTGCTATTGATGCTCTGCTTATTGCAGATCAAACATATGTTTGCGGACTTTTTTCTACAGACTCCGAAAATGTTGGCAGGGCGAGGTGAGTATTTTCACCTGGGCCGTGCGCAGCATGCCGGTGTGCATGTCGTCGGATCAGTGATTGTCTTTTTGCTATTTGGCGCGCCGTGGTCGTTCATTTTGATCATTGCTGCGCTGGAATGGATTGTTCATTTCAATATTGATTTCGCCAAGGCCAGCTATTCGGACAAAAAGCAACTGATGCCGACGCAAGCCGCGTTTTGGCGTGCTGCCGGTCTGGATCAGTGCCTGCACAACCTGACCTACATTGCCATGGTCTGGGCCTGGGTTGCGTTCGCGACCTGATCGGCAATTGACTCAGGCGACGTTTTCCAAGGTTTTAGGGCAATACGCGTCCAGCCACATACGATCCAGACGGTCGATATTAGTGAGGTCGAACCGGTCTTCCTCCTTCCAGTAACGACCCGATGGAACAATGTAGTTCAATCTAGCCTCGGCCTTTAGCGCCGCTTGCATACCCTTTGTCGAAGGTAGCCTGGCAGATTTGAGATTGTCAGACGTCACTGAGGGAAATACCAGCCGGCTTTTGCCCCGCGACAGCCGCACCACGTGGCAGTTTTGTGTGGCCCCAAACAGCGCCAACCGGGCGGATTTCGCCTCAAGCGACCGCAACGTGACATCCGCGCGCAAAGGGTCGGCGGCGCCCTTGCCATAAAAATGAGTCTGGCCGCAATTCGGGTAAATCATGTCACAGCCGAAAAAGGCTAGTACGGCCGGTTGAAGCGAGGCCAAAGCCCAGTACCCGGCTGTAAACGCCATGGTGCCGCCAGCATAAACAAAGCCACCAAATTTGTTTTGAAGCGGAACGTATTCATCCGCTTCGACGATGCGTTGGCCGCAGGAAAGATTGTCCGGGCGGTTGCCTACGGGAAAATCCTCGGGGTGGATAAGGACATCCCAGTCGGCACGGACGCGCCAGGCGTTGTTAATGGCAACGATGTGGGTAAAAGGCTCACGCGGCCAATCCCGCGCCGTCAGAGCGGCCGGAGCACTTCCAAGTATCAGAACGCGATGCGTCGGCTCGGCCATCCTGGGTCCTACATTTTTTCGGTTCTCAGGAAGGATAGAGCGATTTTTTTCTTAAACTACCCCAATACCGAAAAACTGCTTTCTTCGTTTATCGGACGCTTGCGCGAGTAGAACCCGACATCAATGTTCCGCCCGATGTAGGGAAGCTTGTACTGCAGCGGTTGCGCATCGTGATCCGCGCCGCCCTCGCAATACTCTATCAACGCCGTCATCATTTTACCCGCGATCGGAGCATTCTTGTACTGGTTCCCGCTGGTCCCGCAGGCCATGTAGAACCCCGGCAGGCTGGATTTGTCATAGATCGGGATCCAGTCGGTCGATGCGTCGTACAGATCCACAACGCCGCGTGTCTTGGATGGAATGCCAAGGCTGGGCACACGCTGCGCATATCGCATGGCCTGCGTTGTCCACTGGTCAGTGAAGTCATGGTTATAGTGCACATCATCCTCGCACCACTGATGCGGATCACATTCGGGATCTTCCGAGCCGACCAGAATGTGATTGCCATGTTCGGGGCGACAGTAGCAGGCGATATCGCTGTCCGAGACAATCGTGCCGTCATTTTCAAAATCGAACCCTTCGGGCGCGGGCACGTGCACCACTTCCTGCCGCAGGGGGCGGGTCTCGATGGTCATGTCATCCAGAACATCGGCCATCTTGTTGATGATTGCTGAACCGGGGCCTGCGACGTTTACAACAACCTTCGCGTGGATTTCCTCACCCGACGCCAGTTTCACTCCCGAAACACGCCCTTCGGAAGACAGTATTTCGACAACCTCGGCCCCGGTGCGAACCTCGGCACCGTGCTGTTTGGCGGCATCCATCAGGTTTTGCGCTGACAAGGCAGGATCAGTGACGTATCCGGCCTGCGGCCAGAAGACACCGCCCTGCATCTTGCGCCCGTTGGGCTGTCCGAACTCCGGGTCATCCATACGGCGCGCTGGCGCAAAACTGTCTTGCGAGTAGATTGGCAGGCGCTCACTGACTTTATCGGCTGACCAATCTTCAAACGGGCAATCCAGATCGGTGCTGTTCTTCATATGCTTTTCCAGCATACCGTTCGCGTCGGTCTTCATCACCAGACAGCCGGTTTCGCGGAATTGCGCCAGATTGGCACCTTCGGGCAAGCCAAGGTAGTCGGCCCAATCGCGCCAATAGTGGTACCCTTCCCACGCGAAGGCGGTTCCGTCGAAGGTCGAATAATGCATGCGGATAATGGCACATGACCCGGCGGTTGATCCGTGGCCAACCTGACTGTTTCGGTCCAGCGACAGGGTTTTCCAGCCCGCCTTGGCCATTTCAAAGGCAATGGCCGCGCCGATCACACCTGTTCCGATGATGATTGCGTCAGGTTGACTCATGAGGCTTCTCCCTTCCAATAGCGCATTGAGTAGGCGCTGAATTCTTCGACTTCCTCGGGCTTGGGCTCAACCCCGGTGAAGACGTAAAGGTAATGCGGAACCATTGCGATCCGCGTGGGCATTGGCTCGTTCAATTGGGCCAGATCATAACCGATCTGCATGTAGTACAGCACGCGGGCGCGCGTTTCGGCCTCGACCTCGGAATAGCCATAGCGCGCAAACATGTCGTGTAGGGCCGCCAACCGGCGTGCATCCGACTGATCCAGCGCACGGCGCACTTTTCCTGACTTACGAGCCCAGTCGCGCACAGCAAAATCCAGCGCGGTATCAAACAATTCGGTGTTCACCACACAGCGATGCACATTGCAGACCGCCGCGGTGATAGTATTTGCCGGAGCCTCGGCCTGCGCGACCAAAGCAGCTGTGTTTGTCGCCTGCCACCGCGCCATCAACGCGTCCAAAAGCTCCTGCCGGGATTTGAAGTACCAATAGAAGGACGACCGCGACACGGCCATCCGTTCAGCCAGGTTCATGACCTTGATCTGATCCACACCGTCCGAGATCAAAACATCCATAGCCACGTTCAGCCAATCGTCACGCGTGACTTTGATGTTGCCAACCAATGGTTCGGCTTCGGGGTCATCCCGATGCAGGATGGGTTTGGTACTCATCTAACTCTCCGGCGGGGCGCCGCCTTCAGAGGTACGGCGCGCAATAAACTCGTGCAAGGCACCCATTCGGTCGCTGTCACCTGGAGGAGGCTTAAAGTCGTTCAGAATACCCTTCCAAACCGCGGTCGCACGATGATTGGCATCCACCGATCCGCGTTCCGTCCAGGTTCCGAAATTGGCGTAGTCGTGCAAATGCGGTTCGTAGAATTCGGTGTTGTACCGCGCCATAGTCTGGGATGAAGCAAAAAAGTGTCCGCTGGGTTCAACCTCGCTGAGGGCGGTGTCGAAACCGATCTCGGCCGTGCCTGCCTGCGTCCCCGCGCACAGCTCGGCGACCATGTTCAAAACCTCGGCGTCGCAGATCATCTTCTCGAAAGAAACGGTCAAGCCGCCCTCCAACCAACCGGCCGAGTGAATAATCACCGTCGCCCCTGCCATCAGACAACCCCAAAGCCCGAACTGGTTTTCATTGGCTGCCTGCACATCGTTTGTATTCGACGCCGACCCTGCGGCGGACCGCCAAGGTAGGCACAGATGCCGTGCCAACTGGCCTGCGGCCAGCGAGGCCTGGAAGTGTGACGGCGTACCAAATGCAGGTGCGCCCGATTTCATGTCCACATTGCTGGTGAACGTGCCGTAGCAAACCGGCGCGCCCGGCTTGGTCAACTGAGTCAGCGTCAGCGCCGCCAAGGCCTCGGCATGCGACAGCGTAATCGCTCCGGCCACGGTGATCGGGGCCATCGCGCCCATCAAAGTGAACGGCGTGATGATCGCCATCTGACCATTGCGTGCGAAATCAATCAGCCCCTGAGCCATCGGGATATCCAACGTGCGCGGGCTGTTCGTGTTGATGATCGTGTAGCAATGCGCGCCCGCCTGAAACTCTTCATCGGACAGACCCCGCGCGGTCGACAGCATCTCAAAACAATCCATCACCTGCGGCGTCCCGCGTGAGAAGAAGAACGGGAACTTGTCGGTCAGTTCCATTTGCGCCTGCGTCGTGAAGTAATGGCGCAGGTTCGTTGGCACATCCTGCGGCTCGACCTGAGGCGAAATCATCTGGAACACATCGAAGTGATGCGTGAGCTTTAGGAACTCCAGATAGTCTTGACCAGTCGCGGGGCGGCGCCCACGTTCCAGATCCGTTGCGTTCGGAGCCCCTGCCCCAGGCTGGAACACCAATGATCCGAGTTCAAGCGTGAAATCCCGATGCCGCGCGCCGGCACGGCAAGAAATCGCTTTGGGAGCAGAGGCAACTGCTGCCTCGACAATATCGCGCCCGATGAAAACCATTTCGGTGTCTTCATCCACATGCGCGCCCGCCTTCGCAAAGATGCGCCGCGCTTCGGGCAGCAGGCATTTGATCCCAAGCTCCTGCAGGGTACGTAGCGCGGTTTCATGCATCTCGGCGATCTGATCCGCCGGAAAAACCTCCATCACAGGAAAAGGGTTTTTTAGCTGGCGGTAGTTCACGTCCCGACTGGGCGCAGGCGCAGTTTCGGCACCTCGTCCGCGCCGCCGCCTTCCTCGTTCGGATGTTTGCCCGATCATGATCAGCCCCGCATCGCCTTGCCTTGCGGGTCGTATGGCGATGGGGCGACAACGCGCGCCGGGCGTTCAACGCCTACCACATGCACAGATAGTCCTGTTCCAGGTTCGGCCTTATCGCGATTGACCAGCGCCATCGCCAGCGACTTGCCTGTGTAGTGGCCATACCCGCCTGATGTCACAAATCCGACGCGTTCTTCTCCTGCCCAAACAGGTTCATATCCGCTGGCATCCGCGTCGACGGCATCCACCTCCAGTGTCACCTGAATTTGAGCGGGTCCGTTGCCATCGCGTTCTGCGACCGCGGCATCCTTGCCAATAAAGTCCTTGTCCCAATCGATCCAGCGATCCATGCCGGTCATGCCCGGAGTGTAGAGCTGCGTGAACTCTGCCGACCAGATGCCAAAACTCTTTTCCAACCGCGTCGACAACATGGCGTTGAAGCCGCATTCGCGAATGCCCTCGTCCGCTCCTGCCTCAAGCAGAATGCGGCGTAGTTTGATGTGGTCTCCGTAGCGGCAGTTGATCTCGTACCCTTTCTCGCCTGTCACGGACATCCGAGCGACGCGCGCGCGGACAAGTCCAATATCAAAATCGCCGCAGCCCATGAATTTCAGGCTCGATATGTCCTGTTCGGCCAGTTTTTCGATCACGGCCTGAGATTTAGGACCAACGACAGCAAACCCGCAGTATTCCTCACCCAGATCACGTACATTGACACCGTCGATCATGTGATCGTCGAACCAGCGCATGTGCCATGCCCGCAGGTAATAGCTGCCCATGATCCACCATGTGCCATCGCCCCAGTTGAGCACCGTGAGGTCCCCTTTGAGCCGCCCGTTCTCACCCAGCATCGGCGCCAGCTTCGCCCGACCGGGCGCGGGCAGTTTTGAGGCCATGACTTTGTCCAGCCAAATCTCAGCATTCGAGCCACTGACCTCGAACCGCGAAAAACCTGAGATATCCAACAGGCCCACGCCTTCGCGGATCACCCTGCATTCCTCAGCCACGATGTCATGCGCGTTCGAGCGTTTGAGCGTCGGCGTTTCCTCGAACCCTTTCGGTGCGAAATAGAGCGGCACCTCCAGATCCCAGCTGACGCCCCATTTGCACCCGGCCTCGGTCATCGCGTCATGCGCTGGGGCCATCTTTAGCGGCCGCCCCGCGGGCAGTTGCTCGTTCGGGTAGGTCATTACAAAGCGGCGGGAATAAAACTGGCCCGTGGTTTCACGGATATACCGTTTGTTCTGCGCAAAATCACCAAAGCGCGCCACGTCCATTGGCCAGGCATCCGCCTCGGGCTCGCCATGGATCATCCATTCAGCCAGCGTTTTGCCGACGCCTCCGCCCTGCAGAAAGCCTGCCATAACCGCGCAGGCCGACCAATAGCCGCGCTTGCCCGGTACCGGGCCGACCAGCGGGTTACCGTCGGGCGCAAAGGTGAAGGCACCGTTTACCCATGTCTTGATACCCACATTCTGGATTGACGGATAACGTTCAAAGCCCAGTGTCAGCTCGTTCTCGATCCTGTCGAGCTGCTCCTGAAACAGTTCCTCACCGTAGTTCCACGGTGCGCCGTCCATGGCCCAGTGTTCGTGATCGACCTCATAGATACCGACCAGAACGCCTTTCTGATCCTGCCGCATATAGGTGAACCCTTCGAGGTCTACGGTCATAGGCATCTCGAATTCGGCTTCAGCGACCTCGGGAACTGTATCGGTGATCAGGTAGTGGTGTTTCAGAGGAGACACCGGCAGCTCCACCCCGGCCATGCGCCCTACTTGCTTGGCCCAAAGGCCGGCGGCATTAACCACGTGTTCGCAAGTGATCGTGCCCCTATCGGTAACAACCTGCCAGCCATCGTCGATCTGGATCAGCTCCTCGACCTTGGTTTCTTCGTAGTACTCCGCGCCACGCTTTTTCGCGGCTGTCGCATAGGCCTGAACCGTGCCGGTGGTGTCGATATACCCCTCACGGTCCGCCCACATGGCACCCAGCACGCCGTCGGTGGACATGATCGGGCACCGCCTTTGCGCCTCTTCCGGAGATAACAATTCGCAGTCATCAATGCCGATAGACTGAAAGATGCGGTAGTTCGCCTGAAGCCACTCCCACCGTTCCGGCGTGCCCGCCAGTGTCAGACCACCGGTCATATGCAGACCGATGTTCTGGCCGGATTCCTTTTCAATCTCGCTGAGCAGATCGATCGTATAGGCCTGCAGGGATGCCATGTTCGGATCGGCGTTCAGCGCGTGAATGCCACCCGCAGCATGCCAGGATGAACCCGAAGCCAACCGCCGTCGTTCCAGCATGACCACATCCGACCAGCCAAACTTGGCCAGATGATACAGAACCGAGGCACCCACGACGCCGCCCCCGATGACCACAACGCGATACTGAGATTTCATCCTGCGCTCCCCTGCATGACTCGGGGAGAACGCTAGAGGCACTGTTCACTTCTGTCTAGACATTTCTGTACAGTTCTACCCGCACCAAGAAACGGTTACGGGCGACAGTTCTTAAAGTTGCGCGCTGGGGCGTGATGCGACCTTGTCAAACCATGCCAAGGTGGCCGTGTTCTCTTGCGGAATCTGCTTCTTGATCACGCGCGCAAAATCTACAAACACAAAGGTGGAGATGTCAGCCAAGGTGAATTCCGAACCTGCAACAAATGTGCTTTCGACCAGACGCTGTTCAAGCAACGAAAAGAAATGGGAAACCCGCGCTGATCCACGTTGCGCCAATTCGGGGATCTGCGCATAGTTCACCGGACCCGGAATCGCCCGGTCGGCAAAAGCTGGGTGCGTGTTACGCAATGCCTCGGCAATAGGCATGCCGCCCTGCTGTTCAACAATACTGTTCCACATCAGAACCTGCCCCTTTTCATCAGGGGTGCGCCCCATCAGTGGTGGTTCGGGAAACCGCGCCTCAAGATACGCAGCGATCCCCAGGTTCTCGGTCAACGCGATCCCCTCGTCGGTCACCAACACAGGAATGGTCGCATTCGGGTTTACGGCGCGAAAGTCGTCGCCGAGTTGCTCCCCCTTGCCGATCGAAACTTCTCGGGTTTCGATTTCCAAGCCCTTTTCCCCAATGAACATGCGCGCCCGGCGTGGGTTGGGGGCCGTGGAACAATCATAGAAAAGCATCGAGGTTCCCTTCCAGGTCAGCGGCGGTAGATGAAACAGCGCCCCTCGACGGCCCCGTCAGGAAGGGGAACCTCGGTCAGGGTATCGAAATACATCCGGTCGCTGGATACCATCAAACCGCCCTCGGCCAGCAGAGGTTCTATCAACGGTGAGACAAATCTGGCGAAGTCGTCGTTCTTTTTGCGGTTATGCCCGCCCAGATCCGCGTGGATCAGGCTGGCCGTGGCCCCGAACCGATCCAGCGAGGCTGGCAAAGTTTCCCTGACGTCCCCCAAAATCACCCGATCGTCAGGCGGCGTGGAATCTGGATGCGACGCCACGGCGCGCTCGAACACATACACAGGGCGATCAGAGATATACTGAACCATGTGATGATAGGTACGCCCATTGCCCAACCCCAGTTCGAACACCGGCCCAGGCATGCCTTTGGTTTGAGCAATGGCAAAATCCAGACAGGCTCTTTGGGACACCATGCGGTCGATGAACAGATCCAGGCGGCTTTGGTTGTCTGGCACGGGGAAATCTCTCCTTGATATCAGTCAGCACATGATTTGGGGCCGACACCGCATGTGATGACAAATCCTCAAGGATTTGTGTAGGTAAATTGGTCTAAGTTTCACATTTTCGCGACAATTCGGCCCAAGAACGGGTTTGACTACACAGGCCCAACCGCGCGAGACTGCGTCAAAAAACACAGGGAGTTGAAAACACCGATGTCGAACCACGGACGAACGGGTGGAAAACCCGCATGACTGCGTTGTTGTCCGTCAGAGACCTCAGCATCGGCTTTGGTGCGGGCGACCCAGTTGTCAAGGAAGTCAACTTTGATGTCGAAGCCGGGCAGACACTAGCTCTGGTCGGGGAATCCGGGTCAGGCAAAACCATCTCGTGCCGGGCGGCATTGCGCATTCTGCCGCGGGCCGCGCAGATCCGAAGCGGTACGATTACTCTGAATGATTCAAAGGGTTTCGAAGAACTGACCAAAATCAGCGAACGCCAGATGCGCGACATTCGCGGCAATCGTGTTTCGATGATTTTTCAGGAACCGATGCGTTCACTTTCCCCGCTGCACAAGATCGGCAATCAGGTCAGCGAGGTATTGTGGCTGCATCGCGGCGCGTCCGAGGCACAGGCCCGCAAAGAGGTCCTGACTCAATTCGAACGCGTCGGCTTTCCCGACCCGCAGCGCGCATATGATTCTTACCCGTTCGAATTGTCCGGCGGCATGCGTCAGCGCGCCATGATTGCGATGGCCATGGTGTCCAAACCTGAATTGCTGATCGCAGATGAGCCGACAACCGCGTTGGACGTGACGACACAAGCTCAGGTACTTGGGCTGATCAAGGAATTGCAACGCGAGACGGGCATGGCCCTGATCCTTGTGACGCACGACCTTGGGGTTGTTGCGAACATGGCGGAACAGGTCGTTGTTATGCACAAGGGCCGCGTGATGGAGGCCGGGGCGGCCGCTCCGATCCTGAGCGCACCGGCGCACCCCTATACGCAACAACTGTTCAACGCCGCACCTGCGATCCCCGACGAGGAATCGGTGGGCCTGCCGATGCCGGACGAAGACCTCATTCTTCAAATGAAAGGGGTCTCCAAAACCTATACAATGAGGTCCAGCAAAGGCTGGAAAGACGACAAGCTGATCCACGCCTGCCGTGGCGTAGACCTGAATCTGGCCCGCGGCAAAACGCTGGCAATCGTTGGTGAAAGTGGCTCGGGCAAAACGACGGCTGCGCGGATCGCCCTTGGCGCTGAACTGCCCGATCCGGGTGGCGAGGTTCTGTTTCGCACCGCGCCGAACGAAGACCCGATCACCGTACATCATATGACCCGCGCGCAACGCACAGCGTTTCAGCGCAAGGCACAGATGGTGTTTCAGGACCCCTACAGCTCGCTTAGTCCTCGGATGCGCATTCAGGACGCGCTGACCGAACCGTTGGAAATTCACTCAATCGGTTCGACCTCGGAACAGAGGGACAAAGCGGTCGAGATGCTGCAACGGGTGGGACTGAACGGGGATATGCTGAAACGATATCCCCACGCCTTTTCCGGCGGACAGCGGCAACGCCTGTCGATTGCACGCGCAATGATGCTGGATCCGCAATTGATTGTCTGTGACGAGCCGACCTCGGCCCTGGATGTATCGGTCCAGGAACAGATCCTGACCTTGCTGGAAAACCTGCAGGACAGATTGAACCTGTCTTACCTGTTTATCTCTCACGATCTTGCAGTCGTGGCGCGCATTGCCGACGAAGTCGCTGTGATGCGCCGAGGGCTTGTCGTCGAACAGGCCCCGCCCGAGACGTTGTTTTACAACCCCCGACATCCCTACACCAAGGCGCTGATTGCCGCCCAACCCGAACCCGACATCAACCGGCCCATCGACCTGAAACTGGTTGCGTTGGGCGCAGGTTCACCAGACAGTTGGGATGACACCTTCCGATTTACGGACTCCGTGGTACCTTCGTTGGTAGAGATGGAGCCCGGCCATAAGGTACGATGCCATGTTTAAAACCACTCGCCCGCTCATTCTGGCAGCCACATTGGCCGCCACCTGGATCCTGCCCGCCACGGCAGGGACACCAACCCCTCAGGAAAGCGAATTCTGGAAGGACGAGGTCAGCGCCGGGAACCTACCGCCGGTCGCTGAACGCCTGCCAGCCGAACCCCTGGTAGTTGATCTGACCGCCAAAGGCCGTGAGTTCGGAACCCCCGGTGGCACGCTTCGCACCATGGTGACCCGGTCAAAAGACATCCGCCAGATGGTTGTATACGGCTATGCGCGATTGGTTGGGTTCAACGAAAACTACGAAATCGTACCCGATCTGCTGGATTCCTATGAAAATGAAGGCAACCGGAAATTCACCCTGCACCTGCGGGATGGGCACAAGTGGTCTGACGGATCGCCGTTCACCTCGGAAGACTTCCGGTATTGGTGGGAAGACGTTGCCAACAACGAATTGCTCAGCCCGTCAGGCCCACCTGATTTCCTGATTGTCGAGGGCAAAACGCCAACCGTGACCTTCCCCGACGAGACAACCGTTATCTTTGAGTGGGAAGACCCCAACCCTGACTTTCTGCAGTCGCTTGCGCAAGCACGCCCGCCGTTCATCTACCGGCCGTCCGAATTCCTCAAACAGTATCACGAGAAATTCGCAGACGCCGAAGATTTGGCATTTCAGGTGGAAGACGCGCGGGTCAAAAGCTGGGCCGCGCTGCACAACAAGCTGGATAACCTTTACAAGTTCGACAACCACGAATTGCCGACGTTGCAGCCTTGGTTGAATGCAAGTTCGGGCAAGAAGATCCGCCACAACTTTGTGCGTAACCCGTATTATCACCGCATCGATTCCAATGGTGTCCAGTTGCCCTATATCGACATCGTCGAGATGGAGATCGTAGCGCCCGGGCTGGTCGCCGCCAAAGCGAATGCTGGCGAAACTGACCTGCAGGGGCGCGGTCTGGCGTTCCGCGATGCATCCATCCTGAAAAAGGGCGAAGCAGGCGGAAATTACAAAACGCTGCTGTGGAAGACAGGTGTCGCATCGCAAATCGCGATCTATCCGAACCTGAACTTTTCGGATGAGGTCTGGCGCGAGGTTCTACGCGATGTTCGTGTTCGGCGGGCGCTATCGCTGGCCATTGACCGTAAAACCATCAATCAGGCGCTCTATTTCAAATTGGCCCATCCCGGTGCGATGTCCGTTTTGCCCGCGTCGCCATTTTATGACGAGGAAAACGCGCAGGCTTGGGCCCAATATGACGTTGAGATGGCCAACGCCCTTCTGGACGAAGCAGGCCTGACCGAACGCGACAAAAATGGAATACGCCTGCTACCCGATGGCCGCCCGATGGAGTTGATCATCGAAACCGCCGGAGAGCGGCAAGAGGTTGAAAACGCGCTTCAGATCGTCACGGATACATGGCGCGAGATCGGCGTGGATCTTGTAATGCGCCCCTTGGACCGGGACATTCTGCGCAACCGTGTGTTTGCAGGCAATACAATGGCCTCTGTATGGTTCGGCTGGGATGACGGTATCCCGCAAGCCCACACCTCGCCTGCGTATCTGGCGCCAACGGATCAGGTGTTTCTGGCCTGGCCCAAGTGGGGGCAGTTTTACCAGACCGGCGGTGACGTTGGAGAAGCCCCTGACATGCCAGAGGCTGAGCGTCTGATGCAACTGGCCCATGATTGGGAGGTTGCCACCACTGTCGAAGAACGCGCGGCCATCTGGTCAGAAATGCTGAACATCCACGCAGATCAGCTTTACGCGATCGGAATTCTGAACGGCGCACCTCAACCAATCGTCGTGTCCAACCGGCTACGCAATGTCCCCGAGCAGGGCATGTGGGCATGGGAGCCCGGCGCACATTTTGGCATTCATCGCCCCGACGAATTCTTTTTCGCCGACTGATCAGGAGCAGCTAAATGGTCATGCTGCGCTATGCGGTGTATCGCTTTTTCACGATGCTGCTGACTTTGCTGGTGGTGTCGGTTCTGATCTTCGTGATCATCAACCTTCCGCCCGGCGACTACCTGAGCAATCAGATCGCTGAATTGCAGGCCTCGGGTCAATCCGCTGGTGTTGCCAAGGCAGAGTTTTTACGCGCGGAATACGCGCTGGATCGGCCAATTTGGGAACAATACCTGATATGGATGGGCTTCTGGCCCGGTCCGCACGGGTTCGAAGGTCTTTTGCAAGGCAACTACGGCTGGTCCTTTGAATTCGACCGCCCGGTGGCCGAGATTGTGGGCGATACACTATGGCTAACGGTTGTGGTCAACCTGGCCGCTATCCTGTTCGTCTATGCCGTGGCTCTGCCGCTGGGCGTCCTTGCCGCGGCAAAGTCCAGGACCTGGATCGACTATACTTCGGCCTTCGTAGGTTACCTCGGTCTGGCAACGCCCAACTTTCTGCTGGCGCTGATCCTGTTCTACTACGGTCATCGCTATTTCAATCTGCCCATTGGTGGCCTGATGGACCCGTCGTTCGAAGGCCAACCGATGAGCTGGGAAAAGTTGAAATCCATTCTTGTCCACCTGATCGTGCCGACCTTTGTTATTGGCACTTCTGGCGCGTCAGCCATGATGCAGCGCCTGCGCGCGAATATGCTGGATGAACTGGGCAAACCCTATGTGGAAACGGCCATTGCCAAAGGCATGGCCCCGTCACGGATGCTGACAAAATACCCGCTGCGGGTGGCCTTCAACCCCTTTGTGGCGGATATCGGAAACCTTCTGCCGTCGATGGTCTCCGGCTCGGTTCTGGTGTCGGTCGTGCTTGGTTTGCAGACCATCGGCCCGACACTGCTGACGGCGCTGAAAACGCAGGATCAGTTCCTGTCCGCGTTCATTCTGATGTTCGTGGCTCTGCTGACCCTGATCGGCACCATGATCTCTGACATCCTGCTGGTCATGTTGGACCCGCGCATTCGATATGAGGGGCGTGACGCGTGACCAAACACACTGACGGTCGCTTTGTCGACGACGCCCCTTTCGACCCCGATGCCGCCCTGCAGCAGCTGGAGCGCGCCGATCTGGATGCCCCCAACTGGGTTCTGGTCTGGCGCAAATTCAGGACCCACAAGCTGGGCCTGATTTCCGGCATCTTCCTGTTGTTCTGTTACCTGATGCTGCCATTCGCAGGGTTCATTGCGCCTTATGGTCCGAATGAGCGGAACGGCGAACACCTCTATGCCCCGCCGCAAAGCATCAACTGGTTCCACGATGGCAGCTTCATCGGCCCGCACGTCTATCCAATCGTTGCCGAAGCCGATCTTGAAACCTTTCAATGGAAATTCGTACCCGACACCGAAGACCCTCGCCCCATCCGCTTTTTCTGCGAGGGGGCCGAGTACAAGCTTGCCGGGTTTATCAAGTCCGACACCCACCTGTTCTGCGCGCCCGAGGGCGCAACCCTATTCCTTTGGGGTTCGGATCGTCTGGGCCGCGATGTGTTCAGCCGCATTCTGTACGGCGCGCAGCTTTCTTTGACGGTCGGCCTGATCGGTATTTCGGTGTCGTTCTTCCTTGGGATCCTCTTTGGATCGATGGCTGGATACTTCGGCGGCAAGATCGATTGGGTCATCAACCGCGTGATCGAGGTCTTGCGTTCGCTGCCTGAACTGCCGCTCTGGCTTGCCCTTTCGGCTGCTGTGCCCTCGAACTGGAGCCCGGTCGCGGTGTTCTTCATCATCTCGATTATTCTAGGGATTCTCGACTGGCCCGGCTTGGCGCGTTCGGTCCGCGCCAAATTCCTGTCCCTCAGGGAAGAGGAATACGTCCGCGCCGCCGAGATGATGGGCGCAAGCTCGGGCCGGGTGATCCGCAAGCACCTGTTGCCGAACTTCATGTCTCACCTGATTGCCTCGGCAACATTGTCAATTCCGGCCATGATCCTTGGGGAAACCGCGCTTAGCTTCCTGGGCCTTGGCCTGCGGGCACCCGCAGTCAGTTGGGGGGTAATGTTGAACGACGCGCAGAACCTGGCTTCGATCGAGATCTACCCCTGGACGGCGATCCCGATGCTGCCGATCATCGTTGTCGTGCTAGCCTTCAATTTCCTGGGTGACGGGCTGCGTGACAGTCTGGATCCATATCAGCAATGAGCTTGATTTCCGCCCTACCTGCGACAGACGGATACCGCACATCGGGCGCCGGTGCCTGGTCCAGCGTTTATGCGGTGTCAGAGTTGGCGACGGCGACCTTTGGTGCCGTGGGTCAGGAATTGGCGCGCCTAGCGACAGCCCTGAACCTGTCTGCAATTGCCCCGGAGGTGACTGTTGATCACCGGCTGGCCTCGCTTTGGTATAGGTATTCCTTCAAACCCAGCGGTTGGGAAATGCCTAGCCTCTGGGATGCGGTCGCCGGCGATTACCAAACTGCGGACGGGTGGATCAGGCTGCATACAAACCTGCCTCGCCACCGGGCGGCGGCACTCGTAGTGCTTGAAGTCAAAGCAGATCGGGATGCTGTTTCTCAGGCAGTGCGGACATGGTCCGCCAGCGAGTTGGAATCGGCAATCGTAGCCCAAGGTGGCGTTTCCGCGGCCATGCGCAGCCGGGCGGAGTGGTTGGATCACCCACAAGGTCGCGCAGTGTCCCGCGACCCGCTGATCGGTTGGCAAAGCCCACGCCAGATCACCCTGCGTGACCGACCCGAGGCCACGGCTGACCGCCCGTTGGCCGGGCTGCGTGTTCTCGACCTGACACGTGTTTTGGCTGGGCCAGTCTCAACGCGCACTCTCGCGGGTTTTGGTGCCGAAGTTCTGCGCGTCGACCCGCCCGGCTGGGATGAACCTGGCGTCATACCTGACATCTCGTTGGGCAAGTCCTGCACCTACCTCGACCTGAAATCGCCATCCGGTTTGGAAAAGCTGCAAGAACTGCTGTCTCAGGCGGATGTGTTCGTCCATGGATATCGCCCCGGCGCGTTGGATGCCCTCGGTCTGACCCGAGCCAAGCGCGACGAATTGGCCCCAAACCGGGTCGAAGTCTCTCTGGACGCTTACGGCTGGCAAGGCCCGTGGGCCGCGCGGCGCGGGTTCGACAGCCTTGTTCAGATGAGCGCGGGCATCGCGGACGCGGGCCGTAACTGGGCGAATACAGACAAACCGACGCCGTTGCCGGTCCAGGCACTGGATCATGCAACCGGGTATCTGATGGCTGCCGCCGTACTGTCCGCCCTGGCCGAGGCAGCCTCGGGCAACTCGATCATGCTGGGCCAGCTCTCGTTGGCACGTACGGCCGAATTGCTGGCCATTCTCGGCAAGTCCGACACAAAAGAAGTGATTTCTGGCGCCAACCCGTCGGATCACAACCAAACGCCGGAGGAAACCGGTTGGGGTCCCGGCCACCGCCTGAACTCCGCTTTGACAGTCGGTACTGCCAAGATGTCCTGGGACCGGCCTGCACCGAAACTGGGAACTTCGACACCGGTCTGGCCCTCAGCCATCACCTGATCCAACCGCCGCGCGGAACGCGCGGCCCGGCCCGCCCCTTAGCGATCATCGCCGCCCGGGCCGATATCGTCCAGATAGTCCTCGTCAATCGCAGCCTGCACCGCACCAGTGACGGCTTCTCGCTGCTTCGGCGTCAGATCTTCCGGCTCCTTGCCTTCGGCCAACCGTACGGTGACTTCACGGTGCGCGAACTTGATGCCTTCACGTGCAAACAATTCGCGGATGTCCTGATAGACTTTCTTGCGCACCAGCCATTGATCGCCCGGCTTGGTCATGAACTTGACCCGAATGATCATCGCAGAGTCCTGCATTTCGATCACCCCTTGCGACTTCAGCGGTTGGATAAAGTTGTCGCCGATCACCGGATCGCTCAGCAACTGCTGACCCAGCTTCTTGATCAGCTTGCGAACCTTCTCGACGTCTGTGTCATAGGTCACCCGCAGCGGCAGCTTCATGATGACCCAATCGCGGGAGTAGTTAGTCAGGACCTTGATCTCGCCAAAGGGAATGGTGTTCAGCGCACCCAAGTGGTGACGCAGTTGGAATGACCGGACCGAGATCTTTTCGACCGTTCCCTTAACGTCACCGATGTCGATATATTCACCCTTGCGGAACGCGTCATCCATAAGGAAGAACGCCCCCGAAAAGATATCGCGGACCAATGTCTGTGACCCAAAGCCCACCGCCAGACCAACAACACCGGCACCCGCGAACAACGGACTGACATTGATGCCCAACTCCATCAGGGCAATCAGCGCAATCGTCACAACGACGACAGCCAAAATGGCACCCCGGAAAAGCGGCAACAGAGTCGCAAGGCGACTTTGTCCACCTTCTCCGCCTTCATCGCCCAATTCTGCCTGACCGCCGCCGTCGTCAATCTCCTGCGCGATCTTCGAGTCGATCCAGATGCGGAAGAAATGGAACAGGACATAGCCCATGAAGAGGATCACCATCACATCCAGAGCCCGCTCGATCGGCAGATCCTCGCTCCAGCTGGCGTCCGGATTCCAGATAACAACCAAGGCATACAGCCCGACAACAAAGGCCAGAATACCGGCGACCCGTCGCGCCAGATCTTCGTAGGTCAGGATCGAATGCTTGCGCATCTCGGCCTGCGGCGTCTCGATCACTTCAACCTCTGCATCCACCTCGTCGGCATCGACATTCAACTCTTCAAGCTGACGGTTGCGATTGAAATACCGCTCCAACAGATAATTCATCGCCCCATAGGCAATCACGACCGACATGAAAATGGCATAGCTGCTTGCCACAATCGGGATCGAGTTTTGATTTTCAAGCACTAAGTCAACAGCCAGCTTGAACCAGCTGAACACCATGTACAGGATCAACACCGGCGCCCATGCGAACGAGATCAAGCGCAGAATCCACGACACCTGATCCGGTGTCCGCCCGCCGCGAATTGCGTTCGAAATGGCACGGGCGTTGAACAGGATCATCAGGACATTGCCGACTGCGCCCAACATGGTCAGACTGCCATAGACCATGGCATAGACGTTATAGTTCAGCCCGAAGTCTGCCACCCAAGTCGCAAAAAGCACAACGGTAATGTCGTAAGTCGCCAGCGCCGACGCCCAGATGTACAGGCGTTTGGCATCTTTGTCCGAGAATGGCGGAAGGCGGTATTGGCTCAGATACGGTGATAGAACCATACGCCAAAGGTCTGACACCGTACGCGACAGGAAGAACGCCGTGAAAATGGCCGTGACCGTGAACTGGATCGAGATGTCTTCGGCCTCGCCAAAAAACACAAAACCGACAATCAGCGCCATCAGCATCGCAAATATCGTGGCCCCTATTCCCATCAGGAAACGGAAGACCAAAAACGGCATCTTTTCGCGATAGCCTTGCGGATCTTCCTTGGACCGTGCCACCACAAAGCCCTTGGCGATGCGCTTGCCGTATATCTCAATCGACAACCAGCGTCCGATCAGGAGGAACAGAACGTTCCAGAACAGAACCTCGACATAGGTCTGTATTCGGCCATCAGGGCTGGTCTGGCGCAGAACGTATTGCACCTCGAATATTGAATAGGGCAACGCTTCGAGCCGCGAATTCATCGAGTCGCGGAACTTGGAAAACCGCTCTTGCGCCTTCATAAGCTGCGAGCCGTCGGCCATATGGTCCCCGGCTGCGGTCTCAGGCGCGACACCGCTTTGCTCGCCCGAGGATACGATCTGCCCGGCGCTGTCGATAACGATCACACTGGCCCCGGCTTCGGTCGCGGATCGGATCGCCTCGGCCAAATCGCTGTCGCTGGTTGTTTCCGTGCTGCTGCCCCCGGCTGAGGGATACCCCGGTATAAGAGAAGTCTGTGCGACAGCTCCGGTGACCAGTGTCAGAGTAAGGGACCAGATTAAAAGCGTTAATCCGGTCAGCAATGTTCGTGTCATCGGGTGTTTTTCCAATTCCTCTTTCGGGACACAGGTTATCGGAGCCTGCTGACGGGTTCAAATAATCAACCCCCGCGTTCTCAACATCGTGTCAAGCCGTGTTCCCGGCACCATGGTATGAATAGAAGTGTTTGCAACCTTGGAAAAACTGAATATGACCGACCAGACGCAGTCATCGCGACGATGAGCAGAAAACTTGATGTAGAACAGGGCGCAGATGCGAAACCCAAGGTCAAAATCAGCAAACGGCGGAAGCGACCCGTGGCACCGTTGATTTTGCACATGGCTGGAAAAAATATATACGTTACGGGTGCAAGCGCGCGGAGTTGCACCAAAACACTGAATTGGGCAAGGGCATGAGCCTAGGAAGACAAAACGATACAACCGGCCGTGCGCCGCGCATCTTGTTCTACAGCCACGATACGTTCGGGTTGGGCCACTTGCGCAGGTCTCGTGCATTGGCAAGTGCCATTACGCAGGCCGACCCTTTGGCATCAGCCTTGATCCTCACTGGTTCACCCGTGGCAGGGCGGTTCACTTTTCCGCGCCGCGTCGATCATGTGCGTTTACCAGGTGTAACCAAACGCGCCGATGGGTCTTACGCATCCCGAACGATTGGCATGGGAATTGAGGAAGTGACCGAGCTTCGATCTGGTCTGATCCAGACAGCGGTTCAGCAATTCGATCCCGATGTGCTGATCGTTGACAAAGAGCCGACCGGCTTCCGCAGTGAGCTGCTGCCCACCATGGAAAAGCTGCTGCGGTCCCGCCGCACCAAAATGGTCCTTGGCCTCCGAGATGTTTTGGACGAACCCGAAGTACTGGCCGCCGAGTGGGAGCGTAAAGACGCCATTGCGGCGACCGAGACGTTTTACGATGAAATCTGGGTCTACGGGCTGCGGTCGATCTACGACCCGACCAAGGGCCTGCCCCTCAGCCCCGCCGCGCAATCGCGGATCCATTGGACTGGCTACCTGCGCCGCGATCTGGGCCCGGTCGGCGATCCACCTGAACAGCCTTACATCCTGATTACCCCAGGCGGCGGCGGTGACGGCAAAGCCATGGTGAACCAGGTTTTGTCAGCCTATGAAAAAGACCCCAACCTGTCGCCGCGCGCGGTCTTGGTCTATGGCCCATTCCTGTCGGGTGAGTTGCGGGAAGAATTTGAAACCCGTGTGGCCGCGCTGAACGGCCGGGTTACTGCCGTTGGCTTTGAATCCCAGATCGAGACGCTGTTTGCCGGGGCCGCTGGTGTGGTCTGTATGGGCGGGTACAATACGTTCTGCGAGGTGCTCTCGTTCGACAAGCGCGCTGTCATCGTTCCCCGTACGACACCGCGTTTGGAACAATGGATCCGCGCCTCACAGGCCGAAGATCTGGGGCTTGTAAGAATGCTGGATGAAAACCGCGATGGATTGACGGCGGACGCAATGATCGAGGCTATCCGTAACTTGCCCCAGCAACCGTTGCCGTCCCAGGCAATCCGCGAAGGTCTGCTTGACGGTTTGGACTATGTCACAAGCCGTGTGGACGCGCTGCTTGGTGGGGAACGGGAACGAGCCACCGGATGACTTCAGAAAAACCTAAGCTCGCGGTGCTGGTCAAAGGATGGCCGCGCCTGTCCGAGACGTTTATAGCGCAGGAGCTTGTGGCACTGCAGGATGCTGGCCACCGGTTCGACATCTGGTCCCTGCGCCACCCGACCGACATCAAGCGTCACCCGTTGCACGACCGGTTCAAGGGACAGGTCCACTACCTGCCCGAGTATCTGTATGAAGAACCGGATCGTGTCTGGGCCGCCCGCCACATCGCAGGTACGCTGCCCGGCTATGCCAAAGCTTACAAGGTCTGGCGCTCTGATCTGCGTCGCGACCTGACACATAATCGTATCCGACGGTTCGGCCAGGCCTGCGTTCTGGCTGCCGAACTGCCCGCGGAAACGCAGGTGATGTATGCGCATTTCATGCATACGCCTTCGTCGGTCGCACGCTACGCTGCCATCATGCGCAACGTACCCTGGAGCTTTTCGGCGCATGCCAAGGACATCTGGACCTCACCCGACTGGGAAAAGGCCGAGAAATTGCAGGCAAGCACGCATGGCGCAGCTTTCGGCGCGACGTGTACAGCCATCGGAGCCGAGCATCTGCGCAGTCTGGCGGACGATCCCGCGCGGGTTGATCTGATCTACCACGGTCTGGATCTGAATCGATTTCCTGACCCGCCGACGCGAGTGGTGCGCACGCCGGATGGGCCGTTTCACATGCTCTCGGTCGGCCGTCTGGTCGAAAAAAAGGGCTTTGATCGTCTGATAGATTCCTTTGCCATGCTGCCGAGTTCGCTGGGCTGGCATTGGACGCATATTGGCGGCGGTACACTTGGCGATGACCTGCGCGAAAGGGCTGAGGCCCTAGGGATCTCGGACCGGATCACATGGAAGGGGGCCTGTGACCAACCCGAGGTCATCGCGGCCATGCGGACATCTGATCTTTTTGTGCTGCCCAGCCGGATCGCGGCTGACGGCGATCGCGACGGGTTGCCAAATGTCCTGATGGAGGCTGCGTCCCAGCTGTTGCCGATCCTGTCGACGCCGGTCTCTGCCATTCCGGAGTTCATCGAAACCGGGACTCATGGCATTTTATCGGACGATCACCCGGCCGCGCTTGCTGCCGCGATCACCAAAATGGCAGCCGCTCCTGAGGGTACTGCATCCATGGCAGCTGCTGCTCGTTCACGCCTGATTGCCGAATTCCGCATGGACCCCGGCATTGCCCTGTTGTCCAAACGGCTAAGCGCTCTGGGCGCGACTAAAGACTGATGGCTCGCGTCGCCTTTTTCTCACCGATGAAGTCACCGGACAGCCCGGTGCCTTCGGGTGACAGGGAAATGGCCCGCAATCTTATCAAGGCGATCGGGGCGCAAGGAGATGAGGTCATTCTCGTCTCAGACCTGCGTATTTATGACAAAACAGGAAACGCGGAGATGCAGCAGCGTCTGCACACTTATGCCGATGCCGAAGCCCGGCGGCTGGTCACTGACTTGCCCTCGGACACGGGTTTGTGGGTGACCTATCACAACTACTACAAGGCCCCCGATCTGTTGGGACCCAAAGTGTGCGCTGCCCGAGGCATCCCCTATCTGCAACTGGAAAGCACCCGCGCGACCAGCCGGTTACACGGGCCCTGGTCTGATTTCGCGCAAGCCGCACATGACGCATGCGACGCGGCGGATGTCATTTTCTACCACACGGCCAACGATCTGATCACGCTGGAGCGTGAAAAATACGGAAAACAGCGTCTGGTCGAGCTGCCACCATTTTTGCCGATCACAAAGTTGCCACCTGCGTCCACCTGTGATGGGCCTATGCTGGCGGTTGGGATGATGCGGCATGGCGACAAACTGGCTTCGTACCAACTGCTGGCGCAGGCTCTGTCACATCTGACCGGGGATTGGGCATTGGACGTCGCAGGGGACGGACCCGCGCGGAGTGATGTCGAAACACTGATGGCGCCATTTGGGTCGAAAGTTCGGTTTCTGGGGCAACTGGACCGTGACTCCGTTCAAACGGCGTATGCAAGCGCGTCGATCGTTGCGTGGCCCGGCGTTAACGAGGCTTATGGCATGATCTATCTGGAAGCACAGGCCAGCGGAGTGCCGGTGGTTGCACAGGACAGGCCCGGCGTTCGTGACGTGCTGGCCCCGGCTGATTATCCTGCAGTCGATGCAGGACCCGAAGGCCTTGCCACCAGATTACGGACACTGCTTGGCGACCCGGCCCTACGCCGTTCGCTTGGTACGACAGCCCGGGAATATACGTCCAAGCGCCACCTGATGCCCGCAGCAACCGAACGGTTCTGGCAGGCTGCACGACCCTTGATCGGAGGCACTGCATGAGCCGACTTTCTCTTTTACGCCACGGCCACACCCATTGGAACCGTGCAGGTCGAATCCAGGGCCGTAGCGACATTCCCCTGGACGATGACGCACGCGCCGAGCTGGCCGGATACGAACTGCCCGGGCAGTGGGCCAGGGCCACGCTCTGGTCCAGCCCGCTGCATCGCGCCAGCGAAACCGCCAGGTTGGTCGCGGGGAGAGAGCCTATGGTGTCCGATGCGCTGACCGAGATGAACTGGGGCGATTGGGAAGGCCAGCGTGGCGTTGAACTTATTGCGGACCCCGACAGCGGCTATCGCCATATCGAGGATTGGGGGTGGGACTATCGCCCGCCAAACGGCGAAAGCCCGGCGGATGTCCGGGCGCGATTACAGCCCTGGCTGGACGGGTTGCAAGGCGACACTGTCGCCGTGTGTCACATCGGTATTATGCGGGTCATTCTGGCCTCGGCCTGGGGATGGGGTTTCGACGGCGATGCCCCCTTCAAGATCAAGCGCAACCGACTTTATGTCATTGATCTGGATAGTTTTCAGCCGGAACCCGAGCCGGTTCGGCTGCTCCGGCGGGATGCCTGTGAATGAAAGTCTTGATTGTTGTCACCCACTTGTTGGGCACCGGGCACCTGAGCCGCGCTTTGACGCTGGGCCGAGCTTTTGTTGCGAATGGTCACGAGACCTTTGTTGTCTCTGGAGGGATGCCTGCCCCGCAGTTGGACACCACCGGAATGACACTCCTGGGCCTGCCACCCTTGCGCTCAGACGGCACTGATTTCACACGTCTTTTGACCCAGGATGGCACTGTCGCGGATGAGGGATACATGGCGGCACGCTCGGCCGCTCTGGTTGAAGCTGTTCGCAGCTTTGCACCCGATGTTATGATCACCGAGCTGTATCCGTTTGGTCGCCGGTCCTTGGCAGGCGAATTTTTGGCCGCGCTGGAGGCAGCCCGCGAGATGCGCCCGCGCCCGGTTACTCTTGGGTCAGTCCGCGACATTCTGGCGCCGCCCTCGAAACCCTCAAAGGCGGAGCGGGCAGAACAGATCATCGCAGAACATTACGACGGCGTCCTTGTCCATTCGGACCAGAGCGTGGTGCCATTGAACGTCAGTTGGCCTGTATCCGAACGGCTGGAGGGACGCCTGTTTTACACGGGTTTCGTAGCTCCACCACCCCCTGCACCGCACAAGGATGCAATCGGCCAGGGAGAAGTGCTGGTCAGCGCAGGTGGCGGTCCGGTCGGGCAACCGATCTTTCGCGCGGCCATCGAGGCCGCCCGAAAGATGCCCAACAGGCACTGGCGCCTGTTGGTGGGCGGGCAGGATGCCAAAGCGCGCATTGAAGAGCTGCGAAAGCGCGTGGGGGATGCCCCGGTCACGGTGGAGCCGGTGCGGCCCGATTTTCGGCAGATGCTGCCCCACGCAGCGGCCTCGGTCAGTATGTGCGGCTACAACACCGCACTGGATATTCTGCAAACCGGAACCCCTGCCGTATTCATCCCGTTCGATGATGGAAATGAGGTCGAACAGAGCCTGCGCGCACGCACACTTGCGGAAATGCCTGCCATAGAAGTAATCCCGAGCAAAACCATGAACGGTGATCTGCTGGCCGAGGCCGTGGGCCGCGTGATTTCATCCGGGCCGCGATCGGTTTCGGATCAAGGGTTCGATGGTGCGGCACAGTCCGTGCGCATCGCCAAGGAGCTTTTGGAGCGCCGCAGATGAATGTTGACTGGCGCAGTTTGACGGATGAGCTGGATATCTGGCAACAGCAAGGGCTAACCTTGCCTCTTTGGTGGCGTGACGATGATGCTGTTTCCACGACGCCGCAACTCGGCCGGCTGACCGCGATGTCCGACCAACTCGGGATGCCCGTTCATCTGGCCATCATCCCCCTCGATGCCGAAGACGTGCTGGTCGAATATGTAGCTGCCCATCCAAACCTGATCCCGGTCGTGCATGGTTGGGCGCATCAGAATCACGCCCCTTCAGGCGAAAAGAAATCGGAGTTCCGCCTGCATCGGCCCATGGCCGAAATCACTCAGGATATCCGCTCCGGCATCTCGCGCATGGGCGCGTTGTTCGGGGATCAGCTTTGCCCGATGTTTGTGCCGCCATGGAACCGCATTGCGCCTGAGGTCGTACAAGAGTTGCACTCCGCAGGGTTTCGCATCCTGTCGACCGCTACGCCACGGTCCAGCGCACAGGCAGCACCGGGACTGGACCAGATCAACACGCATCTTGACCCGATCGACTGGCACGGATCGCGCGGACTGGCTGACCCTGAGATGTTGGTCGCCAAAACGGCGCAGCTGTTGCAAGACCGCCGCGAAACCCAAGCTGACAACGCCGAGCCGTTTGGCATCTTGACCCACCATCTTGTTCATGATGAGGACATCTGGGCATTCACCAGCGACCTGCTGAACCGGCTGCTGGACGGGCCGGGTTTTGTCTGGTCTGCCCGCCACGCCGACTGAAAACGGAGATCTGAATGAGCCGACTGGATTCCATGCTGCGCCGCCTGACCGCACAACGCGATGGTCTGAATTGGGCGGTCGACCAGATCTCAGACATGGCGGGCGACGTGTTGGACATGGGTCTTGGAAACGGGCGTACCTATGACCACTTGCGGGAAATTCTACCGGACCGGAGAATCTGGGTCATGGACCGTGTGCTGCAATGTCATCCTTCCAGCACACCTCCGGCCGAGGATTTTCTACAGGGCGAGGCTGAACCCATGCTAAAAAAGCTCGCGGAAGGCGGGCCGAAAATTACGCTGGCACACTATGATTTCGGGCGCGGCGTCAAGGAAGAAGACGTTGCCGAAGCCGCGCGCCTCAGCCCTTTGGTCGCGCAGGTGATGCTGCCTGGAGGCCTGCTGATCTCGGGCCAACCGCTTGTTGGCTTTCAACAAATCAGCGGCCCGGAGACCATCGCGCCGGACCGCTATTTGTTCTACCGGGCTTGATCAAGCCACGCGCCGCCCGCGTGACCAGACGCCATTCAACGCAGGAGTGCCGTCGCGCATCCGGAACCGGATGACGTCCGCGCGGGCACCGGCCCGTAACTCACCACGATCATCCAGCCCAACGACTCCTGCCGGTGTTTTGGTTACGGTTCTCAGACCACAGGCGAAATCACCCCATATCTCACCCAGCCGCGCGGCGGACAGCAACAAGGCGGACGGCACATAATCCGAGGACAGGATGTCCAGGTGGCCCAGCTCGGCCAGATCCTGGGCAGCCACATTACCGGAATGTGACGCACCCCTGATAACGTTCGGTGCACCCATCATCACCTTGATACCGTGGTCATGACAGGACCGGGCTGCCTCAACCGTGGTCGGAAACTCGGCGAGGGTAATCCCGTGACCGGCCGATACGCGCACCTGTTCCTCGGTCGTGTCATCATGACTGGCCAGCATTGCCCCAAAACGTTTGGCCGCCTGAACCGTCTCAACCTCATGCCGATCACCATATCGGTCTCGCATCGCCTTCAGATCGGCCACGTGTTGCATGAAACCATCACCTTCAAGCCCCAGCTTTCCTTTCAGATATGTTTCAAGCTTGGACATATCGCGGAACTGTCGTTGTCCGGGCGTGTGATCCATGAGTGAGACCAGGCCTACGCGGTCTTCCGGCCCGAATTCGGCCAGCTCCTCGGCCAGGGTTTCCGAGCAGACCTCGGCACGCAAATGCAGAAAATGGCTGATCTTCAGCGCATCCTGTTCCCGCAACTGCCACAGCTCGCGCCACAAACCGCGCGCGTATCTGACATAGCGTTGTCCGGACGGGATGGAACCAATGCGCAAAGCGTCGAACACTGTGGTGATCCCGGTGCTGGCCAGTTCGGCGTCATGGGCCAGGATCGCCGCAGCATGAGGCCAGTCGACCTTGGGGCGCGGTTGAATATGACGCTCAAGATTATCTGTGTGAAGCTCAACCAGACCCGGACTTACATAGTCGCCTTTGCAATCCGTCGCTCCGACTGGAACTGCCGGGCCGGTCGCGACGTCCACAATCGTGCCCCCAACAATCCGAATGCTGCCGGTAACCGTCTCATCGGGAAGAACAAGTGTGGCATTGGCAAGTATCATTTCTTCTGTCATCTGAACTTCACAACGTTTTAGCGACTGGGAAGGCCACACACAGGAGGCCAACGTGACATTCACGCGATACGCGATCTATTTTGCGCCGCCGGCACAGGCCGATTGGACGAGATTTGCGACCCGGTGGTTGGGCTGGGACATGGAGGCCGGGGCCGAGGTCGCACATCCTGTCATAGACGGCGTGGACGTCGCGGCCGTGACTGATGTCCCGCGAAAATACGGCCTTCACGCGACGATGAAGCCGCCGTTTCGTTTGAGTGACGGGCAATCTCTGACCGATCTGCAAGCGGCTTGCCAACGATTGGCTGAAACGCAACCGTCGGTCACTCTGGACGGGCTCGAAATCGCCCGGTTTGGTCGATTTCTGGCCCTGCGCCCGGTAGGTGACACCGGCGCGCTGAACGCGCTGGCTGCAGCCTGTGTCCGCGAGCTGGACAAATTCCGCGCCCCCGCGCCCACGGCTGAACTGGAACGCAGGCGCGCCTCGGGGTTGACCCCGGAACAGGACGCCAACCTGCTGAACTGGGGCTATCCTTACGTGATGGATACGTTCCGCTTTCACATCACTCTCAGCGGCAAGCTGGACAAGCCGACGCTGAAAACTGTTCAGGCGATGTTGCAGGAACAACTTGTCCCACTGTTGCCCGTACCGTTTCAGATCGGGGACGTGGCGCTTGTGGGCGAGACTGAGGACGGTCGCTTTCATCTGATCCATCGCTACGCCCTTTCCAGCTGAAGCGCCGAAAGGATCGTATCGATGGTCGCCTCCAACGACCCAGAGTTATCGACATCGATCACACGGATCAGCCCATCCGGCAAGGGAACGTCAGCCCGTTTCAGACGGCGTACCTGATCAGACGTGCTTTCCCGTCCTCGCGCGGACAGGCGCTGTGCCAGCACTACGGGATCCGCGGTCAGAGAGATCACGGTCAGATCCTCAAAAACCTCCTGCGCCTGCAAAAGAACGGAACGGGACAGATTGACCAAAAGCGCATCCACGGCTTGCCGCTGCCCTTCGATACCCACGGGAATGCCATACTGCAGCCCATGCGCCTCCCAGTGCAATGCAAAGGCGCCATCCAGCGCCATCAGCTCGAAGACTTCAACCGACACCCGGTCGAATTCTTCGCCTTCTTCACCCTCGGGGCGGGTAATGACCCGGCGAACCTGTTGAATACCAGGCGACTGAGCGGTCAGCGCCCGCATCACGCTATCCTTGCCCACACCTGACGGGCCCACAACCGCGATGATCGGTGCAGCGTTCATGCGGCCATTCCGGGAGTAAACTCGGACACGTCGATTTCACGATCACAGATCCGGTTTCGCGCTTCGATATCGTGGAAAATACCAACGATCGCCGCGCCGTGTGCTTTGGCTCTTTCGATCAAGGACAGCACGGTTTCGCGGTTATGCGGATCCAGAGAGGCCGTTGGCTCATCCAGCAGCATCGCGGGGTACGGATGCGCAAATCCGCGTGCGATATTGACCCGCTGTTGTTCACCACCCGAAAACGTCGTTGGGCTCAGGCTCCACAACCTCTCTGGAATGTTCAGCCGTGCCAGCATTTCTGCCGCCTTATCCAGCGCAGCCTGCCTGTCGCACCCGACGGCCAACAACGGTTCGGCCACCACTTCAAGGGTCGGCACCCGTGGCACGACCCGCAAGAATTGACTGACATAACCAATCGTTTCACGACGCAGTGCCAAAATCTCCCTCGGTTCGGCCTTGGCAACATCCAGCCCGCCCACCAAGACCTGCCCGGAAGCCGTCAGATAATTTCCGTAGATCACGCGCATCAGCGTGGATTTTCCAACGCCCGAGGCACCGGTCAGAGCGACGCACTCACCCGCAGCCACATTCAGCGAAGCACCCTGCAACACGGGAATAACGGCGCCGCCCTGATTGTGCAGTGTGAAGCATTTGCTGACGTCTTTGAGTTCAATCATCGTCTCCACCTTCAAACCTGTAGAACACTTGAGACCAGCAACTGCGTGTAGGCGTGTTGCGGATCGTCCAGAACTTGATCCGTTAGCCCGGCCTCGACCACATGACCGTCCTTCATCACCATCAACCGATCCGCCAGCAGGCGCACAACGGCCAGATCATGAGTGACGATGACGGCGCTCAGCCCCATTTCACGCACCAATCCGCGCAAAAGGTCCAACAGCCGGGCCTGAACGGAAACATCCAGCCCACCCGTGGGTTCGTCCATGAACACCAGCCGCGGCCCTGTGACCAGATTACGAGCGATCTGCAACCGCTGCTGCATACCGCCAGAAAAGGCCGAGGGACGGTCATCCACACGGGTTTCGTCAATCTCAACCCGCCCCAGCCAGTCAATCGCACGGCCCCGGATAGCGCCATAGTGACGCTCCCCCACCGCCATTAGACGTTCACCGATATTACCGCCTGCACTAATCGTCACCCGCAAGCCATCGCGCGCATGCTGATGCACAAAGGCCCAGTCCGTCCGGCTGAGCATTCGACGTTCCGGTTCGGACATGGTGACCGTATCCACCGGACCATCAGCACGTGTGTCAAAGATCACCTGCCCCGCATCTGGCTGCAGGTGACCGGCCATGCAGTTCAGGAGGGTTGACTTGCCCGAGCCACTTTCGCCCACGATCCCCATCACCTCGCTGGGGTAGAGATCAAAACTGACATCCCTACAACCAATCCGCGCGCCGTATCGTTTCTCGATGCCTTTCACCTGCAACAAGGGGTTCATGCCGCATTCTCCCCGGCCAGTCGGCCCATATGGCCCGCCTCGCGGCGTGACCGGCAATAATCCGTGTCCGAGCAAACAAACATTCGGTTGCCTGCATCATCCATGATCACTTCGTCCAGATAGCTGTCCTCGGCCCCGCAAAGGTCACAGCAGTGTTCGGCCTTGGTGGCCTCGAATGGGTAGTCCTCGAAATCCAGGCTCACGACCTTGGTATGCGGCGGAATTGCATAAATCCGCTGTTCACGCCCAGCACCAAATAGCTGGATCGCGTCCATCTCAAGTTTTGGGTTGTCAAACTTGGGGATCGGGGATGGATCCATCACATAACGATCCGACACATACACCGGATAGGCATAGGCGGTCGAGATCGCGCCATGCTGGCTGATGTCCTCGTACAACTTCACATGCATCAGCCCGTATTCCTCAAGGCTGTGCATCTTTCGCGTCTCGGTTTCGCGTGGTTCCAGAAAGCGCAGCGGTTCCGGAATTGGCACCTGATAAACAATAATCTGATCCTCGCGCAGCTTCGCCTCGGGGATGCGGTGACGGGTTTGGATGACAGTGGCCTTCTCGGTTTCCTCGGTCGTCTCCACACCTGCCGTATTCTCAAAAAACTTGCGGATCGACACCGCGTTGGTGGTGTCATCAGCGCCTTGGTCAATCACTTTTAACGTGTCCTTGGGCGTCAATGTCGCGGCCGAAACCTGCACGCCGCCTGTGCCCCATCCGTACGGCATCGGCATTTCACGGCTGGCAAATGGGACCTGATACCCGGGCACAGCCAGCCCCTTTAAAATGGCGCGACGGATCATTCGCTTGGTTTGTTCGTCCAAATATGCGAAGTTATACTCATTCATTTTGAAGTATCACTTTGTTTTTGGTGTTTTTGTGGACGTTCTTTTATTGGGCGCACTGTTATTGGCGCTATTGCTGTATCTTTTCTTTCACTCTCGTCATGCAAAGCGACGTCGCCGTGCACAAAAGCGAGATCCAAAGGGCGTGTGGAAATCGGTTGGTGCGCGTACGGACTCGCCGTCCGGTAGCAATCTGCGACGCCCGTAAGAAGCGACTGGGAATTCATCTGCCTGGTTCGCCGATGCCGAGATGCTGGCGCGATCCAACTCATAAAGGCCCCCTTTCACTCGGCTCGGCCTCCTGCGATGCGTTTCTCTCTTCCGCTTCCCGACGCAGTTTGCGGACCAGTTCCAATTCGGACTGGAAGTCCACGTAATGCGGCAGCTTGATATGTTCCAGGAACCCGGTTGCCTGAACATTGTCCGCATGGCTGAGAACAAATTCCTCGTCCTGCGCGGGGGCGCCCAGATTGTCTTCGCCCAACTCTTCCCAGCGCAGGGCGCGATCCACCAAAGCCATCGCAATGGATTTCCGCTCGGACTGACCAAAGACCAGTCCGTAACCGCGGGTGAATTGCGGCGGTTCGGTCTTGGAGCCCTTGAACTGGTTTACAGTCTCGCATTCGGTCACTTCAATTTCGCCGATGTCGATGGCAAAGCCCAGTTCCGGAATGTCCATTTCGACCACGACCTTGCCAATCCGCAGCTCGCCGACGAAAGCGTGATTGCGGGCATACCCGCGTTGAGTGGAATAGGCCATGCCCAGCACAAACCCCTCATCCCCTCGGGTCAGTGATTGCAGACGCAGGGGGCGGGTCGACGGAAACTCCATCGGTTCGCGTGTCAGATCACCCGGAGTTGCGTCACTGGCAGGTTCATCCTGAATGATATCCTCACCCTTAAGAAATTCTGTGATATGCGGTGTCGCCCCAGTACGAGGGTGCGCCGTGGGCGCTGCCAAGACCTCACCTTCGGCGGCCAGTTTGAAGTCCAACAAACGGTGCGTGCAATCAAAGGTTGGCCCCAGCACCTGTCCGCCCGGCGCATCCTTGAACGTGGCCGAGATCCGGCGATCACATGCCATTTCACCTGTCGCAATCGGGTTCGAATAACCAAATCGCGGCAGAGTTGTCCGATAAGCCCGGATCAGAAAAACCGCCTCGATCAAATCGCCGCGCGCCTGTTTGATAGCCAATGCCGCTAAATCAGGATCGTACAAAGATCCCTCGGCCATCACCCGATTGACCGCCAGACTCAGCTGCTCGCGGATTTGCGCAATACTCAGCTCGGCTATGTCCGTTGCACCGCGCCTTTCTTCCGCCAACCAGGCATGTGCGTTTTCGATTGCCTTTTCGCCACCCTTGACTGCGACATACATGGCTTAGGTCTCCATGCTGATCCGGGTACTGCGCGGCAAGGCCGCCACCCGGTCACCGCTGGTGAAAAAGAAGTCGCATCCAAGCGGGTACAAGGCCGCATTGGCCTGCAACGCCGGAACATCCGGCAAGAAAAGCTGAGCCGTGCCTTTGATCCCTGGGCCGCTTAGCTCGGCACCGGCCTGTTGCAACTCGTCACATTCTACAATCAATGTGGCGGACCGATCCGGGTATTCAGCGGTGCCGATACGGTATGTGCCCAATGACCCCAGCTCGGCCCAGCGCCCGACGGCGAAATCTGCATCAGCCGCCTGCGCAAGGGGTGCGCCGGTGTGAAAGGTCAGCCACTCGCGCGCCGCATCGGTGTTGACCGCACCAGCCAGGTGCACCTTTGTCTCGGGATCACACAGAGTCAGCAACAGCGTTCCAGCTGCAATAGACAGGGGGTCTGGCGGGCGACTGCCGTTCAGTTCACGGATTTCGCCGGGCCGGGCCATTACGGTCATGGCAGCGCGGAACGCACGCGCGGCCTGGATAGGTGCATTCTGAAATCCGCCGGAATACTGGGGCTGTTCTGTCACGAATTTTCTCCCCGGACCAATGTGAAAAACTCGACCTTTGTCGCCGCAGCTTTGGCCGCGCGATCTGCTTTGGCGGCCTGCACGTGATCTTTGAGCGGTGCGATCACCTGCTCATGAACCGCACCCGCGGCCGAGGTCTGCATCATCGCATCAATCAACGCTGCCACCTCGGCCTTGGGCTTGGACCGACCCTGCACGTACCCATGCCCGACTGTCCCGTCCTCCAACATCAAGGAACACCGCGTGACGGTCATTTCGCCAAGGTTGAACGAAGCGCCGACACTACCCGCACGCCCGCGCACCATGACCCCACCCACCTCGGGGCGACGCAGCCACTCAAACGCTGGGCGAGCTTCGTATCCGCCCCAAAGCGCCATCAAAACCCCCTCAGGAGCGCGCGCCAAAAGGCCCATCCAGGCCTGCCGCGGCGCATTCGAGTGATTTGCTTGATTTGTCATCAAAGCCTCTTGGCCAAGTTGTCCACATGAACTATACAACTAGACAAATAATACATTACACCGTCGTGGCTGACAATCCGCAACCCTGTGAAGTTTAGATTGCATGAGAAAAACACCCGTCTGGAAAAGCATCGCGCTGAATCTGACATCAGACATTTCAGAGGGCCGATACGACACCGGCGACCGCCTGCCGACTGAGGCACAGCTGGCAGCAAAACACGGGGTTAACCGCCACACGGTGCGGCGCGCACTGTCGGATCTGGCGGAACAAGGTCTGGTGCACGCCCGCCGCGGCGCTGGTGTCTTTGTGACGGCCCGCCCAACTGATTATGCCATCGGAAGGCGCGTCCGATACCACAAGAGCATCTCGGCCAGCGGTAAGATTCCCGGGAAAAACATCCTGACCCTCACAACGCGCGCCGCAGATGAAACCGAAGCTGAAGCCTTGGAGATCGCAGCAGGCGATCAGGTGCACGTATATGACGGGCTGTCCTTGGCGGACGGACAGCCGATCGCGCTGTTCCAAAGTGTCTTTCCTGCAGACCGACTGCCCCGCATTCTTGAGGCGCTGTCCGAAACAGAGTCTGTCACGAAGGCTTTGCGGCACTGCGGTATTGAGGATTACACCCGTATTTCGACGCGCCTGACTGCGCGCGCGGCGACGGCAACGCAGGCCCTCCACCTGAATCTGACCGAGGGAGCACCGGTCCTTTATTCCGTTGGTGTAAACGCAGATCCGAATGGTATGCCCGTTGAATTCGGGCGAACTGTGTTTGCCGGGGATCGGGTCACTCTGACCCTCAACGACGATTAGGCCACCTCGGCCTTGATACCTGCCGCTTTCCCAATCCAAGTATCATGCCCGATTCGGGTGAAACTTGCGAAGTTGGCGAATTGGCAGCCAGCTACAGATGGGGTTCAACGGCGGTGTGCCGACCGAATGAAAGTTCTGTAAACGCCCCGCGGAATGACGGGCCTACCCATCGACGCGTATCGCCGCTATACGCATTGCCAACACGCTATTCATATGAGGCCTCGCATGAGCTTTGACCGCAGCATCAAGATCGCCCCGTCGATCCTGTCCGCCGATTTCGCCAATTTCGGCGCCGAGATTCAGGCCATCGAAGCCCAGGGGGCTGATTGGGTCCATGTCGACGTGATGGATGGCCATTTCGTGCCAAACCTGACTTTTGGCCCGCCTGCAGTCAAAGCGTTCCGTCCACATGTCAAAACGGTCATGGATGTGCATCTGATGATCACACCGGTCGATCCTTACATTCAGGCCTACGCGGATGCCGGGGCCGATATCCTGACCGCACATATCGAGGCCGGGCCGCACACCCACCGCACGCTGCAAGCAATCCGTGCCGCTGGTATGAAGGCGGGCGTAGCGCTAAACCCCGGCACTCCGGCCGACGCGGTTGAACACCTGCTGGACCTGACCGATCTGGTGTGCGTCATGACGGTGAACCCCGGCTTTGGCGGCCAGAAATTTATCGACATGACCAGCAAGGTTCGCAAGCTGCGATCGATGATCGGAGATCGTCCTATCCATATCGAGATCGACGGTGGCGTTGACCCCAAAACCGCCCCCCTGGTGGCGGCAGCGGGTGCGGACGTACTGGTCGCAGGGTCAGCCGTGTTCAAGGGTGGCTCGGTCGAAAACCCGGATGTTTACGGGGCCAATATCCAAGCTGTGCGCAACGCAGCGGACTCTGCGATTTCGTAGACTTACCGCAATCAAACTGGCGCGCTAGTTCGAACGCTGCGCGTCATTTGCATTTGCCGACTGGCGGCCCCCATATCGAGCGCGCATTTTGATCGCTTGCATGAACCGCCCTTCGGCCACCAATTCTGTCAGAAAGTCGCCAAGGTAGTCCTCGTGCAGGCCGGCTGAAATGGCGGAATCGAATGCGTTTTCGGCTGCATCAAACCTGTCTTCACCCAGCATCACCAGCGCATTTGTATACTGCTCGAACTCTCCATCGGGATTGAGCGAGAGCGCTTGATCAATTGCATCACGCGCTTCATCCGTATAACCCAGCCACAATGCTATTTCCGCGTGCAGGCGATGGTCAAATCGGTCGGCCCCTTCAAGTGCGACACTGCGGCGAATGTGAAAAAGAGCGGCTTCATAATCAAGGTCGTCCGCCAACAGGCTGGCCCGCCAGTAAAGCAGGTAATTGTCCGGACCTATCAGCTTTTCGGCCTGCTCCAGCACATCATGCGCCTGCGATCTTTGGCCTAACTCCGACAAAGCCCGCGCCTTTCGCACATAACCATCCGCATCGTCAGGCTTGGTCTGGATCACCGCTTCGGCATCTTTCAACGCCTGCTTGGGGCGATCCAGCATCAGCAGAATAAGAGACCTGCGCGAAATTGCAGACACAAAATCCGGCTTCAACTCCAATGCCCGGCTTATGTGATCAAACGAGGCCTCCCAATCGTTCTGTTCGGACAAAAGAAAGGCGATACCGTATTCCGCATAAGGGTCATATGGATCCAGATCGCGGGCTGATCGGAACAGCTTCATTGCTTCGTCTTGCCCGTTGTGATCCGACAGCACCCACGCCAGCTCCCGCATCGCCCACGTGTATTCCGGGCTCAGGGCTAGCGAAGTTTGCATCATTTCTTCGAATTCCGCAAAATCCATCTCACCGGACCGACGCGCACTGGCGGCCAGACCGGCTATGTTTTGGGCATTGGGTTTGCGCGATACGGCTTGCCGAAACAACTCGACCGCGGCCGTATACTCATCGCGATTGTAATGCACCCACGCCCGCCCCTGCAGACCGGGCTCGGCATTGGGGTTCAAGGCCAGAATTTCGGCAAACGCATCATCGGCCTGATCCATATCATCGAGATCATAATAGGCCCATGCCAGCTTATCTAACATTTCAATGCGCTGACGATCAGACGCGCCGACCTCGCCCAACCCGCGCTGGCAGATTTCAATGATACGCTCTGGCGTATCATCCTGCCCCAGACAGGCAGAGACATAGGTTTCTTGTGAGTTCGTCAGCAGAGGCTTAGCGAATCCCACTCCAGCTATAGCGATCACTGTTGCCAGGGACATCCCGGTCAATTTAGTTAACGATTTGATCATGCTACCGAAAATTTGAAAGTCCGAGGTCAGAATACTGACAATTGTGAAAAGAAAAAGGCCGCCATGGTCAAAACTGTCAGATAAACCAACTGTGTGCCGAACCAGTCCCGAACTCAGGTCTTCCAGTGCCCATGTCCGGGTTCCTTAACGTCAAGCCTTCGGGTAGATCTTAAATCTAGGCTCTTTGAACCGCATGCCTCAAATTACAGGCCAACTGGGCAAATTTCGCTTTCACGGCAAAGCATCGGCCCTCTGCAAGCCTGCAGAATTAACTATCAGATGGCTTTAGAGATGGCATCGACGATGCCGGCGTCAAATGCGCGCTCCGGGAACTCGATTGATCCGTCGTGTTAAGTTTCTCTGAAGCCCATTCAAACGGTTTCCGTTTGCCATAACGAACAGATTGTGGCCAAGAACGACCCTATCAAATATCAAAAACGAGAAAGCCCCTATGATTGAACGCATCGATACCGGTGAACGGTCCTCTAAAATCGTTAAACACAATGGCGTTGCCTACCTGACCGGGCAAGTTGCCGAGGGTGAGACAATTCAGGAGCAAGTGCGGATTTGCCTGGAGAAAATTGATGCTCTGCTCGTAAAAGCCGGGTCATCACGCGAAAATATGCTGCGTGTAACGATCTGGCTGGCCGACATGAAGGACTTTGCCGGATTGAACGAGGTCTGGAATGCCTGGGTTCCCAATGGCCACGCACCGGCCCGCGCCTGCGGGGAAGCTAAGCTGGCACGCCCCGAGCTGAAGGTGGAATTTATCGTGGACGCTGCTTACGAGTAAAATCGTATTCAAGTATTCCATCCCGCATGGATATGCAGGCGTGCTGTTGCGCCACAAAAAAAGCCTCTCCATTCAGGAGAGGCCTTCGATTCTGAAAAAATTGTTGAGCCCCCGTAGCAGACTACTGTGGAACACACTTCCCGGTAAATTTCGCGACACCTTTTTTGTTTCGCTGGATTTGAAGATCGGCAACTTTCAATCCGCCAGAACAAAGGGCACCAAAGGCATTTTTTTGTAAGTCCTCATTCGTCCAACCCGCACCAGCTTTTCCCTTAAATCCATCGGCCCGATGATCGATTGTCAATTTGTTGTCTTTTGTACCTGCCATTGCTGCTGCAGAGCTCATCAATAGAATCGCAATTGCGAACCGTATCATCGCGGTATCCTTTGCTTGATGCGAGTAATGTAAAAATATTTGTAACCACAAAATGCTGCGGGAACAACTTAAGGTAAATCAGCACTAGAAGTGACTCCTCCTAGTGTTGCTGGCGTGCGGCAATCCTATTTAGTGTTTTTCCGTTGGAACAAAAAAGGGCGCCCCTTGGGACGCCCTTTCTTTGAGTATTGGCAAAGCCGCCTTACTCGATGATTTTCGAGACAACGCCGGCGCCGACGGTGCGGCCGCCTTC